>CANMVD010000001.1 GCA_947501275.1 uncultured Tateyamaria sp.
GTCTTGCCGTGGTCAACATGCCCAATCGTGCCAATGTTAACGTGCGGCTTGTTACGCTCAAACTTTTCCTTTGCCATCTTGTCAGACGCCCTTTTTTGCTCATGGGCCAGCGCGGCCCCGCTTCACTTCGCGGGGCATGTATTGCGATTGGGCAAGAAAATCAAGCGCCGTCAGCGCCCGGCATCACTCCGTAGAGCTGTTTGTGAACCGAGGCCGCAAAGCCACGCAAGGTTTGCTGGTAGTCCTTGTCGGCAGTCGGTGATGTGACAGCACCAATGACCCCGCCAAGCCGGACCTGCTCGGAGATCCCGGATACTTCGGTTGGCGGAACAATTGCGGTGTTGTTGGCTCTGCCTACGACGCTCAGGGTTCCGGTGATCGAGCTCTGCCCGCCCACGGCAAAAGCCTGACCCGGAGAGACAAGGCGCACGCGATCAAGCACCAGCTTTATATCGGCATTGGCATTGCCCGGACGTGCGAGAACGGCACGTAGTGCCTTGCGTACATCCGCCTCGACCTGCGCGGGAGAGAGCTTGAATTCACGTCCCGTGACACCCTGAAAGCGGCTCATGTCAATGTCGATTGTGCCAACAACAAGTGCACGCGACTGCGCTTCGCTCACCAGTACGGGCTGCGCGCAAGCTGACAGAACGAAGAACAAGGACATCAAGATCAATGAGCGGATGGCACGTGGCATAGCAGAGACCTTTTAGAGATATGGAATTTGTGGACCTACCCAGCGCTTGCGTCGGGGAGCGCTACGCTGTCTGCGACCTCATCAGGCATGAACCAGCCCTTTTCCTTGTGCTGTCGCACCAGATAGCGTTCGATCGATTTGGCCGCGTTCTGACTGAGCTGGAGCAGTTGTTCTTCTGCGGACAAGGTGTAGCCGGACCCGATCAAAGTACCGGTGCCAAATGTCTCCAGAACTGTGATCTGCTTGGGTTCTTCGTTCAGCTTTTTGCCTGCCGCATCGTCCCACACAGTCACATTTAGGATCAGAGCGGATTTGGGGGACACCACAAGTGGGATACCCGGAACCGCAAGCACGTAGCCTTCGACAGAAACCCCGAAGTGATACCGTTTGTCACCCTCGTAGCGATCAAAGCGTTCTGCCAGCGCGGATTTTACACTTTCGATCAGCTGCTCATCCGTCGCTTCGCGGCTCAGGGGTCCGCGCTGCGCCTTGGGCGCGACAACGATATTGTGCACGAGGTTGAAGTCACCCAAAGGGACCGGGGCCTGATCCAAATCGGCATTGCCTGCACAGGCTGCCACCATCACCAGCATTAAAAAAGCTGCTATAGACCGCATCATCACCTGGCCATCTCCCCACACAATTCACAGCGACCCAGATAGCGCAGCGACACCCGCCGCGCAATTGCCACGCACTTGGCCGCGCCTTATATGTCAATAACGATACAGGAGTGTGCGATGCCAGACACAGCCCCTTCGCCTCATCTGCCCGTGCGGGTACCACTGGCAACGCAAGAACTCGGTATCTGGAAAAGCCTTTCGGCTGTGCGCAGCAACGTCCTTGCCGTCATCCCCGAAGTGGCCACGCGAATGCCGATTGTGTCCGGGAACACGGGCAAGCGCTGGCACATGATCATGGACCCAGACGCGATCCGCACCATGATGCTGGAGCGGTTGGACAACTACCCAAAGTCCATTGTGACAAAGAACCTGTTGCGTCCAGCGATCGGCGAGTCGCTGTTTATCGCGGAAGGGTCCCATTGGCGCTGGCAGCGGCGCACAGCTGCGCCTGTCTTCACGCATCGCAACATGTTGACACTCGCGCCCGTAATGACACGGGCTGCAGAACGTTGTGCGGCGCGGTTGGCAAACAGCACGGGGCACGCCGTAAATCTACTGGATGAAATGGTAGCGACAACCTTTGATGTGATCGGAGAGGTGACGTTCTCTGGAGACGGGACATTTGATCGTGCCGCCGTACACTCAGCGATCGAAGATTACATTTCTGACGCAGGCAAAGTGTCTCTGCTGGACATTCTTGGTGCACCTGATTGGGTGCCGCGGCCCGGCCGGATGGTATCGGGCAAGGCGATGCGTCACGCCAAGGCAATGGCTGACAGAGGGATCGAAGCCCGAGCGGCGCAAGGGCCTTCAAAAATCCCGGATCTGCTGGACTTGCTCTTGGCCGGATCTGACCCCGAAACAGACCGCAAGATGACCACGGCCGAACTGCGCGACAACCTTCTGACGTTCATCGTGGCGGGGCACGAAACAACCGCCTTGTCGCTGGCGTGGTCGCTTTACCTCGTGGCATTTGATCCAAAAGTGCAGGACCGCGCTCGGGAAGAAGCGCAAGGAGTTCTGCAGGGCCGGGCTGCTACCGGAGACGACGTCGCAGCATTGCCCTACATCCGCTCGATTATTGATGAGGCGCTGCGGCTTTATCCACCCGCAGGAATGGTGTCGCGCACGGCAATGGCTGATGATGAGCTATGCGGGCAGGATATTCGCAAGGGCGATACGTGCATCATACCGATCTATGCCCTGCATCGTTCACACTTGCTGTGGGATGCGCCTGACACGTTCGACCCCGACCGTTTTGCCAACCGAAAAGAGATCAAACGCTATGCCTACCTGCCTTTCGGCGACGGGCCGCGTATCTGCATCGGTGCGTCCTTTGCCCTGCAAGAGGCGGTGATTATTCTTGCTACGCTGCTGGCGCGGTTCCGGTTTGAAGCGGTGCCGGGCCACGCGCCGGACCCTGTCATGATCCTGACGCTGCGCCCACAGGGCGGTGTTTGGCTGACCGTGACGCCGCTTTAGTCGCAGATACTGCGCAAATCCTTCCATTCACGTTGGGACAGGATGGGGGTTGTATACCCTTGGGTCCGGGCAAACGCCCGCGCGGCTTCCGCGCGCGTTGTGGTTTCGGGGTGGCTGGCCAGATAGGTTGGCAAGGACGGACCTAAACGCTCCAGCTTGCTCAGACTGTCGAAGAAATCCGCCATACCTTCGGCATTCGTACTGGACCCGGCCAACAGTTTGAGAGCGAACAAGTCGGCCTCGGTTTCAGCTTCACGCGTATAGGACGCGTTCAAGGTGTAGTTTGCGACGACGACGGCCGCGGAACCCCCGGAAAAGTCACCCAGCACCATCGACAACAATCCAGCAGATCCGGCGGTGCGCAGCGCGTTGCGGGTCACGTCACGTGCCTCGACATGGCCAATCTCATGGCCCAGAACAGCGGCCACTTCGCCGGGGCCCTTCGCTTTTTCAATCAAGCCGCGCATCAAAACGATCTGCCCACCCGGAGCGGCAAATGCATTGACCATGCGATGATCAAAAACCGAAATATCAAGGTCGTACCGAATGTCTGCGCGCTCTGTCAGACGCGTGGTCATCGTTTCGAGCGCCTTCAGGCCCTTGGGGTTGCGGCACACGAGGTCCGCGCCGCGCCCGCCCAAGCTCCGCTCCATCTGGCCCATAATCGCCCGACCCCAGGCAATCTCGCGCTCAATCGGGATCAGGGTGGCAAAGGTGCCCGCCATCGCCGGAAGGATCACAAAGATCATCAGGGCAATGGCGCCCGCAGCAAGACCCGAACGGGTGACCACCTTGCGCAAGGTGCCGTGCGCGATGTCCTTTTTGGTTAGATCCGTGCACAGACGCCGCAGCGTCGCCACCATATCTGCATCATCCACAGTCAGGCGGGCCGTCTTGATCAGCGCACTGTCCAGCGACGCATCCGCCTTGAGGCTCAACACCAACTGATCGTCACGGGCCTGATCGCTAAGGGCCCGGATCGCCCAGAGTGGCCAGTATTGCGAGCCCATGGGCAGGTCTTCGTGCGTCAAGCGCAGCGTCTCGGCAGCGATGTCCACATGCAGCTCGACTGTCAGGCCCAGCCCGGATTCGCCGTCAAAAAAGCGTCCGAAACTGGCGCTCACAACGCCCCTCCGATGTCCAGCGCATCTGCGAACCCTTCGGCATCCGCGCCTTTGTCGGCCGAACGCTGGCGGATCAATTCCAAATGGTCCGAGTTGTGGACCGTGATGTTGGTCACAGCATGGGCCACGATGGGTTGGGTCACCATGACCATCCATATTGCGCCGACAAGCAGCAGGGCAGAGACATAGCCCAAGGCAAACAGCACGGTGCCGCCAATCGCCAACCCTTCGATTGCGCCACCCGTGTCCAGGGAAGGCCCCCCCATCGACACAGCAAAAAAGACGGCACCGACAATGGCACCAAGGATGCCCAGAATAATCCCGGGCGCAATTGTGGCCGCTGCAAATCCGATGAGCACCTTCATCACCACGTGGGTGGGATCAAGATGCGCTTCAAACACAACTTCCTCGTCCAAAACGGCATTTCTGGTCAGATAGTTAAACGAATACACCCGAAAAATGATGGTTCCGACAATGATCCAGACATAGGCAACCACGACGAACAGACCGCCAAACACGATTGCCCCAATTACGTTCCAATAGATACCGGCAGACACCATGGCCGTGGCCCCTACAAGCAATCCCATGCCGATAAAGACATGCTTCATTCCGGGATAAAGCGCCTGCCAGCGGCCCAGCAGTTCAAATTGCGCATCTCCGTACCAGCTGCGGTCCACCATGTATTTCTCAAGGCGAAATGTGGCCAGAGGGGCTAGAATACCCAAAGTGATGGACGACAGGAATGTGTACCACAGCGCGCGCCCAACATAGCCCCACGCACCGTTTTCCATACCAAAACGCAGCCCGCGCCACCGTGTCCGCGCCATTTTGTAACGACGCGCACGATACTGCGCGAACAACAGCAGCGGCATCACAGCCAGAAAGTTCAGATTGATCGCAACGCTTTGTGCAATCATCGCGGTTGGACTGTCATCCTGTGGGAGGATCGCCAGGCCAAGAAACGTCAAAAGCAGTTGGAACAGCCCCAGATACACAGCCAAAATGACAAGCGCGACAAGGAACCCCAGAAACTTTTCCAGTCCTGTTCCGGTATATTCAAAGCCGTCGTTTTCGCCTGATGTCGCGGACCAGACGTATTTGCGGATCCGCGTTTTGGCCCAGAACCGGTAAATCCCGAGGGTGACAAGCGTCAACAGGGCCGTTTTGACATATAGCCACAGCAGCGGTTCCGTTTTGCCAAAATATTGGCCCTCAATGCGCCCACTCATAAAAATACAATCCTGTCACTGCCCCCGGGTTTTCCGGGTGGTCATTAGCTCTTTCAGGAACTGTACCGTCAGTTAAAGCGGTTGTCGCGGGGAAATCCGCGGGGCGCCATACGCCCGGCACCGGCACGTTTGCCACGCCATTCGGCCAGATCGGTTTCAGTGCGGGTGCGTCCGGCCGGATCAAGCCAGCTCAGGCCTTCCTCAAGCGTGAAGGTGGTCGCGTCGCTCAGACCACCATCCTTGTATTTCTGCAGGCGTACACCCTTGCCGCGCCCCATCTCGGGCAACTCATCAAGACCAAAAACCAGCACTTTGCGGTTTTCACCAACAACGGCAACACTGTCCCCGACCACCGGTTTGCATGTGGCCACCTGAACGTCACCGCGCACATTCAAAACCTGCTTGCCAGTCCGGGTTTGGGCGATCACCTCGTCTTCGGGCACAATAAATCCGTCCCCCGCGCTGGACGCCACCAACAGCTTGCGGCCCGGTTTGTGGATCAGGATGGTGTGGATCTGCACCTCGTTGGGCAAATCGACCATCAAACGCACAGGTTCGCCCATGCCACGCCCACCCGGCAGGTTCGAGGCTGACAAGGTGTAAAAACGCCCGTTGGATCCGACGACCAACAACCGATCCGTTGTCTCTGCATGGAAGGTAAAGCGCGGACCATCGCCATCCTTGAACTTCAGCTCCCGCGCAAGATCGATATGACCCGTCATGGCCCGGATCCAGCCCATCTGACTGCATACGACGGTAATCGGTTCGCGGTCGATCATCGCCTCAAGCGGGACATCCTCGACCTCACCGGCTTCTGCAAATGTCGTGCGGCGAGCCCCACCTTCATAGTCCTTGCCGAATTTCTTCTTTGCTTCGCGCATTTGATCCGCAATGGCCTTCCATTGCAGTTCCTCGTTCTCCAACAGATCCTCGAGGCCAGCGCGCTCCTCCATCAAGGCGGCCTGTTCGCGCAGCAATTCCATTTCTTCAAGACGCCGCAAGCTGCGCAGGCGCATGTTCAGGATCGCTTCGGCCTGAACGTCGCTCAATTCGCCTTCGCCCGGCGCAGGCGGAACATAGTCAGCCTCGGTCATCGCACGCGGATGGTCGATAGACCAATTCTCGCGCATCAATGCAGGCTTGGGATCGTCATCATAGCGGATGATGTCGATCACGCGGTCAAGGTTCAAGAACGCAACAATCAGGCCTTCCAGCACCTCAAGGCGATGGTCGATCTTTTCCATTCGATGGGTCGAGCGCCGGGTCAGCACCTCACGCCGGAACTCAAGGAAGGCACGCAACACTTCCTTCATCGAGCAGACCTTGGGTGTGACCCCATCAATCAGCACGTTCATGTTAAGGCTGAACCGCACCTCAAGATCAGAGTTGCGATACAGCATCCCCATCAGCACATCCGGGTCTACGTTCTTGGAACGCGGCTCCAGCACCAGTCGGATATCGTCAGCAGACTCGTCGCGGACATCGCCAAGGATCGGAACCTTCTTGGTCTGGATGACTTCCGCCAATTTCTCGATCAGCTTGGACTTCTGAACTTGATAGGGGATCTCGGTGACGACAATCTGCCACTGGCCACGCCCCAGATCTTCGACCTCATATCGACAGCGCAGGCGGAATCCGCCCTTACCTGTACGGTAGGCTTGCGCGATCTGATCTGCCGGTTCGACGATGATGCCACCCGTCGGAAAATCTGGGCCGGGCACAAAGTTCAGCAACGTGTCGTCGCGCGCATCCGGTGTCTTGATCAGATGCAGACAGGCATCGCACAATTCGACAATATTGTGAGGCGGGATATTGGTCGCCATGCCCACGGCAATACCGCTGGACCCATTGGCCAACAGGTTCGGGAACTGAGCCGGTAGAACAGCAGGTTCTTCCAGACGTCCATCATAATTGTCCCGGAAATCGACAGCATTCTCGTCGAGGCCTTCAAGCATGGCTTCAGCCACGACGGTCATGCGGGCTTCGGTGTAACGCGAGGCGGCCGGGTTGTCGCCGTCGATGTTGCCAAAGTTCCCCTGCCCGTCGACCAGCGGGTAGCGCACGTTGAAATCCTGTGCGAGACGCGCCATCGCATCGTAGATGGCTGCGTCGCCATGGGGGTGGAAATCCCCCATCGTGTCGCCACTGATCTTCGCGGATTTCAAGAACTTGCCCGTCGCATTCAACCGCAGGCGGTGCATCGCATAGATAATGCGGCGGTGCACGGGCTTGAGGCCGTCGCGCGCATCCGGCAGTGCGCGGTGCATAATTGTGGACAACGCATAGGTCAGGTACCGCTCACCCAAAGCACGGCGCAGCGGTTCAGATAGGTCCATCTTGGGGGCGTCGACCGGATCAGACATAAATGCTGTGTAGCCAAGCCGCGTTTGAGGGACAAGCGGACATCTTGCACTTGCATGCAACCAATTCACGCATCGGGCGTTGTATCGTTGCTTTGGAACAACAATTTCCCAAGGGGGAAAAATCTAGGCTTTTTTCCAGTGCCGGGAATCGTCGGCTCTGGTAACAAATATGTGTCGCATTGCTGCAAGCGACACTTGAGTTAAGTTGGGGGTGCGCGCGATGACGCGGTTTATTCTTATTGTCACAACATTCGGCTTTCTGGCTGTTGCGTTCTATGAAATGAGCGGCGGCGCTGATTTCGACGCCGAAGCCACGCGGATGGCGCGCGTCGAGCAGCCTCCAGTTGTTGAGCAAGACAAAATCGATAACGTCGTTGCAGGCAACGTGGCCCCCGCCCTTCCGCCAGTTGATGAAAACGTCACCCGTGTCACGCTGAACCTGACGTCGGTGAATGATGTTCTGCGCCCCAAGTCCAACCTCAAAACCGAACGCGTTGTTCAAACGTCGGCCGTGATCGCCGAAGAGGACGTAGCGGTCAGCGAAGAAGAGCCAACGATCATCCTGCCCAGCCTGTTGGTTGACCGGCCCGTGATTACACCCGTCGACTTCAACGCATCCGCCGATGAGGTTGCATCCACCGGCGCAGAAGTGCGCCGTGTGACCGGCAACCGTGTGAACATGCGCGGCGGGCCCGGCACTGATTACTCCGTCGTGGGTCGTCTGGTGCGGGGGGATGATGTCGAAATCCTGCAGGATCCGGGCAATGGCTGGGTCAAGCTGCGCCCTGTGGCCGGTGGCACCGTCGGTTGGATGGCGGATTTCCTGCTCAGCGAAGGCTAACGCCTGCAAAGCCCCGCAACCTGATTGCATCTCCGTCCATGCCCGATCCATACCCGTCCAGTAAACGCCGGTAGTGCCGTTTTCGATGACGCTTTGGGCAACGCACGGGGAACACGCATGGTGCAAAAGACACTTCTCATTACAGGCTGCTCTTCCGGGATCGGCTACGCTGCAGCACATGGTATGCGGGCCCGTGGGTGGCGCGTGTTCGCATCATGTCGCAAAGCAGAAGACTGCGCGACACTGATGGACGAAGGGTTTGATAGCCCCCTGATCGACTATACAGACACACCTTCCATCACCAGCGGGCTGGCCGTTGTGCTGGCCAAGACGGGTGGAACACTGGATGCTGTTTTTAACAATGGGGCCCACGGTATTCCCGGCGCTGTGGAAGATCTGCCGACCGACGCCTTGCGCGCAAACTTCGAAACCAATTTTTTCGGTGTACACGAACTCACGCGGCAGGTCCTGCCAGTCATGCGTGCTCAGGGGCATGGTCGTATCGTACAGTGTTCTTCGGTTCTCGGGCTTGTCGTTTTGCCGTGGCGCGGCTCTTACAACGCAACGAAATTCGCGCTTGAAGGACTTACTGACACGTTGCGCGTCGAAATGCGGGGCACGCCAATTGATGTCATCCTGATAGAACCCGGACCAATCACAAGCATGATCCGCCAGAAGTCCATTCCGCACTTTGAAAAGTGGATTGACTGGAAGGCGTCCCCGCGTGCGGCGCAATACAAGGACTATCTCCTCGAACGTCTCTATCGGGATACTGGCCCTGATACATTCGAATTGCCGCCAGAAGCGGTCGTGAAAAAGCTGGCGCACGCGCTGGAATCTGCGCGACCACGGGCACGATACTACGTGACGACTCCAACCTATATATCAGGATTTCTGCGACGTATCCTGCCTACGCGCGCGCTCGATTGGGTTGTCTCTCGTGGATCGGGCTGACTGAGACGCGATGTCCGGTTCGCTTTTGCGCCAAGCACCTCTACATACACCTCAACAAAACAATAAGGACGAGGGACATGGCGTCTGACCCGCTGTTTATTCTGATCATTCTGGCCGTCCTTGCGGTGGTGGTTGTGCTGATGCTGGGCCTTGGTGGCTTTGCAAAGGGCTCTGGCTGGGCGCAGAAGAATTCAAATCGGCTGATGCAATATCGCATTGGCGCGCAGTTCCTCGCGGTGTTGCTGATCCTCGCCTATGTGGCGCTCAAACGAAACGGGGGATAGGGCAATGGTGGTCCTGAACAAAATTTACACAAAGACCGGAGATGCCGGTGAAACGGCTTTGGGCAATGGTGCGCGCGTCGCCAAACACGCCATGCGGGTGACAGCCTATGGCACCGTTGACGAGTTGAACGCCTTTGTCGGCGTTGCGCGGCTGGACGCACCTGATGACGTCAGCGCGGCCCTCAGCCGCATTCAAAATGATCTGTTCGATCTGGGCGCTGATCTGTGCCGCCCCGACATGGAAAAAGACTCAGAGGCGGAATACACCCCGTTGCGGATGACGGATGCGCAAGTCTTGCGGCTCGAGTCGGAAATCGACGCGATAAACGCTGATCTGGAACCGCTGCGCAGTTTCATCTTGCCCGGTGGATCGCGTCTGTCCGCACATATGCATGTCTGCCGGACGGTCGCGCGCAGGGCTGAACGGCTGTCAGTGGAATTGGCGACAATGGAAGCCGTCAACGCCGCTGCGGTCAAATATCTCAACCGTCTGAGCGATTGGTTCTTTGTTGCGGCGCGGACTGCAAACAATGGCGGCAAGGACGATGTGCTTTGGGTGCCCGGCGCAAACCGCAACTGAGACGGTCGGCACGAACATGTACACCCGGACCGGCTTGACCAGACACAGAGATTACCTGATCTTCGCGGCTGAAAATGCGCCCCTTGGGAAACATTCTTTCGTTTGAAAGGCTGAACGCGGCGTCGCGACGCAATAACGTGACGATTTTGGCCTGTTTACCTCAAGGGTGCTTAGGTAAACCCAACTAGATGCTAAAACCCATTGCCTTCGGGCAGTGAGTCGGATTTTTGAAGAGAGGAACGCTCATGAAGGTGCTTGTACCTGTCAAACGCGTGATCGACTACAACGTGAAAGTACGCGTCAAAGCGGACGGATCGGGTGTGGATCTCGCCAACGTGAAAATGTCGATGAACCCGTTTGACGAAATTGCCGTCGAACAGGCCATCCGCCTGAAAGAGGCTGGTCAGGCGGACGAAGTTGTCGCTGTCTCCATCGGTGTCAAACAGGCGCAGGAAACACTGCGCACCGCGCTTGCAATGGGTGCAGACCGCGCCATCCTCGTGATTGCCACAGATGACGTGCACAACGACATTGAGCCGCTGACCGTCGCCAAAATTCTCGCCAAAGTGGTTGAGGAAGAAGCACCCGGACTCGTGCTGTGTGGCAAGCAAGCGATCGACAACGACATGAACGCCACTGGCCAGATGCTTTCCGCATTGATGGGGTGGAGCCAGGCGACATTCGCATCCGAAGTTGAAATTGCTGGCGATAAAGCCAAGGTCACACGGGAAGTGGATGGTGGTTTGCAAACCATCGAAGTCACCATGCCAACCGTTATCTCGGTTGACCTCCGCCTGAACGAGCCACGCTATGCGTCGCTGCCCAACATCATGAAAGCCAAGAAAAAGCCGCTGGATGAAAAGACAGCTGCTGATTACGGCGTTGATGCAGCACCCCGTCTGGAAATCGTGAAAACGACTGAGCCAGAGGCGCGCGCCGCAGGTATCAAAGTAGGCTCTGTCGAAGAGCTGGTCGAGAAACTCAAAGAAGCGGGGGCTGTGTAATGGCTGTACTCCTACTTGCAGAGATCAATGACGGCGAGTTGGCAATGGATGCGACGGCCAAGGCCGTTGCCGCCTCCACTGTGTTGGGCGACGTCACGGTATTGGCAACGGGCGCGACGTGCTCGGACGCGGCCGCGACCGCAGCAACAATCGATGGTGTCGCCAAAGTGCTGTGCGCCGAAGATGCGCTTTATGGCAAACGTCTGGCCGAGCCTGTGGCCGATCTGATTGTCTCGCTC
Source organism: uncultured Tateyamaria sp. (assembly GCA_947501275.1). Lineage (GTDB taxonomy): Bacteria > Pseudomonadota > Alphaproteobacteria > Rhodobacterales > Rhodobacteraceae > Tateyamaria. The sequence goes on from CANMVD010000001.1 coordinate 11,418, forward strand.
GCCGGTGACTATGAACACATCGTGGCACCCGCGACGACTGACGCCAAAAACATCATGCCTCGCGTTGCGGCGCTGCTGGATGCGATGGTGATTTCAGATGCGACAGCCGTGGTTGATGCCAACACGTTCGAGCGCCCAATCTACGCAGGCAACGCGATCCAGACTGTAAAATCGGGTGACGGCAAGAAGGTCATCACCTTCCGCACATCGACTTTCGATGCAGCAGGCACAGGCGGTTCCGCGTCTGTTGAAAACATCGGCGCGGCTGCGGATCCGGCCCTGTCGTCATGGGTCGAAGACAAGGTAGCAGCAAGCGACCGCCCAGAGCTGACATCAGCCGGCGTGGTCGTTTCTGGTGGTCGTGGTGTCGGCTCAGAAGACGACTTTGCCCTGATCGAAAAGCTGGCGGACAAGTTGGGTGCCGCTGTTGGCGCCTCGCGTGCTGCTGTGGATTCCGGTTACGCACCAAACGATTGGCAAGTTGGTCAAACGGGCAAAGTTGTTGCCCCGGACCTGTACGTTGCAGTCGGGATTTCCGGCGCGATTCAACACCTTGCCGGGATGAAGGACTCAAAAGTCATCGTCGCAATCAACAAGGACGAAGAAGCACCGATCTTCCAAGTCGCAGACTATGGGCTGGTGGCTGACCTGTTTGATGCTGTCCCGGAGATGATCGAAAAGCTCTGATCACCTTGCTTTGAAAATGAAGAAGCCCGCTCTGTTCCGAACAGAGCGGGCTTTTTTATGTCAAACGCTGCAAAACAGGCAGCAGTGCAGACTTGATTTCGGTGTGCACGATCGGCCCCAACATCGCCTGTGCCGCAGGCTGGTCCATCTCGGCAAAAATCATGCCTTCTGTCCCGGCACTACTTGCTTCCTCTGATGCGACGACCTGAACAAATTCGGTCACTTCGGGCGAAATCGCCCGGATCATTTCTTGGGTAACAAAAGCTGGATCGGCGTCGATGTTCTCGCACTCCTGTTGCGGTGCGTGATCGCTGGCCCAAAGCAATACAGTTTTGCCCGGGATCTGACTTAGCACCAGACGCATCCGCGCAGACCATGCCGCACGCAATTCCTCGACCACGCACTTGAACCGATCCGGAGAGACGACCTCAAGGCGTTTCAGCATGTGGTTGGTAAAGTTAAATTCGGCAAAATCCACCTCGCGGTAGATGGCGCGCAGCAATTCCGATGCCTCCACAAACCGGTCATTGCGACGCGGATGCACCTTGTAGAAACGATTGGACATGTTGCGCGGACTGGTCACTTGAATCACTGTGACGGCCGCATTGACAGCCGCTTCACGCAAAATCGGATCATTTGCGTACACGTCGATACCACCGTTCAGGCATCCAAAATTGATGCACGGCATCTGCAACGTGTCTTCGATGATTGCCGGGAACGGTGTCTGAATAAATTTCCCGTACGTTGTTGTGCCGCCGAAAAAGGCAACATACGGAGCGTCCATGGCGCGCTTTGGCCCCCTAAACAGAATTTTTGACGTGCCATAGCGGCACGGAAGATAGTCGAGCCCACCAGGCCCCATCGTATCAAAGCTCATGATACCTACACACTCTCACAAAATCTCACCCACGTAGAATTTGTCACAGAGACGTTTCTCATTTCCTAACAGACAATGACCTTTTCGTGGCGGTGGTAACTCTTGCCCCCCTCCTCGGGCAGGCCCTATGGTGACACGGCTGACAACAAGGGGCGCGACATGGACATCAAAACCGTAGGCATCGTGGGCGCAGGCCAGATGGGCAATGGGATCGCACATGTTATGGCGCTTGCGGGCTACGATGTCGTGATGAACGATATTTCGTCAGAGGCATTGCAAGATGCAGTGTCGACAATCGAGCGCAATCTTGACCGTCAGGTCAGCCGCGAAAAAATCTCGAACGCAGAGAAATCCGATGCCATGGCTCGCATTTCGACCACCGCCACTTTGACGGACTTGGGCAATACAGACCTGATAATAGAGGCCGCAACCGAGCGGGAAACGGTCAAGCAGGCAATTTTCGAAGACCTCGTACCGCACCTCAAACCACACACAATCCTGACGTCAAACACCTCTTCGATCTCAATCACACGGCTGGCCAGCCGTACCGACCGACCGGAGAAATTCATGGGGTTCCACTTCATGAACCCTGTGCCGGTGATGCAACTGGTCGAATTGATCCGTGGTATTGCAACAGATGCCGAGACCTTTGCTGCGTGTAAAACGGTGGTGGAGAAACTTGGAAAAACAGCTGCGACAGCCGAGGACTTTCCGGCGTTTATCGTCAACCGCATTCTAATGCCCATGATTAACGAAGCGGTCTACACGCTGTACGAAGGCGTCGGATCAGTACAGTCCATCGATTCATCCATGAAGCTTGGCGCCAACCACCCTATGGGGCCGCTGGAATTGGCTGATTTCATTGGCCTTGATACCTGTCTAGCCATCATGAACGTATTGCATGACGGATTGGCGGACACAAAATATCGCCCTTGCCCGCTTTTGACAAAGTATGTTGAGGCCGGTTGGCTTGGCCGCAAGTCAGAACGGGGCTTTTATGACTACCGTGGCGATACACCTGTTCCCACGCGGTAAAGGTCTCGGCATCAGTCGCTCAAGGCGAGGGTATGATCGCGCAGCCACGCCATGAACCCGCGCGGATCGTCCTTCCAGCGCAGAACCAGTTCAGGATCGAGTGGATGACCAACCACAGGTCCCTGTGGTTTGTTCAGCGAATGCACGATTTCGTGCAGCAACAGGCCCTGACGCAACATTGGCGATAATTTGTTCGCGATTTGATATGCGCGGCTGTTTTGGCCCGGGAACTTCATAGGCACCACCGTCGCTCCGGAGCGACGGATCAACTGAGCGGTAAAGACATTCCATTCGCCCTCGACAGCGGGGCCCCACCATGTCTCTGACGCGGCCACCACGCCAGAAGGGAACAGGGCGACGACGCCACCTTCTTTGAGATGGTTCATCGCTTTTGACCGCATCTCGACACCCTTGCGCTGCGCATCTTGATCATGCGGAAACGGCACAGGGATCATGTAACTGCCCGCAACCTCATCAATGGCGGTCAGCAAAGACCGGGTCAAAATCCGATAGTCAGGACGCACGCGCCCAATCAGGTCGGCAAACATCATCCCATCGACCATCCCATGCGGGTGGTTGGCCACTACGATGACGGGGCCCTCTTTGGGGATGCGATCCAACTGGCTTTGCGGGGTTGTGAGGTCAATGCCCATCACGTCAAGCGCCGCACGCCAGAACGCCTGACCGGTCGGAGCACCCCGGCGCTCGAACTTCCGGATCAGTCGCAGGACCGTCAATTTGCCGGTCAGCGCCTCCATCACACGGATAAAGCTGGCCTTCCACGGATCGTCAAACGTCGATGCATAGGACAAGCTGCGGCGATCGTATTTGGTAAACGATACCGTCTCGGGCTTTGCCAGGTTTCCCGCGTTATGCGTGCTGTCTACCAAGACTGGTCCATCCTGTGATCAAACATGCGGCCCACCTGCCCCCACAAGCAGCAACTGCGCAGTCAGGCCTCTTCCCCGAATTTGTCCGCCACAAGGGCAGTCAACGCCTCAGCCAGAGCATCCGCATCCGGGCCCGACGTTTCAACGTCAATAAAACTTCCCATCGGCGCTGCCAACATTAAAAGACCCATAATACTATCGCCTGATGCAGACATGCCATCCTTGGAGACGGTCGCACGCGCGTCAAACGCTTCGGCAACTTCAACCAATTTGGCTGACGCACGCGCGTGCAGGCCCTTGATGTTCACAATTTCCAAGGTGACTTCAGTCATCTTCAGGTATCCGCACTGATATTCTGGGAATCGATATACTTTTTGCCCGCATCAAGGGCCACACGCACGGCATCTGTCACGTTGAGCTGGCGGCTTTTGGCCAATTTGATCAACATGGGCAAATTGGCACCATATATGATGCGGCGATTGTCCGGGCGGCACGCCAAAAGGCTCAAATTGGATGGTGAACCGCCAAACAGATCGGTGACAACAATCACACCATCCCCAACATCCACCTCGTCTGCGGCCGCACAAATCTCGGCTTCCTTGGCGGGTCGATCGTGATCTGCATTGATCGCTATCGCGCGAATGCCGGGTTGTTTACCCACGACATGCACAACGGCGTTCAGATATTCGCCAGCCAGCCCACCATGGGCCACGATCACTATCCCGATCAAGCTGATGCCTCTTCGCGTTTGCGGCGATCCAGTTCGCGATGGCGAATAGACACCTGCCAGCCGCCCTCTGCAAGGGTTCTTGCTACAGTTTCCGCCAAGGCAACAGAGCGGTGTTGCCCTCCTGTGCAGCCGAATGCCACCGACAGGTGTGATTTTCCTTCTTCAAGATAGGCAGGCAGCAACCAACGGATCATATCCTGCACTTTAGCAACAAATTCCGGGGCGCGCGGATCCGTTGCAATGTGGTCCCGGACGGCCTGATCCATGCCGCTGAGGGCGCGCAGTTCCGGGTCCCAAAACGGGTTTTTCAGAAAGCGGCAATCAAAGACCATGTCGACGGATCGCGGAAGGCCGCGCTTGTAACTGAAGCTTTGCACCGACACGCCCAGTTGCGTCTGCTCGTCCGGAGAAAACCAGTGTTCCACTTCGCCGCGCAGCTGATGCACGTTCAGATCCGACGTGTCGATCAGCACGTCTGCACGCGCCTGCAATGGGGCAAGCAACGTCTTTTCCCGCTGAATGCCCGCTTCGACGCGGTCCGCTTCGGCCATCGGGTGCCGGCGTCGGGTTTCCGAAAACCGCTTGAGCAAGACGTCAGTGCGGCAATCCAAGTACAGCAGTTCGGGAACGAGGCCCGGCACGGCCGCGATTTGCCCCAATGCATCCGTGACCGCCGTCACAGAAAAATCACGGGTGCGCGGGTCAATGCCCAACGCCAGCGGCTTGTCTGATCCCGGGTCTTCCAACACCGCAGCCACCAGCCGCAAAGGCAGGTTGTCGATTGCCTCGTATCCGAGATCCTCGAGAACGCGGATCGCGCTGAACCTGCCCGCGCCAGAGGGGCCGGTGATCAGTACCAATCTGCGGGCCGTGCTGCTTTGCTCTGTCATGACGGTTTCATCCATGGGGGGTGTGTCGGTCCCCCTTCAGATATTGCAAGATGGCAGCAGGCCAAGCAGGGCTCTCGACTTTTTGTAACATCGGTAACATGCACCCCAGAATGTCCGTGGTGCGAAAGGCCGGCAAACGCTCGGTTTCGGCGTGATCTAGATCTACGACGCACACAATCTCGGCGCGTTTGGCGTAAGCATTGAGCAAGCCCATGCCCCGCGCCTCGACCATGCCCCGGATCGCGTCCGGCGCATCCGCCCAGATCCGATCCGCTTTGCGGCTTAGATCAACTTGGTCATCCGAAACAAGAATGGCGCCCATCGCCATGAGCTGCAGTGCAAGGGTGGACTTTCCGCTTCCAGACGCGCCGCGGATAAGGACACCACGGTCTTCAATAGCAACAGCGCTGGCATGAAGGCGCATCACAAACGCCCCTGCACTCAGACCGGAAGACCAACCACAAAGCGCGCGCCAAGCGGTTCAGATGTGATATCCGCATCCGTTGGACGGATATTTTCCGCCCAGATGACACCGCCATGCGCCTCGACGATCTGTTTCGAAATCGCGAGCCCAAGACCTGAATTGTTGCCAAAGTGTTCATCGGGGCGCTGACTGTAGAACCGTTTGAAGATTTTGGTCAGGGCCTGATCCGGAATGCCCGGGCCAGTGTCTTCGACAACGACAAGCACCCTGTTTTCGCGCTTGCGCGCCCAGATACGGATTGCGTCACCGTCTTCACAGAACGAGATCGCGTTGGTGATCAAGTTGACGAACACCTGCGCCAGCCGTGCCTCAAGACCTTGTACTTCAATGGGCCCACTGGGCAGATCCGAGATGAATTCGATACCCTTGCCGCGCGCATCTTCGCCGAGATACTGGCCGAGATTATCCAGCATCTGGAGAAGGTTGAACGCTTCTTCCTCCTCTTTGACCAACTCACTGTCGAGGCGGGAGGCATTGGAAATGTCACTGACCAAGCGATCCAAACGGCGCACATCGTGTTCGATCACATCCATCAATTTGTCACGCTGATCATCACGTTTCACCATGCGCAGCGTGCCCACCGCAGATCGCAAGGACGCCAGTGGGTTCTTGATTTCATGAGCAACGTCGGCGGCAAATTGCTCGTTTCCGTCAATTCGGTTGTAAAGGGCTGCAATCATCCCGCGCAAAGCACCTGACAAACGTCCGATTTCGTCAGGTCGCGCAGTCAAATCGGGAATCCTGATCCGCCCCGGGTTCACTTTGCGTGCATTCTTGTCGCGTCCAAGTTCGGCCGCAGCGGCGAGATCCGCCAGAGGGTTGGCGATTGTCGAGGCCAAAACGAGACTAAGACCAATCGACACCAAAGTCGCGATCACAAACATCTGAAGAACACGCTCGCGCTCACTGCGGACGAGCTGGTCGATCTCACCTGACGCGCTGGTCAGTGCAACCGCACCGACAGACGTGCCGCTCTGCATAATCGGCGTGACAACGCTAAACAATTTGCCACCTGTCGCATCAAACGCGTCCCCCACACGGGTGTTGCCTGTCAGGCTTGGACCGACAAGCCCGCGCAACTGGTCTTCGATAGGCGTCGTCTCCTCAGCGGTGCCGTTGGCAAAGGGACGCGAGATCAGTCCCCACAACCAACTCAATCCATCGGTCAGCAGCGCCTTGTCCTGCCCCGCACTTGCGTCAGGTTGCAAAGGCGCCAATGTGCCCTGCGTTTGGGCGACCAGAACTTGAGCAGTATCAAACACATACACGTCATGGCCAGCGCGCACATCCAAACCCGACAACGTTTCAGCGACATCAATACCGTCGCCCGTCGCGAGGCTGACAGGTGCGCCTGCAGGAATTTGCGCCTCCATCACGTCCGCGATGAGTTCGGCTTGGGACACAAGGGCCTCGATGCGCTGCACGGCGAGGCTGTCGCGTGTTGAATTGAGATAGAGAATGCCCGCAACCAAAACATTCAATGCGATCAGATTGAAAGTGATGATCTTGCGGGTCAGTGGCGACGCGCGCAGTGAGAACAACCCACGCCTTTCGCGATTGTCACGCATCTCTGACGGCGCGACGCTTTCTGGGGCGACCCAGTCTTCACCCAACACGACGTCTCCGTCACGGGTGGGTGGAGTGCTCATATCTCGCACGGCATTTCCCCTGCCTTAGGCCCAAGGATCCCGTCTGGACCCTTGGAAATGACGCCATTCTGGCGCGATCTACTCTTCGTTGTAACGGTAACCGATCCCATACAGCGTCTCAATCGCAGAGAATTCGCTGTCCGCCGTGCGCATCTTTTTGCGCAAGCGCTTGATGTGGCTGTCGATTGTCCGGTCGTCCACATAGACCTGATCGTCATATGCCACGTCCATCAGCTGGTCGCGGGATTTGACAAATCCGGGGCGTTGCGCAAGTGCTTGAAGCAGCAGGAACTCCGTAACGGTCAGAGAAACGTCCTTGCCTTTCCACGCAACAGCGTGACGCAGCGGATCCATCCGGAGCTCGCCACGCTCCATTACTTTGGTTTCTTCAGTCACGCCTACTTCGTCAGTTGCAACCGCATCCTGGCGGCGCAGCAATGCGCGGATACGTTCAACCAGAAGACGCTGCGAAAACGGCTTTTTCACATAGTCGTCCGCGCCCATCCGCAAGCCCAGAACCTCATCGATCTCATCGTCCTTGGACGTTAGAAAAATGACCGGCATCGTTGTTTTCTGGCGCAGACGCTGCAACAGATCCATGCCATCCATGCGCGGCATCTTGATGTCCAGCACAGCCATGTCAGGCAGGCGTTTATTGAACGCATCCAGCGCCGCCTGACCATCATTATATGTTTCTACTTCGAACCCTTCGGCCTCAAGCGTCATGGATACCGACGTCAGGATGTTCCTGTCGTCGTCCACCAATGCAATCTTTGACATTGCCCGTTTCCTTATACTGCTCGTTTATTATTGTTGATTTTTTCAGGCATATTCCCGGGTTTGGGCCTGCGAATCAATCAATAAGTGCGAATCAGGTGATGAAAGCGCCCCTAGTGTCGCCAGAAATTGGTTAGGAATGGCTAAATTGCCTCACTTTCGTGTCTTGGTCGTACCTTTTGGAAACACTGTTTGCGCAACCGTTCCCCATGGTGGCGCTAACTGGGGTCAAGTTGCCTGTTCACCTGTGGAATCCGCGTGTTAAGACCGCACAGCGCGCGCGGATGACCCGCGCGCTGGCGCCACAACTGGCGCGTTCAGGTAGTAACGCCGTTTCATTCGAGGGCGGCACCGGGAGACATCATATGACATTTGGACGGGTAAACCCGCAGTTCCGCGTTGAAGATCAAGGGATCACAGGGCTGGGCGATGTCTATTACAACTTGATCGAACCCGCTCTGATTGAGCGCGCCCTCAGCCGCGAAGAAGGCACATTGGGCAAAGGCGGCACTTTTCTTGTCACCACGGGCAAATTTACGGGCCGCTCACCCAAAGACAAACACGTCGTCGACACTCCCAGCGTTGCCGACACCATCTGGTGGGACAACAACGCCAAGATGTCGCCCGAAGGGTTTGACGCCCTTTACGAAGATATGCTGGCGCACATGAAGGGACGCGAATACTACGTGCAGGACCTGATCGGTGGTGCCGATCCGACCTATGCCATCAATGTGCGCATGATTACCGAACTGGCGTGGCACGGGCTGTTCATCCGCCACATGCTGCGTCGTCCTGAAAGCGAAGATATTGCGGACTTCATCGCGGACTTTACGGTCATCAACTGCCCATCCTTTCAGGCAGACCCTGCCAAGCACGGGTGCCAGTCAGAAACCGTGATCGCGATGAACTTTGATCGCAAGATGATCCTGATCGGCGGCACAGAATATGCGGGCGAGAACAAGAAATCCGTCTTTACGCTTTTGAACTACTTGCTGCCCGACAAGGGCGTGATGCCGATGCACTGCTCGGCCAACCACGCGCACGGCAATCCAGTGGACACGGCTGTGTTCTTTGGCTTGTCCGGCACAGGCAAGACGACACTTTCAGCAGACCCCGGACGGACGTTGATTGGGGACGATGAACATGGCTGGTCTGATCGCGGTACGTTCAACTTTGAGGGCGGCTGTTATGCCAAGACGATCAACCTGAGCGCAGAGGCCGAGCCGGAAATATACGCCACGACCGAGAAATTCGGCACCGTGATTGAAAACATGGTCTACGATCCCGACACCAAGGATCTGGATTTCGAGGATGACAGCCTGACGGCCAACATGCGGTGCGCCTACCCTCTGCACTACATCTCGAACGCATCAAGCAGTGCGCTTGGCGGGCATCCCAAGAACATCATCATGCTGACATGCGACGCATTCGGCGTTTTGCCGCCCATTGCGCGACTGACACCGGCACAGGCGATGTACCACTTCCTCAGCGGCTTTACGGCCAAGGTTGCCGGAACAGAGCGTGGGGTCACTGAACCACAGCCGACATTTTCTACCTGCTTCGGCGCGCCGTTTATGCCGCGCCGCCCCGAGGTGTACGGTAAGCTGCTGCAGGAAAAGATCGCCAAGCACGGCGCGACATGCTGGCTGGTGAATACCGGTTGGACGGGTGGTGCCTATGGCACCGGAAGCCGTATGCCAATCCGCGCAACCCGCGCGCTGTTGACAGCGGCACTGGATGGCACCCTCGCAGCGACGGAATTCCGCAAAGACGTCAATTTCGGATTTAACGTGCCTGTCTCTGTGCCAGGCGTTGCCGACATCCTCCTTGATCCACGCCGGACGTGGGATGACGGGGCTGCCTATGATGTGCAGGCCGCCAAACTGGTCGAGATGTTCTCGAACAACTTTGAACAGTATCTGCCCTACATTGACGAAGATGTGCGCGCCGCAGCCATTGGCTGAGGCGCCACAAGTCGTCAGGCCGCCAATCAGGCCGCGCGCTTTTGAGGCGCCTCGGGGCGCGCGATTGGCAAAGTCAGCAAATAGTCGATGTCGTCACGGTGCAGATAGGCCATGACCGTTTCGATCGGCGGGCGGCCGTCGGCGGGGTGCCACTGCAATGCTGCCGGGTCCGTGTGCATCCAGCCGGTGCGCGCGGCCAGCCCTTTGTAATGCACAGCGTTCAGGATAAAGGCGAACACGTGATCCGGGTTCCAATGCTGGGTCGCCATCCAGAAACCATACCGCGCCAGAACTGTAGACAACCCGCTGCCGCGGTAACGTCCAGTGTCATCGCTGATCCAGAATTCCCCGTGATAGGCCAGACGCCCCGTCATACGCTGAGCCCCGGGGCCGGCCTGATAATTGGACTGGTTCAGATCAAGCGGAATGGAGGGCGGTGGAAAATCAGTGAAATTGGCCTTGAGATAACTGGCCAATGTGCTGCCTGTGGCATCGATAAGCTTGAGCGCCTGCGTGTGCATGACTGTGCCGTCCGGATCTGTCGCAGCGATCCAAAACGCTGACGCATCATCAAAGTCATGTCTTTCAGGATCAAACGGCGCACCGATTGTGTGATCCGGGCGCGCGGACCGCAGCAGGTCTTTGTATTGATCAAAGTCATAACCGACTCGCAGGGTGAGGTTATGCGCTGCAAAAAGCCGTAAGCTGGTGGCGACGAATCGTTCACCGGTATGCATGTTGTGAAAAGTCACCCGAGTCACTCCTTCTCGTGTAAGGTGTGACAAGTGTAGCTGATTATTTACCAGACTCCCAAGTACGGTTAATTTTCCGAAAAAACGACGAAAACTTCGTCTGTCATCTCCTCCAGCGACGATTGATCAAGACCTGAAACCCGAATCGTATCCGGGCGGTCCACGACGACCATCAGGGCAAAACTGCCATCCGGCATGTGGCAACCCAGCAATAGGCGCTCAAAGACAAGGTGTTCTGCAGGCTCTCCCGGGCGTCGCGGAATCCGTGTGACCACCTGATCGAGCCGCATACCGCGCGTCGTCTGCACCTCGCGCAAGGGAACATCCATCACGCGCGCCAGTTCCGGTCCAAAAGGAAACTGATCCAAGGACCGCCCGACGCTACTACGTGCCGCAGCCCAGCCCCACCATCGCGAGTAAAACGACTTTTCCCCGACCTCGGTGCAAATCCATCCGGCGGCGGTATCCCGATAGATCAACGAATACGGGCGTACACGATTGATGCGTGGATGCTCCAGCGCGCCTTGCGCCTCGCCCCACGACTGGATGGCGGCGCGAAACAGGCCCGAAGGGTTGCTCCATGCAATGCTGATGGGTTGCTGTTGTTGGTGGTAATACCAGCCCTGTTTATCAACGTAGGACATGCCCATAAGGCCATCCACGTCCTTGATCTGCCCGCGCAGCCACAACCGCCCGTGTCCCAGTAATGACTGCGCCGATGGCAAGGCGGCCTCGCCCGCTGGCGTCAACTCATAACGCCGGTTCACAACCTCAAACAGACGCTCCCCCCGCAACTCTTCCAACTGTGCGATATGACGACGTACGGTCTGGCGCGTGCTGTTCAGGTCATCCACAGCGTGAGACAGGTTTAACGTATGCGCCAAAGTCGTGAATGACCGAAGCATTTCAAAAAGTAACGGTTGGTTAAGCTCTTGTATGTCAGGCAAGGGAGCGTTCACGGTAGGGATCCTGGATGTATGACAAATAATACCTTAACGTTAAAAATTTAATACATCAATGCTACATTGACGTGTAGAAGTGGTGCGTATGTAGTCAATTGAAACGACTCTCCAGATCACTGATCACTCGATCATAGATCAACCGGAGGTAAGTAAAGATGTCGCATCCCGTAGATGTCCACGTTGGCAAACGACTAAAGCAGATCCGCACATTGCGCCGCATGTCGCAAACAGATGTGGCCAAGCGTCTCAGCCTGTCATTCCAACAAATCCAGAAGTACGAGATCGGTTCAAACCGGATTGCTGCCAGCCGTCTTTTTGAACTGTCGCGCATTCTGGATGTACCAACAGCATACTTCTTTGAAGGTCTCGTCGAGGCGGAAACCATGCCTCGTAACGACAAAGGTCTTGATATCGTGAATGCTCTGGCTGCAATCGAAGATGACAAGATTAAGTCGCGTATTGTTACGTTTATCGAAGATGTCTCAGGCTTGACCGTCGCGCGCCGCGCGTCCTGAGCCGACCCGGATCTTTTGGCCGGACGCGCATGTAAGCCCAATGTGGCGCGCACCGGCGGCGACCCGAATCGCCCGGATCCACCCGCCTGACCGCTTAACCTCAAAGCCCAGAAGGGCCTGCGCGCACAGCGCGAGGTTGAGCGGTGGAGTGGCGGCACATGTGGGCACACCCCTTCATTAATGTTCGTTCAGATGAACATGACTTCGCTTGGTGTGGCGATGAATGGACGCGACTCGCGGTTGCGCATCTGCTTTGGGTGATTCTCGCGTCGCGTGCCGATTTTGGTGGCAGATGCCCAAAGTCTTGGCGCGATGCGCATAATAAGGCTCCGGTCCGCACCATTGGGCGCAAGCCTAGCGCCGCAACGCGGAAAGGCAACGCGCAACAATAGAACAAAACAGAATAAAGAAACGAATATTTGTTGCGCTGCACCTGCAGCATTGCTAGGACGTGCGGAGATTTGCACGAGGACACAAAACATGGCGCACGATGGACAAGACATGATCAATGTAACGCCCGTTTTACTGGACGACCTTCTGTCGCTGACCAGCGCATCCATCGCGCCCGTGGAATCCGTGCTGGACCAAGCACGTGCGCATCTTCGCGACTTACTCAGCGTGAACGGCCGCGTTTCTGCGGAGCTGATTGAAGAACATCAAACCGCGGCCCATGGTCTTGCGTGGCTGGCCACTTATGTCGAAGCCCTGCGCCAGATGCAGAAATGGGCTGAAGCGTTGCAGTCGGACTCGAAATTCGGAGAGGTCGAGGCGCTCATTCACCAAATCACATTTGGCGAGTATCTCTGGCAGATCTACGGCGGCATCCAGATGAATCAGGGGGAAGTCCTGCGGCCGCAGGACATGGGCCTGAGCCAGGATGACATGCGCGCAATGATGCAGCCTGCAATCCAGACCCTCACACAGTCAGGAAATACCCAAGCCGCGCGCTTGCGCCTTGTTGCGCTGATGCAGGAACGCAGTGCCGAGATCACTGTGGGTGCCTCTGGCCTTGATGATGAGTTGGAAATGATCCGCGAACAGTTCCGGCGCTACGCGGTGGAAAAGGTCGAACCGTTCGCCCATGACTGGCACCTCAAGGATGAACTGATCCCCATGGAGATCATCGACGAGCTGGCAGAAATGGGTGTGTTTGGCCTGACCATTCCAGAGGAATACGGCGGTCTGGGTCTCTCCAAGGCCTCTATGTGCGTGGTCTCAGAAGAACTGAGCCGTGGTTATATTGGCGTGGGCTCGCTTGGCACACGGTCTGAAATCGCAGCCGAACTGATCATCGCGGGTGGTACGGAAGAACAGAAACAGAAGTGGCTGCCGCAGTTGGCATCAGCCGAAACGCTGCCGACGGCTGTGTTCACCGAACCCAACACCGGATCAGACTTGGGCAGCCTGCGCACGCGCGCCGTCAAGGACGACAATGGCGACTACAAGGTGACAGGCAACAAGACATGGATCACCCACGCCACCCGCACGCAAGTCATGACGCTCATGGCGCGAACGGACCCAAACACAACCGACTACAAGGGCCTGTCCATGTTCCTTGCGGAAAAGACACCCGGCACGGATGAAAACCCCTTTCCCACCGAAGGAATGACGGGCGGCGAAATCGAAGTACTCGGCTATCGTGGCATGAAGGAATACGAGCTTGGCTTTGATAACTTCCACGTCAAGGGCGAGAACCTGCTGGGCGGCGAAGAGGGCAAAGGCTTCAAGCAATTGATGGAGACGTTTGAATCCGCGCGCATTCAAACTGCGGCTCGCGCCATCGGGGTTGCGCAATCTGCACTCGATATTTCGATGCAGTATGCAATCGATCGCAAGCAGTTCGGCAAATCACTGATCAACTTCCCACGGGTCGCCAACAAACTGGCGATGATGGCCGTCGAAATAATGGTGGCGCGCCAACTCACCTATTTCTCTGCCTTTGAAAAAGACGAAGGGCGGCGCTGCGATGTCGAGGCTGGCATGGCGAAACTTTTGGGCGCGCGTGTGGCGTGGGCTGCGGCGGACAACGGGCTGCAAATCCACGGCGGCAACGGCTTTGCGTTGGAGTACAAGATTTCCCGCGTGCTGTGTGATGCCCGCATCCTCAACATCTTTGAAGGTGCGGCAGAAATTCAGGCGCAAGTGATCGCGCGCCGCTTGCTGGGCTGAACCGTTTTCCCAAGCCCATCACAGTCCCGGTCATCCTTCACAGGTGGCCGGGGCTAACGTGTTGACGCGGTAGGCCAATCAGCCAAAAGTGGCACATGCTCACCTTTGCCGCTGCCGTCTTTTTCCTGATCATAACCCCCGGCCCCGGCGTCTTGTCCGCTGCGGGCGTGGGTGCGGCCTACGGCATGCAGTCGGGTCTACGCTACGTTTTAGGGCTGTTCATCGGGAATAATCTGGTGATTATCGCGGTCATATCGGGGCTTGCAGCGCTGGTTTTGGCCAGCCCGTCTCTGCGCATCATCCTGTTTGCGCTGTCCACCGCGTACCTTTTGTACTTGGCGCTGCGCATCGCAACTGCAGGCTCGAACCTCGCCTTTATCCCGGCCAAATCCGAGCCCGGTGTTATCGCCGGTGTCTTGCTGCAACCCATCAATCCCAAGGCTTATGCCGTGAACACCGCCCTGTTTTCAGGCTTTGCCATTTTCCCAGAGGCGCCGCTGGCCGAGGCCGCTTGGAAATTGCTCATCGTGAACGCCATATGGCTGCCCATCCACGTTCTTTGGGTCTGGTTTGGCGCACGGCTGAAACAGTTGAACCTCGCCCCGGCCCGGCAAAAAGCCATCAACATGGCCATGGCCGCATCAATGGTACTTGTTGTCGGACTGGCGGTTGTGTCGCAACTGACTGCTTAGCGCTGCGCGATAACCCGACAGGGGTAGACCGGCAAGAACACCTCGCGATCCTTGGCTGCAAAGGCCGTGCACCGTTCCAAAGCACCCGCGCTGGCCGCTGCAGTTGTATCGCCCCGCGCCAACGCAAATGCGCCTGTATCCGCCACTGCAAAGGCCACGGGGCTTGGCGTTCTGACAAAGCGCGCAAAGCCATGTGCCATCTTCTCGGTCATTGCCATATTGGTGCCGACACCGGTAGTCAGTTCCACCCGTACTTCGTACACTGCACAGTCTTTGCCGTTGTGCGCACACCAGGTCATAGCGTCGGCCGTCGCTGCCTCTTCGGTCAGATAACCTCGGACCCACCCGTACGCGGTCTTACCCCGGACAAACACGGAAACGTCGCTGACCCCTCTGTCCCATTTTACATACTCGGCGCGCATTTTCCCGGGCATGTCAGCCGGGCCCTGCGCCGGTTCCGGGTCAACCGTTTCGCGCGCGACGTCCTGCACCTGTTGTTCAAGCTGGACCACCGCCAAAACAGCAAGAATCACTAAGCCTACCAAGAGGATGACAACATCCAACCCTGTCAGGCTGAACTTCTTGTTCAACATGCCTTAGCCCTCGACCCGCTCCTGCCTCGCCCTCAATATAAGCAAGAATCCCCACGCGTGTGCGACAAAGCGCCCATTCGCCGCAAATGGCCCCGTTTCCCTTGTAACTGGAAATACGCAGTCGTATCGCACGGATATGGCAAAAACACCTCTCTCCCCCGCCGCCTGGATTGATGCCGGTATGCAGCAACTTGCCGCTCTGGGTCCATCCGCATTGCGCGCAGAACCCCTGTCGCGCCATCTCAAGACATCCAAGGGCTCATTCTATTGGCATTTCAAGGACGTACCTGCGTTCCAGGCCGCCTTGCTTCAGGAATGGAAGGCCGGTGCGCTTGCAACACTCGCTGCGGATGGCGAAATGGACGGGTCCACAACGGACAAGCTCATCCGCTTTGGCCAAAGCGTTCAGGGTGACACTGCCGGTCCCGCATTGCGGGCATGGGCGCAAGGCGATGCATCCGTGGCCAAGGCGTTGGCAGATGTCGATACGGCACGCATGGAGCGGCTCAGCGCGCTGATGGGCGATATGGGCATCAAAAACGAAGATTTTGCCAAGGCTGCCTTTGGCACTTTGATCGGTCTGCAACAAACACATCTCGATGATGGCGACGGGCTGGTAGCTTATGCAGCGTTGATTGACGTGGTGCTGGCGCTCTGATGCGTGTGACGTGGGCCGCTCTGGCATTTGCCGGCATGGCCGCGATGTCGTGCGCGGACACTTCAGCACCCAAAGCACAGGCGTTGTGGTCTTTGACGCAGTTGAACGGGCAGCCCTTTATGGCGCGCGCAACGCTGTCATTGACCCAAGAGGGCCGGATCGCAGGGCGCGGACCGTGCAACAGCTACTCAGGCATTCAAACCGCGCAATTCCCTGATTTTAAGGTGCGTGGCGTGCTATCGACAAAACGGGCATGTCCCGAATTGCAAGCTGAGGCAGAATACTTTTCAGCCCTGCGAATGATGACGCGTATCGCCATCATGGACGATACACTCACGTTAGAGGACGCCACCGGGCGGCAAATGGTCTTCACAAAGACCGAGTAAACGCTGCTACGAAGCGCGCCCGTGCATCCGGTATGGGTTTGTTGCCCAGATCCGGTGCCAGATGCGCCTCAAGAAAATACCCTGTCACCTTGAGCCCCTGCGCAATCTCTTGATCCGCCGCGTCCCCTTGCCCCAATAAAACCGGCGGCAAAGGCAAGAGCCGGTCCAACCACTCGCCTGCTCCGGCACGAGAAACAGCCCGCCCCGTTTTGGGAGACACATACTCCAACCCGTCGCGCGCTCCGGTGACAGCACAGGCAGACAGATCGAGGCCAAAACCCATCTCCTCCAGCAATGCCACTTCCCAACGCAGATAGGCCAGCGGCCACAGATCGTCCTGCCCCAACAAGTCCAGCAATTGCTCGGTGCGGGTATAAAGGGGCAAATGCGCCTCCCGGTCGGGCAGGCAAAAGGACAGTAGCCCTGTGACGGCGTTCAACCCGCTCAGCGCAAACCGGTTGTTCATGACCAAGGCCGCGCGGCTGCGCACAGGCTCGACCGAAAAGGTGCCGATGTGATCCTCCAGCCGGGCACGCCACGCCACGTCAAGCTGCGCTCCGGGTTGCAGGATGGGCGCCAACTTGCGACTTGTCCCGCCGCGTACAACGCCAGCGTGCCGCCCTTTTTCCGGGGTGAAGACATCTATGATCGCACTGCTTTCACCGTGACGGCGCACACTGAGCAATATGCCGGTGCCGCGCCATTCCATCTTAGGACAGTCCGTCCTGATCGAGCAAATGGCGACCGGCACGATCCTCAACTTCCACAACCCATAGATCAGGGTCGAAACCACGCTGACGCGCAATTGCCGCATCAACATCCGGCTCTGATCCCGAAGCCAATTCGGCCCACACACGGGTGTCTGCCATCAAATCAAATGAGCGTTGATACAGGACCGCCTGCCCGTCCAATGTATTCAACTTCACCAAAACCGCGCCGCCAGTATCATCCCCGTGCGCTACGACAAAGGCCGGAATATCGGCAAAGCGCAACCGCGCCAAATAGGCGTCCACCCAAAATCGCGAGGTCAGACGGGGCACGCCGCGGCCCCCTTCTTTGTTCCCGAAAAATCCCCCCCGGAGGGTCGATCCGCCAAGACGTCATACATTTCCATCTTTGAAATCCAGACCCATCTGGGAATAGCGTTCCGCTTCTTCCTGCCACTTTTCACGGACCTTCACCTGCAAGAATAAATGCACCTTGCGACCCAGAAATTCGGTCAGTTCAGCCCGAGCCGACTGGCTTACGGATTTGATGGTCTCGCCCTTGTTGCCCAGCACAATACCTTTGTGACCGTCCCGGCTGACATAGATGATCTGATCCACGCGGGCGGACCCGTCTTTGCGCTCTTCCCAGTTCTCTGTTTCCACGGTCAACTGGTAGGGGAGTTCCTGATGCAGGCGCAGCGTCAGCTTTTCGCGCGTCATCTCGGCAGCGATCATGCGCATGGGCAAATCGGCAATCTGGTCTTCGGGATAAAGCCACGGCCCCTCAGGCACCTGCCCTGCAAGCCACGCACGCAAAGTCTCCACCCCGTGGCCCTTTTCTGCGGAGATCATAAAGGTCTCGGCAAAATCGAAACGGCTGTTGAGATCATCGGCCAAGCCCAGCAAAACGGGCGCCTCCACCCGGTCAATCTTGTTCATGGCCAAGGCGACGGTACGGCCTTGCCCGATCTCGGCCATACCTTCAAGGATACGCTCTACTCCCGCCGTCACACCGCGATGAGCCTCGATCATAAGGACAACCACATCAGCGTCCGCAGCCCCGCCCCACGCCGCAGCCACCATCGCACGATCCAACCGTCGACGGGGCTGGAACAAACCCGGCGTGTCGACAAACACGATCTGCGCATCCCCCTCCATTGCAACACCACGAATACGGGCGCGGGTTGTCTGAACCTTGTGGGTCACGATCGATACCTTCGCCCCCACCATGCGGTTCAGCAAAGTGGATTTGCCCGCGTTGGGCTCTCCAATGAGGGCAACAAAGCCCGCGCGCGTACTCATCCGTTTTGCTCCATCTGTTCCAGCAAGGCCTTGGCCGCGCTTTGTTGTGCTTCGCGTTTGGACCCTGCTGTTGCACTGGCGGATGCACCATTTGCAAGGGTTGCGGAAATGGTGAAGACAGGCGCATGATCCGGGCCGGATCGGGCCGTTTCCACATAGGTGGGTGGGGCAAAGCCGCGCGCCTGCGCCCATTCCTGCAAGGCCGTCTTGGCGTCACGGGCGTCTTCCTCGACCCGGCCAATGCGATCCCCCCACAAACGCAGGATCATGTCACGCGCTGTTTCAAAATCCGCGTCCAGATAGACGGCGGCAATCACCGCTTCCATTGCATCGCCCAAAAGTGCCTGCTTGCGCCGCCCTCCTGACATTGTCTCGGATCGCCCAAGCCTCAGAACAGCGCCCAGATCAATCTGGCGAGCCACGTCGGCACAGGTTTCCTTGCGCACAAGCGCGTTGAACCGCGGCGCGAGGGTGCCTTCCGAAGCGCCTGTATCTGCCGCCAGCAAGGCTTCGGCCATCACAAGGCCCAACACACGGTCGCCCAGGAACTCCAGGCGTTGGTTGTCCGCCCGCGTCGGTGAAGACATCGATGGATGGGTAACCGCCTCGATCAAACGCCCGGGAGCAGCAAAGACATGGCCAATGCGTTCCTCAAATGCCTTCAGATCTGCGCCCAGCTTCATCTTATTGTCCTCAGGAGTCGCCCCGGCTCGCCTGTGATGGAAAACAGGACAAACCTCGGACGCGCTATGATATTGGCCACCGGCACCATGCCAACACCGCCGATAGCCTGCGCCAGACGACTGTCTGACGAATTGTCGCGATTGTCACCCACCACAAAGACATGGCCGTCCGGCACTGTGAAAAGGTCAGTATTGTCCGTCGGGGTCGTGGCGAAATCGAGCACGCTGTAACTTGGCCCATCCGGCAAGGTCTCGATTGCCCGATTTTTAGTGCAGGCCGCGCCCAGACCCACGCCCCCCTCGATGCACCGGGGCCAGACCCCAAGCGGACCTTGCCGCTCAAACTCTTCGGTGAACACACCTTCGGCCTGCTGCGGCACTTCGGCACCGTTCAAATAAAGCCTGCCATCCAGAAACTGCACCGTATCGCCCGCCACGGCGATCACCCGTTTGACAAAGTCGGTGCCCTGCACCGGATGGCGGAACACAACGATCTCACCGCGTTCCGGGGCACTGCGCGTCTGGAGCGTAAAGACGTAATCGCCCACCAAAAGCGATGGCTTCATGCTGCCGCTTGGCAACCAGTACGGTGCCCACAGGAAACCACGCATCGCAATGCCAAGACAGAAAACAGCTCCAAGCACCCAACCCGCTTTGCGCACTGCGGCGCGCTCACCGGTCCAGGGTTCATTCGCGCTTTTGCGCAGCACGAGAACAATTTGCAGCACAAGTCCCACCAACGGGATGAGGCTGACCCAGATCCAGAAACCACGCCATCCAACGTCTCTCAGGCGACGCCGGAATTGCCCCAGATAGGCGAACAAAACGATGGCGAACGTGGAAAAGAATACACCCGGCGCGCTCTGCACAACGCCGGATTCAGCGGCCAGCGTGAACAGGATCACCGCAACCGATGCGACCAGAAAGGCAACGCGCCCCGACCGCCCCGTCCAGTCAAATGACCCGGCCAGCGCGGCCGTGGTCGTGGACGTCACAGGGTGCGTGTTCACTCGACCCTCTTGAAGAAACGATCCCCGCGCCACGTCCAGAAGAACAGCATAGAACGGCCCGCAGAGGAGAACATGATGCGATCCGCGCGTCCGATGAGGTTTTCATAGGGCACAAAACCAACACCACCCGCGACCTGCGCCAGACGGCTGTCAGAGGAGTTGTCGCGGTTGTCACCCATGAAGAAAAACTGACCCTCTGGAACTTGATAGACGCCTGTATTGTCGGGACTGTTGGCGCCTTGGTTGCCAACATTCAAAACCACGTGGGAACTTCCGTCCGGAAATGTCTCCACAAAACGCTCTTTAAGACAGTCGGCTCCAACACCTGTTGGACCATTGCCGCAACGTGGGCGCAGACCTTGGGGCCCTTGCAGATCAAATTCTTCGATAAAATTGCCTGCGGGTTCCTGTGGTACGGCCGCGCCATTCAGAAACACAACGCCATTGCGCACCTGCACCGTGTCGCCCGGCAATCCAACAAGACGCTTGATGAAATCCGTCCCCGAAACAGGGTGACGGAACACAACCACGTCACCGCGTTGCGGCTCACCTGACCAGATGCGTGTATTGTCACCGTCAATAAAGCCACATAGCTTTTTGGCATCCAGACCAATCAACGGAATCGACGGACACGAGGCGTAGGAATAGCCATAGGCCATTTTGTTCACGAACAGGAAATCCCCAATCAACAGCGTCTCTTTCATCGACCCGGAGGGAATCCAGAAGGGTTGAAAAAAGAGGGTGCGAAAGACACCGGCAATCAGCAGCGCATAGACGATGGTCTTGATCGTTTCGACAAAGCCGTTTTGGGTCTTTTCCTTGGCTGCCATTGCGGCGCTCCTGCTCGGGTTTTTATGAATTGTGGGTTACATGCGGGCGTGGTGGTGGAGTGTCAAGGTTTTGCCCCACTTTCAAAAGGGTCCACAGCCCATGCGCCGATTTGGATCAGGGCCTTGTGACAACACTTCTTACGCTGTTTGCGACCGAGCGGGACGTGCTTCAATCACGACAAAGGCCTGCGCCCAAGGGTGATCATCCGTCAGGGTCACATGGATGATTGCCTCGTGGCCGGGGGGCGTCATTTCAGCCAAACGCTCAGCGGCCCAGCCCGTCACATGCATCACAGGTTGGCCCGTGCGCAGGTTGCTGACCGCCATGTCTTTCCAACTGATGCCCATGCGCAAACCCGTACCGAGCGCTTTAGAGCAGGCTTCTTTCGCGGCCCAACGCTTGGCATAGGTGCCTGCAATGTCTGCGCGCCGCTCTGCCTTGGTCTGTTCCGTTTCCGTGAAGACACGGTTGCGAAACCGATCGCCAAACCGGTCCAACGTGCCCTGTATACGCTCGATATTGGCCAGATCCGTACCAATCCCGAGGATCATATTGAGGCCTCGATGTCGTAAACAACAATGCCGCGCGCGCCGTCCTGACACTGCGCCACAAGACGCGCACCAAGGGCCTGGTGTTCAGGGTGCGCTGCATAGGCGGCCAGCGCCGTTTCGGTATCGGCATCCAAAGTGAAGCCAAATGCATAGTCAGCCGACTTGCCCTCATAATCACGGTTGGGCCCCGCCACGAAATCCGAGCAACCCTCCAAACGGTCTACCAACGCGCCCAAAGCATCAAAAACAGTCTGAAGCTCTGACAGGTCAGCGTCATCCCGCAAATGCAGCATCACGCAGTGCCGGATCATGCGCGTGCCTCGTCCATCAGGCGGCGCATCTCACGGATGGCTGGATCAAGCCCGCGAAAGATCGCTTCACCAATCAGAAAGTGGCCAATGTTCAGTTCAACCGCTTCAGGGAATGCGGCCACAGGCGCTACTGTCTCATAGGTCAAACCGTGACCAACATGCACCTCAAGCCCGAGGCCATGGGCAAAACCCGCCATTTCGCGCATCGCTTCCAACTCGCGGTCCCGGTCTTCAAACCGGCCCTCGTGATGGGCATCGCAATATGCACCGGAATGCAATTCGATTACCTGTGCCCCAATGCGGTGGGCCGCTTCGATCTGGCGAATGTCGGCAGCAATAAAGATCGACACGCGACACCCCGCATCGCGCAAAGGCGCGATGAAGTGGGCCAGACGGTTTTCCTCACGTGCGACTTCCAACCCGCCTTCGGTCGTACGCTCTTCGCGCTTTTCCGGCACGATGCAAACAGCGTGGGGTTTGTGACGCAAGGCGATCTTTTGCATCTCGTCGGTAGCGGCCATCTCAAAATTGAGTGGCACGGCGAGACCCTCCATCAAACGCTCGATGTCGTTGTCCGAGATGTGGCGGCGGTCTTCGCGCAGATGGGCCGTGATGCCATCCGCCCCGGCGGCTTCGGCGATCTTGGCCGCGCGTAGTGGGTCTGGTGTGTCGCCGCCACGTGCATTGCGCACCGTGGCAACGTGGTCAATGTTCACGCCAAGGCGCAGGTGTCCAACGGGTTGCGTCATCTGGTGGGTCCTTCAATGCACTGTGTGACATAGACTAGTGCGCTACCGGGGCAGAGAAAATGCCAAGTCGGCAGGAATATTGTACCAAACCGGGCACATGAACGGCCACGCAGGCACCCCACACCACCGATGACGGGCCTTTGGCGCACATGCGCTACTCAGTCTTCTTCTGCTTCACTTCTGCGGCCTTGGCGGCGGCCTTTGCCTTCAAGGTCTCGAATTTGGCCTTGATAGCGCCTTTGCGACGGTGCTGATAGGCACGGATCACCGGCACAGACAGGTAGTAGGCAATTGTGCCCGCAATGATGCCCGGGATGATTGAGCCGATCATGAAGGGATAAAAAATTCCATCGTAGAACTCCGCCAGCCCACGCCACGCCATGGGTTCGGGTGTGAAGATCGCAATGAAGTTGTGCCAGATGTCGCCCCATGCGCCCTTGATCTCAGCGCCCAAATCCTGGTTGCCGGGCTCTGTGCCAAGCAGGCGATGGCCAAACCACAAAGACGTCGCTGCAATAGGCACATAGGTCAACGGGTTGCCAAAGAACGTGGCCAGCAAGGCCGCAAGCCAATTGCCCCGCATGACAAAGGCCACAAAACCCGCGATCACGAAGTGAATACCAAAGAACGGGGTAAAGGTCGTGAACACACCGGCCCAGATGCCGCGCGCAATACGTTCGGGGCTGTCAGGCAAGCGCCGCAATCTGTGGCGCACATAGTGAAACGCACGCGCCCAGCCACCGCGCGGCCAGAGCAACTCCAGCATCGCGCGCAAAAACGGCTTGGGATCCCGGCGTTTGAACACCACGTTTTGGCTCTCCTAGGCCTTATCCGGCTGCCTTTTGCCCGGCCCCAAGCGTTGGCTCGGGCGCAGGCTGGCGGAACCGAACAATGGCGGCAACGTCACTCTCTGCTTCAAGGGCGCCCATCAGCGTGTGAAGATGCTGGGCGTCCCGTAATTCGACATAGATCAGCAAACGGTAAAAGTCAGGCTTACGATCAAGGAATTCCAGGTTCGAGATATTTGCGCGACTCTCACCGATCAAGGTGCATATGCGCCCAAGTACCCCAGCGTCATTGCCAATCGTGACTTCCAATGTCGCTCCGTACACGGCCGGATGGGATCCGTCATGCCAGCGCAGATCAAGCCAGCGGTCGAGTTGGTTGTCATATTCGCCCAAGCGATCGCAATCAATGGCATGTACCACAACACCTTCGCCCCGAAAGGTGATCCCGACAATGCGTTCGCCCGGCAGGGGCTGGCAACAGGGTGCGCGGTGAAATGACTGACCCGGTTCGAGACCAATCACCGCGCTGCGGGCATCAACTTCTTTGCCGGTTCTGGGGCTCAGATCCGGATAAATCGCCTGCACAACCTCCCGCCCTGTCAACTCGGCCGACCCCAAACGAGCCAGCAACTCATCAGCATTCTTGAGACGCATGTGCTTGGCCGCAGCTTCCAGTGCCTTATCCGTCGCCTTTTTGCTGACATGCGCAAAAGCAGACCGGGCCAGTTCTCGACCGAGCGTGATAAAGCGTTCCCTATCCGCCTCGCGCAGTGATCGGCGGATCGCCGTCTTGGCCTTGCCCGTCGTTGCGATTTCCAACCAGGTGGTCTGCGGCGTCTGACCTTCGGCGGTGATAACTTCGACCGATTGGCCGTTTTTCACACGGGTCCACAAAGGCACGCGCATCCCATCGACCTTGGCGCCCACACAGGCGTTGCCGATACGTGTATGGATGGCGTAAGCGAAATCGATCGGCGTGGCGCCGCGCGGCAACTTCACCACTTCGCCTTTGGGCGTAAAGCAAAAGACCTGATCCGAATACATCTCAAGTTTGACCGCCTCGAGGAAATCCTCGTGATCATCCTCGCCGTCAAATTGCTCGGTCAGCTGTGAAATCCACTTGGCCGGATCGACGGCAAACGGGTTCTGAGACCGCACACCATCGCGGTAGGACCAATGCGCCGCCACACCTGTCTCTGCCACATCGTGCATCTGGCGGGTGCGGATCTGCACTTCCACGCGCTTGCCATCGCGCCCCGACACCGTGGTGTGAATGCTGCGATAGCCGTTGGTCTTTGGTTGGCTGATGTAATCCTTGAACCGCCCCGGCACCGCCCGCCAGCGTTGATGGATGGCGCCGAGGGTACGATAGCAGTCCTCTTCCGTGCCGGTGATTACGCGAAATCCGTAGATATCCGAGAGGCGGGAGAACGACTGATCTTTCTCCTGCATCTTGCGCCAGATCGAATAGGGTTTCTTGGCGCGGCCAAAGACTTCGGCCTCGACCCCACCGGCTTCTAACTCATGGCGCATGTCACCCGTAATCTGCTGGATCACGTCACCGGTTTCACGTTGCATGGTGATGAAACGGCGGATGATGGAGGAACGCGCATCAGGGTTGAGTACCTTGAATGCAAGATCCTCAAGCTCCTCCCTCATCCACTGCATCCCCATGCGCCCTGCAAGGGGGGCAAAGATATCCATCGTCTCGCGGGCCTTTTGGGTCTGCTTGTCCGCACGCATGGACCGAATGGTGCGCATGTTATGGAGGCGGTCCGACAGCTTCACGAGGATCACGCGCATGTCCTTGGACATGGCCATGAACAGTTTACGGAAATTTTCGGCCTGTTTTGTCTCGACACTGCTCAATTGGAGATTGGTCAGCTTGGTCACACCATCGACCAGCTTGGCGACTTCATCCCCGAACTGTTCGGCCACCATGGAATAGTTGGCCTTGGTGTCCTCGATCGTGTCGTGCAACAAGGCGGTGATGATGGTGGCATCATCCAACTGCTGTTCGGTCAGGATAGCTGCAACGGCAACGGGATGGGTAAAATAAGGCTCGCCCGAATGTCGAAACTGCCCATCGTGCATCTTGCCGCCAAAATCATATGCGGCCCGGATCAGGGCTTCGTTTGTCTTTGGGTTGTAGTTGCGGACCAGCGCGATCAGATCGTCAGCAGAGATCATCCGGTCCGCACCTGCATTAAGGGTTTAGCCTTGACCTTGCGCCGCCATCAACTGACGCAGAAGCATCTCTTCGGACATGCTGTCTTCGTCTGGTTTGTCGGCTTCGGCACCCATAAGAAGCGCCATGGCGTCTTCTTCGGCTTCATCAACCTCGATCTGGGTCTGGTTGCTTTCGATCAGACGCTCACGCAGATCTTCCGCACTTTGGGTTTCATCCGCAATCTCGCGCAGCGACACGACGGGGTTCTTGTCATTGTCACGCTCAACCGTGATCGGCGCACCGGAGGAAATCTCGCGGGCACGGTGAGCAGCAAGCATCACCAGATCAAAACGGTTTGGAACCTTGTCAACGCAGTCTTCGACGGTCACGCGGGCCATAGGGTGCTCCAGATCGGATAAAGGCAGAATAAGAAGACGCGGATATAGGCCCGTTTTGCCGGAATGACAAGGTGCATCTGGGTGCATCTTGGCACAATTGCCCGAACGGCTCCGTGCCTACCAGTCCTGTTCCAAGGGGACGACTTCTGCTTTGTCCGTGTCCGGCAATGCCTCCAGCATCTGCGCGACGCTCCGCCGCGTTCCGGGGTGCACCCAATCCGGTGCGACATCCGCCAGCGGGACCAGCACAAAGGCGCGCTGGTGCATCCGCGGGTGCGGTAGGATCAGCTGGCCCGGCGCTTTGTCCTGTTGCTGTTCCAGAGGTATATCCATCCACACGCGCAACGTGGCCATATCGGGCCTAACATCGCTGCCCATCGCCAGCAAATCCAGATCAATCTGTCGTTGTTCCCACCGCTGAACACGGCGGCGGCCCAGAGCCGCTTCGACACTATGCAAATGGGTCATCAACTCGCGGGCAGACCAGTGACATTGCACCGCCACAGCAGCATTTACAAAGTCTGGGCCAGAGCCGGGCGGGAATGCAGGAGTACGAAAAAGCCGACTTTTGCCGCGAATCACCGCGCCAAGATTTTGAAGTTTAATTAACGCTTCATGAAGAGTTGACGCTGGGTCACCAATCTCCGAATGCATGTTTGACCCTAGGGCAACAAGGGAAAGTGACCGGTTTTGAGGCACTTTTCCGCCGCTTTTTACTTCATCTGACTCTTGCGACATTATTAAAATCACCTATTTTCGCGGGACCGTTGTTTCGAATTTTTTTGCACTCACCACTCACTCATCGAAACGCTCAGACGGTATACCGAATTTTCGGAAGGACATTTTATGTTTTACAAAGACGAACGGCTGGCGCTGTTCATCGACGGTTCAAACCTATACGCGGCAGCCAAAGCGCTTGGGTTTGATATCGACTACAAGTTGTTGCGCCAAGAGTTCATGCGACGCGGCAAGCTTTTGCGAGCTTTTTACTACACAGCACTTTTGGAGAATGACGAATATTCGCCCATTCGCCCGCTGGTGGACTGGCTGAACTACAACGGCTTCACCATGGTGACCAAACCAGCCAAGGAATACACGGACTCGATGGGCCGTCGTAAGGTCAAAGGCAACATGGACATCGAACTGGCAGTTGATGCGATGGAATTGGCTCCACGTGTCGACCATATTGTGCTGTTCTCCGGTGACGGCGATTTCCGTCCACTGGTCGAAAGCCTGCAACGTCAGGGCGTGCGTGTGTCTGTTGTATCAACAATCCGCAGCCAGCCTCCAATGATCTCGGATGACTTGCGTCGTCAGGCAGACAATTTCATTGAACTCGATGAGCTCAAAGAAGTCATCGGACGCCCACCGCGCGAGAACGTGCCCGAGCGTGAAGAGCGGCTACAAGTTCAAGGCTAAGCGCCACGTCAATACCTTCGGCGGGCTGGACCCGGTGCGCCGAACACCTTACCTCTGGGCTACGCAATTTTTGTGCGGCCGGAGATGTGTTATGCCCAATGCCCCCCTCACCCTGTTTCTTGCAGCGCCACGCGGCTTTTGCGCCGGGGTGGACCGTGCGATCAAAATTGTTGAAATGGCGTTGGACAAATGGGGCGCGCCCGTCTTTGTGCGCCACGAAATCGTACATAATAAATTCGTGGTTGATGGGTTGCGCGACAAGGGCGCCGTGTTTGTCGAGGAACTAAGTGAATGCCCTGATGATCGGCCCGTGATATTCTCGGCCCACGGGGTCCCGAAATCGGTGCCACAAGCCGCGAAGGCCCGCGAAATGATCTATGTTGATGCGACTTGCCCGCTGGTCTCCAAAGTTCACATCGAAGCGCAGCGCCACGCGGATGCTGGATTGCAGATGATCATGATCGGCCACGAAGGACATCCGGAAACCGTCGGCACCATGGGGCAGCTGCCGGAGGGCGATGTCCTGCTGGTTGAGACCGTCGAGGATGTTGCCACCGTCGACGTGCGTGACCCTCAGAAACTGGCGTTTGTGACGCAAACCACTCTTTCGGTTGATGACACGGCGGACATCGTGGCCGCGCTCAACGCCCGCTTTCCCGGGATTGTCGGGCCGCATAAGGAAGACATCTGCTACGCCACAACCAACCGACAAGAGGCCGTGAAGGCCATGGCCCCAAAATGCGACGCGATGCTTGTTGTGGGCGCGCCCAATTCATCCAATTCCAAACGGCTGGTTGAGGTCGGCGCGCGTGCAGGTTGTGCCTATGCGCAACTGGTCCAACGCGCCAGCGACATTGACTGGCGCAGCCTTGACGGGATCACATCTGTTGGCATTACCGCAGGCGCCTCCGCCCCCGAAGTGCTGATCAACGAAGTCATTGACGCCTTCAAGGACCGCTATGATGTGCGTGTCGAGATGGTGGAAACCGCCGTTGAGAACGTCGAGTTCAAGGTCCCGCGCGTCCTGAGGGAACCGGCCTAGGGGTCACCCTTTGCGGGGCAACCACCCCAACGTGTCATCCGTCGGCCCACCCGGTTTGTATTCGGCACCCAGCGGCGTGCGCCAACCCAATTGATCGACCTGCTCAAAAAGCCAGACATAGTCGATTTCGCCATGATCCGGAGCCCCTCTGTCGGGGACCGACGCAAACTGGATGTGCCCGACGACAGGCAATAAATCCCCAAGACGGGTTAACAAATCCCCTTCGGTGCGGCCAATGTGATAGCAATCAAACATCAATTTGAGGTTTGGCGCACCCACACGGTGGATGATGTCACGCGCCTGATCCGTATTGGCCAAAAAGTAGCCGGGCGCGTCATGACGGTTCAGTGGCTCTATCAGAATGGTCCTGTCAGGGGCTTGTTCGCACGCATAGCGCAGATTGCTGACAAAGGTGGCGTCGGCATCTGCCCCTAGCGCAAATCCAGCCATGACGTGCACCGCACCAGCGCCAATTTGCCCCGCATAGGCCATGGCCTGGTCAATGGCAGCGCGGGCGTCCGCCTCGCGGCCCGGCAAAGCGGCAAGACCGTTTTCGCCCGCCCCTACATCGCCCCGCACCGTGTTCAAACCAAGCATTGTCAGGCCCGTTTCCTGCAAAGCGGCCAGCACATCCGCCGCGGGCGTGTCGTAGGGCCAATGGCATTCAACGGCGTCAAAGCCAGCAGCCTTTGCAGCCCGGATTGCGTCCGGCAGGGGCCGGTCGGTCCACAGAAACCCGAGGTTGGCTGAAAATGTCGTCATGTGTCCCACTCGATATCGAACTTGGTGACAAGGGCTTGAACCTGCGCATCAGTCAGGGCCCGCGCGCCCATACCACGGGTCATCATGGCAAGACGGGCTGTATCTTCGAGCTCTTCAATAGCGTTACATGCCGCTTCGATGTCCTTGCCTGCAACGACAGGTCCGTGATTGGCCAGCATGACCGCGCTGCGTTTGCCCGCCAATCCACGCACAGCCGTACCCATTTCGGGATCACCGGGCAGGAAAAACGGCAACAGTTTGACGCGGCCCAGTTTCATCAACCCATAGGGCGTCAGAGGCGGCAGGAAATTGTCTGGATCAACATCCGGCATCATCGACAACGCCACGGAATGACAACTGTGCAAGTGCACAATAGCGCCGGCAGAGCTGCGCGTGTCGTAAAACGCGGTATGAAGCGGCATTTCCTTGGTCGGGGCGTCTCCGCCAATATGCACGCCATCCGCATCAAAATGACTGAGGCGCGCGGGATCGAGGCGGCCAAAACTGGTGCCCGTCGGACTGACCAGCAATCCACCGTCCTGAGTGCGAGCCGAGATGTTACCGGTGCTGCCTCCGGTCAAGCCACGGTCGAACATCGACCTGGCCAAGGTGCATATCAGGTCTCGTAATTGCGTGTCGCTGCTCACATCGCGTCCAGTACTGATGTCGCATCACCAAAGAACGTCTCGGCGCCAAAGTTGCCGGATTTGAGCGTGAGGGCAATGCGCGCGCCACCGCTGGTGCAGAAGGTCCATGGCACACCCGGTGCGATCTCGGGTCCGATGTCGAGCGCATCCACTCCCAATCCTTGCGTCACTGCGCCAGACGTCTCGCCGCCCGCAACGATAAACCTGCGCGCGCCCGCATCGCGTGCCGCGACAGCACAAGCGGCCAATGTTGCCTCGATCATCTCCCCTGCTTTTGCAACGCCAAGCCGTGCCTGCGCCGCCTTGACGCTGGCCGGGTCTGCAGTGGCATAGATCAGTGGCGCTTCGGCCAAATCCTGCTGGGCCAGCCATTCCAGAACCGGCGCGGTGCCCCGTTCGGCCAGCGCCAACGGGTCCAGCCGGAAAGATGGTGCGCCTCCGTCGAGGTACTTTGCGACTTGCGCGTTTGTCATCGCAGAACAACTGCCCGACAGAACAATCGTAGCGTGTTCCGGTGCCACATTCCGCGATTGTGCGGCTTCCAGATCAAGCAGGCCATCATCGCTGTATAACTGTGGCAATGGCATCGCCAATGCCGACCCTCCAGTCATCAGCGGCATGTCCCGACTGGCGGCAGCAATCGTCACCAAATCCTCGTTCGCCACTGCATCCACGACTACATGGGCGCAGTCTGTCGCCTTGAGTGCCGCCAACTGGTCGCGCACGGCATCCACGCCCTGCGCGACGCACAAACGATTGACCAAACCGACCCCACGCGTCACCTGAGGTTTCAGCAAGCGCATCAAATTGCTGTCACGCATCGGGGTCAGCGGGTGATCCTTCATCGGGCTTTCGGCCAAGGGTTGCGTGCCCACAAACAGATTGCCCATAAAGATCGACCGCCCGTTTTCCGGAAAGGCAGGGCAATAGATCGTCTGATCCGCGCCCAATTCCTGCATCAGCGCCTCTGCAACTGGTCCGATATTGCCATCTGGTGTGGAATCAAACGTCGAACAGTATTTCCAAAAAAATCGTTGCGCGCCCGCTTGCCCAAGCCAAGCAAGTGCGGCTTTCGTTTCGGCCACTGCATCGGCAACAGGGGCAGTACGACATTTGAGGGCAATCACCTCAAACGCGGCAGTCTCCTTGGGCGGTGATGTTGGCACGCCGATGCGCAGCGACACAGCGACACCGCTGCGGGCCAGTAATCCGGCCAGATCCGTGGCTCCTGTGAAATCATCGGCAATACAGCCCAGTAATGTCGTCATCTCAGGCCCCTTCTTCACCGGGCAATGTAAGTTGTGCATTACGCGCATAGACCTTGGCGACGGCCGCGTCGTCTTCTGCGCCCAAACCCATGCCCGCTGCTGCAATGAACTGCTGCAGGGCCGCAGCGGTGATCGGTGCGCTGAACTGCGCGGATTTGGCAATGTCCAGAACGATGCCCAGATCCTTGGGCCAGATGTTGACGGAACTTAGCGGTGTGTAATCCCCATCAACAATGTGCGGTGCGCGGTTCTCAAGCATCCAGCTGGTGCCGGCACATTTCGAGATCACCTCGACAAACTTGTCCGGTGTGACGCCTTGGGTCATGCCAAAGGTAAGCGCCTCGGCCATGGTGGCGATGTGGACACCCGCCAGCAACTGGTTGACTGCTTTCATCGCGGATCCCGCACCCGCTGTGTCACCGAGGGCAAAGACAGTTTCGGCCACCGCATCCAGCACAGGCTTGGCGGCGCTGAACGCATCTGCTGTACCCGACGCCATGACCGACAATTGCCCAAGCGCAGCCTTGCCCGCCCCACCCGAGATCGGCGCATCAAGATAGTGCACTCCAAGTTGCGCGCATTGGCGCTCCATCCTGCGGGCGAAATCTGGCGGCACCGTGGCGCAAGCCAATACAACCGCACCTTTGCGCAGGTGGGGAACCAAACCAGCTTCACCAAACAACACGCTTTCGGTTTGGGCTGCGTTCAGAACAACAACGACCGCAGCGTCCAATTCCGGGGTCACATCAATGATCGCCCCCTCTGCCCCGCCTTCTTCGCGAAATCGCGCCATCTGTTCAGCAACGACATCAAAGCCATATGTCGTGTGACCGGCCCTCAGAATGGAACTGGCAACGCCATATCCCATCGCACCCAGCCCAAAAACTGCGATTTTTGTCATTTGCCTACCTCACGTGTCATGTCTGTCCGCGCCTGCAGAGACTTGCACCGTTTTCGAGGCAGTTTGCAACGGCTGTGGCATCTTGAACAGAACGGCGCAGCGCCCAATGAAGCGGCTTGTGTGAGAACTACGGAAGTTGCGTGCGCAAAAAACACAGTTGTTGGAAGATCAGGCAAACTGCATTTTCAGTGCATGTCGCGCTGGCGTTCAAAACACTGGGTCAACCGTCAGCGCAAGTGCCAGTCTGGTCTTATCCGACCTTCTTGAAAAACCAAGTCATCGCGTTTGTATACCCGGCGCGGGTCAACACTTGGGCCTTTGCGGTCCAGGCCGCCGGGCAGACAACAAGGAGTGCGGTATTGCCCCGAACAACCCTCGCGGATTCTGCGGCCCGAAACACTGCTGACGCGCGGGTTGCATCCCGGGCGAGGCTGGTCGGGTCGCCCATCTCGACATGGTGAAAATCATCAATCACCCCAATCTCCGAAATGTCATGGGCAGGTGGAAAATGCAGTGGGGTTGCGGGCTGCGAAATGGCATAGCCAAGGAAAACGCCTGCATCTTCGGAAACGAACATGTCTCTGTCCGCTAGCGTGAGACTGCGCTGCATCCATTGGGCAAACCGGGTATCGGCGTCTGGATGGGGTTTCCAGAAGTCCGGCTTTAGGTCGTTTAGAATTTGCCGATTGACTGCGCTGCTCGTCACAATGTCCGGCACATCCCGCACCTCTGCCTTACGCACGGTTTGTGCATCGCCACTTTGGGTCAGGCCTGACTTCGCAAAATAGCACGTCAGCGGCTCATACCCATCGCGCATGTAATGAGAGGTCCACGTTCCGTCAGTGACCGCTGAGGCCAGCAGTATTTTTGCGCCAGCCTGAACAAGATCGGCTTCCGCTGCCTCGATCAACGCCGCGCGGGTTTGCCGGGGTGCGGCCGAGCTGACACAGCAATCCTCCATAATCAGACCGGGTGGTCCGAACGGCGCGGCGTAAATGGGTGGAACCGGCAGGATGATCGAATGCGTGCATCCCACCAAATGACCATCCACTTCGGCAATCAACCACGCATGACGCACGGGCGATGCGTCCACGTCAAGCGCACGCGCCAACGCGGCGATGATCGCGCCACGGGGATCGGCGTTGAGGCGCCACAGGACCGGATCAACCGCATTTCGGCTCTTGGCATCTTCGACCAGCATATCGGCAAGCGGTTCACTGTCGCTGATGCGTGCAGGTCGGATGCTTATGGTCATGTCATGCTCCATGAGCTGAAACCGGGCTGGGTGCTCTGGAATCGAATTTGCATGCCAGCGCAGGTTTGACAAAGCAGCATTTCTGCTCAAGACATTAGAAAATCTAGTGGCTTGAGGTGCGATCGTGCAGAACATCAACCTGAATGCACTCCGTGTGTTTGCAGCAGCGGCACGGCAGGAAAACTTTCAACGCGCAGCCGAGGATCTGAATATATCGCATGGCGCCGTGTCGCAGCGCATCAAACAACTGGAACAGCACCTTGGGCTGCCCCTGTTTGAGCGGCAGGCACGCGGCGTGCAGTTGACCCGCGATGGCGCAGCATTTCGCACGGCGGTGGATGAGGCGTTGTCCATAATCGACACTGCCTGCGCCGATCTCATGCGCTCAAGCGATCAGGTGACCCTGCACATTGGGTCGTCATTTGCCACAAAATGGCTAATGCCGCGCATGAAGGCGTTTGCTGCTGCGTTTTCAGACATCACGCTAACGACGGAAATCCATGACAGTCTGATGGACCGCTCCCTTGGCAAAGGCGAGATCGCCATTTGGCCCTCGCGCACGCGCGCCGCCGTAACTGCGCATCGGATCTGGCATTTGTGTGAAGTCGAACTTGTCGCGGTATGTGCGCCTAACATGCCCAGACCGGATGGGGTGCTGGACATTTCAACGATCCTGGCGCTGCCCGTTTTGCAAGACGCGCATCACCGCTGGTTACATCTGGCACAGGAACATGGGCTTTCGGACGCGCTCAACCTTCTGAACTTCGATCGCTCCGCACTTGCTTTGGAGGCTGCGATCAAGGGGCACGGCGTCGCCATCGCCCCGACCTATATGGTCCGGGAGGATGTGGATGCAGGCGCATTGACAGAGATCTGGCGCAGTCCTACGCCATCAGGCGAACACCTGTTTCTCTCCTGCGCCGAACAACACGCCCAAAACAAACATGTGAGGCAAACGATTAATTGGGTGCTTGCAGAATTTGGCACAGGCAACGCCGCGTGACGCGTATCGCCGACGCAGTCACGAACACCTGACGCACCGCCAAATTTTAGCCTAGCGTCTGCCTGCCTGCCGTTGCACTCTCACGCCACACAAAAAAGGCCGCGCACCATGTTTTCCCTTCAGTTTCTTCTCACCGCTTTGGTCGTTGTCATCGCCCCCGGAACGGGCGTTATCTATACGCTGGCTCTCGGGTTGGGACAGGGGCGGCGCGCGTCACTTTGGGCCGCGTTGGGGTGTACCTTTGGAATTGTGCCGCACCTCTTGGCGGCAACACTTGGGCTGGCGGCTATCCTACATACCTCTGCCGTTCTCTTTAACATCGTGAAGTTCGCGGGCGTTGCCTATCTGCTGTATCTTGCGTGGGGCAGCCTGCAATCGGGCGGCGCGCTTGCGATTTCATCCAATACGAAGGCCGAAGCTGGGTGGCGCATCGCGCGACGCGGCGCGCTGATCAACATTCTGAACCCGAAGCTGTCGATTTTCTTCCTCGCGCTTCTGCCGCCGTTTCTGTCAGGCAACCCAGCCACGGCAACGTTTGAGATGACGGTCATGGGCGCGATTTTCATGGGTATGACATTTGGTGTCTTTGTTCTTTACGGCCTGTTTGCCGCCACAGCCCGGCGTTGGATCCTTGGGTCAGAGGTTGTTATGCGTTGGTTATCACGCAGTTTTGCAGCCATTTTTGCCGCGCTCGCCGGTCGCCTCGCGCTGGAGCGCGCATAAACACAGGCCTGCGCATAGAGTGGGTGTCTGGATATCGCCGTGACCATGTGCGTTGCGCCACATAAGGTTGGGTCAATGTCGTCACCCATGCAGGCATGGACAAGATCATGACGACGCCTACATGACCCACTCTGCAGAGCGCCCTGCGCCTAGCCGATAGCTGTCCGAACCCTGAAATCTGATCCATGACAAAAATACCCCGCGCACCGTTACTTCTTGGGCTGGCTGGCCTGATCCCATTCATCTGGGGTGCTCTGACCTTGTATATCGAACCCCTGGCCACATTTGGCGCCGCCACTTTCGGCCCGCGCTTTGTGGGACCTTACGTGCAGCTTTTCTATGGGGCCGTGATCTTGTCATTCATGTCAGGTGTGCTGTGGGGGTTTGCGACCAAAACCTCTGGCGCGCAGGCCGCTGCCGGGTACGCCTTTTCGACCCTGCCGGCACTTTGGGCCTTTTTCATGACCGGTGGCGGACCAATCAGCGCGGCAACCTACCTTGCCTTCGGGTTTGTCGGCCTGCTGGGACTGGATTTTGCATTTTATCGCTGGGGATTGACGCCACCGTGGTGGATGGCGCTGCGGCTTCTGCTATCAGGGGGCGTAATCTTGTGCCTCGGAGCGACGATATTCAGATGAGCGATGCAGAAACCCTCTCGGTCTACGCGGACAAAGCGACGGACTATGCCGATCTTGTGCGGACATCAGACGAAAACCCGGACATGCAACGCTTTCTTTCCCGGCTCAGCGCCGGGAACAGCACGCTGGATATCGGGTGTGGGCCCGGTTTTGCGGCTGGCGCGATGGCCGCTGCGGGGATGGACGCGCATGCATGGGATCCGGTCCCTGAAATGCTGGCGATCGCCTCTGATCTGCCCGGTGTGACGGCGCGCCAAGCCGGATATGACGAACTAACCAGTTCGGAAGCCTATCACGGGATCTGGGCCAACTTCTCCATGCTGCACACGCCTTTGGCACACTGGCCCGATCAATTTCAACGGATCGCAAATGCCTTGAAACCCGGGGGGATTTTCCACTTTGGCACCAAACTCGGGGCAGGCCAGTCGCGGGACAAAATCGGACGGCTCTATTCCTACGTGAGCGAAGAGGGATTACAGGACTTGCTGACCGAGGCAGGCCTTGTGCTGGAATTTTCGCGCACCGGGGAAGAAGCCGGACTGTCCGGTGAAGTCGCACCTTTCATTGTCGTGCAGGCGCGGAAACCGGAATGACCCAGCTTTTTGCGTATACGGATGGCGCCTGTTCGGGCAATCCCGGACCCGGTGGATGGGGCGCGTTGTTGCGGGCCATGGACGGTGACACCGTTGTCAAAGAGCGCGAACTCAAGGGCGGGTTGGCGCAAACAACCAACAACCAGATGGAATTGATGGCTGCAATCTCGGCGCTTGAAGCGCTGGAGCGGGCCAGCACAATCACCGTTGTCACCGACAGCAACTACGTCAAAAACGGGATCACCAGCTGGATCCATGGCTGGAAACGCAACGGGTGGAAAAACGCCGCCAAGAAACCTGTGGCCAACGCAGACCTGTGGCAACGACTTGATCAGGCCCAAGCGCGCCACGATGTGACGTGGGAATGGGTGAAGGGTCATGCCGGGCACCCCCAAAATGAACGGGCGGACGCACTGGCAAGGGCCGGAATGGACCCGTTCAAAGGGAAATAGCGTGCAATACGCACCTTTTTTACGCCCTTCGAACCCAAATTGTTACAGAAATTGAAGCGTACAACCGTTTGATTTTAAACGGTAATTTATACAAAAGTCAGAAATTCCTGACCCTCAAAACACGCATGTGCAAACCTATTCGTGACTGGTTGGTACCTTATTATTACAACCACTTTCCGCTATCTCTGTCTCATCAGAAAGACACGGCAGCCAACGGAAACGGCGGCCTTCCACACACAACAGACAGAGGAAACAGCCATGAAACTCTCCGCCACCAAGACCCCGCTTTTGATCGCAGCCATCGCCACCGCAATCACCCTGACGTCAATCGGGTCGGCCAGCGCGAACACATATTGGGCCAGCGCCGACGTCGAAACCGCGCAGGTGATCGATGCCAACTTCAAGTTCAAACACAAGAAGCACCACGGCTTCAAAAAGAAGAGCTACAAGTACCACGCACCCAAGCATCACGGCTTCAAAAAGAAAAAGCACATCAGCTCCTCGCATCTGAAAAAGAAGCTGATCCTGAAAAAACTGTTCTAATTTGATCAGAACAAGGCCTGCCGCGATTTGGGCAGGCCCACGTTCATCCCTCCACCACTCACACGCCCGAACAGTCAAAGGCCCAGAGTATCGCTTTGGGCCTTTTTCAATCTCCACGCATCAGCGTTTGCGCCAGTGGGTCGGAACGATGATCAGCGCTCCAATCGAAGACACGATGGCGTTCAGCCCGGGGCTGCCGAATCCAATCCCGAACATGATCCGCACGAAGTAGAACAAAAA
The DNA here is from genome assembly GCA_947501275.1 of uncultured Tateyamaria sp. Classification (GTDB taxonomy): domain Bacteria; phylum Pseudomonadota; class Alphaproteobacteria; order Rhodobacterales; family Rhodobacteraceae; genus Tateyamaria. The sequence goes on from CANMVD010000001.1 coordinate 49,114, forward strand.
CGCACCGCCCACGCAGATGATGATCGACGGCAAGATGCCATTGCGGGTAAAACCTGACTTTTCAGAGGCATACCCGACGATGCCAGCGATGACGACCGTGCCGATCAGGGTTGGAAACATGTCACTCTACCTCAGAGTTTGGTGCCCGCAGGCATGGGTGTGCCGCGCAGGAAAACATCCGCATCCTGCGCACCTTTGCCTGCGCGTTGCAATCGTGTCAGTTGAACCGCGCCCTCGCCGCAGGCCACGCTCAGGGCGTCGTCCAGTATAACACCGGGCGCACCCGTTCCCGGTACCAGCCGCGATCCCAAAACCTTGATCCGCACGCCCCCGTGCTCAAACCATGCGCCGGGAAACGGCGACAATCCTCGGATCTGGCGGTCGATCTCTTTGGCTGGACGGGTCCAGTCAATCGCCGCCTCTGCCTTGTCGATCTTGTGGGCATATGTGACGCCCGCATCAGGCTGCGTTTTTGCGCTCAGCGCGTCCATATCCTTCAGCGCCTGCACTATCAGGCGCGCGCCCACATCAGACAGACGGTCGTGCAGATCAGCGGTTGTATCTGTGGCACCAATTGCAAGCGCCTCGTGCATCAGCACCGGCCCGGTGTCGAGCCCCGCCTCCATCCGCATGATGCACACACCCGTTTCGCAATCCCCCGCCATGATGGCCCGGTGGATCGGAGCAGCACCGCGCCAGCGGGGCAACAGGCTGGCGTGGATATTCAGGCACCCCAGACGCGGAGCGTCCAGCACAGGTTGTGGCAGGATCAAACCATACGCGACCACCACGGCGACATCGGCACCAAGAGCGGCCAGTTCAGCTTGGGCCTCAGGTGTCTTCAGCGACACCGGGTGGCGGACCGGTACGCCCAACGCGTCAGCACGCTGGTGCACGGGGCCGGGGCGATCTTTCTTGCCACGTCCAGCAGGGCGCGGTGGCTGCGTGTACACACACACAATTTCGTGCCCTGCGTCATGCAGCGCCTCAAGGGCAGGCACCGAAAAGTCGGGCGTTCCCATAAAAATCACACGCATATTGGCTCCTGCAAGGTGCACCTGTCGGGTGCTCTCACTTCTGTTTTTTGGCACGGCGCAGCAGCATGTCGCGCTTTACCCGACCCAGATTGTCAAAATACATACGCCCGGCGAGATGGTCGATCTGGTGCAGCAGGCTACGGGCCTCAAGATCTGCAAAGTCGCCGCGTGTGATCGCCCCGTCAGCAGACAGGTAGCGCACGGACACCGTCTTTGGCCGCATTATTTCAGCGGAAGTTCCGGGCAGACAAGGGCTCGCCTCGGTGCCCTTTTCGCTTTGTGAGCCCGTTTCCAGCACGGTTGGGTTGGCAAAGAGGATACGGCGGGACCGATCAGGCGTGACATCCACCACAGCCAATTGCAGCATCACCCCAATCTGAGGGGCCGCCAAACCGACGCCCTGTCCGGGCATCGCGTCCATCGTATCCACCATGTCAGCCCAGATCGCGCGGATTTCGTCCGTGATCTCTGACACTTCAGGGACGGCCGTCCGCAACCTTTTGTCAGGCCATTGCAATATAGGACGTACCGCCATCACGCAGCCTCGTATTGGGACAACAAAGATGCGCGCGTCGCGGCATCTACTCGGTCAAAGGTCACGATCCCATCAAGATGATCCAGCTCATGTTGCGCGCACCGCGCTGCAAACCCATCCAGCCACTGATCATGTCGCGCATCGTCCAGATCATCCCACACCATGCGCACACTCAACGGACGCTCCACCGCGGCACTGATGCCAGGGATGGACAGACACCCCTCGTCACCAAGTCCAAAGTCTGCGCCAACTTCGACAATCTGCGGATTTATGCACACCACAGGAGAAGGCGCGCCGTCTTTCCACGTCGCATCCATCACGAACAAACGCAGCAAAACGCCAACCTGCGGTGCCGCCAAGCCCCGGCCCGGCGCATCATACATCGTCTCCAGCATATCAGCCGCCAAGGCACGCACGTCCTGGTCTCGCACAGGCGCACAGGGCTGGGACAAGACAGGATCGGGCCAGCGCACAATCGGGCGCAGGCTCATGCTTTTTCCCGCGCGCGTTCCCGTTTCAACTTAACCATCTTGCGGGTGATCATCTGGCGCTTCAGGGGTTTGAGGTAGTCAATGAACAACTTGCCGTCGAGGTGATCCAATTCGTGCTGGACACACGTTGCCCACAGCCCGTCCATCTCTTCGTTCTGCTCATTGCCGTCGCGGTCAATCCATCGCACCTGAACACCTGCAGGGCGGGTGACATCCGCAAATTGTTCAGGGATCGACAAACAGCCTTCTTCATATGTGTTCAATTCATCCGACGACGCAATGATTTCGGGGTTGAACATAATCAACGGGCGCGGTGCCTCACCTTCGGACTTTACGCAATCCAGCACGATCAACCGTTGCATCATGCCAACCTGCGGCGCTGCCAATCCAATACCGGGGGCGTCATACATTGTCTCCAGCATGTCATCGGCCAACGAACGCAATTCGTCTGTCAGATCCGACACAGGCGGACACAACTTTTTCAACCGGGGATCGGGGTGCAAAATAATAGAGCGCTTCATGCAGCCTGATTTATGACAACCAACGCCGCACCGCAATGTCCCCTTGCGCTCGGCCCGTGCAACGCTAGCCTGCCGCCAACACATCAGGAGACCACCCCATGAGCTTTGACGAAATCATCGACCGCCGCGGCAGCCATTGCGTGAAATGGGACATGATGGAACAGATCTACGGCGTGCCTCAGGAGTCCGGTCTTGCCATGTGGGTGGCTGACATGGATTTCAAACCACCTCAGTGCGTGCTGGACGCCGTGCAACAGCAACTCGATCACGGGATCATCGGGTACTTTGGCGATGACAGCAAATATCGCGAGGCGATCCGCTGGTGGATGGAAACACGCCACGGATGGGCCCTTGATCCGGCGCACATCTTCACCACCCACGGTCTGGTCAATGGCACGGCGATGTGTGTCGACACATTCACGCAACCCGGTGACGGGGTTGTGCTGTTCACACCGGTCTATCATGCCTTTGCCAAGGTCATTAACGCCAACAACCGACGTGTCGTTGAATGCGAAATGAACCTCGTCGACGGGCGCTACGAGATGGATTTCGACGCTTACGATGCGCAGATGGACGGCTCGGAAAAGATGGTGATCCTGTGTTCGCCCCACAATCCCGGTGGTCGGGTCTGGAGTCGCGGTGAATTGGCCGCCGTGGCGGCCTTTGCCAAGCGGCACGGGTTGATCCTTGTTTCAGACGAGATCCACCATGACCTTGTGATGCCCGGCCAGACCCACATCCCTATGACTCACATCGAAGGGATCGAGGACCGGCTGGTGATGATGACGGCCACAACCAAGACGTTCAACATTGCGGGTTCGCATTCCGGTAATGTGATCATCGCCGACCCCGATCTGCGCGCCCAATTTGCAGCGCGCATGATGGGACTTGGGTTATCGCCAAACTCCTTCGGGCTTTTCATGGCCACTGCGGCCTATTCTGCCGAAGGGGCTGTGTGGGTGGATAATCTCGTTCAGTATCTTGATGGCAATCGCAAAATATTTGACGCAGGCGTCAATGCGATTCCGGGCCTGCGCAGTATGAACCTCGAGGCAACTTATCTATCATGGGTGAGCTTTGAAGACACCGGCATGGCACGCGAAGAGTTCACCCGCCGCGTCGAAAAAGACGCTTGTATCGCAGTGAACCACGGGCCTACTTTTGGATCCGGTGGCGACAGCTTCCTGCGCTTTAACATCGCCACGCCGCGTGCACGGGTGGAAGAGGCGGTTGAGCGGTTGGCACAAGCTTTCAAAGATCTGCAATAGCGAGCGGCCACGGGTTAGGAAATGCGTTTCAAAGTGCGCGTAGCGATTTGCCCACGCTGCTTTGCGCGCGCGCACATCCGCCAGCAACGCATAGGCGAACCGGCTGGTATCAGGTGTTGTTCTAACGGTGGTTGAACGCAGCAATCTGGTGTGCGCAACCAATCACCAGCCGCGCAGCTTGATGGCCAGCAAAGTAGCTTTAGTCGATTGAAGCTTCCAACAACGCCACTGGCGCGTCTACAGCTCGTTCAAAATCAAGGGCTGCACCATTGGCTACTGCTGTCAGGCGCTTGAACTCATACCGCATCTCGCCTGCTTCCTCCTCGGAGGCGACGATCAGGCACTGGAACAGATGGATCGCACCATCGTAAAGGTCAACATATCCACGCAAATGCGGCGCACTGCCGGCCTCAAGGGCAAAGCCAGTTTTCCACATGCTCAACACAGCGTACGCATCCGTACCCACGAAGATGCGAAGGCGCGACTCTGACTTCATCGCCTGCAATCTGGCATGATCCAGCCCGGCTTGAACTTCCTTTGGAACGAAGGTCGACATGGCAGCGGCTCCTTTGTGCTGCTGTTAAAGTTGGATCAAAGACATTGTATTTCCATTAAAATTTATCGATCCGGGCTTGCCTCTACTGAGTTGTGGCATTCACGCGACGGTGGGCTGTGCATCGGTGCAGAGCGCGCGTGCGGTGCTTGCCCTGTGCAGTTGCCCGCTTGGGCTCTACATCTGGATGCAGATGCAAACGGAGACGCGATATGGGCCTTTTGGTTGACGGAAAATGGCACGACACTTGGTACGATACCAAATCGACCGGAGGAAAATTCGAACGCAGCCAAGCAAAGTTTCGCAACTGGATCACCGCCGATGGCAGCGCCGGTCCTTCGGGTACAGATGGTTTTGCAGCCGAATCAGGGCGTTACCATCTCTACGTTTCTTATGCTTGCCCGTGGGCTCATCGTTGCCTGATCTTTCGAAACCTCAAAGGGCTGAGCGACCACATCACAATGTCTGCCGTTCACCCCGATATGCTGACAGATGGCTGGACATTCGAAACGGATGCGTATGGCGCTACGGGAGATACGCTTTTTGACCTACCTTTCGCACGCGACATCTATACGCGCGCGGACGCAACATTCTCAGGTCGGGTGACTGTACCAATCTTGTGGGACAAGCGGCGCGAAACCATTGTGAGCAATGAAAGTTCCGAAATCATTCGCATGTTCAACACGGCCTTTGACGGCATCACAGGAAACAGCGATGACTATTGGCCTCAGGAATTGCGCAACGACATCGCACCGATCAACGACCGGATCTATGACACGCTCAACAACGGGGTGTACAAGTCCGGTTTTGCGACCACACAAGCGGCCTATGATGCGGCCGTTCATCCCCTGTTTGACACGCTGGACTGGATCGAGGAGCGCCTGACGACGCGGCGCTACCTAATGGGTGACACACTCACCGAAGCAGATTGGCGGCTTTTCACCACGCTTGTGCGTTTCGATGCGGTGTATCACCTTCACTTCAAGTGCAACCGCAAGCGGGTAATGGATTACCCGAACCTATGGGCGTACACGCGCGAGCTTTACCAATGGCCGGGCGTCGCCGAGACAGTGAACATGGAACACATCGTCCGGCACTACCATTACAGTCACGAAAGCATAAATCCGCACCGCATCGTGCCGATCAATCCCGAAATTGATTTTGATGCCCCCCACGGGCGTGGTTAGGGGGTTGCGTAATGTTCGACCATAGCGGCCAGATCTTCTGGCCGCGTGCCTGCCGGCATAAAGGCGCACGCGTTGCCCGCATGGGCGAAGATGGAACCGTCTGAGAAAAAGCTGGTGTCGGTGACAAAGATCACGCGCGCATCCGGGTGGCGGTAATTGGCAAAATCCGCAACCGCAAGCGCGCTGCCTTCTTCCAGTACAAGGTCCAGCACGATGATGTCCGGCGCATTTTGCCCCAGATACCCTACGGCTTCGTCCTGCCCAGAAACCTGATGCACGACCATACCCTGACGTTCCAGATGACGCCGCCAAAGCGCTCCCAGCTCAGGACGGCTTTCCACTATCAATACTTTCATTTTCACTCCAGGCCGACCCAACTTCAGCCTATACCCCCTATTGGCGGGCAAGGTGTTAACAAAGCGTTAATTAACGATCACATTCGTTAACGCGGCTTTGTTGCCTTGAAAAATGCGCGATAATCCGCTCTTTGCAAGCGCAAATGTGCGGGATTCCTGTGCAAGAAACGTGGGGAATTCAGTTGTCAAATCAACGTGATCATGGCGGGAGAATCGACTCGGCCGTTGCCCGTTTTGGTGGGAAACGCGCAGACTGGATCGATTTGTCTACCGGTATCAACCCTGTCCCCTACCCCTTCCGCTCCGTGTCTTCGGATGCGTGGACTGCGCTGCCGGATTTACATGCCCATAAGCAGCTGGTCAGCGCCGCGCGGCGCTTTTGGCAAGTCCCGCAAGAGGCTGCCATCTTCCCCGTCCCCGGTGCTTCCGCTGCCATCGCTCATATTCCGCGGTTGGCCGAGACAGGGTCAGTGCATATCCCCGGCCCCACCTATAACGAACACGCCGCCGCGTTTTCGGCTCAAGGTTGGAGCGTCACCGAAAGTGATGCATCCACTGCAAATGCACAGGTCATAGTCCACCCCAACAACCCTACTGGCTATCTGTGGGCTGCGCAGGATCTAGCCGCGCCTTTGCGGATCATCGATGAAAGTTTTTGTGACGTAACGCCTGCACACTCGTTGGTGGCTCTGGCGACACAGCCGGGCACGCTCATCCTAAAGAGCTTTGGGAAGTTCTGGGGGCTGGCCGGTTTGCGGTTGGGTTTTGTGATTGGCGATCCAGAACTCGTGGCTAAACTGGCTGACATTCTGGGGCCCTGGCCTGTATCTGGCATCGCCTTGGACCTTGGCGCGCAAGCGCTCGAGGATGAGGAATGGGCTGAAACCACGCGCAACCGACTGACCCACGACGCCCGCCGCCTTGATCAGGTTGTAGCGCAGGCGAATGCGACATTGATCGGCGGAACAACCCTGTTCAGGCTTTACCGAGTGGAGGATGCTGCTGCGTTGCAGACACGGCTTGCGCAACATCACATCTGGAGCCGGACCTTTCCATACGCGTCCGATTGGATCAGACTTGGCCTTCCTCCCGAAGATGGCTGGCATAGAGTGGAAAATGCGCTGTGAACCAGGCATTGCTTCTCATTCTCGCCCTTGGATTGGATGCCCTGCTGGGCGAGCCTAAGTGGCTTTGGGCGCGGCTGCCGCATCCGGCAGTTGTGATGGGGCGCGCGGTTGGCTGGCTGGACAAGCGGCTGAACCGACCGCCCTTTGCCAAGGGGCTGGGGATTGTCGCAATGTGTGTTCTGATGCTTGGAGCCGGTGGCATTGGCTGGCTTGTCACCCAAGCCGGCTGGGTCGTGACAGTTGGCGCCGCGGCGATCCTTTTGGCGCACCGATCCTTGGTGGAACATGTTGGCGGCGTTGCCTCAGGGCTCCGGCTGTCACCTCAAGCCGGGCGCACCGCAGTTGCTCACATCGTCAGCCGCGACGTAACCCATGCCTCCCCCTCATCGGTCACGCGATCGGCCATCGAAAGCCTGTCGGAGAATTTCAGCGACGGGGTGATTGCGCCTGCATTCTGGTTTCTGGTCGCAGGATTACCAGGCATTGCGATCTATAAAGTGGTCAATACAGCAGACAGCATGATTGGCTATCTCACGCCACGGCATGCGGCTTTTGGTTGGGCTTCGGCACGCTGCGATGACCTGTTGAACCTTATCCCGGCGCGGATATGCGCATCGCTGATCGCGTTGGCGGGCGGGGTTGTGCACCGATGGGGCAGTATCCGTACAGACGCGGCACAGCACCGCTCGCCCAATGCGGGTTGGCCCGAAGCCGCGATGGCCCAAGCCCTTGGCATCGCACTGGCCGGGCCGCGCAGCTATCACGGCCACACGCAAGACCTCGCATGGGTCAACGGCGCAGCGCGGCGCGACCTCATTGCCACGGACATTGACGCAGCCCTCGCAATCATCTGGAAAGCATGGCAAATCAGCCTTGGCGTCTTGGCCATCTTGGGAGCGATCATATGGGTTTTCTGAAACATCTGGCCTTGGCTCTGTGCCTGAGCAGCGCACCTATGGCGGCCATGGCGCAATGCGGTGGGTCTTTTTCCAGTTTCAAAGACGGATTGGTGCGCGATGCCGCGCGCAACGGCGTGGACACACAGACAGCGCAACGCTTTTTGGCGGGCGTGCGACAAGATCCTGCGGTGTTGCGGGCAGACCGGGCGCAAGGTGTTTTTCAACGCCCCTTCATCGACTTCTCGCGTCGCCTGATTTCGCAAAATCGGATCAACGCGGGCCGCGCAAAGGCCCGCCAGTTTGACAGCACATTTGATCGTATCGAACAGCGCTACGGGCTGGATCGCAACGTGCTGCTGGCCTTCTGGGCGTTCGAAACGGATTACGGTGCGTTTCAGGGCGATTTCAACACCGCCAACGCATTGGTCACACTGGCCCATGACTGCCGCCGCCCGGAACTGTTCCGCCCACAAGTCTTTGCCGCGATGCAGCTCTTTTCCCAAGAGGCATTCGACCCGGCACGCACTACAGGGGCCTGGGCCGGAGAAATCGGCATGGTCCAGATGTTGCCCGGCGATATCCTTGAAAATGGGGTGGATGGTGATGGCGACGGGGCAGTGCGCCTCAAATCATCGGCCCCCGATGCGCTGATGTCCGGCGGCAAGATGCTACAACACTTTGGCTGGCGCGCGGGCGAGCCATGGCTGCAAGAGGTCACTGTCCCCGCCCAGATGGACTGGAGCCTCAGCGGTCTCGCCACCAAGCGCAGCGTTTCAGAATGGCAAAAGCTGGGGGTACGTGCGCGTTCCGGCACATTGGCCAACCTGCCCGCGTCGCTGATCCTGCCGCAAGGTCGCAAGGGCCCAGCCTTTCTCGCCTATCCAAATTTCGATGTGTACTTCGAATGGAACCAGTCCTTTACCTACGTATTGACGGCCGCCTATTTCGCCACGCGGCTGGCAGGCGCACAGGTTTATGACGCAGGCAACCCGGATGCCGGCCTTGGCCCTGACCAGATGAAGGCGCTGCAAAAGCGTCTGCAACAGCGCGGCTACAATGTGGGCAAGATCGACGGTATTCTCGGCGCGGGGACCCGCGCGGCCGTGCAGGCCGAACAAAAACGGCTTGGCTTGCCTGCGGACGCATGGCCGACAGCCGCGTTGCTGAACCGTCTTTAGGGGCAAGCGACGCCTGCACCTTGACCACGTGGCGCAATATGCAACGATTGGGAAAAAACGCAGTCTGCAGCAGAACGTGAGCCCTACACCAACTTGGCCTTATGCCACCAGCGTCTCGGCTTTTTTCAGATCAACCGACACAAGCTGGCTTACGCCCTGCTCGGCCATGGTTACGCCGAACAAGCGGTCCATGCGGGCCATCGTCACTGCATGGTGCGTGATGATCAGGAACCGGGTATCGGTGCGGCGACACATCTCGTCCAGTAGATCGCAAAAGCGCGTGACGTTGGCATCGTCGAGGGGCGCATCAACCTCGTCCAGCACACAGATCGGGGCTGGATTGGCAAGGAACACAGCAAAAATCAGCGCCATCGCGGTCAGGGTCTGCTCTCCCCCGCTGAGCAGCGACAGGGTCGACAGTTTCTTGCCGGGCGGTTGGCACATGATCTCAAGGCCTGCCTCCAGAGGGTCGTCACTTTCGACCATGACAAGGTTCGCCTCGCCGCCCCCAAACAGATGGGTAAAGAGCAACGAGAAGTTCGAATTGACCTGCTCAAAGGCGGTCAGCAAACGCTCCCGGCCTTCGCGGTTCAGACTGGAAATGCCACTGCGCAGGGTCTTGATGGCTTCCTCGAGATCGGCCTTTTCGCTGACCAACGTGTCGTGTTCGACCTGCACCTCCTTGGCGTCTTCTTCGGCGCGCAGGTTGACGGCCCCCAACGCATCACGCTGACGTTTCAGTCGGTTGACCTCGGTCTCCAAGGCTTCGACCCCCGGCATCGCATCCGGGGTCACATCCAGCGCCGTCAACAACTGGTTAGGTGTCATCTGTTGATCATCCGCAATGCGCTCGGCGGCCGCCAACACCGTTTCGCGGGCCGCTTCTGCGCGGGCTTCGGAGCGGGCCCGCGCCTCTCGCGCCTCTGACGCGGTGCGCTCCGCATCGCGTTCTTCCTGGGTGGCGGTGCGCAAAGCCCCTTCCGCCACACTCAACGCATCGCTGGCCTGAGCCTTGCGGGCTTCAGCGCGCGCAATCTCTGCACTCAGGGTTTCGCGCGTCGCAGCCAATTCAGAGGGCAAAGCCTCGGCGACCTGCAACTCTGCCTCGGACGTGTTCTTGCGCTCGGTCAGTTCCGCAGTACGTCGTTCCGCAGTTTCCAACCGATGTTTCCAGCCACTGACTTCCTTGGTGATCTCTTGGGCGCGCTTCAAACGGGCCTCTCCGGTGCGGCGCAAATCATCATGAGCTGAACGGCGCGACATCATGGTGATACGGGCGGCCTCGACCGTCATGCGAACGTCTTCGATTTCCGCGCGGGCCGCATCCAGATCCGGCAGATCAGCCAAGGCGCTTTCCGCCTCGGTGACCCGTGCACGGGCGGCCATCGCATCCTCTTCGTGACGGCTGACCGCAAGCCCCAGCGATTCAAGGCGACCTTGCGCCAAGTTGCGATCTGCCTCGGCCCGGCTGAGGGAACGGGCCGCATTGGCCACCATCGCATCTGCTTCGCGACGCGCCGCGCGGGCCTGCTTGTCGGCTTCGGTCAGTTCGGCCATGCGGGCCGTCAACGCTTCATGCGCCTGACGCGCGCCATCGGCGCGGGAAGTTGCGCGCTCCAGAGATTGCTTGAGTTCCTCAAGACGGTTGAGTTGCTGCAAACGCAGGGCTGCCGCGCTTGGTGCGTCCTCTGCCCAGGCACGAAACCCATCCCACCGCCATAAATCGCCTTCCGGTGACACAAGACGCTGGCCCGGACGCAACAGCGGCTGCAAACGCATCGCGTCATCAGCGTCAACGAGGCCGATCTGGCTCATCCGGCGCATCAGCACATCCGGCACCGACACGTGCTGCGTCAGCGGTGTGACACCTCCGGGCAGGGGTTGCGCATCCGTATAGGACGGCAACAGCGCCCAGCCCGATGGGCCATCTGCATCCACCTCAGGCGCGCGCAGATCATCCGCCAAGGCCGCACCCAGCGCCTTTTCAAATCCCTGCTGCACCTGCAACCGATCCAGAATCTGACCGCCCTCGGCTGTGTCGCGTTCCACCAGCTTGGCCAAGGCACCCGCCTCGGCTCGCAGGGCATTCATCTCACCTTCGGCTTCCGAACGTTCACCACGGGCATCCGCCTCGCGAGCTTGTGTGGCTGCGCGAGCCTCTTCAGCCGCGAGCAAGGCCGCATCAGCACGCGCCGCCGTCTCTTCGGCCTGCACCATAGCGGCCTCGGCAGCCTTCAGATCCACCCCGGACTGCTCCAGGGCCGACTGGCTCGCCTCAACAGCCACACGGGCCTTTTCCGCCTCAGCTTCGGATTTGGTTTCCACCGTCCTGCTGTCTTCCAGCAAACGCTGGGCCGATCCGTGACGGGCGGCCAATCGGGCTACGTCCTCTGTCCGTTCGGATTGATCTTCCTCTCGGGCCTGGAGCACCTGTGCCGCCTCTCGTGCACCCGCCGCAGCCTCATCCAACAACCCCTGATGACCTTCCGAAGCCTTCGCGATCTCGCCTGCTTCCCACTCCAATCGCTCAATCGTCTCGCCCGCATCGCGGTTCAACCCGCCTTCGCGTTCGATATCATGGGCCAGTTGGGAGATGCGGCCCTGCAAAGTCTCGATAGACTGTGCGGCCTGACGTTCCTGATCGCTCAGCGTGTCGCGCTGCACGGCCAAGCGCTGCAATACCGCTGCAGCGATGGCTTCTTCTTCGCGCAACGGGGGCAACGCATCTTCAGCGGCCACGCGCGCCTTGGCAGAAACCTGCACAGCCGTTTCTGCCTGCGCAGCAGCGCTGACACGAATCCGCAATTCATCCTCAGCCGCACCGCGCGCCTCATCTGCTTCGCGCCAGCGGCGGTACAGCAACTGCCCCTCAGCCGCACGCAGGCCATCGCCAATCTCGCGATACCGGGCCGCTTGCCGTGCCTGACGAGCCAGTTGAGCCAATTGCGCCGCCAATTGCTCAATCACATCATCTACGCGGGCGAGATTCTGCTCCGCTCCCTTCAGTTTCAGTTCCGCCTCATGGCGACGTTGATACAGGCCGGAAATCCCCGCAGCCTCTTCCAGAATGCGGCGGCGGTTCTTGGGCTTGGCGTTGATCAACTCCGCAATCTGACCCTGACGGACCAGAGCCGGCGAATGCGCACCTGTCGAGGCATCCGCAAACAGCATCTGCACATCGCGCGCGCGCACATCCTTGCTGTTCGTCTTGTAGGCGCTGCCCACATCGCGGGTGATGCGGCGGACAATCTCCAACGTATCGGAATCGTTGAACCCGGCCGGGGCCAGCCGCTCGGAATTGTCCATATGAAGGCTGACTTCGGCAAAGTTCCGGGCAGGCCGCGTTGCCGCACCGGCAAAAATGACATCCTCCATGCCCCCGCCCCGCATTGCCGTAGGGCGGTTCTCGCCCATAACCCAACGCAACGCTTCCAGCAGGTTCGACTTGCCGCACCCGTTGGGGCCGACAACGCCGGTCAGACCATCCGCAATGATCAAATCGGTTGGATCCACAAAGGATTTAAAGCCCGTCAGTCTGAGTTTGGAAAACCGCAAATGGATGTACCTGCCATGAGTCTCTACGGGCCACATGGTGCGAGACGGGCAGGCACAGAGTCAACGGTCAGGCCCCACAATCGGGGGGAAGGCTGACGTTATCCACAAGATATTGCGGTTTGTCGCCTAAATCAAAGTGCAGTCGAGGTCCAAAACCAGCTCGTTTGTGGCTGGACTGACATAACTGTCAAGGGTCAGGCACTCGTATTCACCCTGTGGTTTCAAACGATCAATGAGCGGCCCTCCGTCTCCGCAATCAAGGATGCCGGTGGCAAGAGCCTGATCGCCCCGCACCTCCTTGACCTTGCAGCCGCTTACCATCTCCATGGCCATGCCCGCGCGGTCTCTGATGGGACCAAAGCGCGGCGCATATTGAGCATTGGTGCGAATGGCTTCGGCCAAATCGCCATTGACCCGCACGTCAAACGTGGATCCCTCAATGGTCACCGTCGTTGCCGGAAGCCCGCGGAAATGCGGGCCAGCAGTGTTGCAGCCAACCAACAGCATAAAAAGCACAAGATACCTCATAGGGGCATGTCACTGCAGATTGGTTAATGGGAACTTAACGTCGCAAGGATGGTCGGGATCATTGCGCCCGGGACACACTGGTCATATGATTTTACCAATTCCCACCGTCACACCCGGACCGATCATGCCCTTCCGCCCCGTTCAGCCCGAAAAACTCTCTGCCGCTGTGATCAGACAAATCGAGCAACTGGTGTTGCGTGGAATCTTGCGACCCGGCGAACGACTGCCACCAGAACGCGACCTTGCAGAACGGCTGGGCGTGTCGCGGCCATCTCTGCGGGATGCGATTGGGCACCTGCAAGACATCGGCCTGCTCAGCGCACGGCCCGGTGCAGGGATATTTGTGGCCGACGTGTTGGGCAGCGCCTTTGCGCCCGCGCTCACACAACTGTTTGCGCGCCATGATGAAGCGGTGTTCGACTACCTCAGCTTTCGGCGTGACATGGAGGGGCTTGCTGCGGATCGCGCAGCCCGGCTCGGCTCAGATACAGATCTGGCTGTGGTGCAGGCTGTTTTCGAAAAGATGGAGGGCGCGCACCCCAAACGTAACGCGGACGAAGAAGCGCAACTGGATGCGCAATTCCACATGGCCATTATCGAAGCAAGTCACAACGTGATCATGCTGCACATGATGCGTTCCATGTATCAATTGCTGCGCGAAGGGGTCTTCTACAACCGGCAGGTGATGTTCAAACAACGCACAACCAGACAGGCTCTGCTGGACCAACACCGCGCCATCAACGACGCATTGCAAGCCCGCGATGGTCAGGCAGCGCGCAGCGCCGTTCACACCCACCTCGATTATGTGGAACGGGCCATGCGCGACCACCAAAAAGCCGAGCGAAACGAAGATGTTGCACGACAGCGGCTGGACCACGAAACAAACGGCTAAAAACAGTCTTCCAAACCGCAACGGACCCTTACGGCCAAATCGCTACGCGCACCCGTTTCTTCTGACCCAAAATACCACGGGGGCCGCGCGCAGCGCCGGGGGCAGAGCCCCCCTCTTCTCTTGAAAAAGAGTGCGGCGCAAGCCGCTCCATTTGGCAACATTTCCAAACAAAAAACCCCGGCCAAAGGGGCCGGGGTTTTCCAAATCATACTGTCAGCAAAAGATCAGTGCAGCTTGGCATCAACTTCGGCTATCGCCGCATCAATCAGCCCATTGGCACTTTCGGCGGTCATCTGCTTGGCAATAACGTCGCGCGCAGCCTGAACGGCCACAGTGGCCGCCATGTCACGGACTTCCTTGACAGCGCCCGCCTCAGCCGAAGCAATCTGATCAGTCGCAGCAGCCAAGCGGCGCTCGATCGACTTTGTCAGGTCAGCGCGTGCCTGATCAGCAGCAGCTTCCGCATCCACCTTGGCCTGCGCGACAATTTTGTCTGCCTGCTCCTGCACTTCGCGATGCTTGCGCTCATAAGAGGCCAAAAGAGTCTGAGCCTCTTCCCGCAGAGACCGGGCCTCGTCGATTTCTGACTGAATGCCCGCAGCGCGGTCGTCCAGCATTTTCGAAATCATGCCCGGGACCTTGAAGTAGAACAGAACCCCAATGAACAAGATAAAGGCAATGGAGACGATAAAGTCTGTGTTGCTCAGCTTCCAGAACTCCGCCGAAAACGGATTCTTGGAGGCAGCAAGCGCTGGACCAGCAAGTACAACAGCCACAGCGGTCACGGCAACGGATGTCCGGTTTGGAAGACGCATCATCATCTTATCCTTTCATCCGTGCGGTCACAGCAGCCGTCACACTGCGCGCATCGGCCTTGCCACCCATGGCAGCCACGATTTCCTTTGCGGTGTCCTTGGCGACCTCCCTGATGGCCTCCTGCGCACCGGCACGGATTTCCGTGATGGCCTTCTCGCTCTCAGCCGCCTTGGCGGCAATCTCGGCATCCGCCCTTGCAATGGCCACATCCAGATCCGCTTGGATAGCAGCCTTGGTTTCGCCTGCAATGCGTTGCGCTTCGCCGCGGGCATCTGCCAGCGCCTTTTCATAGGCGGCTTCAGCTTCCTGCGCTTTGACCTTCAGGTCTTCGGCAGCGGCAATATCATTTGTGATCGTGCCCTGACGCTCTGCCAGAATGGCCGCAATACGCGGCAACGCCACGCGCGACAGCACGAAAAAGATGACCACAAGCGCAATGAGCAGCCAAAAGATCTGGTTGCTGAAGGTTGTGATATCCAGTTGTGGCATACCGGGCCCTGCGGCCTCGGCGGCACTATGTGTATCGGTTGCCATATCGGTCGTTCCCCTGAGTAGACCCTAGGACCAGGGCCGGAATGCGAGGCCTTAGCCCGGTCAGTGTAGCTTAAGCCACACCGACCGATCGTAAGGATTGCGCGTCAGAGTGACTTAGACAGCAAACATCAGCAGCAGAGCGACGAGGAACGAGAAGATCCCCAGAGCTTCTGCGAAGGCGATGCCGATGAACAGTGTTGCTGTCTGACCGGCAGCTGCCGATGGGTTACGCAGTGCGCCAGCAAGGAAGTTGCCAGCCACGTGACCAACCCCGATTGCGGCGGCACCAGAACCGATTGCTGCGAGGCCTGCGCCGATGTGTGCGAGTTCACCTTCCATGAGAATTCTCCTTACGATTGGAAGTTAGTAGATGTGTCCGGCGGGATCAGCCCCGCCATACATTAGTGATGCGGGTGCAGTGCATCCTTGAGATACACGCATGTGAGGATGGTAAAGACGTAAGCCTGAATGGCCGACACCAGAACTTCGAGGCCGTAGATCGCCATGACACCAATGATCGCAACAGGGGCGATTGCTGCGACTTGCGCAAAGCCAGCGAACACTTTGAGAACGGCGTGGCCAGCCATCATGTTGCCTGCCAGACGAATGGAGTGGCTCACCGGGCGCACGAAGTAGGAAATGATCTCGATCAGGGCAAGGATGGGGCGCAGCGGCAATGGCGCGCTCGACACCCAAAACAGCGACAGAAAGCCCGCACCGTTCTTCACAAAGCCAAGGATGGTCACTGCAAAGAACACACCAAAGCCCAAAACAGCCGTCACAGCGATATGTGACGTCGTCGTGAAGGATGTCGGGATCAGACCAAGGAAGTTGGCGCATAGGATAAACATGAACAGCGTCATGATGTAGGGGAAATACTTGATCCCGTCCTTACCGGTCACGTCCTCGACCATCTTATAGACAAAACCGTACATCAGTTCGGCGATTGACTGACCGCGCCCCGGCACAACCGCACGTTTGGATGTGGTCAACACCATCAACGCAAAGACGGCAACAACAGCCAACGCCAACCACAGCGTTACATTGGTAAGGGTGAACATCCCGATGTCACCGCCAAACAGCGATTTGACCTCGAACTGATCCATCGGGTGGAACGAAAGACCGCCCCCTTCACCATGTGCATCATCTGCCATCAGGCTTTCTCCGTCGCTCATGCCCACTCAGTGGGCGTCATCCTCTGCCGCTTGTGCAGCTTCCTGCTCTCTCTGGACCTCTTTCGCGGAGCGCATCATCGTCTGGATGCCGGCCGCGAAGCCCAGAAAGATAAATATGATCATCAGAAACGGAGAGGTGCCAAACAGCGCGTCCAACCCGTATCCAATCCCAAACCCGATCCCAAGACCGGCCACCAGTTCGATCACCATGCGCCAGGCCAACTGGGCCTGAGAGTGTGCGTCCTGAGGACGGGGTTTTGGGCTGTGGACCTCTTTCACAGCATCGATCTTGGCCTCGAGGGCTTTCAATCTGTCTGTGTCATCGGGGTCGGTCACGTACCTGTCATCCCGCCATTTGGCTTGAGGTGTGGATAGGACGGTGGGCAGGATGAGTCAACGCGCTGCACAGCCGATCTCCAACACATCCAAGGCACTGTTTTTAATACATATCTTGCGGACTATGAAACCAAGGACACCACGTCGCACCCCACGCATTTACACAATCCGGACGTTTCTCGATATTCAACCATTTGGTTGATCTTAGTGATCGCGCAACGCAATTGTCTGCTCCAACAGCCACGCGCGCACCTGGCGCACCGCCTTGCGTCGCCCCGCCTGACCGCTGGTTAGCAGATGAAACGCGCCGTGGGACAACCCCACCTGAGACAACTGCACCAGACGCCCCTCCTCTACGTCCCGCAGAACACCATCGCGCGACGCCATCAAAAGGCCGGCCCCGTAGATCACTGCTTCCTGCGCCAGCGCCGAACGCAACCGCCACCCATCCTGCGCAGGCAACGTCACATCAAAGCCCGCAACATCACACCACCATCGCCACACGTCATCTCCACGGTCCTTGTATAGACGAAACTGCGCCAGATGCTCCGGCAGCAAGACGTTGTCAGGCACGAGGCCCGGCGCCGCAAACGGATAGACACGGGCATTGCTGATCAAATCTGACGGCACATCAACGACCCCACTCCGGGTAAAGCGGATGGCCAGATCCGCCTCGTAGCGATCAAGGTCCGCCATAGCCGAGGATGCTATGATACGCAGCTCAATCTCCGGAAACTGGCGCTCAAAGGACGCAAGCAAGGGCGCAACCACATTGATCGCGAAAGTCGGTTCGCTGTTCAACGTGACGCGTCCCATCGGGGTGTCCGACAATCCGTCCGTCGCATCATCAATGACATCAAAGGCCGGGCCAATGCGGTCCAGATAGTGACTGCCCTCCGCCGTCAGGGTTACACCGCGCGATGCCTCACGAAACAATTGTACACCCAGACGTTGCTCCAAACCACGCACATGGCGGCTGATGGCGGAATGACTCACGCCCAGCTCGTCAGCGGCGCGACTGAAACTTTGGTGACGTCCAGCAGCCTCAAAGGCGCGCAAGGCATTCAATGGCGGCAAACTGCGGGGCATGAGAAACGATATCCGCTCTTGTGCATTTTCGGCACAAGATATGTCAGGGATCTTTGTTTGTCTCAAGCCGTAGCAGGAAGCATAGTGGCGACACACCTTAATTTTGCGAGGCCATCATGCAAATCGCCAGATCCAACGCGCTTCTGCGCGCCCTGTTCACTTGTGCCGAAATCTTACGTGAATACGGCACTCCACCACCTCCAAATGGTACTGCGCCGCCCCCGCTCAACGACCATATCGCACGTGACATCGGCCTTTCAGCGGGCGAAGTCGCGCGCCTGAAGCACCAATGGCCCTCCCAAAGCGCACAACACCCCTATCTCTGAAAGGCTTTCACACAGTGGCTCAAAGGCTTACACACACCTATGGCCAATCCACTCGACACCGTTTTTCAGGCGCTCGCCGATCCGACACGCCGGGCAATCCTGACGATGCTGCTTGAGGATGATATGGCTGTGACCGACGTGGCCGAACCATTTGACATGTCGCTGGCCGCGATTTCCAAACACCTGACTATCCTGACGCGCGCAGGACTGATCCAACAGGAAAAACGCGGTCGTGTGAAATGGTGCAAACTGGACCCCGACGCGCTCAAGGCAGCGTCAGTGTGGATGCAAGGCTTTGGACAATTCGAACCGATTAACCTCGACGCATTCGAACGGTTCCTCGAAACCGAATTGCCGAGCGAACCCCTGCCCTAAGGGTCGGTGGGCGGGCGTCTTTGCCGCAGGCAAACAGAGCCGCACAGCGGCCTCAATCCTCGCGCAACAACAACCCCAATGCCAAAACTGTCAAACCAACTCCGATCCAGACCAATGGTCCCGGCACGCCATTGCCCAAGGCAACCTCCCACAAGATCACCCAGCTTGGTGTCAGGTAGGTATAGGCCATGACCTTGGCAGACGGCAGACGCAGCGCCGCAAACTGCAACAACACAAATGTCGCCGCGCTTGCAAACAGCGAAATGTAAAGCAGCGTGATCCACACAATGCCCGGCAAGGCCAGCCAATCAATCGTCTGCAAATCGGCCCAGCCAAAGGCGGTCAGCAAAAGAGCGCCTGAAACCAACATCCCAAACGTGAAGACAACGGGGCGTTCGCCCCTGTTCAACTTGCGCACCATCGGCGTGTAAACCGCGTGTGCCACCACACCAAAAAAATAGATGATCTCGCCGCCACCAACCTCAAAGGCCAGCAAAGCCGCAAGATCCGCACGGAAAATCACCCACAGAGCGCCAATCGCTCCAATCGCAAGAGCCAATGCCATCCTTGGTGTCGTGATCTGGCGCAACAAAACCCAGCCGAAGACACCGGCAAGCACCGGAGTGAGCGTGAACACCGCTGCCGCACTCACGGGAGGAGCCGTCTTCAACCCCTCGAACATCAACACAAAATAGATCGAGAACAGCCCACCCAGCACCAAATAGCGCCAAGGCGCCGCAAAGTCTGCTCGACCTGCCCCACCCGTCGCCAGTACAGCCGCCCCGATCACGCAGGCTGCAATCCAGAATCGTGCAGCATTCAGCGCGGCAGGCGCAATCTCATTGGCCGCCATCGCCCCGAGCGAAAACGATCCCGCCACCAGCGCCGAAAACAACAGCATGGCCGCATGGCCCTGAAGTGGCGGGCTCACAGCACCTGCCAACTGCTCGAGCGCTCCTTGAGGAAAGTCAAAAACGCCTGCACCTTGTTGGTGCGATGCAGATCGACATGCGTAACCAGCCACAATGGTGCCGCCCAGTCTTCCTGCGGAGTCTGGATCTCGACAAGGTCAGGGTTCGCACGCGCTTCCAACACAGGCAAAAAGCCGATGCCTGCACCCGACAAAACCGCCTGCTCAAGGGCACGCACGTCGGTGGAGCGAAAGGTGATCGCGTCACTCGGCACATTGGTCCAGAGCCATTTGTGAAACGGGGCGCGATTGTCCTCCTTGTCGTGCCCGACAAACCGGTGGCCGGTCATACCCTTGTGGATATGATCTGGTTTGCCATGAGCCGCGACATAGGCCTTGGTTGCGTAAATTCCCATCGATTGGCGCACAAAGGGCTGCACAACGTTGTCAGGCTGATCCGGGGCATTGCCAGCGCGGATCGCGACATGCGCCTCCCCATACTCCAGTCGAAACAATCGCTCACCGGTCAGATAGCGCACAACGACTTCGGGATGTGCAGTCTGGAACTCGGTCAAAACCGGGGCCATACGCGGGGCCAACGTGACCAGCGACGTGACCACCAATTCGCCAGACACTTCCGTGCCACGCCCCTTGATCCGACCCGCCAACTGGCTGAACTGATCATCCGTTGCCTGAGCGACCCGAAACAGGTCATCTCCGGCTTCTGTGGGCGTGTAACCACGGGCATGACGTTGGAACAGTTTCACACCCAACCGCCCCTCCAGTGCATCAATGTGGCGAATGACGGTGGCGTGATGCACGCCCAGCATTTCCGCTGCTCCACTGACAGTGCCCATGCGGGCCACCTGATAGGCAGTTTTGATCTCGTCCCAGTTGTCCATGATGCCGTGCCTGATGTGCAATTCCAAACATATGGTGTTGAGTTTCGATAATTGCGTTCGAATTTGCAAGAGCCAATTGTAAGGACAAGCGCCACTCACGGCACCACAACAAGGAAACCGCACAATGACTCTCCTGCACATCGACAGCTCCGCCCGCATCACTGGATCCATCACTCGTGACCTCTCTGCCCAGATCGTCGGGCAATTGGGTGGCGAAGTGATCCGCCGCGACCTCAATGATGCTTTGCCACAACTCACGGAAAACTGGGTGAACGCTAATTTCACCCCCGCCGAGGACCGCGATGCGGTGCAGCGCGATACGCTGGCTCTGTCCGATCAACTTGTCGGTGAGCTGCAAGCGGCAGACACCATTGTCATCGGCCTGCCTGTTTATAATTTTGGCGTACCGACCGCCCTGAAGGCGTGGATTGATCTGGTGGCCCGCGCCGGTGTCACATTCCGCTATTCAGAGAACGGCCCCGTGGGTCTGCTGACGGGCAAACGCGCCATTCTCGCTGTCGCCTCAGGCGGGACAGCTGTGGGCAGCGATATCGATTTTGCCACCGGTTACATGCGGCACGTATTGGGTTTTATCGGTATCCATGATGTCGAAATCATCGCTGCTGACCGCGTCATGGCCGAAGGCCCCGAGGCGATCGCAGATGCCAAGTCCAAGATCGAAAAACTGGTGGCTTGAACCAAAGCGCCTGCGCACATGCCCCTCGCTCTGCATCGCGCGAGGGGCATTGCATTCAATGGCAATGCACAGGTTTGACCCCCCCGGGACAGCACTGCCCGGCGGGTAAACTATTGCGACATCCTCCGCCATAATGAACGGCGACAACCGCGCCCCAGAAAAGACTCGTACTCGGAGCAGCACCCGCTGGCGGGGCCACACTCATCGCGGCCAGAACAGCCAACATGGCAAATCGTTTGATACAAATATTCATTTTTTAGTTTAACGCGCATCCAACGATATCTGTCTCGGCGCGTTAAACTTGTGTTAACCATTTCCCGCCCAGCACACTTTGATAGTGATCAAACGGCTAGACCCAAGAATTGCGGCCGCTAAAGTCCAGTGTATGACCGTCATTCGCAATGTGCCCAGTCAGTTGATCCTTGCCCACGCGCCCTGGCTACTGGGCGGTGGCTTGATCGTGTGTATCGTGGCCTGCGCGGCGGCTGGCACCGCTCTTTTGTTTGCAGGCGAAATCGCGGGGGTGCTGACAGTTCTGGTCGGGGCGGCTGTCCCTTTGGGGATCTTCGCTTTGGCGATCAAACGGGATCAGGCGATCTTTGATGCGGCTGCTGATACGGTCACATTTCAACGGCGCACCCTGTTCAGCTATCGCAACCACATCCATCCGCTAGGGCTTGTACGTTGGGTCGAAATCGAGGATTTCTCTGACACTGCTCGTGCCACCTTGACCTTTCATGACGCCACGCCGCCCTATCCATTGGTCGAAGCATTTGTATCCGGCAACCGGCCGGGAGACACTGCGAACATCATCAACAACTGGCTGCGCCACCTGCGCTCGGCACGAAAGGACACGGCTTGAAAGTCACCCGCAACACGCCCGAACAACTGATCCTCGAAAAAAAGTCGTGGGGCGTCGGAGGAATGCTGATCGTCATGATGATGGCATCCGTGGTAATGGGGGCTGTGTTCATCGGCATCGGTCTCACCTCGGAAACCCTGATCTTTACCGTCATGGGGGCGCTGGCCCCGGTGCTCACCATCACCCTGTGCGCCTATGCGATGCGCAGCTTTGTGGAACGGCTGCAACTCATACTGGACAGGCATGCCGGCACCCTGACGCTGCGCACTCAAAAGCTGAAGGACTACACCGAAGTGATCCATGATCTGGACCATTTTGTAGGGGCTAAACTGGACCGTCACACTGACAGCGAACGCAATCGGACATCACGGGTCGTCCTGATCCTGTCCGACGGGCCAAGCGCGGGCGACCATCCCGTCTCAAACGTCTTTGTCAGCGGCTGGGGTCCGAAAAAGGCGGTCGAGACGATCAACGCATGGCACGCAAACGCTGCGGGCTAGTTTCAGACTGCGACGGCTTGCCCGGACGCAGTGCACCACGGTGCCAGAACGTCCAACACTGCATCCGGGGCCTCAACAGGCACCGCGTGCCCACAATCATGAACGACTTGCAAACGCGCACGCGGCGCAACCTTTGCAAGATAGGCGCGCAGTCGATCCTCTGGTGCCATAAAATCCAAGGCACCGAGCAGGCAAGTGATCTTGTGGTCATGCGAGCCAAGTGCGGGATGGTCAACAAAGGATTGCGAGACTGCGCGCAGACGCCGTGTCTCGCGCAGCATGGCACGACTGCCCGTCAGGGTATCAAGCGTTGCGACCGCTTGGGCCACATGATCGTCTGCAACCGCCGGGTCCATATTGGGCGTAAAAAGCGCACGCACAAAAGGTTCCAGATCCGTGCGCCGCAACGGAATGCTGCCTGTGTCATGATCAAACGGTGGACCTGTCAGCACCAGATGATCCGCCAGATCCGCCAACTCGAGGGCCAGCACGCACCCGATCGAATTGCCAAGGATCACAACAGGTGCGCCGGGCATGGCCTCTGCCTCGATCCGGGTCGCGATCTGGGCCACATGTTCCTCAAGGCTTAGGGCCGCGTAGTCGATCTGCGGCGCAATCCATGTTTGGCCCGCAGGCAATCGCGCCCCAATAACGTCAAAATGGGCCGATGCCCCAATTAACCCGTGCAGGAAGACAAACATGCCCTGCCTCCAATAGCTTAGTTTAAAATAGCGTCCTAAAATCTCATCCAGATTGCGGTTCAACAACGCGCAAAGTCAACGCCGCAAACGGTTGACTCATCCAGACATCAGCCCTATTGCCCCCACAACACCCGGATAGCGTCAGCCATCCGGTCCCTTGGGTTCACCCGGGATCGCCCTCCGTCAGCGCGTTGCGCCCACGGGGGCTCTTTCGGTTTGCACCATTGGGTTCCCCGCCGCCCGTGCTTACCTTGCGGGCAAACGTCAACGGCTCGAAAGGCATGCTATATGTTTGAAAATCTATCCGAACGCCTCTCCGGTGTCTTCGATCGCCTGACGAAACAGGGGGCCCTGTCCGAAGAGGATGTGAAGACGGCGCTTCGCGAAGTCCGCGTGGCGTTGCTGGAGGCAGACGTATCGTTGCCCGTCGCCCGCGATTTCGTCAAACGTGTCCAAGAGGCCGCCACCGGTCAGGCCGTCACGAAATCCGTTACCCCCGGGCAGCAGGTCGTCAAGATCGTGCACGACGCGCTGGTCGAGACACTGACGGGTGAAGGCGAACCGGGTGCCCTGAAAATCGACAGCCCGCCCGCCCCGATTCTCATGGTTGGCTTGCAAGGCGGCGGTAAGACCACAACCACAGCCAAGCTCGCCAAACGCCTGACGGAACGAGAAGGCAAACGCGTGCTCATGGCCTCGCTCGACGTGAACCGCCCCGCGGCCATGGAACAACTCGCCATCCTCGGCACGCAGATTGGCGTCGACACCCTGCCGATTGTGAAGGGCGAAGACCCCGTCGCAATCGCCAAGCGCGCCAAGACCCAGGCCAACATGGGCGGCTATGACGTCTATATGCTCGACACAGCAGGTCGCCTGTCCATTGACGAAGAACTCATGTCGCAGGTCGAAGCCGTCCGCGACGTGGCCAACCCACGCGAGACCATTCTGGTGGTCGACGGTCTGACGGGTCAGGACGCGGTGAATACCGCTCAGAATTTTGACGACCGCATCGGCATCTCCGGCGTGGTCCTGACCCGGATGGATGGTGACGGACGTGGCGGTGCCGCCCTATCCATGCGCGCCGTCACCGGCAAGCCGATCAAATTCGTCGGCCTGGGCGAAAAAATGGACGCGCTCGAAACCTTCGAGCCCGACCGGATCGCAGGGCGCATCTTGGGCATGGGTGACATTGTCTCGCTCGTAGAAAAGGCTCAGGAAACCATCGAGGCCGAACAGGCCGAAAAGATGATGAAGCGCATGGCCAAAGGTCAGTTCAACATGAACGACCTCAAGATGCAGCTTGAACAGATGATCAAGATGGGCGGCATGGAAGGGATGATGGGCATGATGCCCGGCATGGGGAAACTCTCCAAACAGGTTGCGGACGCTGGTTTTGACGACAAGATCCTCAAACAGCAAATCGCCATGATCCAGTCCATGACGAAAAAGGAACGTGCCGCACCCCAAGTGCTGCAGGCTTCTCGTAAAAAACGCATCGCGCGTGGCTCGGGCATGGAAGTCTCCGACCTCAACAAATTGCTGAAAATGCACCGCCAGATGTCGGACATGATGAAGAAGATGGGCAAAGGCAAAGGCGGGATGATGAAACAGGCCATGAAGGCCATGATGGGCGGCAAAGGTGGCATGCCCGGCATGGAAGGCATGGACCCCAAACAGCTCGAAGCAGCGGCCAAACAGATGGGTGGCAAACTGCCGGGCGGTCTGGGCGGTCTCGGTGGCGGCGGCATGGCCCTGCCCCCCGGCCTCTCCGGCTTTGGGAAAAAGAAATGATCACCGCCCTGATCACATATGTGATCGACCCCGGTAAGGTCGATGCGTTCGAAGTCTATGCCAAGGCTTGGATCCATCTGGTGAACCGGATGGGCGGAATGCATCACGGCTACTTTCTGCCGTCCGAAGGGGCCAACAACAAGGCGTGGGCCATGTTCTCCTTCCCGTCACTGGCCGCCTACGAAGCCTATCGCATCGAAATGGCGCAGGACGGCGAATGCCAGCGCGCCTACGCACACGCCCAGAAGACCGGCTGCATCCTCAGCTTTGAGCGGACATTCACCCGCCCCGTTCTTGACGGCGCCAGCCCCGAGGTGCTTGGCCTGTGACAACCGCCCCCTGCATAGAAACAACGCGTTTGACACTGCGCGGCCACGAGATGGCGGATTTTCAGCCGCTCTACGATCTCTTTGCGACGGATCGTGCGCAATTCATGGGGGGTCCGGTGGCCGCCAAAGAAATGTGGTACTGGATCGCCGCCGAAGTGGGCAGCTGGGTGCTGAAGGGGATCGGCTCATGGGGGATCACCCGCACGGATGACAATGCCTTCATGGGACAGGTCGGCATCAACGCGCCGCATCACTTCCCGGAACCGGAACTGGGCTGGACCCTGCTTGAACCGTTTGAAGGCCACGGCTACGCACGCGAAGCCGCAACAGCCGCACTGCACTGGTGGTGGGACCAGAATCGCTCGGATACGCTGGTCAGCTACATCCACCCCGACAACACCCGCTCCATCGCGCTGGCTGAACGGCTGGGTGCTGTGCATGACGCAGCAGCGCTTTTGCCCGCCGGCGAAACAGCAGATGAAACGCTGGTGTACCGACACAGGAGGGGCGCATGACACCTCCCGTCCTTTACACCGAACGGCTCAAGCTGCGCGGCCTGCGCCCCTCTGACACAGAGGCGTTTCTCACCTATTTCCAATCTGAGCGCGCCGAGCACACCGGCGGCCCCATGACCGCCAAGGCCGCGTGGCGCCATCTCGCTGCGAATGTGGGTCACTGGAGTCTGCGCGGCTTTGGCATGTTCGCCGCCACCCGCCGCGACAGTGACGACATCATCGGCATCTTCGGCCACTGGTTCCCGCACGGCTGGGCCGAACGCGAAATCGGATACGTTCTGTTCAACGCCGCTGACGAAGGTCAAGGCCTCGCCAGCGAAGCCGTCAAGGCGTGCCGCAAGCACGCCTTCGACACACTGGGCTGGGATACGGCCGTCAGCTACATCGCCGCCGAAAACACAGCCTCCATACGCCTCGCCGAACGGGTCGGCGCGGTCCGCGACGATGCAGCAGCCCAGCCCGATACCGCATATGAGGTTGTGATTTTCCGGCACGAGGCGGCACGATGACCGTTCAGTTCACTGCCCCCACGCTCCAGACAGATCGACTGATTTTGCGTGCTCCGCAACTCAGCGACTTTGAAGCCGTGGCCGCATTTTACGCATCGCCGCGCTCAAGTTTTGTGGGTGGCCCAATCAGCGCGGAACTGGCCTGGCGCTCTCTTGCACAAGAGGCGGGGCACTGGGTGCTGCGCGGCTTTGGACGTTGGACCGTCGTGGAAAAAGCCACCCAAAAGCCTGTTGGCATTGTCGGGCTCTGGCTTCCCGAAGGCTTCCCGGAAAACGAACTGGGCTGGGATCTGTTCGACGGCGCAACGGGCAAGGGCTATGCCACAGAAGCAGGTAAGGCCGCGCGCAACTTCGCCTACAACACGCTTGGCTGGTCTACCGTGATCAGCCTGATCGCGGATGGCAACGATGCGTCGCGCGGGGTCGCAAAGCGGCTCGGTGCGACCCATGACGGGGCTTTCACACACGAACGGTTCGGATCGATGCAAATCTGGCGTCATCCCGCAGCGGAGGCCTGTGCATGATCCATGCCTCAACACACACAGACGCTGCGGCGCGGGCTCACGCTGCAATGCGCACCAGTATGGCGTCGCGCGTCAGCGCGCCCGCTGGATCACCTCTGCCGGGGGAAATGCGCTGATGGGCCACAAAATCATCCCCACGCTCGAAACCAAACGCCTGATCCTGCGCGGTCCAACGCCCGAGGACTACCCGGATTTCAAGGCCACCTTTGCCTCCTACCGCTCACGCTATATGGGCGGGCCGCTCAATCCCTACGAGGCGTGGATGCTCTATGCCGCCGAAATCGGACACTGGAACATCCGCGGGTTCGGAATGTGGATGATCCATGACAAGGACAGCGATGAAACCTACGGCATGGCAGGCGGCTGGCAGCCCGCAGGCTGGCCGGAACGTGAAATCGCCTGGATCATCTGGCCTGACAAGGCGGGCAAGGGCTACGCGCTTGAAGCAACCCATGCCGCGCGCGGGTACTACTACGCCAATGGCTGGGACGGAGCGGTCAGCTATATCGACCCCAAGAACCTCGATAGCATTCGGCTGGCCGAACGTTTGGGTGCGACCAAAGACAAGGATGCGCAAACCATCGATGGCTCTGACGCGGTCTACCGCCACCCCGGCCCAGCCGCTTTGCAAGACAGCCAAGTGGCGCACGGAATCGAGATGGAGATCACGCATTACGCCGACCCGATGTTCAAACCGAAAGGATGGGCGCTTGACTGATCACCAACACCACAATGTGTACGGAATGTCCCTGTCCTGTGCACAGCGTTTTGCGCCCTTTTCGCACGTCTTCGGAGGCCATTCATGAGCGACGCAACCACCAAAGCGGCCGAGATTTTGGCCGAACACCGCGAAAGCATTGACCGTCTCGATGCCATCCTCGTCTACACATTGGGCGAGCGGTTCAAACACACGCAGGCTGTGGGGAAACTCAAGGCAGCACACGACCTTCCGCCCTCAGATCCGTCGCGTGAAGCGGCCCAGATCGCGCGGCTCGAAGACTTGGCAAACCGGGCCAGTCTGGACCCCGCATTCGCCAAGAAGTTCCTGAACTTCATCATCGCTGAAGTCATTCAGCACCACAAAAAACACCAAACGTAGGGTGGGCAATTTGTCCACCATCCAACTGAAAAAAAGGAAATAACACTATGGCTATGAAAATTCGTCTCGCCCGTGGCGGCTCCAAGAAGCGCCCCTTCTATCGTATTGTCGCGGCCGACAGCCGTATGCCACGCGATGGCCGCTACATCGAGAAACTGGGCACATATAACCCCCTTCTGCCCAAAGACAGCGAAGAGCGCGTCAAGATGAACATGGAGCGCGTTCAGTACTGGTTGGGTGAAGGTGCTCAACCCACCGACCGGATCTCCCGCATGCTCGAAGCGGCTGGCGTTCTCGAGAAAAAAGAGCGCGCGAACCCCAAGAAAGGTGAGCCCGGCAAGAAAGCCCAAGAGCGTGCAGAAGAGAAAGCCGCCAAAGCAGCCGCAGCCGCCGAAGCACCTGCCGAGGAAGCGCCTGCTGAAGAGGCACCTGCGGAAGAAGCAGCAGCAGAGTAATCTGCGCCCAATCGCGCAATGCTCAAACGCCCGCCTTGGCTTCTCAGCCAAGGCGGGCGTCTTTTTGTGTCACGTTCGTTTCAGACCGGTGCGCTACTAACGCAGCGACTTCAAAAACGTCACCTTGTCTTCACCTGCCCCGAAAAAGGCAGGGATTGTCGCAACACGTGTATAGCCACGCGCCACATAAAAGTGCCGCGCCCGCTCTTGGTCCGGCAACTGCGTGGTATCGATGATGATCATCCGCGCCGCGTGCAGCGCCGCTTCGACAGCACGCAGCAGTGCTGTTCCAGCGCCGCCTTGCGCCTGTGGTGACACAGCAATCGCACGCAAGTTCCACGTCGCATCAGTCATCGCCTCGGGCTGCGCAAAGGCAAAACCGATAGGCACATCTTCGCGACAGACAACACGCCAAATATCGGGGCTCACCCCCTCTAATGCTGGCGTAATCATCGGCTCGATCATCTCTCCGGGAAACAGCGTTTCCTCGGCAATAGCGGCAAGAGCGGGGATATCGCCCGCGCGCGGTGCGCGGGTCTCAAACGGGTTTGGCATTGGCCATCCTTTGAATTCATGTCTTTGGTTTTGGTGAAACCGGACTGCTCCGGCAAACATTTGTTCGGGCACGACCCAAGCCAGCGCGACTGCACTGTTTGTTCCTCATGACACCGCGCAAGCGGTTGGGCCTATGCCCGATCTACCGACATAAATTCTCCTGTCCGAGCCGATTGGCCCGGTAAGTGACAGACTATGTGCGCCTGCCGGGCACGGCAACCCGCCTCTGGACAAATCCGCACCTCATGTTCCAAATGCGCCACCAACACCGCAACCGGAGTGCCGCATGTTCCGTCTGATCCGCACGGTCATTCTTGTCCTTATTGCCTTTGTCGCGGGTCTGATGTTTGAACGCAGCCAGGCCGGCGATACATGTCGCGCCGCAGGAGGCGAAATGCAAAACGGGATTTGCCGCGATGAAGGATGAACTGATCTGCGTGGGTGCGCTCAGCGGCTCTTACGGGGTACACGGCGAAGTCCGCGTGAAATCCTTTTGCGCAACCCCGGAAGACATTGAAACCTATAGTCCTTTGGTGGATGAGTCTGGCAATCGCACGTTTACCCTCGCCTTGATCCGGCCAATGAAAAACGGCTTTGTTGCGCGACTCGCCGAGGTGGCCAGCAAAGAAGACGCAGATGCCTTGAAAGGGGTGCAATTGTTTGCCCGTCGCGATCAACTGCCCCATCTGCCGGATGACGAATATTATTACACTGATCTTGTCGGGCTCGAGGTGTTCGACACGGGCGGTGCATCGCTGGGGCATGTGAAATCCGTGCAGAACCACGGGGCCGCCGATCTGCTGGAAATCCATACCGCTGCCGCCACGGCCACTGTCCTTTTGCCATTTACTCAGGCCGCCGTACCCACGGTTGATCTGGGCGCAGGGCGCATTATCGCGGATCCCCCCGAGGGGCTGTTCTAGGCGATGACGCAGCGGCTCATCGTGCATGCCGGGTTTCACAAAACCGGCACCACGTCGGCGCAACGCACGCTGGATCGCTACCGCAAGCAGCTCGCACCCCACGTTCAAGTCGTCTTGCGCAAGGATATGAAGGGCCTTTGCGAGGCCGCCCGCCGCTATTCCGTCAGCCGCGACCCGGTTGATCTGGGCTTTGTAAAATACGAAGCGGCCTTGGTTCTCGAAGGTTTGGACCCGGCACAACCCGCCTTGCTCAGTTCCGAAGACCTCAGTGGGCATATGCCCGGACGTCGCAAGTTGCGGTCTTACGACGCCGCCCCGACAATCGCCGCTGCGATGGTCGATGCATGGCGTCAGCTTTGGCGAGAGCCGGAGATAACGCTGACCTATTCCACCCGCGCGCCCCAACCGTGGCTGGCCAGTTGCTATATCCAGCACCTGCGCGCGACACGGATTACAATGTCGGCAGGGGACTATGCACAAGCCTATGAAAACTCGGCCAATCTGAGTGACATTGTTTCCCGTGTTCGCGATGCCTGCCCAACGGTGCGCATCGTGTCAAACGCACTCGAAGATATCGGAACAGACCCACTAGGCCCCGCGCACATCTTGCTGAAGCAGGCAAACGTACCCACCGACTTGATCGCGCGATTGTCTCCCCTTCCCCGCGCCAATGAGGGGCTCAGCCCTGAACAACAGGCCACATATCTCGCGCTCAATCGGTCTGATCTGACAAACGCCGAAGTCAGCCAGCGCAAGAAAGCATTGCCATAGCCCCCTTCCCCTGCGTTGCCAGTGGACGTATCACCATCCTATGAGCACGCAGAACAAGTCCCACGGTCGCAAGGCGATCCGCCCAACACTAAAGCCGTCTTCGCTGATGGACGAAGCGCCCGATCTGGTCGGCGTTTGGCAGGCCCGCATTGTGACACTGTTCCCTGACACGTTCCCCGGCGTTCTCGGAGCCTCTTTGACGGGCAAAGCCTTGCAGGACGGAAAATGGCAACTGCATACGCATGATCTGCGTCCCCACGGCATCGGCAGGCATCGCAACGTCGATGACACGCCGGCAGGGGGGGGCGCCGGCATGGTGCTGCGCCCCGATGTTGTCAGTGCCGCCCTCAGCGAGGCGCAAAGTCACGCGCGGGGGCGCTGGCCGATCCTGTACATGTCGCCAAGAGGACGCCGATTTGATCAGCGCATGGCGCAGGAACTCGCGCGCTGTGACGGTGTAACGCTGCTTTGCGGACGGTTCGAAGGTGTCGATGAACGCGTGCTGGAGCATTGGGGCGTTACGGAAGTGTCCTTGGGCGACTTCGTCATGACAGGCGGTGAAATCGCGGCACAGGCCATGCTGGATGCCACCGTGCGCTTGCTACCGGGTGTACTGGGCAATGCGGAAAGCGCCGTTGAGGAAAGCCATTCCAGTGGGCTGCTGGAACATCCCCAATACACCAAGCCTGCCAGTTGGGAGGGGCGCGACGTGCCGGAGATTCTGATGTCTGGTCACCATGGCAATATTGCTAAGTGGCGCCAGGAACAGTCCGAGGAGCTGACCCGTGAGCGACGCCCAGACCTATGGGACATCTATACAACAAAGCCACAAAGCGGCACCAAAGTTCCTTAAACACGCCGCATTCAGCAAGTAGCGAACGTGGGATTAAGAGGTGAGCCATGACTACTGAAACACTACCCCAAGCCCCCCGCACATCACGCGTAGGCCTTGCCGGATTTGCGCTAGGCGCGCTTGCTCTGCTGGTGGTTTGCATCACATTTGTGGCCGGCCCCTTTGCTCCGCAACAAGCGGTCGGCGTGTCGCTGGGCGAAATCGCCGCAGAGGCGGGCAAAGCAACCTTGCGCAACTGGCTGGGTCAGGAACAACCCGCACCGGAGGCGGCAGCGTGGACTATTGATCGCACGCTTTGGATGTTGGGCGTTGTTGCTGGCGTACTTGCCCTGCTCAGTGGCGCCGTGGCCTTGCTGTTGCACGAACGGCGTGATGTCGCCCTTTGGGCAATTGGATTGGGCGTTAGTGCCGTTTTGGCGCAAGTCCTCGCATCGACATTGATGATCATCGTTGGCGCGCTGGTTTTGTGTGCACTGATCTATGCGTTAGGCGATGTGCTGAGCTTTGGGTGATGCGGGTAAACACCCCTTGATCGCTTCTGTCTTCCCCCATATACAGCGCCCATTCCGACTCGGGGAAACCTGATCGGGATCCTTTTTGCTGTGGCCCCTTCTTCGGTGGCACTCCTGCAGCAAGGCGGAGAGCGAGACAAGGAAATGATGACCTGAACTCTGGCGGGCGCATTGGCGAACCCGGTGAAGACCAAGAGCTCTGAGGCGCAACAAACCTTCGTGGAAAAACCACGAGCATCATAGGAGAGATCGTCCATGGACGTGATCGCACAGATCGAGGCGGAACAGATCGCCGCCCTCGGGGCAGACATCCCCGATTTCAAAGCCGGAGACACCGTTCGTGTCGGCTTTAAGGTTACCGAAGGTACACGTACCCGGGTTCAGAATTATGAAGGCGTCTGCATTGCGCGCAACAACGGTCACGGCATCGCCGGATCCTTTACCGTGCGCAAGATTTCCTTTGGCGAAGGTGTGGAGCGTGTGTTCCCCCTGTACTCAACAAATATCGACAGCATCACCGTGGTCCGCCGCGGCCGTGTGCGTCGCGCCAAACTGTACTACCTGCGCTCGCGTCGTGGCAAATCTGCCCGTATCGCAGAAGTTACAAACTACAAACCCAAGTCTGAAGGAGCCAAGGCATGAAGGCCGATACGCACCCCGACTACCACATCATCAACGTCAAAATGACAGATGGCACAGTGGTTCAGATGAAATCGACATGGGGCGCCGAGGGCGACCAACTGGCTCTGGATATCGACCCATCCGTGCACCCTGCATGGACTGGCGGGACATCCCGCTTGATGGACACCGGCGGGCGCGTGTCCAAGTTCAAGAACAAGTACGCAGGTCTTGGCTTCTAAGCCAATCGACAGCGCATCCATGACTGCAAGGCCGCCCCTGTCAGGGCGGCCTTTCGCTTTTGCAAAGACGATGCAGGGGCTCTGCCCCCAAGCCTACGGCCTTCCCCCGGGATATTCTGGGAACAGAAAAATTGCTGAGAGGACCACGGGTCGGCGGGCGGGCGCATTTGCGCAAGCAAACAGAGCCGCCCGATGACCTCGGCAGATCTTTCGAAACAACCTGGAAAAGTGCTTATCACCTAACGCGCCGAAGTCTTTGATTTCTGACAGCGCCAGAAAAGCGCGATTTTCGAAAACCGCTTTAGCGTGACAACGCCGACGCGTCGCGCGCCAATGCCTCGATCCCAGCCCAATCGCCTGCCAGTACTTTGTCTTTTGGTGCAACCCAACTGCCGCCGGCGCACACGACATTGGAAAGTCTCAGGTAACTCTCAGCATTTGATGGGCTGACACCACCTGTCGGGCAAAACGAGATTTGCGGCAAAGGTGCTCCGATAGCCTTGAGCGCAGGCGCGCCGCCC
Source organism: uncultured Tateyamaria sp. (assembly GCA_947501275.1). Classification (GTDB taxonomy): domain Bacteria; phylum Pseudomonadota; class Alphaproteobacteria; order Rhodobacterales; family Rhodobacteraceae; genus Tateyamaria. The sequence goes on from CANMVD010000001.1 coordinate 82,681, forward strand.
GAGGCCTCGGCGGGAAAGAACTTCAACATGTCATAGCCGCGCTCATAAAGCGCCATCGCTTCCGAAGCAGTCGCCGCGCCGGGAAGCAAAGGCAGACCTTCCGCTTCGCAGGCGGCAATCAATGCGTCCGTTGCACCGGGAGAGACGCCAAATTGCGCCCCTGCGGCTTTGGCTGCACACACATCCTCAGGTGTCACCAGTGTTCCGGCCCCGACCACACCGCCTTCGACCTCTGCCATCGCAGCAATCACATCAAGCGCAGCGGGTGTACGCAACGTCACTTCCAGTGCGGGCAGGCCACCTGCAACAAGTGCTTCCGCCAATGGCCGGGCATGGGCCGCGTCCTCCACAACCAGCACAGGCACGATAGGTGCCAATGAACAAATTTCCTTGGCCCGAACAGCAGCAGCCTTTGCGGTAATCATTTAAAAATCTCCAAATACAGTTGCGCCAGTGTCAGCCGAGCCAACGCTGTTGCGGAATGCGCTGAACATGTCCCGTCCCACACCCCACTGATTATCTGACAGGTCAGCCTTTGCAAGGGGCCGCTCAAGCGCATCGGCGTTCATAACCTCCAGCACGCCCGCATCACCGTCCACCCGAATGATATCACCATCCTGAATGCGGCCAATGGGCCCACCATCCAGTGCCTCCGGGCTGACATGGATCGCTGCCGGCACTTTGCCGGACGCTCCAGACATCCGCCCATCCGTGACCAAAGCCACCTTTTGGCCCCGTCCCTGCATGATGCCAAACATTGGCGTCAGGCTGTGCAGCTCCGGCATACCATTGGCCTTTGGTCCCTGAAAACGCACAACGACAACGACATCACCCTCTGCAAACGCACCCGCCTTGAACGCGGCTTTCACCTCATCCTGATCGTGGAACACCCGTGCAGGCGCTTCGACGATGCGGTGTTCGGGGGCCACGGCCGAAATCTTCATCACCCCGGTCCCAAGATTGCCTGACATCCGGCTCAGACCGCCTGTCGGCTGGAAGGGATCACTGGCCGGGCGGACAATCTTGTCGTTGAGGCTTTCAACTGAACCCGGTGTCCACTCAAGTGCACCATCCACCAGTCTGGGCTCTTGCGTGTAATTATCCAAACCTTCGCCCGCGACAGTCTGCGTGTCGTCATGCAGCAGCCCCGCACCCAAAAGCTGCCCGATCATGTAGCCCAGCCCGCCAGCCGCGTGGAAATGGTTCACGTCTGCCATGCCGTTTGGATACACACGCGCCAGCAGCGGTGTGATCTGTGACAGTTCTGCGAAATCTTCCCAATCGAGAATGATGCCACCCGCCCGCGCCATGGCGATCAAGTGGATTAGAAGGTTTGTCGATCCGCCCGTCGCATTGAGCCCTACAATTCCATTCACAAATGCCTTTTCGTTCAGGATATCGCAGACCGGTGTGTAATTGTTGCCCAACGCGCTCAGTGACAAGGCCCGCGTCGCCCCTTCGACCGTCAGCGCGTCGCGCAAGGGCGTGTTCGGGTTCACAAAAGACGAGCCGGGCAGATGCAGCCCCATGAATTCCATCAGCATTTGATTGGTATTGGCTGTCCCGTAGAAGGTGCAGGTGCCGGGGCCATGATAGGCGGCCATCTCGGAGGCCAGCAACTCTTCCCGCGTCGCTTCACCCGCCGCAAATCTCTGGCGCACCTTTGCCTTTTCGTCATTGGCCAGACCGCTTGTCATTGGCCCGGCAGGCAGAAAGACCGCAGGCATATGCCCAAAGGACTGCGCGGCAATGATCAGGCCTGGTACGATCTTGTCACACACCCCTAGGTACACAGCGGCATCAAACGTGTTGTGGCTCAGCGCGACACCAGCGGCCAGTGCGATCACGTCCCGCGAAAAGAGGCTGAGTTCCATGCCCGCCTCGCCTTGTGTCACTCCATCGCACATGGCTGGAACACCTCCAGCCACTTGTGCCGTCCCGCCAGCCGCACGCACGGCATCACGAATAAGGGTCGGGTAGCGTTCAAACGGTTGATGTGCCGACAGCATGTCGTTGTAAGCCGTCACGATCCCAAGATTTCCGACAGATGCCTCTGCAAGGCGCGACTGGTCATCACCCGCAGCCGCAAACGCATGCGCCTGTCCGCTGCAACTCAGATGTGCGCGCGCCGGTCCTTGTGACTTTGCTGCCCGCATGCGGTCAAGGTAGCGTTGCCGGGATGGCGCACTGCGTTCAATGATACGATCGGTCACACGGGTCAAAGTCGCGTTCAGGGGCATGATGCTCTCCTATGTCCTCAAATGGCTCAGCTGGCCTATAACATATACCAAATGGTAGCGCTAACGGGAATTGCAGGACTGACCCCGCGCCACGGTGCCGCAGGAAAACACACAGCACCGCTAGGCAATCGCTGCGACACAACATATAGTGTTCCCAAACATCGCTAGGCAGATGTGCGGTAAGGGGACAGGCATGGCGCATATCATCGTCGTGGGGAACGAAAAAGGCGGCGCGGGCAAATCGACCGTGTCGATGCATGTGGCAACGGCGTTGGCACGAATGGGGCACAAGGTCAGCGCGCTAGACTTGGACTTGCGCCAACGCACCTTCGGTCAATACGTTGAAAACCGGACAAATTTCCTGAAAACAGCAAATCTGGCGCTGCCCAGTCCGGATGTACATGAACTCCCTGAAATTGACGCCAGCAGGTTGAAACCGGGCGAAAACATTTACGATCATCGCCTCTCTGCGGCCGTTGCCACGCTCGAAGGGGACAACGACTTTATCCTGATCGACTGTCCCGGCTCGCATACCCGTCTGAGCCAGGTTGCCCATTCGCTGGCCGATACGTTGATCACACCCTTGAACGACAGTTTCGTGGACTTTGATCTGCTGGCCAAGACAGACCCAATGGGCGAGGAAATCAAAGGCCCGTCGGTGTATTCGGAAATGGTCTGGAACGCGCGTCAATTGCGTGCGCAAGCCGGACTGACGCCGATCGACTGGATCGTTTTGCGCAACCGCGTGGGCGCGCAGCGCATGGTCAACAAGGAAAAGATGGAGCGCGTTGTGGCCGCCCTGTCCCGCCGCATCGGATTTCGCGTTGCGCCAGGTTTTTCAGAACGGGTGATTTTTCGCGAGCTGTTCCCGCGCGGCCTGACCCTGCTGGATCTCAAGGACGTTGGCGTCAAGCAACTCAACATCTCGAACGTGGCGGCACGTCAGGAGCTCCGGGATTTGATCAAGGCCCTGAAACTGCCCGGTGTCGAGGTCGACTTTTAACGCTGCCGCAGACCATCGCGCAGTACGTCGATCACACCCCGAACTTTGGCAGGCAAATAGTCGCGGCTGGGGTACAGCAGCCATGCTGCGGTTTCAAAAGTTGTCGCGGTGACTTCATGCTTGGGGAACAGATCCACCAGTTGCCCGGTCGCAATGTCCTGGTCTGTCATCCAGTCGGCCAACAGTGCGGGGCCCAACCCACGTCGCGCCGCCGCCCGCAGTGCCAACGCATTTGAAATGAGTACATGGCCGGTCACGCCAACGGTTCCTGTGCTTTCTCCGCGAAAATGCCATTCTGTGCGGTAATCCGGCAGCGTCATCCGCAGGCAAGCGTGGCCGGTCAGATCCTGAGGTTGGGCGGGCGCGCCATGCCTTGACAGATAGGCTGGTGCCGCCACCACACGATAGCGGGTCGATCGCAGTCGCGTACTGATCAGATCGCCTTTGGGCGCAGGGGCCAGACGGATCGCCAGATCCACTTGGGTTGCCACAAGGTCCACGTTCTGGTCACTCAGGCTCAATTCAAGTTCGATGTCTGGCAACGTGGCATGGATTTTGGGCAGCAACGGCACCAGCATCTCTTGGCCAAACGCAACAGAGGCTGACAGCCGCACTCGCCCTTTCGGTTGTGTGCCAGCAAGCGCTACTGCGTCTTCTCTCGCCAAGTCCAGATCATCCAGCAACGGACCGATGCGGGCCAGATAGATTTCACCGGCCTCCGTCAATTGCAGGTTCCGGGTAGAACGCTGGAACAATCGTAACGCCAACTGGGCCTCGGCCCCAGCGACAACCCGGCTGACCGAAGACGGATCGACATCCAATACCCGTGCGGCAGCCGCAAAGCTGCCATGCCGAGCGACAAGTTGAAGAGTGCGCAGAGAGTCTGTGTCCATACATGCAATATTTGCACGAATATAATGTTACATGGAATGTTTTTTGCGCAAGTCGCACGAGATATCTGGTGCTCACAGAAATCAGTTTTGGAGACACTCATGCACCGCACCCTCCCGCTCGCCGCTTTTTTGCTGACCGCTCTGCCTGCATTGGCAGAGCCAACCGAATGGACGCTTGATCTAGGCCATGCCCACGTCGGCTGGGAAATCGACCACATGGGCCTTAGCCGCACGGTTGGCCGCTTCAACAGCTACGATGGCACTTTCCTGATCGACGAAGATGAACCTGAAAACTCGCAGATCACCTTTACGATTGATGCATCCAGCATCGACAGCAATCATGATGCCCGTGACGCACACCTGCGCCACGCCGACTATCTTGATGCGGACAACAACCCGAAAATCACCTTCACCTCGACCGACATCCTGATGTTGACCCCAACTTCGGGCAAGCTGACCGGAGATCTCACCCTGCGCGGTCAGACAGCCCCGGTGACTTTGGATTTTTCCATGATCCGCGACCGTACCTACCCGGATTTTATACCCAATTACGATGAAGTCCGCGTGGTAGGGTTTGAGGCGACAGGAGAGATTTTGCGGCTTGATCACGGCATGGATTTCATCGCCTTTCTCGACAGCCCCACAGGCCTGAGTGTGGATGTCGATCTGCACTTTGACCTCGTGCAATGCGGAGGCACACCAGACAGCAATGTACCATGCACGTGGGGGCGTTAAGCGATGGAGCATGTAAAGGGCAAAACAGTAGTCATCACGGGTGCCAGCAAGGGGATCGGGGCGGCCAGCGCCCGGGTTCTGGCGGAAATGGGCGCACATGTGGTGCTCGCCGCGCGTTCAATTGACGCGCTGGAAACACTCGCCAAGGAGACAGGCGGTCTTGCCGTCGCTTGTGACGTGCGCGAGGCCGCGCAGGTCGCCGCCTTATTCGACACCGCGGAAGGTGTAGACGTTTTGATCAACAATGCTGGCCTCATTGACCCGATCGCGCGGATCGAAGACAGCGACGCATCCGCGTGGGGTGACGTGGTCGATGTCAATATCAAGGGCGTCTATCATGGATTGCGCGCCGCCTTGCCGCATATGTCCACTCGAGGGGGCGGGACGGTGATCAATATCAGCTCGGGCGCGGCGACAAGTGCTCTGGAGGGTTGGAGCCACTATTGTGCGACAAAGGCCGCCGTCCTGTCCCTGACGCGTGTTGCCGACAAGGAAATGCGCGACAAAGGCGTGCGGGTGATCGGTCTGTCGCCCGGCACGGTGGCCACAGACATGCAGCGCAACATCAAAGCCAGCGGGATCAACCCGGTATCACAACTGCCGTGGGACGCCCACATTCCCGCGGACTGGGTCGGACGCGCCATTGCCGTATTGATGGGGCCTACAGGTGATGCCTACCAAGGCACGGACTTTTCCCTAAAGACCGAGGAAGGCCGAAAAGCCGCAGGCCTTCCACCTCTCTGACAAGACAGCACCAACTTCTTCTGACCCAAAATACCACGGGGAGTTTGAGGGGCAGAGCCCCTCATTCCCAAAATAGATAGCGTCGCGCAGCGCCCTTAAACAAACGGCAGGTAATAGTTGCGCACCTCGTCGACCGATTTGTCCTTCAGCCGCTTCCACTCATCCTGCTTGAGGAAGATCAGCGCATCACACAACTGCTCCCCCACCGCCACACGTAGCGGTTTGTCCGCATCCAAAGCCTCCAGCGCCTTGTCCAGTGCAGACGGCACGTGGCGGGTCGCACGCACATTCTCAAGGCCATCCAGATCCTCTGCCGCCCCGGGCTCCAATCCGCCCTCGACCCCCAACAAAGCGGCCTGCAAAACAGCCGTAACGGCAAGGTATGGATTTGTTGCGCAATCCGCCATGCGATGCTCCAACCGCGCCGAGCGGGGCGAGGCCACTGACGACCGCGTCGTGACCAGACGGTGATCATCCGCCCAATTCGCCCAATATCCTGCCATCGACGCCGGACCCAACCGATCATAGCTGTTAACTGTCATCGCCAGCAAGCCTGCCAGCCCCTCGTGGTGATGGATCAAACCGGCCATGCAACCCTTGGCGACGTCCGACAACTGCCCGTCCGGTGCAATCACATTGACCCCTTGGGCATCCTCAAAGCTGAAATTCACATGCAGGCCCGACCCGCCGCGTTCAGGGATCGGCTTGGGCAGGAAGGTCAGCAGCAGATCCATGTCCGCTGCCACTTCCCGCGCCATCGTTTTGAACAAAAAGGCGTTGTCACAAGCCGCCAATGCATCATCGAAACGCAAGGTCAGCTCAAACTGGCCGTTGTCATATTCCCCGTTCATGGATTCGATGGGCAATCCGGCCGCCTCCGCCACGGTCCAGATCGCATCCATCAGACCTGCCGGGTCATTCTGCGGCCCCGTCCCGTACACAAAAGCACCCGGCGTGTCATAGGGGATCCAAACACCATCACCGTCTTGCTGAAAGACATAGGCCTCAAGCTCAAGCCCCACTTTCGGGCTCAATCCACGCGCAGCCCACGCTTTTATCGTTGCCTGCAACCGGCCCCGTGCACACAGCCCAAAGGGCGCGCCATCGGCGTGCAAGGTGCCTAGCGCGATTTCCGTATCATGCTGCCAGCCTGCATGGCGGGTTTCGTCCAGCACCAGCTCCATATCAGGCAGGCCATCAAACACGCCCGCCCCCGGCACCGGGATCAGATCCCGATCAAAGGTCGTGCCAAAGACACCACGGGCAAACCCAATCTTGCCACCGGCAGCCATGTCAGATGGCACATATTTCCCGCGCGGCAGGTTCAGAAGATCACAGAAAAGAACACGCGTACGCATGACATCACCTCAGCGTTGGGCGCAGTGTCAGAGATTTGACACCGCAGATAAAATTCGACCGGGTCCATGTAGGCGGCGACGCAACCTCGAGCGCCGCAACCCGTTGCGCCAGTTCCTGTAGCACAGCCGTCAGTTCCAGTTTGGCCAGCCACATGCCCAGACAGACATGCGGCCCCCCTTGTCCAAAGGCGAGGTGCCGGTTCGGGCTGCGGTCAAGGCGCACCTCATTGGGTGCTTCAAACATCGCCTCATCCCGGCAACCCGATACAAACCACATCAGCACCTTGTCGCCCTTGCGTATGGTCTGTCCGTGCATTTCGACATCTTGCGTGGCCGTGCGGCGGAAATGAAGGGTCGGCGCGGCCAGCCGGATAAACTCATCGGCGCAAGTGTCCCAGACGTCGCCGGCCTGCAATTGCGTCAGCAACGCATTGTCCTGCGCAATCAACCACAACGCCATCGCGATGGAATAGCGTGTCGTGTCATTGCCCGCCGCCACCAGCAGGCAAAAGAAATTCTTGAACTCTTGCCCTTGGATCGCACTGTCCCCGTTCAACACGCGGGCCAGAATACCGTTTTCGTCGACGTGGCGCGCCCCGTCCAAGATCCCTTGGGCATAGTCATAAAGCTCAACCCCCGCAGGCGAGCGAAACGGCATCATCCGGTAGGCATCCGTGTCGACCTTGTCGAGCACCGTGTCAGTGAAATCGGGATCCGTGTTACCAATCAGCGCGTCCCCCCGCTCGACCAGCCAATCTAGGTCAGCGTCAGGCACACCCAAGATCCGCCCCAGCATCAGCATCGGCAGGCGCTTGGCAATCATCTCAACCGCGTCGAATTCGACGTGCTCCAGCGCCTCGGCCACAATGTCACGGGCCAGTTCCCGGATCAGCGGTTCAAATTGCGCCACCACAGGCTTGGCAAAGACCGGGTTCACTGCACGGCGGGTACCCGAATGCTCGGGCGGATCGGTTTCCTGAAAGGTGCGGCGGGCAAGGTATTCGTCGCGGCTTTGATCCTCGATCCGAATGCCTTGGGCACTGGAAAACACGGTGGGCTGCTTTTGTGCCTCCATGATGTCGGCGTAGCGCGTCAGCGACCAAAACCCCTGCTGACCTGCAAACCCTTCGGTCCAATGCACCGGCGCCTCCCGACGCATCTGCGCAAACGTCTCATGCGGGACCCCGTCCACAAAGCTGTCATGGTCAGCGAGGTTTTTCATGGCGTGCCTCCAAAAAAACGAGTGGCCCACTCTGCAAACAGCGCGCCTTGATGGGGGCGGCGGAGGCTGGCCTCGGCATCCGCAATCTCGTCCGCACTCAGGATTGGTTTGGTATAGTCCAACACGCAGCGCATGAAGGGATCGGTGAATTCAGGGTGGGCTTGCGTGGTGAAGACATGACTGCCCTTGGAAAACCCAGCGATGTCGCAACGGTGCGAGGCCGCATAGGCCATGCATCCCTCGGGCAGCGTGGTCACCGCGTCGTGGTGGAATTGATAAAGCTCAAGTGCCGCTGCATTGGGCCGCATCCACGGCAGTTTCTGCGTGATCCCGATGTGATCCACACCTATGTTCCAGTCCTGCCGGGCGATTTGACCACCAAGAGCCTGCGCAATGGCCTGATGGCCAAAACACACACCGAGCAGGGGCTTTTGCGCCACATCACAGCGACGGATAAAATCATGCAACGCAGGCAGGAACGCGAGATCGTCCAGCACACTCAGCGGTGAGCCGGTGATCAGATAGGCGTCATGGGCGTCTAGGTCAGTTGGCACCTCACCCCCGATGGTCATGTAAACACGGTGGGTAAAGCGTTGATCCTGCGCATCAAACAAATCGCGAAAGCGGTGGGCATCATCGGGAAAGGCATCGCCAACCTCGATCGAACGATCATGGTTCACCTGCAAAATCCCAAGTTTCAGTCGCGCCATATTTCTCACCCTGCTGGAAAAGGGCGGCACGCCAGCGCCGCCCCAAAAAGGCCTTAACGGCCCAAGATCTCGTTGATCTCAGCCGATTTGACGCGGTCCGCTTCGATCCGGGCTTGTGCCTCGGCCTGACCTTGCCAGTACACAGCGGCACCGGTCTCGGCCATCAACGCTTGCGCCTCGTCCGATGCCATGGTCTTGGCAGCGACTTCGGCGATGGTGTCGATCACTTCTTGCGGTGTGCCTTTGGTCACAAACAGACCGTTCCACAGCTCGACATCGTTCACGCCGGACTGGGCCGCGATGGTTTCGACACCCTCCAGCTTGGCAATGGGGTCGGCCCCGATATTGCCCAGCACATTGATGTCACCTAGGCACGGTTCGATCAGCGCCAGCGTCGTGTTAATCACATCCGCATCGCCCGAGGACAGCGTGTTGCAATCCAGCAGGTCAAAAGCGCTGTCATCTGCAAATTCAAAGCCCATCTTGGCCGCAGCCGCCATGGACACTGCCGTCGGCGTCAGGCCCGCACCAAAGTGGCCTAAAACGACGTCGTTCTCTTTGGCGTAATCCGCCAATTCGGCCATGTTGGAGTAGGGCGCATCACCCGAGGCCGCCAACACAAACGGGTAGGTCAGGAAAATGCCGACGGGGACAAAGCTGTCTTCTTCGATGCCAATGTCAATCTTGGGGCCGACAATCGGCACGCCAATCACGAATGACCCGATAACCGAGCCGTCATTGGGGCCATTCAGCACCTCTAGCGCACCGGGAAACGGCCCGTCGCCGCCACCGGGGCGGTTCACAACAGACGCAGGCTGACCAGTAGCCTCGGCCATGTCGGCGGCGATCATGCGCGTCAGGATGTCTTCGAAATCACCGGGAGGCCACGGCACGATGAACTGCACAGGCCCTGTCGGGTATTCGGCCATCGCGGAGCCAGCAAGCGCGGCCAAGGCGAAGGCCGCTGATGTCAAAAGCTTTTTCATGTATTCTCTCCCTGAGTTTGGTTGCTTTTGGTTTTAGTGTTCGAACCTCTTCGTGCGGAGGCTTGTGTAGATCGTGAAGGCGACAACCATCACGATGACGATAAAAAGAGTGCCCGAAACCGGGCGGTTGACCAGATCAAAGACGGTTTTGATTTGCCCGGCTCCTGCGGTGAGCTTTTCGATCATGATCGATCCAAGGACGAGGCCCAGCACAATGGGCACAAGCGGCCAGTCAAGGCGTCGCAACACATAGCCCAGAAACCCGAAACCGGCGGCAAACATGCAATCCGGAAACGAATTGCGGATCGAAAAGACGCCGACAAAGGCGAGGATCAGGATAAACGCACCCAGCAAGCGGTTAGGGATGTAGATGATCTTGGCAATCCACCGCGTGGATACCAGTAACGTCAGTACCACCAGCACGTTGATGATCAGCAGCGCGATAAACAGCGAAAACAGGAAGTCTGAATTGTTCTCGAAAATGTCTGGCCCCGGCTTGATGCCTGCGTCAAAGAAAACAACCATCATCATGGCTGTCAGCGCCTCACCCGGCACGCCAAGGGCCAGCAGCGGCACCATGGCCGCCGCGGGCACCGCGTTGTTCGACGCCTCGGACGCGATCAACCCATCCGGTGCGCCGCGTCCAAACTTGCCCGGATCTTTCGACAGCGCGCGCGCGGTCGAGTAGCTGAAGAACTGCGCCACAAACTCGCCCACGCCGGGGATAATCCCCATGATCGTCCCGTATCCCGCCGAAATCGTCACCACCAAAGGGTGCTGTTTCAACTCGCCAAACCCGCGCAGCAATCCACCCTTGAGCCGCGCCTCGGGTGGATCTGCGTCCTTGCCCGTCAGCAAATACAGGGCTTGGGAAATCGCAAAGATCCCCACGATCACGACGATGAGGTTGAAGCCGGGATAGAGATATTCGACATCAAACGTATAGCGGTCGATCTGTTTCAGCGACTGCCGCCCAATCAGCGCAATCAGGAACCCCACGCCAAACAGCAGCGTCGCAATCCCCATGGACTGCCGATGCGCCGCAATCAGCAATACGGCCCCTAGGGCGGCAGCCATAAAGATGTCGCGCTGCCCGAACAGCGCTCCAAGGTCACGCAAAAACGGTCCAAACAACATCAGCGCGCCGAGACCCAGAAGGATCGAAAAACACCCACCGAAAAAGGACGCCGCATAGGCCAGCGATAACCCGCGCGCCGCCTCTCCCCGCCGCGTCATCGCATAGCCATCATAGGTGGTCAGCGCGTTCACAGGCGTTCCGGGCGTGTTGATCAGGATGGCCGGGATCGCCCCGCCATACATCGACGACCCATAGACCCCAAGCAGCAGCACAAGGCTGACCAGATCATCCAGAAACACAGTGGCAGGCAGCAGGATCGCGATGGCAATGGCCGGTCCAATTCCCGGCACCGCTCCGATGGCCAGCCCTCCGACCGACCCGATCAGAATGGCGACCATGACGGGCCAGCTTGCTAAGTTTTCCAGCCCTGCCCAAAACGCGTCCATCGCTCAGAACCACACCTGCATGAAAGTTTCCAGGGATTGCGGCAGTTGATCATAAAGCCAAATGTTCACGGGCGTGCGGATTTGCAGGCCTGTGCGAAAGATCAGCACGATGGTGAAACTCGCCGCCAGACAGATCCCCATCCAGCGCAGCCCCCGATATCCCAACCGCCACGGCAACGCTGTGCCCAGCAATAGCGTGGCCACCAGATAGCCAAGCACCGGCACCAGCAGCGTATAGGCAATGAACCAGCCCACATATTCCAGCGCGCGGCCCCATTGACCGAGCTCATATGCCACCGCATTGGGCAAACCGAAACGCGCGCGCCAGCGCACAGACCGCAGCGATCCACGCAGGTTCCAAATGGCCGCAGGTACGAGGATCACGAGACAAGCCATCGGCGCGATCCAGCTTTGTTTCAGGATCCGGCCCAAACGCGCGGGGCGTTTATCCGGGTCAGTTATGCCAAACTGATCCATCCAGTAACGCGCCATATTGGCAGGCAGTTTACGGTCTTCCCACCCCGTCTGGGTAAAAAAGAACACAAGGAAAAACAGCGCCACAGCGACCATGAACACCGAAAACACCAAATCCCCCCGGCCCCGGCGAAAGTTCGTCACATCCCGCAGATCAAAACGCTTGTCGGGCACGCACATACTTGCAAATGCAGGCCCTACCGTACGCGAACGCATTTGCGTTGACGCAACAGCACTCTCGAGCGCAGGGGAGGTCGTGGTGCTTTTCACGCCTGCGCCATCATCGCTTTCAGGCCGGTTTCGGTCGCCGCCAGGATTTTTTGCACGTGGTTTTCGTCCACCACCAAGGGCGGTGAGAAGATCGCGTTGTTGCCGGACACGCGGATCATCACACCATCTTCATAAGCGGCCTTTTGGAAAGCCACGGGCAACGTCTTGCCCACAGGGGTCTTCTTGGCCTGATCGCTGACCAATTCGATGGCGCACATAAGGCCCTCGCCGCGCACATCACCTATTATGTCATAGCGTGTGGCCAGCGCCTCAAGCCCCGCCTTCAGTTCCGCCCCGCGCGGGGCTGCGTTTTCCCAAGGGCGGATGCGCATGGTCTCTTCCACCGCTGCCACGGCCGCCGCCGCGCCAACCGGGTGGCCAGAATAGGTATAGCCGCTGTCCACGGATCCGGCGCCGCTGTCGTCATCTTCAAACACGGCTGCGACCTTGTCAGCGATCATCACAGCCCCAAACGGAAAATATCCATTGGTGATCGCCTTGGCGGTACACATCAGATCGGGCTGCACAGCCCAATGGCGCGATCCGGTTTCAGTGCCGGTGCGGCCAAAGGCGGTAATGACCTCATCCGCAATCAGCAGCACACCGTGTTTGTCACAGATATCGCGCACCATCGGCATGAATGACGGATGGGGCGGAATAACTCCGCCCGCCCCCTGCACAGGCTCCATCACAAAGGCGGCCACCGTGTTGGCCCCCTGAAAGGCGATCTCGCGCTCCAGCATCCCGGCACTCAGATGGGCCAATTCCTCGGCACTCTCGGTGCCAAAGGGATTGCGATAAAGATACGGCCCCGGAATGTGAAAGCATCCTGCCATCAATGGTTCGTAGGTGTTGCGAAACTTGGCGTTGCCGTTGACCGACGCACCACCAAAATGGGTACCATGATAACCTTTGTCGAGGCTGATGAACTTGGTTCGCGCAGCGTCGCCACGGATGCGGTGATATTGACGGGCGAGTTTCAAGGCAATCTCGATGGAGTCCGAGCCGCCCGAGGTAAAGAAACTGCGCGACATGCCATCCGGTCCAAAGAACTCGGCCAGCAAAAAGGCCAGCTCAATCGCCTTGTCGTTGCTGGTGCCTCGAAACGTCGAATAATACGGAAGCGCCTCTAGCTGGTTCGCAATCGCCGCCTTCACCGGGGCACAGGAATAACCAAGGTTCACGTTCCACAACCCGCCCACCGCATCAATGCTACGGTGTCCATCCACATCCGTGATGTAAACGCCCTCCCCCCCGGTCAGGATGGTGGGCGGGTTGGCCATGCTGTCGGCAGGATGAGCCATGGGATGCCAAAACTGGCGGGCATTGTTTTCCTTGAGGAAATTGCTGTCCTTCATGACGCGGCCCTTTCATGGCTCGGTGTCCAGATCTGTTCAACCTCGGGCGGTACATTGCCCCCCATGGCTTCGGTGATGTCACGACCTGCCGTCATCAGCAGGGTTGCCAGTTCCTGTTCACGTGCAGGTCCGCCCCTGCTCGAAGGAAAGGCGATGGAACACGTGGCAAACGGGCGCGAGGCGCTATCAAAAACCGGAATTGCGACCGAAGAGACCCCAAGGCGCAACGTGTCGCGATTGCTGGCATGACCGCGCTGTGCAATCAGCGCCAACTCATTCGCAATGGTTTCGCGATCCGGACGGGAGCTTCCAGCCTGATAGGTGCGCGAGTCATCCAAAGCCATGTCGAGCATCGCAGCGGTCGAAAACGCCAGATACGCCTTGCCAGACGCAGTGGCGAACAGAGGGGGCAAACCATAGGCGTCAAAGCTGACACGCACTGGGTGGTCGTGATGCTCTGCGTGATAGACATCGACAAGATCAAACCGCTGTAAGCGCGAGATGTGCACCAACTCCCCCGCCCTTCGGCTCAGCGCATCAATGACGCTGCGCACCATCTCGACCTCGGGCACTGTTCGGGCGCGCATTCCGGCAAGACGTGTCAGCGCAGGCCCCAGACGATAGGCACGTGTGTCCGTGTCCTGCTCGAGATATCCCACATTTTCAAGCGCACTCAGGTGGCGATGTACCGTTGCCTTGTCCCGCCCCGTGAGGCGTTGCACATCCGACAAACCAAGACGCGGTTGCGCTTCGGTGAACAGATCCAACAGGGACAACGCTTTTGAAATCGTCGACATGGTTTCAGCTTGACGCAACGCAAACTCCCTTGCAATATATTTTTGCGTCTAACGGTTCATTATATGAACCAATGCTGGAAATTCAGGCAGGAGCCACCGATGTCAGATCTGGACTCGAACCTCGCGAAATTGGCCCCACATCTGGCACGCATCGGCGAAACGGGCGTTTTGAATCATATCGGCGGACAGGCGCAGCCTGCGCAAAACGGCGCGTGGTTCGATACAACCTCCCCTGTGGATGATAGCCACATCGCGCGCGTCGCCCGTAGCGATGCACGCGACATTGACGCTGCCGCCCAAGCGGCCAAAGCCGCCTTTCCCGCGTGGCGTGACACGGCCGCTGCCGAGCGCAAACGGATCCTGCACGCCATCGCTGACGGGATCGAATCCCGCGCCGAAGAGATTGCCCTATGCGAATGCTGGGACACGGGCCAAGCCCTGCGCTTCATGTCCAAGGCCGCCCTGCGCGGGGCCGCCAACTTTCGCTTTTTTGCCGACCGGGCGCCGTCTGCACGCGACGGGCAATCCCTGCCATCGCCGACACTGATGAACATCACCACCCGCGTGCCCATCGGCCCGGTGGGCGTGATCACCCCTTGGAATACACCTTTCATGCTGTCGACCTGGAAGATTGCACCGGCGCTCGCAGCCGGTTGCACCGTTGTTCACAAACCTGCTGAACTCAGCCCATGGACTGCGCGCATTCTGCTCGACATCGCAGAAGAGGCTGGTCTACCACCGGGTGTCTGGAACCTCGTCAACGGCATGGGCGAAGATGCAGGGCGCGCACTCACCGAACACCCCGACATCCGCGCCATCGCTTTTGTCGGCGAAAGCAAAACCGGCTCTGCAATCATGGCCCAAGGATCGGCCACGCTGAAACGGGTGCATTTTGAACTGGGCGGCAAGAACCCGGTTGTAGTCTTCGATGATGCCGATCTGGACAACGCACTCGATGCAGCGATCTTCATGATCTACTCGCTTAACGGCGAGCGCTGTACGTCGTCTTCCCGGCTGCTGGTCCAAGACACCATTGCCAACGATTTCGAGGAAAAACTCGCCGCCCGCGCCAAAGCGATCAAAGTCGGTCACCCGTTGGACCCAAAGACAGAAGTCGGCCCTCTTATCCACGAGGTCCACCGCACCAAAGTCATGGCCAGCTTTGACACCGCAACATCCGAAGGCGCTACAATCGCCGCAGGCGGCACACGCGTCGGCGACATCGGGCAATTCGTGGCACCCACACTCTTCACCCACGCCACGAATGACATGAAAATCGCGCAGGATGAAATCTTCGGTCCCGTTCTCACCTCGATAAGGTTCAAAACCGAAGACGAGGCCCTGAGCATCGCAAATGACACCGCCTACGGGCTTACCGGCTATGTCTGGACGTCCGATGTCACTCGCGCGATGCGGTTCACCGAAAAGCTCGAAGCAGGGATGATCTGGGTCAACTCTGCCAATGTACGACACCTGCCGACACCCTTTGGCGGCGTCAAAGCCAGTGGCATAGGCCGCGATGGAGGTGACTGGTCGTTTGAATTCTACATGGAGCAAAAACACATCGGTTTTGCCACAGGAGACCCCAAAATCCCCAAACTTGGAGCCTAAGGGGGAGTTGGTACTTCATCCTTGGCATCCTGCATTCCTGTTCGCGTGCCGCGAAATACAACAGAAAGCACGATACGATCTAAACCAAAGTCCAAGCGCCTCAGATTTCTTCTGACCATAAATACCATCGGGGAGTTTGAGGGGCGGAAAGCCCCTCAAATCAAAAGTTAAATCGCGTGCGGCGCCAGCCGCCCATTTTGAAAAGAGACCACCATGCCCGTCCCACCGCCCGTGCTCTACCCGCCCTTCAACATCGTGCGGCTCAGCCATGTGGAATACCGGGTGACGGATCTGGCCGCCTCACGGCACTTCTATGTCGATACGCTCGGGCTGCAGGTCACGCATGAGGACGCAGACACAATCTATCTGCGCGCCATGGAAGAACGCGGCCACCACTGCGTTATCCTGCGCGAAAGCCAAGCCCCTGATGTCTCACGGCTCGGGTTCAAGCTGTACGACCACCCTGATCTCGACAAAGCCGCCGCATGGTTTGACAGTCAAAACCTGCCCACCACTTGGATTGAACGCCCCTTCATGGGCCGCGTTTTGCAAACTCAGGACCCATGGGGTGTGCCGCTGGAATTCTACGTCCAGATGGACCGTCTGCCGACAATTGCGCAGAAATACGCGCTCTACAAAGGGGTCAAACCGCTGCGGATCGACCACTTTAACCTGTTCTCTTCAGACGTGGACGGGGCGGTTGCCTTCTACACCCAAATGGGGTTCCGGACGACGGAATATACCGAGGACGCAGAGACAGGAAAGTCATGGGCCGCATGGATGCACCGCAAAGGCGGCGTTCATGACATCGCCTTCACCAATGGCGTTGGGCCACGCCTGCACCACTCCGCCTTCTGGGTGCCGACCCCGCTCAACATCATCGACCTGCTCGATCTGATGAGCACGACAGGTTACCGCGACAACATCGAACGCGGGCCCGGTCGGCACGGCATCTCCAACGCATTTTTTCTCTACGTGCGCGACCCCGACGGCCACCGGACCGAGATCTACTGCTCGGACTACCAAACCGTCGATCCCGACCACGAACCAATCAAATGGGACCTCAAGGATCCCTCGCGCCAAACGCTCTGGGGCGCGCCTGCCCCGCGCAGCTGGTTCGAGGAAGGCAGTGTATTTGACGGGGTTGCAACACTCGAACCTCTTCTCAAGGCACAGCCGATCGTGGCACCCTAGACCCGACAAGACGTACCTTGAGTGCCGCCCCCGTAAGGCCCACATGTTATGTGGCCCGCCGAAAGGACCAAGATGAGCTGGGATGATTTCGCCAAACACGCCCGTGACGCCGCAGATTGGGGGGCAAACTACCACAAAACCATCCGCGACCGCCCCGTGCGCGCACAAACCGCGCCCGGCGACATCGCCGCCCAACTCGCCCCAAGCCCGCCCGAGGACGGCACCGACCTAGGCGCGATCATGGCCGATTTCGAACGCATCGTGATGCCCGGGATCACCCATTGGCAGCACCCGCGCTTCTTTGCCTATTTCAACTCCAACGCCGCACCTGCCTCCGTGCTGGCCGAATTCCTGACCTCGATCATCGCCCCGCAATGCATGTTGTGGCAGACCTCGCCCGCCGCCACCGAGATGGAAACCAAGATGCTCGACTGGCTGCGGCAAGGGCTGGGCCTGCCAGACGGCTACCAAGGTGTGATCCAAGACAGTGCATCATCAGCCACACTGGCGGCGGTGCTCAACATGCGAGAACGCGCGCTGAACTTTCGTGGCAATATCGAAGGGCTGCACGGCCAGCCCACCTTGCGCATCTACTGCTCGGATCAGGTGCATTCGTCCATCGACCGCGCCATCTGGATCGCCGGAATCGGGTCCGACAATCTGGTCAAGATCCGCACCACCGGAGACCTGCGCGCCATGGACCCGCTCGACCTTGAGGCCGCAATTGCCGAGGACAAATTGGCCGGACGCGTTCCCGCAGGCATCATCGCAGCCACGGGGGCCACCGGCATGGGCGCGTGCGATGACCTGCAAGCGGTCGCCGCCGTTGCAAAAGAACACAACCTTTACACTCATCTCGACGCCGCATGGGCCGGCACAGCCATGATCTGCCCCGAATTCCGCACCCTTTGGGCGGGGGCCGAACAGTTCGACAGCATTGTCTTCAACCCGCACAAATGGCTCGGCGCGCAATTCGACTGTGCCGCGCACTTCCTGCGTGATCCGGACGTGCTGCGCCAAACCCTCGCCATCCGCCCCGAATACCTCAAGACCCACGGAGCCGAGGACATCATCGACTATTCCGAATGGTCAATCCCGCTGGGCCGCCGTTTTCGCGCACTGAAACTCTGGTTCCTGATGCGACATTACGGAATGGAGGGGCTGCGCGTGCGAATCCGCAACCACGTTATGTGGTCGCAAGCCTTGTGCGAACGGCTGCGCGCAGAACCTGAGATCGAGGTTGTGACCAACCCGATCCTGTCGCTCTGGACGTTCAAGGTTGCAGGGACTTCGGATGACGACACCCAAGCCCTCGTGGACCGGATCAACGATGACGGGCGCATTTACCTTACCCAAACCAACGTAGATGGCACCAAGGTCATCCGCTTTCAGGCCGGTCAATTTGACTGTGAACAGCGTGACTTTGACGTGGCCTTTGACACCATTTTGGAGCTTGCGAGGGCCACATGAAATTCGCCACCTACACAACCCAAGGGGACACCTATTACGGCGCAGTGGCCGAAGGCGGCATGATCCCGCTCTCGCCCAACTTCCCCAACTGGCCCACTCTGCGTGAGGTCATCGAAAACGACGGCCTGCACGCGCTGGCCCGAGCCGCCGCAGGGCGCAGCGCCACGCACACCGATGTCACCTACCAAATCCCCGTGCCCAACCCCGAAAAAATCATTTGCGTCGGCGTTAACTTCCCCGACCGCAATGCGGAATACAAAGACGGGCAGGACGCGCCGCCGAACATGTCCCTCTTCCCGCGTTTTCCACGCAGTTTCACGGGCCATGCGCAGCCCATCATTCGCCCGCCAGAAAGCGAGAAACTCGACTATGAGGGCGAGATCGCGATTGTTATCGGCAAAGCCGGGCGACGCATCGTCGAGGCCGACGCCTATGACCACATCGCGGCCCTAACGCTCTGCAACGAGGGCACAATTCGCGACTGGGTCCGACACGCCAAATTCAATGTCACCCAAGGCAAAAACTGGGACAATTCCGGCGCCATGGGTCCGTGGCTCGTGCCTTTCACCCACGGCGCTCAACTCGACGACATCCGCCTCACCACCCACGTGAACGGGGAGTTGCGCCAAGACGACCGCACCTCGCGCATGTTGTTCCCCATCCGCCGTCAGATCGCTTACATCTCGACTTTCACCACACTTGTCCCCGGAGACATCATCGTCACAGGCACGCCCACAGGCGCAGGGGCGCGGTTCGATCCGCCCAAATTCCTGATGCCCGGTGACGTGGTCGAAGTAGCGGCTGAGGGCATCGGCACCCTGCGCTCCGAGGTGGCAGATGACACCTGAACAGCACAAAAACGCAGCCGCTGCCCTGCTGCAGGCCGAACGCACCCGCACCCAGATTGGCGTATTGTCGGTGGCCTACCCCGATATCACCATGGACGACGCCTATGCGATCCAGACTCAATTCGTGGACGCCAAAGTCGCTGCCGGAGATCCGGTGGTTGGCTGGAAAATCGGGCTGACCAGCCGAGCCATGCAAATGGCGCTGAACATCGACATTCCCGACAGCGGGGTGCTGACGCGCTCAATGCAGTTTGACACAGGCGCGACAATCCCCGCCGGACATTTCATCGAACCAAGGATTGAGGCCGAGATCGCTTTTGTGATGAAATCCGATATCGGCGGCGCGGATGTGACGCGCGACGATGTGCTTGCCGCCACCGGTTATGTCGCCCCGGCGCTGGAAATCCTCGACACCCGCATCCTGCGCACCGACCCCACCACAGGCCAAGCGCGCAAGGTCTTTGACACGATCTCTGACAACGCCGCCAATGCGGGGATCGTGATGGGGCTCGAACGGCACAAGCCCGAAAACCTCCGCTGGGTCGGGGCCATCGTCAGGGTCGGCGAAACGGTTGAGGAAACTGGCCTTGGCGCGGGTGTACTAAATGATCCGGTTGAAAGCCTGGTCTGGCTGGCGCAGCGCATGGCGCTTTATGGCAATCGGATCAAAGCGGGGCAGGTTATCCTGTCCGGCAGCTTTATCCGACCCATCGAATGCCCAGCAGGCACGCAGATTGACGCAGATTTTGGGTCCTTCGGATCGGTTGCGCTGAACTTTGCCTAAACGTCCGCTTGCCGTGCGCGCGCCAACAAGCGCGCCGTGCACCCACCCAATGCAACCGTGTCGGACACAAACAGGAATGCGGGAATGCGGGCAAACTGCCCATCAAAGCTGGCATCGTCGCGCAACGGCTTCAGAACGTTTTCGCGCCGCTCTGGCGCCAGCAGAAACTTGGCCAGTGACCCGTTGAAGTAAAGGCCCGCGCGCGGGAAATACGCGTAGGCCAATTCACGCACCATCAACGAAAACGCTTCTGCACAGGTCTCCATCGCCTCCCGGGCGCGGGGATCATCACTTTTGGCCAGTGCCTCGGCGGTGTCGACGTCAACGCCAATGACCTGGGCCAGACGCACCAGACCAACGCCGGAAAACAGGTTCTCCACAGTCTCAAAACGCGACGTGTCGGGCAAATGAGCGCGCAACACGGCCATCACGCTGACCGGAAGGCTTGCGTGGCCTTGCTCGGCAGTGAAGACCACACCGCTTTCCATATCCACGGCCGAGACGTTGAACCCGGTGCCAAGGCCAACCACCAGCGCCTGACCAGAGCGGCCCAGACGGGCACCCTCGTGCAAGGGTTCAACTGCATCTGCGGCAACGGTTGGCACCGCCTGACCCAAAGCCTCAAGGTCGTTCATCAACGTGACTTCACATGCGCCAAGCTGCATGGCCAATGCATCGGCGTCAAAATCCCAGTTGCGGTTGGTCAGACGGGCATGACGGCCCGCCACCGGTCCGGCCACGGCAATGACGACAAGATCAGGACAGGTGCGACCCGCCAGATAGGTGCGCACCAGATCCAGAAACCCGCCATGGGATGCATTGCGCTGGCTGACGACGGTGTCCCCCAGAACCCCGTCGCGCCCAACAAAGGCAAGGCGGGTATTCGTCCCGCCTACATCAGCCACAAGGCCGATAGCCCCGTCCTGTGCCGTCCCACCGTCCATTACGCCTCGCTCGGATGCTTGCCCAAAATGATCATGCCAAGCAGGTCATCGTCCGTCACATCGTCAACGTCAACCGTACCAACCAATTTTCCGTTTTTCATCACCGACGCGCGATCACACAGCTCCATCACATCATGAATGTCGTGGCTGATCAGGAAGATGCCAATGCCATCCGCTTTCAATTGCTGGATCAATTCGGACACCATTTGTGTCTCATGCGGGCCAAGGGCCGCCGTTGGTTCGTCCATGATCAGGATGCGGGCGTTGAAATAGACCGCGCGCGCAATGGCGACAGACTGGCGCTGACCACCAGACAAGGCCGACACCGGGTCCTTGAACTTTTTGAAGTTCGGATTGAGACGCGCCATGATCTTGCGTGTCTCGGCCTCCATCGCGTCATCGTCGACAAAGCCGATGGATGACACCAGTTCCCGTCCGAGGAACAGGTTGGAAGCTGCATCAAGATTGTCGGCCAAGGCCAGCGTCTGGTAGATCGTCTCGATATTGTGGGCACGCGCATCGCGGGGCGAGTTGATCGTGACCTTCTCGCCGTTGACGTAGATGTCGCCCGAATCCTTGCCATAGGCGCCCGACAGGATCTTGATCAGGGTCGATTTGCCCGCACCGTTGTGACCCAGCAGGCCGACAACTTCACCGGGGTAAAGATCAACCGAGACATGGTCCACCGCGTGCACCCCACCAAAGGAAATGCAGATGTCGCGCATATCGACCAGCGGTGTGCCAGTGCGATCAATTTGCTTAGAAGCACTCATTTCGAAGCCCTCCGATAGAGGTTATCCAGATAGACGGCCAGCACCAGAACCGAACCGACAACGACCTGTTGGATGGCCGCATCGAAACCGATCAACACCATGCCGGTTTGCAGGGATTGCATGACGAAAGCCCCAAGGATGGCACCGTAGATCGTACCCACGCCACCAGCCAGAGATGTGCCGCCGATGACGGCTGCTGCGATGACGTAGAGCTCATCGAGCGTCCCGAGCGCATTGGTCGCAGACCCCAGGCGGGCTGAGGCCACCGAGGCAGACAGGCCGGTCAGGAACCCCATGAGGGCAAAAATCTTGACCGTCATCCATTTGGTGTTGATGCCTGCAAGCGCTGCCGCTTCCGGGTTGCCGCCAATGGCGTAAACGTAGCGGCCAAAGCGCGTGCGGCTCATCAGCAGGGTCATGGCAATGGCCACGGCCAGCAGGATCAGGACCGGGATGGCAAAACCGTGGCTGATGAACAGACCACCTTCGGGGATGGTGATGCCTTCGGCTTCGGCGTAACGGCGCACAACGCCGCGTGGCCATGGATAGGCATTGACCAACATAACCGCACCGATCACGGCTGCGCCACTGATCAACGCGATAAAGCTGTCAGCCCACATGGGGCGCTGTGCAAACCCGTGCTTTTCGCGTTGCTTGCGACCGGCGAAGACAAGGGACACGACAACCGCGACACCAATGATGCCCACGATCCAGGACCCTGTCGCGCCAACAGCGCCTTCGGGTGTGCCGCCCAGCAGGCGGAACGTGCTGTCAACGGGCGAAATCGTTTCACCGCGCGCCACGAGGAACGCGGCCCCGCGCCAGACCAGCAAGCCGCCAAGCGTGACGATAAAGGCCGGGATTTGCATGTAAGCGATCATGTAGCCGTGGAACGCGCCCACGATCGTGCCCGTGATCAGGCCCACGATGACGGCGATGATCCAGATCGACCAATGTTCCAGACCCACAAGCTGTGGCAGAAACCAGACCTGTGTAACACCCATGACAATGGCGCAAAATCCGAGGACAGACCCGACGGACAGATCGATATGGCGGGTCACGATCACCAGAACCATGCCACAGGCCATAATGCCAATCGAAGACGTCTGAACGCTGAGGTTCCACAGGTTGCGCGGCGTCAGGAATGCGCCAAATCCGTTGACCAGCGCGCCGTACATGTGAAAGCCGATCCAGATCAGGGCCAGCGCACCCAACATGCCCAAAAGGCGGGTATCAAGCTCGGTGGCTTGCAGAAAACGACCCATCAGACCTTTGGCAGGTGGCGGGGTCGGAGCGCCGGCGCTTTGCGGCGTGTCTTGCGAAGTATCAGTCATCTTGGTGTCCCGGATACAGGGCGGCTGTGACCACACGAGCATGTCCCGAGCGGTGCGCGCACGCAGATGATGTCATGGAAAAAGGGTGGATACGCACCGGCGGCAAACGAACGCGCCGCCGGTGCAGAAGGGTGAAACCCTGTCTTAGCAGCCGTCAACACCGTCGATGGCACCGGCACACACTTTGTCTTTGGCAATGTGGCCTGCGTCGATCACGGCGCTGATGTTGTCTTTGGTGATCGGCGTAGGTGCGAGGAAGATTGCGTTCATTTCAACGCCCTTCTCACCACCGGACCATTTCTCGGCACCGTCCACATCAGCCAGGGCAGTGCCACCGGCCAGCGCAACAGCGATCTCAGCGGCTTTGCCACCCAGATCCAGAGCGTTTTTCCAGACCGACACGGTCTGCTCGCCACGGGCAACACGGTTCAGAGCGGCGTGGTCGCCGTCCTGGCCACCAACTGGCACATCAAGGCCCTGCGCTTGCAGAGCGGCGATTGCACCACCGGCCATGCCGTCGTTCTGGGACAGAACCGCGTCAACATTGTTGTTGGCCGCTGTCAGGATCTGTTCCATGTTCTTTTGCGCATTGTCAGGCTTCCAGCCATCCGAGAATGCCTCGCCGACGATGGTGATCTTGCCAGCTGCAACATCGTCACCAATAACTTCCATCATGCCTTCCAGAAGGAAACCGGCATTTGGATCGCCCTTGTCGCCCTTGATAATGGCATAGTTGCCGGTCGGCTGCGCCGCCTTGACGGTTTCGGCAATGATGCGGCCGACGCCTTTGTTGTCAAAAGTCAGGTAGAAGGTACGGTCGTCTTCGATGAGACGGTCATAACCCACAACCGGAATGCCTTCATTGTCAGCTTGGTCGATGGCGGGGCCGATGGCATCTTTGTCCATGGCCAGAATGATCAGGGCATCTGCACCCTGAGCGATCAGCGCTTCAACGTCTGTCAGCTGCTTGGCGGCAGAAGCCTGCGCGTCTGCAGAGATATATGTCGCGCCCAGCTCTTCCAGCTGTGCCTTGATGGCGGCTTCGTCTGTTTTCCAGCGCTCTTCCTGGAAGTTCGACCAGCTGACGCCAACGGTTACACCGTGGCCGTCCGCAAAGACTGGGGTCGAGAGCATTGTGGCAGCCGCGAGGGCGCCGATTAGCGTGCGTCGTTTCATGTGAGTCCTCCCAAAGACTTTTGCCGCTCTGCAGTGTTGCGTCAGTGCGGTTCGCTTATTGTTAGCCGTTTAAATTCGAAAAGCAAATTAAATTGGACAGCTTTGCAAAAAAGCGTCAGTATCCATATCAGGGGCTGCGGGCAATGACCTGCGGCGGGGAGAAAAAAGAAAGTAATATCAATGGTATTCGGTCATCAAAAGGTCGAAAGCAGACGGCTGGTTTTGCGGGAGATTTCCCAGCATGGCCCCCTGCCCCGCATCGATTTATCTCAACGCACGGGCATCAGCCGGGCCACCGTGACCTCTGTAACAGCCGACCTTTTGCGTGGTGGATTGATCGAAGAAGTGCCCCGCGAATCACGTGCAGACGAAGTTGCGCGTGGTCGTCCGAGGGTCGATCTGAAGATTTCGGGACCGGCACATCTGGTGGCTGGGTTGAAAGTATCGGATCACGCGATTTCCTGCGTATTGATGGATTTTGAGGGTGCCCATGTGGCAGATCATGTCCACACGCTGACCAAGACCCAGCATTCGCCTGTTGAGCTGGCACAGGAAATCGCTGCAGGTCTTGAGGCGCTGATTGCAGACAGCGGGCACGGCCTTGGCGATATATCGGGTGTCGGCGTTGGGCTGGCCGGGATCGTGGATGCGGAACATGGGCTGATCTATTGGTCGCCCTCTCTTGATCAACGCAACGTTCAGCTGGGCGACGTCCTACGCGGACATCTGGGCATCCCCGTTTATCTCGACAATGACGCCAACCTCGTGGCCATGGCCGAACTGACCTTTGGCAAGGGCAAGGACCATTCCGATTTCATTGTCATCACCATCGAAAGCGGTGTCGGCATGGGGATGGTGCTGGGCGGCAAGGTTTACCGCGGTACGCGCGGATGCGGTGCGGAATTCGGACACACCAAGGTGCATCTGGACGGCGCGTTATGCCGCTGCGGGCAGCGCGGCTGCCTTGAGGCTTATGTGGCCGATTACGCATTGGTGCGCGAGGCCGCCAGTGTCGGTGGTGTCGGCGCGGGCCAAACCACGTCCCAAGCCGTTGCCACCATCCTGAGCACCGCCCGCGCAGGTGATCCCACTGCACGCACCGTGGTTGAACGGGCTGGCAAGATGTTTGCCATGGGATTGGCGAATCTCGTCAACATCTTTGACCCGGAACTGGTGATCCTCGCAGGTGAGCAAATGGAATTTGACCACCTCTACGCCGATGCCGTGATCGAGCAGATGCAAAAGAGCATCGTGGAAATCGACAAGCCGGCACCTCAGGTCGTTGTGCACAAGTGGGATACGTTGATGTGGGCACGCGGAGCCGCAGCCTATGCGCTTGAATTTGTTCAGGACGATGCGGTCGAGGCTTTGGCTGATGCGGTCTGATCCCCTCGGTCACAGCCCGTTCGATGCGCACGTCGTGGCAAGACGCCGCCCACGGGCTGCACGGATCGCAGGTTGCGCAATGCTCGCTCTTGCGCTGGCACCAGGCATGGCTTGGTCTGCTGATCCCTCGTTTACGCCCGTCCCGGTGCCCCTACACGTCTACGACGGAGGCTGGGAGCACTTTGTGGGCGGCGGACTTGCAGTGCTGGATTGTGACGGCGACATGCGCCCCGACATTGTTGCCGCAGGCGGGGCCAATCCCCCGATCCTGTTGCGTAACACGTCAGCCCACGGCGGCGCTGTCACCTTTGAGCAAGCCACCCCCACTGCCCTCGACATCACGGCCACCACTGGCGCCTATCCGCTGGACATCAACAACGACGCAATCCTCGATCTGGTGATCCTGCGCCTTGGGCCCGACATGATCCTGACCGGGCGTGGTGACTGCACCTTTGATGCAGAACCGCTTACCGAACAGGACTCGTGGTCCACAGCTTTCTCTGCCACTTGGGAAATCGGACAAAGCGCACCGACCCTCGCCATCGGCCATTATGTTGACCGCGCCGACCCCGAAGGCCCGTTCGAGGCTTGCGACGACAACATCCTCTACCGTCCCGGCCCGCAAGGCTATGCGACCACAACCCTCGGACCAGGACATTGCGCCCTGTCGATGCTGTTCACGGACTGGGCGCGTACGGGGCGTGCCGACTTGCGGATCTCGAATGACCGTCACTACTACGTGCGCGACGGACAGGAACAACTCTGGGCGATGGAGGCCACACCGCGGCTCTACACCGAGGCAGATGGATGGGACCGCCATATGCTTTGGGGTATGGGCATCGCGGTGCGCGACATCGATCGGGACGGCCGGGACGAGGTCTACCTCAGTTCCATGGGCGACCAGCGCCTGATGCAACAGCAGGGCGACTTGCCGACCTACCGCGATGTTCCCTTTGCCATGGGCACAACAGCACAACGGCCCTACATTGGCGATGACGGCCGGCCCTCGACCGGTTGGCACATCGCCTTTGGGGATGTGCAAAATGACGGGCGCGATGACGTATTCATCGCCAAGGGCAATGTGCAGCAAATGCCCGGTAACGCGATGGAAGACCCCAACAACCTGCTGATCGGCCAAGCCAATGGTAGCTTTGCCGAGAAAGGAGATGTTGCAGGCGTGGCCTCGGTTCACCGCTCGCGCGGGGCCGCTTTGGTCGACTTCAACGGCGATGGGCTTCTGGATCTGGCCGTGGTGAACCGTCGGGCTCCGCTCGAAATCTGGCAGAACACGAGTGCAGTCACAGGAAATTGGATCAGCATTGACGCGCGCCAAAACGGGCTCAACACGCAGGCAGTCGGCGCGTGGATTGAGGTGGATGACGGAACGCAGGTGCAGGCGCGCGAGATCACCGTCGGTGGTGGACATGCCGGAGGCGTATCTGGCCCACAGCATTTCGGCGTTGGTTCCGCGCACAGCGTCAAGGTCCGCATGCGTTGGCCGCGTGGCGATTGGAGCACGTGGCGCGCGCTCGACACCAATCAAACGGTCGTCAGTATCGCCCCTTAAGCACTTCCCTAGGGGCGCTACATTCAGCGATCAATCGGCAACCCACTGGGCACAGAGGCAGGAACCCCTAAAGCGCCTTTTAAGCTTTGCTGATCCGTCAGCGCCCGCAAGAATGCGATGATATCCGCCACCCCTTCATCACTCAGCGACATAGGCGCCAACACATTGGCCTGCGCAATGGCCTCAATTTCGGCCGGGTCACTGACAACTCGCAAGTCGTCGGCCTTAAATCCGGGCATGATGGCTTGGCTCGGGTCGTAAGCGCGCAGGCTGGCGACGGGATCAAGGTGATGGCGCACCACGCCTTCGAGCGTCGCATAGGCACCCGTGTGCCCGTAAGGCGCTGTTTCGGCCACGTTGCGCAAGGGCGGCGTGCGGAACGCATAGGCATCCTCGGCCCGCCCGGTGACACGCATCCTCCCCACATCGCGGGCGTGGGATTCAAATCGCGCGGCCTTGCCGGGCCCGATCTGAGGCATCGCAATGGCATGAAAACCGTGATCGGTTTGAAAACGCCCGGAATGGCAGGTCGCACAGCCCGCATCACCGTAAAACAACTCCATACCGCGCATGGCTGCCGGTTCCATCTCGGTCCCGTTGCGCAGGTAGAGATCAAAAGGGCTCGCCACTCCACGCCACTCGAAATCAAGAAAAGTCGCAATCGCATCCGAAATGTCGGTAAAGTGGATCGGCTCTGGCCCAATAACGGCGTCGAAACGGGCGCGATATTCAGGAAGCGCCTCAACCCGCTTGGCCAACACATCCCACGCGCCACCGGGGCCAGTCAGCAGCCCCTGACGGACTGCCTTGGCAACGTCATTCTCGGTGTAGTGGCCCGCCATTTCGTCCGCTGACAAAACGGGAAACATGGATTGGGCCGACAACGCCGAGGCAAAACCCGCCTCCATCTCAGCGCCCAACGGCGTGCGAATACCTGACGGGCGAGACGGATCAGCCTCCAGCCGGCCATCATGGAAAAAGACGGTGAATTCAGTCGCGCCAAGGTTGAACAAAGGCGGCGCGTTGCGCGGGATCCGCTGTTCAGGCACGTTGTCCGCCACCGCTTTGCGATCAGGGCCAAGACCAACGCCGCCATCTCCCAATCCCAAGGACACGCCATCGCCCGTCCCAAAATTCGGATGGTGACAGGTGGCACAGGACACGGTCTTGGAGCCTGACAAGATGGGGTCATAAAACAGCAACTGCCCCAAAGCGACCTGCGCAGCATCGACATCAGGGTAAATGGGCTCCGCAAAAGGCAAATCAGCCGCCTGCGCGCTGACGGCCCAGACCGACAGAAACACACCTGTCAACAATTTGCGATGCATGTCTTTGATCCTCCCTGACTTGCGCACCGTTGCGCCCTTTAATTCAAATGTCAAATTAACTTGTTGCTAGTAAATTCAGGTCTCTGAAGGCACAAGCATGGCAACAG
Source organism: uncultured Tateyamaria sp. (assembly GCA_947501275.1). Taxonomy (GTDB): domain Bacteria; phylum Pseudomonadota; class Alphaproteobacteria; order Rhodobacterales; family Rhodobacteraceae; genus Tateyamaria. The sequence goes on from CANMVD010000001.1 coordinate 111,517, forward strand.
TGCAGGATATCAGCATGACACGCACCGCTCTCGTCACCGGATCAGCCGGATTTATCGGTTACTTCACCGTGCAGGCCTTGCTGGCTGCTGGATGGAACGTGGTCGGGCTGGACGCGATGAGCGACTATTACGACGTCACGCTGAAAGAACGCAGACGGGCCATGTTACGCCAGTCCCAAGGCTACGTAGATGTCGAAGAACGCATTGAAACACCTGGTGTTCTGAACGGGTTGTTTGCGGAATATGAATTTGACGCGGTCATTCACCTCGCAGCTCAGGCCGGCGTGCGTTATTCGATCGAAGCGCCCCGAACCTATGTCGAAGCAAACCTTATGGGCACCTTTGAACTGCTCGAAGCGGCGCGCAACACACCTCCAAAACACATGCTGCTCGCGTCCACGTCTTCGGCCTACGGGGCCAATACGCAGATGCCCTATGTGGAAACCGACCGCTCGGATCATCAGATGTCTTTCTACGCCGCCACCAAAAAGGCGACGGAAAACATGGCGCACAGCTATGCCCACCTATACGCCCTGCCCATCACCATGTTCCGCTTTTTCACGGTTTACGGGGCTTGGGGGCGGCCCGACATGGCGCATTTCAAATTCACCAAAGCCATCCTGAACGGCGATCCCATCGACATCTACAATCACGGCGACATGAAACGCGACTTCACCTATATCGACGATCTGACCGCGGCCATCCTTGCGCTGATCGACGCCGTACCCGGGGACACACCCGTCGCGAATGACAGCCTTTCGCCAGTCGCTCCGCATCGCGTGGTCAACATTGGCAATGGCGCCCCCGTGCCGCTGATGGAGTTCATCGCCGCCATCGAACAGGCCTGCGGACGCGAGGCGATCAAAACCTACCATGACATGCAGCCCGGTGATGTGCCCGCAACATGGGCCGACGCCAGCCTTTTGGAGACGCTCACAGGCAAGCGACCCCAAACACCCATCCAAACCGGTATCCAACATTTCGTCGATTGGTATCGCGACTATTATCAGGTCTGACGCCCGCCCCTTCTCTGTTCCCCAAAAATCCCCCCGGAGGGACCCTTTCCAGCATCCCGCCGGACCGTTATAGGGCAGGCACACATGCTACGGAGGCCCCAATGCCCTTTGACCGCTCAATCAAGATCGCACCGTCCATCCTGGCCGCTGACTTCGCCAATTTCGGAGCGGAATGCGCGGCGGTCGAATCCCAAGGTGCGGACTGGATTCATGTGGACGTGATGGACGGGCACTTCGTGCCCAACATCACCTTCGGACCCGCCACCTGCGCCGCCATCCGCCCCCACATCAAGGGCGTCATGGATGTGCATCTGATGATCGCGCCCGTGGACCCCTATATTGACGCTTTCGCAGATGCAGGCGCAGACGTTCTGACCGCCCATGTTGAGGCCGGACCGCACATCCACCGCACGCTGCAGGCGATCCGCGGCGCGGACATGAAAGCAGGCGTGGCGCTGAACCCCGGCACACCCGCCTCTGCGATAGGCGAATTGCTGGACATGGTTGATCTGGTTTGCGTGATGACAGTCAATCCCGGCTTTGGCGGGCAAAAATTCATCGACATGACGGCGAAAATTTCAGAACTGCGTGCCATGATCAGCGACCGCCCTGTGCATATCGAAATCGACGGTGGTGTGGACCCAAAGACCGCGCCGCTTGTCGCTAAGGCGGGGGCCGATGTGCTGGTGGCAGGTTCTGCCGTTTTCAAGGGCGGGTCAGCTTCGAACCCGGCACCTTATGGTGAAAACATCAGCGCCATCCGTGCCGCTGCCAACGGCACGTGGACCTAAAGCGTTATGCGAAAAAAAACGTGACTCACCTAACGCCGCCTGAAATCCATGATTTCAACGCGTCAGGTGATAGGTGGTGTCTCAGGTACTTCGTCAAACGCTATGGACGTTTGCGCAACTCACTCCGGTCTTGGATCAACTCCGCAGAACCACCAGCTTGCGGGGCATCCATCAATCACGTCAACTGATCGGCAAACACCTCAATCAGCTTGTGTTTCAATATCTTACCCGTTGGGGCTGCAGGCAATGATGTCGCCAACACATAGCGCGCGGGGCGTTTGTACCCTGCCAAGCGCTCAGCCACAAAGGCGCGCAAGGTTTCAACGCTCAAGTCACACCCCTGCGCGATCTGAACAAAGGCAAGCACCTCTTCGTCTCCAGATACGGGACGGCCTACAACTGCGGCCTGCACAACGTCCACATGGTCGTTCAACGCCGCCTCGACTTCGGGTGGATAGACGTTGAAACCGCCGTGGATGATCAACTCTTTTGAGCGCCCCAGAATGTGCAGGCGGCCGGTATCATCCAACCTTCCCAGATCTCCCGTGCGCAACCAGCCATCCCGGCCCAGCACTTCCGCTGTCGCCTCGGGATTTCGAAAATAGCCGGGCATGACGTGTGGACCGCGGGTCAGAACCTCGCCCGCTCCATCGCCGCCGCCGGGTACGGATGTATCCACCCGCACCTCGATCCCCGGAAGTGCTGGGCCAACCGAAGTGTCCGGATCGCCAATCGCATTCAACGTCGCGGCAATGCCAGCCGTGCTTTCGGTCATGCCATAGCCGTTCTGGAGTGCGACGCCATAAAACGCCTCTGCCTCGCGCTTCCATGTGGGGTCGAGAGGCGCTGCACCCGAAGACACGTAACGCAACGTGTCCGAACCAAGCGCACGCTCTCCCAAAGCCCTTGCATGGGCCATCAACAGCGCATGCATCTGCGGCACAGCAGAAAACAGTGTGATGCCATCGCGCAGCGCATCAAACACATCCGCCACCACGAAACGCGGCACGAGACGCACAGGTGCACCCGCATAGACGGCTGCCACCAGCACGGAACACAAGCCAAAGACATGGGTTGTCGGCAGCACACCGTAAATCAGATCGTCTATCGTCATGGATCGCAATGTGGCCGACGTCTTGCCGCCAAAACACACGTTGTCATGGCTCAGCATCACGCCCTTGGGCACCCCGGTCGTGCCTGTGGTGTAGAGTATGACAGCGACGTCCCTATCAGCGGGCCCACCCTGAGGTGTTCGTTTTACAGCGGCAAGCGATTGGGAGGCGTCAGCTGCGCCAAACTGCTCGGCGTGAGCACGGGCGTCAGGTGACGCATGACCCGTGAACAAGATCACAGACGGGTCCGCATGGTCGATAATGCGCTTCAACTCAGGCTGAGTCATCCGCGCATTGATCGGGACAGCAATCGCGCCCAACTGCCAGATGGCAAACACCGCCTGCATCACGGCGGCACAATTTTCACACACAATCACAACACGATCGCCCGAAGTCACGACCGGCTTCAAACGGCGTGCGAAATCTGACACCGCAGCGTCCAGATCTGCATACGTCCAGCGCATGCCAAACGCGTCCTCAACGGCTGGTGCGTTGGGGCGCGCGTGCACATGCCGCGCCAGAAGATCGGGCACGCGGGTCACTGGCGCACCCGCTTGTAAACACCCGTGGCACTGGCCAGAACGCGGCCCGTCTCATCCTCAACGCGGCCTTCGGTAAACATCGTGTTGCGCCCGCCCCCGGACACTTCGCCAGTTGCAACAACAACACCCTCGCGGATGGGGGCCATATATTGCGTGGTCATCGACAGCGTCATGACCTTGGTGTTACCCGCCTCGTCTCCCGTCAAAGACGCTGCGAAACCCATGGCATTGTCCAACATACATGAAATAACGCCACCATGCAGCCCGCCGTGACGGTTCCCATGCTGCGGACCGATCTCCAGCCAGCAACGCGCCGTTCCGTCTTGTGCTGATATATCAACCACATAACCCAGAAGCGTCTGGGCTCCGGTCTCATCGCGGATGATGCCCGGACCCTCAGGCAACACAGAGGGCAATGTAACGCTCCAGATGATAATCCGTGTCGCCAAAACGGTGATCCGCCATGACGATACGCTTGGCGATATGGGCGAGTTCGTATTCCTGCGTCATGGCAATGCCACCGTGCATCTGAATGGATTCTTCTGCCACCAATCGCCCGGCCCGCCCGATCAGGTTTTTTGTCGCCGACAGGAACAAGTCCCTGTCGTCCGTCTCAAGGTACCCGGCTGCGTTGATAACGGCGCTGCGCGCTTGCTCGACTTCGATCAATAAGTCCGACATCCGATGCGCAAGCGCCTGAAACGTCCCGATGGGGCGTCCAAACTGCTTGCGGGTCATCAAGTAATCCTGCGTCAGTGCCGTGGCCGTTTCCATCGCCCCCAATGCCTCTGCGGATTGCGCGACAATGGCCAAGGCGTTGAGATCCTTGATGTCATCCAACCCAAGGCCCAAGGCCTGCGCCGGAGTATTCTCCAGCGTCACCTCTGCTGCCCTGCCCCCGGCCAGCAATGGATAGCCCTGCACGCTCAGTCCCGCAGCGCTCCGGTCCACCAGATAAAGACCAATCTCGTCACCTGAGCGGGCAGATACGAGAAGATGATCTGCCGCCTCGGCATTCATCACAACCGCCTTGCGCCCGGTCAACCTATTTCCATCCGCTACCGTTTGGACATGATCCAGATCATAGCGTCCGCCCGGCTCACCATGCGCAAACGCAAGATGAACAGCGCCCGCGATCACCTGTTCCACCAACGCATCGCGCCCGGCGCCCGCCAAGGCACGCCCGCCCAGCAAAGCACTGTCAAGGAGTGGCTCGACAACACCTGCGCGGCCAAGCTCTTCAAAAACGACGGCTATATCAAATCCGGCGCCGCCAAAGCCACCCTGATCTTCCGTGAACAGCGCACCGATGACCCCCAGTTCTGCAAGCGCTGCCCAGATCTCGGGTGACATGCCGGCTTCGCTGCCAATGATCTCGTTGCGCCGCGCGGTATCGTATTTCTCACGCAGGAACCGCCGCAGCGTATCCTGCAGCATTTGCCGCTCTTCGGTCAGTTCAAAATTCACCGCCCACCTCCCATTGCAACCTTGGCAATAATGCCACGCTGGATCTCGTTGGAGCCGCCAAAAATCGACAGTTTGCGGTTGTTGAAATATGAGGCCGCAACTGGTCCGGCGTCATGAGGGTCAGGCACCATATCATTGGCACCCTCCACCGCTTCAGAGGCAAAGGGCATGGCATAGGGTCCTGCCGCGCGACGGGCCAGATCATTGATTTCCTGACGAATAATAGTGCCCTTCACCTTGAGCATGGAGGCCTCAACCCCTGGCGCTCCGCCTGCCGCAGCTTTGGAAACGATGCGCAGATTGGTTGTTGCCATGGCCCGCAGATCAATTTCAACTTGTGCAAGACGAGCCGCAAAATGCGGGTTTTCAATCAACGGACGTCCATTGTGATTTTCTGCGCGCGCAACCCGTTTAACAGCCGCCAATCCGGCCTGCGAAAATCCCACCCCGGCGATGTTGGTGCGTTCGTGGTTGAGCAAGTACTTGGCATAGGTCCAACCCTTGTTCTCTTCGCCCACCAGATTTTCGACAGGTACTTTCACGTCTGTGAACCAGACCTCATTCACCTCATGGGTTCCGTCCAACAGGATAATCGGGCGCACTTCGACCCCCGGCGTGTCCATATCGATCAACAGGAAAGAGATCCCCTCCTGTTGCTTTACATCCGGGTCCGTACGGACAAGGCAAAAGATCATGTTGGCGTGCTGACCTAGTGTTGTCCACGTCTTCTGGCCGTTGACGATGTAGTGGTCGCCGTCGCGCACGGCCTTGGTTTTGAGCGACGCCAGATCAGAGCCGGCACCGGGTTCGGAATATCCCTGACACCACCAGTCAGAGCCATCCAAAATACGCGGCAGCCAATGTTCTTGTTGTGCTTTTGATCCAAATTTCTGCAACACGGGCGCCAGCATCGACAGCCCAAACGGGACGACGCGGGGCGCATGAGCGGCACAGGCTTCTTCCTCGAAAATGTGGCGCTGCACAGCGTTCCATTCGGCCCCACCAAAGGACTTGGGCCAATTCGGAGCCAACCAACCTCGTGCGTTCAACGTCGCGTGCCAGCCGTCCATATCCGCCTTGGTCAGATCCCGATCAAGGCGCACCTTTTCGGCCAGTTCAGGGGATAACTCTGCCTCCAAGAACGCCCGCACCTCGGCACGAAAGGCTTGTTCTTCAGGCGTATAGCTCATGTCCATCACTCATCCCTCCTTGTTCAGGTCGTCAAACGTGCGCCCCGTCGCAACCAGGTCTTTTAGCAATGGCGCAGGTTCCCAAAAATACGGGTCCTCCTCGGCATATCCTTTGATATCCGCCAACAAAGCGTCCAGGCCAACCATGTCCGCCCATTTCAAGGGGCCACCGCGGTAGCGCGGAAATCCATAGCCAAACAGCAGGGTCATATCGACGTCCAGTGGACGGCGCGCGATCCCTTCACCAACGACTTTCGCGGCTTCATTCACCATAGCCGCCATGTAGCGGCGTACGATTTCCTCACTGCCAAATGCCCGTGGCTTTAGCCCTTGGGCTGCCCGTTCTGCCTCGATCAACGGCATGACATCCGGGTTCGGCACACGCGCCTTGGATCCGGCGGCATAGTCGTAATACCCCTTACCTGTCTTCTGCCCAAAATGCCCGTCTTCGCATAGCTTGTCTGCATAGGCCGCATCGCGGGCACGCGGATCAAGCCCTTCCATACGCTTGCGTTTGCGCACGGCATATCCAATGTCCAACCCTGCAAGATCCGCCACCGCAAAGGGCCCCATCGCGAATCCGAACGCCTCCAACGCAGCGTCAATCTCATAAGGCGACGCCCCATCAAGAATCATGTGATCTGCCGCGATGCGGTAGGTCGACAGGATGCGGTTACCGATAAACCCATCACAAACGCCGGCTCGGACCGACACTTTCCCAAGGCGTTTGCCTAGGGCAAATCCTGTTGCCGCGACGTCCGGCGCGGTTAGCGCACCGACCACCACTTCCAACAACTTCATGACGTGCGCGGGCGAAAAGAAATGCAAGCCCAGCACGTCACCGGGGCGCGACGTTGTCGCCGCAATTGCGTCGATGTCCAGATATGATGTGTTCGAGGCAAGGATTGCCCCCGGTTTGCACACCCGATCAAGCTCTGCAAAGACGACCTTTTTGACGTCCATGTCCTCAAAAACAGCCTCAATGACCAGATCCGCGCCCGCAAGAGCATCATAGCCTGTTACAACACTCAGCGTTTCGCCCAATATCTGATCGTGCTGCGCTGGACTGATCTTGCCCCGTTTCAGGGACCCGGCCAAATTGGCCGCGATCCGACTTCGGGCGGCCTCGCCCGCCTCGGCGCTCATTTCAAGCAGAGTCACACGCAAGCCCGACAGCAGCGCAGCGGTCGCAATCCCTGCGCCCATCGTGCCGCCACCTATGACGCCAATGTGGTCAAACTCACGCGCTGCCACACCTTTCAACTCGGGCAGATTGCCCACCGCACGCTCCGAGAAAAACGCGTGGATCATGCCCTCGCGCTGATCGGTCTGCATGAGGTCAAAGAAAATCTGGCGCTCCGCCTTCAACCCTTCTGCAAAGGGCTTTTCGACTGATGCCTGGACAGCACGCACACACCACGCAGGTGAGATCTGGCCCTTGCTGCGTGCCAATGTGGCCTCGAACGCCGCGTCCCAGTCGACAGGTGCAGGTGGATCCATTTCACTCACGGCCCGGCGTGGAGCGCTTTCATCCAGCAGCTTTTGCGCATAGGCAAGCCCGTTTTCAGCGGGATCACCGTCTTGCAAAACGTCAATGATACCAAGGTCATGCGCCTCAGATGCTCCCACGTGGCGCCCCGTTGTCATCACATCCAGCCCCGCCTCTACCCCTGTCAGGCGCGGCAACCGTTGTGTCCCCCCTGCGCCGGGGATCAAACCCAGATGTACTTCGGGCAAACCGACCCGAGCCGAAGGTACGGCGATGCGATAATGACAGCCGAGTGCAACTTCCAACCCACCCCCTAACGAGACGCCGTGCATCGACGCCACCACGATCAACGGAGAGGCTTCGATCCGGTTGATAAGGGCTGGCAAGTTGGGTTCCACCAAAGGTTTGCCAAACTCGGTGATATCCGCACCTGCGAAAAAGGCGCGCCCCTCTCCCACAATCACAACCGCACGCACGCCCGCGTCCGCCTCCGCCCGGTCCATGCCGTCCCACAAACCTTGGCGAACCGCTTGGCTCAGCGCATTTACAGGCGGGTTTTTCACCGTCAAAACGGCGACATCACCGTGTCGGGCATAGGCAATCTTGTCGCTCACGTGGGACCTCCATGGATGCTGAACACACACAAAGGGTCCTGCGCCCCCTGCACAGCATGCAGCCTAGGCAGGTCACAAAAAAGGGCAAGGGTTTCTGGCAAAACGCCACGTCGCTGGCATCTCTGTTCCTAAAAAATCCTGCCCGAAAGGTCGGTCAGCAACCGCGCCTAAACTTCCCGGCGATAGATGAAACAACGGCCTTCTACAGCACCTGCAGGCAAGGGTTGCTCGACAAGGGCGTCAAAATACATCCGGTCAGACGCAACCATCAGCCCCCCCAAGGCCAAAAGGGGCTCCACCAACGGAGAGATATTGCGGGCAAAAACGTCGTTCTTGGCCGCATTGTGCCCCCCCAGATCCGCATGGATCAGCGCAGCGGTCGGGCCAAAGCGCTCCAATGCTGCGGGCAATGTGTCATAGACATCACCCAGCACCACCATTTCATCCGGCGGCGTACTGTCAGGGTGCGAGGCCACAGCGCGCTCAAATACGTAGATGTCGCGAGAAGGCATGACGTGACGCATATGATGATAGGTCCGTCCATTTCCCAGGCCCAACTCGAACACAGGTCCGGCAAGGTCCGCCACCGCCGTTGCAGCAAAATCCAGACAGGCGCGTTGGGACACCATGCGGTCCACAAACAGATCAAGGCGGCTTTGGCTCATGACAAAATTCCTCATACGTTTCCGACTACATGGGCCAGAACGGCACAAATGACTAGAGGCAGCCCCCACGCACATTGGCGCGAGCACTCCGTGTTCGGACGCGGTATGGACGTGGGGCCCGGAATCGGGTTCAGTGTCAGCGGTACCTCTGCCCACAATCCGGGACACGAAATGTCGCCACTGCTTGACGTCAAAAATCTGTCCATCGGCTTTGGCTCTGCCCCGCCGGTGGTCTATGGGGTGTCCTTCAGCGTTAGTGCAGGTGAAACGCTCGCACTGGTTGGCGAGAGCGGGTCGGGCAAGACGCTCACCTGCCGCTCCATCTTGCGGATCCTGCCCAAGACAGCGCAACTGCGACAAGGCGAAGTCCACTTTGGCACCGGAGCTTCGCGCGCGGACCTTCTGCAACTTAGCCAAAGTCAGATCCGTGATGTCCGCGGCGACAGAATTTCCATGATTTTTCAGGAGCCTATGCGCTCTCTTTCGCCACTCCACCGCATTGGCAATCAGGTTGCTGAAGTACTGACATTGCATCGTGACATGACAGCCAGCCAGGCCAAGAAAGACGTGCTTGCAACATTCGAACGCGTTGGGTTTCCCGACCCGGAACGCGCGTTCCGGGCTTACCCGTTTGAGCTGTCGGGGGGGATGCGGCAGCGTGCCATGATCGCCATGGCAATGGTCGCCAAACCGGACCTTCTCATCGCAGACGAACCGACCACGGCGCTTGATGTGACAACGCAGGCACAAGTCCTGGGTCTGATGAAAGATCTGCAACGCGACACCGGCATGGCGATGATCCTTGTCACCCACGACCTCGGTGTGGTCGCCAACATGGCCGATAGCGTTGTTGTGATGAACAAGGGACACGTGATGGAAAGCGGGCCGGCCGAGGCCGTTCTCGGTGATCCCGGCCATGGATACACCCGCAAACTGTTCGCCGCCGCCCCAATCATTCCAGAAGTCGCAACGCCCGCCGATCCTGTAGATATGACAGATCCCATTCTGGAACTCAGAAATGTGTCCAAAACCTACCACGTCTCTGCCGGCGGATGGAAAGCCAAACAGGCCGTTCATGCCTGCATCGATGTCAATCTGATCCTGCCACGCGGCAAAACGCTGGCCGTGGTTGGCGAAAGCGGATCTGGCAAGACCACGTGCGCCCGCATCGCCCTTGGCGCCGAAGGGCCGGACCGCGGAGGCGAAGTGATCTTTCGCGCAGGCGATGGTACGCAACCCGTGCGCGTTGACAACCTCAGCCGCACCGAAAAGGTCGCCTTTCAGCGTCAGGCGCAAATGGTGTTCCAGGATCCCTATTCCTCACTCAGCCCCCGTATGCGGGTTCAGGAAGCACTGACCGAGCCAATGGAAATCCACGGCCTTGGTTCCAAAATCGCACGACGCGACAAGGCTGCCGAGATGTTGCGGTGGGTCGGGCTCAACCCTGACATGCTCAAACGCTACCCACACGCGTTTTCCGGGGGGCAGCGGCAACGATTGTCGATTGCCCGCGCTCTGACGCTTGATCCCGTGTTGCTGGTCTGTGACGAACCGACTTCGGCGCTCGATGTCAGCGTTCAGGAACAAATCCTGTCCCTGCTGGAACGCATCCGCGATGGCATGGGGCTCAGTTATCTGTTTATCAGTCACGATCTGGCAGTGGTTGCACGCATCGCGGATGAGGTCGCAGTGATGCGTCGCGGCGTAGTGGTGGAACAGGCCGCACCGGAAACCCTGTTTTACAATCCCTCACATCCCTACACCAAGGCACTGATTGCTGCCCAACCCGAACCCGACATTTCCCGCCCCATTGATCTGGCTCAGGTCGCGCACGGCGCGGGCCGTCCGGAAAGCTGGCCCGAGATGTACCGTTTTGAAGGGCGCGACGCGCCAAATCTGCACGAAATCGAACCCGGACATAAGGTGCGCTGCCATGTTTGACCGTTTGAAAGTTCTACTCCTTGCCTGCTCGCTCGCTTTACCCGCGATGGCCCAGACACCCGTTCAGGAAAGCGGTTTCTGGGCGGCGGAGGTGCGCAAGGGTGACATGCCCCCTGCGGCTGAGCGTATCCCTCAAACGCCACTCATCGTCGATCTCGAAGCAAAGGGGCGCAGTTTTGGCACCCAAGGCGGGACGCTGCGCACGATGGTCACGCGCTCAAAAGATGTGCGCCAAATGGTCGTTTACGGTTATGCGCGTCTGGTTGGTTATGATCACGAATACAGGCTCAAGCCAGACATTCTGCGCGACATAGAAGTCGAAGATGGGCGCAAATTCACTTTGCATCTGCGCCCCGGTCATCGCTGGTCCGACGGACAACCCTTCACATCGGCGGACTTCCAATACTGGTGGGAACACGTGGCCCAGAACAGTGAATTGGCGCCAAACGGGCCACCGGACGTGATGCGCTCGGGCTCTGGCATCGCGACGATGACGTTCCCGGACACGTACACCGTGGTGATCACCTTTCCGGATGCAAATCCGCGCTTTTTGCCAGCATTGGCCGGGGCCAGCCCCCCATTCATCTACCGTCCCGCACATTACCTCAAACAGTTCCATGTTGATTTCAACACGATGGAAGAGATGGAGGAAATGATCGACCGCAAGCGGGTCCGGGGGTGGGCACCGCTGCACAACAAGCTCGACAACATGTACAAGTTCGACAACCACGAACTGCCCACCCTGCAACCGTGGATGCCCGCCAGTACCGGCGGGGCGTCGCGTAACCTGTTTGTGCGAAACCCGTATTTCCATCGCGTTGATTCACGCGGCATCCACTTGCCCTACATTGACGTCGTCGAGATGGACATTGTGGGCTCTGGGCTTGTGGCTGCAAAATCCAATGCCGGGGAAAGCGATCTGCAAGCCCGCGGCCTTGATTTCCGCGATGTGTCGATCCTGAAAAAAGGCGAGGCGGACGGCGGAAAATACCGCACCTTCCTGTGGTCCAACGGGGCAGCCAGCCAGATTGCCATTTACCCCAACCTCAACTTTGCCGATCCGGTCTGGCGCGAGGTCATCCGCGATGCGCGCTTCCGGCGCGCGCTGTCTCTGGCCATCGACCGGCGCATGATCAACCGTGCGCTCTATTTCGGCCTCGGCAAGGAAGGCGGGATGACTGCCCTTGCCAAAAGTCCGCTGTTTGATCCCCAGAACCTGACCAAGTGGGCCATCTACGACCCCGACAGCGCCAATGCCTTGCTGGATGAAATGGGGCTCGACACCCGAGACCGCGCCGGCATCCGCCTGCTCCCTGACGGACGGCCCATGGAATTTGTAATCGAAACCGCAGGGGAGCGTCAGGAAGTCGAGAACGCGCTCGCCATAATCACTGACACATGGCGCGATATTGGCGTCAAGCTGATCATGCGCCCGCTGGACCGAGACATCCTGCGCAACCGGGTGTTTTCGGGGGTGACAATGGCGGCTGTCTGGTTTGGTTGGGACAACGGCATCCCACAGGCCTACACCCCACCCGCCTATCTGGCGCCAACGGATCAGGTGTTTTTTGCGTGGCCCAAGTGGGGCCAATATTACCAGACCCATGGCGCCGCCGGTGAGGCTGCCGATCTCGAGCCCGCCAAGAGGCTGCTGGACCTCAATCGTCGTTGGGAAGCCACGCAAAACGAGACCATACGCACTGAAATCTGGAAAGAGATGCTGGCCATTCACGCCGATCAGCAATTCGGGATCGGCATCTTGTCTGAGGCCCCTCAACCCGTTGTCGTATCCGACCGACTGCGAAACGTGCCAGAGTTTGGCAAATGGGCATGGGACCCCGGCGCACATTTCGGGGTGCATCGCGTTGACGAATTCTACTTTGGCGATCCGGCCGAAGAACTTGCGCAGGTGCTCAAATGATGTTTGTCCGCTATGCGGCCTACCGGCTTTTGACGATGCTGCTCACACTGGCCGTGGTGTCCGTGCTGATCTTCATCATCATCAACCTGCCGCCCGGCGACTACCTGTCCAACCAAATCGCAGAACTGCGCGCCACGGGCCAGGCCGAAGGTGTGGCCAAGGCTGAATTCCTGCGTCAGGAATACGCGCTCGACCGGCCGCTCTATCAGCAATACCTGATCTGGGTTGGCGTGATCCCCGGCCCGCAAGGATTTTCCGGCCTGCTGCAAGGCGACTTTGGTTGGTCATTTGAATTTGACGCACCAGTCGCAGACATCGTCGGCGACGCGCTCTGGCTGACTGTGCTGGTCAACCTCGCCGCCGTGCTGTTTGTCTACCTCGTCGCCCTGCCCCTTGGTGTGCTGGCGGCAGCCAGATCCGCCACGTGGGTCGATTACACCACCGCTTTTGTCGGCTATCTGGGCCTTGCGACACCCAACTTCCTGCTGGCGCTGATGCTGTTTTACTACGGTCACAAATACCTCGGCCTTCCCATCGGCGGCCTTATGGCCCCGGAATACGAGGGCGAACCGATGAGTCCCGGCAAGATCCAGTCGATCCTTGTGCACCTCATCGTGCCCACTTTCGTGATCGGCACCTCGGGGGCGGCGGGCATGATGCAACGGCTGCGGGCCAACATGCTGGATGAACTCAGCAAACCTTACGTCGAAACTGGCAAAGCCAAAGGCCTCGGCCCAACCAAGCTGCTGACGAAATACCCGCTGCGTATGGCCTTCAACCCGTTTGTAGCTGACATCGGCAACCTGCTGCCCGCGATGGTGTCCGGCTCGGTCCTCGTCTCGGTGGTGCTGGGGCTGCAAACCATCGGGCCCGCCCTGTTGACCGCGCTGAAGTCCCAAGACCAATTCCTCGCCGCCTTTGTGCTGATGTTCGTGGCCCTACTCACGCTCATTGGCACCATGATCTCTGACCTCTTGCTGGTTCTGCTCGATCCCCGCATCCGCTACGGCGCACGGGAAGGATAGCCCAGATGAGCACACTCCCCGACGGACGCTATATCGACGACGCGCCTTATGATCCCAACGTGGATCTCAGCGCGCCGGAACGCTCGGACATGGACGCATCCAATGCCGTCCTCGTATGGCGCAAGTTCCGCAAACACAAATTGGGGCTGCTGTCGGGGATCTTCCTGTTCTTCGCCTACGCCTTCATTCCGTTTGCGGGCTTCATCTCACCCTATACTCCGAACGAACGCAGCGCCGACCACCTCTACCATCCACCCCAAGCGATTAAATTCTGGCATGATGGCGAGTATGTCGGCCCCTTTGTCTATCCGACAACCAGCGTGGCCGATCTCGAAAACTTCGTCTGGACTTACGAGACAGACACCACCCGCCCCATGCCGCTGCAGTTCTTCTGCAAAAAGACGGAATACAACCTGATTGGGTTCATTCCCACTGAGAGGCACCTGTTCTGCGCGCCTGAAGGGGCCACCATCTTTATCTTCGGCTCTGACAGGCTGGGACGCGACGTGTTCAGCCGCATCTCCTACGGTGCACAACTATCCCTCACCGTCGGCCTGATCGGCATCACCGTCAGCTTTATCCTCGGCATAGGCTTTGGTGCCATCGCAGGCTATTTCGGCGGCTGGATCGACTGGACCGTGAACCGGGCTATCGAAATTCTGCGCTCCCTTCCCGAACTGCCGCTCTGGCTCGCTTTGTCGGCGGCTGTGCCATCAAATTGGGGGCCGGTCTCGGTCTTCTTCATCATCTCGATCATCCTTGGCCTGCTGGATTGGCCGGGGCTAGCGAGGGCGGTGCGAAGTAAGTTCCTCTCGCTGAGAGAGGAGGAATATGTCCGCGCAGCGGAAATGATGGGGGCCAAACCGGGCCGCGTGATCCGACGCCACCTGCTGCCCAACTTCATGTCCCACCTGATCGCCTCGGCAACCTTGTCGATCCCGGCCATGATCCTTGGTGAAACGGCGCTCAGCTTTCTTGGCCTCGGCCTGCGAGCGCCCGCCGTGTCATGGGGCGTGATGCTGAATGATGCACAGAATCTCGCCAGCATCGAAATCTACCCGTGGACAGCCATCCCAATGCTGCCAATCATCATAGTGGTGCTGGCGTTCAATTTCCTCGGCGATGGTCTGCGCGACAGCCTCGACCCCTACACCTGATGCAGATCCGCAAGATCACAGGCCGGGCTGTCATGGCGCCGCTTGCCACGCCGATCACGACCGCACAGGCCAACATCCCTGCGGCGCCACTGGTCATCGTGGGCGTCCAAACCGACGCAGACATCAGCGGCACCGCCTATGTCTTCGGGTACACGTCCCTGATGCTGAAACCATTGGTCACCTTCCTCGACAGCCTGAATGACAGCCTTGCAGGGCAACCTGCAGACCCCGGCCACATCACGACACACACCACCGCCCAATTCCGCCTGCTTGGACGGCAGGGCATGGTTGGCATGGCGCTTGCCGGGCTCGACCTCGCGCTTTGGGACGCGGCAGGCAAAGCCGCCGATCAACCCGTCGCCACACTGCTCGGCGCAGACCCTAGGCCGCTGAAATGCTACGACAGCCAAGGCATCTTTGTCCCCGGGCGCGACAACCGCCTGATCGAAGCGTCGTTGGCCAAGGGGTTCCAAGCCATCAAGGTCAAACTCGGCTTCCCTACGCTGGCCGAAGACATCACCGCGCTCACAGCCCTTCGCGCCCTCACAGGTCCAGATATTGACCTGATGCTGGACTACAATCAGGGCTTTGACGCCGCCGAAGCCATCCACAGGATCAAAGCGATCGAGGACGCAGGCCTCAACCTCAAATGGGTCGAAGAACCTGTGCCCGCAGAAGACACAGCTGACTACCAAGCCGTACGCGCCGCCGTCTCGACCCCCATCCAATCGGGTGAAAACTGGTGGCACGCCGCAGATGCAGAGCGAATGATCAACGCCGGCACCACAGATCTCGCTATGCCCGACATAATCAAGATCGGCGGGATCACCGGCTGGCAACAGGCCACTCGGATCTGCGACCAAGCCGACATCCCCGTCTCAAGCCACTTGTTCATTGAGCCCAGCGCCCATGCCCTCAGCGCCACAAACGGCGCACACCTGCTCGAATGGCTTGACGTCGCAGGGGGGCTGATGCACACGCCGCAACCACTGGACAATGGATACACCACCGCCCGCGGTCCAGGCCTTGGCATCCAGTGGGACGATGCCAAAATCGCCCACCACGCTGCGTAACCCGATACAGCCTTCTCCGTTCCCAAAAATCCCGGGGCAGGCCGCAGGCCGGGGGCAGAGCCCCCCCCCTTTTCTTCATCAATAACTGTCGCCGCAGGCAGCAATCAGATCACTGCGCAAGGCGAGTGCAATGCGTTAACTCATGCCCAAATTCATACACGCGTTGCGCTGGTGCTGTACCGGTTGTGACGCCCCTTTGAAGCCGTAAACTTCAATGAATATTGGGCAAACGCGCCCCAACCGACAATGCGTTAACGATCATCCCCGAAATCCGCCGCGTCCTCCAGCATCTCTTCCTCGATCGAGGCCTGCGCCGCCGCGGTCACCGCCTTTCGCTCCTGCTCACTCAAGTCATCCGCTTTTTGCCCATCCGCCAAACGAACGGTCACCTCACGATGTGCGAAATGGATGCCCTCACGCTCAAACAGCGCCCGGATTTCCTCGTAGACCTTCTTGCGCACCAGCCACTGATCACCCGGCTTGGTCATGAACTTGACGCGAATGATCATCGCACTGTCCTGCATCTCGATCACACCTTGGGACTTGAGCGGCTGAATGAAATTCTCGCCGATCACCGGATCGTCCAGCAGCGCAACACCAAGGTTCTTGATCAACTTGCGCACCCGCTCCACATCCGTGTCATAGGTGACGCGCAAGGGCAGCTTCATGATCACCCAGTCCCGTGAATAATTGGTCAAAACCTGAATCTCACCAAAGGGAATGGTGTGCAGCGCCCCAAGATGGTGACGCAACTGAAACGAGCGAACCGAGATGTTTTCGACCGTGCCTTTCACCCCGCCCACATCAATATACTCGCCCTTGCGAAACGCATCATCAAACAGGAAAAACGCCCCTGAAAAGATGTCGCGCACTAGGCTTTGGCTGCCAAAACCAACAGCGACCCCGACAATGCCCGCACCAGCAAAGAGTGGCCCCACATTGATACCCATTTCCATCAGCGTGATCAGCAAGATGGTCAGAATGATGACGATCAGGACAACGTTGCGAAACAGCGGCAACAGCGTGGCCAGCCTCGATGCAGACGATCCACCGCCCTCGTCTCCCAGTTCGGCTTCCTGCACATCGCCCTGCTCTTCTCGGATCTTGGCATCGATCCAGATACGAAAGGCATTGTGCGCGATATAGCCCAGAAAGATGATGACGACGATGTCGAGCAAGCGATCCGCCAGACTGTCGCCCATCATGTTTGTGGTGTTTGGCTGCCACACCGCCAAGAAGGCGTAACTGCCCGCCACAAAAGCAAGAATGCCGGCCACACGCTGCGCCAGCCCCTCAAAGGTGTTGATGCGCGGGCCCATGGGCATGTCAGGGATCACATGCTTGTCACCAAGGATCTCGGCCTGTAACGCATTGTGTTGTCGCACACGGCGTGCGCGCTCGAAACTGCGTTCGATGAAGTAGTTAATGACGCCGTAGACAACGATGATCGTCGTCAGAATGGCCCACCCGGCCGCAAGCAATGGCACGCCCAGTGGATCACCCAGCACCAGATGATAGGTCTGCTCGCCCCACGCGAACAGGAAATACACAATGGCCATCGGGGCCCAGACCCGCGACAGAATCCGCAACACCCAGGTTGTGTCACTGGCACGTTTGCCGTTCAGCAGCGCATGCGTGATTGCCCTGTGGTTCACCGTTACAAGGGCGATGTTGATCGCCATGACCACAAGACTGAGCAGCGAAAACAAGAAGGCATAGACTTCGTAATTGAGCCCCAGTTCTTCGATCCATTCACCAAAGAGGATTGCAAAAAATGCTGCCGCTGTCCCCCCGCTGAGCCATAGGTGCAAACGCCTTGCATCCCGGTTGGAGAAGAGCGGGATCCGGTACTGTTCAAGGTAGGGCGACAAGATCATTCGCCACACGCCCGTGACAAAGCGGACCGCGAAGTAACCAACGTTGATCAGGGTAACCGTAAAGCGCAGTGCCGTATCTTCGACAGCACCAAACAGCGTAAAACCAATGATGTAGGCCACAGCCATGGACACGAGGATACCGACAATTCCCATGAAAAAGCGGAACGTCAGGAAGGGCATTTTTTGCCCATAGCCATGCGGGTCATCCATGATCCGCGCCACCACAAAGCTTTTTACCATGCGCTTGCCGTAGACTTGCGCTTCAAACACCATCCCGGCGGCCAACATGCCAAGGCTGAATACCAGCACTTTCACATAGGCCATGATAGTTCCATCCGGGCTGGTGGCGCGCAGGATGTACAGCACTTCATTGAAGTCATCCGGCAGGTTCAGAAAACGGTCTACCAGAGCCGAGCGGAACGCATTGACGTCGTCCTGAACGCTCATCAACGTGGTTCCTGATGCCGGCGCATTACTGTGCGTCTCAGTCTCGCTTACCTGAGTCAGAACCCGTCCGTCTGCGTCAATAACCACAACGCTGACGCCGTTTTCAGCAGCGTTGCGCATGATCTGCGCGATCTCGTCTTCATCGTCAGGACTGGCAGATGGCAGCAATGTCCCAAGCGTTTGCGCGCTGGACAGCGTGGCCCAGAACAGCAGGCACAGTGCGACGACACCCGCCCACATCGTTGATTGCAAACGCATTCTCACGACCCAAACCCACCTTAATTCCCCGGTGCCATGAACGCTACGCCACTGCGCATACCTTGACAATCGAGACGCGCAGAATGTGAACACGACGTTTTCACCCTTGTGCGAGAAAACCGTCACACTCTTGATCTTGGACGCGCAAGTTCCGACTTTGAACTCATCCTGACCCGTTGCGTTCATGGCACGTGATCAAATGCGACTTGGCTGGCGGGCCTTGGGATCATTGCACACTGTGATATATGGCAAAAAAACGAATCTTTTGGGCAGGACCATATGGCGTGGCCCAGGGACTGACAGGAAAAAGACGACGATTATGGGCAACCCACCAGTACTTGCTGCGCCGGAGCGCCCACGTCGCGTTGTGCTTTACAGCCACGACACGTTTGGCCTTGGCCACTTGCGTCGCAGCCGTGCACTGGCCTCAGCCCTGACGCAATCGGGCGTGGCCAGCTCGGCCATTATCCTGACGGGCAGTCCAGTCGCTGGCCGATTTACGTTTCCTGAATCCGTGGATCACGTACGCCTGCCCGGCGTCAAAAAACTGGCCGACGGTTCCTATGCCAGCCAGAACAGCGGTATGGATATTGATGGGACGACAGCCCTGCGCGCCGGCCTTATCGCTTCGACCATCGCGGAATATGAACCCGATTTGCTGATCGTCGACAAAGAACCGACCGGCTTTCGCGGCGAACTGCTCCCTGCCCTTGAAAAACTGCGCAGCGCAGGGCGCACCCGTATCGTTTTGGGATTGCGCGACGTTTTGGACGAGCCTGATGTTTTGGCCGCCGAGTGGGCGCGCAAAGGTGCCGTTGAGGCAACAGAGCGGCTCTATGATGAGGTTTGGGTTTATGGGCCGAAATCCGTTTACGATCCGACGCAAGGGCTGCCTTTGTCGGACGCTGTAAGGGACCGCACTTACTGGACGGGTTATCTGCGCCGCGAAATCATTGACCCGGCCGAGGTGCCAGATACCCCCTATATCCTGATCACACCGGGTGGTGGTGGCGACGGCAAGGCGATGGTTGATCTGGTCCTCAAGGCCTATGAGCAAGACCCAGATTTGTCGCCACCCGCGGTCTTGGTCTACGGGCCATTTCTGACCGGCACAACACGCACCGCCTTCGAAGAGCGAGTGGCGAACTTGAAAGGTCGGGTCACCGCCACAGGTTTTGACAGCAAGATCGAGTCCCTTTTTGCCAGCGCCAAGGGCGTCGTTTCGATGGGTGGCTACAACACATTTTGCGAGTTGCTTTCCTTTGACAAACGGGCCGTGATCGTGCCCCGCACCAAGCCGCGCCTCGAACAGTGGATCCGCGCAAATCGCGCCGAAGAATTGGGTCTTGTCCGCAATCTCGATCAGTTCCGTGACGGGTTAACAGCGGAAAGCATGATTGCCGCCATTCGCGGGCTACCTGATCAAAAGCGCCCCTCTGAATCCGGGGCAGATGGCTTGCTGGATGGGCTGAACGTCGTGATCAAACGGGCCTCCAGCCTGATGGGCGTCCATGTGCGGCGCGCCGCTGAATGAGCAATCACCCCGTGCGCCTTGCCATCGCCGTAAAGGGTTGGCCGCGCCTATCCGAGACGTTCATTGCGCAGGAACTGCTGGCTCTTGAACGCGCTGGTGTCGATTTTGAAATCTGGTCGCTGCGCCATCCCACCGACACGAAAACGCATCCCCTGCACGACCAGATCCGCGCGCATGTTCGGTATCTGCCGGAGTATCTGCGCGACGAGCCGATGCGTGTCCTTCGCGGACTGGGCGCTGCATTCTTACGGCCCACGTTCGGAGCAGCATTTGTGCAGTTTCTCAAGGATCTGTGGCGCGAAAGGACCCGCAACCGTGTACGCCGCTTTGGGCAAGCCTGCGTCATGGCGCGCGAATTGCCAGTGGAAACGGCTGCGATCTACGCGCATTTTCTCCATACGCCGTCTTCAGTTGCGCGCTATGCGGCTATGATGCGCGGCGTGCCGTGGTCATTCTCTGCCCATGCCAAGGACATATGGACCTCACCGGATTGGGAGTTGCGCGAGAAGCTGGACAGTGCAACGGCAGGGGCAGCATTTGGCGCTACCTGCACCCGCTTCGGCGCAGAGCATCTAAACGAACTGGCGCGCGATACACCTGTCGATCTTGTCTATCACGGGCTTGATCTGAGCCGATTTCCTCCACCGCCCGAACGGGACAAGCGCGCGCCCGACGCTCCTTTTTCCATGTTGTCGGTGGGGCGTCTGGTCGAGAAAAAAGGCTTTGATCGGTTGATTGATGCACTTGCCTTGCTGCCGGGCGATCTGGACTGGCACTGGACGCATATTGGGGGCGGTGCTCTTGACGCCGAAATGCGCGCCCGTGCCGAGGCCAACGAGATCAGCGCACGCATCACGTGGCGCGGTGCCTGCGACCAGCCCGAGGTGATTGAAGCCATGCGCAACTCTGACCTGTTTGTGCTGCCCAGCCGTGTGGCAGAAGACGGCGACCGCGATGGGTTGCCCAACGTCTTGATGGAAGCGGCCAGCCAACGCCTTGCAATCCTGTCCACCCCAGTTTCAGCCATTCCGGAATTCATCGAGACTGGCGTGCATGGAACGCTCAGCGACGATGCCCCCGAAGCAATTGCGCAGCACATGACAGCTATCGCCCGCAGTCCTGAGACGGCTTTGAAAATGGCGGACGCTGCCTACGATCGGCTCACATCCGAGTTCCGGATGCAGCCGGGTATCGACCACCTTGCGCAGCGCCTGCGTGGCATCATGACACCATGAACATCGCGTTCTATGCTCCGCTGAAAGCGCCTGACCACCCAACACCGTCCGGGGATCGCGCCATGGCGCGCGCACTCATGGCTGCGCTGCGCTTTGGCGGACATCAGGTCACGCTGGCCTCGGTTTTGCGACTGTATGACGGTGAAGGTGATGCAGATGCGCAAGACAATTTGATGGCGCAAGCCGAAGGTGAAGTAGCGCGGCTGCTGGGGCTGCCAGAGGCCGCAACGTGGCGCGCCTGGATCACCTATCACAACTATTACAAGGCCCCGGACCTGATTGGCCCAACAATCGCATCCGCACTTGATATCCCGTATTTCCAGATCGAAAGCACGCGGGCGCGCAAGCGATTGAACGGCCCTTGGGAACGCTTTGCGATGGCTGCGGAGGCTGCAAGCGACGCGGCCCACGCGATCTTTTTCTTTACCCACCGGGATGCTGAAACGCTGGAACGGGATGCGCCACATGGGCAGGCTTTGTGCCACTTGCCCCCCTTCTTGATGCGACATGACGTACCTGATTCCGCCCCCCTTGATGGCGCGATGCTGAGCGTTGGCATGATGCGTCCGGGGGACAAAGTGGCGTCCTACCAACTGATCGCAGAAACGCTGCATCTGCTGCCCTCGGATCTCGACTGGCAGTTGAACATTGTTGGCGGCGGCCCGGCAGAAGGTGCTGTGCAGGCATTGATGGCCCCCTTTGGATCGCGGGTGACGATGCTGGGCCAATTCGAGCCCGATGCCCTGCCTGGACACTACGCCCAGTCTGCCTTGCTGTTCTGGCCCGGTGTGAACGAAGCGTTTGGCATCAGCTACCTCGAAGCGCAGGCGGTAGGATTGCCGGTCGTGGCTCAGAACAGACCTGGTGTGCGCGACGTGGTTTACGGCGCGCAGCCCGCCCCTGACGCCGGACCCGAGGCCATGGCGCATCGCCTGACGACCCTTTTGCAGGATAAATCACTGCGGGTGGCGCAGGGACAAGAAGCGCAACAACAGATTGCTGCGCGCCATTTGCTGCCACATGCAGCCGCAACATTGAGCAGCGCTATCGAGGCAGCACAATGATCCGTCTGGGGCTTATGCGGCACGGGCACACCGCGTGGAATCGTGCAGGTCAGATACAGGGCCGCACGGACGAGCCCCTCGACGCAGAAGCGCGCGACCAACTCAGCCGTCTGCGCCTGCCCGACGGGTGGCATGAGGCCGATGTTGTCGCAAGCCCGTTGAGCCGCGCAACCGAGACAGCAAGACTGGTCACCGGGCGAATGCCGCACACGGACCCTGCCCTCATCGAGATGGATTGGGGTGCGTGGGAGGGCGCCAAAGGCGTTGAATTACGCCGTGATCCCGCGAGTGGCTTCGAGGATATCGAGGATTGGGGATGGGACTATCGACCGCCACAGGGCGAAACCCCGGCAGAGTTACGTGCACGGCTGGTGCCTTGGGTCGCGGGCTTGCAGCGCGACACTGTGGCGGTGTGCCATATCGGGGTCATGCGCGTGATACTGGCCTTTGCAACCAAATGGAACTTTGATGGCCCCGCGCCGTTCACCGTCAAACGCAACCGGCTGTTCGTGCTGCACATATCGGCGGATCAATGGATGCTCACCGGCACTGAACGCCTGGTCGAGGAGACAGCGTGATGCGCGTCATGATCGTGGTCACACATCTGCTTGGCACCGGGCATCTTGCACGGGCACTCACCCTCGGGCGCGCCTTTGTCGCGGCCGGGCATACCGTCCGCGTGGTCAGCGGCGGGCTGCCAGTGCCGCATTTTGACACCACTGGAATTACCCTGTCGCAATTGCCGCCTGTGCGCTCCAACGGCACCGATTTCACGCATCTGCTGGACGACGCGGGCAAGGTCGCGACAGCCGACTACCTGACGGGGCGCACGCAGATTTTGCTGGATACGTTTCACAGCGACGCACCGGATGTTTTGATCACCGAGCTGTTCCCCTTTGGGCGCCGCATTCTGCGCGACGAATTCAAGTCGCTGCTGCGTGCCGCATCACAGCATGCCCGTCCCCCGCTTGTTCTGTCCTCCGTCCGGGACATTCTGGCCCCGCCAAGCAAGCCAGCCAAGGCCGCCTATGCTGATGAGATGGTCGAGGCGTTTTATGACGGCGTTTTGGTCCATGCGGATGCCGATCTGATCACGCTGGACCAAAGCTGGCCCGTATCTGCCATGTTGGCACAGCGGCTGCATTACACCGGATTTGTTGCCCCGGCCCCACCGGACAAGTTGGGCAAAGGATCATCGCGACCGACGATCCTTGTCAGTGCAGGCGGCGGCACGGTGGGCGACAGGATTTATGAAACCGCCTGTCACGCGGCCCGTCAGATCCCTGATCATGACTGGCATTTGTTGGTCAGCGGCCCCGATACGCGCCGCGCGACTTTTCATTCCATTGCCCCGGCCAATGTCCTGATTGAGCCCCCAAGTCCGGATTTCCGCGCGCTGCTTGCCCAAGCCACTGCGTCCGTATCGATGTGTGGCTACAATACGGCCCTTGATGTGTTGCAGACCGGGGTTCCGGCAGTGTTCGTGCCCTTTGACGATGGCGGCGAAGTTGAGCAGGGATTGCGCGCCAAGGCATTGGCACAACAGGATGCGATCTCGGTTGTGACGCAATCCGAGTTGACGCCAGACACCCTGTTACGCGCGATCCATGCCGTGCGCGCGGCCCCCCCACGTGCACCGCGATCAGACGGGATGGATGGGGCATTGCAGACCGTTAACTGCGTACAGGCACTGCTGGAGGCGCGCCCATGACACAGATCGACTGGAGCCCATTGCGCGACGCCATGACAAGATCCCGTGCCGCACAGATCGCCGTGCCGGTCTGGTGGAGAGATGACGACGCAATCGCCCCGACACCCGCGTTGGATCACCTCACGACCCTTGCGGGCAGCATCGGAATACCCGTCCACCTTGCCGTGATCCCGCAGCAAGCGACACCTGCACTGGCGACATATTGCGCTGAGGCACCCTTGATCCCCGTGGTGCACGGATGGGCACATGTCGATCATAGCCAACCCGATGAAAAAAAGAACGAATTCATGTCACCGCGCCCGAACGCGCAGGCAGAAACCGCGCGTGCATTTGCGCGCATGACAGACCTGTTTGCCGGCCAGTTGCGGCCGATGTTCGTCCCGCCCTGGAACCGCGTTCACGGTGATGTGGTCAGCGCGCTTGGGGCACAAGGCTACACCGCCATCTCCACGTTCGGACCGCGCGCGCAAACCCTTGCAGCGGTTGGTGTGGAACAGATCAACACACATATCGACCCGATTTGGTGGAAGAAAACGCGCGACCTTGTGCCAGCGCAGACCCTCATCGAACAAGCCGCGCAGCTTATTGAGGAGCGATGCGATGGACGTGCCGATGCGACCGAACCTTTTGGGTTTCTGACGCATCATCTTGTTCACACGCCCGCGATATGGGCTTTTGCGCACGACTTTTTGACCGAAATGCTGTCAGGCGGGGCAATCCCGTGGACGATGGAGAACACATCATGAGCAGACTGGAATCCATGCGCCGCCGCCTCAGCGCGCAAATTGACGGGATCAACTGGGCCGCCGACAAGATCGCGGACATGGACGGTGACGTGTTGGAGCTGGGGCTCGGCAACGGGCGCACCTATGATCACCTGCGTCAGGAGATACCCAATCGCCGTATCTGGGTCATCGACCGGGTTCTGAAACCCCACCCCAGCTGTGTTCCCCCCGCAGCTGATTTTCTGGAAGGCGAAGCCGAAGACATGCTGACCCGTCTGGCCCGCGAAGGCCACAAGATGGTGCTGGCTCATTATGACTTTGGATACGGGGTCAAGGAAAAGGACGTCGAGGAAGGCGGACGGCTGAGCCCGCTGATCTCGGCTGTGATGAAGCCGGGCGGGCTTGTTCTGTCACAACAGCCTCTGGTCGGGCTTGAGCAAATCGCCGGGCCTGACACAATTGACCCGGAACGCTATCTTTTCTACCGGGCCGTGTAGCGACGCTGCGCTGTGATCACGTTTACCCCCCAAAAGGTTGCCAGTTGCGCACCTGCCCCTCTACGCTGCCCGTGATTCTAGGCGGCGCTGAGACCGCCAGACCAACGGGAGTATATGGATGACGATTCTGAAGACGGCCGCACTGGCCGCCACGGCCATTGTTTTGGCCACCGCCACATGGGCCGCCCCCCTCAAGCTACAACCCGCAGACCCACAACCCACCGGGCTGAAACAGGGTTTGGGCGTGAAGTACTACTTTGACAGCGTGCGCACCCTCAGAGAGGCCGAACGCGCCTACAAGAAAGCCAAGCCGGGCAAGCCGCTGGCCGGTCTGGACTATCGCGATACAGCCGAAGGGGATGAAACGCTGACCTCCGGCAAGGCGCAGAAGGTCATCGCAGTGATCGAAGGCTACGTGCGCTTTGACGCGCCCGGCACCTACAAGATCGACTTCATGAGCAATGACGGGCTTGAGATGAAGATCGGCGGACAAGAGGTCGTGTTCTTTGACGGTGTGCACGGCTGTGATCCCAGCAAGCAGGTCGAGGCCGAAGTGCCCGTTGCCGGATGGTATCCACTTGAGGGGCTGTATTTCCAGCGCAAGGGCACAGCCTGCCTGCTGATGCGCGCCGGGATCGGATCGCCAGAATGGATGGAAAACGAAAGCTTTGGCTACAAGTAAGCCCTGCTTTGAAGTCAGACTATGCGCGAGGGCTGACCGACCCTCGCGTTTTTTGTTGGGAGGGGAGAGATGAAGAAGTCAGGGATCCTGAATGCGGAATTGTCGCACGTGGTCGCCGCACTTGGACACGGAGACATACTGATCATCGCGGATGTAGGCCTGCCCGTCCCCCATGGAGTGAAATGCGTGGATCTGGCCGTGACATTGGGCGTGCCGCGCTTTCTGGACGTGTTGGACGCAGTGCTGTCAGAGATGTGCGTGGAAAGCGCATTTCGGGCGGAAGAGGCCGGAGAGATCGGTGTAGAGATAGACGGCCGGGTGAACTGCGATTTGGTGACGCACGAGGCGTTCAAACTGCGCAGCGCGGGGGCCGTGGTTGTGGTGCGGACGGGAGAAGGCACGCCTTTTGCCAATGTGGGGCTGGTTTCCGGTGTCGTCTTTTGACGACAGCGGGAGTGGGGGTGAGTGCCGATCCGGGTTTACCCGGCAAACCGTCCGGGGGACGGTTTGAGGCACGAACAGGCGGAGCCCCGGATTCAGTTTAAGGACGATTACCGCGCTCGTTTGCGGTATTAATGGCTGAGCCCGGTGAAGCATGGGTTTGCGGAACGGCCTGAGGATTGCGCGTGTTCCAGTGTGCATCGGGATGCGCGGTTTCAGGTGCAGATGGTTTTTGTTTTGTTGGGCCTTGTTTCGCCACCGATGTGGGTAGATGCACGAAAGCGCCATGGCTCGCATCCAATCATTTCCTGCCCCACCGCTACGTGAACATTTTGCAAAGCATCTAGCGAACCTGACACTTATATTGTGGCAGCGGCGCCCATGACTACTAAGTGTTGACAGTCACACTTTACCTTGTATGGTAAATTTACCAGTGGAGGTAAATACATGAGTGTGCTGAGAAATGACTTCGGACGAGCCAACAGTGTCTTCAGGCGTGATAGAAATCTAAAACTCCGACAAGTCGCGGAATACCTTGGAGTCACACCGGCTTTTCTTTCCAGTGTTGAAGTAGGTCGAAAGGCAATTCCGAGCGAATGGAATGAGAAACTAGTAGCACTGTACAAATTGGATAAACTGCAAGCTGCAATACTGAAAAAAGCGTGTGCCGTAAGTCAGAAGAGATTTGTAATCGAGCCGGAGAGGCCTAAGGAAGCGGAACTATTGGCGGCGTTCGTCGAAAATAGAGAAAGCCTAAGCGATGAACAACTCGAACTAGCCATTGAAGAGCTAGCCGGACCCAAAAATGAGGAATTGAACGTTGAGCAGCTCGAAAAAAACTAAGAAAATTCCTCCGAAAAAACGGACAAGAATAATCGAAGTCGCTCATGACCTTCGAAAAACATTGTTCAAAAACAATGAGCCGGTGGATCCAGAAGCCCTTTTGGATGCACTCTGCGAGAAAATTAAGGACTTTGACTGGTTTGTCGGGGATGACCACTTCTCAGGAATGAATGATGTTGTTGCATTCGCAAAATTTGACGATGGTCGTCACATCTACCTTAAAGAAGACGTATATGATGCTCTTAGAAAGCCAGGCACCCAAAAATATGCTCGGGCGTGCTTCATCGTATGCCATGAAATAGCACATATACTATTACATTTCAGGTCCCGGAAGCCTTTGGCCAGAAATAAGCTTGGCTCTAGGGAGAACTACGCCTCTGACGAACTAAAGGAGATGGAGGCGAACCTGTTTTCAGGCTCGTTAATGATACCTTGCACGACTCTGGACACCGGGCTGTCTCAAGCAACGGTCTCGCAGTACTATCGTACAAGCTATACAGTTGCTGCCAAAGCACTGCGTGATGCTGAGTTCTACAAGCAGTACAAGAAAAAGTAGGATAGGGCTATGGAATTTGGTCTTCTCTTTTTGATTGCTATAGTGCTTATAGTTATTATTGCAATGCTATTGAAAGCACCGATTTCGGCAGTTTGGAAAAGTGAAAAAGGCGAAATATCACTAAATATAGGCCACAAAAAAGACGACTAGTACTCAACTGTCAAACAAAGGCTGTTAGCAGCGCTACCCATCCATCTTAAGCGCCGAAATAAACGCTTCCTGCGGGATATCCACTTTCCCGAACTGACGCATCTTCTTCTTCCCGGCCTTCTGCTTGTCCAACAGCTTGCGCTTCCGCGTTGCGTCGCCGCCGTAGCACTTGGCCGTCACGTCTTTGCGCATCGCTGACAGTGTTTCGCGTGCGATCACCTTGCCGCCAATCGCCGCCTGGATCGGGATCTTGAACATGTGGCGGGGGATCAGATCCTTGAGCTTTTCGACCATCGCCCGGCCCCGCATTTCGGCCCGGTCGCGGTGCACCATGATCGATAGCGCATCCACCGGCTCATCATTCACAAGGATCGACATTTTTACAAGATTATCAATGCGGTAGCCTGTCAGCTGATAGTCAAAGGACGCATAGCCTTTGGTCACCGATTTCAGGCGGTCATAGAAGTCAAACACCACCTCGTTCAATGGCAGATCATAGACGACCATGGCGCGGCTGCCCGCATAGGTGAGGTCTTCCTGTATCCCGCGTCGCTCCTGGCACAGCTTCAGCACGTCACCCAAGAACTCATCCGGCACAAGGATCGTCGCCTTGATCCGCGGTTCTTCCAGATGATCCACGATGGACAGGTCCGGCATGTCGGCGGGGTTGTGCAGTTCGATCATCGAACCATCCCGCATGTAGACATGATAGATCACCGACGGGGCGGTTGTGATCAGCTCGATATTGTACTCACGTTCGATCCGGTCGCGGATGACTTCGAGGTGCAACAACCCAAGGAAGCCGCAACGGAAACCGAACCCAAGGGCGGCGGAAGTTTCCATCTCGAAGCTGAAGGACGCGTCATTCAACGCCAGCTTGTCGATGGCGTCCCGCATGTCTTCGAACTCGGCGCTGTCCACTGGGAACAGACCACAGAAAACAACGGGTTGCGCAGGCTTAAAGCCGGGCAGCGCCTCGACCTCTTTGCGTTCGTGCGTGATGGTGTCGCCGACACGGGTATCGCGGACCTGTTTGATCGAAGCGGTGAGAAAGCCAATCTCACCCGGGCCAATCGAGTCGACCATTTCCATCTGCGGGCGGAACACGCCAACACGGTCCACGTGATGCGTGGTCTTGTTGGACAGGAACTTGATCCGCTCGCCCTTTTTCAGGCGGCCATCGATAACGCGGATCAACACGATCACGCCGAGATAGCTGTCATACCAACTGTCCACCAGCATGGCCTTGAGGTCAGCGTCCTCATTGCCTTGGGGGCACGGCAGTTGGGTCACGATCGCCTCAAGCGTTTCCGTGATCCCCTCGCCGGTTTTGGCCGAGACGGCGATGGCGCCCGAGGCGTCGATCCCGATGACGTCTTCGACCTGTTCGGCCACCCTGTCGATGTCGCTGGCGGGCAGGTCGATTTTGTTGAAAACGGGGACGATTTCATGATCCGCATCAATGGCTTGGTAGACATTGGCAAGTGTCTGCGCCTCGACCCCTTGGGTGGAGTCCACAACCAGCAACGACCCTTCGACGGCGCGCATGGAGCGGGAGACTTCGTAGGCGAAATCCACGTGTCCGGGCGTGTCGATAAGGTTGAGCACATAGGCCTCGCCGTTCTGCGCGGTATAGTCGATGCGCACGGTGTTGGCCTTGATGGTGATGCCCCGCTCGCGTTCGATATCCATGCTGTCGAGCAGCTGTTCCTTCATGTCCCGGTCAGCGACCGTGTTGGTGGACTGGATCAGGCGATCGGCGAGGGTCGATTTCCCGTGGTCGATATGGGCGACGATGGAGAAATTGCGGATATGTGAAAGCGGTGTCATGGGGAGGATATGTAGCCGTTTTTGGGGTTTGGCAATGGGTGTCGATGTCACCCCACGCAACGCACGGTGGGGGTGTGTTAGAGTGACGTCTGTTTGGAGTCCGGAATCGCGGGTTAACGCCTGCGGATTATGGCAAATCGGCGATGCACGGGCCGTACACCACGCGTGCACAGCCCGTGCGACGATTGGCTGGTTACTAGGCAGTGCCGTGGGGTTAATGAAGATTGGGTTAAATTGGCGGTTTGACCGGTCAAGGAGCGTTTGCGGACAGAGGACGGGACTGTATGGTTTCGGGGATGCTGGGGACTGGTGCTGGCGTTGGAGGTGGGGTGGTGATGGCTGACGTTGATTTTTCTAACCACGACAGCGCTGAAGCGTGGTTCGCAACGCAGAGCATTGAAATGCGCTGCGCAATGACCAGTCGAGGGGCATTGCGCGTTGTTGCGAATGTCCGCTTGTCTGTTGAGGAATACACAGGATCACTTGCGTTGACGGCGCTCCGAGCCATCCTCACATCTGCCGGGCGCGGCTTGGGTCGCCCAGCAGATGTGCAGGAACTTGACTCCGCCGCCCTCTCCGCCGCCTCCGCCGCCTTCTCCGCCGCCCGCTCCGCTGACTCCGCAGCCGACTCCGCCGCCCTCTCCGCCTTCTCCGCCGCCCGCTCCGCTGACTCCGCCGCCGACTCCGCCGCCCTCTCCGCCGCCTCCGCCGCCGACTCCGCCGCCCTCTCCGCCGCCTTCTACGCCCGCTCCGCCGCCTTCTCCGCCGCCCTCTCCACTTTTTCAGATGATGCCGCCGCAAAAGCGCCAGACCTTTACGCGCGCGCCGTTTGGGGCAAAACTAAGGTCCCTGAAAGCGTCGCGGCGAGTCATCTGGAATTCCTTGAATACTTGAACAGTGATCCCAATTGGGCGTTCTGGCGGCGTTGGTACGAGCAAATGTGGGAGGGCACGTTCCGCGATTGGGATTTGGCGATTGAGGTCGCGAAGATACCTGATGAGGTTTGGAAAGGTGACGATGCGCTCGCCAAGGTTGCTACGGCGATCCGGGAGATTGAAGCACGGTTTCGGACATCGGTTGCTGTACCCCTGATCCGCAATGACCAAGACAGTGCATTTTCTTTAGCGGATGAAGCACCACTTCCCGAGGAGCTATTAGAATACGTCAAAGAGCGGGTTGGAGGTGCTTTGGACACCGCACTGAAAGCAAGCGGGAACAATGTCTTTGATGAAAACTGCGCAGAAGCGCTGGCCATTTCACAAGCCCTTCAAAGCACCAATCCGAGTGCGGTTGCTGGGCTCCTGCATGATGCCAGCCTGATGTTTCAAACCAATTTAGGTGATCGATATCCGGAAGACGGCCAGTTGATTGCCCTACAAGCGGCAGCCTTTTCCAGCGCCGGAGAGATTTGTGAAATTGACGAAGTTGCACGCAAAAGGTGTTTGCATGTATCGCAATTGTATCTGCGCGAGCATCCTGCGCCACTCGATCAAGCGGAGTTTGAGGAATTTGCCGCCGAAATCGCCAAAGAGGCCGAAGGTGAGGCGAAAGAGATCATTGAAACAGATGGGTTGGCTATCGCAACCGGCAAGCGTGTTGGACGCTTTGTGCGTGCGCGGTATGCAAACTATGCGTCAACCATCGTCCAATGGATAGACGGGGCTAAGAAGAATGAAGCGCGTATCTCTTGGCTTTGGAAAAAGGTGCGCGAGTTGATGAACCAATTTGGTGACCCTCCGACGTAACTGAGCGGCCACGAGCACCACCCAACCGCATCTGGGTCAGTGCAGTGTCCGAACCGAGGGGGCGGTTCGGGCGCTGCCCGGCGGTGCCGCCGGGCGGAACCTGTCAGTCGGACGGATTTGGAATGGCGCGCCACGCCTTTCGGGCTCGTCGCGACGGCAATACAGATGGCCTGTCCCCGTTGCCCATCTCTCATCTCAAACGTGATCCGGTGCCCGATTGCCCCACAATTGGATTTCCGTCATACTCCCCCTATTCTCCCAAGAGCGGGTCCACCCGCCGGATCAGAGGCCAGAGCATATGAAACCAACCACTCTTTTGATCGCGGGCATCACCGCCTTCACCCTTGCGGCCTGTTCAAGCGGGCCACGCCAGTCCGTGAGCCGTGCCGCATTGCCCGCCAACCTCGCCTTTGCCACCGGCCCGATCTACAGCGCCTGTCGTGCGGGGGGCCGTGATCAGGCCAGCCGCGCCCGCTGTGGCTGTGTTCAGGCCGTCGCCAATCGCGAACTCAGCGCAAATGACCAACGTCGCGGGGCCGCCTTTTTCAAGAACCCCCATCAGGCGCAGGTTACCCGCCAGTCGGACCGCCCCGCGGATGAACGGTTCTGGTTGCGCTGGAAGGCCTACAGTCAGGATGCGGCGCGCATGTGCTCCTAGAGCCTGCGCATCCAGAACTGCAGCTTCTTCTGGCTTTCGCTGAGTTGATCCACGTCTTTCCATGAAAACCGCGCCGTAACGCCTGTCATGCTGGCATAGCCCCGCTCTTCCCAGAATGTTTCGAGCGTGCGCTCCAGCGGGGGACGCATGGGGTGGTCCTGTGGCCGCACAACCGCGCAAAAGCACATGTTGGTGTATCCAAGGCTGCGCGCGTGGTCTTCGCGGATTTCGAAAAACTGCCGCCCCACGCCGCGGCCGCGATAGCGCGGCAACAGGATGCTTTCGCCACAGTAGAACGTACTGTCGATATTGACCCGCGAGCCCTTGAAGGCGTCGGCAAAATCAGCCTCATGCGCCTTGAGCGGTGCGGCTGTGGAGGCCCCGACCAGCCAGTCACCGACATAAGCCCCAACGATCAGGGCTTCGGGGCTGTTCTGGTAGTGCTGCAGGTAGGCCCGTTCGTAGTTCAGATCACCATCATAGAGGTAAGGCCAGTCCCGGAAGACGGCGATACGCAGGTTGGCAACGTCTTCGATGGCATCGGAAAGGGCCTCTCCCGTGAGTTTTTCCAACCTCATGGGCTGACCTGCCGCATCCAGTCAGACAGGTTGTAGTAGGTCGTCACCCGGGAAATCAGACCGTTTTCAAGGGTAAAGAAGGACCCCGCAGGCAGGCAATAGCTCTGGCCTGTGGCTTCGGGCAGGCCGCTGTCTGTCGCGATGTAGGTCCCGTGCACCACATATTCAGCCGCCCCACGCGCCCCGTCGGGGCTGGCAAAAATCACGATGTCGGTCAGGGTTTCACTGTAACAGCGGCTCATATGCGCACAGAACGCTTCGAATTGAGCGCGGCCGGTTCGGATCTGCCCTTCGTTCACATGATGCGCAACCGTATCGGTCAAACAGGCGAGCATCCCGTTTGTATCCCCCGCGTTGAAGGCATCGAAATAACGCTGGAGGATCTCTGTCATAACCCTGTTTGCGCTAAACCCCAGCGATCGGTCAAGCGTTCGACGATCTGATCCCGTGCGGCGCGGTAACTTTCCAGCTTGGCTGCGCGGGTTTCGCCCAGTCCGGTGGGGTCCAGAATGGGCCAGTATTCCACCTCCAGATGATAATAGCGGGTGAGGTCGAGGGCGCGACGTTGACTGGCCGGGCTCAGGGCCACAACCAGATCGAAAGACCCAAGGTCATCGCCCCATTGCTCCATCTCGTCAAAGGAACGAGAGCGGTGGCGGCTGAGTTCGACATCCATTTCCTGACACACCGCGATCGAGAACCCATCGATTTCCATGTCGTTCTTGACGCCCACAGACTGGACGTAGGTGCCCGTGCCATAGAATTTCTTCATGATCCCTTCGGCCATCGGCGAGCGTACCGCGTTATGATCGCAGCAAAACAGCACGGAATTGGGCAAGGGCAGCGGCATCTATCCCCCGAAATGCAGAACACAGATCAGGGTAAACAGACGGCGCGCGGTGTCAGTGTCCACCTCGGCCTTGCCCGCCAAACGCTCCTGCAACACACGACTGCCTTCGTTGTGGATGCCACGGCGGGCCATGTCGATGGTTTCAATCTGACTCGGAGGCAGCTTTTTCACCGCTTCAAAATAGCTCTCGCAGATCTGAAAATAGTCTTTGACGACCTGACGGAACGGGCCCAGAGACAGATGGAACTCCGCAGCCTTGTCGGCCTTCTCGGTAGACACATCAAACACAAGGCGCTTTTCACGAATCGACAGACCCAGATGATAGGGGCCGGGCGCGGCAACACGCCCGTCACGATCCGGCAACACAAAGGTGTTGTCTTCCAGCAAATCGAACATGGCCACCTTTCGCTCCTGCTCGATTTCGGGCGTGGGCGGGGGCAGGTTGGCATCATCAAGCGTGATGTGGGTGATACGGGTCATAGGACTACACAGGATCGCTCAAAGGGTCACAAAACCCGGCCATGATTACGCAAGCGGCCACACCAACACAATGGGCGCTGTTTCTTCTGACCAAAAATACCACGGGGGAGGCACCAAAGGTGCCGGGGGCGGAGCCCCCTTCATTGAATATTCCCGACCTCCGGTCGGAGGGCGGAGCCCCCTTCATTGAATACTCCCGACCTATGGTCGGAGCGCGGAGCCCCCTTTCCTAGAAGCTCCCGATCTGCGGTCGCAGGGCGTAGCCCTTCACACAAACAGCGTGCGCCGCAAGGCGCTCCGCAGGATCAACGGTTCAGCTTGGAAAGCCGGGCAGATACAGACAGGCCGTGCGCCTCCAGACTTTCAGACGCCGCCAATCGCTCCGCCCCCGGACCAATTGCCCGCAGCGCTTCCGGCGTCATGTGTGCCAAGGTGGTGCGCTTGACGAAATCCATCACGGACAGGCCAGAGGAAAAACGGGCAGAGCGGGCCGTCGGCAGCACGTGATTTGGGCCACCGATATAGTCGCCAATCGCTTCGGGCGTCCACTGACCCAGAAAAATCGCACCCGCATGGGTGATCTGCGCGCACAAAGCGTCCGGATCCTCGACACAAAGCTCCAAA
Source organism: uncultured Tateyamaria sp. (assembly GCA_947501275.1). Taxonomy (GTDB): domain Bacteria; phylum Pseudomonadota; class Alphaproteobacteria; order Rhodobacterales; family Rhodobacteraceae; genus Tateyamaria. The sequence goes on from CANMVD010000001.1 coordinate 146,305, forward strand.
TGCTCGGGAGCGATGCGATCCGAAAGCGTCGCAGCGACATCCAGATCCGGCACCGTGATGACTGCGCCGAAATCAGCCCAGCTTTTGCCCGCAATCGCGCGACGCGACAGGGTCTGAAGCCGCGCCTCAACGGCATCGGCCACCGCGCGCCCAAAGCTCTCATCCGTGGTGATCAGCAAGGATTGCGCGCTTTCATCATGCTCTGCCTGGCTAAGCAGATCGAGCGCAATCCAGTCAGGATCATTGTCACCATCCGCAATAACAAGGATTTCCGACGGGCCGGCGATCATGTCGATGCCCACCCTGCCGAACACGCGCCGCTTGGCTGCGGCCACAAAGGCGTTGCCCGGACCGGTGATCTTGTCCACCGGCGCGATGGTTTGCGTCCCATAGGCCAGCGCCGCAATCGCCTGCGCGCCGCCAATGCGGTAGATTTCGTCAACCCCTGCCAGCTCGGCGGCCAGCAGAACCAGCGGGTTCAGCACCCCATCCGGCGTTGGCACGGTGATCGCCAAACGTGCGACCCCCGCCACCTTGGCCGGGATCGCGTTCATCAAAACAGAAGACGGATAGCTAGCCAGTCCCCCAGGCACGTAAAGCCCCGCGGCCGACACCGGCGTCCAGCGCCAGCCCAGCGTCGCGCCGACATCGTCCGTCCACGACGCGTCCTGTGGCATCTGGCGGGCGTGGTAAGCACGGATGCGCTCGGCGGCCAAACTCAACGCGTCGCGGTCAGCCTGGGCCACCCGTGCCGTTGCCTGCGTGATTTCCTCTGTACTGATACGCAATGTTGCAGCAGTCAAAGCCACACGGTCAAAGCGTTCTGTCAGCTCCAGCACAGCAGCATCGCCACGGCTGCGCACATCCGCGATGATATCGGCCACAACCGCATCCACGTCCGGGCTGTCCTCTCGTTTGGCACCGAGCAGCGCCGCGAAATGCATTTCGAAATCGGCATCCGAGAAGTCTAGAAACTGGGGCATGGGCGTCCTTTCCGCGTGGGCCACGACATAGCGGTGCACCCTTGGGGCCTCAAGCCCCATCCGCGGGCCGTTCGTTTGCGTCTCATCAGATGTCGGGGATTTGTCTTTGGTCGGACAATGTCAGGATCATGATCAAGTCCCGTTCGGGCCCGCCTGTCCCAAGGATGGCATTGGGGATCGCGCCGGCGACTTCAAAGCCGTGGCGCCCATAAAGCCGTTGTGCCGCGACGTTTTCGTCGTTCACAAACAGCTCGAATTGCCAAATCCCGTTGGTCTGCCCATGCGAGATGGCCGTTGTGATCAAGGCGTCTCCGACCCCCTGCCCACGTCCGCCCGGCGCAACATAAAGCGGTCCGATTTCGCCGCGGTGCCGAGCGCGGTCCAATCCGTTGGGGCTCAGTCCGATCAACCCTACGGGATGACCTGCAAGAAAGGCCAACCACCTGTGACCGTGGCTCAGATTGCGCGCGTCGACGTCGACTGGAATGTCGCGTGCCGCTTGCTCTGTGACGATGAATGCTTCGGGGTGGCCCGCGATACCCTCCAGTCTAAGAGCGCGCCAGATTTCGACATCATCCGCCGTTGCCCGGCGGATTTGCAGATCAGGCATCGTGCTTTGGAGTGGATTTGGATGGTGCGGTGTAGGGGCGTGTCACGTCTCGCAAGTTGACCTCGATCGCCTCAACGGACAGGCGGATGCCTCCGTCTCCGGCAAGGGTCAGCAGGATGTCCCCTGCCCCATCATCACCTGCCTCAAAACTGACGGACAGTAGCGACAGGATCATGTCCGCATCGCTACGATCGATCCCTTGGCTGGCCACGCCTAGCACATTGTCGAACGACAGTACCGCCTGCACCCGTTCGGGGTTGTGCCGGGTGCCGCCCTGATCTTCCCACCGAAACCGGTTGAGCAGCAGCGCAAAGCGGCGGCCCTTTCGATCGTATTTCATCTCGGTGATTGGAAACACGGCGTCCTGCGCCAGTGACGAGATAACCTGCAAGTCATCCCCGTCCAATGCCCCGAGGTTCAGCGGCGCCTCACGCCCGTCTTCAAACCGTGCGTCCTGATCGCTCATTCGCCGCTCACCCGTTCGATATGGGCACCCACACCCGACAGTTTTCGCACCACCTGCTCGTATCCGCGATCAAGGTGGTAGACACGGCCCACCCGCGTTTCCCCTTCGGCTGCGAGGCCAGCGAGGATCAGGCTGACGCTGGCCCGCAGGTCGGTTGCCATGACTGGCGCGCCTTTGAGCTTTTTGACGCCTGTGACAGTTGCAGTGCCACCCTGCACGTCAATACTGGCCCCCATGCGCATCAATTCTGGCGCATGCATGAACCGGTTCTCAAAGATCTTCTCTTCCAGCACAGACGTCCCCTCGGCGGTGCACAACAACGCCATCATCTGCGCTTGAAGGTCTGTGGGAAAGCCAGGGAACGGTTCGGTCGTTACATCAACCGCGTGGATGCTGCCGTTCTTGCGCGACACTTTCAGACCGTCTTTGGTCTCTTCGACACTGATACCGGCCGCGGCCAGCTTTTCACAGAACGTGGCCAGCAGGTTGATCCGCCCGCCCAGCAATTCAACCTCACCACCACAGATGGCCGGGGCCAGCATATAGGTGCCCAGTTCAATCCTGTCCGTCACTACGCGGTGCGTCGCCCCACCCAGACGGTCCACGCCCTGAATGGTGATGGTCGGGCTGCCTTCGCCCTCAATCTGCGCTCCCATTGCGCGCAGGCATTCCACCAGATCCACGATCTCGGGCTCGCGCGCGGCGTTGTTGAGCACGGTTGTCCCCTTGGCCAGCGTCGCCGCCATGACCGCGTTTTCCGTCGCACCGACGGAGGCGAAATCAAAATCCACGGTGCCGCCGCGCAAGCCGCCTGCCGGGGCCTTGGCGTGCACGTAGCCGTCTTTCAGCTCCAGTTCCGCGCCCATTGCCTCAAACGCCTTGAGGTGCAGATCAACTGGGCGCGCACCAATGGCACACCCTCCTGGCAGTGACACAATTGCATGCCCCTGCCGCGCCAACATCGGCCCCAGCACAAGGATCGAGGCACGCATTTTGCGCACAATATCGTAGTGAGCCGTATCGTTGTTCAAACCATGGCTCGACATGGCCAGAACTTTGCCATCTTGCAGCGAGGTCACCTCGGCACCTAGCGACCCTAGCAACTCCGTCATCGTCTTGATGTCGCTCAGGCGCGGTGCATTGGTCAGGGTGAGCGGCTCATCGCTGAGCAGGGTCGCAGGCATCAGGGTCAGACAGGCGTTCTTGGCCCCTGCAATCGGTATCTGCCCGTTGAGCGGACCGTTGCCGCGCACCACAATACTATCCATCGTCCTGCTCCTTGGTTTTGCCTGTTCGTGCCCCGCGCACCCGTGCCTGTTGCTTGCGTTTGCCCAGATTGGCCTTGAGGGCCGCTTTTAGGCGTGCGTCGCGTTCCTGGGCCGCTTTGGATTTGGGGGTCGTTTTTTCTGCCATGGGCCTTCTGTAACGCAGGGCCCAGTGGGCGTCCAGAATAGGCTTGCATGAGGGGATGTTTGGGTCTATCGACCCGGCCACGGCGCTGCTGTAGCTCAGAGGTAGAGCACTCCCTTGGTAAGGGAGAGGTCGAGAGTTCGATTCTCTCCAGCAGCACCATTAAGTTCACAAAATTACTTTTAAAACAGCGACTTGCTTTTCTGACACGCAATTCGATCCACCCTGATGTCCACCCTTAGCGCTGTGTCAACGACGACTCAGGCAATCGGATTGACGAAGATCCGAAAGGCTTTGTCGATGCTGTAAGGGTTGTGGGGTGGCGAGACCCGAAGGTCTCGCCGAAAGGAGTTTTAAGCAGCGGTCGGTTCCCAACCGTTATCGCTGTGCCGCAGACGCCGTTCGTGCGCGTTGTGCGCCACGATAGCTGCGTCCAGTTGTTGAATGCGCTCCATTCTCTCTTTAAACCGTTCGTCGGTCATGGTCTCGAAATACCACATGCTAAGCAGTTTCGCGGCTGCCGTGGGAACATTTACGTCGCCTTTTTCCCAGCGATAAATCGTGTTCGCATCCACGCCGACAACCTGCGACGTTGCACGCTGTGACATGTCGAGTTCAATCCGCAGGAACTTGAACTCCGGACCCGTCATTCTCCCAGTCCGCTCCACGCTTTCGATAATCCCCATGGCAATGAGGTGGTGTAGGCCATCAATGTCCTGGATTGCAGTTGCAGGACCATCAGGAGTTTCAGTAAATTCAACTCCCCCATCCAACCAGATGTCTGGCAGGCCGCTATCTATGTAGTGGTACATTTTCTCCATCATGTTTTTCTACTGATGAGGGTCCGTCAAATTGCTGTCAGAACCTTTACCACCAGTCTCCCATCTAAGATTGCACAGGGCACGTCGATTTCTTCGCCCGCAGCGATGCCCCGTATTTTTCCTGTCCAGTTGCTATAGTTCGTATCCCATTTGATTTTTCCGTCCAGCAGGGATCCTTTCGTTAGCGCCCGTAGCACTTGCCGCCGGGTTATTCCTCGTTGCTTCATCCGTTCAAGTGCATGGTCGGTGAACAGGACCATATGTGAGAACCGTGCAAAATCGTTCACTTTGCCTTCGAACTGTTCGGCAGTCATGAATGGTTTGGGTTGGCTCTTCACACCTACAATATGTAGGGAGAATGCGACATTTTCAAGGAAAAACCCTACAGACCGTAGGTTAATTTAGTGTTGCTGGGTCGTACTACCAAATCTGGGCGATTGCAAGAAGCACCCTACAGGCTGTAGATGTATTGGTTTTCGTTTCTAGCAACCAGAAAATACATTGAACTGGGACCTGCAAATCCTGCAGTTCGGGGAGCTGGCGCTTTAAGGAGCCTTGATCGCACGTCCAGTCTGCGGACAAAGCCGCAGCGCCGATCAGCGCCGAGCCCTTTAGAAGTCGATTTGACCCACTTTCCAGTCTCTGGTTAAAGCCCATGGCCCGCTCGTTTACGCACCACTCATATTGCGCTCACACGGACCCATCTCACCCGCTCGCCACCACTAACGGCGGGTCCTTCGGAAAGCTCTTGATGTCAAACCACTTGAACGCGGTGCCATCCGCGTTGCGCTTGTTGCCCCAGCGGATCGGATAGCCATTGTGTGCCTGCCGGATCAGGCCAGCCCGAAAAGCCTTTAGATCCAGCAGACACCAACTTGCCAAGCCGGAACCATCAGGTAGGGCGTGCCCGTAGAACATCCAATCGCCCTTGCCGTTCACAATCTTTGCGAGTTCGGTCTCGCCACCTAAGCGCGATTCCGCCCGGATAGTGAACTGGTGTGGGAACCTTTCTGCATAACCGGGGCGGCGCACACGGGCCGCGATGCGCATGTCTGTGGCGTCCAGCATGAGTAAGTCAGTGGCTTCATGCCAGTCCAGCGCATCAGGTGCGACGCTCAGTAGGTGCTGCCCCACGATCCGGCGGATGTCTGGAAGAAACTGGTCAGACCAGCTTCGGTTACGTGCATAAAAGTTCATGTTTGAAAATGGCCCTTAATGCGGGCGCTACTTTTTGAAATGGGCTTAGGGTTCATCGGCTTCGAAATACTCGGGGTTCAATGTGCAGACCTCGACACCGCGAGCGGTCAGCGCGTCAATATGCACTTGGGCAGCATATTGATCATTGTCGAGGTCGTGGGATTTAGAGAGAATGAGCCGGTCGCCATCTCGGAGGATCACGGGGCTATCCAATACGCGCCAGCCAGGGCGGTCCTTGAGCGGGCTTTGCGGCATGTCCGACAGCACGCAGTGCGCGCCCAAGAAGTAAAGCTTGCGGGCTTGGGCCGTGGCGGCATGCATGTCTGAGGCGGTTAGATAGCCCCAAACCCGCTTCCCTTTCTTCGGTTGGAACGCCTCTGGGTAACACGCGCCGCAGGTCATTAGGCTGAACCCGGATGGTAGTGGGCTTCAAATATACTTCTGGCGTCTTCTGTGGCGCGTTGGATGGCCACTGCTAGCGCTCCGGGGATGTTGCCTTGAACCGGTCCCTGCATCTCTTCCTCTAGCGCGTTTTGCAGCGCGAGTGACAGGTTTGCGACTTGGTCGAGATGCAGAGCAACTTCGCCCCACATCTCAAGGTCGCGCTGAGCCGCTTCGGACACGTGCACGGGTACATTCATGTGACAACGCCTGCCTTGCGCAAAAATTCCGCAACCGATGTCTGCACCTGTTGATAGTTCGGGTGCATGATGCTGCCGTTGTCGCTGTCCAACACAGACCAGTCCAACATGGCCGCTGCATCTGCAAAGCTTCGCGGAGAGGCCAGTGCTATCTCATCCCCTAGTGTTTCTAGAGCTGACCACTTGGCATCGTATTCGGGGCTATCAATGAAGTCGTCTCCCTCTGTAGCCGCTTTGCCCTTCAGTCTGGCCTTTTCGGATTTCCAACGTTCGAACTTCTCCGCAATGAACTCGGTTCCCTCAACTTCCATCAGGTCGGACATGAGCGTGTCTGCTGTTGCTGCGATGGCCTCAAAGGTTTCCTGATAACCTCCTTTCTCCAAATCGATATTCAACACAGTGTCACTTGCCGCCATACCCATACGCGCGCAGCCGTAAATTCGAGCGGCGCGGGCAAACAGACTGTCGGTAGCTTGAGTTTGCGGGTGGCGGATGTGCTGGTTCATCAGGCCGCCTCCTGTCCGCTGGCCTCAACAACAGCGGCACTTCGTGTCTCGGTTTTTGGTGCGTGTACGCTATCGAGCATCCTAGCCAACTCTGCACTCTGCAATCGGGCAACCCGCAACAACGCAACCACCGCTTCTGCGTGATCAGACGTGCCGATGTCAGCTTCATTGATTAGGATATCAATGCCCTCAATGATGCCGCTCAATGTGGTGGCGTGGAATTGGCAGTCGTCGCGGGTATATGTTTCTTTGGATGCGGTCATGTTCTTGTCCTTTCGGTGAAGGTGTGCGGGCGTGATGCGCCCTTTGCTCAGAAGTTGTGGGTAGCTTCTGCCGTTTCGATCCGGCTTATCGTCGTCAAGTTCACCGACTTGATCGCATTGGCTTCGCTGTCCCAGACAGGAAGCAAGTGCGGGTGTCGGAAAGCGCGGGTGTGAGACGCGATGCGCGCCGACCGTGAAGCGTTCTCGCCTTTGACGTGCTCTGTTACTCTTCGGGCTTCTACGCGCATCACACGACGCTCTCCGTTGGCTTTGGTGAAGGTGACAGTACATATGTCCGCAGCACGGATGAGGTTGCGTTTGGCTGCATTGGCTTCCTCAACCTTGAGCGCGCCCAGAGCTGTGCGCAGTTCCACAAGATAGAAATCATTGGGGCGGCGAGTGCCGTATTCAGCACGATCAATTTGGGCACGGAGTTCGGAAGCTGTCATTCCGGCCAGTTGCGCTGCACGGCGCACGTTGCGCAGGCGGGATTTCTCGTTGGTCCATGCTTCGCGCAAGTAGCGTGCAAACGCGGGCGCCCAGTTTCCAAGTGGGTTGCGGGCAAGGAACTCACGCGTTCGGCTCCATGCTTCCAGCATGATGGTGCGGCGGTCGTATGCGATGGTGGTCATTGCTTTGCTCCCTACTTGCTTGCCAGATGTACTAACTTGAATTAAATTTAAGTATCCGGCTGTGATCAGTCAATACATAACTTGAAAAAAATTGAGGTTTATTTGTGATATCGAGCAAGCAATGCACGGCAGCAAGAGCCTTAATTGGCTGGAAGCAAAAAGATTTATCGGACGCAATCACATCGCGCGGGGGTAAGCTATCAGTAACGGCCATAACAGCATTTGAGAGAGGCGGGACGATCCGAGCGAGTAACGCTGAGTTGCTTAAATTGACCCTTGAAGCACAAGGCATCCAGTTCCTAGATCCAGAAGACACGGCTCAAGGAGCGGGGGTGGCGCTTAAAGCCGCAGAAAAGTGAGCATATCTGCTCACTCCCCATTGCTGGGCTGAGCGTTCTTTCACCCTCGCCAATAACCCATGATGAAACGATGAGTTGATTGTCCTACGATAATTAGGGGCAGTTCAAGCAGGTCGCCATCTAAAGGCGAGATGTGTAGAATTTCACTTGAAGGGTTCTGATTCGCAGAAACCAATCCTTCGAACTTTTTTAAAGCATAGTTACTTAACCGAAAAACGGCTTCCCGACTGCTAGGCAAAGGAAACCCAATGAACATTGAACGTGCAATCGCAAGAAATCGCCACCATATGTCGAAGGCTCAAATTGGCTGGGTCGACAGATATGACGAAATTGTCCACCTTGTTGGGTTTCGCATGGTTACCCCTTCCGAATTTTCGTTTGCGGAAGAAGTAGGAAGGTGGCAACGCGACCATGGATTGAATCCAGACGGAATAATTGGACCTACGACATGGGAAAGAATGCAACCCTTGCTCGGCCAAGGGTTAGGAGGAGGACAACGATTGTTGCAGCCGCCTCCCGGACCGCAAACATTTGCAGGTGCAAGGCCAGGAGAAATTAGCGTCGACAGGAGCCTACTTGGACAAAATCGTGAAATTGAAAACGGTCTATTTCTGGCGTCTCGCAACTATTTACAAAACGGTGACCTCAGGTGGTTTTTCGCGCTCGCACACGCAACGATCACCCAGCAAATTAATGATAACATAGGTAGGTTTCAGCGCCCAAATGCTCTCATACGACTAAACTTGCACTTTGCCCAAGCATTCTTGAGGGCAGTGAACTCACTTGAAGGAGAGGAATGGAAACAAGCGTTTCGAGTTTGCCAGGCTCTTCAGCGAGGTTCAGAAGAGACGATGGCTCTGGTAGGTGAAACGGAAATCTGTGCAGGTGCGATGGCGGATGTCCATATATTTATTGATCTAAAGCGCGCCATTCGTGAAGTGGGATGCATTCCGCCGGAAGACTACGGCAATGTTCTAATTTTTGTTAACCGAGGTGCATTAGCTGCTCTAACTGCACTTAGAGGCCAGTTCATTGGAGCAGCGGAAGCAATGCTGCAGCACCTCGTTGCACCGCTACTGGACATGGAGGTTAAGGTTTGGCGGAACTCTGTGTATACAGAAGTCTGTGAACAACCAGTTCCTGACCCTCAAAGTGGGTTTATGACCGCGCAATAGTAACGCGCCTATGCTTTGGGGTGCTAAGGAATGTCTCAAATATTCTTCCTGCTTCAGGTTGTGGAAGCACCATGTTGGGAAGTCGAATGAACAAAACCCTAGTAGTTTGCATCTTGGCTTTCTTCGCCGCGCAATCAGCGACAGCAGGAGAGTGGATAGAAGGCCGTGTCACCCATGTCCGCGATATCGGCACAACCGATGTGAACAAATTGCCGGAGCGTTTTAACTGAGTGGAGCTAAAGTGCGGCTCAAGGCGAATGGAACGCTAGTCCTTCTTGAACCGACTGAACACAAACCATGAGATCCAAACCCCCATCACAACTACTAGACCAACGAGCATCACAACTACTCTTTGACTGCCCTCAGGAGTCGACACCATGGACTGCTCGACAAGCTTTGCGAGTATCAGCCAGTTCCAATAAGTGGCCGCAACAGAAGATACGCTCAACACTCCAAGGGCTGTGAGCAGGAAAATCATAACGGACTGTCGGCGCTCTTGTATGAGAAGCCTTCTTGAATAAGAGGACTGTATCAGGTTTCTTGCTTGCCCGAGAGTCTCGTTGACATAGTCTTTGGCTTCGAGGGTTTTCCACATACCTTCGATGCTTTTCGCCTGATCGGTTAGGCCGGGTTTGAGGTTCGCTCGATACTCTTCCATACGGTGTCGCCACAGGCGAAACCCCGTTTGGTAACCTACCACAGCACGTTCAAGGTCAAGCAATTGACCTACACGTGACCTTAGATTGGTGTCCCCTAGTGTTCGGAGGCAGTAATCACGTGCAATGCGCACTGCATACCACTCACATTGCGCTCTAACCATTACGGCAACGGAGTCCCAAAATTTGGTTTCCACTTCTGACTGGCAAACAGAAAAACTCCAGCCTGGAGTGAAATACACGAAGGGCCCGAGCGGCTTCGGAGCATATTCAAGGCCTTCGGCATCGAAGCATCGTTTTGCAACCTGATCCGTAGTTTCGTCGCTAACGTCCGACGCAATCAGTGTGTGCGTGATCGTTTCACCATTTTCAAAAGAGGTCGAAGTGCGACTAGCTAAGTCTTGCAAGTGATGAATCGCTTCGTTCACAAGCTCATTGGAACGATTCCTCTCGTTGGCAATCACCTCCAGAACTTGGTCTGTGTCGCCGTGTACTTCATGTATTTCAACAACGCACGCTTCGCTCGTATTGAAAACCACTGCAACAGCATTTTCTCGGAGTGATCTTATCGCAAATCCATTCCGTCTCACCCGTTTGAAAGCAGCAGAAAGTGCATCCATGAAAGGTTGCTCAAACACCTTTCCTACAACAACTTTCTCTTGCTCAAGTGAGTGGTACTTGTAGTTGACATCTGGTTGAAAAATCCAACCTCGCCCCAACGCATTTTGCGCGGCATCAGTTCCACTTTTGGCATCAAATAGCTTAGTTATGTCGCGCGAGAATTCCTCCCAACCGTCTGAGACGACCCGTACCGGCGAAACAAGGATAAATCTCACCGCAAGTACTGTCCGTGAGGCGAAGCCATGTAGACCTCGGGCATCCCGTGCTCGAGATAATTTAAGGTGAGTTCAGTTCCGCTGATCACATCCTGCCTCAAGGAAAGAGTTCGGTGAATCAAGCTAAACGTGAGCAAGCCGGGACGCGCGTGATTGATGTACCCATAAAGCGTCCAGACTGGTCGAAGTAATATTTCTTCGTCGCTGATCGCATTCCACTCGTGAGCAAGCAAAAAATCTAGGTCGTTCCCGTGTGGCACGACTTGCCCATCCAAAACTGCGAGAATTTCTCCCTTGGAACGGTCACGAGTAGTGAACAGCCCGGTTCCGTTTATGGGGCTAGGACGAAGTTCCACGTCCTGTATAGTTTGAAGCACTTCAGTCATTTCATCCACAGCATGGGTCAGGATGTCCGCGCGTGTCAAACAGTCGTTGGTGATGAACGCAAGCGTTGTCATCGTGGTAAATAGTCGCCTTTCAGACAGTCCCATAACACCACCAATAAAAAAGACATGACACACAAGCCTGCGAAGCCATTGGCGTGACGATCCACGATCAAGTGGTTATCGGGAAATAGGATGACCTTTCGTTCCGAAGAGAGGGGTGGATTTAGTATGCGAATGCGAAGAAAAGTGTATGCCGTGTGTTGTACTGCCCATTTACCTGGACAGAAACAAGTCGTGCTGACCACAGTAGAGCTATGCCCATGCGTTGATCAAGCTGTCACGGTTTGAAAAAATCCTCTAGTTTCATCAACTCGGAACCCTCAACCGCTGTTTCGACTTCCGTCATCGCATGCTCAGTCAAGTAGTCTCTCCATTCGGGCGAGACTGTTATAGCTACAGACAAGTTCGCAAGGTATTCTTTTAACTCCGACGATGCTGCTCCTGTCAGAGCAATGAAGTAATTATTCGAAACGTTTATGTCAGGGGCAAAACCTATGACGTTGCGAACTGGCGGCTTTCCAACAAGAAGGTCATGAAAAGGGACCCCTGTTACGTCCGTTATTGGTGTAAGGAAAACAGGTTCTTGTGTTGTATTCGCGAGAATTTCAAATGGGTTACTTAGGGTTAAATCGACAACGCCATCGGCGAGAGACTCGGTGGCCAAACCACCAGTTTCATATTCAACAACAGTCCATCTGTCACCGAAATCGGAACCAAAGCTACTCTTGGCGAATTCCAATACCAATTGGTCTGCCGAAGCAGTTCCGTCGGGCATCTCGGAAGCAATACCTAATGTGGCCGAAGAAAACCAAGGTGCAACGTCAGAACTAACCTTTCCAGACGAAGCTGCGAAGAAAAAATCCTCGCTGGCGATTCTTGCGACAGGAACAATGCGTTCGGGACAACCCTCTTGGCGGAGTGCGTCAAATGCACTTGCGTCAACTATCACTGCACTTATTGAGTCGTTTGAACCTGCACAAAGTCGTCGCGCGAAGTCTAGTGGTTCCAACAAGGTAGTTTCCCAGCGCAGCCTAAATTCGTTTGAGCTGGTAAGTGTTTGAGCTACGGAAGAGAAAATTTCACCTGCTTCCACCGCGCGGCTGCTAAATTTGTTTCCAACAATTATCTGGACTGCATCAGTGTTTCCACCAACCAAAAGTTGAGTAGCTGCGGGCAACTTTTTGGAAACTGCTGCACCTTGCGCAAACTTGATGGCAAACTTGTATCTGTCAAACCGCTCGTCCAGTGTCCAATTAACGGTTTGGTTGAATCCCAGCAACCAGTCTTGTTTCTCCGAAAAAACACTTGACCATGGACGTCTGGAGTAGAGCTCTGGGTCATCAATCAAAGCAGCTGTAGCTATCGCAGCGTTTGCGAAAGCCATTTTAAGGCTTTCGTTAGAACCCAGCTCGTTGGCAATGGCGTAAGGACACTGCCTGTCTATGTCTGAAAAGCCTCTTATGAGCCGACCTGGATTGTCGCAAATATAGTGTAAGGTCAGTAAGGTGATTACAGAGCCACGTACCGCTTCGCAATTTTCGATTGAAAACTCTGTTCCGGGTTGCGGTAAAGGCGCATCAAAGAATACGCACTCTTCCTCGCCAGGGAAAAAACTAATCGATCCGTTTGATGACATTCGCTCAATCTGATTACTCAAAAAAGCGACCGAACCTTGGTTTCGGTTTATGCCGTCCATTCCAAATTGAGACGCTGTACGCAGCGCTTCGACTGATGTCGAGCGAGATATCACTGCGACGGGTTTAAATCCAACTTCTTCGAAGCGCTTCCAGCAAGAGTTCGATACGCCCCCTGGGCCACAATCTGCTGACACAGGTCCTCCCAAAACTGCATAGCAGAAAGTCAGAAGTGCTATTACCCTGAAGGAAGAGACAGTTCCCAAATGGACGGACGGTCTTGTCCATTTCGCGATACTATAAATGATACCGAAACTATTGAATCTAAAGATGGACACGGATCTATCACCCTACACAAACGATCAATGCCCACGGTATCGATGTATCGAGTCGCGTCATCGGCCAGTACAGTATTGCTTTTGCGTAGGTTCACTGCAATAGACTGATGTGAAATTCCTTTTGAGCTCTTGTCATCACGATAGCCTATGACGATTTTGGGGCTAGAAAGCTGTTCAACATCGCCGGACAAGTCAACACTCACCGATCCATTTTCCGAGACCTCTCCGGAAATGATGGAGACGTCAGGTAGTTCAGGCGACGTTATCCACCAAGTCATAAATGACGCAAAAAAAGCGGAAGCGATACCTACCAAGAGAGGATGCTTTGCAAGAGCGAAAATTTTTTTCACTCCAACATCTGATTCAGATGTGCGCGTCAAAGTATACACTCCAAAAGGGATACTCGGCAAAGTATCACTAAGATGTTACCAAGTTGTTAGTCGCCCGTTCCTACATCGTTAACCAAGACTTTTCCAGTACTTGACTCCGGTCATACGCGTGTTTGGCGGAAACCGTTGTATTGGTGTACGGTGCCAAAGGACAGATCCAATGCGTTTGGACGTGACGGTTCCCACTTGTTTACTTGGTTTCAGACCACGTACCAATATCTCTTACATGAATTGGAAACAGCGCACGAGTCCGCTTGTTGCTATCGCGTAGACTGCTTACGTTTGCCACATGAACCAAGATGCGTTTCTGATTTCCCTCATAGCCGGAATTTTGGCGAGCCTGATCTGGCCTGAGCTCACCCAACCTTTTGCCATGATTTGCTTCGGCTTTGGCATTGGATTGCTCAATAGAGCTAGAAACGGATGAACTCATTGCTCAGTTCCCGCTTGAGATGCCAAGAATGCCGCAATCAATCGCCGTCCTGCATCTGACTGCTGGCCTTTTGCTATCGGCCCGCCGTTCCTGAGCATTGCAGCCAGTTCGCGGGCCGCTTTACGGGTGTTGAAATCACTCAACCGCTTTGCACCCTCACCGATTGCCGAAGGTGCCAGTAGAAGAGGATTGCCGGTTAGGCCTGCGCCTGCTGACGCACCGACAAAGCCGCCCATAGGAAGCTGGCCAGAAGTCGGAGCCAGCCGAGCTAAAAACCTAGCAGCCCGTTCCGTAGGTGACCCTTTTATGACATCCCGCATTGCGCCCAATTCCCAATCCTTGAACTGCCGCCTCTGTTTTGGGTTTTCCAAGACGCTCTTGATACGCTGCAAAATGGCTCCGCTCTCGCTGCCGCCAAGCATATCGCGTGTTGCGCCGCGGTCCAAAGCTCCAGTGTCTGTTGCTTCAATCAATTCCGCTTTCTTCCTGCGCGTAGTTGCACTCCGGGCGGCATTCAATTCACCGATCAAACCTTGCGCATCATTGGTCCCTGCCACTTGACTTGGTTCCAGTCCGTCGAGGATCTCATCTGTCCGTCGTCAGGGGTTTTGGGACCAATGGCGGCCTGAACTAAGCAAGAGTTTGGCTCATCTTGTTGGATTGATTATGCGGCGCATATGCGCACTCTGCGCGACGAAACCATACACTTGGCGACGTGGATTTCGGCCTGCCCTTACGAGATGAAAAACTTTCTCGCTTGTCTCCCAATTTCAATGGTCCCCCTTGCTTGATGAACGCACGGTCGCTTCGGCGGAGGCAGGTCCACAACCTATATTTTTCGGCGTGGAAATGGTCGTTTCGAAATGGCACCCGGGCTAAGAACCACGGCCAACTCTCGGTAAACATCGCGAACTCTTTTGTGAGTTGTTGTTAATGAATAGTTTGGCCGTCGGCCAAGAACTGGCGGCAATTCATTGATTCACTTCACAATTTTTCTCACAAAGATCACGTGACCTGTGACTATTTCCCGTGCTTATACCCCGCATTCGGACCAAGTATTTCCAATGTATCGCCCGATCCGCACTTGGCTAAACAGCGGAGAGGCCACAATCTCGGTTTGATCTTCGCAACAACCAAATCTCAAGCGGAGATCACCCATGCTTTCAGAACTACTTGTAAGCCTACGCGCCAAGCTGCTGACGACCTCGTCACTGGCGCAGGAAACTGTTCGTGATGGACAGACACTGATCAACGGCTTTTTCCAAAGCACCGTTGTCGACAACACCCCTGCCTTTGTACTCAACAACGATCTTTCGCGTTTTCTGAACTTTGGCGCGGTCGAAACCAACGACGCTTCTTCTGCGGTATCGGTCGAGGCCGAAGACGTTCAGGTCTTTAACTTCCGCACAGGCAGCATCGAAGCGAATGGCGCAGATGCCACTGGCATCGAAGTGACCGATGGCTCCAGCGCCGACATTCGCAACTTTGGCAGCATTGCCGGTGAGTTGAATGGTGTTGAATTCAGCGGTTCCGGCAGCTCGGGCACGCTCGATAACTTCCGTGGCGGTGTCATTTCGTCTGATAGCCGCGCCGTCGAGATCGAAGGTGCAGGTATCAGCGTTCGCAACTTTGGCGACATTGTCGGCACCGACAACCAGCGCAACGGTACCATCTATACCAACGCAACAGCAGAAGATGTCAGTATCTCGAACTTCACGGGCGGAACCATCGACGCAGGTGCGGGCAATGATGGCGCCGGTATTTCGTTCCAAGTTGGCGACGAAGCAGGCGACGTGGTTTCAAACACAATCTTCAACGGTTTTGGTGCCACCATTCAAGGGCGCGGCCAAGCAGCTGCGAACACGGGCGGCGCCGGCGACGGCATTCGCATCAACAACGGCGCACAAGGCACAGTGTCTGACACGGACATAGTGAACTCGGGCCTCGTCTCATCCGAAAGCAACAATGGCACAGCTGCCGGTATCCGCGTCGCCGATGGTGTTTCAGCCGAAGGACGTATCCTGAACACATCCACCGGTGTGATCGAAGGGGTGCGCAATGGTCTTTATATCGGCGAAGCCGAGCATGACCTTGATGTTCTTAACTTCGGAACGATCCAATCTGACAGCCGAGCCGTGAACATCGATGGGACCGGTGTTGATCTGACCAACGCGGGTGACATTCTGGGGACAGATGACCAACGCAACGGCACTCTCTACGCCGATGGTACGGCGGATGACTTCAGCGTGCGGAATCTCGCAAGCGGGACAATTGATGCTGGCGAAGGCAACCAAGGTTCTGGCTTTGGTGCCGAGATCGGTGGGGCTGCGGATGGTGCCAACACGTTCACTCTGGACAATGATGGGATCATTCAGGGCCGAGGAAACGCGCCAGCGGGCAACAACCCCGCGGGAGATGGCGTACGGATTGGCAATGTCGGCAACACCGGCACGACCGACGCCACTATCACCAACTCAGGCGAGATTTTGTCTGAAGGTGCCAACGGCACGGTCGCAGGCGTTCGTGTCATAAACGGCGTGAATTTTCAGGGCGATCTGTCCAACTCAGGTTTGATTTCCGGTGTCCAAAACGGCGTTTACTTCGGGACAGGAGACCACACCGGCGGTTCCTTTGTGAACGAAGCAGGCGGCGTCGTTTCCTCGGACAGTCGTGCCCTGAACATCGACGGCACAGGCCTGAGCGTTGAAAACGCCGGTTCAATCCTTGGCACAGCTGATCAGCGCAACGGTACGGCCTATGCTGATGGCACTGCAGATGATTTTTCGGTCGTCAACAGCGGCTCTATCGATGCCGGTGCAGGCAACCAAGGCTCAGGGTTTGGCGCTGAAATCGGCGGTGCCGCTGATGGAGCAAACAGCTTTGCCCTCGACAATTCAGGGACGATTCAGGGCCGTGGAAACGCAGCTGCGGGTACGTCGCTGGCAGGCGATGGCATTCGGATCGGCAACGTTGGCAATGTCGGCGTAACCGACGCCGTCATCAACAATTCCGGGGCAATCACATCCGAAGGCGCTAACGGAACCGTTGCCGGTGTTCGTGTCGTGAATGGCATCGATTTCAAAGGCGAATTGAGCAACTCAGGGACGATTTCCGGCGTACAGAACGGTGTCTATTTCGGCACGGGCAACCACACGGGCGGATCCTTTGTGAACTCCGGTGTGGTATCCTCTGACAGCCGTGCCTTGAACATCGACGGTGAAGGGTTGGAAGTCGTGAACTCCGGCGCGATCCTCGGCACTGGTGATCAACGCAACGGCACGGTCTACGCTGACGGTACCGCAGACAACTACACCTTCACAAATACCGGTGTCGTCGACGCCGGGCAGGGCAACAACGGCTCAGCCGTGTCGCTGCAAACCGGTGACGTGGATGGGGACATCGTATCGGCCGCAATCTTCAATGAAGGTGTTCTTCAAGGCCGCGGTGACGCAGTTGAGGGCAACACCGTTGGTGACGGCCTGCGCCTCTTCAGCAATCAAGAAGACGCAAGCTTTGCCGGGTTGGTGCAAAACGAAGGTGTCATCGCCGGATCCGAAGACAGCGACGCCGCAGCGGGTATCCGCATCGACGGTGGCGTGACTTTGCTCGGCGCCATACTGAACGAAGGTGAAATCAACGGCACGGTCAACGCCATTGATGCCCGCGAAGCAGGCGACGTGACATTCGTCAACGACGACGAAGGTTTGGTAAATGGTAATGTGTTACTTGGTGCCGGAGACGACATCGTTGTGGACCTCGGTCAGATCAACGGTGTCGTCGATGGCGGCGGCGGAGATGATGTCTTGATCGCTGGTCAAGGCGACAACGTGATCGTCGGCGGCCTTGGCAATGACTTCATCGAAGGTGGCGATGGCGTAGACACCGCAGATTTCTCTGACCAGGACGTTGCCGTGACGGTAAACCTCGGTGCAAACGGCAACGGCACGGCAACCCGCGAAACCGGGTTCTCCATTTCGGTGCAGGATGTCGTGGTTGGCGCATCATTGCAGGACACGCCGAACATCGATGATGGCGCTGGATTTGTGGCCGAGGCCCTTGCCGGGAACCTGTATTACAACATCCACACATCTGAGTTCCCAGGTGGTGAAATCCGTGGCCAGCTGGAAGTTGTCAGCGATATCGGTGCCGGACATAACCGCGTGATCGAACTGGCGGGATCGTTGGATGCCGCACAGGAACCTGGGCCGACATCCGACAGCGAAGCCACAGGCGAAGCGACGTTAACAATCCGCTTCAACGAAGCAGGTGACGTCGTTTACTCCTCCGAGCTGACGGTAACGGGCCTGAACGAAGCAGATCTGCAAACCCCGGTTCCGGGCGCTGTTTCGGCAATCCACCTGCACAACGCACCTGCCGGGATCAACGGTCCTATCGCGCAGGACACGTTGGTGGACGCCGGTGCAACCATTGACGCAGACGCCCCCACGGGTGTGTCCGGCCTCGACGTCATCAACGAAGTTGTAGAGACCGACATCCTCAGCTCGATCGAGAACGTGATCGGGTCGGACGATGGCGACATCATCATCGGGTCCAATGCCGACAACACCCTGTCGGGTGAAGGCGGTGACGACCTGCTCAACGGCGGCCAGGGAGACGACCTGCTGCTCGGCGGCGAAGGTTCCGACACTTTCACTTTCGAAGGTTTGTTCGGCAACGACACGGTAGGCGACTTTGAAGTGGGTGTGGACCGGTTGGACTTCTCCGACTTTGGCCCGGACTTCGCCGAAAACCTCGTTGTGTCGCAAGACGGTAACGACGCCCTGCTGACCTTCTCTTCGGACGCCTCCGTGCGCCTCGAAGGGGTCAACAGCAGCGACTTCACCGACGACGACTTCATCGCCTGATCAAAACACTCCGAGGTGGCGGCGCATGTCGCCACCTCTTCACCCTGAAAAGAGATCACCCAAATGTTTCAGAAAACATCCACCGTCAAAACTGCATGGGGCAAGTTGCGCAACGGTTTTTTCGCCATCGGTTTCTTCAGCCTGATCCTTAATCTGCTGATGCTGGCCGGCCCCCTGTACATGTTACAAGTCTATGATCGCGTGCTGACCAGCCAAAACATGGACACCCTCATTGCCCTCAGCATTCTGCTGGGCGGCGTTTTTGTAGTCACTGGTCTTTTGGACCTGATCCGCATGCGGATTCTCAGCCGCCTTGGTGCGCGCTTTGAACTGGAGATCGGTGCGCCCGTCTTGCAAGCCTCGATCCGCCGTCGGGTTCACGGAAAGGCCACCGGCGACAATCCTGCCGCCGATGTAAACGGGATGCGCGACTTCATTTCGGGCCCGACGTTGGTCGCATTTTTCGACGCACCGTGGATCCCACTTTATTTGGGCGTGCTTTATGTGCTGCACCCCTACTTGGGCGCTTTCGGTCTTGGGGGCGCGCTTTTCCTGACACTCATGGCCCTGATCAACAACGCGCGCACCGCAGACGTGATGCAAGACGCCGCCAAGGCGCGCACCAGGTCCGACAGTTTGTTCACCTCCAGTGAGCAGAACGCAGAGCTCGTCCACGCTATGGGTATGACTGGTGATCTCGCCCGGCGTTGGACGGCTCTGCAACACAATGCACATCACCTGAAATTGCGGGTGTCTGACCGGTTGGCCAGCTTTTCCGTGATGTCCAAGACGACCCGTATGGCCTTGCAATCGGGCATGTTGGGTTTGGGTGCCGCCCTTGCAGTAAGCGGACAGGCCACCGCCGGTGTGATGATTGCAGCCACCATCGTGTTAGCCCGGGCGCTGGCGCCAATCGACCAGTTGATCGGTCAATGGCGCACCTTTCTGGCCGCCCGCGGTTCGTACAAGACATTGCGTGCCTTATCGGAAACTTACCCCGAGGCACCCAAACGGCTGGCATTGCCGCGTCCTCAAATTTCGCTGAACGCCACCATCGCGCAGGCGGGCCCGCCCTTGGCGCAAAACGCCACCATCGGCGGGATCGAGTTTGCCCTGTCAGCTGGCGACGTTTTGGCCGTAATCGGCCATAGTGGGTCCGGTAAGTCGACGCTGGCAAAGATGCTTGCCGGGATCTGGGCTCCCCAACGCGGAGCCATTCGTCTTGACGGTACACCCATGGCAAAGTGGGATCCCGACGAGCTGGGCCACTTGGTGGGATACTTGCCGCAGGATGTGCATCTGTTTGACGGGACAATTCGTGAAAACATAGCACGGTTTTCAACGTCCATTGACGACAGCAAGGTACTGGCCGCGGCCGTAGCCGCCGATGTACACGGACTGATCACCAGCCTTCCAAATGGTTATGCAACAGAGATCGGTGACGGTTTCCACCTGTCAGGTGGACAGCGCCAACGGATCGCACTCGCACGTGCTCTGTACGATGATCCCTTCATTCTGGTTCTGGATGAGCCGAATTCAGACTTGGACGCCCAAGGCGAGGCGGCACTGCGCAACGCCATTCGTGGCGCCAGCACACGGGGGGCCATAACCTTTGTCATGACGCATCGCCCGAGCACGCTGGAGGCCGTGAACAAGGTCCTGACCCTCAACAAAGGCACGCAAACCGGCTTTGGCGACAAGGAAGACATCCTGCGCCCGCGTCAACAGGAGACACCTTTGGCACAGACAGCTGCCGCACAACTGGCCGCTCGCCGCTCCCAAGAACCCGCTCAGAAAGGAGCAGCACAATGACAACCGCACTGACACACACCCGTAAAAAAGACGTTCTGCGTCTCGAAGAATACAACCGCGTTCAAGCCAATGCATCTGGCCCCGGCATCACAGCTTTTGTTGTCTTTGGCTTCTTGAGCGTTATCGGTTTTCTTGGCGGTGCAGCCTATTGGGCAACAGCGTCGAAGCTGGATGGCGCCGTGGTCGCCCAAGCGAGTTTTGTGGTCGAAGGCAACCGCAAGACGGTCGAGCATCTGGACGGCGGCATCGTCAGAAACATTCTTGTTCGCAACGGCGACCTTGTTGAGGCGGGCCAGACCCTCGTGGAGCTGGACAGTACGGACTTGGGCACCAATCTGGATGTGATCGAAAGCCAACTCAGCGATTTATCAGTGCGCCGGACGCGCCTGATTGCCCAATTACAAGAAGCTGACACCTTTGATCGGTCGGTTGTTGGGCAGATGATGCACGTGGATTTGGATCCAGCAACATGGTCGACTGCATATGCCACGCAGAAGCAGTTGTTTGATGCAGAACGCCGGGCGCGCAGTGCCGAAGAGACGCTGACGGCACAACGCATCACCAGTCTTGAGGACCAAGTCATTGGCCTGCAATCACAGCGGGCGTCCAACACACGACAGTTGGACATCACGCGCGAAGAGTTGGGCAACCTCCAAACTTTGTTGGATAAGGGACTGGTTGCCGCCGCGCGGGTGAATGCGCGCCGGGTCGACGTTGAGCGGCTGATTGGCGTGGAAGCGGCCCTGCTGACCCAAGAAGCACAGGTCCGCAATCAGATCAGCGAGTTGCAACTGGCCAGCATCAGTGCTCGAACCTTGCGAGACGAGGCAGCTTCAAGCGAACTGACTCAGATCGAAGCGTCACTTGCCGAACTTGAGCCTCGGTACGTCGGTGCATCCGAACGGCTAAAGCGTGTAGCAATCACCGCCCCTGTCAGCGGGCGGGTGGTCGAGATGACAGTTTTCACCGCAGGCGGCGTCGTCCGTCCCGGCGAGCCTATTCTGGACATAGTGCCGATTGACCAACCCTTGGTGGTTGAGGCACGAGTCAACACAGCCGACATCGAAAAACTCTATGTCGGTCAATCTACACGCGTACGTTTATCTGCCTTTGATCAAGGCGATGTGCCCGAGGCAGAAGGCCGCATCGTCGACATCTCTGCCGACAGCCTCGAAGACGCGCGCACCGGTGCTTACTACTATACGGCACGCGTAAAACTGGATGACGTGCAATCCGCTGAAGTGTCTATGCTCAATCTGGTACCGGGTATGCCCGCTGATCTGTTTGTCAACACAGGCGAGCGCACGGCTCTCAGTTACCTTACGCAACCACTGAGCGACCGTCTGGCGCGTACCTTTATCGAATAGCAACGAAATGCGTCACGCCACAAAAGTTGGCGTGACGCCTTTTGGCGGGTTTTCCACGATATACGCCCCAATCTTGGTGAGCAGTGGTTTCCTAGGGCAATTCAATCTCGACGCAGCACCAAGGTTACGGAGGTTGCCAGGAGCTTCGAACGGGATGAAAGACAACGGCCAATTGTCTTGACAGAACTGCTCGGCGGCGAGAGCGGAAACGATTGTGCAATCGTCCGAATGGCAGATATGTCGACAGATGGTTTCAAAACGCAATGCGGTCAGGTCGAATTTCTTTGAACCACGCGATGCCTTATCGGGTGCCAGCAACCGATCTTCCAGTTCGTATCCAAAGGAATGCGGCAGGCGAATAAAGTCATGCACTGGCACCTCGTCCGGCCGGATGGATGTCAGAGTAGCAAGCGGGTGGTCTTGGTTGACTGCCAAAAACAGCGGCTCTTCCCAAATCGACGTGAACTCAAGGGTCGGATTATGGTTGAGCTGTGCCACCAATGCCACGTCGAGGCTATGATCCTCGACCATGTTCAACATATTACCCGGCAAGTCTTCGATTATGGTGACCCGCATGTTGGGGAAGACGACGCTGAACAGCTTTGAAAAATAGTCCGTCAGATACGGAGCCAGTGTCGGCGTCAGGCCAAGCTTGAAAGGGACTGCTTCGGGATCGCGAAACTCGGTCGCGGTATCTCTGATCCGTTGGGCGCTGGTCACCATGTCTTGGGCAATCTTTACAATGCGTTCACCGCTGGCTGTTGGCCGCACTTCGCCACTGAGGCGTAGGAACAGATCCGTCCCCAGCTCCTTTTCAAGTTTCTTGATTTGGTTTGACAAAGCGGGTTGCGACACATGGCAATATTCCGCAGCAGCACTGAAGTTCCCAAATTTGGCAAGTGCAACGACATATTCCAAATCTCGTAAGTTCATAATTTCCAGCAATATTTGTGTGGCAGGTTTTTATCGAACCTTTCTCTCAATAGAAAGAAACGTCAAGATTGGCGGCTCTCATTGGATCTTGAGCCACGGTCACTTGTCTTGTTGTTTCGGCCCGCTTTCGTTTTCCCGGATCGCATATTGCTTCTCAGACAGCGTGATGTCCCTTGGGATATTTCTGGGACAGAAGTCGTTTGAGCCTCCCGCGGCAAGTCCAACCGGTGCAGTAAACTGGAGTAACCGTCTCGTAGCTGCTCGCATTTGAATGCCCGGATTATGGAAAACGGGCTGCAACAACTCGTGTCTATTGGCGTGTCGGGTTGTACCAGCGTCGTGAAAATCCTCGGTGTTGCGCCTGTCTTTCGAAAATCATACGTGCTGCCGCTGTCATGGTTTGATGGTTGGTCCTGAACCTACCTGCTTCACACTGCAAATTGCTGGCTATATCATCAACGGGCCGCATTCATGTCGGATCGGCAAGAAGGCAAGGATTGGTACCCGAACATGGCAAGACAATTGGCGCTGCATCCAAGCGCAAACAGCCCGTTCACGGCACCAAGGCAGTCTAGTGGCTGAGTACACGCTAGACCTGATCGATGACATCGACGAATGGCGCACGTTACAGTCGCGCTCGCCGCAAGGCACTCGTTTTCTCGACCCGGACTTTCTGTCGCTTTTTCAGATCACTCCGCGATTTTATGGCCTGTTCCGTAAAGGTGTCTGCGTCATGGGTCTGCCAGTGATCGACCCGCGCGCGTTGTCCACCTCTGTGCTCCCGTGGTGCTATAAACAGGGGCCTTTGTTCCATGACGAAGTGTTGCGTTCGGCTCAGGCCAAACGCATTCAATACGAGATCGAACTGGCCGAAGTCGCGACTACAGAACTGGCCCGCACCGAAAACTGGTTTCGGTTTTCCCTGCACGAAAGCCTCACGGATGTGCGTGGTTTTGACTGGGTGCACTACCATGATCCGTCCAAGCCGAGATGTACGCTGCTGCCCCGATATACTGCTGTAATTGATCTTGACGGTGTCTCGCATGATGACATTCGCAAGGCCGCCCGCAGTGCCCGGCGTCAAGAAGAAGGCTACGCCGTGCGGCGAGAAAGTCTGACAACCTCGCTGGAGGGATCGACAGAAGAGCTTTTTGATCTCTACTGCGCCACCTTTGCGGCGCAAAATGTGAATGTCGCGCCGTTGGAGCGGGGCATGTTTCAGCCTTATCTACAGTATTTCCTTGATACAGGCGTCGGGCACTTTCTGACTGTGCGTGACCCGGCAGGCAAGGCCGTGGTCGGCGCTTTTGTCTTTCAGGATTTCGACAACATCTGGCACGTGCCGATTGTGGGCACCGGAGACACACGGTACGGCGGGACACTGCTTTACTTTCACATCCTAGATTTTGTGCGCAGTCACGGCGGGCGCGCCGTTGATTTCGATGGTGCGAACTCACCCAATCGCGCGTATTTCAAACACTCGATGGGTGCCAAATCCCAACTCTATTTTGAAGTCCGATACGAGGCTTGATGTGTCTGTAGAAAATCCGGGGCAACGGGCCCATGATCTTGCCAGGCGGCTGTGGCCGATCAATCGGTCGCTGACTGGCGCAGGCGTCGTGGAGACACTGGACATTCTGGGCGAAACGCTCAGCGGGTTGACCTTGCACAAGGTCCCGACCGGCGCGGAACTGTTTGATTGGACCGTGCCAAAGGAATGGGCGGTCAAAGAGGCCTATATCGAGACACCCGGTGGTGAGAAAATCTGCGATTTTGCGCAAAACAACCTGCATCTTGTCGGGTATTCGCAGCCCATGGACACCACGATGCCCCTCGCCAGCCTGCAGCAACACCTGCATTCGCTTCCGGATCAACCGGCGGCCATTCCCTATGTGACCAGCTACTACGGACAGAACTGGGGCTTTTGCCTGCCGGACGCCTTGCGCCAAGAGTTGCCAGAAGGTGATTACCGGGTGTGCATAGATTGCCAGCATTTCGACGGGCATCTGACCTATGCCGATCTGGTAGTCCCCGGCGAAAGCGACGATGAAATCCTGTTTTCCACCTATGTGTGCCACCCATCCATGGCCAACAACGAATTGTCCGGTCCGGTGGTGGCCGAAGCGCTGGCCCAATATGTCGCCGAGGCGGGGCCGCGCCACTACACGTACCGCTTTGTCTTTGTTCCAGAAACGCTGGGTGCGCTGGCCTATCTGAGCGCGCATCTGGACCATCTGAAATCACGCGTGCGCGCGGGGTTTGTGTTGACCTGTGTCGGCGATGAGCGCGCGTGGTCCTACATGCCGTCGCGGCGGGGCGGGACGCTGGCAGATCGCGCTGTTCTGCGTGCCTGCGCCGAGTTGGTTGTGACGCCGGATACCTATTCGTTCCTTCAACGCGGCAGCGACGAGCGACAGTATTGCGCCCCCGGGATTGACCTGCCCGTTTGTTCGCTCATGCGATCCAAATACGGCACTTACCCAGAATACCACACCTCTCTGGATGATCTGGATTTTGTGACCCCGGCAGGGTTGGGCCAGACGATTGACGCCTACGCTCGGGTGATCGACATCCTTGAAGCCAACCAGTTTCCCAGAACGCTGACCCTGGGAGAGCCGCAACTGGGCAAACGTGGCCTCTATTCCAACCTGTCCAAAGTCGGATCCGCGGCAGATGCCATGACCATGCGAAACCTGATTGCATATGCAGACGGGTCTCAGGACCTGATCACACTTGCGGACCTGTTTGACTGTGATGTTTCTGATCTGGCGGGTCTGTTGGCGCAATTGACGCAGCATGGCGTGATGGAGTCAAAACGCCAGCCGTGCTAATCACCGACCCGTGGTAAATTGTCCAAACGGATAAGAGGAAGAACAGTGCGTAACACTTACGACAAAATCGTGGTGGCCGGCGGGTTCCGATCCATGGTGGCCGCTTATGCATGGGCCAAGGCGGGTCACTCCGTTCTGCTGATCGAGGCGCTTGATAAACTGGGCGGATTCATGTCTCCCATCCGGTGGGGCGACTTCTGGATCGACAAGGGCCCGCAGTTCTTTGACAATTTCGAAGAGCACGACCGCGCCTTCTTCCAAGAGATGTTGGATGGGGATCTGCTGGACAGCATCGGGTTTTCCTATGCCTCCTACATGAACGGCACGAAGACCGACAATTTTGCCATTCCTGACTGGCGCACCCGTGGGCCTGAATTTGTCAACGCGGCATTCAGTGATCTGTTTGCCAAGCGCATCGCAGAGCCGGAGCCCGCACAGCCATTTGCGACTGTAAGTGACGTCATTGCCCGCGATGGCGGCGAGATGCTGCAGGCCGACCTGATAACGTTGACAGAAAAATTCCTGCGCCACAGTCCGGAAGATTTGGGTGTGCCAAGCTGCCAGATGATCACCATTTTCGGCCGCAAACTGTTTTTCGACCAAAGCGTTTCAACTGACCTGAAACAATCACCAATCATGGACGGGCTCCTGGCCGCGGAAAAGGCGACCAACGGGGAGACCCGCTACAACCTCTACCCGCGTGGCACCAGCCTCGAGACTGTGCGTCTGGCGATGGAAAAGGCGCTGGACCGTGTTGGCGTTGACGTCGCCCTGAACACGACGCTGGACGGGCTTGATGCCCAGAACAACAGCTGCACCATTGCGGGTCAATCTGTCGCTTACGGGCAAATCTTCTTTGGCGGTGATTGTCGAGACGCTGAACGGCAATTGCTGGGAACAGATGAGCTGCGAAACAACACGCACCTGCTGCCCGAAATCTTTCACTGTTTCGTCGTGCCGACCGCGGATGTGGATGCCGCATATTACACGATGGATTACGACCCGGATCACCTTTCGACCCGCATGACGAATTTCTGCAACTACATGGATGCCCGCGACGCGGACGGAAACGGAGTTGTCTGTATCGAGCAGCCTGTGGATCGCGACACCGAAGACTGGAACGATCCTGCGCGCAATCAGGACCGTATTTTTCAGGAAGCGCGGGACGTCGGCAACATCACCAGCGACAATTACATCTCAGCCAAGTCCTTTGCGATCCCTGTGACGTACAAGGTGCCTCTGGCCGGTTTTGTTGATGCATGGAGCGATGTCAAAGCCCGCACCAAAGCATCATTTGGTGATGACGTACTTTTGCCGGATGCAACCACTCTGACGCGGAAACAGACGCTGGATGATCTGCGCCAGATCGGGATTATCACATAGGGTCGGGGTTAACCCGCCCTGCCCTAAAGGGCTGGTTCCAATTCAAGGCTCCAATAGCTGTGCCGATATCCGCTGAGCAGGTCGGTATCGGTGATCAGCCGTTTGGACAAGTAACGATAACCCGCAAAAACGGCATCAAGGTCATCTTCGGAAAAGAAGTAGATGGTATCTGCCGGGGCAAAGACACCGCTTGAAAACCCTGTCCACGTCCCCGCCGCATCATCAAAACGCCCCAGTTCTCGCCCCGAGTTGTCGGGATCGAACCCTTGCCAGAACAGACGCGCACCAGGTGCCAGACTGCCACGCAGACTTTGATAAAAACGAGTGACCGCTTTGCAAGTCGCATAGGTCGATGACAAGCGGTCTACAACCAGATCAAAAATTTGCATCTCTGGCTTGAAATCTCCCAGCGTCGCGACCGAATAATGGATGTGGTCGTGACTGTGCAACGTCTGGGCATGTTTGATTGCACTTGCGCTGCCATCAAAGGCAAACACCTCGGCACCCTCATTCGCCATGAGATGCGCATGCACGCCGGACCCACATCCCACGTCCAGCGCTGAAAGGCCGTGCATGGCCCTTTGACCAGCAAATCGTTTTACGAACGAAACAACCTCGGCGTAGGGATAGCGATTGAGTTGTTGCCCTGCGGCATAGACGCTTTCCCACTGTGACATGGCGATCCTTGATGACGAAATGCGTGTTGTCTGTTTTGCGCCGCCTACGTATAGATACCGGCACTTTAGCGCAACTGGCTGACCCATGACCGTATTACTGTACACCTACACTGATTGGCAGTGTAAGGTGGTTCCTCAGCTTGAAGCTGCATTGCACGCGCGCGGTGAAAAGCTGTTCTGGATTGGTCGGCGTTCGCCAGGCATCAATTCGACCATGATCCGCGGTGTCCCGCCCGGAAACCCGTTCAAGAAACAACCCGCGTTTGAGGCCGAAGGCCCGCTGCCCACGCTCGAAGATCCGATCGCTTTCGAGAAGGCATTCCTGTCTCCCTACATGTACCAAATGAACCGCTATGCGAAGGGCTACGGGTCGCGCGGTCACACCATGAAGTATTTCCACGAGTACCGTGACCATTTTCACCTGACGGCACGGCGGTTCAAAAGGGTGCTGCTGCGCAATGACGTAACCTCGGTCATTTTCTTCAACATGCCGCACACCGGGGACGACTACCTGTTGTACCGTGTCGCAGAGGACATGGGCCTGCGCGTTACCATGTTCATGGTGTCCCCCTTCAAGAACATGTTTTTCTCAACCCCCAGCATTGAGAGCTATGGCATTCTGGACAAAAGCCGGGGGCCTTCCGAAGGCGCGTCTGCCGAGATGGATGTCTTTGACCGGCAGGTCAAACAGACCGTTCAAAGCTACATGTTCGGGGTTTATCGCAGCAGCGGCTGGAACATAAAGGATGCGGCTTTTGCAGTTATGGCCCTGTTGCGCCGCAACCCGGGCTTTGTTTTGGACCCCGGTCGCATAGGTGCGAAAATATTCGAGGTCATGCGCCTTCGGCGCAGCCTCAAGAAAAGCCGCCGAACCCGGCGCGAGATGCTGTCTGGCCACCGGACGGAACAGTTGCTGGACTGGCTGATGTCTCTTGACCGAAACACAGAAAAACTGCCCGAGAAGTATGTGTACTTCCCTCTGCACTTTCAGCCGGAACTGACCACGGTCCCGCAAGGCGGGGTGTTTGGCGATCAGGCCCTGGCAATCGAGATGCTCAGAGCCGCGCTGCCACCCGACGTGGCAATTGTGGTGAAGGAAAACCCCATGCAAGGCGCGTTTCATCGCGAAGCCACCTTTGCCAAGCGCCTGAAACAGCTTGAAAATGTGGTTGTTCTGCATCCCTCGGTCAGCAACGAGTTGCTCGAACAGAACTGCTTGGCCGTTGGTGTGGTCACTGGCACGGCCGGGTGGGAAGCCATTCGCGACTGCCGGCCCTGTATCTGTTTTGGCCATGCGTGGTACCTGGATTGTCCCGGAGTTCACAAATTCGACGAGAACTTCGATTTGCAAGTTATCCTAGACAATCCGCCCACACGCGCGACGAGCGAAGCCTTTCTGGGCGAGATTGTCGCGCGGGCACATAACGGTGTGGTTTACGAATTCTTTCTGGACAGTGATGACCCGGACGTCGAAGCCAAGAACTTCAACGCTCTCACCGCCCTGTTTGTGAGCTTCACCTTTGGTGAAACGCCAACCACGTTTCAGGCGCACTGATCGCGCAGATCACTCCAACAAGTCGAATTGCAGCGCCGTGCCACGTGGCAACGCTGCATTGGCCCTGCGCCCCAACACCTCGTCATAGTACTTGGGGGCCAACCCGAAACCCGGCCGGATCGACCGGATGTTTTCGGCGGTTAGCGTTCCGCCTGCCGGTATATCCTCGACCACATAAAGCGAACGACGGAACTGTGCATTGCCCTGTTCGCTTGACTTCAGGCCATAGTCGACGCGCCCAACTGCCTCCCATGCGGTGCGGGTGCCTTGCACCAGTTGGGCAAGCTCTGCCGGTTCCAACGAAAAACTGTCATCTGGACCACCGCCATTGCGGTCCAGCGTGACATGTTTTTCGATGGCCACAACACCCAGCGCGACCGACGCGATGGCCGCTGTGTTGTCCAGCGTGTGATCAGACAGGCCTGTCATCACGCCAAAGCGCGCCGCCATGTCGGGGATCGTTGCAAGGTTGTAGTCAGATGCGGGTGCAGGATAGCCGGACACACAGTGCAACAGCACGATATCCTTGGCCCCTGCCCCGCGCGCAGCATCCAGAGCCTCGCCAATCTCGACATCATTGGCCATGCCCGTGGACATGATCATGGGTTTACCCGTCGCAGCCACGCGCCGGATCAGCGGAAGATCAACCAACTCGAAAGAGGCGATCTTGTAGGCCGGTGCATTCAGGCCTTCGAGCAAATCTACGGCGGTATGATCAAACGGACTGGAGAACAACGTGATCCCAAGGCTCCGGGCCTTGTCAAACAACGCTGCATGCCAGTCCCACGGCGTGTGGGCCCATTCGTAGAGGTCAAATAGCCTCTGACCGTCCCAAAGCCCGCCTTTGATCGTGAATTCGGGCCCATCGTGGTCGATGGTGATCGTGTCGGGGCGATAGGTCTGGATTTTGACAGCGTCCGCACCGGCAGCCTTGGCCGCCTCCATGATGGCAAAGGCCTGATTGATATCGCCGTTATGGTTCGCCGAAAGCTCGGCAATGATGTAGGGCGGCTGCCCAGAGCCGATGATGCGCCCGTCAATGTTCATCTCTTTGCCCCTCCAACATCGCGTTCCAGCCTTGAGACAAGAACCGGTGGACGTCAAGACGGCGGTATCCCGCAGCCTCAAACAGCTTTTGTGAGGCGGTGTTTGCGGGATGAACCTCGGCTTGGATGTCGCGCTTTGGATGCGCAAGCCGCAAAAGGCCGAGGGCGGTGCGCGCAAGGCCTTTGCCTTGCATCCCCTGTGCCACGAGGATCGAAACCTCGCCGACGTGTGGTTGATCCGTTGCGTCGAGCCGCACAAAGCCGGAGGGCGTCCCATCCACCTCGATAATATAAAACGGGTCCTGATCTGCGCGTGCCAAACGACGCTCGAACCACGCCTGATGTTCAGCCACGCTTGGTGCGTTTGGGTTGCGGGAGAACTGGCGTGCGCCCGGCGCGTTTTGCCAACTGTGGATGATGTCCTTGTCACGTTTCTCTGCGCGGCGCAAAGTGACGCCGCTGTGCGCCTCCAGAATGGCCGCAGCCACGCGCGCTGCGCCAAGCCCGTCACACAACCCTGCCGCGTTTCGGCCCATCGCCTCCCGCTTGTGGGGATCACTCAACAGGGGTTCGATGGTATTCAAAACGGCCGTGGCCGACAGCGCAGGCAGCACTACAGCCGCGCCAGCCTTGCCCAGCTGTGATGCGTTAAACGACTGGTTGTTAGCAAGCACCGCCAGAACCGACGGAATGCCCAAAGCGCAGCGTTCCAGTGCCGATGTTCCCCCCGCCCCGAGGACGAGATCAACGTCCCTCAGAACAACCGCCATATCCGTCCGGTCCAGCAGCAGACGGGTTGGTGTTGTCATCTCCGCAATGCGGGCCTGCGTCGCCGCCAGCATCTTGGCGTCACTGCTCAGGATCACGGTCAGCTCGACATCCGTTCGGCCATCCAAGGCATCAAGGCACGTCAACGTCACGCCGGTGGGATCAACGCCGCCCATTGAGATTGCAATGCGGATGGGGCCGTCATGCGCCCGCCGCGCCGGGGCTGCAGCAAACTCGGGGCGCAGAGGTGCATATCGCGGTCCGGCAAGACAAATCGCGCCCTCAGGAATAAGAGTGGCATAGTCGGATGCATCGCGTCCCGGGCTTGCGTCCATCAGCAAGTCAACTGTTCGCTTGTCCACCGCAAGATCATCAAACGCCACGAGGAGAAGATCCGATTGCGCCTTCACCTTTGCGGTCCAGATTTGCGTCAGGCCGTAGTGATCCAGCAAAACGGCATCCGCCCCGCATTGGGCGATCACGGCAAGCGTGGCCTCGGCGTCCTTTGCCTGATCACCGAGAGCCGCGTCGAGCCTCTGCACTGCGTGCCCGCGTTTTTGCAACTGCGACGCAGCCCAAGGCGAAAGCGTGCGGCACAGGTAAGTGATTTGCGTGCCCGTCCGGGCAAGTTCGTCAGCGACAGCCATGGTGCGCAGAACGTGGCCGAGGCCGATTTGGCCGTCCGCGTCTGCACGCACAAGGAGGTGACGGGTCACGTCAGCGTTGCCTTTAGCGTGCTGACGACCTCTTCTCGCTGTGCATCCGTCATCGTTGCAAACAGCGGGATCGAAATGGCGCGGGCATAGTAGCTTTCGGCATTGGGAAAGTCGCCTTGGGCAAAGCCGAACTGCCGCCAGAAGGGCTGTGTGTGCACGGGGATGTAATGCAGGTTGACCCCCAACCCTGCTGCGCGCAACGCCTCAAAGACCTCGCGGTGGGTCATGCCAATCTGCTCAAGTCGCAAGCGGATCACATAGAGGTGCCAAGAGGATCGGCTGCGTGGATCCTGCTGAGGCAGATCAACCGGTATGTCCGCAAGTGCCGCATCATATGCGCGGGCGTGAGCGGCGCGACAGTCGACGTACCTGCCAAGCCGTTGCATCTGGCTGATCCCCAGTGCCGCCTGTACTTCGGTCATGCGGTAATTATAGCCCAGTTCAATTTGCTGATAATACCAAGGTCCGTCGCTGGCGTGGGTCATTAGATCCGGGTCGCGCGTGATCCCGTGAGACACTGCGCGCTTCATACGCGCGGCCAGTTCGGCGTCCTGTGTTACAGCGACCCCGCCTTCGGCAGTGGTGACGATTTTGACCGGGTGAAAGCTGAAGACAGTGATATCGCTGTGATCACAGCGCCCCACAGGCGCTCCGGCAAAGTGGGCGCCGATGGCGTGCGATGCATCCTCGATCACCCGCACCCCGTAGCGTTTGGCCAGCGCGCCAATGCGCTCCATGTCGGCGCTTTGACCGGTCATGTGGACGGGGATCAGGACTTTGGGCAACGTGCCTGTCTCTTCGGCCTGTTTCAGCTTTGTCCCCAAAGCGTCCGGGCACATGTTGAAGCTGTCCGGATCTATGTCGACAAAGTCGACCTGCGCACCGCAGTAAATGCCAACATTGGCAGAGGCCACGAAGGTATTTGGCACTGTCCAAAGCCAATCGCCCGGCCCCAACCCCAAGGCCATACAGGCGGCGTGCAAAGCGGATGTGGCGCTGTTTGCGGCTACGCCATGTGCGGCTTGAACAGCCGTTGCCACGACCCGCTCAAACTCCGGCACGCGTGGACCTTGGGTCAGAAAATCCGACGTCAGGACGTCACGCACCGCGTCCAGATCGTCTTGGGTGATATCCTGGCGACCATAAGGGATCATGTGTCAGACCTTGCCGATCTTGCCTGCGTTCTCGGTGATCCAGTCTTGCAGATCCTCGGGCTTCATCCACTCTGCATTGGTGTCAGAGCGATAGGAAAACCCCTCAGCGACCTGCACACCGTCCTGAATGCGTGCAGGCGATTTGTCCCAGGAATTGATCGCCGGCAGGATCTTGAAATGCTCCGGGTACTCGTAGGTAAACGCCGCGTCTTCCTCTCCGATCATCTGTTCATGTAGCTTCTCACCGGGGCGAATGCCGACAATCTCGTGCTCTGCCTCAGGAGAGATCACCTGTGCGATTTCCGTGACTTTCATGGACGGTATCTTTTTCACATAGATCTCGCCGCCCACCATGTCCTCAAACGCGTGCCAGACCAACTCTACTCCCTGATGCAGAGAGATCATGAAGCGGGTCATGCGCGCGTCTGTAATCGGCAAGGATGGCTTGCCTTTCAGCGACATAAAGAACGGAATGACCGATCCGCGCGATCCCATAACATTGCCATAACGCACGACCGAGAACCGCGTTCCGTGTTCGCCCGAATAGGCATTGCCCGCCACAAACAGCTTGTCCGAGGCCAACTTGGATGCGCCATATAGGTTGATCGGGCTCGATGCCTTGTCAGTCGACAGGGCCACGACGCCTTTCACCTTCTTGTCGATACACGCATCAATCAGGTTCATCGCGCCGTTCACATTGGTTTTGATGCACTCGAACGGATTGTATTCCGCGGTTGGCACGATCTTGGTTGCCGCCGCGTGCACCACGTAGTCAATCCCATCAAGAGCACGGTAGAGCCTGTCGCGGTCCCGTACATCGCCGATGAAAAAGCGCACGCGCGGATCATCGCCGTATGACTTGGCCATGTCCCACTGCTTCATCTCATCGCGCGAGAAAATGACAATCTTGGAAGGGTTATACTTCTCAAGAGTCGCCGGAACAAATGCGTTTCCAAATGACCCGGTGCCGCCCGTGACCAGAATAGAAGAGTTCTTTAGCATATTCGCGCGGCCCGTTCTGTTCGTATAATTTGACCTTGTGTATCGTCGTTCGTGCAAGAACCGTCAAGCAATGCCCCGGTCACGCTATGCTTTAAGGGCCGACCAAAATCGCTTAGACAGCGGGGGCAAACTCAGGGTGCCAAATGACTACCATCGCGATTATCCAAGCACGTATGTCCAGCAGCCGTTTCCCGGGCAAAGTCCTTGCCGATTTGGCCGGGCGTCCGATGGTCGTTTTCATGGCGCGCCGGGTGATGCAGTGTGCGGCGCTTGACCGCGTCATTCTGGCGACCTCTGACGAAGCCAGCGATGATCCACTTGCGCACACGGCCAATGCCCACGGCCTGAACGTCTTTCGAGGTCCCTTGGATGATGTGCTGGGCCGTTTTGCAATGGTGCAGGCCGCAGAGCGCGCGGATGTGATCCTACGGATGACAGGTGACTGCCCGCTGGCTGACCCAAGCGTCATCGGTGATCTGGTTGCATTGCGTCAGGCCCAGCAGGCGGACTATGCCAGCAACGTCAACCCACGCAGCTACCCTCATGGGCTTGACTGCGAAATCTTTACCGCTGACGCCCTTACGCGGGCACAAACGAACGCGCGCAACGCGCACGACCGCGAACATGTGACCCCTTGGATGCGATCCGAAGACGCGAACCTGCGCCGCGCCAACCTGCAGCGCAGCGTGGACGATTCTACAGTGCGGTTAACCGTTGATCATCCGGCCGACCTTGAAGTCGTGCGCGCCATTGTCGCCGGGACCGGCCAGGATGCAGGTTTGGACCAGATCCTGCCGTGGATAAAAGCGCATCCCGAAGTAACGGCTCTGAACGCCGCGCACATGGCGCTGTAGATACCAGTTGCTCTGGGCCTTTGCACAAGACTGGTCTACAGACAAAACAGCAATCCAGAGAGGCACCATTGAGCACGCAGCAGCGATTGATCCCTCGGGCCAAACGTCCGGATATCAAAGGCCCGTTTGAAACCCTGATGTCGCTTGGTACCCGACTACCGGGATCGTTGGGCTATATCGCCCGACGCAAACTCAAGCGGCGTCATTGCAAGCGCGCACAGGACACGTTCTCGTTGGTGCTGACTGACACGGGCCCCGGCGATCTGTGCATTGACTTGGGCGCCAATGTCGGCACGTTCACGCAGCGCATGGCGCAAACCGGTGCTGACGTTATCGGGTTCGAACCTGATCCCGGCGCGTGGTCCGTACTGGAACAGGCGGTCGGCGAATTTAGCAACGTTACATTGATCCACAAGGCTGCTGGACACCAGGCCGACACACTGACGCTTTATCGTTCAGACAAATGGTCAGCGGATGATCCCGGCGCGCACACTGAATCCTCCTCGCTGATCCCGACGAAAGGTGCCAGTCAGGCCGTCAAAGTGGAAGTCATCGACATCATCGCGTTTATCGAAGAACTGGACCGCGATATTCGCATCATCAAAATGGACATCGAAGGGGCCGAATGGGAGGTTCTCACGCGGTTGATTGACCACCCGGTTCTGGAACGGATCGACTGCATCTTTGTCGAGACTCACGAGCGGACCAATCCCGCAAAATACGTGCCAATCTTCGACGCGCTGCAAGACCGCGCCGAGCAACTGACCAGACCGTATATCAACCTCTATTGGATATAGCCCTGCTTGCGGTGCTGATACCTAAAGTTGACACGACAAGCGAAAGTATTTGTCCAAAACCAGGGTCGCAATCAGCCGTTCCTTGAGTGGATCGCAGAACCGCGCGACCCACTTCTGTGCGTTTTCGATGATTTCTTCGGCCGCATCCGGATCGGCGGAAAAGCAGTCGACCTTTTCTTCGAGATCGCTCAGATCATCCTTGAGCAGGACAAAGTGTTTGTCCGGCTGCAGGCACCCCTCCATGAACCATGTTTCAAAGCGCAATTGCGGTGACATCACCAGCATATTCGATGCCATGCCCCATTTCAGGTTCGTGGCGACGTCGTGACCCTCAAGTGAAACGAAGAACTTGAACTGCTTTTGTTCGGCATGTGTCAGCGGGGGTTTAGGCGCCAGCCCATCCACCTGCCTGCTTGAATGCCCAATATCGAATTGCGGGTGATGATAAAACGCCCTTACAAGCGCCTCGCGTTGCGCATTGTGGGGTGTGCCACGCCATACGGCTGCGGGCTTTTTGTCGCGAAACGGGATCGGGTCATGGGACCACTTAAAATGCCGTAGCTTGTCCACTTTGAGCAATACCGAATTGGCATTGCTACCTCTGATGGGGCGAGATTTGACCACTGTTGGCGTGTCCGGCACACGCGTGACATCTCCAAAAAGATAATTCACCCGCCGGTCCGGGCCAAAGCCCCGGCTGGCTTCGTCCATGTCAAGGTAATATCGGCTCCGTTCTCGCGATATGTCCGCAATACGAGGTGCGGTGGATGCGTCAAACGGCTCTGTCAATTTGTTGTAGTAATCTACACGCCTTTCGATTTCGTCGCAGTCCTGGCGCAAGGCGACCTTGTCGAGCAAACACGCACGTTGGCGATTTGCGATCGAATAGGGCAAACACTGGCGCAAAAGCCCGCGCAAGTAGTACATGGCAGGGGTCATCTGTCTGATAGCTCTTTGTGATATCCCGTTTGCAACGCACGCCAATCGCCCTCGCTCCAATGCACTCTGCTGCCTTGCTGGTCATCCTTGGCGAGTGAGCGATAAAGCCTGCTCAGGTTCTCGTGCATCCACGGACCTGGCTCGCGTCGTTCGCACTTGTCAAAATCGATCAACCAGACGTCTTCGTCGTCATCAATCAATATGTTTCGGCGGTTGAGGTCCGAATGATAGACGCCGGCATCGTGCATCCGCCGGACGGTTTCGCCGATGCGGCCCCACAGGTCCGCATCCAAAGTACCCTCGCGCAAATGGTCTTCCAATGGTTGTGCATTCGGAATCCGTTCCGTGATGATTGCGGCGCGGTAGAGTGGACCCACCTGCGAGACTTGCGCGGCGACCACAACCGGGACGGCAAGCCCCCGCCCCCGCATCCAGTGCGTCAGATCAAATTCGCGCATCGCGCGCGTATTCCCAAGCCCGGTGCGAACGTAGAGATCCCGGCTGACCTTGCGCACCAGTCCACCACGCAGATAAGGGCGTAGTACCATGTCGCGACCATCGAAATGCAGAAAGTGCGCATCTCCC
The DNA here is from genome assembly GCA_947501275.1 of uncultured Tateyamaria sp. Classification (GTDB taxonomy): domain Bacteria; phylum Pseudomonadota; class Alphaproteobacteria; order Rhodobacterales; family Rhodobacteraceae; genus Tateyamaria. Next base: position 183,384 of record CANMVD010000001.1, read on the forward strand.
CGGCCCGCCGCGCTGCCTTGGTGATGCCCTTCGTTCTTCAACCATGTGACATCGAACAGTCGAGGCTCAAACGGGTCCACAACGTCAGGGTCGTAACGGGTCACGGATCGCTTGTCGCGCAGGTGTAAATGCGTCCCCATATGGCGCGCTCCAACCGCCTGAAAAATACCACAAAACTTTAGACGAGCGGCAACACCGGCACAAGCTGCCGATCTGTGCGCTTTCACCCTGTACAAAAAGATGGGATACCGCAGACACTGAGCGGAGACTGAGCACCCGATTGACTGATAAGGCTTCCATACGGATCGCAAGAGCGCTGTGGCCACTGCGCGTTTGGTACCTTGCGACGTGGTGCCTGGCTGCGCCTTTGCATCTCGTTTGGCTTTTGTTGCATAGGCGTATGGGTGCAGACCCTCAGCGGTTTGGAGAACGGCTTGGGCACCCCAGCCATAACGGCCAAGTCTCTGTCATTTGGTTTCACGCGGCCAGTCTTGGCGAAGTGGCGCAAATCAGGCCCTTGACTCATCACTTTGCGCAACGCGGCCAGACCGTCCTCGTGACCACCACGACCCAAGCAGGGGCCGATTGGGTTGCTAAGAACCTGCCAGCGGTGATCCATCAGTTTGTACCGATGGATACGGCGCATGCTGTCGACAGGTTCCTGAGCGCCTGGAGCGTAGATGCCGCGATCTTTGTCGAGGGGGATTTTTCGCCACGGCTGACCCTGGCTGTGCAAGAACGTGGCATTCCGCTGGCACTGCTGAACGCGCGCCATTCCCGAACCCGCGAGCGGTTGCCGGCGGTTTTTGCTGCATTGCTGACAGGATTTGATCTGATCACTTGCCGGTCCGAGACGGTCGCCAGCAGCATCCGCGCGCTTGGCGTTCCAGAGGGTCTGCTTAGGGTGCTACCCGATCTGCGGATCGCTGCCCAGAAACTCTCCTACCCAGAGGACGCTCTGACAGCACTGCGTACGCAGATCGGGTCGCGCCCGGTTTGGCTGGCTGCGTCCACCCACCAGTCGGACGAATCCATTGTTCTTGACGCCCATCAGGCTGTGACTGGGGCCAATCCCAATGCTCTTCTGATCGTGGCTCCACGCCACCCAATGCGGGGTGCGCCGCTCGAAAGTGGCGCACGGGCGCGCGGGTTTAACGTCGCGCGCCGCGCGGAAAATGGCAGCTTATTGCACGATACGCAGGTCTACATCGCAGACACTCTCGGAGAACTTGGCGTGTTTTTCTCTCTTGCGCCTGTAACCTTTCTAGGCGGCTCCTTCGGCGACGAAGGTGGTCACAATCCCTACGAGCCCGCCAGCTTTGGCACTGCGCTCTTGACCGGACCGCGGGTCAAGAACTTTGCCGATGCCTTTGACGCGCTATGCCACGCCGGTGCAGTGGAAATCGTGCAAACCCCCGGCGAACTCGGGCCTCAAGTGATGTCATTGCTGCAGACGGGCAAGGCCCAGAGCATGGGCGCAGCAGGCCAACGTTTCATGAACGCCAGCGAAACTGGCCTGACAGATACAATCGATTTGCTGACAGAGACCCTAGGTATCTGATTTAACCTCGCTTTTGCCCCCATCCTTGAAGGTACTGAACGCGCCAGCGAGGTATCCCACGTACTTGGCGCGCTTTCGACGGCTGAGCATCAGGGGGCTGACAAGCTGAACAAGGCTGCGCAAAATCACGCTCAACCTTGGGCGCGGCACACCGTGCTTGATTTGTGCAAATATACGGCTGCGCGCCAGGTGGTAGGCTTTGAAGCGGGCCGTCACTGGCGAACGCGCGGTGGAATGCCCGTCGTTGTGGCGCACTACGGCGCCGGGGATGTGCATCAGCGGGCCGAGTTGTGACAACCGCAGCGACAGATCGTCGTCCTCGTAATAAAGGAAGATATCTTCATCAAAGCCGCCGACGCGATCGAACATCTCGCGAGACGTAAAAATTGCCGCACCAGACAAAACCGGCACCTCAGTATCGACCGCAGGTGCGGCGCTGATCCGTTTCCGGTCGGGAAGCAGGTTGGATCGCCGCTTGAACGATACCCGCCCTTTTCCGTCCAATGTCCTTGGATTGAACGCAGATGCTTGCGGATAGCACTCAACCGCCTCCAAAAGCGTCTCAAAACACCCCGCCTCAACCGTCGCGTCCGGGTTGAGAAACATCAGGAAAGGCGTCTGCGCCGCTGCAGCACCACGGTTACATCCTGCCCCAAAACCAAGGTTGACCGTGTTTCTGATCAGGTGCGCAGAAAACTTCTGTGCAAGCGCCTCCAGTGCCGGGTCAGCCTCGGGGGCGTTATCAACAATCACAACAGGCATACCTTCTGGAAGGCTGCCCAGCATATCGGGCAGAACCGCCATTGAGTGATAGGCCACCGTTACAACCGTGATCTGAGAAATGGAGTCGGCCTGCATCATGGTGTGTTTCTAGGCTGAGCCATCTCCGGACGCAAAGTGATATCAGGTTTACGTTTGGCATCCGACCGATCCATCCGATATACGGCCGCAAAACGCCGTTTCTTCAGAAAGCAACAGTGCCATGCAGGTTGACCCAAATGTGATTGACGTGATCGCACCCAATTTGAAACGCCGTTACTCCGGTGTATCCTCGACGGTCTTCCGGTTGGTGCCCGTGCAATCCGAACACATCGCGATTGCGACAACCGGGCCCGTTCTGCCCGAAGACATCCCACAATTTCCGTTGCGCCAACTCCTGACAATGTCCTGCGCAGGTCCCTCCGGTCACCGCATCTGGCACGCTCGGCGCAATATCGAAATGCTCGCAGGTCTGATCCTGAAATACGTGCTGCGCAAAAAACTGAAGCTGGTGTTCACATCGGCCGCACAGCGGCGACGCGGCGAGTACTCACGCTGGCTGATCCGTCAGATGGACGCCGTGATTGCCGCGTCGGGCAAGGCAAAATCCTATCTTGGCGTACCGGCCGACGTTGTGTTGCACGGCATTGACGCCGACGTTTTCGCGCCACCTGCGGACCGGGCCGCGCTGCGTGCCCAACTGGGCCTTGACGCGGACGCTTTGATTGTCGGTTGCTTTGGACGGATCAGATCGCAAAAAGGCACGGACCTGTTTGTGGACGCCATGATTGACCTGCTGCCCCGGCATCCGAATGCTCAAGGCATCATCATGGGCGGTGTAACGGCGCAGCAGCAGGGGTTTGTCGACGATCTCAAGGCCAGAATAAAAGGTGCGGGGCTGGAAGATCGCCTGCGCATCCTGCCCGAGGACAAGGGGTTTTCCATCGCGCCGTGGTTTCAGGCCAGCGACATCTACGTTGCGCCACAACGTTGGGAAGGTTTTGGCCTGACCCCCCTCGAAGCAATGTCCTGCGGTGTTCCCGTCGTGGCCACGCGCGTAGGCGCGTTCGAAGATCTGATCGCGCCAGAGAAAACCGGTTTTCTGGTGCAGCCCGAAGATATCAAGGCACTGACAGAAGCCACCGACCGCCTGATGTCGGACGCAGAACTGCGCCAAGAGATGTCCGTCAATGCCCGCCACAAAGTGGTGGAACAGCATCAGCTCAAACACGAGGCTGAGGCGATTACCGCAGTCTACCGCAAGCTCTTGTAGCTCAAATCCGGGCGGAGTACCCCCACGCGCCACCGATCATGAACCCGGAACCAATATTTAGGTTGTGTTAACGACACGACCCTCAAGCGCGTGGTTGAGCGAATTTGCCATGATTTCCGGCCCGCATGCAGGATCGACATTTCGATCCCGGCGGTGAACCCCACTTCGTTGGGCAACCGCGAGCCAAGGCAAGACACCGAAAGCGCGGCATAATTTAGGGCAAGCTCCGCCGTGGATGTTGCCGCAAACGAAGGTCGTGCGAAGAAGGGCATTCGAAGCGCCTGTGTGGCGCGCGCACCAGACAGTGCGGCAATACAACGGACACGTTTGAAATGCAGCACTATACCCCTAGGCCGCGACAGCCGCTTTCAATCCACGTCGCCCTCATCGCCGAGACATTGTACAGGAGGAAATCATGCAAAACAGGGTCCTCGTATGCCGATTGAAGTCGGTATGTTGGAACAAGGTGTGACGCGACCATTTGTTTTGATTGTATAGTCCCAAGGCTGTTTTGGCTACTCGCGGCGTGGAATGAGGCGTGATAAGCGCTTAGTATGAACCTGAGGCAATTCCAGATTTTCGCTGTATTGGCGGAGGAGCTGCACTTTGGGCGGGCCGCTGAAAAGCTGCACGTCGCCCAACCGGCGTTGTCCAACCAGATCAAGGCGCTTGAGTACGATCTTGGCGTGGCCCTGTTTCATCGCACAACCCGCAGGGTGCGTTTGACTGCTGCAGGTGAGGCATTGTTGCCAGAAGCGTTGGCGACCATTGCACAAGCGGAAACCGCCGTTCGCATTGCACGTGCTGTTGGCAACACTGGAGCCGACACACTGAAATTGGGAGGTGTAGACTCAGCGACCGCCGGGCTTTTACCCAGCGTGATCCGGGCGTTTCGCTCGACGTGGCCGGATGTCGAACTCAAGGTCTTTGAGATGTTGTCAGATCCTGCGCTCAATATGTTGGAAAACAGGTCGCTCGATGTTGCATTTGCGCGCAAACCCTCCGTTGAGGATCACCTGACCTCGCGGCTTGTGCTGTCCGAACCGGTCATTGTTGCGTTGCCTGTACAGCACCCGTTGGCCGCGCAAGCGACAATTCCAGCGGCCGCAATTGGCCAAGAGCCGCTGGTCCTATCCAGCCGCGCCAGTCGTCCGATTTTATTTGACTCCATTGTCAATTATCTGCGCGCTCACGACGTAGAGCCGAATATTCTGCAAGAAGCGACCGAACGGCATATGATTATAGCAATGGTGGCTTCTGGTCTTGGTATCTCGCTGGTTCCTGAATGGGTCAGCAGGTTTCAGCGCGACGATGTCGTATTTGTCCCGTTGGAAGATGGCGGCCCACTGGTCGATGTGTATGCCGTCTGGCGCAGTGACGAGCAGCTGCAAACAGTGCACGATTTCATCAGCTACCTGCCCTGATCTTGAGGCGTCTCAGCCGCAGAACCGGCCCGGTCGGTCAGAGCGCTATGAAAAAAATCCATAAAGTCTCTGATTACGTACTTTGGGCATTCTTCCGCCAGATAGTGGCCGCCTTCCAATGCCCAGCCACGTACGTTGGTTGCCCGTTCGCGCCAAAGGGCCAGGCAGTCGAAATGGCGCTCAATAGCTCCGTAGCGCCCCCACAACGCAAGGATGGGCGTGTCCAGTAAACGGGTATCCGCATCGTCGTGCTGCACATCAATCGTCATGGCTGCACGATAATCCTCACACGAGCCATGAATGACGGCGGGGTCACGGAAACACTCTAGATATTCCTCGAGTGCCTCGCGCGAAAAAGGTTTGAGCCCTGCGGAACCGGACCCACATTTCTTGAGCCAATAAGCGCCGCTTTGCTGCTCGATCAGAAATTCGGGAAATGGTGGCTTCTGTGTAAGCCAGTACCAGTGCCAATAAGTCTGCGCAAAAGCGCTGTCGCCATCGCGATACATCTCGCGCGTTGGGGCGATATCAAGCATCGCCAATGCAATGACCCGGGTGGGATGATCCGCGGCCAGCCGGTGTGCCACGCGCGCACCGCGATCATGCGCACCGATGCAAAACCGGTCGTGTCCGAGCGCGGCCATCAACTCGACCATATCTTGCGCCGTGGCCCGCTTGGAATAAGCAGCATGATCTGCGTCAGATGTTGGTTTGTGCGATCGGCCATATCCGCGCAGATCGGCACACACCACGGCAAAGTGTTCGGCCAATGCGGGCGCCACGCGATGCCACATAGCTGAGGTTTGCGGGTAGCCGTGTAGCAATAGCAGCGGTGGCCCGTTTCCGGCGTGGCGGCAAAACACCGTTCCATCCCGAACGCTTATATGTTCGGTCGCAAATCCTTCAAAGAAGTGATCAGTTCTTGGGGCAGCCGCCAGTGCAGCCTTGACGTCGAGAAGCATGGAGACCCCATCGTTATTTCAGACTGTACCCGACGATAAATCGAATGCGGCCATCAATTAATAGCAAAAAAATTATAAATACTTTGCACTCAATTCTGCCAGCAGGTCGGTCATAGAACCTCTGAAGACCATCTGAGGACTCCAACAATGACCGATCTCAACAGGCGTCAATTCGGTAAAGGCCGGACCGCCACAGGTACTGCAGCCTCGGCGCCCAGCATCTTGCGCGCGCGATGCTCTCCAAGTCGGACCTTCGACGACACCATTCCGTTCGACCCGGTCGGCAAAAGCGACGTCACTGCGCATATTCAGCATCCGTTCTTTGAGCGGATTACTGGCCAAAATGTCTTCATTAAGTCCAAAACCGGTGCAGGGGGCGCAAGGGGTTGGGCGCAGATCAACGGCTTCGAGCCGGATGGCACACGATAATGAACACGACCGTGCGTCTCACTGTTTTGCAACCGTCGATGAAGAACTCGGGTAACCAGATAGAAGATATCAACGACGTCTTTCTCTTCTACTACATGCCTGACGCAGTCGTGGCGAAAGAGGACAGCCCACACGAGACGCTGCAGAATCTGGTCGAAGACGCCAAGGCCAACCCGGGGCGCGTGACTTTTGGTGACTCCGGTACAAACACGGTAATTCAACTTGCATCGGAAATCTCTTCTGACATGACCGATACCACGGCGGCCCGCATCCCGTTCAAAGGCTCAACGCCCGCGATGACGGCGATGACCAGCTACAAAACACAAGGTGTCAAGGCGGGCGAACAAGTACGCACGTTGGCTGTCGCCACCGAAGGCCACGTCGCGGCGCTGCCGAAAGCGCCAGCATTGAGGGAACTGGGCTTTGATCGTGATGGCGGCGCAAATGGCGGTGTTGTGGTGCCCGCAGGCACACCCGGCGATGCCTGGCAACGCCTTTCGGGCATCCTGCAACAGATCAACGCAATTTCGGAATTCCAGACACAAATGACTGCCGCAGGTTATGAGGTGATCAATGTGTCTTTTGGCGATGTCGCAGACTTTATTGAGGAACGCAAAGCTGCCTATGCGCCTGCCATTAGCGCCTGAAAACCGCCTAGATCTCCCTGTGACCTCGGGTGGTACGGATGCGCCGTGCTGCGTCCTTTTTTGCTCCGAGGCCCCGATGCTCGACGTCCTCCTTTCGGCGGCAACGCCGTTCAACCTTATGCTCGCCCTCGAGGATGGCGTACTTGGTACGTTACTCGGCGCTTTGCCGGGCGTGTCCGCGACTTTGCCTGAGACGGTTCTCGCACCGTTCACACTCACAATGGACCCCGCATTCTGGCTGATTGCCCCAAGGGCTATTTATACCGGTGCGACTTACGGCGGAGCTTTTGCGTCCATCCTTGTCAACACATCTGGCAAACTGGCCGTGATTGCGACGTCGCTGGATGGTTTTCCCATAACCGAGCGCGGAGGCGTTGATCTGGCGGTCACCATCATCTGTTTCGCATCAGCCAATGCTGGCGTGGCCGCAGCGTTGGCCTTGCTCATCGTGGCAACGCCACTTACCACCATCGCGTTTAAGTTCGAACCGGTCGCATACTACTGGCCCGCCGTGTCCTGTCTGCCGCTCATTACGGTCTTGTCCAAGGGCGCGATGCTGAAAGACTTGATCGGTGGTTGTTTGGGATCGGGCCTGTCAACCATCGGTTTTGCGGCTGTTGGCGAAGTGCGTTACATGTTTAGCCACCCAATTCTGCTGGGTGGAATCCACATCACCCCTGCCCTGATCGGGCTCTACTGCGTGCCGGCACTCATCAACATGGTTGCAAGCAAGACCCCCTATATCCAACAGGCCACAAAAGGGCGGGGCACGCGAATTTCCGAGGCCCCCGGTCTGATGTGGCGGCCAAAATTCAATCCGGTGTGCAGTTCTGTGGTAGGCACAATCATTGGCAATCTTCCTGCCGCCGGAGGCGCGGGCGCCGGTGTGGTGGAGTACTCCGAAGCGCGCCTCACGTCCAAGCGCAAGGGTCAGTTTGGCAAGGGCGAGGCGTTAGGGACTACACTGACAGATTGGCGAGTGATGCAATCAGATCTAGGGGCGGTTTTTCCAAAAACTGTCGAGATCCACGCGCAAGAAATCACGCCTTTGGCCAACTCGGGCACCAAGCCAGATCAAAGTCGGCCAATCACAGCGACTCCCGTATCAAGCACCAGACGTGCTCTTGCGTATATGGACCTGCTTACAAGGCAACCACTAGTAAAAATCTGGAACGACCGCGCCTTCGTTGGGTCGTGCACCGATGCGCAGGTTGAGGACTTACGCACGGCCACACAAATCCTGAAAGGACCGCACGAGGCAAACGTTGCCACAGCAATTGTGGTTCCGGGGCTCAAAATAGGGCCATGCAACAGCTTAAACCGAAGAACGGAGCCAACTGTTCAATTCGGTTGCGACTCCAGCCGCAATTATGCTGTCTCGGGGCTTTTGCAGCTTGGCATTCTCGCGACTATCGCTCCATCGGTTTCGGACATCTTTTTGGGCAACTGTGAAAAAAACGGATTGGTCATCCCGACATTGACACCGGACAAAACTGATCTGCTGATTGCCAAGGTCTTTGATCTTAAAACCCAAGAAATGTCGGTCGATCCGGAGCGACAGGTGATCGAAGTCGGCAACCTGCACGTGAGGTTTGATATCAACCCCACTCAAAAACAGTTTCTCCTGTCAGAAGCAGATCACAGAAAACAGACCCTGGACCGGGCAGGCGAGGTTTCTGAATTTGAAGCCATGCGCATGGTCCATCAAGCGTGAATGTAGGCCGGTGGCCCAACCAGAAAAGACAACAGCGACATAGGAAGATAAAATGGAAAACACGTACCGCATTGCTTGTATCCCCGGTGATGGCATCGGAGCCGAGGTAATCCCACATGGTCAAGCCGTCGCTGACGCTGTGGCGAAAAAGAACAGTTTTGCAATTGAATGGACGGTCTTTGACTGGTCTTGCGCCCGTTATCTTGAGACTGGAACGATGATGCCGGATGACGGAATTGCACAGCTCAAGGAATTCGATGCGATCTATTTGGGTGCGGTGGGGTGGCCGAGCGTTCCGGACCATGTCTCCCTTTGGGGTTTGTTGCTGCCGATCCGTCGGGAGATGAATCAATACGCCAACGTGCGCCATGTTCGTCTGCTTGACGGCATTAACTCACCGCTTGCTGGCCGCACTTCGGCGGATATCGACTTTGTGGTTGTGCGAGAGAACGTCGAGGGCGAGTACTCCGAACTTGGTGGCCGGATGTATGCAGGCACCGAAGACGAATTTGCCGTGCAAGAGGCGGTGTTTACCCGCAAGGGCACGGACCGGATCATGCGCTATGCGTTTGAGTTGGCACAGCAGCGCGAACGCAAACACGTAACCTCGGCCACCAAATCCAATGGTATCAAACATTCGATGCCGTTTTGGGATGAGCGATTTGCCGAAATGGCCAAGGCCTATCCGAACGTGACCACCAACCAGTTTCATATCGACATCCTGACGGCGCATTTCGTACGCAACCCGGATTGGTTCGATGTCGTGGTCGCCTCCAACCTGTTTGGAGACATCCTGTCTGATCTGGGACCAGCGATTGCGGGCTCTGTTGGCATTGCACCATCGGCGAACATCAATCCTGAACGCGATTTTCCGTCTATGTTTGAGCCCGTCCACGGTTCTGCTCCAGACATTGCGGGTCAAGGTATCGCCAACCCAATCGCTGCGATCTGGACAGCCGCGACCATGCTCCGCCATCTGGGGGAAGAAGCCGCTGCCGACAGCATTGAAGCCGCGATGCAGGGATCACTTCTCGACAGTGAAACCCGTACGGCCGACCTGCAAGGCACGGCAACCACTCAAGCTTGTGCAGCTGCTGTGCTCGACCGGTTGTAGGGTTTGATATCTCCGCGCCATTGCGGATGCTCGGCAACTGCCCGGCCAGGAGAACGGTCAGATCAAAACTGCGCTTTGGTCAAAGCTGAAATCGCTGATATACGCGTGATTTCTACCGGTCCGCTGAGCCAATTCTCGTAGCGCGCAAAGACGTCGCGCGTGTAGGGTTGGGCATAATGCGCATCCAATGCGGCTTGGTCATCGAAATGCTCAAACAGGTGCAACACACCCTCTTCTGATGCGCTTTCGAAGGCAGCAAACATGTGACAGCCGGGCTCTCTGAGCGTTTCGGGTATCAAAGCGTCAAGTGCTGCGCGTGCGTCTTGAAAGTGCTCAGGTTTCGGACGGATTGTTGCGAATAGGAAAAGCCCACTAGTGTTACCCATTGGCGACCTCACCGCTGTAAACAGGCTTCAGCATTTCGATCAATTTTGCCTGAATCGGGGCAACCGCGTCGTTGACTGCGCTCACCCCCATATCGTGGCCGACCTGAACGCGGATCGGACGGCGACCCGACATATCGACAAGCTCACTGATTGCATTTGCCACATTGTTTGCGTCCGTTCCTGTCAGATCGGTTTCGAACATGTCCTCGAACATAACCAAAAGACGCTCCCGACCGGCAGCAAGATCACCATATGCGCTCAAACGCATTGTGTCTTCAGGCGCCGGAGCGGTATTGACCAGATCTGTACCGTGCCCGCTCGGCTCGACCAAGACGCACTCTATGCCAAGGGTTTCCAGTTCGTTGTGCAGTGCTTCGCTATAGGCCTCAACGGCCCACTTGCTTGCACAGTAAATACCAAAAAAGGGCATCCCGAACCGTCCTGCAGATGAGCTGAGGTTGATGATCAGACCCGACTGTCTGGCACGCATGGCGGGCAACGCCGCGCGGGTCAAACGCATGATGCCGTAAACGTTCACGTCAAAGACATCCATGGTTTGCTCCATCGAAAAGGCCTCCGTCAGGCCGACGGGCATCACGCCAGCATTGTTGATCAATACGTCGAGATGCGCGCGCGCCTCAATCTCGGCGATGGCAGTTTGGCAGGCATCCTCGTTACTTACATCAAGCTCAAGGGGGAACAGGTCTAGCCCCTCGGCCTGTGCCTTTGTCCGCATCTGGGCGGTCGCTTTTTCGTTGCGCCCAGCAATGTCACGCATGCCTGCATAAACTGTGTGTCCGTTGGCCGCCAATGCGTGCGCAGTAAGCAGGCCGATGCCACGGCTCGCACCTGTGATGAGAATTGTTTTCTTGTCTGTCATGTCAGGCCTCTTTGTCAGGTTTTGATTAAAGGGAAGGCGCGGTGGTCCTCGTCGTCATACCTGTGCCGGCAAAATCATTTCGAATATCGCCTCACGACCCAAACCAGGGCTTGGCGGGTAGATCCACTGTTCGTTGATCTGTGCCTTCATTGCGGCCCCGTGTTCACCTGTCATGACTATGGTTCTGTCCCAACCTTGAGTGAATACGGCGTTGGAGGCACCTAGGCTCAAACAGGTGGCGTAATCTGGCTGAGTATAGCGAAGCATGTCTTGCCCAAGCAGATCGCGCACCGCGTTTTGGCCCGCCAAGACGCCCATGGGCATCGCGTGTTGGCACGACATCAACGTGCTGTGCTCATCATCCGCTGCCGCAACCCCGACATCACCTGCTGCAAATATGGTTGGCTGTCCCGTCACTTTGAGGGTCTGATCCAACTGCAGGCGCCCGTCGCTGGCTTGCACCCCAAGGTTTGCGACCAAGGGCGAAGGTTGCAGGCCTGTTGCGAAAATCACTGTTTGCGTGTCAATTGCTCTGCCCGAGCGCAGGGTGATTTGATCCGCCGTAACGTGAGTCACGGTCTCACCCCCGAGGAATTCGATATCTGCCTTGTCGAGCGCTACATCGATTTCGTCGGTTAGGTTATTGCCAAGCGATTGACCCGCCTTGGCCTTCTGATCGATCAGGTAGATCGCGGCGTCGCCACCCAAACGATCGCGCAACGATGTTGCGATCTCGAGACCACTGAAACTTGCCCCCACCACAACGAGCGCGGACGTATCGAGTGCTTTTGAATCCAGCTTGGAAAGATGCGTATCAAGGCGTGCAGTCTGTTCATATGCATCCACGACAAAACCATGGTCCGCGGCTCCGGGTATGGCAGGAATTGCGACATGGCTGCCTGCGGCAAGGATCAGGCGGTCATGAACCATCTTGGCCTTATCGGTCTGCAATGCTGTGGGGGTCACTTCGGATATCTGGGCCTGCTCGAAAGTCACGTCGATGGCTTCGAGCAAAGGTTGCAACGGCACCCGCATCTCCGGGCGTGCGCCTTCGTAAAGGCGCGGGCGGACACACAGATGCGTGTCCTTGGACACCAGCGTAATTTCGATATCTTTGGCCGTCTGGCGATGCCGTGTCGCAGCGGCAGCCATTGCAGCCCAAAGGCCAGCAAACCCGCCACCCGCAATGATAATTTTTGCCATTCCTGCCTCGTGAATTGTTTCAGAAGGCTGGAGTAGCGATTGCAAATTCGCGAGTACAGAAGCAAGATTGCGAATGTGAATCGCAAAAGTGAGACTCGGAATGCTGGACTGGGACGATTACCGCCTGTTGCTGCATATCGCCCGTTTCGGGCGCGTGCCCGAAGCCGCGGGCAAATTGAATGTGACAACATCCACAGTTTTTCGCCGTTTGGCCGCCGTTGAAGCCAAACTGAATATCGCGGTTTTTCAACGCGATAGCGGACGCTACATACCCACCGAAGAAGGCGCAGCTATCGTACACGCCGCTGAGAAGATGGAACAGGAGACCGCCAATGCGACACGCCATCTGTTTGGAGGAAGCCAAACGCTCTCCGGTTCTGTGAAAGTGACAACAAGCGAGGTCTTGTCGTCTTTCTTTGTTGCGCGCCATGTCATGGCCTTGGGACAGGATCATCCAAATTTGAAAGTACAGGTCGTGAGCAGCGACAGGATGCTGGACTTGTCCCGTCACGAAGCTGACGTCGCGATCCGGCAGAAACGGCTGTGTTCGGATGCACTGTTCGGACGAAAACTCGCCACGATCCGATGGGCGACCTATACCGCCGACCGACCCGATACAGACCTCGACCAACAGACGAATGCCTATATTGGCCATGCTGGCGATCCTCGTTTGGCTGAGCATTTTGGCTCAACCACCTTTGATCCCAATGCCATATCCGGCCCACAATTTTATGCAAGTTCCTTGGTGTTGCGTGCAGCCATGTGCGCTCAAGGTGGCCACGTCGCTGCCTTGCCATTGATCCTTGGCGAAGTCTGGCCCGGGCTGCGTCGTGTCAGCGAACCGCTTGCGACTCCGGTCGGAGATCTTTGGATCGTTTGCCACAATGACATGCGCCGCAACCGAAGGGTTCGGGCCGTGTTCGACGCGATAATCGAAGGAGCACGCGCCGATAAGGCATTGTTCGAAGGCGCTTGAGGTTCAGGTCAGGAAAGAGCAAATCGAAGACATAAAAACTGCTGCAGGATGTAAGAAACGTGGCGACAGCCAGTTTACCACTATCGAGCGGACATACGCAGCCCGGCAACGCCAACAACAAAACCTGAGCAGAGCTAACTTAAATTAGCGGACTCAACGGGAAGCAGGTCATCCAGCTGATAGCTTCTGGGATTTTCAACACCGTGATCCAATGACGGGGAACCCAGCATTTGCCTTGAACCCCTACCCGTCTACGCAAAACTTTGGCCTGTGAATGAGCCGGGCATCAAGTCGACGCAGACGCCCCAATACGTTTTCAGAACCGTTGGGTTGATCGAGTTTACTCGGATCACTAGCGGCATCTCGCACCCAATGGTTTTGGCAAAAGAAGGGATCGCTCCGCTGGTCACAGCATCCGCGACCGCGAAGGGGATAGGTTTGACCTTGAATACACCGGTGATCAGCATGAACGAGCCGATGTAGATGGTGTGTTTGCTATCGACTTTGACGCGCTTGATGTGGACCTTCAACTTGGCCATCAACAAGCTCAACCGCTGATCGTCAGTCCTTTCTTTGGTTGGCGCGAACGAGCGGTCAGCATTCCTGCAACGCATTATGCTCAGATCATTCTGTTGCAACTGCTGCTGGATCGTTTGAGAAATGAGGCGCCTCAATCTGAACATCGACATACTCGACCTCCGCAGCGTGCTAACTGTTGAGCTGAGGCAGCTTGGTCAGATCGATCTGTTGATCACCCCCCCCAATGCATTCCTGACAACCTCTCACGACAAGAGTTGTTCTAAGAGGACTATGTCTTCGTCACCTCCAAAGGCGATCCAATAGCCCATGTGACAATGACCACTGAGACGCTTGCGGCACATCCGCAGTATTCAGTTTTCCCATCGAGGCCAAACTATCCAAAGTCAGTCAATCAATGGTTGGAGGCGCACGGGCAGATGCGAAAACAGGGGTATTCACGGCATCGATAACCTCCTGTCGGAACGGGGTAAAAACCCGCAACTGCCAGCGATTGCGCGAACACTTTCGCGCTCAAGCCGCCATGCGCCTGTCAGACAAAGATCAAGCAGGTTCAGCGTCGGATTGTTCAATTGATCGTGGACAGTGACACTGTCGATCATTTCGTAAAGAGCCGGGAAGGACAGGTTGAACCAGTTTGTTGATGTGGCCCAACGGTTCTTGGAAATGGCACTCAAGGCAAAGGGCGCCAATGGTTGCATCGCAAATGTTTTGGCCGCCTTGGCAAAAGGTCATCACGGACGCTTTCCCGCTAAAACCTGAGCGGTTCGAATGGGCTGAGGTCAGTATTGGGCGTCACACCTGCAACAAGATCGGCGATCAGTTCGCCTGTTTTCGGAGCCATCATCAAACCGTAGTGAGAGTGCCCGAATGCCGCAAAAAGACCTGGCTGATCGGGTATTGCACCAAGGGCAGGCAGGCTGTCGGGGAAGGAGGGGCGGCGTCCCATCCATGTAGTCATTTCCCTTGGGTTCAGATCAGGCAACATGGCGCGGGCCTGCTTGACCAGCAGTCTTTCCTTGCGTGGATCTGGCAGCGCATCAATTGCAGCAAACTCGGACGAACCTGCAACGCGCACCCCGCCCAACATGGAACTGGCAACGATCTTGGCATCTACGTCCATAACCGAATTGTTGAGCGACACACCGGGGTCCGCGAATTCAACGTGATAGCCACGCTCGGCGGTCAGCGGCATCTTCAGACCCAAAGGCCTTAGCAAATTGGCGCTCCAAACGCCCGCAGCAAGGATCAGCTTTTCGGCTTTGACGACCCCGTTGGACGTCCTGAGCAGCCATCCTCCGTTGACTTCCTTTTCCAGTGCCGCAACGTCGGCACGGATGAATTCAGCACCTTGGGCGCGGGCTTTGCTGGCCAGAACTTCTGCAATCTGACCGGGCGCGCGCGCTCGGGCCTGACCTTTGATTAGCACCGCAGCCTTGAAGGCAGGCGATATCGCGGGCTCGACTTCCTTAAGTTGCTCAGGACCAACCAACTCAAGGTCGGCACCTTTCTCTTGGCGTATCTGAAAGCCGAGCTCGCGCAAGCTGGCACCGCTGTCATTTCGAAATGCATGCACATACCAGCTGTCGACGACGAGGTCCTCAGATCCGGTACCTTCAAGATGACGGCGGTAGAGCATCACAGAAGGCTGGCAAAGTATCTCCATCGCATCTGAGACGGCCCGCGCGGATGCCTCGTTTGAATGAGCCAGGAACCGCAAACCCCACGGGATCATTCGCGGCCAGAATGTCGGCCTGACAGACAGAGGGCCATTGGGGTGCAGCAACATCTTGGGGATGGATTTCCAGATGCCCGGCATGGCCTGCGGGATGATGGAGAACGGCGAAATGACGCCAGCATTTCCAAACGAGGTCTCCTGACCCGGTGCGCCGCGGTCAATGAGCCGTACCTTGACCCCGCGTTCCTGCAACGACAGCGCACAACAGATGCCGACGATGCCAGCTCCGATGATGGTGACAGTATCCTCCACCTTAGGCCGGGGTCCGCATCGACCTGCGGGCGAGCAATTGCAAGGTAACGACGGGTGATGCGATCACCAAGGCGATCATGTCAGCAGCCAATGACGGAGCCACGAAAACCAAACCCGCAATCGCCATGAGGATGCGCGAAACGGTTCCCATGGGCGCAAACCAGTAGCCGACAACAGCCGTCGACAACGCGATCACACCAGCGATACAACTGGTTGCAGTATAGCTGAACTCCCACAGATCAAAGCCAGTGGAGGAGACGAACAGCAACACAGGAGCATAGACAAACGCCATGGGCGCGACGACCTTTCCGAGGCCTAGCGAAAAGGCCGACAGACCCGTTCGAAACGGGTTTGAGTTGGCAATCGCAGCAGCCGCATAGGCTGAGGTACAAACCGGCGGCGTGATCTCGGAAACAACACCGTAATAGAGCACGAACATGTGGCTGGCGATTGGCGGTACGCCAAGCTGTGCAAGGGCGGGCTGCGCGACCGACACCAACATTATGTAAAGCGCGGTGGTCGGGATGCCGGCCCCCATCAAAATGCATGCAATCGCAATGAACACGAGCGAGATGAACAATTGCAGATCCTGAATGGTGAACCAGTCGAACAGACCGCCCAGTGACAGGAACCCAAACATGTCAGAGGCCAGATGGCCCGCACCTTGCGTAACCATGAAACCAATTCGGAACCCGATGCCTGTGGTATTGATAACGCCCACGACGATGCCGACCGCAGCGGACGCAGCGCCCACAGCAAGCGCGTACTTCACGCCCAGTTCCATCGCCGCAGACATCTCGGGGATCTTGATGCGATCCTGCGGGTTCAGAGTTGCAAGGGCAGATCCTGCGCACAGGATCATTGTCATGGTCAGATCAAACCCGCCCCCGGAATACTTCCACAACACAAAGGCAATGAAGGCCGCAGAGTAAATGAGGGTCGGCGGTTCGCGCAGGCGCGACATACCTGCGACAACGGCCAAGGAAATGCCGCAGAAGGCCGACATGAACGGCGTGTAACCCGAGAACAAGACCACCAGCAGTCCGATCAAAGGCACGATATTGGCCCAGCCCTCCGCCCAGACTGCTTTGAACTGAGGCAACTGCTCTTTGGTAAGGCCTTTGAGGTCCAGCTTGCGGGCCATCAAATGGACAACCGCAAATACACCGACATAGTGCAACAGCGCAGGGAAGATCGCCGCAATCACGATGGTCGTGTAAGGAAGTTCCAGAAACTCGGCCATGATGAAGGCCGCAGCCCCCATGATTGGCGGAGTGATTTGCCCACCTGCCGAAGATGCTGCTTCGACCCCGCCTGCAAAGTGGCCGGGATAGCCAAGGCGCTTCATGTTTGGGATGGTCAGCGCCCCGGTCGAGACCGTGTTGGCAACGGAAGAGCCTGAAATCGTGCCAAAGAATGCCGATGAAACAACCGAGACCTTCGCAGGCCCGCCAGTGTAGCGACCGGCGAGGATCGTTGCATTGTCGATAAAGAGCTGACCCAAGCCTGTGCGCTGCGCAATGACGCCGAACAGAACGAAGTGAAACACGATCGTACTGACCACCCAAAGAGTGACGCCAAAGATGCCTTCTTGGGGAAAGTACATTGAAGAGACAAAAGTTTTGAAGTTGACGCCGGGATGTTTCAGGAGGCCCGGAAAGTATTGGCCCAGCAGCGCATAGCTGATGAAGACGCAGATAATCAGTGGTAAAATCCAGCCAAGCGTGCGGCGCGCAATATCGAGAACCAGCAATATGATGACGACCCCAAAGAAAACGTCATATCCGTTGGGATTGCCCATGCGAAAGGTTTGCTCTTCGATCCCCAGCACTGGCACCCCGCGCCACGCAAAGCCGACATAAAGCGCGGACATCACCCCCAACAGCATGAACATGATGTCATAAATCGGAATGTTGCCAATGCGCAGTGCGCTTGTCTTCTGGGCGAAAAGGCTTTTTGACCCGACAATTGGGAACAGCGCGTATGTCAGGATGAACAACCCGGTCAGATGCCAGCCCATATGCCAATGATCGGCGGGCAATCCGAAGCCCGCAGTGATGAAGTGATAGATTGCAAAGATCAACGCGACGGCGCGCAGGATCATGCCCGTTGTGGGTCCGACAGCACGGGTGGCGGAGCCTTCGTCGTATTTCTCTTCAATCGCAGCAAGCTCTTCGGCAGTCAGTTCGTGTGTATTTGGGTCTGACATCAAGAGCTCCTTTGGCGATTGTACAGTTGGAGAGTGTGGTGCCCCAATTCAAAGAGGCACCACAGGTTTTCGTCAGACCCATAAGGTCATCAGGGAGGGTCACTTCAGAAGGCCGGCTTCCTTGTAGAACTTCTCGGCACCTGCGTGCAGAGGAACACCCAAAGCCGCCACGCCATCCAACGCTGTTTCTGGTGTGATCTGTTTGCCTTTGGCATGACCATTGTCCAGCAGCTTGCGCGTGTTGTCGTTCCACAGTGCTTTTGTCAGGCCGTAGACCAGCTCATCCGACAAGTCAGACGACACAACCAACATCGCAGACACGGCAGGCGTCAGAATGTCGTTGTCGACTCCCTCATAAACGCCGCCCGGAATTTTGGATGGGATATATGCCGGGATGATCTCGTTGATCTTGGCGAGGTCTTCCTCAGTGAAGGAATGCAGGTTCATGCCTTTGGTCGAGGCCAGTTGCACCATCGCCGCCACGGGCCAACCCGCAGCGTAGAAATACGCGTCGATCTGGCCGTCCGCCAGACGCTCGGCGGACTGGCTGTTGTTAAGCTCTGCTTCGTCCATGTTGTCGCGCGTCACGCCCCAGGCTTCGAGCATCTGAAGCACGGCGACTTGCGTTCCGGATCCGGCCTGCGCGATGCCAACGCGTTTGTTTGCCAGATCACCAAGATTACCAATGGTCGCGCCAGCCGGCATGACCAGATGCAAGTCTTCTGGATAAAGATTGGCGATGATGCGCAGTTTTGGATGCGGTTTGCCTTCGAACTTGCCTTCACCCAGATACATCGAACGGGTTACGTCCGCCGCAGCAAGTCCTGCTTCCAACTCGCCGTTTTGCACGGCCGCGTTGTTAAACACCGACGCCGTCGTGGATTGTGCAATCGCGATCAGGCCAGGCACGCCACACTGTCCGCCGTCTTCGCATGCACGCGATCCGGGAGGGGCAGAAATCCCGTTGGCGATTGTGCCACCGATCGGAAAGTATGTTCCGCCTGCCCCGCCCGTACCTATTCGGAAAAAGGTCGGATCTTGCGCAACCGCTGGAACGGCCAATGTTCCGGCCAATGCGATACCCGCCAAGGTTTTGATCATGTTCATTGTCGTCTCCCAGTTGATGAATTCGAGCTTCGGTTCAGTCGAATTTTTGTGTCCATCAGGTTATGGAAAAACAACATAAAGACAAATTTGTTATATTTCACAAAATGAAAGTTTTGCTTATACTTGGGCGAATGAATTTCACTCAGCTCACCGTCTTTCGCGAAGTGATGGAATCCGGTTCCATTTCTCAAACCGCCAAGAAACTTGGGCGCACGCAGCCGGCCATCAGTCTGGCCATCAAGAACCTGGAAAGAAGTCTTGGCTTGTCTTTGTTTGAGCGCCACGGCAGGCGGTTGGTACCCGTGCCCGAAGCACAGTACCTGTTGGCCGAAGCGACGATGGTTCTGGACCGGTTGTCAACTGTTTCTGGCACGATGAAAGGGTTGCGGTCGGCGGAAACGGGCAGCCTGAACGTGGCAGCGATGCCGGGGCCATCAGCCTATGTTTTCCCAACGTTCATCAGCAACAACATCGGCGCGGACACCAGTTTTCAAACGACGATTTCTTCGCGCAGCTCACCCCAGATCCGAGAATTGGCGAGCACACAGAGCATTGACTTTGGCTTTGCCGATTTCGAAGAACCGGAAGGCAAGCTGCCGCAATATCACTCTGAAATCATCAGCTCGAACTGTTTTTGTGCGTTGCACCGCGATCACGTACTTGCTCAGAACGACACGGTGAACATCTCGGACTTGGGTAGCCGACCCATCGGCACCCTTCACGGCAATCATCCCTTCCCGCGCAAGCTGGCGCAGGCTTTTGCGCAGGAGGGTGCACCATTCCACTCTCATATTGCAGCGCAGTTCTTTCTGCCATTGATACCCTTCATCAGTCTGGGGCATTGCTGCGCAATTGTGGACCCGTTGACAGTCGTGACGGAACGGGAATTGGATGTATCCAGTGGTCAAGTCGTCTTTGTGCCATTCGACGCGCCTGTACGATATGAATTTGCGACGTTGACACCTCTGCATCGCCCCCTGTCGCAACTGGCCAAACGGGTCAAGAACAGCTGGATGGAAAGCCTATTCACAATGATAGACGACATTGGCGCAAAACCGGCAGTTGGGCAGGCCCTAGGCGCTGTTTAGCAGCTGTGTGAGATCGGTCTGATAGGCAAAAAGCGCCGCAAGTCCGCCAGTGTGCACAAACAATACCTTGCTGCCTTTTCTTATGGTTCCGCTGTCGACAAGTGCCGGAATGGCGGCAAAGGCTTTGGCGGTATAGACCGGGTCAAGGATCAGGCCTTCGCACTGCGCCACCATTGTCATGGCTGAATAAGCAGCAGGGCCGATTTTTCCATACCCCGGACCAAGCGCGCCATCCCAGATTGAAACCTTACCCGATGACACATGTCTGAGTGAGGTATTGAGCGCAGCAAGTCCGTCCAGCACCGCCCTGATCCGTGCGATTTGCTGTACTTTGTCGCGTCGAACGCAACTGCCGATAACGCGCCCTGCAAACCCACGTGTCAGCAGACCGCTCAACAACCCCGCATGTGTGAGCCCACTTCCGGAAGCGACCACAACGACATCATAATCAGGGGTCTCATCCATAATCTCATTCGCGGCATCCACATAACCCAACGCCCCGAGGGGTGGGTTCCCAAGTGCCAACGGAATGACATAGGGACGGTGGCCTTTCGCGCGCTCTTGCTCTGCGCGCACGCGCAGGGCTGCGTCGGCGCCTGCCTCATCCTCGCCATAGGAATAGTAGATCACTTCCGCCCCAAGAAGCTGGTTGAGCAAGACATTCCCTGAGCGTTGATAGAGCGGATCCTGGTCGGGCACCCTCGCCTCTAGCTGAACAATTGTTCGCATCCCGAGCTTTGCCGCCAATGCCGCCGCCGTGCGCACGAAATTCGACTGCACCGCACCTGTGATCAAAATAGTATCGCAATCTTGCGCGATGGCCGCCCCGAGATAGTAGTCCAGCTGACGAGTCTTGTTCCCGCCAAAGGACGGCCCCGCCAGATCGTCGCGTTTGATCCAAAGATCGACGTCGAGCGTCTCCGAAAGACGTCTCAACGGTTCGCTGGGGGTTGGGTTTGACACAAAACCGGCCTTTGGAAACTGCATCATTCACCCTGCCTTGCTGGATACGTCACCAGTACCACATGTCGCAACGCGGGTCGGCGTGACCCTACTTTTGACCGAAGTGTTTGCCCTGGCAACCGCCTCAATCACGTTGGTTTCTGGTTCAGCGAAGTCGCGTACCAATGGCGACATTCACTGGCGCGGGTTTGCGAGTCCGTCCCGGCGATCCAGAAGCTGGACGCGCCACGACGGTGAGCCGTGGCGCGCTGAATTAGAACGTGGAATAGCGTTCGGCGACAGCTTCGAAGCTGCCGGGCAGACGGCCGACGCCCAAACGGTAAGAGCTGTCGTCCGCGCCCGCCGGGATAACCGTTGCCATCACGGTGTCCACAGGAGTCGCTGATCCCATCAAGGCGGCAAGCAAAGTCTGCCGCAACACAAACGGGGCCGAGATACTTGTTCCGCGGGCTGCCGATACAGATCCCGACAGGGTGCCCGTCATTAGCACGGTCGGTCGCGCGGTGCTCATCTCTGACGCCGCAGCTAGACGCGGTTGGCGCGGCAGGGTGACCCCGGCGAATGTTCGTGTCACCAGGACGGGTGAGCTGGCGGACGAAAACTCCGACATCTCGTTGTCGCGCGCCTGATAAGAGGCCACCACAAGCGCATGTTCAGAGGCTCCGGACGTTGACAAGGTGCCAAACTTCTTGATCGGGCTCATGTCCACGTCTTCACGCTGCAAGCGTCCCTCTGCATCACGCCGTTTTTCAGCCGGGTGCGTGAAGTAGCTTTGACGGCTACGGGGTCGGAAGCCGTCCGGCGTGTCGCCCCGTTCGACCCACAAACCCAACGTGTCGTCATAGAGTGGGTCGTTCCACGTGCACCGCAATCGCCATTTGCCATGGGGGATTGACGTCCCTTGCGCGTTTGCGTCCGCCGTGGGCGGGATGGCCAAGGTCAGCACCCGCATATTCGGGGCAGCCAGTGTGGCAAAACTCTTGGGTCCATCCATTTGCACAAAGATACGCGCCATCAGCGTGCCTGAGGACACCGCATCGTAGCTATGTCCGATCTCGAACGCGCCCCCGGTTGTCGGATCCAAGGCAAAGCTGGTCCCGTCCGGTGTTTCCAGCACCAACCCCATTGGAAATGTATCAATGCCCACAGGGGCAGGAGCCGCATGGTCTGCCCAGACCCTTACAAAGGTTGTCGCCTTGTTGTCGGGCTGGACGTTCAATTCCAGTGTCTCCTCTTCACCAGTACCACAGTGATCGCGCGTGAGGCGTGCGTGTGTCGCTGTCTGAAAACTGTTGCCAGCGGCTGCGGTAATGACATGCAATTCGCCCCGTTCAAGGCGGCGATCAAAGTCTGCGCTGATCTCGTCAAATCCATCCGGGCGCCCGGCATAGGTGCCAAAAGAATGGTTCACGAAGAAACGCGGATAGCTGGTGCCGCGGGTAAAGGCGTAGATGATCCCTTGCAGCCAGACCCAATTCAGCGCCGATTTGACGTAGAGATCATGCAGCAGCCCGTGCGAGCGTTCGACAGAGGCAAAAGGCAACTGAATTCCAAGCAAGGGCACGTTCACCAGTGGGTCTGTGGCGTCATCGGGGTCCGCTCCAAAGGCAACATGCGCCACTTGGGTCCCGTGGGTTGCGCTGCGCAATTGCCCCGCCCCGCCGTTTGGAAAGACGTAGTCCGGTGAGATGACATTGAGGGCGGTGTAAACCTCGACTTCCGTTGAGAAGGGAGATGCGGCATTGGCCTGCAGCGCTGCGTCAATAGCGGACTTGGACACTTGCGCGCCAATGGAGTTGCCCGGCACGTTGTGAAACTGATCCTGCGTCCAGACCCTGCGAAAGCGGGTTTCCAATGCACCAGTGTCATCCCGTCTGCAAAACACCCGGTTCGCAAATCCCAAGGCGTGGTCAATGATGACTCCAAAGATTGGCCCCAACGGAGGCGTGAAACCGGGCGGGTTGATTTTGCGTTTTTCGGCACGCGAAGCGATGAATGCACGCTGCGCGGAATCGTCTCGATTGGCCCCTTGCACAATCTCGCGCGATGGCGCCCCAACAGACACAACGCTGACGGACAGCCCCGGCAGAACAGCCCCGAGGTTCGCATTGAGCTCTTCGATCAGTTGCCCGTTGCTGAGCCGCCCCTTGGCAAACACCAGCAAGTCCGCCGTATCGTATTCCGGGTCGGACAATTGCATCAGCGCATGCAGCGCATCATGGTCCGTGAGCAGCAGCTTCTGTTCTTCGGGATCCTTTTGGCTTTGCTGGTATTGCGGGCCCGCACCGACATCACTGACGGCGGTCAGCACCGCGTCTTCGTCAACTGGTTCGCCGCGCGAAAACGACAGCGCGCACAGGCGCGGATACCACAGGTCTTCGGAGAAGAACTGATCTGTATGGGCACCGTCCGCATCCAGATACCAAAGCTCATACGGGTCGCGTTCGGGCTCCGGGAGGCGTTTCTTGTTCAGATATGACATGGTTTTTCCTCACCGTCGCCTCAGGTCCACTCGTTCGCTGCTTTGTCAAAAATGCACTTAAGCAGCGGGGCGTCGACTGTCGCCAAAGCAGCGCCGGGCGTGTAGGGGCCGGTTGCGGTTCCGTCAAAGCCCGCAGCAAGGTCAGCAAGCTGGAATGCGGCGTGGCTGGCATCGGGGTTGACCGTCATGGAGGTGCTTGTGCCTACGCCGATCCGCGCCAGGATCAACTGCACCAACGATTTGCCAAGGGCTGCGCCCGCCATGTTGTCGATCGGGAAATGCACGCCGGCAACGACACGGTTTTGCGCAACCCGTGCGGCATGCAACGCCATTTGGGTTTGCGCATCTTCGCGATCAATCAGGGCCGAAAGGACTTCGGCAATAGCAAAGGCCTCGGTGGCGTGGCCACTGGGATACGTGCTGTGCGCGGGTGTCGAGATCATAGGCTGGATTGCTGCGTCATATTCCGGCGGGCGGCGGCAGGCCATGGTGTTCTTCATCGCCTTTTCGATGCTGATCACAGGCAGAATGATCGCCTGCAGCAGCTCCAGCGTCCAGGAGTACCGCGCAAGGTTCATCGAAACGGGCAGCGAAATGAACGAAATGATCTCGCCCACTTGCGCAAGGATTTCAGAGGCCCGGTCTGCGCGCAGATCCGCCATTGAACGTACCGCCGGGATCTGGGCAAGGAACACGTCCTCGCTGGGGCGCACCAGTGTCACAAGATCCACAGGCGCAGCTGCGCCGCTTTGATATTGCACCGATGCCTGTGCAGGCGTCGCCCCGCTGGCGTCAACTGCGTGAATGCTCAGGCCTGTTTTGACCTCCACATGCAATGCAGCAAGTCGCGATGCACTGTCCCACCGCTCCAGATTGCTGGGATCGTTGAAGGGCAGATGATCGGGACGCGTTGCTGGCAAGGCGGGATCGCCCACGATACCGTCCCGCGCCATGATCAGCGCACCCGAGGCTGGGGCGGAAATCGCCTCTGCTCCGACATTGCCGACGTTCCCGACATTGCCCACGTTGCCGACGTTTCCAACATTGCCAACGTTCCCGACGTTTCCAACATTGCCGACGTTCCCAACGTTCCCGACATTTGAAATTGACATAGGCTATTCCCCCCGGAATGAATTTTTTTCTACTAGGCGCGGCAAACCGCTCCTTTGCACATCGCATGTTTTTCACGATTGCCTATCCACTTTGGCAGAGGCCAATTCCTGATTCACGCGGTTTTGACGCTTTTGGGGTCCTAAAGACGTTTCCCTGTGGTAAGTTTTTGCGAACTTGACGCCGAGGGGAGACACTGTGACGGCCAACACAACAGATACGCAGATTGATGAACATCGCGGCAGCGCGCTGATTCTGCGTGCAAAATTGATTGGCCCATTCGCATTGATGGCTCCTGACGGCACTGATCTGACGCCAAAAGGCATCAAGGCGCGCGCCATCATTGCCTTGTCTGTCATGGCCCCCGATTTGCTGCGCTCGCGCACATATCTTGCCGCAACGCTATGGTCGGATAGAGGCCGTGCGCAAGCGTTTGGCAGCCTGCGCCAGTCCATTGCAGAAATCCGTAAGGCACTTGGTTCGTATGCCGATCGCCTTGTGATTGACCGTGCGAATTTCGGTTTTCAGCCCGACACTATCGAGACTGACCTGCACGAAGCTAAGGTGCAGGGCAGCGAAAAAGCCGTTTTGCTCGAAGACCTCGAAACGACCGATCCGGTGTTTTCGGAATGGTTGTCGTCTGCGCGTGCCCAGTTGGGGATGCAGGCGCGTCTCAGCACCCGCCCCCTTGTGCGGGTCGAGGCCGAAGGGTCTGCGTCACCCATGCAAAAGGACATCCTGATGCATGGTATTGCCGAGGCGATCTCGGATTGGTGTGCCGCCCGCGTTGTCACGGTCGGCGATGATCCGGATCGCTTCGCCGCTGGCGCACTTGAGGATTATTCGGACTACTTGATACAAGCCCGCCTGGATCAGGCAGGTCAGGGCGTGACCGCGCATCTGAACATGTCTGCGCAGCGGCCCGATGTGTCGCGCTGGTCCATGACAGCACAGTTGTCAGGCGCGGATTTCAATCCGCTGGATGACACGGCCCTGTTTCAGATGATCAATCGCGCTGCGGACCGCACAATACATGATCTGGCCCCCGCACACCGGGACAAAAACACCGCCCAATTCCTGACCGCAGGCACGCTGGGCGCCGTGCGCTCTATTTTCCGCAATGATCCCGGTGACCTGGAAAGTGCACGCAGCCAACTCACCACCAATTTCGATTTGCAACGCGAGGGCATTTATCTTGCATGGCTCGCTTACATTACCACGCTGGAGATGGCCGAGCGTAACGAAAACGACCCACAATCCTTGCGCGAAAAGGCCCGCGAGTTGTCAGCCCGTGCGATCGAACTGGACCCTTACGGATCTATGACGCTGGCCTTATGTTCTTATGTTCAATCCTTCGTACTGGGTGATCGTATGACTGGCCACGAATTCGCCATGCGCTCAATTGAAAGCAACCGCGCCAACCCGATGGCATGGATCTTTGCCGGAGCCGCCCACTTTCTGGAAGGGCGTGGTGATGCGGCGCTGGAAAACACAATGTTTGGCCGCAAGATCAGCGGTGAAGGCCCCTATAGCTACGTCGTTGATACATTCTGTTGTGCTGCGGCGACCTGCGCGCACCGATTTGACGAGGCCTTGATGTTTGCCGAGCGGGCTGCGGCCAAGGCGCCGAACTACAAAGCACCCTTGCGTTACATGATCGCAATTCACGCCACACGCGGAGATATCGACAATGTGCGTCTGGCCATTCGTCGCCTGCGCCGCATCGAGCCGAACTTCACCATCGATTCGATGAAAAGCCAGAAATACCCGGTTCCCGGATTGCGTGCAGCCGGTCTGGTCAGCTTTGGCTGAACCATCGGAAGATTCACGACTTTAACGCTGAATTCACGTTTGCCCCCGTATCAGTCAGGGGCTGCGCTTGGGTAGGTATGTTGCTGAAACGCCATGAAGGGCTGGGGGCGACAATGTTACCAATCAGACAGACATACCGCGGAGTTGGGCCATTTCGCCCTTCTGCACAGGCAACTGCTCGCGATCACGACGCAAACCCCGAGGCACCGGCTTCTGTTCATGAGCATTGGACACATGAGTGGCAGGATCAGGCCAATGACAACTGGGCCGTGATGCAAGATGCCGGGGATGCATCGGATCAACCTCCCTATTTCTGCCCGCCGCGCCTGGCGGATCTGGCAAGATGGCCTGCCGGGTCTCCCAAAACGGCCAATGAGCGCAAGCATCTGAACCGCGCGGAAATGGCGCTGGATCCTGCTGTCCTAACAACGGCATTGGATGAGTTTCAGGAGGCTTTGAAATCCATTGGTCTGTCCTTTGACTTTACTCCGATCCACGAATCTCTTGTATCTGCCCCGAACATGTCGAACGTCGGCGCGTCCTTTGGCGAGGCGTTTCAAGCCCTTGAACCTCGACGCCAAATCCCGCGTATGACGTGGATTGATACAGGCATCGCGGTGACCCGCAATATCTGCACGACCAAGCGCAGTGTGTCCGCGCGCCTCGACGTTCGGTGCGATCTGCTTGGGCGCAAGGAAATCACGGCACGCGATCCATACACGCTGGTGGCGTCCCGCTCTCGCCTGGATGCACATTTGCTGAGTGAGGCAGCTACAAGCCGCAAATCGCCCCAAGTGAGTGAAACGGTCAAACTGACCACAGACCTTGAGGTTGTGCTGAGTGGAAACACGATCCTGACCCTTCAGGATGTGGAAATCTCGTGCACAGAAGGCGGCGCGCTAGACCTGAAGCTGGATGCATGCAGCGTGCGAGCCGATTCAGCCATGAACCTTGTGCAGCACATGTTTGGCCCAGTGTTCGACGATCTCCTGCCCACAACGCCAAGCCGGACCGGTTCAGATCCGGTCACGCTCTGATCTGACGCCACCACAAAGGAGATCATATATGCCTTTTACCGTCTTGCGTGGCGCTCGCACTCCCCATCTGGTTGCGGGTTGCAACGCATTGGCCCAGATGAGCCACGATGCGCGGATACACTACGAACATATCGCCAGCGATCCGGTGCTGGAAATCAACGACCACGCCCGCACCGTCATGCATGCGTTGGATGAAACGGCAGGGGCACGGGCAGCCACGGTGCGCAAGTTGGAGACGGCGCTGGAGGCACCAGACGAAGAATTGCCGGATCTGGCACGCCAGGCCATCGTATCGAGTGCAGATCTCTTTCACGCGATTGCGGTTCAGACCCGGAACCCAAACCTGATCGGAACAGCGGCAGCTGTTGATATCGTCATAGACGCGACCGACTTCGCCATTCAGATCGTGACTGCGGATGACAGCGTAACCCAACAAAAGGCGGTAGCCGCTTTTGTGAAAGGGCGATGGACCACCATACAGACATTGGTATCGGGCCCCGGCAAATTGTTCTCAAAAAAGCAGTTTGCAGTGGCCGGTGCCTTAACGGACGCCATGGTGTCACTCAGCCAGGCCATTTTGGACGAACGCGCCCTGCGCCGTGAATTGGCCTTTGCCAAAGACGCGCTGGATGATGTGGAAACCCAGATCTCCGGCCTGCCCGTCAATCACGCGGAATGGCAACAATTCATGCTCAACCAACTTGATGCCGAGATCTTCGTGCTCGAATTGCTGCAATCGGAATATGCGGGCACGGATTGCCGGATAGATGGTGTATCTGCGCCAGGCTTTGCCTGAGGACACAGGTACAAGGCAAAAAGGCCCCGCACAGCCATGCGGAGCCTTTGGTCTGTTTGGTGTTTGCCCTAGGCCAGTTCGAAATCGGCCGCTGACAGGGTTTGCCCGGACAATCCTTGCAGCGTGATTGTTTGGCCAAAGCCGTAGTCAATGATCAGGTCCTGGCCATCATCTTCAATCGTGTAACCGGTGTAGTCTCCGGCGGTATTGATGCAGATGAGGTCAACGCCAATCTCGTAGTCAGTGATGATGTCGTTATCGCTGCGGCGTGTGAAGATGAACATGTCCGCGCCTTCGCCACCGGTCAGTTCGTCATCACCCTGACGGCCCCAAATCGTGTCGTCGCCAAGACCGCCATCGATGGTGTCTTCGTCTTCGCCACCATCAAGCTGGTCTTTGCCGCGACCACCAAGGATGTAGTCCCGGCCATTGTCGCCGTTGATCTTGTCGCGGTCCTTGCCGCCACGCAGATTGTCGCGCTGTGCACCGCCCCAGATTTCGTCACGGTTGTCGCCGCCCTCGATCCGGTCCTTGCCGTTGCCGCCCATGATCGTGTCACTGCCCGCATTGCCAAGCAAGACATTGTCGATTTCGTTGCCGATGATGACATCATCGCCAAGGCCGCCATTTGCGTTTTCGATCGACGAGCGTTCGTCGCCTTCGTGCAGCATCGCATTGAAGATGTGGCCTCTGGCGTATTCATCATACTGCGCCGCGCTACTGTATCTCGCCGCACCGCTCCCATCCGCGTACCAGCCGGTGTTCAGTTGCGCACGCAATGCATTGCCGCCAACATCAAGATCCACATAAGACCCAGGTGTCAGATCAATGGCGAGGTTCGTTTCGAAGTTCGACAGATCGTATGTGTCCACACCGTCGCCGTCCCAGATCGTGCGGAACGCAACGTTGGAGTTAGAGCCGTTGTCACTTTGGGCCGCACCCTGACCAACGCCGTTGATGAACATCTCACCGGTTGTCGTGTCAAAGGTGTACTGCGTATCTGACGCTTCGGTTGTGTAGTCCGCACCATACAGGCGCTGGAGCGCCGCAATGTCGAGCATCATCAAGGATTGTGCATAGTGCCCGTCGCGGATGGTGTAAAAGCCGATGTCATCGGATTGGCCCACAAATGACGTGTAGGTCATTACGGTGTATTCGTGCGTGTCATACGCTTCCGGCGCTGCACCTGGTCCACCGGATTCGTGAGCATGACGCAGACCCATCGCATGACCAAGTTCGTGCATCATCGTGGCATAGGTGTAGGTCCCGATATTGGCATCAGCGTCGTAGTTGCTGGCGTTGAACATCATGTCGCCGCCGCTTTCGCCACTGTTTGGATAGTACCCAAACGCCGTGTTCAGACCTGTGCCTTCGGCAAAGCGCAGAATCGCCTGATCATTGGGTGTTTCCGTTTCCACGAACGTGATGCCGGTGATCTGCGAGAATTCTTCCAACGCCTTTTCGGCCTGAATCTGCCAGCGCTCGCTGAACTGACCACTGAAGGTGTTTGAGCCGTTGGTAGTATAGCCGTAGTCACTGGCTGAATCGGGAAAGCTGTACGAAATGGATTTTTCGTCGTCGAGGTTCCAGCGACTACCGCTGATCAGCGAGTCTACGTTTTGATCGTCGTCTGTTGTGTCTCGATCATACAGCGATGAGTCCGACGTGACATAGTCGACACCCATAGCTTTACATATAAGGCACATATGGTCGTTCCTCTTGTCTCAAACCGCGGTCAGCGGATTTGTTACGTGGAAAGCGTTCACCCCCGTGGCGCTCGAAATTACAGATGATGGGTGTCCCACCAAACTCTGTCGGAGTTGTGACGAAACTCTGACGGTCCTGTGGTTCGTTGCCGGATCTGTTCACAAAAACTTCAGAAGAGACGTGCACATTTGAGCACCCAAGCCCTGTGCCAAGCATGTGAGTGTGTCTCAGGGGAAGGCGTTCAAGCGCAATCGATTGACCGTATCGTATGGGCAAGAGTGCGCGGCGTAGGGTGCTGCAGTTTACACCTTCAAACCGCAAAAGTAG
Source organism: uncultured Tateyamaria sp. (assembly GCA_947501275.1). Lineage (GTDB taxonomy): Bacteria > Pseudomonadota > Alphaproteobacteria > Rhodobacterales > Rhodobacteraceae > Tateyamaria. Next base: position 213,877 of record CANMVD010000001.1, read on the forward strand.
GGCTGCAGCGATCTTGTCGCCGCCAAAACATGCGCCCGCAATATCCAATTTACCGTGATTGTCCCGCAAAATACACTCGTGCCTTGTCTCGTTTTGGTGTCGAACGTGCTGCAAGGCACGTGCGACCGTCGCTCTCATTTGACGACTTTGGTCAGCCTATACCCGAAAACCGGTGCCAAACGCGCTATCGATGTTTTGAATCGGCTGGGAATTGCCGAACCCGCGCCGAAACATGCCGAAAGCCCAATGAGACCCCGATAAAGGTGAATTGCGTTTTCCTGATGTTGATGAAGCGCCGTGTGCGACTTGTGTCCAAATCTTGCGGCCATCTTTCTGCGCCAGCAAAAAGGTGCCCGGCACTCAATGAGTGGCGGTGTCACCCGGATCAGCGACATTACACGGTCGGGCGTGATGAATGAAACCATGCGTGGGGGCTCTGCCCCCACACCCCCGAGGTATTTGCAACCCAAAGACAGGGTGCGGCGGATCAGTTGCCCTGCATTGGGATCAGTGCCATTTGGCTAAGGGCGGCAGGCTCATCAAGACCGCGTTGGCGTCATGGCCGGTTTCAAGTCCAAACTTGGTACCCCGGTCATAGACCAGATTGTACTCCGCATAGAGACCCCGGTGCACAAGTTGTGCGTCCTTGTCCGCATCGTTCCAGTCTTGCGTGCGCCTCTTTTCGACCAGTGGCACGTAGGCAGGCAGGAACGCGCGACCAATGTCCTGAGTAAGGGCAAAGTCAGCTTCCCAATCGCCTGTACACAGGTCATCCATAAAAATCCCCCCGACACCACGCGCGCGATTGCGGTGCGGAATATAGAAATACTCATCCGCCCATGCCTTGAGCTTGGGATAGTGATCAACTCCGTGTGGATCGAGATGGGCCTTTTGCTGCGCGTGGAAGTGGGTTGTGTCGGCGTCATATTCGATACAGGGGTTCAGATCGGACCCACCACCGAACCACCAAGCATGGGGCGTCCAGAACATACGTGTGTTCATGTGCACCGCCGGGCAATGGGGATTTTGCATATGTGCCACAAGGCTGATGCCCGCCGCCCAAAACCGCGGATCATCCTTCATCCCGGGAATACCCTTGCGCGCCGCCATCGCACCCTGCGCCCGTTCTCCCAAAGTGCCATACACGGTCGAGATGTTCACGCCGACTTTCTCGAATACCCGCCCGCCGCGCATCACACTCATCAGGCCCCCGCCGGCGTCCGAACCATCGTCAGACTGGCGTGAGGTTTGCGTCACCTCAAAGCGGCCCGGAGTTGCGTCAGCCATGGGGCCTGCGTCGTGGCTGGCTTCCAACCCTTCAAATGACGCGACGATATCGTCGCGCAGTTGGCGGAACCATGCCGCGGCGCGGGCTTTCTGAGTGTCGAACTGTTCTGTCATGGCACTGTCCTGTTTAGTTGACAGTTTTTTAACGCGAGTTTGCGGGCCGGGCCAAGGGCAAAGAAACGCGCCAATACGACAATCGCGGTGTCGCAATCAGTGTGCGGGTACGTCCACAGGATCCAGCAAGCTGCGCCCGCCATCGACAGTCAGCACTTCGCCGGTGACAAATCCGGAGCCGTCAGAGGCAAGAAACTGGACAGCATCCACCAACTCGGTTGGCCCGGCGATACGTTGCAATGGAGTGTGCCCTTCGATTTCCTCTCGCCATTCCGGGTTTTCGCCAATCGAGGATTGCAGCGAGGCAGACATGACCGACCCGAAAGACACGGCGTTCACACGGATCCGTTCTGGTGCGAGGGCAAGCGCCAAGGACCGCGTCATCTGCTCAAGCCCGGCAGACGCAATGGAATAGCCCAACAACTCGGGTCGCGACTGGTGCGCTGCGATGGAGCTGAGATTGACGATGGAGCCAATGCTGTGTGCTTCACTGTTGTTTTCGGCCTGTTTGATCATGCGCCGCGCCACCTGTTGCGTCAGTCGCAGCGCAGTCATCAGGTTCTGTTCCAGCAACATTTCAACCGTGTTGTCTTCTGGATCAAGCGCATCCGTGGCCATCACCTGACGCGATGCATTCACCAGAATGTCGACCTGATCAAAGGCGTCAATCGTGGCCGAGATCAGGTTGGCAATTGTCAGCCGCTGGCGCAAATCCCCCGCAAAATAGCGTATGTTGCCTTCTTCCGCGACGTCGCCCAGTTCTGCGGACAGGCGTTTTTCATCCATATCAGCGCACATCACGTTGGCACCCCGGTCGGCAAAGTGCCGGGCAATGGCCAAACCGATTCCGTTGGCCGCACCCGTTACGATCGCCGTCTTGCCGTTGATGGAAAAGGACATGGCGTTATCTCCGCTTTGTCTTGTGGGCGCCCTTGGGTCGCTCTGCACGCACCAGTTTGAACCGCGCATCGCCGTCCAGATCAACCACTTTGGTGAAATGAGAGGACAGCGCGTCTTCGTAAGGCAGGTGGCGGTTGGCCACCATCCACAATGCACCGTGCGGTTTCAGGATACGCGCCGCGGTGGCGATAAACGCACGCCCAAGGCTGGGATCCGCGTTGCGCCCGGTGTGAAACGGCGGGTTCATGATCACCGCATCTACCCTTTCGGGAGGTTGCCAGTTGGTGGCATCCGCCCAGTGAAATTGCGCCCGCGCGTCCGTGACATTGTGACGGGCGCATTGCAGCGCCATGTCATGCGCCTCGACCAGATGGATCGTTCTGATGTCGCGGGTCAAAATATGAGCGGACAGAAACCCCCATCCCGCGCCAAGATCTGCAACCGTCCCCACCAACGTATCGGGCAGCGCCGCGACCAGCAGGGCCGAAGCGGGATCAACGCCGTCAGCGGAGAATACACCGGGCGCGGTCCAGAACCCACCCGGATGCAATTCCGGCCCAAGAGCCCAATCGGAAAAGTCAGCGCCGCCTTTGGTCCAGTACACTTTGCCATGCGCTTTGGAGATCGGTGCGGAGACATCTACACGCTTGCGCAAAGCCTTCAGCATCGAATCCGCGCCATCGGTTTTTTGCCCGTCGACAATGACCCAACCATCGGTACGCGACATCGCGTCGGCCAGGACTGCCTGCGCTTCGGCGCGCGCTCGGGTGAGGCAAACGATGCTTGAGCCAAATCGTCCCTCGGGCATGGAAGCAGACACAGTATATCCGCGCGCTGCAAATGCATCGCAGACAGTGACCAGAGGCGATACGATATGCACAGTTTCTTTGGGCAAAGCGGACAGATCCGCCTCAGCGGACGGATGCAATACGGCCACGGGACCGTCCCCCAATGCATCCAGCGCATCAAGGGCCAAGGGCAAGCGATCTCCGATCACTTACTCTTCTTTCTCCATAGTGCATTGCAGCGGGTGTTGATGGCGGCGCGCATAGTCCATGACCTGCGCCACTTTGGTTTCCGCTATCTCGTGGCTGAAAACGCCCACAACAGCCAGCCCCTTTTTATGCACTGTCAGCATAATCTCGAACGCCTGCGCGTGGTTGAGGCCAAAGAACCGCTCGAGCACGTGCACCACGAATTCCATCGGGGTGTAATCATCATTCAGCAGCATCACCTTGTACAGCGGTGGCCGCTTGGTCTTGGGTTTGACCTCGGTGACAACGCTGGTGTCCCCATCGTCGTCGTGCCGATCGGCCATCATGTGAGGCAACGGATGCATGTGCGATCCCATAAAAACGGAGAATCCAGTGGTCTGTCTTGAATGCCCCTATATAACGCGCAAACGCTATTAGAAAAGAGGGTGCAATTTCATGTCTTCCCTGGCCACCCCCGATCTGATCGACGTCAGCGAGGTTCATTGTATCGCATTTGATGCCGATGACACACTGTGGCACAACGAACGTTTCTTCAAATTGACGCAGGCGCGTTTTGCCGAACTGTTGGCCCCGCACGCAGAAGAAAGCGACCTTGAAGCGCGCTTGATGGCAGCCGAGCGGCGCAATCTTGGGCACTACGGGTTCGGGGTAAAAGGCTTTGTGTTGTCGATGATTGAGACTGCGCTGGAGGTGACGCAGCACAAGGTGCCCGGCAACGTCATTGCAGAGTTGATCGCCGCCGGGCAGGACATGCTGCAATACCCGATCGAGCTATTGCCTTTCGCTGCCGAGGCTGTGGCCACCGCCAAGGAACGCGGGCCTGTTTTATTGATCACCAAGGGCGATTTGTTGGATCAGGAGCGCAAACTGGCCCAATCCGGTCTGGGCGAGATGTTTGACGGGGTGGAGATCGTGTCAGACAAGCAGCCCCACATCTACTCCCGCATCTTCGAACCGTTTGGCGGCGTGCAGCGCGGCATGATGATCGGCAATTCGATGAAGTCGGACGTGGTGCCGATGATTGATGCAGGAGGATTTGGAATCTACGTCCCGCAAGATCTGGCGTGGGGGTTCGAGCATGCTGAGCCACCACGGAACCAACCACGATTTGCTGAATTGCCCGACCTTGGTGCGCTGTCTGATTTGCTGATCTCCGCCTAGGGGTTTCGCCACATTCCTGCCACAATCGCCCTCCTTGGGGGAGCAAGCAGCGCAACCCCTACATCTGGGATGTCGCAGGTGCAGAAAAACGGATTCCCACATAGCATCAACACTTTATCGAAAATCCAACCTGTGCTAGCGTCGCTTTCATAAAAATAAGGTCAGTCGAATAATCGACGGCCAGAGGCAGACATAGGCAGGTTTATCGTGAAGGTTCGGCGCATTCAGCCGGCCCGTTTCGGGCTATTCGTATTTGCAGCTTTGTGGATGTTGGTCATTGTGCCAGCCTCGGTTATGGCCGCACCCTATGCGGCGATGGTGATGGACGCGCGCACGGGCGAAGTGCTGCACTCCCGCAATGCCGACACCCGGCTGCACCCGGCATCCCTGACCAAGATGATGACACTCTACATTGCGTTTCAGGCCATCGAGAGTGGAGAGATTTCGCTCGACACGAAGGTAAAGATTTCGAAGTTTGCGGCGTCGGAGCCGCCATCGAAACTGGGCCTGCAGGCGGGTCAAAGAATCTCGATGCGCTATCTCATCCGTGCCGCTGCCGTGAAATCGGCCAATGATGCGGCGACCGCCATTGGCGAGGCGTTGTCTGGCTCCGAAGCCGCCTTTGCCCGGCGTATGACACGCACGGCCAAATCCCTCGGCATGACACGCACGACTTTCAAGAACGCCCATGGCCTGACAGAAAACGGGCACATGTCCACGGCCCGTGACATGACCATTCTGGGGCGGCACGTGCTGTATGACTTCCCCGAGTATTACAACCTTTTCTCGCGCACCACGACCCATGCGGGTGTGCGCGAAGTGGCCAACACAAACCGCCGCCTGCTGGCAAACTATCGCGGCGCAGACGGGATCAAGACAGGATATACTCGCGCAGCAGGTTTCAACCTTGTGGCGTCCGCCGAGCGTGGCAATGAACGTATCATCGCCACGGTCTTTGGTGGCAAATCGTCGGCCACACGCAACGCCAAGGTTGCGGAGTTGCTGGACCTTGGGTTCCGCCGCGCCCCAAGCCGCGCGCCTGTGCGCAAGCCCAACAAACCTGCGTCGGTTGGCAATGACGGTCCAGTTATTGTGGCCGGGAATCAGACAAAGCCCAAGGGGGCTGGCAAAGTCATTCGCCTCAGCGGCGCTGTCAAAAAGTCGTATCGACCGCGCCTGCGTCCCGGCGCCGAACAGGCCCCTGCAGCTGTGGTTGTCGCCGAAGCGACACCACCAGCGGCCGTGCAAGCTGACGACATCCGCACCGCGCTTGTGGCCGCGCAGGCGGCTCCCTCCACCAGTCCCGTGACCAAAGGATCGGGCGTAACGCCTCTGAAACGACCCGCTGCACGGCCCAGCGATGTGGTGCTGGCGCGCGCGCAGCCCGAAGTTGTCACCCGTGTCTCCACCTCAGGCGGACGGCATTGGGGCGTGAATGTGGGACGCTATCCGAGCCGCTACAAGGCCGAGAAGGTTCTGTTGCAAACAGCGCTTACGGAAATGTCCTCTCTGGATGGGTCGCTGCGCAAGGTGGTGCACAAACCACAAGGGTTTGATGCCAACTTTATGGGTATGACACGGGATGGCGCCGATCTGGCCTGCCGCAGATTGGCTGCGCGCAACATCACCTGCTTCATGATCGGACCCAAGTCCTAGAGCCGCAAATCCGAGCGATACGGCCCAAGGGACGGCGGGTGGGGCGCATTTGGCGCAGCCAAACAGCGTCCATCCGGCGTCACGGCTTGGGTTGATCATCCCAACTGGCATCCAGAATGCGACGGCTGTCGCCTTCCGGATCCTCGTATTGGCGACTGCGCAGCGTATAGAGAAACCCAACCAGACCAGCGCCGCCCAGAACCAATGAAACCGGGATAAGATAGGCCAATACGTTCATCGCCACGTGCCCCGCATTGCGTTCAGAGACACGGTGATGGACGAGGATGACATGGCCAGGGCCGCGATCAGTGGCGTCGCCAGTCCGACAACTGCCAAAGGCACAGCAATGACGTTGTAGAGAGTCGCAATACGGAAATTCTCGGTGATCCGGCGACGCGCGGCGCGGGCACAACGCAGCGTTTCCGGCAAGACATCCAGACGCGTGCCCAACAGCACCATGTCCGACGCAACCCGGGCCGCATCAAGCGCCGATGCCGGAGACAGCGACACATCCGCTGCAGCCAGTGCGCCGGTATCATTCAAACCATCCCCCACCATCAAGACGAAACGCCCCTGCGCGCGCAGCGCCTCGATCCGGGCCACCTTGTCCTGCGGCAAACACTGCGCGGCGGCTGTTTCAATCCCGACCTTGCGCGCCGTGGCGGCCACTGGCGCCGGGCGATCGCCTGACAACATCTCGATATGCACCCCCGCTGCCTTCAGTGCCTCGACAGCCTCTGCCGCGCCGGGGCGCAAACGGTCATCAAAGGCGATGGCCACAGGCGCGTCCTGCCCCAGATCCAGCCATGTGCACAACGTGTCTGCGCCATCTGTTTCGGGACCGGCCCACCCCGCACGGCCCAACCGCACAACACGCCCGTTCCAATATCCTTGCGTGCCAAGGCCCGGATGCTCCACCACATCCTGCACATCCTGCACATCCGCTGCTGTGCCAACCTGTCGCGCAATGGCCTGCGACAACGGGTGCAGCGACGCCTCGGCCAGCGCGCGGGCGACGGCGCGCGCATCTGGAGGCAAGCCATCCCACCCGCGCACGTCCGGCACCCCATCCGTCAAGGTTCCGGTCTTGTCGAAGACAACCGTATCAACCTGCGCCAAACGTTCCAACGCCGTGGCGTTCTTGATCAAAACGCCGCGGCGAAACAAAGCGCCAGACGCGGCCGTTGTCACGGCAGGCACGGCCAGTCCAAGGGCACAGGGGCATGTAATGATCAAAACCGCCGCCGCAATGTTCAATGCCACGCGCATGTCGCCAGACCACAGCATCCACCCGGCCCACGCCAAAGCCGCCAGAATATGCACGCCCGGCGCATAAAGCGCTGCCGCTTTATCTGCGAGCGGCGTGTAGTTTGCCCGCCCCGCCTCGGCCACGGCCACAAGATCAGCCAGCCGATGCAGCGCCGTGTCCCGCCCGACAGCGGTGGCGCGCAAGGTGAGCGGGCCGCTCAACACCGTCTCACCTGCGGCCACTTTGGTTCCGGGTGCCGCAGGCACCGGCACTGTTTCACCCGACAACATAGAGCGGTCGAGCTCTGCCCGCCCTTTGATCACGACTCCATCGACCGCCGCGCGCGCACCCGCACGCACCAGCACCACATCTCCCACCGCAATTTCTGCAACGGGCACCTCTGTGGGGATACCTCCGACAATCTTGGTGGCGCGCGGCACTTCGAGCGCCGTCAGCTCTTCGGCCGCAGAACGGGCCGCTGTGCGTGTGCGAAATTCCAGATACCGCCCGGCCAGCAAGAAGAAGCACAACGTAAGCGCCGCATCGAAATAGGCGTGGTGGCCCGACAGAGCGGTTTCCCAAAGCGAGGTGGCCAGCGCTAGAACAATCGCCAGCGCAATCGGCACGTCCATCGCCAATTTGCCAACGGACAACGCACGCCAGGCCCCGGCAAAAAACGGCTGACCGGCAAAACCGATTGCAGGCAAGGCGATGGCAGCGGAAATCCAGTGAAACATGTCCCGGGTGGCATCCGTCGCCCCCGACCACACGGCCACCGACAACAACATGACATTCATGGCCGCAAAGCCCGCTACCGCCAGCCGCATCAACAGCGCCTGGCCAGCGCGCTGGCTGTCTGTGCTCTGCAATGCCGTCTGGTCAAGCGGATAGGCGAGGATTCCCACCTCGGCGAGGGTTGCGCTCAGGTCCTCGGCATCGACCACCCCTATTGGCGTCACATAAGCTCGTTTCAAGGTGAGGTTCACCCGCGCCGCTGCAACGTCCGGCCGCGCCATCAGGGCTGCTTCGGCATCGCGGATACAGTTGTGGCAATGAATGTCTGGCAGAGACAAAAGAACGTCATTGACGTGTGCGACTGCGCCCGCCTCCGGTTCGGGCAACGCCGCGCAACCGGGGCAGGCCATGGGCCGGGGATCGGGCAGAGCCGTCATTGGATCAGCCCTTCACGTGCAAAGGAAGGCGCTGTTCGAACGAGGTCCCATCCTTGGCGCGGGCAACCACACGCACAAGCCAACTGCCTGGCGCAAGCGCAAGATCGGCGGTGTACACACGCCCGTCAAAAATCAGATCAGGGGCCACGTCCGCGGCCACATGCGTCGCACGCCCCACAATTACGTCCAATTGCGTCACTCTCACTGGACGGTCCGACGCATCGTTGAAGCGTAGTGTCAAAATCCCCGCCTCGTGCTGAGCAACTGCGTGCCATCCCAACGTCATTTGCGCGGCCCGTTTCCTGTCAAATTCCTGGCTGGCAACATAGGAATTGCGCACCTCCAAACCCGGAAATGTGGCCACCGCATTGAAGGCCAGAGTGAGGTTCACAGCAATGATGATGCCAAAGCCAGTGATGAACATGGCCGCCACGTGCCACCCTCTGAGTTCACGTATCATTGTGCCACCTTTCCGTTGAATGAAGTGTCGCGGTAGGCCCGGTCACCGCCGCCCAGGGTCTCCACCCACAAGCGCACGTCGCTTGCCGCTTGGCTTGCTGGGTCAGACCCCGCAGGGGCCACTAGATAAACACGCTGCAGGTACGTGGCATCGGCAGGCACTGCCACGGCCTGATAGGCTGACCCCTCAAGTTGCAAGCGGATTGTGGGATCGCCCTTGACCGACAGGCGCATGGTTTGCGCCTGTGCGGTCTTGTTGCGCAGTCGCACATCATAGGTGTTGCGAATTGATCCATCGGACAGGGTTACAAAGGTCGGATTGCGTACCGGGGCCACTGTCAGTTCCACGTCGGACCGTATGAACAGGGCAAAGACCAGACCAAAGCCAACCAAGGCCCACAGCACCGTGTACAGGATCGTGCGCGGACGCATGATGTGCTTCCAGATGAGCTTGGGCGCGTTGCCTGCGCGCTCTGCCGCCTCGTCCGTCAAAGCCATGTAGTCGATCAGCCCCCGCGGTTTGCCAATCTTGGTCATGATGTCGTCACAGGCATCAATGCACAGCGCACATGTGATACATTCAAGCTGCTGCCCGTCGCGGATATCAATCCCAGCAGGACACACGTTCACGCACGCCATGCAGTCGATGCAATCCCCTTGGGTCTCTCCCTCGGGAACGTGGTGCTTGCGCGGCTCGCCCCGCCATGGGCGGTAAGCGACAGTCAGGGTGTCTTCGTCCATCATCGCGGCCTGAATGCGAGGCCACGGGCAGGCATAGTTGCAGATCTGTTCGCGCGCAAAACCCCCAAACAGAAATGTGGTTCCTGTCAGGATGGCCATGGTTGTGTAGGCCACCGGATGCGCATTCAGTGTCACCAGATCTCGCGCCAGCGTCGGTGCATCAGCGAAATAGAACACCCAAGCCCCACCTGTCGCGAGACCAATCAGCAGCCAGAGCGCCCATTTGGTGAACGTCAGCCTAGCCTTGCGCAGATCCCATTTCTTCTGGCGGTGCAGCCGCAAACGCGCGTTTCGATCCCCTTCGACCCAGCGTTCCACTGCAATATACAGATCCGTCCATACCGTTTGCGGGCAGGCATAGCCGCACCAGACGCGCCCCAAAGCGGAGGTGAACAGGAACAGACCCAAGCCCGCCATGATCAAAAGCCCTGCAACGAAGTAAAATTCATGGGGCCAGATCTCGATCCAGAAGAAGTAAAACCGCCGTCCTGCCAGATCGAGCAGAACAGCCTGATCCGGCAATGCCTCGCCCCTGTCCCAGCGGATCCAAGGCAACAGGTAATAGATGCCCAGCGTCACAGCCAAGATGATCCATTTGAAACTGCGAAATCGGCCCGACACCCGCTTAGGAAAGATCGGCTCACGGGCAGCGTACAGGCTTGGCGTTGGGGTGGTTTCGGCCACGAAAATCCCTCGTCAGGTTTGGCTTGCGCCTCCTTGTGACGGATTGCTGTGCGGGGCGCTTTGATTCAGGTCAAATCCCGCGCTGCGCGTTTGATCCATTTCACAAACGCCCTGAGGGGTGGGCGCTGGACACCGGGACGGGTCACAAGATGATAGCCCGCGCCCGGTTTATGCTCTTGTTCCAACACGATCAGGCGGCCTGCACGAATGTCGGCCTCGACAAACAATCGCACCGTCACAACAAGGCCTTGCCCGTCGCGCGCCCCGTCGATCAGCAAGTTGCCCGGTACGCGGGTCAGCGTACCTTGCACCCCTTGGCTGATGCCGTGATCTTTCAGCCATTGGGTGCTTTCGGTTATGCCGTTTTCCTCAAGCCATGGCAGTTCGCTGAGCACCTTGGCGTCACGTGTATCTTTGCCCGCAACCAGATCAGGGGCGGCGACAATGACCATGGGCGATTCAAGCAGCAGATCACTGTCCACACCCGACCAGCCGCCAGACCCGTAGCGAATTGCCAGATCCACATTGCCCGGAGCGGGTGTCACCAGATCCGACCGCGGGTCGAGCGTCATGTTGATCCCGGGATGGATCGCGCGAAAGTCCGGCAGGCGCGGCATCAACCACGCGGCTGCGAAGGTCGGCGTAGGAGAGATGTGGAGGGGGCGCGCCGCCTCTGCGCCTGTCACAAGCGCCACAGCGCGGGCAATGCTGCCAAAGCCATCGATGCATCCCTGAGCAAGGATTTCGCCATCATCCGTCAGACGCATGGCCCGCCCGGAGCGGTCAAACAGAGCCACGCCCAGATGAGCCTCCAATGTCCGCAATTGTTGGGAAATCGCGGCATGACTGACGCCAAGGGCCACGCCAGCCTCACTTACACCGCCCGTTTCGCAAAAAGCGGCAAAGGCCCGCAGCGCAGCCAGTGGTGGGAGGTCACGCCACATCATATGTCAGCAAAACTTACACAAGATCATTCCAATTGAGTCGCATAAATGGGCCGTTTGGTCAATGTTGACTGAATACATGTGAACCAATTCGAGGATGGAGAGATGATTGACATCTACGCCAAAACTTTCATGACCGCGACCCGTCAACGTCCCTGTGTGCGGGTCAAGGCAGAGCGCCGGCATTGGTGGTTGCGCGCCCAAACCCGCTGCATTGATTTGGACAAACTATGAATACGTTGACGCTGTCGGCACGCGGAACCGATACGGTAAAATGGGCTGCGTCCGCAGCTCAGATTGCGGGCTACGGGGCCACTGCGATGGGCGCAAGCCCGCTTAACCTCTATTGCTTTGTGATAGGTATCGTGGGGTGGTTCATTGTTGGCGTGCAATGGAACGACCGCGCAATCATGCTGATCCATGTCGTGGCCCTTGCGGCCATGCTGGTTGGGCTGATGTCAGCCTGACAAATTCGGGCGCGGCGGCTTGCTCCCCCAGCCGCGCCCGGCTCCCTGATGGGCTTACTGCCCACCTCCCCTGCTGTGCACATAAAGCGAGACGGCGCGCACTTCCGCCTCGCTTAGCCGCCCTTGCCACGGTGGCATGACGCCAAAGCGGCTATACGTCACCGTTTCGATCAATGTGTCGGTATCCCCCCCATAAAGCCAAATCGCGTCGGCCAGATTGGGTGCCCCCTGATAGATGTCGCCCAAGCCCTCATCGCCATGACAAGCGGAACAATTGTCGAGGTAGACCTCTTCTCCGGCCGTGACCAAGGCGGCATTATCAGGCGTGCCGGACAGGGACTTGACGTATTGGACCACTGACAGGATCTCGGGTTCTTCAAGGATCTCGCCAAAGACGGGCATCTGGGAATAGCGACTGTCGAGATCTTCGTCGTTCCGGATGCCGTGGGCGATGGTGTCGTGGATGGATTCGATGTCTCCTCCCCACAACCAGTCATCGTCCAGCAGATTGGGATAGCCAACCGCCCCCGCAGCGCCGGAACCGTGGCACTGCGCACACCAAGTGCGGAACACAGCCCCTCCTGCAGACGTTGCGTATTGCATTAACTCCGCATCGCCGCTGACTTCGGTCAATTCGGCCGCTGTCAGGCGCGCGTTGATCGGGCCATTTGCAGCCTCAACCAGGGCGATGTCCTCGGCGACTTCGGCGCGGGTGGAATACCCCAGCAACCCCGCCGTCGCAGAATTGACCATGGGCCAAGCGGGGTAGGCAATGGTATAGCCGACCCCCCAGATGATGCAGAGGTAAAAGCTCCACAACCACCAGCGCGGCAGAGGGTTGTTCAGTTCCTTGATGCCGTCCCATTCGTGACCCGTGGTATCCACTTGGGTTTCGGGATCGATGTCGGGTGCGTTGCTCATGTCCGGTCCTCCTCTGGACCCAAGGGGGCGTCGTCATTGCGGAACGGGATTGCAGCTGTGTCCCGGTGAATAGCGCGGGATCCCGGCCGGATGACCCAAAGAAAGACGCCTAAAAAGACAGTGAACAACAGCAGCAACATCCAGCTGTCAGCGAATTCACGTAGCAGGCTATAGGTTTCCATATCTGTCCCCTTTCCTAGCGGTTGGCGTCAGCAACGAAGGTCGAAAAGTCGACCAGCGTGCCAAGCATCTGGAGGTAAGCGATCAGCGCGTCGGCTTCGGAAATCCCCGCAGCCCCGTCAAAGTTGCGCACTTGTGCACCGGGATAGCGTTCAAGCAGCCCGTCAAAGTCGCTGTCAGGATCGGCTTGAGCCCGGAAATCAACGCTTGCCAGTTCGATCATTTCTTCGGTGTAGGGCACCCCGACCATTCGGTGCGTGGCCAGCAATTCCTGTATGTGCTCCCCATCGATCCGGCGGCGTTCGAGGAAATCGTATTTCGGCATGACAGATTCTGGCACCACCGATTGCGGATCGCGCAGGTGCACCAGATGCCAGTCATCCGAATAGCGCCCTCCGACCCGCGCCAGATCAGGCCCGGTCCGTTTGGACCCCCACTGGAACGGGTGGTCATACATCGATTCAGCGGCAAGACTGTAGTGCCCATAGCGTTCGACCTCGTCCCGCATGGGTCGGATCATCTGGCTGTGGCACACGTAGCAGCCTTCGCGCACGTAGATGTCACGCCCCGCCAGTTCGAGAGGCGAGTAAGGGCGCACCCCTTCCACCTTCTCGATTGTGTTTTCGAGGTAGAACAAGGGGGCGATCTGCACGATCCCCCCGATGGTCACCACCAGAAAACTGAAGACCAGCAAAAGGGTTGCGTTGCGTTCTAGAATTTTGTGTTTGTCGAGGAATGCCATGTCTGTCCCTCCTTTATTCGGCAGGGACGGCTGTGGAGAGCGGTGCCTTGGCAGGCGCGGCTTTCACAGTCATCCAGAGGTTATAGCACATCACGCAGGCCCCGGCGAGGAACAGCGTCCCGCCCAAACCGCGCACCACATACATCGGGAACTTGGCGCTTACGGTGTCGGCAAACGAGTTCACGAGGAAGCCATTGGCGTCGACTTCGCGCCACATCAGGCCTTCCATGATGCCGGTGACCCACATCGATGCCGCGTAGAGCACGATGCCGATGGTCGCGAGCCAGAAGTGCCAGCTGACCAGACGCAGGGAATAAAGCGCCTCGCGTTTCCACAGTACCGGCGTCAGGTAGTAAAGCGCGCCAAAGGTGATCAGCCCGTTCCAACCCAAGGCACCGGAATGCACGTGACCAATGGTCCAGTCTGTGTAGTGCGACAGCGAGTTCACCGCGCGGATAGACATCATTGGACCCTCAAATGTGGACATGCCGTAGAAAGCGAGGCTGGTCACCATCATCCGCAGCACCGGGTCGGTGCGCAGCTTGTCCCAGGCGCCTTGCAGCGTCATGAGGCCGTTGATCATGCCTCCCCAGCTCGGCATCCACAGGATGATCGAGAACACCATGCCGAGGGTCGACGCCCAGTCCGGCAATGCAGTGTAGTGCAAGTGGTGCGGTCCCGCCCAGATGTACAGAAAGATCAACGCCCAGAAGTGGATGATCGACAGCTTGTAGGAGAACACAGGACGGTTCGCCTGCTTGGGCACAAAGTAGTACATCATGCCCAGGAAACCGGCTGTCAGGAAGAACCCGACTGCATTGTGGCCGTACCACCACTGTACCATTGCATCCTGTACTCCGGCAAAGACCTGCACGGATTTGGAGCCGTAAACACTGACCGGGATCGAAATGTTGTTGATCAGGTGCAGCATCGCAACTGTCACAATGAAGGACAGCAGGAACCAGTTGGCGACATAGATATGAGGTTCGCGCCGCTTGATGATCGTGCCAAGGTAGACGGCCAGGTAGCTGACCCAAACGATGGTGAGCCAGATGTCGATATACCACTCAGGCTCGGCATATTCCTTGGATTGGGTGCCGCCCAGCAGATAGCCGGTGGCGGCCAGCACGATGAACAGTTGATAGCCCCAGAACACAAACCAGGACAGGTTGCCGCCCCACAGCCGCGCCGCACAGGTCCGTTGGACGATAAAGAAGGAAGAGGCAATCAACGCATTGCCTCCAAACGCAAAAATCACCGCAGAGGTGTGCAGGGGACGCAGGCGGCCAAAGTTGGTATAGCCCTCTGCCCAGTCAAGGTTGAGCGCGGGAAAGGCGAGCTGGAAGGCGATGATAACGCCCACCAGAAAGCCGGCAATCCCCCAAAACGCCGTCGCAATCACTCCGGCGCGGATCACCCCATCCATATATTCGTTTTGCGGGGCGGGAATGCGTGGTTCGTCTGTCTGGCGCACTTCCCACAAAAACATCGCGCCTGCGATCAGCATGATCAGCACCGCATGCACCTGATAGGCCAGATCGCGCCCGTAATTGGCGGCGATTGCCGCTGCCAATGCCACAAGGCCAAGCACGATCAGCTTTATGTATTGTCCCATTGTTCGTTCCCTTCTTGCACGCGCGAGGGCGAACCCGAATCCGGGGATACCTTTTGCGTTTGACTGGCCCCTTCTCACCTGAAGTGGCGGGGCGGGTCTTTGATCTGGGTCAATGAAGTGGCGCAGTTTGGTTGACCGCAATCAAAGCGGTCCCGCCGCCCAGAGATCACACTGCAAGGAACAAAGCGCCAAAAAGGAGTTTCGTATTATGACCTATCAAACCCTGTTTACGATCCTGACACACGGGCCGGATGCCTTGCGTGGTCTTGAAGGTGCAATATCCATGGCCCGCGCGATGGATGCGCATCTGGATGTTCTGGTTGTCGGTGTTGAAACGGTTCCGGGCGGTTATGCCTACGCTGAACTGAACGCTGCCATTGTGCAGGCCAGTATGCAGGCCTGCATCGATCAGGCCGAAAAGCTGAAGGCCGACGCCCAGGCCCAGATCGACCGTGCCGGTTTGACCCGGGCTTGCGTCACCGCAACGGTCTGCCCGGCGGGTATGTTGATCTCGACAGTGCGCCGATTTGCGCGTTTCAGCGATCTGGCGGTTCAGCCCTCGCCTTACAGTGAAGCGGCAGGCGTGGATGAACCCCGCATTATCGAAACCGCTTTGTTTGAAGCCCACATTCCAGTTCTGGTGCTGCCGGACCAGCAAGACACATGGCACGCGCCGCGCCGCGTTGCGGTGGCGTGGAACGAGGGCGATGAAGCGCTGCGTGCGGTGCGCCATGCGCTGCCTCTGATCGCAGCGGCTGACACCACATATCTGTCGATCATTGACCCGCCGCAACATGGGCCGGATCGCAGTGATCCCGGTGGGCTACTGGCACAATTTCTGGCCCGGCACGGCGCGCGTTGCGAGGTGGACGTGATGGCCCGCAGCCTGCCACGTATCAGTGACCATCTGATCCGCGCTGTGACCGACCGCGACATCGACCTGTTGGTTATGGGGGCCTATGGGCGCGCGCGATGGTCCGAAGCCATGTTTGGCGGTGCCACGCGGGATATGCTGAACCAGACGCCAGTGCCTTTGCTCATGGCCCATTGATGTTCGGAGGGTGGCCCTGAGGTCAGTCCCTCAGGACAGCATTCCGCCATCGCTGTCATCGCCCGCTTCTTCCATGAGAAGATCCAGATCGGGAACCAGAACGCCGCGTTTGCCCTTGAGCGTGATGACACCATCGCGCTTGAGGGCTGACATTTGGCGGCTGACCGTCTCAAGCGTCAGGCCCAGATAATCTGCCATCGCTTCGCGTGTCAGGGGCAGATCAAATTCGACACTGCGGGTATGGGCCGCCCCGACAAGGACATCACGACGGGCAAAGATCGACAGCAGGGATGCGATCTTTTCACGTGCCGTCTTGCGCCCCAGAACCAACATCCATTCCCGCGCCGCATCGAGTTCGTCCAAAGTCATTTCCAACAAACGCTCGGCCACATGAGGCGTAGTTGCCATCATCTGTTCAAACGGCACCTTGCGGAAACAACACATCACCAGATCGGTCACAGCCACCACATCATAGCTTGCCCCGCTCCGGCCCGGGCGGCCCACAAAGTCAGATGGCAAAAGCAAACCGACCATCTGGCGGCGACCATCTTCCATCGTTTGCGTCAACGTCGCAGCACCAGACACAACGGACGCCACAAAGTCCATCTTGTCGCCTGCCCAGGCCACCGGTTGGCCCGCTTCGTATGTGCGGTAGAACTTGATTTCCTCAAGCCGCGTCAGCTCATCCGGCTCGCAGCGCGCACAAACGGCGCGGTGACGGATCGGGCACGCACTGCAATCCTGCTTGGCCAAGTCAGGTGTCATCTGCATAACAAATCCATTCGTTTGATCTGCGTCAAAGCGCACTATTCCAGCACAGCCTAGCGTTGAGGGCATGGAAACGAAAACCAAATTCGAACGCTTGGGGCTATTTGACGCGAAAGTGCCGCGATACACGAGCTACCCGACAGCGCCCCATTTCAACGCCCATGTCGGGCCCAACACCATGCAGCGTTGGATCAGCGAGGTGCCACAGGGCGCAGAAATCTCGCTCTACATTCATATCCCGTTTTGTCGCCGCCTGTGCTGGTTCTGCGCCTGCCGAACCCAAGGCACGACATCGCAAGCCCGCGTGTCAGCATACCTCGATACACTGCTGGCAGAGGTCGACATGCTGGGTGCGGCCTTGCCAGCCGGCGTGCGCCTGAAACGGCTGCATTGGGGTGGGGGCACACCGACCTTGCTGGATCCTGAGATGACCGCGCGACTGGCGGCACGCATTGCGCAGGTTGCCCCATTTGCCGAAGCCGCCGAATTTTCCGTCGAGATAGATCCGAACGAATTGGATCAGGCACGTGTCGAAGCATTGGCCAGCGCAGGCATGACG
Organism: uncultured Tateyamaria sp.; assembly: GCA_947501275.1. Classification (GTDB taxonomy): domain Bacteria; phylum Pseudomonadota; class Alphaproteobacteria; order Rhodobacterales; family Rhodobacteraceae; genus Tateyamaria. The sequence continues at coordinate 231,542 of CANMVD010000001.1, forward strand.
CGTGCCTCCATTGGCATTCAGGATTTTGACCCTCACATTCAGTCGGTCATTGGGCGTGAACAAAGCTTTGTGGTCACGGCCAATGCCGTCCGATTGCTGCGCGATGTCGGGGTTCACAGCCTGAACGCTGACATCCTGTTCGGCTTACCGTTCCAAACGCCGGAGCGGATTTCGGCAAGCGTGAACAAGTTGCTGTCTCTTTCACCGGATCGCGTTGCCCTATACGGGTATGCACATGTTCCTTGGATGGCACGGCGACAAACTCTCATTCCTTCGGATGCCCTGCCGACCCCGCAAGAGCGATTGCGCCTGTTCGATGTTGCCCGCCAATTGTTTGTCTGGGACGGTTTTCGCGAGATTGGGATTGATCACTTTGCCATTCCTTCTGACGGCCTGGCCGTGGCAAAAACCAGTGGCCAGTTGAAACGGAATTTCCAAGGGTACACGGATGATCAAAGCGATGTGCTGATCGGATTGGGCGCATCATCCATCTCGCGGTTCCCGCAAGGCTATGCGCAAAACAATGCGGCCACCTCACGCTATACAGGCGCGATTCAATCTGGCACTTGGGCAACAGCGCGCGGGCATGTCTTTGACGACATGGATCGCGTTCTTGGTCGCATCATCGAAGCGTTGATGTGCGATTTCGAAGTGGAACTGTCAGAGATAGAGGCGCCTGCACCCTTGCGCGCCGCAGCACGAGAGCTGTTGCACAGTGCGTCCGACACATTTGGTGACGCAGTGATCGTGAAACCGGATCGTTTGCGCATTCCAAAGGAGTCGCAAGCCCTGACACGCATGATCGTGCGCCATTTTGATGCCTATGCCGTCGAGGCGGGGCGCCATGCCTCAGCGATTTAGTGCGTGGCTTGCAACAACAGGCGGGTGTACTCGGTTTGAGGGCGCTCAAACAGGTCTTCTGATGCGCCCTGCTCCACCACATCACCCTGTTTCATCACCAGCACTTTGTGGCTCATAGCCCGCACGACCTTAAGGTCGTGGCTGATGAACAGGAACGCCAGACCGTACTTTTCCTGCAAGCCTCGCAACAAGTCGACGATCTGCACCTGAACGGTCATATCAAGTGCTGAGGTCGGCTCGTCCAGCACCACCAGTTTGGGCTTTAGCACCATAGCGCGCGCGATGGCGATACGCTGGCGCTGTCCGCCAGAGAATTCATGCGGATAACGGTCCATCGTGGCGGGGTCCAAACCGACTTCGGCCATGACCTCGGCCACAACGGCGCGGGCGGATCGCCCGTCTTCGATTCCGTGCACGCCAAGGCCTTCGGCAATGATCTGCATCGCCGTCATCCGCGGGCTGAGCGAGCCAAACGGATCCTGAAACACAATTTGCATGTCCTTGCGCAGGCGGCGCAATTCGCGGACAGACCAGCCGCGAATGTCCTGCCCCATGTATACGATGCGCCCCTCAGAAGCGATCAGGCGCATGATGGCCAAGGCCAGCGTGGTTTTCCCCGAACCGGACTCTCCGACAATGCCGACGGTTTCGCCCGCGCGCACCTGCAAGGTGGCGTCATTGACAGCCTTTACATGACCCACCGTGCGGCGCAGCAGCCCGGCGTGGATCGGGAACCAGATCTTGAGGTTCTCCGTCTCGGCCACCACTTCAGCCTCGGCAGGCACGGGGGCGGGTTGCCCGGACGGTTCCGCGCTCAGCAGTTTCTGCGTGTAGGGATGCTTGGGGGCGTCGAAGATCTCAGCCGTGGGACCGGTTTCAACAATCTCACCGTGTTGCATCACACAAACGCGGTCTGCAATGCGGCGCACAATGCCAAGATCGTGGGTAATAAAGAGCAGACCCATCCCTTCGCTGGCTTTGAGATCGGCCAACAGATCGAGGATCTGCGCCTGAATGGTCACGTCCAATGCCGTTGTGGGTTCATCTGCGATCAGAACATCGGGTTTGTTGGCCAATGCCATGGCAATCATCACGCGCTGACGTTGCCCGCCGGACAACTGGTGCGGATAGGCATTCAGGCGGGTTTCCGCATCGCGGATGCCGACCTTGTCCATCAGTTCCAGAATGCGGCCACGCGCCTCGTCCCCCACAATCCCCTGGTGCAACGCAAGGCTTTCGCCAAGTTGCTTCTGGATCGTGTGCAGCGGGTTAAGCGACGTCATCGGTTCCTGAAAAATAAACGAGATGTCGTTGCCGCGCACCTTGCGCAACAGCCGCTCGTCCGCGCCGATCATCTGTTGCCCGTCATAGGTGACCGACCCGGACACCTCGGCACTGTCGCCCAGCAACGAAACGGTAGACAGGGCCGACACGGATTTGCCGGAACCGGATTCGCCCACCAGAGCAACGGTTTCACCGCGCCCAACGGAAAACGAGACACCTTTGACCGCTTCGGTCAGATTGCCATCCTGCCGGAACGAAACGCGCAGGTCTTTTACGTCCAGAAGTGCACTCAAGAGAACGTCTTTCTCGGGTCAAAGGCATCGCGGATGCCCTCGAAGATAAAGATCAACAGGCTCAGCATCACAGCAAACACCGCAAAGGCAGTGAACGCGAGCCATGGCGCCTGCAGGTTCTGTTTGGCCTGCAACGTCAGCTCACCCAAGGACGGGGCGGACGAGGGCAAGCCAAACCCAAGGAAATCAAGCACGGCAAGCGATGAGATCGTGCCCGTGATGATGAACGGGAGCATCGTAAGTGTGGCGACCATCGCATTGGGCAGCATGTGGCGGAACATGATGGTGATGTTGCCAACCCCCAAAGCACGCGCGGCCCGCACATATTCAAGGTTGCGCGCGCGCAGGAACTCGGCCCTGACCACCCCCACAAGACTGACCCAACCAAACAGCACCAGCAGGAAGACCAGCAACCAGAAACTGCGCCCCAGAATGGCGAACATGATGATGATGACATAGAGGCTGGGGGTCGATGCCCAAATCTCGATGATGCGTTGGAAAATCAGGTCAGTCCGTCCACCGAAATAGCCCTGCACCGCACCTGCAATGATGCCGATCACAGCGGATGCACCGGTCACGATCAGCGTAAACAGGACGGACAGGCGGAAGCCATGGACGACGCGGGCCAGCACGTCACGTTTTGTCCCGTCCGTGCCCAACAGGTTTTCCTCGTTCGGCGCCAGGGGGGCTGCGCCGGGGCGATCGACGGCGGTGTCATAGCTGTATGGAATCAACGGCCAGATCGCCCAGCCCCGGTTAATCTGCTCGCCATCTATGTCGCCATCCTGGCTGTCTTCGATCACGCCTTCGGGGTCGTCAAAACAAATATCCATCCCGCCTGAGGCAATCAGGCAGCGCACCTCGGGGTCGCGATAGGAGGCTTCCGTCTGAAAATCGCCGCCGAATTCCGTCTCTGCGTAAAAGTTCCAGATCGGCGTGTAGAACTCACCCTGATAGCGCACGAGGATCGGCTTGTCGTAGGCAACAAACTCCGCGCACAGGCTGATCCCGAACAGGATCGCAAAAATCCACAGCGACCAGTACGCACGCCTGTTCTTTTTGAAATTGCTCCAGCGCCGCTTGTTCAGCGGTGACAGCGTGAACAAACCCGTCTTTGGCTCGGGAACGGCAATGTTGGGCGCGTCAGTCACAGCCATCACCCTTCCCTCCGCTCAAAGTCGATGCGGGGGTCGACCAACACATACATCAGGTCCGATAGGATCCCCACCAGCAACCCCATCAGGCCAAAGATATAGAGCGTGCCAAACACGATGGGGTAGTCGCGCGCTACGGCTGCTTCAAATCCCAAACGCCCCAACCCATCGAGCGAAAAGATCGTTTCGATGATCAGCGACCCGCCAAAGAAAACGCCGATGAAAACAGCCGGGAAACCTGCAATCACAATCAGCATCGCATTGCGGAACACGTGACCATAAAGGACACGGGATTCCGACAGCCCCTTGGCACGGGCCGTCATCACATAGAGCTTCTTGATCTCGTCCAGAAAGCTGTTCTTGGTCAACAACGTCAGTGTCGCAAAGGCCCCGATGGTGCCTGCAAGGACTGGTAGCGTGATATGCCAGAAGTAATCGAGCACTTTACCCACCGCACTCAGATCATCGAAATTGTCCGACGTCAGTCCACGCAGCGGGAAGATCTGGTAATAACTGCCCCCTGCAAACAGTACGAGAAGGATAATGGCAAAGAGAAAGCCGGGGATCGCATATGCCGCGATGATGGCACCCGATGTCCACGTATCAAAAGGCGTACCGTCGCGCACCGCCTTGCGGATGCCCAGTGGAATCGACACCAGATAGGCGATGATCGTGGACCACAGGCCTAAGGTGATCGAGACGGGCAATTTCTCGATTACCAAGTCTATGACGCTGATAGATCGAAAGTAACTTTCGCCAAAATCAAACCGGGCATAATTCCACACCATATTCAGAAAGCGCTGCACCGGGGGCTTGTCGAACCCGAATTCCCTTTCCAACTCTGCGATGAATTCGGGCGGCAGCCCGCGCGCACCTACATAAGTGCTGTCTGATGCGGTGTTCAACTCTTCGCTGCCAAGCTCCTGAACGCCTGCGTCATTGTTTGTGCCTGCAAAGCCGCCAAATACGTCCCCGCCCCCTTGCGCGCGCGCAATGGCCTGTTCGACCGGGCCACCGGGGACAAACTGTGTCAGCGTGAAATTGACCAGCAAAATGCCCAGCAGCGTTGGAATGACCAGCAGCAACCGGCGAAGGATATAGGGGGCCATGAAGGGTTACCTTAGCGCGCCAGAGGCTTTCAGAGCCTCAGCCTTGTCCGCGTTGTACCACCAGAAGTCCAATTGCCCCAAGGCGAACGGCGGTATGACATCGGGATGTTCAAACATATCATAGTAGGCCACCCAGTGGTTGGGCTTGTACCACAGCGGAATCATGATGAATTCGTAGCGCAAAACCCGATCCAGCGCGGTGATCGAGGCATTTTCCTCTTCGCGTGTTTCGGCGTTCAGAGACGCTTCTATGATGGCATCGACCAAAGGACTGGCAAGACCCGCGGGATTGAACAACGAGAACTCTGCAGCCTCGGAACCATAACGCTGCATCAGCCCTGTGCCTGTGCCCAGAAGGGCTGCATAGGAGTCGAAAACCAGATCATAGTCGCGATCGCGTTCGCGGGAAGTATATTGCGAGGGGTCGACCTTTTCCAACTTGATCGAAATGCCCAGCTTGCCGACATTCGAGACAAAGTTCTCCATCGCGCCGGACAGAGTGTCGGCGGATGACGAGTTGAACAGGAAGTTGATTTCCAACACTTCGCCATCTGCGTTGCGTCGGGTACCGTCGTCTCCGACAGCCCATCCCGCTTCGTCCAGCAACGCCATGGCACGGCGCGCATTGCGGCGGTCAAACAGGCGCGCGCCATTTGACGTGTGCGCGACGCGGGCCTCTTCTGTGAACAGAGCGTCGGGAACCAGATCACCAAGGCTCTCCAGGAACGCTTTTTCTGCGCCCTCAGGTACGCCTCTGGCCATCAATGGCGTGTCTTGCGAATAGGAAAAACGCTGTTTGAACAGGTCATATTGCAGGGACGCATTCGTCCATTCAAAGTTATATGCAAGGGCAACGGCCTCACGAACCTTTTTGTCCGCAAACACGTCCGAGTTAAGATTGAAGACGATACCCGACGGGGTCGGTGGTGTCCCGTCGTTCAGCTCTTTTTTCAGGATCTGACCGTCCTGTACTTTGCTGACGTCATAGCGGGTCGCCCACTTCTTGGAGTCAGATTCGGTGCGGTAGGTGAATTCACCTGCAAGAAAGGCCTGGAATGCGGATTCGGCATCTCCGAAATACTCGATCCGGATATTGTCGAAGTTGTTGCGCCCGACATTGAAGGGCAGGTCATTGCCCCAATACTCGGGATTGCGCTTGTAGACGATGCGACGGTTCACATCGACGTCTTCGATCATGTAGGGCCCTGATCCCGGCGACACCTCAAGGCGGCTTTCATCAAGCCCTGCCCCGGTTTCTTCGTACCATTTCTTGGACCACGCGGGCACAAAGCCGACCTGATCAATCAGCGAGCGGCGGGAAATACCTTCGGTGAAGTAGAATTTGATGGTGTGATCATCGATCACTTCGACTTTGGGGATGCGTTTGCGCACCGCGTCCGCATAGGATTTCAGCCCTTCGTCCAGCAACAGATTGTGTGAAAACGCGATGTCATGGGCCGTAACGGGTGATCCGTCCGAAAATTTTGCTTCGGGACGCATATAGAAGATGACCCAGTTCTTGCCCTCGTCATATTCCAGCCGCTCGGCCAGCAAACCGTAGTATTCAGCGTAGACATCTGCGGGCGCGCTGGCGTTGGTCCCCTCGCCCAGCAGGCTTTCATACATTACCGAGGACAAGGCTCCGGCGCGGCCCTTGCGCGTGTAGGGATGCATGCTGTCGAACGTGCCGACAACGCCCAGTGCGATTTCGCCACCTTTTGGCGCATCCGGGTTCACGTAGTCGAAATGCGTGTAGTCCTCGGGATAGCTCAGATCACCGTAAAAGGAGTATCCGTGGCTCGACACGATTTTTTCATGGCCATCCGCTCGCACAAGGCTCGCAGCAGCCAGTGTCACGATAACCCCCATTGCACCCATTGCAGCCCAGATTGCCATTCGATTGCGCGCAGTGGCGACGCGCGCCTGAGCCTTTGTGCGGGTGCGTAGGTTCTGCATCTGGATGTCCTTTTCAATCACGTCTGGGCAACTCTGAAGTGTATTTCGACAGAAGGTAAGCTAAAATTGCAGCGCGCCAATATGCAATGACGCATTCTGTGTTTTCGCTCGCTCATGTGTGAGGGCTCTGTAACATCTGAACATGAAAAAGGCCGCGCATACGCAGATGCACGGCCTTTTGGGTCAAACGGACTGACGCGCCTTAGTCGTCAATGCTGTCGAGGTAGGCAATCAGGTTTGCCCGGTCTTCAATTTTCTTCAGGCCATTATAGCTCATTGAAGTGCCTGACGCGTAGTTGCGTGGGCTTTCGAGGAAACCGTTGAGGTTTTCAGGCGTCCACACATCAGCGGCGTCGTTCAGCGCGCCCGAATAGGCGGCGTAGTCAGCCACGCCGCCAACGTCACGGCCGACAACACCATAAAGGTGGGGGCCCGTGCCGTTCGCGCCGTCTTCCAGCTTGTGGCAGGCGCTGCACTGGCGGAACACTTTGGCGCCGGCGGCTGCGTCGGCTGTGGCGAAGACGTCAGCAAAAGCCACTTCGACTTCTTCTTCGGCTGATTCATCGACACCGGTGTCGATCACATAAGCTTGCTCGCCGTGTCCATCGACGTGGTACAGCTCTTCAGCGGCCCATTTGCCCAACAAAAGCACAAGCCATGCCCCAAACAAACTGGCGCACACTTTGGTGAAGGTCATCGTGTCAAACATGTGGCTTCCGATTCCATGAATTTTGCGTCCCGGTTCGGCGGGTATCTATTCCTTCCCCTTGCAACAGGCAAGGTGTAGTAACCGCGACCAAACGCCCTGCCCGTGTGGAACGTTCGGGGCTAGAGGCAAAGGGTAAAACATGTCTGAACGGATCGCCTTTCAGGGGGAATTGGGGGCCTATGGCCATGAGGCCGTGCTGAAAGCACGCCCGAATGCAGTGCCGGTTCCTTGTCACGGCTTTGAAGAAGTGATCGCCGCTGTGCGCGACGGCGTGGCGGACAAGGCCATGCTGCCTGTCGAAAACACCACCTATGGGCGCGTTGCAGACATTCACCGTTTGCTGCCGGACAGCGGTTTGCACATTGTCGATGAGGCTTTCGTGCGCGTGCGCATCGCCCTGATGGCGATGCCAGGCCAGACCCTTGATGACATCAAACATGTCCGGGCCCACATGGTCCTCATCCCACAGGCACGCGCCTTTCTGGATGCCAACGGAATTTCAGCCTCTGCGGCGGCAGACAGCGCCGGGGCCGCAGCCGACATCTCCGCCAATGGTGAAATGGGTGTGGGTGCGCTGGCATCCGCAGTTGCTGCCGACATCCACGAGCTTGAGATCCTCGCACGGGACATTGAGGATCAAGGGCACAACACAACCCGGTTCCTGTTGATGGCGCCAGATGCAGATACGGCCCGGCGCAGCGATGATATGATCACCACTTTTGTATTTGAGGTGCGCAACATTCCGGCCGCCCTTTACAAGGCAATGGGTGGCTTTGCGACCAACGGCGTCAACATGACCAAACTGGAAAGCTACATGGTCGGTGGTGCCTTTACGGCCACGCAGTTTTACGCGGACATCGAAGGGCACCCAGACGACCCCGCCGTCGCACGTGCGCTCGAAGAATTGGATTACTTCACCAACCGCTTGGACATTCTTGGGGTTTATCCTGCCGCGCCAGACCGAGACTGACGTTAGGCACTGCGTTGCAGGCGCTCTTCCAGACCTTTGGAATAATCCGCAACGCGCAGCTTGAAACGTTTGCTCAAGGTCGTCTTGGCCAGTTTCAGCGACTGCAACAGCAAACGGGCGGACAAATTGAGCGCGGACAACTCCAGCGCAACGGCCATACGTGTACGGCTGCGGGACAGGGCCATCAACTCAATGCGAAATGTCCCGTCCATCCCCGATGATTTGGCAACAAAACCCATCTCGTTCGGCACGTCGAATTGCACCAGTTCCAGATCTAATTCGCGCCGACGCCCCCGCATCATGAACGAAGCCTTCCAACGCATACCCGCGCCGGGCATCGACAAATTATCGACACGCTGCACATCTGCGCCACGGCGCATGGCTTGCCGTTCAAACCCTTCGAATTCGCACAAAGACGCAAAGACCTGATCAATCGGTGCTTCGATATCTTCCCGGGCGGAGAACTTCATGAGACTGCCTGTGTTTGCTTGTTTAGCCGCAGTGTCCCTTTAATCTAGCGTGTCCGCAAGCCAGTTTTCTATTAAAAAGTGTGCAATAGCACCTTTGCGGGCGGGCAGAATATCGGCCCTTTCGCCAGCAAAGACAGCCATCATTTCCTCGCGCGTGAGCCAGATGGCATCTTCTATTTCGGTGGGATCTATCGTGATCTCGCGGCTTGTTGCATGCCCATGACAGCCAAACATCAATGACGCCGGGAACGGCCAAGGCTGGCTGGACAGGTAGTCGACTTGGCCCACCTGCACACCGGATTCCTCAAATACTTCGCGACGCACTGCTGCTTCGAGCGTTTCACCGGGTTCCACAAATCCGGCAAGAAGCGAATACATCCCCTCTGGCCATCCCGGTGAGCGGCCGACAAGAACCGAATTCCCATATGTAATCAACATGATGACCACAGGATCTGTCCGGGGAAAGTGATGTGTGCCGCAAGCCGGGCACGTGCGTTGCCAGCCCGCCTGCGCAATTTCAGATGCCGCCCCACATTTTGCACAGAACCCATGACTGAGATGCCATCCCATTACGGCTTTGGCGGTCGCAGCCAGTTCTGCGTCACGCGGCGACAGCCATGTCATCACCCGGCGCAGCTCGGCAAAAACGTCAGCCTCCGGAAGGCCGGGGTAGTGCTGTTCGGACGGATCAAGGAATCCGCCCAGGGCCGCTGTGTCCAAATCATCCGGTTCCCAGTTCGAGATGTCATGGACAAATCGCGCGGCGCCGTCTTCGCGACCCAGAAGTATCGGCGCCTCGGTAGCGTTGGACAGGATCGGATGATCCAATGCGACGCGCAACAGGTGGGCCGGGCGGTCGCGGTGGATCAACGGCTTGCCCCGCCAAAACACAATCGTACGGGTATCGGGATGGGTCAAAGCCTGCGCAAGGGCATCTGCATCGCCCCGCATTTCTGCGGCCCGGTCAAGGCCCGAGCCTCCGAAAGTTACGGTTTCCGCGTGGCGCATGTGGTTCACGTCCTTGGCAGGGTCAGCTTCTGGGGGCAACGCTTGCCACGGGTGTGTCTTGCGCGCAATGGCCCCCTCGTGCAGGACTAGGGGTAGAATATTCAACTTGCGCTAATTTTTGAGACAGACATTGTACCACCTATGCGTGAAACTCATTCATTGACCGGGTCGAACATCCGAACCTCGGTCAGGATACTGGCCAGCAGCGACATTCACATGCACCTGACCGGCTGGGATGCGCGGTCGGACAGGGTGTTGTTGGCGCGCGGCTTTAATCGCCTGGCAAGCGTCATACAGGCTGCCCGATCACAAGCCGAAGGCGTGTGCCTTTTGCTGGACAATGGAGATTCGTTGCAGGGCACACCTACAGCCGACATTGCTGCAACGGGGGCGGTAGATGGACCTCATGCATGGGCCGATTGCCTGAACGCGCTCAACTATGACGCGATTGGTTTGGGCAACCACGATTTCGACTACGGGGTCGAACGCCTGCAGGAAATGTTCGGGGACGTCGATGCACCTGTACTGTGTGCTAACTTGTCTGGCGCGCCAGATGCGCTTGCGGCGCCATACACGATCCTCTCTCGCAAGGCCGCCTGTTCGGACGGCAAAACACGCACCTTGCGTATTGGTGTTACATCCGTTTTGCCGCCTCAAACCCTGATCTGGAACAACCGGCTCTTGGCCGGGCACGTGTCGTTTTCCAACCCGGTGAGGGCAGCGGCACAGGCCGTCAGTGACTTGCGCAACGCAGGCGTGGACCTTGTGATAACGCTATGCCATGCGGGTCCGGATCCAGAGGCAACGGTTAGCGACGAGAACTTTGGCATGGCCTTGCTGAGGAACGTACCGGGGATAGATGCCTGCATATTTGGCCATGTGCATTTGCGCTTTCCCGACAAGATCAAGGAAAACAGTGCAGAATTGGACGCTGAGAGTGGAACAGTCTGTGGTGTGCCCTCTGTCATGCCGGGTTTTGCAGCAGAGTGTCTGGGGCAAATTGATCTGAACCTTGTGTGGACAGGGGTCAATTGGGAAGTGGCGGCGCATGGCGTCGCGCTGCTTCCTGCGCAGGATGCTGTGCCAGATACAACAGTCACGCAAATTGCAGCTCCGTTCATCCATGCAACACGCAGCAGCATGAACACACCGGTTAGTCAAACCGGGCATGGCTTTCACACCTACTTCTCCATGCTCCAATCGGGCAGTGCCGAGGCCATACTTGCCGAGACGATGCAAACCGCGATCACCGAAACGATTGCACAAAGCGCGTTCGCGGACCTGCCCGTTCTGGCTGCAGTGGCTCCGACGGCGGCAGGTGGGTATGGCGGGCCAACGAATTTTGTCCATGTCACAAAAGGTGTCATCCGAGAGCGTCACATTTCGATGCTGTGCCTCTATCAGAATGACATATGGGCAACCGTTATGCGCGGCGCGCAACTATATGCATATGCAGAACATGCGGCGATGTTCTTTGGGGACCCGCGGGCCGACTCGGGCAACCTCGTGAATCCGGATTCCCCGGTTTTCAATTTTGATGCGTTGCACGGTCTTGAGACGGTGATTGATCCGTTTGGTCGCGACAATCAGGGCAGGATGCGCAGGATTACTGATTTGCGGTATTGCGGGCAATCCATTGATCCCGACGCGCAATTTGTTGTCGCCATGACCAGTTATCGCGCAGCGGGAGGTGGCACGTTTCCAGGCCTTGGTGACAAAGCCCAGCTGATACGAACCAAGATTTCATTATCCGACAGATTGCGTAGCCATCTGGAGCATCATCCACCTGGGCATATGCCCGCATCGTCTGTCTGGCGATTTGCCGATCATGTCGACGCACAAGTGGTGATTGAAACATCACCGGATGCAGCCAAATTCTTTGACGAGATTGACGCCTTTTCTCCCAGAGCCGTGTCTGTGAATGGCGCTGGTTTCCTTGAAGTCGAAGTGACGCTCTGACACCTGCATCGGTGCACTTGCAGGCGGTGGTCACAGTCTCTATATCAGGTCTTGAGAGGTTGGCGCGGGCGAGCGCCTCGCCAACCCGGTCAGATCCGGAAGGAAGCAGCCGTAACGAGCCCCGCTTGGGTCGTTGTCAATCTCTCACCAAAGCGCGTTGCCTTGGGCAGGGCGCATTGCCCACAAGGTGAATGCCGATGGGCCACACCTACCCTTCATCAAGCAACTTTGACCAGATCGCCTTGTTGCGGCGTGAAAACGCGCCCAAGTGTCCGATTCTTTCAAGGCCAACTTCGCGTGGAGAGACAACTTTGACCTCGGCAACCGCTCCGTAGGCTTCGGCCAACCGCCTGACCCCTTTCGGCGGGATCAAGTCGTCATCTTCAAATGCAAACAGGCGCACGGGTATGTCCTGGGGCCAGTCCGCAGGCGGCAACCGTTCCCCAAGCTCCGAATCGTAGAAATCAGGCGACGTGCACCAGCGCCGCCATTGCCAGTAGACTCCACCGGGAATGTCTTCGCCAAAGCGCAGGGCCTTGCCGGGCATGTAACCACACAGTGCCGCCGCCAAGGGGCCAAGCCCAAACCAGAACATCAGCGCCTGCGCGCGGTACGGCCATGGGTGGTCCTGATGATAGGCTTTGCCCGATGCAATTGCGATCACACGGCTGACGCCCTCAAAGTCCCTTTGGTTGGGCAGCATCAAGGTGCCAAGCGAATGGCCAATGATCCACAGCGGCACACCCGGCACCTCCCGGCGCAGTGCGGTGCGCGCCGCCACTTGATCGGAGATGCCCCAATCGATCATGTCTGCGCGGCACTGACGTATGCTGCCTGACAGGGACCGACCGGTTCCCCTGTAATCATAGGTCAGACAGGCCATTCCCCGTTCGGCCGCCAGCCAGCGTGCAAAATGCGTGTAAAATGTCTGCAAGACCCCCGTTGCACTGTTGAGAACGACAGCTGCAAATGGGCGGTCCGGGCTGTAAAGACGCCCGACAAGTTCCGCCCCATCTTCGGTTTTGAACAAAACAGTGGTTTCGGTGATTTCCCGCTGAACAGGTTCGTTGTCAAACATCACTTTTTCCTCCGCACTGGGCATTGGCCGATAGGCAAGCCGGCACAGGGGTCGGCTAGACCAATCGGTCTAGTGCAAACACTGGACCAAACGGTCTAATCCTGTCAAGTTGCTTTCCATGACCAAACCTGCTCTGCCCACCAAAGACCGACTGATCCAATCTGCCGCCCACCTGTTTCGCACCCGGGGGTATCATGGCGTGGGACTGGCGGATCTGCTGACAGATGCCAAGGCACCCAAAGGTTCGCTTTATCACCACTTCCCGAACGGAAAGTCCGATCTTGCCATCGCCGCGGCCACTTGGGCCTCAGACGGTATGCTACGGGTCATCGCCGCCAGCTTTGATGGCGCAGACACGTTCGAGGACGGGGCCACCACGCTGTGTTACAAACTGGCCAAACTGTTCGATCTGTCCGGTTGGGACACATGCCCCATCGCATCCACGTTGTTCGAAGGGCCTGACAACACGCGATTCCGCGACCATGCCAAGCACATCTACGATGGGTGGATTGCGGAAGTCCAAGTTCACGCCGCGCGACTGGGGCTCTCCGAAGAAGAAGCGCAGCGCAAATCCGAACGGGTGTTTGTGTTGATCCAAGGCGGCTGGACACTCGCACGGGCGCGCCACAGTTCCGAAATCCTACGAGATCTGCGACACATGTTGTGATTGCAACAGAGCAAGGTAGGTGACGCCATGAGCAACGACACCAAGGACGACAAGGCCCGCGACCGCACGGATTGGGCCGAGGACCGCACGATCATGGCCAATGAACGTACCTTTGCCAGCTGGATCGGCACCGGGCTGGGCGCGGTGGGGATCGCGATCGGGCTCAAGGCCGTCTTTGGGGCCACCGACCCCACTTGGGTGGCGAAACTTGTTGCATCCATGTTCCTGGGCATCGCCATCATGCTGTTCTGGTCCGCACAACAAAGGGCCTGCAAAACGCTAGGACGATTGTCACAGCACGACACCTCCGCGCAATCAACCAAGGGTTTCACGCGCCTCGCGACAGCGATGACAATTGTCACGGTCGCCACCGGGGCCGTGCTGTGGTCGCTGTGATCTCTGGACGCCCACCGCTCTGCCCTCTACCTTAGCAATTCAAGACGAATCCCGGGGACATCATGAGCGAGACGACACAAGAGGCCTATCAGGTCCTCGCGCGCAAATACCGGCCCGAGACCTTTGCCGATCTGGTCGGGCAGGATGCCATGGTGCGCACCCTCAAGAACGCATTCGAGGCGGACCGCATCGCGCAAGCCTTTGTCATGACCGGGATCCGGGGGACGGGAAAAACCACAACGGCGCGCATCATCGCCAAGGGGATGAACTGCATCGGCGTGGACGGATCAGGTGGCCCAACGACAGAGCCCTGCGGTCAGTGCGAGCACTGCGTCGCGATCATGGAAGGGCGGCACGTTGATGTGCTTGAGATGGACGCGGCCTCCAACACCTCGGTGAATGACATCCGCGAGATCATCGACAGCGTGCATTACCGCGCCGCGTCAGCCCGCTACAAGATCTACATCATCGACGAAGTGCACATGCTCTCCAACAGCGCGTTCAACGCGTTGCTGAAGACGCTGGAAGAGCCCCCTGCCCACGTCAAATTCATCTTTGCCACGACCGAGATCCGCAAGGTACCGGTCACAGTCCTGTCCAGATGTCAGCGCTTTGATCTGCGCCGGATCGAGCCCGAGGTCATGATTGGCCTGTTGCGCAAGATCGCTGGCGCCGAAGAGGCAGAGATAGCCGATGACGCACTGGCACTGATCACCCGCGCTGCCGAAGGTTCTGCACGCGATGCAACGTCGCTGCTGGATCAGGCGATTTCGCATGGGGCTGGCGAGACCACGGCAGATCAGGTCCGCGCGATGCTGGGGCTGGCGGACCGTGGGCGCGTGCTGGATCTGTTTGACATGGTGCTTAAGGGCGACGCCGCTGGCGCGCTGACTGAACTGGGCGCGCAATACGCCGACGGGGCTGACCCGATGGCCGTGCTGCGCGATCTGGCCGAGATCACGCATTGGGTCTCGGTGGTGAAAATCACCCCCGAGGCTGCGGATGACCCGACGATTGCGCCGGACGAGCGTGCGCGTGGCCTGACCATGGCCGAGGCACTGCCGATGCGTGTGCTGACCCGGCTGTGGCAAATGCTGCTCAAAGCGCTGGACGAAGTGGCAGCGGCGCCCAATTCAATGATGGCAGCGGAAATGGCGATCATTCGTCTGACTCACGTGGCCGACCTGCCCAGTCCCGAAGAACTGGTGCGCAAGTTGCAAAACGCAACACCCCCCGCCCCTGTCGCGGCGCCTTCCGCAGGTGGCGGCGGAGCAACCGTCGCCAATACGGTTGCCCAGGCACAGGCGCGCATGGCTTCCAATCCAAACGCGGCCGGGCAGACAACAGCCCTGGCCCATGATCCCGCTCTTGCCCTTGCCCGGTATCCGACTTTTGATCACGTCATTGAGGTGATCCGCGCCAATCGGGATGGCAAGCTGCTCGTCGACGTCGAAACCGATTTACGATTGGCCAATTATCAACCTGGCCGGATCGAATTTGTGCCCACGGACACGGCTCCGCGCGATCTGGCACAACGCCTCGGCGCGCGCTTGCAGGCCTGGACAGGCAACCGCTGGGCTGTGACGGTTGTGTCCGAAGGCGGAGGCAAGACCGTCGACGAAGTGCGCAACGCCGAAAAATACGCGCGTGAAGCCGAAGCCACGGCACATCCGCTGGTTCAGGCCGTGCTCGAACACTTTCCCAAGGCCAGGATCAAAGACATCCGCACCGCCAAAGACATCGCCGAAGAGGCGCATATCGAGGCCCTGCCCGAAGTGGACGACGAATGGGATCCCTTCGAAGAGGACTGATGCTGGCCCTGCTGCCAAACACAGCATTCGCCGAAGT
Source organism: uncultured Tateyamaria sp. (assembly GCA_947501275.1). Classification (GTDB taxonomy): domain Bacteria; phylum Pseudomonadota; class Alphaproteobacteria; order Rhodobacterales; family Rhodobacteraceae; genus Tateyamaria. Next base: position 247,304 of record CANMVD010000001.1, read on the forward strand.
CTGCGACAAGGAACGTCCCGGCTGGGACGGAACGCCTGTCACCATGTTCGAAGAGCCCCTCGGCCAACTCTCCAACCCTTTTAAAGCCACTTTTGTCGGCGGTTCCATCTTCCTAATTTTGAGAGGCCGTCGCATTCCGATCCTGCTCGGGATCTTGGTGATCAGCGTCTACTCACTGGTCTTTTTGGACCCCTTATATTTGGATGACGTCAAATGGGCCGCCAAAAGAGAAGGATGCCTGGGAAACGAAGAGCTCTGGTGGGCGACCCTTGCCATGATCTTTGTCCTTGGTTGGTTCAAATTTGCGCGCAGCTTTCGCAGGGTCGTGGCATGAGACGCTTTCAGCCGAGCCTCCTTCTGTTTCTACTGCCACGTCCCGCATGGGCCGAAGTCTGCGACAAAGAACGACCCGGTTGGGACGGCGACACCGTCACAGCCTTGGGGGAAGCGTTCAACCTGTTTACCTCACCCGCGGGGCTCATCCTGCTGGCCATCAGCATTTTTGCCCTGCGGTTTCGCAACCAATGGATCGGGCTTGCTGCTGTCCTGCTCTGGACCGTTTTCATCACTATGATCACAATGGCAGATCCAACCGGCATCCGCAGTTTGGCCCGCGCCGAAGGCTGCATCGGCCCGCCGACCTTGTTCATTGTCGCCGTGGCTGCAATATGTGTGGGAATAGTTTTGTACACCAAGCCGCGCACCGACGACGGCTGACGACCCAAGGAGACGACAGATGCTCAAAGGACTAGGCGGGCTCGGCGACATGGCCGGGATGATGAAAAAAGCGCAGGAAATGCAGACCAAAATGGCCGAGATGCAAGAGGATCTGGCCAATGCGACCGTGACCGGCGAAAGCGGCGCGGGCCTGGTGAAAGCCACAGCCACGGCGAAAGGCGAATTGACTGCACTGGACATTGACCCCTCGATCTTCAACGGCGACGACAAGGAAGTGGTCGAGGACCTGATCCTCGCAGCAATAAAAGACGCCCAAGCCAAGGCGGCGGAAAAGGCACAGGACGAAATGGGCAAACTGACAGAAGGCCTCGGCCTGCCACCGGGCATGAAGTTGCCATTCTGAGATCCCGTAGCTTCATCTTGCCAAATAAACTTCCGCCGGAGGCTCCCTCGGGCGCAACAGAGACACCGCTTTGAGCAGTACGCGCGATATCGACGCCCTGATCGAGATGATGGCAAAACTGCCCGGGCTTGGGCCACGCTCGGCCCGTCGTGCGGTCCTTCATCTGATCCGCAAACGTGCCCTGTTGCTCACGCCTCTGGCCGACATGATGCAGACTGTCGCAGCCACTGCACGTGAATGCATGAATTGCGGCAATGTCGGCACCAGTGATATCTGCGACATCTGCACCTCGCAAAAACGCGGCAACGGCGAATTGTGCGTTGTCGAGGATGTGGCGGATCTCTGGGCGATGGAACGCACAAGTGTCTTCAAGGGCCGCTATCATGTGCTTGGTGGAACGCTCTCGGCACTGGACGCCATCGGGCCACAGGAATTGCGGATCCCCAAGTTGATTGACCGGGTCGAAACCGAAAACATCAGCGAAGTTATCCTTGCCTTGAACGCCACCATCGACGGGCAAACAACGGCCCACTACATCGCCGATCAGCTTGAGGGGCAGGTCACGCTGACCTCTCTGGCCCAGGGTGTGCCGATTGGAGGTGAACTGGACTACCTGGATGATGGCACCATCAGCGCGGCATTGAAGGCCCGGAAGTCACTTTGACGCCACTCGATGCATTGACTTTGCGTCCGCGCGCATCAGACATCCCGACAAGCGACGCGCAGCTGGATGGCCATTCCTGGCGGGTGCGTGGTGCCGCCCTTGAAGGGGCATGGCGCATCGGACCAAGTGTTTTGGTCGCCACGACAGACGATGTGCCATACGAAGAGGCATTGCACTTTACGCTTTGGACTCAAAGGGGATGGACCGAGCACCTGACACTTTCAGCGGCCTACGCAACCGGCCTTTTCCGCCTCAGACGAACACGTGACACAACCGTTTCCTTTGCCTTTTTCGGCGATGCAGTCTGGCGGCTAAGCGTGTTGGAACGCCCCCGTTTCCATATCCCGCGCCTTCAGGATCCGCCGGGCTTCTCCCGCCCTTTGCAACTGCGGACACGTCTTGCGATAGACAGCCCTGACAGCATCAACAGCTAGCTGCTGCGGTCGCCAAAAAAGCTCTCGAATCCGGAAATTGCCGTTTGCAGCGCCTCGTCCGTGACGTCCTTGTGCAATACCAGCCGCGTCGTCCCTGTCGCCCCTGTCAACTTCACGCCATGTTCCGCCATATGACGCGGCAAATCCGAAGTCACGCCCCCTTCGGGCGTGAAAAAGATCATGTTGGTCGCCTGCTGAACATCCCCAAACGGGCTCAGACGATCCGCAAGATGGGCTGCGCGTGCGTGGTCGTCTTTCAGGCGTGACACATTGTGATCGAGCGCGTGTAATCCTGCAGCTGCAAGGATACCTGCTTGACGGGTGCCACCGCCCAGCATCTTGCGCCACCGCCGGGCCTTGTCGATGATCTCGCGAGGGCCAACGAGAACCGAACCCACCGGAGCACCCAGCCCCTTGGACAAACAGATCGACACCGTATCAAACAGATCTGCAAGCGCTGCCTCGGCGCAGTTCAATGCCGCTATTGCGTTGAAATAGCGTGCTCCGTCCAAGTGCACGGCCAAGCCCGCCGCACGCGCGACGGCTGTAGATTCAGCAAGGCGGGTCAGCGGAATAGCCTTGCCGTTATGTGTATTTTCCAAGCCCAACAGCCGGGTCACGGGCATGTGCACATCGTCTTCCTTAATCGCGCCAACGATCGCTTCGGGTTCCAATGCACCATCTGCGGCCACGTCCAGCGGATCAAAAGCAATGCCACCCAGAACTGAGGCCCCCACCGCCTCATAGCGAAAGATATGGTAGGGTCGGCCCGTGATGATTTCTTCGCCCCGGGCGCAGTGTGCCAAAAGCCCCACAAAGTTGCTCTGGGTGCCCGAGGTCAGGAAAAGGCCTGCCTCTTTGCCCAACCGCTCCGCCAGCACATCTTCCAGCTTGTTGACCGTCGGATCATCACCAAAGACGTCATCACCAACCTCCGCATCAGCCATCACGCGGCGCATATCTGCATCCGGGCGTGTCACTGTATCGCTGCGCAAATCACACATCATCGCGTGACTTGGGGCGTCTTTCATCTGTGCATATTGGTTCATCTAGACCACCTCAAACGTTCAACGCCCAAACGAGATGCGGCGCGCCACAGGACTGTAGGCGCGCCGCATGAAAACCAAAAGAGGGGTTGCAACCTCAGGGCTGTTCATCCTCATCACTGGCGCCGTCGCCGGGCAGGTTAAAGAAGCTGTCAGCATCCACCAGTGTGGAAGTGTCGTCTTCCTCTTCCTCGCGGTCATCGGCAAGGGAGAACGTTTCGAGCCCTTCGATCGCAGTCGGGATCTTGGGCTCTGCCTCCATGCCAAGGCTCTGTTCCGTGCTGACCAGCTTGCGGCGCTCATCGTCGCTCATCACGCTGCCATCAGCCGCTTTCTTGGCCGCGGCCTTTTGCACAGCGGCGTCCAACTCGGTCTGCTTGGTCAGACCCAACGCCACCGGATCAACCGGCTGAATGTTGGAAATATTCCAGTGCGTACGTTCGCGAATCGACTGAATCGTTGGCTTGGTTGTGCCCACCAGTTTGGAGATCTGGCCATCAGTCAGTTCGGGGTGGAACTTCACCAACCAGTAGATGGCAGCCGGACGATCCTGCCGCTTGGACAGCGGTGTGTAGCGTGGCCCACGGCGCTTTTCCTCACCGACAGCCGCTGCATTGAACTTGAGGGAGAGCTTGTGCAGCGGGTTCTTTTCAGCCGCGTCAATTTCCTCTTGGGTCAACTGATTATTGGCAACGGGATCAAAGCCCTTGACCCCGGCAGCGACGTCGCCATCGGCAATGCCCTGTACTTCCAGCTCGTGCATTTCGACAAAGTCGGCGATCTGTTTGAAACTGATGGTCGTGTTGTCCACCAGCCAGACGGCAGTGGCCTTGGCCATAATCGGTTTTACCATGTCACATGCTCCTTCGCGCATATCTTTCCCGTCGCCTGAAAGAGGCGGCCTTGGGGTCCAAGGCGGGTTTCCGTTGTGGGGGAACTTGAGGGCGATATAAGGGGTGAGACAGAAAAAGGAAAGCACAATGCGTGTGGTGTTGCTTTGGGTGTTGATGGCCCTGCCCTTGCGGGCCCAAGGAGATCAGGCAGGCGTTTTTGACTATTATGTGCTGTCTCTCAGCTGGTCCGCCAACTGGTGCGCCTATGAAGGGGACGCACGGAATTCGGATCAGTGCGATGCGCGCCACGACCACGGCTGGATCCTGCATGGGCTGTGGCCACAATACCATCGCGGCTTCCCTGAATATTGTCGCACAAGCGAACGGGCCCCTTCCCGCGTCATGACCCGGGACATGGCCGACATCATGGGGACATCGGGCCTGGCATGGCATCAATGGAAGAAACACGGCGTCTGTTCGGGCCTGTCAGCGACAGACTACTACGCACTGTCCCGCAAAGCGTATGAACAAATCGCGCGCCCGACAGTTTTCCGCAAGTTGGACAAAACGATAAAACTGCCTGCGGCGGTCGTGCAGGACGCATTTTTGCAATCCAACCCCGGAATGGAAGCGGATGGCGTCACCATCACATGCAGGCAAGGCTACATCCAGGAGGCACGAATTTGCCTCAGCCGAGATCTGGAACCAGTGCCATGCGGACAAGACGTTGTGCGCGATTGCGCTATGAAGGATGCACTTTTTACACCGATGCGCTGATTTCGGGACAGTCTGGGTGCGTGTTCTGCGTCGGATGCCTCCGGCGGTGGTATTTTCAGTCAGAAGAAACAAAACGCCCGCGCCACTCATCCTGTGAACACCGCGGGCGAGGGACAAGCCATTGCTTCTCCTGACACGGCCATCGGCTCCACAGCCTGTACCGCAGACACACCGCACGCCATTAACCTTAAAATTTCGTTTCTTCTGACCCCAAATACCACGGGGGTGAGGCCAAAGGCCGAGGGGGCAGAGCCCCTTTATCCGCCGCCAACTTCCAGCACGATCTTCCCGATGTGACCAGAGCTTTCCATCCGGGCATGTGCTGCAGCCGCATCATCCAAGGCGTATTCGGAATCCATGACAGGTGCTATCCGTCCAGCCGCCAACAATGGCCAGACCGCTTCACGCAGATCTTGTGCAATGCGTGCCTTGGCCAGGTCGCTTTGCGGGCGCAACGTGCTGCCCGTCATCGTCAGCCTGCGCGTCATCAGTTGCACAAAATTCAACTCGACTTTTGGTCCTTGCAAAAACGCGATCTGCACCAGTCTGCCGTCATCCGCCAAAGCGTTCAGATTGCGCTGAATATAGCCGCCACCCACCATGCAGAGGATCAGATTGGCGCCGCCCTGCTCTTTCAAAACATCGACAAAGTCCGCGTCACGGTAATTGATCGCCACTTCTGCGCCCAATGCGCGACAGGCATCGCACTTTTCTTCACTGCCTGCGGTCGCAAATACCCGCGCTCCAAAGTGATGCGCCAACTGGATTGCCGTCGTGCCAATCCCGGACGAGCCGCCGTGCACCAGAAAACGTTCTCCGCCTTTCAAGCCACCCCGTGTAAATGCGTTGGACCACACGGTGAAATATGTCTCTGGCAAACAGGCCGCTTGTTTCAACCCCATACCGTCAGGCACGGGCAGACAATGCGCGGCCGGGGTTGCGACAAATTCGGCGTAGCCACCTCCGGGCAGCAAGGCACAGACCTGATCGCCAATGGACCAACCACTCACACCTGTTCCGATCTCCACGATGGTTCCGGATGCTTCGAGGCCCGGCAGATCGCTGGCCCCGGGGGGCGGATTATAAAGACCGGCGCGTTGCAATGCATCAGGGCGGTTGACTCCTACCCAAGCGACCTCGATCACAACCTGGCCGTGGCCCGCGGCAGGGCGAGGTCGGTCGACCGCTTGCAACACGTCCGGACCGCCGGGCGCCGTGATTTCAATTGCGCGCATTGTATCTGCCATATGATCCGCTCCCTTTTCGGTATCGTATCTCTAAACATTCAGAGAAAGGAAGAGAGCGTGCTGATCGTTGCGCTGGTGGCAAACCTTGTGATGCTCGTGCCAGTGATGCTGGGATTGCTGAGCAACACCGACGCGATGAACAGCGCCTTTGGGCCCGATGCTCCGGCACGGCGCATTCTGACGTGCGTTTACGCTGCGATCAGCTTGGTGAGTGTCGGCCTGCTTGCTCTGCACGGCTTTGCGCACGTCTGGGCTGTGCCGATGACAGTTGCGCTCTTTGCGCTGCAAATCACCTACAAGCTCGCCACCGTGGCGATGGTCGGAATGACAAATCCTGTTGTGGTCACCAATATTGGGGTCATCGCCATTCAGGCTGTTGCACTGGTGCTTTTGGCGTTGAGAGTGTGATCAGGGCCGTGGTGACGTCCATGATCCGGGCATGTCAGATCGGGACGCGGCCGAAGGTGCCTTGATCTGTCCCAGCAGCCAGTTTGGTCCAGCCAGCAAGGCGCTCAGCGACTTGTTCTCGCGCACCTGGGCCTTCACCTTTTCAATCTGCATGACGCCATCGATGCGGCGCTCGAGAAAGTCCCACGTTGCCTGGTTGTCCACACTGTCATCACCCAGCCAATAGAGCACCGTGGATGAATACACGCCTGCCAGCGTGGCGCGTTTTGTGTACCAATTCACGTCCTCGGACGTATCCCCAAGTGCCGTCCAGATCTGGTCGGCCGTACCCCAGATCGCGCGGGCGCCGTCTGCGGCATAGATCGGCAGGGCAAACAGGGTTGTTCCCCGGCGCACAGCTTCCTTGTCGGTCACTGCCTCAATGCGGAACCGCACACCGGCGGCAATCTTGTCGCGGAAACGCGGTGGCAGTGCATCGGAATTGAGACGGGCAACCATCTCGGCATCGCCGCGCGCATGATACGCCAACGCCAGACTGACAGCGCCGCGCGGGCACACCGCCCGCACCATCGCCATATCTATGTCAGCATCCCGCGCTGCCGCTTTCAACGTCGTTTCGGACCAGCCGTCAAAGGGAACGTGCATCAAAGCGGCATCAAGCAGCCTGTCGAGGGTATCGTCGGTTGGATGTGTCATGCGTGAAAGCTAGGGCGCGGCACACACTGAGGCAATAGCGCGGTGCGCGACACATGTTCGCGCGCCCAGCGGGCTTTTGCCAACGGCACCGTTTGCGCACGACACCTGCGGGACGCTGCCATCATCACCACCCGATCTCGCACCATTCCGCCGGAAAATGCCCTATCGGGCGAACCGCTTGCCCGTCCCTTCCTTCGGCACGAGACAGGCCGCGCCACTCACGGCACAAAAGGAGGACACCATGTCTGTTGCCAGCCAATTTGAGCGCCAGATGCTCGATCTGATCAACCAAGAACGCACCTCGCGCGGTCTAGATCCCCTGACGCTGGAACTGCGTCTCAACGATGCCAGCGAAGATCATAGTGTCTGGATGGATGACACGCTCAACTTCAGCCACACCGGCGTGGGCGGGTCATCACCCGGGGATCGTATGCGTGATGCAGGGTTCGAATTCACCGGGTCCTGGACATGGGGTGAAAACATAGCCTACCAGTCTGAACGCGGTGCACCCGGCATCTCGGATGACGTGGTTAACCTGCATCAGTCCCTGATGAACAGCCCCGGTCACCGCGCCAACATCCTGAACCCCGATTTCGAATTGATCGGCATCGGGATCGAGGAAGGCGACAATCGCGGCTTTGACGCTGTCTATGTCACGCAGAACTTTGCGCGTACGTCGGCCAATGTGCAGCTTGATGACCCCTCGACGCCAACCCCGAGGCCGCAGCCACCTGTGGATGATCGCTTGACCGGATCAAACGGGAATGACTCACTTGTCGGCACCGGCGGCGATGATGATCTGCGCGGTTTGTCAGGGTCGGATACGATGTCAGGCCGGGCCGGTGACGATCTCATGTTTGGAGGCAACGGCAATGATCGGGCGTCAGGACATGGCGGGGACGATCGCATGTGGGGCGGCGCAGGCAATGACCGTATGGCCGGCGGTCAAGGCGATGACAGCCTCAAGGGAGAAGGCGGCGATGATCGCCTGAACGGCGGGCGTGGAAATGACCGTTTGGACGGAGGCGCAGGCAACGACCGCCTGACCGGCAAATCCGGCGCAGACACGTTTGTATTCTCGACAGGGCGGGACATCGTGACCGACTTCAACCCCAATGCGGCAGGAGAGCGGATCAACCTCAGGGATGTCGACAGCATTACCGGTTTCAATGACCTGATGAACGGCGGGCACGCCCGGCAGATCGGGGACAATGTCGAAATTCGTGACTTTGGTGGCAACACCCTTGTTCTGGCCGATGTGGACCTTGACGCTCTGCAGCAGAACGACTTTTTGTTCTGACGCACGCTGGTGAACGGCACTGGACAAAAGCGGATCGCTTTGCTATCTGGCCACTTCCTGCAAATCCTTGCAACTCGAATCTAGAAAGGTGGTGACAACCACATGCAGGTTAGTGTTCGCGACAACAATGTCGATCAGGCCCTCCGGGCTCTGAAGAAAAAGCTCCAGCGCGAAGGCGTGTTCCGTGAAATGAAGCTCAAGCAACATTTCGAGAAACCGTCCGAGAAAAAAGCGCGCGAGAAAGCTGAAGCGATCCGCCGTGCCCGCAAGCTGGCACGCAAAAAAGCGCAACGCGAAGGCATGATGTAAATCATCCCCAAGCGACGCAAGAGAATTAAACCCTCGTGGCCACAAGCCCCGGGGGTTTTATTTTGCCCAAATGTCACAGAAAGGCAGCGATGATCCGCCGGAGGTACGCGCACGACAGCCAACGCATGGCGCGGCAATTAGACCGGCAACGCCGTTGTCTTGAACACAGTCCGCAAGGCAAAGCTGCTTTGCATCTGCGCGACACCAGGCAATCGGGCCAAATGCTGGCGATGAATGCGGGCAAAATCCTCAGTGCCTTCGGCCACAACCTTCAGGATGTAGTCTGCGGTCCCGGCCATCAGATGGCACTCCAACACATCCGGTATTCGGGCGACGGCCTTCTCAAACGCGTCCAACACTTCGTCCGCCTGCCCCTGCAAAGCAATTTCGACAAAAACGGTGGTCGGTACGCCCATTTTATGTGCATCCAACAGCGCCACATAGTCACGGATATACCCCGCCTCTTCCAGACGCTGCACCCGTCGATGACAAGCGGACGGCGACAAATGCACAACCTCGCTCAGGTCCGCATTCGACATCCGTCCCTTGCGCTGCAAAGCCCCCAATATGCGGCGATCTGTTGAATCAAGAGCCATTCGCGCCTTGTTCTTTCTCATATGCTCCGATCGACAGGACAATATCCGACATCAGGGCGCGAAAACAGAAGAAACCACGGCGCGCCCTTCTATGCCCAAAGAAAAACGGCCACCCAAGCAATGTGGATGGCCGTTCTGTCGTTCTGTGCAGGATTGGCTTACTTGGCCAGCGAGTCCCGGATCTCCATGAGGATGTCCAACTCGCTTGGCCCCTTGTCTTCCTCTTCAGCAGGCTCTTCAGCTGGTGTGGCCGCATCTTTGACCTTGTTGACATAACGCACCAGCATGAACACCACGAATGCAATGATCAGGAAGTTGATGATCGCCATGATGAAGGCACCGTAGGCAAAGACTGCGGCGCCACTTTCACGGGCCGCTTCCAGGGATGCGCCTTCTGGTACATCACCTGACAGCACAAAATACATGTTGGTGAAATCAATCCCACCCATGAAAAGTCCGATGAACGGATTGATCAAATCACCCACCAAAGAGGCCACAATGGCGGTAAAGGCCGCGCCAATGATGATACCTACAGCCATGTCCATGACATTGCCCTTGGCGATGAAGTCTTTGAATTCGTTAAGCATAGTTTGTCCCTTGTTGGCTACATTGCACACCGCTTGGCGCGGCTTCGTGCGTGTGTGAACATCTGTTAACACATCATTTCACAGGCCAAAGGGGTATTTTGTCGCCCACTTTCCCCTATGTGTTGACCGAACCCAAACAGGAGATGCCCAATGGCCGACCTTAGCGCCTTCCCGATCACCCAGAAATGGACCCCGAAAAACCCCGATGTGCTGCAGCTCTTTTCGTTCCCCACACCCAACGGGGTGAAGGCGTCGATCGCTCTGGAAGAGATGGAGATCCCCTACGAAGCACATCTGGTCACTCTGTCCGACGCAGACGTCAAAAGCACCGAATTCCTGTCGCTCAATCCCAACAACAAGATCCCCGCGATCATTGACCCAAATGGCCCCGACGGAACGCCAGTCGGCCTGTTCGAATCCGGAGCGATCCTGATCTATCTGGCGGAAAAGTCGGGCAAACTCATCGGCGCGACCGCCAGCGAAAAAGCCAAGACAATCCAGTGGCTGATGTTCCAGATGGGTGGGCTCGGCCCAATGCTGGGTCAAATGGGATTCTTTGTGAAATTCGCAGGCAGCCAGTGGGAAGACAAACGCCCGCAAGAGCGCTACGTCGCAGAAGGCAAACGGCTGTTGAGCGTGCTGGACAAGGAACTCAGCGAAAAGGACTGGATCACGGGCCAGTACTCCATTGCCGACATCGCCATCGCACCTTGGCTCAACGCTCTGAACTTTTACGAGGCCAAGGACATGGTTGGGTGGGACGACTACAAAAACCTCGGTGCTTACCTTGATCGGTTCATGGCGCGCCCTGCGGTCGAAAAAGGCAAGAACATCCCGCCGCGGCCCTGATTTCTTCTGACGTAAAATACCACGGGGGATGAGGCCACAGGCTTCAGGGGGCAGCGCCCCCTCCCCTAAAACAAAAAGCGTGGCGCAGCCTCAATCAGGTCACGGCACGCATACCTGCGCTGATCTTTTCAGCCATCATGATCGTAGGAGCATTCGTGTTGCCGCCGATCAATCGCGGCATCAGCGAAGCATCCACCACCCGCAGCCCGGACACCCCGTGCACACGGCCCGCCGGATCGGTCACAGCCAGCTCATCCTCGCCCATACGGCAGGTGCCAACAGGATGGTAAATTGTGTCGGCTCGCGCACGAATGTCAGCTTCCAATGCCGCATCCGTCCCATCATGCGGGTAAAGCTGCGCACCGCGCCATGGATCAAGCGGTGGCGCGGTCATGATGTCTGCCATTTGACGCGCACCCTTCATCAACACTTCAAGATCGCGACGGTCCGTCAAATAACAGGGATCGATGCGGGGCGGCGCGGCAGGGTCACTTGACTGCAACCCGACATGCCCCCGGCTTTCAGGGCGCAGCACACAGACATGGCAGGAATAGCCAAAGCGGAAATGCAATTTGCGCATGTGCTGATCCACGATCCCAACCACAAAGTGCAATTGCAGATCAGGGCGGTCCAGATCCGGATCTGATCGCAGGAATGCGCCGCCTTCGGCCATGGGGGACGCAAACAGGCCGCTTCCGTCCTTGCGCCAGCGCAACCCGGCCTTGGCAAGCGCCGCCAGCCCCTTGGGACCAAGACCAACCACGTCATCTCGCTTGGAATGGTAGCTCAGGACATAATCCAGATGGTCCTGCAGGTTCTGGCCAACGCCGGGCAACGCGTGGCGCACATCAATGCCGTGAGCCACCAATTCATCACGTGGCCCGATCCCGGACAGCAACAGCAATTGTGGTGAGCCAAAGGCTCCCGCACTCAAGACCACTTCCCGCGCGGCCTGCACCAGCTTGACCTTGCCCTGATGCATGATCCGCACCCCAACAGCGCGCCCCGCTTCCATTTCCACCTTTTGCGCCATGGCGCGGGTGAGGATCGTCAGGTTTGTACGCCGCCGCACGTTTTCAGGCAAATATGCGGCGGCGGCCGAGCACCGCTCCCCCTTGGCAAGTCCTGAATGCGCCTGTGTGACCTGGTACAGGCCAACACCGGCCTGATGATCGCCGTTGAAATCTTCCGTTACGCGCAACTGTTGCTGAGCGCCCGCCTCCAGAAAGGCATGGGTGATGGCACGCGGTTCGGATTGCTCAGCCACCTGCAACGGACCCGTTCCGCCATGCAATCGGTCATCCCCGCGCACATTGCCCTCAGACAGCTTGAAGTAGGGCAGGACAGATTCCCAATCCCAGCCATGCGCACCCAAATCCGCCCACTCGTCGTAGTCTCGGGCATGGCCACGCACGTAGAGCATTGCGTTAATTGCGCTTGAGCCACCCAACGTGCGCCCGCGGGGCTGATAACCGCGCCGCCCATTCAGTTCCGGTTGTGGCTCTGTGTGAAAGGCCCAGTTGTTGATTTTGGGACGACCGGAAATCATGCCCGCAACCAACGCCGGGGCGCGCACAAAGATATCGCGGCCCGAACCGCCCGCTTCGATCAGACACACGGAAGCGCCCGCGTCCTCGCTCAGCCGGGAAGCCATGACACATCCCGCTGACCCGCCACCCACAATCACATAGTCGAACTTCATCGCGGCTCCTCCTGCCCACAAAGGCTAGGGGGGCGGTGCAAGCGGGTGCAAGACTGTCGCTGCGTCAGCCCGGCAGCCCGCCGGTCAGGACATAGCGCAAAATATCCACAACCTGCGCAGGCTCCTCGGCCACGGCAAGTGCTGCGGCATCGACTTCCTTGAGAGCGTGCTGATGATCTGCGCCATGCAGAATGATCAGCGACTTGCCCAACGCCGCCGCATACCCTGCGTCAAAGGCTGCATTCCATTGCTTGTACTTATCGCCAAAGCGCACCACGACAACATCTGCATCCGCAATGCCCTTGCGGGTGCGGATTGCGTTGATCATCGCGCCTTTGTGGTCGTGCCAGTACTTGTTGGGCTCATTCCCGAGAATGGCCACACCACAATCATCGCTGGCCGCGTGATCTGTGACGGGGCTGTTGAACGTCACATCCAGCCCCTCTGCGCCTGCAATGATCTGTTCGCGCCAATCCGTATGGATTTCGCCAGAGAGGTAGACGTTCAGCATTGCAGTTTCCTTTTCCTTATCGTGCCGCGTGGCCCGGTTAGGCCCTCGCAGGTGACATGAGGCAGTTTCGATCAAGGGCAAGAGCGCGCAGATTACCCCCGCAGCGTGCCACCTGTCGCTTTGGCCACTTTCTCGACAACCTTTTGCGCAACCGCTTCGATATCGGCGTCCTTCAACGTTGTTTCGTGCGGCTGCAATCTCACAGTGATGGCAAGCGATTTCTTACCCTCGCCCAAGGCGCCACCAATGAACTCATCAAAGACACGCACATCATCGATCAAGGCCTTGTCGGCCCCAAGGGCCGCGTTGACCAGAGTCAGCGCCTCAACATCAGCGTCCACTACAAAGGCAAAGTCACGCTCGACCGCCTGCAAATCGCTGATATCCAACGCGCCGCGCGATGCACCCGCCTTGCGCGGCAACGGAATTTCTGCAGGCCACAGGGTAAAGGCCATTGCCGGACCTTTGACGTTCATCGCGTCCAGCACGCGCGGGTGCAACTCACCAAAGATGCCGAGCACCTTCTTGGGGCCCAGACAGACTTTGCCATGGCGGCCCGGATGCCACCAATCAGGCGCGTCGCGCATGATCTGCGTGCGTTGTGGCGCGCCCATCGCTGACAGGATCGCTTCGGCATCCGCCTTCACGTCGTAAACATCCACGGGCCGGGATGCGCCGTGCACATTCTTGGGGCCCGTGCGCCCCACAAGCAGGCCAGAGACCAGCAGGTGCTGCTCGCCCGGCTCTCCGCCATGAAAGGCGGGACCAACCTCGAACAGAGCAAGATCCATGAAGCCACGTGCCTGATTGCGGGCAGCAGCCTGCAAGAGGCCAGGCAAAAGCGCAGGCCGCATATGGCTCATGTCGCTGGAAATCGGATTTTCCAGCATCGTGGCATCGTCACCACCGCCAAACAGCGCAGCCGAGGCCTGATCAACAAAGCTGTAGGTCACGCATTCGTTGTAACCCAGAGCCGCCGCGGTGCGCCGCGCAATCTGTTCGCGGCGCTGAATTGGAGTCATGACAGGCTTGGGCACACCAGAGGTCAGGCGCGGCAAGGGCTTGCCCTGCAACTTGGTCAGCGATGCAACCCGCGCTACTTCCTCTACCAGATCCGCTTCGCCCATCACATCAGGGCGCCAAGACGGTACATGCGCCATATCACCCTCAAGGCGGAAGCCAAGGCGCGTCAGCGTCTGGCGCTGCTCACTTTCGGGGATGTCCATGCCCACAAGGCTCTGGACCCGTGCCGCGTTCAGCCGATAGGCCCGCGCCGTGTCCGGAATGGCACCTGCACTGATCGTGTTGGACGCCGTACCACCGGCATGTTCAAGGATCATCGCACAGGCATGATCAAGGCCAACCGGGGTAAAGGACGGATCCACACCCCGCTCAAAACGGTAGCGCGCATCCGAGTTGATCTTGAACGCGCGCCCCGTATAGGCGATCTGCACCGGGTCCCAGTAGGCGCTCTCGACAAAGACGTTCACCGTTTCCGCTGTGCAGCCCGTGTCGAGGCCGCCCATAATCCCGGCGATACTTTCCGGGCCGTTGTCATCCGAAATGATCATTTGGCCGGGCTGGAACCTGTATGTCTTTTCATCGAGGCCAACGATCTCTTCGCTGCCCTTGGCTCGGTGAACACGCAAATTGCCCGCCACCTTGTCCGCATCAAAGACGTGCAGCGGGCGGTTCTGATCGAAGGTGAAGTAATTTGTGACGTCCACAAGGAACGAAATGGGGCGCAGCCCGATGGCGCGCAGACGATCCTGCAGCCACGCCGGGCTGGGACCGTTCGTGACCCCCCGGATCAGGCGGCCATAAAAGGCCGGGCAACCATCGAGCGTGTCCTCGTCAATGCTGACCGAAATGTCAGAGACAAAACCGCCCTCAACGTCGCTGTCGGGATTTGGCTTGAGCGCGCCCAGACCGCGGGCTGCAAGATCACGCGCGACACCGCGCACACCAAGCGCGTCAGGGCGGTTCGGCGTGATCGCAATTTCGATGACCGGGTCAACCTTGGCCGGATCGTTGGCCGCAAGCCAATCGACAAAGCGCTCACCCACCTCGCCAGAAGGCAACTCGATGATACCGTCATGTTCGTCCGACAGCTCCATCTCTCGTTCCGAGGCCATCATGCCAAAGCTCTCGATACCACGGATCTTGCCCACGCCGATGGTTGTGTCGATACCGGGGACGTAGACGCCCGGCTTGGCCACAACCACGGTGATCCCTTCGCGCGCGTTTGGCGCACCGCAAATGATCTGCTTGGTGCCTTCGTCCGTGGCCACCTGACAGACGCGCAACCGATCCGCGTCCGGGTGCTTTTCAGCGCTCAACACGTGACCGATGGTAAAATCTGCCAGCTTGGCACCCCGGTCTTCCACGCCTTCGACTTCGAGCCCGAGATCGGTCAGGGCATAGGTGATGTCGTCCAGAGACGCGGTGGTATCGAGGTGCTGCTTTAGCCAGCTGAGCGTGAATTTCATCGGGCAGGCCCCTTGCCTTTGGGAGTTGCCCTGCAATGGCAAAGATCGCGCCAAGGTGCAAGCAGGACGCAAAGCGCACAACGCCCATAGCGCAAAGGCGTCCGCCTATGTGGAATGGATCTGACGCCGGGCGGAATTCACGCCCGACCAGATCTTGTCAGGACTTGTCGCCGACATTCTCTGCAAAGGCGGTTTTGAACGCCTCGGATTGAGCGCCGGAGGCTTCGGTCTGATAGTTGGCTTTCCATTCATCCATCGTCATGCCGTAGAAACTCTCGCGGGCGGCGTCCTTGCTGATTTCGATGCCCTTTTCGGCGGCTGCTTCCTGATACCAGCGGCTCAGGCAGTTCCGACAAAAGCCAGCGAGATTCATCATGTCGATATTCTGCACATCGGTGCGCTCTTCCATCAGGTGCTTGCGCAGCCGACGGAAGGCGGCAGCTTCGAGTTCGAGTTGCGTTTGAGCGTCCATGCGGGTGGTCCTTTTTGATGCGTCGGACTGGGGCGCTGCCCCAGACCCCGTGGTATTTTGGGTCAGAAGAAACGGAATGCGTTACAAATTGGCCTCTGCGCGTGCGGCTTCAAGGTGGGGTGCGAGCGTGCCTGCCCATTTGACTTGGTCCTGCTGGGTTGCAATGAGGTCTTGGCGGATCTCGAGTAATACATTGGGTCGGCCCGGTCCGTGCGCGTGCTGTGTGAAACTGTCGCCCGGGAAAAACCGGGCATAGGGTTCGTTGTCCCCGACGGGAGATGACAATGCGCCCTGCAATCTGGCGATCAACGGGTCCGCGATACGCCGGTCCGCGGCCGACAGCACGCCGACTTCCCAGGGCCGCGGTGGGCGGCCTACAAGTTGCGGGGTAAAGCTGTGCATGGCGATGAACACGACGTCGCGCGCCTTGGCTGTTTGCGCAATGGCATTGTGGTAGGGCAGGTAGAACGCATCCAGCCGTCGCTGGCGTTCGGCGTCGTCCAGTGATCGGTTGGCCGGGATGATGGTGCCGTCATAGAGTTGCGGGATCAGGGTTGGATCATCCGCCCCGCGATTGGGATCGATCACCAGGCGGGAGAAGTTCGAACAGATCACCGGTGCGTCCAGCGCCTCCCCCAAGGCCAGCGCCACCCCCTTGGCACCGATGTCGTAGGCGATGTGCCTCTCCATCTCGGCCGCACCCAACCCGAGTGCGCCGCCGCCCACGCTATCAGGTACAGTATTGCTGGCATGATCACAGGTGATCAGCCAATTGCCCAATCGCGCGGCACCGTGGATGGAAAAAGGAGCATATGTCATGAGAACGTCACCAAAGTTGTCGCAGGTTTAGGCCAGTTGCCACCATAAGTGAATTGGGCAATAAGGGCCCCGTTAGCGGTATCAAAGAAAAGGCATCCCCTCATGCGACGCTTGCGGAATGTAAAAATCGTGGCCACGCTCGGCCCAGCTTCGGACACGTACGAAACCATTCGCGCTTTGCACGAGGCCGGCGCAGATGTGTTCCGTCTGAATATGTCCCATGGTTCTCACGAAGAGATTGCCGAGAAGCACGCCATTATCCGCAAAGTCGAAGAAGACCTTGGCTCCACCATCGCCATTCTGGCAGACCTGCAGGGCCCCAAGCTGCGCGTCGGTGTTTTTGCCAAGGAAAGCGAGATGCTGGAGGACGGCGCAAAGTTCCGCCTCGATCTGGATGAAGCAGAGGGCGATGTCAGCCGCGTGTGCCTGCCCCATCCCGAAATTTTTGCGGCACTGGAGCCGGGCAAGACGCTGCTCGTCAACGACGGCAAAATCCGCCTGAACGTCGAAGCCTGTGGCGCCGACTTTGCCGATTGTGTTGTTGTCGCTGGCGGTGCGATCTCGAACCGCAAGGGCGTGAACGTCCCGGATGTGGAGCTGCCATTGGCCGCGTTGTCCAAAAAGGACCGCGCCGATTTGGAATTTGTGGCCGAACTGGGTGTGGACTGGATGGCGCTGAGCTTTGTGCAGCGCCCGGCAGACGTGATCGAGGCGCGTGAGTTGATCAAGGGCCGTGCCGCCGTTCTGTCCAAAATCGAAAAGCCGAATGCGGTTGATCGCTTTGACGACATCCTCGAAGCCAGCGATGGTATCATGGTCGCGCGTGGAGACCTTGGGGTCGAACTGCCTGTACAGAACGTCCCACCGATCCAGAAACGTCTGGTGCGCAAATGCCGCGCGGCGGGCAAGCCTGTTATCGTGGCGACGCAAATGCTCGAAAGCATGATCGAAAGCCCGATGCCGACACGCGCCGAAGTCAGCGACGTGGCAACAGCCATCTACGAAGGCGCGGACGCGGTGATGCTGAGTGCAGAAAGTGCTGCGGGCAGCTTTCCCATTGAAGCGGTGACGACCATGGACCGCGTCGCCGCCGAGGTCGAACTGGACCCGACCTATACGCAGATCATCGAAGCCTCGCGCACCCTGAGCCGCAGCACTGTTGCGGACGGCATTGTGGCCGCTGCACGCGAAATTGCAGAGACCACAGACATCAAGGCGATCTGCTGCTTTACGCAATCCGGCACAACGGCCCTGCTGGTAGCGCGGGAACGGCCACGCGTGCCGATCATCGCGTTGACGCCGCTCGTACGGACGGCACGACGCATGGCGCTGAGCTGGGGATGCAATTGCGTGGTCACCGAAACGGTGGACCGCTTCAAGGGCGCTGTGGTTGCTGCTGCACTTGCAGCACGCAAGCACGGTTTTGCCTCAACAGAGGATCAGGTGGTTGTCACCGCCGGTGTCCCGTTCAACGTGACTGGCACTACAAATATCCTGCGCGTTGCGCCCTGTGATGAACGTTTGATTTACGCCACCGATCCAGAGTAACTTTGCCCCAGTTTGGGTCAGGGGTTAACGGACATGGACGCAGATTTGCTGATGGTGCTGGGTATCATTCTGGCAGGGTTTTCAGTGCCCTCCATCTTGTCAGCGATTACAGACGGACGCGCACCGCGAGCATCGGCACTGACAATTCTGATCGCGGGGGGCATGATACTCTATGCGATCCAGACGGCGCCGGGCGGGTACACACTGGAAACCATCCCGGATGCGTTCGTGCGGGTGGCAGCCAAGTATTTGCCCTGACGGCACAGCAAGCCACCCTTAGTGCTAAGTTCTGAGCCAAGTCGGCATCTTTGCGCTTGACCCGAATGTCCAAAGCCCTCATATGCCCATCTCGTTCCGCGCGTCCGGCCCAAGTGGCATGCCGAGTCGCGTAAATACCGAATTCAAACGATGGAGACGGAAATGCCCAAGATGAAGACGAAATCGAGCGCCAAAAAGCGCTTTAAAGTGACCGCGACCGGTAAGGTCATGGCAGGTCAGGCCGGCAAGCGCCACGGCATGATCAAACGTACCCGCAAATTCATCCGTGACGCCCGTGGCACCACGACCCTGTCGGCCCCCGACGCCAAAATCGTCAAGGGCTTCATGCCCTACGACCGCTGATAGGAGGATAAGATATGTCCCGCACCAAAGGTGGAACCGTCGCACACGCCCGTCACAAGAAGGTCATCAAGGCCGCCAAAGGCTACTATGGCCGCCGCAAGAGCACCTTCAAGGTCGCCCGTCAGGCCGTTGACAAAGCCAACCAGTACGCGACCCGTGACCGTCATAACCGCAAGCGCAATTTCCGCTCGCTGTGGATCCAGCGCATCAACGCCGCAGTACGCGCCCATGACGAAGCCCTGACGTACAGCCGCTTCATCAACGGCCTGTCGCTGGCTGGCATCGAAGTGGACCGCAAGGTTCTGGCCGATCTGGCCGTGAACGAGCCCGACGCATTCGCTGCGATCGTGGATCAAGCCAAAGGCGCCCTGTCCGCCTGATCGCAGATCACATTCAATAGCAAAAAGGCCTCTCCCGTCTGGAGAGGCCTTTTTTTATGACCGAGAAGGATGAGGCCACTAGAGCCGTTTCACATTTAATTTGGTCACTTGACGACAAAATTCGAAAGACAAGAAACGTTCCGGTGATGATCGAAGCGTCAGGCGAGATCTGAAACGCCCGCAGTGCGCCGCCTGAACCGCGCACTGATCTGCGATCAGTTGCGCGCCAACGTGTCCGTCACAACTGTATCTGCTGGCACAAGCATAAACTGCACGCGGCGGTTCTCTGCTTCACCCGCGTCTGTACCACTCAGGTTGATTGGTCGCGTGGCACCGAAACCTTGGGGTTCAAACCCTGTTGTGTCAAAACCTTCGGATTTCAGGATCTGGATCACTGTTTCGGCACGATACCAGCTGAGGTCGCGGTTGATGACAGGATTGCCGCGTTGGTCTGAATGCCCTTCAACCACCATCTTTACGTCCGGGCACAAAGCCAGCGCAGTTGCGATGTTGCGCACCCGAGGTAAGTCGGACGTGTGAGGTAAATTGCTGCCAAGCGGGAAGCGTACGTCCGTGATCTTGGCCATCGTGTCCAGATAATCAACGCAGTTTGGCAGTTTCTCTGACACGTTCAGGCTTTTGAGGACGTCCAAAGTGGACGGTTTGAGATCAACTGCGGCTGTAGCAGCCAGCGCGGTCGGCGTGGCGTCGACCTGCAATTCGCTGTCCAACAGGTTCACGCTGGCTCGCGTCGCAACTGTTTCTTCGGCCTCCATCGCCTCGCCCTGAGGCAGCGCAGCTGCCGCAACGGGGGCTTGCACAGTCGCAGGCGCAGCAGTTCGCGCCGCAATTTCGGTTTCCTTTGATTGCACGAACAGCAATGTGGATGTCACCACAAGTGCCGCGAACATGAGCAAGAACAGGGCCCCACCACCAATGTAGAACCATACGGGAACCTTCGGCTTTGGCGGTTCAGGCGGAGGCGCAAATGCCGCGCTGCGTGGCGGTAGGCCGCCTTGCGAATTCATGGTCAATCTCGTCATTTCTCTGTCCCCCAGTCCAGATCGAAATAGCGCGCCGTAGCAATTCCGGCGTAACTTTGCTTCCTGTCAGCGCGCGTCGGCAGACTCGTGCGCATAAATACCCGTATATGATGCAAAGCATACATGTTGTGGTCTGTATCTCAAGCGCATCAAGATGCCGTATTCTGCATTTTTCCATTTAATCCACAGGTTTTTCGCAACCCACTGCACCCAATGTTGCGACTCTCGCTCGCGCAGACTGAACCTGTGGTTGAATGGTGTCATACCGGAGCGAATCCCCCTGAACACGCCCAACGCGCTTTCTGCACGCCTAGCAAACTTGCACCACGTCGCCTTGCAATCGCCCCCCCTACAAGTTAGCAGAACAGCGTAAAATCAGGGCATGTCATGGACGATTTGAAAGCAAAGTACCTAAGCCAGATCGCGGATGCGGCGGACGAAACCGGGCTGGAAGACATCCGGATCGCGGCTGTCGGCAAAAAAGGCGAAGTCGCATTGAAAATGCGCGAACTGGGCAAGATGACGCCAGAGGAACGACAGATCGCCGGGCCCGCTCTCAATGCACTCAAAGACGAAATCAACAGTGCGCTGTCCGCCAAAAAGGCCGCGCTGGCGGATGCAGCGCTTGATGAACGGCTACGCACAGAATGGCTGGACGTCTCCCTACCGTCGCGTCCAACGCGCACCGGAACAATTCACCCGATCTCTCAGGTCAGCGAAGAGGTGACAGCCATCTTTGCTGAAATGGGCTTCTCAGTCGCCGAAGGGCCGCGCATCGACACCGATTGGTACAACTTTGATGCCCTGAACATCCCCGGCCACCACCCAGCGCGGGCCGAGATGGACACGTTTTATATGCACCGCGCCGAGGGCGACAACCGCCCGCCCCACGTGTTGCGCACACATACGTCACCCGTCCAGATCCGCTCGATGGAGGCCTCTGGCGCGCCGACGCGCATCATTTGCCCCGGCGGCGTGTACCGCGCCGATTACGATCAGACGCACACACCGATGTTCCATCAGGTCGAAGGGCTCGCCATCGACAAGGATATCTCCATGGCGAACCTGAAATGGGTGTTGGAAGAGTTTGTGAAGTCTTACTTCGAAGTCGACGGCGTGGACCTGCGTTTCCGCGCTTCGCACTTCCCGTTCACCGAACCTTCGGCCGAGGTCGACATTCGCTGTTCATGGGAAGGCGGCACCCTGAAAGTAGGCGAAGGCGACGACTGGCTCGAAATCCTTGGGTCCGGCATGGTGCACCCAAAGGTTCTGCAAGCGGGCGGCATCGACCCAGAGGAATGGCAGGGTTTTGCCTTTGGTATGGGGATCGACCGGATTG
The DNA here is from genome assembly GCA_947501275.1 of uncultured Tateyamaria sp. Lineage (GTDB taxonomy): Bacteria > Pseudomonadota > Alphaproteobacteria > Rhodobacterales > Rhodobacteraceae > Tateyamaria. The sequence continues at coordinate 269,055 of CANMVD010000001.1, forward strand.
CCATGCTGAAATACGGCGTACCGGATCTGCGCGCCTTCTTTGACAGCGATCTGCGTTGGTTGCGTCACTACGGATTCTCTGCTTTGGACGTGCCAACTCTGCATGGCGGGCTCAGCCGCTAAAGACATCGCGCAAACTCACGTTCTCAGTTCCCCCCTAAAGGTCCGATTTCCACAAGCGCACCCACTTCGGAGAGCATCACTCTTTCCACACCGCACGGCCACACTATGTTCGAGTTATGCGTGTATTGCTCGTCATAACACTGGTCAGCATGATCGTGATTGCCCACGTCTTCCTGTGGCAATCCGATATGCCGCGTGCGCTCAAACTGACTTTCACACTCTTGAATGCCGTCGGGTGGACAATCGTGCTCGCACCGATCCTGTTGATCGACAAATGGCTTGCAGCGATCAAACAGCGCAACAGCGATGACAAAAACCACAACAACGTGACGTGACAATCACAACGAGATGCCTAGCGTGCGAAACATGAGATATGTGTTTGCCTTACTCGCCCTGATCTGGGCGGCGCCGACCCTCGCCATGGGTCCATGGAAAGACTGCGGGCTCGACGTGCCTTGCCCGATTGGGGATCGTTCATACCACGTCAAGGAACCCGATAATTGGGACGGCAAAAGCCCCCTGCCAGTGCTGATCCATTTTCATGGCTGGCAACGCACCGGGGCTTTACCGGTGCAGCACCAGCGGATCTCGGGCGCGACGCGAAGGCGCGGTGTGCTGCTGATCGCCCCGAATGGCAACCGCAAAACATGGAACTTCTGGAGTGCAGAAACGGAGGACGTTGCCTTTGCCCAAGAGGTGATTGAAGACGTCATTGCGCGCTACCCCGTCGATCCTGACAATATATATCTGTCGGGCTATTCCTACGGGTCCATCATGGCATGGCGCGTCGCCTGTGACCGTGGGACGCGACTGAACATTCGTGCCTTGTTGGGAATCTCGGGAACGTTGAACCAGTCCGAGGATTGCGCAGAAATGCCCAAAGAAGCGCGGCACGTGCATGGTCTTGCGGACAATGTGCTCGATTTTCCATTTGGACCGGGCGAGGACACAACATATCCCGTTTATCTATGGCGCGATATGATGGGGTGTGGCGCGGCAGAAGCAAAAGGACCGTGGCAACAGGTGGACTTTCTGACACTGCAACGGACCGAATGGAACAATTGCAGCGAGGGACACCGGGTCAGCCTCGACATTCATCCGGGCGGGCACTTTATCCCACATGGGTGGATTGCGCGGCAACTGGACGAATTGCTCGGACGCACGCCGCGCTATCCCTGACAGGTTGGCGGCACACCGCCAACCGTAACACTCACTCGTTGATGTCGCGGTCCCAATGCTTCACCTGACCACGGCGCACCCCAATGATCGCGCGCAGAGCAAGGGCTGCGATCACGGACGCCACCGCAAACAACATCAGCAACATCGGCACGGTCACACCGATCGCACCCAATAGACCAAAGCCGAGTCCGAGGCCCACGACCAACGCGCCAACGGCGAGGCCCAGAAACACAAAGGCGGGGATGAAAACCTCGATGATCGTCAAGACCAGCGCCGCGACGATCCAGACCCACCAGACTGTCCAAAGATCGCTCATAGCTTCTTCCGCCCTGCCAACATGCCAAAGGCTTCTCCAAAGGCGTCCATCGCACTGGCAGGCAAAAAGACAGTCTGCTGACCTTCACCCTTGGCAATGTCCGCCACAGCTTCGACCTGTTTCAAAGCGACCTGAAACTGCGCGGCCTCAATACCATGGGTCTGAATCGCATCCGCAACTACTTGCGTTGCATAGGCTTCGGCTTCGGCCTCGACGCGGCGCGCCTTGGCCGCTTGTTCAGCCGCATAAAGCTCCGCATCAGCGTTCAGCTCAGTCGCCCGTTTGTGGCCCTCAGCCTCGGTCACAGCAGCGCGACGGGCGCGTTCCGCGTTCAATTGCTGCAACATCGCTTCGCGGGTTGCACTGTCGAGGTTTACATCGAGGATTTCCGCCCGGGTGACCTCAATCCCCCAGTCGTTCACGGCCTCTTCGACCAGATGCTTGATCTCGTTGATCAGTTGCGAGCGGTTCGACTGAACCTCGTCCAACTCCATCTTACCAATCTCGGCGCGCACGATCCCGGCCACCGTAGTTTGCACAGCACCATCAACGTCGCGGATACGGTACACTGTCCGCTCCGGCTCGGTCACACGGTAAAAGATCGACGTTTCAACCTGCACCAGCACGTTATCAGACGTGATTGCGTCCTGACTGGCATTGGGCAACTGACGCTCCAGCACCGATACCTTGTGGCGCACCACATCTAGGAATGGAACGATAAAGTTGATGCCGGGCCCAAGAACCGCATGCAGGCGCCCAAAGCGCTCCACCACGTATTTCTCACTTTGCGGTACGATTTTGATGGCCAGAAACAGACACAAGAACAGCAGAAATGCGCCAAGGATCAGCACAAGGTTCTCGCTCAACAACCCGAAAATAAACTCTTCTGACATTAATTTACCTCCCAAAGTAAACACAATTTACATTAGAGATGGTCGTTGATCACACAAATTTCAAGTGCAGAGAGCAGTCGCGATCTCCTCAGATCGCTTTTTTCAAACTCTCATCAAGGTAGATTTCGCGCAAGCGCGGCGCCACGTGGCCCGGTGTGCCATCACCCAATGAAACACCGTCAATTTCGACAACAGGCATCACAAAGGTCGACGCCGAGGTGATAAATGCCTCGTCCGCCTCGCGCGCCTCTTCGATGGTAAAGTTTCGCTCTTCCACTTCCATCTGCGCTTCCTTGGCGAACCGCAACACGGCGGCACGGGTGATCCCGTGCAGGATGTCATTGGAAAGGGCGCGCGTAATGATCTTGTTACCTTTCACGATATAGGCGTTGTTGGATGTGCCTTCGGTCACGAAACCGTCCTCAATCATCCACGCATCGTCCGCACCCGCTTTCTTGGCCATCATCTTGCCCATGGACGGGTACAGCAGTTGCACAGTCTTGATGTCACGACGGCCCCAACGGATGTCGTCAATGGAAATCACCTTCATGCCCTTGAGGGCCGCTGGATTGTTGGCCAGCCCCGGCTTGTTTTGCGTGAACAGGACAACCGTGCACGGCGTCTTTTCAGGGTCCGGAAACGCAAAGTCGCGATCATCCGGCGCGCCGCGCGTGATCTGCAAATAGATCATGCCCTCTTCGATCCCGTTCAAACGCACCAGTTCACGGTGCACTTCCAGCAAGTCCTCTTTCGAAATCGGGTTGGCCATGTCCAACTCATTCAATGAACGCTGCAAACGTACGGCATGACCGTCAAAATCGATCAGCTTGCCATCCAAAACCGATGTTACCTCGTAAACACCGTCCGCCATCAGGAAACCGCGATCAAAGATCGAAACCTTGGCTTCGTTTTCGGGCAGGTACTCTCCGTTTACATAGACTGTGCGCATGCTCATCCCCACAAAGCGGCCGTGGGTGGATGCACCCCGGCGGCGTCAAAAATCAAAGGTTGGTCCCGGTCTTCGGCCAACAGCAACGGCCCGTCAAGGTCCACCACTGCCGCACCCTGAGCGACAAGCGTCGCCGGTGCCATCGCAAGCGACGAACCGACCATGCAGCCAACCATAACCTCATAACCTTCGCTGACAGCTGCATCGCGCAGGGCAAGGGCTTCGGTCAAGCCACCGGTTTTGTCGATCTTGATGTTGATCATGTCATACTTGCCCTTGAGGGCAGGCAGGGATGCCCTGTCATGGCAGGACTCGTCAGCACACAAAGGCACAGGGCGCTCAAGACCAATCAGAGCATCATCCTCACCCGCAGGCAAAGGTTGCTCTACCATGTCGACACACAAACGTAGCAGGTGAGGGGCAAGGTCCGTGTATACCTCTGCCGACCAACCCTCATTGGCATCAACGATAATACGGGACTTGGGCGCACCAGCACGTACCGCCTCCAGACGGGGCATGTCGTCCGGTGTGCCCAATTTGATCTTCAGCAAGGGGCGAAAGGCATTCTGTGCCGCCTGCGCCTGCATCGCCTCAGGTGTGTCGAGGGATAGTGTATATGCGGTAATCTCAGGCCCCGGTTCCGTCAGACCTGCCAGTTGCCACGCGCGCTTTCCGGATTGTTTGGCCTCCAGATCCCACATGGCGCAGTCTACCGCGTTGCGGGCCGCTCCCGCAGGCAACAGATCATACAGCGCAGCCCGCGTGATGCCGCCAGACAACTCCGCAATCTCGTTCGTGACGCTGTCCAGGGTTTCGCCATAGCGGGCATAAGGCACACATTCGCCCCAGCCTGTATGAACACCGTCCGAAACCTGCACGGTCAGAACATGGGCCTCGGTGCGAGAGCCACGGGAAATGGTGAACACCTGCGCCAGGGGAAACACATCCCGGCTTACCTCAATGCGCATGATCCACCTTCATCTTGCAAAATAAACTTTCCCCGAAGGGCCGTTCAACCAAGGGGCACTCAGTCTGTGAACAGTCCATCCACCAGCTTTGCCGCACCAAACCGGAACGGATCGGTCGCTGGCAACCCCATACGATCTTCGATCTCTGCCAGACAAGCGCGTGCCGCGTCTTCATCCAACGCTTTTGTATTCACCGAAACACCCGCGACAATGCAATCCGGGTTGGCGACCTGCGCGATGGGTAGGGCCGTATCTCGCAATTGCTCCAGCGATGGCAAACCGTAGTGGGGCAAACCACGCATGTGCGTGCGTGTCGGCTCATGGCACAACACCAACGCATCCGGCTGACCGCCATGGATCAGGGCCATGGTCACACCGGAATAAGACACATGGAACAGGCTGCCCTGACCCTCGATATGATCCCAGTGATCCGCATCATTGTCCGGGGTCAGATACTCTACTGCGCCCGCCATAAAATCCGCGATCACAGCGTCCAAAGGCACACCCTTACCGGTAATCAGAATGCCGGTCTGGCCTGTCGCGCGAAAGGTGGACTTCATGCCACGCTTGTTCATCTCCGCATCCATGGACATCGCAGTGTACATCTTGCCACATGAACAATCGGTGCCGATGGCCAATACCCGCTTGCCGGTGCGCTTGACTCCATTGGCGATGGGATAGGCAACAGAGGGCACGCGGACATCGTGCAACGTGCGGCCATTTACTTTGGCTGCCGCCTGCAACTCGTCTTCATTGCGCAGCAAATTGTGCAGACCCGCCGCCAGATCGTACCCCATCTGCAAGGCCTTCACGAGAACAACCTTCCACTCGTCCGAAATGATGCCACCACGGTTGGCCACACCAATGACAAGGGTCTTGGCACCTGCCGCCAAACCCTCTTCCAGACTCATGTCTGTCAGACCCATGTCCGCCCCGCAGCCGGGCAACCGGAATTGACCAACTGCATTCTCGGGACGCCAATCCTTGATACCCTGGGCGACCTTTGCCGCCAATTGATCCGGCGCATCGCCCAAAAACAAAAGATACGGTGTCTGAATCATCTGGACATTCCCCTTGGCCAAGTTTCGCACAGAATGCCGCAATTTTTGCGCAACACCATCGCAAATGAAGCTTCGATTTCGACATTTGACGAAGATATTTGCAAAATTTCTGCGAAAACGCCCTGAATAAAGCGCCCTGCCCTCAAGCATGCAACGATCATGCTGCAGCTGCAAAATCGTCCTTGCGGGCGCTTGCGCAATTTAATACCTGCTGACCCCAGATATCACGCAATAATCTTACCCAAGGGTGTCACATGTCCTTTCGCCTTCAACCCACGCCACCAGCCCGCCCCAACCGCTGCCAGCTCTTCGGCCCCGGCTCGCGGCCAGCAATCTTCGAGAAAATGGCAGGATCGGCTGCGGACGTCGTCAACCTCGACCTCGAAGACAGCGTCGCACCGTCCGACAAAGACAGCGCGCGCGCCAATGTCATTGCCGCAATCGGGGAGATTGACTGGGGCAGCAAGACGCTGAGCGTGCGGATCAACGGGCTCGACTCGCCCTATTGGTACCGGGACGTGGTGGATCTGCTGGAACAGGCCAGCGACCGGCTTGATCAAATCATGATCCCCAAAGTGGGCAATGCGGCAGACATCTACGCTGTCGACGCCCTGGTCAGCGCCATCGAAGCCGCAAAGGGACGCACCAAACCCATCAACTTCGAGGTGATTATCGAATCCGCCGCAGGCATCGCCCATGTCGAAGAGATCGCCGCCGCCTCCCCCCGCCTTGTGGCGATGAGCCTTGGTGCTGCAGATTTTGCCGCCTCCATGGGCATGCAAACCACCGGCATCGGCGGCACACAGGAAAACTACTACATGATGCACGAAGGACAAAAACACTGGTCCGATCCGTGGCACTGGGCGCAGGTCGCAATCGTGGCCGCCTGTCGCACACACGGCGTGCTGCCCGTAGATGGACCGTTCGGTGACTTTTCGGACGACGAAGGGTTCAAAGCACAAGCACGACGCTCCGCCACACTGGGCATGGTCGGCAAATGGGCAATCCACCCCAAACAGGTTGTTCTGGCCAACGACGTCTTCACCCCTTCAACAGAGGCCGTCACCGAAGCGCGCGAAATCCTGGCGGCGATGGAAACGGCCAAAGCCAACGGCGAAGGGGCAACTGTCTACAAAGGGCGCCTTGTCGATATCGCCTCGATCAAGCAGGCAGAGGTGATCGTGAAGCAATCTGAAATGATCACGTCAGACTGAGAGACGAAGCCCCAAGGGACGGTGGGTGGGGCGCATTTGGCCAAAGGCCAAACAGCGTTACCCAACGTTCTCAATCAGGCCAGACCTTGCGACCATCCACGCCAGTCTCTGCCACCAGTCCCAGCCGTTTTGCCTCGTAATAATAGCCGCGCGCATACCACATGACGGCCGCGGCTTCGTCACCGCCCGACACCAACCATGCGCCCCGCAGATAGCGCACCGCGTACTTCAGGTTGGTCTCCGCATCCAGCAAAGCCTCCGGCGAACCACGAAACCCCATAGACCGCGCCGTCGCAGGCAGGATCTGCATCAATCCATAATACGGGCCATTGCGGGCCCCTGGGCGGTGGGTGCTCTCTCGAACAACCACACGCTGCACCAAGGACACCGGCACATCATTTTCGGCGGCTGCGGCCACAATCAAGGCCCGCAACTGCGGCGTTTCATTGGGAAACAGCGGCATGTCGACCACACTCGCAGAGGTCGGGCCATCGCCACGTTCAGACCCGCATCCCGCCACCAACAACACTGCTATCAAGACAAATCGCAACATATTGCTGCGATACATGCAGTGCGGGTTCAATCAAAGCGCCTTCTGGCGCACGTAAGCGTGATTGGGCAAGGTCTCGCCACCCGTGCTTTGGTAAAAGCGCCTCACCAGTCCCGGAGACACCATCCATGCGACGCATCCTCGCCACGCTCGCCTTCATCTGCCTGACCATGCCAGCTTTTGCCGAAATGACGGCGCGTGACGGCTGGTCCGTTACGGTCACCCAAAAATCATACGACGCGCTGATAGATGACTTAAAAAAAGCAGCCAAGGCCAACAAGATGGGGGTTGTCACCCAAGCCGGACCGACGGGTGCCGCCAGGAACCGCGGCATCACAATCCCCGGCAACAGGGTGATTGGCCTGTTCAACAACGTCTTCGCCGTCAATGTGCTGAAACTGTCGACCGCCGCCATGATCGAAGCTCCCATTCGCATGTACGTGACCGAGAACAAGGATGACACAGCCACGCTCAGCTACAAACTACCCACCACTGTCTTTGGCCCGTACATCGACGAAGCCGGACCTGAATTGGCGAAATTGGCGCAGGAACTGGACGTTATTTTTGCAGCCATCAGCGCACAAGCCGTGCAGTAACGCCGCCCCTCACCGTTCCAAATAAATCCTGACGAGCAAAAAGGGCTAAGGCCGCACGCAGATTCACCAAGCCCGTTACGCCCGCTCATCTTTTGGCGCGCCGATCACAACATAGGTGGTTATGGCATTCACCTGCGGCAACGCGCCCAGCAGGTCAGTGTGAAACGCCTTGTAACTCGGCAGGTCAGCGCACTCGACGCGTAACAAATATTCGATCGGACCCGTGATGTTGTGGCACTCGCGCACTTCTGGTGCGTGCAACATGGCGCGCTCAAACGCTTCCTGAGATGCCTTGGAATGATCATTCAGACCAACGCCGATATAGGCGACAAATCCTGTGCCCAGCTTGGCGCGATCAAGCACCACGCGATACCCTGTGATAATACCGCGCCGCTCCAGATCCTGCACACGACGCAAGCAAGCGGATGGCGACAGTCCAACGCGCTCCGCCAACTCGATATTGCTGATGCGACCATCAAGGCTCAACTCACGCAATATCCGCTCACTTATTCGGTCAAGATCAGGCATAAATTGCAAATTCCACTTAAACAGCCGCACATTCGCAATGACAAACCAGTTTTGCAAACGCATTCATTGCACATGACTCTTGACATCCTCACAGCACTGGCCGTCTTTGCTTTCGTCAGCTCCATCACACCGGGTCCAAACAACCTGATGCTCATGGCATCGGGCGCAAACTTCGGATTTCGACGCACAGTGCCGCACATGCTCGGGATCGGGATTGGGTTCACTGTCATGATCCTTTTGGTGGGGGCCGGGCTGGTGCAGATCTTTGAGCAATACCCGGTCAGTCACACGATCCTCAAAACCGCATCCGTACTCTACCTGCTGTATCTGGCATGGAAAATCGCTTCTGCCGCCCCGATCAAGGATGGGGCCTCCAAGGGCAATCCGATGACGTTCCTGCAGGCGGCCGCGTTTCAATGGGTCAACCCCAAGGCGTGGACCATGGCGTTGACAGCGATCACTGTCTATTCGCCAAACACAACTCTTGGCGCGATTGGGCTGGTGGCGCTGGTCTTTGGGGCTATCAACCTACCTTCGGTGTCGTCATGGACTCTGTTGGGGCAACAAATGGCGCGCGTCCTAACAAATCCGAGGCGGTTGCGGTTGTTCAACAGGACAATGGCCGTCCTTTTGGTCGCCTCGCTTTACCCGGTTTTGTTCCCCTGACATTGCAAATCACGCCCGCCCCGGCCATATATCGGCCAAAGCATCAAGGGGCACGGGCGTGACGCAATATCTCGAATTTGAAAAACCGCTGGCCGAAATCGAAGGCAAGGCAGAAGAGTTGCGTGCACTGGCTCGCCAAAACGAAGAAATGGACATCGCTGACGAGGTTGCGGGCCTCGATGCCAAGGCTGTTACACTTCTCGAAGAGCTATACGCCGATCTGACCCCGTGGCGGAAATGTCAGGTTGCACGTCATCCCGATCGTCCACATTGCGTTGACTATATCGACACGCTGTTCACCGAATACACACCTCTCGCTGGCGATCGCAACTTTGCTGATGATCACGCAGTGATGGGCGGGATAGCCCGGTTCAACGACCGGCCCGTTGTAATAATTGGCCACGAAAAGGGCAATGACACCAAGTCCCGGATCGAGCGGAATTTCGGGATGGCGCGGCCAGAAGGCTACCGCAAGGCTATCCGCCTGCTGGATATGGCGGATCGCTTCAATTTGCCTGTGATCACATTGGTCGACACACCCGGAGCCTACCCCGGAAAAGGCGCGGAAGAACGCGGACAGTCCGAGGCCATTGCGCGTTCGACCGAAAAGTGTCTGCAAATCGGCGTACCGCTGGTGTCCGTCATCATCGGCGAGGGGGGGTCCGGTGGGGCCGTTGCATTTGCCACCGCAAACCGGATCGCGATGCTGGAGCACTCTGTCTACTCGGTGATCAGCCCCGAGGGCTGCGCGTCGATCCTGTGGAAAGACGCAGAAAAGATGCGCGAAGCAGCCGAAGCCTTGCGCCTGACAGCACAGGACCTCAAACAGCTTGGGGTCATTGACCGCATCATAACCGAGAGTGTCGGCGGAGCGCATCGCCACCGCGAGCAAACCTTTTCGGCTGTTGGCAACGCGATAGGCGCAATGCTGGAAGAGTTGACCGACAAAGCACCCAATGCATTGATTCGGGATCGGCGCCAAAAATTTCTGTCACTGGGCGAGCACGGCCTTGCGGCCTGATCCACACCTCCGGGTATGCACCCTGTTTTGATCGGCACCGCAGCCTCACGTTGAGCATGAACGAAAGTTCCTGCGTATTGAACGGGCGATGTCTAAATTGGATCGAGCTTCCTCTGATAGGAATGGCGTTTCACGTCGCACCAATCGACCAATCGTGGCAGCTCATTGTCTGGCAACACAAAAACACTCGATCAAACGGAGCACAGTCGCGGCCTGCACCTATGTTTTCTTTTGTAAATTCAAAACAGTTTTAAGCTGAGTTTGTCATCTCACGTGCTGAAATCCCGTGTTTCAGTTTTCGTCGGATGGCTTCAGGCACTCGCCAGCAACTTGGTCGCGGTATTACCGTCCAGCGTATATCCGGGCAGGGTCACGCGGACCTCGGCCCCCTGGCCCGACGCGGGTACTACAGCAGAAATCGTACCCCCGCGAGAGCGCACCAACCTGCGCACCCCCAAAAGGCCAAATCCGCTTTGATTATTCAACTCTCCGCCATCAAGAAATGCCAATGCCGGATCTGCAAACCCCTTGCCATCATCGCAGACCGTCAACAGCAACGTCTTGTCGTCCTGCGCTTCCATGTCGATGGTGATTTCGATCTGGTTTGAGCCTGCATGTTTGAATGCATTGTCGATCAGATTACGCAGAATAATCTGAATGGCTGTGTAATCCCCCTCGACGTGGATCGGACTGACAAACACGTGGTGATGCCGGGACGGATCCAATGTCACCAGCACATCGTCACACAGGTCTTCGAAGTTAAAGATGCGGTTGCTGATCTGTGCGCGGGTCGCCACGGCTTGCGACAAGACATCCGACACCAGCATCAACGCCCGCTCCGAGATCTTTTCGATCATTTCGATCATCTCGAGTTTGCCATCCCCCATGTCGACAAAGCCTTCGCGCAGCAGGTCGGTCAACATACGCACATTCGCCATGGGGCTGCGCAGATCATGAGCGGCGAGGCTCACAAAATCTTCCATTTCACCCGCCATGGCCGACGCCATCGTTTGGGCCTGTTCCAGTTCCTTTTGTTTGGTTACATCATGAGCGAACCCAACCATATGGGTCATGCGCCCACTTTCGTCATGGATCGGTGAGAGGTTCGTACGCACCCACACAGTTTCGCCCGCCACCGGCACGGCAACTTCGTGAAATGCCTCAGCACCGCTGGTCCATGCCTGTGTATGGCGGCGATACACATTCTCGCTGGCACGACCGTCATAGAGTTCGCGGGCAGTCATTCCGACAATTTCCCCGAGTGGTTTGTCCAGACGCTCGCGCATGTAACGATTGACAAACGCGTATGTAATGTTGCCCGACGGATCTTCCGTCAGGACAAAAATCGCCTGTTCTATTGTATCAAACAGCGTGAAATCAGGCACAGACATAAGACATCCTCGTTTGCACGGAATGCGATACAGCAGGTTAGTTATCAAAGGGTTGAAATCAGCTTGCCAACATCCGCAAACCTTGTGTCACGTCCGAACGGACAGCGATGCGCAACCCGGGTTCATCACCCGCCCGCAATGCCGCAATGATAAGCCGGTGATATTGCGGCGGCTCGGTTCTGCGGAGCCGCCCATAAAGAGCCCGCATCGTCGGCCCCATCTGCAGCCAGACCGTCTCTGTCATGGCCAGCATCGCGGGGGCCTGGGCGCGCAAATAAAGTGTGCGATGAAATTCCAGGTTGGTGCGGATGTAACTGACGGCATCGCGATGGGCGACCGCCTCGGCCACAGAGGCATTGATAGTCTGCAAGCGTTCGATCAACGCAAGGTGCGCACGGGGCAACGCACGGGTGGCCAATTCTACTTCGATCAAGGCACGCAGGGCCGCCAGTTCCTCGATCCGCTCGTTGGACAGTTCCGGCGTCGACACCCTGCCTGACGCCGACATGGTCAATGCGCCTTCGGCTACCAGACGGCGAACCGCCTCGCGCGCGGGCGTCATCGACACGTCATATTGTTTGCCAATACCACGCAGGGTCAGCGCCTGCCCCGGCGCAATGTCGCCATGCATGATCCGAGTGCGCAAGCGGCGAAAAACGCGGTCATGGGCGGCGGAAAGCGTGTCTCGAGTGCGGGCAGATGTGCTCATGACCCGTTGTGATCACAAAGCGTTCGGTCGGTCAATTCTCAAAGCGGTAACGATGCAGATCTGTCCCGTGGGTGCGCAACCAACGACGCGGGGCAGCATACGGACCGTGAATGCGGCTTACTTCATCCCAAAAGGCGGGCGAATGGTTCATCTGCGCCAGATGGGCAACCTCGTGGGCGGCGACATATTGCAGAATATCTGGTGGAGCGAGGATGAGGCGCCACGAATACATCAAGCGGCCCGTCGAAGAACACGATCCCCAACGTGAGCGCGTGTCGCGCAAACTGATACCGCTATAGGAGCGGCCCAGCCGATCAGCATAAACATCCGACGCATGGACAAGTACATCCCGCGCCCTGGCCTTCAAAAACCCCACGACGCGACGCGGCACGGAATCGGGCGCGCCCGGCACGGCGAGCGTGTCTTCGTTCAAGCGCACGGCACGACCAGATCCTGCAACAACGCGGCGCACACGCCCCTCAATCATGATGTTAGCCCCAAGTTCGACCAGCACTGTCTCGGGACGGCGGGCCATGTGGGCGCGAATCCAGTCCTCCTTGGCCCGGGCAAACTCCAACGCCTCGCGAGGCGGCACACCGTTTGGCAAGGTCAACGTGACACGGCCATCCAACTGCGACACACGCAATGTGATGCGCCGGGCCCGCGGCGACGAGCGCAACACCAGATCAATATCTGGATCCCCTTGAAGGACGTGCTCAGCCACCCCATTTCCCCATCGCAAGGCCCCGGCCTCGGCATAAGCCTTTGACTCCGTCCCGGCCTTATGGCACTTGCCCAGAATCGCCGCAATAGAGGCCGCCTTCGGCGCGCCCTCACCCGCTAGCAAAAGGATGACGCATGCCCAAGGAAGAATGGGGAACGAAACGGCTTTGCCCCACCACCGGCAAACGCTTTTACGACATGAACCGGTCGCCGATCGTCAGCCCCTACACAGGCGAGGCCGTCGAAATCGACAATGCCAAAACCCGTATGATCGCGGCTGATGCCGAGGATGCTGTGACAGCAAAAGCCAAGGCCAGCACAGCAGTAGATGACGAAGATCAAGTGCTGGACGATGGCGACGCGGACGTCGAATTGGATGATGATCTGCTGGATGATGACGAAGACGAGGACACAGTGCCGCTCGAAGAGCTGGCCGACGTCGCGTCCGAAGACGACGACTCCTGAACAACACCGCTTGGCGGGGTCAATTAGACCTTGATCCCGCCCGGCAAAGCGCCTAATCACCGCGCACGGCTGGAGACAGCCACAAGGATGGGGCATTAGCTCAGCTGGGAGAGCGCCTGCATGGCATGCAGGAGGTCAGCGGTTCGATCCCGCTATGCTCCACCATCCACTTTCCCGACTATCGGCAATGTAATCTCCCAAAATCAATGTCGGTCGCTGACTGACGCGCATCGCCTCACGACGATACGCTGAGTGCAGCGGTTCGATCCCGCTATGCTCCACCATCCACTTTCCCGACTATCGGCAATGTAATCTCCCATCTTTGACAGCCCGGTTCGGCCCACGCTCATCAACGTCGAGCAACCCGTCACAGTGGTTTCACGACAACCCGCGCGCTGCGTCAGTCAAGAAAGAGATCAGCGCGCGCACCCGATATGGCAAACGGTCTCGGGATGGGTAGGTCAGCACTGTCTCCTGCGGCGGCACTTCGAATTCTTTTAGCAACACAACAAGAGAGCCATCCGCAATGCCCTCGGTGCAGTACGTCTCTGCAAGGCGGGTAATGCCAAGACCCGCCCGGCACGCATGTGCAAGTGCTGCGCCATTGTTGCTGGTCCACCGGGAACGCACTTTCACCTCGAAGGTGTTTTCACCTTCCTGAAACATCCATCGTTGGCCCGTCGCAGGCAAACAGGCATGGGCATCCAACGCCTTTGGATGTGCAGGGACGCCATGCCGATTCACATAATCCGGCGCAGCGCAGACCATCATGCGGCGTTGCGCGATTTTGCGCACAACAAGGTCGGGGTCATCGGGCATTCCGTGACGCACGGCCAAATCATACCCCTCGCGCACCAGATCAATCCGGCGGTCGGTAATCCCCAACTCAATGTCGACATCAGGATGAAGCCTTGCAAAGGCCGCAAGCTGACCACTTACCCAAGTCTCTCCAAACAACCCCCCAGCCGCGACCCGAATGCGGCCCTTGGCCAAGTTCTGCTGTTCCGCCAGATCTGATTCCAGTGTCTCGATGTCTTCCAGAATAGACGTGGCCCGTTCATAGTAGCGCATTCCGATGTCCGTCAGGTTCACACTGCGCGTCGTGCGGTGCAGCAACCGCACTCCCAGACGACCCTCAAGATCTGCAACCCTTCGGCTGATGAACGAGGCCGACACGCCCAGCGTCTCGCTGGCCCGCGTGAAACCGCCCTCTGTCACAACCGCGCAGAATTCCGCAAGGCCGTCCAAGTACCGCATTGTTGCCTCCCAGCAATAATCAATGCACCAGGTACCACCTTAATGCCTCTTTTAACAACAGTTAGCTTCGTCTCATCTCAACCGCGCACAGCGAAACCCAAGGCAAAAAGGACCAGAAAGATGAGCACGCAAACCCATTCCGCAATCAGGATCGCCGCACAACTCTTTGATCATTACCGGGCACAGGACGTGCATGCGATGGTCGCAATGTTCCAACCCGAAGGGACCGTGGAATATGTGCCCTTTGCGCTGGCTGGCCCGGTCGAACAGGTGGGCCCTGGCAGCTGGGGTGTTCTGATCGACAGCTTTCCCGACCTGACCAACAAGTTGCGCTCGATCACGGGCGACGCCAGCGGACGCAAGGCATTTGTCGATGTGGACATCTCCGGAACGCAGGAAAAAGAAGCCTTCGGCGTGCCCAGCAAAGGCAGAACCTACTCAGTGCGCCACTTCTTTGTGCTGGACACAAACGACGCAGGCGAGATCACGCACATGACGTCCTTCTGGGACAATGTCGACTGGTTCCGCCAACTGGGCAAAGACACCATCGACTGATGAACACGTCTCCAAAACATCAAAAATTACAAAGGAATACACCATGACCCACCCACGCATTCTCATCGTCCTGACGTCACATGATCAATTGGGCGACACAGGAGACAAAACCGGATTCTGGCTCGAAGAATTCGCCGCTCCCTATTACGTGTTCCGCGATGCGGGCGCAGAAGTCACGCTTGCCTCTGTCGCAGGGGGGCAGCCCCCTGTTGATCCCAAAAGTTCACTGCCCGAATGGCAAACTGATGAAACACGCCGCTTTGAGGCTGATGCCGACGCCCAAAGGGCGCTGGCGCAGACCACGCCGCTCGCAGACATTGATGCCGGTGGCTTTGATGCGATTTTCTTTCCCGGCGGACACGGCCCGATGTGGGACTTCCCCGGCAATGAAATCTTGGCGCACCTCATCGAAGCCTTTGACGAAGAGGCCAAACCTATTGGGGCGGTCTGTCACGGTCCCGCGGCACTGGTGACTGCCAAGAAAGCCGACGGCACACCGCTTGTTTCGGGCAAGCGCGTCACGGGCTTTACCAATGGCGAAGAAGACGCCGTGGGCCTGAGCAGCGTCGTCCCCTTCCTGTTGGAAGACCGTCTGCGCGAACTCGGTGCAACCATTGAGAACGGCGAGGATTTCACCGTCAACATAGTTACGGATGGCAATCTCGTGACTGGTCAGAACCCACAGTCTTCGGCAGCCGGTGCTGCGGGCATCCTCGCGTTGATCAACGCGGTTTGAACCCTCACGAACATGAGATCCCCCAAGTCGCCAACGGTTTGGGGGATCTCGGCCTTTGCTATACGTATCTACGTGACGGACAAGGATATGATGGCAAAGGCGTCAACACCGGAGGCCGACGGTCAATAACGCAGATGAAGGGGCCTTCACGAAACCACGTCGGCGCCATATCCTGCAACGTATGCCAACAGCCTACACGGTCAGATCCGCCGCCGATCCAGAAGGCGAAATGGTTGTTGCGCCATGCCAAAGCGAGTAACTCCTCCTCTATGCAAAGCTCGATAGTGCAAAAGCTCATGTCCGTCGTGACGGTGATCAGCGCGGCCCACAAGCCCCTGACATTTTCCGAGCTTGTGCGCGAAACCGGGCTGAACAAAAGCACGCTGCACCGCTTGATCAGCATCGGGATGTCCGAGGATCTGATCCAGTACGACAAGTCCAGCAAGGTCTATCTTCTGGGACCCAAAGTCTTCGACTTGGTACGCAATGCCTACACAGGATATGATATCCAGACTGTCGCATTGGATGAGATGATGCGACTTTACGGACTGTTTGACGCCAACGTCACGCTCGGGGTGCCCAGTGGAACAGATGTTGTCTATCTCCGTCTGATCGAAGCCAAGGGGTCTGTGGGCAACTTTCAACGCCCCGGCATGCGCGAACCGGTACACTGTTCGGCTTCAGGCAAGGCGCTGCTGGCTTTTCTGCCAGAGGCGGTCATCGACGCCAAACTCAGCGACCACGTGTTCGAAAAGTTCACAGAACGCACCATCACAGACGCCGATACGTTTCGTACAGCACTCCAGACAGTGCGTGCACAGGGTTATGCAACCAACGACCGGGAAGAATACGATCACTTTCTCGGAATATCGGCCCCGATCTTCAACTACATGAGCGAACCGATTGCCGTGCTGAATATCTGGACGGTGCACACGCGCCACAACATCGAGGATATCAAAGGGTGGTCAGATGCCCTTTTGTCAGCGACCCACAAGGTCACGCAGTTGATCGGCGGCAAGGCCCCCGTTCTGACACACTCCGCCTAATCCACGGCACAAATGACAAAGTGCTTTTTGATATAGCTGTCGACATGCCACGTGGTGCGCAGCCCTTCCTCCAGAACAAAAGCATCGCCCGCTGACACCTCAAAGCTACCGCCGGTATCCGTAGTGATCTTTGCTGCGCCCTCAAGTACGTGGCAAAACTCAACAATGCCATCGTAATTGGCCACAAAACTGCCTGCTGTGCTGTCCCATATTCCGGATTTGATGGTGCCGTCATGGCCTGCATACTTCAGTTCGGAATGTTGTTCCGGCGCTCCGGACACAACCGCATCGCCAATGTCCTTTCTGACACGGGGGACATCAGCATCGCGAAATAGAATCCAAGACATTCTGAGGTTCCCTTTGGTGCGGTTTAGCCGCGGTTGAACAACGTATCGATCTTGTCCCGGAGGGTCATTGCCGGGGCCGCGAGGGGGATCAACTTGCGGAACGCCCAGTGCATCGGCAGCGGCTGCACAGGGCTGACAGCAAACGGCAGAGTGTCATCGGGCGCGCCGAGGGCCTTTTTGACCAGCGTGCGGGCCATGACAGAAGTCATCGCGATTCCGCGGCCACTGAACCCCAAACCCGCAAGCACGCCCGGCGCAGGTTCGTGCATGTGCGGCATCATCTCCGGTGTCACGGCGATGCGCCCGGCCCATGTCGCCTCGATCGGGATGTCCTTGAGTTGAGGGAAGACGATGCCAAGGCCCTCTTTCAACCGCGCAACGCCGCCGAAATCTGCGGCATTGTCGGTGCTGCCGACACAGCCAAAAATCAACCTGTGATCGCGGTCATAGCGTGCATAGTAAATCGCTCGACGGGTGTCAGCGATGGTGACGCCGCCGGGCAAAACATTGGCCTGCATGTTCGACGACAATGGCGCGGTGGCGAGGGACACACTGACCAAAGGAAAGAATGTCTGTCGCAATTTGGGCCACAGATCGTCCGAGTAGGCGTTTGTGGTCAGAATGACCTGTGGAGCGCTGACGGACCCTTGCGGCGTGATCACAGTCCAGACGCCGTCACTTTGATGCATTGCCTGTACGGGGCTGTTTTCGAACAATTCGGCACCAAATCCCTGCGCAGCTCGGGCAAACCCACGGGTCAGTGACAAGGGATGCACGTGCCCCCCAAGCGGGTGAAACAGGGAAAAGTCATAGGCATTTGAACCGGACATGCGTTGCGTAGCGGCCCTGTCCTGCATAGTAATGTTGGCCCCTACCGCGTTCCATGCCGCGCCCAGGCGCTCAAGACTGCGGTGGGCCGGGCGACAATGCGCCGCCTGCACCCACCCGTTCTGTGCAGCATCACAGGTGACACCATAAGTCTCGATATCGGCAAACAACCTATCCGCCGACGACAGCGTTGCCGCGATCAACCGTTCTGCCAAAGGTGCGCCGAGACGTTGGCCGAGTTCGTCCGGAGTGGCGCGCCAGATGGGGTTGCATTGCCCACCACTGCGACCCGACGCGCCAAACCCTAGGTGCTTGCCTTCCAGCACCACAACGCGGGCACCCGCTTCGGCCAACCCAAGGGCCGTGCGATTTCCGGTCAAGCCGCCGCCGACCACTACAAAGTCGGCTACTGTGTTGGTCGTCAGCGTCTTACACAGCGGCGCGGCAGCGGCCGTGCGATGCCAATGGATCACGTCTTTGGTTGCTCCGCTTGATGCCATGGCCGCGTCTTGTCCCCATCTGAAATCCGGCCTCGACCGTCGCGTCTGTGCGAACGGGATGCGCTTGCCGCTCAAAGAAAACGATTGACGTTTCGCCTGCAAGCTTTTTAATCTCAATATGCAAAAATAAAGTTCCATATTGCGAAACTTTGATGACATAGTTCTCACCAACGGGAGAAGACCAATGAAAAAGTCCACAACAGCCAGTGTACTGGCAGCGGCCGTCATGGCCGTATCCGGCCAGAGCGCGCTGGCAGACGGCCACGGCGAATTGACCGTCGCCTATTTCCTTGAATGGCCCATGCCAATGATGGCGGCCAAGGCCTCTGGCGCATACGAAGAAGCCCTTGGCATGAAAGTAAACTGGGTCAGCTTTGACACAGGCACCGCCATGAGCGCCGCCATGGCCTCAGGGGATGTGCAGATCGCCGTATCCCAAGGGGTGCCACCCTTTGTTGTTGCCGCTTCCAGTGGTCAGGATCTGCAAGTCGTAGACGTCGCAGTCAGCTACTCTGACAACGACAATTGTGTTGTCAGCACTGGGCTTGAAATCGACAAGGACAATGCAGGCGAACTGGCTGGCAAGAAAGTGGCAGTACCTTTGGGCACCGCCGCCCATTATGGTTTCCTGCGTCAGATGGATCACTTCGGCATTCCGCTGGACAGTTTGCAAGTTGTCGACATGGCACCCGATCAAGGCGCGGCCGCACTCAGCCAAGGCGCGGTTGATTTCGCCTGCGGCTATGGTGGTGGTCTGTCGCGGATGAAAGAGCACGGCAACGTGTTGCTGACCGGCGATGAAAAAGAAGCACTTGGCATTCTGGTGTTTGATGTCACCTCCTCTCCCGCTGGATTTATCGCTGAAAACGGCGACGTGGTTGCCAAGTTCCTCAAAGTGACGGCAGACGCCAACGCGGCCTGGTACGCTGATCCAAGCGACGAAAATCTCGCCGTGATCGCAGAACAGGCGGGGATGGATTTGGCCGCCGCCAAAGGTGCCATTGCAACCATGAAGTTCCCAAGCGTCGAAGAGCAACTGTCGGACACATGGCTTGGCAGCAATGCAGCCACTTTCATGAAGGGCGTCGCAGATGTTTTCGTAACGGCCGGTTCGATCGACAGCGCATTGGGCAGCTATGAAAACGCGGTCAACACCGGACCACTCAAGGCCGCTAGCGAGATGTAACCACGCGACACCGCCTAAAACCAGGCAGCATCCCGGCCCATGCGGGATGCGCCAGATGTACGAAATTATTGGCTACTTCCGTGGCTGATCCACTTGACCGGACCACGCATTGGTCCGGTCCTTTTCAACACAAATGCCGGATCCGGTGCAAAGGTTGGCCACCAGACACTCCAACATGCCGGATCTTTTGAGGACGTTCACCCGTGTCACATGCCGACGAAGCGCCCGTTGAACCGATAAAAGCCGGCACATCCCGCACATGGAACTTTCACCCCGATCTACCCATCAAGATGTCACCGGTTTTTGACATCCCACCCAAGCCCAAAGCCGCATTAGCATGGTTTGCAGGCACGTGGTTCAAGATCACACCTCCCGTCAATCACCTGCTCTTCGCTGTCCTGACCTATCTGTTTCTTTGGCCCAGCTTGGGAGCAATCCAATCAGGCAACTGGACATGGGTGGCCCAAATATTTGTTATCAACCTGAGCGCAGTTGCGATCCTTGCAGGCGGTCTGCACACCTACCTTTTTGTGCTTGCTGGCCAGCAGATGCGGCTAAAGTTCGATGTCCGACCCATGGAGAAAAGCAAACGCTTCACCTTTGGCAATCAGGTCTGGGACAACATGTTCTGGTCGCTTGCCTTCGGGGTGCCGATCTGGACAGCATGGGTTGTTCTCTACTTTTTCGCGACAAGCCAAGGGTGGGTTACATCGCAGACCAGCATAGGCGCATCGCCACTTTGGTTCGTGTTGTTCTTCTTTGTGATCCGGTTTTGGCAATCATTCCATTTTTACTGGATTCACCGCCTGATCCACATCCCATGGCTGTTCAAAAACGTGCACCACCTGCACCACCGCAATGTGAATGTCGGGCCATGGTCCGGGCTGGCCATGCATCCTGTCGAGCATATACTCTACTACTCTGGCATTCTGATCCATTTTGTCCTGCCGTCTCACCCCATCCACGTGATCTTTCACATGTTTGCCTTGAACCTTGGGGCGGTCCTGTCACACGCGGGCTTTGACAAGGTGCTTGTACGCAACATCGAAGCAATCAAGGCAGGGTCATTCCATCATCAGCTCCATCACCGCTATTTCGAATGCAACTACGGCTCCGAGGAAATCCCGATGGACCGATGGTTTGGCAGCTTCCACGATGGTACCCAAGAAGCAACGCAGCGCATCCGCGCCCGCAAGAAGCGGCTTTTTGCACAGAGGTAGATAGCGCGACGGGGTCCTTGCCCCTTTGATCCGCCAACCGGTGATCGCCCGACAAGGCGACACCATTCGATCACACACGGGTCGGAGTTGCGTTTTCGCGCACAAGGATGCAGGCGGGAATGTCCACCGAAGCTGACCGCATTGTCTGGCAGCGTTCCGCTGATAACGGGCTGATCAGCGATCTGACCAAAGCTTTGCGCACAGTCGGGTCACCTTGGTGGGCACATCTTGCGGATGCAAACGCTGATAAGCCGGTCCGAAATCGATGGCGTCGCGTGCAGTAGGCCGGGGTCGGGCTACAATTGGCCTATCCGGTTTGTTCTGATGTCCGCTCCCGGATTATGGGAAGCCAAATGGCGACAACGCTGATGGGGGTGACGTTCCCCTCGTCTCTGTCCCAGTTGGGCTTGGCGCAAAGTCCGATAGTGGAAACGCATCTGCCTGAACCACCCGCGTTCCGGCAATTTCGAGGGTCGTTGCGTCATCCCAATCCAACGCGAAGACGATCCCAAACCAGACTTTACCTGCTGTAACCAACCGCAATACCGCGCACCGGACAAGACTCAACGACGGGGGTTGGGCGTCGTGAGCAACCACTTGGACCGGCGCGAAAATGCTCTGGCACACGCCACAAACACGTTCGATCTGACACGAACCGAAACCGAACTGTTGGCCTGCCTGTGTCCGGGTTGTTGCTGATCGCCGGGCCTGCACGCGCAAACAGCATCACGCGGCTGCGCAACGCGAAAACCTGATACAGGCCTCAACAGACACCCGCGTCGTCAACACGCCGACGCCAAAGACAAAGGGCGCGCCGGTCTCACCGACGCGCCCTCTTCTTCTCGGATGCTCCTGAGGAGCCGCAGGCTTATGCCAGTGCGATGTTCGACGCGCTCTCGCGGCCATCACGGCCTGCTTCGATGTCGAAAGTCACTTTCTGGTTGTCGGCCAGACCTGTGAGGCCTGCGCGCTCAACGGCAGAGATGTGCACGAACACGTCCTTGCTGCCGCCGTCAGGCGCGATAAAGCCGAAGCCTTTTGTTGTGTTGAACCATTTGACTGTACCAGTGGCCATAGTCATTTTCCTTTTTAATTTACTGCCCGCAGTATGCGGCAGGTCGGCTAAGTCAGTGCAAGATCGAAAGACTGAGCCGTAAGGAGCAGTGGGCCGATAGTGGTAACGTCGCACCCGCCATATGGGCGCTGCCCTGCCCAATAGCAAGATAATTCTAGAATAACAGACATTGTGGCAAAGGTCCGCCGGTCAGAAGATCGCCTGTTTCACATCGCAAAAACGGCACCCGAAGGTGCCGTTCTGTTTCTTGTTTGTGTGGGTGGGCGCGATTGATCAGCCCTTGCCTTTCCATGGCACCAACAGGCGCTCGGCCCAACGCATCAGCATGTCGATGCCAAAGCCGATGACACCAATCAGAATGATCCCCATGATCACGATATCGGTGTTCTGGAACTTTGAAGCGACCATGATCATCATGCCCGCGCCCTGCTCGGCAGCGACCAGTTCGGCAGCCACAACCGTCCCCCAACAGACCCCCATGGCCACGCGGGCCCCGGTAAAGATCTCCGGCAAGGAGTTTGGCACAATAACGTGCCGCATGATCTGTGCCTTGCTGGCGCCGAGGGAATAGGCTGCATGGACCTTCGAGATCTTGACCCCGCTCACGCCGGATCGGGCAGCAATGGCCATGATCCACAAGGCCGCCAGGAACAGCAGGATTATCTTGCCCGTCTCCCCAATGCCCGCCCAGATAATGACCAGCGGGATCAAGGCCAACGGTGGCACCGGGCGCATGAACTCCACGATAGGGTCAAACCAACCCCGGAACCAGTTGGACAGGCCCATCGCGTAGCCAAGTGGAATGCCAACCAAGGCACCAAAGAAGAAGCCAACAACAACGCGGAACAGCGAGTATCCCAGATGCTCCCACAGGGTGGATCCCCGGAAACCCGCGCTGGCAATCTCGCCGATCCGCGTTACGACAGCCTCGGGGGCAGGCAACCAGATCGGTTCCATCTGCCACCCCTTGTCGGGAATGATGTTGGGCGTGCCTTTGTCCGAGATGTTCACAACACCCCAACCCACGTCCACCGAGCCGCCGGGGGCAACTTTGGACCCGTTGATCTCGATCACCTCGGCACCATCGCTGCGACCGAGCTCATCATTGCGGTCCACGCGCAACAGGCCGGAGCGCCACATGCCAATGGCAACAGAGTCGTTCTTGGCAAAGCCGTCACCGGGCTCTACCTCTGGGGCGTTGGTCGGCGTATCAATGGGATGCACAACCACCGTCACGGTCGCTGTGTCACGCTCATTACCGGACTGCACTGTGTACTCAAACGTCTCTGTGCCCTGAAACGGACCCGGCGCGTGCAGGAACTTGGGCAATAGGGCAGACCCCGTGAACATGCCCCACAGCAGGAAAATGGTCAGAATGGAGATAATGCTGGCTGCACGGTTGGGGGTCACAGCACTTTCATCGCCAAAGGTTACCGTCTTCAACGAACCGTAGTCCGAAATGGCCGAACGTTGGGCGATGGTCTTGACGACAAAGAAAGCGCCAATGAAAATCGCGACGTAAATCAAAAAGGGGATCATGTCGCTGCCTCCGTGCGGCCCATAATTTCTTCTTCCATATCCCAGATCATGCCGAGGATCTCTTCGCGCCGCACCGCGAATTCGGGATGTTTCTTGACCTCACGCAGGTCGGCGTCCACGCCCATCTCAGCAAACGGCAAACGGTATTCTTTGTGAATGCGACCGGGACGCGGCGCCATGACCAGCAACCGTTCGCCCAGCAACAGCGCCTCTTCGACCGAGTGGGTGATCAGAATGATAGTCTTGCCCGTCTCTTTCCAGAGTTTCAGCACAAGGGATTGCATCTTTTCGCGAGTCAGCGCGTCCAGCGCGCCGAGTGGTTCGTCCATCAGGATCACGTCAGGATCATTTGCCAGACAGCGGGCGAGGGCCACACGCTGCTGCATCCCGCCAGATAGCTCGTAAACCGCCTTTTCCTTGAAGTCCTGAAGGCCGACAACATCCAGAAGGTGGTCTACTATCTCGGCCTTGTCCTTTTTCGGCATCCCCTTCATCGAAGGACCAAAGCCGACGTTTTCACGTACCGACATCCACTCGAACAACGCGCCCTGCTGAAAGACCATGCCGCGTTCGGCATCCGGTCCGTTGATCTCATGGTTGTTCAAAATCATCTTGCCCTCGGTCGGGGCCAGAAACCCTGCCACGATATTCAGCAAGGTGGTTTTACCGCAGCCCGATGGGCCCAACACACTCAGCAATTCGCCTGCCTTTAGGTCAAGCGATACATCCTTGAGAGCCTGAACTGCGCCACCATCGGGCAGATCAAAGCGCATGGATAAGTTCTGGATTGATAGTCCGGACATTGGGTCCCCACCTGTCACTGAAGTGCTGTTGTCGCACTTTGCCAGACGGGGATCAGCCCGCCTTTGGTTGTGCAAAAGGGGCCCAGGTATACGAAACCCGGGCCCCTTCAGCGTTTGGTCTTACTTGGCAGCAGCCAAAGGCGCTGTGTTTACAGTGCCGTCATAGCTGTCCAGAGCGCCATCGATGGAGCCGGACGCCACAAACACGTCTGCAACACCCTTCATGAAGGTCGCCGCTGTGCCACCGAGCCATGCCTCGCTCAGCTGCTCGTCAATGGAGGGGAATTTGAAACCGGCCAGCGTTTCGGCTGTCGCGTCTTCGTCCATACCCGCATCTTTGGCGATCACTGGCAGCATTTTGGCGTGGTTGGCTTCATCCGCCCACATCGCGTTTGCAGCCGCCGTCACCGACAGGAACTGTGACAGCAGTTCGCCTTCTTCGGCAATGAAGTTCGCTGGCGCTGTCGTGGCGTCAAACACCAGAATGCCCAGCGCTTCTTTTTCCGCACCTGTCAGCAGTACGTTGCCGGACTCCTTCATGCGGCGAAGCGCACCACCCCAGCCGCAAGCCATGTCGACAGCGCCTTGTGCCAGCGCCGCCGCGCCTTCCGCAGGAGCCATGTCCACAACGTCAAGGCCACCCACGTCCACACCGAAGTGGTTCATCTGGCTCAGGAAGCCGTAATGCGCAGCTGTACCAAGTGGCACAGCAACTTTCTTGCCAGCCAGTTCAGCCGCGGACTCTTTGTCGATTTCCAGACCGGAGGCAACAACGCAGTTGTCGTTCTCGGAATAGGACACAGCGACGTCAACGATCTGGATGTCCTGACCGGCAGACGCGGCCACAACGAAAGGTGGAACACCTTGGGACACCGAAATCTGCACGTCGCCCGACGCCATGGCTGCCGACATTGCCGTGCCTGTGTCAAAGCTCACCCAGTTGATCTTGGTGCCGCCCATCGCTTCTTCGTACATGCCAGTTTCTTTGGCGAACTGGAATGGCATGGGCCACTCAAGGAAATAGGCAACTGTGATTTCACCACCGTGACCGGCGGCCGTGGCAGCATTTGCACCGGCCAGCATGGCTGTCGCAGCAACTGCACCCATCAGCTTGGATTTAAAAGTCATCTTATTACTCCCGTGTTTTATGGAACCGCTTTGGGTCCATAGTAGGCTGTGTTCGGACGGTTGCCCGTCTCTGTTGGGCCGCACGTAATGCGGCGCTGGCGTGATCCGAGCCGATAAAGTCGGCGACTTCAACGATTAATCCAAGAAACTTACACAATTCATCGTGCATAAATCGGCACTGTCAATTTTTGAAAACCTGCCCAGAGTCCTGAAAACATGACCATTTCGCGGGCTCCGGCCCCGGAATCGCCGTCAAAGCGTACAAATCTGGCTTTACTTACACCCTCAAACTGGCCCTACTGTTGTGATCAGATTCTCAGCGATTAAAGGCGTCAGCACGCAATGTGGTCCTGAATTCAGCGGACCTGCGTTTCACAACGAAAAAGGTCAAGCACATGGACGGAACGTTCTCGGATAACGATATCAGCCGCGTAGTCGAAGCAGACCGCGCAAATGTTTGGCATCATCTGATCCAGCATCAACCCTTCTTTACCGGCGCTGATCCCAAGATCATCATCGAAGGCAAGGGCCTGCGCGTCTGGGATCAGAAGGGAATCGAACACATTGATGCCGTGTCAGGCGGAGTCTGGACGGTCAATGTCGGTTATGGCCGCGAAACCATGGGCGATGCCGTACGCGACGCAATCGTCAAGATGAACTTCTTTGGCGGCACGGTGGGTTCCGTCCCCGGTGCGCTGTTCGCAGAAAAGCTGTTGACCAAGATGCCGGGCCTTGATCGCGTCTATTATGCCAACTCCGGCTCTGAGGCGAACGAAAAAGCCTTCAAGATGGTGCGCCAGATTGCGCACAAGAAATACGGTGGCAAAAAGCACAAGATCCTCTACCGCGACCGCGACTATCACGGCACAACCATTGCCTGCCTGTCTGCGGGTGGTCAGGACGAGCGCAACGCGCAATACGGGCCCTACACACCCGGTTTTGTGCGCGTGCCCCACTGTCTTGAGTACCGCAAGCACGAGCAGGACGGCGCGCCCGAACAGAACTACGGCGAATGGGCCGCCAACCAGATCGAAGAGATCATCCTGCGCGAAGGCCCCGACACAGTGGGTGCCCTCTGCCTCGAACCTGTCACTGCTGGTGGCGGCGTGATCGAAGCCCCCGACGGCTATTGGCCCCGCGTGCAAGAGATCTGCAAAAAGTACGACATCCTGCTGCATATCGA
Source organism: uncultured Tateyamaria sp. (assembly GCA_947501275.1). Taxonomy (GTDB): domain Bacteria; phylum Pseudomonadota; class Alphaproteobacteria; order Rhodobacterales; family Rhodobacteraceae; genus Tateyamaria. The sequence goes on from CANMVD010000001.1 coordinate 295,809, forward strand.
TGAAGTGGTCTGTGGCGTCGGCCGCACCGGCACCTGGTTTGGCTACCAGCATTACGGCATCCAGCCTGACATGGTGACAATGGCCAAGGGCGTAGCGTCTGGCTATGCGGCGATCTCGTGCCTTGCGACCACAAACGAAGTGTTCGACATGTTCAAGGACGACACATCGGATCACCTCAACTATTTCCGTGACATCTCGACATTTGGCGGCTGCACGGCAGGCCCCGCGGCGGCCCTGGAAAACATGCGGATCATCGAAGACGAGGATCTGTTGGGCAACACCGTTGCCATGGGCAACTACATGCTCGAAAAGCTGGAAGAGCTGAAAGACAAGCACACCATTATCGGTGACGTGCGCGGCAAGGGTCTGTTCCTTGGGGCAGAACTGGTGTCCGACCGCGTCACACGCGAACCGGCGGATGAAAAGATGGTGCAGGCCGTTGTGGGCGACTGCATGAAGCAGGCCGTGATCATCGGCGCGACCAACCGCTCGCTGCCGGGCAAGAACAACACCCTGTGCTTCTCGCCAGCGCTGATCGCCACCAAAGACGACATCGATCAGATCTGCGCGGCTGTCGACGGCGCTCTGGGCCGAGTATTCGGTTAAACCGCTCCGACGAGACATCTAGTGAAACCAGAAGGGCGCGCTGTTGGCGCGCCTTTTTTGGTTTCAAATGCGCACGGGCGCTTTCAGACCCACTGATCGGAAACGCCGCAGTCCGCCATTCGCATTCCGCGATATGGCCCGACACTTGGGACGCGCCCGGCAACCGAAATTCAACAAAGGGCCCTGCTCGCTGTCTTCGGACAGATTAGACATCGGGTAGTTTGCGCACAGGGAGTGCAAAACGATCGTCGACACTGTCGCAAAAGTCGCTTGTATCACCACCATCGCAACATTGACCGAACACTTCATTGCCGAGACCAACCCGCACGCAGTTCTGAGCAACTGCAAAACGCCGGTCGCCAGTCTCGCCTTCTTGTCATGTCCATAGTCGAACCATGCCTTGGCTTTTTGCTGCTTGTCGGTACGAACACATATGAGATCGATGTTGCTGCAGACTTCGACCGTTGCGTGCATGCTTGCAGTCAGTCGTACGTTCGAGCGGATTTTCGACACAGAGTGCCGCGTGTCGGACGTCAAAGACCTTAGTTTCTTCTGACTAGACAGAAATGACTTGTCGAGCACTCGGATTATTGATACGTTTGATCTCAATAATTGACAGGTAGTGCCATTACCGCGCAAACGCCTGCGACACAGTTTCACTTCTGCATAATACCAGATTGCGCCCTGATTAGGTCCAGTTTATAGCGACCTCATGGCTCTACCCGTCGAAACTTTCTTTTTGCAGCCCAATCATCAGGGCACCCTGCAAAGCCAGGTACAGCAGATGATCGCACATGGCATTTTGTCAGGCCGCTTCGCTGCCGGGGAAAAACTGCCATCGACGCGCAAATTGGCGACCCACCTTGGCATTAGCCGTATCACCGTAACCCTCGCATACACTGAACTTGTCGCGTCCGACTACCTGACAGCGCGCGGGCGGTCGGGCTATTACGTGTCCGAGAATGCGCCAGTGCCGCCGATCTACCAGCCACAACCAGCCTCCGGGGACGGCGTCGATTGGACCCGCGCCATCGGCCAGCGGTTTTCTGGCGCTACCGGGCTCAGCAAGCCCCAGGATTGGGCGCGTTTTCGCTACCCGTTCATCTACGGACAGACGGACCCGCAATTGTTCGATCATGCCAACTGGAGGCAATGCGCCTTGCAGGCTTTGGGCCAGCGCGATTTTGCGGCGTTGACGTCAGACTATTTTGACCGCGACGACCCGCAATTGATCGAGTTCATTCAGCGCAACACTCTGCCCCGCCGCGGCATCGCCGCGAGTGCAGATCAAATCCTGATCACGCTTGGGGCGCAGAACGCCTTGTGGCTGGCCGCGCAAGTCTTGCTGACCCAGCGGCGCACGGCGGCGTTCGAGGACCCGTGCTATCCCGCCTTGCGCGAAGTTTTAACGCAGTCCCGGTGCCATATGGCCCCTGTGCGCGTCGATCGTGGCGGTTTGCCGCCCGACTCCATCCCGCCGGAAGCGGATGTGATTTTCACCACGCCAAGCCATCAATGCCCGACCACAGCGACGATGCCCATGGCGCGCCGACAAGAGCTTTTGGACCGCGCCCGTGATCTCGACGCGCTGATCGTCGAGGATGATTACGAGTTCGAGATGTCCTTTCTTGAACCCCCGTCGCCTGCGCTCAAGTCTATGGATGTGGATGGGCGGGTGATCTATGTGGGCAGCTTCTCCAAATCACTGTTTCCAGGGCTGCGGCTGGGCTACCTGGTCGGCTCCGAACCCTTTGTGCGCGAAGCGCGCGCCTTGCGGACCTCTGTGCTGCGCCATCCGCCCGGACACGTTCAGCGCACTGCTGCGTATTTCCTGTCGATGGGGCATTACGATGCGCAGATCCGCAAAATGAGTGCGGCTCTGTGCACACGGCGCAATGCGATGCAGGCGGCCATTGATACGTACGAACTGGATATTGCCGGGATGGGCGCATTTGGCGGCTCGTCCTACTGGATGCGCGCGCCTCGGGATGTGGACGCGACCGCTCTGGCCGAGCGTCTGCGCGCCCACAGTGTGTTGATAGAACCGGGAGATGCATTCTTTTCCGGAGAGGACAGACCGCGCAATTATTACCGCCTTGGCTACTCCTCCATCCCGAGCGAACGGATCGGAGAGGGAATTCGCCACATCGCGGAAACACTGGAGCAGTCGTCTGGACTTAAATCACAAAACAAACTGGCCCTAACGCCAAGTCATCTACCCCTCTAACTTCACGTCAATGTCTGTCCGGGCGATTCGTCGCCCCAATCCGGAGTGCCCTCAATGAAAATGACCACCGAAGAAGCTTTCGTAAAAACGCTACAGATGCACGGCATCGACAACGCGTTCGGAATCATCGGCTCTGCCATGATGCCAATTTCTGACATCTTCCCCGATGCAGGCATCAAGTTCTGGGACTGCGCCCACGAAACATCCGGCGGCATGATGGCAGACGGCTTTACGCGCGCCACTGGCAAGATGTGCATGATGATCGCGCAGAACGGCCCAGGCATTACGAATTTTGTGACGGCTGTAAAAACCGCATACTGGAACCACACGCCGGTGCTTTTGGTGACCCCGCAGGCCGCAAACAAGACCATCGGTCAGGGCGGTTTCCAGGAAATGGAACAAATGAACCTGTTTGCCGACTGCGTCGCCTATCAGGAAGAGGTCCGCGATCCATCGCGTATCGCCGAGACCCTGAACCGCGTGATCATGCAAGCCAAGCGCGCCTCGGCACCTGCGCAGATCAACGTACCACGCGACTTCTGGACGCAAGTCATCGACATCGACCTGCCCGTCATCGTGGACTTCGAACTGCCACAAGGCGGTGACACTGCCGTGGCCGAAGCCGCCAAAATGCTGAGCGAAGCGAAATTTCCCGTCATTCTGAACGGTGCAGGTGCTGTCCTGTCCGCTGGCGGTATCGAAGCATCCCGTGTTCTGGCCGAGAAACTCGACGCGCCTGTCTGCGTGGGCTACCAGCACAACGACGCCTTCCCCGGCAATCACCCGCTGTTTGCAGGCCCACTGGGCTACAATGGCTCCAAAGCAGGCATGCAGCTGATCAACCAAGCGGATGTGGTTTTGTGCCTCGGCACGCGCCTTAACCCGTTCTCGACCCTGCCCGGCTACGGCATTGATTATTGGCCTACAGACGCCAAAATCATCCAAGTCGATCTGAACCCTGACCGTATCGGCCTGACCAAAAAGGTTACCGTGGGCATCGTGGGCGATGCGGCCAAAGTGGCCAAAGGCATTACAGCCCAACTGGCGGACGACGCAGGCGACACCAACCGCGCTGAACGCAAGAACATCATCGCCACAACAAAGTCGGCGTGGGCACAAGAATTGACGTCCATGACAGAAGAGGCCGACGATCCCGGTACCAACTGGAATGAACGCGCCCGCGCAGCCAAACCGGATTGGATGGCCCCTCGTATGGCGTGGCGTGCGATCCAAGCAGCCTTGCCCGTCGAAGCTATCATCTCGTCCGACATCGGCAACAACTGCGCTATCGGCAATGCCTATCCGTCCTTCAACGAAAGCCGCAAGTATCTGGCCCCCGGCCTGTTTGGCCCCTGTGGCTACGGCCTGCCGTCGATTGTTGGCGCGAAAATCGGTAAGCCTGATGTACCCGTTGTTGGGTTCGCAGGTGACGGCGCGTTCGGCATCTCGGTCAACGAACTGACGGCCATCGGGCGCGGCGAGTGGCCTGCGATCACGCAGATCGTCTTCCGCAACTATCAGTGGGGCGCGGAAAAGCGGAACTCGACACTTTGGTTCGACGACAACTTTGTCGGAACCGAGCTGGACGAGGGCGTATCCTATGCGGGCATCGCCAACGCTTGTGGTCTGAAAGGCGTCGTTGCGCGCACTCAGGAAGAACTGACCGAAGCCCTGGCCCAAGCGATCAAGGACCAGATGGAGAACGGCATCACGACGCTGATCGAAGCCATGATCAACCAGGAACTGGGTGATCCGTTCCGTCGCGACGCGATGAAGAAGCCCGTCCAAGTGGCCGGCATCTCCAAAGACGATATGCGCACCCAAAAGGTCGGTTAATCTGCTAAGACCATGGGGCGGGCAAACACCCGCCCCTTTTGTCATTTTGAAAGGCGCTTATTGTGGCCCAATCCTTCCTGTCTGACGCGAACGCAGTTGCCCCCGCGCATATCATCGAGATGGCGCAAAAGGCGGCAAGCCCGCGAGTTGCGATTGCCCGCGCCGGTGCGCCGTTGCCGATGCTGGCCGCAAAGGAAGCGACCCAAGCCAACATGATGGTCCCGGTCTTTACTGGCGAACGCCACATGATCGAGGACGAAGCTGCCAAACTCGATTGGGACATATCGGACTACGAAATCATCGAAGCCGACGGTGAAGTCGCATCCGGCATGGCCGCCGCCATCGCTTGCGGAGAGGGGCGTGCCGACGTTCTGATGAAGGGTCAATTGCACACAGACGCCTTCATGCGTGCTGCCGTGTCGCGCGACGCGGGTCTGCGCACGGGCCGCCGTTTTGTGCATATCTTCCACATCACCACACCTGATGGCACCGGATCGATCACCATCTCCGACGCTGCAGTCAACGTGACCCCAAATCTCGACACCCGCAAAGATGCGACGGGCGAGGTGGTCAAATTGCTCCACAAACTCGGCAATCAACATCCCAAAGTGGCGTTCCTGTCAGCTACAGAATCTCCCATTGATTCCGTACCTTCGTCTATCGAAGCCCGAGATCTGTGTGACTGGGCGCGTGCAAATATCGAGGGCGCGGACTTCTCCGGGCCCTTGGCGCTTGATCTCATCATCTCTCCCAAATCCGTGGCCACAAAGAAGTTGACGGATGATCCTGTAGCCGGGCAGGCAGACGCGATCATCGTGCCGGACATTGTGTCGGGCAACGGGCTGTTCAAATCTTTTGTTTATCTCGCAGGAGGCTGCGCAGGTGGCATCGTCATGGGGGCCAAGGTACCGATCCTTCTGACCTCGCGCGCCGATCCCCCAGCGGCCCGGCTATCCTCTGTTGCCCTTGGGGCCATCATGGCCGCCGCATGATCCTCGTCGTCAACGCAGGCTCATCTTCGATCAAGGTCGCGCTGTTTCAGCCCGACCTAAGCCGCGTCATGGCAGGTCAGGTGAGCGGCATTGGCGGGGCGCTGGCCCATCTGAAACTCGGCACCGAAGACCAAAACATTGCCGCGCCCGATCACGATGTGGCGCTCACGATGATCCTCGAAAGCCTCGCGCGCCAAGGGATCTCGTCCAGTCAACTGTCAGCAGCGGCCCACCGCGTCGTGCATGGCGGTACGTCCCTCGTGAACCCCTGCGCCGTGGACGACAGCGTTATCGCTGGCATCGAGGCCGCAACTCCGCTGGCCCCTTTGCATAACCCCAACAACCTCGCAGGCATCCGCGCCTTGCAAACACTCGCCCCTCGATTGCCGCAATATGCGAGCTTTGGCACCGCCTTTCACGCCCACCAGCCCCAGGTCGCCACGACCTATGCCCTCCCGAAAGAGCCGCGTTCCATGGGCATCCGTCGCTACGGCTTTCACGGCCTCAGCTATGCGTGGATCGTTACCCAGTTCGGGGCCGAACTACCTGATCGTTTGCTGGCCCTGCACTTGGGTTCGGGCGCGTCGCTTTGTGCGATCCACAAAGGCACGTCTGTCGCCACTTCCATGGGGTATTCTCCGTTGGACGGTCTGACCATGGGTACACGTTCAGGGGCCATCGATGGCATGGCCGTACTGCGCCTTGCCGAGATCTACGGCACGGACGAAGCCACCCGCCTGCTCAACCACGAAAGCGGCCTCAAAGGGCTGGGCGGGTCCAACGACATGCGCCTGTTGCTCAATGCAGACACCGACGCCGCTAAACTGGCCGTTGAACATTTCTGCTACTGGGCCGCACGCCACGCTGGCAGCGCCATTGTCGCGATGGGTGGTCTTGACGCAGTCGCCTTCACGGGCGGCATCGGTGAAAACGCAGAACCCATACGATCGCGTATAATGGAACATCTCGCCCTGTTTGGCGACGTCCCCGTGCACGTGGTCAAAGCCGACGAAGAACGCCAAATCGCGACCGACGCTCTGTCACTGATCAAAGGAGACATCTGATGCCCAAGGATCAACCGGATATCAACCTGTCCCCCAAAGTCTCGGACGAGGTGCGCAAAACGACATGTTACATGTGCGCCTGCCGCTGCGGGATCAACGTACACCTCAAGGATGGCAAAGTCGCCTATATCGAAGGCAACCGCGACCACCCCGTGAACCAGGGCGTGTTGTGCGCCAAGGGCTCCGCCGGGATCATGCAGGTCAACGCACCGTCCCGTTTGCAGAACCCTTTGAAACGTGTCGGCCCGCGCGGATCAGGCGAGTTTGAAGAAATCAGCTGGGACGAAGCCCTGCAAATCGCCACCGACTGGCTGGAACCGATCCGTAAGGAAGCCCCTGAAAAGCTGGCCTTTTTCACGGGCCGCGATCAATCACAATCCTTCACCAGTTTCTTTGCTCAGAACTTTGGCACGCCCAACTACGCCGCGCACGGCGGCTTTTGTTCCGTCAACATGGCGGCGGCCGGTATTTACACGATGGGCGGCGCGTTTTGGGAATTCGGTCAACCCGATTGGGACCACACCAAATTGTTCATGCTGTTCGGCGTCGCCGAGGATCACGATTCCAACCCGATCAAAATGGGCATCGGCAAGATCAAGGCGCGCGGCGCGCGTGTTGTCGGCGTAAACCCGATCCGCACCGGCTATAACGCCGTGGCAGATGATTGGGTCGGTATTACGCCCGGCACAGACGGGCTGTTCATTCTCTCGATGGTCCACTGCCTGATGAAGGCGGGCAAGATCGACCTGACCTATCTGGCGCAATACACCAACGCCCCATGCCTTGTGAACGGTGACGAAAAGTCACCCGAATACGGCCTGCTCTTGCGCGATGAGAATGGCAAGGAACTGGTCATGGACCGCGCTACGGGCAAACTGACTCCGTTTAACCAAAAAGGCGTCAAACCCGATCTGGCCGCCACGCATCGTCATGCAGGCATCAGCCACAAAACGGTCATGCAGCACATGGCCGAGCGGTATCTTTCAGACGAATATGCCCCCGAAGCTGTGGCAGAGCGGGTTGGCATCTCAGCCAAACGCATCCGTACCTTAGCCGCCGAAATCGCCCGCGTCGCCTTCGACGAAGCGTTTGAGTTGGATCACGAATGGACCGACTTCCGCGGCAAAACCCATAAGACCATGCAGGGCCGGCCTGTGTCTTTCCACTCCATGCGCGGGATCTCGGCCCATGCCAACGGGTTCCAGACCTGTCGCGCGCTGCATGTGCTGCAAATCATCCTGGGCACAGTCGAAGTCCCCGGTGGTTTCCGCTTCAAACCGCCCTACCCCAAACCCGCAACGGTCCACCCAAAACCGCATTGCAAGGTCACACCCGGCGCGCCACTCGATGGCCCGCACTTGGGCTTTGTACACGGCCCGGACGATCTGGCGCTCAAGGAAGACGGCTCGCCCGCCCGCATCGACAAGGCTTTCACTTGGGAAAACCCCATGAGCGCCCATGGTCTCATGCATATGGTGATTTCAAACGCCTACGCCGGTGATCCTTACAAGATTGATACTCTGTTCATGTACATGGCGAACATGTCGTGGAACTCGTCCATGAACACACGCGGCGTGATCGACATGCTGACGGACACGGACGCGAACGGCGACTACGTCATTCCGCGCATCATATATTCGGATGCGTATAGTTCGGAAATGGTTGCCTATGCTGACCTGATCCTGCCCGACACGACCTATCTGGAACGCCACGACTGTATCTCGCTGCTGGACCGGCCCATCTGCGAGGCGGACGCGGCAGCTGACGCCATTCGTTGGCCCGTGATCGAACCCGACCGCAACGTGCGTGGCTTCCAGTCGGTGCTGTGCGAACTTGGGGCCAAGCTGAAACTTCCCGGCTTTACCAACGAAGACGGTAGCCAGAAATACGCCGATTACGCCGACTACATCGTCAACCATGAACGCAAACCCGGGATCGGGCCGCTCGCGGGCTGGCGTATGGGCGAAAACGGGACGCAATCCGGACGTGGTGGCGTGAACGCCAGCCAGCTTGATAACTACATCGAGAACGGCGGCTTCTTCGTGGAACACATTCCCGAAGGCGCGAATTACTACAAACCGTGGAATGCCGCTTATCAGGACTGGGCCGTAGGCATGGGGCTTTATGATAGTCCTCAGCCCTACCTGTTCTCGCTCTATGTCGAGCCGATGCGGAAATTCCAATTGGCCGCTGAGGGGCACGGCGACCGTCAGCCGCCCGACCACCTGCGCGCGCGGATCAAAGCGACGATGGATCCACTGCCGATCTGGTATGATCCTGCACCCGAAAACCTTGTCGATGATTTCCCCATCACCGCCCTCACACAGCGCCCCATGGCCATGTATCACTCGTGGGGGTCGCAAAACGCATGGCTGCGCCAACTGCATGGGCACAACCCGCTCTATCTGCCGACCAAACTGATGACCGACAACAACCTGACAGATGGCGATTGGGCCAAGGTCACGTCGCCCCATGGTGAAATCACGGTGCCTGTGCTGGAAATGGCTGCGCTGAACGAAAACACCGTCTGGACGTGGAACGCGATCGGCAAACGCAAAGGGGCGTGGGCACTGGACGAAAACGCGCCCGAAGCAACAAGAGGCTTCCTGCTCAACCATCTCATCCACGAATTGCTGCCACCCAAGGGGGACGGGTTGCGGTGGGCCAACTCGGACCCGATCACGGGACAAGCGGCATGGTTTGACCTGAAGGTGCGGATCGAAAAAGCGACGCCACCCGCCGAATCTCAACCCGCCATGGCGCCGATCAAATCACCTGTCGGCAAAGGGCCCAGCAAACTCAGCTGGAAGGTCGGCAAATGAACGGGATCAAACGCACTCTTCTCGCCATCGCCGCGTTTGTCACACTCGCCGTCGGCAGTTTTATCTACTTCATCGCCAATTGGGACAGCGCCAAAGCCGCCCCAATCAGCGGTCAGATCGAGGTACGGGAAACAGCATCCCTCTTCATCTTGCCAAATAAACTTCGGGGTCTGGGGCAGCGCCCCAGTCCTGCCCTCACAACAAGTGGGACAGCGACATGACAACTCTCCCCCAATCCACGACCAGGAAACTTGGCCTCGTCATCGACCTGGATACCTGCGTCGGCTGCCACGCCTGTGTGATCTCGTGCAAAGGCTGGAACACCGAGAACTACGGTGCACCGCTGTCTGACACGGACGCGTATGGCGCTGATCCCTCCGGCACGTTCCTCAACCGGGTCCACAGTTTCGAGGTAAAACCCCCGATCCTCAAAGACCAACCCGCCCCCGAGGCGCAGCTGATCCACTTCCCCAAGTCCTGCCTGCATTGCGAGGACGCGCCCTGCGTCACTGTTTGCCCCACAGGGGCCAGCTACAAGCGCGTCGAAGATGGAATTGTGCTCGTTAACGAAAGCGATTGCATCGGATGCGGCCTGTGCGCCTGGGCCTGTCCTTACGGCGCGCGTGAGATGGACGCCGTCGAGAAGGTGATGAAGAAATGCACCCTCTGCGTTGACCGGATCTATAACGAAAATCTGCCCGAAGAAGACCGCGAACCCGCGTGCGTACGCACCTGCCCCGCCGGCGCGCGCCACTTCGGTGACTTTGCAGATCCTGACAGCAATGTCTCCAAGCTCTCGGCCGAGCGTGGCGGGATGGACCTGATGCCAGAACAAGGCACCAAGCCCGTCAACAAGTACCTGCCCCCGCGCCCCAAAGACACACTCTCTGAGGGTGCCGGCGATATCGACATCCTTGCCCCCTATCTCGAACCCGTCGCGCAAGAGGCCAAAGGCTTCCTTGGCTGGCTCGACAAAACGCTGGAGAAACTCTGATGCACCCGGCTCCTTCCGTTATCTTCTTCACCGTCTTTTCCGGTATCGGTTTTGGTCTGCTGGCCTTCCTCGGACTTGGGTTTCCCAATGTCTCCGGGCTCACGGCCTTCGCGTTTTTTGTGATTGCCTATCTCTGCGCGGTTGGCGGCCTGATTGCATCGACGTTCCACCTTGGCCATCCTGAGCGGGCCATGAAGGCGTTCACGCAGTGGCGCTCCTCATGGCTGAGCCGCGAGGGCATATGCGCTGTCGTCGCGCTGCTGGTCATGGCGCTCTACGGCGCAGGGCTCGTGTTCCTGGGGGAACGTTGGGGCCTTTTGGGTCTGATCGGGACGATTTTTTCACTGCTCACCGTGTTCACCACGTCGATGATCTACACCCAACTCAAGACCATACCGCGGTGGAACACACCCGCGACACCAGCCATGTTCATGAGCTATGCGCTGGCAGGTGGTGCGCTGTTATCGGGGCAGATCACATGGGCCATGGCCTTGTTGGCCGTGGCTGCGATTGTCCAAGTGGTTGTCTGGATGCAAGGCGACGGGGCTTTTGCGGGCTCTGGGTCCACCCTCGCCGCAGCAACAGGCCTAGGCGCAGATGGCGCGGTGCGTGCGTTTGAACCGCCTCACACAGGCACCAACTATTTGCTCAAGGAATTCGCATTTGTAGTTGGGCGCAAGCACGGGATGAAACTGCGGATCATTGGCATTGTGCTGATGGCTGTGCTGCCCGTGCTCTTGCTGGCCGCATCCTTCTCGCACCTCATTGCGCTTTTGGCGGTTGTCAGCCACATCGCCGGCGCACTTACAACACGCTGGCTGTTTTTCGCAGAGGCCGAGCATGTTGTCGGTCTCTACTACGGCAAGCGCTAAAAAGCGATTTGGAAAGAGACAAGGCGGGCGCATTGCCCGCCTTTTTTGTGTTACAGAAGACCTGCGTGCCTCAGGCCAGCATCGACAAGGGCCTTGGTCTCATCCGTCAGACCAACATGAGGCAACCGTACTTCGTCTGTACACAAGCCCAATCGAGACATCGCGTATTTCGCGCCAATCAAACCGGGTTCGGCAAAGATGGCCTTGTGCAGCGGCATGACCTTGTCTTGAATCTCCAGCGCCGCAGCGTAGTCGCCAGCCAAACAGGCATCCTGCATTTGCCCAAGCAATTTGGGCGCGACGTTCGCCGTAACAGAGATACACCCCACGCCGCCTTGTGCGTTGAAACCATGGGCCGTTGCATCCTCGCCCGACAGCTGCACAAAGTCCGGACCACAGGCCAGACGTGTGTCACAGACACGGGCCAAATCACCTGTTGCATCCTTTACTCCGACAATGCGCGGCAGTTTGGCCAATTCCGCCATGGTCGCGGGCGTCATGTCGATCACCGAGCGGCTGGGGATGTTGTAGATGATGATCGGAATATCGGCACAGTCATGCAGGGCAGTGAAATGCGCAATCAGACCACGCTGTGTGGGCTTGTTGTAATAGGGGGTCACAACCAATGCCGCGTCCGCGCCGACCTTTTCGGCAAACTGTACGAAGCGGATCGCTTCGACGGTATTGTTGGACCCGGCACCCGCGATCACAGGAACACGACCTCCTGCCGCCTTCACAACCGTTTCGATGACCAGTTCGTGTTCTTCGTGGGTCAGGGTCGGGCTTTCGCCGGTGGTGCCGACGGGAACAAACCCCTTACTGCCCTCACCGATATGCCATTCGACCAGCTTCTTGAGGGTTTCCAGATCCAAAGCGCCGTTTAGAAACGGCGTGACGAGGGCAGGCATAGAACCTTTGAACATTCTCACGCTCCTAGTTTTGCCCCATCGCAAGTCAGCATCAGGGGCGGTGTTTCAGATTTGGCAGGCAGAGGGCCTGGGATGATTTTTCGCATATGTCAGAGACGTGTGTTGAAACACGGGCATCCGGCCATATGCTCAAGGCTCACACCATGGCACGACAGGAATTGCAAGAGAATGAGCCGATTTGCCTGCGCCCTCGCCTTCGTTTTTGTGACCTGTGTGGCCGCTTGGGCAGAACGGCCGCGCCCCCTGGGTTGGGCGATCGAGGCGCTGCGCAACGGCAATTGGGATGTTGCGGCCACCTTGGCCGCCCGTGACGGAGAGGTCGCGGCAGATATCATCGAATGGCAAAGACTGCGCGCAGGGCGCGGGAGCTACGACGCTATCACCGCCTTTCTCGAACGCCGCCCCGATTGGCCGGGTGAGGCGTTTTTGCGCCGCGAATCCGAACCGGCCGTGGCTGCCGCGGGCAGCGATGCAGTGCTCGCATTTTTTGCGGATCAAGTGCCTCAGACACCTCTGGGCGCGTTGGAGTACGGCACTGCCCGGATCGCAGCAGGCAATGTGGAGGACGGCCAGGCAACCATTGTGTCGGCATGGCGCACCATGCCCATGCCTGGCACATTGCAAGCACTCTACCTGTCGGCACACGCGGATCTGATTGCACCTCACCACGCCGCGCGCATCGATGCGATGTTGTGGACCGGCAATCGCGAAAGTGCGCGGCGGATGCTCGATCTGGTCGGCGAAGACCAAGCGGCCCTGGCCCGCGCACGCCTTGCGCTTCAAGCGCGCTCGGACACAGTGGACGCCTTGATCACGGCGCTGCCCGCTGCATTGCAGACAGACGCGGGCCTTGCCCACGACCGTTTTGAGTGGCGGGTGCGCAAAGGCCGTTGGGCCGATGCCAAGGCTTTGCTGCGCGAACGCTCGACAAGTGCAGACAAACTGGGGCGCCCGGATGCATGGGCCAATCGTCGCCGCGCGCTGGCGCGGGATGAAATGCGTGACGGTGACGCCGCGCTCTCCTACCAGATGGCCGCGCGCCATCATCTGAGCGAGGGGTCCGCCTACGCGGATCTGGAGTGGCTGGCTGGCTTTATCGCGTTGCGCAAACTGGATGATCCACAGACGGCACTCGGGCACTTTCAAAACCACCGCAACGCCATTCGCTCCCCCATCTCGCGGGGCCGCGCCGGGTACTGGATCGGGCGTGCGCATGAGGCCATGGGAAATGACAGCGCCGCCGAAGCCTATGCGGACGGGGCCAACTACCAGACATCGTTCTATGGGCTGCTGTCCGCTGAACGCGGCGGGTTACCTGTCGACCCCGATCTGGATGGGTCCGAAACCTTCCCGGACTGGCGCAACGCGGACATTGCGCGCCGTGACCTGTTCGAGGCTGGATTGCTGCTACAAGCCTCCGGCGAATTGGATCTGGCCGAGCGTTTCTGGACCCATCTGGCCGAAGATCTGGACCGCACAGAGGCGGGCCAGCTCGGTCAGGCGGCGATGGATGCAGAACAACCGCACCTGAGCGTCATGATCGGCAAGCGGGTTGCGCGGCGCGGCATCACGCTGCACGCGCCGTACTATCCCCTGCACCCGCTGGCAAAGGCGGAATTGCCCATGGCCGCCGAAATGAACCTCGCCATTGCGCGGCGCGAAAGCGAGTTTGACCCAAAAGTCCAAAGCGGCGTGGGCGCGCGGGGCCTCATGCAAATCATGCCGGCCACTGCCCGCGAAGTTGCGGCCAGCCTTGATCTCAGCGCCGAGCACACCACAGACCGCCTGACCGCTGATCCGGTTTATAACGCGGAACTCGGCGCGACCTTCCTGAGCCAGCTTGCCGGGCGCTTTGACGGCAATGTCGTGATGATGTCCGCCGCCTATAACGCGGGGCCCAGCCGCCCCCTGCGCTGGATGGATCTATACGGTGATCCGCGCACCAAGGACGCAGATGCCATGATCGACTGGATCGAACACATCCCTTTTCGCGAAACCCGCAATTACGTGATGCGCGTGACCGAAAGCCTGCCAATCTATCGTGCGCGGTTGGGGCGCGATGCATTGCCGATTCCGTTCACAGAAGAGCTGCGCGGCTCAACCCTGTTGCCGTTCGCGCCACAAGGTGAATAAGCCCGCCGCCACGATAATCGCGGCGCCAATGGCCACATTCCAGTGCAGCGCCTCGCCAAACAGCGCTATCCCGACTGCTGCGGCGAAAACCATCTGCAAGTAGGCAAAGGGTTGGACCGCGCTGGCTTCTGCCACTTCGTAGCACCGGATCAGCAGCCAGTGCCCTGTGGCCCCCGTCAGGCACAGCGTGCCCATCCACACCCAGTCCGGGGCTGACATCGGTTCCCAGAACCACACACCGACACATGTCATGGCTGCCGCACCCATCGTGCCTGTCCAGAAAAAGCTGGTGGCGGTACTGTCCGTGCGCGCAACAAAGCGCGTCAGCAAACCGTACATGGCAAACATGATAGCCGAGACGACCGGTATAATTGCGGCAGGATCAAAAACGCCGAGCCCCGGTCGCAGGATAAACAGAACCCCGACAAAACCGGCCCCAATGGCCATCCAACGCCGCCACCCCACGCTTTCGCCCAAAACCGGGCCAGACAGTGCGGCAACCAAAAGGGGATAGGCTGCGAAAACGGCGTGGCTTTCGACCAGCCCAAGAACGGTAAAGGCGGTGACCATCACGCAAATCTCGGCAGCGAGCAACAGGCCGCGCAAACCTTGTATCACCGGACGCGTTGTCTGGGCGGCCTGCATCATGCCGCCCGCCTTGCGTGCGGCAATTGCGATGACAAAGGCTGCGAAGAACCAATAGCGGATCATCACAACCATAAAGACGTTGTATTCCCCTGCCAGATGCCGCGAAATGCCATCCTGCGCGGCAAACACCACGGACACGGCAACCATCAGCGCAATGCCAAGGCGCGTGTTGTTGCCAGCGCTCATGGCATGACGGCCCGCGTCATATGGCGCTTGCGGCCAAATCCGGGCACGCGGGTCACGTCAAAACCTGCATCCTCAAGCCCGCGGCGCACGAACCCCGCAGCCGTATAGGTGGCCGCAGTGCCACCCTTAGCCGTATGGCGCGCCACTTCGCCCATCAGGGCAGGTTCCCACAATTCCGGGTTCTTGGCCGGGGAAAAGCCATCCAGAAACCACGCATCCGCGCACCCGTCCCACGCCGGCAAAGCCATGCGCGCATCTCCGTGGATCACGCTGAGTGTCACATCGCCCAAATCAAAAACCGACCCCTCGCCACCAACGGCAGCTACAAGCTCCGCAGCGAGGTCACTTACCTCGGGGAACGCCGCGAGAGCCTGTGCCATTTCTCGGGCATCCATCGGAAACGCTTCGAAACTCGTGAAATGCAGGCGGCCATTCGTTTTCGCTTCGCGCCACGCATACCATGTCGCGAGGAAATTCAGCCCTGTGCCAAATCCAAGTTCCGCCACATGAAACCCATCGCGAAACCGTGCAGGCAGATCATTGGCGTCCAGAAACACGTGACGCGTCTCAGCCAGCCCATCATCAAGGCTGAAATACGGATCATCAAACCGCGATGACACAGGCACTTGGCCGTCGCGCCATTCCAACTCTGCCTTCTGGTCCTGCATCGTTTGGCCTTGTATGAAACGCCTGTATGAAACTCGTGGCATCCTTGGACAAAGGCGAAGGCATTGGCAACGGCTGAGATCACGGTACGGGGCGCGGGCATCTTTGGCCTGTCGATTGCATGGACGCTGGTACAACGCGGGGCAAGTGTACAGGTCGTGGATCCGAACGGAGCCGCAGCAGGGGCCAGCGGCGGAATTGTGGGGGCCCTGGCACCACATGTGCCGGAGAACTGGAACGCCAAAAAACAGTTCCAACTGGAAAGCCTGTTGATGGCGGCGCGATTTTGGGAAGAGGTCGAGGCCACAGGAGGCGTATCACCCGGCTATGCACGTCTGGGACGCACGCAACCGATTGCGGATGAGGCTGCGTTGGAACTGGCGCATCGACGCGCAGGCACTGCAGCCGAACTGTGGGCCGACGCGGCAGACTGGATTGTGCGCCCCATGGCAGATCCGGACTGGCATGCGCTCAGCGCAACAGGATTCGAAGTGCACGATACCCTGAGCGCCCGCATTCATCCTCGTCAGGCCTGCATGGCCCTAGTTGCTGCATTGCATGCACACGGCGTCACCGTGCAGCGCGAGGCCGAAGACACGGGCACTGTTATTCATGCAACCGGGGTCGCTGGACTGGATACTCTCAACGCAGGCCATTCGCGACTGGTGGGAGCGGGGATCAAGGGGCAAGCCGCTTTGCTCGACTTTGACGCAGCGGGTGCTGCGCAACTGTTTGCAGATACGCTCCACATTATTCCACATGCAGACGGGACCACTGCAATTGGATCGACCACCGAACGCGCATTCGATGATCCAACCAGCACCGACGCGCAATTGGATGACATTCTGCTACGCGCCCGTAGGGTGGTTCCCGCGCTGAAAAACGCCCCGGTCATTGCCCGCTGGGCGGGACTGCGTCCACGCAGCCGCAGCCGCGCCCCCATGTTAGGGGCGTGGCCCGACAGATCAGGCCATTTCATCGCAAATGGTGGCTTTAAAATCGGATTTGGCATGGCGCCCAAGATCGCCGCGACCATGGCGGATCTCATCCTCGAAGACCGCGATACGATCCCGCCCGGGTTCGAGGTCGCCGCGTCTTTCTAGGCTTGCGCCGTCATGCACATGCGCCCATCCGGCCCTGCCACCCAGAATGAGCGGCCCGCGCGACAAAATACAGCCTTTTCGTGGTGCATAAGTGGCGCGGTTGCGCGGAATGAAAAGTGCGCAAGCGGACCCAGTTCCGCTTCTGCCATCTCCATCAGACAATGCGCCAGTAGCGGGCCATGAACGACAAGACCGTCATACCCCTCGACGTCACGGGCATAAGGCTGATCGTAGTGAATGCGGTGGCCATTGAACGTCAGCGCCGAATAGCGAAACAGGACGGTCGCATCAAATTCACGGCTGTACTGCGCGTCAGCTTCTTGTGGCGCGCGTGGTGGTGTCGGTCTGGGCGCATTCGGCTTCGGGTCTTCGCGATAGACCAGATCCTGCCACTCGCTGATGCACAATACACCGTCCTGCCAGATCTCATGGCGCAACGTGACAAAGGCCAGAGGCCCCGTGCGGCCCGTTTTGGCAGTGGCTTGTTCACATACCGACACCCTTTCGGCGCGACGTCCTAACCGAAGTGCGGAGTGGAACTGCAACCGCCCGCCTGCCCACATCCGACGGGGCAAGCCCATATCCGGGATCAGGCCACCGACCTTTGGATGCCCATCACGCCCCAAACCATTGGGCGCAACAGGATCCCAGAAATAGAGCTGGTGAAAGAACGGCGGCGCCTGATCACCTGAGCTCAGATCCGCAGCCTGACCGAGCGCTACTTTCAGCGCGCAGGCACGGGCCGGGTCCAAAACATCGCTTTGACGCAACTCGGGGATCGGGGCAGTCTGCATGACATATGATGTGGCACGGAGATCCGCCTTGAACCAGCCCCAACTTGCACGCCTTGATCATCTCGTCCTGACGGTCGCAGATATCAAAACCAGTCGGGCTTTTTACTGTGACGTTCTGGGTATGCGACATCTGCCCTTTCGCGTCGCAGATGGGAGCACGCGGCATGCACTGGCCTTTGGAGATCAGAAAATAAACCTGCACGAGGCTGGCGCAGAATTTGAACCCAAGGCCCGCATTCCTACGCGCGGCAGCGCAGATCTATGTTTTCTAAGCGATACGGCGCTTGTGCATTGGCAAGAGCATCTGAGTGTCCACGAGATAGAGATCGCGGATGGCCCCATACGCCGCAGCGGTGCCACAGGGCCGATCCTGTCTATCTATGTGCGTGATCCCGACGGGAACCTGATCGAGATTTCGAACCCGATCAACGACTGACCTCGGCACGCAACGACGCCATCAGCTGTTCGAGGTCCTTGAGGTACATGTCGCCAGTCAGCATGTCATTTTCATCAAATTGGGACTGGCAGGCGGCAAGGTGCACCTCGGGCCCAAGCAAAAGCCGCGGGCGGAAGGGGACAAGATAGGTCCGCAAAACAAGCTGGGCCCGTTCGCCACCAGCGCGACCAGCGGCGGACGACATAACAGCCACAGGCTTGTCTGCCCACGGATTGCCCTCCACACGACTGACCCAATCCAAGGCGTTCTTCAAAGCACCCGATGGGCCTTTGTTATATTCCGGTGTCGATATGGCAACGGCGTCCGCTTCGGCAATCTGTTCTGCCAAGCGAGTGACGGATGCCGGTATGCCCTCGGCGGATTCGAGATCCCCGTCATAAAGCGGCATTTGCAAATCCGCCTCGACATAGGTGCAGTCGCCGAACAGTCGGGCGGCTTCGCGCAGAAGTTTGCGGTTGGTAGCCCCTGCCCGCAAGGAACCGGAAATACCCAAAAGCGTCAGCGTTGCCATGTCGTTGTCCTTATGTGTTCGCCAAACACAATGGCAAGCTGTCCGCACATGGCAAGAGGCCCCGGACGATATCCGGGGCCAAAATCAGTGCAGTTCCCAAGAATTGATCACACAGCGTTCGGCAGGATCACAATTTCCACGCGACGGTTCTGGGCTTTGCCCTCCGGCGTCAGGTTGCTTGCGATGGGTTGGCTTTCGCCTCGCCCAAAGGTCTGAATCCGGTTGAACGGAATACCGCGGCCCAACAGAACATCCGCAACAGCATTGGCACGGCGCTCACTCAATTGTTGGTTAAAGGCGGCCTCGCCATCAGAATCGGTATGGCCGACGATCTGCACGGTCGAGTTTGGATAATCACCCAAGCTGCCAGCCAGAATGCCCAGATCAGATTGCAAATCAGGCCGTACCGCAAAGCTGTTTACCGCAAACAGCAGATCCTGTGGGAAAGACACGATCAGACGGTCGCCCGTATTGGTTATGGTGACACGGTCGTTTCCAAGGTTCTGGCGCAGTTCGGCCTCTTGCTTGTCGAGGTTGTAGCCAATACCGGCCCCCACAGCACCACCCAGTGCCGCACCGATCACGGCGCCACGGCCTCGGTCGCCATCACTGATGATCGCGCCCAGCACGGCACCCGTGCCAGCACCGATCAGAGCGCCTTGGTTCGCGTTCTTATTTTCCGGGTTGCCACCCAGAGTGCTTGGGTCCGTACAGGCCCCCAACACCATGACGGTGCTCAATGCGATGGAAAATGAAAGTTTTTTCATGGTCGTTTCCTACTGCCTTCGAAAATCGGCCCCGTTCGGGCAGGGCACGTGATTGATGGCGCTAAGATAGTCATGCAGGAGGGCAACAAAATAGGGGGAAAATCACATAAGCGGCATCCCGCCAATGCGCTTCTGTACTTTTTCAGGCCTCGATACGCGCGGATTCATAGGCCAAGAGGGCCCGTTTGACCGGCAATCCCCAATGATATCCTCCCAAAGCCCCCGACTTGCGAAGAGCACGATGGCAGGGGATCAACCAACTGATCGGGTTGCGGCCAACAGCTGTACCAACCGCGCGTACGGCGCGGGGGTTTCCGATGCTGCCAGCAATTTCGGAATACGTAGTCACGTGCCCGGACGGGATGCGCAGCAATGCCTCCCACACCTTGATCTGGAAAGGCGCTCCGATAAGATACAGTGGCGCCTCTTTCAGCGCGTCATCTTCGGCTCCAAAGGCGGCCAGAACCCATGGGCGCAAGCGCATCGGGTCTTCTACAAATGTCGCTTGCGGCCAGCGGCGCACCAGATCCTGCATGGCCCAGTCTTCGCCCATTTCGGCCGCGAAACCGACGCCGCAAATGCCCTTGTCCGTTCCCATGACCAGCGCCAAACCGAAGGGGCTATCGAACCATCCCCAGTAGATGGTCAGATTAGCACCGCCCTTGGCGTATTCCCCCGGACTCATCGCCTCCCACCGAAGAAACAAGTCGTGCAGGCGCCCGCTGCCACTCAAGCCTGATGACTGCGCCGCCTCAAGCATCGTGAACCGGTCGGCCAGCAGGGATTTGGCATGCCCAAGGGTGAGATACTGCTGATAGCGTTTGGGCGAAACGCCCACCCACCTCGAAAAAACACGCTGAAAGTGGGCAGGGCTCATTCCCATCTCTGACGCCAAGGCATCAAGGGTCAAGGGTTCGTCAGCGCCGTCGATCACTTCGATCGCGCGGCGCACGACGTTGTAGTGGTATCGTGACTCTGTGTCGGTCTGTGCGTTCTGTTCCATGCCGCTCAAGATAGGCTCAAGGCACACCCTATGCGACCCGTTTCCTGCGCAGATTTGACCGCTCAGGCGCGTTTGTGCAGAAGGCTTGCGTTCTTGTTGGCCAAAAACACCTGAGAGTCCTCGCGCGGCAGGATCGGAGCCACCGGCTCCATCACACGGTCGCGCAATTGCGTGCAGATGGGATCGGAATCCGGCAGGTTGTTGGCAGCATCTGCGATGAACAGCGATCCTGCCCACACGCCTTCCACCTGGATAAGGTGATGCCCGTCGAGCAAGAGCGACACATAGTTCACACGCTCGGCTTTGGGTCTCTCAATCGGCACCAGTCGCGGTGCCAGAACATCCGCGGCGATCAAAACGCCATCGTCAGAGTCCTTGTCAAAGGTGCGTTCCACATAAATCAGCTGTGAGGGCGACAACATCATGTCACGGTTGGGAAGATCATCGTCAAAGGCTCCCCGTTCGACCCGGACAGGGGCCAGTTCGGGCAAATGCTGCAACGTCGACATGGACAGCTTGTTGTGTTCGACCCAAAGCACTGGCTGGAACCCGGCGCCCCGGGTCAAAACCTTGTCTCCCACAGCGATCCACTCGAGGGGCTGTGGACCATCCTCGGTCATCACCAAAGACCGCGCA
Source organism: uncultured Tateyamaria sp. (assembly GCA_947501275.1). Classification (GTDB taxonomy): domain Bacteria; phylum Pseudomonadota; class Alphaproteobacteria; order Rhodobacterales; family Rhodobacteraceae; genus Tateyamaria. The sequence goes on from CANMVD010000001.1 coordinate 317,056, forward strand.
CAAAAGCCTGAAAGCACTGCAAATTCACGTTGATACGTTTCAGCCGCTGACCTGCGCGGTCGAGCGCGCCGTGACACTTGTTCCATTCCTAAACACCTCACTCAATACCTCACATCCCGCCAATACAGGTGAGAACATGAAGAAAGGGCTAACAAGTGAGCTAATGATGCCAAGGATTTTAACACTTTTCCCTTGAGCGCTTGCCCGCGTGCCCGAATTTGAGCATACCGAACGTCATGGCAAAGCAGCTCGACTATCACACCATTCGCGCCATTTTTGAGCGTTTTCACGACGCTGATCCGGCACCCGAAGGCGAACTGGAACATGTTAACGTCTACACTCTGGTTGTGGCTGTCGCCTTGTCGGCGCAAGCAACGGACGCAGGCGTAAACAAGGCAACCCGCGGTCTGTTCGCCGTCGCAGACACTCCGCAAAAGATGCTGGACCTTGGCCTTGAAGGGCTGACCGAGCACATCAAGACAATCGGTTTGTTTCGTCAAAAGGCGAAGAACGTCATGAAGCTCAGCCAGATTCTGGTGGACGAGTACAATGGCGAAGTTCCCAACAGCCGGGCGGCCTTGCAATCTCTGCCCGGTGTGGGGCGCAAGACGGCCAATGTCGTGCTGAACATGTGGTGGCAGCTGCCCGCCCAGGCCGTCGACACCCATATCTTCCGCGTTGGCAACCGCACCGGCATTGCTCCCGGCAAGACGGTGGATGTCGTCGAACGCGCGATTGAAGACCACATTCCCGCCGACTATCAGCTTCATGCCCACCACTGGCTGATCCTGCACGGCCGCTATCACTGCAAGGCGCGCAAACCCATGTGCCCGACCTGCATTATCCGCGATCTCTGCCCCTTTGAGGACAAAACCACATGACCAAATATACGCTTGTTGGCATCGGCAATGCCGTTGTCGATGTCATTTCGCATGGCGACGATTCCTTTCTGGACCTGATGGGAATCGAAAAAGGCATTATGCAGCTGATCGAACGGGACCGGGGCGAAGTGCTCTATGGGGCAATGACCGACCGTTTGCAGACACCGGGCGGCGCGGTGGCCAACACCATCGCAGGCGTGGGTGCATTGGGATTGCCGACTGCCTTTATCGGGCGCGTGCATGACGACGCTTTGGGCAAGTTCTATGCACAATCCATGCAGGATAGCGGAACAGATTTCGTGAACGCACCCGTCGCCGGGGGCGAGTTGCCTACGTCTCGCTGCATGATCTTTGTCACCCCTGATGGCGAACGCTCGCTCAACACATATCTTGGGATTTCGACAGAACTCGGCCCCGAGGATGTCTCTGAAGAGGTCGCTTCCTCAACAGAAATGATGTTTCTGGAAGGGTACCTGTTTGACAAAGATAAAGGCAAAGAGGCCTTCCGCCAGGCGTCTCGGCTGACCCGAGCGGCTGGGGGCAAGGCAGGCATCGCGATTTCCGATCCGTTCTGCGTGGATAGGCACCGCCCCGATTTTCTGGATATGATCGAAAACGAACTCGACTATGTCATCGGCAATGAACACGAAATCAGATCGCTGTTTGAAACGGATGATCTTGAGGCGGCGATGGGCAAAACAGCAGATATGATCCCTCTGATGATCTGCACGCGTTCGGGCGACGGAGTTACAATCATCGGAAACGGTGAACGCCATGACATCCCCGTTGAAACCGTGACTCCCGTTGATGCGACAGGTGCAGGCGACCAATTTGCGGCAGGGTTCCTTTATGGTCTGGCCAAGGGCCGGGATTTGGCAACCTGCGGGCGCATGGGCAACCTGTGTGCGGCTGAAGTCATCAGCCACATCGGGCCGCGCCCACAGATTGACATGCACACGGCCTTTGCCTCTGCGGGTCTTGAGTAATGCTGGGCGATGGATACCACCACTTTCCGCGTGGAAAGGTGGCAACCGTTGTCACACATCTGGAAATGCGGCGTCCCGTCGACACGCGCGCCATTCCTGCGCCCGAAGGCTGGGCCCTTACCCGGATCGAGACGCCAACAGTTGAGACCTACCGCACCCTGTTCCGCGCAGTCGGTGAGGACTGGTTGTGGTTTGGTCGCGTCGTCATGGAAGACCGCAAACTAATCGAGATCATCCATGACCCCAAGGTACATATCTACACCTTACGCCAGGGCACTGTGGATGGGGCCTTGCTTGAGTTGGATTTTCGCACGCCGGGCCAATGCGAGCTGGCGTATTTTGGCCTCACCAAACCACTGATCGGAACCGGTGCGGGGCGTTATCTGATGAATTGCGCCCTCGAAAAAGCATGGAGCGCGGCGATAAATCGGTTTCATGTTTATACATGCACGCTCGACAGTCCGCAGGCACTGGCGTTTTATCGCCGCACAGGTTTCGAGGTCATCGAACAGAAGTTCGAAGTGGCTGACGACCCGCGGATTGCACATGGCTATCCGCGCGCCCTCGCGCCGCATGTGCCGATACTGGATCTCTAAGCGCCTGCGAGTGTGTCCATCTTGCGGGCCAGTTTTGCATCCAACTGGCTGAGCCCGCCAACATCATGTGTCGTCAATGTCACCTCAACGGTCTTGTAGACATTGGACCACTCGGGGTGATGATCCCACTTTTCTGCCCAAAGAGCGGCACGGGTCATCCAGCCAAAAGCGTCCGCAAAGTCATCAAAGACAAACGTCTTGTGGATCGCATCCCGTCCGTCGACCATGCTCCAGCCTGTCGCCACAAGCGGGTCCAGCAATGGGCCGCGTGTTTCCTCACTCAATTTCTCGGTCATTGTTGTTCCTCGATCTGGGCTTTTTTGAAGGGGCCATAGTCGGTCAGCACCTCGATCTCTTCCTCGATGGCTTGGCGTTCGGCCTGCAGGTAGCGATCTATTGCGTCAGCAAAACCCGGATCGCCCACCCAGTGCAAGGAGTGCGTTTGCGTCGGCAAATAGCCGCGCGCGAGTTTGTGTTCACCCTGTGCACCCGCTTCGACCCGGTCGAGGCCACGGGCAATCGCGATATCGATGGCCTGATAATAACACAGTTCAAAATGCAGACAGGGATGGTGTTCGATGCACCCCCAATAGCGCCCATAGAGCGCGTGTCGTCCAACAAAGTTCAATGCGCCAGCCACATAGCGCCCGTCACGCTCGGCCAGAACAAGTGCCATATCATCACGTAGCGTCTCTTGGGCAATGTCAAAAAAGCGGCGCGTCAGATAAGGAGTGCCCCACTTGCGTGCGCCTGTGTCCTGATAGAACTGCCAGAATGCCTCCCAGTGTTCGGGGCGCAGATTATCCCCCGAAAACGTATGGATTTCTCCCCCAAAGCGCTGCGCCTGTGCCCGTTCCTTGCGGATGTTCTTGCGCTTGCGACTGGACAGCGAGGCAAGGAAATCGTCAAAGTTTCCGTAGCCGTCATTGAGCCAGTGAAACTGCTGGGTCGTGCGCGGCATAAGTCCGATCTCCTCGCCCAGATCCCTTTCGTCTTCGGTGCAAAAGGTGATGTGCAGCGAACTGATTTTGTTTTGCGTGCCAACCTGCACCGCCCCCTGAATCAACGCAGACAGGCCAGCATGGGCAAAGTCCGGGTGCGTCAAAAAACGCCTACCGGTCGCTGGGGTGTGCGGCACCGCAATCTGGAGCTTGGGATAGTATCGCCCTCCCGCCCGCTCGTAGGCATGCGCCCAGTTGTGATCAAAGATATACTCGCCCTGACTGTGGCTTTTCGCGTACATCGGCGCGACTGCGATTGTCTGGCCATTGATCATGGCCTGAAGGTATTGCGGTTGCCAGCCTGTCCCCGCCCCAACCGAATTGCTGTCCTCAAGCGCCTTTAGAAACCGATACGTCGTGAATGGGTCGTTTGGAGGCCCGCCATCTGCCGCTTCCGGGCAGGCGCAGCTGTCCCATGTCTCTGCGCCAATTTCGGACAGATTGGGCAGAACGCGAATTTCGATTTCCTGTTCGGACAAATGCAGCGGCCTTGGGCGTGAGTGTGAAGGTCTGTCGACTATTATCTGTGGCGACGCACGGCAGGTTCAACCGGGATGAGACGCAAGATAGCCCTCAAATGTCACATTATGCGCCACTTCCCGCGCCACGGCCTCCGCCTCCGGTGAGCGAACTGTCCAGCACAGAATATCTGCGCCCGCTGCGCGAAGCTCTGCCACGCGGTCACGACCCAGATCTGCAACCTCATGGCTGACAAAAGAGGCCTGCACGCGATCATAATCAGGAATGGCGCGCAAGTTGCTGCACGTCTCTTCGTTCAGAGGCCAGTCGGCGGGATCATAGCTGCTGGTCACAATACCACGCGGAATGTCGGGACACAGTTGCGCCATGCGCGCCACGCTATTTGGATTGAAGGACATAAGCGCGACCGGACCTGCATAGTGCGTCAGGGCCTGCGCCGCCGCCTCTTCCAATGGCCCCACATTTGGGCCCATCGCCCCGTCCTGGTCCTTGAGTTCCACCAGTAACGGAACTTGCCCGCGCACGGTCTCAAGCACTTCGGCAAAAGTTGGAATGCCTTCGTCGCCACCAAGCAATGTCGTTTGCGCCAAAGCATCTGCAGATTTCAACCGCACCGCGCCTGTCCCCTCGGCCAGACGTTCTAGCGCGTAGTCATGAAATACCATGGGTTGCGCATCGGCGCTCAGTTGCAGATCAATCTCGATCCCATAGCCATGATCTATCGCCGCCCGGATTGCCGCGCGGCTGTTTTCCGGGCGGCCGTCATTTACATCATGCAACGCACGATGGGCCACGGGCGCACCCAAAAACGCAGGATCGAGACGCGGGATCATTTGATCTGGAAGATGCCTTCGATCTCGACCGCCACGCCCAGAGGCAAGGAAGCTGCCGACACAGCCGAGCGACTGTGGCGACCCGCATCACCCAAAGCTTCGACCAAGAAATCCGATGCGCCGTTGATCACTTGGGGTTGGTTGGTGAAATTTGCCGTTGAATTCACAAAGCCGGTCAGTTTGACGACCCGCACTAGGCGGTCAATGTCGCCGTCACACGCCGCTTTGAGCTGTGCCAACAGACTGATGGCACAGGTCCGCGCGGCTGCTGCACCCGCTTCAACCTCCATGTCCGCGCCCAGCTTGCCGGTGATCAGCCCGTCTGGCCCGTTTGAGATTTGACCCGAGACATAAACGATATCACCGACTTTCACGAACGGTACGTAATTGGCGGCAGGGGCCGGGGCGTCTGGCAAAGTTACGCCAAGGTCGGCGAGACGGGATTCGATGCTCATGGCGATTTCGTCCTTGTTCAATAGGTCACGTGTTTCAGCGGACGCTAGACCGGGAATCCGGCGGTGGAAAGGGGGCGATGCAACCTGTGCGATCAATTCTCACGGAAAGCGCGGTTGAAATAGTCCGCCATCGGCTTGACCAGATATGTCATGGGCGAGCGGTCGTCGGTGCGGATGAACGCTTCGACCGGCATACCGGGGATCAGGACCTGATCGTCGGCCAGTTTCTCCTGCTCGCCCGGGTTCAACACAATTTCTGCGCGGTAATAGCTTGCGCCGATGGCCTCGTCCTCAAACGCATCCGCAGACACAAGCGCCACCTCACCGATCAATTCTGGGGTCGTGCGCTGATCCAGTGCGGAAAAGCGCAAATTCACCGTCTGGCCGGTTACAATCTGATCAATATTGATCGGATCAACCCGGGCCGCAATCACAAGCGGGCGATCCTGAGGAATAAGAAACAGCACCGGATCTGCCGGGCGCACAACAGACCGCATCGTTTGGACGCGCATGTTGTAAACAATGCCGGACACTGGTGCGCGGATTTCCATCCGTTCGATGTCCGTAAGCAGCGCGAGGCGCTGTTCAATCAACTCCAATTCGCGGGTGCGCAAATCACGCAGGCGCGTGATGGCGTCTTCCCGACGCTGGCTTTCAAGGCGCAAAACCTCGATCTCGATCTCAGTGATGCGCTGTTCGGCTTGGGCCTTGTTCGCTGCCAATTCACCTAATTGTCCATCCAGCGAAGCCGACTGGCGTTGCAATGCCAGCACGCCCGAGGCCTGTGTCAGACCCCGTTCCAGCAGGCTCTGCTGTGATTCCAATTCTTGTGTGATCAGTTCCAGCTGACGGCCCAGCGAATCTTCCTGCGCTTCGACGCCTTTGATCTGGTTGACGATCTGCGCGCTGCGCTTTTCAAGTTGCTCTGTTTGGCGGGCCACAGAATCCCGGCGCGCAAAGAACAGGTTGCTTTGACCATCCATCAGCTCACGCACTTGTTCGCGCTCTGAACTGACGCGCAGCAACTCTGCCTCGTATGTGATCTCGTCCGTCTCGTCCCGCTCGGCCTCAAGCCGCCCGCGACGCGCCATCATTTCGTATAGCTGGCTTTCGACAATGGCGAGGCTTGAGCGCATCTGCTGCACATCCAGCTGGATCAGCAGGTCGCCCGCCTGAACGCTGTCGCCTTCCTTGACGGCAATCTTGGCCACAACACCGCCCTGGGGGTGTTGCACGATCTGACGGTTTTGATCGACTTCAATTCGCCCGGAGGCAATGATTGCCCCGGCAATTTGCGTCTGCGTGGCCCAAACGCCAAATCCACCCAACAAGGCAAACAGACCAAAAAAGCCGAAAAACAGCGGAACCCGGGCCGACCATCTTTTCTCGCTCATGTTACGCCCCCTGCGCCCGCTGGCGCGCGTTGAATCTGTTCGTGGTTCTTGACCATCGACTTCAAGACTTCGTCTTTGGGGCCAAAGGCCGTGCGCACGCCGCCGTCAATCACCAACAACAGATCACATTCCTGAATGGCTGCAGGACGGTGCGCCATGATGATCACCGATCTGCCTTCGTCTTTCAGTTGCCGGATGGCCTGGTTCAATGCCAGCGTGCCTTCATTGTCGAGGTTCGAATTGGGCTCGTCCAGAACTAGGATCACAGGATCTGCATAAAGCGCGCGAGCGAGACCAATGCGTTGAATCTGACCACCAGACAGGCGCTGCTGGCCGGCGTTGATGCGGGTGTCATAACCTTCTGGCAGTTCGAGGATCATTTGGTGGGCGTCGGCTTTTTGTGCTGCGGCCACCACCTGTTCTGAATCGGGATGTGTGGACAGCCGCGCGATGTTTTCTGCGATGGTTCCGTCAAAAAGCTGCACACGCTGTGGAAGGTATCCAATGTGCTGCCCCAGCACGTCAGGCTCGTATTGATCCAGCGCCGCTGAATCCAGTCGGATGGACCCACCTGCCGGACGCCAAACACCGGTCAGACAACGTGCCAAAGTGGATTTCCCCGCGCCTGAGGGACCAATCACGCCCATCGCCTTGCCCGGCGGCAGATCAAAGTTAAGCCCGCGCAAAGCGGCCGTCTTTTCACCCGGCGGTACAACAGTAAGGGATTTCGCCACAAGGCGTGCCTTGGGTTTGGGCAGGGCTGTGCGGTCTTGTTCCGGCGGCACAGCGCCAAGCAATTCCACAAGAGCCGCCCAGCCTTTTGATGCGCGTTGCACAACCGGCCATTGCGTCAACATCAACTCGATCGGCGCAAGGGCACGGCCCAACAGGATCGAACCCGCAATCATCGCGCCGGGCGTCATCTCGTTCTGCAACACAAGATAGGCCCCAAGGCCCAGCATCGCGCTTTGCAGAAACAGGCGCAGTGTTTTTGTCAGGGAGGTGAAGCCACCCCCCACATCCGTCGCGCGGATCTGTTCGTCAAGCGCCGTGCCGCGCGCCTTTTGCCAGCGATCAAAGGCAGCGCCGCGCATCCCCATGGCCTGCACCATCTCTGCCTCGATGCGCAGTTGGTCGGACATGTTCGACGCCACCTGCCCGGCCTGACCGGCCTTGAGCTGCGGTACGCGCGACAAAAACTGATTTGCCAGTGCAATCAGGATCAAGACCGTGCCGCCAGCAACGGCCAACCATCCCAGCATCGGGTGAAAGATGAAAATTCCGGCTATGAAAATCGGCGTCCATGGCAAATCGAAAAACGCCATCAAAACGGGCGACGTCATGCACCGTTGGATGCTTTCAAGATCGGCAAGACCCGATTGGGTTCTAAGATCTGGTGCAACAGCGGATTTGCGCACCACGGCATCAAAAACACGACGGTCCAGTTGCGCTTGAAAGCGGGCGCCAACCCGGGCCATGATCCGACCTCTGGTAAAGTCGAGAATGCCCATGACCGCATAGAGAAATACAACCAGCAGTGACAAGGCGATCAGCGTTTCTTCGCTGCGGCTCCCGAGCACGCGGTCATAGACCTGCAACATATACATCGGGCCCGTCAGCATCAGCAGGTTGGCAAACAGGCTGAACAGCCCAACGGCCCAGTAGAGACCCCGGCTTTGCGATCTGGCGGCGCGCAGTTCTGACTGCCCCAATTTCATCATTCTGTCCTGCATCGGCACCTTTTTGCTCGGCTCGCCAAGCTGCTCTGTTCTGTTTGCAGCTTTGGCGTATTTTTCCTGTCACGCAAGTGCCACAACTGGATATTTAGGGCCACATGCCTCTGGGCATTTGACAGGAAGGTATTAAGTGACACTTACGTTTATCGGACGGAGATTTCCATTGGCCCTTTTTAAACCAGCAGGCAGGCTTCTGATTTGGGGCATTCTTGCCATAGGACTGGCCGCATGTTCGGGTGGCACGCCTTCCGAAAGATCGCCCGACGGCGTTTATGACCCGTACGAAAAGCAAAACCGCTCTGTGCATGCCTTCAACCGCGGCCTTGACCGGGCCTTGGTCCGGCCTGCCGCTGTCGGCTACTCAACCATCTTGCCGGACGAAATCGAGGACAGCATTGGCAACTTTGCCAGCAACCTTGGCGAGCCTTCGGTGATGATCAACAGCCTACTACAGGGCGATTTTCGCGGCGCAGGCCTGTCATCGGTCCGGTTTTTGGCCAACTCCACGCTTGGCCTCTTGGGGCTTTTTGACCCCGCTGCCGAATTCAAGTTGCCAGAACACGACACAGATTTCGGCGAAACCCTGCACGTCTGGGGTGTCGGCGAGGGGCCTTATCTGGAACTGCCCGTATTGGGACCATCAACGACACGAGACACAACAGGAATTGTTGTGGATCTGTTCACGAACCCGCTGGGATACGTGCTCAATGAGCCCGAACGCTATTACGGCACAGTTGCTGGGGCTGCATCGGGGCTCAGCACCCGCGGCCGCTTTACCGAGACAGTGGATTCCATTCTTTACGACAGCGCCGATAGCTATGCACAGGCGCGTTTGATATACTTGCAAAACCGACGGTTCGAATTGGGGTCCGAAGACGCGACCTCGGAAATCGATCCGTTCGCTCTGGATACGGAGGGTTTCTAAACCATGGATCGCCGCCATTTTATCGCCACTGCAGCTGCTGCTGCGACGCTGCCAGCCCTGCCAGCGCACGCCTTGAACGAAGATCGTGCCTCCAAGCTGGTCAACAGTCTCGTGAGTGACATCAACGGTGTCATTGCTTCTGGCAGAGGCGAAAGCGCTATGCTGCGCGAATTTGAGCGTATTTTTGCCCGCTACAGTGACACCTCCTACATCTCGGCATACGCCATGGGTGTTGACGGTCGCCGTGCAAGCTCCGCACAGAAAAGGGCCTTTTCCAAAGCCTTCCAAGGCTACATCGCGCGCAAATACGGCAAACGGTTCCGCGAATTCATCGGCGGTCGCCTTGAGGTCAAAGGTGTGAAGTCCGTCAAGAATTGGTACGAAGTGTCCACCACAGCATTCTTGCGTGGCGAGGCCCCGTTCAATGTGACCTTCCATGTCTCGGATCGCTCGGGCAAGGACCTGTTCTTCAACATGTTCATCGAAGGTATCAACCTGCTGCTGACAGAGCGCGCCGAGGTTGGCGCACTCTTGGATCGCAACAAGGGCGATATTGACGCTATGATCGCGGATCTGAGCCGCGCGGGTTAAACCCTGCGGATCAGGCTAGCCGCTACCGATCCGAACCTGACACATTGCGGTTTTCGCGTGTGCTGGGTTCGCCCACGCTTCCAAGAATGTCACGGACCAGAAACTCGATGATGCCTTCTGTTGTCCGCGGCACGTCGCGTTGTTGCGATCTGGGCTGCGCCTGAGGTGCGGTTGGCTGGGGTTGATTGAACTGGCTCGCGCCCGCAGGTGCCACCATCGGCAGGGGTGACACAGGCACCCCTTCGTGTACGCGCACCATCGTTTCGCGCCAGATCTCTGCAGGCAATCCGCCGCCCGTCACACCGGTCAGTGGCGTGTTGTCGTCATAGCCCATCCAGACACCTGCGACGTAGTCGGCTGTGAACCCGATAAACCACGCATCCCGCGCAGCCTGTGTGGTGCCTGTTTTGCCAGCGGCTTGCCGCCCTTCAAGACGTGCTCGCCCACCCGTGCCCTCGGATACAACTTTTTCCATCATCCAGATCAATTGCCCTGCAGCGTTTTCCTGAATGACGCGCTCTCCGATTCCTCCACCCGTGCCCATTAAAGGCTCCGTGTCGCCTTTGAGGCGCAAATTCACCAGCCCGTAAGGCGTAACGGATGAACCGCCATTCAGAATGCCCGCATAGGCCCCTGTCATCTCCAGCAGATTGCTTTCCGACGCACCAAGCGCCAGCGCTGGCCCAGCAGCCAGATCGCTTTCGATCCCAAATTGGCTGGCCACTTGCCGCACCAGACCACGGCCTACGCTTTCCGACACTTTGACCGCCGGAATGTTAAGCGAATGCATCAGGGCTTCGGTCAGAGTGACACGGCCCTTGAAGTCATTTGTGTAATTCTTGGGAGACCAAGGGCCCGAGCCGGGAATGTCGATGGTCAGCGGCGCGTCTTCGATGGTGTCCAGCGGCGAGTATCCCAGATCCAGGGCTGCCGCATAGACGAACGGCTTGAAGGCCGAGCCCGTCTGACGGTTGGCCTGGATGGCGCGGTTAAACACGCCTGACACACGGCTTTCGCGCCCGCCCACCATCGCGCGCACTGCACCATCCGCGCTCATCACGACAATGGCCGCCTGTGCCTTTGAGCCCTTGCGCACCTTGGTTTCAAAAATCTGGGTCAGCGCATCTTCGGCAGCTTTTTGCAGACGTTGATCCAACGTGGTTGCAATAATCACGTCTTCGGTTGTGTTGCGGGTAAAGAACTCAGGCCCCGATGCCATGACCCAATCCGCAAAGTACCCGCCTGCCTTGCGCCGCGCGGCCGGGGACAAAACGGCCGGGTTGCTTTGCCACTGCGCAACTTGCGTCGGCGTCAAATAACCTTGCTCGCCCATCAGGCGCAGGATTGTCGCGGCGCGATCTTGGGATCGTTGCAGATTTGCCGTCGGCGCCAAAGACGACGGTGCGGTCAAAAGACCTGCAATCATGGCGGCCTGGGCCGCATTCACATCAGCAGCCGGTGTGCCGAAATAACGTTGTGATGCGGCCTCCGCGCCGTAAGCACCGCCGCCCATATAGGCGCGGTTCATGTAGATCGAAAGAATCTCATCCTTGGAATACTTCGCTTCCATGGCGAGCGCATAAACAGCCTCTTTGGCCTTGCGGCTGATAGATCCACGGCGACAATCCGAGACATATTCCGCCTCGGATTTCCAGACGGTCGGATCAAAGGCAACACCCAGACACAACAACTTGGCCGTCTGTTGTGTGATTGTCGAACCGCCATGACCAGAGAGAGGGCCACGCCCTTCGGACAAGTTGATGCGCACCGCACTGGCGATACCACGGGGGCTGAGTCCAAAGTGCCGGTAGAACCGTTTGTCTTCTGTCGCGACAATCGCGTTCTTGAGGTCAGGCGACACGCTCTTGGCTGTCACTGCACCGCCAAACAAGTCTCCACGTCTTGTAAACACAACGCCATTGCGGTCTTCGAGTGTGACAGACCCCCGCGCGCGTCCATCGAGCAATTGCTCGAGCTCGGGCAGAGTTGTGTAAAAGTAACCAACCGCCAAACCCAAGGCCAGACATGCCACGGCCGTGACGCGCCAAGTGATTTTCCAGATCAGTCGCAAAATCCAACGGAACAACCGCACGAATATGTTGCGATTGGGCGCAGGTTTGCGCGCGGCCTTGCGCCGCTTGGTCGCCGGTTTCTTGGCCGGTGCCGTCTTTTTCTTAGGATACCGGCGATCCGCCACAAGTGGCTTCCTGCCTTTTCGTTGATCACTCATTATTGACCTCTGCCCGGCCTTATATTTGGTCCACCTTACCGTGTTTCAATCCGTTTGCCACGCCCGGGCCACATACCGCTCACGATTCTTATTTGCCTATTTTTTAGACGACACGCAATTTTTGCGCATTTTTTGTGCACACATGCCGCCGTATCACGTGGAATCCGGGCGCAGTTCTTTGCCCTCCCGCCGCAATGCTCTCTTTTCCCTCACATATCGCAGGGCAGCCTGCCAATCGAAGGGGACACGTGGTGAAACTCATCATTGCAACGATCAAGCCGTTCAAGCTGGAGGAAGTGCGCGAAGCGCTGACCGAGGCAGGAGTGCGCGGCATGATGGTCACGGAAATCAAGGGCTTCGGCTCACAGTCGGGACACACTGAAATTTATCGCGGCGCGGAATACGCCGTGAACTTTGTGCCCAAGGTCAAGATCGAGATCGTCGTGGCGGCGTCCATGACCGATCAGATCGTCGAAACCATCACCAAGACCGCCCAAACGGGCAAGATCGGCGACGGCAAGATCTTTGTGCTGGACGTACAACAAGCGGTGCGCGTGCGCACCGGCGAAACAAACGAAGACGCGCTGTAAAAGCCGCTCACGAAGGGAAAACCTGACAAATGAAACTCACAAAATCTCTTATTGTTGGTGCGGCACTGAGCGCGCTTCCGACATTTGCGCTAGCGCAGGACGCCGCCCCGTCCTTTGACGAAATCGGCCCCTATATCATGACAACCCTGCTGTTCTGTATGGCAGGTTTCCTCGTCTTCTTCATGGCCGCTGGCTTTGCAATGCTCGAAGGCGGGCTGGTGCGGTCCAAGAACGTCACCATGCAGATGACCAAGAACATCGCGCTGTTTTCCATTGCAGCCATCATGTACTGGTTGGTTGGCTTCAACACGATGTATCCCGGTGATTTCAACGGCTTCTTCGCTCTTGGTGGCGTAACCGTACTGGACCCGGTAGGTGTTGCTGCTGCGGATGCAGCGTTGGATTATGCATCCGTTGGTTCAGACTTCTTCTTCCAACTGGTGTTTGTTGCTGCAACCGCGTCGATTGTGTCCGGTGCCGTAGCGGAGCGGATCAAACTGTGGCCGTTCCTGATATTCGTCATTGTTCTGACCGGTATCATGTATCCGATTTCCGGTTCGTGGAAATGGGGCGGCGGCTGGTTGGATGCCATGGGCTTCCAGGACTTTGCCGGTTCGACCGTGGTTCACTCGGTAGGTGGCTGGGCTGCTCTGGCGGGTGTCATCGTGCTTGGCCCGCGTTTGGGCAAATACAAGGACGGCAAGACCAACCCGATGCCCGGTTCTAACCTGGCGCTGGCCACATTGGGCACGTTTATCCTGTGGCTCGGTTGGTTCGGCTTTAACGGCGGCTCGCAATTGGCAATGGGCACGGTGGGTGACGTCTCTGACGTGTCACGTATCTTTGCCAACACCAACATGGCAGCAGCAGCCGGTGCCGTGACAGCGCTGATCCTAAGCCAAGTGATGTACAAGAAACCTGACCTGACAATGGTGCTGAACGGCGCACTGGCTGGCCTTGTTTCTATCACGGCAGAGCCCCTGGCGCCTTCGCTGTTTGGCGCTTTGTGGATTGGTGCAGTTGGTGGCGTGATCGTGGTGCTGACCATTCCTATGCTGGACAAGTTCAAGCTCGATGACGTGGTTGGTGCCATCCCGGTCCACCTCTTTGCAGGGATCTGGGGCACCATTGCAGTTGTGTTTTACAACTCCGACGCGTCCTTTATCACGCAGATCACAGGCATCATTGCTTACGGCGTGTTCACCTTTGTCGCATCGCTGGTTCTATGGTTCATCCTCAAAGCTGTGATGGGCATCCGTGTCAGCGAAGAGGACGAAATCAACGGTCTCGATATGTCCGAAATGGGCATGGAAGCCTATCCAGAATTTTCAAAGGGCTGAGCCCCTTCCTCTCGGACCTGAGAAACTACCTAACCGGGCGTTCGCGCCCGGTTTTTTTGTGCCAATCTGGTGTTTTCATTGATCGGCCCTCAGATCAGGGCAGCATATCAGTCCACACCAATAAGATATCAGACACCGGCCGCAACAATCGCCTTGGCCAGAATCGGAATTGTCTCTGCATTCAGGCCCGCGATGTTCATACGACTGTCGCCGACCATATAGATCCCGCTGTCTTCTCGCATCTTCGCCACCATTTCTGGCGACGTTCCCAGACGGGAAAACATACCGCGATGTTGCGCAAGAAAGCCAAACCGGTTCGACCCGGATTGAGCCTCCAGCTCTTTGGCCAAAGCTTCACGTAGCGTGAGCATGCCTGTGCGCATGTCTTCCAGTTCGGCCATCCAGTCCGCACGCAGCTCATCATCGTTCAGAATTATCGTGACCAGCCGTGCACCATGATCCGGTGGAAAGGAATAATTTTGACGATTGAGAAAAGACAACGACCCCTGAGCCAATGCCTTGTCGGTCCCGGCTGCCGTCATCATCAATATGCCGGTGCGTTCGCGGTAGATGCCAAAGTTCTTGGAGCAGGACGCCGCGATCAGGCACTCCGGCACACCGGCCGCGACAGCGCGCGTGGCAGCGGCGTCGGCTTCGACCCCGTCGCCAAAGCCCTGATAGGCAATGTCGATCATGGGCATCGCGCCAGTATCGTTCAGAACCGTGATTACGTCCGCCCATTGCGGGCCCGTCAGATTGGCCCCGGTGGGGTTGTGACAACACCCGTGCAACAGGATGACATCACCCTTCTGGGCCGTTTTCAAATCGGCCATCATCCCGTCAAAATCGACACCGCGCGTGTCGGCGTCAAAATAGCGATACGGCACCATCTCCATCCCCAAATAAGCAAGGATCGACAAATGGTTTGGCCATGTCGGGTCAGAGACAAAGACCCGCGCGCTCGGATTGCTCATCCGGATCAGCTCAAACGCCTGCCGCACGGCGCCTGTGCCGCCGGGTGTCGCGACCGAAGACACGTGCGCGCGCGGGACCGCGTCCCCGAGCACCAGTTGCACCATCGCATCATTGAAATCGGGCGCCCCTGCCAGACCCACATAGCTTTTGGTGGTCTGCTCCGTCCAAAGCCGCTGCTCAGCGGTTTTGATGGCGCGCATGATGGGTGTGTTGCCGCTGGCGTCCTTGTACACACCGACACCCAGATCCACCTTTTTGGCCCGTGGGTCATCGCGGTACATCTGCATGAGCGCAAGGATGGCGTCGGATTTCTGGGCTTTGAGGTTCTCGAACATCAGGCGTCTCCGGTGGCAACTGGCACGGTGGGGAACATGCCCCATTCCGCCCAACTTCCATCATATAGGGACCAGTTGTCGTGGCCGATACGCTCAAGCGCCAGCCCGAGAATGGCCGCTGTTATACCCGATCCGCAACTGGTGATGATTGGCTTGGTCAGATCAACCCCGGCTGCCGTAAAGATGGCGCGGGCGTCATTCGTTGATTTCAATGTTTTGTCAGGGTTGAGCAGGTCAGTATAGGGAACATTGCGCGCTCCTGGAATGTGACCCGCGCGCAATCCCTCACGCGGCTCTGGTGCCTCTCCGCGAAAACGGGCAGTCGCCCGCGCGTCCACAATCTGTGTGCTGCCCAGTTTCGAAGCGTGGCTGACTTGCGTTACATCCCGCACCATCTGATTTTGGAAACGAGCGGTCAGGTGACGATCGCGAATGACAGGCTCCATATCCTCGACGGGGTGGCCTTCGGCTTGCCATTTGGGCAAACCCCCATCCAGAACGGCAACGTCCGCATGCCCCATAAGACGGAACAGCCACCAGACCCTTGGCGCAGACAAAATCCCGGCACCGTCATAGACAACAACCTGATGGCCATCGCCCACACCCATTGCCCGCATACGTGACATGAACTTCTCCGGCGGCGGCGCCATGTGGGGCAGATCTGAACGCTGATCACTGATCTCGTCGATATCAAAGAAACGTGCACCGGGAATGTGTGCGGCGGCATACTCCGCCTTGGGGTCACGTCCGGCATCAGGCAGATACCAAGAGGCGTCCAACACCCGCAGATCAGGATCCTTCAGGTGCTGGGCCAGCCAGTCTGTTGAAACGAGGGTGCGTGGATCATCGGACATTGGATGTGTTCCCTTCGGGTCATGCACAACGCCCTTGGGTTAACGCCGCTGGTGTTTGCGTTCAAGGGCGTTTCAAAGAGGAACACAGGCGAAATGGCACCTGATTCAGGGAATCAGGAAGCGCTGTTTTAGCTGGATTGGTGAGCTTGCAACCGCAACAATTGCCTGGAGACCCAACACGCGGGGCTTGGAGGACGCGCGTCAGCCTTGTTTGAGCAATCGCTGCTTTTGTCGGCCCCAGTCACGCTTGGCAGACGTATCACGTTTGTCGTGGTTCTTTTTGCCCTTGGCGATGCCGATTTTGATCTTCGCCATACCTTTGTGGTTAAAGTACAGCACCAGCGGCACTAGGGTCATGCCCTTGCGCTGCGTGGCGTTCCACAAATCCCCAAGCTGTTTGCGACTGACAAGCAATTTGCGCTTGCGCCGTTCCTCGTGCTTGAACGACTTGGCTTGTGCGTATGGCGCGATGTAGCTGTTCACCAACCACAATTCACCATCGTCCACATGCGCATAGCTTTCAGCGATGTTGGCACCACCTGCGCGCAGGGACTTCACTTCCGACCCTTCGAGGATGATACCGCATTCGATATCGTCTTCGATCGCATAGTCGAAACGCGCGCGCCGGTTCTCGGCGGCGATTTTGTAGTTGGGATCAGATTTACCTTGGGCCATGGGGTTGGGATGTAGGGCGCGAGGAAAGGGCACGCAAGGGGTTCACCGAATCTCAAACCTCTGATGTAAAGGTGCGGGGGCATCAACTGGGGATGTCGAATGAGACGGTTTTGGTTCGGGCTTTTGGCCCTTTTTGCCCTCGTGGCCTGCGGAGAGCCTGTGCCCCGCGACGGGCAGGCGCGCATCATGGCGATGGGTGACAGTTTGCTGGCGTGGCATTCTGGCTCCGGTCAATCCATTTCACATGCACTCGAAGCACAACTTGGTACGGTTGTTGTGGATCGTTCGGTTGTGGGGGCCCAATACCTCTATCCGTTGCCCATCAGTGGCAGCCTCGGTCTGCGGATTGAGCGCCAATACGTGGCGGGCGCGTGGGATTGGGTGATCCTGAACGGGGGCGGCAACGACCTGTGGCTCGGATGTGGCTGCAGCAAGTGCACTGCAAAGCTTGATCGCCTGGTGTCTGAGGACGGAACCCAGGGAGAGATACCAGAACTGGTCGCACGTATACGGGCCGGCGGCGCCAAAATTGCGTATTTGGGATATTTGCGCACGCCCGGCGTCAGATCCCCCGTTGAACACTGTGCCGCTTATGGCGCAGCACTCGAGGGACGGATCGCGCAGATGGCAGCGCGGGACAACGGCGTTGTATTTTTGTCCAATGCCGATCTAGTCCCGAACGGAGATCGCAGTTTTCATGACGTCGACCGCATCCACCCCTCGCCAAAAGGAAGCGCGGCAATTGCGGCGCGGATTGCACAGGTGATCAAGTAATCAAGCCAAGTCGCGCAACGCACCGGGGGGCGTTTGTTGGCGCAGCGCAGACGCTGGCCCCGGTCAATTCCATGAGCGCGCGCTGCGGTTTAGGGATTTGGTACACTGATGGCGTGCGGGCTGTGTGTTCGCAATTGATTTGCTTGGCCTGGGTTGCAGAGCTAGGGCAGCGCCGAAGACGTGTTGCCCCTTAGGGGACAATCAACGGCTATCCGGCAAAACCGTCAGTCCCCGAGCTTTTTGTGAACCTCGTCCAGGTCAATCTCGGCAATTGGCATCTTGTTGCCGGGGTTTTCGAAGTCATACTTGAAAACGTCGAAGTCGCGTTTGTAGATTTCGTAGACCAGATGCATCGACAGATCGTCGAAGTAGTCCTCAACAGGATGGGCACGCTTGGGGCCATGCCCCTCGCTTTCATTAAAGCGCGGAACTGATGTCAGATCGACTGACTTCGGCGTTTCAAGTGAAGACATCACATCGGCCATGCCCTCATTGAACTTTTCGGTCCAAATGATCTTGTCGTAACGACCACCGTTCACAATGAATGTGCTCACATGACCCGACATGGCAGACCAATGGATATCCGGCTCCATCGGGCGACGCCAACGGATCGTGTCACGCGCAAACAGCAGAAACCTGCGAAAAGACTGGATCTGGTCGAACTCGTCCTTGCCATCATCGCCGCCAACTTCGATCCCGTATTTCTGGATCAGCATCGGAACAAGGTTGCCCCGGTAGCGCTTGCCGTTACGCTGAATGCCGCAAATTTTGTCAAAAAAGGAACTCAGGATGCGGGTGTAAGGATTGCGTACGCAGGTAAAGGCATATGAACTGTGCGCTTTGACGTTTTCCGTGATCACAGGCTGGCTGTTTTCCAGTGCCCATTTGTGCATCCCGCCTTGGGCGTCATGGATGTCACCATCAAAGAATTCGCCGTGGTCGGAATAGTACATGATCTGGCCGATTGTCGAGCACGCACACTTGGGCACCACACGGTACACAACGCTTTCGCTTTCGGTCATCCAAGTGCCGGGAAATCCCATACTGCTCGCCCCTGTTACACGACCACGTCGAAGCGCGGTTTACCTTAACGTCAAAAAACCAAAGAAATCTTGTTTATTCAATCTCTCCTTAGCCCTATCTACGTAAACAATTCGAAGTAAAGAGGCAGTTAAGTTTCCAAAATGGCAAAGATCGCCTACATTTTGCTGTGTCACAAAGACCCAGAGGCTGTGATCAAGCAGGCCGAACGGTTGACGGCTGCTGGCGACTACATGGCGATTCACTTTGACGCGCGCGCCGATCCAAAGCTGTTTGCCCAGATCCGCACTGCTCTCAAAGACAATGACAATGTGACCTTTGCTCATAGGCGTATCAAATGCGGATGGGGTGAATGGAGCCTTGTTCAGGCAACGCTTTATGCGGTCGAAAGCGCCGTCGAGGCATTTCCACGTGCAACCCATTTCTACATGCTGTCCGGTGACTGCATGGCGATCAAATCCGCCGAATACACCCATCGCTTTCTCGATGAAAACGACGCCGACTTTATCGAGAGCTTTGACTATTTCGAAAGTGACTGGATCAAGACCGGCATGAAGGAAGAGCGGCTGATCTATCGACACTACTTTAACGAGCGCAAGCACAAGCGACTATTTTATCACAGTTTCAACCTGCAGCGCCGCTTGGGCCTGGAACGTGAAATCCCCGAAGACATTCAAGTCATGATCGGCAGTCAGTGGTGGTGTCTGCGCCGGCGAACCATCGAATGGGTTCTCGATTTCACCCGCAATCGGCGCGACGTCATGCGCTTTTTCCGTACGACCTGGATCCCGGATGAGACGTTCTTTCAGACCATCGTGCGCCATGTCGTGCCAGAAGACGAAATCCGCACCCGCACGCTGACATTCCTTATGTTCACAGATTACGGGATGCCGGTCACGTTCTATGATGACCATTACGACCTGCTGCTTAGCCAGGACTTTCTGTTTGCCCGCAAGATCAGCGCCGAGGCTGACGATCTCAAGCGCCGTCTGGGCCTGCTGTATGCCGCCGAAAACGTGCAATTCCAGATATCGAACGAAGGTCAGTCGCTGTTCAAGTTCCTGTCGGGACGTGGTCGCATTGGCCGGCGCTTTGCCACGCGATTCTGGGAAACGGAAAGCACGCTGGGTCGCAACCGTGAACTGCTGATCATCATCTGCAAAAAATGGCACGTGGCCAAGCGTGTGTTGGAGCGCGTCCGCCAAGTCACAAATGTCCCCGCCATCGAATATCTGTTCAACGAAGAGCATACCCCCCTGCCCGATCTTGGCGGCATCCAGACATCGCTGAGCAAGCGAACACGTCATAGGCGTGCATTGATGCGGATGCTGTTTGACTACTACGAAACTGACCGGCTGATCGTGTGTATGGATCCGGGCGAGATTGACCTGCTGCAGGACTTTGCAGGAGATCGCTCCATCACGCGCATGCTGGAAATCCAGTGCGACTTTTCTGACGATTACCTCATTGGTCACGCCATGCGCGTTGGCCTTGCGGGTGAGCAGACTGCCCCGGAAACACTGGACCGTTTGCTGCCAACCATCCGCAATGACATGACGTTTGAATCCGATCGCATCCGCGATGCAGCATTCGAAAATCTGGAAAGAGTACAGGAGTCCGGTGACGTCGATGAAAACGCCAAGGCACTTTCCCGGTTTTTGACGATCCCGGAGGATCAGGCCCACGAAATCGCGTCAGCCGGTTATCTCTTTTCCGACTGATCCCGTTTCAATAGCACTTTGGATAAGATACCCGCTCCGTTCTGATCTATCAATTTTGGCTAGGGCAAAATCCTCTCGAACCTCCCGCAAGGGCTCTGTATGCAGGGCGGCATGTCCGATGCATCTGCCCTGACCATTTTTGCCATCACCCTGCCGGGGCTTGAAGCGACGCTGGCCGATGAAATCCGCGCCCTTGGGTTCGCAGTGGACACAGTTGAACCCGGTGGAGTGACCTTTGCCGGTGACTGGCCTGATGTCTGGCGGGCCAATCTCGAGTTGCGCTGCGCGACGCGGGTTCTCATACGCTTGGGGTCGTTCATGGCTTTTCACCTTGCGCAGCTCGACAAGCGCGCCAAAAAGTACCCTTGGGCGGATGTGCTTGACCCGCAGGTACCGATCCGGGTTGAGGTTGCAACCTCACGCAAATCCAAGATTTACCATGCAGGTGCCGCAACAACGCGCATTGTCGGCGGGCTGGAGGCGCAGGGTTTCACCTGCGCGGCAGATGGTCCTGTGGTTTTGAAGTGCCGCATCGATGACAACCGCGTCACGCTGAGCGTAGATACCTCGGGCGAGCCGCTGCACAAGCGCGGGCACAAGCAAGCCGTGGGCAAGGCCCCACTGCGCGAGACGCTGGCCGCCGCCTTTCTCGCGCAATGTGGTTATGATGGAACGCAAGCCGTGCATGATCCCATGTGCGGCTCCGGCACGTTCGTATTGGAAGCAGCGGAAATCGCCGTCGGTTTGCAAGCTGGACGCACGCGCAGCTTTGCATTTGAACGTTTCGTTGGATTTGACCCCGACGTGCTGGCCCAATTGCGCACAGATGCGCGCCGCCGCAGCGCACAGGCTCAGCCCCTGACCGGCTCAGATCGCGACGCCGGTGCAATTACGATGGCCTGCGCCAATGCGGAGCGCGCTGGCGTGGCTGATCTGGTCCACTTCTCGCAAGCCAATGCCGCAGACAGTGCCCCGCACGATACGGCCCCCGGCCTCGTGATGATCAACCCGCCATATGGCGCACGGATCGGCGACAAAAAGGCGCTCTACCCCGTCTATGGTCGCTTGGGACAGATCCTGATTGAAAGCTACAAAGGATGGCGCATCGGGATCGTCACCAGCGAAGCTGCGCTGGCCAAGACCACTGGTCTGCCATTTCTGCCAGATGGCCCCAGCATTGCCCATGGCGGGTTGCGTGTCCGGCTTTACCGGACAGATGTGCTGACCTGAGGCGCGGCTGACCTGCGTCTATTTGGACTTCCACGTATCAAGCCATTTGCGGAACCGTCCACGCCGCTGCTCAACAGCGTCGCCTGCGGCTTCCCAATTGTCCTGCCATTCCTCAAGTGTCGGATCGATACGCGCCCGGCGGAACCGCCGCCAACGCACCCAGATGGCGTAGAAGAACGCGGCCAGAAGGGTCAGGACAATGATGTTGATCCACGGGATGCCTTTGGACACATCGGGTCCTTCCACCGGCTTGATGCTGATTGCATTGGGGTAGATCGACAGGAACGGAGACCGCCAGCCATAGTGTGTGACAATTGCCCATTGCGCGTCGGCTCGTGTCGACACAACGTCCGCAGCTTCGGCCTGCAGGTTTGAGCTGTCCAGTTTGAAATAGGGTGGCCAGCCAAACCCTGTGTCCTCATTGCGATAAACGCTCACCCGGCCATTGGCCCGGGTGGTGTTGATCAAGCGTAAATCGCGGTTGCCGACATCATTGTCGCCACTGTCAGCCTGCGCATAGAACCAGCGGGACATTCCCGAGAAGTCCTTGCGGATAATCTCGGTTCCCGTGACGCGCACGATATCCTTTTGTGGCAAGGTATAGTGCAGGAAAGCACCAAAAAAGACCCAAAAGGCAATCAGAAGTGTCCAGCCGATGTAACGCATAAAGGTCCCTCTCAGGCGAAATTCACAAGGTAAATGGTTAGCCCGACAAGGGCCATGGGCACGATATAGACACCCAAGATCAATTTGCGACGCAGCGATCCATCATATTCGGTCAGCCCGGCCTCGATGAACTCATCGCGCGGGGTGTCGATGTCGCCGGCGTCCCACTGCGCTTCCAGCTTGCCGCGTCGTTTGGCGCGCGAATAGAACGACAGGCTGAGATAGATGATACTCAACACCACAAGGACGATAAACAGCAGTCTGATCAGACCCATTTCCTACCTCCTCACCGCACCCCAAGGACCCACACGATCAATGATGTCGCGACGTGCCTGTTGCGGGGTGCCCGGCTCTTCCATCGGTGCGTCGTATCCAAACAGGGCCGCGCGCGCACCCACCTTGTCTGCTTGATACTCAGCTTCGAGATATTGCGCGACATATTCCTTCTTGGCCTCGGGCCAACTGGCATAGGCCGCATAAAAGGCTTGCTTGTGACAGATAAACAGCTGGCGCACATCTCGGGGGCTGAGTTCGGAAAGCAACATGTTCACCAGTTCCGCCTCTGGGGTGTCAGCCGCGCGCAGCGTATAGAAATAGGCTGGATGTTCGGATGAGATACGCGGCCACGTGCCCCCGTTTTCAGCCCAATTCACCAAATCACCAAGTGCATGAAACTCATCCGGCAACAAATGTGAATGACGCCGTGCCAACATCCGCATATCCCGCCGCGTTGTGCCCGTCAGGTCGATGCCAGCCTCGGTCACTGCCGAAACAAGGATAAAATCCATCTTTTGGCGCAAAACCGCAGCACCGTTGATCCCGCGAGCCCGGACAATGGGCTCTGCCAGATCGTTAAATTCAAGAAACTTGGCGATGCGGTTGCGGTCGTTCAGGTCAAAGCTGTACTTGATCGGTACGTCTTGTGGCGCTTGCGTAGATCCGATCACCGCCGGGTGGTCCAGCATCTGAAACACGTAGAGGCCGCCAAAGTGGGCAGTCCAAAAGTTTCCTTGATCGACCTTCATCGGCTTCAAGTTCACCGGGTTGCGTGACACATCCCCGGTTTGACCGGCCAGCGTGATCATCTCTGCGATCAACACATCGTCAAACCACGCGTCCTCTTCGTTGAGAAACGTGTCGATCTTGTTTGCCAGTTTGGCCGCATTACGCACGGTACCCCGCGTCGTGTCCGCCTCAACTGTGATGGCGCGCAAATCAAAAAGACGGGCCGGGTCTGAAATGTCATAGACCGAGTTCACCAACTCACCCGCCACCGCATCCCGTGCCGTAAGCGCAAACAGCGCCGCTTCGTTCTCGGTGATGAACTGTTGCAGGATCGGCCGCGACGTCGAGAACTTCGCATCCAGCAACGGGCATCTGCGCTGCTCCGTACTCAGCAGAATGAACTGCCGATTGACTCCGTTGTGGTTAAGGTAGAGCGGATCTTCCAGCTCATTGCCCACCTCGGGCGAAAATCCGGAGATATCGATATAGAAGTCAGTCAGCGAGGTCCGCTTACCCGTCAGATGTTCAAGCGCGCGGTTGTAGCGCTCGACCAGCGCAGGCGAGGCGACGTGAAACAGATTGCCATACATCAGGCCACGTTTGATCAGACGGATCATGTGCGCGCCCTCGCAAGTCGAAAGATAAACGGTACGGCCAAGGCAAAGAGCGGCACAGCAAAGGACCGGTAGGTGATTTGCACATTGAAACCTACGTAAGACAGATAAGAGTCATTAAAGAGCAAAAGGGAATCCGAGATCGGGATGCCCTCAAACCCCATGGCGGTGTTGATGCCCGCGTGGAGTGCGAAGAGCAAGGCAGCCATCCCAATGAAGCCAAAGCCCCCCCACGATAAAGGAAGGATCGCGCCAATAATGAACGCCAGCACAGCGATGCATAACAGCAAAATCATCGATCACCCTCCGAGGCCAGGTCCCTGCCCCGCCAGCGCTCAACACGTTGCGCCATGTTAAACCACGACAGCAGCAACATCGGCGCCCAGGAGACAGCAAACAAAAGCGAGTTGCGCAGCGCAATCTCTGCCACCAACAGCGGACCGCCCATCTGCAACGCGCGCTGATATGCGCCCACATCCAATGCGACAAGCACCAGCGCCGAAAATGCGACAAGAAACAGAACGGCACAGATAACGGCAATTGCGACGGCCATATGCGAGCGCGTCATGTCAGACACGAGCAGTCGCGGCACCACCCACCCCAAGGCACCAAGGACCAGCAGTGGCAGGCCCGTGTTCCATATGGTCGGCGTTTCGATCACCCTTTGCTCTCCAAATACCGCTTTTTCGCTTCTTCCTGCCGACCGAAGTCGCGCACCATCGCGTCAATCGCGACCTCGTCGGACTTGTCTGCATAGCGGAATTCAGAATCCGCGTAGCGGTTGATCTCCTGCACCACCATGTCGACCGTGATCGGCACACGCAGTTCGGAAATCATCGACTTCTTCTCGTCATAGCCTTTGAACAGGAACAGCTCAGGGTTCTCCATCCACTCATCCGGCAACTCAAAGTCCATCGCGCGGACCTTGACCGCATCGGTGATGTTCTTGATTGCCCGACCGGTAAAACGTTCGTCGGCCTCCTGAATGCCCTTCAGATAGGTGCCCAGTTTGGCAATCGTGTCCAGCTCACCAACTGACGAATGCACACGGTCAAACACCTCCATCAGCCCGGCCTCGTGCGGGCGGGAATGACCCTCAAATGACGCTGCAACTGCCTTCTTGATTTCTTGAGCCGAAAACACCTCATGCGCGCCCACGGGTATATCGTGGTTCTTGCCCATCAGCAGGTACAGGATGTCGATGTAATCCTCGCGCGTCTGCGGCCCGTCGACCAGAAACCGCGCCCCGGCCCTTTGGCGCAAGGCGTCATCTACGTTCTCGGGGTAGTTCGAGAACATGCCAAAAGTGCAATTGCCCCGCACCACCGTGTTGGCGCCAGCAAAGCTCTCCATCAAAACCGCGGTGATTTCCAACTGCCCTGCAGAAGACTGACGATCCCCGCGCTTGCCCGCCAATTGGTCGATATCGTCAATGGTCCCAAACCCGATGGCATTCTGGTCCAGCACATTGTTGATAAACGCCTTGGCGTTCTGGCCCGACTTACCCTGATAACTGTCGATATTGTCGGTGCTCAGGTTCTGGTATCGGAACGGATAACCCGCCACCTGACAGTAATCGTTGATGAGGCCTGCCATCATCTGGATCAGCGTCGTCTTGCCCGTTCCAGGCTTGCCATCCCCCATAAAAGTAAAGATGAACCCGCCAAGTTCTGCAAACGGGTTCAGACGCCGATCAAAGTCATAGGCCATCAGCATCTTGGCCAGTTTCATCGCCTGATATTTGGCGATGTGGTTGCCCACAACCTCGTTCGGCTTTTTGAATGTCATGGTGAGGGTCTGCGTCTTGGTCTTGGACGCAGGGGTAAAGCCTTGAATGGTGAAATCGTCGGCCTCCACATGCCAACTGACATTCTGAAAGGCCGCCAGTCGGGGGGCGGTCTGGGCGCGCAACGATACTTTTTCCATCAACGCTTCGGCATAGGCCGTGATGGTCGCAACCAAATGCGTGTCATCCGGGGCGTGGGCCGCGACGTCCTGATCCAACTCCCACAGGGCGCCATGCAGGGCAGTTTGGCCATTGTCGGTCAACATCTCCTCGACTTCGCCAATCTCCACCGTAATTTCGGTTTGATGCGCGGACAGCAGGTAAGCGGTCGCATTGGCAAAAACGTACAGCGTGATCAACGCCTCCGCCGCCAACAATTCGGCAAACTCAGTCTTGCGGGCTGCGGGCAAGGCGCCTTCCAGATTGGTGCGTTTCAAATCACCAAGGCCAGAAACGGCTGCGTAATTTTCTGCCACGGCCAGCGCGATAGAGATCGCGCGACGCAAAGCATTGAGCACTGTCGCCTGCACCGGCGACATCAGCGCATCATCGTTATCCGCTCCCTCGATGGTGGCCATAACCTGCACGGCCCCCGCTGGCGTGGTACGGCGGGTCACCAATCCGGGCGTCGTCGAACGGAATCGACGGCGCGTACCAACACCAGACGAACGCTCCGCTTGAGGAGCATCCTTGCCCTTGCCGATACGGGGGGCGTGATCAAATCCCTGCAACATGGCCAAAGCCATCGGATAGTGGGCCGTAATCTCGGCCTCACGCAGTTCCATCTGGTCGGACGTCTGGCTCATCTCAAATCCCTTGCTTCATCTTGCAAAATAAACTTCCCCCGGAGGGCCGGTCTGCCACCCAGCCGTTCACTTGTTTTGTCCCCGTCTGGGCGAGGTTAACCATCCACGATAGACCACATAGGTTATTCCCAACCAGACCGGCCAGCCAAACATCACGATCACACGTAGTGACCGGCCATAGCGATCCTCAGGGTCGGCCATCGCGGGAAACAGCACCCAAATGGCGGCCAGCACCACCCAGACGCTCACAAAGCCATACAGGTTCTGCTTGTCCCGCAGCAGGTAGGCCAGAAACGTCTTGGGTTTTTTGCGCGACGCCATGGGTCAGTACCTCAGCACCCGCCCCGCAGGGCTGACCACGAATTTGCGGACGGACCCAAAGCCGGGCGGGTTCATCTCTTCCAGCGCCTGATATGGGCGTTGCGGCAAAACGATCGATCGTTCCATCCGGGTCGTACCCGTCTCCGCCCCGCGGCCGGCAAATGGGTCCAGTGCAAACACCTCGCGCTCCACGGTCGAAAACCAGCCCTGGCGTTCTTCGATCACACGCTCAGAGTGCAAATCCTCCTCGGTCCATACCAGCGCCCAATCCTGCCCCTCAGGGGCGCGGGCGGCCTCAAGAACGCGCAAAATCGGGCCAGTCTGCTTGGTGAACGCGGAAGAATACATCGGACCCAAGTGAAACCGACGCAGGCGCTTGGGGTGCAGGTCGTCAAAATCCTCGTCAAAGCCCTTGGCGATAGTGACCAGTTTCAACCCACCAAGTGACTGGGCCATCAAATGCGCCTGCACCTCGGGCCAGCGACGCTGATCCTTGGGCAGCGCGATTTTGCCCGTGTCTTCGACCTCCATCATGTAGATGATCGGCAAATTCACCTGACTATCATACATCGCCCAATGCACACGGAAGGTGCGCCGCTGTTCATTGATGTTTCCCGTCCAGACAATCTGTGGATCGTTGCGGGGCCAGAACAACTCGCCCAACTGCAACTCTTCGTAATAGTTCCTTTGGGACAGCGCGAATTGCAGCTTGGTTGGCACTTCGCGGTCGCCCACGATCACTTCGACCATCTGCTGTTTCAATTCATCATCTGTGGGCATACCCGCCAGATGGCGTTCGGCCTGCTGCGCGTCAGACGCCATCGCCAGCAACTCGTCCGCCGCCGGAAAGCCACTTTCGTGCGCGTCTATCGACAGCGACCCAAAGAAACGGCCCGTATCCCGCCCGACCAGCAGATACTTCTGGCTGAGCGCGCGAAAGGTAAACGTCATCTCGGCAATGTACCGGGTGAGGATCTTGACCTCATCCCGGTTCAGATCGCCCTCGGCCTCCATAACGGCCGCCACCCGTCCCAAATGCGAGATGATCGTCTCGAATTTCCGGAAATAACGGCGCGAGGCATAAAGGTCAGTCAGGCCAATGGGTTCGGGTTTGGTCATTAACTTGAGAACATAGCGATGAACGAGGCGTGCACGCCAGAGAATGACGCACTATCAGCGAGCTTTTGACTGCGCAAGAAACGCGCGTGACATGCACCGACAAAAACCATCATGCAAAGGGATATACCAAGTATCCACAGCAATCCATTTGCAAGACCGATCACGAAGCCGACAAAGAGTGTAAACTCTGCCCCGATCCAGACCAGATCGCCGTTGCGCGCGGCCCAAACCGATTTCTTTTTTACCTTAGGAACCGGCATTGCAATTTGATCTCCCAGAGTTGTGTTTTTGGGCCTTCACGACAAGCGCATCTTCATCACCCGCCCTTGCGCGCCTTGGTCAGCAGATAAAGGCCAGCAATCCCGCAAAAGAACCCTACTCCGTTCACCCATGCGGGCGCACCAAATGCGATGGTGGCCAACAGGCTCACGATGGAAACCGCGATCGCGGCAAGGCCGAGTTTCATATCATTGATCCAATCCTGCTTGTTTCACCGCAATCCACCAGAAAGGAGTGCTCCGACAATTTTAACCGCTGCTTTTCCCGTGTGACTGCAGGACGACCGCACAAATGACGAACAAAAGCCGTTGCTCGTGTCACAACCAAACCAATGGGTGACGCATCCGATTGGAATAAGAACGACAATCGCGAACAGGCAAAGAAAAAACCACCGCTTCTTACCCCCCGTACGCATTCGCATCATGCTTCTCGACAATCTCCGAGAAGCGGCGGGCAAAGCGCTCATCCGCCTTGGCTTTCTGCTCCAGCACATCACGGGCAAAAACCATCTGATCCTCGTGGGCCTCCAACATGTCGGCCATCCGCGCATTTGTCGCCGCACCGATACCTGCCATGGCGGTTTGCGCCTCTTGGTCCGTCTTCACGCCGATCTCGTTGATGCGGTGAGCGACGTCCTGCTGTTGGGCAGTTTTCAACGATTTGGTCAGGGCGTCATAGAGCACAACGCGCTGCTTGGTGTCCGTTTGCAACTTGTTGATCAGCACCATCTGCGTCGCCGCTTGGTTCTGTAGTGAATCCACCCAGGTTTTGCCCTTTTCGATATAGCGTTCGAGGGTCTGGGACTTGGCCAATTTGACCTGTTCGTCCTGTACCATGGCATTGTACTTGGAGTTCAGATCGGCCAGCTCTGTTTCGAGCACGGTGCGCGCAGCGGCATCAGTTTCAGACGCGATCTTGTTCTCAAGCGTTATGATGGCCGGATCCATGGCCTTGATCTCCGCTTGAAGGGCGGACAGTTCCTGCACCGTGAACTCACGTTCATCCAGCGTCTCTGTCAGATTGCCTTCGACCTTGGTTTTTTGATCTTCGAGCACGTTCAACTGACCTTCCAGCAGCTTAACAATGACATCGGATTTCGAAATCAGGTCTTGCAGCTTGTCGTCGATGGTCGCTGTCCGGATACGCTCCTGACGCATCGATTCCGATTTGGCCTTGGCAAAGATACCAACAAAGCTTTCCCACCCGGTTTTGGAACGGATCTCTTCAAAGTCTTTTGAAAACGCTGTGGTCACGTCATCAAGGCCCATGATCAGTTCAGCAATGTTTGCGTTCATGGTCTCGGTATGGGCGTGGACGTCGTCCAGAGTGGCGTTTTCGATATCCATCGAAATGTCCGTGCCCTCTTTCATCTTGGCGCGCGCAGTCTCGATCCGACTGGTCAACTCGGCAATCTTGGATTGGGCCTCGGCCACCTGCGACTGAGATTCTGCCACCTGAGATGCGAAATCCGCCATCAAATTCTCCCTCGTTTCAAAGTGTTGCTTTACATATAGGTGATGTTACGGGGGTTTACATCCGCTGATCACCGGAATTCCGGCACAGTGTTGCAAAACCTCCCCCCGAATGAAAGCGCAGCAATGGGGTTTTCGCCGTGCACACTGCGGGTTATGTCTTGAACTTGGTTCATACGGGGAAAATTATGAGCACCAAGGCTCAAGACCGGCGCAATGCGTTGCACATGACGTTGATCGACATCGCAGAGACACAGATCGAACAAGAGGGCATTGCCGCGATCAAGGCCCGCACGCTGGCACAAGAAGCCGGATGCTCGGTCGGGGCCATATACAATGTGTTCGGTGATCTCGAAGATATCATCATTGCCGTGAACGGGCGGACATTCGAAAAACTTGGGCGTCACGTTGCGCTGGCCCTTGCTGGAAAAGAGGCGCTCGGCCCGACCGACCGACTGATCGCAATGTCATTTGCGTATCTTGATTATGCTGTCGAACATCCCCGGCTGTGGCGCGCATTGTTTGATCTGCGCATGTCGACCGACATGGAGGTTCCGCAATGGTACCTTTCAGAACTGGCGCAACTGTTCGCCTTTATCGACGGTCCGGTCAAAGAATGCTTTCCTGACCTGGACACCGAAGAGGTCTCTTTGATGACCCGCGCTCTGTTCTCGTCGATTCATGGAATCGTCCTGTTGGGGCTGGAAAACCGAATCTCCGGCGTACCGCGAGACCAGATCCGCAACATGATTGCGATGCTGCTACGGTCCTCCACCGGTCAAAAGTGATTTGAAACCATTGTAATCACAGTGGAAACACAGTGTTTTGAACGTCGTTCAACTTTTTTCTTGAACGACGTTCAAACTTGTTCTATTTTATTTCGTGAACAACGTTCATGAAAGGTAAAACAGATGCTGAATACATTTAGAACTCTCTTTGCAGGTGCGAATGCCCGCGCCGAAGACCGCCTGCGTGATGTCTATGCGATCGAGCTGATCGACCAGAAAATTCGTGAAACCGAAGCACAGGTTCAAGCCGCCAAGTCGACGCTTGCCAGCCTGATCCAGCGCAGCCGGTCCGAACAGAAGCTGCTTGATATGCTGCGCACACGTATCGCGTCACTGACTGACCGGGCCCGTGCCGCCATGGCCGAAGGGCAGGACAACATGGTGAACGAGGCCGCCAGCGCCATCGCAGAGATGGAAAACGAAAGCGCTGTCCGTCAGGCCACCATCGACCGTCTGGAGATTCAGGCCACACGTTTGCGTGCGTCCGTTGAAAAGGGCCACCGCCGTGTCATTGATCTTAAACAGGGCGCTTTGCAAGCCAAAGCCATCCGCCGCGAACAGACGATCCAGTCCGGGTTGCACACTACGTTGCAAGGCATCTCGTCGGCCGATGAGGCTCAGGCCCTGATCGACCGTGTGACCGGCAAGGATGATCCACTGGAGCAGGCCGAAATCCTGTCCGAAATCAATGCAGGTCTTGATCATACCGGGCTTGAAGACCGCATGGCCGAAGCCGGGTTCGGCAGTGCCACAAAAGTCACAGCCCGCGACGTACTGGCCCGACTTAAACCCTGATCGTGCCACAAACAGACCTCACAGTTTCGTTAACTCAAACCCAATTCAATCCATCGGAGACTTACCATGTACAATGACAAACCAGACAATTCGCTGATCATGATGCTCAATGGCGCAGGCGTCGTAGCCGCCTACGTGCTGCTCGGCATTTCCCTCTGGATCAGCACCGATGTGCCGCTTTCAACCAAAGGGTTCTGGGGCATCGGCATTCTGATGTTGACCCTGAGCCTGGTGAATTTTGTCAAATACCGCTTTGACAACCAGCAGCGCATCGACCGTATCAACCGTATCGAAGAAGCCAAACACGAAAAGCTTCTTGAGGACTATGTCGGCGAAGTCAAAGACGCCGCGTAAAGACATTACACCCCAAGACCTTTTCAGAATGCAAACGGGTCGCCTTGGGAACAGGGCGACCCTTTTTTATCTCACTGTCAATTTCCGATGGAGTGAATGATGCAGAATGCACCTGTTCGAAATCCCCAATTTCTACTGCACAAGGCCGCCTGGCCGTGCATTGCCATAATCTGGCTCGCCTATCTCATTTTCAATGAGCCCTCTTTTGGTCATGCGCCCTATTACGCGCGTCCATTGCACCCTGTGTTGTCGGGCCTGTTTTCAGTCTGGGCCGGGTATGCTCTTGTCTTCATGGTCATACTCATTGCGCACAACATGGCAATGCTACGCGAAAAGCTGGCGTTCACATGGCCAAAGGCTGCAAGTTCTTTTGGTGCAATGCTCGTCACGCCCGTTTTCTTTTGGGGCCTTCTGCCATTGGTTCCGGCGATGCTGCTTTGGGCACCAGCAATGGGTGCGCCGCTTGATATCCAACTCGTCGTGGTCGCGCTGCCCATCTCGCTCGTGATCTGGGCCTTATGGTATGGGGTTTTCAGCTTGATCGGCCCCGTGGCCAAGCCATTTTCGGTAAAACGGCTTCCCGCGTGCCTGCTGATTTTTGGGGGCGTTGCCAGCGGCGTAGCACTGAGCCTGAACGAACCCTACTTCTGACAACGCCTCTTGCCACCGCCCGCCGTTTCAGCAATCTGGCGGGCGGAATTCAAGGGAGCGTGCCATGTCAGATTGGTCACCAGACAAAACTCAAGTCAAAAGCTGGAACGAGTGGGATACTTTGCGCCACGTCATCGTGGGACGCGCAGATGATTGCCACATCCCGCCCGAAGAACCTGCTCTGGATGCGAAAGTCCCCGAAGACAGCGACATGCGTGGCCAGTGGGGTCGCCGCCCGCAAGAGACAATCGACCGCGCCAATGAACTCCTCGACACGTTTGCCAACCAGCTGAAATCGCGCGGCATACGCGTGGATCGTCCCACGTCCATAGATCATTCAGTGCCTGCAACGACGCCAGACTTTCATACTGACAGCCAGTTTGGTTGCATGCCACCCCGCGATGTCCTGCTGACTGTCGGCCACGAGATCCTTGAGGCGACGATGTCATACCGCTGCCGCTGGTTCGAGTACCTGAACTACCGCCCCCTCATGCAGCAATATTGGGACGAGGATCCAAACTTCCGACATGAGGCAGCGCCCAAACCGCGCCTGACGGATGCGGACTACCATCCCGATTACCTGTCTGAAAAGATTGGCGATGCCAAACGACTGGAATGGGCGGCCAAAAAGTTCTTTGTCACCACCGAAGAAGAACCACTGTTTGATGCCGCTGACGTGCTGCGTTTTGGCAAGGATCTGGTGGTACAGCACGGCTTCACCACAAACCTCAAGGGCATCGAATGGCTGCGCCGCCACTTCCCCGATCATCGGGTTCACACCGTGAACTTCCCAGGTGATCCCTACCCGATCCACATTGATGCGACGTTCACGCCGCTGCGTCCGGGCCTGATCCTCAACAACCCGCAGCGCCGTCTGCCCGACGACCAGCGCGGCATGTTCGAAGCCAATGGATGGGAGATCGTCGATGCTGCCCAGCCAGCCCACAACACACCACCACCGCTGTGCTATTCCTCGACATGGCTGTCTATGAACGTGCTGGTGCTGGATCCCAAAACCGTCTGCGTCGAGAAGTCAGAGGTCTATCAGGCCGAGCAGATGGACAAGCTGGGGATGGAAGTTGTCGAGGTCGAGTTACGCGATGCCTACGCCTTTGGCGGCGGGCTGCACTGCTGCACGGCGGACGTCTACCGCGATGGGGACTGCGAAGACTACTTCCCCAAACAGTGAAATCTGCAAGGGGAGTGGCCCGCACGTGGGCCACTCCTCCCGTCATTACATAGAGGCCAGCAGCGCCTCGCCACCGGACACTTCGCACACGCCGGGGCTTTCTTCTTCCTGCAGCAGCGTGACTTTGCCGTCCTCAACCAGCATCGCATACCGTTTGGAGCGGCCCATCAAACCTGCCGGCGGCGCGTCAAAGTCCATACCAATTGCCTTGGTGAACGCGCTTTCTGCGTCACCGAGCATGGTGATGCCAGCATCGGACGCGCCGGTCGCTTCTCCCCACGCTTTCATAACAAAAGGGTCGTTGACGGACACGCAGATGATCTCGTCCACGCCCTTGGCATCAAACTGATCCTTGGTGCGCACAAAGCTGGGCACATGCGCTGAATGGCAGGTCGGCGTGTAGGCACCGGGCACGGCAAAAATCACCACTTTGCGCCCTTTGGTTTTGTCGCTCATTTTCACCGGCGCAGGCCCATCGGCCCCCAACTGTACCAGTGTCGCATCAGGAAGCGTGTCGCCTTGGGAAATTGCCATGTGTTTCGAGCCTTTCTTGGAATTGCGTCTGTCTTGATCTGCGATATAGGCTGCGCACAGCATGAGGGCGAGGGCAAAGGTTAAAAACATGGATCACGTGGTGGTTGTTGGCGCAGGTCAGGCGGGTGCATCCTGCGTGGCAAAATTGCGCAGCGGGGGTTTTGATGGGGCTGTGACCCTGATCGGGGCCGAGACCGTGCCCCCCTATCAACGCCCTCCTTTGTCCAAAGCGTATTTGCTGGGCGACATGACACTGGATCGCTTGTTCCTGCGCCCCGAAAGCTATTACGCAGACCAGAACATCACACTGCGCCTTGGCGCGGAGGTGACGCACATCGACGTCACCGCCCAAACGGTACATCTGGGGCCAGAGGCCATCAGCTACAGCGATCTGGTGCTGGCCACAGGTTCGTCTCCCCGACGGCTACCTGCATCCATCGGAGGCGCGCTTGACGGAGTGTTTGTCGTGCGTGATCTGGCGGACGTAGACGCGATGGCCGGGCATTTCGCACCCGACAAACGGGTCCTCATTGTGGGCGGTGGGTATATCGGGCTCGAAGCGGCGGCTGTGGCGTCCAAAAGGGGGTTAAACGTTACACTGGTGGAAATGTCAGACCGTATCCTGCAACGAGTTGCCGCGCCGGAAACAAGTGACTTCTTTCGCGACCTGCACCGCGCACATGGCGTGGATATCCGCGAAGGTGTCGGCCTGTCCCGCCTGACCGGCACAACGGCAGTGACCGGGGCGGAGCTGTCGGATGGATCAACACTGGACGTAGATTTTGTTGTTGTAGGAGTGGGCATTACGCCCGGCACGGCCTTGGCCGAGGCTGCAGGTATCGACATCGACAACGGCATCAAGACAGACGCACAGGGGCGCACCTCGGCCCCTCATGTCTGGGCTGCGGGCGATTGCGCCTCTTTCCCTTATCGTGGCACCCGCATCCGCCTGGAGAGCGTGCCCAACGCCATTGATCAAGCCGAATGCGTGGCTGAAAACATCATGGGTGCTGGCGTCGATTATGTGGCCAAGCCGTGGTTTTGGTCGGACCAATACGATGTGAAACTGCAAATTGCCGGGCTGAACACCGGTTATGACCGGGTTGTGACGCGCGATGGCGGTGCCGCCAAGTCGTTCTGGTATTACGCAGGTGACACTTTACTCGCAGTGGATGCGGCCAATGATCCGCGCGGCTATATGATCGGCAAACGCCTGATTGAGGCGGGCAAATCCGCCCCGGCTGACGTGGTGGCCGACCCGGAAAGCGACCTCAAGGCTTTGCTCAAGTGAGGATCATCGCAGGACGATGGCGCGGGATCCCCCTTGCAACCGTGGGCAAGGGCGACCCCGGCGCGCATTTGCGCCCCACCCCCGACCGCGTCCGCGAAAGCCTGTTTTCCATGCTCATGCACCGCGATGTTCTGGACGGCGCGCAGGTGCTTGATCTGTTTGCGGGCACAGGGGCGCTTGGGTTCGAGGCCCTGTCACGCGGCGCCGCCCATGCAACATTTGTCGAGAACGGGCGGGTTGGGCAAAAGCTGATCACCGAGAACATAAAAAAACTGGATGCAGGCGACGCCACCAAGCTGTTGCGCAGTGACGCGACACGGCTTGGGTCTTGGGATGGTGCGCCGTTTGACTTGATCTTTCTTGATCCACCCTATGGCAAGGGCATGGGCGCGCGCGCACTGACTGCCATACGTGGTTGGTGCGCGGACGGTGCGCTTGTCGTGTGGGAGGAAAGCGCGCCCATGACCGCGCCGAGTGGTTATTGCCTGTGCGATCACCGGCGCTTCGGCAGCACGCATGTTACGCTGCTGGAAACGTCATGAGGCCAGCCGTTTTACCGCGTTTCAATAGAGATCGTGGTGCTCAGGAAAGGCGAGCCTGCGCTGCCCGAAGAAGCCGACTTTAGATCAACCTTGGTGCCGTTCACGACAAGCCGTCCTGTTAACCGCCGTCCATTGGCCCCGATTCTCAACTTGCCGGGTTGATAGGCCCCGATGTCCTGCGCCAAACGCTGCGCCAAACCTTCCACAGGGACAGCCCGCCCATCTACGATGCACAGCTTGCGCTTGCTGCTCGTATCGACAAGCACGTTCACGCTTGTGTTCCCAATCGACCACTGGTCGTCATAAGACTTTCGGAACCCTTGTTTTTCGGCAGCCCGCGCGACCGCGGCCGCATCTGGAAAATGCGCCAGACAGGTTGCCTTGAACAGCGCGATCAACTGCGACTGAGAGTACACTTTGGCAGGATCGTAGTCGCGGTTTTTTGTCATGGCGTGTGCCACACCCAGCGTTAAACTGACGGCGATGACAACACTGATTGTCCATCGAATGCGCAGGTTTCTTTTAGCCACAACAATCCCCTAACCAGAATGCTTCCGCCGATGTGGACGCGATCGCAACCGCGCCACACCGACTTATCTCATATCAGCCATAAGTCGGATGAAATTTACCTGCCGGAGACAGGGTGAAAATCTCAACCCCCGTCTCAGTGACACCAACCGAATGTTCATATTGCGCCGACAGCGACTTGTCCCGCGTCACGGCCGTCCAGTCGTCGGCCAGTGTCTTGGTTTCGGGGCGGCCCAGGTTGACCATCGGTTCAATCGTAAAGAACATCCCCGGTTCCAGAACAGCGCCTGTGCCCGGGCGACCGTAGTGCAACACGTTGGGCGGGGCGTGGAATACACGGCCCAAACCGTGCCCGCAGAAATCCCGCACCACGGACATGCGATGGCTTTCGACAAAGGACTGGATTGCGTGACCAATGTCGCCAAAGGTATTGCCTGGTTTGACGGCCTCAATCCCCAACATCAGCGCATCATGGGTCACTTCGATCAGACGCTCGGCCTTGCGGGGCAGCTTGCCAGCCACGTACATCCGCGAGGTGTCGCCAAACCAACCGTCAACAATAACGGTGACGTCGATGTTCAGAATGTCCCCATCCTTTAGCACCTTGTCTCCCGGAATACCGTGACACACCACGTGGTTCACGCTGATGCAACTGGCGTGCTTGTACCCTTTGTACCCGATGGTTGCTGATTTCGCGCCCGCGTCCTCGACCATCTTTGTGATGACCCGATCAATCTCACCCGTCGTTTGCCCCGGGAACACAAGATCCGCCATTGCATCCAGCACCTCGGCGGCCAAACGGCCAGCGGCGTGCATTCCAGCAAAATCCGCCGAATCATAAATGCGGATGCCGTCCTTGGTCAGACGTCCTCGGCTTTCATCCTTCACTGCACGCTCCATCGGTCGCACTCTCGCTTGTATTCTGTTGCACTGCGCAAAATTTGGCCAATCACCTTTATCTTAGCACAATTAGGGCATCGCCAACAGAGACCCCCTTGGGCGTGATATGGGTGCCAAAGCACAGCGTGTCCACCCCAACAGATGTCGCATGTGCGTAGGCTTCGCCGTAGGCCGGGTCGATGTCACATGCCAGATCAAAACGATCGCAATCCGTGCGCTGTACAAGATACAGCATGACCGCCTTGTGTCCCGCTTCGACCACACGGGCTAGTTCAGCCAGATGCTTAGCTCCGCGCGCGGTGACCGAGTCGGGAAATTCCGCCAAACCGGTCTGACGCGACAGGGTGACAGACTTTACCTCGACATACGCGTCCGGCAGCCCAGCACCCTGCAACAAAAAGTCGATGCGGCTGTTTTCGCCGTATTTCTGCTCCGGGCGCACAGTGTCATAGGCCGCCAACGGGGCAATCTCGCGGGCCTCAAGGGCAGCCCGCAATGCTCGATTTGGCACGGAGGTATCAACGCCGGTAAAATGCCCATTCCGATGCTCGACCAGCCGCCAGCCGAATTTCAGCTTTTTCTTAGGATCGTCATTGGGCTCCAGCCAGATCCGTGTACCCGGCTCTGCAAGCCCCATCATCGACCCGGGGTTGGCGCAGTGCGCCACCACTTCGCGCCCGTCGTCGAGCCTGCAATCGGCCAGAAAGCGTTTGTAGCGCCGGATCAGAGTGGCGGGGACAAGTTCGGTTTGAAAGCGCATGGGGTGCGCCCTATACCCAACAGGTGCGATGCTCAAGAAGGCACCCCGTAGTGCCGCGCCCAAGGAGACCTGCCCATGTCCAACCCCACCGCCGCGATGCTGGTCATCGGAGACGAAATCCTGTCAGGCCGCACCCGCGATGCCAATATGTACCATCTGGCCGGGCAGCTGACCGAGCACGGGATCGACCTCAAGGAAGTGCGCGTGGTCAGTGACGACAGGGACGCGATCGTCGGTGCGGTCAAAGCCCTGTCTGCCACCTATGATACTGTCTTTACATCCGGTGGTATTGGGCCGACCCATGATGACATCACAGCCGACTGTATTGCCGCAGCCTTTGACGCCCATATTGATGTGCGGGACGACGCGCGCGCCTTGCTGGCCGCCCACTACGCCAAGACAGGGTCCGAGTTGAACCAAGCTCGCCTGCGCATGGCACGCATTCCCGATGGCGCTACGCTGATCGAAAACCCCGTTAGTGTGGCGCCCGGTTTCACGATGAGCAACGTCCACGTGATGGCAGGGGTGCCCAGTGTTTTTCAGGCCATGGTCGCGACAGTGTTGCCGACGCTCACTGGGGGCGATCCCCTGATCTCGCGCACCTTGCGGATTGACCGCGGCGAAGGTGACATTGCAGGCCCCTTGGGCACCATCGCCGCTGCACATCCCGACCTCAGCATCGGGTCTTACCCGTTCCAGAAGGATGGTAAATTCGGCGCAAACATCGTGATCCGAGGTACAAACGGAGCGCAGGTGGACACAGCCATGGCTGAGCTGTCCGCCCAGTTTCCTGAATGACAACACCTGACGCTTTTTATGCCGGGATCGAAGCGACCTGGCCTCCCGCCAGTAGCACCCGGCTGGGCGTCTGGACACTGCGTGACGGGCAAGGCGGAGGAAAGCGTGTGTCCGCCGCAACCGCACATGGCCCCACAACACCCGAAGAAATCGCGGAAGCCGAAGCCGGGATGCCGCACCCTTTGTTCATGATAACGGACAAGGACGGCGCGCTCGATGATCAACTGGCCGCTCGTGGCTACGAAGTTTTGGACCCAACCAACGGCTATGCCACCCCGATCACCACACTCACCGATATACCTGTGCCCCGTGTTACGGCCTTTGCGGTCTGGGAACCGCTGGCCATCATGGAAGAAATCTGGGCTGCGGGCGGCATTGGTCCGGCCCGTCTTGCCATCATGCACAGGGCCAAGACCAAAACGGCGATCCTTGCCCGCCACAAAGACAAGCCCGCAGGCGCGGCCTTTGTCGCGGTACACGGGTCGATCGCCATGGTGCACGCCGTCGAGGTTCTGGAACACCAGCGGCGCGCGGGCGTGGCCCAGTGGATGATGCGCCGCGCCGCCTTCTGGGCGCAGGACCAAGGTGCCGACACAATCGCTGTTTTGTGCACACAAGCGAACACAGCCGCAAATGCGCTTTATCAACAGTTGGGTTTCACGCGCGTCTGTGGCTATCATTACAGACAAGCCCCGAGCACCGCCAAACCCTAGAGGCCCCATGACCGATCAGCCAACTGCCCTAGACCTGCCGATGGTCGACCCGCTGCCTCCGGCGACGCAAAAGTACTTTGATATCTGTCAGGACAAGCTGGGCATGGTACCCAATGTGCTCAAGGCACATGCGTTCGACATCGCCAAACTCGACGCTTTTACCGGGCTTTACAACGATCTGATGCTGGCCGACAGCGGGCTGAGCAAGCTGGAACGCGAAATGATTGCTGTTGTGGTAAGCGCAACTAACCGCTGTTTTTACTGTCTAACAGCGCATGGCGCGGCTGTGCGACAGCTCTCGGGCAATCCTGCGCTTGGGGAACAATTGGTGATGAACTGGCGTGTAGCGGATGTGGACGCGCGGACACGTGCGATGCTGGGCTTCGCCGAAGCTGTAACCAAAGCCTCCGCCGAGATCACCGAAGCTGACAGGCAGAGCCTGCGCGATCTCGGCTTCAGCGATCGCGATATCTGGGACATCATCAACGTGGCCGCCTTTTTCAACATGTCAAACCGCGTGGCCAGCGCAACTGCCATGGCGCCCAACCCTGAATATCACGGACAGGCCCGCTGAGCGTGCCGCGCGCTCTTGGCATCCTGTTCTGCCTGTTGCTGGCCGCTCCGGGCCATGCCTTGCAACTGGAATTGCCACGCAACGCACGCCAGACGGCCGCGCGCGACAGTGCGCTTGAACAGGTGTCTGTGCCCATTGCACCCTTTGCCGAAGGGAGCCTGCACACTGAACTGATCGAGGGGCCCGTGCAGCGGCGCGCTTACCAGATCAACGCGGCCGGACTGACGCCGCTGCAAATCCTCGCGCCACTGCGCGCGCAGATAGACGCGGCTGGGTATCAGGTGCTGCTGGATTGCAATCACATCACCTGCGGCGGATTTGATTTCCGCTTTGCCGTTGATGTCCTGCCTGCCCCCAACATGTACGTAAACATCCGCGCCTTTCACTACCTGTCAGCGCGCAATGCAACCACCGGGGATGCCGTGACATTGCTGGCCAGTGCCGCCGACAGCACGGCCTATCTGCAGATTATCCAAGTCGGCGAAGGCTCTATTTCCCAAACCGGCCCGGAGCCTGCACCCGTACCAAACGATCCCCAGATCGTTGAGGTAGATGCCACCGGTTTTGCCGCAAACCTGCTGGAAACGGGATCAGCTGTCTTGAATAGCCTCGACTTTGCAGTGGGCACCACGACACTGGCAGAGGGTCCGTCGACCGAACTTGAAGCGTTGGCAGACCTTCTCAACGCGCGCCCCAACCTGTTGGTGGCTGTGGTCGGGCACACCGACACGATTGGCGGGCTTGAGGCCAACATAAACGTGTCACGCGCCCGCGCGCGCGCCGTCCGGGCACGCCTGATCGAAAGCTACGGCGTGAGCGGTGCGCAGGTCCAGGCAGAAGGGATGGGATACCTGTCGCCTGTCGCCTCAAACCTAACGGAGCCGGGCCGCGAGGCAAACCGCCGGGTCGAAGTGATCGTCGTGCGCGAAGACGAGTGAAGTTTGGCCAAACCGGATGGGCATATTGGACCCATGACGTAACGGGGCAAGAAACACTTCTGCAGTTTGCAGATCCTATGCTGCTGCGAAACCATCTGCCACTTACGTCAGCTTTGGTAGAGAATAGCCAACCCGCATATGGACGGCGCGCGGATAAACTGGCCTCACCAGCGACACGTCACGGGCGGCATGGACGTGCTGCGCTCATGCGTTTGGGTGATGGCAAACCGCTTCGATATTGTGGCCGTCTGGATCAAGAACAAAAGCCGCGTAGTAGTCTGCGTGATAGTGGGCGCGAATACCCGGCGGCCCGTTGTCCGTCCCACCCGCACGGATTGCGGCCGCATGAAAGGCATCTACTTGCGCAACCGATTTGGCCTGCAAGGCGACATGCATCAGCCCGCTGGTCGCGTTTTCTTCAGCCAGCCAGAACCACGCGCGGTTGTCCCCATAGCCGGTCACTTTCACACCGTTCGTATGCTCAAGCGGCACATCAAACACCCGTTGAACGCCCAAAGGCGCAAATGCTGAATCGTAGAACGCCGTGGATCGCGCAAAGTCCGTGACACCAAACGTGATATGATCGATCATACGTCACCCCCTCTCGCCAGATTGCGCGGCGGATAGGCACAATGCAATCCGCAATGACCAGCAACAAAAAAGCCCCGATGCGCGATGCACCGGGGCAGGTCAACCGAGGGGAGGTTGGTTGTCTACTACCAGTCTGAAGGACCTTTATCTGCAAAGGCGTGGACCAGAAAATCAATGAAAGCGCGCACTTTGGGCTGCGTGAAGCGACCAGGAGGATAGACGGCGTATATACCTTGGGTTTCCATGGGCAATTCGGGGATCGCGTCTACGACCAGCCCCCGCTCCATCGCTTCGGCATAAAGGAAGCTGGGCAAATAGGCGATGCCAAGACCCGATATTGCTGCGTTCAACAGGGATTGACCGTCATTGACCGACAACCAGCCTGCGGTGCGTACCTGACGCTTTTCACCAGATGGCGCTGTCAGTTTCCACACATTGCCCGAAGACTGGTTGGAATAGTGCAGCAACTTGTGCTCGTTCAGATCGTCAATCTTGTCAGGGCGACCATATTGTTCAAAGTATTTTGGGCTCGCGATCATACGCTTTGTGGTTTCGGTCAGCTTGCGAGCGCGCAGGGTACTGTCTTCCAGCTCACCAATACGCACGGCCATATCAAAACCTTCGGAAATCAGTTCTACATAGCGGTTGTTGAGAACCATGTTGACGGTGATGTCCGGGAAATCCTCTAGGAACTCGGACAAACGCGGGGACAGATGGTTCACACCAAAATCCGTGGCAACCGAAATCCGCAACAGGCCAGAAGGGGCCGATTGCATCGACGTGACCAGCGAATCCGCTTCGCCTGCGTCATTCAGGACACGGCGCGCACGGTCATAGTAGG
This sequence comes from uncultured Tateyamaria sp., assembly GCA_947501275.1. Taxonomy (GTDB): domain Bacteria; phylum Pseudomonadota; class Alphaproteobacteria; order Rhodobacterales; family Rhodobacteraceae; genus Tateyamaria. Next base: position 359,554 of record CANMVD010000001.1, read on the forward strand.
CCAGACCAATTTCGGTTGGGCTGACACGACGGGTTGTGCGGTTCAACAGGCGGGCACCCAGACGGGCCTCCAGCGACGATACGTGCTTGGAGACGGCGGATTTGGAAATCCCCATCTTCTTGGCGGCATCAGTAAAGCCACCTTGGTCGACGACCGTGGCAAAGGCTTCCATCTCGGTAAGGCGGTCCATGCCCGTCCCTTTCATCTTGCGTTTCGAGGAACAGGTATGTCGTCCAATCAGGGCAGGATCAGGGCAAAGACGGGATAATATCAGGGTGATTGCGGGGATCGTTGATGGCATGGAAACGACGAAACAGTCGTTTACACGTGGGTGCGCGGGACCAGTTTAGGCCCCGACACTCCAGTTGCGGAAGGTGTCAGCTTCGCTTTCGAGCGGTGCCGCATCCTCGCCTCCGATCAGCAAATAGCCAAAACCGGGCGTGTTCCAGCGCGCAAGGGCCATACCTTGGGCCGCCCCCATGCTGACGGGTTTGCCATCAGGGCCGGCAGGCAGGATACACAGGGCAACCGGTGTTCCGTCTTCGCGCTGAAACGCAATCTGGATCAGCGGCTTGCCACGGAAGGCCAGCACTTGCGCACGTTTGAAGGTCAGCCCGTCCGCTTCGGGCAAGGACGTTAGATCAAGGCCCAGTTCATCGGAAACTGCAGCCAACTGCACGGCGGCATCCGTCTCGGTCGGGGAGACATCGCGCAAGGTCGCCTCGGTATAAAGCGACTGATACGAGGCCACAAAAGCTACCCAACCCGGCGCAGGAGCCGGGGGCGGCGTTCCCAATCCGGTGAACAGGGCCACGGCCAGACCAGCGGCAATACCCGTTCCAAAGGTGCCCAAGCCCCATCCCCAGCCAAAACGAGATTTTGCTTGTTGCGGCGCCGGCTCTGCCATTTCCGGGAAATAGGGCATCTCGGGCGCATCTGCGAGAAGGGCATCATAGGCCTCGACCAGGGCGACCTTGGGGAAATCAAGCGCCGCGATCTGGGCGTTCAGGTCGTCGTCCGTTTCCATCTGCGTGGCGATAGCAAAGGCCAGCTCGTCCTCTGCCTCCCCATCAAGGAATGCGGTCAACTCTTCATCTGTGTACTGACGATTACTCATGCCTGCACCTGCCCCTGCACATCGGCCATGTCGCTGGCCAACCGCTTGCGCGCGGCAGCCAGACGGCTCATCACTGTACCAATGGGGATCTCCATAATCTCGGCGGCTTCCTTGTAGCTATAGCCCTCCACATAGACGAGAAAGACAGTTTGTCTTTGCGCTTCTGGAAGACTGTTCACCCTATTCAACACGTCACGCGCCAGAATATTCACTTCTGCGCCAGGAGTTTTGTCAGGAAGGTCGATTTCTTCGACGGGAACGAGGCCACCGCCCGTGCGTACCTTGCGCGCACGCAGCTCATTCAGCCAGATCCGCTGGGCCATGCGGAACATCCAGCGATCCAGATGCGTGCCCGCTTCGAATTGATCGGCCTTGTCCAGCGCACGCACACATGTGGTTTGCGCCAGATCATCGCCCCAGTCCTTACGCCCGGTCAATGAAACGGAGTACCGCCACAGCCGGGGAAACACGGCGGCCATGCCGTCGCGGACTTCTTTCACAGATTTTTCAGTAGACGTGCGAATAATTTCGACCCCGAGGTGTTAACAAATACTGACACCACCACGAAACGGAGGAAAGTGGAATGAAAAAATTTGTGTTTGGGCTGTGTTTTGCCATCGGACTGCCGACAACTGCCATTGCTCAGGACAATACCGCCCCTGACGGTGCCAAAGTCTACTTTATCAACCTCGAAGACGGGGCGACCGTTTCGTCACCCGTGACGGTTCTGTTTGGCCTTGAAGGCATGGGCGTTGCTCCTGCCGGCACCGAAAAGGAAGGCACAGGTCACCACCACCTTCTGATCAATCGCCCCCCCTTGGGTGAAGGCGAAGAAGGCGCTGACGAACTGCAATACGGTATCTTGGCCGACGACAACCACATCCACTTTGGTGGTGGCCAAACGCAGGTCACACTGGATCTGCCAGACGGAACGCACACGCTGCAATTGGTCATGGGCGATCTAAACCATGTACCGCATGCCAATCCCGTCACAAGCGACGTGATTTCCATAGTCGTGGAATAGAAGCGTATGCGGGTCTTGCTTCTCCCCCCGAAGCGAGGTCCGCGCTAATCCATGTTCTTGGTTCTTGCGCCTATATCCAACGCAAACGGCGCAAGATCCACAACGCCACCACAGTCAGGGCGACAAGCCCGGCGCACAGCGCCCAAAACGCCCAAGATGTTTCAACCCCCGGCATGCCCGCAACATTGACCCCAAACAGTCCCGTTAAAAAGCCAAGCGGTAAAAACACCGCCGCAACGACCGACAGCACATAGGCATTGTGCCCCTGTGCGGCCGCAGCCTGGGCCGCATAATGCTCCTGCACGGCCGTCATACGTGCAATAAGACCCTCCAATTCCTCGACCGCCAATTTGGCAAGGTTGGCCTGTTCGCGCAGTTGATCCCGCACGCCTTGTGTCATCAGCGGACTGTCGGTCGCCCCCAAAGCGACAAGCGCGTCACGTTGCGGCGCGAGATAGCGGCGCATGCGGATGCCCATGCGCCGCTTGTCGATCAAGTCTGTGAGAACAAGGCTTTGCGCATCGTCTTCGGACATGTCTTCGATTGTGTCGACCTGCGCGCCAAGGTCAAATACGGTGTCTTGCGCCCGCCCCATGAGGCGCGCGGCCAGCGTCGCCACAAAATGCATCGGACTTTCCGGCGCGATCCCGGTTTCAGCTTCTTGGCGCATGGCATCCAGTGCCACCACTTTGCGCACCCGAACCGTCACCATCAATTGCGCGGTCGCCCACATCCGCACCGACACCATTTGATCAGCGGGCCCGTCCGCGTTCATATTCACACCACGCAGGTTCAACATCATACCCGCCCCATAGCGATCCGATCGCGGACGGGTCTCTGGGGCAACAAGGGCCGCCGCCGGAATCTCCGGGACATATTGCTCAAGAAATGCGGGCAGGCCCGGATCCTCCAGATCAAAATGCGCCCATAGATATCCCACTTGGGGGAGGGTCAACTCCGAGACAGGCGTGATGGTCGTCTCATGGATCTGAAAGGCGCAAATCGGCATGTGGCGACGCTATCGCCCCGCCCGTCCCTTCGCAACCAGAGCGTCTGGCGCATTACCTGAAACATCAAGGTTCGTGTGACGCCTCAAAGCGTTGCAGCCAGCCGTGTGCCCTGATCAATCGCGCGCTTGGCGTCAAGTTCCGCCGCCACGTCTGCACCACCGATGATGTGATGCGACACACCCGCGGCGTCCAACGCTTCAGCCAGACCGCGCGCAGGAATTTGACCAGCACACATCACGATGTCATCGACCTCGATCAGCGTCGGATTTTCGCGCGCCTCGCCAAAGGACACGTGCAGGCCCTGCTCATCGATGCGTTCGTAGTTCACACCACCGACAAATTCGACATCCTTCATCTTGAGGGCCGAGCGGTGGATCCACCCCGTTGTCTTGCCGAGCCGTTTGCCGTGCTTTTCCGCCTTGCGCTGCAACAGCGTCACGGCGCGCGCAGGCGCCTCGGGCTGCGGCCCTTCCGGCGCCAAGCCGCCGCGATGCTCCGCCGGGTCAGTTACACCCCATTCAGTCATCCACTCTGGCAAATTCTCGGTGGGGCTTTCGCCTTCGTGCACAAGAAACTCGGACACATCAAACCCAATTCCCCCAGCACCAATCACCGCCACACGCTTGCCCGGCACGGCGTTTTTGCGCAACACATCAATGTAGGAATGCACGTTCGCCCCGTCCTGCCCCGGGATCTCCGGGTCACGCGGCAACACACCTGTCGCAATAATCACCTCATCAAACCCCGACAGCATCTCGACAGTCGCTTCGGTTTCAAGGCGCACATCCACACCCATGTCGTCGACCATGGTACGGAACCAGTCGACCAGCCCCCAGAACTCTTCCTTGCCCGGTACCTGCTTGGCCATGTTCAATTGGCCCCCGATTTCCGAAGCCCGGTCGATCAACGTCACCGCATGGCCCCGTTCGCGGGCCGTCATGGCTGCCGCCAAACCCGCGGGGCCAGCGCCCACCACGGCTACGGATTTGACAACTCCTGACGGCTCTACAACCAGCTCCGTTTCCGCACAGGCCCGTGGATTGACAAGGCACGAACTCAGCTTACCCGAGAACGTGTGATCCAGACACGCCTGATTGCACGCGATACAGGGCGCGATGTGATCCGCCTTGCCCGCCATCGCCTTGGCCACGAAATGCGCATCCGCCAGCATGGGGCGCGCCATCGACACCATGTCGGCACAACCTGTGCTCAGCACCTCCTCGGCAACCTCGGGCGTGTTGATGCGGTTTGATGTGATAACAGGGATGCTTACCTGCCCCATCAGTTTTTTCGTCACCCACGCAAAGGCCGCACGCGGCACAGACGTTGCGATGGTCGGAATGCGCGCCTCGTGCCAACCGATGCCTGTGTTGATGATGGTGGCCCCTGCGGCCTCAATCGCTTTGGCCAATTGCACCACCTCGTCAAAGGTCGAGCCATTGGGCACCAGATCGATCATCGATAGACGATAGATAATGATAAAATCGGTCCCCACAGCCTCGCGCACCCGGCGCACCACCTCAACCGGCAGACGCATTCGGTTTTCGTAAGACCCGCCCCAGCGGTCCTCACGCTTGTTCGTATGAATGACGAGGAACTGATTGAGGAAATATCCCTCGGACCCCATGATCTCGACCCCGTCATAGCCCGCCTTTTGGGCGAGAGTCGCACAGTTCACGATGTCACTGATCTGCTTTTCGATACCCTCTTCGTCCAACTCCGCTGGAGGGAAGGGGGAAATCGGCGATTTCACAGGCGACGGTGCGACACACATCGGCCCATAGGCATAGCGCCCCGCATGCAGGATCTGCATCGCGATCTTACCGCCATTGTCATGCACCCGCTGGGTCACAATCGCATGGTTCTCCACATCCTTGTCCGTGGTCATCATCGCCGCGCCCGGCAGCACAGACCCTTCAAGGTTGGGGCCAATCCCGCCCGTGACCATCAACGCCACCTCACCCCGCGCCCGCTCGGCGTAAAACTCGGCCACCCGGTTCCAGTCCTTGGTTTCCTCAAGGCCGGTGTGCATCGAACCCATCAACACGCGGTTTTTCAGCGTGGTGAACCCAAGGTCCAGAGGGGCCAGCATATTGGGGTAGTTGGTCATCATGTTCTCCCAGAGCGTCTTTGCCCTTGGTTTCAGATATAGAACGCGCGATGTCACGGCAAACGCGGCGTCACCGAATGGGTCTGGGCAGGGCAAAGATGATCGACATTGGCAAAATGCATGAGAACGAGGCGGATGCGTTGGGCGTTGTGATGTGGGATGCGATCCACAACACGGATGGTCCCTATTCGCAGGCCGAGCGGATGGCGTGGTGCGCGACCCCGAATACGGGGCCGGACTGGGCAGATCGGCTGACCGCGCAAACGGTCTGGGTGGCGCGGCGCGACAGAAGCCCGGCCGCCTTTGTCACACTGGCAGAGGCGGGCTATGTCGATTTCACGTACGTCCACAGCACCGCACAAGGGATGGGCCTGTTTCGCCGCCTGATGACCGTGCTGGAAACCGAGGCCCTCGCCCGCACAGAACCGCGCCTGACCACCCATGCCAGCTTCATGGCGCAACCCGCATTTGCCGTCCTTGGCTTTCATGTTATCCACCACGAAACCGTGGCGCGCGGCGATCAACTCCTGAAACGCGCCTTGATGGAGAAGATCCTATGACGCCCGAAGACATCGCCAAACTGCCCTATCGCCGCAATGTCGGCATCATGGTGGTGAACACGGACGGTCTTGTCTGGGTTGGCCAACGCAAAGACCGCTATCAGGACGCGTGGCAGATGCCCCAAGGAGGCGTGGACAAAGGCGAAGATGCCCGCGCCGCCGCCCTGCGCGAGTTGGAGGAAGAAACCGGGATCACCGCGGATCTGGTCGACGTCGTGGCCGAGACAGAAGGTTGGTTGCCCTACGAGCTGCCCGCCGATCTGATCCCGCAGTTGTGGAAAGGACGCTTTCGCGGGCAAGAGCAGAAGTGGTTCCTGCTGCGCTTTGGTGGGTCGGATGATCAGATCAACATCGCTACGGAAGAGCCCGAATTCGCCGCATGGAAATGGATGACACCTGCCGAATTGCCCGACGCAATCGTGCCGTTCAAACGCGACGTCTACGTGCAGGTGCTGGCCGCGTTCGAGGCGCATCTTTGATACGGCTGACAACCCTCCTGCTGGCGCTGCTGCCCGCATCAGCCCATGCACTGTCCTGTCTCGAATTCACACCAGCAGATATGTTCAGGCAGTTTGAGTCTCCGGACCTCGCATACGTTCCCGTAATTGGGACGCTCACCGTGTACGAAACGAAACGGCCCGGATTTGGCAGTGATAGAACCGGCTTCATGTCGCACCGGATCGAAGTTCCTGCTCATTTTTTAGGTGTCGCACTCGGGCCTAAAGGAACGGAAACACCCATAGACATAGATGTTGCTTACACTGACCATTGCATTGCTCCGATACAGGACGTTCGGGTGCGATGTGGAAGAGCGGTGGCCAAGAGTTCCAAAACCGTGCTTACGGTCCTTACCAGAGAAAAAAACTCCTATTCTGTTTCGAATAGCCTATGCGGCGGGACCATTTTTTACAGCCCATCACAAGAAGAGAAAGACGAGTTCCGCAAATGCGCATCACACGGCCGGTGCTGGGGCAAAACTCTTTTTGGTTTCAATCTGTCGCCTTGAAGGGATCATTTACCGCAACATCGGCACATCACTGTGTGCGCGATCCAAGGCTGGCGGACGTGGCCCCCCGCTCGCCCAATCCAACAACTCCACAGTATGCACCACAGGCACTCCGGCCGCCGAGCCAATCTGCATCATGCACCCGATGTTCCCAGCCGCGATAATGTCCGGGTTCTTGGCCTCAAGCGTCCTGACCTTGCGCTCTTTCAACTGCGCCGAAATCTCGGGCTGCATTAGGTTGTATGTCCCGGCCGACCCACAGCACAGATGCGAATCTGCAGGCTCCACCACCTTGAAACCCGCCTTTTTCAGCAGGTCCTTGGGATAGGTCTTGATCTGTTGGCCATGCTGCAAGGAGCAAGCGGCGTGGTAGGCGACGGTCATGTCCTGCGGCGCGCCCGCTGGCAAATCCAGCTTCATCAGGACCTCGCTGACGTCCATGGCAATCTCGGCCACGCGGGTGGCATCCGGTGCCAAAGGATCATTGCGGAACATGTGGCCGTAATCTTTGACCGTGGTGCCACAGCCAGAAGTGTTGATGACAATTGCGTCCAGCCCATCGCCATCCATTTCACGCGCCCAAGCAGTGATATTCTTGGCTGCCGTCGCATGGCTTTCCTTGGCCTTGCCCATATGATGGGTCAGCGCACCGCAACAGCCCGCCCCTTCGGCTACAACAACCTCACACCCCAAACGTGTGAGCAAACGGATGGTGGCATCATTGATATCGGTGTTGAGCGCCTTCTGCGCACAGCCCGTCATCAAGGCGACGCGCATCTTCTTTTCCGCCACAGGCGCAAAACTTTGCGGATCATCATTGCGCGACACAGAAGGGATATTTTTCGGGGCCATCTCCAGCATGGCGCGCAAGCGGGCATCCGGGATCATCCACGCAAACGGACGGCCAATCTTGGCCCCCAGCAACGCCACACGAAAGCGCATCGGATAGGGCAGGATCTGCGCCAAAACCCACCGCAACACGCGGTCTGTAAAGGGGCGCTTGTAGCGATCCTCGATGTATTCACGGGCATGATCGACAAGATGCATGTAATGCACGCCAGACGGGCAGGTCGTCATGCAGGCCAGACAGCTCAAACAACGGTCGATATGTTTGACGACCTTCTCATCCGGATCACGGTCGTTTTCCAACATGTCCTTGATCAGGTAAATCCGGCCACGGGGGCTGTCCAACTCATCGCCCAGCACCTGATAGGTCGGGCACGTAGCGGTACAAAATCCACAATGCACACAATTGCGCAAAATCTCGTTGGATCGCTCTATCTTGGGATCGCTCAACTGTTCAGGGGAAAAAGTCGTCTGCATATCACTCCGCCATCATTTGGGCGGTGGCAAATCCAAACCACGGCACCGTTGTTCCCATTGCACCTAACGCACGGGCGATTTTGCGAGCCTTGCGCGTAGGCCAAGTCCGGTGTGCTGCGCGCACCACCAGAACCAACACCAAAATCCACGCCAGCCAGATCGCCAGAATACTGGCCAGGATCGACGTGCGATCCACAGCCAAAACCACCATCACCTCGTTGCGCAAGGCAAAGCTGACAACGGCCAGGACCGATGCCAGCAACGCCACCGGCCACGCCCGCCCGTCAAAACCGATCAGCGCAAGAAACAGCGCCGGGCCCAGCACAAAGGCAATGGTGAACAGCAACAACACCATCAGGCCGCCATCAAGCCTTGGTTCAAGATGCCGCGCGGATCAAACCGGCTGCGCAAGGCTCTACTCAAACTGGCCACTCCGGGGCTTTCGGGCTGGAACACAGGCACCGCCGCACGTACGGCCTCCGGGCCCTTGATCAAGGTCGCATGCCCCCCAAGGCCCGCAACCTGCGCCTGCACAGCGCCGTGGGTCGCCGCGATATCTCCACCAGATGTGCCGGCCCATACAAGGCCACCACCCCAGTCCATCAGGCTCTGACACCCCTCCGGCAAAGCCGTGATAACGGCAGGGCCATCGCTGGGCTTGACTGAAATGCGCCAGACCGCATCACAGCCCCACAACGGCTTGGCATCTCGGACATTGCTCCATGCCACATCACTGCGGGTGATCTCGCCAAACGATGCCAACAGCCCTTCCAACTTACCCGCACGATACGCAATCGAGGCCTCAAACCCCTCAAGACGCAGCCAAACCGCACCATTGATCCACGCCGCCCCAGACACCTCATAGGGCGAGCCCAGGGCCCGGCTCATCGCCGCAACAGCCTGCGCCGCACTGACACCCTCAATCACCAATGTCACTTCGGCCTCAACCGCAGGCAGCACCTTGAGGCTGACCTCGGTCAACACACCCAAAGTGCCCCACGATCCGCACATAAGCTTGACCAGATCATAGCCCGTGACATTCTTCATCACGCGGCCGCCATTCTTCACGACCTGTCCCGCACCATCAACAAAGCGCACGCCAAGGGCAAAGTCCCGCGCAGCACCTGCCTGTATCCGGCGTGGACCGCTGGCATTGGTGGCCAAGACCCCGCCAATGGTTGACGCACCGGACGTGCCCAACAAACCCGTCAGATCATATGGCTCAAAGGCAAGGCGCTGGTTCTCACGCGCCAAGGTCGCCTCAATCTCTGCAACAGGCGTGCCCGCCGCCGCGACAATGGTCAACGCACCGGGCTCATACAAGGTCACACCCGACAGGCCCGACACATCCAGCGGATCACCAGACACAAGGCGACCGACCATGCGCGTTCCGCCACCTTTGACCACAAGAGGTCCCTCGGCGCTGCGGACCGCTTCCGCGATGCCTTCTTCACTGATCACATGATCCATCTTCATCTTGCCTTATAAACTTCGGGGGGCGCGCGTCAGCGCGTGGGGGCTGGCCCCCTCATTCGGCTGCCATCGGCGCATCGCGGCGCGGCTGAGACACGGCCAAGGGAAACACCTTGGCAGGGTTCAGCAACCACGCCGGGTCAAACACATCCTTCACAGCCATCTGCGTCTCGAGATCCGCAGGCGCGTATTGATGGCTCATCAAATCACGCTTCTCGATACCCACACCGTGCTCGCCGGTCAGACAACCGCCCACCTCGACACACAGCTTCAGCACCTCGGCGCCAAACTCTTCACAAATCTCCAGATCGCCGGGTTTGTTGGCATCATAGCAAATCAAAGGGTGCATATTGCCGTCACCGGCATGGAATACGTTGCCCACGGCCAGGCCATACTGCTTGGACATCTCCCCGATACGGCGCAAGACGTACGGCAGTTCAGACACCGGGATCGTCCCGTCCAGACACATATAGTCGCTGACACGACCAATGGCGGAAAAGGCAGCCTTGCGACCCGCCCAGATACGGGCACTCTCGTCGGCGCCAGCACTCTCGCGCAGGGCGACAGGATTGTGACGCTTGGCAATGTCAGTGATCAGGGCAAGCTGGGCGTCAATCTCCGCGTCCGAGCCCTCGACCTCAACAATCAGAAGCGCTTCGCACATCGGGTAGTCCGCCTTGGCGAAATCCTCGCACACCTCGATCAGCATCCGGTCCATAAACTCGATCGCCACAGGCAAAACACCGGCTTTGATGATATCGGCCACACAAGCGCCCGCAATCTCGGCACTGTCAAAGCCCATTAACACGGGGCGCGCGCCTTCGGGTTTGTGCAGGATGCGCAGGGTCGCCTCCGTCACGACGCCCAACTGACCCTCCGAGCCGCAAATGACGCCCAGCAGATCCAAACCACCGGAATCGAGATGGGCCCCACCAATCTCAACCACTGTGCCATCCATCTGGACCATGGTGACACCCATGAGGTTGTTGGTGGTCACGCCATATTTCAGGCAATGGGCACCGCCGGAATTCATGGCGATATTGCCTGCAATGGCGCAGGCCAACTGGCTCGACGGATCCGGTGCATAGAAAAACCCATCTGACTCCACGGCACCCGTAACACTCAGATTGGTGCGACCGGTCTGAACGCGTACAAAACGGTTGTCATAGTCAGTCTCGAGCACCGCATTCATGCGCGCCACACCAAGGATGACACAATCCGCCGTGGGCAACGCCCCCCCGGCCAACGAGGTCCCCGATCCACGCGGAACAACTGGCACACCAATCTCCTGACAAATGCGCAAGACATCAGAGACTTCGGTCGTTGTCGCCGGAAGGACGGCCACCATGGGCGGGCAGCGATACGCGGTCAGAGCATCGCATTCGTAGGCCCGAGTCTCTGCCGGATCATCGATGACGGCGTCACGGGGCAAAACTTCGCGTAGACGGGCCACAATACGGGCCTTGCGGGCAAGGATTTCTGGATCTGGGAGTGGCATTTCCATGGGCTGTCCTCTCGATTGGTAAAATAATATGACCAATTTAGAATGGATGCAATCCGATTCGTCCTGAGCTAAGAGCAACATCATGACATGGTTAGAGCGACTCTCCCTTTTCTCGCCGCTGGATATGACCGCTTTGGGTCTGCTCGTCGGTTTCTGGCTGTTGATCGGATGGCGGATCGAACATCCGCGATCCAAACACCCCTCAACCTCGCAAATCATGGCCGGTTACAGGCGCGAGTGGATGCAACAGATGATCACACGCGAGCCGCGCATCTTTGACGCCAGCATCGTGGCCAATCTGCGTCAGGGAACGGCGTTCTTTGCCTCAACTTCAGTCATTGCCATTGGCGGATCACTTGCGCTTATCGGGAATGCGGAGCGGGTGAGTGCTCTGACGAACGAGTTGATCCTGACAGACTCCCCCGCCTTTGTGTGGGAGGTGAAGATGGTGGTGCTGGCCCTGTTTCTCGTCAATGCATTCCTAAAGTTCGTTTGGGCCAATCGGCTGTTTGGCTATGCGGCCGTGGTGATGGCGTCGGTGCCAAACGACATCACCGACGCCAACTGCCAGCCCCGCGCGGCCCAAGCTGGAGAGATAAATGTCACAGCGGCCCGGTCCTTCAACCGCGGTCTGCGCTCGGTTTACTTTGCACTGACATGTGCGGCGTGGCTGGCAGGGCCAATTGCCCTGATGGCCGCAACAGCCTTTACCCTTGCGGTGATCTGGCGGCGCGAATTTGCCTCGCGCTCGCGGACAATCCTGCTGGGCACGGACACGTGACATGACAAGCCCGCAGCATGCGCGATACTCTGCGCACATGAAAAAACTGATCCTCTTTTTGTTCCTCGCCACACCTGTTCTGGCTGAAGAACCCATCATCGAAGACATCACTGTTACGCGCACTGCGCCAGAGACGTACCGATTTTCCGTCACCATTCGCCACCCTGACACCGGGTGGGAACATTACGCCGATGGTTGGCGCGTGCTGGACATGGACGGCAACGAGTTGGGAATGCGGGTGCTGTTTCATCCACATGTAAACGAACAACCGTTCACCCGATCACTGGATGGTGTGAAAATTCCACGCGGCACAACCCAAGTGCAGCTACAGGCGCGCGATTTACCCGAAGGGTGGAACGAAGGCACTACTGTCGTTGATTTGCCTTGAGGGTCGTACTGGGGGCCAGCCCCCAGACCCCCGTGGTATTTTAGGTCAGAAGAAACTCAGGTGTATGATGTCAGCGCCGCTTCTTCACAGTCTATAAAGGCGGTTGCCCGGCCCATCTCGTCACAGAATTCGACCATAAAAACGTGGCTCGGCACGTGAACATGGACGATGGTTCCGATCGAGCCGGCTGGCACCCCGTCAATGTCTTTCGCGAGACGCACAACATCCAGTTCTTGCAGCTCTTTTTTGGATTCAGAGTTATGCACGGTGATAGGGTGATCCAGCGAGGATCGACGCGGCACGGTAGAGTTGTTCACTGAGCATCACGCGCACCAGCATATGCGGCCAGACCATCGCACCGAATGACAGCGCGTGATCCGCTTCGGACCGGAGTGTGGCACTGATGCCGTCCGCCCCCCCGATCACAAGGGCCAGATCGCCGCGCCCGGCATCCCGCCACCCTGCCAGACGCCTGGCAAAGGCGGGTGAGCTGTCGACCTTGCCGCGTTCGTCCAAACAGCAGATCAATGCCCCTTTGGGAATGGCACGGCGCAGCAGTTCACCCTCGGCATCCATCCCGCCGCCCTTGCGATCTTCGACTTCGACCACGGATAGAGGCCCCAGCCCGAGGGCACGCCCCGTCCGGTCAAACCGTTTCACGTAGTCAGAGATCAGATCGCTTTCGGGGCCGCCACGCAGACGGCCCACAGCGCAGATGTGAACGCGCATCGCCTTGCGCTTAGTTCGCAGCTGCGTTCGGCTGCCACATCTTTTCGAGTTGATAGAACTCGCGCACTTCGGGGCGGAATACGTGGACGATCACATCGCCCGTATCGATCAGCACCCAATCACCGGTGTCTTTGCCTTCGATGCGCGCGGTGCGCCCGAATTCGTCCTTGAGCCGTTGCACCAGCTTTTCCGAAATCGCAGCGACCTGCCGCGAAGACCGGCCAGAACACACGACCATATAATCGCCAAAGGCCGTCTTGCCGCGCAGATCAATCTGCACGATGTCTTCGGCCTTGTCGTCTGAGAGAGAAGAAAGCACAGCCTCAAGGAGCAGCTCGCTCGTGGCTTGCGTTTTGGGAGCAGCCATCACAGCCGCGGCTCCGGTCGCGGGCTGACCCGCGTGAGCAGAGATTGACAGGACATTGTCCTCCTACATGTGTCGCGCCGCTCGCCCGGCGCTTGGGTACTTCTATGGTAACAACGCTGGCGTGACATTTCAATGAAAGCCACATCATTCACATGCCGGAATGCCATCCGGCTGACCACGTGCAAAAAGTTGCGTCACATCTCCGTCTGTCACCAGTGGCAAAAACGTCCCATCCGCCGCAAGACGGATCGCCACAGACGCCCGCGCATCCGGGGGCAGCGGACCATTCGCTAGACAAGGATCAAAGAACATTGACAGACTGCCCTTCGTTCCATCCTGATCTTCCGCTTTCCAGGCCGTGATCTGCGCCTGCAAGGCCCGCAGCGCCGCGTGATCGCGCGGGGCAACAGCAAGGACGTCCTGTTCGAATTGCAAAATGAACTCCTGCGCAATGGAGTCACCTGTTTCTTGGCGCGCGCTCATTTGCAGGCGGGCCGACCCCGGCAAGACGGCCACACCATCCGGCAAGGACAAGCGCAACGCAATGTCAGCCGGGTCCACTGTCAGCGGATCGACCGCTTCGACCGCACGCAGTGTTTCGGGTACAAAGTCAGCACAGGCGCCAAGCACAACCAGCACGGCAAGAAGGATCTGTTTTTTCATTCTTTCCTCTTTCGAATCATTTTTTATTGTTTTACGATAATTTAATACCCTAAAATAGGAACTGCAATATGAACCAAGATCGAATTGCCCGCCGGGCCAGCCTATTGACCCATCTCGCGACGGCACTGTTGATTCTGATACCACTCGGCGTTGCTATCCTGCTGGCCAATGGCGGCGTGACGGCCCAGTCAGTGCAGGCCCATTACCAGATCTCGGTCATGCCAGATGATCCCGGAGCGGGTCCGCTGCTGGTCTGGTGCGCTGTCGAGGGGATGAAGCTCGCCGTGCTCTTGTGGATCATATGGCAGGTGCGCGCATGGTTGTCGGCCTGCGCCACGGGCGCTGTGTTTGCCAGTGGTACCGCGCGCCTTGTGCAACGGATCGGTGCTGCATTGCTGGGCCTGGCGGCCTTGCATATCGTTGGGCATACCGTTGTTACGTTGGCATTGACGTGGCACAACCCGCCCGGTCAACGTGCGCTGGCCATCGGGTTTGGCAGCGCCGAGATCATTCTTGTTCTCGCCGCCGGTCTCGTCACACTGTTTGGATGGATTCAAGCCGAAGCTGCCCGTATTTCCCTCGAAAACGAGAGCTTTGTATGACCGAGATTGTTGTACGTCTCGATGTGATGATGGCCCTGCGCAAGATGCGGGGCCGCGACCTGGCTGCGCAGATCGGCATCACGGAGCAAAACCTCAGCCTGCTTAAATCCGGCAAAGTCAAAGGCGTGCGATTTGAAACGCTCGCACGCCTGTGCGCCGTGCTTGACTGTCAGCCCGGCGATTTGCTGGAGGCCGTTTCGCCCGAGTCGGATTGAGTATCGCCCAGCATCCGGACTTCGCGTTGCGGGAACGGGATCGAGATGTTGTTTTCCGCAAACGCATCCCACAGGGCGAGGTACACGTTGCCCCGGATATTGGTCAGCCCGCCAGTGGGATCCGTAATCCAAAAGCGCAGGATGTAGTCGACGGAACTGTCTCCGAAGCCCACGATATGGCAGACGGGCGGGCGCGAGGAGAGCACACGCTCGACCCCTTTTGCGGCCTCGATGGCAAGGGCGCGCACGCGATGTGGATCGCAGCCGTAGGAGGTGCCGAAATAGATATCGAGGCGCACAAAGTCGTTTGAGTGAGACCAGTTGACGACCTGCCCGGTGATCAGATCCTCGTTCGGGATCAGGTATTCCCGCCCATCCCGTGTCACCACAGACGCATAGCGCGCCCCCAAGGTCTGGATCCATCCAAACGTATCCCCCAGCGAAATCACATCCCCGGGCTTGATCGACTTGTCGAGCAGGATGATGACCCCTGACACAAGGTTGGACACCACCTTTTGCAGTCCGAACCCAAGACCGACACCGATGGCACCGGACAGAACGGCAAGGCCGGTGAGGTCGATGCCCAGAGCCTCAACCCCGACAAAGAACGCCAGGGCGTAGAAAACAATCTGCACCACCTTCACGATCAACACCCGCATAGATGGCGAGATGTCATCGTTGCTCTGGATGCGAGACGATGTGGTGGAAGTCACAAAGCGTGCAATCGTCACCAGCAGACCAATGACAACAGCCCCCTGCACCAGCAACAACAGCGACAGGCGGAAATCACCGATGCTGAAGGCCGCCGCATCCAGCAGGGCGGAGGTTTGATCCACCACGCCCAGCACATAAAGTGTGACGTATATCCATGCGCCTACCCGCACCACGCGGCGCAGAAAAACCGAGCGGATCAGGCGGGTGGCAAAGACCACCATCAGCCACGCCAAGGCCAGAGTGGCGATCAACCCAAGGATATAAGAACGTGACGGCCAAGTGACCTCACGCATGATCAACACGAGAACCCAGATCAGCGCGACAAAGAATATCGCGCGCAGGCGCTGATGGATGACCACCAGCACGCGCATACGCCACTTGGGCCACCCCTCGCGCGTGCCCATCCATCGCCGTACCGGAGGGCCCAGCCATGCGCGCAGGCAATGGGCCAGAAACAGCACCGCAAGTGCCATCAAGACCTGGTAACCCACCCAAGGACGCAGCAGCGACTGGATCACTGCCTCGCCTTCCTGCAACGCCATCTGACCCAGCGACAGTAGCGTTTCACTCATGCCCTTGTTGTCAGCCACCTCACCGTTCGAAGCTGCCTCGGCAGCGGAATTCAGAGCATCCGAAATGCCTGCGCCAGAATTGGTCGTGTCGGTTGTATGGTTCGCCATGTATGCCCGAAATCTTTACCCAAAGGCTGTTTGTCTCAGACTTGCACGGGCCGTGGGGGCGCGGCAACCGCCCAATGCAGACACGAACCCTGCAACGATCAAAGCCAAAGCGTCTCAAATTAAACCTGAAATTAAATCGAATCGCGCCAAAGCGAGGAGGAGACGAACAACCTCGAAGGATAGGCACAATGGTGGCAGTGTTGATTAGTTTAGGTGTTTCACTTGCGCTTGGGGCAATTGCGTATTTTGCTTACGAGGATGATCTGGAAGACGCACGCCAAACGGCACGTAACTTTGCAGAAGACAACGACATTGATCTGGGAGACATCTTTTCGTCTGGCCCCGACACGACAACGCCGACAGAAGCAAACAACGCAGACACAGAAAGCGCGGCGACGGACGGGGATACGGCTGATAGCCTGCAACCAGTGGACCCGACACTGCAAGTCGCTGAAAATGCTTTGGTTCAGGTGGTTCCCTTTGAACCCGACGAGGAACAGATTGTCGTCGAACTCGAAGAGGGCACTGACATCAATGCACCTGCTTCAAACCTTTATGATCCCGACACCGACACGACAACGCTGTCTTTTGGGGCTACTGCGGTACTGGCAATGGCCGGGGACCAGACCGACATCTCAATCGGGTTTGGAACACTGGAAGGTGCCAAAAACGGGCTCAGCCCCTTTGATGTCGTCATTCACAAAGCCCGGCTGCAACACGTCTAGGGCTTTGCACTCTACCCTTGCGGCACAGGCGTGGCGGCGGTATCCCAACAGGCATGAAACGTCTCTTTGACATGGATGACCGCGCACGGCTGCGCGAACGCTTTTTCGGAGCGACGCACACGGTGCTTGCGCGACTATAAGTCGAACACCCGTCATCCATCCAAAAACCGTATAGCCATGAGGGAGAGGACCACATGTCCCCCAAAACACTCTATGATAAAATCTGGGATGCCCACGTTGCCCATGAGGCCGAGGACGGCACCTGCCTGCTGTATATCGACCGCCACCTTGTGCACGAGGTGACCAGCCCGCAAGCCTTTGAAGGGCTGCGCATGACGAACCGCAAGGTGCGTGCGCCCGACAAGACAATTGCTGTGCCTGATCACAACGTGCCCACCACCCCGGGGCGCAACGATCCCAAGAACATGACCGAAGACAGTGCTATTCAGGTCGCCGCGCTCGACAGGAACGCCAAGGAATTCGGCATTCACTATTACCCCGTCTCTGATGTCCGTCAGGGTATCGTGCACATCGTCGGGCCCGAACAGGGCTGGACCTTGCCCGGCATGACCGTCGTTTGTGGCGACAGTCATACCGCAACCCACGGCGCGTTCGGTGCCCTTGCCCACGGTATCGGCACCTCAGAAGTGGAACACGTTCTGGCCACGCAAACGCTGATCCAGAAGAAGTCCAAGAACATGAAGGTCGAGATCACCGGTAAGCTGGCCCCCGGTGTAACGGCCAAGGACATCACCCTTTCAGTCATCGGCAAGACCGGGACAGCGGGTGGCACAGGCTATGTCATCGAGTATTGCGGCGAAGCGATCCGTGACCTGTCCATGGAAGGGCGGATGACCGTCTGCAACATGGCCATCGAAGGTGGCGCGCGCGCTGGCCTGATCGCGCCGGATGAAAAGACCTATGAATACTGCATGGGTCGCCCGCACGCGCCCAAAGGCGCGCAATGGGAAGCGGCCCTCGCGTGGTGGAAAACGCTTTACTCGGATGATGACGCCCATTGGGATCTTGTCATCACGATCAAGGGCGAAGATATCGCACCGGTTGTTACTTGGGGCACATCCCCCGAAGACGTGTTGCCCATAACGGCCAACGTGCCTTCTGCAGACGATTTTGAGGGCGGAAAGGTTGGCGCAGCACAACGCTCGCTCGACTATATGGGGCTCACCCCCGGCACACCTCTGACAGATATCGAGATCGACACCGTCTTTATCGGGTCCTGCACCAATGGGCGCATTGAAGATCTCCGTGCCGCCGCCGAAATCCTCAAGGGCAAAAAGATCAAGGACGGACTGCGCGCCATGATCGTGCCCGGATCAGGCCTTGTGCGGGCCCAAGCCGAAGAAGAAGGACTCGCGGACATCTTCAAAGAGGCCGGATTTGAATGGCGACTTGCTGGATGCTCGATGTGTCTGGCGATGAACCCGGATCAGTTGGCCGAAGGTGAGCGCTGCGTGTCCACCTCCAACCGTAACTTTGAAGGACGGCAAGGGTATAAGGGGCGCACGCACCTTGTGTCCCCCGGCATGGCAGCAGCCGCTGCTTTGACGGGTCGCCTGACAGATGTGCGAGAGGTCATGTGATGATCTGCGGTGGCGCATTCTTGATAGTTTTCGAGGATGCGCACCCCCTTCCTCAACGCAATCGACGCGCGGCGGTGTGCAGAGTGCGGCTCTGACGCCGCCCGACGCCGGACACAAGATAGAAAAGCGGGACGCAAGCCCCCGCCAACCTTTGAAAGGTTAACAAGATGGACAAATTTGAAACGCTGACAGGCATCGCGGCCCCTATGCCGCTGGTCAATATCGATACCGATATGATCATCCCCAAGCAGTTCCTAAAAACGATCAAACGCTCCGGCCTCGGCGCCAATCTGTTTGATGAAATGCGCTTTGACCGGCAGGGCAACGAAATTCCGGACTTCGTGCTGAACCAGGACGCCTACCGCTCGGCCGAAATCATTGTGGCCGGTGACAACTTTGGCTGCGGCTCTTCGCGAGAACATGCGCCGTGGGCAATCAAGGATTTTGGCATCCGGTGTGTTATCTCGACCAGCTTTGCCGATATTTTTTATAACAACTGCTTCAAGAACGGCATTCTGCCCATCGTGCTACCCGAAGAGGCGGTCGATCTGTTGATGAAAGATGCGGAAAAAGGCGCCAACGCCCGTATGACAATCGACCTTGAAGCACAAACGGTCACCGCTTCAGATGGCGAAACGTTCTCGTTCGACGTGGACCCGTTCCGCAAGCGCTGCCTGATCGAAGGTTTGGACGATATTGGCCTAACCATGGAAAAAGCCGCCAGCATCGATACGTTTGAAGCGCAAGCCAGCCAAGCCCGCCCGTGGGTCTGATCAATTCATAATCTTTGCGGGGCGTATTCAACCACGTTGGATATGCCCCCAATCGACGTCATCCACCATATGTTGCGTCCCGCCTAATTCCTGCCTCAGAAATGATGCACAAAGGCACCACACCCTCCCTCAAAATGCCCCACGAATTAAGTCTTGTTAACCAACAGACTTGAGAGACCGGGTCAATCAAGGCAGAAATAGGGCAACAATGAGGCACCCGCCTGACCCGGTGGGATCAAGTTGGAACAAGCACGCGGCAACGCATCGCGGCTGGCCAGTTTGAAGGGAACGAGACGGTGATAGGACGACTATCGGGCGCAGTTGCGCGCGGATTTTTGGTGGCATTGATGATTGCGACCCCTGCACTTGTGGTGCCAGGTGTTTCTATAGACTCATCGCAAATCACTGTTTTGATTGCCTTAATCGCGGCATTCATGACCTTTGTCGAATACAACTCAACCAGTCCCAGCATCGTGGAGTTCCGTGACGCGGCGCCGTTCAACCGTCTGCGTTTTACCGCGCTGTTCTGCACGATCCTCTTGTTGAGCCTGATCTGCAAAGGCAAAACTGACGCGACTGACTTGACCCGCGCGCTGACATCCATTGGCACAATTGTGGGCAACAGCATTGATTTCCCATACAGCCCGGTGCGCATGGTTGTGCTGATGCTGCCAACTGATGCCGACCCGGCTGTGGTGCAATCCGTACGTACCGCCGCAGGTATCGCTTACCTCACATCGCTCTTTGCCATGACGGGCTTTTTGTTGATGGTGCGGGTCTTTGGCTGGCCCATGCGTGGCGGCGCCTTCAACGTATGGGTCAACATGCCGTTGTTCGACCCGACCGCAGGCGGAGATGTTTTAAACCGCCTGCAACGCGATGCGCGCGTCAACATCGCCTTTGGCTTCCTGCTGCCCTTTGCCATTCCGGCTGTGGTCAAGGCCGCCTCGGACCTGCTAAACCCAATCACGCTTGAAAACCCGCAAACCCTGATCTGGACAATGAGCGCATGGGCCTTCCTTCCCGCCAGTATGATCATGCGTGGCATCGCAATGCAGCGGATTGCGGAAATGATCCGGGATCAGCGCAAGCGCGCCTACGCCAACATCGACGGCGAGTTTCAACCGGCCTGAGCGCGGCCTGCCTGACCCTTGCTGCAACGGTGGCCGGGGCCGACACGTACCGCATCGCCACCTACAACACCGAACTGCAACGCGACGGGCCGGGCTTGTTTCTGCGTGATCTGACACGCGGCAAAGACGATCAGATCAATGCCGTTCTAAACGTCGTCCAGAAGGCCGATGCTGACATTCTCGCTCTGCAAAGCATCGATTACGACCTGACAAACGAGGCCCTGTCCCGCTTTGCAAAGGCGGCGGGCTATCCCCACTTTTTCGCCCTCAAACCCAACACGGGCCTGCCCACTGGCCTCGATATGGATGGCGACGGACGCACAGGCGGACCGCGCGATGCCCAAGGCTATGGGCGGTTCACAGGCCAAGGCGGCATGGCCATTCTGTCTCGCTTTCCGATTGAAACCGATGCTGTACAGGATCTATCCGCGCTGCTGTGGGAGGACATTCCGAACGCCCGTCTGCCCGAAGTCAATGGCGCGCCGTTTCCCAGCCCGGAGGCCCGTGCTGCCCAGCGTCTGTCAACCACAGGCCACTGGATCGTCCCGATTGCATTGCCCGGCGCCACCTTCGATCTGATGACGTTTCACGCCTCGCCCCCGGTGTTTGACGGCCCCGAGGATCGCAACGGCAAGCGCAACCATGATGAAATTCGCCTGTGGCAACATGTGTTGAAGGGCACCATCGGCACAGCCCCAACAGGCCCCTTTGTCATAGCCGGCGACGCCAATTTGGACCCGGTTGATGGTCAGGGCCTCAAGTCCGCCATTTCAAACCTGCTCGCAGATCCACGGCTGCAACCCACGATGCCGCAGGGTCATAGCGGCACGGACACTGCCGACTGGGACGATCCTGTACCTGGCGATCTGCGCGTCAGCTATGTGCTGCCCTCGACGCATTGGACCATCATGGACAGTGGCGTGCTCTGGCCTGCCCCCGATGACCCTCTGGCCGATACGGTTGCCACGGCCAGCCGTCACCACCTTGTCTGGGTGGACCTTGCCATTTCAGGTGCCAAAGAGTAGGCGGAAGGCAACATTTTCCGAGGAGCCTACCCATGTCCAACCCCTCCCTTTTGATCCTGCCCGGCGATGGCATCGGCCCCGAAGTCATGGACCAAGTCACCCGCGTCATCGACTGGTTCGGGGCGAAACGGGATCTCGCATTTGACGTCTCGACCGACCTTGTAGGTGGCGCTGCCTATGATGCGCACGGCACACCTTTGCATGACGACACAATGGCCAAGGCGCTAGAAGTTGACGCGGTGCTTCTGGGTGCCGTGGGTGGCCCAAAATACGACGATCTGGACTTCTCGCTCAAACCTGAACGCGGCCTGCTGCGCCTGCGCAAGGAGATGGACCTGTTTTCCAACCTGCGCCCGGCCCAGTGTTTTGATGCGCTCGCTGATTTCTCGTCCCTGAAAAAGGACATTGTGGCGGGCCTCGACATCATGATCGTGCGCGAATTGACGTCCGGTGTGTACTTTGGCGAACCCCGTGGGATCTTTGAGGAAGGCAACGAGCGCGTTGGCATCAACACGCAGCGCTATACGGAATCCGAAATCGAACGGGTCGCCCGCTCGGCCTTCGACCTAGCCATGAAGCGCGGCAAAAAACTGTGCAGCATGGAAAAAGCCAACGTTATGGAAAGCGGCATCCTGTGGCGCGAAGTTGTGACCAAGGTGGGCGAAGAATACCCCGAGGTCGAGTTGTCCCACATGTATGCTGACAACGGCGCAATGCAGTTGGTCCGTGCACCCAAGCAATTCGACGTGATTGTTACAGACAACCTGTTCGGCGACGTGCTGTCGGACTGTGCGGCTATGCTGACAGGCTCGCTTGGTATGCTGCCTTCGGCTTCGCTGGGTGCTCCGATGGAAAACGGACAGGCGCGCGCCATGTACGAGCCTGTTCACGGCTCGGCCCCGGACATCACGGGTCAGGGCAAAGCCAACCCCATCGCCTGCATGCTCAGCTTTGCCATGGCGTTGCGCTATTCCTTTGACCAGGGGGCCGAGGCCACGCGTCTGGAATCTGCCATCGAAAAAGTGCTGGCAGACGGCGCGCGCACAGCAGATCTGATGGGGCCAGAGGGCGGCACTGCGCTGTCGACCACCGAAATGGGTGACGTGATACTCGCCGCGCTCGACGCGAGCCTCTAAACCCCAAGCGAAAGGGCCAGCCCCATGTCTGCGAACGTCAAAGGCGCGTTTCTGGCCCTGATTGCCTTTGGCATGTTCTCGACACACGACGTGTTCATCAAGACGCTGGGGGCGACCTATTCCCCAATTCAGATCGTGTTTTTCAGCGTTTTGCTCAGCTTCCCGCTGGCCACGGTCATGCTGATGCGCGATGCCAAACCGGGCACTCTTCTGCCGGTGCACCCGTGGTGGATGGCAGTGCGCACCGTAGGGGCCGTCATCACAGGTGTCAGTGCGTTTTATGCGTTCTCAAACCTGCCGTTGACGCAAACCTATGCCATCCTCTTTGCCACACCGCTGCTGATCACCGTCTTGTCGATCCCCATCCTTGGCGAAACCGTGCGACTGCCACGTTGGCTGGCAGTTTTTGTTGGGCTAGCCGGGGTTATGGTTGTACTGCGCCCCGGCGGCACTGAACTGACACTGGGGCATGCCGCTGCGATCCTTGCCGCGTTCAGCGGAGCTTTCGCTTCGATTGTGGTCCGCAAGATCGGGGCTGAGGAGCGCACGGTGGTGATGCTACTTTATCCGATGGTGGCGAACTTTGTCGTCATGGGGTGCGCACTGGCCTTTGTCTACAAACCGATGCCAATTGAGCATCTCGGGATGCTTGCCATCATCTCGATCATGGCATGGATTGCGGCTCGTTTCATCATTGCCGCCTACCAAACCGGAGAGGCCGCCATTGTTGCTCCGATGCAATATTCTCAGATCCTGTGGGCCACGGCATATGGGTTGATCTTTTTCAATGAAAGCCCGGACATGTACACCGCCATTGGCGCTGGAATCATCATCGCTTCGGGCTTGTTCATCGTGTTCCGCGAAAGCCAGGGGGGCAATTCCACGAACACGCCCGTGCTGCGCACACGCTCACGCGTTGGCACGCCATCTACCTTGCGTCTGAGTGGTTTGATGACCAGCGGACGGCACCGGGACAAATCAAAATCCAAAGACCGCGTTCCGGAATGACAACATGGGTCAGGTATTCCTGACCTCACATTTGCGTTTCCTGCCCTCTATATGAACATTGTTCACGAATTGGAGAGTATGATGAAACATATTTTGAAACTGAAAACCGCAAGCTCATTCCTTGTTGTCGCTTTGGCTGTAGCGGCGTGCGATGTAGCCTATCCCGTCACCGTGATTGGAGAGGATGGTATTACATTCCGCGGTTCTGCCACAGACACATTCTTGCATGGTGGCAGTTTCCATGCGACCAATGGCAAAGCCGTTTGCGTTGGCCAATACAAAACACACCAGGACATCTCGACCGTCAGCTTTCCTGTCTCGTGCAACAACGGGCTGAGCGGAATTGGGACTGCGTTCTTTGAATCCGCAACCCGTGGGTCTGGATTTGTCACGATGAGTGACGGCAGCCGCTGGCAATTCCTGTTCGGCAATGGCGCGACGCGCATCTAGACATTGTTGATCTCACTATTCCGATTGAGTGGAGGCCATAGTTGGCTGGCCTTCACTCGCCCGCGCAGAGTGAGACAGCAGTCCCAGACCACACGACAAGTGCGATGCGCGACAGTGGGCTACCACGCACTTTCATCACAACCGTCTAGTGCAGTGTCAGGAGCGATATGACCCCCACAAGGATCAGACTGAGCGCCCAGATCAGATCAAGGTTGAACCAACTCCTCGACAGAAACTTCAACCCAAGCCAGTGATACACACCAATCGCAATGGCGCCGCCCGACACCGTCATCGCGATCGTGTGGGCAAGGGCGACAACCACTGCAATGCCCGCCGTTCCAGTCATCAGGGTCTGTGCGGCAGCATGGCCCGTTCCGGCCTGCAAAATCCCGCAAATCCCCAGGTAAATCGGAACCAACATCAATCCAGCACCATGAGCCATGGCCGCCAGAAATGACCACAGCGCCAGCCGCGACGGCGGTACGCGCGCCAAAAATTTAGGGTGTCGTGGGTTGATCAGTAGATACACCCCAAGGGCAATGACCAACCCCGCCGCCCCAATCTGGATCTCACGCTGCCAATCCACCAACCAGAATAGCACCGTAAAGGGAAACAGGATCGCAGCCATGGCGACAAGATGGCCAAAGGCCAAAGCCGCCAACGCTTTGTACAAAGACCCACGCGCACGATCCATCAATGCTGCAGACACGGCCAACGGCCAGCCCATGCCGGGATTCACACCATGGTATATGCCCGAGACAACAACGGCCCACCAAAGGGCCGTTGCCGTTTCCACAGGTTCCACTCGGTTAGACGGACGGGTAGCAGAAGCTGTCGGTGGAGCAATCGCCCCCCTCTAGCCGGATCTGGTGGCTGCGGTAACCTTCCGGGAACTCGACCCAGAAATCTTCGGCCAGCGTCAGCCCACCATTTTCGCCCACATTGGCCATGACCATCGCAGCACCCCGATCTCCGGGGTAAAACTGGTCGTCCCAAGTGGAGTAAAGCGAGTTGGTCCAATAGACCCGTTTGCCATCGCGGCTGATCTCAACCATCTGCGGGCCATAGCCAAAGTCTTTGCCGTTGGGATGCTTGTGTTTGGCCACGATACCGCCAATCTCGACCTTGCCCGCCAGCACGGGGTTCATCGGATCGGACACGTCATACTGGTGCATCTCGCCCAGACCCCAGCACGCGACATAGAGGTACTTGTCGTCGAGGCTCAGGTCGATATCAGTGACCAATGGCGGCACAGCGCCGAACCCTTTCAGCAGATCCGGCAGGTCGTCCGCATCCGCAGGAACAGGGTCAATGGTGATGGTTTTCTTGGCCTGCCATTCGCCATTCTCATCGCGCCACCACGTAAAGATCGCGCCTTGCAGGTTTGTTGTATCGACCACGACTCCACAGAACCCGTATTCCTTAATCGGGTCATGCGCGGGGCGGATCTCCAGCGCCATCTGGTGGTTTTCCCCAAGGTCCAGTGACTTCACAACCTTGCGCGCACGCAAATCCCAGAAGTGGATCGTGTGCCCGTATTTGTTGGACAGCAGATCCTCGGCCACAACGCCGTTTTCGAACTGCGGTGGCAGCCCCCATTCACTACTGACCATGTAGTCGCGCGGCAGGTTCCACCAGAAATCGTAATGCTTGTCCTGAATGCCGCGATCCATCTCGTAACGGCCCTGGATCTCGAAAGTCTGGCAATCCATGATGAAGATACCGGGAGGGCCATCGGTGCCGTCTTCGCCCCCTCCACCCAGGGTCGAGACATAAATGCCTTCTGGCCCACAATGGATAGTGTGGGGCCGTGAATAGCCGGTCTTGGCAAACAGCTCTTCGGGCTCGATAATCTTGTGGATCTTGGCCTCCAGCGGCTCTTTCACGTCGATAATATAGATGCGCGATGAACGTATGCCGGGGATGATCAAATAGCGACGTTCGAGAAAGGCGTGGCCTGTCAAAGGCGACAACGACGAAGAACAGGCGTTCCAGCCAAAGTGGTGGAACTCGTCACCAAGATTGGGCACGAAAAGTGAATGCACGATCTGGCCATAGGTATCGCTCTTGGGATCAGTATCAACCACGGCCAACCCATCGGGTTTGGAACCGTCGGGACTAAGCATCAGGGTAAAGGCAAGCGTTTCCGCCGGAGCTTCCATCGCCAATTTTGGTGTCGCGTGGAATGTCGGGTCAGGCCGTAGGTTCATGTCAAATTTCCTCCCTAAGAAACGCGTATTTTTGGAAAAATTTTCCGCGTTGATGGCTCACGCTGGCACAGAATTGTGAGTCGGACAATTGAGATTGTTTTGGCAGCGACATTGATGGGTGTCTGCTGTCTTGGGCTACGAAGGCACATTGGCTGTCAAATCAGGCAATGAAACGGCTGTTGCAAAGTCAGAGCACAGCCAGCAGGCCATGGCGAGAAGGTTCTAGGGTTTGATTGGCTGCAACATGTCACAATGGCTGCAGCCAACTTGCCATAAACGCTATAAGGCCGGAGCTCGCACCGCATCCCGGAAGATCATACGCGATCCGACCCGCGCTTAGCCTTAGAAATTGACCCGATCGCCACCCTTGAGATCAAGGATCTCACGCGCTTCGTCCGGTGTTGCAATTTCTGCTCCCAAGTCCTCGACGATGCGCCTGATCTTGGCAACCTGCTGCGCGTTTGAAGTCGCAAGTTCACCCCGTTTGATGAACAAGCTGTCCTCCAGCCCGACGCGCACATTGCCACCCATTTGGCTGGCGGTGGTGGCCAGCGACATCTGCGCGCCCCCCGCCCCCAGAACCGACCAGCGATAGTCGTCACCAAACAGTCGGTCCGCCGTGCGTTTCATAAAGATCAGGTTGTCGACCTCGGGGCCGATGCCCCCAAGGATGCCAAAAATGAACTGGATGAAAATCGGTGCCTTGAACAGCCCGGCATCCAGACAGAATTTCAGATTGTAGAGATGGCCGACGTCGTAGCACTCGTGCTCGAACTTGATACCGTGCGGGGCCAGCGTCTCTGCCGCCTCGCGGATATCGGCAAAGGTGTTGCGAAAAATGTTGGCCTCGGACCCTTCGACGTAGTCTTTTTCCCAATCGTATTTCCACGTGTCATAGCGCCCGGCCAGCGGATGAAAGGCAAAGTTCATGGACCCCATATTGAGGCTGCACATCTCGGGGCTGAACTTGGTTGCCGCCTCGATCCGTTCCTTGATCCGCATCGTCGGCGCACCGCCCGTGGTGATGTTGACGACCGCATCGGTGGATTGTTTGACGCGGCCAAGGATCGGTTCGTAATGATCCGGATTGACCGAAGGGCGGAAATCGTCCGGATCGCGCGTGTGCACATGCAGTATCGACGCGCCCGCCTCGGCGGCGGCGATGGCCTGTTCTGCGATGTCATTCTGGGTGATCGGCAACCCGTCCGACATAGTCGGCGTGTGAATTGATCCGGTTACCGCGCAGGTGATGATCGTTTTGTTTCTGGCCATGGCTCAGGGTCCTTTCTGGTTCGGCTGCTGCCGCACACGGTAACTCAGGGGGAACAGTTCGAGGTCAAAGCGGTCCCGCACGAGACCCCAGACCCCTTTGGGCGCTTTGAGCATGACGATAATCGCCACGGCCCCCAGCACCAGCAAGTAGATGGTGCCGAAATCGGCCAGCGTTTCGCGCAACAGGAAGAACAGCAACGTGCCAATGATCGGCCCTTCGAGCGTACCGATTCCGCCAATCACCACGATAAAGATCACAAAAGCCGTCCAGTCATTGACCGAGAACGCCGCATCCGGCGAGATCCGCAGCTTTTGCAAAAAGATCAGCCCGCCGATGACTGCCGTAAACGCGGATGTGACGACATAAACCTCAAGCTTGGTGCGCCAGATGTCGATACCAAGGCCACTTGCCGCGACCTCGCTATCTCGTATGGCAGTCAGTGCCAGTCCACGGCGTGAACGCAGGAACAAATAGACCGCTCCGATGATGACAACGGCCGATCCCAGAGCCAACCAATAGCTAAGCGCCTCTCGGCCCGAACGGGATGCGGCCAGCGATTTGACGATGCCCACCGGCAGAGAAGAGCCGGAACCACCTCCAAGCGCGCCAACCTGCGCGAAGGACAGGCGGAACACTTCGGCCACAACCCACGTGCCAATGGCAAAGTAAGCCCCTTTGAGGCGGAAGATCAGCGTGGCAATCGGGATCGAAAGGATCGCGGCCAGCACGCCGCCCAGAGGGATCGCAACAAGCGGATGCAGCCCGCCCCAGATCGTCAGCGCAAACAGCATATAGCCACCAAAGCCAACAAAAGCCTGCTGACCAACCGAGACCAGTCCGGCATAGCCAGCCATCAGGTTCCACAGGCAGGCAAGCGACAGGTAGAGGAAAATTTCGCTCATCAGACGCATGTCAGCCCTGCCCGCCCACCAAGGCGCGGCGGCGAGGATAATCAGAGCAACGGCACCGATGACCATTGCATTGCGCGAAGCGCGCGTGGCGCGGGTGACGATTGGGGCGCTCAATGGCTTACCCTCGGAAACAGGCCGTTGGGACGTACGGCAAGGACAACCAGAAACGCGATGTGTCCGGCCAGTACCTGCCAACCGGGATCAATTTTGGCACCAATGGTCTGTGCGACCCCAAGGATGACGCCACCCGCCAAGGTGCCCCACAGATTGCCAAGGCCACCAATAATGACTGCCTCAAACCCAAAGATCAGGCGCCCGCCGCCGATGGAGGGATCAAAACTGGTGCGTATGCCCAGCAAGATGCCAGCAATCGCCGTGACTGCCAGCGCCAACGCCATCGCGAGGCCAAACACATGCGCCTTGTTCAGCCCCATCAGCTGCGCGATGTCCTGATTGTCAGATACCGCGCGAAAGCCCCTGCCCAAGGCGGTCGAATAGAACATCCACTGCAAACCGGCAATCACGGCCACCGCAATCCCGAACGTCAGCAAAGGCAGCACACCAAGGGCCATCCCCCCGACATTGACACTCGCCGTTTCGATGACACCACCGGACAGCTTTTGCGGATCGGCGGTGTAGCCTTCAAGCAGCGCGTTCTGCAGGATCACAGACAGACCAAACGTCACCAGCAGGGGCGGCAGGATGTCCGGCCCTAGGGTTTGGTTGAGCAAGCCGCGCTGGATCACATATCCAATCCCCGCCATGGCTGGTACGACAATCAGCAACGCAACAAACGGGTGGACGCCCAGCATCGTCGTAGTTGTCAGCCCCAGATACGCGGCCAGAATGATCAGATCGCCGTGGGCGATATTGACCAACCGCATGACCCCAAAGATCAGGGACAAACCGGCGGCAAAGAGGGCATATAGACCGCCCAGCAAGATCCCTTGAACCACAGCATTCACCCACTCAATCATGCGGCCACTCCGAAATATGCGGCCGTGATCTGGTCGCGGGTGATGTCTTCGACACGCCCCGTCAACGACACGCGGCCTTCTTGCAGACAATAGACACGGGAGGAGACCGACAGCGCCTTGGAGATGTCTTGTTCCACAATCACCGCTGTGGTGCCTTGGCCGATGATACCGGGCAACGCCTCGTAGATTGATTTGATGATAACGGGGGCGAGGCCCAGACTAATCTCGTCAAACAGGATCAGATCAGGATTCGACATGAGCGCGCGCCCTATAGCGACCATCTGTTGCTGCCCACCCGACAACGAGGTCGAGGCCTGCGCGCGGCGTTCCTGAAGGATCGGGAACAGGTCGCAAACAGTTTGCAATGACCAAGGGCCCGTACGCCCGGTCTTTCCCCCCAGCAACAGGTTTTCCTCGACGGACAGCGACGGGAACAATTGCCGCCCTTCAGGCACAAGCGCCAATCCGAGATGCGCCACCTGATCTGCACGCAAAGCGCCAATTGCCTGGCCGCGATACTTGATCTGCTCTGGCGCGTTGGTCAGCAGCCCCGAGATCGAGCGCATGAGCGTTGTCTTTCCAGCGCCGTTGGCCCCGATAATGGCGATGACTTCGCCTTCTTCGATGGCCATATCGACACCGAACAAAGCCTGAAAATCCCCGTAATGGGCATCAAGCGCAGTCAGGGACAGCAAGGGCTCAGGCATCCGGTTCTACCCCCAGATAGATTTCTTTGACTTCCGGACTTTCCATGATGGCTTTGGGTTCGCCCTCGGCGATCTTCTTGCCAAAGTCGATGACAATCAGATGTTCAACCACAGCCAGAAGCGCGTGCACGACATGCTCGATCCAGATGATTGTCGTGCCTTCGGAATGAACGCGTTTGATGGTGTCGATCAGGGCGACACATTCCGCATCCGTCAGCCCGCCCGCAATCTCATCCAGCAACAAGAGCTTGGGCTTGGCGGACAGGGCACGCGCCATTTCAAGGCGCTTGCGTTCGAGCAGGGTCAGGGTACCTGCACGTGCGTTGGCCTTTGGCAAAAGGCCAGTGGAGTCTAAAACGTCCAACACATGCGCCTCGGCCTCATGGCCACGCAGCCCCGCCCCTTGGGTCGCGCCCACCAATGCGTTCTCAAACACGGTCATGCCACCGAACGGTTGGGGCACTTGGAAGGATCGGGATATCCCCATTTTGCAGCGTTGCGCTGCCGAGGCAGACGTTATGTCCGCCCCTGCAAACGAGATTTTGCCTGCGTCCGGGGACAACGCCCCGGTGATCAGATTGAAAAGCGATGTCTTGCCCGCTCCGTTCGGTCCAAGGATGCCGATAGCGGCACCTGCCTCGACGTCAAAGCTGGTCTGATCGGCAACGGTGACCGCGCCAAACGACTTCGCCAGACCTTGAACCGACAGCAAAGTGGACACGGACCGCCCCTTACCCGAGCAACTGCAGATCGCCACCCACAGGGATCTGTGGCGCGTGCTTGTTGTTGGTGATGACCAGTTCGACACCGTCGCCCGCCTTTTGCCATTGGCCCGAGACCAGTGGCGTTTTGGAGACGTTCGGCACAGGGCCAGCAGACCAGTCGATGTCGCCCACGATGGTCGACATCTTGGTGCCTTTGATGGCCGCGGCCACAGCCACCGGATCATCAAGGTCTTCGGCACGGCTGACCACGTTTGAAACGACCTCGAACAAGGCATGTTTGAACCCGATGGGTTGCGTCCACGGGCGGCCCGTTGCGGCGGTATAGCCATTCGCCAACTCGCCTGCGCTTGTACCGGTCAGGGACGACGCAAACGGGTGGTTGGGGGACCACCAGATTTCGGTCGTCAGGCCCACACCACGATCCCCGAGCGCCGCAATTGCGGATGGGAACAACAGCGCCTTGCCGATCGTGGCGACCTTGGGCTGGAAGCCCTGCTGCGCGGCCTGCGCCCAGAAAGTGCCAAAGTCCGGCGGGATCATAACGCCTGTGATGATCTCGCAGCCTGCATCCTTGAAGGCAGCGATGTAGTTGGAAAAGTCGTCATTGAGGGGTTGGAAACGGCCCGGGTCAGTCAACTCAAACCCTTGCGCGGCGAGTGGTGCTGGCAAACCCAG
Source organism: uncultured Tateyamaria sp. (assembly GCA_947501275.1). GTDB lineage: Bacteria > Pseudomonadota > Alphaproteobacteria > Rhodobacterales > Rhodobacteraceae > Tateyamaria. Next base: position 391,149 of record CANMVD010000001.1, read on the forward strand.
CTCTGGGTGCCCCCAAGCGTTGCCATCTGCATCATTGGGGAACAGCCCACCGACTTTCTTGGCCACACCGCTGTCATTCCACAGGCCTGTGAAATTCGCGATGACGTCTTCAAGTCCCCAGAAGAAGTGGTAGGTGTATTCGAACCCTTCGGCCGGGTTGCCGTTGCGCCCAAAGAAGTAGGGCTGCCAAGGAGCGTCCGTGGTGATGCAGGGAACCTCGTTGATTTCGGCCTGATCCGCGACAGGGTTTGTGGTGTCCGGCGTGGCGGCGGCTGTGATGATGTCGACCTCATCATCAAGGATCAACTCGGCAGCAACTTCTGCGGCGCGGTTGGGGTTGGACTGGCTGTCCTTCCTGATGATCTCGATATCGTAGGTTTTGCCGTTGTTCTCAACACCGCCTGCAAAGTGGGCGCGCAGCCCTTCGAGGATGTAGTCATCAGCTTCGGCGAACCCGGCCAAAGGCCCAGTGGACGGCGTCACGAACCCGACCTTGAGCGTTGGATTGGCCGCGTAGGCGCGGGTGCTTGTCAGAATGGCCGGGGCGGCAACCGTTGCTGCCAACCCGCCCAGAACCTGACGGCGTGTGCTTGCGTTTTTCATGACTCTCCTCCCTGAGATATCTGTCTTTCGCTGGTCTTTTCGGCACGCGTTGGTGCCCAAAATGCCTGCATTTGGCGCAGGTCTTTCATGTTGAGGTACCATGTCCGAAGGGTAATTCTGATCCGGAAACAAATCTGCTATATAACGCGGCGCTATATTTTGAGGTGCATGGATGGGGCATTCTCATTCCTGTGCATCCAGCAGCGCCTGCACTTGCGACAGATGTTGCGCGATGCGGGCCTTGGTTGCCTCCAGATCTCCCTTGGTCCAATCCCGCAGCCCCCCGCCCGCGGCCATCCCCGTGCGCCCCTGATCCAAAAGCGTCTGAAGATAGGGCGACGGCACGGCGCTATTGTCGAGATCAAAGAGAACCTGGGCGTGGATATCCTGTGTCAGTTCGATGCCTACAAGATCCGCATTTTCCAACGGCCCCAACACCGCCAGACGCCGCCCAAAGCTGGCCTTGACCACATCATCAACAGCTTTTGCGGTACAAATCCCGTTTTCGACCAACGAAATTGCCTCACGCCACATGGCGTGTTGCAAACGGTTTCCGATAAAGCCGGGAACGTCCTTTTCGACCATTACGGGGGTTTTTCCCGCGTCAGCCAGCAGCGCGAACATGGAGTTGGCAAGTGCTGGATCTGTCCATTCTGTTTTGACCACTTCCACCAATGGGATCATGTGCGGCGGATTCCACCAATGCGTGCCAAGGGCGCGATGACGCCGCTGCAGACCGTTCATGATCTTGGTGATCTGAATGACAGACGTGTTGGAGGCGAGGATCGCATCCTCGGGTGCAAAGGTTTCGACTTCGGCAAAAATCGATTGTTTCAACTCCAGTTTTTCTGGTGCTGCCTCGAACACGACTCCGGCGGATGAGACCGCGCCTTCGATGCTGTCATGCAATGTAATGAGGCCCGCCGCCGCCGCCACTTCTGACGCAGACGCGCCAAGCAGTCGCATACTGTCAGCGATGCGATCCAGAACCGTGGCGCGCATGTCTGGCACCGGATCGCAAATCGCAACGCGCCGCCCGGCGCGCGCAAATGTCAGCGCAATGCCGTGCCCCATTAGGCCAGCACCAATAACGGCGATATGTGTTTGCACGCTCATCGCCTAACCCGCCGTATATCCGCCATCGGCATAAAGGATGTGACCGGTATAAAAGTCAGACGCAGGGGATGACAAAAACAAAAGAGGTCCGGCCAGATCTTCTGGTTCGCCCAATCGCCCCTTGGGCACGCGGGACAAAAATCCGCTGCGCACGGTCTTGGCATGGTCATCATCTTCGAACATCCACGCCGTCAGGGGCGAGCGGAATACAGTTGGCGCTATGGCGTTGACGGTGATCCCTGTGGGACCCAACTCGCAACCAAGTGCCTTGGTGATCCCATCGACCGCCGCTTTGGATGCACAGTAAGCCGTGTAGCCAGCCGGGTGCCCAAGCAAGCCGCGCGCCGAGGACATCAGGACGATCTTGCCGCCCTCCCCTTGCTCTTGCATCTGCGTACTGGCCGCGCGGGCCATCAACCAGCTTTGGGTGACGTTGGCGTCCATGACGTTTTCGAACGTGGTTGGCGCCATCTCGCCGATCTTGGCCACTTTGTTCATGCCGGATGCAACCACAAGAATGTCGATCCGCCCAAAGGTCGCAACGGTTTCGGCAACCAGCGCGGCGCATGCCTCTTCACTGTCGGGCCGAGCGTTGATCTGATGCGTTTCGCCTGTGCACGTTGCGGCTACTTCGGCCATGGCATCCGCATTGCCAGCGGCCAATACAACTCTGGCCCCTGCTCCGGATAGACAGCGCGCGGCCACGGCACCAAAGGCTCCGGACGCGCCTGTGATCAGTGCAACCTTGCCCGAAACATCAAAGAAGGACAGTGGGTTATCAAGGCTCATGGCCGACCTCCCGCCGGGTAGGGCATGACAACCAGCATCTTGCAGATATGATTGCTGCGGTTTTCGATCTTGCGCTCTTGCCCCGGTGGGATCGTACAACTGTCCATCGCGCGCAGTACAGTGTCAGTGCCGTCAATGGTGACGGTCATCTCGCCTTCCAGCACGACATAGACCTTTTCAAACGGTGTTGAGTCCGGGCCAGCGCCGCCTCCCGGCAGGAACTGAGAGAACCCCATCCACTGGTTTTCCGGGCCACCATCTTCGAACCCCTGCAGGCGCAAGCCCGTAACACCCCAATGATTGGGGGCCTCGTAGGGCGTGGCATCGTCAAAGCGTTTGACCAACATGGAAACTCCTTTCGCACCGACCGTGGCGTTTGGATGTTTGGGCGACATGGGCGGGCGGCACGCCCGGCCCAGCCTCAGAAGTCTTCGCCTGCTTCGATACGATAGGCCTGTTCGCGGTCCATCATCGCGACCAGGCGGATGATACAGCCATCGCCGCGGTCCCAGTTCCATGGGAAAAAGGCAAAAGTCACCCGCTTGCCTGTCACTCTGTCCAGATCCCCGCCCACATTCTCGATCCCGAGGATACCGTTCTTGAACAGGGTTTGGTGCACAGGCTCCCATTCAGGGAAGTCGACTTCCCACGGGGTGCCGCCTGACCATTCGAGATACTCTGCCTCAAGATGCGGCAGGATCGGGCCATTGCGTTGCGGGCCAATTGCCGTGGCAAGGGGGTGGTCGTTGGCCTGAGTGTCGTGGCCAACAACCTTCACGCCCTTTTCCACCATCCAATCCGCCGCCGAGGGCACAAGACCTGGGCAGTAGGCAAAGTAATCACCGTCCTCGTATTGTTTGTGCCAGCCTGTATTGATGATCAGCACGTCGTTTTTGCGTATGGCGTGGCCGCAGGCTTTTTCCAGATCGTCAGCCGTAATCTGCTCCCATTTCTTTTTGGGAATGCTCACGACAAGGCCTGTGCCAAAGAAGTGGGGCAGCGGCACCTCGTCGATGAATGGTGTGCCCTGAACGACGTGGGCCGGGGCGTCAATGTGCGTCGTAACATGCATGGTCGTCGTGATCGTCTGGGACAGAACCCCGGACTTTGCCATGTAGTGTTTCCGGTCGATCTGGACGTCTTTGAAATACGGCCAGTTGGGGCATTGGAACCCATAGCGATGGCTGAGATTGACAAACTCCAGCCCCATATCGTTGTTGTCGTTTTCCTGAAAATCGATGCCACGAATATTGACGACCATCCGTTCCTCCCAAAAGCGGTGATAGGTGTTTCACCATATGGTGCGAAATGTACCACATTACGGTCAAGCATTGATTTGAATCTCTCATCCGCATAGACTTTCGGATGCAACCGGAACGTAGTTTCGCGCTCGAAAGGCCGACATGAACCAACCAATTTCTCATAAAAATCAAGGTATTCAAGTTATATCCAGAGCAGCCGACATACTGCGCCTTTTGGGCCAGGACACCGGTGGGTTAAGCCTTGGCCAAATTGCGACACGTGTGAATTTGCCCCGCTCTACGGTACAGCGGATTGTTGCGGCCCTAGCGGTCGAGGGTTTCATATCGACCGAAAAAGGGTACGGAGGAATCAGGCTGGGAGGTGAAATTCAGACCCTCGCAGCAGCAGCCGGATCCACATCACGTGATCGGCTGCGCCCGATCATGCAGCGGATTTCAGATGAGACGGGCGAAACCGTCGATCTGGCCATTCTGGATGGCGACCACATGTTGTTCCTTGATCAAGTGGTGGGCAGCCACCGGCTGCGGACTGTGTCGAGCATTGGGGAGCGGTTTCCTTTGACCACCACGGCCAATGGCAAGGCATCCCTTGCGATCATGGACCCGGGCCTTGCTCACAAGCTGATCCTCGCAGAGTTGGATGGAGATCCGGCCAAGCCCCTGTCCGCCGTTCTGTCCGAAATCGAGTCTGTTCGCCAAGGGGCGCTTGCGCGGGATGAAAACGAGCACACGGAAGGGGTGTGTGCGTTGGGCTTTGCTCTGCGGGATCCAAGCGGCGATATTTATGCGGTGTCCACACCTGTGCCTGCGACACGTTATGAGCGCATCAAGGATCGGCTGGAAGACGCCATGCGCCGCTATCTGATGGACCCCATGATCTGACCGCCTCACCCGGCGTCGCGCAGTTCTCATTCGATGTCGCAAAAGTACTGGACAGATATGTCCAGTTACCTGACCCTCCCTTTCAATTGCTGATACGACTCGGAGAGAGGGACAGACATGAAGACGCATTACAGGGTGGTTGTCATTGGCGGCGGTGTGGTCGGAACGTCCGTCCTATACCACCTTGCCAAGATGGGTTGGAGCGATGTGTGTCTTGTCGAACGCTCGGTTCTCACGGCCGGGTCCAGCTGGCATGCTGCGGGGGGCATCCACGCCCTGAATGCTGATCCGAACATGGCTGCGCTACAGGCCTACACCATCGACTTGCTCACAGAAATCGAAGAGGAATCCGGCCAGAATATCGGCTTGCACATGACAGGTGGTCTGACCATGGCGGGCACACCCGAACGGTGGGAGTGGCTGCAATCGGCCTACCGCACCTTCCAATCCATCGGCATCAATGATTGCCGTCTGGTGTCGGTCGAAGAGGCGGTGGACTTGAATCCGATCATGTCCGGAGACGGTCTGTTGGGTGGCATGTGGGCGGACCGCGAGGGTTACATAGACACAACAGGTACGGTGCACGCCTATGCAGCCGCCGCCAAGAAACACGGCGCTACCGTGATCGAACACAACCGCGTGCTCGAGCTCAATCAAACTCTGCAAGGTTGGGATGTCGTCACCGAAAAAGGTACGATCAGTTGTGAGCATGTGGTCAATGCCGGAGGCCTTTGGGCCAAGCAAGTCGGGCGGATGGCTGGCGTGGAATTGCCCGTTTCCCCGCTGAACCACCACTATTTGATTTCCGACACCATTCCCGCGCTGGAAGAGTTGGATTTCGAAGTGCCCATGACCGTGGATCTCGAAGGATTCACCTATCTGCGACAAGACCAGAAGGGTGTGTTGCTGGGCATCTACGAGATTGATCACCAACACTGGAACATGGACGGCGCACCCTGGGAGTATGGGTTTGAGCTGCAGCAGGAAGACCCGGACCGCATTGAGCACGAGTTGATCATGGGCTTTGAACGCTATCCCGCCCTGCAGGATGTGGGTGTCAAAACATGGGTCAACGGAGCCTTCACATTTTCGCCCGACGGCAACCCGTTGGTCGGTCCTGTGCCGGGCAAGCGTGGCTATTGGTCTGCCTGCGCCGTTATGGCTGGTTTCCTGCAAGGTGGCGGCGTTGGCAAATCGCTGGCGGAATGGATGATCCACGGCGAGCCCGAAGCGGATGTATATGCCATGGACGTCGCACGCTACGGGACCTTTGCGGAGAACAAGCAGTACATCAAGGAAACCACCGGCCAGTTCTATTCGCGCCGGTTTGTGATGTCCTATCCCAACGAACAATTGCCTGCCGGTCGCCCGTTGAAGATGGCCCCTGCCCATGACGCGATGACGGCTGCAGGGTGCCGCTGGGGGTCAAGTTGGGATCTGGAAACACCGCTCTATTTCGCGCCCGAAGGGTTTGAGGAAAATCTGACCCTCAAACGCTCTAACGCGCATGAAATCGTGGCGGCGGAATGCAAGAACGCGCGTGAAAACGTCGGCCTGGTCGATATCACAGGCTTTTCGCGCTACGAGATCAGCGGCCCAAATGCCGAGGCGTGGCTTGATCACATCATGGCTTCAAAGCTCCCCGCACCGGGCCGCGCCAAGCTGGCTCCGATGCTGGGCGAGAACGGCAAGCTCAAGGGCGACCTGACCGTTCTGAACTGGGGCGACGGGACGTGGTGGATCATGGGGTCTTACTATCTGCGCGCCTGGCATATGCGCTGGTTCGATGATCATATGATGGAGGGCGTAAATGTTCGCGATCTGGGCGAGGAGATGTGCGGATTTGGCCTGACCGGGCCCAATGCACGCAAGGTCATCGAAAAGCTGTGCCATCAGGACATCGGCGCGCTCAAGTTCATGGGCTGCGGACATTTTGATGTCGGCATGATCCGCGCCAAAGTGGCCCGCATGTCCGTCGCAGGCGAATTGGGATACGAGATCAACTGCCTTTATGGCGATCACGTCAAGCTGCGGCGCATGTTGCTGGAGGCGGGTGAAGAGTTCGCCCTGCAGGAATACGGGTTCAACGCCATGCTCTCGCTTCGGCTCGAGAAGAGCTTTGGAATTTGGTCGGCGGAATTCACACAAGCCTACACGCCTGCCGAAACCGGCATGGACCGTTGGATTGATTGGGACAAGGAATTTGTTGGCAAAGCCGCTGCCGTGGCCGAACGGGATGGCAATGGGCCAGCCAAACAGCTTGTGACGTTAGAAGTCGACGCCGACGATGCCGACGCGTCAGGGTACGAACCCGTATGGAATGGCGACACGCTGATCGGTTTCGTAACCTCGGGCGGGTATGGTCACACGGTCCAGAAGTCGCTGGCGATGGCGCTGATTGACCGCGAAAGCGCCGGGATCGGCACGAAGCTCAAGGTGCATGTAGTAGGTGTTGAGCGGAGTGCTAGGGTTATAGCGCCGTCTCCCTATGATCCTACGGGCGCCTCCATGCGAGGGTAGGCAACGCGGTCGCAGATTTACAGTCGCGTTTGTCCCGCTAAACTGATGGTCGGAGCAGAGGGACATTCATGCGCACTCAAATTGTTATCATAGGCGGCGGGCCGTCCGGCATGTTGCTTGGACAATTGCTGGCGCGCGCCGGGATCGATGCAGTCGTTCTTGAACGCAAGACGCGTGAATATGTTCTGGGTCGGATACGGGCGGGTGTGCTTGAGCGAGGCTTGGTCAACCTTTTGGAACAAGCGGGTGTGGGGGCACGGATGAAAGCCGAAGGCTTTGTTCATGACGGCACGCTCATCGCTTATGACAACGACATGTTCCGCGTCGACTTTGCTGCCCTGACGGGTCAAACAGTGTTGGTTTATGGCCAAACCGAAGTGACCCGTGATCTTTATGGTGCGCGCGAGGCGATTGGGGGCGACACCCGCTTTGAAGTGGACGGCGTTGTTATCCATGATGCGGGTACAGAAAGCCCCTTTGTCACCTACGAACAGCATGGTGCACAACATCGGATTGATTGCGATTTTGTTGCAGGGTGCGATGGATTTCATGGCGTAAGCCGCAAAACCATCCCTGTGTCAGTCCGCTCTGAGTTCGAAAAAGTATATCCGTTTGGCTGGCTGGGAATCCTGTCGGAAACCCCGCCCGTAAATGACGAATTGATTTATGCCAATTCGGATCGTGGATTTGCCCTGTGCTCGATGCGCAACGCTGCCCTGAGCCGGTATTACATTCAGTGCGACACCGGTGACGATCCCGTCCGGTGGAGCGATGATGCCTTTTGGGACGAATTGCGCCGCCGTATTCCGCCACAGGCGGCTGAGGCTCTTGTCACCGGACCCAGTATCGAAAAATCAATCGCCCCCCTGCGCAGTTTCGTGACAGAGCCGATGCGGTGGGGCCGCTTGTTCCTGTGCGGAGATGCAGCTCATATCGTCCCGCCCACAGGTGCCAAAGGCCTGAATACGGCCGCCTCTGATGTGCACTATCTGTATCAAGGTCTGCACCAGTTTTACGGTGAAGGCGACCCAGAAGGCATTGATCGGTATTCCGAGCGTGCCCTGGCGCGCGTGTGGAAAGCCGAGCGGTTCAGTTGGTGGTTCTCGACTCTCATGCATCACTATCCCGGTCAGTCCGCGTTTGACAAAAAGATGCAACTGGCGGAGCTCGCATTTCTGAGATCCAGCCCGGAAGCACAGGCCGCCATGGCGCAGAACTACGTGGGACTGCCATACTAGGCTGCGCCCGAGACTGAGTTTCAATCGACCAGGTTTTACGCTTGTCGGCAATGCCGTCTGGACGTCACGAGAAAGGTTTGTGGATCGGCCTTGATACTCACCGTCCACACATCATGCCCGAAAGGCTCCAGTGGGCAATGAATCCCCGCCGCGTCCTGGGGCCCTGCAGCCTAATGCTCCGTGATCCGTAGCCGGTCGTGCGGACCAAATGGAAGAGGTGCGCCGAGACCTGCAACTATGACTCTCGCGTTGGGCCGTATTCTGCCAAACGGTATCAACGTGAGATTGAAATGCTTGACTTGAGCATGTCGCTGGCGCTACTTCCTCCGCAATGACGCTTATTGCTAGGAGGGCGAATATGAATATCTGCACACGTTTCCTCCCGGGCGACCTCCGTTTCAAGGTCTCCGTATCCTGACAGTATCGGGCGGCACCCGCCCATAAAGTCAGTCGCAATCGTCCACTATCTGGGCATCCTTACATTTGAATTCAGGGCGCGGCGTCATTGTCCGCGAACGTCTTATGCTCCGCATCTCCACACATGGCGCTTTTGCGCGCGTTCTCTCTTTCGCCATTCGGCTTTGGCTGCGCAGACGCGGGCTGGTCGCGGTTTTATTGCTGCTGGTCCTGACGTCTACGACAGCGGATATTGCGATCCCTGTCGTCACAGGGCGGCTGATTTCGGCGGTGTCCGAAGTCACATCGCCATGGGGTACGTTTTGGTCGCTCCTTGGACTTGGCGCTTTGTCCATTGTGGCAAAGGTCCTCAGCTACTTTGCCATCATTGCCTTGACGATCCCGTCGATGCGCACCGCCGAGGCCGAAGCCTTTGCGCATGTGCAAAGACTGCCTGCAGACTGGCACGCCAATGCATTTGCCGGATCAACCGTCCGGCAGATCACGCGCGGGACATGGGCGCTTGACGACATGGCGGACGTCTTGTTGCTGGCGCTTTTACCCTCGACGCTGGTGTTGCTGGGCACAATCGGGACGCTTGCCGCGTTTCGGTGGGAAATCGGGCTGGTTGCCGCTTTGGGGGCACTTTTGTTCCTTGGCCTGTCGCTTGCGCTGACGCTGTTTTGGGTTGCGCCCGCAGCCCGGTTGTCAAATGCGCAGGACAGCCGTGTCTCGGGGGCACTGGCCGACGCGATTACATCCAACGCCGTTGTGCGCGCGCACGCAGGCGAAGCGCGTGAGGACGATCGGCTGGGGCTTGTCTTGGCCAAATGGGCACACCGGACGCGGCGCACATGGCGGCGTGGAACATGGTCTGGTCTGATGCAGGACACATCGCTTTGGAGCTTGCGGGCCGCCGTGTTGGGTGGGGCGTTGATTGCATTTGTGCGTGGCCTCGCCGGGCCGGGAGAGATTGCCTATGTGGTTTCGGCCCTTGGTATGCTGGACGGCTACCTGAGGCAGATCGGCAATCACGTGCGCCAATTGCAGAAGTCGGTAAATGATGCCGAAGAATTGGTTGATCTGATGTCCGCAACGGTTGAACAGGACATCGCGCGCGGCCCGGCTGTTGTCTTGCCCCCCCGCGCCGCTGCCTTGTCTTTCGTTCACGTGGATTACGGATATGTCGGCGCCCCATCGCCCTTGTTCAACGACCTGCACGTCGACATCCCTGCCGGGCAAAAGGTAGGGCTGGTTGGGCGGTCGGGGTCCGGCAAGACGACCTTTGTCAAACTGATCCAGCGCATCCACGAGGTCAGCGACGGTGCAATCAGGCTCGGTGGTGTCGATATCGCCCAAGTGCCGCTGTCAGATCTGCGTCGCCATATCGCGCTTGTGCCTCAAGAGCCGGTCCTGTTTCACAGATCGCTGGCCGAGAACATCGCCTATGCCCGCCCCGGCGCTACTCTGGCGCAGATTGAGGAAGCGGCAGAACGTGCGGGTGCTGCCGGCTTTATTGAGCGGCTGCCCAAAGGCTTTGGCACAGCAGTCGGAGAGCGCGGCGTGAAGTTGTCGGGCGGTGAACGTCAAAGGGTCGCGATTGCCCGGGCGTTTTTGTCGGACGCCCCGGTTCTGGTAATGGACGAGGCCACCTCCTCGCTTGACTCAGAAGCTGAAGCAAAGGTCGCTGATGCGGCAGAACGGCTGATGGAAGGGCGCACAACCCTCGTGATTGCGCACAGGCTGGCAACAGTGGAACGGATGGACCGCATTCTGGTGTTCGACAGCGGGCGTATCGTCGAGGATGGCACACCAACCGAGTTGATGGCGCGCAAAGATGGTCTTTACCGTGCACTGCGCGAGCGCCAGACCCTCGCGGCCTGAAGGCTGGGCGGGATTACAAAAACTCGGCGCGCGACCTCGGGCGGCGCGCCGATACCGCCCACCGTCTCACCTAGAAAAAGATCGACAGTCCAGTCAGCGACACGATCAAGAACAGGATCGTCATGATCCCCCCGGAGCGGACAAAATCCACAACTCTGTATCCCGCAGGCCCCATGATCAGGGCATTGACCTGATGTGTCGGGATCAAAAATGAGTTGGACGTGGAAATTGCAACCGTAAGCGCGAAAATCGCAGGATCTCCGCCCGCCGAGATTGCGATGGAAACCGCCAACGGCACCAACAAAACCGTAGCCCCGACGTTCGACATGACTAGAGTAAAGATCGTCGCCAATATGGCGATACCAGCCTGCAAAGACCACAATGGCCAGCCATCCAGCAAAGACAGAATTTGCTCGGCTATCCAAGCCGCCGTGCCAGTATTCTGCACCGCCTGACCCAAGGGGATCAGAGAAGCCAGAAGGAAAACTGTGCTCCAACTGACCGCGTCATAGGCTTCGTCGACGGACAGCACGCGTGACAGGATCATACCCACAGCTCCTGCCAACAGACACAAGGACAGCAGCAAGTCCGAAAACAGGATAAGCCCGAGCGTCATGAGGAAGAAACCCAGCGCCCAGTTCACTTTGTTCGGGCGCAACTCTTCTTGCGGAAAGTCCGACGTCACGACGACAAAGTCGCGATCTGACTTGAGCCGGGTCAGCCGTTCCCATTGCACGTGCACCACAAGCGTGTCACCGGCTTGAAGCGGCACCGCCCCGATATGGGTGGCCACATGGTCTTCGGTTTCCACATGGCTCAGGGTCTCTTCGCCACGGTGGATCGCGAGGATCGACAAACCGTGGGTCTGACGCAGGCGCAGGTCTATAGGGGATTGTCCAATAACCGTCGATCCGGGAGGGATGACGACTTCGGCCACGCCGGATTCCGTGGCGGCGAAATCATCGGCAAACACGTCCAGACCTGGTAAGATCTCAAGTCCGTAGGGTTCCGCGAATTCCTCTTTCAGGACCCGGCGCAGGCAGAGGATGGCCAGCCGGGCCGGAGCTTCGATCACAGTGTCTGCCATGGGCGCAATGATTTTGTGACCTTTGTAAGAGGTGCCCAGAATGTAGATGTGATGGGCCACCATGATGTCTGCGAGCGTTTGCCCGATCAAGATTGACCCTTCTGGGACCCGCACTTCAAACATATCAGCGCGCAGCCCGTAGGTGTTTTCCACATATGCCTGCATTGAGCGCGCGGCGCCCGCATCTTCGCCACGTCCACGCTGACCGGGCAAGATCCAGCGCCCCAGCAACACAAAGTAGAGCACACCGGTCAACACCAGCATCACGCCGATGGGTGTGACCGAAAACAACCCGAACGGCTGCATTTGCTGACTTGCTGGCAAAGTCTGGTTGGCCGAGGCCAGCAGATCATTCAGCAAGATCAACGGCGAAGATCCAACCATTGTGATCGTACCACCAAGAATCGCGCAAAAGCCCATAGGCATGGCCAGACGACTCATCGGGATCTCGGTTCGCGCCGATATTCGGCTGATGACGGGCAGAAACAGGGCCGCCGCCCCTACGTTTTGCATGAAAGAACTGATGATACCCACAGTTCCGGACACAATCGGGATAATACGGGCTTCGGTCGTTCCGCCGCGTTTCAGAATGAGGGCTGCGACCTTGGACATGAGACCCGTTTTATCCAGACCTGCCCCAATGATCATCACGGCAATGATCGAGATGACTGCATTTGACGAAAAGCCGGAAAATAGATCCGCACCGTTGGCGAGGTTCCCAAGGCCCGGCAGCGTGCTCAGACCCCCAAGGAGGACCATCACAAGGATCGCAGCCAAGTCGATGCGAATTACTTCGGATACGAACAGGAACACGGTAAATGCAAGCAATCCAAGGACTGCCATCATTTCAAAAGTCAGAACAGTGACTTCCATCTTTCCTCCCCGACCAAAAGTCTAGCGGGGCATTCCCATTTCGCAAAGGTCCAATCCCGATATGATCTTAGACCAGTGCGCTTTCATGGGGAAACCGCGACAACAAGGCCGCGGTTTGTACTGGAGTTTCTTAACGCCGTGCCTGCATTGGGCCGGTAGACGTCACTGACACCAATGCAGGTTCTTAGAATGTTGCGCAGCGACTAGCGCACAGGGACGACAATCAGTCGACTTTGTATTTTGCTTCGGTCGCCTTTGTGCACATTGTCAGGAAACCACAGAAGCTGCCGGGTTCAGGAAAAGTTGTCGGCGGCATCTCGGGCATAGTCTGCGCCGGAGCACGGGCCAGACCGGCCAGAACCAAGAGTACAGCGAGAATTACAGGACGCATCACACATCTCCTTTTTTTGAAATCGATAGTCAATTTCTATGGAGACGGTTGCCGCGTTACGCTTCGATGTTGAAAATCAGTGAAGGTTTGCTGCAATCGGCGCGGATTTTTCGGAATCGGAGAACGCGCCGGACTGCACCATGCGCCTATACTCGGTAGGGCTATGACCAATTTCGGCACGAAAGGCTCGATTGAAGGGGCCGACAGATGCAAATCCGACATCATATGCGATTTCGAGCATGGTCGTGTGCATTTGGCCGGGGTCATTTAACACGGCACAGGCCGCCTCGATACGTGCGCGATTGATGAAGCTGGAAAAATTGCGATGTCCTAACCCCTGATTGATCGCACGTCTGAGCCTGTGTTCAGGCACACCTAATTTTCCTGCCAATGCGCCGATGGTCAGGCCTTCTTCGCGCCATATATCCGCATTCATCGCCGCTTGGATGCGCGAAATCAGTACCGGATTTGCAAAGCCCACATCCTTTGGCGACATTGCATCCTGACTGTCGTGCGTTTCGCCGGGCCAGCGGTTTGCATCGGGATGCAGCAACCATACTGAAAACGCCAACGTGACCAAAAGAATGCCAGCGGCCTGCGACAGAGCCAAAATCTCGGTCCCTTCCCGCAATACACCTGTGGCCTGCCCCAATGTCAGGAACAGGGCCAAACCGGCAATGGCGGCCGCAAATCCGGGTCTCGCCTGACAGCGGCATTCCACCAGATCATCGCGCGTGGACCAAAGCGCCAACACAAACAACGCTCCGTACAAAACGACCCCCATGGGCAAGCAAAACGGGAACGCGACCGGCAGCGCCAAATGCGCATAAAGCGCCACGGATGTCGCAAGGGATGCGATCACCCAAGGCCAACGACGCCCCGGTGCATCCAGAAATATCGTAACGATCAGCCACGTCACCGCTGCCGGTGTAAAACTAGACAGCAACACAAGGTTTGAATGCAGGATGGGGTGCAGACCAAGCGGCACAATGGCCGTTGTCACAAGAAATGCCGACTTGGAGATTGCAAGCGCGGACACCGACAAGCGCCCTTCCCATCCAATTGGCGCGCGCCAAAGCAACGCAGCCAACAACAACAAGAGTGTCACAGCGCCCCCGCGCAGCGCGAGATCGAGGTAGATCATGTTCAGCCCATCCAAAATTCGACGATCGGATTGCCCCCAACATAATGGGTTGAAGCGCGTTCTGCGCATCGATTCTGAAATTCTATGCGCCGATTTTGAAAATCTAGCCTGAATTGGGCATTTCGTGGCGGCAGTTTTGCCCATGTGCCAAGGCTATGTGGTCTCGACTGCATTGCATCCGCACCTGCGCGTCCTGACATCGGCCACGCTACAATGAGCGCAAACAACGAAGGACCGATCACGCGGCGAGGTGGGAATTTACGGTGCCCAGAAAATGGACACCCAATTGCTTGCCCAACTTTGCCCGTCAGCGGGTGGCGTCAGGAAAACTGCACTGATCATGCATTGGGTAGCACTGGACGTGTCGGGGAAAACGCGGCCACGGTTGTCTGTATAAAGCCTTTGGTGTCTGATCCGCTTATCCGGCAAACGGCAGAACAGATCCACAGTATGGCGCGGCGCCACCCCAAGCGGCGCAAACAACGTCAGGCTGTCTTCGGAATGAACCCATTCATAATCCAGACCCAACCGCCTATCGCTGCCACGCCTGAACCCAAAGTGAACCAACGTCTTAGAGAACCGTCTATAGGTTTCCGACAGGGTCCCATCACGCGCGCCATTCGGTGGAACCGCTGACAAAACATCCCTCGCGCCCACGTCTTGTGCGAACGCAATGAAATCCTCGACACGTGCATAGCTTAATCTGCGACCAAAGGATGCCACCGCGAGAATGTGCAGTCCGTTGCCCTCGGCTGGCAATGTCAAATCGCCTTGCGCCAGAGGTTGCGCCTGCAACGCACGTACCGTTTCAGGACCGACCCAATACGCGGTTTCATAAGCCCGAGGCTGAAAGGGAAAGATGTCCCCTTGGAAGTGTTCCCCAACCCGTACCTGCATGGTCAGTTCCGCATCAACGGCAGGCATGGTGTTTGATGGCTCGATCCAGAATTCGTGGGCACTCAGATCACTCACCATGGCAAGAAGCGTCAGAACCGTAGAACAGAACGCGTTACGCATCATTCAGTGTTCCAACAGCAAGAACAGGCCCGGTGGGCGCTCCGGTGGGAGAGCCACCAAGCGGCTCAAGGCTGACGGCGAGCACCGCCCCTGCCCGAAGCTGTGCGTTCTCAAGTGGTGACAACTGCCCTGCCTGCATGAACGTCCCGAGCGAGCGCGGAGTACCCCCATCCGGGATCAGCCACAGTTCAAATGTCCGCTCGGCGACACGTTCACCTGCGGTCAATGCAATCTCAACCTCTGCGTCTGCATCATCCATGGAGACAACAAACCGATAAGGGCTCTCAGTGCTTTCAAGTTGGGCCACCAGTGAGGGCGCATTGCCTACACCCAGAGAAAGTGACCCAATGACAATTGCCACCATCAGAACCGCAGCGACCAACCCGGACCAGATCCACCAGCGCGACTGCGTTTTTGCGGTTGCAAAGAGCCGTTGGTCGATAACTGCCTTGACCTGCGGGGACGGTTGCATACTTCCGTAATCTTCGTTGAGGCCAGCAAAATAGTTCTCCCAGGTGTCGACCTGAGCAGTGAATCCCTGATCAGTGCGCAACCGATCTTTGACCGCCGCGCGCTCCGGGCCGGATAGCAAACCCACGACGTATTCCGCCGCCAGAACTCCATCATCATCGTTTGGTGTTGGTCTCTGCGTCATCTTGGTGCCTGCTCCAGACAGTCCCTGAGCCGCATCAAGCTGCGCCGTAGCCATGTCCGGATCGTATTGAGGGGGGTGTCGAACCGCTCTGCCAGTTCCTGATAAGACCACCCTTCGATATATGCCGCGCGCACAGCCTCGGCGCGTTGTGCTTCGAGTTCTTCCAGGCAGGCGTCAATCTTGGCGCGGCTTTCGCTTTGGGCCAGTGCGGTTTCTGGCGTCGGTCCATCATCCGGCACATCTTGCGCCATCTCAATCGGGGCAACCGGGGCTGCGCGCACGCGCATCCGATCAATGGCAAGGTTGCGGGTGATCGTTATCAACCACGACATCGAACGCCCTTCACCGGGACGAAAACTGCTCGCGCGTTGCCAGATCCGCACATAGGCGTCCTGCAGTACATCCTCCGCTTCGGCCCGGTTTTTCATCATGCGCATGGCCACGGCGAAAAGCCTGCCAGAGGTCATGATGTAAAGCTGATCGAATGCGCGCCGGTCCGCCAGAGCGATCCTTGCGATAAGTCCGTCCAGCTCGTCCTGTGCCTCTGGTAATGTTCCTAACACGATGCTGCCCATCCCCTAATACACCCCGCCCAATTCCAAGCGCACCGGCTTGTTCGCCGGTCTGAAAGTGTTGCGCTTGGCATCCGTCGCCGTTTCGGATCGGGCTTTTGACAAGGCATTTAGCCGGTTTTCATATGTCAACTTCAGACTTTGCTCAGAACGCAGCACAGTGGGCTTGAGAAAAACAAACAGTGTGCGGCGCGTGTTGCTGCGGCTGCGCGATTTGAACAAATTGCCAATGATTGGAATGTCGCCCGCGCCAGGCACTTTTTGCAGGCTTTTGAGGTCATCCCGCGTGATCAGTCCGCCCAATACAATGGTCGAGCCGCTTTGCGCCAAAACGCTTGTCTCAATGGACCGTCTGTTGGTGATAAGATCCGCTGCCCCCTCGATATTGGCATTGACCAGTGAAGACACCTCTTGAGAAATGTCGAGCCGCACCGTGTCACCGTCATTGATCCGCGGTAGCACGTTCATGGTCAGTCCCACGTCACGCCGCTCAATTGTTGTAAAAGGCTGAACGGTATTGCCATCGGTGGCAAAGGTGCCTGTGCGAAACGGCACGTTCTGGCCCACGACGATGGATGCTGGTTGATTGTCCAACGCCATAAGCGACGGGGTGGACAACAGGTTGGCGTTTGTCGATTGGTTCAGCGCTTGAAGTAAAATGCCGAAATTGCCGCTGCCGAGAGTTGCGCTTCCTCCTGCGGTCGCCAGTGCGGCATTGGGTGTGCCAAGTGCCGCGAGCAACGTCCCCAGAGCAGCGCCACCATTGCTGAACGACGTCGCCGCCAGTCCACCCGGAGGGGCCAAATCACCAAGGCCCAATTGCGCGCTCAGCCGTTGCGCTGTTTCGCCAGACACTTCGACAATCGCCGCTTCGATAAGCACTTGCGCGCGTTTGCGATCCAGCTGCTGCAACAGGGCAGCGACCTCGTTCAACTGCGCCTCGGTGCCGCGCGCGACAATAGCGTTCTGCGCCTCATCCGCAGCAACCGTCACATCCGGCACCTCTGATACTGGCGCTGCGGCCGCCAGACCATTTTGTTGCAAATCACCCGCCACGGCATTTGTCACCGCGGCACCCGTGCCCGTCAGAGCGGTTGCAAGAATGCCTGCAAGCTGTTCCGCTTCCCCGTATCGCAAGGGAAAGACCCGCGTATTCAGCGCCACTTGCGGATTGGAGACCGGTGCAACATCCATCGCGTTGGCCAGCATCTCGACTTCGTCCAACTGTTCCTTGGTGCCACGAATGATAAGTGTGTTTGACCCCGGATCGACGGACAACCGCGCACCTGACGGGTTTGGCCCCAGCACTTCGGCGATGGCAGCCCCCACGACGGCCGCCTGAGTGTTGCGGAATTGAAGAACGCGGGACCTGCGTGCCTCATCTTGATCAAGAGCCTGCGCCAGTTGCAAAATACGCGCAGCCCCTTCCGCCGTGTCGGTGATCAGCACGGCATTTGGGTCTTCCAATGCCTCAATCGACGCGGATGCGGCAACCAATGGGCGCAACACACGCACGGCCTCAGCCGCAGACAGGTTATCAAGCGGGATCAATCGCGTCACAAAGTCCTGACTGCCTGCCGATCCATCGCCAAGCTCAACTTGCGCGGCGGCGCGCGCAGCCTCGAGCGGCACGATCTGCCAAATCACGCCACTTTGGACAGCGTGAAACCCACGGGCGCGCAGGATCGACTGGAACAACTCCCATGCGCCGGCACGATCCAGTGGTTCTGCAGACACGACCGTGATCTCGCCTCGCAGATCCGGGTGCACAATCAAAGTGCGCCCCGTGATGTCTGCAATCTGTTCGGTCAGAATCGTGATTTCAGTCTGCCGCAAGTTGATGGTGTACGTGGCGTCCGTTGATTGCGCCGTCACAGGTCGCGCAATGGCCAACAAGAGGAAAAACAAAGCAAACCGGTGCAACATCTGTCACCTCAGCGGGAAGGAAAATGAAAGAACACGACCACCTCTTTCGACTTCGATGCGGGCCTGACCGGCTGCCGCAATCTCATCGTAGAACCGGCGGTCCGCCTCGGGGTCGCCAACGGGTTGACCGTTCACGGATCGCACCAGATCACCCGAACGCAAGCCAGCCAGACGCACGCCGACATCGTGTTGATCTGCGATGATGTACCCATTTTCTGTCGCGGTTAGTCCAATTTCCTCCAGAACAGCCTGAGGATTTTTGCGGACCCGCCCGCGCCAATAGTCGATATATTCTGCCGTGGTTTCGGGTTTGCCCGGCTTTTTGTATTTCGCGGGGATCACAAAACCGCCCTGCAGCCGGTTCAGCAAAGAGGACGGCACTTCGGATTTCGCTACCGCAGTTGGCGTGGCAATCTCGGCATCATCGTCAAAGCGCAAGGTGATCGTGGTATCACCGTCGCTCAATTCGACAAGCACGGGCGTGATGCGCGATACCTCCAGCCGCCCGGAGACCTGCATGGCTTCTTGGTAGAGCCCAGGCGTGCCAGAGACATCCAACAGCGCCGTCGACGTCGCGTCTCGAGCTGCGAAAATACCACGCAGCGTGATGGTGGGGTGATCTGTTGTACCAATGTCCGGCGCGCCATCCGGCGCCTGCGCACGTCCAAACGGCGCAAGAGCATATATTGCTGCAAGATCAAGTGGTGGCTCCGGTTTGCCGACGGGCACGATGCGGGACTTGGGGGCTTCCAGAGCAATCACACCCGCCACATGCCGCGCGGTTGGCAGCGCAGCCCAAAGAAGTGACCCGATTGCTGCTGCAACCAAACCCGCGCGTATGGCCGTTTCCCTGCGGTTCATTTTGCGCCCACGAGCGTCAGATCGACAAATCCCGTCAGACGGGCCAGAACAACATCTGGAGTTTTCATGGTGGCAATGGAAATATCGACGCGCCCAAGGTCAGGGTCACTGGTGTTCGTGTGCTCATTGCGCACCTGCCAATCAATTCCGCCCATCTGAACACGCGCAGGCAGCGAACGTCCCATATCCAAAAACGCCAAGTTGTTTTGTGCAACCCAACGCGCCAGTGTCCGTTCGGTTATGGCCGTCACAGTCTGCGTATGCGTTTCGCTGGCTGACAGGATCGCGGTGGCAGAAACCGCCAGCACAGTCATCGCTACCAATGTCTCGATCAGGCTGAACCCGCTTTGAGTGTTGCGCACCACGGTCAAACACCTTCTTGCAAACGCACGCGCGCACCGTCAAAAACAACGGTCATCGCACCCGCACCCCTGCCAAAGACAGCACGGAGGGGGGTATTTTTGTTAGGGATCAAATCAGGAGACACGGAAAACACCTCTTGTGCATGGAGAGAGATACGAGGCGCGTCCGCAGAAAGTTTCACCCCGGCCAATTGTTTGTCTGAATGTGGCACCCATTGATTGTTGTCCCCACGCTGAACAAACGAAAGTTGCCCGCGCTCGTACGCAATCCCAAAGCCGACACCTGTTGTCAGCGCGGCGTCCACTGCACGGTCGATATGTGTGGCAAATGTACTTGCTGCGGCTTCTGCTGGTGTTGAGCGTTGTGCGCTTGGCAAAGACAACGCAACTGCGCCCGCAAGGACGGCAAATAGTACAAGAACGACAAGCATCTCGATGAGGCTTACCCCCGCTGATCTGCACCTCTCTTGCCTCACAACCCAGCCTGAGCACGTGTTTCACGCAATGGGATATCGGCATTCACTCCTTCGCCACCCACCGCTGCATCTGCGCCAAGCGACACCAGATCAAATCGGCCATCTTCGGCGCGGTAAACATATGGCGTTCCCCACGGATCCAATGGCAATACGCTTAGGTATCCATCGGCAGGCCATGTGCGTGGCAACGGTGGCGTGATTGGTCGAATGGCCAAAGCACTCAAACCCTGAGCTGTTGTCGGGTAGCTGCCATTGTCCAAGCGATAGAGCTGCAACGCCCCGGCAATCGAGCGCATATCCGTTGCGGCAACAGACACGCGCGCTTCATCCGGGCGGCCAATGACGTTGGGAACAATAAGCGCGGCCACGACGGAAATCATAACCAACACAACCATCATTTCGATGAGGGTCACACCGGCAGCAGGATTCCGTTTTCCCGCTCTGTCGGGCGCGTCTGAAGTCAGATCGGACATGAAACTATTTCCTCATAAGGCTCGTATTGTCGATTACATAGGCGCGAATGTTTGCGCCGTAAAGGTAAAAAATTATGCTAAATCAACAAGTTAGCATTTGCGATATCGATCGCCCGGACACAAGCTCGACGGCCTTGTCCCCCCTTCCGTCGTGCGATGATGTTCGGGTGATTGATCCCGAACTAAAGGCGCGTTTGATACGTGCAGCGGCGGCCTCGGCCCTTCCGTCCCCATATGTGATCCCGGGTGCCGCCGTACTTTTGCATCCGATCGATTTGCCGATTGCCTCAGATCGCAAACGCGGTGCGGCCGCACCTTTTGCGATGGAACCTTTTCTGGCCACGCGACTCGAAGACACACACTTCGCAGTTGGCCCAACGCTCGTCGGCACAATCCGGCTCTGCGCGGCGATTGATGTAAAAGCGCTGCAAGATCACATGGCATCAGCACCGGGTACCGGCATTGTACTGCCAGACCTGTGCGGGGTGCCATTGCCCTCAGTCGACGGCGTGTGGGCTGTTTGGGTTGGCCAAAATGCAACCTATCTGAGGACATTCGACGGGGGTGGTTTTGTGCTGGACACCCACTGCCTTGTGGATCTGTGGCGGGCGTTTGATCGACCACCCCTCGAAGTCCACCATGGTAGCCTTCCGCCCGGCATGGGAGCCGCAAAACAAATCCGTGACACTCCCGCAGTATCGCCGTCCGTATTTGAACTTGATCTGCGACCCGCCAAACAAACGCCCCGGGACCTCTGGCATCGGCGATGGAAATTCGCACTTGGGGTAAGCGTAATTGCTACATTGGCGCATGTCGCTGTTCTATATACCGACGCGCGTGCCTTGGAACGGGCAACAAGCGAACGGAGTGCCGCATTCGTTGCGGCGACCGAAGCGCGTGGCCTGCGGATAGACCTGTCGCAAAGCACCCCTGTGCTGACGGCCCAACTGGAACGCCGGGCAAACGCACAAAAAGCAAACGATGGGTTCCTGAGCCTGTTGGCCCGGACTGGCACAGCCCTGATAGGGCGCGACCGCATCGACTTTCGAGATATGCGTTTTGACGCCAGTGCAGGAACGTTGAGCATTCTGATCAGTGCACCCGATCTGGCAGCGTTGCAGCAAATCGAGAGTGCGCTTCAGGCAAGCGGCATGACCGTGACCACAGGCGCGGCATCGACAGGTGCGGCGGGCGCGGAGATGCAGTTAATCCTATCGGAGTTCAGGTGATGCGCAAATTATCGGTAAGGGAAATAATGATTTGTAGCAGCGCCGCGAGCATTATCGGTGCGGCGACTTTGTGGAGTGTCGTCGTTGCGCCCTCACTAGACGCGCGCCACGACAGTTTTGCACATTTGCGCAAGATCGACATTCTGTGGTCCGTTTTGGATCAATTGCCAGATGCCCTAGGCCCGTCACGTACCACGGTTGATCAACCGTTGCGTCAGAGAGTTACGGCATCCGCGCGCGCCGCGTCCATCAAAATTCGTCGCCTTGATCCGCAAGGAACAGCCCTGTCCGTAACGTTGGATGCCGTTGCATTCACCGCGCTGATCGGTTGGCTTGAGATGCTGACCAAGGCGTCACATGTTCAGGTCTTCTCAGCTGAAATCGGGCGGCGAGCAGAGCCGGGGATCGTATCGGCTCGCATTGTCTTGGAAGATGCGCCGTGACTCGCCTACCCTATGCATTCGCTCGTGCGCAAGGTGTCGTTCTTGGCGACGGCTGTTGCCACTTTACCTCGTCAGCATCCCTTGCGGCTTTGGCCGAGGCACAACGGGTCGCTGGGAAGCGCCTGACATTCCAGACGGTTTCTTCTGCGTTTCTCGCTGACGTCATGGAGCGCACATATCGTGACAGTGCAAGTGCCGCGGCAGGCGCGGCAGAGGAAGCCTCAGACCGGAGCGAAACAGACCTGGCCGCCCTTGCCGATACCGCTGCTGCCGTCGACGATTTGCTAGACCAACGCAAAGACGCGCCTGTTGTGCGGTTGATCAATGCAATCTTGTTGGAAGCCATCCGCGCGCGGGCATCGGACGTTCATATCGAGGTGGAAGAGACCGCTCTGGTCGTGCGCTTTCGCGTCGATGGTGTTTTGCATGAAGCGCTGACATCCAACCGGGCTTTGGCACCTCAGCTTGTCAGCCGCATCAAGGTGATGGGACGTCTCGACATTGCCGAAAAGAGGTTGCCCCAAGATGGGCGTGTGTCTTTGCGCGTCGCCGAATTCCATCTCGACGCCCGAATTTCCACGATCCCAACGCAGCATGGTGAACGTGTCGTCATGCGTCTGCTGGACCGTGGCCAGACGCGGACAGGTGTGGCCGGTCTTGGCATGAACCCCGCCATGCAAGACACGTTCACC
The DNA here is from genome assembly GCA_947501275.1 of uncultured Tateyamaria sp. Classification (GTDB taxonomy): domain Bacteria; phylum Pseudomonadota; class Alphaproteobacteria; order Rhodobacterales; family Rhodobacteraceae; genus Tateyamaria. The sequence continues at coordinate 414,040 of CANMVD010000001.1, forward strand.
CGGTTGTTGGACCGCCCGGATGGGTTGATCCTTGTCACCGGCCCGACCGGGTCGGGAAAGACCACCACACTTTATGCCGGGCTTGATGCCCTGAATGACCAACAACGCAACATCATGACAATTGAGGACCCCATCGAGTATGCGCTGCCCGGCATTGCACAGATGCAGGTCAACACAGCCACCGATCTGACCTTTGCCCGCGGCCTGCGCGCATTGCTGCGTCAAGACCCTAACGTGATCATGGTCGGTGAAATCCGCGACGGAGAGACAGCGCGCGTGGCCGTAGAGAGCGCCATGACAGGGCATTTGGTGTTGTCCACCTTGCACACCAACTCTGCCATTGGATCAGTGGCGCGGTTGATCGATCTTGGTGTCGAACGTTTCTTACTGGCCCCAATGCTGCGCGGGTTGATCGCGCAACGCCTCGTTCGCCAAAACTGCCCGCGTTGTGCTGCCTCTCATCACATTACAGGGACCGAGGCCACGTTGCTGTCTCATGCCATATCTGAAGGTGAGGCCGTCCAAGCAGGACTGGGCTGCGAAGATTGCAATCACACCGGATTTCACGGGCGCGTTGCGCTTTATGACTTGATCGAAGTCACGCCTGATCTGGAGCAGGCAATTGCCAACGGAGCCTCCGAAGCCGAGCTTGGACAGATCTTGAACCGTGCATTGCCAGGTCTGCTATTGGACGGTGTCCAAAAGATCCGCGAGGGGCACACCACACCACAAGAAGTCGCGCGAGTGGTCTTTGACAGTGCTCAGGATGCAGCGCCATGAAACGTTTTCGCTATAGTGCAGTTGATGGGGGAGGCCAATCTTGCAACGGGAAGATCGAGGCCCCGGATGCCGGGGCCGCCCGAGCCAGATTGCGCCAACTGGGGCTTTTACCACTTTCGGTCGCGCCGGCTGGTACATGGTCGTTCGATCAGATCAACGCGTTCTGGCCACAAAGCTCCAAGCTGACATTATCCTCGACAGACCTCGCCGTCTTTACCCGCCAAATGGCGACCCTTCTTGGCAGCGGTGTTCAAGTTGAGGCGGCTCTTTCGACATTGGCGCAGCAATCATCGCCCAAGTTGACGGCAACATGCCAAACCCTGAGGCAGGCTATTCTGGATGGGTCCAGCCTTAGCGCCGCACTGCGCGATGTTGGCGGTGGGTTTGACCGATTTTATCTGACCTCGGTCGAAGCAGGAGAGCGGGCCGGACGACAAGGGCCCGTACTGGCCCATCTCGCCGACCATGCCGAGAACCGCTTGCGCAATCGCCAGACCGTTGCGCTGGCCCTGATCTACCCTGCCATCCTGATCGTTGTATCGATTGCCGTTGTGATCGGCCTCCTTGTATTTTTACTGCCCGATATCGTTCGGGTCTTTGCTGCGCGCGGCGCCGATCTGCCACCACTCACGAAGCTGATGATCGGCCTCAGCGACTTTCTGATCGGCAACGCAGCCGTTTTGATTTTCGCAGGTGCGGCGCTGACCCTGGGTGCCGGGGTCGCCGCCCGACAGCCCAAGCTGCAACTCGCCTGGCACCGTCTGCTTTGGCGCATTGGGTTGGCGCGACAGATGACGATTGTCCAATTCTCGGGAACGCTCGCGACACTCACCCAAAGTGGCGTACCGCTGGCGGACGCCTTGTCATCCGCCACTGCGACTGTCAGCAACCTGGCGGCACGGGACGTGCTGAGTGAGGTGTCACACAATGTCAGGGACGGGTTGACGCTGTCTCGTGCACTGGCCAGCAAAAATGGCTTTCCCCCCATGATGATCACCATGATTGCCAGTGGCGAGGCAGGTGGCACATTGCCGTCCATGCTTGGCCGCTTTGCCGAAGGTCAATCGCAGTCTTTGCAGGCAAGGGTCAAAACCCTTGTCGGACTTGTAGAGCCGATCGTCCTTCTGGGCATGGGCGGCGTCGTCATGCTGCTGGTTCTGGCCATTCTACTGCCCATAGTGAACCTGAATGCGCTGGTCGGGTGATGAACATGCCCACCGAGCAACCAAAGGATGAACCCATGTCGCCAGTCACTCAACTTGGTCGCCGCAAATGTCTTTCCATGCTTTTGGCGGCCCCCATGCTGGGCGCTTGCGCGACCCAACAGCGCGGGTCTCGACCATTGAAACCTTCAGGCGCAGGTGCTCGGGTGGCTCTTTTGTTGCCACTGTCGGGTGCACGTGCCGCGTTGGGCCAGCAAATGGCTAAAGCCGTCTGGCTGGTCGAAGATTTTGGTGGCACGCCGGGCGAGACCAATGTTCTCGACAGTGGGGAAACAGCACAGACGGCAGCCGATGCAGCCCGCAGGGCGGTCGCTGAAGGGGCCAATATCGTCGTCGGCCCGTTGTTTCGCGACCAGACTGCTGCGGTTGTACAGGCAGCGGATACCATTCCCGTACTGTCTCTGTCCAATGACGCAAGCCTCACAGCATCCGGTGCGTGGGTCTTCGGCGTCACGCCCGCCCAATCAGTCAACACGGTGCTTGAATTTGCCAAAAGCACCGGAGCGCGTCGCATGACCGTTCTCGAAACCGGCGGCCCACTCGGACAGAAAGCATCGATTGCCGTGCAGGCGGGGGCGCGGAGTGCCAGTGTGTCGTCACTGCCCACGATTCCTGCATCAACACAGCCCGGCCAAATCGCCGACGCTCTGCGTCAGGCCGGGGGCGGCACCATGCCAGACATAGTCTACATTCCCAGCACTGGGCAGAATGCCTTGCGCCAAGCCGAGGCTGCCGTGCGCACAGGCATCACAACCATCGGTTCGCTCCAGTGGTCCGGCTTGTCGCAAGCCGAACTCGACCGTCTCGACAAGGCATGTTTCACGGGGCCTGATCCCGTCCGGTTTGATCGGTTGTCTTCATTTTTCCGGACACAGTTGGACGAAGATCTGGGGGTGATCGCAGCCCTTGCCGTTGATGGGGTCGGCATGGCCCACAGTTTGGGAGGCGCATCCAATCTCAGCCGTCGTGACAAGTTCGAAGGCTTGTTGGGCGACACCCGTTTCGATCGCAACAAAACCTGTGAACGTGATCTTGCTATCCTGCGGATCGAAGGTGGAAACGTACTGCCAGTGACATGAGGGCGCGACGTTCAACCAAATCCGGCGTCACACTGATCGAGATGCTGGTTGCTTTGTCCATTTCGACCATGATCGGGCTCGCGGGGTTCACCCTTTTGGAAAGTGTTACACGCACGGAGGCCGGCGTCTCTGGTCGGCTTGAGCAACTGAAATTGCAGGACCGCGCTTTTCACGTGCTTCTGCTGGATATGGACAATGCGGGCAGAGCCGTATTTGAAGATGATCTTGCATTGACCATAGGTGTCCAGAGGATCACGTGGCGCGCCGCAGACAGTGGCCTGATACGCCGCATCAACATCGAGGACAGACCAGCAATAACGCAACGCATTCTGGATGAACCTACCCGGTTCACGGTGCCGCCCGATGGTGGCCTTGTGCTGACACTGCCGGATACCGATGTTTGGCGTATGTTCCCATTGCCCCGCGACCCTGTCCAATGAAGCGGAGCAGGCAAGCCGGGGTAAGCCTCCTGAACGTGCTTGCCGTGCTCGCTGTCGGGACGGGGCTGGTGCAGATCATGTTGCGTGATCAGGATGTTGCGGTGCACCAGCTTAAACGTTCCAACAGCGTTGCACAGGCCAGAGCACTGGCCCACAGCGGGACAACTTCAGTTGCAGTCGCGCTGCGCCGTGACTTTGTCGAAGCGCCTGGATCGGACCATTTGGGCGAAGCATGGGCGCGCGCTGCGCAGGAACAGATCGCGCTGGACTTCGGCCAATTCGCCGTAGCGGTCGTTGACGCGCGCGGCAAATTTGACCTGAACGCCCTGCAACCCACGGCCATTGCAGAACAACGCGTCTTTTCGGCCTTGCTGACCTCTTTGGAACTGCCCGAAGTACTGGCCGGCCAGATCACCCAAATTATCAGTCAGAAAGGACCGCTACACAAAACCGAAGACCTTATCCGCTTTGGTTTGCCACCTAGCGACGTCCGTCGCCTCTCCGCGCATGTGACGGCGACGTCCGTGCGCGGCCACTTAAATCTGAATGCGGTGACTGAACCGTTGATGGGGGCGCTTTTGCACAACCCTTCCGCAGCGCGCGGGCTTGTTGCGCGCCGGTTGCTCAAGGGATTTCTCGACACCCGTGATTTTGCAGCTCTGGGCGTATCTCAACCACCACTGGCTGGGTTCACTTCGGATGTGTTTGACGTCACATCCATGGCGCGTGTGGGTCAGGCGCGGGTCGTTGTGAAGCGCCGGTTGTTGCGCGATCCCGACACCGGAACGGTGCAATCACGCGCACGGCAATAATAAACGCCGCCGAGTTACCCCGGCGGCGTTATCAAAGTGCTGCATTCAAACGATCAGAGTTCGAACGGATCTTGTGCCAATTGCACCACGAGACCTGCATTCGTCACATCAATCGGGTTATCCGTCGCGTTCTGAGCAAACGCTTGTTGAAACGTGGAACCCAGAGTTGCGATCCCCCCGATTGACCCGCCGCCACCACAACCGGCGATCAATGCAAGTCCGGCAACTGCAGATGCAAGCCGTAGAGACCTCGATTTCATGATCTTCTCCTTTGCGATCTGCATATCAGTTTGAAACCGATACTGTGCCATTTGGCGAACCCGGAATTGGCGTGTTGAGGTATGGGAACGCATTCTGCAATTCGGACGCGGCGATTGGTGCGCCGTCAGTCAATGCGACATTCCCTATGGGGGCTTGATCCGGTGTGCAGAAACCGAGGTTGATCAGGTCGCTTGTGGTGTCTTCTTCGGCACCGTCGACACCCAGTTCTGCGCCTAAGGGCACCGGATGGCACAACGCGCCCAAGGCGACGCGCAAAACAACATCGATCACATCATCGCCGGGTCGCCGACCATTTGGAAAGCCCGCCAGATCTTCTGCCACCACGCCAAAGGAGTGCTGTTCATCCCTTGGTGTCGCAGGCACTGCCGTGTTCAGGCGCATCATCTCGGATGCGGTGACATTCTGCGGCTGGTTCAGCCCCGGCAGACCGGTCAGGAAGGTTGCCACAAGGTCCGTCCGCGGCAGGTTCGTTGGCGCGATATTGTCCACAAGCCCGAGGTCAGGACCAAAGAGCAACTCGACCAGACGTGGGAAGGTCGGGTTTGTGACATAAGTGGCAAAGCTTGCATCGTCGATAGGTTCGGAGCCGTTGAAGCGGTCCTTGTCTGTGATCCCTATCACCACTTCGTTCACCAATGGCGTGGACAGGCGCGATTGCTGTACCAGCGCCCCGCCAACGCGGCTAGTGTCCTCATAGCTGGGGGACGGGTTCTCCAATTCGCCTTGCGCAAGGCTGGCGGTTGTCCATGCCCCGATGACTGGGTCGTCGCCCTCCGTGATGCACGCAATTGGCAGTTCAAGTGCCAGCGTGGACACGTTGACCTTGCCGAATACGTCATCGTTCACTCGGCTTTGCGTGATGCCACCGTCAAATCCGGCACCATCGCCCGCACCCGGCGCACTGTCGCCTTCGATCGGGACAAAGTTGATGAGGTCGAACACTTCGCCCAGGTTCAGCGCAAACGCTTCCGCGCGCTGCCCGACAAAGACACGGCCCGGCATGTCACAACCCGCCATGTCGAAGTCATAGATAAACTGGTTGGCGTAGCCGTCATAATCCGGCAGCGTCTTGAGACCGACATGATCCAAGGGCTTGGTAAAGGTCGTCTGACCGGAACCGGCCCGCGTAATCGCGCTGCGCGTGCCGCTACGGCGGTCGCCCTGGATCAGGGTCAACTCATAGCTTTCGCTTTCGTTTAGCAGCGACTGGTCACCGGGCAGGATGGGACCCGCGTATTTCAGCGGAATGGCCACGTTCACACCGCCAATGTCCAGACCGATGCCTGCACCATTGTTGGCCAGCTGGTTCTCGAAATCGAACTGAAAAGTCAGATCTTCGATTGCATCGCCGTCGTTATCGATATGGATCTCGTAGATGCCATCGGCGTCCATCGTGTAATAGCTCGGGCCTCCATAGTTGACTTGCAACGGCTGATAATTGGCCAGCAGGGTCACGTAGCCCTCGCGCCCGGGCTCATAGCTCCGGAACATATAGAAGTCGGTTCCGTCCACTTTCGGATGCTCGGTGATGGCAGGCGCTTCGCGGTGCGATGACGCCGCGATAGGGTCGGTTGTGGCCGCCAGCCCGGCCACCAGTGCCGTGCTCAGGGCCAATGCCTTTTTGGTTGTCATGTCATGTCCTCTCAGATCGAATTTTCGCACAGCTTTCCCGGCCGCAGAAACGTCTGTTCTTGCGTGCGGAGCCGTCCGACAGCGGAACTCAGCCCTGGCGCATCTGCGCTGTGGTGGGACTTCAGGTGCTGCATCCAACAAGACGAAGCGACGGGCGAAAAAGTTTCAGGGTCTGAAACAAGTTCGCACAACAACACGTACTCTCTTGTAACCGGATCATGAGGCTACACATGCATGACGTTCTGACACATTCGCTTGTCCTTAAAGGGCTGGCCACGGTCTGGCTGGCGCTGATGCTTGGCTGGATTTGTTTGGTCGACATCCGGCACTTCAGGATCCCGGATGCGGCCAGTCTCGGACTGGTGGTCTCCGGGATCGCCCTCAGCATTGTGTCTCCCGTGGTCACACCCGCGCTTGCGGTGATTGGCGCAAGCGTCGGCTATGGTACCTTTGCCGCTCTGGGGGCGGCATTCTACCACCATACGGGCAAGGATGGTCTGGGATTGGGTGATGCCAAATTACTTGGGGCTGCTGGCGCGTGGCTCGGCCTGTACGATCTGCCAGTTCTCGTCGGTGTCTCTGCGCTCAGCGCGCTTGTCTTTGCGCTGATAACGGGTCTGCGCAAGATCGCGTTCGGTCCTTGGCTCGCGGGGGCGTTCTGGATCATTTGGATGGTGCGCGTCAGCGCCTAAGCACTGACCAGAACCAAACAGCCCGCAGGCATGGTAATCTCCGGATGAACGCTGCCCGGCTTGGCCACCTGTGCGTCACCGGCGGAATAAAGCTTGCCGTCGATCCACAGCTCACCTTCGAGGATAAACAAGTGTTCGGCCCGCTCGTGGATATGGGGCTTGATCGACGCGCCCGGCAGACAGCGCAACAGGTACATTGTCCGCCCTGACCGCGTCTCTTCGGCCAGCACCTTTTTCCAAACCTTGTCGGTGCGCTGTTCCCATACACCTTCCTCAGCGCGCACGCTCTGAAACGGGGCAGTGCCCTGCCCGTCCAATTCAGCCTCAATCGCGTCAAACAGCCCCTCGGGCGGCTCGGCTTCGGGCAGCCGCGACAAAAGCGGCGACAGATGCGCGCCAAAGACCGTAGCCTCGTCCGCAAGATCCGGGCGTGTGCCGGGCAGGTTGGTTTCCAACCCGCCAAGGAGTGCGTCTAAAACCTCGGCTGAATGTGTCGCGTCGGTCTTCTTCATATCATCGCTTCCTTTAATGCCGCGATCCCGCGGCGCACCCAACTTTTGGCAGTCCCAACGGGGACGTCCATCACACTGGCCAACTCGATATAGGTGTAGCCCTGAAAATAGCACAACAGCAGCGCCTGACGGTATTCGGGACGCAGTTCTCCCAGCAGCTTGCGGATCACCATTGTGTCCAGTGTCGTACCTGCTGGGTCCGGATCACCGCTGATGTCGGGCACTTCGTCGGAAAACTGCACAAACCCTCGCGCACGCTCCGAGCGCAACCGGTCGATGGCGCAATTGCGCGCAATGGATCCTATCCAGGACAAAGGATTGCCGCAGTCGGCCTGAAAATGCCCGGCCCGTTTCCAAATCCGCACATAAGTCTCCTGCGCCACTTCGCTTGCAATCTCGCGATCCCGCAAAATGCCAAGGACGACGCCAAAAACATATCGCGAACTGACGTCATAGAACCGCCGGAACGCGGCGCGATCGCCATCCGCGCACTTGATCAGCAAGTCTGCGATCAAGCGGGACTGTTCCGCCGTCCCCATCTTAGCCCGCACGCCCCCATGTTGCTGAGACCTGGGCACCAACTTGGTCACACCCACATCTGGTCCTTTCCATAATCCCGTTTCTTAGCACTACGGACGTGACCGATCAAAAGATGCACTCCATCAGAATTTTTTCGCCGCTCTCCATCAATGGAACAGCCAAGGCTGTTCCAGCATCGCGATCAGGCGGTGTATGACCGTGCATGGTGATGAAGAAATGCGTATGCCCGCGGCACTTGGCACGCACAAACCCGCGTAATCCCGCCCCCTGCAATGTGACGCTGCCCAACGGCACCCAAGACGCATCCGGCGCCGGGCGCGCGACGATCCTTTGACGATCCTGCCCGAGATAAAGAACTGATCCACCCACAGCCAAACCGCAGATAAACGCCAACACCACGAACAAATTGCTGGCCACTGTTCTGGGCTGTCGGGCGTTGTCTATGCGCGCTTCAATCTGCGCAAACATGTCTGGGGCTGGTTCGGCCTCGTCCAGCAAATGCACAAGCGGTGCAGCTGCTTGGACATCCGGGTCACGTTTGTTCAGAGAGCGCATTGCGGAAAATACATGGCGGAACAGTGTCTTCATGGCTTGATCGTTGGTGCATCTCGGATCATTGCAGGCGTATGTGACACTACGGTTGCCGACCCGCACAAGTTGCAGCTTCCGCCACGTCAGTCACGTCAGATACCCGCGTACCATTCATAACCACGATCTTCCCAAAACCCACCGCGCCCACGCCCCAGCATCGAAAAATCGTCAACCAATTCTATGGCGCGGATGTATTTGGCCATCTTATAGCCCAACTGTCGCTCAACCCGGACACGCAAGGGCGCGCCATTAGGCACGGGCAAGTCTGCACCATTCATTCCCCACGCCAGAATCGTTTGCGGATGGTGCGCATCTACGAGGTCAATTGACTCATAGTACTTCACCCCACCGGACAAACTGCGTTCGATGGTATCAAAACAGTGAAACACCACATAACGCGCATTGGAACGCACCATGGCTGATCCCAGCACATGCGACAGCGGCACTCCGGTCCATTCGGCAATGCAACTCCAGCCTTCGACGCAATCGTGTCGGGTGATTTGCCGTCGTGCAGGCATGTTTCGCAAGTCAGCTAGGGACAAGGACAACGGCCTTTCAACCAAGCCGCCAATTTTCAGCCTATAGGCCTCAAAATCAGTGGATTTGAGAGCGAGATACTCCGAATCCTGTGGATTTGTGAAACCGTTGGGGCGCATGGGCTGGCGAATGTCAGCTGGCGAGAATTCTGCGGCCAAGGCGCCGCGATCCAACACGCCGCGCTGCATCGCCAGTGTCAGGTCATTTGCCCGCGCCATAAACTGGCGCAGCCTGTGGTCCGGCTCGCTCAGCCCATCCAGCACCTTGCAACCCCCAAGTGATGAAGCGCCCAATCCACAGAGCACAGTGCGACGTGATAGCAAGCAATCAGACATCGCCCATCTCCTCGGTATCAGGTCTATACCACCCCGTCACAATGGCCCGCATTTCGTTCAAGGGACCCGCCAGTAGAACCATCACGACATGCAAAACAAAGAAGCCGGCCAAACCGGAAGCTGCAAAAAAATGGAGCGTACGTGCTGATTGGCGCCCACCGAACATCTCGGGCAACCATGGTTGGGCCGCATTCATGCCAGGCGACATGGCCAACCCCGTAAGGATCATCAAAGGGAATAGGCCAAATAGGACAGCCGCGTAACTCAGCCTTTGCAGCGGCCCGTAGCGCGCGGAATGTTTGAAACGAAACAGGACGTGATCCCGCGCGTCAGGCAGCAGTTGGCGCCAATGACACGCGCGCAGCATCAAGTCTTGGAATAAATGGCCGGAGAAGAGTGCCCCCAGCAACCAAATCATCAGGGTTGCTACGAAAACCCAAGCGAAAAAGAAGTGGATGACGCGCCCTGTCGCCAGATCCACACCGCTGGGGATCGTGGCCCATTGCGGGAAAGGTGCAAGCCTCAACACGCTGTTGTCGAACGCAAACCCGGATTGATCGCCCCAGTAAAGAACCGGATGGGCATTGAAAATCTGCAGGCCTGTCAGCAACAGAAAGAACAGACAGATTGCCCAGGTCCAATGTGTGATCCGGGTAATCAGCGTGTGGCGGCGTATAAGCGGACGGATGGGTTCGGGCACGTTCATAGCGACGATCTCCTGATTGTGTGACTGGCACTACGACCCAGACGCAACAAGAGTTTCAAAGCAGCATGTTCACGCGCCATCAAAGCAGGCGCGAAACTTTTTCAAAGCAGCCGCCGTTCTGTTCGCTGTCCCCCTTGGGGCAATCGAACCAACCCGAAAGGAAACTGCATGTTTATCCCCCGCAAGACCGCCGCCCTCCTTCTCAGCATCGTACTGGGCGCATCGGCCGCCGTTGCCGCCAACCCGGATGTCGGAGGCGCACCAATGTTTGCCACCAAAAACATCGTGGAAAACGCTGTGAATTCAGCCGATCACACAACACTTGTCGCCGCTGTCAAAGCTGCTGGTCTGGTAGACGCCCTGATGAGCGACGGCCCCTTCACGGTGTTTGCCCCTGTGAATGACGCTTTTGCAGCCCTGCCCGCTGGCACCGTCGAAACTTTGCTGGAGCCCGCAAACAAGGGTCAATTGACCAAAATTCTGACTGCACACGTGGTTGCGGGCGATTTGTCCATACAGGATCTCAAAGCGCAGGCTGCCAGCAGCAGCGACGGTTTTGCCCATCTCGAAACGCTGTCAGGTGATGCCTTGTCAGCGCAGGTGCGTGGCAACACAGTGTTCGTCTTTGACGAGAGCGGAAATGCAGCAAAGATCACCATTGCTGATGTCGATCAATCCAACGGCGTCATCCATGTCGTGAACAAAGTTCTTTTGCCCAAGTAAACACATGACGACCGGGCGGAGATAACCCAAGTTTCTGCCCGGTTCCTTGGCCCGCGTGGTTTGCAAGTCTATGACCGCGTTTTATACGCCCCAAATGCAAAACTGTTGAAGAACAAGCCGTTTTGGCGACCCCGGCAGGATTCGAACCTGCAACCTGCCCCTTAGGAGGGGGCTGCTCTATCCAGTTGAGCCACGGGGCCACGCGTTGCATTGGCCTAGCGTGTCCATGTCTGCTTGTCACGCCCTGCAAATATTTGGCACATGCAGTTGCCCTTGAAATTCCGGCGCATTTGTCGGTAACTCACACAAAGCAACATCGAAGGACCGCCCGTGACTGATCGCGCCCCACGCCCCCTGACTTTGCGCGATGTTTCCGCAGCTTCCGGCGTATCCGAAATGACCGTCAGCCGCGTGCTGCGTAACCGCGGTGATGTCTCTGAAACCACACGCCAGAAGGTGCTTGAGGCAGCCAAGACCCTTGGCTATGTGCCCAATCAAATTGCAGGATCACTGGCCTCGCAACAGGTCAATCTTGTGGCGGTCATTGTGCCGTCGCTGAGCAACATGGTCTTTCCCGAAGTTCTGACGGGCATCAACCAAGTCCTTGAAGACTCACCACTTCAGCCGGTCTTTGGCGTCACCGACTATATGCGCGACAAGGAAGAGCGGGTGCTTTACGAAATGTTGTCGTGGCGTCCCTCTGGTGTGATCCTCGCGGGCCTTGAGCATTCGGATGCGGCCCGCGCCATGCTAAAAAACGCAGCCATTCCGGTGGTCGAGATCATGGACACCGATGGCATTGCTGTCGACAGCATGGTGGGAATATCGCACCGCAAGGCGGGTCTTGATATGGCGCGTGCGATACTCAAACAGGGCTATTCGCGCATCGGATTTATGGGCACCTCGATGCCGCGTGACCACCGGGCGCGCAAACGCTTTGAAGGGCTGACTGAGGGTCTCGCCAAAGCTGGGATCGAGATCGAAGCCCGCGATTTCTATGAGGGGGGTTCCGCTCTGGCCAAGGGCCGCGAGATGACCAAGGCCATGCTGGACGAGAACCCTGAACTTGATTTTCTGTATTATTCCAATGACATGATTGGCGCTGGCGGCCTTTTGTATCTGCTGGACCAGGGCATTGATGTGCCCGGACAGATCGGTCTGGCTGGCTTTAACGGCGTCGAGCTGTTGCAAGGTCTGCCCCGCCAATTGGCCACAACGGACGCCTGTCGACTGGAGATTGGACGCGCAGCAGCAGAGATCATCCTGAAGCGCACAAATGGCGAAGGCGAAGCGGTCCCACAACTCATCACGCTTGAACCCAAGATTTCATATGGCGACACGTTGCGCCGCCACATGATGACGTGACACCGTACACGTTAAGCAATTCAGCCGCACGCCGCGTCTTTCTGGATCGTCACGCATTGAGTGATACGCCAAGCGGGTCAGGCAAGGGGGCTGATCTGCACAGTTTGATCGAGCGGCTGGGCTTTGTGCAGTTGGACAGTATCAACACGGTCGCACGCGCCCATGATCTGATCCTGTTTTCGCGTAGGCCACGGTATCGCCCCAAGGCATTGAAGCTTCTTTACGAACGCGACCGAGCCCTGTTCGAACACTGGACCCATGACGCCGCTGTCATCCCGATGCGCTTTTATCCTTACTGGCACTTGCGCCGGGAACGGGATGCGGAGCTGCTCAAATCGCGGTGGAGTGCGTGGCGCCGCGAAGGTTTTGAAGCGCAGTTTCAACCCGTATTGGACAAGATTGCGGAATGTGGTCCTGTGTGCTCTGCGGACGTTGGCGAAGGCGAGAAGCGTGGCAGCGGCGGCTGGTGGGATTGGCATCCGTCCAAGACAGCGCTGGAATACTTGTGGCGTTCGGGTGCTTTGGCGGTCTGCAAGCGCGAAGGTTTTCGCAAGTACTATGATCTGACCGAACGGGTGCTGGATCGCACGCAGATCGGCAATGCGCCCGACGTTGCAGAAATAATCGACTGGTGTTGCCGTGAGGCTATGGACCGTTTGGGCTTTGCCACCCCGGGCGAACTGGCGCGGTTCTGGGATCACATCACCCCCGCAGAGGCGAAAGCGTGGTGCGGTGAGGCTTTGGCAGAGGGGCGCATTATCGAAGTACAGATCACCGGAGTCGATGGGTCTGTTCGAGCCGCCTATGCATGGCCTGACCTACCAGATTGCCCGACGCAAGCCATTGATCCAACACGCCGTTTGCGCGTCTTGAGCCCGTTTGATCCGGCTCTGCGCGACCGCAAACGGGCAGAGCGCTTATTTGGCTTTGCCTACCGGATCGAGATTTTTGTACCAGAGCCAAAGCGGACCTATGGGTACTATGTCTTTCCCTTGATGGAAGGTGACAGACTGGTGGGCCGCATTGATATGAAAGCCCATCGTGACGCGGACGAGATGAGAGTCCGGGCCCTGTGGCCCGAACGCAAGGTGCGATGGGGCAAAGGTCGCGTGGCCGCGCTGGAGGCGGAACTGGAACGCGTCGCCCGTCTGGCCGGCGTGTCGCGCGTTACCTTTGATCATGCGTGGCTGCGCGATCCCATCTGATGCATTGCACCCGAAAAATTAAGGCGTAGGGTCAAGTCATGACTGTGCAGTTCTCTCCTCTTATTCGGTCCGTTGGCTTGGGTGGTGTTTTGGTCACGTTTGGTGACAAAGCCACCGATGGCGCCAACCGGGCAGCAATTGCCTTTCGTGGCGCAGTGGATGCGTTGGGTTGGCCCGAGGTCGAGGAAAGCAGTAGCACGCTGGTCTCCGCGTTTTTCCGTGTGGACCTTGCCCAGCATCGTTTTGAAGTCGTGCGTGACAAGCTGGCGACGGTTCTGGATGGGCAGGATTGGAGCGCGGCGCGTCTGCCGGAAGGCCGCGCGTTGTGGACCATTCCGGCGGTATTCGGCGGGACCCGTGCACCGCAATTCGACGAAGCCGCAGAGGCGGCGGGTCTTGATCCCGCGGCCGCTTTGGCGGATCTGACCGGCACGCGTTTGCGTGTGCTGACAATCGGATTTGCACCGGGACAACCCTACCTCGGCACCTTGGGCGATGCGTGGGATATTCCGCGCCAAGTGGGCCTGTCGCCAAACGTGCCACAGGGTGCCTTGGTGGCAGCGGTGCGCCAGATTTGCCTGTTTGCAAAAGACACGCCAACCGGGTGGCGCCATGTCGGCCAATCCGCGTTCCGATGTTTTCGCCCCAAGGGGTTTGAGCCGTTTCCCTTGGCTCCGGGAGACGAAGTGCAATTTGCAGATATCTCGGCCACTGAATTGGCACGTATCGAGGCACACAATGCAGATGGTTCAGGTGGTGCCGTGCGCGAGGAGCTGGCATGAGAGCGTTGCGCGTTTTGAACGTCGGCCCTGGTGTCGCAATACAGGATCTGGGGCGGGCCGGATACTTGGCCAAAGGTTTGACCCGAGGTGGTGCCGCTGATGTGCGGGCCGTGCATGAGGGGGCAGCGTTATTGCGCCAAGCTGTCGATTTTGCTGTGCTGGAGATGGTGGGGACAGGTGGCAGTTTTGAGGCCACAGATGATATTCGCATCGCATTGACCGGGGCAACTATGACCGCAGCAGTGGATGGGTCTGCCGTGGCGTGGAACGCCAGCCACATATTGCCCAAGGGCTCAATTTTGACATTGGGGCCAACCCGTGACGGAACCTATGGCTATCTGCATGTGGGAGGTGGTTTTGACACCCCTTCGGTTCTGAGCGCCCGCGCCACTCATCAGTCGACGGGCCTTGGGGCGTTGGTGGCGACCGGTGACAGTTTGGACGTTGGCGCAGACAGAAGCGGCGATGTCGGGCTGACTTTGCCTCGCGATTCTCGCTTTGGTGGCGGCGTAGTCCGCATCGTTCCAAGCATGCAGACCGATGATTTCGATGCGGAAATTCGTATGCGATTTGTCGACACGACCTTCCGCCGAGACCCTCGCGCCAACCGCCAAGGTGTGCGCATGGACAGTGATGGGGACGGGTTTGCTACCCCAAAGGCACTCAGTATCGTGAGCGAAGTGATTGTACCCGGCGACATCCAGATCACGGGCGACGGGACGCCATTTGTGCTGCTGGCCGAAAGCCAGACCACGGGCGGATATCCACGTATTGGTACGGTGCTGCCTTGCGATCTGCCGCGTGTCGTGCAGGCCCCGGCGGGAGCCGAATTGCGGTTCGAGTTTGTGAGCCTTGAAGACGCCGCAGCCATTGAGGCAAGGGCGCAATCTGAATGGTGCAAGCTGCGCAGCCTTGCCGCCCCCCTTGTACGCGATCCTGCCGAGATGCAGGATCTGCTCAGTTATCAACTGATTGGCGGTGTCGTGTCCGCCGTGCACTCCCCCTTGGACGAAGGATAAATGTCATGCAGGTCGATCTGAACGCAGATATGGGCGAAAGTTTTGGTCCGTGGAACATGGGTGATGACGCAGCCTTGTTGCGCACTGTGACCTCGGCCAACATCGCGTGCGGTGCCCATGCGGGCGATCCGGACGTGATGGCCACGACCATGGGCATTGCACTGGAAAACGGGGTTGGCGTCGGATCACATCCCGGCTTCCCCGACATTCAGGGTTTTGGCCGCCGTCGTATCGATATGCCCCTGAAATCACTCCAGAACTCAATCCGTTGTCAGGTAGGCGCGACCCTCGGGATGGCGGCCGCTCTTGGGGCCGAAGTGCGCCATATCAAGCTGCACGGGGCCTTGGGCAACATGACATCCGAGAATGAGGATATGGCGCGTGCCTGTTATGAAGCAGCGTTATCGGCCCATCCGGGCGCCATTATCATGGTGCTCGCCGCGACAGCACAAGAGCGCGCGGCGCGGTCTATCGGGGCGCGTTTTGCGTGCGAGATTTTTGCTGACCGCGCCTACAATGCCGATGCCACTCTGGTGGACCGTAAGCTGCCCGGTGCGATCATCCATGATGCTGATCTTGCGGGGAAACGTATGGTCGAGATGGTCAAGGCGCAGGCGATCATCACCGATGATGGCACGCGGATCGAGACGCCGATTGATTCAATCTGCTGTCATGGCGACACGCCAGAAGCAGTGGACATTGCAGCCTCTGTGCGGCGCACGCTTGAGGCCGAAGGGATCA
Source organism: uncultured Tateyamaria sp. (assembly GCA_947501275.1). Lineage (GTDB taxonomy): Bacteria > Pseudomonadota > Alphaproteobacteria > Rhodobacterales > Rhodobacteraceae > Tateyamaria. The sequence continues at coordinate 430,036 of CANMVD010000001.1, forward strand.
CGGTGCGCGCTTTTGAGGGACGGACGGGGTAGCTTACGCGCAACGGTTAACTTCCGATTTTTCGAGCCTCCCGGACTCCATAGTTATCAACTAAAAAGTCAGAGGGTTGGCCACGTCACAGCCTGTGCACATTCCGTGCACTGAATCGTGAATGAAGGCGACGTGCAGTGTATTTCTAGACTGAACCTGAATGACCGTCCGTAAGGCGGAGCTGATGCTCCGCCCTCATCAGACCAGTTCGGCATCCGTCATGATTTCGACCAAGGCTGGCCCGTCCACATCCAGAGCCTTTTGCAAGGCAGCTTCAATTGCATCCGACGACACGACCTTTTCGCCATGCGCGCCGCAGATCTTCGCGAAGGCCGCGAAGGACGGGTTGTGCAGGTTGGTTTCCCAAACCGGCCATTCACCCGATTTCTGCTCCTTGGAGATCTTGCCGAGCTCACCATTATGCAAAAGCACATGCGTGATATCCATGCCGTATTTCACGGCTGTAGTCAGCTCCATCGGGTATTGACCAAAGCCGCCATCGCCAGAGATCGAGATCACTTTGCGTCCCTTAAGCCATTCGAAATCCTGCGTCGCAGCCCATGCGCCCATGCCTGCTGGAAAGCCGAACCCGATTGATCCGAGATAGCCGGACATCAGAACACGCTGGCCCTTGGTTTCAAAGTAGCGACCAAAGGAATAGGTATTGTTGCCCACATCCACCGCGATGATCGCATCCGCAGGGGCCACACGGGACAGCGCATCAAAAATAGCGAAAGCATGGATGCCTTTGGCGGTTTCCTCGGCCATACGCGAGCGTTTTTCGTTTCGCCAGATCTCCCACCGGTCGGCCAGTTCGCTGACTTGGTCGGGAGCATCGACAGGCCGTTGGATCTGACCCGAGACAGCATCGCAGAAAGCCCCGATTTCGCCCCAGATGGGCAGGTCAACGGGGTGGAATTTGCCCAGTTGCATCCGTTCGTGATCAACTTGGATGATGGGTTTGGACGGTTCAATCCCGGTGTGGTTTGAGAAGGATGTGCCCAGCGTCAGAATCAGGTCGGCCTCATTCATGAACCACGACGCGATGGGGGTGCCGGAACGCCCCAGCACGCCAGCGGCGTGAGGGTGGCTGTCGGCGATCAGGCCTTTGCCCTTGAACGTGGTCAGTACGGGTGCGCCAAGGCTTTCAGCCAGCGACGTAATCGCGTCCATATGGTCCCACGCACCATAGCCGATCACGAGGATTGGGCGCTTGGCGCTGTTGAGCATTTCAAGGGCGTCGGCCACGTCCTCGTCCCCCGGTTTGACAACTGTGCGCCCCATGCGCCCATCGGGCGTGCTGGCAGGCGCGTCTGAGGGGTTGGTTTGCATATCGTCGGGGAAGATCAGGTGCGAGACGTCCTGTTCCACAAGCGCATTTTTCATCGCCAGTGAGACCAGTTCGGAGTGTTTGGAGGTGCTGAGCACAGTCTGACTGAAACGGCTGACTGCATCAAAGGCCGAGGCCAGATCGATGTCCTGAAACGCGCCGGGGCCGAAGACTTGCGTTTGCACTTGACCTGTCAGCGCCAGCACGGGGGCACGATCGACCTTGGCGTCCCACATACCTGTAAGCAGATTGGTCGCGCCGGGGCCTGCGATGGTCAGGCAAGCGGCGGGTTTACCTGTCAGCTTGCCATAGGCGGAGGCGGCAAAGGCGGCAGCCCCTTCGTGCCGGATACCGACATATTTCATCTCGCCCGCTTCGACCCGCATGCGGATGGCGTCGGCAAGGCCGAGGTTGGAATGACCAACCATGCCAAAGACGTGTTTGATGCCCCAGTTAACCATGCTTTCGGCCATCTGGTCAGAAACAGTGCGGGTGTGGGGTGGTTCGGGTTCGAGGCCCACGAAAATCTCATCCCCGTCGATCTTCACCGGGTAAATGATTTGGCCAGCGTCCTCGTGCCCGCCCGGCGGTTTGCCTGTGAGCGGGTCAAAGTCCCAGCCGTGCCATGGGCAGCGGATCCAGCACTTGCCGCCCTCACCGCGTTCGATGGAACCTTCTCCCAAGGGGCCACGCTGGTGGGGGCAGTGGTTTTCCATCGCCGCCCATTGGCCGTCGAAGTGCGACAGGCAGATCGAGGTGGTGCGGGCAGTGACGGTTTTAACGCGCCCCTCGGCCAAGTCGCTGGTGTGTCCGACGCTGATCCAGTCCAGTTGATCGCTCATGCCATGCCTCCGAAGGGGACGCCCGAGATTTCAGACATGTCTTTTTTCCATGTCGTCAGGTCGTCGATGTTAAATTTGTTCACGTGATCGTGGCCGCAGGCGCGCGCCATGACTTGCATCAGCTCGGTGCTGGCCTCAAAGAAATTGGCCAGTTGGCGCGCCGATTTCTCAATAACGATACGACTGACCAAATGCGGTTTTTGCGATGCGATACCGACCGGGCAGTTGTTGGTATGACACGCACGCATGGCTATGCAGCCGATGGCCTGCATTGCGGAGTTCGATACCGCGATGGCGTCAGCGCCAAGAGCCAAGGCCTTGATAAAATCGGCTGGTTTACGCAGTCCACCAGTGATGACAAGAGAGACATCTCCACGCTCGAGCCGGTCCAGATGGGCACGCGCACGGGCCAGTGCAGGGATGGTAGGCACAGAGATATTGTCACGGAAAATGACCGGGGCGGCGCCTGTGCCACCCCCACGCCCGTCCAGGATGATGTAGTCCACACCAACCTCCAACGCGGCATCTATGTCTTTTTCGATATGCTGGGCAGAGAGCTTGTACCCGATGGGAATGCCGCCTGTGCGGTCCCGGACCTCATCCGCAAATTCTTTGATCTGGGCGGGGTCTGTCCAGTCTGGAAAGCGGGGCGGCGAAATAGCGTCTTGGCCTTCGTCCAGCCCACGCACATCGGCGATTTTGCCATGAACCTTGTTGCCGGGCAGATGCCCGCCTGTTCCGGTTTTCGCGCCCTGCCCGCCTTTAAAGTGGAAGGCCTGACACTTTTGCACTTTGTCCCATGAGAACCCGAACCGGGCCGAGGCGAGTTCGTAGAAGTAGCGGCTGTTGGCCTCTTGCTCTTCTGGCAGCATGCCGCCTTCGCCCGAGCATATGCCTGTGCCCGCGATTTCGGCACCGCGGGCGAGGGCAACCTTGGCGGGTTCAGAGAGAGCGCCATAGGACATGTCAGAGACAAACAGCGGGATGTCGAGGCGCAAGGGTTTTTGCGCGCCTGCGCCGATCACAACGTCGGTGCCGACGGCCTCATCATCCAGCAATGGCACTTTGTGCAGTTGCGCAGTGAGCAATTGGATATCGTCCCAATCGGGCAGTTCCACACGCGGCACACCCATCGCATCCATGACGCCGTGGTGTCCGGTTTTGGACAAGCCATCGCGGGCATATTGCTGGATCAGGCCGGTATAGGGTTCTTCGGTCGTCCCATGAGACGTGTCGGCATACAGCCCAAGATAGGCGTCGCGGTTGAAGGGCTGGGGGTTGGCCGTGGCCCAAGCGTTGATCTCGTCCGCGTCGACGCAGATATCATCACCATCCAGCCAGCTTTCGAACTTGGGCAGAGCTTCATCGTTTGCGTATTCGCTGACACCGCTATCGAGGCGGTAATCCCAGTCATGCACGCCACAAATCAGGTTGTTGCCGCGCACAAATCCGTCAGACATCAACGCCCCGCGGTGCAGGCAACGACCGTAAAACACTGAAATCTCGTCATCAAATCGCACCACGACAAGGTCGACTTCGCCGACGATGGCGTATGCGGGGCTTCGGTCGGGCAGATTGGACAGCTGCGCAACGATCGTTTTTTGCATTCATGTATTCCCAAGTTCCGATATTCCATACAGCCTTGCACAGGTCTGCATGGTTTTCACATCACAATTCTCGTCCCGATCAGATTGCGCGGGAAATCAGGCTGGCAATTGCCGCTTCGAACCGTGCCGGATCAGACGTGGCCCGACCGACGACTTGCGCCCCTTCGGCTTGGGCCAATGCTCCTCGGGCTTCGCTCAGCGGGTCGGTAAGGCTGCGAATGGACCCGTCTTCCGCACCCAAACGGAACACCGTTTCGAGCCAAGCCGTGACGTCGCGATGAAAGGCATCAAGGGCGTCCTTGCTGTCCGCGGGCAGCGCGAATTGGGTCACGCTGAGGGCCACGCACAGGCACAGACTGTGTCCGCCCCCCAAGGCCTGACGATATAGGTCAACGAAGGCCAGCAGCCGCCCGCTTGCGCGCGGTTGCGCCACAGAGATGGCCGCCAGCCGATCCAAAAACACGCTGCGATAGCGGTCCAGCAAGGCATAAGACAACGCCCCCTTGCTGGGAAAATGGTAATGAATGGAAGCCTTGCGAATTCCTACCGCCGCTTCGAGGTCACCATAGCTGAAGCCGTCAAAGCCGCGCTGCCGGGCAAGTGTTTCGGCCTCATCCAGAAGGGCAGATTTGGTGTTCATCACGTTTCTATCTTCCATTGCATAGGCAATTATTTACTATAATTTTTGGTGAGTTCAAGTTTTTAGCTTGCAGATAGGATCAATTTGCCTACCTATTAGTAGGCAACGGCTGAGGAGGCCTACAATGGAACTGAATTCTGACTTCACCAAACGGGTTCTCGTGGCGGACCGGGACAACCCGTGGCGCGCATCTCCTTCCGCGGGCGTCGAACGCAAGATGCTGGACCGTATCGGCGATGAAGTTGCCCGCGCCACAACGATTGTGCGCTTTGCTCCAGGCAGCGCATTTGCCCCGCATACCCATGATGGGGGCGAGGAATACATTGTTCTTGAAGGAGTTTTTCAGGACGAGGATGGTGACTTTCCGGTTGGGACATATGTGCGTAATCCCCCGACCTCGCGCCACACTCCAAGCTCGGAGCCAGGTGCGACGATTTTCGTGAAACTCTGGCAGTTTGACCCGGATGATCGTACGCAACTGCGCATCGACATGAACACCGCAGAACTGGAAGATGACCCGGCGCGAGTTGGCGTTGCCCAGACCACCCTATTCGCAGACGGTCGCGAGCACGTTGGTCTGGAACAGTGGTCTGGTGGCATTACGCATGGGCTGGATGCATCCGATGGCGCCGAAATTCTGGTGCTCGACGGGGCCCTGAGTGATGGCGATCACTCTCTTGGGCCGCGCGATTGGTTGCGCTTGCCTCCCGGTTCTGTTGCCAAGCTGACGGCTGGCCCCGACGGTGCAAGGATCTGGAAAAAGACAGGTCATTTGCGCGCGATGTTGGCAGAATGAGCCACACACTGGTCGTTGGCGCGGGACTGGCTGGGCTAATTGCAGCCAGACAATTGGCTTTGGCGGGCCAAAGCGTCACGGTTCTGGAGGCGCGGACACGCGTTGGGGGCCGTGCGTTGACGATAGATGGCGTCGACTTGGGCCCGGCTTGGATCTGGCCGGGGTTTCAGCCCAAAGTTACGGCATTGCTCGCGGAATTGGGTTTGGCGCATATTCCGCAATCCGAAGACGGCGCGTTTGTCTATGAAACGCAACAGGGCGTTCAGCGCGGCACCTTTCCGTCCCGTTATGGCGATGCGGCTCGAGTGCAAGGCGGTGTCGGCGCGTTGGCCGAGGCGTTGCATACCGCATTGCCCGAGGATTGCGTGCAATTTGACCAAGAGGTTGTGGCATTGGACAGTGACAACGGTGTTGTCACAACCAAAACAGAGCAAACATGGCAGGGCGACCAGATTATCGTGGCTGTCCCCCCACCAATTGCTGCAGCATGGGTAGCGGTTCCTGCGTGGACCGGCCCGCGCCTTGCTGCGATGACCCGTTGGCCAACATGGATGGCGGCCCACGCCAAGGTTGTCGCCATTTACGATCGCCCTTTTTGGGCCGAGGCGGGACTGTCCGGCAGTGCTGTCAGTCAGGTGGGCCCACTGATGGAAATTGCGGACCAGAGCGACCCTGCGCAGGGTGTTGCGGCCCTGTTCGGGTTTGTCGGCTGGCCCGATGCAGCGCGCGCCGATGCGGCTGCGTTAAAGGAGGCGGTCGAGGCCCAGCTGGTGCGCCTGTTCAGCCCAGAGGCTGCGGCACCACGTGCCCTGCACCTGATGGATTGGGCCCGCGAGCCGTTTACCGCAACCAACGCAGATCGCGTTCCACCCCATGGTCATCCACCCTATGGATTGCCGGAGTTATCCCAACCTATTGGCACAAAAGTCTTTTTTGCAGGCGCTGAGTTATCTCGCACTAATGGCGGGTTGATCGAAGGCGCGGTGCAGACTGGGCTGGCGGCTGCAGCCTCAGTGTTAGGCCAGAGTGCGCATGCACATGCCACTTTTGCACGAACCTGACATTCCTAAACCTGCCAAAAATCTAAATTCCCGATGTGGCGGTCTACAGCCGTAAATCGCTTTCGGATTCACTGAACGCGGCCTTCATATCGAAGAACACGCCGTTCGGGGTGAGGTAGTTCCGCAGGGCCTTTGCCCCAAGATCAACCAGATCGGCATGGTTGACCGCCAGCATCACAGCATCATATTGCTGCGTCGCATCCGGCATACGGGCCAGCATGTCGATGTTGTAGGTGTCGCGCACTTCGCTCGCGTCCGCCCAAGGGTCATGCAAATCCACGCTCAACCCGAAACTGCCCAACTCGTCCAGCATGTCCACCACCTTGGTGTTGCGGATATCGGCACAGTTCTGTTTGAACGTGATCCCGAGGATTAGCACCCGCCCCCCGTTCACCCGAGCCTTTTTCTGGATCATCTTTTTGACCAGAAGCCCGACAGCGTGCCGAGCCATACCATCGTTGATTTCGCGCGCCATGCGGATGATGTCAGGGATGTGCCCCGCAGCAATCGATTTGTGCACCAGATAGTAAGGATCGACCCCGATACAGTGCCCGCCGACAAGCCCGGGTGACAGACGGTTAAAGTTCCATTTTGTCGCCGCCGCATCCAGCACGGCGTTTGTGTCGATGTCGAGATGTGAAAAGATGATCGACAACTCGTTAATCAGCGCAATGGAGACATCCCGCTGTGTGTTTTCGATGACTTTGGAGGCTTCGGCCACGCGGATGGATGGAGCAAGGTGGGTGCCCGCCGTGATCACGCTGCCATAGAGTGCGTCGATCAGTTTGGCTGCTTCGGGCGTGGAGCCTGATGTGACCTTGGTGATCGTTGTCAGGGTGCGTTCCTTGTCGCCGGGGTTGATCCGCTCAGGGCTGTAGCCTGCGTAGAAGTCTTGGTTGAGAGTCAGGCCAGATGTTGCTTCGACAACGGGCAGACAATCGTCGTCTGTGGCACCGGGGTAGACGGTACTTTCGAACACCACGATGTCGCCGCGTTTGATAACCTGACCCACTGTTTTGGCAGCCGACAGCAACGGGCCCAGATTGGGCTGACGGTGCTGGTCGATGGGCGTCGGGACAGCAACAATGTAAACGTTGCAGGCCGCAATCTCAGCAAGATCTGTTGTGTAGGACAGATGTTTGGCGGCTGATAATGCGCTGGCCTCAGTTTCTCCTGTGCTGTCATGCCCGGATTGCAGCGCTTTGACCCGGCTTTCGTTCACGTCAAAGCCGATGGTTGCGCGGTGCGTACCGAATGCGACGGCAAGCGGCAGGCCGACATAACCGAGGCCGATAACGGCGACGCGCAGATCTTGAAGAGCGGGCAATGGGGCGTGGGTCATGGTTGGCTTTCGTCAGCGTTGCGCTGTGTCATATGGCGTATCTGCAGCGTGATGTGCAGGGGGCAGCGCGCACAATGACGGGAGCGATGTGTCATTCCAGCACATCTTCCACCAGTTTGCGCAGTTGAGTTTGCCACTGCGAAAAGCCGTAGTGCCGTGTGTACGCCGCTTGGATCTTTGTGCTCCAACCCTCTGGGTCGGAGCGAAATGTGGTGATGAGTTTGGCGATACTTTGCGCCGCACTCTCCGGGTCCTTGGGGTCGATGGCGCTGGCCAGCGGGTGATGATCGATCAGGTCGTGGCAGCCTCGGGGCATAGCCAGTGGCAGGCCCGACTGAAAGGCTTCAAGCGCTCCGATGGGCACACCTTCGTAATGCGACGTGAGCAGGTACAGGTCCGCCATTGCCAACAGAGGGCGCACATCCCCAACAGGGCCGTGGCGCTCCAGCCGTGCCATCGTAGGGTGAGAGACCGTCTGGCGCAGAGTATCGCCAAACTGCGCGCTGTCCGTACCCTCACCGCATATGTGCATCTGCATCGTTTCCAAGTGGCCAAGGATGCGCGCAGCGGCGGGCAGGTTCTTTTGCCAGCTAACCCGCCCGGTCATCACGATTTGCGGTTGATCCTGTCGCATCTCCATAGACAGCGGATCGAGGTCCGAGCTGTTGGACAACACCTTGATGTCGTGCCTGCGCGTGGCCTTGGGTAGCGTTTCAATCAATTGCGCACGCGCCGTTTCAGAGAGCACAATCAGGGTCATAGGTGGAGCAAGCCGCAATAGTGCGGCCTCAAGCGTTTGACCAACGATACGCGCCCAGTCGCGTTGGCCGGGATCGAAGGGCAGCCCGTGATATGTGAGCATCAAGCGTGGATGGCGAGAGCGCCCGCCAAGCCGCAGCAGCAACACAGACAAACGGGCATGGGCCCAGATCAGATCATACTCTCGCGATTGACGGGCACGTTGCACGGCCCGCCAAGCCCGCCACAGCACGGCTGGTTTCAGCCGGGTAGCCAGACCGGGTTGCTCTACCGCGCGCGCGCGCATTGCATCCAGAAAATCATAACCGCCTGCGTTTCGGTCATGCATCACGGTCAGGGCGGCAGATCCGTCCAGTGTCTGCACGATATGACGCAAGTGTCGCGCCACACCCGACAGCCCGCCGTGGCCACCAATCAACAGAATGCGGGGACGCTCAGACACGGCCTAAGCCCATGGCTACCGTCAGCCCCAATTGACCGCGCGCAGTTTGCCGGTAGGCGCCACTGCGGCGCAGGGCCAGCATTCGACGCACGGGGCCAGATGCGTTACGCGCGGCAATGAACTGCCTCAGAATCATTTGGTTGTCACCTGTCAGCAGATCGGCAACCGGATCAAGAGCCGCGATGTTGCGACCCACGCGGTCCGCAAAGCGTCCGGCAAGAACCTGCGGCACATGACGCATTTGCCGCCCGTGGCCGACCTGATTGGCACTGTGCTGTCGATAAAGCACACCGGGTTCCGGATCAAAGAACACTGTGCCGCCCGCCCCTGTCACCAGTTGGTAAATCCACCAGTCATGGGCAAACACCTCGCCCGCATACGCGGCGGCACGGCGTGCCAGATCAGCACCCGCACGGTTTAATACCACTGTATTTCCGGTTGCGATGTTTTCGACCAGTGCATTGGCGAAGCCGGGGGCACGATCAAATAGGGGGGAGAGATGCAGCTTGGTCAATTCCGCGTCACACACCCAGTTGCGGCTGCAATACAAAGCGGGCTGCGCCGGGTCTTGCCCCTTGATCCACTGCGTTGCGCGTTCCAGCTTGTGCGGCAGCCACACGTCATCCTGATCGCAAAAGGCCAGCCAAGGGGCTTGCGGATCAGCTTCGGTCAGGAGCGACAGGAAGTTGGCGACAAAACCGGATTTCGGCCCTTGGCGCAGTGTTGTGCGCGTTGGATTAGCGCGGGCGAAGGTCGCAAGGATGTCTTGCGTGTCGTCGCGCGATCCATCGTCGCTGATTTGTAGATGCCAGTTGCCTTCACTTTGCGCGACAAGGCTGTCGAGCTGCGCCCGCACCAGCGCACCGCCGTTGTACGTGGCCAACAGAATCTGGCCGGGGGCCGATTGGTCTAAGGGGTGGCGATCCATAGCGGTCCGTTGCAACGCGTCTTGCCCCGATCCTTACACCAGCCACCCCCAAAGTGCACGCCACCTGCGTTTAATCGTCTCCGAACAGGGTCTTGAACGTGCCGATGGACGCGCGGAAACCCGCCTCGAAGTCGCCATCGCCCGGGTGGTAAACACTTTCGAACGAGATGACCCCATCGTAACCATCTGCTCTGAGTGCGGCCGCCATGGGTGCGAACAATGGCGCCAGTTGCCCGGTGCCCATCTGCCGGACCTGCAGTGTGGCGCGTGGTGTATCGACCTGCACATCCTTGATGTGGATGTGCCCGAGATAACCACCTTTGACCTCGGAATAGCCTTCTGGATAGGCTCGTTCGTGGCACCAACAATTGTTGGCCGGATCCCACAGCACCTTGAGCGCGTCCTTGGCGTCGAGTTCATCAATCAGCTTGCGTGCCGTGTAGTTGGAGTTCACCATCGTACCGTTGCCCGTTTCAACGACCAGCGTGATCCCTTCGGCGCGGGCAAGCTCGACCGCGGGTGCAATCATTGGGGCCATCGTGTCCCATGCGCCATGGGCGACGTTCCATATTTCCGCACCGTGACTTCCCCAGAGGATCTGTTCCTTTTTCTGGGTCATGATGCGTACCAGCGGGCTGCCCACAATATGCGCCATGTCGATCACACGCTTGAGAGCCTCCATGTGCTGGGTGTGCAGCGCATCACCGGGGCGGTTTTGCGATGTGGTCCCGGCAAAGACATGGCGGCTGAGGCAGGACACAGGCTTGCCGCGGTCCCGCAACAATGCGTCGATCTCCCTGATCTGTTGGGCTGTGTGGTCGCCGACCTCCGTATCCCCGACAAACTGCAATTCGGCATAGGTGAGGTCATATTCGTCCATGACGTCCACCGCATGCTTCAGATCGCGGCTGATGCCGTCCGTGATAACACCCAGCCTCATCGCGTGGCCTTGGCGTGGCTGCGGTGCAGTTCTGCGCCCACAATGTCTTCGATCACTTGTGTGCATGTCCAGTTGTCGCCATCCGGATACCGCGTGCGCCCTGCATGAAAGATCTGCATTGCAGACGCTGCCGTATGGAGCGGTACGCCAAGTTCCTCGCCCAACGCCATGGAGATCGTGAGATCCTTGTGCATGGTGTTGATGTGGCTGCCCGTGCCTTCGAACTGGCGATCAATGATCTTCTCCAGAGCGTTGTTCACGACGCCACATCCGGCGGAGGACGTCGAAAATACGTCCAGAATGACCTGACCGGGCACGCCAGCCTTGGCGGCCAGTGCCGCGGCCTCGAACGTCGCCGAAAACTGGGCGCCGATCAGCGATTGCAGGCAGGCCTTAACCGTTTGCCCCTCGCCCGGCGCGGTGCCGACCCTGTGAATATTGGCCGAAACGGCCTCCATCACCGGGGCAGCTTGGGTCATGGCGGCATTTGTACCGGCGGCCATCATGGTCAAGGTGCCCGCCTGCGCACCAGGAAAGCCACCTGACACCGGGCTGTCGATCAGGTGCAGATCCCGCCCCTCAAGGCCCTCGCCGATAGCGCGCGCCTCGGCTGGTTTCACGGTGGACGTCAGCAGGATGATCCCGCCCGGCGCCATGGTGTTAGCAAGTCCCTGCGGGCCAAGGATCACCTCATGCGCTTCGGCCCCTTTCATCACCATGACAAAAACAGCCTGTGCGTTCTGCCCCACTTCGGCGGTTGAGGTTGCAAGTTGCCCGCCCATTTTAGTGAAAGCGTCGTTTCGATGGGGAAGAAGATCGCGCCCCCACGTTGTAAATCCGTTTGCAATCAGGTTCTTGGCCAGCCCGCTGCCCATATCCCCCAATCCAACGACACCAACTGACATCATCAGCTGCTCCTTTCGTGTGCGTTCTGTTCGGGTGGGGTTTCACGCCATACGCGGGCGCCGGGCAGGTCCAAAAGACACCCCCTGCCCTATCGCGGCACACTGATACGTGTGCCAGATCACGTTAGCACAAGAAACCGGTTTGGCTATCCAAAATCACCGCTTGATGGTGACGGCAGCACCGGTTGTAGCAGCTTGCTTGATCGCCTCTACAACCTGCACCGCCCGCAGGCCATCCATGGCCGACACCAGCGGCACAGCCCGTCCCGCAATGACATCTGCGAAATGCGCAATTTGAGCAACAAGTGGGTCAGCATGCGCCACGGGCATACGTGTTGTCGTGATCGGGGCCCACCAGTCCGGCCCATCATCCTGCGACCATACGGTCAGGTTTGGAAGGGCGATCGATCCCTTGGTTCCGCTGATCAGATAGCTGTTTTCGTCGGTCTTTGGATAGGCAGGGTTTTCGCCAGCCGTTAGTTCCCAACTCCACGGAGCAAGAGACACATCGCTGACCGTGACCGTGCCAAGCGCGCCGCTGGCAAAGCGCAGGATGGCAACGGCGACCTCTTCGGCCTCGGCACCGCGTTGCGCGTTGCTTTGCATGGCCTGCACCGATGTGATCGGCCCGCACAGATGCATCAACAGATCAATGTCGTGGATCATATTGATAAACAGTGGTCCGGCTCCGACCCCTTGCCGCCAGCTTTGATCAAAATAGGCGTCAGGTTTGGGCAACCAGCATTGGCCATGGATCGCCGTCAGCGGGCCAATCGCGCCCTGGGTCAGGATCTCCTTTGCCCGTTTGATCAAAGGGTTATGCCGACGGTGGTGTCCAACCAACACCGGCACGTCGGTTCTTTCCGACACGGCCGCAATCTTTGCGGCGCTCTCTGCAGTGTCTGCAAGTGGCTTTTCGACCAGCACGGGAAGGCCAGCGCGCAACACGGTTTGCGCCATTGGCAGGTGCAGATGGTTTGGAACCGCCAAAATAACCCCGTCGCTTTGAGCGATAAGCGCTTTGAGGTCGGATACGAAGGGCAATGTGCTGTCAGGAGGCGCAACGGGGTCCAGCACTGCAGCCAAACGCACGTCAGGTACTTGACGCATCGCCGCGATATGGCGTTGTCCGACCAGTCCTGCCCCTGCCAAACCGATCCGCATCACGTCCCTCCTGCCTGAACGGCGGCCATGATCCCGCGCAATTCAGCCAAACCGCGCATACGGCCAATCAAGGGATAGCCGGGCAGGCTCTCTCGTTCCTTGTCCATCAGCAACGCTTGCCCGTGATCGGGACGCATCGGGATTATGTGATCATCGCGTCCCTCTGCCCTGCGCCGGGATTCTTCGCCCATCAGGGCGCGGATGGTGACGACCATGTCAGTGTCTCCCATTAAATGCGGCGCTTCGAGAAAACCGGGCCGCATTGGATCAGGCGATGGTAGCCGCACTGTGTTTCGCAGATGCGCAAAGTGGATACGCGGGCCAAGGCGTGTAACGAAATCAACAGGATCAAAGTCAGCCGCCACGCCAAGAGAACCCGTGCAAAGCGTAGCACCATTCGCTGGCGTATCCACGGCTGTCAATACTTGCGCGTAGTCATCCGTGCTCGACATCACACGTGGCAATCCAAGCAATGGAAATGGGGGGTCATCGGGGTGACAACACAGCCTCATCCCAAGGGACTCCGCGTGAGGGGCCACCTCGGCCAGAAAATCGATCAGGTTCTGGCGCAATCGGGTCGCACTTATCCCGTCATATGTGGCCAAACGCGCACGCACATCTTCCAGCGTCCAGCCGTCATTTGCCCCGGGAAGACCCGCGATCACGGTACGAGTCAGCGCCACCTTTGCGCTGTCGTCAAGTGCGGCAATGGCGCGTGCGGCCGCTTCCTGTACAGCGTCAGAATAGTCCTGCGGCGCATCCATCCGCCGCAAGATATGCAAATCAAAGGCAGCAAAGACGGCAAGATCGAACAGCATCGCTGTGCCACCGTGGTCCTGTGGCGCCTGCGTTTGTGTCCGGGTCCAATCAAGGATCGGCATGAAGTTATAGCACACAGTGCGGATGTCCTGCGCCGCCAAGGCTGTGAGGCTTTCCTTGTAAGCCGTAACATGTGATTTGAAATCCGGGCCTTGCGTCTTGATTTCTTCGGAGACGGGTAGGCTTTCGACAACGGCCCATGTCAGGCCTGCCGCCTCGATCATGGCCTTGCGCTCTGCAATCTCCGCCTCTGGCCATACAATGCCCGGCGCGAATTGATGGAGAGCGGTCACGACACCCGTGGCCCCAATCTGAGGCAGGTCGCTGAGGTGAATTGGATCCTGCGGACCAAACCAACGCCAACATTCCATCATGGCAACCATCCTTCATGCATGGGGTGATCTGCGGTCAGCGGCAATGATACGGACTGCCCGGACCGATGAGAGGCATATATGGCTGTGACTAATTCTATGGACGCCATACCGTCCGTCAACGTGACCGCCTGATTGGGTCGATCTTGCAGTGCATTTGCCGCCTCGGTCAGGAATCCAGCGAACCCGTTTGGCCGCATTGGCGTATTTTTGATCACCGTATCGACAGCATTTTGCTGCGCAGCATTTCTGGCGTGAAATTCCCACTTTCCATCGCCAGGGGCATAGGGGTTTGAGGCCGACGTTGCCGTCAGATCCCGATACACCATACGCATCCGTGTTTCGTCTGTGCTTGACCCGAGTGTGATGGAACTGGTGGCAAGCGCGCCGTTCTCCAACACAAAGATTATTGCACCTGTGTCATCCGTCTCGATGGGGTTGACCAATGTGCCAAGCTGCGCCGTGACCTGTGCAATTGGCCCCATCAGATGCACAAGCAGATCGTGCGCGTGGATGGCATGACCCAGCACTGCGCCCCCTTGCTCGCCAGCCCAGGTTCCGCGCCATGGAACCGCGTAATAGTCCGCACCCCGATTCCAATGTGTCTCAAGGGAGGCCGTTATAGGTGCCCCTGTTAGCCCTGCTGCGCGCAGGGCGCTGAGATGGTCGAAAGCGGGGCCAAAGCGGTATTGGAACACGGGGAAAATTTGTTTTTTGGCTGTCTGCGCCGCCTCTTTCATGGCCGCAACTTGCGCCAGTGATGTCGCCAGCGGCTTTTCGCATATGACATGTTTGCCTGCCCTCAGCGCCTGCAGCGCAACTGGGGCATGCATGTGTGGTGGCAGGCAAATGTCGATCAGGTCTGCATCGGATACAAGCGCCGCCTCGATATCCGGGGCTGCAGAAAATCCCTTACTTTCAAATTGTTGTCGCCGGTTTGCATCTTGATCCACGATCAACGACACATCAAACTCTGACAGGGTTTGATATGCATCCAGATGCTGCGACCCAATCCCGCCACCAAGGATTGCGACGCGGATCATGCGCGCGCCTCTGCCATGGCTTGAGCCTTGAGTGCCAGTTCCATCGCCGTGAAACAGTGTGTTTGTGTCATTGCTGTTTCGGTGCGGTGCGCGATGTCATGGGCAAGGCGGTCGAAATAGGGCAATCCGCCCGCCCGCCCGTCGATATTTTCGCAAGTTGAGCCGTTCACGAGCACCAGATGATCCGTCCCGGGCCGCCCGCCAACATCCACGTATTTGCGTAGTTCGATGTAACCTTCGGTGCCCAGCAACGTCAGCCGTCCATCGCCCCAGTTGGGTAGTGCGTCAGGCGTGTACCAGTCGATCCGGATGTAACCCGAGGCGTGATCGGAACGCAGAGCGAGTTCACCGAAATCCTGCAATTCGGGGTCCGACGAGTTCGCGTGATTGGCGACATGCGCCATTGTGATCTCAGCACTCTGTGATCCTGTGAAGTGCAAAAACTGATCGATTTGGTGGGAACCGATATCCGTCAATACGCCTCCGTATTTTTGTCGCTGAAAAAACCAGTCAGGCCGGGTAGGCCGGTTCAGCCTGTGCGGCCCTAGCCCGGTGGTGTGGACTACCTGCCCGATGGCTCCGGACTGCACAAGTTCGTCCGCCAGCGTGACCGACGGCACCTCGAACCGTTCAGAGAAGTTGATCGACCAGATCCGCCCCGTTTCAGCGACACAAACCTTGATTTGAGCCAACTGCACCATGTCGGTGCAACCGGGCTTGTCGGTCATGACATCGTGCCCCGCTTCCATTGCGCGGATCGCCAATGTAGCCCTGTCTGCCGGTACAGCTGAGATCAATGCAAGGTCAGCGCCAGCACCCAAGGCGGCATCCAGCGTCTCAAAACGGTGCAGGTCCGGGAACCGTTTCACATACCCCTCAAGGGGTTGCGGATTTCCGTCGGTCCAATAGCCCAGACAGCGCGCACCAATCCGCTGCATGTTATGCGTCATGCCATAGATATGACGGTGATCCAGTCCAAGCGCGACAAAAGCAAGTGTCACGGTGCCACCTCCACCATTTCGTTGGTCCGGGCCGCATGTTCCATTGCCGCAATGACGGCGTGCACACGCAGTGCGTCCAGCGGAGGTGCGAGCGGTAAAGTGCCGGACTGAACACTTGCGGCGAAATCTTCAATCACTGCTTGGTGCCATGCATGGGTGAACGCCATCGGATCGGCCCCGCCCCCTGTGCCTGTGTCCACTGCAGGAGCGATTGTATCGCTGGGCCCGTCATGTCTGTCGATCTGCAATGTGTCACCTTGCAGCTGGATTTGCGCCACTGAGGTTATCAAAGTGATGCTTTCTGCATGGCCGGGATAGGCAGCTGTCGTGGCGCTCAACATACCAGACGCACCCGTTTGGAAAGTAAGCAAAGCGGCGGCGATGTCCTCTGCCTCCATCCGGTGCAGGGTGCTGGTGCGCATGGAGGCTTGCAGCCGCACAACAGGCCCGAGAAGCCAAAGGGAAAGGTCTAGCGTGTGGATCGCCTGATTAATCATAACGCCGCCACCGTCGCGGGCATATGTCCCGCGTCCCGGAGCATCGTAATAGGCCTGATCCCGCCACCACGGCACACGTATTTCGGCGTGGATCACATCGCCCAGACTACCACTATCGACCATGGATTTCAAAGCCCGCGCCGCATCACGGGTGCGGTGCTGGAAACAAAAACCAAGCGGCACAGTGTGTTGGGCATAGGCGTCAATCACGGCGCGAGCCTGGTCCAGTGACCGCTCGACCGGCTTTTCCATGAGTGTGGGAACATCAGCCGCAGACAGGGCATGGGCATAGTCGAGCCGGGCATCAGGGGGTGTGATCAGCAGAGCCATGTCCGGTTTGCGGGCAAGCGCATCAGAAATGTCAGTGACAGCAGCAACCTCGTACCCCAGCGTTTGTGCGGCGTCCCGACAAAAGGCGGATGTGCGCGCGCCATCGCGTCCCAGAACGCAGTCAAGCTGCATCCCCGCCGCGTCGCGCAATGCCAGAATGTGGGTCTGGGCCACCATACCCATCCCGATCAGCAACACCTTCATGGATGTCCTCCCGACTTCCAATTTGGCGGCATTTCACGGGTGCGCCAAGAGGCATTCGTGATAGGCTGCGATGAAGGTGAGCGGAGGGACAGATGAGCCACGATTTGACCGGTATGGCAGGTGATATTTACGAAAATGTGCGCACCGCGCCGATAGTATCGCCGCATGGGCATTGTGATCCGGCTTGGTTTGCCCAAGATGCGGCGTTTGAGGACCCTGCCGCCCTGTTGGTGATCCCCGATCATTATGTATTTCGGATGCTGTATTCGCAAGGAGTCCCGCTGGAACGCCTTGGTATCGGAGTCCCAATCCAAGACAGGGACCCGCGCGCGATCTTTCGAATTTTTGCATCCCATTGGCATCTGTTTCTAGGCACGCCGAGCCATACGTGGATGTCTTATGTATTGACCGAGACTTTGGACTGCCCGACTCGGCTGTCCGCAGACACGGCGGACGCAGTTTATGATCGCATTGCTGCGTGGCTGGCGGATCCGGGCAACCGGCCGCGCGCGTTGTTTGATCGTTTTGGGATCGAGGTACTGGCGACCACGGATGGTGCGCTGGACAACCTTGAACATCACAGTGCCATTGCCGATTCCGATTGGTCGGGTCGTGTTGTGCCAACCTTTCGCCCGGATGCCGTGCTGGATCCAAACCAACCCGGCTGGGCCGCCTCGGTGGCGCAACTGGGTGCGCAGACCGGCTGTGACACATCCTCGTTTGCCGGATTTCTGGAGGCCCTGCGCCAGCGCCGCGCATTCTTTAAGACGCTTGGGGCCACTGCAACGGATCATGCCATTGTCCATCCGCGCACGATCTGGCTGGAGCGCCCCGAGGTTACGTTTGCCGCCTTGCTGGGGGGCGATCTGGCTCAGGCAGATGCGTTTTACGGCCACATGCTGATTGAAATGGCGCAGATGTCGATTGAGGATGGCTTTGTCATGCAGCTGCATACAGGCAGCCGGCGCAACACAAACGCGCAGGTGTTCGAACGTTTTGGCGCGGACAAAGGTGCCGACATTCCGGTGGCCGTCGATTGGGTGACTGGGTTGGAGCCGCTGCTGAACCGGGTGGGCAATTCGCCTGACCTGACGCTGATCCTGTTTACGCTGGATGAAACAACCTATGCCCGCGAACTGGCCCCGATGGCGGGGCATTGGCCCTGTCTGCGGATTGGACCACCGTGGTGGTTTCATGATTCAGCTGCAGGCATTGCGCGGTATTTTGATCAGGTGGTCGAGACGGCTGGATATTGGAATCTGGCGGGTTTCAACGATGACACCCGCGCCTTTCTGTCGATCCCGGCGCGCCATGATTTGTGGCGACGTGCGGTTGGCGTGCATCTGGCGGGGCAGGTTGAACGGGGGCTGTTTTCGCACACCACAGCGCAAGAAATCGCTCCCCTGTTGGCAACGGATCTGGCGCGCCAGACGTACAAGCTGGGGTAAGGGATGCCACGAATTTTACATATCGGCGTCGGAAACTTCTTCCGCGCGCATCAGGCCGATTACACTCAAGCTGCCGGGTGGCGTGTCACGGGCGTCAGCCTGCGGTCCCCCGGCATTCGCGACGGGCTGGCGGCCCAGGGATATGATTACACCCTTGTCGTCAAAGACGCAGATGGAACGGAAATGCGGGCCATCACGTGTTTGGATGATGTCCTTGTTGCCCCCGAAAACCCCGGCGCGGTTGTGTCGGCTATTGCGTCGGATGCCTATGATGTCATCACTCTGACGGTCACGGAGAAGGCATACTATCTGGCCCCGGCGGGTCATCTGGATGTGGCCCGCAAGGAAGTGTTGGATGATCTCGTGTCCGGGCCCGCAACCGTGATCGGCTATCTGGCGCGGGGGCTGGCTGCGCGCCATGCCCCTGTGACGGTGTTGTGTTGTGACAATCTTCCGAAGAATGGTGCTAAAATCAAAGCGGCGGTGACCTCTTTTGCCCGGTTGGCGGGCTTGGAGATCGCGACGGATGTGAGTTTCCCCTCGTCCATGGTGGATCGGATTACTCCGGCCACAAGCGATGCGATCCGGGTCGAGGCAAGCGATCCGATGGCCGTGCCGACCGAGAAGTTTACAGAATGGGTGGTGGAGGACGCATTTGCTGCAGCGCGACCCGATTGGCCCGGTGTGCAATGGGTCGATGATGTGGCCCCTCATGAGATGCGCAAGTTGCGGATGCTGAACGGAGCGCATTCCTACCTGGCTTATGCCGGGGTTCTGGCTGGTTACGAATTTGTCCATGAGGCTGTTGGTGATGCTGCGTTGCGCAAGGGCGCGGCGGCTTTGATGGCCGAAGCGTCTCAGACGTTGCCTGAAGGTGTGAGAGGTCAGGCTCCGGCCTATGCCGAAGCGTTGCTGGAGCGTTTTGATAACCCGAACCTGCATCACCGTTTGCGCCAGATCGCGATGGATGGATCGCAGAAAATGCCGATCCGCGTGGTCGAAACGATGCGCGCGCGCACCTCGGACAGCCCAGCCTTAGCGGCAGCAGTGACGGCGTGGGTTGCCTTTGTCCGGGCCGAGGTCGCGGCGGGCCGAGAGTTGGATGATCCACGGGCCGAGGATCTGGTTGCCGCGTGTTTGGGACCGGATCCTGAGGCGGCTTTGCGGGCGATTGTCGGGGCCTAGAGCGGCAGGATCGCGCCCTTGTGGCCGACCACCTTGGCGGCCAGATTGTGCCCGGATCTGAGCGCGTCTTCTTGCGCAGCTCCTGTCAGCAGCGCGCCGAGATAGCCTCCGTTAAAGCTGTCGCCGGCGGCGGTGGTGTCGACGACCTTGCTGGCGGCGTCAAAGCTGTGGCTGGCCCCCGTGCAGAGGCAAAGCGGCCCTTGGGGCCCACGTTTCAGCGCGCCGAGCTTGCCCATGGCTGTGAACCGTGCCGCCACGGCGTCGAGGGTTTCGCCGCGCATTTCGGATTCGTCATCCACAGACGGCAGCGCGATATCCGTGCGCGCCCACATGGTATCGTTGGCTGCGATGGCGGTGGCTGCGTCCGCCCAAAGTTTGGGGCGGTAGTTGCTGTCATAGACCACGCGCCCGGGGTAGCTGTGCAGCCAATCGAGCAAGGCCGCGCACATGGGTGCGGGCAAGATGGCAAGTGAAATGCCCGACAAGTAAATCACGTCGTATCCAGCAAGCCCGCTGAAATCTGCGCCTTGTTCGGTTGAGAACATATCCCGCGCCGCAGCGGCACTGCGCCAGTAGGAAAAGCTGCGTTCTCCTGCCGTGTCCACCGTGATAGCATAGAGGCCGGGAGTGCCGTTTGGATCAATCTCGATCCCATCTGTTCCGACGCCTTGGGCGGCAATAAAATCTTTGATCCGTCCCGAGAACATGTCGGCCCCGAGCCGCGTGACATAGTCCACTTGCAGTGCAGGTGCTGTGCGTTTGAGGTAGATCGCGGTGTTCAGCGTATCGCCTGCGACGCCGACACTGGCCTCCGAGCCGTCTTTGCCCATCGTCAATTCGATCATCGCTTCGCCAATACATGCAACTTTCATGCCACGTCCTTTCGGCCCACACGCCACCAGATGATCAGGCCGGACACCACGATGATGCTGGCCCCTGTCAACGTCCACTGATCGGGCACGTCATTGAATACGATGTAGCTGGCAACGGCCAGATACAGCAGGAAACTGTAGGTATAGGGCATCAGTGTGTTGGCCGGTGCATACGCATGGGCACGTGAAAAGATCTCATGCCCGGCCCATCCCCAGACACCAAGCGCGATCAGCAGCCCCCATTCCAGCCCATTAGCGGGCGCGATCCAGACCATGTAGGCAAACGGGGCCAAAGTAACGGCACCAAATGCCCCCATCCAGAATTGCATCGTTTCCGGCGCCACCACGCCCGAGATCTTGCGTGTGATGATGGAGTAAAGCGCCAGAGAAAACGCGTTGTAGACGTTCAGAAGCGCAATCCAGTGGAAATCGGCGTTGAAGGGACGGATGATCACAAGCACGCCCAAAAACCCGAGGAAAATTGCAAACCACCGCCATGGCCCCACCCGTTCACCCAACAAAGGCCAGCTGAGCGCACAAACAATGATCGGGGCGGAGAACATGATCGATCCCGTCACCGTCAGGCTGAGGTAGTTCAGCGTGATGAAGTTGAACAGCGTGGCCGAGGCCAGCAAGAAAGCCCGCAACAGCACCAGCCCCATATGTTCGGACTGAAAACTGGACCAACTGACCCCCTGCCGCAGGATCAACACCGTAGAGATGATGAAGTGCGGCAGGTAACGCATGAACGCCAATTGAAATGCAGGCAGGCCAGCCAGCACCAGCCACTTGACCGACGTATCGATCAACGAAAAGAACACGTATGCCCCAAGCGTCATGAAGATGCCCAAGGTGGCGCGATCCTGAGTGGCCTGCGCCGGGATGGCCATGTGTTAGCCTTTGAACCGGTCGGCGTAGTAGTCCACCATTTGCGACACCATGTCGTCTCCACGCCCGTTGTCGCGTGCGTCGGTAAGTGCACCCAATGCGCATTTGGACATGACGGAGTCCACGCCTGCATCTGAGGCCATTTGCGCATAATAGCCCACGTCCTTGGCTGCGTTCTTGATCGCAAAGGCCAGTTGATTGGGGTCCCCGTCCACACCGTAGGCTTTGACGAAATCCATCATGCCGGATTTGAGCGGCCCGGCGGCGATGACGTCATAAACGCTTTGACGTTCGACCCCCATCACGTCGGCCATGGCAAAAACTTCGGCCATGGCGTTGGCGACGGTCATCCCGAAGAAGTTGTTGAGCAGCTTGATTGTATGCCCTGAGCCGAGCGCGCCGAGGTGGAAAACGTTTTCGCCCAAGTCTTCGAGCACTGGCTTGGCTGTCGCGAATGCGCCCTCGTCGCCGGCACACATGATATTCAGCAGACCGTCGACTGCGTGGGCGGGTGTGCGCCCCAGTGGCGCGTCAAGATAGTGCCCACCGGCCGCCGCGACCTCGTCACCCAAAGTGCGCGTTGAGCCGGGCAGCGAGGTGCCAAAATCGATCACGATTGCGCCGGGTTTCAGGCCTGCGATTACTCCCTCACCGCCGCGCATCCGCCCCTCGACGTTCACGGACGTGTCCATGCACAGCATCACGATGTCGCTGGCTTCAGCGACTGCTTTGGCGGTTGTGACTTCGGTCGCACCGCGTGCGACGGCTTGGTCCACATAGGTGCGTGTACGGTTGGCTATGACAGTCAGAGCATATCCCTGATCCTGCAACCGCCCGACCATTGCTCCGCCCATCAGGCCCAGTCCGATAAATCCGATTGTTGGTTTGCTCATGTCAGGTGTCCTTGCGTTCAATGGTGTCAAAGGCGCGTGTTTTCAGCCCCTTCTGGATTTCATAGATCGAGATCGGCACATCCGGTTGTGGTTGTGGAATGCGGATCGGGATATCTTTGAGGCGGGGTGTCAGCGTGGGCTCTCCGCACAGAATACGTGTATTGTAGTCCTCGATCCCGTCCCATTTGGTCATGCTGCCCATAATGGGAAAGGCGTCCGCCGCCATCATTTCGTAAAACAGGATGCGGCGCGCGCGGTTCGATGTGTTCAGCGCCGAGCCGTGCACAATTCGTCCGTGATGGATACTGATCGACCCGGCTGGCCCGGTGAGTTCCACCGCATCCTTTGGGTTCAACCCGTTTTCCTCGGGCAACATGGCCCCTGCAAATACGCCATCCACGTGATGGTCATAGACCGGCCCCTTATGCGAACCGGGATAGACCATGAGTGGCCCGTTTTCGGATGCCATATCGTCGATGCAGATCCCGATGGCGAGGATGTCGTCATTGGTGTGTGGGTAGAAGGCATAGTCCTGATGCCATTCCACAGCCGCGCCGTAACCAGCTGATTTCATGTTCAGTTTGGTGGTATGCAGCCGCAGGTTCGGGCCAATCAGATCTCGTGCGGGGGCCAGCACATGGTCAGAATACATCAACTCGCGCACCACATCCGAGATGGTGTGGGGCAGCTTGATCCGGCGCAGGCGTGGGTCGTCGCTGGTGTGACTGTCTTCCAGATCGAGGCGGTCGTTGCTGGCCGTCATGGTGGCGGCTTCGGCCTCGAACCGGGTGATTTCATCGCGGATTTTGGTCAGCCAGTCGTCGGGGATCTGGTTTGGCACCAGAAGGTAGCCCTGTTCCTCGAATTCCGCCTTTTGCTGTAGGGTCAGGCATTCCATCACATCACCGCGCCGATCTGCCATGGGACGAATTCATAGTCCCCCAGCCCTTGGGCTTCGGATTTGGACATCTCTCCGCTCGCGACGCGCAGGAACAACTCGTAGATTTCGCGGCCCTTGTCCTCAAGCGACACGCCGTCGCTGAGCATCGCCCCTGCGTTCACATCCATGTCTTCGATCATGCGACCATACATTTCGGTGTTTGTCGCGACCTTGATCGTCGGCGCTGGTTTGGAGCCAAAGGCAGACCCGCGCCCGGTGGTGAAGCACACCAAGTTACAGCCGCCCGCGATTTGCCCCGTGACCGAGGCCGGGTCGTAGCCGGGGCTGTCCATGAAGGTGAAACCGCGCGCCTTTACGATGTCCGCATACTTGTAGACGCCGGTGAGGGGGGATGTTCCCCCCTTGGCCGCAGCACCAAGGGACTTTTCAAGGATCGTGGTCAGCCCGCCCACCTTGTTACCGGGGCTTGGGTTGTTGTCCATGCTGCCTTTGTTGCGCTGCGTATAGTCCTCCCACCAGTTGATCAGACCGATCAGGTTTTGCCCGGTGGCCTCATCAACCGCGCGGGCCGTCAGCAGGTGTTCGGCCCCGTAGATTTCGGGTGTTTCGGCCAGCACCCCTGTGCCCCCTTGGGCGACCAGCAGGTCCGTGGCGTAGCCCAAGGCCGGATTGGCCGTGATACCGGACCACGCGTCCGAGCCGCCGCATTGCAACGCGACCTTGAGTTCCGACGCGGGGCATTCCGTCCGGGTGGCCTGGTTTGCAAGCGGCAGCATCGCCGTCACTTTGTCGATGCCCATTTCGACAGTGCGGCGCAGGCCCGCAACCGCCTGAATGTTCATTGTGTGAAACAGCGGCCCCTGCTTCAGCCCCCAAGCATCCAGTAGCCAGTCGATCTGGTTCATCTCGCAACCAAGGCCCACCATAAGCACGCCCGCGTGGTTGGGATGGCGGGCATAGCCCCACATCACCCGCTGCAACGCCTCGAACCCATCGCCGGAATCCGCCATGCCACAGCCGGTGCCGTGCACAAAGGCGACGACGCCGTCGACGTTGGGATAGCTCGCCATGATGTCAGGCGTAAAATGGGCGGCGATCATGCGCGCTGCGGTGGCTGAGCAGTTCACGGAGGTGACAATGGCGATGTAGTTGCGTGTGCCCACCTGCCCGTTGTCGCGTTTGTAGCCCATGAATGTATCCCCAGTGGCCGGGGTCACGGAGCGCAGGTTGGTCGCAAATTCGTATGCCTGATCCGTCGCGCGGAATTCGACGTTGTGGGTGTGGACGTGATCACCTGCTGCGATAGCGTCAGCCGCGTAGCCGATGACTTGCGCGTATTTGCGGATTACGTCGCCCTTGGCCATGTCGCGGGTTGCAATCTTGTGCCCAGAGGGGATCAGGGCGCGGGTCTGCGTGTCCTCAATGGCGACTCCGACTTGTAAGGCGCGGGTGGCGGTGACGACGGTGTCGGACGGGTCGAGGCGAATGAAATCCATGTCTGCTCAGGCACAATAGGGGGCGTCGGACGCCCAGCGGTGGATGGGGATATGCGGGGTTGTGGCAAGGCGATCGCGGGCGGCGAACCACGCATCGCGCCAGCCCCGCCAGTCGCGCAATTCTGTATCTGGCGCGCTGCGGCTGCGGGCGACAAAGCTGGGGAAGTGCTCGCGCCCTGTGTTCTGCCCCGTCACGTTGTAGCGCAGATCAAACGACCAGCGAAATTGATCGGAGTGATTGGCCAGCGAGGCATGCGGCACCAGCGGGTGAAACAGCACCACGCCGCCGGATCTGACGGGCAAAGGCACGGCTTTGGTTTCATCAAGATGCTTTGGTGCGATGGAGGTCTGCACCTGCGGGCAGTGCGGCAACAGTCCGGCGTCAATCCCCGGCACGACTTGCAAACAACCGTTTTCCGCTGTGGCATCGGTGATAGCGACCCAAGCCGTAACCATGGTGGTTTGATCCGCCTCTTCCAGTCCCACAGCGCGGTCCTGATGCCAGTCGGTTTGGGTGATGTGGGCGCGGATCTCTCCAGCGGCCAATTGCGGGCTGGGTGGTTTGATGCGGACATGCTGGATGGGGTTTGATGTGATCTCGGGGCCAATCAGCGCCTCGATCCGGTCAAGCAAGGCGTCATGCACAACCAGGTCAAAGATCGCTGGGCCAAAGTGCATCGGGCAATCGTGCGCGATTTCATCACCGGGCAGGCTGATGTCCATAGGCTGGAACCAGTCGCAACCCGCTCTGTAGGCCGCGCTGAGCTTCTCCCAGAAGCCGCTTGCGGGCGGCACACGTCCCTCGGCCTCCCAACCGGCATAAAGCCTGTCGAGCAAATCCGCATATTCCACCTTTACGGCATTGATGACCGAAGACGGGAAGACGTCTTCGATCACCAGATATCCTTGGGTGTTGAACTGCGTGACTTGGGCCTCGCTCAGCATCGCGCCCCCGTCACAACAGGATCGAGATGATGGGCGGCCAGATCAGCAGCACCGACAAGGCAATCAGCTGGATCCCGATAAAGGGCAGGAAACCTTTGAAGATGTCTGTCAGTGTGATGTGCGGCGGAGCCACGGATTTAAGGTAGAAGGCCGCAGGTCCAAAGGGCGGCGACAGGAAGCTGACCTGCATGTTCATGCAGAACACCACCCCGAACCAGATCGCGACATGGCGTGGGTTGAGTTCTCCGAACAGGCCAATCTCGTCCAGCGGCAATTTCAGCACGATGGGCAGGAAGACCGGGATGATCAGCAGCACGATGCCGACCCAGTCCATGAACGCGCCCATAAACAGCAGGATCAGCATCATGAACAGGATCACAACCATAGTCGGCAATTCTGATCCGACGATGAAGTCAGCCACATAGTTCGGCCCGCCCGCAATGGTGTATGCTCCGGCCAACGCCGTGGCGCCGATGGTGACCCATACGATGGTGCCCGTCGATTTGAGTGTCCTCATCAGCGAATCCCAGACCAGTTCGGGAGATGCTTCGCCGCGCAGCACCGCAATGACAAAGACCGCCATGGCCCCCATGCCTGCCGCTTCGGTGATGCCAGTGATCCCACCATAGATCGAGCCCATGACAACGCCGATTACAACGATGGGCGGTACAAGGCCCTTGCCCATGGACCAGCCGGTTGCAGTGCGCTCCCGACCGAAGACAAAGAACATCAGCACCATGGACACCGCGAACATACCCGCGAAATAGCCGATATACTCCGCCGTTCCCCAAAAGGCCGCGTCACCAGTGTTCGCCGCATTGGACCCGGAGAATTCAAAGAACGCAGCCCGCAGCATCAGCGCAAAGGTAAAGCCGGCAAAGACCACGTTCATGAAGGCCCCAAACAGCGCCCACTTTTCACCGCCGCGTGGTTGGGATTCCAGGTCCGCCTGTTCGGCCAAAAGCTCGGTGCGCTCTTGCTCTTCTTCCGCGCTCAGATCGTTGCGCGCTCCAAAGGCGGCCAATTTCCGGGCAATGGTTTCTTCGGGCAGTGGCGCGTCTTCCGGTTTCAGGGTCGTGCGGATGATGATGTAGATGATGATAAAAGAGGCCAGCATGAAACCGGGGATAAAGGCCGCAGTGAACAGCGCCTTGATCGAGGTCTCGGTGATCAGGCCATAGATAATCAACACGATGGACGGCGGGATCATGGTGCCCAGAGAGCCGGACGCACAGATCACCCCGATGGCGAGGTTCTGGTTGTAGCCCAGCCGCAGCATCTGTGGCAGCGCGATGAGGCCAAGCAGAACAACTTCACCACCGATAATGCCGGACATAGCGGCCATGATCACAGCCATGATCGACGTCACGATGGCAATGCCGCCGCGTGTCCGGTTCAGCCAGACGTTGAGTGACGAATACATCTCTTTGGCAATGCCCGACCGTTCCAGCAAGGCCGCCATGAAGATGAACAAGGGTATCGATATGAGGACGTAACTGGTGAGGACGTCCCCGTATATGCGTTGCGGTAAAATATTAAGAGGCCCGGTTCCCGGTCGCCCGGTCAACAGGCCCTCCCCCCATAGGGCGGGGTTCATCAACAGGGCCGGTTCGAACTTCATGAACAGCACCACGACCGCCATGAAGGCCGAGGCAAAGCCCAGCGGCATACCAATCGCGAGCAGCAGGATCAGGCCCAGCATCAGGACCAGAGAGATTGTACCGACGTCCATGACTTACTTCCCTGCCACTTGCGCTTTGATGCGCTCAATTTCTTCTTCGTCGAGGTCTTCACCGCCATAGTGGACCTCTTCCTTGTTCCAATCCGAGATCAGATTGACGACAGCCTGCAGCGCCACCAGGGACACGATCAGCAGCACCATAGGCTTCATCGTGGCGGGTATGGGCGGATCAAAGGCCGTGCCGAAAGTTTCCCACCGGTAGAATTTGTCAAAAGCCTCGCCATACCCGCCATAGCAAAGGAAGAAGGCGAAGATGACGATGCAACCCGTGGAAATGGTGTCGAACACACGCTGGAGCCAGCGCGGAGAGGCGTCATAGAGCAGCACGATGCGGATGTGACTGCGTTGCTGCATGGCGTAAAGACCCGCGCAGAGAAACACAAAACCCGCCAGCCAAAGCGACATTTCGTTGGCCCAGAGTGTGGGGGCTTCGAACACGTAGCGCAGCAGTACTTCGAATAGCATCACGCCGGTCAGGATCACGATCAGCATCATAGTGACGCGGCCAATAAACACGGCCAGACGATCAGCGGGTTTCCAGCTTTCGAATTCCATACCCGCACGTTGGACAGTGCGCACGCCGATGAAAGCAAAGACAGGGATGCCAATCAGCGCCAGCCAATCTACGATATCAGCAAAGCCGCCAAACAACCCGCCAAGGCCAGAAGACACGTCAACGCGCTGAAACAGGGCGGACAGTTTGTCGAACTGGGATGCGTCGGTGGGCGGATAAAATGTGAGGGTAAAGGCGGGCATGTGCCAGATCACCCAACCTGCGCACAAGATGAAAGCCAAAGGCACAAGCCATTCAACCAGAGTGCCGGATCGCACCTGCATCGTTATATCCCCCTTGTCATAGAAAGGCCCGGACCGGTCTTGCCGTCAGTCTCGGGAAGGTATGGGGCCCGGCGCATGGCAGGGCCCCAAGGATCGCTTACTGGGACACCAGACCCAATTGGGTCAGGTAGCTGAGGTGTGCCTCGACCAGAGCCTTGGCTTCTGGTGTGTCAGCAAACTCAGGCCATGTGGCTTGCGCCGCGTTGCGGAACTTCTGCAGCTCTTCTGGTGCCCACTGGGACAGCGTCACACCATCGGCGCGCAGCTGAGCAGCCGCTTCGGCGTTCTTTTTCTCGAACGTCAGGGCGGTGCGCAGCGCCAGCGCTTCCATGGCAACCTTCATGATGGTCTGGTGCGCTTCGGGCATCGCGTCGAACACGGCCTTGTTGCACGCCAAGTGATCCGAAGGCATCGAGTGGAACCCTGGGAAGTTGGCATATTTCACGATGTCATAGAGACCCAAGCCGACGTTGTTGGCGAGGCCTGATGCGTCTGCACCGTCGATGATGCCTGTTTCCAGAGCGGTAAAGATTTCGGTGAAGTCCATCACGATGGGCGAGGCGCCCAGCTTTTCGAAGATCTTGGTTTCCATGCCGGGAGGCGAGCGGAATTTCCAGTCTTTGAAGTCCGCGACCTTTTCAATTGGCTTGGACGAGGCAAAGGATTCCTGCCCGTAGACCCACCAGCCGATCAGCTCCATACCGTACTTGTTGTAGAGCGGTGCAGCGGCTTCACGGCCTCCACCGAAATACAGCCAGCTGAGCTGTTGGTAAGGTGTTTCGTAGCCACCCATAATGTCGCCCACAAACTGGAACGCCGAGTTTTTACCGGTCTGGTAACCGCCACCCGTCATGTCGCAGTCCAGAATCCCTGTGGCCGCCGCATCGAATGTCTCGACCGACTTCACAACGGAAGACGAATAGAACATTTCGACTTCGATGCCGCCGCCGGACATTGTCTGAATGTCATCGATGTATTGCGCGGCCAGCTTGCCGGAAACGGTTTCAGGCGCGTAGTGCGTCTGGATCCGCAGCTTGGTTGTCGCGTGGCCGTCCGCCATGGCGGTAAAGGCTGTAGACGCGGCAAATGTTGCGGCCGCAGCCACTTTGAACATTGTCTTCATTAGGTCCTCCCTAAGAGTGTTAGCTACTGGGGGACTCTGAACGACCCCTTCTCGTATCGGTTCAAAACCGTAGGCGGAAAATTATCGCTTCCGCAAGAAAAAATTTGAATTTCCGCCAATCTCAAGAATTTCTTGAAATCTCGAAATTTCTGAGTCAGCTTGTTCAAATCCCATTTCGGGCCGGGAAACCTTGATGGACGTATTCGAAGACATAAAGACACGTGTCATTTCGGGCCAGTTTGCGCATGGTGAAAAGTTGCGCGCCGAAGTATTGCGCAATGACTACGGTTGTTCCGCCAGCACGGTCCGCGAGGCCTTATTGCGGTTGTCGGCCGTAGGATTGGTCGAGTTTCAAGAGCAGCGCGGGTTCCGGATGCCCGAATACTCAGAGGAACGTCAGCACGATATCACCCACATGCGTATCATGCTGGAAGCCGAAGGCGCGTGCCGCTCCATGCGGCATGGAGGCGTGGGCTGGGAGGCGCGATTGAACGCGGCGCACCACAAGCTCAGCCATATCGAAAGTCGCATTGGTGCCATGGGACCGACGGATGAACTGGCCCATCTTTGGATGGAGGCCGAACTGGAATTTCATCAGACCCTTTTGTCGGCCTGTGGGTCAGAGACACTGATGGAAATGCATCTGCAGGTCTACAATCGTTATCGTCAGGTCAAGGCAGACGTGGATCGGTCCTTTTTCCACCTGGCAGACAACATTCGCGAACATCAGGCCATCGTGAATGCTGCCGTCAGTGGCGATGAAGCGATCATGCGCAAGCGGATCTTTGAGCATTTTGAACGCCACTTGATGCCTGATCGACCGGTTGACACAGCCATTGCTGCAATGGCGTGACACCCGCCAAACGTGCTGGCGGGTGCCTTGCGCTTAACGGTTCGGCAGGTCTTCGTTCACATAGACATCCACGATCTCGCGGAATGATGATTCGGCCTTGAAGCCCAATGCCGTTGCCCGCTCGGGGGCAAAATTGCGCGGCCAGCCTTCGACAATCTTGGCGATCGCTGCATCGGGCACTGACTTGATCAACGCCACCACGTTGTTGCCCGCGACATCGCGCAGTGCCTCGATCTGTTCGGCGACGGTGCAGCTGATCCCCGGCAGGTTCAACGCACGCCGCCCCTCCAGTTTCGCCGTGTCCAAAGTGCCCGCGTGCATCAGGAACCCTGCCGCTGACCGCGGCGAGGCGTGCCAGTGCCGCACGGTGTCGGGAACGGGCAAGATCGCCTCGACCCCGTTAAGCGGCTCACGGATGATCCCGGAGAAAAAGCTGGAGGCCGCAAGGTTTGCCTTGCCCGGCCGCACGCAGATCGTTGGCAGACGCAGCGACATCCCGTCGATGAATCCCTTGCGGCTGAAGTCCTGAATCATCAGCTCGCACGATGCTTTTTGCGCGCCATAGCTGGTTTGAGGGGATGTCAGGAATTCATCGCCGATCTTGTCCGGATACGGCCCGCCAAAGACGGCGATGGAAGAGGTGAAGATGACACGCGGTACATATGCGCCACCGGTAGCGCGGTGCTGCGCCCGAAGTGCTTCGAGGAAATGCCACATCGGCCAGAGGTTCGTTTGCCAACCCAGATCGAAATCCGTTTCGGCCTGCCCCGACACGATAGAAGCGAGGAAGTAGATCGTGTCGAATCGCTCGGCTGCGAGGGTGGCCCCTTCGGTCAGCACTGAAAGATCACCGACCCGGCGGTCCATTCCCGCGCCCCCTGCCGGGAAGGCAATGTCGTGCAGTGTCAGCGCGACATCGCCAGCCGCTTCCAGCCGATGCGCCAGCTTCTGGCCCACCATGCCACCGCCGCCCAAGATCAGAACACGTTTCATGCGGCACCCCCTTGGCGGGCCTTGAGCTCCAGATAGAGCCCGGAGTGATCCTGATCCGCACCGTTCATGTTGTCCACAAAGTGAGCGAAACGGTCACGCACCCCTTCTGCCATTGGCAAAGCGAGGCCAAGATGCCCTGCCTCAGTCATGACGTTGTCGAGGTCTTTGAGTTGGAATTTGGACAGGCCTCCTGGCACAAAATTGCCCGTGGTCATCCGCTCTCCGTGCTGTTGCAGGATGACACTGTCGGCAAAGCCGCCCTTGAGCGCAGCGCGCAAGGCGGCCGGGTCTGCGCCCCCCTTTTCGGCCAGCAACATCGCTTCGGCCACCGCGCCAATGGTGATGGCCACGATGGTCTGGTTGCACAACTTTGACAGCTGACCCGTGCCGGATGGGCCGACATGGACCGGGCGGCCCATGGCTTCGAACACAGGCTGCGCGCGGGCCACATCCGTGATTTTACCACCGACCATAATGGCAAGGCTTGCCGCTTCGGCCCCGCGTGTCCCCCCGGACACCGGCGCATCAAGATGGCTGACCCCCGATTTCGCAAGCATGTCGGCCTGCGCGCGGGCCTCTTCGGGTTTGGTTGATGACATATCAACCCACAGCGCGCCCGCTTTCAGCGATCCCGCATCTTTCTCCAAGACCGCAAGCACTGTAGGCCCATCGCTCATCATCGAAATAATGATATCAGCACCCGCAATTGCCTCCGCGACGGTGTCCGCCACCGCCGCCCCGTGCGCTTCCAGCGGTTCCGCCTTGGCCCGCGTGCGGTTCCACACGGTCAGCGGTATCCCTGCACTTGCCAAATTGCGCGCCATGGGAAAGCCCATCAGCCCTGTGCCCAGCAGGGCCACCTTTTCGGTTGCCATATCTTACCCTCCCAATGTGCTTCGACCGTCTGGTCAATACGCAGCGCTTGTCCTACGCTAACAGGAAAGCGCAGCCAGTCGGCGTGCGCAACACCTGATCGAAGTGGGGGAGAATTCATGGGCCGTTTAGACGGAAAGCGTGCGCTTGTGACAGCGGCAGGCCAAGGCATTGGCCGCGCATCTGCGCTGGCTATGGCTGCAGAGGGTGCACAAGTCTTTGCGACTGATGTGAACGAGGCCGCGCTAGGTGACCTCGCTGGCGACAACATCGAAACCTATGTGTTGGACGCCCTTGATCCTGTCAGCATCCGCAAGGGCGTCTGGCATGCCCAGCCCGACATTCTGTTCAACTGTGCAGGCTATGTCCACCACGGCACTGTCATGGACGCAGATGAGGATGACTGGGAATTCGCCTTTGCCCTCAATGTCCGCTCGATGTATCGCTCTATCCGCGCGGTGTTGCCCGGCATGATCGAGCGCGGGGGCGGGTCCATCATCAACATGTCGTCGGCTTTGGGCTCGATCATCGGCGCGCCCAATCGCTGTATCTATGGGACGACCAAGGCTGCCGTGGTTGGCCTGACAAAGTCGGTGGCCGTGGACTACATCAAAGAGGGCATTCGCTGTAACTGCATCTGCCCCGGCACCGTCGAAAGCCCCAGCTGGCACGAGCGTGTCAAGGCTCTGGGAGAAGAACTGGGCAGCTACGACGACGCCATGGCCCAATTCGTCGGGCGTCAGCCCATGGGCCGCGTCGCCTCGGCCGAAGAAATTGCAGCGCTGGTTGTTTACCTTGCCAGCGATGAAAGCGCATTCACCACAGGACATCCACATATCATCGACGGAGGCTGGTCAGGCCAATGAGTAAGAAAATAGGCATCGAGGATCTGAGATCACGCAAGTGGTTCATGAACCCCGACAACCCGGAAATGACGGCGCTTTATCTTGAGCGGTATCTGAACTACGGGCTGACGCGCGAAGAACTGCAGTCAGGCAAGCCAATCATCGGCATTGCCCAGACCGGCAGCGATCTGTCGCCCTGTAACCGCCACCACCTTGAGCTGACCAAACGTGTGCGCGACGGCATTATCGCCGCCGGGGGCACCTGTATCGAAGTGCCCGTGCACCCTATTCAGGAAACTGGCAAGCGCCCCACGGCGATGCTGGATCGCAACCTTGCCTATCTGTCATTGGTTGAGACGCTGTTTGGCTATCCGCTGGACGGTGTCGTGCTGAACATCGGCTGTGACAAGACTACGCCCGCCCTCCTGATGGCCGCCGCTACTGTGAACATCCCGGCTGTGGCCCTATCCGTCGGGCCAATGCTGAATGGCTGGTTCCGGGGCGAGCGCACGGGTTCGGGCACAATCGTGTGGAAAGCCCGCGAAATGCTGGCCGCAGG
Source organism: uncultured Tateyamaria sp. (assembly GCA_947501275.1). Classification (GTDB taxonomy): domain Bacteria; phylum Pseudomonadota; class Alphaproteobacteria; order Rhodobacterales; family Rhodobacteraceae; genus Tateyamaria. The sequence goes on from CANMVD010000001.1 coordinate 463,539, forward strand.
AGAGATTGACGACGCAGGCTTTATGGAACTTGTCGCATCCTCTGCGCCCTCGGTGGGCTATTGCAACACGATGGGCACCGCGACGACGATGAACTCGCTGGCCGAGGCCTTGGGCATGCAATTGCCCGGCGCGGCGGCGATCCCTGCGCCCTATCGCGAGCGCGGTCAGATCAGCTATGAAACCGGTCGACGCATCGTGGATATGGTTTGGGAAGACCTGCGCCCGTCCGACATCATGACGCGTGAAGCCTTTGAAAACACAATCGTCATCAACTCGGCCATTGGCGGGTCAACAAACGCGCCGATCCACCTCAACGGCATTGCCAAACACCTTGGCGTGCCGCTGGACAATGACGATTGGCAGAACGTGGGCCACGAAGTGCCGCTGCTGGTCAACATGCAGCCTGCGGGCGAATATCTGGGCGAAGATTACCAACATGCGGGCGGTGTGCCTGCGGTCATTGGTGAGTTGATCGCCGCCGACCTGTTGCCCCACCCGGATGTGATCACTGCCAACGGCAAGACGATGCGCGAGAATTGCGGTAGCGTGCGGTCCGAGGACAACAAGGTGATCCGTGCAGCGTCTGATCCGATGAAAGAACATGCCGGGTTTATCAACCTCAAAGGCAACCTCTTTGACAGCGCGATTATGAAAACCTCGGTGATCTCCGAAGATTTCCGCACACGCTATTTGTCCAACCCGGATGATCCCGAAGCGTTTGAGGGCCGTGCCGTCGTCTTTGACGGGCCCGAAGATTTCCACCACCGCATCGATGATGAGGCCGAAGGGATCGACGAAAACTGCATTCTGTTCATGCGCGGTGCTGGCCCCAAAGGGTATCCCGGCGGCGCCGAAGTCGTGAACATGCGCCCGCCCGCCTACCTGCTCAAACGCGGGGTAGAGGCGCTGCCGTGTATCGGGGACGGGCGCCAATCGGGCACGTCGGGCTCGCCCTCGATCCTCAACGCCTCACCCGAGGCAGCGGATGGGGGCGGTCTGGCCCTGCTCAAGAATGGGGACTTGGTGCGGATCGACCTCAAGAAGTGCACGGCCGACATGCTGATCGAACCTTCGGAATTGGCGGCCCGTAGTGCGGCGCTGCAAGAAGCGGGCGGCTATGCCTCGCCCGAGAACCAAAGCCCGTGGCAAGAGATCTTCCGCGACCGTGTGGGCCGCTTTGACGAAGGCATGACCCTGCGCGGCGCAACTGACTACAAAGATATTTCGCGCAAGCACATGCCGCGCGACAACCATTAGGAAAAATACATGAAACTGGTACGATACGGAAAGCCGGGCGCTGAGAAACCCGGGATCATCGATGACGACACGCTGCGCGATCTGTCGGGTGTAATTGATGATGTCAATGGCACGGCGCTGAGCGACGAAACGCTCGACAAACTGCGTAGTTTGGACATGTCTGAACTGCCCGAAGTCAAAGGCAACATCCGCCTTGGGCCATGTGTCGGCAATATCGGGAAGTTCCTGTGCATCGGTCTGAACTATTCAGACCATGCCGCTGAACAGGGTCTGCCTATTCCGGCGCATCCGATCCTGTTCTTCAAGGCAAATTCGGCCGTCGTAGGCGCCCATGACGACGTGGTCATGCCGCGCGGCTCCAAGCGCAGCGATTGGGAGGTCGAGTTGGGTGTCGTCATCGGAAAGACCTGCAAATACGTCTCCAAGGCCGATGCGCTGGACTATGTGGCCGGCTATTGCATCGTCAATGACGTCTCAGAACGTGAGTTCCAGCAGAACCTGACGGGCCAGTGGACCAAGGGCAAATCCTGCGACACGTTTGGACCAACCGGGCCCTATCTGGTGACAAAGGACGAGATCGAGGATCCACAGAACCTTGCCATGGCGCTGGATGTGAACGGCAAGCGGATGCAGACCGGGAACACCTCGACCATGATCTTTACCGTGGCCGAGATCATCGAACACTTGAGCCAACTCATGACGCTGCATCCCGGCGACGTGATCAGCACAGGAACACCCCCCGGCGTCGGCGATGGTATGAAGCCGCAGACATATCTCAAGGTTGGGGATGTCATGGAATTGGAAATTGCCGGGCTGGGTCGCCAGCGCCAGGAGGTGAAACAGGATGCCTGATCTTTTGCAAATAGGTGGGATCACCGACGACATGCGTGACCGCCTCGCGGCCCGGTTCACAATCCACCAAGCGTCAGGCGACTATCCCGCCGAAGCCATCACCCATATCGTGACAAACGGTCATGACGGGGTGCCCGCGGACATCCTTGCTGCCTGTACCAATGCGAAAATGGCGGCCAGTTACGGCGTCGGTTATGACGCCATCGACACGGATGCCTGCGTGGCCCGAAATGTCATCGTGACGCACACACCGGATGTTCTGAACGCCGAAGTGGCCAGCACCACCATCCTGCTCATGCTCGCCAGCTTCCGCAATTTCCTCAGCGACGAGGCGCATGCCCGCTCGGGTAATTGGGAGGCGAACGGCAACGCGCCCCTGTCTCGCAGTGCAGACAATCGCCGTGTGGGTATCCTTGGCATGGGCCGCATCGGCCAAGCCATTGCCGACAAGCTCAAAGCGTTTGACGCAGAGATCCACTACCACACCCGCAGCCCAAAAGATGTGCCCTACACCTATCATGACACGCTGGTTGGCATGGCACAGGCGGTCGAAGTCCTGATCTGCATCACTCCCGGTGGCCCTGCAACCGAGCATCTGGTGAATGCGGATGTGATGGAGGCCTTAGGCCCAGAAGGGACCTTGATCAACGTCTCACGTGGCTCCGTTGTGGATGAGGTGGCCATGGTGGCCGCGCTGCAATCGGGCAAGCTGGGCTATGCCGCGCTGGATGTGTTTGAGGCGGAACCCAAGATCCCGGATGCGCTCAAGACCATGTCGAATGTTGTGCTGTTGCCCCATGTCGGCAGCGCCACCCACGAGACACGGGCAGCCATGGGTTCACTTGTTGTGGACAATGTCCTGAGCCACCTCGACACCGGGCGCGTACTCACGCCGGTGCCGGAATGTGTGCATCTGAACGGCTGATCAGTTACCGCGGGACGGCACGTTGAACAACCGGTTCGCGATCGTCCCGCCCTTGGTCAACTCGCCCAAAATGACAGTGGTGGACCCACCACCGCTGTCATTCACGACCCACTGGCGCAATTCGACCGGGTTGGATGTGAATTTCATCTGGATATTGCCGTATTCCGGGTTTTCCGGGTCTTGCGCGATGACCACTGTTGCCGTGCCATCAAAGCTGTGGCCCACGACCATATTGGCCTTACTCAAATTGATGTTGCGCGCCAAAATCAAGGACAGAGGCGTGCGCCGCAGGGGGTAGGTCTCGGGCCCTTGGTTTGACTTTTTGTCGATGATGTAGACGGCGTTGGCTGCCGCAATCACAAGCCCCTCATCGGGTGCGTTATATTCAAAACGCATCTTTCCGGGGCGCTTGATCCATATGTTGCCCGTGCTGGCAGAGCCATCATCGTTGATCTGGGTGAATGTCCCTTGGGCTGTCTTGAGCCCGTTCAGATAGGATGAAATCGCGTTGAGGGGCAGTTTCTCGGCCCATGCGCCTTGCGCGACAACACTCATCAACGCCACGAGCGCGATACGTTTGAACATAACCATACTGCTCTTGGTCCTTCGCATTATTGGTCTTGGCCTCTGATATAGGGCCAAGTGACCTGATATGCGATAACAACTGCCCTACCGGCAGCAAGGCGGCGCCGATTGACCCGCGCCGGGACCCTTACTGTTCAGGCACAAGGATGTCGCGCTTGCCCACATGATTGGCGGGGCTGACAACGCCCTGATCCTCCATCTGCTCAACCAGCCGCGCAGCCTTGTTGTAGCCAATGGCCAGTTTGCGCTGGATATAGGAGGTCGAGCATTTGCGATCCTTGATCACGATGCCCACCGCCTGATCATACAGCGCGTCCTCGCCATCGGTGTTACCACCAAGCCCAAGAACAGCGTCGATGCCACTTTCCTTGTCCTCATCCGGCCCATCGACAACGCCGGACACATAATCCGGCACGCCAAAAGCCTTCAGGTGGTTCACGATTTCCTCGACCTCTTCATCAGACACAAACGGCCCATGGCAGCGCGTGATCTTGGCGCCACCAGCCATGTAGAGCATGTCACCCATGCCCAGCAGCTGTTCGGCCCCCATCTCACCCAGAATCGTGCGGCTGTCGATTTTGCTGGTCACCTGGAAGGAGATCCGCGTGGGGAAGTTTGCCTTGATCGTACCGGTGATCACGTCCACCGACGGACGCTGTGTCGCCATGATCAGGTGGATGCCAGAAGCCCGCGCCATCTGCGCCAGACGCTGAATGCAGGCTTCGATTTCCTTGCCGGCGACCATCATCAGGTCGGCCATCTCGTCCACAATGACAACGATGTAGGGCATCGCCTCGGGTGCAAATTCTTCCGTTTCAAAGATCGGATCACCCGTTTCATCATCAAAACCGGTCTGAACAGTGCGCGAGAACATCTCGCCTCTGGCCAGCGCATCTTTGACCCGCCCATTGTAGCCATCGATGTTGCGCACGCCCATCTTGGACATCTTGCGATAGCGCTCTTCCATCTCGCCCACAGTCCACTTGAGCGCCACAACCGCTTTTTTCGGGTCGGTCACAACAGGGGAAAGCAAATGGGGAATGCCGTCATAGACGCTGAGTTCCAGCATCTTGGGGTCGATCATGATCAAACGGCACTCTTCTGGCGTCAACTTGTAAAGCAGCGACAAGATCATGGTGTTGATGGCCACGGACTTGCCCGATCCGGTGGTCCCGGCGATCAAGAGGTGAGGCATCTTGGCAAGGTTGGCCACAACAGGGTCGCCGCCAATGTCTTTGCCCAGCGCAAGCGGCAACTTTTGATTGCCGTCGCCAAAGTCCCGCGTGGCCAGAATTTCGCGCAACAGGACCTTTTCGCGGTTCTCGTTTGGCAGTTCGATACCAATGACGGATCGTCCGGGCACAGTCGACACACGAGCCGACAGCGCGGCCATGGAACGGGCGATGTCATCGGCCAGCCCGATCACCCGGCTTGCTTTGAGACCCGGCGCGGGTTCCAACTCGTACATAGTGACCACGGGACCCGGGCGGACCGAAACGATCTCACCTTTGACGCCGTAGTCATCAAGCACATTTTCCAGCATCCGCGCGTTCTCTTCCAGCGCATCATCGCTGAGATGATGGCGTTCGATCACGGTGGGGTTTTCCAGCAGGTTCAATGGGGGCAGTTCAAACCCGGGATGCGTGTCTTCAAACTTCAGCTTTGGCTGCGCTTCCAGTTGCGCACGCGTGCTGGGTTGCACAGGTTTGCGCACGGGTTGCTGCACAACCTTGCGAGGTTCGGGCACGGGGATGTGAGGTGCCGCCATCGGCGCTGGTTCAGGTACGGGGTCGTGATACGTCTCGACCAGCGGTGCATCTTCCATGGGTGCGGCCACGTTTTGCGCCATCTCGGCCATCGGAGCGATGGGCGTCGTCATAGGCGCTACCAGCGGAGGCTCGACCGGCAGCGGCTGTGCGGCACCTGTCAGCGGTGGTTCTGGCGGCAGTGTGCTGCGCCCTGCCGTGTTGGCAATCAACGGATCCGGGCCACGGCCACGCCCTTTGGTCAGGGGGGCAACCGCCTGCACCTGAACAGCCGGGTTGGAACGCACCCGCGATTTGATCACGTCAGTGATCTTGGCCGAAATGCGGTCGTCTCTTGGCCCTTCATCGACAGTGACATTCATCTGCGGCTCGACAAGCTCGGGATCCGGCAGCGGCTCAGGCCGTTTGATCAGCGCAGGCATACGGGCCAGCAAACCAGTTTTGGCGGGCTCCTCTTCCTCCACCGCTTCGGGGTAGTCAGGCATGACGGGTACGGTGGCGGCATAGGCTTCCGCCTCAGCAGCAGCAGCCATCCGCGCAGCTTTCTTTTCAGCCTGACGGGCCTGCAAAACGCGGGCCGTGTGAGCGGCACCACTGGCGCCGCGGCCCAGCAGGTTCATCAGGGTGGCATAAACAACAACAGTACCAACCAGCAGGAAGCGACCCAGACGGGCCAACTCAGGTCGGGTAAAGCCCAAAACAAAGGCGCCAAATGCAACGATGCCAACAGCCATCAAAAGCGACATCAACTTGACTGCAAAACTGGATCCAAGCGGCAAAACGGTCAGGATAATCGCCATGACGGTATCACCGCCCAGACCGCCCAGACCAAATCCATGCGTCGCTTGCCATTCCGCACCGGGTTGCAGTGTCGCCGCATAGATCGCGCCAAAAGCGATGGCAATCGGGGCAAAGATCAAACGCCCAACGGCCCGTTCCGTCCCGGCGTGCAGGACAAAACGCACGCCCCACGCCATCAGCACGATCGCAATGCCAAAGACACCCCAACCACCGATCATGAACAGCGGAGCCGCAATAGAGGCCCCCGTCCGCCCCAGCCAGTTCTGCACAGGCGCATCCGTCGAAGCCATCCAGTTGGGATCAGACGGCGTATAGCTCAGCGTCATGGCCGCCATCAGCAATCCGACAACCAACAGCGCAATCCCGATCAGTTCGCGCCCACGCTTTTCCAGCGCCGCAGCCATGTTCTGATCAAAAAGCGGATCCCGTCGGGTCTGGTATGCCATGTCTCTTCCTCGTCTCTTATGTGGCGTAAAGAACATCGCGAATGGCCCTCAGGCCTCGTTCCGTCTCTGCCTTTGGGGCGACCAGAGCCACCCGAATATATGTCTCGCCGGGATTGAACCCGTCGATCTCGCGGGCAAGATACGCGCCGGGCAGAACCCGCACGCCAGTTTCCTGCCAAAGTTTCAAGGCAGCCGCCTCGCCGTTTTCCACAGGCAACCACAGGAAAAAGCCGGCTTCAGGGGCAGCATAGCCCGGCACATCCCCAAGGATTGCGTCCGCCAGGTCGTATTTCTCGTGATATTGCGCGCGGTTTTGCACCACGTGGTCTTCGTCCGCCCAAACGGCTGCCGCCGCGTGCTGCAATGGTGTCGGCAAAGGCGTGCCCGCATAGGTGCGCAATTGCTTGGCCTCTCGGATCGTGCCGGCACCACCCACAATGAAGCCCGAGCGCAAACCCGGAAGGTTCGAGCGTTTGGATAGCGAATGGAAAGCCACAACGCGCTCAGGATCTGCGCCCTCAAGACACTCCAGGATCCCCACAGGCGGGATGTCACGGTAAATCTCAGAATAACACTCATCCGCAAAGACCTGAAAGTCATAGCGCTCCGCCAAAGCGATCAGATCGCGCCAATAGGCCTTGTCAGCCACTGCTCCCTGAGGGTTGGCGGGCGAACACATGTAACACGCCACGGTGCGGTTCAGGATCTCGACATCAACGGATGCATAATCCGGCAAATGCCCGGTCTCGGCCGTCGCAGGCACCAACACGGGCTCTGCGCCGGCGGAAATGGCCGCAAGCATGTAGACCTGATAAAACGGGTTGGGCATCAACACGACAGGTTGCTGCCCATTCTTGACTTCGGGGCAAAGCGCCATGCCTGCGTTATAAAGCCCCTCTCGGGTGCCATTGAGCGGCATTACGTGGGTGTCTGCATCCAGAGCCACACCATAACGGCGACCCAACCAGTCGCAAAATGACTGGCGCAGTTCCGGCAAGCCCTCATTTGGTGGATAATTGTTAAAACCCGCAGCATGTTGGGCAATGACGTCCGTGACCCACGCTGGAAAAGCATGCTTTGGCTCGCCGATGGTCATATGCACGACGTCTCCGCCAGGTTGGATATGATCCAACAACGCGCGCAAACGCGGAAATGCATACGCCGGAAGGTTCGAAAACCGCTCGGGAAACTTCATCAAACTGCCTCAGGTTCGGGATCGTGTTCGCCCCGTTTGCCCGAATGTAGCCCAAGCGAGACTCTTTCGTCCAGAAAAAGCCTCGTCAAAACCCGGTCTTGTGGCAAATCCGCCAATCCTCGGCCTCTTCTGACCAAAAATACCATGGGGGAGGCTGAAAGCCGGGGGCGAAGCCCCCTGAGAATGGCGTCGCGCAGCGGCCTTTGGATTAGGTCAGCGCGGCTTCCGCGGCGACACCCAGGCGCAACAGAGCTTCATCTCCATGTCGCAATCCCATCAGCATGATGCCGCAACTCGGAACACCTGTCGGCAGCGTCAACGCGCAAATCCCCATCAGATTGCCGACACGTGTATTGCGCAGCGCCAACAGGTTCTCGGTTTTGTAATACGCGCTGTCCGTGTTGAGACGCTCCAGGTTCGGTGGCAGGATCGGCGCAGAGGGGGCAAGAACCGCATCAAAGCCCGCGACAGCCGCATCCCACGCATGGCGCACAGCCTCCAACTTGGCCCATGCCGCATTGTAATCTGGCGCACTGAATTCGGCGCCAAGACGAAAGCGCTGCAAGATCTCGGCATACATCGCGTCCGGGTTGGCCTCGATCACGTCACGCCACAACCCATACACCTCGCCGGGCATCAACGGGCCAGCTTGATCCATCGCATCCGCCAATTCAGGCACCTCAATCGGAACAATCTTCGCTCCAGCAGCCTGCAACCGTTCGACCGCACTTTGATAAGCGGCCATGGGTGCATCGCGAATGTCGTCCAGAACAACTGATTGCAGCGCGCCAAAGCGACGACCCTGCAACGAGGCGCCACGCAGATCCGGTGGTGACGCCCCCTCCATGATCGCTGTCAACAAGGCAGCGTCTTCAACCGTCTTGGTCAAAGGCCCAACCGTGTCAAATCTGAAGCTCAAAGGAACGCAGCCTTCCAGCGACAGCCGACCATGGGTGGTTTTCATCCCAACCAGATCATTCCACGCAGATGGGATGCGCACAGACCCGCCCGTGTCAGACCCGATAGCAGCAGGCGCGAGTCCAAAAGCAACCGACGCAGCGGCCCCCGAAGACGATCCACCTGGCACAGCATCAGCGTCATTCACACAGGGCGGCGTCGCCGTGCTCGGGTTATAGCCAAGGCCGGAAAAAGCAAGCTCGCTCATGTGGGTCTTGCCCAAACACACAAGTCCCATGGACGATGCGTTTTGTACAACAACGGCATCGGCATCAGGCACCCGCCCTTTCAACAGATTGGATCCGGCTTCGGTCCCATCTCCGGCCGTATCAAACAGATCTTTCCACGACACCGGCACCCCGTCCAACAAGGACAACCGCTGGCCCACCTTCGCACGCTGCGAAGCGGCTTCGGCTTCGGCCATGGCACGCTGTGGCGTCACGCGGGCGTAGATGCGATCTTTGAGCTCATGCGCGTCAATCCGATCCAAAAAGGCGTGGGTCAGGTCCACAGGATCAATTTCGCCCGCTCCAATCAGGCGCCCCAATTCAGCTGCGGACTTTGTCATGTGATCTTGCATCGTACACCTCCATACGTTGGACTGGACGGTAGCGACGTCGCAGCGCATGGACAATCCCGCGCACCAGCGCATATTGCGGCTCATGAACCATGACACCGATATCGCCATCGTGGGCGGCGGATTGGCCGGACCTGTCCTTGCGCTCGCCCTTGCGCAAACCGGTCAGCGGGTCACCGTCATCGACGCCCTCAGCACCGAGACCCGCGCAAATGCCGGGTTTGACGGACGCAGCTACGCGGTTGCGCTGACGTCCTGCCGTTTGCTGGACGGGATTGGCCTGTGGGACGAACTGGCGCCGCAGGCGCAGCCTATCCTCGAAATCAAAGTTTCTGACGGGCGGGCGGGCGAAGGGCCAGCGCCATTTTTCATGCATTTCGACCATGCCGAAATCGAAGAAGGCCCCATGGGCCATATGGTGCAGGACCGTCATCTGCGCCCTGCCCTGTTGAATGCCATGGCTGACACAGACGCCATCACCCATCTGACGCGCGAAGAGGTGGTGGCACAGACCGTAGAGCCGGGCAAAGTCACGCTGACACTGGCCTCGGGGCGAACACTTGCCGCCAAGGTGCTGATCGGGGCTGATGGTCGTGGCAGCGGCACAGCCGCGCGCGCGGGGATCAAGCGTATGGGCTGGGGCTACGGGCAAACGGCACTTGTTTGCGCCGTTGACCACGAGCAACCCCATAACGGCATCGCGCATCAATTCTTTATGCCCCAAGGGCCGTTGGCCATTCTGCCGCTGACCGGCAACACAAGTTCCATCGTCTGGAGCGAGACGGATACAAACGCCAAGGCTTTCATGGCGCTGGACGACGAGGCTTTCCTCACCATGCTTCGCCCGCGCTTTGGTGATTTTCTGGGTGACATTTCACTTGCCGGCAAACGCTACAGTTACCCGTTGTCACTATCGCTCGCCACGCACTTGGTCGCGGACCGGGTCGCGCTGGTGGCCGACGCAGCACATGGCGTACATCCCATCGCAGGTCAGGGCCTGAATGCTGGACTGCGGGATATCGCAGCCTTGGCGGAAATCCTGACAGACGCAGCCCGACGCGGCGAAGACATCGGCGGCGGCAACGTCTTGGCGCAATATGAGCAATGGCGCCGTTTTGACAACACCGCGCTCGCGATGGTCACGGATGGGTTCAACCGCCTGTTCTCAAACGACAATGCACTATTGCGCGGAGTCCGAGATGTCGGGATGGGGATGATCAGCGCGGTGCCTAGGCTACGGCGAGGATTTATCCGTGAGGCGGCAGGGCTAACCGGGGATCTGCCGCGTTTGATGCAGGGCCGCGCGCTGTAAGGACATGCCGCCAAGGCAAAGCGGGGCGAGGTCCGCGCGCCTCCTTCAGGTCAGTCCAATGACCGCGCTTCGTCCACCAGCATGACCGGGATACCGTTGCGGATCGGATAAGCGATGCCAGCACCTTCAGAGATCAATTCCTGCCGCTCCGCGTCATAGCGCAATGTCCCGTGCGTTTCGGGGCATACCAGCGCTTCGAGCATGTGGCGGTTGGCTGTTGTGGTCATTGCATGACCTCCCCTTCACCACCACGCAAATTGAACTCGATCAGAGTGACAAGTGTTTCGCGACGGGTGGACAAAGACGGCGCTTCGAGCAATGCCTGCTTATCCTCGGCATCAAAGTCCAGCATCATGGACAGCGAATTGATCAGCAGTTCGTCATCTGCTTCTTTCAGGGTTTCCCAATCTGCCGACAGGGACTGCGCATCAAAGTACCGACCCAGTTGCTCAAGAAACAGTGCGCGGTCAAAACCCGGATCGCCCTCGGCTTTGCCCTGGTCGCGATCAAAGCCATCCCAGTTCACTTCGCAGCGGCGATAGGGCGTGAACCCTTCGACCTCTTTGACGACGCGAAAGCGGGAAATCCCTGACAGGGTAATAAGATAGCGGTTGTCTTCGGTTTCCGAAAACTGCGTAATCCGCCCCGCACATCCGATCGTATGCAGGCCCGTGCCCTTGCGCCCTTCAACCTCGTTGGGTTGCACCATGCCAATCAGCCGATGCGATGTCTTCAGGGCATCGTCGAACATCTGCAAGTACCGCGGTTCGAACAGATGCAACGGAAGGCGCGCGCGCGGCAGCAAAAGAGCCCCGGGCAAAGGAAATACCGGGATCGTGCCGGGAAGGTCAGCCACTGTAATCATAAAATGTCAGCTAGCCCGCCAATCGCATCAGGCAAATATCATTGAGCTAAGACGACGACGTCCGTTCAAAACAATCGGGTCGTTGGCCTTGAGCGCATCAAAGACGGTGAACAATTGTGTCTTGGCCGCGCCATCGTTCCATTCACGATCCCGGCGGAACAATTCCAGCAATTCGTCAACTGCGCCGGCAGCGTCATCCGTTGCATGTAGCGCCTGAGCCAAATCGAAGCGGGACTGGTGATCATCTGGATTGGCCTCTACCGCCGCCCGCAAGTCCGCCACGGGGCCCGCGTCAGCGGCCTGTCGGGCCAATTGCAGTTGCGCATGGGCAGCTTCCAGCTCGGGGCTTTTTGAAATCTCGGCCGCGGCGCCGTTCAAAACGGCCTCTGCCTGATCAAGATCACCCATGGCGATATGCGCGCGCACAAGACCGCCATAAGCACCAGCGTGATTGGGGTCTTCGCCAAGAATAGCCGCAAAAGTTTGGGCTGCATCATCCGCCTCTCCGGCGCTCAACATTTCCTCTGCCGCTTCGACGGCATCGTTTAGGCTGTCGCCGGGCGCTTCGCCACCAGAGGCCTTGATCACCCGATCCACGAAAGCATTCAGTTCAGAGCCGGGCACGGCGCCCTGAAACCCGTCGACCGGTTGACCCTTCCAGAAGGCATACACAGTCGGAATGGACTGGATCTGCAACTGACCTGCAATGCCTTGGGCCTCATCCACGTTGATCTTGACCATCTTCACGGCACCTTTGGCCGCTGTCACCGCGTCCTCAAGCATCGGCCCCAATGTCTTGCAGGGGCCGCACCACGGGGCCCAGAAGTCCACAATCACGGGTACGGTCTGGCTGGCTTCGATCACGTCCGCCATGAACGTGGCTTCAGAGCCATCTTTGATCAAATCAGCGGTGGCAGGTGCTGCGGAAAGTCCCAAATCCATCATCGTGCGGTCCTCTTTCTTCGGTTTGCGCTGTATATGGACATGTTCTGAGCAGATGCAAAGACACCGGGTGTTGTTTGCAGGGCTTACAGATCAAACGTCGCAAAGACAGGTGCGTGGTCGCTGGGCTTTTCCCATCCGCGCACGTCCCGCAATACGCGGCTTGAATGGGCAGCGTCTGCAATGTCTGACGTGGCCCAAACGTGATCCAGACGGCGGCCCTTGTCGGCGGCGTCCCAATCCTTGGCGCGATACGACCACCACGAATAAAGCAGCCCCTCGGGGATATCTTGCCGAGTGATGTCCACCCAATCGCCTGCCGTTTGCACATCTGCCAGATGTTCGACCTCAATCGGTGTGTGGCTGACAATCTTGAGAAGTTGTTTGTGGCTCCAGACATCATCCTCACGCGGGGCGATGTTAAGATCCCCAACAAGGATGGACTTTTTCGGAGCGGCCTTGGAAAAATGGTCGCGCATGTCTGTCAGGTAATCGAGCTTTTGGCCGAACTTTTCATTCTTGGTCCGATCCGGCACGTCACCCCCTGCGGGCACATAAAAGTTGTGGATCGTAACGCCATTCTCAAGGCGGCCTGCGATGTGGCGCGCATGGCCGAGATTCGCAAAATCAAAGGCATCGACCTCTTCCAGAGGGTGACGCGACAAGATGGCGACACCGTTGTAGCCCTTATCACCGCGCGCCACCATGTGTTCATAGCCAAGGGCGGCAAAACCCTCGCGCGGGATCTTGTCCACCGGGCTTTTGCACTCTTGCAAGCACAACACATCCGGGCCCTGTTCTTCCAACAGCTTCAGCACGATGGGTTCGCGCAAGCGGACTGAGTTGATGTTCCAAGTGGCGAGGGTGAAAGGCATGAGATACGCTCCGGTCTATCAGGCGCGGCAAACCTATCCCGGCCCCAGTCCCGCCACCAGCCCGAAAGGTGCGCAAAAGCAAAACGCGCTGCTGCGCACCCGCGCGCATCAAGGAGAACGACATGGCACTTTCAGACCAACGGCCCACAGGGTCTTCGTTTGGGCACAAAAGCACGGCCGCCGAAGTTGCAGCGCAGGTTGACCTGAGCGGCAAAACGGCTGTTGTCACGGGTGGGTATAGCGGTATCGGGATCGAAACTGTACGCGCCTTGGCCGGACGTGGTGCCCGAGTGGTTGTGCCAGTACGCACGCCTCAAAAGGCCACTGCTGCGTTGGCGGACGTTGAAGGTGACATTACAGCCCTGCCCATGGATCTTGCCGATCTCGGGTCGGTCCGTCGCTTCGGGCAGGACGTGGCCCAGATGACACCAAGCCTTGATCTCTTGATCAACAACGCAGGTATCATGGCCTGTCCCATGGAACGCGTCGGACCGGGTTGGGAATCGCAGTTTGGCGTCAACCACATGGGGCATTTCGCGTTGACACAGACCTTGTTCCCGATGCTGGAACGGGCGGATGCGCCCCGCATCGTCGCCCTGTCTTCAACAGGGCACAAGCTGTCTGACATCCGCTGGGATGACATTCAGTATGCCGAGACGGAATATGACAAATGGCAGGCCTACGGGCAGGCCAAAACAGCCAACGCGCTTTTCGCCAATGCAGCGTCGCGTCGCTTGCTGCCCCATGGAGGGCTCGCGTTCTCGGTACATCCCGGTGGCATTTTCACCCCACTACAGCGCCACTTGCCACAGGAAGAAATGATTGCTCTTGGCTGGTTGGGCGAGGATGGCGCGCCTTCTGAACGCGCCATGCAGGGTTTCAAATCACCAGAGCAGGGCGCATCAACGACTGTATGGGCTGCAACCTCTCCGTCTCTGGACGGCAGAGCAGGTGTCTATTGCGAGGATTGCGATATAGCCGCTGTCACGGATCCCGACGACCCAACCGCCCGCTTTGTGGGTGTGGATCCACATGCTTGCGATGACGAGTCTGCCGAGCGGCTGTGGACACTAAGCGAAGCCCTTTTGGCACAAGCCTGACGGGCGACTAAGCCGGGTTGGCCAAAAAAAACCCGGGCACGAAGCCCGGGCAAGTCCAACAGGGAGGTTCATGCCTTAGTCCAACGGACCCCCGGGCATGAGCGGGATTACATGAGACGCTAAATGATCTAGGTTAACGAGACATTGATCTGCATCAAATATTCAATTCACCAAACGGTAGCCCCCGGATTCGGTTACAAGAAGGCGCGCATTTGACGGATCTGGTTCAATTTTTTGACGCAAACGATAGATGTGCGTCTCAAGCGTGTGCGTGGTGACACCCGCGTTGTAGCCCCAAACCTCGTGCAGCAGCACGTCGCGGGCGACCACACCGTCTGTCGAGCGGTAGAGGAACTTGAGGATGTTTGTCTCTTTCTCGGTCAGGCGGATTTTCTTGTCATCCTCGGTGATCAACATCTTCACAGAGGGCTTGAACGTGTATGGCCCAAGGGTGAAAACCGCATCTTCGGATTGCTCATGCTGGCGCAATTGGGCGCGGATACGGGCCAAAAGAACCGGGAATTTGAAGGGTTTGGTGACGTAGTCATTCGCACCGGCATCAAGACCAAGGATGGTGTCGGCGTCCGTGTCGTGGCCTGTCAGCATCAGGATGGGCGACTTGACCCCCTGTTTGCGCATTACCCGGCACAATTCGCGACCGTCTGTATCGGGCAGACCCACATCGAGGATCACGAGATCATAAATCGCTTCTTTGGCCCGAACCAATGCGTCCTGACCGTTGCCAGCTTCGAACACATCGAACTCTTCCGTCATGATCAGTTGTTCGCTGAGGGCTTCGCGCAGATCTTCGTCATCGTCGACCAACAAGATTTTCTTCAATTGTGCCATGGGTATGGACCTCCCGTTCTCTTGTCACAATACATGTGCGGCGGTTCGCTTATGAGCAAGTTCTTGGCCTTGTCTCTCACGCCCATGTGTGGCTGACATGGCAAATGTTTCAATTCGAGCGTGTTTTGCGTATGTCGACGACGACAGCAGGGGATTTTTGTAACATGGGGCTTGGTCCTGACACCATCGAAACGCTTGCGCGCGCCCGCAGTGACCTGCGCATGGGCGTGCCTGTCGTGATTTCGGGGCAAGATTCTGTGCTGGTGTGTGCGGCGGAAACTCTGACCGACGCGCGCATGAGCCGAATGCTGGATCTGTCAGATGCGCCAGTCATGGCAATCACAGCGCGCCGGGCGGAAACTCTGAAGGCGCGTGCGTATGATCGCGATCTGGCCCGCGTTTTGGTCTCGGCAGATGCCACATTGGCATGGGTTCAGGCATTGGCCGATCCCGCAAACGATCTCGCCTCGCCGATGAAGGGACCATTACACAGCGTGCGGGAAGGGGCCGCGGACGCGCATCGGGCGGCGATACAATTGTGCAAAGACGCGCGCTTGCTGCCCGCTGCTCTCTGCGTAACCCTGTCTGGCGATCAGGTGCCTGCACTTACACACGGGTTGACCGTTATACCGCTTGAGACAGCGCAACCCCATCTGGCGGATCGCAGTCCGCTCCACGGTGTTGTGCAAGCACGACTGCCGATGTCCGTTTCAGAAGCAGGTCGTTTGCATGTGTTTCGCCCCGAAGATGGTGGAGAAGAACATTACGCCATCGAAATCGGGCGTCCTGATCGATCTGCCCCGGTTCTGTCTCGACTGCATTCCGCCTGCTTTACAGGTGATCTATTGGGCAGCCTAAAGTGTGACTGTGGGCCGCAACTGCGCGCTGCGCTTGCACAGATGGGCGCAGAAGGAGCTGGCGTGCTGCTCTATCTCAATCAGGAAGGGCGCGGAATTGGCCTTGCGAACAAGATGCGGGCCTACGCATTGCAGGATCAGGGCTTTGATACAGTCGAGGCGAACCACCGCCTCGGGTTTGAAGACGATGAGCGTGACTTTCGCCTTGGGTCAGACATCCTGAAGTCACTCGGGTTCTCGCAAGTGCGTTTGCTGACAAATAACCCCGCCAAAGTCGCAATGATGGAGGCCAGTGGCATCGCGGTCACCGAACGCGTCTCTCTGAAAGTGGGAGAAACGACCCACAATCGCGACTACCTTGCGACGAAAGCCGCCAAGTCCGGGCATCTGTTGTGACGCAGGCGGTGCAACAACCGTTGTTTCGACGGGGCGCCCCTTGGTGTCTGCTCCAGTAAAATGACGAATATGACGCCACATGATCTGGTTTTGACTCCGCGCGGCCTGCGCTTTGGCGGTCGCGTCTTTCCTTGCACCATTGGCAAGGGCGGGATTGCGACCGACAAGCGCGAAGGAGATGGTGCCACCCCTGTTGGGACACATCGTCTTGTCGGTATGTTGTATCGTCCCGACCGTATGGCGTGCCCAACAGATTGGGCCATTCCCATAAAACCCGGCGATTTATGGTCGGATGATGGCTGTGCAGATGATTACAACCACATGGTGCGTGCGCCCTATGCATTCAGCCATGAACGTCTGCGTCGGGCCGATCCGCTTTATGATCTCGTGATACTGACTGACTGGAACTGGCCCTACGCAGTGCCGGGGCGTGGTTCGGCCATATTCATCCATCGGTGGCGACGCCCCGGATACCCGACCGAGGGGTGTGTCGGCCTCAGACCGGATCACCTGGCATGGATCGCGCCGCGTATTCAATTTCGTACGCGACTGATCGTGCGTGCGTGAGGCGATGCCTTACTGCGCTGGTGTCCGTTCACCGAATATCGCGGAACCAACGCGAATGTGGGTGGCACCCAAAGCAATGGCGCTCTCGAAATCGGCGCTCATCCCCATCGACAGCTGAGACAACCCGTTCCGCGCTGCGATCTTTGCCAATAAGGCAAAGTGCAACGACGGCTCTTCGTCGGCCGGAGGGATGCACATCAACCCGACTATTGGCAGATCGAGATCCCGGCACTGAGTGACAAATGCGTCTGTTTCGGGCGGCATGACACCCGCTTTTTGCGGCTCTTCACCGGTATTCACTTGGATGAACAGGTCCGGGCAATGTCCCATGTCCTGCGCCAACCGAGCCAATGTGTTGGCCAATTTGGGTCGATCAAGGGCGTGGATCGCCTGACATAATTCCATGGCTTGGCGGGCCTTGTTGGTTTGCAACGGGCCGATCAGATGCACATCGACATCACCGTAGGTTTCTCGAAAGGCGGGCCACTTGCCTGCGGCTTCCTGCACACGGTTTTCACCAAACAGGCGGTGGCCTTGATCCAAAACGGCGGCGACGCGCGCATCGGGCTGGACCTTGCTGACGGCAATCAGTTTGACAGAGCCTGCGGGACGCCCGGCCTTGGCTTCGGCATCCGCAATTTTGGTTGTGATATCACTGAGCGCCACGGCAGGTAACCTTGATTGTTCATCGGTCCGGTTTTCATCTGCACTTAAAGACAACGGTGCAACAAAAGAAAAGGGGCGGACCAAAGGCCCGCCCCAAATCATCAGATGATGATGTTCAACTATTAGAAGTTGAAGATCACACCCAGGTCGGCAATTGTGTTGCCGGCTGTGTTTTGGCCGATACCGCCGCGCAGCGATACACCGCCGCCCAGACCGTGACGGAAGCCGATTGCGACGACTTCGTCTTCAGCGTCCAGACCGGAGTCGGAGAACGCGAAGCGGATCTCGGTGGCTGCACCGATGTCGTACTTGGCGGACAAACCGTACATGGTCTCGTCGTTGATGTCGCTGTCACCAACCAGGATCGAGAAGGCGAACGCGCCGATCTCACCGTCGAAGGAAACAACCCAGAAGTCGTTTTCGACGCTGGCTGTCAGAGCACCGGTGGTGGAGTCCAGAACGTCTGTGTCTTCGCTACCGAAGGCGACGCCTGCAGAGTAGTTACCGAAGTTGTAGCCGAAACCGATTTGGTACTCTTCGCGCTTCGTCACAGTACCTGCAACCGTGTCAGTGACACCGGAGTCGTCTGTGATCGATGCGGATGCTGTGAAGTCACCCATTGTGTAGCGCAGCTTGACAGTTGGGGCGACATCGTCTGTGCCGGTGCCGAAGCCGGAAGCCGGTACGTTGTTGAACGCGGAAGACTGTTCAGCGAACGATGTCAGACCAACGCCGTAGCCGTAGTAGTTAACCACGTCACCGGAGTCGATTACGTCAGACACGTGGCCAACGTCCAGGCGGAAGCCGCCGGATGTTACAGCGAAACCAGCTGCGGAGTTGTTCGCAACGTTGGCTGCGCCAGTGGCTTGATCGTCTGTCTGCCAGCGGATACGGCCTTCAAACTCCAGACCGTTGTCTGCAGTTGTTGTGCCTGTGGCTGTCAGACGGAAGCGCTGTTCGATGCGTACTTCGTCGTTGCCAACTGTTGCGTCATTGCCTTCGTCGTAGAAAAGGCCGAAGCGGCCGAAGCCACCAAAGCTTACTTCTGCTGCTGCCATGCTACCTGTAGCGATCAGCGCAGTTGTAGCGAAGAGAACTTTTTTCATGAGTTTTCCCTCGGGTTTAAGTCACACGCCCTGACCGGGGAATCCGGTGAGGGGATGCAGGGTATGTCACTCATTCTCCCGACTATCTCAAGCAAGGCCTGATCTGGCGCCACAATTCCGACATGGGATGGTGCAGCTTTGCCACAGTCGGGGGGACGCACCCACAGGCTGTTTATACAAGGGTCCTTGTGGCGCAGTGCCTTGCGGCGTGAATCTAAGTTGTCTATCACGGGGCACGGGCAAGACGAGATTGGGCATCACATGATCAATTTGAGCTGGAATATGCGAAAGGCGGGGCGTTTGGCCGTGTTTGGCATCGCGATTCTTCTGGCAGGCTGTGGCACACGGTTCAGTTCGCGCGGTGGCGGGGACGCCCCCTTGGATTCCGATATTGCCCGCGAACAGGACGGAATTGCTGGCACCACCATTCAGGAAGCCTTGCGCGGTCGACGCAACGAAGAACAGGTGGTGCAGGTCAATCGCTATATCTGGACAGCGGCACTGCAAGTGCTCGACTTTCTTCCGGTTCAATCGGTCGATCCCTTCACCGGCGTGATCGTCACTGGCTTTGGTACTCCACCCGGCGGTGGAACAGCTTATCGTGCAACGGTTCTGGTTCAAGATCCTGCACTTGATGCACGCGCGCTCAATGTTGCGCTGCAAACACGCCGTGGTCCGGCAAGTGCGGCCACCGTGCGTGCGGTAGAAGATGCGATCTTGACCCGCGCCCGCCAACTGCGCATCGCGGACGGTCGCCTCTAGCCCCTTTCGCACGCTACCATTCCATTCTAATACATGCGCCGGGCCCAACCAGCCCGGCGTTTTCACGTTCAACACCAGGATCACGAGCCCAATGGCAAGCTACACCCCATCCGAGATCGAAGCCCGCTGGCAAGCTGCCTGGGAAAAGGCTGACGTGTTCAAGGCCCGACGCATCGCCGACAAGCCCAAGTATTATGTGCTCGAGATGTTCCCCTATCCTTCGGGTCGCATCCACATGGGGCACGTACGCAACTACACGATGGGTGACGTGATTGCCCGTTACAAGATGTCGACAGGGCACAACGTTCTGCACCCGATGGGCTGGGATGCCTTTGGAATGCCTGCGGAAAATGCCGCCATGGCCATTGGCGGCCACCCCAAGACCTGGACTTACGACAACATCGCCGACATGCGTGGCCAGATGAAGCCACTGGGCCTGTCTATTGACTGGTCCCGCGAATTTGCCACCTGCGATCCCGAATATTACGGCCAGCAGCAATCACTATTCCTCGACTTCCTCGAAGCAGGTCTTGTCTACCGCAAAAACGCCCAAGTGAACTGGGATCCAGTGGACATGACCGTGCTGGCAAACGAGCAGGTTATCGACGGCAAAGGTTGGCGTTCGGGCGCAGAGGTCGAGCGGCGCGAGCTGACGCAGTGGTTCTTCAAGATCTCCGACATGGCCGGTGAGTTGAAATCCGCCCTGGATGGCCTTGATAACTGGCCCGCCAAGGTGCGCCTGATGCAGGACAACTGGATCGGCGAATCCCGTGGCATCGACATTCCCTTCGTCCGCACGGACGACGCCGGTACGATTCTGTGCTACTCCACCCGACCAGATACGATGCGCGGCGCGTCCTTTATTGCCGTTTCCCCCGACCACCCGGTCGCCAAGGCGCTTGAAGCGGATAATCCCGACTTTGCCGCCTTTATCGATGAATGCCGCAAGATGGACACAACCGAAGCGGCCATGGAAAAGGCCGAGAAAAAAGGCATCGACACAGGCATTCGGGTGCGCCACCCCGTCTACAAGGATGTCGAACTGCCCGTTTGGATCGGCAATTTTGTCCTGATGGATTATGGCACAGGCGCCGTGTTTGGCTGCCCTGCCCATGACCAGCGTGACCTAGATTTCGCCCGCAAATATGATCTGCCCGTGCAAAATGCGTTCTACATGCCCGGTGACGAAACCGAAGTCGGCACCGAAGCCCTTGTGCCCGCAAAAACCGAAAAAGTTGTCTTTATCGACCATTTCGCAGGCATCAAGAATGTCACGAGCCAAGAAGCGATTGACGCAACCATCGATTATTTCGAGGTGCACAATCTGGGCAAAGGACAAACCCAGTACCGCCTGCGCGACTGGGGTCTGAGCCGCCAACGCTACTGGGGCTGCCCGATTCCGGTGGTGCATTGTGACGACTGCGGTGTTGTCCCCGAAAAGAAAGAGAACCTGCCGGTCGTGCTGCCCGAAGATGTCAGCTTTGACATCCCCGGGAATCCGTTGGACCGCCACCCGACATGGCGCGATGTACCTTGCCCATCCTGCGGCAAAGCGGCCAAGCGAGAAACCGACACGATGGACACGTTTGTCGATTCGTCTTGGTATTTTGCGCGCTTCACCTCACCGCGCGCGGCTGATCCGACAGATCTCGAAGACGCTGCATACTGGATGAATGTGGACCAGTATATCGGCGGAATCGAACACGCGATCCTGCACCTGCTTTATTCCCGCTTCTTTGCGCGGGCCATGCGGATCACGGGCCACTTGCCACAAGGTTGCGAAGAACCGTTCGACGCACTCTTCACACAAGGGATGGTGACTCACGAGATCTACCAGACCCGAGACGACAAAGGGCGCCCTGTCTATCACCTGCCCGAGGATGTCACAGACGGCAAACTTGCCGATGGTACCGAAGTGGAAATCATCCCTTCAGCCAAGATGTCCAAGTCCAAGAAAAATGTCGTCGACCCGCTCGGCATCATCGCCAGCTACGGCGCTGACACGGCGCGCTGGTTTGTGTTGTCCGATTCGCCACCCGAACGGGATGTAGAATGGACGGCATCCGGTGCGGAAGCAGCCTATAAGCACCTCGCCCGCGTCTGGACGATCTGCGACCGGATCAGCCAGATGGACAACGACGCAGCCGGACAAAACGACGAAGACCTGCTGCGCGCCATGCACAAAACCATCCATGACGTGACGATGGGGGTCGAATCTTTTGGTTTCAACGCCGCCATCGCCAAACTCTATGGCTTCACGGCAACGCTGCAAAAGTCCAAGGCCAGCCACGCGGCCCAACGCACGGCAATCATGACTCTTGCCCAGTTGATGGCCCCCATGACGCCGCATCTGGCCGAAGACATCTGGGCGCATCAGGGTGGCGAGGGTTTGATCATTCATGCGCCGTGGCCAAAGGCGGACGAGAAAATGCTGGTGTCCGACACGGTCACGCTGCCCATCCAGATCAACGGCAAACGGCGCGGCGAACTGACGGTCGCGGCCGATCTCGACAAGGCAGAGGTTGAAAAACTGGGGCTGGCACACGAAGCTGTGGTCAGAGCCCTTGATGGGGCCCAACCCAAAAAGGTCATCGTCGTGCCCGGTCGGATCATCAATGTCGTGGTTTAAAGCCGCCCTTCTCTGTCTGGCACTTGCGTCTTGCGGGTTCCAGCCCGTCTACGGACCAAACGGTTCGGCGACTGGCCTGCTCAACACCATTGCCGTGGATCCGCCTGTGGACCGCGAAGGATTCTTCCTCGTGCGTCAGCTCGAAGAACGGTTGGGGCGGCCCGCGGAAACGAAATACCGGCTCGCCATCGAATTGAGCGTGGCGCAAGAAGATCGCGCAATTGATCCCGATGGCGACATTCGCCGCTTCCATTTGATCGCCGGGGCCAGCTACTCCCTAATCGAAGCAAACACTGGCAAAGTCACGCATTCCGGCAAGGTCAGCGACTTTGTCGGCTACTCCGCCACGGGCACCACAGTAGCCACGCTGGCCGCCAAACGCGCAGCCCAGGAACGGCTGATGACCATCCTCGCCGATGAGATTGTCTTGCAACTGCAGGCCACACAGCTGTGAAGCTCGCCACCGGGCCCGCCAACGCCTATTGCGCTAAACCGGACGCTGATGCGGCTGGCCTGCTGCTCTTTGGAGCGGACACCATGCGGATTGCCTTAAAGCGGCAGCAGGTGGTGGCCGCCCTGATCGGACCCAGCGGCGAAGAAGAAATGCGGTTGACCCGGATCTCGGGCAGCGAGTTGCGCAAAGACCCCGCACAATTGATGGATGCGCTCAAAGCCATCGGTTTTTTCCCAGGCCCGCGTGTGGCGCTGGTCGAAGATGTCACAGAAACCGTGGGGCCGATCATCACTGACGCGCTCGCCGCCTGGGCACCGGGCGACGCACAAATCGTTGTAACAGCGGGCACGTTGAAACCGACGTCCAAGCTACGCAAAGCCTTTGAGACACATAAACAGGCCTATGCCGCAGGTATTTACGATACACCCCCGACACGGGATGAAATCGAACGCGACCTCAAGGCAGCCGGTATCGATCAGCCGCCGCAAGAGGCCATGCACGTGCTCACCGACCTTGCACGCGACCTCGAACCGGGGGATTTTCGCCAGACTCTGGAAAAGATCGGCCTCTACAAACGTGGCGATGCCAGCCCACTCAACGCCGAGGACATCGCCGCCTGTGCCCCTACCTCAATCGAGGCGGATGTAGACGATGTCTTGTTCGTTGTCGGCGACGGACAGGCCGCAGCCATTGGCCCGGTCATGCAACGGCTGCAGGCGCAAGGCGTGAACGCCGTCTCGTTATGCATCGGTGCCATGCGACATTTCAGGACCCTGCACCGTGCTGCCACGGACACCTCCGGCAGACCACAGATCTGGGGGCCTAACCGTGACAAAATGCTGGCGCAGGCGCGGGCGTGGGGGGCGCCCAAACTGGAACTGGCGTTGACCGAACTTACCGACACAGACCTCAAATTGCGCTCGGCAGGACAACACGCGCCCGCACTTGCGCTTGTGGAACGCTGCTTTATCCGGCTGGCCATGCTGGCACGGCGTTAAAAAACCCGCGCATCCTATCTCTGTTCAAAAAAAATTCCGGGGGAGTCCGTAAGGACGGGGGCAAAGCCCCCTGAAACTCAGCGCCGCCGCAGGTGACAATCAGATCAAGCCGGTGGGGCAAACATCGCCAACACCTCGGCTTGGGTCATCTGCTGACGCCCCTCACCCGCAAACGCGTAGCCCTCAGGCTTGAGATCAATAAACAACTCGCCTGTCAGCGGAATACTGGCCGTATCTTCCAACGTGCCCAATCCCACGTGAAACACACCCTCATGCGGACCCGGTGCGGTCACCCGGTAAAACACCGACGACCCACAGGTCTTGCAAAACGCACGCTCGGCCCATGCGGACGATGGATAGACAGTGAGATTGTCAGCACCTGTGATCTCCATTGCACCTTTCGGCACTTCAACACCCAGAAACACGCCGCCCGACCACTTGCGGCACATCCCGCAATGACACGCGCCTGTCTCGGTCACAGGTGATGTGATGGTAAAGGCAACAGCGCCGCACATACAGGATCCGGAATGGGACATCGCAACAACTCCTTTGGTTTTGTCCACAAAAAGTAACATCATCCACTGCCAATTTCTGTCAGCACCTTGCGACCACGGCACACCCCTGCAATCCTGCCAACCAAGCAAATCAGGAGAAAGCCCCATGTACCGCGTTATCGGAACCGCCAAAAGCCGCGCCTTTCGCGTGATGTGGATGCTGGAAGAACTGGGTCAGCCTTACGAGGTCGAAGCGGCCATGCCCCAATCGCAAGAAGCCTTTTCCCACAACCCGCTGGGCAAGATCCCTGCTTTGGTGGACGGGGATCACGTGCTGACAGACAGCGTTGCAATCATGACGTATCTCGCAGACAAACATGGCGGGCTGACAGCACCAGCCGGCACACCCGCACGGGCCAAACAAGACGCCATGACCCTCTGGCTGATTGACGAAATGGATGCGCTGCTCTGGACTGCGTCCAAACACAGCTTTGTGCTGCCAGAAAAACTGCGTGTTCCAGAAGTGAAACCAACGCTCAGGGCCGAATTCACGCGCAACGCGTCCAAACTCGAGGATTGGCTGATCCATGACTTCCTGATGGGCGATCAGATAACCCTACCCGACATACTGGCCTGCCATTGCCTTGGTTGGTCCATCGTGGCCAAGTTCGACCCCCTGTCCGACAGGGTCAAAGCCTACTCGAAACGCCTGCGGGATCGCCCTGCCTACGCTGCGGCTGCGGCTAGATAGTCCACGACCCCCTGCCCTGCCCAACGCCCCGTTGCAAGGCAAGCGGTCAGCAGATACCCACCTGTTGGCGCTTCCCAATCCAGCATCTCGCCCACGCAGAATGTTCCGGGCCGCTCCTTCAGCATGAAGCGCCCGTCCAGTGCGGCAAAGGGCACGCCGCCGGCTGTCGAAATTGCCTCGTCCATGGGGCGCAGTCCATCGTTGCGCACGGCCAGCTTTTTCAATCGGCGCGCCAAAGCCAGAGGCTCGGCAGGCAGCGGACGCCCCCATTCCTGCAACACCGCCAGCTTGAGCGGGTCCAGTTTCAACACCTTGCGCGCATGGTTGGCAAAGCTCGCTTTGCCGCGCGGTCGCGCCAGACGGGCCGCAACTTCATCCACACTGAGATCCGGCAACAAATCGACAAACAACCGTTCGCCGTCGCGCACCCCACGCGACACGGAATAGATCCCGCCGCCTTCAAGGCCACGGCGCGACACCATCGCCTCACCCCGTGAACGATAAGCACCCGCACGCCACGCAACCCCTTTCAATGGTTTGCCCAGATGGACATCCATGAAGTCTGACCAATCCACCCAGACCGCTGCATTGGATGGCGCAAAAGCGACAGTTGGCACCGCACCCCACCCCGCCCAAGCCCCATCAGAGCCAAGCCGCGACCAACTCGCACCGCCACATGCCAACACAACTGCATCTGCTGTAATGCGTACCGTGTCCGCACCGCCAGTTTGGAAAACGGCGCCGTCACCGTCCAACGCAACACAACGATGGCGCGTCTCGATCCGGACACCAAGCCCGGTCAAACGGCCCAACCAGGCGCGCAAAAGCGGGGAGGCTTTCATTGCCTCGGGAAAGACGCGGCCGGTTGTACCTGTAAAGACCTCTTGACCCAGCCCACGGGCCCAAACCTGAATGGCATCTGAATCAAAATCGGCAATCGCCGGGGCAAGCGCCTGCGCCGTTTCAGCGTAATGTGGCAACAGCGCGTCAAGTGGCGCTGCATGGGTCAGGTTCAGCCCTGACTTGCCCGCCATCAGGAACTTGCGACCCACAGTCGGCATCGCGTCATACACGGTGACCGTCAGACCAGCTCCTGCCATGACCTCGGCCGCGGACAGCCCCGCAGGACCACCGCCAATGACAGCGACACGGCTCATTCCGAAACTGGCGCGGTCAGCGTGGTCAAAGGCCCTTTGAACTCAACCGTACGATGGGGATAGGGAATGTTTATGTCGTGCTCTTTCAGAGCATTCCAGATCAGGAACAGCACATCAGAAGTGTATTTGTTTTTGCCGTCATCAATGCCGTTGACCCAGAACTCGACGGCAAAGTCGATACCGCTGTCGCCAAAGCCGCGCAGTTCGCAATCCGGTGGAAAGGGCTCGTTCAGCACTTCGGGGTGTTTGGACACGGCTGCCTCGATGATGTCGGGGACAAGGTTGATGTCCGTGTCATAACTCACCGAAAACGGGGCCTCGAAGCGGTTGGCTGACCCGCTGTCCGAATAATTGACCACGCGGGTCGTGATAAAATCCTCGTTCGGGACAACAATCCACTTGCCGTCAAACGTCTCAAGAATGGCCGCGCGGGCTGTCATCTTGACGATGGTGCCTGCCTCGCCGCCATCCAGTTCAACATAGTCGCCGACAGTGGCCTGCCCTTCGACCAACAGAATGACCCCTGAAATGAAGTTCGACGCAATCTTTTGCAGACCAAAACCAAGGCCAACACCAATGGCCCCGCCAAGAACGGCGAGTGCAGACAGATTGATGCCCATGATGTTCATCAGCACAAGGAAAGCGACGCCAAAGATCACGAACTCCACTGCCTTGGCAACAAGTTGCCGCAGCGATGGGCGCATCTCTTCCTGCTTCTGGATAAAGACCGTGGATTGACTGTTGGACCATTGCCCGAGCCAGAAAATCACGCCCGCGACGACAACAAATTGCAACAGCCACAACATGTTGAAGGACAGGTTGCCCAAAGGGACAATCGTTTCCTCTAGCCGGGTTGCTGCGAT
Source organism: uncultured Tateyamaria sp. (assembly GCA_947501275.1). Taxonomy (GTDB): domain Bacteria; phylum Pseudomonadota; class Alphaproteobacteria; order Rhodobacterales; family Rhodobacteraceae; genus Tateyamaria. The sequence continues at coordinate 490,544 of CANMVD010000001.1, forward strand.
CTCCAGCAACCCAAGAGCATAGATGGCCGCGACCGGGACAAGCACGTATTTGCCCAGCAGTTTCAGGAACGGATCGGTTACGATATCACGCACCAAGGCGCGCACGGCAAGGAACAGGAAGATACGTTTGCCAAATGCGATGACAGCCCCGCTGTCAAAAATCGAACGCACAACGCTTTCGCCAATGCCCGTGAGGACATAGGCTAGCAAGGGCAGGATCAACGGTAAGAACTGTGCTACGAATCGGCGCGCAGTGGGGATATAGCCCTCGGCCTCACCGGGATCGAGTAGACGGCCCAGCGTTGGTTGTATTCTGCGCGTCAGCAAGACGGCTGCGATGTAGGCCACCACCAGCAGTCCGAACTGAGACCATGCTGCCGGGCTCAACAACCAACTCAGCGCCAGTTCCCACCCCTGCAAAGCATAGCCCACGACCGTCTGCACGATCTCCGGTTGGCTCTCCAGATCAAACTCCACAGCGCACCTCTTGTCTTGCGTGTCCACAGCCACATGTCTCACGTGGTCCGACCGATGTGCAAGAGAGTGCAAACATGAGCGATCCGATCTGTCCGCTATGTGATCGCCCGATCCCACCCGACGCCCCGCAAAGCCTGCACCACCTCATTCCCAAACTGAAGGGCGGCAAAGGCGGCCCCACAGTCCTGCTCCATCACATTTGCCATCGCGAAATCCACGCTACCCTGACCGAAGCGGAGCTGGCGCGTCACTACAACACACCAGAAACGCTGCGCACACATCCTCGGATTGCCAAGTTCGCCGCATGGGTGCGCAAGCGCCCGCCGGAGTTTGCCTCGAAGGTGCCGGGCAAGCGACGCAAGCGCTAAGTCTCTAAATGCCCGTGCAAAGTCCCTTGATTTTGTGTGCGATACGCTGATCCGCGGCCACCGAGTCTTGGGTCAATTCCATCGCACGGGCAATGATCTGGTCCCCCTCCATAATCTCATCGACCAACCCATAGGCATAGGCCACCTCTGCCGTGATTTTTTGCCCGGCCAGCAACATCAGTTTCGCGCGCGCAGGGCCAATGAGCGCGGCAAGGCGCGCAGGGTCGCTGGGTTGGGGCAGATATCCCAGCTTCATCACCGGGTAAAAAAACTTGGCGTGTGGTGGCGCAAGCCTGAGATCACAGGCCAGCACCATGCCCATGGCACCCCCTGCCACTGTCCCGTTGAGGGCGGCAATTGTCAGCCCCGGCAAAGCGGCCAATGCACCCGACAAACGCTCCCAATCGGGTGATGTTGCAAGACCAGCCTTGGCCGCGTCCAGATCGGCCCCGGCACTGAATACCCGGCCCACCCCCGTCAGGATCACCGCGCGCGCATCCCCTGCGGCCTCGGCCAGATCCGCCAGTTCGCGCAGCATGTCGGGGGTCAGCGCGTTGGCCTTGTCCGCTCGGTCAAGCGTGATTGTCCAGACCGGGCCGTCATCGTCAACGCGGATCACGACAGGCCAACCTTGGCGCGAATGTCTGGATCACGCAGCGAAATTTCCTGACCAATGTAACCATCCGCGTCTGGCGAACACATCCACAACAAGGTCCGTGCGGGCCAGTCCGCCGGGATGTGGTCGGACCAATCCAACTGGCTGACCCGGTTGATGCCGCTTGCCTTGATCTCACGCTGCATTTGGGTTGCGACAGTGCCGGGGCTGAGCCCCATCGCCCGGATACCGTCGCTTGCGTTCTCATGGTCCACACAACGGGTCAGCATCGCCGCACCCGCCTTGGACGCATTGTAGTGCGACCATGCCTCGGTCGGGCCATGTGCGGCACCTGAACTGACAGTCAGGATGGTGCCCCCTCCGGCTTGTGTCATCACCGGCAATGCCGCGCGCATCCCGTAAAAGACACCCTTGAGGTTGATATCAATCACACTGCTCCACGCCTCCGGGTCCGCTGCGGCCAAATGCGAGATCGGTTCGACAACGCCTGCATTGTTGATCATGACATCAAGGCGACCAAACGCCTCGACTGCTTGCGCGACGGCGCCCGCAACCTGCGCATAATCGCTGACATCACAGGCCACGGCGCGGGCCTTCGGCCCGATCTCGTCGGACAAAGCCTCAATCGCGTCCGTGCTGCGGGCACACAGCACCACATTGGCCCCTGCGGCTGCGAACACGCGACCGGCCTCCGCCCCGATCCCACGACTTGCGCCCGTAATAAGCACAGTCTTGCCTGTCATGTCGGTCATCCAAGACACCCCTTTGTAAACTTGCATTCAGCCGCGTATGTCCCATCACATACACGACAGCCTTCGGTCGTCAGGCCTCCGGTCTTGACGCCGCATCCGAGCTGCCAGACCATGCCGCGTATAGCCGTACCAAAGGATTCTCATAATGCCCTGTATTTCCCGTTTTGCCAGCACAACGGCGCTTGCTGTTGTCATGCCCGCAACAGCCGCACTGGCCGATGTTACTGCCGCGCAAGTGTGGTCCGATTGGAAAGGGTACATGACCAGCGCCGGATATGACATCACCGCCTCTGAAACCACGTCAGGCGGGACTGTAACGGTCTCGGATCTGAAAATGGCGATGGATTTTGGCGATGACACGATGGATGCCACAACCGAGATCGACTTTGAGACGATCCGCTTTGTGGAAAAGGGCGATGGCAGTGTGTCCATCGAACTGCCTGCACAGTCCGCCATCCAAATTGCGCTTGAACCGAATAACGGTGATGCCGTCGACCTGACACTCGACTACACGCAAGACACCCCCGTGATGTCCGCTACAGGCGACCCTGACGAAATCACCTACACCTACGCAGCCAATGCGCTGACGATGCGATTAGCCAATGTGAACTTCAACGGCGTGATCCTGACCGAACAGGTCGCAAAAATGGAGTTCTCGTTCAAGGACGTCTCATACGTCACGCAGACCAAGCTGGGTGATCTGCGCAACATCGTGCAGGACATGAGCGCCAGCGCCATGGACTATACTGTCTTTTTCAAAGACCCCGCTGGCGAGGGCCTGCTCGACGTCTCCGGCGCGATGGAGGGGCTGACATTCACAGGCGGCGGAGATCTGCCACTCGAAACTGATCCCGCCGACCTCAATGCCATGCTGAACGATGGCTTTGCGTTCCAAGGCACGTTCAACAGCACAAGCGGACAGTATCAGGCCAGCTTTGACGGCCCGGACGGGAGCGGCACTATCAACAGCGTTTCCGGTGGCGGCACGCTGGGTGTGGGCATGACGCCGGACGGTCTGACATACGAAGCGCGCCAAACCGACGTGAATCTCAACATGCTGCTGACCGAACTGCCGTTGCCGATCTCTTTCATGGCGGCTCAGACCGGTTTTGACATGCTGTTGCCCTTGCAGAAATCCGATGACGAACAGGGCTTCGGCCTTGGCATCGCGCTTGAGGATTTTGAAATGGCCGATACGCTGTGGGGCTTGTTCGATCCTACCGGGCAGTTGCCGCGCGATCCAGCCACGTTGGTTGTTGAACTCAGCGGAAAGGCCAAAGTGCTGTTTGACTTCCTCGATCCAACCCAAGCTGCATTGCTTGAAACCACGGGCGCGGCACCGGGTGAGTTGAACGCTCTGACACTCGAGAAGCTGGAGCTGGATGCCGTGGGTGCCCGCCTGACGGGGGATGGCGGTTTTACTTTTGATAACGGGGATCTGCTGACCTTTGACGGCATGCCACGGCCCTTGGGCGGCGTGAACTTGAGTCTTGTGGGTGGCAATGGCCTGATCAACAAGCTGGTCAGCATGGGGCTGTTGCCCGAAGAACAAGCCATGGGTGCGCGGATGATGATGGGACTGTTTGCAGTTCCCGGTGATGGTGAGGACAGCCTGAAATCCCGTATCGAAGTCAACGAACAGGGCCATGTCCTGGCCAACGGTCAGCGCTTGCGTTAATTGCGCCTTGCCTGCGCCCCTTGCACTGTGGCGCGGGCAAAGCTACCTGATGCGCACCCACAGGCGGAGCCGCGCATGACCAATCATTCCGAATTGACCCAACGCCTTTTGGCCGCCGCGCGTGACGCAGGCGCCGACAGTGCCGATGCATTGGTTGTCCAAGGCACATCAACCTCGGTTGACGTTCGCATGGGTGCGCTAGAACAGGCAGAGCGATCTGAATCGATAGATCTTGGGCTGCGGGTCATACTTGGTCAAAAGCAGGCCAACGTCTCTTCTTCGGATGCATCCGACACCACTATTGTCGAGATGGCAGAGCGGGCGGTGGCGATGGCGCGCGAAGCGCCGGACGATCCCTATTGCGGGCTGGCAGACGCATCAGATCTGGCAGCAGATTGGGACATTGATGCGCTGGAACTCAGCGACGCTACCCCGGAACCCACACCCGAAAGCCTGCAAAATGATGCGTTGGCCGCAGAAGCCGCCGCACAGGGTGTCTCAGGCGTATCGCAGGTCCAGCAAAGCACCGCAGCTTACGGCATGCGAGACATCTGGCTTGCCACATCCAACGGGTTCTCCGGCGGTTATCGCCGTACAGATCGTGCCATCAGTTGTGTCGCCATCGCCGGGGAAGGTGCCGCAATGGAGCGCGACTATAGCGGGGACAGCCGGATCTTTCAGACTGACCTGCGCATGCCTGACGAGATCGGGATCGAAGCCGCCGAACGCGCCGTGGAACGCTTTGGCGCGCGCAAACCTCCGACCGGGTCCTATCCCGTGCTCTTTGACGAGCGGATCTCCTCAAGCCTGATCGGGCACCTTTTGGCCGCTGCAAACGGGTCCAGCATTGGGCGGGGCGCCTCTTGGTTGCGCGAGCGGCTCGGCGCGCGCGTATTGCCCGACGGCATTGATCTGATCGAAGACCCGCACCGCCCCCGCGCCACCGCCTCACGCCCATTTGACGGCGAAGGCATGCCGACACGACCACGCGCCATTGTGCAGGATGGCGTGCTGACAGGCTGGACACTGGATCTGGCCACGGGGCGCAAATTGGGCATGCCATCGACTGGCAATGCCGCACGTGGCACATCCGGGCCTCCCAACCCCGCCACGTGGAACGTCGCGCTGACACAAGGTGACGTGACACGCACAGACCTGATCCGGGACATGGGCACCGGGCTGCTTGTGACTTCCATGATTGGCTCGACGATCAATCCCAACACCGGAGACTATTCACGCGGCGCCGCCGGATTGTGGATCGAAAACGGCGAAATCGCCTATCCTGTAAATGAATGCACAATCGCCGGTAGCCTGCCGGAAATGCTGCGCGCAATTGTGCCTGCCAATGACGCGCGCACCCACCTTAGCCGCGTTGTGCCTTCGCTGCTCGTAAGCGGAATGACCCTTGCCGGCGACTGACCTGCCCCTGCTGATCGACGCGGCACGCATGGCCGGGCGCGTGGCCACTAGCTTTGCCGGGCCCACAGCCAACCGTTGGGACAAACCCGATGATGCGGGGCCTGTGACCGAAGCCGATCTTGCTGTTAACGCGCTGTTGCACAGCACGTTGCATACGGCGCGGCCCGACTATGGCTGGTTGTCAGAAGAAACCGAGGACAGCGCAGCGAGACTGGCCAATGACACAACGTTCATCATTGATCCGATTGACGGCACGCGCAGCTTTGTCGAGGGGTCCAACACGTGGGCCATCTCCATCGCCACTGCACACCGGGGAAAAGTCACCGCCGCCGCGATCTATCTGCCCTTGCGCGACAAGCTCTATGCCGCCGGTCTTGGGACGGGCGCGACCCTGAACGGCGCGACCCTGCAGGTGTCCGGCCGCAATCTCAAACCAGAGACACGACTGTTGGCAGCACGGCCCAACTTTGCAGACAAGAACTGGACCACAGGCGCGCCGGATGTCGAACGGCACTACCGCCCTTCGCTGGCCTATCGTCTGGCTCTGGTCGGTGAAGGACGGTTCGACGGCATGCTGACGTTGCGGCCCAGTTGGGAGTGGGACATCGCGGCAGGTGCGCTGATCATCAGCGAAGCAGGCGGGCGGATCACGGATCGCACCGGGGCAGCGCTCAAGTTCAACAACGCCATTCCCAAACTCAACGGCGTGGTGGCCGCTAACCCCACCTTGCACGACGATATCGTTGAACGGCTGGACCCTTCCGCCGCTTGACCCGCCCTGCCATATAAGCAAACTGCCGCTGACCGCGATACGCGCAACACAAAGGATCCAGCCATGACCCAACGCCTGCACCTCGTCTTCGGTGGCGAGCTTGTCGATCCAACCCAAAACGTTTTCAAGAACGTGGATGATCTGCATGTTGTCGGCATCTTCCCCGACTACGATACCGCCTATAACGCCTGGAAATCCGAAGCGCAGCGGACTGTAGACAATGCCCATATGCGCTATTTCATTGCGCACCTGCACCGCCTGCGGGACGAAGAGAATGCTGCGGCGGCAACGGAGGAACTGGGCTGACCTCATCCACCCGAGGCTCACTGGGGCTTGCGGCCTATCGCACCCTGTCAGGACGCCGGGCGGCTCCGGCCTTTCATCCGGTCGCAGCACGTCCCGAGGGCGAAGTGATCTGGATTCATGTCGGTGAAGCCGCCAATACGCGTGCGGTGGTCGACCTTGCACATCGTATGGTGTCCGCACGCCAAGGATGCACAGTGGTTCTGACAGATGTTGATGGACTGGCGTCCATTGAAGGCGATCCCGGGCTGATTGCAGAAGCCCTTCCCGTCGACCACCCCGATCTGACCGAGGCATTTGTGCAGCATTGGAAACCCGATGTGGTTGTCTGGACGTGGGGCGGATTGCGGCCCAACCTGATCCTGTCGGCAGCAGATAGCGGGGCGTACATGATGCTGGTCGATGCTGCCCGCAATGGTTTTGAACGTCGCCGCGACAGGTGGCTACCCGAGGTGCCGCGCCGTCTGCTTGCCCGATTTGAAACAGTAATAGCGCGCTCTCAGCCCGCACATATGCGGCTTGCCCAGCTGGGACGCCCCCTGTCTGACATCGAGATCGCAGCCCCACTGCGCCCATTCGGACGCACCCTACCTGCAGCAGACACTGACCTGACGGACATGGCCGAAGCCCTGGGTGGGCGGGCGACGTGGTTGGCCGCAAATGTGCAACAGGGCGAACTGACAACCGTTATTGCGGCACATCGCCAAGCCCTCAAAACCTCGCACCGCCTGTTACTCATCCTGCAGATTCCGGACAGCAACCATCTGACAACAACCACGGCTGTGCTGCGCAAACGCGGATTGCGCTTTGCCCTCTGGGCAGATGGCGAAATGCCTGATGACAATACCCAAGTGCTGATCGCTGAAACGGATGACGACCTTGGGCTTTGGTTGCGCATAGCCCCTGTCGTGCTGATCGGTGGAACGCTTTTGCCCGGCGACATCATTTGCGATCCCTACACGGTTGCCGCGCATGGGGCCGCAATCCTCTATGGAAACCATGTCGGCCAGCATGGTGATGCCCTAAACCGCCTGCTCAACGCGGGGGCAGCGCGCCTCGCACGGGATGCAAGCGACCTCGGCACTGCCGTCACCGAAATGACGGCCCCGGATCGCGCTGCACAAATGGCCATCGCCGGATGGGATGTCACGACACAAGGCGCAGAAAGCCTTGACCGTGTTATTGGACTGATCCAGACCAAACTGGATGCAAAGCTGAAAGGGGCCACCTGATGCGCCCGCCTGCCTTCTGGACAAGTCAGCAAGGCGCACGGGATGTTCGGGCGCGCTTGCTGGCTCCCTTGGGCCGTATTTACGGCGCAGCAACGGCGCGGCGACTGGCCAAGGGCGCACATTCCCGCGTTGGTGTACCGGTGATTTGCGTTGGCAACATCAATGCAGGTGGCACCGGCAAGACACCCACCGTCATGGCGCTCGTCGAACGGTTGCGGGATCTTTATCACACACCTCATATCGTCAGCCGCGGATACGGCGGCGCAGAAAAAGGACCACTTGAAGTCGACCCGGGCAAACACAGTGCAGCTCAGATGGGTGATGAACCGCTGTTGCTGTCCGCATTTGCACGCACATGGGTGGCGCATGATCGACTGGCCGGAGCCCAGGCAGCCATCGCCGAAGGCGCCAGCGTCATTGTGCTGGATGACGGTTTCCAGAACCCCAGCTTGGCCAAGGATTTATCCATAGTGGCGGTGGATGCAGAAACCGGGTTCGGCAATGGGCTTTGCTTACCTGCGGGGCCATTGAGGGAACCTGTAGAAACCGGTCTGGCACGAGCAGATCTGTTGCTCAGCATCGGGCCAGCTACGGCACAAGCCAAATTCGACGCGCAACCACTGCCAGCCGAACTGCCAAGGCTCAAGGCAGAGCTGACCCCCCTGCAAACCGGGATGGACTGGACAGACACGCCCCTGTTCGCCTTTGCAGGGATCGGGCGTCCCGATAAATTTTTCGCCACGCTCCGAGGCTTGGGCGCAACTCTAGTGCACACCGAAGCCCTCGGCGATCACCAAAAACTCTCGCCTGCATTGCTGTCGCGATTGGAAAAAAGCGCTCGGATGCAACGGGCACAACTGGTCACCACGGAAAAAGACGCGGTGCGCTTGCCACCATCCTATCGTAGCAAGGTGATTACCTTGCCGGTCAGGCTCAACTTTCACGACACAAGCGCGCTGGACAGCGCCCTTGCCGCACTGCCCAAACCCTAGCCTGTCTTTGGGTGCCAAACACCTTGGGGGAGGCCGCAAGGCCGGGGGCAAAGCCCCCTGAAATCAAAACCGACCTGTGACAGAGCACAAAGGCCCGTATTCCGTACATCCTTTCGGTGTCCGGGGGGCAACGCCCCCCAAAACAATAGTGTGGCGCGCAAGCGCCTCAATTGGATCAGCTGCCCGAGGCGTCGTCGATGATCTGGGACATCTCTGCAAAGGACATGTTGTTATATGTCGTTCCATTGATGACAAAACTGGGGGTCGAGCGAATGCCATCTTCCTCGGCATTCTTCTGATACCATGCCACCAAGGTGCGCAGGCTGTCACCGTCCTGCAAACAGGCTTCAAGGCGATCATTGTCGAGGCCAGCCAGGCGACCAATCTTGCGGATCTCCTCAACGATCACCGATGGATCGCCACCACCGGCACGGCTCCATTCCGCCTGCGTCGCATAAAGCATATCGGTAATGCCGAAGAAGCTCTCAGGCGTCCCTGCACAGCGCGCGATCGCCGAGGCCCAGAGGCCAAAGCGGTCAAAATACACTTCGCGGTAGATGAAGTTGATTTTGCCTGTGTCGATGTAATCCGACTTCAGCTGCTTGAAGGGACCCTGATGGAAACGACCGCAATGCGGGCATGTGTAGCTGGCATATTCGATGACAGTCACGGCCGCGTCCGGGTTGCCGATCCGCATTTCGGCCACCGAAGACGTGTCGATATCGTCACCGGAAGCCTGTGCGTTCGCCGCCCCCAGCAGGTTCTCGGCTTGCGCCTGTTGCTGTGGCGTTGGACCGAACTGAGACCCGCTCCACCAGACATAACCGCCAACACCAATGGCAAAGGCGATAATCGCCGGAAGAAAACGTTTCATGTGCGTGTTCCTTGTTTCTCTTTTGTCAGGATATGCGTGCCGAGCCGTTCCAGGGCTGCACGCAGACTATCATCTTGAACCGGGGCGGTGGCGGTACTGGCCGCCGCCCTGACGGACGGATCGGGGGGCACGACACCCGCAGATTTCGGCGCGGCACCAAAGGCGACACGCCCTTCGGAAAAACCGGTGGCCGCGGTCTGGGTAATTCGAATGCGCGCAATGGCATTGTAACCGTAAACCGCATTCACTTTCGCGCGCAGTTGATCTTTCTGCATCTCAAGCATCGGGGCCTGCGCTCCGGTCGTCAGCAGGGTCAGGGTCGCGCCCATGCCACCACGACCATAGCTGACCTCGACGGGGCGGGCGACGGCGGCAACATCGGGGCCTGCCACTTCTGCCCAGTCCGTCAGCAACCGGCTCTGGGCAAAACCGCGGGATTCGCTGGCACGCCGGATTTGCCCGGTCAGCAGCGTCGCTGTCCGTTTGAACCCTTTTGTACTGGCGCGGCGCGGGGCCATGGCTATGTTCCTGTTCAATCGTAAGATCAACTGCCCGTGATCATAGCGGAGACGGGCGTGATCACCAGCCACCACGATACAAGGATTCATAACTCTTGCGTGACCTAAGCGATGAATTGCTGAACTGGTACGATGTGCATGCGCGCGACATGCTGTGGCGGGTGGCCCCGGCCGACAAAAAGGCAGGCATACAACCCGACGCGTATGCCGTTTGGATGTCTGAAATCATGTTGCAACAAACCACCGTCGCAGCCGTCACCGCCTATTTTCAGCGATTCATTGCGCGCTGGCCCACCGTCCGCGATCTGGCAGCCGCCGAAGATGCGGACGTGATGGGTGAATGGGCCGGGCTCGGATACTACGCGCGGGCGCGCAACTTGCTGAAATGTGCACGCACCGTTGTGGCCGATCATGGCGGCCAGTTTCCTGCTGATCATGCGGCGTTGCTGAAATTGCCGGGGATCGGCCCTTATACTGCAGCCGCGATCTCATCCATCGCGTTTGATCTGCCCCACACGGTGGTGGACGGCAACGTCGAAAGGGTCATGGCGCGGATGTTTGACGAACACATGCCGCTGCCCGCGTCCAAGCCAGTGCTGACCGCCCACGCCGACACGTTGACACCGAATGCGCGCCCCGGCGACTACGCCCAAGCGGTGATGGACCTTGGCGCCACTATTTGCACACCTAAAAACCCGGCTTGCGGTATCTGCCCATGGCGCGACCCCTGTCAGGCGCGCATCAACGGCACCGCCGCAGAATTGCCCAGGAAGCTGGCGAAAAAAGCCAAGCCGGTCCGCCACGGCACTGTGTATCTGGCGCAGCGCAGCGATGGCGCATGGTTACTGGAAACACGCCCCGACAAGGGATTGTTGGGCGGAATGTTGGGCTGGCCGAGTTCAGACTGGGTGGATGTCAGCGCACCTCGCCCCCAAAATGCGCCCTTTGAGGCCGACTGGCACAAAAGCGGCGGCGAAGTGCGCCACACGTTTACCCATTTCCACCTGATCCTTGATGTGATGACAGCCCAGGTATCGGATGCGGACCCCCGCACAGGCTCCTTTCTCGCGCGCGATCAGTTCCGCCCATCCGACCTGCCCACAGTCATGCGCAAAGCCTTTGATCTGGTGAACAAATAAAACGCGGCGCAGCGTTACGCTTGGCAGAAACCAGTCGCATCCTTTAGGGTAAAAACGTGCGCAAAAACCCAAGGATACCGCTCCATGATCCTGCCTCCGACAACTGTAGCCAAAGCCCAAAACGCCTTGCCCTTTGCCCTGTCCTTCCTGCTGATCCCGCTTGGGATCATCAGCGCTGTATACGGCGGATGGACGGTACTGCTGTTGCCAGTGATTACATGGTATCTGTTCTCGGCCCTGGACTTTGCCGTCGGGCTGAACACGGACAACGCCGATCTGGAAACAACAGATGCGCAGATGTTCTGGTACACGGCGATTACAATCCTTTGGGTGCCTGCACAGTTCGTCTTTCTCTTCGGACTGATCTGGTACGTAGCTCCGGCAGATCACCTCAACACACTCGAAAAAATAGTCATTTTCTTCGGTGTCGGGGTGATAACCGGAACGGTCGGGATCAATTACTCTCACGAACTCATGCACCAGAAAAACAAGCTGGAACGCTGGCTGGCTGACGCGCTGCTGGCCATGGTGCTGTATTCGCACTTCCGATCTGAGCACCTGCTGGTGCATCACCGCTACGTCGCCACACCCAAGGACCCGGTGACAGCGCGGATGGGGGAAAGCTTCTACCGCTTTTACCCCCGCGTCTTGCGGCAATGCTTTCATTCCGCGTGGAACGCTGAAAAGGCGATGCTGGCGCGCAAGAACCTGCCTGCATCCGATTTCTCAAACCCGTTTTGGAAATATTACACAATGCAGGCCATCTGCTTTGTGCTGGCCTTTGCGCTTGGGGGATGGGCTGGCGTGGGTCTGTTCCTTGTCCAAGCCGGAGTTGCAATCTGGCAATTGGAGCTGGTCAACTACATCGAACATTACGGACTCACGCGCAAACATCTGGGCGAGGGCAAATACGAACACGTCCAACCGCGCCATTCGTGGAACGCGGCGCACAAGGCCTCCAACTGGTTGTTGATCAATTTGCAACGCCATTCCGATCACCACTACAAACCCGATCGCCGCTTCCCCGTGTTGCAAACCTACACCGAGACCGACGCACCACAACTGCCCTACGGCTATCCGGTAATGACGATCACGGCGATGATGCCCAGCATCTGGCGGCGTGTTATGAATCCAAGGGTCAAGAAGTGGCGGGATATGTATTACCCGGAAATCACGGATTGGAGCGCCTATAACAAGGCCACCAATCCACTGCCGCGCTGAGATCAGTCCTGCAAAGTTTCCAGATAGGACACCAGATCGACAATCGGTGAACTGGTCAGGATCGGCTGACCGGTTTCGGCCTGCATCATCTCTTCATCCACCTGAAAGAACGAGCCGTAAACCGGCATGGGCGACCCATGACTGACCAGTGGGTCGCGCCCATCAATCCGCATGACAACGCGGGTCACTGGGAATTTGCCCCCATTGCGCGTCGCCAAGTCACGCAAATTCGGCGGCTGCACCACGAGGGCAGGCCCCATCGGGCCGTCGCCGTGTGCCTCAATCCCGTGGCAGGTGGCGCAATGCATGTGAAACAGGGCCTCACCTCGCTCAAGATCCTGTGCGGCTGCGCACATTGGGGTGATGGCAAGAAGAATGGTCAAAACAGTGACGCGTGGCATGGTGCAAGGACTCCTCTATGATCCTTGTCCATTTTATCCTCTCAAAACGGGCCCGCCCTGATCTTGGTCAAACTGGCGCGGAATAATACACCCTAATCTACAACCCACACGGCCAAGGGCGCAGCCACGCCGCGTACCTGCTGATCTGGCGCTTTGAGCAAGCCCTCTGGACGACCCGCTGCGATCATCGCCGCATCACTGACAATGGCACGGACGTCAAGCGCACGGGTCATCGCCTCAAGGCGACTGGCCACGTTTACAGAGTCTCCCAATACCGCAAACTCCAACCGGTTCGCACCGATGTCGCCAAGAACGACCGGCCCAAAGTGCAGCCCGAAACGGGCGTCAATCTCGATCAATCCTTCTGCGCGTCGGACCGCATTCCATGCCTCCATGCGATTCACCATGGCCTGCACACATGCCACAGACCGTGCCGCATCATCCGCAAGCGGCAACGGCGTGCCAAAGGTCGCCATCAAACCGTCGCCCAGATACTTGTCCAAGGTCCCGCCATGGGCGAATACCTCGCTCTCCATGCGGGCGTGAAAGGCGCGCAAGGTCTCGATCACCTCTTGCGGCGGACGGCCATCGGCATAGGCCGTGAAACCGACAATATCGACAAACAGGATGGCCGCGTCATGACTGCGGATCTGACCCAGTGGCTCATCTTTGTGGGAAAGTTCTTCAACCATCGTGGGAGAGAAATAGCGCGACAGATTGGTGCGCTCGCGGGCCATCTCGGCACTGTCGAGCACCAGCGCCTGATAGCGGCGCACCACCACCGCCAAAATTGCTGATACAAGGAAAAAAACGACAACTTCCTGAATGCGCAAATCCCAGTGGACAAGGTTGGGATCAGCTACGAGCCCAATGTCAGGCGCGTAGGATTGCATCTGGCTTGCGGCATCCGAAATGCGCGGGTCGCTCCAGCCGAACCACCACACACACGCCGCGCCCAACATCCACAGCATCAGTGTCCAGTTGCCGATCGCGATGATCGTGCGCCACGAATAACTCAGCACACCCGCTGCGAGGATGACGTAGAAATACTGAAAGACATCATACTGATAGATCAGTGCGGTTGGCGCCAACTCCCTTTGCAACGGATTGGGAACCAGCAAGGCAACGGTCAGCAGCAGCAGATCGGCAAACAACAGCGCCAATTCTGCCCGCGATTGACCGACACGTCCCACCCGCCGCTGCCACACGCCAAGCATGGCAAGGCAAAACAGCAAGAAAAGATACCACAGAACGTCCCAACTGGAATTGAGGTAGATCAGCAGCAGACCAGTGATCGACAAAGCAGCAATGCGCGCCTTTACCGCCAGATCCATGCCTTGGCGCTTGTTGCGGGCCAAGGCCTCCTCGGCATAGCGGTGTTGGGGCGTATCTTCGGGTATTCGACTGCGCCGGAACGACTCCAATGCGCTGCTCAAATCCACCATGTGACATGCCTCCTGCAGTTCATGAGTGCAATGTAAGACCGATCACCGCAATTTTGAGAAGCACCAAAAAAAACCCCGCCAGAAGAGGCGGGGCATAGGTGTGGTGCCGTTGGTAAAGCCTTGGGTAAAGGCCGCAGGCACCAGGCGGTGTAGGTAAAATCAGTTCTGCATTTCCGAGCGGATCTGCTGGCGCAACACGTCGATAGGCACAACCTTGCCCTCGCGTTTGAAACACCAGTAGGTCCACCCATTACAGCTGGGCGCGCCCTCCAGATGGGCACCGACCTTGTGGATCGACCCCTTGATGTCATCGCCAATCAACGTGCCATCGGCACGGACCTTGGCCTTGTGGCGCTTGTTCATCGAATACAGCTCTTCGCCCGGACGCAGCATGCCACGTTCAACCAACTGGCCAAAGGGCACGCGGGGCTCGGCCCGCTTGGAGGCCGATACAGTCAACGCCTCGCGATCAAACTTGCGCACCGAGGCGATACGTTTCTCAGCCACCTTGCGATAGGCCGCCTCACGCTCGATCCCGATATATTCACGGCCCAGCATTTTGGCGACAGCACCGGTCGTGCCAGTGCCAAAGAATGGATCCAGCACAACGTCACCGGGGTTGGTGGACCCCACCAAAATACGGTGCAACAGGCTTTCGGGTTTTTGCGTCGGATGGGCCTTGTCGCCATTGTCATCCTTCAGACGCTCATGGCCCGTACAAATCGGCATCACCCAATCACTGCGCATCTGAATGCCGTCATTCAGCTCTTTCAGCGCCTCGTAATTGAAAGTGTATTTCGAGGACTCGTCCTTGCCCGCCCAGATCATCGTCTCGTGGGCATTGGTAAAGCGTTTGCCCCGAAAGTTCGGCATCGGGTTGGACTTGCGCCAGACCACATCGTTGAGGATCCAGAAGCCCTCGTTCTGCAAAGACGCGCCAACCCGAAAAATGTTGTGATAGCTGCCAATAACCCAGATCGCACCATTCGGCTTGAGCAACCGGCGCGCCGCCTTCAACCAAGCCGTGGTGAACTCGTCATAAGCACGGAAGGAATTGAATTGATCCCAGTGATCATCAACTGCATCCACTTTAGAGTTATCGGGGCGGTGCAAATCACCCTTGAGCTGCAAGTTATAAGGCGGATCGGCAAAGATCAGATCAACAGAACCCGCAGGCAGGCTGTTCATCACATCAATGCAGTCGCCCGCAATAATTTGGTTCAAGGGAAGCGCCTCAGCGCCCTTTACATGTTTGGTCATCGTCTGCCTCTGTCCCCGGCACATTTTGTGCTCGTTGGTTGGGCTCAGGATGAGTCATCGGCGATTCGCGGTCAAATTCTTTTTTGAATCAAAGCGTTAAGAAAAAACCTTGTCACAACATGTTGTGGACGGGCTTGAAGGTACGTCTATGGTGTGGGGTTGGGCCGAGATTTCGAAGCGCGGCCATGTGGCTTTTCGATCCATATCCCATGTTGGTTTCCCAGCCATAGCCGGGATGCTGTTGCGCCAAATCCACCATGATCCGGTCGCGACATATTTTGGCCACAATTGAAGCCGCCGCAATCGACAGGGAACGTCCATCGCCACGCACAATCGGAGTCGCAGGAATGGTCAAACCACGTGGCACCATCGTGCCATCGACCAACACATGATCAGGGCGGCACATCAAACCCGCTACCGCCCGCTCCATCGCGAGATGTGAGGCGCGCAAAATATTGAGCTGTTCGATCTCATCCAAAGAGGCATGCGCCACCGACACATCCGCACTGGCGACAATTTCCAACCACAACGCCTCGCGCCTACGCATTGTCAATTTCTTTGAATCGTCCAACCCCTCGGGAATGCACGCGAGGTCCAATACTACGGCCGCCGCTGTGACGGGGCCCGCCAAAGGACCCCGGCCCACCTCATCCACCCCCGCAACACGGCCGCCCACCTGGTGCTCAAAGTCAAGATCAGGCACCCAAGGCCCTCCTTCTCTGTTCCCAAAAATCCCCACCAGAGGCAAAAACGCACGTTCCGCAGGAATGTGCAAATATCACGTGTCGCCGCAAGGCGACCCATTTACGACACGCCCACGCAAGCGCAAAGACCAAATAAAAAAGAGCGGTGCCCGAACACCGCCCCTTCAGTTTGGAGCCGCCACTGGGGGTCGCAGCGGCTCCGGTCGGAACGTTCTTAACGACGCGCCAACTGGTAACCATGACCGCTCAGGCAGCGGGCACTGTAGCCATGGCGCTTGCCACTGCGGGAATTGAGGTGACGAACGCACTCACGAGGAAGGCTGCGCACATGGGCATATGTCTGGTTCAAACACCCCGCGCCAAAGATCCGGGCACTCTTGCCGCCCGTGGTGCGGAAACTGTGCAGACACTGCTGCGGCAACAGCTTGCGGTTGACGCGTGGTGGCAGGGGGCGCGGTTTGTGAATGGGCTGTCGGTGAATGTGGCCATGGTTGTAAGTCCTGTCCACATGAACCCGGGCCTTGTCATCCCGACGCTGATCCGCAATGACCGCACCAACAATGGCCAATCCAAGAAGAGCCGCCACAGCACGACCAACATCATCGTCGCCAGCCCGGGCCGGGGCAGCAGACAGGCCGGTCACGGCGATGGCAATGGCAGCAATAGTTGCAATGAACTGTTTGTGGGGGCGCAGGGGCATATCTATTTCCTTCTTAAGGGTTCAAGTGGCAGACCGAGTGTTCGGCTCTGTCACCAATCTGGGTCGACCCCGTTCAGACAGGCAATAACGCCACCTTGTTATCGCATATCACACCCCTCAAACCCCTTATGCTATTGAATATCAGCGCCGTTCCCCGCACCTTGGCGACATGAAACACATCCTCCTCTCCCTCGCCTGCGTGCTTGCCCTGACCGGGGCTGCACAGGCGCAATGCTTTGCCGACTACAAAGCCAAAAAAGATGGTCCGCTCAGGCTGCACTACGGTGTTGCCCAAATCAGCGGGACATGCAGTGCAAGCGCCGCACAACAAGAACTCGCACCCCGTTTATCTACAAAAGGGTGGACACTCCTGCAGGTTCAGTCCGTATTTGGCCCGGAGGGGCTCGACCAAAGGAAAGCCAGTGCCGGAAAATTCTACCTCCGCTTCTGATATGCGGCGCACAGGCGGGCGTCTCGTGGCACTTGGGGTGGGGGGAATCCTGCTGCTGCTCGCCGCTGCCGCGCTCCTGTTGTTCCTTACGTTGCCAGACGCTGGCGCATTCGATGCACGCGTCGAACGCATGTTTATCGAAAACGCTGACCTCACAGATCAGGCCAATATCAAACTGCTCGAAATCCTCGCGCAATCCGGCACCGCCTTCGCGGACACACTCGCCAGCTATCGGCTGGTGATCTTCGTGCTGCTGGTCTTTGCCACAGGGATGATGATCGCAGCTCTAGTCTTCCTGATCTTGCTCGTTGGCTTCAACCGCCGCATGGCCCAAATCGAACGGGTCGGGATTCAGGTCAATTCGCTGCTGATCAGCCGCGAGGAAAATACGGTCTACCTCAACAATCTCGGGTTCAAACTGACGGATGCAGCAATGGAAACCATGTCCGTTCTTGCCGAAGCCCGCATGGACGACGACGTCATGTCCGGCACCGAAATCGAAAGCGTGATCTCAGGGCGCGACGCGTCTGATTGCGAAGAGGCCGCCGGTGCTACACGTATCAAACGACTGCGGGACACGCTGGGCAACCAGATCGTCAGCGAACTGCTGGTCAAAAACATCGCGCGACGGGGTTACATGCTCGCTGTAGAAAAAGACGTGATCAAAGTCCTCTAAGGTTTCTTCTGACCCTAAATACCACCGCCGGAGGCACAAACGCAGCTGCCGCAGGCAGATGCAGAACATCGCGTGGCGCGGCACGCGCCTCATTTCGACAGTGGCCACGCAAGGCAAAGCATGGCTAGGGTGCGCCAAACACGAAAAGGAATCGCACCATGCCAGCCCCCACCAACCCGTTCAAAGCTGCTCTGAAAAACGGCGACACCGTTGTCGGTTGCTGGTTGTCACTGGGCGATCCGCTGTCGACCGAAATCGCAGGCACCGCCGGGTTCGACTGGCTGCTCATCGACAGCGAACACACACCCTACGACATCTCGCGCATCCGCATGCAGCTGATGGCGCTGGAAAGCTCGGACAGCCACGCTGCCGTCCGGGTGCCCGCCTCCGAAACATGGATGTTGAAACAAGTGCTGGATGCGGGCGCACAAACCGTGCTGGTGCCGATGGTCGAAAGCGCCGAGCAAGCCCGACAACTGGTGCACGATGTACGCTACCCACCCACAGGCGGCCGTGGTGTCGGGTATTCCGGTGCGCGCTGTTCCCGGTTCGGTGCGATCAAAGATTATGGCCAAACCGCCGACGATCAGATCTGCCTGCTGGTGCAGGTCGAAAACATGGCCGGTCTCGCTGCCCTTGATGATATCCTCGCGGTTGAGGGCATTGACGGCGTCTTTATCGGGCCTGCGGACCTGTCCGCGGATATGGGATATATGGGGCAACTCACCCACCCGGAAGTTCAGGCCACTATGAAAGACGCCTTTGCCAAGATCGCTGCAAGCGACAAAGCGCCCGGCGTGTTGTGCACCACACCCGAATTCACCCAAGACTGTCTGGACTGGGGTGCTCAATTCGTCGCCACAGGAATTGACCTGCTGATGCTGGCAAACTCATTGCGTAGCCTGTCTGAGACATGGAAAGGAGCCAAAGGACGCTAGGCTCAACCGCCCTTGATGCCCATCGCCGCCTGCGTATAGCCTCCCGCAGCACCGTCAATGAAATGCACATGGGTGTCATCCATGATGGACGGCACAATACAGGTCATCATTGCTTCATCCTGCGTGTGCATCCCGAAACTGACAATGCCTGCGTCGCGCGCTGTCTCCAGCAGCGCGCGCAGACGTTCAATCGTTTCCGGATCGCAGTCCAATGTCATCTTCAACCCATCATCAAATTTGCGAAAATCCGCATTGCCACCGACGGTGCGCTGGTAATGCGCCGGATCAAACCCACCCAACTTTATCTTGGTCTTCAACAAGACCCAGGCGATGGCCGTCTCAAACAGGATCTGGCGGCGACGCTTGGCCAAAGGCATGGACCCGCGCGAGGCATGGGCCTCCAACACGGCGCCCGGTGGCGGCCACCCGGTGCCCGGCCCCTCGGGTGGCGATGGATGGCCGCCTCGCTCAAGGTGAGACACCGCCTCCAAAACCTGAGCCGCAACGGTCGCAAAGGCCCCAGGATCGACTCCCGCAACGGGCTGTACCAGCAATGACAGGATCGTGCCGTTGCGCGCCTGCATATGACTCCAGCGGCAACTCAAACCGGTCAGATCAGGCTGAGTCCCAGCGGCAGCGGCAGGCACCGTTTCTTGCCCGTTCTTCATCTCTCCTTCGGCCCAGCTGACGCCGCCACCGGAAAACATCGCATAGTCGACGCCGTCCGACACTCGGTAGCGTGCCACCGCAACTTCGTGGCCGGCATTCCGGATATGAGCCACCGGATAAAGCCCCACACGCAAACCCATATCAAATTCTTCACGTGCCCAGACCTGAACCGCCGCCAAAGCCGCAGCCGCCTGTTCGGCAAATTCGGGTGGATGGGCAAAGGCGGCCCCGTCTCCGCCAAACACATAAGGAAAGGCGCGTCCCCCCGCCGTATTGATCTGGGCCGAAATAACCGCCGCCCCGATCATATTCACAACCTTGTATTTGCCCGCCGCAATCGCCGCCGTAGATCCGACGATGTCAGATGTCCCCACGACCCAGTCATCGGGCAAGGGGGTGTATTCGTCCGGAGCCGCAAGAGCGTCAAACTTGTCGCGCAAAGGAAGCGTATCATAAAACATCGCCCAACCTCTCTGGTGTGACGTGACCCTAGCATGCGGTGCGCTGCTGTCACCTCTGCGGCACGACATCTGACTTGCGCAGGTGACCTCAACCTGTCACGCCCCGACAAAAGGCACGAGGGTCACCATGACATACGGACTGGCAATATTGGCGCTGAGCTACGTGCTCAGCCAGTTCTTTCGCGCCTTTCTCGCCGTTCTTACAACACCGCTGGGCGACGAGCTTGGGATTGGCCCGGACGTACTGGCCACGGCGTCGGGTTACTGGTTCCTTGTCTTTGCTGCCATGCAAATCCCGGTCGGCTGGGCGCTTGATACGCTGGGGCCCAGACGGACAGCAGGCTGGCTGTTCCTTGCGGGCGGCGGAGGCGGCGCCGTGCTATTTGCGTTGGCTCAGGCGCCGTTGCATATCCATTTGGCCATGGGGCTGATCGGGATGGGTTGTGCACCTGTGCTCATGGCCAGCTTCTATATTTTTGCGCGTGAATTTGACGGAGCAAAATTTGCCACGTTGGCCGCACTGATGATTGGCATTGGCACCATCGGCAACCTGATCTCATCATACCCGCTGGCACTGGCTGTCGAAACAATCGGATGGCGCAATGCGATGTGGGGGCTTGCAGGCCTGTCCAGCCTCGTCGCTTTGGGCGTTCTGGCCACTGTCAGGGATCCTGCGAAAATCACAGACAACCCGGGAGGATCGTTTCTGGATGTGCTGCGCATCCCGGCACTATGGCTGCTGTTCCCGATCATGTTCGTGAATTACACGCCGGTCGCGGCAATCCGCGGAATGTGGATCTCACCTTACCTACGAGACGTATTTGACATGCCCCTGACACAGGTCGGGCTCGGCATTCTTGTGATGAGCCTTGCCATGATCGTCGGAACCCTCACCTACGGACCGCTCGATCGCCTGCTGGGAACCCGCAAATGGGTTGTCGTTGGCGGCAACGGGATGACGCTGGCGCTGCTGTTTGTGCTGATCTGGCAGGTAGATGGCGGGGCGTGGACGTCTGTGGCTCTCATGGCTGGCATCGGATTTTTCGGGGCGACCTTCCCCGTGATCATCGCCCACGCCCGCAGCTTTGTGCCGCCCCACCTGGTCGGACGCGGTGTGACGCTGATGAACCTCTTTGGAATTGGTGGTGTCGGCGTGATGCAATTCGCCTCGAGCAAAATCTACGGCATAACATCGGGACCAAACACAACCACACCCTACATCGCCATTTTCAGCTTCTTTGCCGCGGCTTTGTTGGCCGGAGTGTTGATCTACGCCCTCAGTCGGGACAGCCGGGACTAACGCCCCCTTTCGCACACGCGCCAATGGGTATAAGGGCTGCCCACCTATCGCTAAAAGGAGTCGATTATGGGGTATCGTGTCGTCGTCGCGGGTGCCACCGGTAACGTGGGCCGCGAAATGCTGAACATTCTGGACGAGCGCCAGTTTCCAATCGATGAGATTGCCGTGTTGGCAAGCCGTCGGTCCCTGGGAACGGAAGTGTCGTTTGGGGACAAGACGCTGAAGACGAAGGACCTCGATACGTTTGACTTCACGGGCTGGGACATGGCGCTGTTTGCCATCGGGTCCGACGCGACCAAAAAATATGCCCCCGTCGCAGCCAAAGCCGGCTGTGTGGTCATCGATAACTCATCGCTCTATCGCTATGATCCTGACGTGCCGCTGATCGTGCCCGAAGTAAATGCGGATGCAATCGAGGGCTACGCCAAGAAGAACATCATCGCCAACCCCAACTGCTCGACCGCGCAGATGGTTGTGGCCCTGAAACCCCTGCATGATCGCGCCACGATCAAGCGGGTTGTCGTTTCAACGTATCAATCCGTGTCTGGCGCGGGCAAGGAAGGGATGGACGAGCTGTGGGACCAGACCAAAGCTGTCTACAACCCGACATCGGAAGTGCCACCCAAGAAGTTTCAAAAACAGATCGCGTTCAATGTGATTCCGCAGATTGACGTCTTCATGGAAGACGGCAGCACCAAGGAAGAATGGAAGATGGTGGTCGAGACGAAGAAGATCGTTGACCCCTCCATCAAGGTCACAGCGACCTGCGTGCGGGTACCTGTTTTTGTCGGTCACAGCGAAGCGGTGAACATCGAAACCGAGGATTTTCTCGATGAGGACGAAGCGCGCGATATCCTGCGCGAGGCGCCCGGCATTATGGTGATCGATAAGCGCGAAGACGGGGGCTATGTGTCGCCGATTGAGTGCGCAGGCGACTATGCCACGTTCATCAGCCGCATCCGGCAGGACAGCACAATTGACAACGGGCTGAACTTCTGGTGCGTCAGTGACAACCTGCGCAAGGGCGCGGCCCTCAACGCAGTCCAGATCGCGGAACTGCTGGGCCAGCGGGTCCTGAAAAAGGGCTAAAGAAAACAGCGGCGGGGCAGGCAATATGTCTGCCCTACTTGCCCGCCCGAACGAAGCCTATGGCGCGGCCATTGCGCTTTGATACCACGCAACGATCAGTGCTCGCTCGTCCTCTTGCATATAGGACAGATTGGCTGGCGGCATGGCGTGACTGATACCTGATTGCAGATAAACGGCGCGTGCGTTGCGCGTCAGGTCCGCCTGTGTTTCCAGAACCACCCCTTTGGGTGCCCAGTGCAGCCCAGACCACACCGGCTCGGCTGCGTGGCACATGCTGCAACGGCCCAGAACGATGTCGTGGACATCTTCAAACCCCTCGGCCTCGGCAAAGCGGGTCACGACACTGGCCTCGCGTTGTGCGCCCGGGGCCACGCTGAGCCACGCGATCAGGATGAACAACAACACCGTCACCCCCCACGTCCAGTGTGGGTTCCCCTTGCGGGCGTGATGCGTGTTGAACCAATGCCGGATTGTGACTCCCATCAGGAACACGAGGGCCGCAATCACCCAGTTCCACTCCGACGCAAAGGCCAGCGGGTAGTGATTGGAGAGCATCAGGAAAATGACCGGCAACGTGAGATAGTTGTTGTGGGTCGAGCGTTGCTTGGCGATCTTGCCGTAGATGCTGTCTGGCGTGCGCCCAGCCATGAGGTCAGCCACTACGATCTTCTGGTTGGGGATGATCACGAAGAACACGTTGCCTGACATGATCGTCGCGGTAAAAGCCCCCAGATGCAGCAACGCGGCGCGTCCTGTGAAGACATGCGCATAAAACCACGACATCCCGATCAGAACCACAAACAGGGCGATCATCAAAACGGTTTGATCCGCGTTTACAAAAACCTTGCACAGCCCGTGATAGACAGCCCAGCCAAAGGCAAGCGAGGCCAGTGAAATCCCGATGGCCTGCCAAGTGGCAAGCTCCAGCACGTTGGGGTCAATCAGGTAAAATTCCGCCCCGAGATAGTAGACCAACACCAACAGGATGAAGCCGCTGATCCACGTCCAATAGCTTTGCCATTTATGCCAGATCAGCCCATCGGGCATACCTGCGGGGGCGACCAGATACTTTTGAATGTGGTAAAATCCGCCGCCGTGGACCTGCCATTCTTCTCCATCGGCACCCGAGGCGAGGTTGCGATCACGGTGCAGGCCAAGATCAAGAGCGATGAAGTAAAATGACGATCCAATCCACGCGATACCCGTGATCACGTGCAGCCAACGCACCGCAAATTCCAGCCACGCGCCCATAGCGGCAAAGTCGTACATGTCGGCATCCCTGTCGTTGCGCCGGTCAGATTAGACAGCGCGGTACAGATCCGAAAGGGGAGAAGTGGCATTGCTGTTCTGTCAGGCCACTGGACTATCTCGCCGGCGGCTGTGTCAGCTGGCTGAAGGTGGGGTTTCCTACTTGGGGGGCTCTGCTCCCGGCCCTTGGCCTTCCCCGTGGTATTTTTCGTCAGAAGAAACCGGGAAAACGCCCCGCATCCAAACGAGCAGATGCGGGATGTCGTGGATTTAGTCGTAACGCAATTCTGCGGCCTTGCCTTTGAACACAGTGTAAGCCAACGCAGTGTACCCACCGATCATGGGCAGAACAAAGATCGTCCCCACAAGGATAATCATCAGACTTTCCGGTGCGCTTGCCGCTTCGTAGATCGTCAGCTTCTCCGGCACCACATAGGGGTAGAACGAATAAGCCAACCCGCCAAAAGCAAGCGTGAACAGAGTGATAGCACAAATGAACGGAAGGATCGCACCTTTGTCTGTGGCGTTTGGCAAGGCGTTCAGCGACCGCCACAGCAAATAGAACACGACCCCTGACAGGATCGGCAGCGGTGCGAGCCACAGGATTTCCGGCAGTGAGAACCACTTGTCAAAGATCCGTGGGCTGACCAATGGCGTGGCAAGGGAAATGGCCCCGAACCCGATGACGACACCCCAGATGCCGCCCTTGGCCCAGTCCACCGCTTTGGCCTGCAACGTGTACTCCGTTTTCAGGATCAGCCAACAGGCCCCGATAAAGGAATAGGCCACCGTCAGGAACACAGCCGTGATGGCAGAAAACGCCCATGTGCCGAGCGTGAATTCCAGACCCATCACGTATTTGCCCAACATGTACCCCTGGGCCAAGGAGGTCAGTAGGGACCCTCCGAAAAAAGCCCAGTTCCACAGTCTTTTGTGCGGAGTCGGTGCCTTGACCCGGAATTCAAAGGCCACTCCGCGCAGGATCAACCCAATCAGCATGATGGCCACCGGCAGATACAGCGCTGTCAGAATTGTCCCATGCGCTGAGGGGAACGCAACAAGCAACAAGCCAATCGCCAGCACCAGCCACGTTTCATTTGCATCCCAGAACGGCCCGATGGACGCGACCATCGTGTCCTTTTCCTCGTCCGTGGCGAAGGGGAACAAGACCCCTACGCCCAAGTCGAACCCATCAAGGATCACGTAGATCAGGATCGACACGCCCATCAAGGCTGCAAAGGTAAAGGGCAGCCAACGGGCGGGATCGTCAAACATTTCCATCACGTCTACTCCGCCGGAACGCTGCGATTGAGGGCTTGGCCCGCAAGCGGCGTACGTGGTTTGGGCAATTCTCCGTCTACACCTTTGCGCGCGAGATAGAAAAGCACGTAGATGTAGGCAACCAGCAACAGCGCATAGATCGCCAGATAGGCAGCCAGCGTTGTCCACACCAGTGGCGCTGGCACATCAGCCACGGCCTGCTTGGTGGTCAGCACGCCTTGCACAAGCCATGGCTGGCGACCGATTTCGGTTGTATACCAGCCCGCCAGTGTCGCAACCCAGCCCGAAAAGGCCATGGGCACCATCGCAACCAACAGGACCTTGGGCAGCCCTTCAGGTCCACGTCCCTTGCGCAGCATCAGCAACGACGCAGCCCAGCTTAGGAACAGCATGGCAAATCCTGTGCCCACCATGATCCGGAACGACCAGAACACGGGCGCAACGGGCGGGTGAAGGACATCGCCATCCGCCGTCACAAAGTCGTTCAATCCCGGCACAACCCCGTCCGCTTTGTGCTTGAGGATGATCGACGCCATATTTGGAATGCCAATCTCCATCCGGTTCTCGCGCGCCTGTTCATCGGGAATGGCAAACAGCAGCAATGGCACATTTGGCCCGGTCTCCCAGTTGCCTTCCATCGCGGCGACCTTTTGGGGCTGATGTTCGAGCGTGTTGAGGCCATGCAAGTCGCCCATCAGGATCTGCACGGGGATCAACAACGCCGCAAGGTACACACCGGTCTTGAGCGCGGCCCGCACTCCGTTGGAACGATCCCCGATCAGCCAGCGGAAGGCACTGAGACCTGCAATCAGAAAGGCCACCGTCAGGCCGGACGCCAGCAACATGTGGGTAAAGCGGTAAGGCATCGATGGGTTGAAAATGATGGCAAACCAGTCCGTTGCAAAGGCAACGCCATCGCGTATTTCATATCCTGCGGGTGTGTGCATCCAACTGTTCAGAACGATAATCCAGAAGGCGGACATCGTTGTGCCAAAGGCCACGAGAAACGTTGCCGTCGTGTGCAACCACCCCGGCACGCGGGAAAATCCGAACAACATGATTCCAAGGAAAACCGCCTCAAGGAAAAAGGCTGTCAGAACCTCGTAAGCCAGCAACGGGCCCGCGATATTGCCAACAGTTTCCATAAAGCCGGGCCAGTTGGTGCCAAACTGGAAGGACATGGTGATGCCCGAAACAACGCCCATGGCAAAGCTGAGAGCAAACACCTTGACCCAGAACCGATAGGCTTCCATCCATTTCATGTCCCCCGTCCAGTTAAAACGAAGCTTGAAGAACAAAAGCACCCAGCCCAGTGCGATCGTGATCGTCGGGAACAGGATATGAAACGAGATGTTCGCCCCGAATTGGATGCGAGATAGAATGAGCGTGTCCATAGTACGAGTCTCCGCTGAAATCTCAGGGGTTTGTTGCTGTCTTGAAGCTGATATAGGCCGTCGCCGTACTTGGTCATTACAGGTGCGACAGGGTGCGCAGGCGCGTTTTGTCACAGGGGATTGATAGGTGTTCTACCTATCGTCGCGCCTCGGGTACGTCGTTTGATGAGGCGTCGCCGCAAAACGACACAACCAGTAGAATGACAGCAGCTCACCGTTCGGCGGAGAGCGTACTCTTCCAGTAGATACCCGATGTCACATTCGAGTGTGCCGAGGCTCGAAGCAGCCTCGACCAAGACTTATGCCGCCCTCAACCCAGCCTCCAATGCCACCAGTACCTGTGTCACTTCATCCTCGGTGATGACCAAAGGCGGGGACATCATGACATTGTTGCCGCCAATGCGAACCATTGCCCCTGCCTCGTACGTCGCCTTGTGAATACGTTTCAACGTTTCCATATCCAACGGTGTCTTGCTCGCGCGGTCACTGACAAACTCGACCCCTGTCATCAGGCCGTGGCCACCCCGCACATCCCCGATGATGTCATAGCGTTCCATCAGCGCAACGCAGCCATCATAGAGTTGAGTGCCCCGCGGCGCGGCATTCGCCTTGGTATCCAAGCGCAATGTCTCGGACAGGCAAGCGGTCACAGCGGCAGAGCCCACAGGATGTGCTGAGTAGGTATAGCCGTGGAAAATCGCGCCATCGGCATCCGCGTTTTCAAATACCTCCGCCACAGCCTCACTCATCAGGGCAGCGCCGACAGGGAAATAGCCCGACGTAATGCCCTTGGCACAACTCATCATGTCCGGCTTTGCACCCCAATGACGTGATCCTGACCAATCGCCGGTACGGCCAAAACCGGTGATCACCTCATCCGCGATCATCAGAATGCCGTGGCGATCACAAATCTCGCGGATCAGAGGCATGAATGTCTCATGTGGAACGATCACCCCACCAGCGCCCTGAATAGGCTCCATAATAAAGGCGGCAATGCTGCCCGCGCCCTGAAACGCAATCTCATCCTCCATCGCGGCAGCAATATTCTGGGCCAGCACGGCCGGATCGGTCTCGTCGAATGGATTGCGGTAGGGATACGGCGACGGCAAATGAAAACAACCCGACATCAACGGCTCGTAGTTGATGCGAAAGCGGCTGTTGCCGTTGACCGAAGCGCCACCGAAATGGGTGCCATGATAGCCCTTCTTCAAGGACAGGAATTTGGTGCGACCCGGCTCACCCCGCAAGCGATGGTACTGACGCGCCAATCGCAAACAAGTCTCCACCGAATCCGATCCACCAGAGGTGAAAAACACGCGCGCCATTCCGTCCTCGGCAAAGAACTCGCGCACAGCATAAGAGGCTTCAATCGCCGCCGGGTTTGATGTGCCAGCAAACGCCGAATAATAGGGCAGATCATAAAGTTGCTTTGCAATGGCGTCTTTGACCACATCGTTGGAATAGCCAAGGTTCACGCACCACAACCCGCCCACAGCATCGACAGTCTTGTGCCCGTCAATATCCTTGATGACCGACCCCTCCGCCCCGGAAATGATCGTGGGGGCATGGGCCATCGCCTCCCCCGGATGACCCATGGGATGCCACATGTGCCGCGCATTGTTGGCGCGCAGGAAATTGTCATCTTTCATATCAGATCTCCCAAATGGACCACGAAGACTCCGGAACACAGACCCACCGGGCCACAAAAAAAGAAGCAGGGCAAGCGCCCCGCTTCTTCTGACCGAAAATACCACGGGGGCGCGGGGGCTGGCCCCCGCATCCAACCGCAGTCACATGCGCTAGACTTCTTCTGGCAGCAGCAGGTTCAGGACAATGGCAACCAGAGCTGTGGGTGCCACAGCCGATGTCATCAAGGTCTTGGCCACACCGGGCAGATACTGAACGGCAGATGGGACAAGGTTCAAACCCAGGCCAGCCGCAAGTGATACCGCAATGATGACCATGTTGCGGCGGTTCATGTTGACCTCGGTCAGTACATTCAGACCAGCCGCGGCCACCATTCCGAACATCACGATCACACCGCCACCCAGCACAGGCAACGGCATAGAAGCAATGACAGCACCAATCTTGGGGATCAGCCCGCACAGGATCAGAAACAAAGCACCAATTGTGACAACATGACGGCTCATGATGCCCGTCATGCCAACAATGCCGACGTTCTGGGAAAACGACGTGTTAGGCAAACCACCAAAGACAGCGGCAACAGCCGTGCCCAGACCATCGGCATAGGTCGCGCCAGCGATCTCCTTGTCCGTCGCCTCGCGGCCTGCTCCGGCCTTTGTCGTGGCTGACGCATCCCCCACCGTCTCGATAGCTGACACGATCGACACCAGCGTCACCGCAATGACCGCGCCGAGGCTGAATTCAAAACCGTACGGCAATGGCGTTGGTGTGATCAGCCAGCTTGCGTTACTGACAGCGCCGAAATTCACCATGCCAAAGGCGAAGGCCAGAATGTAGCCAACCACAAGGCCAATCAGAATGGCGGCATTGCTGATGATACCCTTGGTAAAGAATTTGAGCAGCAGTGCGACAACAACCACGCTCAGGGCCACCGACCAGTGCATAAGCGATCCAAAGCTCTCGGCCTCCATTTGGAAACTCGCCGCGCCGCCTGCCGCGTATTTGATGGCCACGGGGATCAGGTACAGACCAATCGCCAGAATGACCAAGCCCGTCACAAGTGGCGGAAACAGAAACCGCAAGTGCTGGATCACGAAGCCTAGGAAAAAGTGGATGACGCCGCCGATGAGGCAGGCACTAAGGGCCACGCCCAGACCTTGTGTCGCCGCAATCCCGGCCAACACACCCACAAAAGCAAAGCTGGTGCCCTGCATGATCGGCAACCGTGCCCCAATCGGGCCCAATCCGATCGTTTGGAACAGTGTCGCGATACCCGCAAACAGCATCGCCATCTGGATCAGGTAGACCTGTTCGGCCCCGCCAAAGGCAAGGCCCGCAGCCCCCGCGACGATAATGGACGGCGTCACATTGGACGCGAACATCGCCAGCACGTGCTGCAGGCCCAAAGGCACTGCCTGTGCAATCGGTGGCGTGTCATTGGGGTCCGCATATTCCCCATAAGAAGCGTTTGTCATTTGTTTAGTCCCCGTAGTCAGCCGTCTTGGCGCGGCCAAGCGGGACTATGAGATCACTACACATGCTGGATCAAGCGAAAACTCTTCCAGATTTGCGCCCGTGCCAATCCGGTCCACAACTGCAAACAAACCGGGCAAATGCAGTGGGGTCAGCACCCCATGCCACGTGCCTTTGTGAAAATTCACGCCCTGCCCTGGCGCCGTCAGAAAGGCCAATGGCGCGCCAGGACGACCATTTTCGTCAGCGGCGACTGTGACCAGAAAGGGATGCTCGGTCATCGGGACAAAGGCTTGGGAGCCGTCTGGGTGACGCTCCAACAGTTCCAGCGTGTAAGGCAAGGAGCGCGGTATCGCACGAAACAGGCTCAACCCCGCGCGCCCGTCGCCAAAGTCCATCACAGCACGGTCATGAAAGCGCCCGCACATGCCTGCGTTGATCACTTTGTCCGGATCGCCCGCACACTCCAACACATCGCCATATGGTGCGAAGGCCTCAGCTGTCAGGGGCTGCGCAGTGATCTCAAAGCGCGACATGCCGGTTCACATCTTTGTAGAGCAAGTAGCGAAACGGCCCGTCTCCGGTTGCAATACAGGCCTGCGGGCAAAAGGCGCGCAACCACATGAAGTCCCCCGGACCAACGTTGACCCAATCCTTGTTCAACAGATATTTTGCCGTGCCTTCAAGGACATACAAACCATGCTCCATCACGTGTGTTTCGGCAAAGGGGATGCGTCCCCCGGGTTGAAAATTCACGATGTTGACGTGGCAATCATGGCGCAGATCAAGCGGATCCATAAAGCGCTGCGTTGCCCATGCACCGTCGCAACCGGGCATAGGCACAGGCGGCACGTCTGCGTCATGGGTCACATACGGCTCGGGCATCGACTGGCCCATGCCTTGCACGTATTTCTTGCGCACCCAATGGACGCCGCACATTTCCTCGGTCCGATTCCACAGGCTCCACCGGGCGCCGGGCGGGATATATGCGAAACTGCCCGCACGCAGCTCGTGCAGATCCGCCCCCAAGGTCAAGTGCGCCGTGCCATGGGCCACAAACATGATAGCTTGGGCGTCGATATCGGGCTCGGGCTCGTTGCTGCCGCCTTCCGGGGCCAATTCAACTGCGTATTGCGCAAATGTTTCGGCAAAACCGGATAGCGGACGGGCCAGAATCCAAACCCGCGTGTTTGTCCATCCGGGCAGGAATGACGTCACAATATCGCGCTGCACTGACGCAGGTATCACAGCGTAGGCTTCGGTAAAGATCGCAGTGCTTTCGGGATTCTCACTCTGGGCAGGCAAGCCGCCGGGCGGAAAGGCGTAATTCAAAACATGGCCTCCAACCGCAGGCGTGCAATGCGTTCCACCTGACGACACGCCTCATTGAATTCAGCCTCGGTTTCGGCCTCCAAGCGACGCGAAAAGGCACGCAATATCCCTGCCTTGTCATGATCGCGCGCCGCGATAATGAAAGGAAAGCCGTGCTTGTCCGTGTACTTTTTGTTCAGCGCTTGAAACTGGGCACGCTCCGCATCCGTCAGCGCATTCAACCCGGCACTTTCCTGCTCGGACGTGCTGTCGCGGGTCAACCGCTTGGCCGTGGCCAGTTTGCCTGCCAGATCGGGATGAGCCTTGAGAACGCCAAAGCGTTCCGTCGGCGTGGCGGCACGAAACACGCGACACAAAGCCGAGTGCATTCCCACAGCACTGTCATGGGCCCGACCCAACTCAAGTTGCCACGCACGCTCAGCCACCCAAGGGGAGTGTTCAAACACACCACCGTAGGCCGCGACAAAGGTCTCGGCATCCATCTCGGACGGGCGCATCCTGCGTTGGTGGGGATGTTGGGCCGCCCAGTGACGGGCAATATCAATGCGACGGGCACACCAGACTCCCTCATAGCCCTGCACATAGTCGATAAAGCGACGCAATGCCTGCACACGGCCCGGACGCCCAATCAGTCGACAGTGCAAGCCAATGCTCATCATTGCAGGCTTGCCCGTGGCTCCTTCGGCGTAAAGCGCATCAAAGCTGTCACGCAGATAGGCATAAAACTGGTCGCCCGAGTTGAAGCCCTGCGGCGTGGCAAAACGCATGTCGTTACAATCAAGCGTATAGGGCAGGATCAGCTGATCGCGATCACCTGCTTCGGCCCAATAGGGCAGATCGTCATCATAGGTGTCACTGATCCAGTCGAATCCGCGCTGCGCTGCCAATCCCACTGTGTTGACTGAACAGCGCCCCGTATACCACCCCATGGGGCGGGTGCCTGTCACCTCGGTATGAAGCTTAATGGCCGCGTCCATTTCCGCTGCCTCTGCCTCAGGTGTATGATCCTTGTAATCGATCCATTTCAACCCGTGGCTCGCAATCTCCCACTGGGCGGCTTGCATCGCCTCAACCTGGGCCGGGCTACGGGCAAGGGCCGTGGCCACACCATAGACCGTCACAGGAATGCGGGTTTCCTCGAACAGACTATGCAGCCGCCAGAATCCAGCGCGCGCGCCATAGTCATAAATGCTCTCCATGTTCCAGTGACGCTGTCCGGGCCATGGCGCGGCCCCTACGATCTCGGACAAGAACGCCTCGGACGCAGCATCGCCATGAAGCAGGCTATTCTCGCCACCTTCTTCATAGTTCAGCACAAAAGAAACGGCGATCCGTGCACCACCGGGCCAAGCCGCATTGGGGCGCTCCGCCCCGTGGCCATGAAAATCGCGCGGATAACGTGGTGGCATCTCAGCCATGGACTTCCCTTCGCAATCGGAGTGAGATGGCGGCAATCTGAGGGGAAAAAGGGCGGGATGCAATGGCGGGCGGATATCTGACGACACATGTGCTGGACACCGGCAAGGGTATTCCCGCAGCCGGGATCAAAATAGCGCTCTACCGGGTGTCGGGTAACTCGCATCGTAAAATCGCCGAAGCCGAGACAAATGCAGACGGGCGCACAGACGCGCCTATCCTGCCTGCGGACAAGTTCAAAGCCGGGCAATATGAGCTGATCTTCTTCTGCGGACCCTACCTTGAGGCACAAGGGGTGAAGGACGAAATCAAATTCCTGGACCAAATCCCCATCCGCTTTGGCATCTCGGACGAAGAGGCCCACTACCACGTCCCCCTACTGCTCTCACCGTTTGGGTATTCGACATATCGGGGGAGTTAACTGGGGCTGCGGGCTTGGACACAGGTCGACTGGAGCTAAACACAAAGGCTTGTATACAAAACGTCCGATCCAGACGTGAACCAAGCGCAGGAAGCGAACTTTGCAAAGGTCTGAGTGCGGCCCGTCATTGGAGACATTCGCTGCAACTCAAACAACCGCTCCTGTGCGCAGAGGCAAGCAACACAGCGTTTCGACGTGCCCATCTAACCTGTCACAGTCGAGAGTAAGGCGTGCGACAAGTTTTCGATGATATGGAACAGAAATCGCCATTTCGATCCGGGTTCGCGACTGGAGCATCTGGCGCCAGCTCTCCCCTTCGTTCGGCAGCTTCGAAGATGGACATCATACCTCTTTTACGATCTGCGATGAAGCCGTTGATGGCTGACCTCACGTCCTCGTTAGTCGCTGCCGTTGCAATCATCTGTGGGGCAATTTTCCCCCCAAAACGTTTTTTTCAGAGCGGCCATCAAGAGCCCTAGCATCCAATTCAGATTAGCTTTGAGTGGTCCATTTGTCCTCGGCGCAACACCTTGCGGTCGGGCGACGCGCAGGATCGCGTCTTTGCGAAATTTGTTCGACATGCGTCCAGTGACGAAACAGCGTGCTGCGGGAAATCCCCGTTTCCGCGTACTGAGGCATGGGTAACCGCAAGGGCGCTTTCGAAACAATTTATTTGAAAGCTGGATCCAAAGCCGGAACTCGGACTGCGATGTAACGCGATCTTCAGTGGTTTTCGTTGGTCAAGACTTATAGGACACTTTGCTGCACAGTTGCGACTGCCGTACTTGCAGACAAGCTATGGCAACAAGCGCCGCACAATGCGCTGTCAATCCCCCAGCAATCGGGTTGTCCACTTTGCCAACAGTAGTTTTCGACCCGAGGGTTTCCCATGAAGAAACTCGCCTTTGTCCTGTTCTTGGCAACGTTGGCTACACTAGCACTTTAGCAAGTGGCAACGAATAATGATCGAGACGAACACTTGCTGGATGGCGTGAGTTTCACGATCCAAAATCAATATGCAGACGCCGCCGATATCGCCTTTGCGGATGGTGAGTTAATCTATCGCTGGGCCGTGGTGCGGCAGGCGGGCAATCCACGGTAACTGTCCCGTACAAGTCGCGGAAGATCGACGCAGACATCTACCTTGTAGGTTGGAGCGAACCAGCGAGCCAAACCCTTGTCACCAGGGTCTACAACTTCAAATCCAACACCAGCCCAGTCTCAGTTCTTGCAAGATACTGTGCAAAGACCCCCCTACTTCGGTTTACGGGGCGGCGTCATCGAACACGTGGTAGAGAACTGATATGAGCCCGGGTTTCAAAATTTGAAGATACACGCGGCCGCAGCGCTGTCATCGGGCGGAAGGTCCGTAGCCATTGCTCAAGAAACTGCGGACGAACACATTGAAACCATCATGGCGTAGACGGGGCTGACCGGATACGGAACCGACGACCAAAGGAACCTGTTTCAAGACTGCATCGTCGAGAGTGTAGAATGCTGGTGTCTTTGGCTGGGCGAACATTGAGTTCACCTAGTCGTTGCCTTAAGCGCGTTTGCCAATCGTGGCCTGAGACGCCTTCACGCTTTTCCATTGCCGACCATAAATCGCACAAACAACGTCGTCAGATTCTCACGACGAGACTGGTTCGGCCACACGGCGTAGAGCCCCAATGGTTGAAGCTTCCAGTCGGGGAGAACGTGCACGAGGTCGCCCCGGTCAAACCCGCGGCACGCAAGATGCTCAGGGATCGCGGTAACGCCCAGGCCCCGCGCCGCAAACTCGTAAAGAGCTTCGGCAGAATTTACCGTAACGTTTGATTTTCCGGCAACGGATGCGACGTCGCCGTTCTCAGACGTCAAATCGGTCTGATTGGCCCGCATGGCAAACCTGATCCAGTCCCAGTCTTCAAGGTCTCTCGGTTTCGTGGGAACGGTTCTGGATCCCGCATATTCTGGGCTGGCCACCAAAAACCTTTCAGTGTGCCCGATGGTACGCGACATCAGTTCGCTATCTTCCAGCCAACCAGCTCTAATGGCGACATCAAACCCATCTTTGATGATATCTGCGCGCCGATCCGAAAATTGAAAATCTATGTCCACGTGAGGATGTTCACGCGTGAATTTGGCAAAGGTTTCCATCAGCTTTGTTTGAGATATGAAAGCAGGGGCAGATACTCTCAAAGACCCGGTTGGAACCCGAGCTGTTGGGCTGATCTGATCAAGTCCCAATTCGGCCGCCGCCAACATGTCTTGTGCTTTTTGATGCAGAAGGCGCCCTTCGTGGGTGAGCGACAATTGCCGTGTTGTCCGATAGAGCAGCGTCACACCAAGCTCCGCCTCAAGCTGCGACACAACTTCGCTGACGCGCGACGGCGCAAGGCCAAGATGCTGCGCTGCGCTGCGGAACGACCCCTGATCCACTACCGTTGCAAAGATCGCGATACTGCGGAGTTTCTCAATCATTGTTCACCTCAGCCGATCAGTGCCGTCTGCAATTACCCAATTATTGAGAACAGACTCAAGCGATATGTGATTTGTGTGGGGCCGTGATGTGGCCTCGGAACCAGATTTTTGGAGGACCAATCATGACCATTAAAAACCTCATCAGCGCTGCATCTCTGGCCATTGTCGTGACATCCGGTACAGCTGCACTTGCAGACAACAAGGAAACTGTTTCCGTATTCTATGACTTGCTCAGCGACCCGGGAAATTCGGAGCTGGCGGAAGCATTTCGTGATGCGACGTCGGAGAACTGGGAGAGCGTCGGCAACTATTCCGGTAAAAACAAAGGCCGCGACGGCTTTCTCGGCCAGATGGGTGGATTTGCCCAACTCATGCCTGATCTGGACTGGGCTGTTCAAGAAATGCACGTAGACGGCGACACGGTGATTGTGCGCAGTCGCGCGACCGGCACACCTGTTGCCCCCTTCTTTGGGGTCGATGGCCAAGGCCGAAGCTTTGACATCATGACAATCGACATTCACCAGCTCGAGGACGGCAAGATCGTTCGCACCTACCACGTTGAGGACTGGGCCACCGGATTGCAGCAGCTCTCGGGCAAATAGCCACACACTCGGCGCATCGTAATCGGTGCGCCGTCTCATTTGAGGAGGACGACATGCAACGTAGGACTGTTTTGAAGGCATCTGTCGCGGGTGCAATCGCCATGACCTTGGCGAACCACGCGAGCGCGCAGGAACTTGACGGCACAAGCCAGGCGACACTGGATACTGTCATGGCCCTTATGGGTGCAATGGGAGCTGGCGATATGGACACACTCATTGCGTTGATGGACGACAATATGGTCTGGCACAACGAGGGAGACAGCAACCTCCCTTGGATCGGGCCATGGAACGGGAAAGATGAAATTCTTACGTTTCTTGGAATCTTTGGTCATAACTTCCAAACGACGAAGTGGGAAAACACCGACGTCTTGGCGTCTGGCGAAACCGTCGCGGTCTTTGGCGAAATGAACGGCATCACGACCCATTCGGGCAAAGAGATCGGTGATTTCACCTTTGCTCTGCGAGCTAAGGTGCGGGACGGCAAGGTCGTTCTGTGGAACTGGTTCGAAGACAGCTATGCCGTCAGCAAAGCCTACAACGGCTGATTGCCACTGCGTTTTTTGGGACAGAGGGACGGCATAGGCCGTCCCGCGCCATGAGCATCAACACTAAAATAGGAAACCAATGCCCACGCTTTCGAAAGTTTCAGCCGCAATATACTTTGTGCTGGTTTGTACGTCGGCTGTCGCGAATGTGTGCATTTGCATCCTGATGGCAATCTACATGCATTATTGGAACCAGCTCTTGCTCGGGCCGCAGTCGCTGCGGGTTGGACAACGACACAGCCCTGGACCGAACAGCGTAAGAGTTTTGCCGGTTTTGTCTGATTTACACGCCACAAACGCGAAATGAGTTGGACGTCGTGATCGCGTTGGTGCGGGCGTCCTGCTCCTATGTCACCGGCCAGGTCGCGCAAGGCCAAACTCTGTAAGGTTCGGCGGATCACGTAATTGATTGGACTGGCGCGACGGGAAGACCTGACTGGCCCGTTCAATTTTCGTCGCTCGATTCGGCGCGCTATATTTCGGAAAGAGTTCTCCCGTGTCTCGTCTATGGTCGGATCCGAAGATGCTGCAGTGCGGCCGGTCAAAGCAGCCATTCGCTGCGCCCGAACTCGCCTCTATGCTAGCTGCGAGAGCAGTCGAAATACGGGCATGAGTTGTTCAAAAAGTTTGGTAGTTCGCCTTACCAGGTTTCGTTCGATTGCAAAGGACGGGTCCGGCATATCAATCCAGGCGGCAAAGCCTTTTCGGCGCAGCGCTGCAGCGTGCGGATGGTCTTTGTCAAAGCCGGTCGGCACGCGTTTTAGGTCTGGCCCTCCAATTCGAATACCAGCCGCGCGCAGTTCGGTTGTGAGCTGGATTAACTCTGCCCCTTTCGGTCCAGCCATCGCAGAACGGAATTCGACCAGCGCATCCTTGTCATATTGAAAAACGCCGCAGCCGAAGAATAGCTTGTCGGGAGACAGTCCAAAGAACCACATAGGCGGTTGGCCCACCTGTCCCAGCGGCGTAAACGCCATGTGCACGTGCGTGTTGTAAGGCGTCTTGTCCTTTGAGAAACGAACGTCGCGATGAATCCGAAATATCTTGCTGCTATGGTCACAGCCGGTGAGATCCCGGAGTGCGAGCGCCGTGGCATCAACAAATTGTTTGCCTGGCTCCTTCACATGATCTTCGTAGATTGCCTTGTTTGCTGCAAACCAGTCTTTCGTGTTGTTGGCCTTCAGATCACTCAGAAAGCTCAATGTTTCCGGTGAGAAGCTGTTAAATGATGCCATCACATGCTCCCTTCAATCCTTGGCGGGCAAAGCCGCAGCGTGTGCAAGGCAAAGCTGCAACCATCGCAGCAAAGCACCATCGTCGCACGCGTCCTCATCCACATGGACAAACCCACCCAGTTTGCGCGTACCATGGATCACTGCCTCGGCGGTCGGATCGGCGAGCGCCGCAGTTTCTTGCGCTTTGCCAACCCGAAACATGAACCGGCCGACACCGTCTTTGTGACGTCGCGCGCCACTCAGCATGTTGCCACTCAAAAAGAAGCACGTCCCACCCATCATCCGTTTTTCAGATATACCCGCATGTGCGGCCAAAGCGTCGCGCATCCGGGCCTCAAGGGCCTCGTCCACGGGCATCAGGCGACCGTGCCCAACTTCCAGAGGATCGCAAGCGCAAGGACCAACATCGTCGCGTTTGTCAGCCCAGCGCCGATTGGTCTGCCTTTGCTGCCAGCAGCCGCGCGCAATCCGAAAAAGTGAATAACGCGGGCAAGAAGCAATACACCGCCGCAGCCGGCAACAAGCCAAGTGGGCGCTCCGGCAATCTCGGCCCCAGCCAGAGCCAGAATGGCAAGCGGGACATATTCGATGAAGTTCCCATGCGCCCGTATCAAGCGCAGCAGATCTTCATCCTCGCCATGCAGCAATAAGATCCCTGTTTTGGCCCGGCGCACACCAACGGAAATAGCCATTGGAATGCTCATCAGTACAAACACTGCCGTCACCGCCAGCGAGATTTGGGGAAGCTGTTCCATCTGATCCCTCCTGTCGCAGGCGTCTAAGACGCCATGCTTTCATAGGTGATCAGAGCAAAGCGTGCGCCCTGTGGATCCGTGAGTGTCGCCATACGCCCAACCCCCGGCATGTCCATCGCCGGTTGGATCACGCTGGCTCCTTTCGCCGTCGCAGTTGCCACACTTGCGTCGACATCCGTCACGGTGAAGAAAATCGTCCAACTACCGGTATCTTCAGGAACCGGGGAAAAGCCACCAATCGCAGTTTCGCCGATCACGGCCGCTGAATAACTGGAACCGTCCTGCATCGGCATGTCATTGATCGCCCAGCCCAGCACATCCTCGTAAAAGGCTTTAGCTTTGATTTGATCCGGGCCGGAATGTCCAATCCAACCTGAATTTCCGACAGTGGTCATTTCAAGAATACTCATGGGTCTCTCCCTTGGTTGCGCCCGTCATTTGCGGGTCTGATCCAAGGACGCATGAGATGTGGGTATCCCTACATGTCGCCCAATTCTTTTTTACTGATGTCGATTTTCTCGGCGATCGTCGCCCGTTCAGGTGTTGTCGGGGATAGGCTCAATACGGCTTCAAATGCCTTTATGGCTGCCTTGTGATCGCCTACCTCTTGCAACAGCCCACCTCGCATCGCGTGAAACCAGCGATAGGACGCCAGATCGTCCGCAAGGCCCTCCGTCGCTTTCAGAGCATGGTGCGGCCCGTACAGTTTTGCTTGCGCCGCAATTAGGTTGAGCCGCACAACTGCGGTCGGTTGCAACGCATAAAGCGCAGCGTAGTGGCTTTCAATCAAGGCCCAATCGGTTTCATTGGCAGAACTCGCACGTGCATGGGCCGCAGCAATCGCTGCTTGGATAATGTAGGGGCCGCGATGCCCGATCCGCTCAGCCTTTTGCAAAAGAGCTGTCGCTTCGGCGATATTGGCGTGGTCCCACAGATTTCGGTCCTGATCATCGAGCGTAACAAGCTTTCCATCCGCATCCATCCGCGCACGTCGTCTAGCATGCTGAAGCAACAAAAGCGCAAGCAAGGCTGCCTGTTCCCCCATCGAGGGGAAGAGGACCACAAGAAGGCGGGACAGGCGGATCGCCTCTTCACACAGTGTTAGGTTCATCTGCGTGGGCCCGGCGGAGGTCGACCAACCTTCGCTGAACATCAGGTAGATCATCAAGGACACCTCGCCCAAACGCGCGCCCCGCTCTGCAGGGCTGGGCGTTTCAAAGGCAACAGGATTGTTTGCGATCTTCTTCTTGGCGCGCGTAATGCGTTGTTCCATTGTCTTGAACTTCACCAGAAAGGCGCTGGCAATCTCCTGCACGCTCAATCCCACCACCACACGCAGGGCAATGGCGATCTGGTCGCGGCGATCAAGTTCCGGGTGGCAGCAGATGAACAGGAGCCGCAGAACATCGTCACGCATCTCGTCCGAGTCAGGCGTTTCGGCGGGCATTGGCTGAAACTCCTCGGTATGGCGCGACAGGATTGCCGCGCGGCGTTGCGATTTGCGCAACTGGTCAAGACCCGCGTTTCGGGCGGTGGCCAGCAGCCACGCCAAAGGATCGCGCGGGGCCCCGTCTTTCGACCAGACCGTCAGCGCCTTCAGGCAGGCATCGGCAAATGCCTCTTCCGCGGTGTCAATGTCGCGAAACACCCGCGTGAGCGCAGCGATGGCGCGCGGGCGTTGTTGGGCAAATGTGGCTTCCAGCCAGTCCGACATGTCCTATTCCGATGAAATAGCGCCCCCAGCCCAGGATACAGGCCGCACCTCAAGTCGCGCAATCGGGGAGGAGATCATCTTTGCATGTTCCAATGCCTCATCAAGATCTTTGAAGTCTGCCGCATAGAAGCCCAAAAAGTTCTCTTTGGTGTCAGCGAAAGGGCCGTCGGTGATTAACGGCGCGGCGCCTTCGATCTTGGCCGGCTCAACCATCACAGCAGAGGTAGGTGGCATCAGTTTCATCGACACAAACTCCCCCCTGGCCTTAAGGGCCTCTTGTAGAGCGCCATGGCCCGTCATCACTTCGTCCCGGCGCTCCTTCGGCAACGCTTCAAAGACACCGGGCTCCCCATAAATCGTGATTGCATAGATCATTTGATCACCTCCGCGGTATGTTCCCATGCTGCAAGGACGCGCGAAAACATGCAAATCCGACAAACGGTCCTTGGCCAACCTCCACTACGAGGTCTCGATGCTGCGACGCGGCCTGTCAGAGCCGCCATTCGCTTCAAGTGCAAAAACTCGAACGAACGGATTCACAGTCTGCGGGACAAAGCGCCAATTCGCTGCGGTAGTGCCAAGGTCTGCTTTCGTACATCGGGATGGGAGCCAATGCTACGCCCCGGTCCATCCAATCCGTTTTTGGCGACAACGGTAAAGCAGGGTCCTGTTCAAAGTCAGCAGCGCGGGGCAGAGCGCGCAGATGGGTTCTCATGCACAGCGGGCTTTGCGCTAATAGCCTTCAGCATCGAAGGGCCTTAGCGCATCTCTGAGCCATGCAAGAACGGCCTGAACCTCCGAGCGCGCGCGCACACGGCGCGGTGTGATCGTCCGCAGCTTGCGGATTAGATCGGGTGGTCCCTTGGTCAAACGTTTGAGGTTTGCGTCCGCTTCCCCCAGGAGTTCCGGCACTATGCCCCTATACTTTCGCGTCCTGACTGCTGCGCGCACAAGTTGCGCGTCATTGGCCAGTACGCCGACCTGCTCGGGAGAGACCCCCACGTTTTCGGGCCAAGACGTTGTGCGCATGCGAATGTGGCCGCCGCTAACCGAGGCCCAATGCAGCACCTTAGGGTCCACATCCCGGCGGTGATATACGGAGAACGGAAACTGCGCGATTTCGGCCTCAACCTCATTGCGCTTAGCCATGACGTCAAAGCGCAAGGACAAGCTGAGCGTTGTGGTTTCTGCAATCGTGTCAACGACATCTCCAACAAAAAACAGCTGCAGCTTCGAGTATTTGGATTGGAACACGCGGACTCAACACGTGTTCGATCAGCCAGGCCGCGGTATGGATACGTACAGCACCCTCT
This sequence comes from uncultured Tateyamaria sp., assembly GCA_947501275.1. Lineage (GTDB taxonomy): Bacteria > Pseudomonadota > Alphaproteobacteria > Rhodobacterales > Rhodobacteraceae > Tateyamaria. Next base: position 531,835 of record CANMVD010000001.1, read on the forward strand.
GGCTCAATGGTTTCAATGGCGGCGGTCAGCGAAGTATGCTGGACCTGTTGTTCGATGCTTTCCGCGGTCGGCACAGTCTGCTTGCAGATGTCGGTCGGCTCGGCCCCGTCGCGTGTGCGCTTAAACAGCGGCTGACCCAAATCCCGTCCAACGTCTTGATCCGTCGCCCCACCGTGGTGTGGGTCACTTCTAACAGATAGGCGGCGCCAAGAAACGACCCCGTTGTTGAAACGGCCAGCACGTAGAAAGGTATTGATATGAAACGGTTGCTTTTTGGGAATGACGCTTGGCCTGCTGCCACTATCGGTGGGCGCTGCAACTGTATCAAACACGTATTTCGTGGATCGTGAAATCTCGCTTGCGGACGGGTCGCTGGGTTCCATTTTTTCGGTGTCACCGCGGTTCAACATCATCGATGTAGATGAATTTGACGCCAATTTTGGGGACACTCACTAACGTCACCGTGGATTTCGAGATTGCCTATTTGCTGAGTATCACCGCATTTGAAGACCCTGGGATTTTTGGCTCGGCCGAAGTGGAGGCGGATGCAAGAGGTCAGGTGCAGTTACGGGCGGGTTCAAACGCGACGGGTCACTCCTGGGCAACGCCTCGCGTACGTTGTCTGTCGAATGTGGTGACAGCTTCCTGGGAACGCCATGCGACAACGATGCGGTATCCGAGTCTGTGCGCGTTTCAAGTTCCGACAGCTTGGCATATGCACCAACTGCCTTCTTTGACGCGTTCGGAACTGCGCCCAAGATTCGGGTGGACTCGACACTAAGTGTGCGGCTGCGAGACGGTGAAGAAGCGACCGGATTCATTGACTTGATGCCAGCATCGGGCGCGCGTTTTAACGTAACTGTCAGCTACGAATACGACGCGACACCGATCTCACCGGTTCCTCTTCCGGCGGCAGCTTGGGCCTTATTGGCGGCTCTTGGATTACTGTTCGGTCTAAGCAGACGGCGTCGGGCAGCCTGACATCGCTGGTTACGTGCAAAGCTGCCGATTTTGCTTTTCCTGGCGTCCAAAACCGGTTCTCCGCCACCGCCAAGTTTATCTCGTAGCGGTCAAAGAAGGCGGTGCAGTATTGCCCCCTGCTCCAATTTAGCGGGATCTCGCGGACGGCTCAAAGGAGCCTTCCAACCAGTCTGTTTCATGCTGCATACGCAGTCCGCTTGGCGGCCATGTGCTGTGCGAGTGAAAATGGACGCAAGTCGAGCTCACAGGTCGCGAAACTTTCAGGCCACTCGATATTTTATCTACGTGGAAAAGGTTTCAGATGTGGTGCGAAGCGCGGTCAGCGCCGCAATGCCATGCGCTACCTGTGAAGCGCTATGGAAACACCAGTGTGCCCAACTTCGTTATCGTCTTTTTGAGCGGGTTGGGAACTAGCCAGCAAAATGCAAAGAACGACCACTTTCGCGACTGTCGCAGCGCGACCCACTCATTGGGGTTATTTTATGAATAATCCGCCCAAAGTTGGGTTTGAGGGCAATCAGAAGTCTCTGCTGAAGTGATAGGCCGCGTATTTGCCGCGGCCTATGCGATGACGGTCTAGGTGTTTTTTGCCCGGATACTGTCGCGATACAGTGCTTTCACCAGAGAAATCATCATGAACACCATGACAATCGTGAAGGGCAACGCACCGATGATCATCGCGTTTTGCAGTGCCCCAAAGGGATTTGCCTGCGCGCCACTATTGCCAGCGATGATCAATGCACCGATCACGGCGGTCAGGATCACCCCCCAGATGATCCGATGCTTGATGCCCGTTTCCTGTTCGCCGCCCGACATGATGGTATTCATGACCAAGATGCCCGAGTCAGCTGATGTGACAAGGAAGGTCATGATGAGGACAACGCACATGATGGTGATGGCGGAAAGGAACCCACCTGAGATCATTTGCTCAAGCGTTGCAAACAGTTTGGCCGTGTTGGTTGCACCGATCAGGGAACCGGCAGCGTCGCCGTTCAATTCCAGATCAATCGCTGTGCCTCCCAGAATAGTCATCCACAAAAAGCAGACGATGGCAGGGGCAATCACGCAACCAAGAATGAACTCACGCACTGTGCGCCCTTTGGAGATACGAGCCAGGAACAGCCCGACAAAGGGTGAGAAAGCGATCCACCACGCCCAGTAGAACGTCGTCCACCCGGCCTGCCAACCGAACTGACGGCCTTGCTCACCCGCGGCATAGATGGCTGCCGCATCGAGCTCGGCTGCAGATGCAGGCAATCCTTCGGTGAATCCGGACAGTGACCCCCAGGGCGATGTGGCAGACCCGTAGATTGCCGTGACGTCTTCGGCGGGCAAGGCCTGCGCGGCTTCGGGAATGGCCGCTGCAAAGGCCTCTGCCGATTGCGGGCCATATGCTCCGAAAGACATCTGAACAAAGTGCAGGATGTAGTCGACCAGACCCACACCAAACGTTGTCATCGCAAAGAAGAATGAGCCAAAGATCACGAAGGTCAAAAGCAGAATGACCGAAAGGACCAGATTAAGGTTCGACAAATACTTGATCCCCCGACCCACGCCTGACACCGCTGACAGGATCGACAGACCCATGATCACCAGCAATGCTGCGATCAGACCAACCGTGCTGGGTTTCGGCGCTTCCGCGTCACCATTCATCAGCCACTCCATGCCCGACACGGCATAGACCCCATCCACAAATTGGCTCACACCGAACCCGATGGTGACCGAAACGCCCAATATCGTTGCCACGACGCCAAGCACATCAACCAGATGACCCAAGAAGCCGTTGGCCGTCTTACCCAGCAATGGGGTCAGCGCCGACCGGATGGTGAGCGGCATTTCACGGGTATAGGCATAATAGGCCAATGACAGGCCGGTCAGCACATAAATCGCCCAAGCGTGGAAGCCGTAGTGCAGAAACGTGTAGCGATAGGCGGACTGCACTGCTTCTTGCGAATTTGCGGCCACTTCGCCTGACAAGATCACGGGGTTTGATCCCCAAAGGCCAAGCGGTTCTGCGGTCGCAAAGACCATCAGCCCGACACCCAGACCAGCCCCGAACATCATCGAAAACCAGGAAAAATTCGAAAACTCCGGCACGGTTTCTGCAGTTCCAAGCTTCTTGCTACCGGTTGCAGGCAGGATGGCCAGCACAAACAGGAAGAACGCGAACAAGCCGACCGAGATGATGTAGAAGCTGTTGAACCCGTTCAACAGACTGCCATTCACCGCCGACAACACGCTACTGGCATTGCCGGGCCAGACCAGTGCCCAGACAACCAGCGCGACCATGATCGCCTTACTGATCAAGGCAATAGGCAGGCTATAGCCTTCGTAGAAACCGGATGGAGCCTTTTCGATCTCCAGCTCGGTAAAGGGTGGTTTAATAGACATTGTGAGTCCCCTGTTTCCTTGCGTGCGCCGTTATTCGATATCCCGCGGATCGTTGGCGCAGCCGCCGCAGGGTTGTCTGTATCGCCCTAATCATTGTCAGAGGCCCCGGTCCCCGCGCCCAGTAGGCGTGACGCTTCAGTCGCGGGGGCAAATGTGCGTTGTGCAAACCTGTCGAGTTTGTCCCAGACCTGCGGAGGGACATCACCACGCAACCCGGGCACTGCAGCGGCGTCCTTGCGTCTCTTCGCAGTTACGCAGACCAATTCATTGGCTTTACTCGTCTCGATTTCGTGCTGTTGATCGTCGAGCCACACCCGCTCACCATCGGTGTCGATCAGCAAGTTCTGCCAACGCACCTGCACGGGCGCATTGAGGTGGATCGCAGCCCAAGCGGCAAAAGGCACCACCAACAACGGGTATGAAACCTCCGCCATCTGAACTGGTTGCCCTTCGGCAAGGCGGTCAGCGCAATCGTTCAGCGCAGCACCAGCAGCAAGAGGGCATAGTTCTTGCGCAGGTGCATGCCATACCCCATCCAACGAGACAGGCGCGACTTGCGCGTGGGACACCCCGTCATTTTGTGCAAGCACGTCAGCCAAAAGCGCAGGACCCCCAAAGCCATGCGCGGCAAGCCACCGCGCCGCACGTGCAGCCTCCTCGGCCAAACCCCATGCCAATCCTGCCCCGCGCGCGGCCCGTTTTGCATGAGCCTCAATTTCGTTCAGAGACCGGTTCATTTCACCCCATCCGCGAGAGGTGGATAGGACCAGTCATGATCTGGGTCGTCCTGCAACTCTTCCGGATAAGGCGCGTTGCCAAACATGCAGATGCGCACCCACCGATCAGATCGCGGGTCGAATTGGGTGGCACCAAAAAACGAGAGTTTGCAACGCAACATATCAATTGGGACGAGATCGGAACCGATGGTGTTGTCGCGAATTTCGGCATAGGGCGCGCGATCTACGATCTGGGCACGTCTGACGCTGTGGCGGTGTTCAGGATGGGCCAAGAGGAAAGCTGCGAGGTGTCCGTCGCCATCCTCTTGTTTCAATGCCGCATACAGGGTCGCCGCGTCCCGCCCGGGTGCCAAAGGCTGCTCATATGCCGCAATCGGTTCTTCAAAACGTTCCCCGAGGCGGGGTTCCAGCTTCTCTTGTGAAACGTACCAGGCCCGTGCGCATTGGGATCTATCTGACCAGTCAATCTCAAGCGCCCAACCGTAAACCCGCTCAAGCACGGCGCGCAGGTCAGCCACCCGCATTGTGCCATCAATGCGAAACGCATTCCGGTCTGTATCTGACATCTGATCGGTCAGATGATCAACGAGCCTGCCGTAGGGTTCCAGCATCAGCGATGCCAGACATTCCTGTGCGTCCTCGCCCAAGGTGTTTTCGGCCCAAGCATGGAGCCGGTCCCAGGGATGCGGACCGCAGATAGCCGCCTCGGCCACGTGGGTCGTCACAACAGACAGATCTTCGCGCAACCGGTTCAACTTCTCTACCTGGATCGGATGTTCCGAGTGCCACAGGTCAGCGGAATAGACCGCGCGGATGAGCAATCTGCGAAACGTCTCAACCTCGGCCTCGGTTGCGGCAGGTACCGAACGTACAATCGCAATCGCCTCTTCCCGCGCCGATATCCAATTGTTGAGCAGTTTGGGGTGATTGATCAGAAACGGGGCCATGCCCAACCCCGTGGAATTGCCAATGCCGAGGCTGCGGGCAATGCCCGCGTCCAGCCTGACAGCCGCATCACCCCCTTTGAGATCAGCGATGTGCTGTACCAGATCACGCACGTAGGTGCGGGTCAGAAAAACCGACAGCATCTCGATCTGGAAGGGGGCAGCGCATTCGGGCCGGTCCGCAATCATCTCGCGATCCGCAGCCCCCAGTTTGCCCGATCCGTAGACCGCCGTGGTGCGCATCAGATAGCCAACCTTGGCAATTTCGGCGGGGTCGGGCTGCATGCCCTCAGCAAGGCAAGAGACAACATGGTCCCACAACCGCACAGACCGGTTAGCGCGCGAGACGGACAGTTCTTTTTCACTTACCCGTCCTGCTTCCTGCAAAGGCACGTTTCGACGCAAACGCTCAAGATCGCTTGGCTCTGGCACACCATCAAACAACGTGAATGTGCTGTCCCAACGCATTGCTATCACCCGGTCGGAGCGTTCTTCAGGGGGCAGATCATGGCCAAAAGCAATCAAGGAATAGGTACGGTCCGGCGTATGCGCACAATAAACGGCGTGACCGACACCATTGGCGTCAAACTCAAAAACCGGCCGAGAAAACGTCCAGTTCTCGCGGATCATCCGACGGGTAAGGATCCGCATGAAGGACAGGCGGGACTGGTGGAAAGCCCCCAGACGCGACAACCGCATGACCAGCGCGGGGTCACGTTTGGCTATCGTCTGTGATGTATTCGCCTTTGGCCGCATGACCTGCCCTCCCCTTAGATCAATGGTGTGAAATTTTCGGCGTAAAACCTGTGCCAGTTGTCGCCCATGATGCCCGCGACCTCCGTCTCGCTCAGCCCAGTGGCGCGCAGGCCAGTTTCGATTTTTCCAAAATCACGATTGTCGTTGAACCACCGCGGCATGGGCGGAAAACCAGGGGCGGCGGCTGAGCCCTCGCCATAGTCAATCTCTTTGCTCCAGCGGCCCACGCGCATCCATTCAACCACTGAGTCAGGGTGGTCCTGACACAGGTCGGTTCCGATCCCTAGGTTTTGCGCGCCATATTTTTCAGATGTCCGTGCGATCATTTCGCAAAAGTTTTCCAGCGTGCAGTCGGACTTGCCCTTCAGGTGATGCGGATACACCGAGAAACCCATCATCCCCCCGTTCTCGACTACCGCACGGATCACATTGTCCTTCTTGTTGCGCAGCGCGGGCGACCACTCATGAGGGTTGGCGTGGGTGATCGCGATGGGCCGTTCGGACAGCTCTGCCGCTTCGATGGTCGAGCGATCCGCAGAATGGCTCATGTCCACCACCAGCCCCACGCGGTTCATTTCCTTGATTACCTGACGACCCATCCGCGTGATGCCGGTGTCTTCGGCCTCGTAACAGCCCGTCGCTAACAAGGACTGGTTGTTGTAGCTCAACTGCATGAAACGCGCGCCAAGAGTGTGCACGATCTCGACCAGGCCAATGTCGTCTTCGATCGGGCTGGGGTTTTGGAAACCGAAGAAGATCGCCGTTTTGCCCTCGGCCTTGGCGCGGTTCACGTCCTGCGCCCACTCGCCCTTGAGGATGAGATCAGGAAACTGCTCGAACCAGCGGTTCCATTGCTCAAAATTCAGTACCGTTTCGCGGAAATTCTCATGATAGGCGATGGTGACATGTACGGCATCAACACCCCCCTCACGCATCTGGCGAAAGATTTTTTCCGACCAGTTGGCATATTGCAGATTGTCGATCCGCATCATTGCGGCGCGCCGGAAGCGATATAGGCCGTCTTTACGATCGTATAGAACTCCGCCGCCGTGCGACCCTGTTCGCGTGGTCCGTAAGAGCTGTCACTACGTCCGCCAAACGGCACATGATAATCGGTTCCAGCAGTGGGTAGATTGACCATCACGCAGCCCGATTTTGCGTTACGGCGGAAGTGTGTAGCACGGGCCAGATTGGTTGTGACGATCCCCGCCGTCAGGCCGAAGTTCGTGTCATTGACGACATGCAGCGCCTCGTCATAGCTGGCCACAGGGATAACGCAGGCAAGCGGCGCGAACATCTCTTCGCGATTGATCCTCATGTCATTGGTGGTGCCAACAAAAACACCGGGCGACATGTAGTATCCATCCGTGGCCATCTCTAACCGCTGACCACCACACAAAAGCTCTGCCCCCTCAGAGGCCGCAAGGTCGACATAGGCAAGGTTCTCTTTCAATTGCTGCTCGGATACGACTGGACCCATCTGCGTGCCAGACTCAAGCGCATGACCCACTTTCATCGCCATTGCGCCCGCAACCAGCTTGTCGACGAATTGGTCATGCACCGATTGGTGCACCACCAACCGAGACGACGCGGTGCACTTCTGACCCGAGCCGCCGAACGCACCGCCCAAAGCAAGGGTCACAGCCAGGTCCAGATCGGCGTCATCCATCACGGCCAGGGCGTTCTTGGATCCCATTTCCATCTGCACCCGCGTAAGGTTCTGGATTGCACTTGCCGCGATCCCCTTGCCCACTGGCACCGAGCCGGTGAAACTGATGGCATCAACTTTGGAACTCTCGACCAACCGCTGACCAATGGCACTACCCGCACCCATCACCAGAGAGACAAGCCCCTTGGGAATATCTTGCCGCGAGATGATTTCAACCAGCGCAACTGCCGAGGCCGGGGTCACATTCGCCGGCTTCCAAACCACCGCATTGCCATAGCAAAGCGCGGGCGCAATCTTCCAAGATGCCGTCGCGGTGGGGAAGTTCCACGGGGAGATGACCGCCACAACGCCTACAGGCTCTCGGCGCACATCAATCTCGATCCCGTCCCGCACGCTATCGGCGGTATCGCCCATCTGGCGCAGGGTCTCAGCCGCATAGTAGGTAAAGAATTGCCCGGCGCGGTATACCTCACCTTTCCCTTCGGCGAGCGGCTTACCCTCTTCCCGCGCCAGCAAGATGCCGAGCTCTTCCGCGCGTTGCATCATTTCGGTGCCGATGGCCATCAGCACATTGTACTTCCGCTCGATCCCGTAAGCGGCCCACTCGGCCTGCGCCTTTTGGGCCTGCATGAGAGTTGCATCCAACTGATCTGTCGATGCCTGCGCAAACATCCCGATCAAATCGCTCAGATCTGAAGGATTGCGATTTTCTATCTCAGAAACACCCGCCACCCATTCGCCAGCGATGTAGTTCAATTTGGTGTCCTGCATGGTGTATCCCTTCAATCCGGCGGCTCAGGCGCGCGCATGGAAAGGTTACTCCTTCAAGAAGATTCAGGCTTTCAGAATAAATTGTAATTTTCTTCAGAGTTTCTGAAACTCCGCCTGAGGCACCAAACTGCCATCCCGCTTCATCTCGTTGATCAGTTTCAGGAACTCCCGAGCAGCTGGCATCAATAGGTTGTTGGGACGGGACATCAGATGCACGGTCCGCCGAGCGGTCACATCGGCCAGCGGCAAAAACGCAAATTCATCGAGCAGGTTGGCAACAACCAGACGCGGCAACACGGTTATCCCGACGCCTTGCCGGACCAGCCCCAGAAGCGAAGCCGTATTTGGAACCATCAGCCGCGACCGGGCAAGGATGGGCGCAAAATCCGGATCCGTGATTTGCTTGCACAAACCATTTGCGATGATGGTCTGGTCGCCGATGGTGCGCCAGTCAAGCTGGGTCCAGCGCTCGACAAGGGGGTGGTCCTTGCGACACACCATACCGAACGCATCGCTGAACAATTCTATGCGGCGCATACCCTCAACGACGGGAAGTGACCCAATGCCAACATCGGCCCGCTCCCGATCCAGTTCACGCGCGATTGCATCCGAGTCCATATCCCGCAAATCGATCTGAACTTTCGGGAACTTCTCAGCGAATTTGAAAATCACCGGCGGCAGCACCGTTGTCGCCACCGATGGCGTTGCCGCCAGTCTTAGAAAGCCCAGCTCTGAGCGTGCCAACCCTTCGATTACAGATACGGTGTTTTCGAAATGCGCCACCTCGCGGCGGGCTTCGGCCAAAATAAGTTCACCAACTGGTGTCAATCGGGATTTCCGGGCCGTTTCGAACAGGGCAGAGCCGACATGGTCTTCAAATTGTTTGAGCATCATGGACACCGCCGACGGCGTCCGCCCAAGCGCATCTGCGGCCTCAGCCAAACTACCGTGTGTGGCAACCATTGTGAAACATCTGAGCATGTCGATCTTGATTGCCAACTTAAGACTTCCTGAAGTTGATTCAATGAAATCGAGTTTGCCTGAATTTCTTTCTCGTGACCATATGGCAATCACAGTATCCTGCTGAGGATGCATAATGACATCACAAGGAAACGCCATGATCGAACGCATCGACACAGGCATACGCTCTTCGAAAATCGTGAAACACAACGGCGTCGTTTATCTGACCGGTCAAGTCGCTGACGGAGATACAATTCAGGAGCAGGTCCGGACCTGTTTGGGCAACATTGATGCCCTGCTGGAGCAAGCTGGATCGTCCCGGGACAAGATGTTGCGCGTAACGATTTGGTTGGCTGACATGAAGGACTTCGACGGCTTGAACGAGGTCTGGAACGACTGGGTGCCGACAGGTCACGCCCCTGCCCGCGCCTGCGGTGAAGCCAAACTGGCCCGCCCCGAACTGAAGGTCGAATTCATCGTGGATGCGGCCTATTCCTGAAGAACGGATGCCTACCATAGTCGTATTCGACGCTTGAACGGAAACACAGAGACCGGAGCGCTATAGACTGGCCTAAACGGCACCCACGCCACAACCGGATTGGACGACCTTGACCGTGAGTACAATCAGATACAACCCTAGTTCGGCTATGAGTTTCCTCTTGGCGTTTTAGGCGCCGCTGCAACTGGAACAGCGCTAGGTTAAAAAGTTTCAAGAGCCTAGAAGCAGACATCGATCTTCGACCGCTTTGGGCATCGAACGCTGAAGTTCCTTCATCAATTGCTGCCAGGTCCCGCAAGTTTCTTGTGCGCCCCAACGCTTGTTTGAGTGCACTTCGCAAACCTGGCCGCTCAAAAAGACCAGTTGATGTTCACTACAATTTCTACGCCCTTGAGTGCTCCACCAGATTGCAAACTTGACCCCTTGAGCCATTCGGTAAACTGTTCTGGCAAACTGGGTGAACACGCACCCAGACAAACTGTCCAACGGGGGGCTACAACAGTCATGTCGGATATCGCCGTTTCCAAACCATGGCTCGCGTCCATGCGCCTGCGCGCCATGATTGTGACGGGCATGATCATGTTCCTGTTCATCAGCATGCATTTGGCGAACCTGGCGCTTGGATTGATTTCCGTTCAGGTCATGGAAGACTGGCGTTGGACTCTCACCGGGGTCTGGACGTCGTTCCCGCCGCTGAAAATGGCATTATCGGTGTCACTGGCGGTGCATTTTCTTTTGGCGCTGCTGTCACTCTTTCTCCGCAACACATTGCGTGTGCCTGCCTATGACATGGCGCAGATGGTTGCCGGGGTGATGATCATCCCCCTCTTGGCGCCGCATGTTTTTGGCGTCATGGCCGCAGAGGAGCTTGGGCTGCGCACCAATTATGCACTGGTGCTGAACCATTTCTGGGTCGTTTCGCCAGCCGCCGGATTGATGCAGATTGTGATGCTCGTAGTTGCCTGGATACACGGGGCAATTGGCGTGTTCACATGGTTGCAGTCCCGCGACGGGTCCGCCCGTGTCATGCGGGTGTTTTACCCGTTCGTCGTTGCATTGCCGATCCTTGCGATGCTGGGATATGTCGAGGCTGGACGGCAGGTCATCCCCGTTGACGAAGGTGGGGCGGGATTTGTTTTGCAAGATGACCCAAACGCTGATGGCCCAGCGGTTGCTGCCGAAGACATTCCGGGCATTATAGCAAAGGCGGAGGATCGCGCAGAGATCGCTACGCGCGTATCTCTGGGCCTCGTGCTGCTGGCGCTTGCTGCCCGTTGGGTGCGTCTGCGCCGAATTCCGTCTGGCCGGGTGCGCGTGACCTACATAGGCGCGCGTGCAGCGACATTCGAGGCCGATCCGGGTATGAGTTTGCTGGAAATGGCCCGCGCGCATGACGTGCCACATGCAAGCGTTTGCCGTGGACGCGGCAGATGCGGTACCTGTCGGGTGCGCGTCCTGTCTGGAGATGCACATTTGCCCGATCCGACGGACATTGAGGCGCAGGTATTGCAGCGGTGGAACGCTGGTCCGGACGAGCGTTTGGCCTGCCAAATCAAGCCAACTGACGGCACGCTTGAAGTGGCCCGGGTGATTGAGGCGGACTACTCCAATCTGGACTACTCAGAAACCAAGCGGGCGACCAACGCGCCTGCGGGGGTTGCCTGATGGACTGGTTGCGCCGGTTCGCTCTCATTCTGGCAGTGCTGGTGAGCGCAGGCACCGCGTCAGCGCAATTTGTGCCTACAACAGGCAACTCTAACGCGCCAACCACGGCCGCACCCTCACCAAATGACGTCCGTGAGTTTCTGCGCTTGCTAGGCGATCCGACCATTCAGGCGTGGATCGCTGATAGTGCCAATCCCGATGGAACGCTCGACAGCGGACCTGCCCTGACGCTGCGCGAACAGATGGATGCGCAACTTGCTCGGATCGGTGAACGCGCTCGGTCGCTGGCGCTGGCATGGCAGGTGCTGCCACAAATGCCATCGGTTCTGAGCGACGTTTGGGTCACCGAACTGACACATGCGCAAAAGGTGCGATCGGTCACCTATATCCTGATCTTCCTTCTGATCGGTTTTGGCCTTGAATGGTTGTACCGACAGACGCTGCGATACCCGCTGTTGCGCATCGAACAAGCCCCTAAGGACGCACCATCGCAAAAGCTGCTGGGTGCGTTGTTGCGCGCGGCAATTATCTTTGCGGGACTTGGCATCTTTGCCATTGGCAGCATCGGAGCCTTTGACAGCTTCGACTGGCATCCGCTGGTCGAAAGCCTCGTTCTGGACCTCTTGGTTTCGGTTCTTCTGTTTCGTGTGCTGACCACGATTTCGCTCTTTTTTCAGGCACCTCGAGCGCCTGAGTTGCGGCTTGTCCCTTATGGAACAGCGGCCGCGCAATTCCTGCACCGGATTGTACAGGTCATGGCGTTTGCGATCGTGGCAGCCTTTGCCTTGTCCTACATGCTGAGCCGCGTTGTCGAAGAACATGAAGTGGACCTCGACAGCAGCCTCGCCACGGTTGCTCTTGCCCAAACGGTTGTCCTGGCGCTTTTTGTCGTGCTCGTGAGCTGGGTTTGCATTTGGATCACCTTCCGGCGACTTCCTTCGCTGTGCAACATAGAGGGCTCATCCAAAGCGCTCCTGATCTGGCGCAACTTTCTGATTATCCTAGTAGGTGTTGTGTTCGCGCTATGGCTGACGGGTCTCTTTGGGGTGATGTGGGCCGTCCTGATCGTCGGGCTGGCTGTACCCGGACTGCGGCTGATGCGGGCATGGATCGATCACTTCTTTGACCAATCAACAACTGCCCTGCATGACGCGCACATGGCCGAAGCACAGGCGGCGTTGGATGCATTTGATCGCGCAGAGGGCTTTGGCGAACTCGAAGACGGCGAACCGCAACCCGAAACGCCCGAATTTGCCGACCCTTACGCGGCGACGCGGCCCATCGTTCAACGCGGTGCTCGGTTTTTGTTCCTCATTTCGGCTGTGCTGATGCTGTCATGGGCGTGGGGCGTCAGTGTGTTGGATCTATCATCGGACCAATCGATCATGGGCCGGGTGCTTGAGGTTCTGATCGACAGCATTGTCGCACTGCTTTTGGCGGACCTCGTTTGGACATGGGCCAAAACGGTGATCGACAAGCGAATTGCGGATTATGAACCCCCAGTGGACGGACAGGCACCGGGTCCCGAAGCTCGGATGATCACGTTGCTGCCTCTTTTGCGTACAATCCTATTGGTGACGCTGCTGATTATGGTTGTGCTCAGTGTCTTGGCAGCGGCAGGTGTAAACATCGCGCCGATCCTTGCAGGTGCGGGCATTGTCGGGATTGCCATCGGCTTTGGCACGCAATCGTTGGTGCGGGATATCGTGGCGGGCATCTTCTTTCTTATCGACGACGCGTTCCGCCTTGGGGAATACATCGAGGTGGGTGACCTCATGGGCACTGTCGAAAGCATTTCGATCCGGTCCATGCGTATCCGTCACCATCGCGGCAAGGTGCACACCGTCCCATACGGAGAACTCAAGAGCCTAACCAACCACAGCCGTGACTGGGTGATCATGAAGCTCGAATTCCGCGTGCCGTTCGATACCGACCTGCAGTTGGTCAAGAAATTGGTGAAGAAAGTGGGCGCGGAGCTTCAGGCGAACGAGCATTACGGCCAATCCATCTTGAGTACCTTGAAGTCGCAAGGTGTAAGGCGGATGGAAGAATTCAATATGGTTGTTGGCGTCAAGTTCATGACCAAGCCGGGCGAACAATGGCTCGTGCGGCGCGACGCCTACCAAAAGGTACGTGACGCTTTCGAAGCGAATGGTATTCGAATGGCCGAACGCAATGTGAAGGTCGAAATAGACGGCGGGGACTACCTGACCGATGCGCAACGCAACGCGGTCGCTGGTGCGGCTCAAGAGGCGGTACAGGGACCAACTGGGCCAAAAGCAGCGATTCCGGACGAACCTTGATCTGCAGGCGAAGCCAAAATTGCAATGAATTCATGCTGCTCATCGCTCTAAGACAAAAACCAACTGCGCCATTGGCATTCTGGCGCAACAAACTCACCTTTGTCATGCAAACCATCAGTTCGCGACCAACCGTGGTTCGCAGGCGCGGCGAATACCTCTTTCGGCGGGCCGCATGAAGCCTACACTGTCTGGTCATCGACGAAATCGGAGGTCCCCCGACAAGCTTGCGGGCAATGAGCTATGACGTCGCCTTCCTCCGGGGTCCGAAGCTAGTCTATTCATACTCCTGACTTCGTCTCACACATCCTCACCGTAGAGATAGAGCTTGTCACCTGACAGGATCACGGAGTGTAAATTCTCGAAGTCTTTTGGCGACATATGCCCCCAATTTGGCGTTTCAACGACCTGCATCTGGCCGATGCGGCGGCCAATTTGACTGAGTGTTTTTGCTTGCCCGCAACGTTGAGCGTCGTAGCTTTTCAGCAGGTCAGGTAAATCAGCGGCTGTGGCCGCCAGCATTTCCAAAGCCAGTGCGTCTTCCAATGCCTTTGTGGCCCCACTTGCAGTGTGTGGTCGTGTCATTGTTCCCGCATCGCCAATCAGCAGCGTGCGGTCGCTGACATACGTTTCGACAATGCTGTCGTAGATCGGTTGTATCGACACATCTTCGTGGCGGGTGTGAGCGAGGAGGTCGCGGATAGCGGGGGGGAAGTGATCGTTCAGCAGCTTCTGAAATTCGGCAAAGGCCGCTACAGTTAACACCACTTGGGGGAATGGATTCGACTCCGTTCAGCGGTTGGGCAGCAGGCCGAGGTGCGTACACCGCCCAGTTCACACGGCGTTGCCCGGGCTTGGTGCTCCCGTCAAAATTCGGGATCATGTATAGAACGCCGTGCCCGCCTTGAAAGGGGACGGTCAGCCAGGCCGTTTCTTTGTCGATCGCCTTGATCAAATGCGTGTCGGCAAGCTCGGCCTCAGGATAGTTCCCGCGCCAAAGGACATAGACTGCGTATTCCGGTTTGACGTCAGGATGCATCCGTTGGCGCACCGCAGAGTTGTATCCGTCAGCGCCTATCAGGAGATCAAATTCTCGCACCTCACCGTCTTGGAAGGTCGCAGTGACACCATTCATCGCCTCTGTGAATTCCAAGAGCATCTTGCCCTCGTAATAGATGTCATCGGAGACTGTTTCCCGCAGCGCGCGCCACAAGTTCCCCCAGTTGTTGGCAAAAGCGGGGGTTGCCTGTGTCCACAGGCGGTTTTCCTCACGACTTCCATCGGGAAACTGCCACCAACGTAATTTCATCTCACAACTTGGAAAGTCTTTAGGGAGGTATCCCCTTTTCATCAGCGTCGCGCGCAGAGAGCCCGGAATGCCGATGCCGGACCCACGGTCCGTCAGCCCATTTGAGATCTTTCGAATACGTTAACATCGCAGCCTGCGCGGGTCAGCGCTGTTGCTGTGGCACAGCCTGCGATGCTGCCGCCGATAACTCCAACTCTAAAACCTTCCAGACTCATGCCAGCCTCCGTCGCTGAGCGTACTAACTTTACCTTGTAAAAATAAATATACGCTGTAAAGTAAAAAGATGTCCAAGCCAACGATGCGATCCAAAAAAACCAATCAACGTCGCGACTTAACGGTCGAGAAAATTGTTGAGGCGTCGCTTGTTGTTCTCAAGTCCAGCGACCCATCCGCCCTCACAATGCGGCGGGTGGCGGACGAATGCGGTGTTTCGGCCATGGCAATTTATCATCACGTCAACGATAAGAACCAGCTCGCAACCCTCGCTGTCGACAGCCTCTTTCTTGCAGCCGCGCACGGTCCGCGTGACGGACAGAATTGGAGAGACCGCTTACTCGACTTTCTAAAGGATGTTCGGCGCCGACTTTTGGAAACACCGGGCGCGGGCATGATATTTGTCCGTCAGGCCATCATCGGCCGCGGGACCGCCACAACAACAGAGCTGATGTTTGAATGCCTGCAAGAAGGCGGGCTTAGCGGTAGGGCTATCGCCGAAGCAAGTGATGCAATTACCATGCTGCTCATAGGATCGATTGCCAACGAACTCACCCGTCCACCGCAGATACGTGAGGAATTGGGCAAGCAACTCGCACCCGAGGAAACCCCAATCTTACAGAAGAACATGCAGACCTATGCAACCCGAGACGGCGGCGAACGGTTCATGCTTGCGCTAGGCTGGATTCTTGATGGGGTTGTTGAAACAGTTGCAACACGATCCGACGCCAAAACCTAGCAGTTCATGTTGAACATTGGTGGATGGTTCGCAACTCCGTCCTTCACAGAAGACCTGCTTGGACATGCATTCTACACGCATCTTGCGAATGCCCGGAATACGGGCTGCAACTGCAGCTTCATGAAAGGTAGGTCAATGGCCGCGTTGGGCGGTAGGCGCTCCAATATGGACCCGTCGAATTGCGTCAGCATCCATGCTGGTTGAATGTAGTGATTGAGGGAAGTTAATATCAAACGGCGATGAGTTTGCGTTTTGTAATGAAATTTGCTAATCACAATCATGCAAAGAGACTTGGAAGTTGACCTCCTTAGATCTTTTGTTTCTGTTGCGGAACATGAGAATTTCACGCGCGCTGCGGCCGCCATTGGCCGGACCCAAAGTGCAGTCAGTTTGCAAATCAAACGTTTGGAGGAGATCG
Source organism: uncultured Tateyamaria sp. (assembly GCA_947501275.1). Classification (GTDB taxonomy): domain Bacteria; phylum Pseudomonadota; class Alphaproteobacteria; order Rhodobacterales; family Rhodobacteraceae; genus Tateyamaria. The sequence continues at coordinate 548,187 of CANMVD010000001.1, forward strand.
CGGGTTGTCGCCTTTTTGATCGCAGTCGGCAATCTGTAAAAATCACCCAAAGCGGCGAAATCCTCCTTGTGCATGCCCATCGCATACTCGCGATGAATGATGTGGCCTTGGCTCAGTTGATGCAGCCTGAAGCCGCAGGTTTGGTTCGGATTGGCGCGCCCGATGACTATGCCACCTATCTCTTGCCTGACGTGTTGGAGGCGTTCTCCAATGCGAACCCACGCATACGGTTTGAAGTGACTTGCGACAACGGTGTCGACCTGTTGAAAATGCAGCATCAGGGGCAGTTGGATATCGTGATTGCTACACATCCGGTTGATGATCTGTCAGGTGAGGTTGCCCGATACGAACCTCTGCACTGGGTCGCGGGTCAGGTGCCGTATCTTGATCCTGTCGAACCCCTTTCACTGGTCTTGTTCCCGCAAGGCTGCGTTTGCCGACATGTCGCATTGAGGGCTTTGAGCGGCACCGGTCGTGAATGGAACATTGCATATTCCACGCGCAGCATTGGGTTGATGGAAAACGCACTTCTAAAGGGATCAGGGGTTTCGGTGATGGAACGTGCTATCATCCCAAATTCGCTAACAATTGTTGATGGAACAAATGGCCTACCACCGTTGGGGCAAGTTGCCATATGCGTCCATCGAAGTCAGAAAACTGCCCAAGCACATGTAAGTCTGGCTGCTGATTTCATCCTCTCAAGACTGCAACAAGGGCCCGTAGACCTGCGAACGCCAAGGAAGTTGGCTTCATAGGGTTTTATACGGCTCTAGGAGTGAGGGACTTTGCCTTTACGCAATGGCAGCGATGCGCAGCCCATAGATCTCCAAAGGATCACTGCTCCGACGACTTCCCACTGACCGTGGCATCCACGGTGTGTGAAACCGGGTGTCTTTAGCGTGACGCTCTTCCTAGATGCGTGACGGTATATTCGGTATACTCATCAAACGCATAAACATAACTCGTTTTTCGAATGACAAGTGGCTTCCTAGACTGTGGTTAGGAGGACTACCCGATGATCCAGATACTTGCAGGCGCGATGATGGTCGCGGCACGTGTAAAAGAACCTGACCCTGACTTTGCAGAAGTGGATATGCCTGGCCCTACCCAATCTGATCTGTCGAACAAGCGACCCCGTAAGCGAAAACTCTGGCGCTTTGGGAGGCAAGACAATGATGTATGAGACACTCTCGACATTCGCCTTGGCCTGGGGGGCCTTCGCTATCGCAGCTCTCTCGCCCGGGCCGAATATGCTCGCAGTGGCATCAAGGTCACTCGGAGCAGGCCGGCTTTCGGGGCAGTTTGTTGCCCTCGGAATAGCTTTTGGCGCGTTTGTTTGGGCGATGTTTGCGGTGATCGGGCTTGATCAAGTGTTTACCCGATTTCCGAAACTTCCTGTGGTTCTGGGCACGGTTGGCGGCGCTTACTTGATCTATTTAGGTGTAAAGGGGATTAGGTCCGCTCTAATTCACAAGAGAACAACCGTTGGCGAGGCCAAGACCGCGAGCCGGACGGAGGACCTCCGTCATGGGTTGCTGGTGACATTGACCAATCCCAAAGTTGGATTGCTGTGGATTTCATTGTCGCTGCTCGTGACTTCAGCGGCGAACACGGCAGGTTCAAAGCTTGTCTTTGCCGGTGGCGCTGCAGTGCTGGCCTACATAATCTACGGCGGCTACGGCATATTCTTTTCGAGCGGGATTGCCCGAACGGCATTTCACCGGTTCAGTCGAATTGCCGATGCGGCATTTGGGCTAACGTTCTGTGCGTTTGGCGTCGGGATGATCTGGACCTTGATGTGAAGTCTGACGGGACCTCAGTCATGTGGCCTTTGCCTCACGGATAGAGCACCGCAGGCGAGGATCCCTCCGATCCCCAACGCCGTCCAAAAGTTCGGCGGATCGCCGAACCACATTATGTCGATCAAAACGGTGTATACCAGTGAGGAGAAAAAGAACGGTGCCAAAATCGGGGTCGATACCAAGCCTGCCGCCGTCAGGAAACAGATCTGGCCGAGGACAGCAGCAGCAGCCAGAACCAGCAATAGGCTTACTTGCTGCAGGTTTGGAATGGCCAGGTCGTTGACGATCAAAAGGATCGTGCCCGACAACACCGCGCCCAAAAGATTGCTGACGAACAAGACAGCTGTCTTACTGTCCTGCCCTTTAGCAAGGTAACGCAGCAAAACCAGCTCCAGCCCCATGCAGGCTGCTGACGCTAGGCCCATGAGGGTACCGAGAAGAGATGCGCCTGATGCCGGTTGCAAAATGGACCAAACCCCGCCCAGCCCGAAGACGAGTGCGACCTTGAGCCGTCCATCCGCGCGCTCGTGCAACAGCAGGGCAGACAAGATCATTGCGAACGCTGGAGCAAGCAATCCCAGAGCGCTTGCCAGCGTCAACGGGATCAACTGAACCGCGGCAAACATCAGGAAAATTCCGCCAAATCCTGCTGAGGTGCGCACCAAATAGGGTGTGAACGACGTGATCGGCAACCGCCCCCGCGTGAAACGTACAAAGGGCAAGATCAGAAGCACCGCAATAGCATAGCGCGAAAAGGTGATCTGCATCGCTTGCAGGCCCTCAATTGCTCCGGGTGCGTGCCCCACCTGCTTTGCGAATGCGTTCATCAAGGTGAAGCAAAGTGTTCCCGCTAGCATCAAACCGGCTGCAAACAACGTTTGTGACACGTTAGCCCTTCGCTTCGGCAGCCGGTGCACTGCTTCGGCTGACCCGCAAGGATATCAACCCGGCAAGCACGATCAGGCCCAAGCCCAGACAGGTCAGACCCCTTGGCCAATCATCGAAAAGCACGATACTCAGCAACGCCGCAAAGAGTAGGTAGCAGTAGTCAAATGCGGCGATAACTTCTGTTCGCTTGGACTGATATGCCCGGGCAAGCCCCACACTGACGCAAAGGAAGAGCGCAGCCAACAGGATCACCAAAAGCAGGTTTGCGAGCGAAAGTTCCGACCATCGTCCAAACAGAAATGGATAATCAGGCAAGGAGGTGCTGGGCATCCAGGCGACGAAAATGCTGGCGAGACCGCCGCACCCCAACAGAGTGACATTCAGCGCAAAACCCAACACTACAGGGTGTTCGTTTGCGCACTTGGCAGATGTGACAGTTGCCGCAAGCGCATAGAGCAGGGCCGCGGAAAGAGGGATCAAGCTAAACCAGTCAAAGCCGTCCGCATTGGGTTGCAGAACGAACCCGACGCCGATCAGTCCAAGCAAAATTGCGCCCCACTGAGCTGCGCTGACGCCGCGTTTCAAAATCAGCGCTGACAGGGCCGTAATGAAGAATGGGCCAGTGTACAAAGCGGCGGCAAGAACAGACAGGCTCAGCATTGGAATTGCGATGTAGATCGCAAGATACATCGCCATCAGCAGCAATCCGCGTAGATAAGCCCAGAATGTAGTTTGAGGCCGCAGACGCCCACGGCGGATGATCATCAGAACCGGCAGCACAAAGAGTGACCGAAGCACATATACCTGCCACAGCGACATGTCCGAGGACATCAGCTTGATCAAGGCATCGGTCAGGGCCATGGCAAACACGGTGACGATAATCACAAGGATTGAGACGACTTCGAATTTGTCAGACCAGGGCGAGGCATTTGAACGGATCATGTCCAGATCATCGCACTGGAAAATTTAATCGATAAGGTATAATAAAAGAACTAAATTATTCGAAATGAACGAACAATGAACCGCAACGTCTTTCATGGTCTTTCTGTATTCCTTGCCATTGCCAAGTGCGGGACACAGCGGGAAGCAGCTCGCTCCTTGAACGTCAAACCGCCCGTTGTGTCCTATCAGCTGAAGGTATTTGAGGACTGGATCGGCACGCCGCTTTTCGTGCGCAGCACACGGTCAATGTCCCTTACAGATGCGGGAAGGGAATTGTTACGAGGTAGCCAGCCATTGGTCAAAAGCCTCGAAGATGTTCTGCAGTCCACTAGAAGCATTGGCACCGCCACCGGGGGCAGGTTGCGGATCAATCTGCCATACCGAGCCTGGCAATTGGCCATAGCTCCGAACCTAGAAAATTTCCGGGCTGCCTTTCCAAACATCCAGCTTGAATTCTCAATTGAAGAAAAGTTGACCGACATTGTGGAAGAGGGATTCCACGCTGGTGTCCGGTTGGGCGATCATCTGCAAGATGGCATGCTCCGTCGTAAGCTGACCGATCCCCTGCGCGTGGCCATCGTTGGCTCACCAGACTACCTCGATGCCAAAGGCGCTCCGCTACGCGTGGAAGACCTGACAGACCATACGTGTATTGTTTATCGTGGCGGTACTTCGGGACAGGTACAACCGTGGCCCTTTTCGAAGGATGGAGAAGAAATTTCTTTCACGCCTAAGGCTCCGCTGATCTTCAATGATATGAGGACCGCGGTGGAGGCAGCAGAGCAAGGCTTCGGTCTGGCGTGGAGTCTGCTCAGGGGTGTCGACGAAAAGATCCGCGCGGGCACCTTGCGCGAAGTTTTGAAACCTCTGGCCGCAGAAAGACCGGGCTTCTACATCTACTACCCGCGCCAGATCAAAACTCTGCCCATCCTGAAGGCGTTTCTGGATCACTTTGCAAAATGAGGAAGACGCACTGTTGTCGCCACAATAACCGGGAAACTGATTGCGAGGTCCCATGCAGCTGCCATCCAGCCTAGAAGCCATCAGCCAAGAGTGGCTTGAGAGCGTTCTGACAGGCGGGACAAGTCTGCCGGCATTCGATGTGCATCCACTTGATGCCAACAACAGCACCACAGCGCGGTTGGTGTTTCGAGAAAAGCCGGAAGGTGCGACCTTTCCGCAATCGCTGTTCCTTAAGCTGTGTCCGAAGGGGCATCAGTTTCTTGGGGCGTCGGAGCCAAACTACTACCTGCGCGACTATGTCGGGCTAAAAGCAGCCCCAATACTAAAGTGTTTCGCAGCGGCAGGTGAAACATCGAAGACTGCAGCGAGCCTTGGCGAAGGCTATGCCTTGGTCCTTGAGGATGTGTCGTTGAACTATGTCGACAACAAAATGATCGAGCCCACGCCATGCCATGCAGCAAGGCTTGGCGCCGCGCTTGGTCGCCTACATTCATTTCGATGGGGCCTAGCCGCCGACCCGGATGGTGTTCATGATCTGTCGAGCGTGTTTGATCGCTATTTGAATCACGTATCGCGCGGGATCGGCCCGATTTTTGATACCCTCGGGGATAGCCTCGATGGTGTTGCTCGAAACAGGCTCGTTCGGACGTTTGAAGTTGACGGGCCCGAAATGCTCAACCGTACTTTGCGCGGTGAGGGCATCGCGCTTCTCCATGGCGACGCAAATCCAACAAACGTACTGACGCAGGTCGAAAGTGGGGCCGGCGGTGCGCCACTTTATCTGGTAGATCGCCAGCCTTTCGAGTGGTCATTGCGCCTTTGGCTCGGAGCGTCAGATCTTGTCTACGCGATAGTTCCGTTCTGGCCGGTGGAGCATCGCAGACGTCTGCAAGCAAATGTCCTGCAGGAATATCACCGCGCGTTGGTTGAGACCGGAACCGGCGGCTACACGTTGGATGCCTTGGAGGAAGACTGGCGCGCTTGCGCCTGCATCGCCGCCTTCACAGCGATCGAATGGGGAACTGATCCAAGTTTGTTAAAGGATATGAAGTGGCTTTGGGAACGACAATTGGAGCGAGCAGTGAGCTTCCTTCTTGACTGTGATGCTGCGGGCACCGTCCTTCGAGAGTGAAGGCAAGTAAATGGCCATCGGGCCATGCCTGACGCCTGAGAGAATGAGTGGCAAAGTTTGCAAGTTCAATTTGGGCTCCGAAGCGGCCAGCTCACTCAACACAACGGGAACGCCCGTTTGTCACTGAATGTGCAGACATGAGAATGCAGATGCGGCGCTGTGAGGGTGTTTCCAATGCTTGCTATCGCGCTTCACTGCCAAGTGGAGCTATAGATGCGGGAACAAGGCACATCCTATTTGTCGGCTGGATGCCAGAAGTGACAAACGCGGCTGCGCGCACTTATGGCAGAGTTCAACTCGCGCCCTAAACCCAGTTCAGATTGGTTAGCCAGTCTTTGGCTGCAGTGACTGATAGCCTCGATGCCTGATCAACATGAGACAACAGCCAGACCTCTCTGGTGGGGAGTTTCGCGCCATCATTTGGTTCGATTGCGCGAATTCGCGGATCGCCAGAAGCAACGACACGTGGCAAAAGTGTCTTGCCAACCCCCGCCGCAACGGCCTGCATACCCGTCTCTGCATCCGCGACCCTGAGGTTGGCGCGCATTTCGGGAAACTTGACGGCGTTTTCTAGCCAATTCGCCTGCGGTAGGTTCAAATGTGTCTCGTCATACGTGATCCATCTCAGCTTTTCATATTGATCTGGAGATATGGAACGAGCGGCGTATGTCGCAAACGACAACTCCCCCAGCTTTTGCGCTCTCGTCCGCAAACCGCCGTCAGATGGACACGATAATCGCACCGCGAGATCCGCCTCTCGTTTGGAAAGATCGAGGTTGTCAGAGCCAGGGACCAGTTCGACGGCAAGTCTTGGATGCAAACGTTCCAAAGAGGCAAGGTTAGGAACTAGGAATCTGTTTACGATAATGGGCACCGAGCTTATTCGAACACTGCCCGTGACGCGATGAGCGTTCTCGCCAGATACTTCTGATATCGCTAGATTCCCAGCCTCTATAGTTTCAGCGTGTGCCAGGACTTCACGCGCTGCGTCTGTTGGTTCGTAGCGTCCATTGGCACTGCGCACGAACAGTGTGGTTTCCAATGACCGCTCAAGCTCCCTGATCCGGCGGGCCACCGTCGTTTCGCTGACCCCAAGCGTTCGTCCTGCTGGAGACAGCTTTCCGTCGCGGTGAAGTGCCAGGAAATACTTTAGATCATTCCAATTGTGACTCTGCATTCTTGCAGAGTAGGTCGGCATATTTATAAGAACAATCTTCGGTTTTGATGTGGCAGTTGTGTTGGCAGACGACACTGTGGAGGCAAGACCATGAAATTCATTATCCTGTTCGAAGATGCACCAGATGCGGATCCAGACATCCGCAAAACTCATATGAAGAAGCACCTCAATTTCCTTGAGCAGAACTCGAATATGATAGAGGCCGCGGGCCCTTTGTCAGATGACGCAGGACAAGGACGCGACGGTTTGTGGATTGTTGAAGCCGGGTCAGAGGATGAAGTTGATCGACTGGTGCATCAAGATCCATTTTTGCCGACGGGCCTCAGGCAGTCGTATTCGATCATTAAATGGAGACAAGTCTATCTGAACGGGGTGCGATTGATTGACCCAAGTTGAGGTATCAGCGTTTCAATAAGTGAGCAGAACGTCGACGCAAGCGCGACGAAAGTTAACTTTCGTCATATGATCAGACACTGGTTTCCGGCCATCTCTTGTGCGCCTCAAACAATCCTTTCGGTCGGTGATTGAGACGGCTGAATTTTTTGGCAAATCATGCGTTGCAGAGAAACCCCATGAAGAACGCGACCAGCAAGCATGTCATGACGCAACAAATGGCCGGAATTCATATATCGCGGCATCCCGTAAATCGATGCAAAACGGCTTGGTCGAAAGCTGCACCGCAAGGATGAGCGAGGAATGCCGACACAAACACCTGTTCCCGTGTCTGCGCCCTGCCTGCCGCACGATTACGGCATGGCGCACCGAATACACTCACCACCGGCCTCACTCCAACCTCGCTGGTTTGACGCCACACGGACATGCGAACCGGTCAAAGGACGGCCAAAACCTAAACAGAGCGAACCTAAGTTGGCGGATACAAAGGGGAGCGGGTCAACCATTGGTCCTTGGTGCTACGGCTGCAGCCTGCATTGCGGACATTGTCTATAGAGCAAAGCGACAGGCGCAACGGACGCATCTTTTGGAACTGCGCAACAAGTCGACGCACAGTCCTGAAATTGAAACTTCGTACCGTTTTTTGTCGGAACTCATCTTCAGTTGCCTTGAGAATTGCCCTACCTACATCCACGTAGGCGAAGGGGGAATGAACATGACCGACACGCGCACGCGGATATTAGATGTTGCAGAGAACCTTACTCAAGCAAAAGGCTTCAGCAATTTCAGTTACCTCGATCTCGCCGCAGAGATTGGCGTGAAAAACTCCAGTATTCACTATCACTTCAAAGCCAAGAAGGATCTAGCCTTGGCACTCGTTGAGCGTATCAGGAAGGTTCACGGCGAGGCCTTTCAGGACATCAATCTTCGTTTGGATACCCCGCAAGAACGACTAAATGCCCTGATCAACCATTTCAGACAGTACATTCAGAATGAGAAGATCTGCATGTGTGGGATGATGGCCGCCGAGTTTCAAACTGTGAGCCCGGAAGTTCGCAAGGCGCTGGTGCTTTACTTTGATGACATGCGCAAGTGGCTCACCAATCAGTTTTTCCAAATGAACGTACCCAACCCTGAAGATCGCGCTCTTCAGTTTCTAAGTGGTCTCGAAGGATCGTTGTTGCTGGCCAGGCTTGAGGCCGATCCAACAATGGTTGATCGGTCACTTGACGTTTTTGTGAACCACTAAGACTTTTTTTGCTTAGTATCTACATACATGTAGGTAGACACGAATTGTATGACTTAACAACCTTGATGGAGATTCAACATGTCTAACTCGTCCCCCGACCTGAGCGTCGAAAACACGGCGAACGAAGCTCATAGCTTCGAAGAATACAAAGCAATCGAGAGGGCTCTGAAGCCTTACATCGACGCTGCAAAAACAGGTGACGGTACTTTGGCCCGCACCGCATTCCTTGATCACGCCTACGTCACTGGCTCGATCAATGGAAATCACTATGACATGGCCGCAGATACATTCGCAGGGGCCGTTTCCGAAGCCGGTCCTGCACCTGATGTTCAACACCATATCGCATGGGTAAACGTTTCAGGCCCCGCCGCTGCTGCGCGCGTCGAATTCATACATTGGGGTGAAAACCGGTTCACTGATTTCTTTGTGCTCTACAAAAAAGAGGGTGCATGGAAGATCAGCGGCAAAGTCTACGATTCTCACTCAAAGAACTAATCCCAAAAATCTTCAGTCCAGAGAACCGCTCGCAACGAGGGCTTTCGGAGCACCACACGGCCACCTGTCGCATGAGAGTCCAATCTTCTGTCCGCTTGGGCAACAGCGTCTTCTCATGCGGCCCATTCAAGGCAAAAGAGTCTCATCTTCCCGTACACATCATCGAAATTGCACCCAAAGCCGGTAAAGCAGCTCTTGAAGGCGCGTAAAAAGCCTACGGCTTTCTGCCAAACCTCACCTCTATTACTCATAGAATGCCCGGCAATGGTCGACGTATATGGTGGTCTCACCGGTCACTTCCAAAAGACTGACCTGACACCGACCGAGCGTCAGGTCGTTCTCATGGCGAAAAGCCTGGAAACGGCTGCGCTTACTGGATGGCAGATCACGCGACAGTCGCACAATTGCAGAATGTCTCGGCGGGCGTGCTCGAAGCGGTTCGCAAAGGCGCCCAGTTCGCCGACCCAGAACTGAAGGCTTGCACTGCCTGCATCCAGGAAACCCGGGTCGACGTGATGGACGCTGATCTGGATGCATTCCACGCGGCGGGTTACACCAAAGGCAATATCCTTGATGTTGTCTTGGGCGCAGATTTGAAGACATTGTCCAATAACACCAATCGCATCGCTGAAAGGCAGTTGACCAAGCGAATGCCTCGGCGGAAAAAATCTGTTGCAGTGTAGGCAACCAGATCATGCTCAACGGTCTTTCCGCTCAAGACATTAGTTGATCCACCGGCTTTCGAAAGCCGAAGGATCAACTCTGCAAAGGAATAAAGACATGACCTTTAACGCAGCCTTGCCGCACATGACCCAACATGGGTCGCCATCTGGATCAACATCCTGCTTTTAGGCGCAGTGGTATTACCACTTGCTTTGGCTTTCTGGAAAGCCACTCACCAAACCGCACTCTTGTCCTTAACAGCCAGCGTCATCATCATCAGTGGCATCATACTGCTCTATCAACAACTAGGATGCGCGCAGTTGCTTTGACTGGCGCATTTCTTCGCGTGGACTCCACTTGCCATCCATCTCTGGATCAAAATGCGTTCGTCCGATGTCTCCAGCGCCCCGCGTTATCTGCGCGATCTGTTCACGACGATTCCGAAAACACTCGTCGTCGATTACGGGGGCGCCTCCCGCTACCTTGCCGGCGATCGCACAGCGCTTCTAGTCGCAGCGCAATGAATTTATCCCCCCCGTATTCCTAGCCAGCAGCCCGTTGACCCCACAAACTCGGCAATCACACAGCGGCTAGCTTTGACTGACAAGTCATAGAGCAATTCCTATGATCAAGATGTTGTTGCTCAGCGGCATCGTATCCGCAGCCGGAATTGGTAACCCCATCATAGCCGCCATTTACGCAAACCTGGGCGCATGCTTGCTAGCCCGACGTTCGCAACTGCCATTCTGAAGTTTGTCAGCGTGATCATCGCCAGCACAGTTTTGATGATCCAAAAAATTCCGTCCATGCCGACGACCAAGTCACCACGCTACTCATTCTCTAATGACTTCTTTGTCTTTTTATTTGTCCCCGCCGTGACGGCCATCGCCCCACGGATTTGGTTGGGGGACGCGATATCCCTCGTCCTTTTGGCCAAGTCGTACCTACCAGCGCCATCGATCACTTGGGGCTTTTTGGCGCCAACAAAACACCAAATAGTGCACATAAGAGCCTTGGAATTGCGTTCACGCCACTGGGGATCATTTTTGTGCGGAAGGTGATCTGAACGGGTACGACTCGGCAACAGAGGCAATCTCAACACTTCGTTTAGCTCATAAGGCGAACGAATGAGCCCGGACCTAAGTATCTATTTTTAAAAAGTTTTTCTGACATTCACGAAACCGTTATTTGAATCTGACGCTTTCCTTGTTGTCAATCAAGACGACCGGTCATATTCAATTGAAATGCAAAGAATATCACGCAACCAACCAAGATCGGAAACGCCATGTCAGACAACTCATCCACTCTAATCAATCGTCGCTCGTTCTTGTCGAGCGCTGCAACAGTCGCAGTCAGCAGTGCAGCTGCATCCTCACTGGTCGTTCCAGCCCAAGCGGCAACGCCCATTGTTGGAACACAAACGCCCCTCATCTACCGCCGCAAGCTTGGAAACTACGAGATCACTGTTCTTGGTGATGGATACGTCGATCTTCCTCACCAAATTTGGGCAAACGTCACACCCGAACAGGCAGACGGCCACCTTGCCGATGCATTTCAGCCTGCTGGGTCCATTCGTAACGGCGTAAACGCCTATCTGATCAATACTGGTGAGAAATTGATCCTCGTTGACAGCGGCGCACGCGATCTATTCGGACCAAACGCCGGCTTGCTTCCTGACAACTTGGCGGCGATAGGCGTGAAGCCTGAAGACATTGATCAGGTGTTGATCACGCACATACACCCAGACCACATTGCAGGTATGTACAGCGCAGACGGCGACGTGCTCATGACAAACGGCCAAATCTATGTCGATGAAGCTGATCTCAACTTCTGGACCAGTGAAGCCGCTCAAGCACAAGCCGTCGATATTTCAAAACCATGGTTCGATTTGGCGCGTCAGTGGAAAGGTGTCTTTGAAGGACGTATCACGACCTTCAAAGGCGAGAAAGACTTGGGCGACGGCATCTCTGCATTCCCACTGCCCGGTCACACGCCTGGTCATACTGGCTACCGCATCGAAAGCGGCGGCGAAACACTCTACATTATCGGCGACGCTGTCATCAGCGCGGCTATCCAGTTTGCGAACCCCGACGCGGCGGCAATTTGGGATACCAACGCAGAAGACGGAAAAAAGTCTCGACGGACCATATACGATGTAGCCGCACAAGAACGTGCGCTCGTTACGGCCACCCACTTGCCGTTCCCGTCCTTCGGGTATGTCGACAAACGCGGTAATGGTTCCTACGCGTGGGTGCCAGAAGAGTGGCGCTACGCGACCTAATCACACGCTCCCAAGTGTAAAAGCGGGTGCTGATAACCTCGGCACCCGTTCCTCCTCCTCCCAAGTCATGGAATTTTTAAGATGCGTGCCATTGTAGCAGAAAAAAACGGGGGCCCAGAAGTCCTCGCGTTCAAAGACGTCCCGCAGCCAACACCCGGTATCGGTGAAGTCCTAGTCAAAGTTGAAGCTGCAGGCGTCAACCCGTTCGATGTACAGGTGCGCCGCGGTGACTACGCGGCTTACATGCCCACTCCACATCAGCTAGGTGTTGATGTGTCTGGCACGGTTGCGGCCATAGGTGAAGGCGTCGACTCCCTCGCCGTTGGTGACGACGTGTTTTACAGCACACGTGTACTTTCCAACGAAGGCGGATACGCCGAATTCCACGTGGAACAGGCAAATTTGGTCGCAAAAAAACCCAAAGACCTGTCCTTTGTAGACGCAGCCGCGCTGCCAATCGCGGCAAGCACCGCGTGGGTTTGCCTCATTGAACGTGGGCGTCTTAAAGCTGGTGATCGTGTGCTAATCCACGGCGGGTCTGGGGGAGTCGGCCTGTTTGCAGTTCAAATCGCACGATTGACCGGAGCCGCCACCGTCGCAACCAGTCGCAAAGATGTGCATGAACTTGTCCAAAGCCTCGGCGCAGACACAACCGTCGACTACCGCGATACAGATGCCTGGGATCAACTCTCTGCGCACGCGCAAGGTGGATACGACGTCATCGTTGATCTTGTTGGCGGCGATACCATCCAAAAGTCTCTTAGTCTTCTGGCACCAGGTGGTCGGGTTGTCAGCATCGTCGACCAACCCAATCCCCAAAACCTTTATGACGGTTGGGGCTTCAATGCCGAAATCCATCTTGTCTTCCTGACACCAAGCGCCGAACGGCTCGCCAAGCTTGGGTCTCTGACAGCGCATGGATTGCTCAAGCCGGTGGTTGAACAGACACTGCCACTGGATCAGGCCGCTGAAGCACACCGCTTGATTGAGGCGGGCAGGCGGACTGGGAAGATTGTGCTCGTCACTTCATGACCAAGCGGTGTAAGTGAAACCAATGGGTGCGGGCCGATTAATCCTGATCTGCACCCGACTGAAAACAATAGGTCGCGATGAATGCCAAGACCAAGCCACAAAGACAAAATCGTTGATGCCGGCCTCGCAGTGTTTCACGAACACGGCTACCATGCGAGCGGCGTGCAAACAGTAGTGGACCACGCTGGCGTCCCCAAAGGCTCTTTCTATAATCACTTCAAGAGCAAGGAAGATCTCGGCCTCGAAGTCCTGAAAGCATACTGGCGCCAATCTGAGGACATGCGCGCAGCACTTAGAGACAGCAACCAAAGCCCGCTGGACCGCATTGAAGCGCACCTTACGGCTTTCAACGTGACCCAGGCAGGCTGTCTTGTGGGTAATTTCACGAGTGAAATGGCAAGTGAACCTGAATTCCGGCAAGCTTTGCAGGACGTCTACAAGAGTTGGATCGCAGACTTCGAAGCGTGCATTTCTGAAGGTCAAGCTGACGGAAGCATTCGAAACGACGAAACAGCAAAGTCACTTGGCGAATTCGTTGTCACAGCCTTGGAAGGCTCGGTCTTGAAAAGGAAACTAGAAGAAGACGAGCGAACTCTGGTCAAATTCCGGAAGACGATATTGAGACTTCTAGGGACATGTTAGCTGGCATCGGCCCGAATGAACATCTATCAGACGATGGATGTCTCTGGCGAAGACTGTTGCATTGAATGGTGCGGCATCCGGATTGGTCATGCATTGTGCTTAGTCTTATGCTGCCTCTTTGAACAGGCTGGCCACAAAGCGCACTTCTCCTGCAACACCCGCTTCCCTGCCGACAACATGCCCTCGCTTGATACTGCGAACAGCCTCGATACCCTTGCGGGTGTCCTTTGCGGCGCTGAGTGGTTTGAAGCCGCGCGTCGGCGTGACAAGTTTCTGGAGCGCGGCATGGTCGCTTTCGATCCGGTTGTTCTTCCATTTGCGATCAACATGGCGGATTCCTTCACCCGGGAACGCCCAACGGTTTATCTCGCCAATGACCTTGGCGTGGCTATGAGCCTTGTCCGTGACGATCGTCATCGGCTGGTATAGCCGGGCGTTGTCGCAAGCTTGTCGAAAGAACGCCCGGCCTGCTTTCGCATCACGCCGCGCAGTAAGGCGAAAATCAATCAACGGGCCATGTTGGTCAACCGCTCGCCACAGGTAGCGCCAATTGCCGCCGACCCGAACGTAGGTTTTGTCGACGTGCCAGATCAGGCTGCGGCAGGACTTGTGCTTGAATGAGCGTTTGGCGATCTCGGGACCGAACTTTCGGACCCATCGATTAATCGTCGCCGCATCGACGTGAACGCCGCACTCCTCAAGCAAAACTTTCACGTCGCGATAGGACAGCGCGAAGCGACAGTGCCAGCGAACGGCTTGCAAGATGAAACCCCTTGGAAAGCGGTGACCTTTGAACGGGGTTTTCAGTGCTGCCATGGCATGATCCTCAGTCAAAAGCCCGATCATGTTCCGACGTGGGCGCTTAATGTACCAATCCCCGGTTTTTCAATAGAATAGGGCGTCACGCCCTCAAGTCGGAGCGGATCTGGATCTCGGGTCTCACCCGTTGCGCGCACGGTGCGGGCCGCACAATGCCGCCGCAGCTAAAATCAACCCTGACACGGTCGCGATCATCCCTGCGGCACTAACCGATGCGCTTGCCCCGATCCACAAAGGCCCATACCCCGCCAATACGTAGCCAATCACCGCTGCCAGTGTCGCAAATCCTGCAGACCATGCCACCTGATGCGTAAGTCGATTGGTCATCATCCGCGCTGCGGCAGGCGGGCAGATAAACATGGCAATCACGATAATCGATCCTACTGCATCAAAGGCAGCGACAGCCGCAATTGCCGATACAATCACAAGCCCCAGGCCGATAGCCCCGGTAGGCAGGCCAACCCCTTGAGCAAACCCCTCGTCAAAGCTCGCCAAAGTCAGCGGTCGCCAGAAGATCCAGACAAAGGCTGCAACCACGATCAGGGCCAAAGCCATGCGCGGTAATTCGACAGGTAAGGTCGCCAGTGCTTGTACATCAAACAAAGACGCCCAGCCTGTTGCGTCCAGCCAGATGAGGCTTTCCAGATTACCAAACAGTGCATGTTCCACATCCAGATGGACACTGGATGTGTCGGATTGTTCCAAGAGCAGAACTCCCCCTGCAAACATTGCCGTAAAGACCACACCCATCGCCGCGCCCGCCTCGATCTGACCCAGACGCCGGATGGCTTCGATGGCGACGACGGCGACAATGGCCGCGATAGCGGCTCCGGCCAACATAGGGCCCGCGGCAACAACACCTGTGACAAGGAACGCCACAACAATGCCCGGCAAAACCACATGGCTGATCGCATCCCCGATCAAGGCCTGCCCGCGCAGCACGAGGAAATTTCCCGGCAATGCACAGGCCACGGCCACACAGATCCCGATCAGGATGGGTGGAAGAGACAGGGCAACAAACTCCGCCCCCATTACGTCACCGCCTGCGGTGCCATGATACGCGCATCCACATCCGTAATCTGATCTGGTGTCAGGACCGTTTCGATCTCGGTCAACCCGTCATAGCGGGTGGCGGCACTGACAAAGACCAGATCGCCACGTACAATCGCCCACCTTGCTTCGTCCAACTGCGCCTTGGCCGCAGCAGCCTGTCCATCGGCTGTGGCCACGCCATCGGGCAGGATATACCCGGCGCGGCGCAGCAACCGGTGGGTGAGGCGTTCGTAGATCGGCTGCCCTTGAGCCAACGCCAACAAACCTTGTCTCACATGCACCCGACGCTGATAGCGACCATAACGCAACACCGACGCTAGCACGCCGCGCCCCGGCGCAAGCAGTAAGGAAACAACAAAGAAGCCAAAACTGACCAGCACCACAATTGGCCCCGTTGGAAGGGCTGGCGCAACAGCCGACAGGGCCGCTCCACCATAGCCAGACAGACCACCCAAGAGCCCAGCCAACACCACGACATGATCTGCTCGCTCGGTCCAGAACCGCGCTGTGACGGCTGGAACAATCAGCAAGGCGACAATCAGGATCAGGCCCACAACCTTGAGGCCGACAACCGTGACCAGCAGCACAATCCCCATCATCGCCAGATCAATTCGGCCCAAGCGCCACCCGGCTGCCTCGGCATAGCCGGGATCGAACGCGGCGAGTGTCAGGGGACGCCGCAGCAGGACCACAAGCGCCAGGACCAGCGCAGCGGAAACCGCCAGCAGCATCGCTTCGCTGCGCAACATCCCGGCAGTGGAGCCCAGCAAGAACCCTTCGAGGCCCGCCTGTCGTCCAGCGTTCA
This sequence comes from uncultured Tateyamaria sp., assembly GCA_947501275.1. Taxonomy (GTDB): domain Bacteria; phylum Pseudomonadota; class Alphaproteobacteria; order Rhodobacterales; family Rhodobacteraceae; genus Tateyamaria. Next base: position 564,523 of record CANMVD010000001.1, read on the forward strand.
AGGTTTGCACAATAGTCAGAATGACGATGCCAAAGCCAAAGAAGACCGACAGCACCGCACCAATGGCTGCGTCCTCTCCGAGCCGTGTGCGCGTTGTCAGCCACTGCACACACAAAAGGCCAATCCCGGCAGATAGCGCGGCCCCCAGCAGCAATCCGACAAGTGAGCGCCCATCGCCCCCCATCGCCACCATCAGGACAAAGGCCAGCCCAACGCCCGGCAGGGTCGCATGCGATATCGCGTCACTCACAAGGGCGCGTTTGCGCAAGAACAGAAAGGTGCCTGCAACGCCCGCTGCCACGCCCAACAGCATGGCACCGATTGTCACAAGGGCAGCGTTGTACCCAAGTTGCAAAAGCAGCGCGTCGGCAAGCATGACCTAGCCCGCAACGCTTTCGGGATCAACGCGGGCCGTGGCCAGACGGCCGCCATATGCAGCCTGTAGATTGTCCTCTGTGAACACATCCGCAACGGGGCCAGCCGCCACGATCTGCGTGTTCAGAAGGATCACATCGTCAAAATAGTCCGGCACCGTCGTCAGGTCGTGGTGCACGGCCAGAACGGTGCGGCCCGCGTCTCGCAACTCTTGCAACACGGCGATGATGGCCTTTTCCGTGGCCGCATCTACCCCGGCAAAGGGCTCATCCAGAACGTAAATGTCGGCCTGTTGCGCCAAGGCGCGGGCCAGAAACACACGTTGCTGTTGCCCGCCAGACAGCTGCCCAATCTGGCGCGTCTCGAAATCACGCATACCGACGCGATCCAGACAGTCCAGTGCAAGGGTGCGATGCCTGGCTCGCACGCGACCCAACAGACCCAACTGGCGATACATGCCCATCAGCACCACGTCGATGACGCGTGTGGGAAAATCCCAGTCCACGCTTGCACGCTGCGGGACATAGGCGATCCTGTCACGCATTTGCGCCAAGGGTTGGCCATAGATTTGCACGGACCCGGCCAGCGGTTTGACCACATCAAGCGCCGCCTTCAACAGCGTGGACTTGCCCGCGCCGTTGGGTCCGACAATTGCCGTCATCGCACCCGCCCGAACCGTCACATCCACCGAAAATATTGCAGGACTTTCGCCATAGGACACGGTCAGACCCCGTACCGACAACGGGCTTTCAAACCGCGCCTTGCGATCATCTTCTACAGATTTGGCGGAAACAAGGGTCAGGCTCATGCGGCACCCGTCAATTTGCCTAGGCGTCCCGCGGCAGGAGCATCAGCACCCAGAGCGCGCGCGATAGTTGTTGCGTTGTGATCAATCATCCCGAACCATGTTCCTTCATAGGTGCCATCCGGCCCCATTGCATCGCTGAACAGCGCACCCCCGATCGACACGTCGTGCCCACGCGCAGCGGCCCCTTCGATCAGCGCCCGCACGTTGCGATCCGATACCGATGTTTCGACAAAAACGGCAGGCAGCTGGCGCTCGACCAGCAGATCCACAAGAGCGCTGATCCGGTTCAGACCGGCTTCGCTTTCGGTGGAAATGCCTTGGATTCCAAGCACCTCGAACCCGTAGGCCGCGCCGAAATATCCAAAAGCGTCATGCGCGCTCAGGAGCACCCGACGATCCTGCGGCACGGCCCCAAGAACGTTGGTGGCATAGGTGCCCACAGCCTCGGCCTCGCGCACGAAAGCATCGGCATTGGCTTCGAAAACATCGCGCCCCTTGGGACGCAGGGCGCTCAGCGCCTTGACCACGGCAGGCACGCATTTCACCCACAGCGCGGGATCCATCCAGATATGGGGATCATACCGGCCCGCATAATCCTCGTGTGACAGCAGCAGCGCAGGATCCAGCGATTCAGCGACAGCATGCACAGGCCGCTTGCGTCCCAGATCAGCGAAAAAGTCCTCCATCTGCGCCTCAAGGTAGAGACCATGCCAGAACACGGCATCCGCGCGCGTCATGGCCACGATATCGCTGCGGGTCTGGCGATAGGCGTGTGGATCGATCCCCGCGCCCATCACGTTCTCTACCTCAACGCCCGGGCCACCAATCTGGCGCACCAAGTCGCCAATCATGCCCGTGGTTGCAACAACGCTCAATCGCGACGCAGCCCAAGTCGGAGAGGCCGCCACAGCAGCCAACCCAGCCAAAACGGCGCGTCGTGACAGATCAGACCCTTGCATTGTTGCGCATACCCTTCATTCGGAAGCGGTTAAGTTGGTTTGAATATGAGAGTCATTCGCAGAAAGTCAATGAAGTTGCGAATGAATCGCAATCACAAGCGCGCGAAGAGGCGCTGTTCAGCCGAAATCGATGATAAATGTGGCGCCGTTGTCGCCACTCGCCAGCGCAATGCGACCGCCCCGCGCCTGCACCAGTCCGCGCACGATGCTAAGTCCCATGCCTGTGCCCCCGGCTTCCCGGCGCGTGGTGAAGAAGGGATCGAAGATACGGTCCTTGTTGCCTGCACTGATGCCGGGGCCATCATCCGTGATGGCCAAACGGTCGCGTGTCGCCAGCAGCGTGACTTCTTCCGCACCATGCTCGGCTGCATTGCGGATCAGTTGCGTCAGGATGGTGCGCAAGTCCTCGGCAGCAAGCGGTAGGGGGCCATCTTCGACCAATGTCACGGGTATGGAGTGCTCCATCCCTTCCAGCGCCTCGGCCACATGGCAAGACCCCGGCCCTGCGCCTTGGCTGGCCTGTGCGTGGCGGGCCAGATCGTCCAACAGATCCTGCATCCGCGCGGCCGCCTGGGTGATGGTGCGGCTCAGTGCGGCCGTGTCTTCGGCGCCAGCGCCATCTTCGAGCAGTTCGGCGGCCCCGCGCATCGCCGTCAGGGGCGACTTCAGTTCGTGCGTGACGTGATTGGCATAGGCGCGCATGCCCTCGGCCCGACTGTTGAGGCTTTGGCCCATGGACATCACACTCGCGCCCAGCGCGCTCAGCTCGGGCGTGCCAAAGTGGTCCGGCGCCTCTACCGGCGTGCCTGCCTTCATCGCACGGGCATAGGCGGTCAGCGCATAGATCGGGCGCAACACCAGGCGCCACAACAAGAACCCAAGCACCGCCGTCGCAACCATGGCGATCCAGCCCACAAGCCACGCGGCTTCGCCCCACCCGAGGATATTGCCCCACAGTCGCAGATACACGATGCCAAGGATGGGCAGCGTCAGGACCGCCGCCAGTGTGCCCCCGATGACCAAGGCCAGGGGGGGCCGCCATTTGCGCGTTATACCGCGCATTGGCCTGCACACGCCCCCATGCGGATACCGATGCCGTGCACCGTCTCGATGGCATCGCCGCATCCCGCCTCTGCCAGTTTGGCACGCAAATTGCGCAAGTGGCTGTCCACGGTGCGATCGCTCACCCCCGCCCCGGCCCCATACAGCGCATCCGTCAGCGCAGGGCGTTGGGCGATATGATCAGGATGCTGCATCAGGTGCGACAGGATCTCCATCTCACGCGCGGTCAGTGTCACGGGTGCATCTTTGACGGTGCAGACATGGCGCGCGGGATCAACGCTCAGGACACCACGGGTCAGGGCCGTTGCGCCATGGGCGGGGCTGCTTGCCCCACGGCTGCGCTTCAGGATGGCCCCGATCCGGGCGACCAGCTCGCGCGGGGAAAACGGCTTGGTCACATAGTCATCCCCCCCCAGTTCAAAGGCGAGCACACGGTCAATTTCGTCCTGACGGGCGGTCAGAAACAGCACAGGCGTCTGGTCACTCGCCCGCAGACTACGGCACACGGCCAACCCGTCCATCTCGGGCAACCCGATGTCCAGAACGATCAGATCAAAGCGCCCCGAGCGGGCCTTGGCCAAACCCTCAGCGCCGTCTCCGGCCTCGGTCACGAGATACCCCGCCTGCGCCAATGCGATACGCAACACGGAACGGATCTGGGGATCGTCATCAACGACCAGCAACTCTACCTTGCTCATGGAACGGCAATCTCATTTGGCGAAACAGTCATGGCCGCAAGGCTACGGCGCACCCGCCAGTTCCGAAAGCCCCATTCGCGCCAATCCGCGGGTTGGAACAGATCAGGTGCGGTGCTTGCGCCATAATCCTGCACAACACCCATACACCGCTCAACCGGTTTTCGGTCCCAGTGCTGCGTCATGGCGGGCAAGGCGCCTTCGCTCAGCCGACACAACAGGCGGGCATCCTGCGGCACCGGTTGTGTCAGGTTATGCTTGGCGACAATGCCGTCGAAATTGATAAAGGCGCAGATGTAAAGGGTCAGGACCCCAAGCGCACCACTGCGCAAAAGCATCCATGATGTCGGCATGTCACGTCGGATCTGTACAACCACGATGCCCAGACCTATGGCCACAAGCCCCATCCATATATAGGCCGCCATCCGTAGACGGGTCAGTCCGAAGCTTTCAACGTAAAGGTCCAGCCGCCACAGCGAGGCAAAGACCAACGCAAGGGTCTGAGCCAGCCACAGGTACATCAGGCCTCGAACAATCGGGCGACCTTGCAGATGCGGACGCGCCACTACCGCAAACACACCGGCCAACAGGGCCGTTGCCAACAAGGGATAAGCGCCGCGGTGGGCATATGTGGCCGGGCTGATCCCCTCTGGCAGGGTCGCATCGCCGTAGAGGTACAGTACATCCATGCCCGACTGAACGGCGAAGAGGGCGTTGAAGGCAATCAGGGACCGCGCCACGGAGCCCGCGTTTACGATCCCTTGCCGCGGGACCGTGATCCGCTGCGGCGCCCGGTAGCGCAGCCGTTCCTGCATCCGATACGCAATGAGTACGGGCCAGATCGTGGCCCCTAACGCCAGCCAAAAGAACAAGCGCCACCCATTCGGGCTTGGCACCTCAAACGCACTCAGATCTGCCAGGATCTGATCCAGCACAGGGTTGGCCCCGATCAGCAGCACGGCAAACACCGCCGTCGCGCCCAAAGGCAGGGCCCAGCCCAGCACAAGGGCCTTGAGGTCCAGGTCCTTGGGATTAAACGAAGCAATGGAGCGCGCGCCCGCCGCGCCGTCTTTTGCGCTTTGCGCCGGTGCGATCCACCACAAACGCAGCGCGGCACGCACGAGGTCCGCGCGCTGCACACCTGCCAGGGCTGCGCAAATGGTGGACAGGCCCGCCAGTGCAATCAGAAGCGACAGGGGCTGCACCAACTCGACCAACGGCAACAGGCACAGCGCCGTCCCAAGGGCAATCACGATGCGGCTGCGTGCTGCAAGGCGTGGCCATGCCACACCGATACCTGCTGCCACGGTCACCGCACCCATCAGCGCCAGACTGATCCCCGGAACGGCCTGCCAGACAAGCACATCCCCAAGGGCAATCAGCACCATCAAAAGCGCGGCTTGCAGCCAGTCCTTGCGTCCGGTTCGCCAACGGGGCGGTAGGGCGGGTCGAGGCCCGTCCAACCACCACCCGTCCCGCTTCATCGCCAGCGGCACGCCGCGCATCATATTGGTTTCCATCTTGTCCTGCCCCTCTTGGTTCTGGCCTGTGTTGCAGGCAGAATGCGCCACAAGATGTGCAAGATCTGACAGCGCGGTTGTGCAGTGTTTGTGCAGAGCGCGCGTTGCCGCTCCCTTGCCAAACAGCGCGTCACATGCGACGACCAGAACCTGCCCGTCCAAAGGGAAACAGCATGCAAAACCCCACCATGACCCCGACCAACACGACGTCCGCCCAGTTGCCGCAAGTGACCGAACCACGCAATCCCGGCATGGCGCTAGATATGGATTGGGTCCGCTCCGTGCAGGCCAATACGTCCGCAATCGAACGGCGTTGCGCGACCTTGCCGGGGCGGCGCTCGATCAAGAAGGATCATCAGGCGGCGTGGCTTTTGCGTGCCATCGCCTGCATTGATCTGACAACGCTTTCGGGGGACGACACCGAGCGGCGCGTGCAACGGCTATGCGCCAAAGCACGCCAGCCTGTGCGCGCTGATATGTTGGCAGCTTTGGGCCTGCCTGACCTCACCACCGGTGCGGTCTGTGTGTATCACGAGATGATCCCGGCTGCCGTGTCTGCTCTACAGGGCTCAGGCATACCCGTGGCCGCCGTATCGACAGGTTTTCCAGCCGGTTTGTCACCGTTCCATCTGCGCCTGCAAGAGATCAAGGACAGTGTGGCAGCCGGGGCCGAAGAGATCGACATTGTGATCTCGCGCCGCCACGTGTTGGAAGGCAACTGGGAAGCGCTTTATGACGAGATGCGCCAGATGCGCGAGGCCTGCGGCACGGCCCACGTCAAAGCAATCTTGGCCACAGGTGAGTTGGGAACGCTGCGCAATGTCGCGCGCGCATCCTTGGTGTGCATGATGGGTGGGGCTGATTTCATCAAAACCTCCACCGGCAAGGAAGGGGTCAATGCGACACTGCCTGTGACTTTGGTCATGATCCGCGCAATTCGCGACTACCATGCCCGCACGGGCTACCGGGTTGGGTACAAACCCGCTGGCGGGATCTCCAAGGCGAAGGACGCGCTCGTATATCTGGCCCTGATCAAAGAGGAACTGGGAGACCGCTGGCTTCAACCTGACCTGTTCCGTTTTGGGGCGTCATCGCTGCTGGGTGACATCGAACGCCAACTCGAACACCATTTGACCGGCGCCTATTCTGCCGGGCACCGCCATGCGATTGGGTAGGAAGTTGACGGTTTCACGCCGGTTTATTGGCGGACAGCTATGTGGCTGGCCCACGATAGCTTTGTTGTTTACATCGCTTTTTGTAATTTCGGTCATGCCAGTGACTGCCAAAACGGACAACTCAGCCTACACGCTCTATAGAAATTCCGTGCTCGACCGAACTATGCGTATCCATGTTTCGACTTTCGATAGCGAAGACGGCAAAGAATACAACTTTGAAAATTGTTGGTTAGCGGCGGAACTTTTCCAAAGCCAACCAGATGTTCGAACAAAGTTCTGGTGCGAGCCAGGCAAATTCAGGAGATAATCCATGACCGTCAAAGATATCTTTGAGACGATGGACTATGGTCCGGCCCCGGAAGCCGCGGATGAAGCCCTGCAATGGCTCGCGGACCGTGGTGGTATTGCGGGTCACTACATCAATGGCAAATGGGGCCCCTTGCGCGATGATTTTGCATCCAATAATCCGGCCACAGGCGACAAGCTGGCGGGCGTCACCAAAGGCACGCAAGCCGAGATCGACGCCGCTGTTGCTGCGGCGCGCAAGGCGCAACCGGCCTGGGCCAAGTCATCCCACGCGCGCGCCCGGGTGCTGTACGCCATCGCTCGATTGATGCAAAAGCACGCCCGTCTGCTGGCCGTGATGGAAACGCTCGACAATGGCAAGCCCATCCGAGAAAGCCGGGACATTGATGTCCCGCTGGCCATTCGTCACTTCTACTACCACGCTGGCATGGCACAGCTGATGGACGCCGAATTGCCAGACCGCGAAGCCTTGGGCGTAAGCGGTCAGATCATCCCGTGGAATTTTCCGCTGCTCATGCTCGCATGGAAGATCGCCCCCGCACTGGCTATGGGCAATACGGTTGTGTTGAAACCTGCTGAATACACATCGCTGTCAGCCATGGTCTTTGCCGAAATCTGCACCGAGGCAGGCGTGCCCCCCGGCGTTGTCAACATCGTGACCGGCGATGGCGATACAGGTGCGGCGCTGGTTGATGCGGACGTGGACAAGATTGCCTTTACGGGCTCCACTGCCGTCGGGCGGTTGATCCGTCAAGCAACAGCCGGATCAGGCAAATCACTTACGTTGGAGCTTGGGGGCAAGTCTCCCTACATCGTCTTTGACGATGCGGATCTTGATTCAGCGGTCGAGGGGCTGGTCGACGCTATCTGGTTCAATCAGGGTCAAGTCTGCTGTGCCGGTTCGCGCCTTTTGATCCACGAACCCGTCGCTGATGCGTTCTATGCCAAGTTGCGCGCACGTATGGACAAGTTGCGCGTGGGCGATCCGCTGGACAAGTCCATCGATATCGGCGCTGTGGTGGACCCGGTGCAGCGCGACACGATCTCGCGGATGGTGGATGCCAACACCGCGGGAGAAACCTACCAAGCACAGATCCCCATGCCCGCCCAGGGGTGCTACTACCCGCCAACCCTCATCACTGGCCTCAACACGGCTGACACGCTGATGCAGGAAGAGATCTTTGGACCGGTTCTGGTGTCCACCACCTTCCGCACGCCATCTGAAGCTGTGCAATTGGCCAACAATACGCGCTACGGATTGGCCGCAACTGTCTGGACAGAGAACGTGAACCTCGCGCTGGATATCGCACCCAAATTGGCGGCGGGCGTGGTTTGGGTGAATGCCACCAACCTGTTTGACGCAGCAGCAGGCTTTGGTGGAGTACGCGAAAGCGGCTTTGGGCGCGAAGGGGGCTGGGAAGGGCTACAGGCGTACACCAAACCCAAAGCGACTGCCAAACCGCTGAAACCCATCGCGGCGTTCACCGGCAAAGACGGCCCAAGCGATCCACTGGATCGTACAGCCAAGCTTTATATCGGGGGTAAGCAGGCGCGTCCGGACGGCGGTTATTCCCGCAATGTATTTGGCAAGAACGGTGCGTTGTTGGGGCAAGTCAGCCTGTCCAACCGCAAGGATATCCGTAACGCCGTTGAAGCTGCGCAAGGGGCTGCAAGCTGGGCCAAGACCACGGGCCACCTACGTGCGCAGATCCTTTACTACATCGCTGAGAACTTGTCGGTACGCGCAGACGAATTCGCAGCGCGCTTGAACGCCATGCAGGGTGGCAAACAGGGCGAAAAAGAGGTCGAGGCCAGCATTCAGCGCCTGTTTACCTACGCAGCTTGGGCCGACAAATACGATGGCGCGGCCAAAGGTGTGCCCATGCGCGGTGTTGCGCTGGCCATGCACGAACCAACCGGGATTATCGGCGGCTTCTGCCCGGACACGCATCCACTACTGGGTCTTGTTTCGCTGATGGCACCGGCCATGGCGATGGGCAATCGCGCTGTTCTGGTCGCCTCGGAACCCTTCCCTCTGGCGGCCACAGATTTCTACCAGATCCTCGAAACATCCGACGTGCCCGGCGGGGTTGTGAATATCCTGACAGGGGCGCATGGCGAACTCGCCCCTCACATGGCCAAACACCTGAATGTTGACGCGGTTTGGGCCTTTTCCGGTGCCGACCTCTCGGCCACGATCGAACGGGAGGCGGCAGGCAACCTCAAACGCACCTGGGTGAACAACGGATTTGCGCGCGACTGGATGGGCGCCGAGGGCGAAGGCCGCGCGTTCCTGCAGGCCGCAACCGAGGTCAAAACCGTTTGGGTGCCTTACGGGGAATAGCCGATGCCAGATTACGACCTGCTTGCCAAAACCATCCATAGCCTGACGGATGGCGAGGACGACACTGTTGCCCTGATGGCCACTATCGCCTGCGAAGTGCATCACAGTGATGACCGCTTTGACTGGACTGGTTTTTACAGGGTCACGGCCCCCGAGATGCTCAAGATTGGGCCCTATCAGGGCGGTCACGGCTGTTTGCAGATACCGTTCACACGTGGGGTCTGCGGCGCAGCAGCACGCACGGGTGACATCCAGCTGGTTGCCGATGTGGATGCGTTTCCTGGCCACATCGCCTGCGCATCTTCCACACGGTCCGAGCTGGTCTTGCCGGTTTGGGACGCCCAAGGCGAACTGCTGGGCGTGTTCGACATCGACAGCGATCAACCCAACGCCTTCACTCAAACGGATGCGGAACGCTTGCGCGACATTCTCCAAGACGTCTTCAGCCGCTAACGACACTCTTCGTGAAATTTTCTCTTGATTTTTCACCGAAAGTCCCGTTTCGTGAAAAACAGGCGCAACTTTTCACGAGATCCATGCTTCAGTCCAACCTCGCCACTGCTCACAGCCTTGGGGCTGACCTGCGTGCCCTGCGCAAATCGCGTGGGCTGACGCTGCAGGATATGGCCGACACCCTTGGCCGCTCCGTCGGTTGGGTGTCTCAGGTTGAGCGCGATTTGTCCGACCCATCCATCACCGATCTGCGGCAAATGGCGGATCGTCTGGACGTTAAGGTATCGACCCTGTTCCGCCGTGGCGGTGCAACCCCTATTGAGGAAGAAGGGTATATCGTGCGTTCCCGCACGCGCCGACCCATCGGATCCCGTACCGCCGGACTGGTCGAGGAATTGCTGTCCCCTGACCTCACGGATGACTTCGAAATGGTGCATTCCACTTTCGAACCGCACAGCGAGATCACCGAAGCTGTCACCCGCCCCACGCAAGAAGTTGGCTACATCATCTCAGGCCGTTTGGATTTAATCATTGCAGACAAGCGGTTTCGCGTCGAACCCGGAGACAGTTTTCGCATCCGAGGCGAGCCATTTCGCTGGTTGAACCCATATGATGTGCCCGCTGTAGCCATCTGGGTTATCGCCCCCCCGGTCTACTGAGAATGAGTTTCGAAGGCTGGATCATATTTGCACTGTTCTGGGTGGTGTTTGTCACAACGCCCGGCCCCAATGCTGTGAACTGCATCACCAATGGAATGAATCTGGGCTTTCGCCGTGCGATGGTGGGCGTGCTGGCCATTTTAACGCAGGCAACCCTGTTCCTGTTGCTGTCGGCAGTGGGTGTGACTGCGTTGCTGGTTACATCGCCTACTGCCTTCGGTGTGGCCAAACTGGTGGGGGCAGCGTTTCTGATCTGGATGGGTGTGCGGGCATGGATGCGAGCAGGCACAGTTCCGCCGCCCACACAACAGACTGGTCGGTCCGTATATTTGCGCGCACTGGCCATTGCCGCGATCAACCCCAAGAGCATCGCGGGATACCTCGCTGCCTTTTCACAGTTCATCCAGCCAGACGTGCCGGTTTGGGATCAGATGTGGGTCATCATGCCCACTGCGCTCGCGCTCACCGCTCTTAGCTACATCGGGTTTACAGCCCTCGGCGCAGGCATTGGTCGTGCGGCTTTGGGCGCTGTGTTCAACACTTGGCTGCAGCGGACACTGGCCGCCTGTTTCATCATCTATGGGGTCCTTTTGGGCTCCGCCACCACGCCAGGGAGACCGTGACATGATCACTGGAAGCTGTCTTTGCGGTGCGGTCACGTACACGGCCAATGGGACGCCGGGTGCACCCGCCGCCTGCCACTGCACGCAATGCCGCAAACAGTCAGGTCACGTCTGGGCCTCGTCCTATGTCGAGGATGACGCGCTTGAAATAAAAGGCGCCGTGCGCTGGTTCCAGTCATCCGACAAGGCAAAGCGCGGGTTCTGCCCGACGTGCGGCGCGGCTCTGTTCTGGAAGCACGATGACGAGTCGTTCACGTGTTTTTCCACAGGCTCGATTGACGGGCCCACAGATCTGCAACTGCGCGGCCATATCCATACCGCCACAAAGGGCGACTATTACACTATTTCGGCCAACGAGCCGCAACGGGAGACCTGACTATGAGCGACTTTCCAACAACGGCCCGCGTGGTCATCATCGGCGGCGGGGCCGTGGGCACCTCGACCCTGTACCATCTGGCCAAAGCGGGCTGGAAAGACTGCGTGCTGCTGGAAAAGAACGAGTTGACGGCCGGATCGACGTGGCACGCGGCAGGCAATTGCCCCAACTTCTCTGGCTCCTGGGCGATCATGAACATGCAGCGCTACGGTCTGGAAATGTACCGAACGCTGGCAACTGATGTTGATTACCCGATGAACTACCACGTCACCGGATCGCTGCGCTTGGCGCATTCCAAGGAGCGGATGCAGGAATTTGAACGGGTCGCAGGCATGGGACGGTATCAGGGTCTCGAGATGCAGATCATGTCGCCCCAAGAGATGCAGGCCTATCATCCGTTCATGGAAACGCACGCACTTGCAGGTGGCATGTGGGATCCGCTGGACGGCGATATCGACCCGGCCCAGTTGACTCAGGCCATGGCGAAAGGGGCGCGTGATCATGGCGGCCGGATCGAGCGGTTCTGCCCTGCAACCGGGATTGATCGCGACGGTGACGAGTGGATCGTAAAGACCGACAAGGGCGACATCCGTTGCGAATTTGTCGTCAACTGCGCGGGGTATTATGCGCAGCGCGTAGGAGAGATGTTCAAACCTTTCGGCGGGCGCACTGTGCCTATGGTGGTGATGTCGCACCAGTATTTCCTGACCGACGAAATCCCCGAGGTCGCCGCATGGACCAAGGAGCAGGGTCACAAGCTGCCCATCATCCGTGATGTCGACATCAGCTATTACCTACGCCAAGATAAGAACGGTCTGAACCTTGGCCCTTACGAGCGGAATTGTAAGGCGCATTGGATCACGCCCGATGATCCGATGCCCGAGGATTTCTCGTTCCAACTCTACCCCGATGATCTGGAACGCCTTGAATTCTATATCGAAGACGCGATGGAGCGTGTACCTGCCCTTGGCACCGCCGGCGTCGGGCGCAATATCAACGGCCCCATCCCCTATGCACCGGATGGTTTGCCGCTGATCGGACCGATGCCGGGTGTGAAGAACGCCTTTGAGGGCCATTGTTTCACTTTCGGGATCGCCCAGGGCGGCGGTGCGGGCAAGGTGTTGTCCGAGTGGATCATGCACGGCGAGACCGAATGGGACATGTGGGCGACCGACCCGCGTCGTTACACCGGCTACGCCGATCACGACTATTCGCTGGCCAAGGCGCTTGAGACCTACGGCCACGAATACGCCATGCATTTCCCGCATCATGAATGGCCCGCAGGCCGCGACAAGAAACTGTCGCCGGTCGATGACCGCATCCGCGCGGCGGGTGGTCAGATGGGCGCCTATAACGGCTGGGAGCGTGCCAACTGGTTTGCCAAGGACGGCGATGACACCTCTGAGGAGGCGACCCACACATGGGATCGCAAAGGCCCGTGGGAACCGCGTGTGCAGGCCGAGGTTGAGGCCGTGCGCGATGGTGTCGGTGTGCTGGACCTGCCCGGCTTTTCCCGATTTGAACTGTCTGGTGAGGGTGCCGCCGAATGGCTGCGGGGTCGCATCGCGGGCGCTTTGCCCAAGGCCGGTCGCATGACGCTGGGATATTTCCCCGACAGCCGGGGGCGGATCCTGACCGAGATGTCGCTGATCCGCCACGCCGAGGATCACTTTACCCTCATTACCGCCGCACTTGCGCAATGGCATGACTATGACGTGCTGAACAACGCGCTGGCGGATGGGCTGAGCCTGACGGATCACACCGAAGACTTCTCGACCCTGATTGTGAGCGGGCCCAAGGCGCGTGAACTGTTTGAGGGGCTGGGCACTCAGGCAGATCTGAGCCTTGGCTGGCTGACCCATCAAGACGCTGTTGTGGCAGGCAAAGCGTGCCGCTTGCTACGCGTGTCTTTTGCGGGCGAGTTGGGCTGGGAAGTCCATGCGCCCATCGCGGATATCCCTGCGATCTACGACGCGATCATTGGGGCCGGGGCGATACCGTTTGGAATGTATGCGCTGAACTCCATGCGTCTGGAAAAGGGCTATCGCGCATGGAAAGGCGATCTGAGCACGGATTACACCTTGTTCGAGGGCGGTTTGGAGCGGTTCATCAAGCTCGATAAACCGCAGGATTTCCCCGGGAAGGCCGCGTTGCAGAACGAAAAACAACAAGGCTCCAAGAAACGTTTTGTGACGTTGATCGTTGAGGCGGGTGAGCAAGACGCGCCGTACATGTCAACGATCTGGAGCGGTGACGCGGTTGTGGGCGAAACCACATCGGGAGCATGGGGCTATCGCGTGGGCGCGTCAATTGCACTTGGCGTGGTGCGCACGGATCTGTCCGAACCCGGTTCGGAGTTGGAAGTGGAGATGTACGGAAAACGCTACAAGGCGATCGTGCAGCCCGACCAACCGCTCTGGGATCCGACCAACGAACGGTTGCGGGCCTAGGCGTTTTCCGACACGGGAAGTGGGCCGGGCGCTGCGGTGGTGCCCGACCACACGAAAGGACAAGTTTTGGCTGATATCACGCTTTTGGATGGGGGCATGGGACAAGAGCTGGTGCATCGCGCTGGCGATAAGCCCACGCCGCTTTGGTCCACTCAGATCATGCTGGACCACCCGGGTCTGGTCACCGAAGTGCATGCGGACTTCTTTGCCGCCGGGGCCACGATTGCGACCACCAACAGCTATGCGATCCACCATGATCGCCTCACAGATACGCCTGTGGAAGGCGCGTTTTCTGCACTGCACCAAAGCGCGCTGCTTGAAGCCCGCGCGGCCCGGCGCGCCCACGGATCTGGGCGCGTGGCCGGGGCCATTGGGCCCTTGGGCGCAAGCTATCGCCCTGATCTGCACCCAGCATCAGATGTTGCGGTGCCTTTGTTTTCTGAGGTTGCCAACTTGCTGGAACCCTCCTGCGACTTGCTGATTGGAGAGACCATCGCGTCACTCGATCATGGACGCGACATACTGGCCGCCTGCACGCCAACAGGCAAACCTGTCTGGCTGGCCTTCACGGTTGATGACACGGACGGATCCAAGCTGCGTTCAGGCGAGGCAGTGGCCGACGCTTTGGCTGTTGCCGAACAGGGCGGCGCAAGCGCGATCCTGATCAACTGCTCAACGCCTGAGGCTATCAAGCCAGCCCTCGCCGCATTGGCTGGCACAACCTTGCCTTATGGCGCCTACGCCAACGGGTTCGAAAACATCTCGGACGGGTTCCTTGGAGACAAACCGACCGTCGATTCCCTGTCGTTGCGCCGCGACTTTACCCCCGACCTTTATGCCGATCACGTCATGGCGTGGATCGCCTCGGGGGCCACAATTGTGGGAGGGTGCTGCGAAGTTGGCCCTGCCCATATCGCTGAAATCGCCCGCCGCCTCTGCGCTGCGGGGCATACAATCGTTTAAGGATCCAACGCCTATGCCTGATCTTCCCTCCTCAGCCCGCGTCGTCATTATCGGCGGTGGTGTCATTGGCTGTTCGGTCGCCTATCACCTGACCAAACTGGGCTGGAAAGACGTCGTTTTGCTAGAGCGCAAACAGCTGACCAGCGGGACAACATGGCATGCGGCGGGTTTGATTGCACAGCTGCGCGCGACGGCGAACATGACGAAACTGGCGCGCTATTCGCAGGAACTCTACGGTGGTCTTGAGGCCGAAACCGGGGTTGCGACGGGGTTCAAACGGGTTGGCTCGATCACTGCGGCCCTGACCGATGAGCGGCTGGAAGAGCTGCGGCGTCAGGCCGGGATGGCGCGGGCCTTTGGCGTTGAGGTCGAGGAAATCTCGCCTTCTGAGGTCAAGGAACGCTACGCCCACCTCAACATCGAGGACGTGACCGGCGGGGTTTATCTGCCGCTGGATGGCCAAGGCGATCCGGCCAATATCGCGCTGGCCTTGGCCAAGGGTGCGCGCCAACGCGGGGCCAAGGTGCAGGAGCGCGTTGCCGTCACCGAGATCCTGCGTGAGGGGCGCAAAGTCACCGGCGTGAACTGGCGCGGTGAAGATGGCAGCGACGGGCACATTGCCTGCGATATGATCGTGAACTGCGCGGGCATGTGGGGCCACGAGGTTGGTCGCATGGCCGGTGTGAACGTGCCGTTGCAGGCCTGCGAACACTTTTACATCGTGACCGAAGCGATCAAGGATCTTCAGCAACTTCCTGTGCTCAGGGTCCCGGACGAGTGTGCATATTACAAGGAAGACGCGGGTAAAATGCTGCTGGGAGCATTTGAACCCAACGCCAAACCGTGGGCCCTGAACGGTATTCCGCACGACTTCGAGTTTGATCAATTGCCCGAGGATTTCGATCACTTTGAACCGATCCTTGAGGCCGCTGTGAACCGGATGCCGATGCTGGCCGAAGCGGGGATTCACACATTTTTCAACGGGCCAGAATCGTTCACACCCGACGACGCCTATCACCTTGGGCTTGCACCCGAGATGGACAATGTATGGGTTGCATGCGGCTTCAACTCCATCGGGATTCAGTCGGCGGGTGGCGCGGGCATGGCGCTGGCGCAATGGATGGAAGACGGCGACAAGCCATTTGACTTGGGCGATGTCGATATCTCGCGCATGCAGCCGTTCATGGGCAACAAGACCTACCTAGCAGACCGTTCGACCGAGACGCTGGGCCTGCTGTACGCCGACCACTTCCCCTATCGCCAAAAGGCAACCGCGCGGGGTGTGCGCCGCACGCCGTTCCACAACCATCTGCTGCAACATGGTGCGGTGATGGGCGAATTGGCGGGCTGGGAGCGTGCAAACTGGTTTGCCCGCGAAGGTCAGAACGCGGCATACGAATATACTTGGAAACGTCAAAACTTCTTTGACAACGTGGCCGCTGAGCACCGTGCGGTGCGCGAGAATGTCGGCATGTACGACATGTCGTCCTTCGGTAAAATCCGTGTCGAGGGGCCCGATGCAACGGCCTTTATGAACCACGTGGGAGGCGGTCAGTACGACGTGCCGGTAGGCAAAATTGTCTACACACAGTTCCTGAACACGCGCGGCGGGATCGAGGCGGACGTGACCGTGACCCGCCTCTCCGAAACCTGCTATCTGGTTGTTACCCCCGCCGCGACGCGTCTGGCGGATCAGACGTGGATGCAGCGCCACGTGGGCGATCTGCGCGTTGTGCTGACCGATGTAACCGCAGGCGAAGGTGTGCTGGCCGTCATGGGCCCCAATGCGCGCAAGTTGCTGCAAGCGGTCAGCCCGGCAGATTTGTCCAACGAAACCAACCCCTTTGGCACGGCCCAAGAGATCGAGATCGGCATGGGTCTGGCCCGAATTCACCGCGTCACTTACGTGGGCGAGTTAGGCTGGGAGGTCTATGTCAGCGCCGATATGGCGGGCCACGTGTTCGAAACCCTGCACGAGGCGGGCCAGGATCTGGGCGTGACCCTGTGCGGGATGCACATGATGGACACGTGCCGGATCGAAAAGGGGTTTCGCCACTTTGGCCACGACATCACCTGCGAGGATCACGTGCTGGAGGCGGGGCTGGGCTTTGCCGTGAAAACCGACAAGCCGGACTTTATTGGCCGCGACGCAGTGCTGCGCAAAAAGGAAACGGGGCTGGAGAACCGCATGTTGCAGTTCAAGCTGACCGATCCCGAGCCGCTGCTTTACCACAACGAGCCCATTGTGCGGGATGGTGAGATCGTGGGTTATCTGAGTTCGGGTGCCTATGGGCACCATTTGGGCGGGGCGATAGGCCTTGGCTATGTGCCTTGCAAGGGCGAGGCCGCGGCGGATGTGTTGGCCTCGACCTACGAGATAGACGTAGCGGGCACGCGGGTGCGGGCCGAAGCATCGTTGCGGCCCATGTATGATCCCAAATCCGAGCGTGTGAAGGCGTGACGTCGCCAGGATGGGCTGCTAGGGGTGGGCCGAAAGGAACCCACCCTCATGTCTCAGCAATCCGGTGATACGCCTGCGGGTCTTGGTTTTGCGCTAGGGGCTTATATTCTTTGGGGTTTTCTGCCGCTTTACATGAAATTGCTGAGCCATATCGGCCCGGCGGAAGTGGTCGCGCATCGTATTATCTGGTCGGTGCCGATTGCGGCACTGGTGTTGATTCTGTTGCGGCGCACGGGCGATTTGCTGGTGGCTTTGCGCACGCCGAGGATGCTGGCGATGGGCTGCGTCAGTGCAGCGCTGATCACGGTGAATTGGGGTATTTACGTCTGGGCCATTACGGAAGGTCGAGCGCTGGACGCGGCCCTTGGATACTACATTAATCCGCTGTTTTCCGTCGCTTTGGGCGCGATTTTCCTGCGGGAACGGCTGACACGGTCGCAGGTGATTGCTATCGCCCTGGCCGGGTGCGGGGTCGCTGTGCTGACTATCGCGGCGGGCGCCGTGCCGTGGGCCGCGATTGGGTTGACGGTGACGTGGGGGTTTTACGCGCTCGCAAAAAAGCAGTTGCCGATTGGGCCAAACCAAGGGTTTTTGCTGGAAGTGTTGATCCTGTTGATCCCAGCTCTGGCCTATGTGATCTGGCTGATGGTCAGCGGCGGCGGGCAATTTCTGATCGGGGATATGGGCACGAATTGGCTGTTGTTGGGCTGTGGCGCGGTCACGGCCATCCCTTTGTTATTATACGCGAATGGGGCGAAGGGGCTGCGTTTAACCACGATAGCGGTCTTGCAATATGTGGCCCCTACGATGATCTTTCTCGTGGCGGTATTTGTGTTCAACGAACCCTTTGGGCAAGCACGCATGATTGCGTTCCCGATGATCTGGGCGGCGCTGGTGATCTATTCGGTGTCAATGATCCGGCAGATGCGCGCGGCTTAGGACCCTTGGAACCAGTCCTTGGCGAGGGCTGTCCAGCCCCGTGGCATGCCGTGCCCGCCGTCGTGTTCGCAGAACCGTATCGCGCCTTCTGAACAGCTTGCGTTCCAGTCGCGGCAACGGAAACGCTCTCCAATGTTGATCGTGTCAGGGTGCGTACGGCACTGGTTGGCCTTGCGCGCGAGGGCGAGACTGTCCCACAGGCTGCCTTGGTGCCAGTCACGGATGGCGCGGCCTTCGAACGGAACCTGATTATCGGCGAACCCGTGGATTTGCAAAAAGCGGACCGGGGCGTTGGGACAGTCTGTCGTGTCATTGGGTTCGCGCAATGCACCGGAGATCGAAACGTATCCAGCGAAGTGTTCCGCCTCTTTGCAGGCCATAAGCCAAGCCATTGAGCCACCTGCAGAAAAACCAGCAACAAAGATACGGGTTGGGTCGATGTTTGCCTTGGACTTGGCGTCTTCGATCACATCGAGAACAAAGGCCACGTCGTCACGCCCACCGCCATTACGCCCTGCCCAGCGACGTGTTTGGCGACCGTCGATAGGTGTGCCGTTGGGCGCGATAACCACATACCCTGCATCGGCAAAGTCTGACTTGATACCGCCCCGGAAAATCATCTGCCCGGTGGCGTTGTGGCCGTGAAAGAACACTAGCGCGGGCTTGGGGTCAGCATCGATTTCAGTACCAGCCATATGGTAGCTGCCGCCTTCGATTTCGCAGGGAGTGTCGGGGCCGCATTTGGCGACAGCAATTGTCGGCAGAGCGAGCAGGAACGCGATCAAATATCTCATAAGACGCACCATGCACGGGATTTTTTGCGGGGAAAGGGGCGTGTGCCTCCCTCGCTGAAACGTGAAGGCTCTTGCCTTGGCCGCGCACATTTGTCAGGCGGTGGCCCATGAGTGACGAATATGCCCCACCCGACGTACCGCTGCATGTTATGCATGATGATGCCGAGATGTTGGTGGTCGAAAAACCGTCTGGCTTGCTGAGTGTTCCGGGCAAAGGCGAGCATTTGGCCGATTGCCTTGTAAGCCGGGTGCAAGCGGTGTGGCCGCAGGCGTTGCTGGTACATCGGCTGGACCGGGATACGAGCGGGGTCATGGTCTTTGGTCTGACGGCCCATGCACAGCGGTTCCTGTCCAAGCAGTTCGAATTGAGAGCTGCCAAAAAGACATATGTAGCAAGGGTTTGGGGAAGGTTGACGCCCAAGACAGGGCGCGTTGATTTGCCGTTGATCGTGGATTGGCCCAACCGGCCCAAACAGCATGTGGACCACGAAAATGGAAAACCTGCTGTAACTGATTGGCGGGTTTTGCGTGACAGCGAAGCCGAGAGCCGGGTGCGCCTGATGCCCAAAACCGGGCGCAGTCATCAGCTGCGGGTTCATATGCTGGAACTGGGGCACCCGATCCTTGGCGATCCGTTTTATGCCACGGGCCCGGCGCGGTCGTTTGAGCGGCTGATGTTGCATTCAGAAGAGCTGCGCATCAAACACCCCGACAGCACCAAGATGCTGCGGTTTCGCAGCCCGGCGCCGTTCTGAGACAGAACACACGGTGCAAATCGCCATGAGTAACGCCGCGAACTCTCACCTATCTCAATATCGGGTTAGTTCTTTACCGATACGCCCTGTCCGGCCTAAACTTCTACCATGGCCACACGTCCCCAAGGCGCACCGGCCCTGCGCCCGCCGTCCTTCGGTGATCTTACGGCCAGCCTGACCCAAGGCGTCCGTGATTTTGCGGCGGCACCTGTGTTCGGGTTGTTCTTTGCCAGCGTATATGTCGCAGTCGGATTGGCGATGGCATGGGTGACTTATGTCACTGGCACCACGTTCTGGCTGATCCTTGCGGTGCTTGGCTTTCCGCTGATCGGGGCATTTGCCGCGCTTGGATTGTACGAAACGAGCCGCCGCAGACAGGCCGGAGAACCGCTGAATTTTGTGGACGTCGTCGCGGTTGTCTGGGCACAGAAAAACGGGCAGTTGCCATGGCTGGCTGTGATGGTTGTCGTTCTGTTTCTCTTTTGGTTCTTTCTGGGCCACATGATCTTTGCCCTGTTTCTGGGATTGTCACCGATGACCAACGTGTCGTCGTCGCTGGACGTTTACCTGTCGCGTGACGGGTTGATGATGCTCGGATTTGGGTCTCTCGTTGGCGCTGGATTTGCCACGCTGACCTTTGCAATGAGCGTGCTGGGCATGCCCATGCTGCTGGATCGGGATGTAGATTTTGTGACCGCCCTGACGCGGTCTATCGCAGCCGTAGCGCAAACACCGCTTACCTATATCGGCTGGGGGGCTTTTGTCGCCTTGGTGACGCTGTTGGCGATGCTGCCTGCGTTTCTGGGTCTGTTCCTTGTGTTGCCCATTCTGGGCCATGCCACATGGCATCTCTACAAACGTGTGGCAGAGCCCGCCTAGCGCGGCCAGCCCCCGGGTGGGCGATAGGCATCGCCGACCTCCAATTCGTTGAGCTTCAACGCCTTAGCGATCTCGCGCTTGGTCGCGTAGCGGGTGGTGGCGTGATAGTTTGTGGGCGCCTGACGCTGTTTGCCGATACCATATGCCCCGACTTCGTTATTTTTGGTGATCACGCAATCCATATGCTTGGCTTCGCCTTTGAACTCCGTACTTTCAAAGTTGATCAGTTTGCGCTTGGTGATGTTTTCCGTGGCCATGGCGTCAAAATCATAGGCAATCAGGATACTGCCGCGCGTGATCCTGATCGCGGGCCTGTATGTCTGTCCTGGATCCATCCCAAAGACCCACATGGCAGAGCCGTTATGCGAGACCAGCCCCGCCGCCAATGATGTCTCTGCATGTGCGCTTGGCACCCAGCGATAGAATGTGGACATCTCAAATCTCTCCCGTCATCAAAGCTGGTTACAAATATAGTCACCACCATAACGGGAAATTTGCGATTTGGGCAAACGCCAAATCGGGCGGCTTTTTACGCCGCCCGGTCTGTTGTTACTCGGCCGCCCATCCAGAGACAGCCTTGACCTCGAGGAAATCCTCGATGCCCCAAAGCCCACCTTCGCGCCCATTGCCAGACTGCTTCATTCCGCCAAAAGGGGACCCTGCAGCGCGGGACGTCCCGTTCATTTCGACCATGCCAGAGCGCAGATTGCGCGCCATCCGGTTCAGGCGCGCGGGGTCTTGCGTTTGCACATAGTTGGTGAGGCCATAGACCGTGTCGTTGGCGATTTCGGTGGCTTCTTCTTCGGTGTCAAAGGGCATGATCGACAGGACGGGGCCAAAGATTTCCTCGCGTGCGATGGTCATGTCGTTGGTGACATCCGCAAAGATGGTCGGGCGCACGTAGAAGCCTTTGTTGAAGCCTTCGGGGCGGCCCGGGCCACCGGCGACAAGGCGGGCCCCTTCAGAGATACCCTTTTCAATCAAACCTTGGATTTTGTTCCACTGGGCTTCGTTCACCACGGGTCCGATATGCCGCCCTTCTTCGTTGGCGGGACCGACGCTGACCTTGGCAGCAACGGCCACGGCCTCTTCCACTGCGGCATCATATTTGCCGCGCTGGACCAGCATCCGCGAAGGGGCATTACAGCTTTGGCCGGTGTTGTTCATCATGTGCAGAACACCGCGTTTGACTGCCTTTTCGTCAGCATCCTCAAAAATCACATTTGCCCCCTTGCCACCCAATTCAAGGTGCACGCGTTTGAGCGTGTCAGCCGCGTTTTTCGAGATCAGCGTGCCCGCGCGCGAGGAGCCTGTGAAGCTGACCATGTCCACGTCTTTGTGACCCGACAGCGCCGTGCCGACCCCGGCCCCGTCGCCGTTCACGAGATTGAAAACACCAGGTGGGAAGCCCGCCTCGTCCATCGCTTGGGCAAAAATCATGGCGTTCACGGGCGATTCCTCGGACGGTTTGAGCACCATGGTACAGCCTGCAATGGCGGCGGCTCCAACCTTGAGCGTGATCTGGTTTTGTGGCCAGTTCCATGGGGTAATGAGGGCAGCGACCCCCACGGCTTCGTAGATAATCCTGTCATTCGGGGCGTGATCCCCAAGCGGTCGGTCAAATTGGAAATCCTTGGCCGCTTTGGTGAAATTCTTGAGGTGCCACGACCCTGCGGGCACTTGCTGGGTGTTCGCCATGTCGATGGGCGCACCCATTTCGGCGCTGGTGGCAGTTGCCATCTCGCCCGCCTTGGCGCTGTAAATCTCCAGAAGTTTCTCAACCAAGGCAATGCGTTCGCTGGGATCTGTTGCCATCCAGCCCGGCAATGCGGCTTTGGCTGCGGCTACAGCAGCGTCTGCATCCGCTTGCCCACCCAGCGAGATCACGGCGGTGGGTTCTTCGGTTGAGGGATCAATGACGTGATGATCTTTGCCATCCAGCGGAGCGACCCATTGGCCGTTGATGTAGAAATTGCGGTGCTCTTGCATGGTCCATCCCCTTGCATATGTTTGGGCGGACTGTGGCACCCTGCGGGATGTGCTGCAAGAGAGGGGATGCAAGCGCGTCCCACTTCGCCTAAGTATGATAGGCAGAAGAATTTTGCCGACGGAGGACACCATGGCTTTGCGCATCAACGACACCATCCCGGATCTGACAGTCACGACCGATCAAGGTGAGATTTCATTGCATGACTGGGTGGGCGACAGTTGGGCCATTCTGTTCTCGCATCCAAAGGATTTCACGCCCGTTTGTACCACCGAATTTGGCGCAGTTGCGCAGTTGACGGATGAGTGGGCCAAGCGGAACACCAAGGTTCTGGGCGTGTCGGTGGACGGTGTTGAGGACCACAAGAAGTGGAAAGTCGACATCGAAAAGGTAGGCGGCGCGCCTGCGACCTTCCCGATCATTGCCGATGACGGTCTGGAGATTTCCAAGGCTTTCGACATGCTGCCAGCCGAGGCGTATCTGCCCGATGGCCGCACCCCTGCCGACAGTGCCACGGTACGTTCGGTATTCATCATTGGGCCGGACAAACAATTGAAGTTGTCGATGACTTATCCGATGACGGTAGGCCGGAACTTTGCCGAGGTGCTGCGTGCTTTGGACGGTTTGCAGATGTCGACCAGCAACGGCGTTGCGACCCCCGCGAACTGGACTGTGGGCGAAGATGTGATCATCCCGCCGACCGTGTCCAATGAAGACGCCAAGGCCAAGTTTGGTGAGTTCGAGACGGTGCTGCCCTACTTGCGCAAAACCAAAGCCCCTGGCTGAGACAGACCTACATTTGTGAAACTGGATAGCGGCGTCATTGGAAACTTTGACGCCGTTTTTGCGCGCGCCGTTGTGGGTGTGGCTTCGTCAGAAAACCTATCCAGAATAAAAAAGGCCCGGACGCTTTTGCATCCGGGCCTGATGTCATGAATGGGCGAAAGGATTACTCCTCGGCCGCTTCTTCTTTCTTGATCTCTTCGCCGGTTTCCTGATCAACAACTTTCATCGACAGGCGCACCTTGCCGCGGTCATCAAAGCCCAAGAGCTTGACCTTAACCTCCTGGCCTTCCTTCAGAACGTCGGAAGGATGGTTCAGGCGGCGGTTTTCGATCTGGGAGACGTGGACCAGACCGTCGCGCTTGCCAAAGAAGTTCACGAATGCACCGAAGTCGACGATTTTCACGACGGTTCCGGTATACACCATGCCTTCTTCTGGCTCGGCCACGATCGAGTGGATCATGTCGTAGGCTTTCTTGATGGCCTCGCCGTTGGGCGATGCGATCTTGATGATGCCATCGTCGTTGATGTCGACCTTGGCGCCCGACACTTCGACGATCTCACGGATCACTTTACCGCCCGAGCCGATGACTTCGCGGATTTTATCCGTTGGCACCTGCATGGTTTCGATACGTGGCGCGTGTTCGGAGAACTCGGCTGCGCCTGTGATCGCTTTGTTCATCTCACCAAGGATGTGCATGCGCCCATCTTTGGCCTGTGCCAGCGCTTTCTCCATGATCTCGGGCGTGATGCCTGCGATCTTGATGTCCATCTGAAGCGACGTGATCCCGTTTTCGGTCCCCGCCACTTTGAAGTCCATGTCGCCGAGGTGGTCTTCGTCACCCAGGATGTCCGACAGGATCGCGTATTCGCCGCTTTCCTCAAGGATCAGACCCATGGCCACACCGGCCACCGCATTTTTCAGCGGCACACCTGCGTCCATCATCGACAGCGAGCCGCCGCAGACGGAAGCCATCGAGGACGAACCGTTGGATTCGGTGATTTCCGACACCAGACGCACTGTGTAGGGGAAGTCAGTCGAGGCTGGCAGCACAGCTTGCAACGCGCGCCATGCCAGTTTGCCGTGACCGATTTCGCGGCGTCCGGGAGGACCCACGCGACCCGCTTCGCCCACCGAGTAGGGGGGGAAGTTGTAGTGCAGCAGGAAGTTGGATTTGAAGTTGCCGTGCAGGGCGTCGATGAACTGCTCATCGTCGCCGGTGCCGAGCGTTGTGACCACGAGGCCTTGGGTTTCACCACGGGTGAACAGGGCCGAGCCATGTGTCCGGGGCAAAAGGCCCGTCTGGCACACGATGTCACGGATTTCGTCGGTTTTACGACCGTCGATGCGAGTGCCGGTTTTGACAACGTCACCGCGCAGGATGGACGCCTCCAGCCCCTTCATGGCGGAGCCAAGGTTGGGGTCTGCCTGCTGCTCTTCGCTGAGCGCTTCGAGGATCGCGGCGCGGGCCTCGGAGACGGCTGTGGTGCGTTCTTGCTTGTCGGAAATCGCGAAGGCGGCACGCATCTGCGTCTCGCCTGCGGCTTTCACGGCTGCGGACAGATCGCTGTAGTCAGGCGCCTGGAAGTCAAACGGCTCCTTCGCGGCGTCTTCGGCCAGCGAAATGATCAGGTCGATCACGGGCTGGAACTGTTCGTGGGCGAATTTCACCGCACCCAGCATCTCTGCTTCGGAGAGTTCGTAGGCTTCGGATTCCACCATCATCACGGCATCTTTGGTGCCGGCAACAACCAGATCCAGACGCTGTTCTGGGTTCAGGCGCAGGTCCTGCATGTCGTCGACGGTCGGGTTCAGGATGTATTCGCCATCCTCGAAACCAACGCGGCAGGCACCGATGGGGCCCATGAAAGGCGCGCCCGAGATTGTCAGCGCAGCCGAGGCCGCGATCATCGCAACCATGTCGGGGTCGTTGACCAGATCGTGGGACAGAACGGTGCACATCACCAGCACTTCGTGCTTGAAGCCGGAGACAAACAGGGGCCGGATCGGACGGTCGATCAGACGGGCTGTCAGCGTTTCTTTTTCGGTGGGCCGTGCCTCACGCTTGAAGAAACCGCCGGGGATTTTGCCCGCAGCGTAGTATTTTTCCTGATAGTGGACGGTCAGGGGAAAGAAGTCCTGGCCGGGCTTGGGTTTTTTCGCGAACGTCACGTTCGCCATAACGCTGGTTTCACCCAGCGTTGCAATCACGGAGCCGTCTGCCTGACGGGCAACCTTGCCGGTTTCCAGTGTGAGCGTTTCCTCGCCCCACTGCATCGATTTTTTCGTCTCGTTGAACATCTAAGTTTCCTAAGTTGGCCCGATTGGCCATTTGCATAGGGGGCGTATTCCCCCTGACCTCGGTATCTTTTATTACGGGCGCTGAGGTCCGGGCGCCGGTTTTCAGATTGTGCGCGCATACAGGGTTTTTTCAGGAAAAGAAAGCATCGTGGACCGCGGCCTTTGGGCGCGATCTCGTGCGCCGCCAAGTGCTGTTCGTCGGCGCGGGCCGTGGCGTTGCAGTGCGTTGTGTGCCGCGTCACGTCCATGGCTTTTTCGGAGGGGTGGCAAAGGCGATGGGCGCGTCGGGAAACAGGTCGTCGCTGGGGGTTGCCGGGTCTGCCGTTCCCCATTTCGTCATCCACTTGGCAGGCTCGGCAAGACTGCCGCCCGGGTGCCATTCAAAGTACCCGAGTGCGCCCGGTGCGGGGATCGGCTCGATCGGTTCGGGGTTGGCCAGTGTCAGCCCGGCTTGTCCGCCAAACCATTCACTGTCGCTTTGCGTGATGATGCCGGTGACGTCGACCGTGCCGATGATGGCCCCGCGCGGCAGGTCCGAGGGATGCGGACATTGCACGCCATGCTTTTGCAAACGCCAGTAGAGATAGCGGAATTCGTCTTCTTTCAGCCCAGCGGCGGCGTGCAGGCAAATGCGCCCCACCCCCATGCGCCCGGCCCGAACAGACGCCATTGTCCGATTTTCGATAGGTTTGTGCCCAGCAATGATCGCCCATGCCGAAGGCTGGCGCACAGATAGGGCAAGGCGGGGCAATTCAGACATGGATCATGACCTAGAGGTGTGGCGCATCCCGTCAAATGCAACAATGGGCGGCCTTTTGGACCGCCCATTGTTTTGTCTTGGAAGGTACGCCGCTTAGTGCGCGAACTTCTTGATCTCACCCGAGGCAAGCCGTGCGGAGTAGGACGCCAATTCGGTCCGCACCAGCTTCATCAGGAAGTACAGCGCGAAGATGTTGACCACAGCCATGGCAAAGATCGCCGCATCCGAGAAGTCGATGACCGGACCAAGGCTGGCTGCCGCACCGATCACGATGAAGATGCAGAAGATGATCTTGAAGACGAGTTCTGTCGTCTTGCCTTCGCCAAACAGGTACGTCCATGCCTTGAGGCCGTAGTAGGACCACGAGATCATGGTGGAGAACGCAAACAGGATCACGGCGATTGCCAACACATAGGGGAACCAGCTGATGCCCGATGCAAAGGCGGCTGACGTCAGGGCCACACCGCTGACACCGTCCACGGTGGCAATGGCTGTGCCTGCCTCATTCAGCATGTAGTTGCCTGTCGCCTCATCGATGATCAGCGTTTGCGAAATGGTGATGACCAAGGCGGTCATTGTGCAGATTACAACAGTGTCGATAAGGGGTTCGAGCAGGGATACAAAGCCTTCGGTGATGGGTTCCTTGGTGCGGACCGCAGAGTGGGCAATTGCGGCCGAACCAACGCCTGCTTCGTTGGAGAACGCCGCCCGTTTGAAGCCTTGGATCAATGCGCCGACAAAGCCGCCCGCAACACCCAGACCGGTAAAGGCCCCGGCAAAGATCTGGCCAAAGGCCCAACCGATCATGTCGTAGTTCACCAGCAGGATGATGAGAGCCGCGCCCACATACATGATGCCCATGAAAGGAACGACTTTTTCCGTGACGCGCGCGATGGATTTGACCCCACCCACGATGACTGCGAACACAACAGCGGCAAAAATGATACCTGTGATCCAGCCCGGATAGTCGCCGACAATGCCTGCGATTTGCGCATGGGCCTGGTTGGCCTGGAACATGTTACCGCCGCCCAAAGCGCCAAGGATACAGAAGACTGAGAACAGGACCGCAAGAGCTTTGCCACCCGGCAGGCCCAGCTCCTTGAACCCTTTCGAGATGTAGTACATCGGACCGCCTGACACGGTGCCATCGGGGTATTCGTTCCGGTACTTCACGCCCAGCGTACATTCAGTGAATTTGGATGCCATCCCCAGAAGGCCTGCAAGGATCATCCAGAACGTGGCCCCCGGCCCCCCTATGCCGACGGCAACGGCGACGCCGGCGATGTTCCCCAGACCAACGGTGCCCGAAAGAGCTGTGGCTAGGGCCTGAAAGTGACTAACCTCGCCCGCGTCATTGGGGTCGGAATAGTCGCCTTTGACGAGCCCAATGGCATGACCAAAGAAGCGAAACTGCACAAAGCCGAAGTAGAGGGTGAAGACCGTTGCGGCCACAACCAGCCACATCACGATCCAAGGGAAATTCGTGCCCGGGAAGGACATGAAAATGAAGTTCACGAATGGACCCGTAAATGCTGCAAAAGCTGCATTGACGCGTTCATCCAATGTTGCAGCCTCCTGGGCCAGTGCGGGCGTTGCCGCCGCGCTGAATGCTGCCATCGACAGCATCATGTTTCTGATAGGCTTCATTCTAAAATCCTCAGTTGACGACTGTGACAGGGACGCTTGCGTGCATCACGAGATTTGCGGTTGAGCTGCCGAAAATGCGGGTCGACAGGCCCCCTTCGGTCGAACGGCCGACAACGATCTGATCAGCGCCGTTTTCGCGTGCGATCCGGTCCAGTGTGTCCGCAACGTTGCCGTGGCGTACAATGCCGCTGGCAGTGACACCCGCGGCCTCGAGCGCGGCCAAGGCGGGTGTCATCACGCGGTCTGTTGCTGTGACGATTTCCTCTTCGCGGCGCTTGTGCCGTTCTGCGTTTTCCTCAGGTGTCTGAAAGGAATAGGGCGACCATTCGATCACATAGACAATCAGCAATTCGCAATTGCCGATTGCCTTGGCCAGATCCTGACCAAACGCAAGCGCGCGTTCGCCGGAACTGTGCCCATCTAGGCCGATGAGTAGTTTGGTAGACATGAATTGACACTCCCGATCAATGCCCCCGCACCCGGATGCAAGGGCCCGCTCAATCGCGCAGGGGGCATCCGGATCGAACATCTGGGAGGTAGTATGAATCGTGTTCGATGTTCCATGTTCTTGATACGCTGTTTTCAACGGTCAAACGGACCGTATTTAGCTGCTAGTACAGTGAGAATGACCAAATTCTCCCCGAAATGGAGGAAAAATACGCTGTCTGCCAGAGAAGTAATCTGAGTTTGTCTCATTTTTTGGGAGAGAATCTCCCGTAAAGCGCGACTTTTCGCACGGTAAGGTGGTACGCAATAAAAAAGGGCGCACAATGGCGCCCAAATTTAAGTTTTGCGACTGCGGCTTGCTTAACGGCGCAGACCCAGACGTTTGATCAGGTCTTGGTAGCGGGCTTCGTCCTTGGCTTTGGTATAGTCCAGAAGCTTGCGGCGCAGCGCGACCATTTTCAGCAGACCACGGCGGCCGTGGTTGTCTTTTTTATGCGTTTTGAAGTGCTCTGTCAGCGTCGCGATGCGCGAGCTGAGGATCGCCACTTGGACTTCGGGGGAGCCTGTATCGCCTTCTTTGATGGCGAATTCTTTCATCACGCGTGCTTTTTCTTCAGCAGAGATCGACATCGGTGTCTCCTTTTCAGGTTAGAGTGAGACGCCGCCGGCCGGGATGTCGTCCAGCACGGGGCCAAATGTCCCGAGCACTCGGGATGCGCGCGTATAGTAGGGAATCAGCGCAGACGCAAAGCGTTTCTTTGTGGATTTGTTTTCCGCAGTTGCAGCGTGTCAGACGGGCGCCATACCCGTGGCCTGTGCAAGGCTCAGAGGCATAACTGCAATGTCTTCAAGCCTCAATTCGCCGCCATTCAGTACATTGGCTACAACAGCACCGTCCATCAGCACTTGGGTGGTTGTCGGGTTGTCAGGATCTATTTGCAACGTAACATCAGGTGCGTCATCGCCATCCTCGTAAACCAGTACGATGTTGTCGTCTTCGGCATCGAAATCCATGATGTCAGTGGCTTGTCCGTCCTCGATCCAGTCCCCGGCCACGATTGTATCTGCCCCGTCTCCCGCCGTAACGACATCGTTTTGCCCGGAAATGATCAGGTCATCACCGCTGCCACCATTGAGGAAATCCGCCTCGTCAATGTCTTGCAGCCCGTCTGTGTCCGGGTCGTCAACAACCCCGTCCACCACGTCGTCTCCCCAGCCGCCGAACAGGCTGTCTTCCCCTTTGCCGCCGGTGAGCGTGTCATTGTCCAACCCGCCCTGCACAGCATCGTTGCCCGCGTCGCCATGCAAAATATCGTCTCCAGCCGAGCCTTGCATCTCGTCGTTGCCAGCGCCGCCGGACATTTCGTCATTCAGGTTGTTGCCAAACAACTGGTCGTCACCGTCGCCGCCATTCAGGGAGTCGCTGCCATCATCACCTGCCAGCGTGTCGTCACCATCGCCACCGTCAAGTGTGTCATCGCCCTCTTCACCTACAATGGCATCATCAGTATCGCCGCCGGTCAATGTGTCATCGTTTTCAGTACCGACGATCAACGTATCACCGTCATCCTCGGTTGTGCGCGCGCCGGTCGGTTCACTGCTGTCGCCATCGGCAGTTTCATCCTCTGAACTGGAGGACATATCCATGACTCCGACAGCGCCCACCGCCATCAAACCCATCAACCCAGCCAACCAAAGCATGTCAAAACCCCGCACCAAGGCATAATTGCCCACGTCATACTACCTGAGATAGGTAGGCGTCGGCAAAGACATTCCCACAAAATGGTTAACGCGCCGTTCGCCTTGGTCAGGACCAACGTTCAGGTTGCTGCACATAGGGCAGATACAACGGGTGTTTCGGGTGACCGGCCTTGGACAGACCTAGGTGGAAGATTGGTCGACCGACCCCGAACAACAGCGTTTTGACAATCGCCCCGCGGTCAAGATGCGCCCCGTGCGTCCCCCATGCTGCAATCACGTCATGCGCCCATACTGCGCGCTCGACGATGGCCGCGTCGTTCTCGGCCCCGACCGGGTCAGCAGCGGCCTTCATCCCGCGCGGATCGGTGTCGCGCCAGGCAAAAATGTTGGTTACGGCGAAACTGCCATAGCCCAAGGTGCGCGCCCGCCGCTCGCATCGTTCCACCGTTGGATCATTTTGCACTTCGGTTGCGGTCGACGGATTCAGCATTACAAAGTTCACGCGCTGCCCTGCTGCGTCCCAGATCCGCGTCAGGCTGTAACGATAGCATTCGCAGTCGGAATAGATAGCCGTAGAGGGGGCATCGCCCTTGGTGTGCGTCCGTGTGATCATGCGGTTTAGTGCCAGCGGATCACGCCACTTGCAACGCCTTGCCTAGGCGGTATCGGCCAAGTTCTCAGAAACACATGCCCACAAAAAAAGGCCGCCCGGGTCGGGGCGGCCTTGGATCGTGAATGGTGTAACGACGTTATTCGGCAGGCACGCCCAGACCCAGATCGCGGCCAAGTTCGAGAACCGCGCCTTTGGCTTCCATGATCCAAGCCGCGACAAGAGCGTAAAGAACGTGGCCCCACAGAGCGACCCACGTGATCCCCGTCCAGCCCAAGAACGGTTTGTTGCCGGTCACCAGATGCGCCATGACATAAAGCGCAAAGACCCAGAGCACGACACCGTAGGCGATTGCAGTGATAGACCAATGCAAACGTGGCGCCAGTGCCCGTTGCAGTGGCCGAGCA
The DNA here is from genome assembly GCA_947501275.1 of uncultured Tateyamaria sp. GTDB lineage: Bacteria > Pseudomonadota > Alphaproteobacteria > Rhodobacterales > Rhodobacteraceae > Tateyamaria. The sequence continues at coordinate 595,763 of CANMVD010000001.1, forward strand.
ACGGCGAACCAGCCTACAGCGTAGAAAATCAAGCCCGTCATGGCGTGCAACATATGCGCGGCCCCCGATGGGTTGGCCCCAAAGATGGATTTGAGCGAGGCACCGGCCAGACCAACAGGCGCCAGTTTAGCGTAGCCCAGCAGCGGGCTGAGGCCTTGCCCGAAGGCGTCAAAAGCGATTGTGGCAAAAGCGCCAGCAGTGAGGATGGAACCGGCGGTGCGGAGTGCTGAAGTAATCATTGTCTGTCTCCCGTCGCATGGACGTTTTGGGTTGTGATGACAGCAATATAGACCGTTTGGTTCCAAACAAGAAACCCACCTCACGCAGCGCTGATCAAAAACAGTGGTTTTGTAACACTTGAACCGCGAGAGAGGCGTTTTGACGCCGGGTCACATGATTTGGGATGGAGGAAGTGTTACAAACAGGGGCGGCTCGGATGAGGTTGTGCCTCGGGTGTGCCCATGTGCGCTGCATGTTGACCTGAGACAGAACAGTGCGGGCTTTCGAGGCAAGCAAGGCGAAAGGTTCTTTCGGGCCCTAGCAACTCAAAACCTTCACATCGGATGCTGTGTTCGCACTGGGCCGGTGCTGACCCAATGTGGAGAAGACGTGTCTTGCTCCGGGGGCAGCATTTGCCGTCGAGACTGCCTTCGTTGGCGACAGATCGGCGATAGTGCCTCTGCTCGGCTGGACTTTGACCGATTTTTCAAGCCTTGCCACATTAAACGGCCGGACATTGCTTTTCACCTGATCTTTCAAAGCGTCAACTCGGCACGTCAGCGAAACGGAACAAGGCGAAAGCTGCAGTGAGGGCAACAGTTATGAACCATCCTTTTGCAACGAAGCGGGCGTCCTTGCACAGAAAGAGTCGGTTCAAGCATCGCTTCGGCACTCGCGACTAGTGTCGGCGCACAAATTTAGCGGACGCGTTGTGGCGGACGTGGGTGCCAACATCTTCGGAAAAGTCGAATCCATTACGTTCAGCAAAATCGGAGAAGGCACCGTGACCCTGAAAAACGTGCCTTTTGTTGCACTATCGTGGGATTTCCTGCGCAGCGTGTGCGGCACCATCCTGAAAATCAGTGTGGAACAGACGTCATTAGGTTCGGCCCAATCGAACGATCTGGGATGCGACAGTGCCAATCGATTGAAGTGATCCGGCTAGGGTCGTTCGCATGACTTTGTACCTGTCGAAAGTTGCGTGAGTGAGCAGTCCGGCTCTCGGCGGCTTGACCATTGATCAGAGGTTGAACACGCGGCTGGGGTGCAGCTCGCCTGCTTTGTAGCGCCCTACCGCAACCGGGACACCGTCAAGCGACGCCCAACATTCGGTTCCGTAGTCCACATCCGACGCCAGCACCATACCGGGGTTGCCGTTGCGCATCCGCACAGCGCCTTCGGCGGTGGCGCGGACTTCGGGCAGGTCAGCGAGGCCTTGGTCTACGGGGCGCAGATACGTGTCCAGTTCGGGGCTTTGGGCCAGCGTCTCGATCCGCTCCATGCTGAGGCCATCTTCGACCTCGAACGGTCCGGACCAGATCCGCCGCAATTCCCGCACGTGGCCATGGCACCCAAGTGCGGCACCCAAATCCCGCGCGATGGATCGGACGTAGCCACCCTTGCCGCAAACCATCTCAAGTGTGACGTGATCCGCATCGGGGCGGTCTGTCATGACCAATTCATCCACCCAAAGGGGGCGTGCGGCGATCTCGACCTCTTCGCCGTCCCGCGCCAGTTTGTAGGCGCGTTGCCCGTCGATCTTAACGGCTGAGAACTTGGGCGGCACCTGCATGATGTCGCCGACAAAGGGGGCCAGCGCGTCTTTGATCTGCTCATCCGTGGGGCGGATGTCCGAGGTGGCGATCACCTCTCCCTCGGCATCGTCAGTGTTGGTGGACACGCCCAGCCGAACGGTGAAACTGTAGGCTTTCAACGCGTCCGTGATGTAGGGAACCGTCTTGGTTGCCTCACCCAAGGCGACAGCCAGGACGCCGGTGGCGTCGGGGTCCAACGTCCCCGCGTGACCTGCCTTTTTCGCCTGCAACGCCCAGCGGACCTTGTTCACCACTGCCGTAGAGGTCAGGCCAGCAGGCTTGTCCACCACCAACCATCCGGAAATGTCGCGCCCTTTGCGTGTGCGGCCCATGCTGTCCTCGATCTGCGTGTCACGTCAAAGGCCGCCGCCTATCGCAGGGCTTGGCGCCTTGTCAATTGGCGTCCGGTTGCACTGTTCCGATGATGGGCCCCAACGAAAAGCCAAAATCGTTGCGCCCGATCTCCGGGGCGTACAGGCGGGAGATGTTGCCATCGAGAAACAGCGCATTGGGCACCCCAAGGTGGTCGCGAAACAGCGATCCGAATTCGTGGAATGTGACTGCATTGCCGGAAATCGCGAAGATCGCGGTTTTACCATCCGCGCTGGTGCCCACACCGTTGCGGATATAGCGCGAGGTGCTGTCAGGCAGAAAGCGGGGATGCAGCGCGCCGTCGATGACCAGCATGGGGCCCGATTGCGTAGCGTGCAAGCAATCCGGGGCCTCGTCCACAAAGCGCAAGGTTTCAATAACATCTGCCCGCCCGGGCCGCAGGCACAGGATGCCATTGGGCAGCAACCCAAAATTGCCGGGACCGGGGTTGGCAATGACACGCATCGCCTCTTCGCCGTTTTCGACATAGTGGCCAACGGGCGCGCGGTTGTCATGATACATGCCCGCATTCATGGCAAAGCCAAGGGTTTTTCCATCTGCCTGCAACGCGCGATCGACCGCGCTGAACTGGCCATAGGGGGCCCCGTCTTCGTCATAAAGAAACAGGCGTAGTTCCTCGCTGCCAAGGTCAACCGTACAGAGCGTGTAACGATTGTCTTTGTAGCGTATCGCCTCGCACTCAACCGCTGCCGCCGGCCCGGCCAAAAGGGCAAACAGCAAGGCGAGCGCGCGCCTCATGCTTCGGTGTCCCGTCGAACGTCGTCCTGATTGAGCATCCGACGTGTGTCATCCATACGGTCGAATGTTTCGTCGAGTTGGAACCGCAGATCGGGTGCAAACTTCAGGGCCAGTTTCTTGGATACGGCCCGCCGCAACTCACCCTTGTTGCGGGCGAGGAGTTTTAGCACCTCTTCGCGTCCGTCCCCACCCAGAGGCAGAACATAAGCAGTTGCGATCTTTAGGTCGGGCGACGTGCGCACTTCGCCCACGGTGATCGACATGCGGTTGAGGTCGGGATCGTGCACGTCGCCGCGCGCCAACACCTCGGACAGCGACCGGCGGATCAATTCGCCAACGCGCAACTGCCGCTGAGAAGGGCCAGGCCCGTCATGAAACTTGTTCTTTGCCATTGCTCCCATCTAAGCCGTTGCTCTCCTTTTGCCAAGCGATGCAAGGCACGGTAGGAGGGCATAAATCCGCCAACAGGAGTATGGTCACGTGACGGAATCAGTCGGCATTGTCATTGCAGGAGCATCAGGACGTATGGGCCAGATGCTGATCAAGACGGTTATGGCATCAGATGCTGCCCATCTGGTTGGCGTGTTGGAACGCCCCGGACATGACTGGATTGGCCGGGATCTGGGCGAGGTTATGGGAGGCTCCGCCACGGGCGTGCAGGTTTATGATGATGCACTGGAACCAATGGCAAAGGCGCAGGCGGTCATTGATTTCACCGCCCCCGAAGCCACGCTGGCCCTGTCGCATGTGGCCGCCCAGGCCCGTGCGGTGCACGTGATCGGCACCACCGGCATGAGCGATGAGCAGATCGCACGGCTGGAACCGGCGTCGCGCCACTGTGCCATTGTACGTGCCGGCAACATGAGCCTAGGCGTCAACCTGTTGGTGCAGCTGACCAAAAAGGTTGCTGCCGCGCTGGATGCTGATTTTGACATCGAAGTGATCGAAGCCCACCACCACCACAAGGTGGACGCCCCCTCTGGCACTGCCTTGATGCTGGGTGAGGCGGCGGCCGAAGGGCGCGGTGTGTCACTGAGTGATGTGCGCGATTCCGCGCGGGACGGTATCACCGGTGCCCGCACGCGCGGCGACATCGGCTTCACTGCGATCCGCGGCGGTGACATCGTTGGCGAACATGACGTGATGTTTGCGGCCCCCGGCGAGCGCATCGTGCTGCGCCATCTGGCCACCGACCGCGATATATTCGCACGCGGTGCATTGAAAGCGGCCCTGTGGGCGCAAGACAAGGCGCCGGGGCAATATTCGATGATGGATGTGCTGGGTCTGACGGACTAATCTTCCGTTTACCTTTCACGAAATCACCTTTTTTTGCTCATCAACGTGAACCAAAAACCAACTAACGACGTATCAATCGAAAGTACTGCTGCTTTTTGAGGGTTAAGACGATGCGGTTTATAGGTTTGACCATTGCAATGGCCATGTTGGCCGCGCCTGCATGGGCAGAGTTGAAAACGGTTGCCAGCCAGGAGAGCTTTGTCCAGCTGGTGTCGGGTAAAACGCTGACGCGCCCCTTGGTCAAATTGACCGTTGCGCCGGACGGCACCATCGAGGGCCGTGGCGCAAGCTGGGACGTTGAAGGCTCGTGGTCGTGGAAAGACGGCTATTTCTGTCGCGATCTGTTCTGGGGTGGTGATCCGCTGGGATACAACTGCCAGCAAGTGCAGGCCACGTCTGACGGGCGGATCAAGTTCACCTCTGATCGTGGGGCTGGTGACAGCGCAATGTTCCGCCTGCGTTAAGCGCGTGGCATGATCCAAAGACGCCTGAGCTAGAAATCGACGGCCAGACCCTTTTTCTCCCAATCACCATACCGAACGGGCTCGGGTCCGTCGCGCCCGCCCAATTCTTTGGGCAGTTCCATATCCTTCGCAGCCTTGCGCCGCGCTTCGGCCTCGGCCAGCGCGCGTTGCGCTGCGGGCGGCAGTTCCTGTGGCTTCGCGTCGCTTGTTGGTTCATCGGACATAACGGGGTTCCTCTGCGCTACGTGCCTTGATATACGCCCGATCTTGGCCCCGGCAAGCGGGGCGTCATTGATTTCGAGGTCTCCATGAGCGATATCGGCACGCCTGCCCGCCGCAGCGCAATCTATCTGCTGGATCAGATCATGGGCGAGGGCAAATTGATGGCCGAGCTGATTGGCGGCGGCGCCTTGGACCGCTTGGACCCTGCCGACCGGGCCCGCGCGCAACGTCTGGCAACCGAGACATTGCGCGGTCTCGAACGTGTCGACCGTATCTTGCAAAAGCATCTCCAAAAGTACCCGCCTCTGACGGTGCGCAATGCGCTTCGAGTTGGAGCACTGGAATTGTGCAATGGCGAGGCCGCCCACGGTGTCGTCAATGCGATGGTCACGATCATCTCGCGGCACAAACGCTATGGGCACCTCAAGGGCCTCACCAATGCGGTGCTGCGCAAGGTGGCTGACAAAGGCCCCGAGCAGTGGCCGACGTTGCGCACTCCTCGTCTGCCCAAGTGGTTGCGTGGCCCGCTGGTCGACGCTTGGGGGCCCGAAGCAGTCTTGGGCATGGAGGCCGTGCAATTTGTCCCCGCGCCTATTGATCTGACCCCCAAAGGCGATGCGGAGACCGTTGCCGCTGCTACCGGTGGCAAGGTTTTGCCGACGGGATCGGTGCGTCTGTCAGAGGCGGGACAGGTATCTGCCTTGCCAGGATATGATACAGGGGACTGGTGGGTTCAGGATGCCGCCGCAGCCATCCCGGCTCGAGTGCTGGATGCCCAGGCGGGCGAAACCGTGCTGGACCTATGTGCCGCCCCCGGTGGAAAGACGATGCAATTGGCGGCAACTAGTGCAAAGGTTACGGCCGTCGATATCTCGGAAGGCCGGATGGAGCGCGTGCGTCAAAACCTGTTGCGCACCAAACTCAAGGCTGACGTGACAGTGGCCGATGCCTTTGATTTGACGGGGCAATTTGACGCTATCTTGCTGGACGCACCTTGTTCGGCCACGGGGACAATCCGCCGCCATCCGGATCTGCCCTTTGCCAAGGACGGATCGGAATTTGCGGGTTTGATTGATCTGCAGGCGCGGATGCTGGACCACGCACTGACCTTGCTTACCCCCGGTGGGCGCATTGTTTTCTGCACCTGTTCGCTGTTGCCGGACGAAGGTGAAGTGCAAATCGAAGAGGCGTTACAGCGCCACTCGGATCTGTCAGTGGACACTGGCGTTCTGGACCGTCCGGGCCTTGATCCAAGCTGGCGCACCAGTGAAGGCGGGCTGCGATTGCGCCCTGATCATTGGGCGGAACAGGGCGGCATGGACGGGTTTTATCTGGCATGTCTGAGAAAGAGCACCTGAGAACGCGTGACTTGGCCCGTCGCCCGCGTTAAAGTCCGCGCCAAGGCGTGCGTTACAAAACGCCAAAAGCGCCACTAAGACGCGTTGAGGCAAAGCAAATGTTGACCCCAGCAGGGTTTTCCGACCGAATGGCCCGGTTTCTGAACCATTGGCACGCGCGTCGCGCTACGCGCGCGACGGCGGTCACCGCTTTTGTATCCGCCCCCGAACCCCGCACCATCGGCAGTTTTGCCCGCGGACGTCAGTTGGTGGCAGGCAACTATCTGTTTGCGGGATCGTTGATCGAGGCTCCGGGCTACAGCATCTGGGACCTGCGCGCCCCTGACAGTGCCTATTCCGATGCTCTGCATGGATTTGCGTGGCTTGACGATCTGGCCGCCGTCGGAGATCCGGCCACCCGCACTCTGGGCCAAGAGTGGTTGTGGGGCTGGATCGAACGTTATGGCCGCGGGTCGGGGCCCGGTTGGACACCTGACCTGACGGGGCGTCGTCTCATCCGCTGGATCAACCACGCCCTGTTCCTGCTGCGCGGCTCGGAACAACCTGATGGGCACGCGTTCTATCTGTCCTTGGCCCAACAAACGCAGTTTCTGTCCAAACGCTGGCATGCAACATTGCCCGGATTGCCCCGTTTCGAAGCGTTGACCGGGTTGATCTATGCAGGCCTGTCGCTGGAGGGGATGGAGCACCTAGCCACCCCTGCAATTGACGCTCTGGCACAGGAATGTGCGTCCCAGATTGATGAGCAAGGCGGCCTGCCCACCCGCAACCCCGAAGAATTGCTGGATGTCTTTACCCTGCTGACATGGGCGGCGGCCGCGCTCGAATCCTCGGACAAGACAACACCCACAGCCCATCTGGATGCCATTGAGCGTATCGCGCCAACCTTGCGTACCTTGCGCCATTCCGATGGCGCATTGGCCCGCTTTCACGGTGGCGGCCGCGGGCAGGAAGGGTGGCTTGATCACGCATTGGCAGCGTCGGGTGTGAAAACCCGCCAAGCCGATGGGCTGTCCATGGGCTATGTCCGCCTGAGTGCCGGACGTACATCTGTGATTGTCGATGCCGCCGCTCCGCCCAAGCCCGAAGCGAGCCTGAATGCCCATGCCTCCACTCTTGCGTTTGAGCTGACATCGGGGCGGCGGCCGCTGATCGTGAATTGCGGTTCAGGCGTGAGCTTCGGCATCGAGTGGCGTCGCGCGGGGCGTGCCACGCCGTCCCATTCCACCTTGTGCCTTGATGGCTATTCCAGTGCCCGGTTGGGGGATGCCGACCGCGCGTCGTCTCGCGAAACGCTTGTGGATGCGCCCGGACACGTCCCGATCGAGATCAGTCATGCCCCGGACGGGTTGCGTTTTCAGGGGGGGCATGACGGATATCTCAAAACCCACGGATTGACCCACGCCCGTCAGCTGGAGCTGACCTTTGACGGGCGCGGCATGGCGGGCGAGGACATGTTGCTGGCAATGGAGGACCCGGCCAAGCGCGTCTTTGATCGCGTGATGGACATGAAAAAGCTCTCCGGTGTGCCATATGACATCCGCTTTCATCTGCACCCCGAGGTCGACGCAGCCCTGGATCTGGGCGGGGCAGCGGTGTCCATGGCGCTCAAGAGCGGTGAGATCTGGGTGTTCCGCCATGACGGCACCCAGAACCTGAGCCTTGAGCCCAGCGTGTTTCTGGAAAAAGGCCGCCTGAAACCGCGCGCCAGTCAGCAAATCGTTCTGTCAGGGCGAGCGCTGGATTATGCCACTCAGGTGCGGTGGTCCTTGTCCAAGGCGCAGGAAACTGCCATTGGCATTCGCGATCTTGCACGCGATGCGCGTGCCATGCCTTTTGACGACTAGGATAGCTGCCTGATGACTGATCTTGTACCCGTGCGCCGCGCGTTGATTTCTGTTTCCGACAAGACAGGGTTGGTGGATTTTGCCACCGCTCTGGCTGGTCACGGGGTTCAGTTGGTCAGCACAGGCGGCACCGCCCGCACCCTGCGCGAAGCGGGTCTGAGCGTTCAGGATGTCTCGGACATGACCGGGTTTCCCGAAATGATGGATGGCCGCGTCAAGACGTTGCACCCGGTGGTGCATGGCGGTTTGCTGGCCTTGCGCGACAATGACGATCACGTGGACGCAATGACCACCCACGACATTGCACCCATCGATCTGGTCGTTGTGAATCTGTATCCGTTTGAGGAAACTGTGGCCAAGGGCGCGGTATATGCCGAAGTCATCGAAAATATCGACATTGGCGGCCCGGCCATGATCCGCTCCGCCGCCAAAAACCATGGCTTCGTAAATGTAGTTGTCGATGTCGAGGATTATGACGGGGTGCTGGCAGAACTGGCCGCCAATGGCGGGCAGACATCATATGCGCTGCGCCAACGCCTGGCCCAGACGGCGTATGCCCGGACTGCCGCCTATGACACCGCCGTAAGCACGTGGATGGCCGCGCAGGTCGAAGGGGCGCCCCGCCGCCGCACCTTTGGAGGGCAATTGGCGCAATCCCTGCGTTACGGCGAAAACCCACATCAGGCAGCGGCATTTTACACCGATGGGTCTGCCCGCCCCGGCGTCGCCACTGCCACGCAACATCAAGGCAAGGAGTTGTCCTACAACAACATCAATGACACCGACGCTGCCTTTGAGTTGATCAGCGAGTTTTCGGGCCAAGGCCCCGCCTGCGCCATCATCAAGCACGCCAACCCCTGCGGTGTAGCCACCGGTGCAACACTGGCCGAGGCCTATACCCGCGCCTTTGATTGTGACCGGACGTCGGCCTTTGGTGGTATCATTGCCCTGAACCAACCTTTGGACGGCGAAACTGCCGAAGCCATAAGCGGTATTTTTACAGAAGTGGTGATTGCACCCGGTGCTGACGCTGACGCAATTGGTATTTTTGGTCAGAAGAAGAACTTGCGCCTGCTCACCACCGATGGGCTTGCCGATCCGGCGCAGGCGGCCCTGATCGCAAAGCAGGTGTCCGGCGGATTTCTGGTTCAGGACAAGGATGTGGGCCGCATTGCCCGCGATGCATTGAAAGTCGTGACCAAACGCAAGCCGTCTGAGCAGGAACTCAGCGACATGCTGTTTGCGTGGACCGTGGCCAAGCATGTGAAGTCCAATGCCATCATCTACGTCAAGGACGGCGCGACCGTGGGCGTTGGCGCCGGCCAGATGAGCCGTGTTGACAGCACCCGCATTGCCGCCCGTAAGGCCATCGACATGGCCGAGGCGATGGGCCTGTCCGCTCCTCTGACACAAGGATCAGTTGTGGCATCGGATGCGTTTTTCCCATTTGCAGACGGCTTGATCACCGCTGCTGAAGCGGGCGCGACAGCCCTGATCCAACCCGGCGGTTCCATGCGGGATGACGAGGTTATCAAGGCGGCCGATGAGGCGGGCCTTGCTATGGTCTTTACCGGCATGCGTCATTTCAGGCATTAGGGACCCGATGCGACTTTTGTGGATCAGCGCCATTGTGGCCTTCTTGCTGGATCAGATCAGCAAATACGTGGTGGTCCACGTTATGGGTGTGAATGGCGGTCGCATTGTCGATGTGCTGCCTCCGGTGCTCCGCTTCATCTACGGCGAGAACCGCGGAATCAACTTTGGCCTGTTCAGCGGTGTTGTGCCGGTCTGGGTCCTTGTGGCGATTGCGCTGGCCATCTGCGTGGGCGTACTGATCTGGATCTTGCGCGTGCCGCAACCTCCGTTGGCGCGGGTCTGCGCGGGTCTGCTGATCGGGGGCGCGCTTGGCAATGTGCTGGACCGTTTGATCTATGGCTACGTGCTGGATTTCCTCAATTCGTCCTGCTGCGGGTGGAACAACCCGTCGGTTTACAATGTCGGTGACATCTTCATCTTTGTCGGCGCCATTGGCCTTGTCTTCCTTGGTCAAGAGACCCGCAAAGGCAAAAAGGGCGCGTGACAAGCGCGGTCAAGCTGCGATAATGCGGCCGGAACGAGGCCCGAACGTGGAGAACGCAATATGCGTCTGATCGTATTTGCCCTGATGGCAGTGACCTTTCTGAGCGCCTGTGCCGACAATGGCCTGCGCAATCTGCAAAGCCGGGGCAACGGGCCGGATCAATTTGCGATCGTACCAGCCAAGCCGCTGGAAGAACCCGACAGCTTTACCGCCCTGCCCCAACCAACGCCGGGCAGTTTCAATCGCACAGATCAGCGCCCGATCGAAGATGGCATCGCGGCCCTCGGTGGGCAGGCGCAATCTCCGAATGCGGCTGTGCCGGGACGGGATGCCGCCCTTGTCAATCACGCCAGTCGTTTTGGTCGCGAGGCGAATATCCGCGCTTCACTTGCCACGGCAGACGCAGAATTCCGCAAGCGCCAGCGCCGCCTGACCAATATCCGGATCTTCCGTGAAGACGTGTATGCCCAGATCTATCGCCGCGAAGCGCTGAAACCTGGCACAGTGGCACGCCAATATCAGCGTGCCGGTGTGCCGACTCCAACAGCCCCGCCGCCGCGTCGTCGTCGCCGTTGATCTTCAACGCCTTTGGCGGTGTCCCCTCACAAAGACGCCAGCGCCGCTTGAAGCGGCGCGCATGCGCCGTATTTGATAGAGCAACCGACCCGAAGTCAGGAGTCTTCATGCCCGTATTGCGCGCCGTCCTTGCCGCTTTTTCCCTGTCCATCTCCCTTCCTGCCTTTGCGGCAGGCATTGATGATGCCGTTACCAGCTTCACCCTCGACAATGGAATGCAGGTTGTCGTCGTGGAAGACAGCCGTGCCCCAGTGGTGCAGCACATGGTCTGGTATCGCGCCGGTTCTGCGGATGAACCTGTGGGCTCGTCCGGCGTCGCCCACTTTCTTGAGCACCTGTTGTTCAAGGCCACCGACACCCTGAAGGACGGCGAGTTTTCGTCCGTTGTGGCCGCCAATGGAGGGCGCGACAATGCCTTTACCAGCTACGACTACACAGCCTATTTCCAGCGTGTTGCGGCGGATCGACTTGAATTGATGATGCGCATGGAAGCAGACCGGATGCGCAACATCAAATTCACTGACGAAAACGTCGCCACCGAGCGTGATGTGATCCTCGAGGAGCGCAATCAGCGCACCGACAGCAACCCCCGCGCCCTGTTTGGCGAGCAGATGAATGCCGCACAGTATCTCAACCACCGCTATGGCGTGCCCATTATTGGCTGGCGTCACGAGATGGAAGAGTTGGACCGCGACGACGCGCTTGGCTTTTACAACACCCATTATTTCCCCAACAATGCCATCCTTGTCGTGTCCGGCGATGTCCGCCCCGACGAGGTGAAGGCCCTCGCCGAAACTTATTACGGGGTGATCCCCGCAAATCCGGATCTGCCTGAACGTATCCGGTCTGCCGAGCCACCTCAGACCACCGAACGTCGTCTGATCTACCGCGATGCCCGTGTGGCGCAGGAATATGTCAGCCGCTCTTATCTGGCGCAGGAACGCGACCCCGGTGATCAGAAAGAGGCCGCGGCTCTGACCTTGCTTGCCGAGGTGTTGGGTGGTGGACAAACAAGCTATCTCACTGAAAAGCTGCAGTTCGAGAGCCAAAAGGCTGTGTTCTCCGGGGCGTTTTATCGTGGTGTGTCGCTGGACGACACGACCTTTGATGTTGTGATTGTCCCGACGCCCGGTGTCTCTCTGGAAGAGGCCGAAGCGGCGATGGACGAAACCCTTGCCCAGTTCATGGAAGACGGTGTTGACGCAGAACAACTGGAGCGCATCAAATATCAACTGCGTGCCAGTCAGATCTTTGCCCAAGACAATGTTGATGGCGTGGCCCGTCGTTATGGTGCCGCCCTCTCGGTGGGCCTGAGCGTCGAGGACGTACAGACATGGCCAGACATTCTGCAAGCCGTCACCCCAGAAGATATCATGGCGGCGGCCAAGACCGTTCTGAAGCGCGAAGCGTCGGTGACCGGCTGGTTGACCCGTCCCATCACCCCGGAGGTGAACTAATGTTGATGACCCGTTTTGTGGCAGCCTTTGCTGTGGCGGTTGCCCTTGCCCTGCCCGCCCGCGCCGAAGTGAAAATTCAGGAAGTCGTCAGCCCCGGTGGTATCACCGCGTGGTTGGTGCAGGAGCCGTCTATCCCCTTCATGGCGCTTGAAGTGCGGTTTCGGGGTGGGGCGTCCTTGGATGCCCCCGGCAAGCGCGGTGCCATCAATCTGATGACTGGCCTGCTCGAAGAAGGGGCTGGTGATCTCGACGCGCGGGAATTTGCCCGCGAACTGGAGGGATTGGCCGCAACCTTTGGCTATGACGTGGGCGACGATGCCTTGTCCGTCTCGGGCCGTTTTCTGACAGAAAACCGAGATGAGGCGGTTGAGCTGTTGCGCACCTCCATCATCGAACCCCGTTTTGACCAAAGCGCCCTTGAACGCGTGCGCGAGCAGGTTCTGACGGGCCTGCGCTCGGATATGAAAGATCCTGCAGAGATCGCGCGGGCTGCTTTTGACAAGATGGCCTTTGGCGATCACCCCTATGCCACTGACTACAAGGGTACGTTGGAGAGCGTAGCTGCCCTGACTCGTGATGATATCATCTCCGCCCACTCAGCAGTCTTTGCCAAGGATCGCCTTTATGTCGGTGCGGTGGGTGACATCACACCCGAAGAGCTTGGTCCCCTGCTCGACACGTTGCTGGGCGCGTTGCCTGACACGGGTGCACCGCAACCCGGCCCCGCTGACATCACGATTTCAGGGGGTAACACAGTTGTGGATTTTGACACGCCCCAGTCCGTCGCCATTTTTGGACAGGTGGGCATCGAACAGGATGATCCTGACTTCTTTGCCGCCCGCGTGCTTAATCAGGTCCTCGGGGCCGGGGGTTTTGAAAGCCGTCTGATGACCGAGGTGCGTGAAAAGCGGGGCCTGACCTATGGGGTCTATTCGTTCCTTGTGCCGCGCGACCATGCCGCGACATTGCAGGGGCAGGTGGCCTCCGCCAATGACCGCGTGGCCGAGGCTGTTGCTGTGATCCGTGACGAATGGGCGCGCGCTGCTTCCGAGGGTGTCACGCAGGCGGAACTGGACGCAGCCAAGACCTATGTCACCGGTGCCTATCCTTTGCGGTTTGACGGCAACGCCCCAATCGCCCGCATCATGGTTGGCATGCAGATGTTGGGCCTGCCCATCGACTACATTGCAACCCGCAACGAAAAGGTCGAGGCCGTCACGCTTGAGGATGTCAAACGTGTTGCAGCCGAACTGCTTGATCCCGAGGCGTTGCACTTCGTTGTTGTGGGCAGACCGGACGGGTTGGAAAGCACGCCCGCCAACTGAACACCACCAGCCGCGTCACGGCTGGTGCTTTGCCACGTCTGATTTGCTGATTTCAGGGACGCTCGATCGCGATGGCTGTCCCTTCGCCGCCCCCGATGCAGATCGCGGCTATACCGCGCTTGAGGTTCCGCTTCTCCAGCGCATTGAGCAATGTGACCATGATCCGAGCACCGGAGGCCCCAATGGGATGCCCAAGCGCACAGGCTCCGCCGTTTACGTTGACGACGCTGTGTTCGATCCCCATTTCGCGCATGAATGCCAGCGGGACCACGGCGAAGGCTTCGTTCACTTCCCATAGATCGACGTCGTCCTTGCTCCATCCGATCCGATCCAACAGTTTTTGCGCGGCAGGTACGGGAGCGGTTGTGAACAATCCCGGCGCTTGCGCGTGGCTGGCATGGCCAACAATGCGCGCCCGCACAGGCAGGCCGCGTTGCTCGGCTATGTTCTCAGAGGCCAATACCAGTGCCGCCGCACCATCTGATATCGAGGAAGCATTGGCTGCTGTTACCGTGCCCGCCTCGCGAAAGGCCGGCTTGAGATGGGGGATTTTGTCGGGGCGCGCGGTGCCGGGTTGTTCATCTACTCCAACCGTCACGGTGCCTTTACGGGTCTTGATGTCGACGGCAGTCACCTCATTGCTGAATGCACCCGAGGCGATGGCCTCTTGGGCGCGGCTTAGCGACGTCAGTGCGTATTCGTCCTGAATGTCACGGGTGAACTGATAGGTTTCGGCACAATCCTCAGCAAAGGTGCCCATCAAACGCCCTTTGTCATAGGCATCTTCGAGACCATCCAGAAACATGTGATCGATGACCTGACCATGCCCCAGGCGCGCACCGTCTCGCATTTTAGGCAGCATGTAGGGCGCGTTTGTCATGCTCTCCATTCCGCCCGCGATCATCGTGTCGGCGTGACCCAACGCAATCTGGTCAAAGGCCATCATGGCCGCTTTCATTCCCGAGCCACACATCTTGTTCAATGTGGTGGCGGGCACCTCTTCGCCCAGACCTGCGGCAAACCCCGCCTGTCGCGCAGGTGCCTGGCCTTGCCCGGCTGGCAACACACATCCCATCAGGACTTCATCAACAGTTGAAAGCCCAGCACCTTGCAGTGCCGCCTTGATAGCAACGCCACCAAGGTCTGCAGCAGGCATGTCCGACAGTGCGCCCTGAAATCCTCCCATCGGCGTGCGTGCCGCCCCTGCAATCACGACGTTGTCCATGAGATCTCCTCTGATTCCGGGTGGGTGCAACCTATTGGTAACGATTGCATCCTAAAGATGGCGAAGACGCAAGCAAACATGGGACGCGCACATGGAGTTGAGTAGCCGACAGGACGGGCCGCTGCAGATCGTTGCGGTTATCGGGAGCAGAATTGATGCCGCTGTAGCGATTGAATTCAAGGACGCCATGCGTGCCGCCACCGATACGCCCAGCCCAACGGTGATCCTGGACTTGAGCGAGGTGGAATTCATTGATTCCAGCGGTCTGGGTGCCATTGTCGCCTCAATGAAGCATCTTGGGCAATCGCGCAGTCTGGTCCTTGCCGGCCTCACGCCCACGGTTGAAAAGGTGTTTCGCCTGACGCGCATGGACTCTGTGTTCGGGGTGTTCCCAACATTGCAAGACGCGCTTGATGCGCAGGCCGCGTAGTGCACGTCGAAATGGGATTGCAAACCATGACATCCGCACCAACCATTCCAGAAGTACATATCAGTGTGACCAGCAGCGAAATGGCCGTGCGGGATGCGCTTTCCAAGCTGCTTACGGCATTGGGACCACTTGATCTGGATGTGGAGGATGCGGGAACGGTTGAACTTGTGATGGCAGAAGCGATGAACAACATCGTCGAACACGCTTATCCCGAAGGGGACGTGCCGGGACCGATCCGGCTGGCTTGCGCCCATAGCGACGATGGCTTGCACATCAAGATCACGGATTCGGGCCGTCCGATGCCTGATGGCACGACACCAGTGGGTCGCCCGACCAATCTGGATGTGGATTTTTGCGATCTTCCCGAAGGTGGATTTGGCTGGTTCCTGATTCAGGACTTGGCCAAGGAAGTCGAGTACCGCCGAGTAGACAACGACAACCAACTCACGTTCCGCCTGCCCGTCGGAACCTAACGACGCATTGCATTTGAGCAGTTGAAAGACAAGAATTGTTGGACGCTCCCGCCTCCACGCAATGCATTACACGGCGCCCAGCATCACATCCGCTCCACAGTAATCACTCCGCGTTTTTCCAATCACCGGTGCATTACCCGAACGTGGCGAGGCAATGTACTCAGCAGAGATGCAATTCCCCAAAACGGCCCCGCCGAGACCACATTCATGCCCCGATCTAGGGGCATACCTGTCCTCGTAGCTGCATATAGCTTCCCTCGGTGTCGCGTTTAATTGCCCCCACCCAGTGCGCGGCACCGAGGATCTACCTGCCGCTGACATTTGCCCAACAATCAGAGCCAGATATGGACAATGCGCGCGCCACCGTTAGGTTGCGCCAGACGTTGATCCAAATGGGAGCTAATCATGCGCGATTTCCATCTTCCGGGACGTTCGCCCGTCCTGTCGACCAATGGCATGTGCGCCACGTCGCACCCCTTGGCCGCGCAGGTGGCGGTTGAGACCCTGAAGGCGGGCGGCAATGCCATGGATGCCGCGATCGCTGGCGCTGTTTTATTAGGCATTTGCGAGCCACAAATGACAGGCATAGGCGGTGACTGCTTTGTCTTGTGGTCCAAACCAAATGCGCCGATTCGTGCCCTCAACGGATCTGGCAGAGCCCCTACCACCCAGGCCGGCGCAGATTTGCGCGCGGCCGGCCACAGTGTCGTCCCACCCTACAGCGCCCACGCCGTCACTGTACCTGCCGCGATGGACGCGTTTTGCCGCCTGTCCGAAAGTGAAGGCAAGTTAGGCCTCGATCGCATCCTTGCCCCCGCCATTCACTACGCTGAAGCCGGAGTTCCCGTGGCTCCGCGCGTAGCCTTTGACTGGGGCAACGACGCGGAAAAACTGCAAGGCCCAGCGCGCACGCATTATCTTGTCAACGGCGCGGTGCCCAAGGTTGGCGCGCTTTTTGCTGTTCCCAAACAAGCCGAAGTTTTGCGCCGCGTGGCCAAAGACGGGCGCGATGCATTTTACACAGGCGAAATCGCAGAAGACATGATCGCCAGCCTGCGCGCGCATGGCGGCCAACATACGGCAGATGATTTCGCCAATACAAAAGCCACTGAAACAACGCCGATCCGCAGCACCTACAAAGGTGTGGATCTGGTCGAGCATCCACCAAACACCCATGGTGCGACTGCGAATTTGATGCTCAATATCCTTGCCCATTTCGACATAGCAGGCATGGATCCGTGGAGCGCGGAGCGCGCCCATATCGAGGCCGAAGCTGCCAAACTTGCTTATGATGCGCGCAATCGCTTCCTCGCTGATGAGGATTTCTCCACCCGGCTCGATCACATGATGGCACCCGAAACGGCGGCGGCATTGGCTTCTTTGATCAACCCGAAACAGGCGATGGCCGATCCGGCAGCCCTGAGCGAACAAGTCCATAAGGACACGATCTATATCACCGTGGTAGACCGCGACGGGATGGCCGTTTCGCTGATTTATTCAATCTTCCACGGCTTTGGGTCCGGCATTGCGTCTGAAAAGTTTGGCATTCTGTTCCAGAACCGAGGTGCGGGTTTCACCTTGGAAGACGGGCACCCGAACGAGTTGAATGGCGGCAAACGCCCAATGCATACGATCATTCCGGGGATGCTGGCCAAGGACGGTAAACCGATCATGCCGTTTGGCGTGATGGGTGGCGCCTATCAACCCAACGGACACGCGCGATTTGTGACGAATCTCGAGGACTTTGGCCTCGAACCACAAACGGCAATTGATGCCCCGCGCGCATTTTCCGACGCAGGCAATATGAAAGTTGAGCGTGGATACTCCGATGCGGTGCGCGCAACGCTGGCGGATATGGGCCACAAGGTTAGCATTCCCGATACGGCCATTGGCGGCGCGCAAGCGATCCTGATCCGGGACGATGGTGTTCTGGAAGGCGCCAGTGACCCCCGAAAAGACGGCTGCGCATTGGGCTACTGACAGAAGGAGGGCAGAGAACAACTCCGCCTTCGCGATACTATGTCAGGCGAACTTATCGTCCACCAACACTCAGTTCAGTTGGAAATGCAGCGGATAAGATCCGTCCTCGAAAGGCCCGAACAGATCCGGGATATCGGGATGGTCCACAGGCTCGCCAGAGTAATCAGCAACAAGGTTTTGCTCGGAAACATAGGCCACATAGTAGCTTTGGTCGTTTTCCGCGAGCAGGTGGTAGAATGGCTGCGCTTTGCGTGGGCGACTGTCTTCGGGAATGGCTTCGTACCACTCATCCGTGTTTGAAAACTCTGGGTCCACGTCAAATACTACGCCCCGAAAGGGGTGTTTTTTATGCCGGACCACTTGGCCCAGATGGTATTTTGCGCGTGTTCTCAGCATAGCGTTGCGCCCCCTACCGTCCGTGACTACACGGTGCAAGGGCAATTTGTCCAACAATTGAGCACATTTTCGCTGGAAACAGTCTGTGAACTTAGCATTAACAGTCCTCGAGATCGTGGCCCCTGTCTTCCTTTTGGCAGGGCTTGGATTTGCATGGGTTAAGGTCGGGCTGGAATACAGAATCCAATTTGTCACGCAGCTGGCGATGACCCTCAGCGTGCCGTGTCTGATTTTTGTTTCACTCATGCAGACCCGAATAGATCCTGCCGCCCTGACCGATCTGTCACTGGCGACAATTGCCGCCTATGCGGGTGTCACCGCAGTGTTTTTGGCGTTGGTTCACGTCCTGGGTCTCAGTACACGCACCTTCACAGCCCCGCTGATTTTCGGCAATACGGGCAATCTGGGTCTGCCTTTGGCGCTTTTTGCCTTTGGCGAAGTTGGTCTCAGCTATGCCGTGATTGTCTTTGCCATTATGGCGATCTGGTCTTTTACCTTCGGGATCTGGCTGGTTGCGGGGGCCGGCGCCTTTGGCAAAGTGCTGCGCGAACCCCTCGTGTGGGGCACGGCCTTTGGCGCTTTGTTCCTGTGGCGCGGGTGGGAAACGCCGACCTTCCTGACCAATACGCTGGATTTGATTGGCCAGATGGCCATTCCGCTCATGCTGATCACGCTTGGTGTCGCTGTGGCCCGTCTGTCGCCCAAGGGTCTGCTGCAGGCGTTCGCACTGTCCGGAGTTAAGCTGGTGCTGTGCACAGCGATCGCTTGGGGCGTCGGCCTGATGTTCGATCTGGATTCGACGGCCTTTGGCGTCCTTGTTCTGCAGGTTGCAACCCCTGTGGCCGTTACCTCATACTTGCTGGCCGAAAAATACGGGGCCGACGCCGAAGCCGTCGCGGCACTGGTTGTGGCCTCAACCCTGATGGCCGTGGCAGCCCTGCCTTTGCTGCTGGCTGCGTTGCTTTAACAAAACGTGATTTCCAGACGCTCATTTTTGCGCTAAGCTGCGCCAAAATAAAAAACAACGCGAGTGAGGCAGATGAGCAAACTCTTTCGCGCATTGGCATTGGTACTGTTGGCGGCCAGTTGTGGCGGCGGGTCAGGCACGTCCCCCCGCAACCTCGACAACGCCTGTTCCATTGTCAAAGAGCGCCCCGAATACTTCAAGGCTTTCAAGGCCGCGGAACGCCGTTGGGGTGTGCCTGTGCACGTCCAGATGGCGACCATCTATCAGGAAAGTAAATTCAAATCCGATGCCCGGACACCGTTCCGCTACGCGGCAGGGGTCATTCCCGTTGGCCGTCAGTCCAGTGCCTTTGGATATTCTCAGGCGCTTGATGGCACTTGGGATGAATACGTGCAGGACACAGGCAAACGCTCGGCCCGGCGCGATCGCATCCGCGATGCGACCGACTTCATGGGCTGGTACATGGCCGAAACACAGTCCCGCCTTGGCGTGCCTGTCAGCGATGCACGCAACCAGTACCTCGCTTATCACGAGGGGCGCACCGGGTTTGCGCGGGGCAGCTACAACTCCAAATCGTGGCTGGTCCGAGTCGCAGGAGAAGTCGACACGCGTTCGGTCATGTATGCGCAACAATTGCGCAGCTGTCGCGTGCGCTGAGCGGTCACAACACAAGGGCGGTCTCTCTGATGCCGCCTTTTGCCCACGGTGGTGGCGTGAACCGGGTTTTTACGCCCTCTGTGCCACAGTGCGGCGCAGAGCGGTGGGTACGTCTTGACGGCGCGCGCTGCATCCCCTTACGACACCCCAACGCAACACGACCAAGGCAGGCAACTCATGAAAATCGCGATGATCGGAACGGGCTATGTGGGCCTTGTGTCAGGCGTGTGTTTCTCGGATTTCGGGCACGAGGTCGTGTGTGTCGACAAGGACCCTGCCAAGATCGACAAGCTGAACGCTGGCGAGGTACCGATCTACGAGCCTGGTCTGGATGCCTTGATGGCCAAGAATGTCGAGGCTGGGCGATTGTCATTCACCCTCGATCTGGCCAGCGCGATCGAAGGGGCCGAAGCCGTTTTTATCGCCGTTGGCACACCGACACGTCGCGGCGACGGCCATGCCGATCTGCGGTATGTCATGGCTGCTGCCGAAGAAATCGCGTCACTCGCCAGGGAATATATGGTGATCGTCACCAAATCGACCGTTCCGGTTGGCACCAACCGGCAGGTCAAACAGGTCATCCGCAAGGCAAATCCTGGTCTCGACTTTGATGTTGCCTCGAACCCGGAGTTTCTGCGCGAAGGGGCGGCAATCGACGACTTCATGAAGCCGGACCGCGTTGTTGTCGGCGTCCAGACAGACCGCGCCGCGGACGTCATGGCCGAAATCTACCGCCCGCTGTTCCTGCGCGACTTCCCCATCGTCACCACCGATCTGGAAAGCGCGGAGATGATCAAATACGCCGCCAACGCGTTTCTGGCGACCAAGATCACCTTCATCAATGAAATCGCCGCTTTGTGCGAACGCACGGGCGCAGATATCAAGCAGGTGTCAAAGGGCATGGGTCTCGATGGCCGCATTGGCAACAAGTTCCTCCATGCCGGCCCCGGCTATGGCGGGTCGTGTTTCCCCAAGGATACCAAGGCCTTGGCACGTATTGGCCAAGATCACGCGATCCCGATGCAGATCACTGAAACCGTCATCAAGGTGAACGAAGAAACCAAGCGCCGCATGATCGACAAGATCTTTGATCTTGCCGACAACTCACTTGCCGGCAAGACGGTGGCAGTGCTGGGCGTGACCTTCAAACCGAACACGGACGACATGCGCGATGCGCCTAGCCTTACCATTGTACCTGCCCTGATCGGGGCTGGCGCAAAGGTGCGCGTGACAGACCCCCAAGGCAAACGCGAAGGCGAAGCGTTGTTGCCCGGTGCCCATTGGGTCGACGACGCCTACAAGGCGGTACAAAATGCCGACCTTGTGGTGATCCTGACCGAATGGAACGAATTCCGCGCCCTCGATCTGAAAAAGCTGGCCCGCCGGATGGCCACGCCCCATATGGCGGATTTGCGTAACATCTACTCGGTCAAGGATGCCAAACGGGCCGGTTTCCTGGCCTATGACAGCATCGGACGCACGGCCTTCAGGGACAACAGCGACGCGGACTAAGCGGCGCTTGATTGCACGACCATGCAATGGCAGTCTGACAGCACCCCGTGCAAGGAGGCGCAGCGATGACTCCCGATATGTCTCAACACCCGACGGTCACGCCGTTCTTTGATGAACGCTCGAACACCATATCATATGTCGTGCAGGAACCGGCCGGCAAAGGCTGCGCCGTGATCGACGCGGTGATGGACATCGACTATGCCGCCGGAGCGCTGAACTTTGACGGGGCGGACGCCATGATCGCCCATATCCGCGCCAACGATCTGCGCCTTGACTGGATCATCGAAACGCACGTGCATGCCGATCACCTGTCTGGGGCGCCCTATATTCAGGACGCTCTGGGCGGCAAGATCGGGATCGGCGCCAAGATCACCGAGGTGCAGGACACATTCGGCAAGGTCTTCAACGAAGGTACGGAATTCCAGCGTGACGGATCTCAGTTTGATGCCCTGTTTGAGGACGGTGACACCTACCTGGTTGGCGCAATGACCTGCTACGCGCTGCACACCCCCGGCCACACACCCGCCTGCATGGTCCATGTGATTGGCGATGCCGCCTTTGTGGGCGATACGCTGTTCATGCCCGATGGCGGCTCGGCCCGCGCGGATTTCCCCGGTGGGGATGCAGGTCAGCTCTATGACAGCATCATGCGGGTTCTGGCGCTGCCGGACGCGATGCGTCTGTTCATCTGCCACGACTATGGGCCCGGGGGACGGGCCATTGCATGGGAAACTACAGTGGCTGAAGAGCGCGAAAAGAACATCCATGTGGGCGGCGGCAAAACCCGCGAGGATTTCATCGCATTCCGCACAGAGCGCGACGCACAACTCAAGATGCCCTCGCTGATCATCCCGGCGTTGCAGGTCAACATGCGCGCAGGCGAAATCCCACGCGATGATGCGGGCGATATGGCCCTGAAGGTTCCTCTGGGCAAACTCTAACCGCTTAGCAGTGCGCAAAACCATGCTCACGAACAGCACCGCCTCAGCCTACCCCTTATCTGTTCCCGAAAAATCCTCCCCGAAGGACCGGTTTCCACGCGCCGCTCCCTTGCCAATTGAGGTGTACCGTTCAACACTCACCCCATGAGCCTCGCCAGACGCATCTACGCCAAACGCGACGACCTGATCGCATTGACCCAAAGCCTGATCCGAATCCCGACCCTGAACCCGCCGGGGCGGAACTACCACGATGTCTGTGCCCTGCTCGACACCCGGCTCAAATCTCACGGATTTTCGACCGAAATGATCCGGGCTCACGGCACCCCCGGTGACAGCGACATTTTCCCCCGCTGGAACCTCGTGGCCCGGCGCGAAGGCGCGACCAAAGGCGACTGTGTCCATTTCAACAGCCACCACGACGTCGTCGAAGTTGGACAAGGCTGGACACGCGACCCCTTTGGGGCAGAGATCGACGGTGATAAGGTTTACGGTCGGGGGGCCTGTGATATGAAGGGCGGCCTTGCCGCCTCCATCATCGCCGCTGAAGCGTTTATCGAAGAGCACCCCGATTTCGCTGGTGCAGTCGAGATCAGCGCCACAGCGGATGAGGAATCAGGCGGTTATGGTGGCGTCGCCTATCTGGCCGAACAGGGTTTTTTTGACCCCGCACGCGTGCAGCACGTGATCATCCCCGAACCGCTCAACAAGGACCGGATTTGCCTTGGCCATCGCGGTGGCTGGTGGGCCGAAATAGAAACCAAGGGCGAAATCGCGCACGGCTCCATGCCGTTCCTCGGGGATTGCGCCGTGCGCCATATGGGGGCCGTTCTGGACCAGTTCGAAACACAGCTTTATCCCGCCATGGCGGCCCGTCACACCCAGATGCCCGTAGTGCCAGACGGTGCGCGCCAGTCCACCATGAACATCAATTCGATCCACGGTGGCCAACCTGAACAATCAGATGACTACACGGGTCTGCCTGCCCACTGCGTGCCCGACAGTTGCCGCATCGTGATCGATCGCCGCTTTCTGGTCGAAGAAAACCTCGAAGAGGTGCGCGGCGAAGTGGTCGCCCTGCTCGAGGATCTGAAGGCCAACCGCGACAAGTTCGAATACGAGATGCGCGAGTTGAACGTGGTTTTGCCGTCAATGACGGACAAATCCGCGCCCGTCGTCGAAACCGTACATGCGGCGATTGAAAGCGTGCTGGGCGTGGCGCCTACGTACGTCGCCTCGCCGGGATCGTACGACCAGAAACACATCGACCGCATCGGCAAGCTGCGCAATTGCATCGCATATGGTCCGGGCGAATTGGAATTGGCCCACAAGCCTGACGAGTGGGTAGGAATCACAGACATGCTCGACAGCGCCAAGGTGATGGGCCACGCGCTTGGCACGCTTTTGTTGCCGAAATAGGCTGTCTGAAGGTCTTATCGCGCGACAGGCACGTCAATATTGTCGATCAAGCGCACCCCGGCCATCCAAACGGCCGCAAACAAACGCGCAGGCTCCTCGGCCCGTTCAATCAAAGCCAGCGAGTCATTGGTACGCATCTCCAGGTAGTCAACATCGCCAAAACCCGAAGCCTTCAGTCGCGCCTTGGCCTCTGTCATCAGATCGCCGATTGACGCGCCACTAGTCAACGCCGATGCCATATCCTCCATCACGTCGCTCAGCACGGCAGCCCGGCCCCGCGCCTGATCCGACAGCAACAAATTGCGTGAAGACATGGCCAGCCCGTCGATCTCCCGGATCGTCGGACACCCCACAACCTCAACCCCCAGATCCAGATCCCGAGCCAACCGCCGCACGACCTGCAACTGCTGGAAGTCCTTTTCCCCAAAGAACGCCAGATCGGCAGAGGTTTGGGTAAACAGCTTGGTCACGACCGTTGCCACACCATCAAAATGCCCGGGCCGATGCGCGCCGCACAACACCTCCGTCAGCCCGCTCACACTCACATTTGTTGCAAAGCCATCTGGGTAGATCTGCGCCCCATCGGGCACATAGATCGCGTCAACGCCAAACCGCTCCAGCTTGGCTGCGTCCTCATGTTCGGTGCGCGGATAATTTTCCAGATCTTCGGGCGTGTTAAACTGCTTGGGGTTCACAAAGATCGTAACGATCACGCGGTCCGCCTGTTCCTTAGCCCGCGCCACAAGGCTCAAATGCCCGTCATGTAATGCCCCCATCGTTGGGACTACGCCAATTATCTCTGCTGCGCGCTGCCAACCGCGTGTCATGGCTCTCAGCTCTGACAGGGTCCGAACGATAGGCGCCGTCATGGCCTGGCCACCGGCGCCGTGTCGCCAAACACGTGCTCAGGACCGGGAAACCGGCGTGCGCGCACGTCCTCGGCATAGGCGGCAATCGCCGCTTCCCCATCGGCACCCAGCGCCGCGTAACGTTTTACAAACTTGGCCTTGAAGGCTGTAAACAGGCCCAACATATCGTCCACGACAAGGATTTGCCCGTCACACCCGGACGAAGCTCCGATCCCGATGGTCGGGATGTCGATGGCCCCCGTGATCTCATCCGCCAGCGCCTCCGGCACCTTTTCCAACACAACCGAAAACGCACCGGCATCAGCCACAGCTTGGGCATCAGCAATCAAGGCCGTGCCCGCCGCGCCGCGGCCTTGTACTTTGTAACCCCCCAGCGTGTTGATCGACTGAGGTGTCAGGCCAATATGCGCCATCACGGGAATGCCACGTGCCACAAGGAACGCGATAGTGTCCGCCATGGCCACTCCGCCCTCCAGTTTGACAGCCCCCGCGCCCGTTTCCGACATCAGGCGGGCCGCATTGCGAAAGGCATGTGCCGGACCCTCCTCGTATGATCCAAACGGCATGTCGATCACCATCATCGCAGTGCTTAATCCCCGCGCCACAGCCTGCCCATGCAGCACCATCATCTCCATCGTGACACCAAGGGTCGAGGGCAACCCATGCAGCACCATCCCGACAGAATCGCCCACAAGGACAAAGTCGCAGTGGGCGTCCATCATTTGCGCCATAGGCGTGGTGTAGGCTGTCAGGCTGACAATAGGCGTATCGCCCTTCATCGCCCGGATATCATCGGGCATGGGGGCGGATTTGCGGGCGGTGGCGCTCATGTGGTGGCCTTTCGCGTCTGATCTTTGCGCCGCGCCATAGCAGTCAAACGGCGCGCGTTCCACTACCCAAACCAAACCCAAGGGTTGCACGACGCTACGTTTGCGACAAAGCTGTCGGGAAATCCGCACCGATGGAGAGACCGAGCCATGCTCAAGCACCTGACCACAACCGCTGCCATTTTCGCGCTCAGCGCCACGACCCTGTGGGCCAAAAGCGATATCACCGTCGCCATGCAGCTGGAACCGCCGCATCTTGATCCGACATCCGCGGCGGCTGGCGCCATCGACTCGGTTCTTTATTCAAATGTGTTCGAAGGG
Source organism: uncultured Tateyamaria sp. (assembly GCA_947501275.1). GTDB lineage: Bacteria > Pseudomonadota > Alphaproteobacteria > Rhodobacterales > Rhodobacteraceae > Tateyamaria. Next base: position 621,347 of record CANMVD010000001.1, read on the forward strand.
TTGACGCGTTTCATGGGCGATGGATCGGTTGTGCCCGGCCTCGCGGCAAGTTGGGAGATCTCGGATGACGGGCTGGCCTACACCTTCACCCTGCGCGACGGTGTGACCTTTCATGACGGCACCACTATGGACGCTGAAGATGTGAAATTCACCTTCGACCGTATTTTGGCCGAAGACAGTACCAACGCGCAAAAGGCACTCTATGCCGCGATCTCCTCTGTGGATGTGATCGACGCCAAGACTGTCAAACTGACCCTGTCCGAACCCAACGGGAACATGCTGTTCAACCTTGCATGGGGCGATGCGGTGATCGTCGCGCCCGAAAGCATCGAGAACATCAAACAGACACCCATCGGCACCGGCCCCTTCAAATTCGACGAATGGCGCCAAGGCGATAGCATTCAGATCAGCCAATATGATGGTTATTGGGGCGACACCCCGGCGCTTACCGCCGCGACGTTCAAATTTATCTCCGACCCCACCGCAGCATTCGCTGCCATGATGGCCGAAGACGTAGACGTGTTCACCGGCTTCCCCGCCCCCGAGAACCTGCCGCAATTCGAAGCAGACCCACGGTTCCAGGTGCTTGTCGGCTCGACCGAAGGTGAGACGATCCTGTCGACCAACAACAAACAACCGCCCTTTGATGATGTCCGTGTGCGTCAGGCCCTCGCCCACGCCATCGACCGCCAGGCGATCGTGGACGGCGCGATGTTCGGCTACGGCACCCCCATCGGGACACACTTTGCGCCACACAATCCCGCCTATGTGGATCTGAAAGCCGGCTCTGCCTTTGATCCTGACAAAGCCCGTGCGTTGCTGGCCGAGGCGGGCATGGCTGACGGGTTTGAAACCACGCTGCACCTGCCGCCCCCTTCGTATGCGCGCCGGGGTGGTGAGATCATCGCCGCGCAACTCGCCGAGGTCGGCATCAAGGCCGAAATCATCAATGTCGAATGGGCGCAGTGGTTGGAAACCGTGTTCCGGGGCAAGAACTTTGGCTTGACCATCGTCAGTCATACTGAGCCAATGGATATCGGGATCTACGCCAATCCTGACTACTACTTCCAATATGACAACGCCGAATTCCAAGAGCTGATTGCGACGTTGAATGCCACCACCGACCCCGAGACGCGCACCGATATGATGGCCAAAGCACAGGAAATCATCGCAAGCGACGCGGTCAACGGCTACCTATTCCAACTGGCGCAACTGTCGGTCGCCAAGGCGGGCGTTCAAGGTCTCTGGACCAACGCCCCAACCCAAGCCACAGACCTTACTGGCGTCAGCTGGGCAGAGTAGTCGCGCATCTCTGTTCCTGAAAAATCCTCCCCGAAGGGCTGATCAGCGGCCCTTCCCCAACGCCGGAGATGGCATGCAGATCTTCCCCGCAGGCACCCGCCCTACGGCGCGGGCCAATCCCGACTACTTCACAGGTACCGTTTGGCAGGACCCGATCATCTCCAGCCAAAGCCCCGCGCGCCTGAATGCCCTGACCGTGCATTTCGAACCGGGCGCGCGCACCGCGTGGCACACGCATCCGCTGGGGCAAACCCTGCACGTGACCGCTGGCGCGGGCCGCATCGCACTGCGGGGCGAGGCGCCACAAACCATCACCGCAGGTGATACCGTCTGGATTCCGCCAGATGTCGAACATTGGCATGGCGCGGGGCCTGACACCGGCATGACGCATATTGCGATGCAAGAGGTTCACGACGGGTCCGCCGCGACATGGCTCGAACATGTGACTGACGCGGACTATGCGGGCTGAACCTGCCTGACACGCGCGCGCAGCTCTTCGCGGATTGAACCATGCCGTGGCACATCCGCAAGGGTGGTGAACCAATGATCCGGCGGATTGCGGCCCCGGCTGTTGCCGTCAAAACGCAAGGCCCGCAACACCGCCTCTGCCTCCGGCTCCAACCGTTCCGGCACGTCAAATCCGTTCATCGCGCCCCACACACTTGTCCATAACCGCCCCACGGACCACGGGTTGTACCCGCCTCCGCCAAGCACCAGAAAACGCGGCGCGCCCAGGCCCATGAGACCCAGAACAATCGCCACATGCGCTTGATTGGACAGGGACAGATGGGCCTGCGGGTCTTCCTCCACCGCATCCGCCCCGCATTGCAGTACAATCGCGTCGACACCAAAGGCCGCCACGCGCGGCAGGATCACCTCGTCCCGGATCAGCGCCATCTCATCATCATTGAGACCCTTTGGTACAGGGACATTCACCAGACTGTCCGTCGCGCCTAAATTCCCCGTGCGTGGCCACAGTCCTTCCTCATGGACCGAGATCATCAGGACATCCGGATCATCACCAAACGCAACTTCAACACCGTCCGGGTGGTGGGCATCAATGTCGATATATGCCACGCGTGCAGCTCCATTGCGGCGCAGGGACAAGATCGCGAGCACGGGATCATTCAAGTAACAAAAGCCGCCCGCCCGGTCGGGCATCCCGTGATGTGTGCCCCCCGCCGGGTGGTACACGATGCCGCCGACCGCCAGCAACTCGCCTGCAAGCAGTGACCCACCCGCAGCCGTCGCGGGGCGGCGATACATTTCGGGGAAGACGGGGTTGTTGGGCGTGCCCAGATGATGGCGGGCCCGGACAGCCTCACTGACCTCTTGCGCCGCTTCTGCTGCATGCAGGGCGGCGACATAGTCCGGGGTGTGCCAGATGTGCAGAGCCTGCGGTTTGACACGGGGGCTTGGGACATAAATGTCCGGTGGCAACCACCCCATAGCCCGCGACAAGTCCATTACCGTCGACACACGTGGCACCCGCAGTGGATGCCAGCGACCATATGAAGAACCGCGATAGATCTCGGAGCCGATGAACAAGGGACGGGTCATGGGGCGGAACATAACCCCCATGACGCCAGATGCGAGGGTTTAAGCCGCCGCAGCCCCCATCGCTTCGGCCTTGTCCAGCCAGCGGGCAATCTTGCTCGGGGCGGCCAGCTTGACAGAACCCAACTGCACAATCTTGCGCGGCTTGACTCCAATGAATTTCATCACCTGATTGCGGATCACCCGACGCCCCGGGCTGTGATACAAGAGCGTATCCAATAGAGGTGGCGTGTCCGACGTTATGATCGCATCGCCCGTTCGCCCCTTGAGAAGTTGATCCCAACCCATGCCCCGCGCGTGGTACTTGTAGGCAAATCCCGACAGCAAGGCCGCATCCAGCACGGCCTTGGCTTTGCTCGGCATCGCGCCCCACCAATAGGGATGCACGATCATGATGTGATTGGCCCATGTGACGTTGTCCTGCCACTGCGCCAGATCAGGCGCTTCCGCCCGGCCCCGCGCCAACCCGCTCAAGTCGTCGCCCAGTTCCATTTCGCTCAGCGCCATCGTGCGCACTTCGGCCCCTTTGGCGGCTGCCCCTTTAGCGTAACGATCTGCGAGGGCAGCATTGAGCGACCCGGCCTTGGGGTGCGCCACCCAGATGAAAATACGTTTGGTCATCTCATTTCCTTTCCAACTCTTACTTGACACAGTGTCAATTGACATGGTGTCAAGTAAGAGCTACTTTACATCATGTCAAGCACTCTTCTCGATACCCCGACCAAAATTTTGCAAGCCGCGCTGACCCTGCTGGAAACACCGCAGTCCAAGCTGCCAACAATGTCCGACATCGCGCGGGCCACAGGGGTCAGTCGTCAGGCCGTCTATCTGCATTTTCCCAGCCGCACAGAGCTGCTTATCGCTGCCACACGGCTGCAAGATCGCCAGAACAACGTGGATGCCGCCCTGTCCGCCAGTCGTCACGCCGCCACAGGGGCCGAACGCCTGGACGCTTTTGTAACCGCATGGGGGAACTACATTCCCAAAATCTATGGCGTGGCGCGGGCTATAATGGCAGCATCCGCCACCGACCCGGAAGCCAAAGTGGCCTGGGACACGCGGATGGCAGACATGCGCGAAGGGTGCGCAGCGGCCATCGCGGCATTGGCCAAGGATGGCACCCTGCCCCAAGGCACGGACACTGAACAGGCAACCGATCTGCTCTGGACCCTGCTGTCGGTGCGCAATTGGGAAAACCTGACGCAAGGCTGCGGGTGGGATCAAGACTGCTACATAACCACAATCCGCGGCCTTGCGCGTGCGACGCTGGCAGGCCAACCCGAGGCTCTGACACAGCTACTTGCCTGCACACCGGACGCCCCCTAACCTCAGCCGGATATGCTGCGCTACACTCTCAAACGACTTGCGTCCCTGCTGATCAGTCTTGCCATCGCATCGCTGGTCATCTTTGCCGTGATCGAAGTGGCGCCAGGCGACCCGGCGGCCTTTATGCTCGGGCTGAACGCGCAAGAGGACACGCTGGCCGCGCTGCGCGCGGAACTCGGCCTCGATCAATCCAAACTGCAACGCTATCTGGCTTGGGTCAGCGGCATGGTGCAGGGCGATTTCGGCACGTCTTACCAGTATCGCACGCCTGTGTCCGAGATGATCGCGGATCGTTTGTGGGTCTCCCTGCCGCTTGCGCTTTATGCGCTCGCGCTCTCCACACTCATCGCCTTTCCCGCCGGGATCTACGCCGCCTCCCGGCGTGGAAAGACCGGGGATGTCGCCGTCATGAGCGCCACACAATTGGGCGTCGCAATCCCGAATTTCTGGTTTGCGATGATGCTGGTGTTGGTCTTTGCCATCAACTTGCGCTGGTTCGGCGCAGGTGGATTCGCAGGCTGGGACAAGGGTTTCTGGGCGGCCCTAAAATCCCTTACGCTACCCGCCATTGCCCTTGCCCTCCCCCAAGCCGCCATCCTCGCCCGGGTCATGCGATCTGCCCTTCTGGACGTGCTTGGAGAGGATTTCATGCGCACTGCCCGGGCCAAAGGCCTTTCCCGCGCGCAAGCCCTGCGCCGCCACGGATTGCGCAACGCTTTGATCCCGGTGCTGACCATCCTCGGCCTGCAATTCTCGTTCCTGCTGGCCGGCGGGATAATCATTGAACAAGTCTTTTACCTGCCCGGCCTCGGGCGGTTGATTTTCCAGTCCATCTCGGCGCGTGATCTGATTGTTGTCGAAAGCGTGACGATGCTGCTGGTTTTTGCTGTGATCGTTGTGAATTTCACTGTTGATTTGGCCTATGCCATTGTCGACCCAAGGTTAAGGCAGCGGCAATGAGTCGGGCGTTGGCTCTTGGTGGATGCCTCACTGTCTTGGTCGCCTGCGCGGCGCTGATGTCATTCATCTGGACACCGTTCGATCACGCCGCGCTCAACATCCCGGCCAAATTGCAAACGCCCAACGGCACACATTGGTTTGGCACCGATCACTTTGGGCGCGACATATTTTCGATGATTATGGTCGGCGCACGCACTTCCATCGCCGTGGCGTTTGTGGCAGTAGGCATCGGCGTCACCCTCGGCGTGCCCCTCGGGCTCTGGGCAGCCGCCCGCCAAGGCGGCTGGGTGGACGAGGTGATCATGCGCGGCAACGACCTCATCTTTGCGTTCCCCTCGCTGGTTATTGCGATCCTGATCACTGCCGTCTTTGGCGCCGGGGCCGTTAACGCCATTATCGCTATCGGCATCTTCAATGTCCCAGTCTTTGCCCGTGTCACACGGGGCGGCGCGCTGCCGATTTGGGCGCGTGAATTCATTCTGGCGGCCCGCGTTGCTGGCAAAGGGGCCACACGCATCAGCATCGAGCATGTACTCCCCAACATCGCCAACCTGTTGATAGTGCAGGCAACAATTCAATTCAGTCTCGGGATATTGGCCGAGGCCGCCCTCAGTTATGTTGGTCTCGGTGCGCAGCCCCCTACACCCAGCTGGGGCCGCATGCTGGCAGACGCACAAACGCTGGTCAGCATCGCACCGCACATGGCCTTGGTGCCGGGCTGCGCGATTATTCTCACGGTTTTGGGGCTCAATTTGCTGGGCGACGGGCTGCGGGACCGCCTTGATCCCAAACTGCAGGCAGCCCGGACATGAGCCTGCTGTCCATCCAATCCCTGTCTCTCAACATCAGTGGTGCGCCCATTCTGGACGACGTGTCGCTGGATCTTGAGGCGGGAGAGATAGTCGCCATCACTGGCGAAAGCGGGTCGGGCAAGTCGATGACCGCGTTCTCGATCATGCAGCTTTTGCCCGACGAGGCCGAGTTGTGCGGCGCGGTCCATGTCTCCGGCCAAGACGTCACGCAACTGCCCGAGGCAACGTTGTGCACCCTGCGTGGCAACGCAATCAGCATGGTGTTTCAGGAACCCATGACCGCCCTGAACCCGGTCCAGACCATCGGCGCACAGGTGGCAGAAACCGTACACCTGCACCGCCCCGACCTAAACGCCAAAACAGAGTCCGTGCGTGCCTTGACCCGCGTCGGATTGCCCCCTGATCAGGTGTCGCACAACAAGTATCCGCATCAACTGTCCGGCGGGCAACGCCAACGGGTTGTGATCGCAATAGCCATCGCCTGCGGACCCGCGTTGCTCATTGCAGATGAGCCTACAACCGCGCTGGACGTCACGACCCAAGCGCAAATTCTCGACCTGTTGCGCCAGCTTGTGCGCGAGAATGGGATGGGGTTGTTGATGATCACACACGATCTGGCTGTCGTTGCTGAAATGGCCGACCGCATCATTGTGATGAATCGCGGGCAGGTGGTTGAGGCAGGCCAGACCGCACCACTGCTCGCCGCGCCCCAACACCCCTATACCCGCGCGCTTTTGACCGCCTCATCCCATAACGTCACCCTGCCTGAAACAGGTACAAATGGCCCCTTGCTGCAGGTCAACGGGGTCGTGCGCGACTATGTTTTACCGCGTACAAAACTGTTTCAAACCCCCGGCCATTTTCGCGCTGTGGATCACGTGAGTTTTGACATCGCTCGGGGCGAGCGTGTGGGCCTTGTCGGGGAAAGCGGATGTGGCAAGTCCACGCTTACCCGCGCCATTCTGGGATTAGAGCCGATCCAGGGCGGTCAGATCACCTTGGGCGGACAGCCCGTGATAGGTGGACTTAACATTCGACAACGTATGCAGGTTGTCTTCCAAGACCCCTATGGCAGTTTCAACCCGCGCCACCGCGTGGCACGCCTGATCACCGAACCGTTTCACCTCTCCGACACGCCACAATCCGAGCGGGACGCGCGAGTTGGCGAAACCCTGACTGCCGTGGGCCTGTCCCCCGAAGACGCCGGCAAGTATCCGCATCAATTCTCAGGTGGACAACGCCAGCGGCTAGCCATCGCCCGTGCTCTGATCACGCGCCCTGAACTGGTGATTTTTGATGAGGCCGTCAGCGCCCTTGATGTGTCAGTGCGCGCGCAAATCCTTGATCTGATTGCGGATCTTTGCGCACAGTACCATCTGACTTACCTGTTCATCTCGCATGACCTCAACGTCGTACGCACTGTAACAGATCGCGTTTTGGTTATGCAAAGCGGACGGATTGTCGAAGCCGGACAAACCGCGCAGGTCCTGTCCAGCCCACAGCACCCCTATACCCAAAAGCTGCTCGACGCCGCCCCCGTACTGCCCCCGCCCCAAGGAGAGATCGATGCCCAACGCCCTTTGGTTTAATCCTGCAGAACTACTGATCGGGGGCGCGTGGCGCGGTACAGTGGATACGCTGGAATTGATCAATCCGTCCGACGGGTCGCACCTGGCCGATATCGCGCGCGGCACTGCCCGCGACATCGACGCCGCCGTCACCGCAGCCCACACAGCCCGCGCAGGTGCATGGGGCACAATGACTGCTGCCGAACGGGGTCGTTTGTTATCCGAGATCGGACGCCGCGTGCTTGACCGCATCGATGACCTTGCCCGACTTGAGGCGCTTGACGTCGGCAAACCACTGACCCAGGCCCGCGCAGATGTCGTTGCGCTCGCCCGATACATGGAATTCTACGGTGGCGCAGCGGACAAGGTCATGGGCGATACGATCCCCTATCTGGATGGCTACACCGTCTACACATTGCGTGAACCCCACGGCGTCACAGGCCACATCGTGCCATGGAATTACCCGATGCAAATCATCGGGCGCTCGGTCGGTGCGGCACTTACCATGGGCAACGCCTGCGTGCTGAAACCAGCGGAAGAGGCCTGCCTGACCGCCCTCGCCTTCGCGCGCATCTGCCAAGAGGCAGGATTGCCCGACGGCGCGCTGAACGTGGTGCCGGGGCTGGGGGCTGAAGCAGGTGCTGCGCTGGCCAGCCATCCCAATATCCAACACATCAGCTTTACTGGATCGGTCACCACAGGCGCGCTGGTGCAACAGGCCGCCGGGGCCAACGTGGTGCCGGTGACCCTCGAACTTGGCGGCAAATCCCCGCAATTGGTGTTCGACGACGCGGATATCGAAGCGGCATTACCCTTCCTCGTAAATGCAGGCATCCAGAACGCTGGGCAGACTTGCTCAGCCTCTTCCCGAATTCTTGTTCAGAGGGGTGCCTATGATGATGTACGCATCCGTATGGAAGAGGCTTACTCAGAGCTGCTCGTTGCCCCCGCGCTCGACGACAAGTCGGTTGGCCCACTAATCTCGGACCGTCAAAAATCAATCGTCGACAGCTATATCGCACAAGGCGCAGACCTGACCATTGCTGCGCAAGGCAGGCTGGACAACACACCCGAAACCGGAGCGTATGTGCGCCCAACCCTATTCGCTGACGTCCCACCGGACCATACTCTTGCCCGCGAGGAAATTTTTGGCCCTGTCCAAGTTCTGATCCCCTTCGACACAGAAGCGCAAGCCATCGAGATCGCCAACAGCACCGACTACGGCCTTGTCGCCAGCATCTGGACAGAAAAAGGGGCCAGGCAAATGCGGCTGGCCAAGGCGCTACGGGCGGGCCAGATCTTTATCAACAACTACGGGGCCGGGGGCGGAGTTGAACTGCCCTTTGGCGGCATGGGCAAATCCGGTCATGGCCGCGAAAAAGGGTTCGAGGCGCTTTATGGCTTTTCCAGCCTGAAAACCGTTGCGGCCCGGCACGGCTAAGCGCAACCTACAGCCCGAGGGAGCAGGGGAGGCACACAAGATGACATTCGACAACCGATTCAAGAACCGCCATGCGGTTGTGACAGGCGGCGCGGCAGGACTGGGCGCAGGGATCGCCTTGCGTATTGCCGCCGAGGGCGGCACGGTCGAAGTGTGGGACATTGACGGCCAAGCCCTTGATCATATCGACATTGTCAACATCACCACCCGCCAGATCGACGTCACGGACGCAGATTCCGTGGCCTGGGCCATGACCGAGGCAAAACCGGATATCCTTGTCTGCTCGGCCGGGATCACCGGGCCCAATACTGTCACATGGGACTACCCCATCGACGACTGGCTGAAAGTGCACGACCTGAACCTCAACGCGATCTTCTATTGCTGTCGCGCCGCTGCCCCGATCATGGCCGAAAAGGGCTGGGGGCGGATCGTCAACATCGCGTCAATTGCAGGGAAAGAGGGCAACCCAAACGCCCCAGCCTATTCCGCCTCCAAGGCAGGTGTGATCGGCCTAACCAAATCGCTGGGCAAGGAACTGGCAACTTCGGGCGTGACGTGCAACGCCATCGCCCCCGCCGCCGTGCGCACCGCCATCTTTGATCAGATGACACAGGAACATATCGACTTCATGCAGTCCAAAATCCCCATGGGCCGCTTTGGCACCGTGGATGAAATCGCCGCCATGGCCTGCTGGCTGGCATCGGACGAAGGCAGCTTTGCCACCGGTGCCTGCTTTGACCAGTCCGGTGGGCGGGCCACCTACTGATGCGGATCAAGGTCAATGGCGTCCGGTTGTTTGTCGACATCGAAGGGGCGGGGCTGGAACCCGACGGCCCCTTCATGCGCCAGAAACCGACGCTCTTGGCGATCCATGGTGGCCCCGGCGCGGATCATTCGATCTACAAACCGTTCCTGTCCCAATTCACCGACCTGGCGCAGGTGGTCTATGTGGATCTGCGCGGCAATGGGCGGTCCGATGATGGCGACCCAAGCATTTGGACGCTGGCTCAATGGGGCGATGACATCAAAGCGCTGTGCGACACGCTGGGCATCCACAAACCGATCATCTATGGCGCATCCTTTGGCGGTGTCGTGGCGCAATCCTATGCCACACGGCACCCCGAGCATCCCGGCGGTTTGATCCTCGCCAGCACCACAGCGCGAACGGATTTCGATCAGATCTATGCTGCGTTCACCCGGATCGCAGGTGATACCGCCGGGCGCATTGCGCAGGCCTATTGGTCTGATCCCACCCCGGAACGACGCAAAGATTTTTTTGACGTCTGCCTGCCATACTACTCTGTCACGGTCCCCGATCCGCATATGATGCAGCGAATGATCGTCAAGAACCCCGTGGCCATGCACTATAACGGCCCCTCAAACGAACAAGGGCAGTTCGACTTCCACGCCGCACTTGCCGATGTCAAATGCCCTACGCTGGTCATGGGGGGCGACCGCGATCCGATCATGCCGCACCCGTTCGGAGAGGAACTGGCCGACGCGATGCCAAACGCCGAATATCACCTCATCGACAACGCCGCGCATATGCTGGCGGCGGACAAACCCGCCACAGTGCTGCATCTGATGCGCGAGTTCATAAAAGGAGTGCCCCATGCAACTTGACGGTAAAACGGCCCTCGTCACCGGTGCCGCTTCGGGCTTCGGAGAGGGCATTGCACGGGCGTTCGCCGCTGCAGGGGCGCGCGTCATGGTCGCTGACATCAATGGCGACGGAGCCGACACTGTGGCAAAAGACATCGGCAGGCATTCATGCCAAGTCGACGTAGCAAACGGCAGATCCGTTCAGAACATGGCCGAAGCAACCATAGCCGCCTTTGGTCACCTCGATATTCTCGTCAACAACGCAGGCATCACGCATTTGCCGCAAGCGATGGAGTACGTGAGCGAGGAGGACTTTGACCGAGTCCTGAACGTCAACGCCAAATCGGTCTACCTCACAGCCCGCAGCCTCGTGCCACATTTTAAAGAACGCAAAACCGGGGCGATCCTCAATGTCGCCTCAACCGCTGGGGTGTCGCCACGGCCGAACCTCAACTGGTACAACGCCTCCAAGGGCTGGATGATCACCGCAACCAAAGCCATGGCGGTTGAACTGGCACCCCATGGGGTGAGGGTCAATGCGCTGAACCCGGTGGCAGGAGAAACACCCCTGCTCAAGTCTTTCATGGGAGAGGATACACCCGAAGTTAGGGCCAAGTTTCTGTCCACCATCCCCTTGGGCCGCTTCTCAACCCCGCAAGACATGGGTGCGGCGGCAACCTTTCTGTGTTCGGATGCAGCCTCTATGATCACGGGTGTCGCCATGGAAGTCGACGGAGGACGCTGCATATGAAACCCATCAATCTCGCAGAAAAGCTGGACCAATTCAGCTCACACTGGGATCCTCATGTCGTGGCCGATTATAACGACAACGAAGTCATGGTTGTTAAATTCCAAGGCGAATTCCCGTTCCATTTGCACGAAGACACTGACGATTTCTTCCTCGTGCTGGAGGGCGAGATGGTCATGGACATCGAAGACCGCAGCCACCCCGTCAAAGCAGGCGAGATGTTCGTTGTACCCAAAGGGATCACTCACCGCCCCCGCGCCGATCACGAATGCAAGGTACTGCTAATCGAACCCAAAGGCGAACCAAACACGGGCGACCCCGCCACCGCCGCCCCGAAACCCCGCATCTGAACCACGCCGCGCGCCCCTTCTCTGTTCCCAAAAAATCCCCGCCGGAGATAAAAATCTAATGACGCCTGGCCCGCAAAACGCACTCACAGACATTTCAGGCCTCAAGGTCGGCAACGCTCAGGATGACGCGCTCAAATCGGGGGTGACGGTTGTGGTCGGGGACCAACCCTTCACGGCTTCTGTCGCTGTCCAAGGCGGTGCACCGGGCACCCGTGAAACCGACCTGCTGGCCCCGGACAAATCCGTCGCACAAGTGGACGCGCTCGTGCTGTCGGGCGGATCCGCCTACGGGCTCGACGCGTGCAGCGGAGTGGTCGCGGGACTGCGCGCACAAGGACGCGGATACCAAGTGGGCAAGGCCATCATCCCTCTCGTTCCCGGCGCAATCATCTTCGATCTGCTCTCGGGCGGCGATCACGACTGGGACGACACGCCCTACCCCAAACTGGGACGGCAAGCGTATGAAAACGCGTCCACCCAGACCCCCATCGGCACCGTTGGCGCAGGCACAGGGGCGATGACGGCAATGATGAAAGGCGGGCTTGGCACCGCGTCATTGGTCCTCGACAATGGCATAACGGTCGCCGCCCTTGTTGCCGCCAACCCCATGGGCAGCGTCACCACACCGGGGGACAGGCATTTCTGGGCCGCCCCTTACGAGATCGACGACGAATTTGGCGGGCATGGACCGGACACCGCCAGTGGTTTGGGGCGCAGCCTCACCAGCCGCAAGGTGACCGCCATGATGGAGCGGGTCAACACCACCATCGCGATCATCGCGACGGATGCCACACTGGACAAAGCGCAATGTCAGCGCGTCGCCACAGCCGCCCATGACGGGATCGCCCGGGCCTGCGTACCGGCACACAGCCCGGCGGACGGCGACCTTGTCTTTGCGCTCAGCACCTCCGCCAAACCTTTGACCCGGCCAGAGGACCTTGCCGTGATAGGCCACGCCGCTGCCCTGTGCCTCACCCGCGCCATCGCGCGGGGCGTCTATGCCGCGACACCAGCGCCAAACGACCTTTTGCCAACATGGGGACAGCTCAATGCCGAAACTTGAACGCCCTGACCTCAGCCTGCACTACGAAATCACTGGTGACGGTCCGCCATTACTTATGCTGGCCGGTTTCATGTCGGACCACGCCAGTTGGACGCCACTCATCCCGCTGCTGCGAGATCACTTCACCTGCATCACACCCGACAACCGCACCACGGGGCAAACCACACCGTGGGACGCGCCAGTTTCTATCGACTTGATGTGCAAGGACGCGCTCGCACTGATGGACCACCTTAGGTACGACCGCTACCATGTCATCGGGCACTCCATGGGCGGAATTATCGCGCTGCATATGGCGCAAGAGGTGCCGCAACGAATGGCGTCGGCACATGTCGCAGCCTCGGCCCCCGTACGTCTGCCACGCAACACCGCGCTTTTTGCCAATATGATCGCGATCCGGCGGTCAAACGCACCCCCTGACACATGGCTGCGGGCACTGTTCCCGTGGCTGTTCAACCCGCTGGTCTATCACGATCCCGCCGCGCTGGACCAAGCCGTGGCAGACAGCCTCGCCTACCCGCATGCACAGACGGCAGACGCGATGGAACACCAACTCACCGCCCTGCGCGGCTTTGACGGGACAGATCTGGCCAAACCGACCTGCCCGACCCAAGTGTTGATCGGCGCGCTTGATCTGATTGTGCCACCTGATCACATTCTTGCGGTTCTGAACCACCTGCCCCACCATATCCTTGAAGGGGCGGGCCATTCGATCCATTGGGATGCGCCGGAAAGTGTGGCCGAACTGCTGATGAAATTTGCCACCAAACATCCGATCTGAGGGACCAGAAATGCACGACCGCTACGGCCTGCCCATCACCTGTGACACCGACGCAACGGCCCAAGGTATCGACGATTTCATCCACGGGTTCATCAGCTTTCAGACCAAGGCAGCCAATGTTTTGAAAGCAGCCAAAGGCGACCCCTCCAACGGCTTGGCCAATGCCTATGCCGCGATCCTATACATGTTGCTTGAGGCTCCGGTGGCCCCGAAACTGGCAGCACCCTTCCTCGAAAACGCCGAAACCGCAACTGAGCTGACAGACCGTGAAAAGGCCGCCGTAGAAGCTGCCCGATTGTTCGTCGATGGCGACATCCCCAAGCTGATCGCGCTGTGCGAAGCCACAGTTGCGGCTTATCCCCGCGACATGGTCATGCTGAAGCTCGGGCAGTACCACACATTCAACGTCGGCGACTTCCCGGCCATGCTGCGCATTGCGCAAAAAGCGCAGCCGGGCGCGGCAGACATTGCTTATGCCCATGGAATGCTCGCCTTTGGATTCGAGGAATGCCACTTACTGGATGAGGCCGAAGCCGCCGCGCGCCACGCCCTGACTCTTGAGGCATCCGAACCTTGGGCGCATCACGCACTGGCCCACATCTATCTGACGCGCGGACAGGTGGCCGAGGGCACCGAATTTCTGGAATCCGTGGCGCATCACTGGGGCGAACTCAACAGCTTTATGCATTCGCACAACTGGTGGCATCTGGCGCTGTTCTACATCTCTTCGGGGCGGATCGACGACTTGCTGGCGGCCTACGACGCCCATGTCTGGGGTCTAAGCAAAGACTATTCCCAAGATCAGGTCGGCGCTGTGTCGCTGCTCGCCCGGATGGAATTTGCAGGGGTCAATGTCGGGGATCGCTGGAACGATGTGGCCGATCACGTGGCAAAACGGGGCGCGGACACCGTCAGCCCATTCCTGACGTTGCAATATCTCTATGCACTAGGACGCACCGGACGGCCTGAGGCGGAAACGCTGTTGGCTGCAATCGAAGAGCGCGCCGAAGACGAGAGCCGCCACGACTGGCAGGTTTGGCGCGATGTGGCGCTTTGGGCCGCACATGGGATCGCCGCCCATGCAGCAGAAGATTACGATGACACGATCCGCTTTCTAGGCAAAGCCCTGCCACGTCTGGCCGAAGGCGGGGGCAGTCACGCGCAACGCGATCTGTTTGAACAAATCCACCTCGACGCCCTGATCCGGGGCGGGCGCACCTCGCAGGCGCAACAGGTGCTGGAGATGCGACGCACTTTTGACCCGGATGGGGTGCCCCTGAACATGATGCTGGCCGAAGTTTATGACCAATCCGGTCTGCCGGAACAGGCAGAGGTCGCACGGAACCGTGTTGTTTCTTCTGACTAAAAATACCACCGCCGGAGGCTCCTGAACGATCTGGCGGGAGCCTCCGGCAGGGGATTTTTGGAACAGAGAAGCTCTATTCGCCTGCTATCAAATCCACGACGTTGGTGGCTGTCTGACCCAAGGCAGCTTGCACGGTTTCCACGATACCATCTGCCGTCAGGCCCGCCTCTGCGTACATGTCTTCGGGGCTGGCTTGATCTATGAAATGGTCGGGCAGGTGCATAGAGCGGACTTTCAGACCGCGATCCAGCAACCCTTCGGCCGCCATGGCCTGCAACACCATCGCGCCAAATCCGCCCATCGCGCCCTGTTCAACCGTCACCAGCACAGCGTGGCGCGCAGCAAGGTCGCGGATCATTGCCATATCCAGAGGTTTGGCAAACCGCGCATCCGCGATTGTCACAGAGGTTCCTTCGGCCTCAAGTCGTGCCGCCGCGCGTTCGCATTCGTCAAGGTTGGAACCAAGGCTCAGCAACGCCACATCTGTCCCATCCTGGATCATACGACCCCTGCCAATCTCGAGCACATCACCGGTGTCCGGCATCTCGACCCCGCGCCCGTTGCCGCGCGGATAGCGGAACGCGATGGGCCCGCTGTCATGGGCGGCAGCTGTGGCGACCATATGCACCAGTTCCGCCTCATCCGAGGCCGCCATGACCACCATGCCCGGCAGTGCCGCGAGGTATCCAATGTCAAAGGCCCCCGCATGGGTCGCGCCATCAGCCCCAACCAGCCCAGCACGATCAAGAGCAAAGCGCACAGGCAAACCCTGCAAGGCCACGTCATGTACCACTTGGTCATAACCCCGTTGCAGGAAGGTCGAGTAAATGGCGCAGAAAGGTTTCAGCCCGCTTGCCGCCATCCCTGCGGCGAATGTCACCGCGTGCTGCTCCGCAATCCCAACGTCAAAGACGCGACCCGGAAAACGGTCCTGCATTTTGTCGACACCTGTTCCTGACGGCATCGCAGCAGTCACGGCCACGATGGCGGGGTCCTCGCTTGCCAGATCTGTCAGGGTTGCGCCAAAGACCGACGTGTAGCTGGGCGCATTACTTTTGCCCTTGGACTGCTCGCCTGTGGCCACATCGAACTTGGACACACCGTGGTACTTGTCAGCAGAGCCTTCGGCAGGGGCATACCCCTTGCCCTTCACCGTACAGGCATGGATCAGCACAGGGCCCGTGGCCCGTGTTCGGGCAGCCCGCAGGGTGTTCAGCACCTGCTCCATGTCGTGGCCATCTATCGGGCCGATATAGTCAAACCCAAGCTCTTCAAAAAACGTGCCCTTGTTTTCGACACCAGTCACCAATTCGCGGGCGCGGCGGGCGCCGTCTCGCATCGGCTTGGGCATCGCAGCTTCCATGCCCTCGGCAATCGCCTGCAAGGGCGCAAAAGGTGAGTTGCGGCTGAGATTGGACAAATAAGTGCTCATCGCGCCGGTGGGCGGGGCAATCGACATCTCGTTGTCGTTCAGGATCACAAACAGGCGACGCCCCTCGTGGCCTGCGTTGTTGAGCGCTTCGTAAGCCATGCCCGCGCTGATGGACCCATCGCCAATCACGGCAACAGCGTCACCCGTCGGCATGCCCATGTCGCGACCAACCGTGAAACCCAATGCTGCAGAAATCGAAGTCGAGGAATGCGCCGCGCCAAACGGGTCATATTGGCTTTCAGAGCGCTTGGTGAAACCACTCAAACCACCCTTCTGGCGCAAAGTGCCCATACGGGACCGCCGCCCTGTCAGGATCTTGTGGGGATAACACTGGTGGCCCACGTCCCAGATCACCTTATCGCGCGGGGTGTCAAAGACGGCGTGAATGCCAACCGTCAGTTCAACCACCCCAAGGGATGACCCAAGATGGCCGCCCGTACGACTGACGGCGTCAATCACATCCGTGCGCAACTCATCCGCAAGCGTCTTAAGATCCGTGTTTGACAGCTGCTTGAGATCCTGAGGGCCCGCCACGCGGTCCAGCAAAGGGGTCTTTGTCATTGCGCACATCCTTTCTCATTCAGCCCCTCTGCCTTGCCAACAGAGATCACGGGGCAAAGAGGCGCCGTATCCGTCAGGGACAGATACGACGCCAGTTCCTGTAGCCAACAGGAAGGGAACCGGGATCTTGCGACCCCGTGCCCGGATCAAGGAAGCCAATGATCCGTGCCTGGCGTCACGGGGCAGGTTGGATCGCACGCGCCCCATGTCATCTTGGGTGGCCATGGCGAACGACACGTTCACCTTTCGGGCCTGAGATCAGCCGAGTGTTTACAGGGTGGACGCGGCGCCCGCCCCACTCGGCCTTATTCGTAAACCGGGGCCTCCGTTGTGGCGAGTTCCGGCCAATCTGCGATCACGTTCAACCCCTGCATCGGGCGCTGATAGCCCTTGTGGCAGGTCCGGCACGCCGCCTTGGGCGCATCCGCATAAATCGGGCCCAAACGCTCGGCAGGATAGGTATCCTTGAGGGGCATCAGGTATTCCTGATTGGTCTCGATCACCATTTGTCGGCCGAGCTGGGCAATGCCCCACTGCGGTGTATATTCAGCCGCCTCGTAAAAGGCGCGACTGTTGTGACAGAACACACAGTTCACCCCGAGCGAGTTGGAGAAATAGTTCATCAGCGAGAACGTCATTTCCGTTTTCTGGATCGTATGGATGTCATCCGTCAGACCCGGCACTCCGGCGACGCGGCTTTCCAGATCGTGAACATTCACGTAGCTGTCGTAGTCCGTCAGATAGACCTCAAGCGCCGATGACGGCAGCGATGTGGATGTCGACATGGCCGTTGCCCGGTTTTGCACCGCCGCCCAACCGGCCACGTTTTCATTCACAGGGGTGACGTTGAACCAGATGTCACTGGGCACGTTCTGACCGCGGTGACAGGTATAGCAATTGACACCCACTTCGGCGACCGCATTGACGTGCGCATCCCAGTTCTCGTTGATGTTCTGTGTCATCTGAATCATGCGACGGCTGACGACTTTGGTATATAGATCGTCGGACCCGTATTCCTCGATGTCCACATCGCCGTGGCAATAGGCACACCCTTCTTCTGGGGCGACCCACTGCGTCATGGCCAGCATCACCCGGTTAAAGTTATCGTCCGTCAGCTCTCCCAACACCTGAACATTTTCGTAGATGTCCTTGGCCAGCTCTTCGCCACCCTCGGGAACGTACGGTTCTTCGGTGTAGTAATCTTCGATGGTGGGATCAGCCTTCACGCGCTTGATGTCGTATTCAGGCACCGACATGCCCGTGCCGCGCGGGCCGGTCTGCATGCTGGCGGTCTGGGCCGGGTTGCCCCAGGTCACGACCAAGGCGGCGGCAAAGATTGCGCTGCCAAGGGCACCCACAAGGATCGCCGGACCAAAGATGTTGGTCGGGTTGTCCTTGTTCCATTTATCAAACCACTTGGGAAACATATCAGTTCTCCTTCCCAATGAAGGCTTCATAAGAGCCGTAATCTTCGTAGCCAAAGGCACCGTCATACATGGGGGCAAAGTTGTGCTCTTGCGCCCAGATGAACCAGTTGTCGACAACCGTGCCGGTCAACAGGATCCCGATGCCACCTGTGATCGGGGTCAGGACTGCGAACCACCACGCCCAACGGTGGATGCCTTCCATCGTCGCGTTGAAGCCCATGGTCCAGCGCCAGAACAGGGCAGCCCGTTCGGTGGCTGTGCCACGATCATAGATCTGCTCCAACTCGCGGTCGCCGCCATAGCGGGTGACCGCCAGGATGGTTGCGCCGTGCATACAGAACAACAGGACAGAGCCATACAGGAACACAATCGAAAGACAGTGGAACGGGTTGTAATACAGGTTGCCGTAGCGGATTGAGAATGCCGTCGTCCAGTCAAGGTGCGGGAAGATGCCGTAGGGCACAGCCTCGGACCACGATCCCATCAGAATGGGACGGAACAGACCCAAAACAAGAAACAACCACACCGCCGAGGCAAAGGCCCAGAACACGTGTTTGCCCATCTTGTGGTTCGCCGCCAGCAGGTAGCTGCGCAACAGCCATGTCATCACGGACACCAGCAAGAAGAACGAGGCGATGATGTACCAGCCCCCTTCATCCAGCGGCGGGATTCTGAGCCCGTATTCAGGGCTCGGCGGCTCAAGCGCCAGCCAGAACAACTGGCGCAGCAATTCGGGAACAGAATAACCAACCTGTGACAGCATGGAGATCCCCACCATCACGAACCAGATCAGACCCGCAGCCAGCGACACCATGCCGGTCCAACCCAGATACAAGGGACCAATCTGCGCGTTGCCAAACAGACCTGCCAGCTTGGAGAACCACGGCGCGCCGATGCGCTCCTGCAGCAGTTCTCCGTTGTCATCCATGCCCCATTCCGGGGTGCCTTGCACCTGAACTTGGGTGAAGATGTTTTGATATTCGATCTTGATCATGATCTCAGCCCCCAAACCCGGATTGATAGACAGGCAGCGGGTCTGCACCCCAGATTGGCAGGTTCAGCCACCAGTTCCACCACTCAGGCCAACCCGCCGTCCAGACGGGCCCAGAGATGATGATGCAAACAGCGCTGAAGAACACCGCATTGATGGCCAGTAGGAACCCGAGGCGATGAATGCCCAAGGTCCCGATGGAGTAGCCGATGAAGTCACGAAAGAACGTGTCCTCGTGATCCGGGGTCAACGCTTCGGACCCTTCCTCTGGGTTAGCGGCCGACAGAATCAAGGCGCCGTGCAGGGCGAGTGCCAAAGTAGTGGTAAAGAACAACGTCACCGCCAGCATGTGGGCCGGATTGTAGTGGAAGTGCAGGTACGCATAGCCGGTGTTGGACACCCAATCGAGGTGGCTGAAGATTCCGTACGGGAACCCATGGCCCCACGCGCCCATCAGAAGCGGGCGAAATATAACCAACGTGACGTAGGCCAGAATGGCGAAGCTGAAGCCGATGGGCACGTGATACCCCATGCCCAGCTTGCGGCAAATCTCGACCTCGCGCAGGGCCCAGCTGATGAAAGCACCGGTCGCGCAGAAGGTGATGATCTGCCACAGGCCCCCTTCAAGCAGGGGCGCCATGCCAAGACCATAACTCAGGTCAGGCGGCGCGATGTTGATCAGCCATGGATTGAAAGTACCTTGTTGTGAGGCCCCCCAAAAAATCAGGACTGTGCCCAGCAGGGCAAAAAAGGCCGTCGTGACGCCGAAAAAGCCGACGTAGAAGGGGCCGACCCAAAAGTCGAACAGATCGCCGCCGATCAGCGTCCCGCCTCGGACGCGATATTTACGCTCAAAGGATAGCAAAGCCATCGCTCTAATCTCCGCATTTGGCGGCGCGGGCCATCAGGCACGTCAGCCGTCTTGAAAGGATAGGTTTGCCGCGGGCGGTCAGGGGACAGGGCCCCGTCCGCCCGCAGCGATAGCGTGGTCGGATCAAACGGTCCTACTCGGCCTTGGCGGCCGCGATTTCGAACCAGTTGAAGCCTTCTGCACCAGTGCTCAGCAGGACGAGGTGAATCATCGCTGCCAGCAGGAACAGAAATACGCCTTGTGCAACAAACACTCGGCGGGGATCAAAGATGAGCCAGATCTTGTAGAACTTTGCCATTTGCTAATCCCTCCTCAGAACCACGGACGCCAGATGAACACTGCCAAGTGAGCGATCACGGCAACGGCTGTGAAAAGCCAGAGCCCGCTCATATAGACAGCGTGCAGCTCTTGCGCCTGCTCGTCTGTGAGACCTGTGAAAGACAGGTTGTTATCAGCCATAATTATTCCTCCGGAACGTTATGCTGACGCCGCGCACCCCGCGGCGGGGTCCTTTGGGGTCTCCCCCTCCGGGCTCTGTCCACCTGTTGACAGGCGGCCAGTCTCTCCATCTCAGCAGGCGCACACTCACTGAGAAATACTTCAAACCCGCGTCGCGGGTCTGACCAAGATCAGGCGTTGAAAATCATCGGTGTGATGATCCGCGCTTGGGTCCAGGCCCGGGCCATCGGGCCCTTGTCTGTGAACGAACGCGATTTGATCGCGGCCAGCGCCCATGTCAGGCAGGCCAGCGGTAGCGTCGCCACAAAGATAATTGCGAAATAGACCATAAATTCAGTCTTCAGGCCGCTGCGCTTTTTCGGCGCCTCGGACACCATGTTGGACGTCATGTCAGTCATTTATGTTCCTCCCTCGGAAACAGGGTCTGACAACCCGGCCAGAGCCGGATCAAGTGCACGCACAGTCTCGATCACAACCCGGTCCGCTCCTGCGTCGAGGGCTGCTTGCTCAGCCGCATCGCGCAAGGTTTTTGCCGCGGAAATTCGGGTCAGGATGGGGTGTTGCTCAACAATACGGTCAAGCATGGCCTGCGCGTCTTCATCCCAGGGGAAGTCGCGGCGCAGGGTTGTCGGGGTCGCCTCGGCGGCATCCATATCGGTGGCCAAGGGCAGAATGTGGAACAGGGCGTCGAACAGACCGTTGCAGACCTCTTGGATCAGGTAGGTCGCACCGGCATAACCCATCATCGGCGTACCTGTATGACGGCGGATGGCCGCCCCGGGGAACGAGGCGGGAATGAACGCAGGGGATGGGCCATGACCGCCCTTGAGTTCGGCCAGATACATCTTTTCGTTTATCGATCCAAACACGACAAGCGGGCGCTTTTGACCCATCCACGCGCGGACCTCTTCGTTGTTGGTCTTCTTGCCGGCCACCCGCGCGACAGCAAAGGCGCAAGGCAGGCCCATGTCGTCCTCAAGGAACAACCGGATCCCACGCGCGTAGGTCTCGTTTGCGACAACAGCAAAGGACGCAGTGGCAAAGAAATCCTGTGTGACGGACCGCCAAAGGTCCCATACGGGTTTGAGAGTCGAGTGTTTCTCGGTCTCGATAAAAGGTTCGGGGTCGAGGCCCACCAAACTCCCCAGTGCGCGCAGGAATTTGGTGGTACTCTCGACCCCTATCGGGGCTTGTAGATACGGCTTGGCAAGAAGCTCGCACAACCCGCGCCCGAACTCGCGGTACATGCAGATGTTCACATCCGCATTCACCAGATTTCGCATGTCGGCCACATGGGCGCCCAATGGCATCACCATGTTGACCTCGCAGCCGATCCCTTCGACCAATCTGCGGATCTCGGCCAGATCGGATGGCATATTGAACGTGCCATACATCGGACCAAGGATGTTAACGCGAGGACGCGCACCTTCCTCGCGTTTCTTTTCGGGCGGCATGCGCCCTTTCGTCATGCCAAACTCGGTGAAGATCCAAGTCATGGCACGATCCGCCGCTTCCCACTGATCTTCATCAATGGTGCGTGGCAGAAATCTCTGAATGTTGGTGCCCATTGGCGTAACACCGCCACCGATCATCTCGGCAATCGATCCGGTCACAACAACTGCGGGCAAAGCCGGGTCTAACGTGCCCCAGGCGCGTTTCATCGCACCCTCGGTGCCGTCACGGCCCAGTTCTTCTTCACCCAAACCCGTGGTTACAATCGGCAACTCATGCGGGGGCAAGGCATCGGTGTAGTGCAGAACAGACGTCACCGGCAGGTTCTCGCAACCCACAGGTCCGTCGATCACGCATTGCAGACCTTTGACAGCACAGAACGCATAGACAGCGCCCCAGTATCCGCCCGCCCGGTCATGATCCATAATCAGCATGGGGCACCACCCATGATGGGCAACATTGCCCATCCTACGTAGGATGGGCACTCGCTGCCCATCATGGCTCCGTATGCGATTCCGCCCTGCATCAGATCATCTCCGCCGCTTTGGCGGCCTTGGCTTGCCGTTCAAGTTTCTTCTGGTTCTGAGCGCGGAAATCCGGACGCAGATTGGGCGCGCCTTCCCACACACCGGCCGTGTCGCCCGTACCCACGCCTTCAAAGAAGGCTTTCATGTTGTCCATGCGGTCCTTGTTGGCGATGGCGGCGTTGATCACCTCGGCCAGAGACCCGGCACCAGCCACCCCCATGAGGGGACGGGCCGAAATCAGATTGGTAAAGTAAAGACCCGGAATCCCAAGCTCTTTCGCCTTCTGCACCACCGGCGTTGTGCCCACGGCAAGGTCCGGCTGCACCGCTTCCATCGCCGCACAATCATCTTCCAACGAGGCGCGAAATTTGACTTTGACACCCTTGGCCTCAAGCCATGCCTGATCCTCAGCGTTCCAAGGCGTGCGGGGGCAGGCGGTGCCCACATAAGGCACATGCGCGCCGCTTTCGATCAGTAAACGCGCAACCAGCAGTTCGGAGCCTTCATAGCCACTCAACGTGATTGTGCCGTTGATCTGGGTCGCGTTCAGGGCGGCATCAATGCCCGGCAGCACAACATTCTGCGCTGCCGCAATGTCATCCGCCGAAACGCCGTGCACATCGCCAATGGCTTTCAGCCACGACATGGTGCCGTCACGACCCACAGGGGCGGAACCCACAACAGGGCGACCCGCCGCTTCGAACTCCCGTACAGCTGCGGTGTAGAACGGATGGATCGCGGCCACGACAGAACTGTCGAGGGCTGCATAAAGCTCACGCCACTCGCGGCACGGCACGACAGGCCCCGCCGCTAGTCCCAAAGGCGCAAGCATCTGACCGATCATCATGGGATCGGCCGGGAACATCTCACCCAGCAGGGCCACTGTCGGACGGTCCGATTTGCCACCCACAGGGGCAGCCACGGGTCCGGCCTCAATCTCTTCGCGCGCGTATTTCAGCATCGCACCGGCCAGCACATCCTTGGCCTCGGCGTGGGTCGGAATACCAAAACCGGGCACATCAATGCCGACGATCCGCACGCCGTTGATTTCATTGGGCAAAAGCCGCAAAGGCACGCCAGACGCAGTTGGCACACACAGGTTGGTCACAACCACTGCGTCGTATTTTTCAGGGTCCGCAAGGTCATGCACGCTCTCGCGGATGTCCTCAAACAGCTTGCCCGTCACCAGCGTCTCGGAATTGAACGGCACATAGCCCACCGACCGCCGCGCCCCGTAGAAATGGGACACAAATGTCAGGCCATAAACGCAACAGGCCGAACCCGACAACACTGTCGCCACACGGCGCATCCGCAAACCCACACGCAAGGACCCAAAAGCAGGGCACATGGACTGTGGTTTGTCGTGGGGACCTTGGGGATAGTCA
The DNA here is from genome assembly GCA_947501275.1 of uncultured Tateyamaria sp. GTDB lineage: Bacteria > Pseudomonadota > Alphaproteobacteria > Rhodobacterales > Rhodobacteraceae > Tateyamaria. Next base: position 645,325 of record CANMVD010000001.1, read on the forward strand.
GCCGCAAACTGATCCAGCATCTCGGAGTTGCCAGCCATGCGGGCGGCCTTTTCCATCTCGGAACCGGAATGGCAGCCCAGACCGTCCACAGGCGCACCAGACACGTCAGGCATCTCTGCCTCGCGCGGGTGGCCCTTGGTCACCTCAACGGTGTCCGCGTCGTCATATGTGACTTTGGGACTCACGTGCGCTCGTCCATGTTCATATTCTGGCGCAAAGCCAGAACATCACGCTTCATGCGCGCTTGAGCTTCACTCAGGGATTCCAGATCTGCACGGGCACGCGCCACAGTCTCTTTCGTGATCCGGGCCCGCTCAAACGTCTTGGCAGCACGGCGCATTGTTGCATCAGCCAGTTCTTCGATCTCCAGGATGGCGGGGATGTCATGCATCATCGTACACGACCTCCAGGCTTTCCTTGGGTGCCGCGTTCTTGCCGCGCATGTCCATGTCAGTGGCAGGCTCCAGAACGACGTTCCCGCCTGTCTCAGAGGCATCAAACAGGCCCAACAGACCATCCTGATCCAACGGCGTTGGACGCACCGGCGGAGCCACAGCAACATTTTCACCAAGGGCGGCAAACAGGCTGCCCCACTGGCTTTGGTCCGTACCAACGATCTGATAATTCGCGGATTTCTTGCGCAGGTCATCATCCTGAGGGATGGCCGCAAGGATCGGAATATCGACAGCTTCGGCAAAAGCCGCAGCCTCGCCTGTGCCATCGTCCTTGTTGATGACAAGACCGGCCACGCCAACATTGCCGCCCAGCTTGCGGAAGTATTCCACCGCCGAACACACGTTGTTGGCCACATACAGCGACTGCAAGTCGTTTGAAGCGACCAAGATCACCTTTTGCGCCATGTCGCGGGCAATGGGCAGACCAAAGCCGCCGCAGACAACGTCGCCAAGGAAATCGAGCAGGACATAGTCAAAGTCCCAATCGTGAAAGCCCAGCTTTTCCAGCAGCTCAAAGCCATGAATGATGCCGCGACCGCCACAGCCGCGACCAACCTCGGGTCCACCCAGTTCCATCGCGAACACACCGCCGCGCTTGAAACAGACGTCGCCGATCTGCACCTCTTCGCCCGCCAGTTTCTTGCGCGTCGAGGTTTCGATGATGGTGGGGCACGCCTTGCCGCCAAACAGCAGACTGGTGGTGTCGGATTTGGGATCGCACCCGATCAGAAGAACGCGTTTACCTTGTTCCGCCATCATGTGGCTGAGATTGGCGAGCGTAAAGGATTTGCCGATACCGCCCTTGCCATAGATCGCAATGATCTGGGTGTCTTTGGTTGCTTCCGTCGGGATCACGTCGGCCAGATCTTGTCCCGCTTCGTCACGCAGACGTTGATCGAAATCCTTGAGGTTTGGCACTTCGTCTTTCACGACATACGCTCCCAGTCCAAAATCATTTTCAGGCAGGCCCCATCGGTAAAGGCCTGTTCGTAAGCAGCGCGCGCATCAGCGGCGGGCCGAGTGTGGGTGATCAGACCGTCAAGGCTGAGGGCAGCGCCCTCAACCAGACCGCGGGTGGCGGCCAGGTCTTCGCGGGTCCATTCAGCGGCCACGCGGAACCGGGCCTCTTTCATGAAGGCCGGTGGAAAGGCAAAAGACAGCGGTTCGGAGTAGAACCCGGCCAGCACGATCTCGCCACCCTTGGCGATGCGGCCCACAAGATCGTTCAGCAACGCGCCCTGACCGGAGGCGTCATAGATTGACGTGTAGTCGCGGCGTTTGTCGGCGTCCGGGTCAATGACCTCGTAACCCATAGCACCGTCGCGGCGGGCCGGATCAATTTCCCAAACTGTCGGGGCAGGCGCGCCTGCAGTAATTGTCAGACGGGCCAGAAGCCGCCCCAAAACACCGTGACCAATGATCAAATCAGGCACGGCCTTGTTCATGCCCGCCATCGCGTGGCGTGCCGTCGCAGCCAAGGCCAGCAACGCACCCTCGGGTCCGTGGCCAGCATCGATTCGCGTTACGCGCTCGCTGTCTGTCACGATGCGGCGCGCCGCGCCCCCAAACAGGCCAAAGGCCCCTTCGTAGCAATTCGCACCCGGCACAAACACGCGGTCGCCCGTCTTGAACCCGGTCAATGTACCTGCTTCGACCACCTCGCCGACAGCTTCATAGCCGGGCACCAACGGGTAGCCCATACCGGGAAAGGGAGGCATTTCGCCCGACCAGAACAGCTTTTCCGTACCGGTCGAGATTCCGGAATGGGCTATTTCAACAACAAGATCCGCTGGCCCCGGCGCATTCAGCGTCAGAATGTCCACATCCAGATCCTTGGGACCCTTCAAAAGGACGGCAGCAGTTTGCACGAGGCATCTCCTTGTTGGCGCCCGCCATCGTCCTGATCTCGACAGGCGAGACTCAGCTTGGCGGTTTTCTTGTTAGTGTCATTCTAGTTAGACATTTCAATGTGTCAATTAAATTGGACACTTTTCCTGTCAGGATGGCTTGCGCGCTGTCAGAACACGCGTGACATAGGCTCTGGCCGGGGCCGGGCTGCGGATTTCTTCGAACCCTGCGGCCTTGACAAAGGCACCGATCTCCTCGGCGCTGCGGGCGCGGCCCGTTTGCATCGCCATCGTGTAGAACGCGAAATAGATATCGCCCGCCCGTTCAGGCCGCGCGCCCCCACCCATGGGTTCGGAAATGATCAACCTGCCACCGGCTGGCAGGGCATCGTATGCTTTGGCCAGCAAGTCCTCGACCGTTGCGTCTGCATGGTCATACAACACCCGGATCAACGAAATGGCGTCCGCCCCGGTGGGCAGCGGTTCCTGGCGAAACGAACCGGCGATAATCTCAACCCGGTCCGCCTGCCCGGCTGCGGCAAAGCGTTCGGTGGCATCCGGGACAACGGGGGGCAAATCAAACAGCGTCATCTGCAAATCTGGCGACGAGCGGCCCGCAGCCTCAAGAAACGCGCCGGTGCCGCCTCCCACATCCAAAAGCCGTTCAATCCCATTCAGGGACACCGCGCGCAACGTGTCTTCGGCCACCAGCCTTTGGGATTGCGCCATCAGATCCGAATAGATCGTCGCTTCGGCGTCGGGCACATCACCGCCGAAGACATAGGGCCAGAACTGGCTCAGCTCAGTCTTTTCCGGCCCGCGAAGCAGGGCAACCGGATCGCTGAGATCTGTATAAAATGCCTTGTGATGCCGGATCATCGCTTCGAGGCCCGGTACGCCCATCAACGCAGCCCCCTTGCGCGCCAAGGCATAGCGGTCCCGTTTGCGCTTGAGGAGATTGAGAGCCGCTGCGGCTTGCAAAAGCACCTGCATCCGCGCCTCCGGCACATCGCAAGCGTGACCCAGTTGCGCGGCACTCAAGGGCCCACCCCTCAGGCGACGGAAAATGTCCAATTCAACCAACGCCATCAACACTTGGCTTTGCACAAAGCCTTGCACGACTTCGAACAGCGCCGCTCCATCCGAGCGGGCGCGGGCACGTGTCAAAGGGAACCGACTGGCCCAGCTCTGAAACCCGGGACGCGCGATCAGGCGATTCAACCAACCGCCCCGCCACCCCGGTAAATCATGGGCCTGCGTGTTCATTCGCCAGGCACCCGGGTCGGCGTCACAACAGGCGTCAGGCGCTCTGCATACATGCGCACCATCTCTGCCAATTGCGCTTCACCCGGACAGGATGGGATAGACGCGATGGCCCCGCCAAGGATGTCCTTGAGACGGCTGATCGCGCCCTGCACCCCCAGTTGCGCGACTGCATTGGGGCGGCCATGCAAGTCATCCTGACCCGCTGGCTTGCCAAGCGTATCCGCATCATAAAGCGCGTCACGAAGATCGTCCGCGACCTGAAACGCCTCTCCGATCCGGTCGCCCAGCTCGAACCACGGCTCGGCTTCTTGGCCCGCCGCGATGGCCCCCATCTGTGTTGCGGCGATAAACAACGCGCCTGTCTTGGCCTGATGGTAGGCGCTCAGATCGACTTCTGCTTCGCTTTCCCAACCCTGCCCGGCACAAATACCACCCGGCATGCCGGTGCGTTGTGCTAGCGTTATGATCAACTGGGCCACCCGATCAGGGGCCAGATGCGACTCGCGCGCGAGGATCTCAAAGGCCAGCACAATCAGGCTGTCACCTGTCAGCACGGCCAATGGTTCCGAGTAAGCCTTGTGCACCGACGCCTTCCCACGGCGCACATCTGCGTCGTCAAAACAGGGCAGGTCATCGTGGACAAGCGACGCGCAGTGGATCAACTCGAGCGCAGAAGCAGCCGCATCCGACAATCCGGGGCGATCGTCGCCGCAGGCCATGGCAACAGACATGCATATCGTCGGGCGAATGCGAGCGCCGCCAGGTGACGTGGCATAGTCCAGCGCACTGGCCAGGCGTGGTGGCGTTGATCGCCCGTGCCCTTGCCCGACCGCAACTGACCTCGCAATGGCCGCTTCAATTCGCGTGCTCAGACCCATTGCAACAGCTCCCTTTCATGGCAGATGTCAGTTTTTTGAGACATCAAAGTGTAAATCATACTGGACACATTGCTTTGGTGAGTCAACAATCGCGGTATGCAAGTTGTTCCCACCCCACGCGCGCCGCGCGCCGTTGTTATCGGTGCAGGTATCGCAGGCCTTGCCTGTGCCGTTCGGCTGCGCGCTGCGGGTTATGGCGTGACCCTGTTCGAACGACATGCGCACCTGGGGGGCAAGATCCGGGCGCTTCCATCACTAGCGGGATCAATTGATGCGGGACCAACAGTTCTGACGATGCGCCATGTCTTTGACGACCTGTTTGCCCTGCTCGGCACACGGCTGGATGAGCACGTCACCTTGATCAAACAACAGGTTCTGGCGCGTCACTTCTGGCCAGATGGCAGCACACTCGACCTGTTTGCCGACCAAGACCAAAGCATCGGCGCTGTACGCGCCTTTGCGGGCAACCGAGCAGCTCAGCAGTTTACCCGCTTTTGTACGCGCACGCGGCGCCTGTTCGCTACCTTCGATCAGCCAATGATCCAAACGGCGGAACCGTCCGTCCCGCATCTGACAGCCACGGTGCTGCGCAACCCGCAGATGATACCGGCCATGGCGCCACTCTCAACGCTCAGGACGCTGCTGCGCGGTGCCTTTGACGATCCACGATTGCGCCAGTTGTTCGGACGATATGCAACATATGTGGGGGGGAGCCCAACCCATTCGCCGGCCCTGCTGTCGCTGATATGGCAGGCTGAGGCGCAAGGAGTTTGGGTTGTCGAAGGCGGCATGCACAAACTGGTCGATGCGTTGGAAACGCTTCTTATGGTCAACGGGGTGGACATACAGACCGAGGCCCACGTGAGCCGGATCGAAATGCAATCGGGTCGCGCTGTTGCGGTGCATCTGGAGGACAGCACACGGCTACCCTGCGATGTCGTAATCCATGCCGGTGATCCGCGCGCCTTGGCAACAGGCGCGTTTGGAGAATCCGTCTCTCACATTGCGCCGCAGACACGTGCTGCCAAACGCAGCTTTTCGGCCCGCGTGCTTAGCTTTGCGGCGACGCCGACAGGTCCAGATCTCGCACACCACAACATCTTTTTCGACGCAGATGGGACCGGAGAGTTCAGAGACGTCATGGCCGGACGCGTCCCCAAGGCCCCATCGATTTATGTCTGCGCACTTGATCGTGGGTACAAAACAGCGCCGCCCGGTTTGGAGCGTTTCGAAATCATCACCAACGCGCCTGCAATTGCGGATGACGCGATAAACCAGAACACAGACCCCGAGGACCTAGATCCATGGATTCATCAGATCACGCGGCAGATGGAGGCGTTCGGGCTGAGCTTCAGCCCGACACCGAATACGCAAACAGTGACGACGCCCCAAGCGTTCGCGCGGATGTTTCCGGCAAGCGGAGGAGCCCTGTACGGCCAAACACCACATGGGCTGACAGCCGCCCTGAAACGGCCCCGCGCCAGAACCGCAGTGACGAATCTGTATCTGGCCGGGGGCGGGACACATCCCGGCGCGGGTGTCCCGATGGCGACCCTCTCCGCGAAGCACGCGGTCGAGGCGATCTTGAACGACCAAACTTCAACGTCCACGTCGCACCCAACGGATACGCCTGGTGGTATGTCGACGGGCTAAGTGATTGCGGCACGCGCGCCGTGTCGGTGATCGGTTTCATCGGTTCCGTCTTTTCGCCATGGTATCGGTGGTCTGGACGAAGGAACCCACAGAACCACGTATGCATCAATGTGGCCACCTATGGCCCTGGCGGGCGCTTTACCATGACGGACCGGGGGACATCGGCTTTGCGCCAGACCGCCTCCCGGCTCGAGGTTGGCCCCTCCATGATGTGCTGGAAAGACGACCATCTTCTGATTGACATCAACGAAGTGTCGTCTCACCCGATGATCTCGCGCGTGCGGGGCCAGATCCGGGTCTATCCCTCTGCTGTCACGGCGGTTGAGTTGCCTTTGACCGAAGACGGCGCCCATGTCTGGCGCCCCTTTGCCCCACGTGCCCGGATCTCGGTCGATATCGACCGTAAGGGCTGGCAATGGCAGGGAGAGGGCTATTTCGACGCCAACTTCGGCACGCGGGCGCTTGAAGAAGACTTTAGCTATTGGACGTGGGGCCGCTTCCCGACTGGCAACGGGGCCACCTGTTTTTATGATGCAAGCCGGCTGGATGGATCGGAACTGGCGGCAGGATTCCAATTTGATGCTGACGGGTGTGCACGCGCCATTGATCTGCCGCCCAAGACCAAGATGCGCCGGTCACTTTGGGCCGTGCGGCGCGAAACCCGCGCCGATGCAGGTGCTACGGCGCGGCAAGTTCAGAACATGCTGGATGCACCGTTCTACAGTCGCTCCGCTGTCGAAACAGTGCTGAATGGCGAGCGGACCGTGGGCGTGCACGAGGCGTTGGATCTGGTTCGCTTCCGCTCTCCCCTGCTCAAGCCGATGCTCGCAGTACGGGTGCCGCGCCGTCCCAAGTGGGTGTTTGACTGACACTCAGGCGGCGTCCGGGTTCAACCGCCAGACAGAAGCATTCAGCGCGGCCGCAATGCTGACCCACACAAGGTAGGGTGCAAAAAGAGCACCCGCCAGCGCATCAACCTGCCACAGCGCCAGCATCGCCGCGAATACCGTAAGCCACAGCACGCCGATAACAGCCATCCCGGCCTTGATTTTCTGAAGGCCGAAAAACACCGGTGTCCACAAACTGTTGAATGCAATCTGCATGGCCCACAGCGCCATGGCCAGCCCGTTGCCATCCGCAACCGCCACGCGCGCACCGGCCCCTGCCATACAAAGATAGAGCACCATCCATGTCACCGGGAATACCCAGTTGGGGGGTGTCCAAGTCGGCTTTTTCAGCGCGTCGTACCAAGGTCCGGGGGGAAACAAGCCACCTGTGGCTGCGGCCCCAAGACAGGCGAGTAGGAAGATACAAAACAAAAGCCAGAACATCGTAGTTATGTCACCCTTACGCCACGCGTACCCATGGCACCGCGGTCCGATCTGCGTTTGGTTTCCAATGCGGCAAGAGCCTCAAAAAGGCTGTCGCTGCGAGGTGTCGGTTTGGCACCAACCGAAGCCGCGTCGACGAGAAACTGGACCTCGGGCAACGGCTTGGCAAAAAGCACCGCAGATTGCGGCATCACAAGGCTGGACCCTGTCATTGCCGTTGCCTGTCCAAGCCACCCGATTTTTTGCGCCTTTGTCGTGCGCGCGCGCGCCGTCAGGCTGTCATATCCCATCGTCGCCAACCGCCCACCGATCCCCGCATAGATAAACCGCGCAGCGTAGATCCCCGGACGGCATCCCAAGGGCAGTGCACTGATCCCGGCCTCCGCGCGATAGTAAAGCCGATTGGCCTCCATCACGAGGCGTTTGACCATGCCGTGAACGATGTCTGCCACCCTTGGATCGCTCAGAATTTGGTCTGGGGCGATGCCTGCTTCGTCCAACCACTCTTGCGGTAGGTAAAGCCGCCCCTCTTCGGCGTCCTCACCCACGTCGCGGGCAATGTTTGTCAGTTGCATTGCAACGCCCAGATCACAGGCGCGGGCCAGGGCATCTGCGTCCCGTACACCCATAAGCACACACATCATAGCACCAACGGCAGCGGCGACACGGGCCGAGTAGTCCTTGACCCCGGACAACGTATCGTAGGTGCGCCCATCCGCGTCCCATGCCAGCCCTTCAAGAAGGGCGTCCGGCAGTGCCCGCGGCATGTCGAATTGTTGAACCACCGCGGCAAAAGCCCGATCCGGTGCCGCGTTCTTGGGCGTCCCGGCATAGACCAGATCAAGTCGGTCGCGCAGGCGCAAGACGGCCTCGACCTTCTCGGGCTTGAGGTCCACTTCGTCATCCGCCAAGCGGCAAAACGCATAAAGTGCAAGGGCCGGGTCGCGCACCTTTTTGGGCAGCAGTTTCGATGCGGCATGGAAGGAGAGCGACCCGTGGCGGATCGCTTCGGTGCAGGCAGCGAGGTCGGCAGGGTCCATCATTTCACGGCATCCGGTACAAGTTGGCCCAGCACTTCGGCCGTTGAAATCACACCCGGGACGCCAGCCCCGGGATGGGTGCCCGCACCCGCGAGATAAAGACCTTCGGCCTCTTCACTGACATTGTGCGGACGGAACCATGCGGATTGGAGAATGCGTGGCTCTATCGAGAATCCCGAACCGTGCGGGCTCAGGTAACGGTCCCGGAAAGTCTCCGGGGTGAACACCTGCTCGGTTACGATCTTGTCGCCAAGTCCAGGCAGCAGTTGATCCTCAAGCACCTTGAGCATTTTTGCTTTGTAGGTGTCGGCCTCGGTTGTCCAATCCACGCCGCCATGACCCAGATGTGGGACAGGGCTGAGCACGTAAAACGTATCGTCCCCTTCGGGTGCAACACTGGGGTCTGTCACAGAGGGGCGATGAACATAAAGGCTCATGTCATCGGACAAGTACCCCTTGATAAAGATATCATGCAGCAGACCGGTGTAACGCGGGCTGTTCAGGATGGTGTGGTGTCCAACATCCTGCCAATCCCCTGCCGTACCTTTGGTTCCGAAATACCACACGAACAGGCTCATCGAATACCGGGTCCGCTTGAGGCGTGCCGGGGTCCAGCGTTTTTTGGGCTTGTTGCGCAAAAGGCGGTCGTAAGTGTGTCCGGCATCCGCATTCGACACAACAACGTCTGCGCCCAGTTCGATCCCCGATGAGAGGCGCACACCTTGCACACGTTTGTCGCGGACCACGATTTCGTCCACTTCGGTGTCCATCAGCAAAGCGCCGCCCTGATCCTCGATCACATTGGCCATCATGCGCGCCATGTGGGCCAGCCCGCCCATGGCGTAGTGCACCCCAAATTCCTTTTCGAGGTAGCTGACAAGGATATACATTGACGTCACGTGGCACGGATCGCCGCCGATAAAGAGCGGATGAAAAGAGAATGCCATGCGCAGCTTTTCATTGCGGAACCGCTTGGCGGCATGGGCAAATACCGAACGGTCAGCGCGGAGCATTGCGAATGTCGGCAGCACCTGCACCAGATCCCATAGCTTGTGCATCGAACGACGGCCCAGATCCTCAAACCCGAACCAATAGCGTTTGGCACTGTCGCGCAGGAATTTATCAAAGCCCGCCACGTCGCGCGGCTCGATCTTGGCTACTTCGGCACGCATCGCTTTGGTGTCATGTTGAGCGGTGAACTTTGTTCCGTCCGGCCAGCGGATCTCGTAAAAGGGGTCAAGGTTTTTCAGGCTGACATCGTCGTCGAAATTTCGCCCGCACGCGGCCCAAAGCTCTCTGTACAATTGCGGCACGGTGACAATCGTCGGACCAAGGTCAAAACGGTGGCCATCCTGCCAAATCGCAGAGCCGCGCCCACCCGGTACATCGAGTTTGTCGATGACTGTCACCTTGTAGCCTTTGGCCCCCAGTCGCATCGCAGCAGCCAAGCCCCCGAGCCCCGCGCCGACCACAATGGCGCGATTCCCTGTCCGGGCCTCCGATTCTATGGGGTCCAAGCGTGTCATCTGACTTCGACAATATAACTGTCTAGTTTAGTTGACAATTTGTTTTCCTAAAGTAGGCTGTATTGCGTGCCAATTGGCACTCTTGTGCGCGAAAACAGTTCAATGAGATGAGCCAGATAACCACAGTTTCCTTCTTCCGCTTTGCGCGGTGGCGCGACCGGGCATGGGCGCTCGCCATGATGGGCGCGGCTCGTCTGGCCATGGCGCGCATCCCGGATCTTGGCTTTTGGAAACTGTGTGGTTCCGGCACCGGCGAAGGGTTCACACCCATCCCCAACACCGCCGTCTACGCGATTCTGTGCACTTGGCCGGATGCAGACACGGCACGGGCTCGTTTGGCGACTTCATCCATTTTCAACCGCTACCGCGCCCGTGCTGACGAAAGTTGGACAATTTTTCTGACACCGACATCTGCGCGTGGCGCTTGGAGCGGGCGACAGCCCTTTGACCCTGTCGCAGAGGCTGTGGACGGCCCTGTTGTCGCCCTGACCCGCGCCACGATCAAACCCGGCATTCTGCACCGATTCTGGGGGCGCGTACCGGACATCTCGCGCATGATCGGGTCAGACCCCAACGTTGTCTTCAAGATCGGGATTGGCGAAGTCCCCTGGCTTCATCAGGTAACATTTTCGATCTGGCCGGGCGCTGCCGAGATGGCTGCCTTTGCCCGCACCAACGGCCCTCATGCCGCCGCGATCAAGGCCGTTCGAGACGGGGCGTGGTTCCGGGAAGAGCTGTATGCCCGCTTTGCAATTCTGGAAGACAGCGGCACGTGGGGCGGCGTCAGCCCGTTGGCCCAGCTGGAGATGACATGACCAAACGGCCTTTCCCTTTTTCCGCCATCGTCGGTCAAGACGACATGAAGCGCGCAATGATCCTGACGGCCATCGATCCCGGTATTGGCGGAGTTCTGGTCTTTGGCGATCGTGGTACGGGCAAGTCCACTGCCGTACGCGCATTGGCGGCATTGCTGCCACCGATCACAGCCATTGTGGGCTGTCCGGTCAATGCCGAACAGCACGAAGATTGCCCTGACTGGGCAGAGAATGTGACCAGGAAAAAGCAAAAGTGCCCGACCCCCGTCATTGACCTGCCCCTGGGGGCAACAGAAGACCGCGTTGTGGGCGCTCTGGATATCGAGCGCGCCCTGACACGTGGCGAAAAGGCGTTTGAGCCGGGGCTTCTGGCGCGCGCAAACCGGGGATACCTGTATATCGACGAGGTAAACCTGCTCGAGGATCACATTGTTGATCTGCTGCTGGACGTCGCGCAATCCGGTGAAAACGTCGTCGAACGCGAAGGTCTGAGCATCCGTCACCCGGCCCGTTTCGTTTTGGTTGGGTCCGGCAATCCTGAAGAGGGCGAGTTGCGGCCCCAGTTGTTGGACAGGTTCGGTTTGTCGGTTGAAGTCCGCTCACCTCAGGATGTCGCTCAACGTATCGAAGTGATCAAACGCCGTGATGCGTTTGAAACGGACACATCCGCATTCCTTGAAGTCTATGACAAACAAGACGCCAAGATACGACGCGCCATTCTTGCAGCGCGCAAAGCGTTACCCAATATTGAGACGCCAGACGCGATCCTCGCAGATTGTGCTGAGCTGTGTATCGCGTTGGGGTCGGATGGTTTGCGCGGAGAGCTGACCTTATTGCGCACGGCCCGCGCACTGGCGGCATACGAAAAGGCCAAGGTCCTGACCCGTTCTCATCTCAGCAGGATCGCTCCAATCGCCCTCAGCCACCGTTTGCGCCGCGATCCATTGGACGAAGCGGGCAGTACAACGCGCGTGACCAGAACGGTCGAGGCGGTACTGGCATGACCAGCGATGAGCGCTGAAAGCTGGCAAAACGCAGCCCTCGCTTTGCGGCTGTTGGCGCTGGATCCTCAGGGCCTTGGTGGTGCGGTCATCAAGATGCGCGCCAGCCCCGCCCGTGATGCAGTTCTGGCACAGTTCTCCTCAACCGAACGTGTCCGCAAGCTCCCCACCACGATCAGCGACGAGCAGTTGTTCGGTGGGCTGGATCTGGCGGCCACTCTGGCGGCGGGGCATGTCACCACCTCGTCTGGTTTTTTCGATACAAGCTGCATCGCGCTGATTCCCATGGCCGAGCGCTGTGATGAGTCGTTGGCGGCCAAGCTGTGCCACCTGACGGACGCAGGACAATCCGACGGTATTGTGGCGCTGGACGAAGGCATCGAACGGAATGAACGGGTGCCAGACAGTCTGGCCGATCGACTAGCTTTTCACATCGCGCCCGAAGGCCGCATGCCAGACAATTGGGCCACACCTGCGTCAAACAGCGATGGTGTATCTGTCAGTATTGCAGAGGCGCAGATACAACTCACCGTGCTTGCCGTCCGCTTTGGGATTTCGTCGCTGCGCGCCCCATTGCTGGCGCTAAATACTGCGCGCGTTCATGCCCGGCTTCACGGTCGCTCTGATTTGACCAGTGCCGATGTCGAAACCGCTGCGAAGTTGGTCTATCCACATCGCGCCACGCAAATGCCTGAGACGGATGACGACACAGCCCCCCCTCCGCCATCCGAATCCGATGACACGCCCTCCCCTCAGAATGAAGGAGAGGTCGAAAATCTGACGGATACGGATATGTTGGTTGATGCGGTCACGGCGCTGTTGCCGGACGGGGTGCTCAAGGGGCTGGCCGCAGCGGGGACAAACCGACGTTCAAACGGGAATGGGGCCGGGCAAAAGCGGACATCGAACCGGCGCGGGCGGCCGTTGCCGTCGCGGCCGGGACGACTGGATGGAACATCACGCATTGACCTGATTGCAACCCTACGCGCAGCCGCCCCGTGGCAACCCATGCGGCAGGCGCAACAACCTGAGCGCACTGGGCTTTTGATCAGACCATCTGACATTCGATTGAAACGCTATGCGCAACACTCTGATCGCTTGCTGATCTTTTCCGTGGATGCGTCCGGCTCGGCGGCTGTGTCGCGGCTGGGTGAAGCCAAAGGCGCTATCGAATTGTTGCTGGCCGATGCGTATGCAAGCCGCGACCACGTGGCCCTGATCGCCTTTCGCGGAACGGAGGCGGAGCTTTTGTTGCCCCCCACGCGCTCACTGGTGCAAACCAAGCGCCGTTTGTCAGCGATGCCCGGCGGAGGTGGCACACCACTGGCGGCCGGGCTCCAAAGTGCAATGGAATTGGCCGAACAGTCCCAAGGGCGCGGCTTGAGCCCCACTATTGTGGTACTCACTGACGGGCGCGCCAACATTGCACTGGATGGTGCTGCTAATCGCACACAAGCCGCAGCTGACGCGCACACGGTTGCGCGTGCCATTCGCGTGCGGGGAACAAAGTCACTGGTTATCGATATGTCGAACCGACCACAACGCGCGCTTGAAGACCTTGGGCGGGCCATGGACGGGGCCTATATCGCGTTGCCACGGGCAGATGCGCAGCGGGTGACAGGTGCTGTGACTGCCGCGCTCGGCGGCTAACGCTATGGAGTGGAGTGCCATTCAAACATGGCCCAACGCGGATCTGTCGCGTCGCATCAACGGCCCTGTACATCGCTGGCATGTGCAAGAAAGCGGGACCGGACCAACACTTTTGCTGCTGCACGGTGCCGGTGGGTCGACCCACAGTTACCGCAAAATGATCCCGGTTCTTGCCCGCAAATTCCGTGTCATTGCCTTGGACCTGCCCGGACAGGGATTTACGCAACTAGGGGCGCGACATCGCTGCGGCTTGGAGCCGATGGCAACGGATATCACAGCACTTTGTGATCAGGAGGGATGGCGGCCCGAAATCATTGTCGGACACTCAGCCGGCTGTGCCGTGGCGCTGCAAATGGCAATGACGCGCCGCGATGATCCACCGCTGGTAATCGGCATCAACGCCGCATTGGGCGAATTTCCCGGGCTCGCTGGTGTCGTCTTTCCCATCATGGCCAAGGCGTTGGCCGCTGTACCCTTTACCGCCAGCCTTTTTTCCGGGGCCTCATCCAACCCAGAGCGGATCAAGGCTTTGATCTCATCCACCGGGTCCGATTTGTCGCCTGAGGGGCTCGATCTTTATCGCCGTTTGGTTGCCGACAGGAACCATGTGAACGGCACGTTGTTGATGATGTCTCAGTGGCAGTTGCGGCCATTGCTCAAGGCATTACCCGACTATTCCGGCACTGTGCATTTTATCGTCGGCGAGAATGACAATACGGTGCCGCCAAACGTTTCCCTGGAAGCGGCGCAAAAGATGCCGAATGCCGCGGTCTACAATATGGCGAGGCTGGGACATCTGGCGCATGAAGAAGAACCGGAAGAAATTGCGGCACTTATCCAGCGACTGTTGACTGACGGGTCGTGACCATCTGCCAAGCACATCGCTAAATGAAAAACGCCGCCCGAAATTCGAGCGGCGTCTTACTTTGGATTTCTGACGAAATCAGGATTCTGGCAGAGGCGACAGCGTGGCGAGGTAAGCGTAGATATTCAGCGCGTCCTCTTCCTTGCGGACCTTGTAGGTCATTTTGCTGCGGCCCTTGTCGCCTGTCACTTCACGCAAATAGCCAGTCGGATCCTGCGCGTATGCAACGAACACTTCTTCGGTGATCACGAGATCTTCCATGCTGGCTGCCAACTGGTTGATGTCGGAATACTTGAAGCCGTCAATCATACCGAATTTGCCTCCTACGATGCCGTAGAGGTTCGGGCCGGTTTTGGCTTTTTTACCAGCAAGCGTCTCGCCTTCGTCATTGACGACGACGTGGCACGAGATGCATTGACGGAACGCTTTTTCACCTGCGGCAGCGTCGCCTGTGGCGTGGCCGTCGGCAAAGGCGGGGGCGGCAAGTGTGGCGGCCGCCATCAGTGTCAGGGTGCGGAACATGGGTCTCTCCTTCCAAGTGCTCTTGGGCATAAACGTAGCCGGATGCCGATCAAGTCAACAGTAACATTGACTTGAGGCCAGTTTCGGCGGGAAATGTGATGGGTTTTTCCCATCCAGGTGGTCAGGCCACCGCGTGCGAGATCGCGCACTGCTTCCACAAATCCTTGAGCGCATACACGAGATGCTCGATATCCTCGACGCTGTGCAGCGGCGACGGTGTAAAGCGCAGACGCTCGGTGCCTTTAGGCACGGTGGGGTAGTTGATCGGCTGCACATAGATGCCATAGCGCTGCATCAGATAGTCCGACAACATCCGGCATTTGACCGGATCCTTGATCATCACAGGAATGATGTGAGACGGGTTTTCGAGATGCGGGATGCCCTCTTGGTCCAGACGCTTGCGCAAATAGGCCACGCGCTCGCGCTGTAAAATGCGTTCCTGGTCCGACTGTTTGAGGTGGCGGATCGACGTTTGCGCCGCAGCTGCCACTGCGGGGGGCAACGCCGTGGTGAAGATAAACCCGGACGAGAAGCTGCGGATGAAATCGCACATCGCCGCAGACCCGGTGATGTAGCCACCGACAACGCCATAGGCCTTGCCCAGTGTCCCTTCGATCAGGGTGATACGATCGGCAAGCCCTTCGCGTTCCGAAATCCCGCCTCCGCGCGGGCCATAAAGGCCAACGGCGTGGACCTCATCCAGATACGTCATCGCACCATGCTTCTCCGCGACCTCGACAATTTCTTTCATCGGGCAGATATCTCCGTCCATCGAATAGACGGATTCAAAGGCGACAATCTTGGGCGCGTTTGCAGGCAGGGCCGCCAGTTTGCGATCCAGATCCTCGGGGTCGTTGTGTTTCCAGATGACCTTGTTGGCGCGGGAATGACGGATGCCTTCGATCATGGAGGCGTGGTTCAACTCATCCGACAGAATGACCGCATCCGGCAAACGCGCGCCCAGCGTGCCCAACGCCGCCCAGTTCGATACGTAGCCCGAGGTAAAGAGCAGCGCCTGTTCCTTGCCGTGCAGATCGGCCAGTTCAGCCTCAAGCAGCTTATGGGCATGGTTCGTACCAGAGATGTTGCGCGTGCCACCCGCACCTGCGCCATACATGTCGACAGCATCTTTCAACGCCTTGGTGACACTTTCGTGCTGGCCCATGCCAAGGTAGTCATTGGAACACCACACCGTCACTTCGTCAGGCGCATCTTCGTCGTGGCATTTCGCTTTGGGGAAAGCCCCTGACTTGCGCTCAAGCTCGGCAAAAATGCGATAGTTCCCCTCCTCTTTCAGTGCGTCGATCTGAGTTTGGAACAATACATCAAAGTCCATGATGCCCCCCTGTGGTGGTCGTGTTTTCATTGGGTTTGGGCTGAGGCAGCATCCACCGCCAGAGCCGTTCGTCCGGGATCGGCAAAACCATCACCCAGTGTTCAAGAGTTGCGAGCGCCGTCAGCGCAGTGAGCAGGGCAAAGCCTGTGATCTCCCCAGCTGTCTCGACGGCGAACAGGCGTTCCAGCCAGCATGCGGCGGCAAACGTGAGCGCCGTGACCGAAATCGGAAAGAGCCAGTTCATTCCGGCTGTGCGAAAATGGCTGGACAAGTGCGCCAGCGCTTCGGGCAGGAAATCGACATTGATCCGTGGCACGCCGAAAAACAGGTTCAGCTTGGCGGAGATGCGTGCCGCAAACAGGACGCCGAAGGTGTAAAAGGCAAACGGGTTCGGCGCAGCCCACAGCGTCAGGCCCAGCACGATAAGCGTCCCAGCCAACAGCATCTCGTGATAGGCAACGGTGCCCCATGCCCGGATAAAGCGTTCGAACTCCGCCGTGCCTTTGGGCAGGGCCTTCGTGTTCGGGCCGGTGATCATGCCCGTTAGAAACGCCAGTTCGATCCACCCCCAGAGGGCAAGGGCAGACAAAAAGGCGACATATGTGCCCAGAATGTCGGTCTGGGTCATCGACCAGAACGCGCCATACCCGCCCAACGCGACCATGGGCAGTGCAAAAAGTGTTGTCTTGAGCCGCGCCGCAGGTCCGGCCCGATCTGCATATTTCACAGCCATCAGAATGGTCCCGGTCGAGAACCACCAGATGAACAGGGCGATAAAGGCGGCGATCCAGGGGGTCATGCGATCCCCCCGGACACCAGGAACGGCACTGCGCCACACGAACGGGTGACGGGACACCGTGGTGGTGCTCCGTCCTTGCCCGCGTAGGCCCATATGTGTACCGTTTTGTGCATCAATACGCAGGCTCCATCCGCACGGAAGCAGGCGTTGCATGCTTTTTCACAGGGATCGTGATCAGCGACACAAAGGCGGCCACTGCCCGCACTTGGGCGACGACCTTCTTGAGGCCTTTAGCCTCTGCCATATCAGCGTTGGCCTTCTGCATCCTCTCAAGGCCACGCTGCCAGCGCGGATGTTCGATGTCCAACGTGATGGGGAAGATCTGCTTGGTCAGGGCCGAGGTCTTGGTGAAAACCTCGTGCGCGTACCAGTCAGGATCAACCCCAAGCGCCTTGTGGAACGCAGGGCGCTGGTGATCGCGCACATACATGGTGGAATACACTGCCGTCAGGAAGAACTTGATCCAGTAGACGTTGATCCCGCTGGTCAGCTTGGGATCGGTTTTCATCAGCAGGGCAAACGCCTCGCCATGGGAAAACTCGTCATTGCACCACTCTTCGAACCATTTGAAAATTGGATGAAACCGGTGCTCTGGATGTTCCTGAAGATGCCGGAAGATGGTGATGTAGCGGGCATAGCCGATCTTTTCGGACAGGTAGGTTGCGTAATAGATGAACTTGGGGCGGAAGTAGGTGTACTTCTTTTTCTGGGTCAGGAACCCGAGGTTCACGGCAACCCCCGCCTCGCGCAGCGCATCGTTGATAAAGCCCGCATGCCGTGCTTCGTCCCGCGCCATCAGTTGGAACAGTTGCGTGATGTCCTCATTTGAACCACGGCGCTTCATCTCTTTGTAAAGCACACAGCCAGAGAATTCGGCGGTGCAGGAACTGACGAGGAAATCGATGAATTCCTTTTTCAGCTCAGGCTCCATGCCCTCCCAATCGACGGTATCCCAGTCTTCGTTCTTCTTGAAGTGGCCTTTGTTGGGGTCGCTGACCATCTGGGCGATCAGGTTGTCCCAATCTTCGCGGACCGGGCTGACATCAATTGCGTCCAGCTCGTCAAAGTCCGTGGTGTAGAACCGGGGCGTGAGCAACGTGTTCTGCATCGCCAGTTCGGTGGCTGAATCGCTGTCGGTGACAGACTGGGCTTGCTGGACGGCAAGGGATTCCTCGGCATCCGTGATGTCGGACGTGTGTTTGACAGGGGCGTTCATAGCGTCACCTCCTCAGAGAACGAGAATTCGCAGAGTTCCATAACCTCGAAGTCACCGGTCAGCCGGGTCCAGAGACGCTCCAGTGCGGACGCGCGGTAGATTACGGCCTCGCGCTCCTCAGATACGATCTCACCAAACGGCGCCATGATCTCGGGGCCTTGTACCTTCACCTCGTCCCCGGGGTGGATGACAGCGCCATTGTTGAACCGCACATGCGCGTGCAGGCTTTCGAACTTGTGGCTGATCTCGACCGTGCAGGGGGCACGTTCAATGTCTTTCGTAAGTAGTCCCATGGTGGCTTCCTCCAGTGACTCAGGGTTTTTCCAGCAACCTGGCGAAGGTGCGGAGATTGTCGGCGCCAAAGCCCATGAGCTCGGCTGACCAATTGGTTTCGGGGTCGAAAAGGGACAAACGGTTCCCTTCACGCAGGCGCAACAAAACGGGGGCATCAAGGTCTGCGCCTACTTTGCCCCGTTCTCGTTGCAGCACGCGATCTATGCCGGCGACAAAACCGCCTTTGTCTGCCGGAAAATCTGCCAGAACGGTGCCATTGGCATCCAGCACCCGCGCGGCCCCGGACGCGATGCCTGATATATGGATGGCGCGTTCAGAAATGACGGCAGTGTCCGCCGGAGTGCTTTCCAGCGGGCGATTGGTCAGGCGGGCAATCGTAACCAGCGACAGTATGACCAGCAGCAATACCAACACGGCGCGTACAAGGATGCGCGGCACCAGTTCTTCGGGTTGCGCGCGAATACGTGTGCTGGGCGAAATAGGTGAATGTGTATCTGTCATGCTCCTACTCCGCCGCGACTGCTTCGATCAGTGGTTTGCGCACAACTTGCGGCGTGCTCACACGTGCTTCGGCTGCTTCGGCAAGTATGGCGGCCACCTTGCTGGCTTCGGGCACACATCGCAGTGCGGGTTGCGTCTTACCAAAGCGCCAGGGCCGCGCGTGTGGCCAGATCACCAGATAGCTGAGCTTGGTCTCACCCATCGTATCAAGCGCGATTGTGCCTGTGCCGGATTTTCGGAGATCAAGGGCCGCATTGCCCAATTCACGGAACGGCAGGTTTAGCGTCAGCGTGAGGGCTGCGCCGATGCGCATCGCAACGCGCGCCGTTGTGATCGTGTACATCGTGTAGTGCGCCTGCACCCACGCAATGCCAAAGAGCATCCCATAGACGACCATCCCAAGGGCAATCAGTGGCACAGTGGCCGCAATGGCCTGGCCCAGTGGCATCAGATCAACAACCGAAACGAACCGCCACAACGCCAGAACGGCAAAATATCCGGCAACCCAGTTGATGCTCAGAGCTTCGCGGGCCAGCGCCCATGCATTGGGCTTGCCTTGCCACAGGATTTCCTCGCCCTCGGGCAGAGCCTGTGGGAGACCCTCAACAGGTTCGATTTCGAAATCATCATGAGGCATAGCGCACGTCCTTTTTGATGGGTTGGCGGGTGGCGGGGCGGACAATCATGGCCGCCCCGCATGGGATCATGTCAGAGTTTGGGGTTCTGGCGCTTGGCATCGGCGTAAAGAAGGCCGCCACCGTAGTAGCCACAGATCTTGTCTTCCTCGAGCACGGTCACTTGTGTTGCGCTCGCATGGGCAGGTACGGAGCCGAAATGCTTGCCGTAGATCGACCGCACCATGACGTGGTCCGAATTGATCCGTGCCATGGTCAGTGGCACCAGACGGTTGCCCGTCCCCCATTTTGCGTCCAGCGTGTATTCCAGATAGCGCACCAGCTGCTCGGGCTCGTCCACCCACATATCGACGACACGGCCGACAATCTCATCATCCCCGGACATCACGGGCAACCCGCGTGGATCGCGACCTGCGGCGAACTTGAACGCCTCGTTGGACGACATCGGAATGATTTTGGGGTGCCCGTGACCGTCCAACTCGGGTGCATCACGGCGCGGGGCCCATGACGCAGGACCGACACCATCCAGCATCGGATCGCCGGTGGGCTCCAGCGGATAGCCATTGCCCGGCCCGACACGTTTCATTGCGATGTCGGCCCGTTCGGGCGCTTGACCGGAAGGAACAACAACCTGACCGCGCCCATGGGGCAGATCGAACGTCTTGTCCTTGGGCAGTGGCCACATGCTTGGGTTCGAAGACGCGTTGCCCTCGTCATCCTCAAGGGGATACCCCTCGCGCATATTTTCGCGCTGAATGTAGATGATCAGCAACGCAAAGAAGCCCCAAAAGAGCCACAGCGTCAGCGACGCCAGATCGAATTCGCCAAAGAATGTCCCAGTCATGTTGGTCTTCCTTTTCTGGACAAGGTCATGTCGGGAAATCCGCAAGGCCAAGGCGCTGCGGTTCCACGGGTTGGGTGAGGGGACCGGATTGGCGCACGAGCGGCCCCAGGATGACGAGAGTGACAAACAAAAGGCCAATCTCAGCATGATAAACAAATGAATATCCGGTGGCGGCGGTGTTGAGCGCTTCGCCCCATGCACCGGACGCGGCAATCGCGCCGATCCAGTCACGCAGCGCGCCGCCCATCGCGATGGCGGCTCCGGCGGCAGTCGCCTGCGCAGCACCCCATGCGCCCAGTGCCAGACCACGCCCGGCATTCCCGCGCGAGGGCATCGTCATGGCGGCTGTCAGGGTCGATACGGCAAACAGACCGCTGCCAAATCCGATCAACGCGGCCCCCGCATAGAACAATCCGTTTGCCTGCATAGGTGCCGAGAAGATCACCAGAGAGAATGCCCAGACACCGGCAAGGATGCCGCCACCGGCAAGACGGTAGGCATTGGAGCCCTGCGACAATCGTCGCCCGGCCCAGATAAAACCAGCCAGGGCGCCAACCGCCCAAAGGGCTGTCAAAAGCGTTGTGGCAGACACGGACAGCCCGAGGATCTCTCCGCCATAGGGCTCCAACAGAACGTCCTGCATGTTGAACGCCATCGTTCCCACAAAAACGCAGGCCAGCAGCCGCCCTGCCTGACCTCCAGAGGCGTAGTCATTCCACGCATCCCGAAACAGCGGGCGTGGTTCGGCGCGTTCGGCTTTGGACATGGGGCGCACGGCCTCTTGCTTCCACAGCGCAACAAGGTTGAGCGCCACACCGACAACGGCAGCGCCCTGCACAACACGGATCAGACGCAAATCGCTGTAGTTGCTCAGCAACCCCCCGATGATCAGCGCAGAGATACCCATGCCCACAAGGAACATCACATACAGCAACGCCACCACGCGGGGGCGCGTTTCCTCGGTCGCCCGATCTGACGCCAAGGCCAAGCCCGCCGTCTGCGTCATATGCAGACCCAGACCCGTCATCAGGAACGCCAGTGCTGCCAGCACTTGACCGGCAAAAGGCACGTCGTGGTAGACATCGCCGCCCAGCACCAGCAGGGCAAACGGCATCACAGCCAGCCCGCCGAACTGCCAGAGTGAGCCGAACCAGATATAGGGCACGCGCTTCCAGCCAATTGACGATTTGTAAGTGTCCGAACGGAACCCCAACAAGGCCCGGAAGGGAGCAATCAGAACTGGCAAGGCGATCATGAAGGCCACGATCATGGCCGGCACGCTCAACTCGACAATCATCACCCGGTTCAGCGTCCCGAGCAGCATGACGCTCGCCATGCCCACAGACACCTGAAACAGGGACAGACGCAGCAATTGCCCCATGGGCAAGTCATCCGACGCTGCATCGGCAAAGGGCAAAGCCTTGATCGAGAGGGAGCGCAATCCGCTCACGGGCGCACCTCCATCGCTTCGGAGATGTAAAAACCGCTCGAGACACGTTCGACCGGGCGCAACATGCCACGCACACCCGCTGCCTTGGCCGCCTTGGCCAGCGCCCCCCGCGTGTGCGGGATCATGGTGGGCGACCGGTCCGAACGCGGAAACGCCTTGCCCGCATACCACATCGCCATCAAGGCCGTGGTCCGGGGCGCCACGGTGAAAACGATCGGGCCGTTGACCCGCTTTTCAAGACCCGAAAGCGCCGCCCCAATATCATCCGCCGTGTAATAAATTAGACTGTCCATGGCGATCACGGCATCAAAACGGCCAAGACCGGCATCCAGCATATCACCTGCGCGCAATGTCACCCGTTTGCGCAATTCTGGAGGCAACCGCAATTCTGCGATATCGATGAGTTGCGGCGAGATATCGACGGCAACTACATCTGCGCCGCGTTTAGCCAACTCAATCGTCGCCATGCCCGGACCACAGCCCGCGTCCAGTATCCGTGCGCCTGACAGATCCTTAGGCAAGCGTTCAAGCATCACGGCCCGCATCCGGTCTCGTCCCTGACGCACAGTCTCGCGGATACGCGACACGGGCGCATCAGATGTCAGACGTTCCCATGTTTTGGTGGCCGTACGATCAAAATACGTCTCGACGCGCGCGCGCGTCTGATCATAGCCATGCGCTTTCGCCCCGCTGGCGCGCGGGGACAGGGTCGTTGTCTGGACGGCGGTACGCTCCATCAATCAAAACCCAGAAGTTCAAAGATATCGCGATCTTCCATCGGTGCCGGGGCAAGGCCCTCAGTCCCGTTCCACAGTGTTTCGGCCAGACGGATATACTCCGCACGGCAGCGCACGATATCTTCTTCGTCGTCCATTTCGAACAGTGTCTTTTTCTTCAAACGCGAGCGGCGAATGGCGTCGACGTCCGGCATATGAGCGATGCGGTTGAAGCCGACCGTGTCACAGTAGCGATCCACCTCGTTTGTCTCGCGCGAACGATTGGCCACACAACCCGCCAGCCGCACCTTGTAGTTTTTGGACTTGGCTTGGACAGCGGCGATAATGCGGTTCATCGCATAGATGCTGTCAAAGTCGTTGGCCGTCACGATGAGCGCCCGGTCCGCATGCTGCAAAGGGGCTGCAAAGCCGCCGCAAACAACGTCGCCCAACACGTCAAAGATAACCACGTCGGTTTCTTCCAGCAGGTGGTGCTGCTTGAGCAGTTTCACGGTTTGCCCCACCACGTAACCGCCACAACCCGTGCCCGCAGGTGGCCCACCGGCCTCCACACACATCACGCCGTTGTAGCCGGTCGTCACGAAGTCTTCGGGGCGCAACTCTTCGGGGTGAAAGTCGACCTCTTTGAGAATATCAATCACAGTCGGCTGCAAATGACCCGTCAGCGTGAACGTGCTGTCATGCTTGGGGTCGCACCCGATTTGCAGCACCCGCTTACCCAAATTGGAAAACGCCGCTGACAAATTGGACGACGTCGTCGATTTGCCAATGCCGCCCTTGCCATACACGGAAAACACCTTGGCCCCTTCGATCTGTGCCTCGGCATCCTGATGGACCTGAACGGACCCTTCGCCATCCTGACCACGCAATACAGGTGGATTTCTATCGAGTGGGCTCATGCGAGCCTCCTTTCAAAGGGGGCGCGATCCCCCGTTTCATCTCGCCAGGTGAACTCCCGCCGGAGGCTCCTGTCATGTCTGTTGCGTGCAAGGGTCATTCGGCTGCGATCCCTTCCAGTTTGTCTTCCAGGGCGTCCGCCGCGTCTTGCAGCGCAGCCAAGGTGTCAGCATCGGGCGCCCAGTAGTTCCTGTCGGACGCTTCCAGAAGTCGATTGGCCATGCGGCTGGAGGCAGTGGGATTCAGATCGGCGATGCGCTTGCGCATCTCCTCATCCAACACAAAGGTCTCCGAGATCCGCTGATAGACCCATTCGTCAACCTGCCCCGTTGTGGCGGACCAACCGACGGTATTGGTCACGTGCGCTTCGATCTGGCGGACCCCTTCCGCACCGTGCTTTAGCAGCCCCTCGAAGAACTTGGGGTTCAGCGCGCGACTACGGGTTTCCAGCGCCACCTGATCTTTCAGCGTGCGCACCTTGGCCGCCCCACGCGTCTGATCTCCGATGTAAACAGCGGCATCTGTCCCGCGCGCGCGTTTCACCGCCCGAGCGATGCCACCCAGCGTGTCAAAGTAGTGATCGACAGATGTAACCCCAAGCTCAACCGACTCGAGGTTCTGATACGCAATCTCCACATCTGCCAGTGCCTTCTGCAGCAGAGCGGGATTGGCGGCTGATTTACCGTCCACACCGTAGGCAAAACTCTTGCGGTTCTCGTAGGCGTCGGCCAACTCGTCCTCTTCTCCAAAGGCGGAGCTGTCGACCAGCTGGTTCACATTTGACCCATAGGCCCCTTCTGCATTCGAAAAGACACGCAAGGCAGCCGTCGCCAAGTCTATACCCTGCGCCTCGGCATAGGTGAGTGCATGGGCGCGGATGTAGTTCTGTTCCAGCGGTTCATCCGCCTCGGCGCATTTCAATGCCGCCTCGGCCAGCAACCGCGTCTGCAATGGCAACAGATCGCGGAAAATACCTGACAGCGTCATGATCACATCAATGCGCGGGCGCCCCAATTCAGACAACGGAATCAGATCTGCCCCGGCCAGACGGCCAAAGCTGTCAAATCGCGGTGTGCAGCCCATGAGGGCAAGAGCCTGCGCAATTGGCACCCCGTCGGACTTGATGTTGTCCGACCCCCAAAGCACCAAAGCGATGGAGCGCGGCAATGTCGGGTGCGTTTCAAGCAACAGCTCGGCCTGTTTCGCCCCGTCACGGCATGCGAACGTGGTTGGCATGCGAAACGGATCAAAGGCATGGATGTTGCGACCTGTTGGCAAAATCTCGGTTGAGCGGATCAAATCCCCACCCGGCACAGGACGGATGTAGCGCCCGTCAAGCGCCGTCATGATCGCACCCAATTCGGTTTCATCCTGCAACAGCCTGTCCACTCGGGCGCGGGCGTCGTCATCTGCATGGGGCATTAGATCAACATAGTCTGACCGGGCCTGATCACTCAGAGGTTGCCCAACAACGTGCAAGCCATCCGGGATCAGCGCGTCTTCGGTTTCCAGTAATCGCAGCCAGAGTGCATCAGCAGGCGTTCCGCCCATGTCCACAGCTTCGGCCTGCTCTGCGATCAGGTCCTCAATGTCCGACCGCGCTGGATCGTCTGTATTCATTTCGCGCCAGCGGCTGAGGGAGTCCTTCAGTTCCGCCAGCCCCTTATACAAACCAGACTGGGCCAGTGGCGGTGTCAGGTGCGTGATTGTAACGGCATTGGAACGACGCTTGGCCAGCGATGCTTCGGATGGGTTATTGGCGGCATACAGGTAGATATTCGGCAGTTCGCCAATCAAACGATCAGGCCAGTCTTTGGCGCCCATCCCGGATTGCTTGCCCGGCATGAATTCCAGCGCACCGTGCATCCCGAAATGCAGTAAAGCATCCGCTTGATACGTATCCCGCAGCCATTGGTAAAACGTCACAAATGCATGTGTCGGGGCAAAGCCTTTTTCAAACAGCAACCGCATCGGGTCGCCCTCGTACCCAAAGGCTGGCTGCACACCCACAAAGACGTTGCCAAAGTCCCGGCCCAGCACAAACACACCACGCCCATCCGACTGCACACGACCGGGCGCAGGACCCCACACACTTTCCACCTCGGCCAGATGTCTGGACGTGCGCACAATCGTGTCGGCATCAACATGTGCAGCGACATTGGCCTCTTGACCATACTGCGCCGCATTGCCTTGCAGCACTTGGGCACGCAGTGCATCCACATCCTGCGGGACGTCCACGCGATATCCGCGCGCTTTCATGGCGCACAGAGTGTTGAACAGGCTTTCGAACACGGAAAGATAAGCGGCTGTGCCGACGGCCCCGGCATTGGGCGGGAACCCGAACAAAACCACGGCCACTTTCTTGTCAGCATTCTGCTTGCGGCGCAAATGGCCCAGTCGCTGCGTCTTTTCAGCCAGCACCGCCGCGCGTTCAGGGCAGGCGACCATCGCCTTGGGCTCACCCGCCCGGCACATATGCGCGCAGCCAGAGCATCCTTCTGGCCCCAAACGTCCGCCAAATACGGTTGGGCAGGTGGCGCCGTCCAACTCGGGCAAAGCCACAAGCATTGTGGTCTCGATGGGCCCCAGCCCACCCGAGCTGTCCGCCCACTGGCCCAGCGTTTGAAACTCAAGCGCATGAGCGGCAAGATAAGGCACGTCGAGTTCGGCCAACACGTCAATTGCCGCAACATTGTCGTTATAGGCAGGGCCACCCACAAGGCTGAAACCGGTCAGCGACACCAGCGCATCAATTTGCCCTTTGAAAAAGGTATCAATGGCCGGACGCGCGTCCAAACCACCGGCAAAGGCGGGTAACACCCGTATGCCACGCGCCTCAAGCGCGCGTATGACACCGTCGTAGTGCGCCGTATCACCCGCCAGAACGTATGAACGCAGCATGACCACGCCGACCGTCATTTTAGCCCCGTCGGGTCCAGCAATGTCGGCCGCATCCGTTGTGATGCGCTGAGCAAGGTCCGGGTGGTACAGGCCAGTGTCCGGGTAGTCGATTGGCAACGCCGCTTCGGGGGTGTTGGCCCAGTCCGCGCTCGAGGCATACCGGTTCAGCAAGAACTGAATCATGGCGCGCACGTTGTCGTCAGATCCGCCCAGCCAGTATTGCATCACAAGGAACCACGACCGCAAATCCTGCGCCTTGCCGGGAATGAATTTCAGGATCTTGGGCAAGCGGCGCAGCATCGCCATCTTCTTGGCGCCGCTTTCTGTTGACGGTTTCGACGACCCGCGCAGCCGATTCATCAATTTGCCCATGGTGCTGGGCGGCGCCGTCATATCAAGAGAACCCATACGGGTCAGACGAACCACCTCCGCATCAGCGATGACACCAATCATCGCATCGCAGTGGTCGCGACGGTCCTGCAACGCGGGCAGAATGCGCGCAACATGCTCTTCGAGAAACAACAGGTTGGCGATGATAATATCGCCCTGACGCACGGCCTCTTCCGCCGCCTCAAACGCGCCCGGTGTCTCGCCCCATTCCGCGGCAGCGTGAATCTGCAAATCCAGGCCCGGGTAGTCTGCCGACAACGCCTCCATCGCCCGCCGCGCCGGACCGGCGGCGTGACTGTCCAACGTGATGATGACCACGCGGTAGCCGGGCAAACGCCCCGTTATGCCAGTGTCATCGCGCAAAATGGGCCTTTGCTTCGTAAAGGGTATCGACCGAGATCTCACCCACACCACGTTCAACGGCGAAACTCTCGGTATTGCGGCGAGCCTTGCCGCGCACAAAAAACGGGATCTTCTTCAACTCACGTTCCGCGGCATCCAGCCAGATCACCTGACCGCTCTTGTTCTCTGTTCCGGACAAATCCCGGGGGGAGTCTGTAGGACGTGGGGCTGACCCCCCATCCGCGCTCGCCGCAGGCGCATGACCGCCATGATGAGAAGGACCCGCCGCATCGTGGAATTCAAAATCATCGCGGAACATGTGCAGCAGATGCTCCTCCAGCCCCATGACCAGCGGATGCACCCACGTATCAAACAACACGTTTGCGCCCTCGATCCCCATTTGCGGAGAGTAACGGGCAGGGAAATCCTGCACGTGGACGGGCGCGGAAATAACGGCGCAAGGAATACCCAGACGCTTGCCGATATGGCGCTCCATCTGCGTGCCCAGGATCATCTCGGGCTGCAGTGCTTCAATCACACGCTCCACTTCGAGGTAATCGTCAGTGATGGTCGCCTCAAGGCCCATCTCACGCGCCTTGGCACGCACGGGCCGGGCCATTTCGCGGTTGTAGCAGCCTATGCCGACAACCTCGAAACCCATCTCGTCAGATGCGACGCGGGCGGCCGCCAGCACATGCGTTCCGTCACCAAAAAGGAACACGCGCTTGCCCGTCAGATAGGTTGAGTCCACGGATTTCGAGTACCAAGGCAGACGCAACCGGCTTTCATCCATGTAGGGATCAACACCTGTCAATTGCGCCACCTCAGCGACGAAATCACGGGTTGCGCCAACGCCGATGGGAACGATCTTGGTATAGGGCTGATCAAACTCCCGCTCTAACCAGCGGGCCGCACTTTCGGCTGTTTCCGGATACATCAGCACATTGAAATGCGCCGCACCCATGCGTGCGATGTCCGAAGGCGAAGACGTCATCGGCGCAACCACATTCACGCTGATGCCCATATCAGACAGCAAGGCCGTGATTTCCTGGATGTCGTCGCGGTGGCGAAAACCCAGTGCAGTTGGCCCAATCAGGTTGGCGGTGATCTGCTTGGTCCGCTCCACCGGCTTGGCCAGTGCCTTGACGATCTGAAAGAATGTCTCGTCAGCGCCAAAATTCTCTTTGCGCTGATAGCTGGGAAGTTCAAGCGGGATAACTGGAACGGGCAGGCCCATCGTTTCAGCCATGCCGCCCGGATCATCCTGAATCAACTCAGCTGTGCAAGAGGCGCCAACAATGATGGCTTCTGGCTTGAAGCGATCATAAGCATCCTGCGCGGCCGACTTGAACAGGTTGGCTGTATCAGCCCCCAGATCACGCGCCTGAAATGTCGTATATGTGACAGGTGGGCGATGATTGCGCCGCTCGATCATCGTGAACAATAGATCGGCGTATGTGTCGCCCTGAGGGGCGTGGAGCACATAGTGCAAACCCGTCATGCCCGTGGCGACGCGCATTGCGCCAACATGGGGCGGCCCCTCATATGTCCAGACGGTCAACTTCATTCGGCTGCCTCCAGTTTCAGAAGGTCAGCGCGCCGCATTGGCCGCGAGAACAGGCCGGCAAGGTCACCCGCCTGTTCGTAGAAATGCACCGGGGTAAAGACCAGTTCGATTGCCCACTTGGTTGCCAGCCCTTCGGCCTCAAGCGGATTGGCAAGACCAAGACCACAGACCGTTAGGTCCGGGCGGGCCTCGCGGGCGCGGTCCAGTTGCAGGTCAACGTCTTGCCCTTCGGAAATGGTTGGGCCTTCGGCCAGCAGATCAAGATCCGAGCCAACGATACCCTTGTGAATGAACGGCGCACTCACTTCGATAGCCTGCATTCCACACTCGCGTGTCAGGAAACGCGCCAGCGGGATCTCCAATTGGCTGTCAGGAAAGAAGAAGATCGACTTGCCTTTCAGCGTCTCTGCCGCTTGAGCGATGGCTTTGCGGGCACGGGCGCGCGGCGCTGCGGTGACCTGTTCAAACAGCTCTGGCGCCACGCCGAACTCGGTGGCGATGGCCGCAAGCCATTGGGTTGTCCCTTCTTCACCAAACGGAAACGGTGCCGGAAGATGGCGCGCGCCGCGGCGCGTCAATGCATCATGAGTGTCGCCAAGAAAGGGTTGCGTCAGGGCATAGACCGTCCCCTTGCCCACACCCATATCGCCGTCCGCGCGGGGGGCGGGCAACACTTTGATCGGGCCAATCCCCATCGCCTCAAGCATACCGATGGCTTGCTCTTCGACGACATCCGGCAGCGCCCCAACCAGCATCAATTGACGCTGGTCGTCCTGCGGCAAGACCGGAACCATCGAGGCAAGGCAGGCATCTTCGCCCTGGGTAAAAGTCGTCTCGATCCCGGAACCGGAAAAGTTAAGCACGCGCACCGAAGGCGCATGGCGCTGCGTCATGCGTTCAGCGGCCTTGGACAGATCCAGTTTTATCACTTCGGACGGGCAGGACCCAACAAGGAACAATTGCTTGATGTCCGGGCGTCGCGACAGCAATTCGTCGACCACCTTGTCCAACTCGTCCTGAGCGTCGGCCAATCCCGCCAAATCTGTCTCTTCAAGAATCGCAGTGCCAAAACGGGGTTCGGCAAAAATCATGACGCCAGCAGCGGATTGCAGCAGATGAGCACAGGTGCGCGATCCAACCACGAGGAAGAATGCGTCCTGCATCTTGCGGTGCAGCCAGATGATTCCAGTCAAACCACAGAACACCTCGCGCTGGCCCCGCTGTTTGAGAATCGGTGTTTCCCGGCAACCACCACTGCTGGGTAAGCGCGGTAATTCGGTCATGCTGTGGCCTCCGTCAGGGCGGACGCTTGCAAACGGGCCGCCCTTAGTTTGAGCACGAATTGGACGGCGTTGATGACGTATGCCCCATAGGCGGCGAGGGCCAACCACATCAGGGAGAGAGGGGGCAACGCGCCAGAAAACAGCGCCCAGAGATAGGCCGTGTGCAGGCCGATAACGAGGAAGGAAAACACGTCTTCCCAAAAGAACGCAGGTGCCAGAAGGTATTGGCCGAAAACGACTTTTTCCCAGATCGCCCCTGTTATCATGATGACGTACAAAACTGCCGTCTTGACCACGATCGAGCCGGTCGCGATGGCATACCCTTCGCCTGTTGTGAGGTAGCGAATGACAAGGCCGAGCGAGACGAGGAAGACAAGGAATTGTACAGGCGCCAACACCCCCTGAACCGGCGTCCAGATGGTGGCGTCACGACGCGCACGCTCTTGCGCTGTGTAAAGCCCGACGCGGGCCTGTGCCGTACTTCCCTGATGGGACATGAAACTGCGCCTCTCCCTGGCTACATAACTCGAAAGTACCGGGCAGAAGTAAAAAGTGTCAATTATAAGTTACACTTTGGATGTCAGTATTTGGATATTCTTCAAAGCTCACATAAAGCGAACAAGCTTCATAACCTTATATATTTAAAGGAATAAGCGCTGCAGCGCGCCCTAGCGTGGGAGTGATGACGCTTTATTGTTGTCAAATCGAGTTGACATGTTGCACGTCGCGGCGGACAATTCCCCAATAGAACAACGACTCTGATCGCGCCAGAGTCGTCCACTGCGTATGTACCGTCCGAGGTAAGCCATGGCGCATGACGACCCTTTTGGCACAGCCTTTCCCAATCGTGGGTCAGGAGACAACCTGGAGCCTTTGGCCTCGCAGGTGATTTCGCTATTGCGTGAACGTCAGACTGCAGGTCCTACGGGCGCTCGGCAGGTTGTTGTCGACTATCTCGTGCGCGCCATCACCGCCCCCAAAGGCTTTGACGTGATGCAGGTCATGGACGAATTGCGCGGCTACCGCCTGACTGTAGACGCGATCATCGATTTGTACATCCCTCAGGCAGCCGATTGTATTGGCGAGCTTTGGCAGACATCCGATCTTGATTTTGCATCCGTCACTGTAGGAGCCCTGCGCCTGCAATCCCTTCTGGGCGAGGCATCTTCTGAAACAACTCACCTGACCCATGCGGACAGCGATGCGCTTCATGCTTTGGTCGTTGTCCCCGAAGGCGAACAACACTTCCTGGGCGCTTCGGTCGTGGCGGCTCAACTGCGCCGTTTGGGGTGCGATGTGAGCCTGTCAATTTCCGAACGGACACAATTTATCACCAACCGCGTCATTTGTGATCAGCCGGACATGGTCTTGATGTCTTGTGCCAGGGGCTCTGCCCTTGATAGCATCGCCAAAACGGTTAAGAAGATCAAAAAAGCGGCTGATCCGATGCCTGTACTCGCCCTTGGTGGGGCTGTGCGCGGCGACCGGGACGGTATGAAAGACAAGACAGGCGTAGATCTGGTGACGAATACGGCGAAGGATGTGGTCAGCTTCTGTATGAAGCGGCACAAGGCGCTCAGCCGCGGATGACCACAGGAGGCAGCAACTTCTGGACAAGCGGCTCTGTGCCGCTGATTGAGCCCGAGTTTCTCAGCAGCATCATAGGCGCGGCGTCAGACATTGCTTTGGTGGTATCTGCCGAAGGATTGATCCTGTCCGTTGTCATCAACAGTCAGGACGACAGCTTTGGCAATCTCAATCACTGGGAAGGCCGCCCCGTCGTCGAGTTTCTGACCGAAGACAGTATCAACAAGTTCCAGCTTGCGCATTCCGCGTACCTCGATGGCGGCGTGCCGCGCAAATCGATTGAGTTGAACCATGCGGACAATGCCGTGTGGCAGTACCCTGTCCGCTATACGTTCCACCGTTTTGGCCACGAAGATGCCGTTTTGCTTTTGGGTCGTGACTTGCGCCCCATCGCTGAAACGCAGCAGCAGCTTGTTCAGGCCCAGATCGCTCTGGAACAGGGTTACGAGGTCAAACGCGAATTTGACGCGCGCTACCGTGTTGTCATGGCAAATGTCGATGATGCAGTCGTGTTTGTCTCGGTCCAGACCGGTCGGGTCGAAGATGCCAATGACCGCGCCGCTGCCCTGCTTGGCCTGAAACCCGAAGCCTTGTCCGGGGCGACCTTCGCAACGCTTTTTTCAGATCGTTCCGGCAGTGAGTTGACCGAGAGTCTCATGAATTCGACTCTCTCGGATGATGCTGGTCCGGTGACAGTTCGGGTCACACGCACGCGCGAACGCCTTCTCTTGCATCCTGTCGTGTTCCGCGCCGCCGGGCAACGCGTGCTGATGTGCCGCTTGACCGGAGAAGACACCGGAACCGCCGCACCCGATGCCACAAGCAGTCATGCAGCTGCGTTGTTCAGAGGCACATCAGATGCCATCGTCTTCATGGATGGTCGCGGAACCGTTTTGTCCGTCAACGACGCCTTTCAGGATCTGATCGGAGCCGCACATCTGAGCGATGTCGTCGGAGGATCGTTGTCGGATTACCTGACCCGCGGCCAGATCGATCTTGGCGTATTGCTTGAGAATGCAGGACGTACCGGACAGGTGCGCCTATATGCCACCAAACTGGTCAATGATCTTGGCGCACGGGTCCCGGTTGAGGTCTCCGCCACGCGGCTGGAAAACAGTGAAGCCCCTGCCATCGCCCTTATCATGCGGGATGTCAGTCGCCTCGAAGGTGTGCGCAAGGCCGAAAGCGGCAGCAGCACCACCCTGCCCGACCCGGGGCGCAACGTCATGGAACTGGTTGGCTCCGCATCGCTCAAGGATATTGTGGCCGAAACGACAGATGTCGTCGAAAAGATGTGCATCGAGACAGCCGTCAATCTGACACGCAACAACCGTGTCGCCGCTGCGGAGATGTTGGGGCTGTCGCGTCAGTCGCTTTATGTGAAGCTGCGCAAATACGGGCTGCTCAGCAAGGACGGATAGCTGGGCGCGCTGACACGCACACCTGACACTTGCGCCGACTCAATATGTAAACCATAGTTGACACTATGGATGTCAGCACGTCCCTTCCCATGCGCCGGTTTCCTGAACCTGCCGCCGCTCTGCGTTTGATCAAGCCGATCACGTGGTTTCCTCCAATGTGGGCATATGTTTGCGGTCTGATCGCCTCTGGCGCTGCAGTGACCGGGCAATGGCATCTTGTTTTGCTTGGTGTTTTACTCGCTGGTCCGATCGTGTGCGGCATGTCACAAGCCGCCAACGACTGGTGCGACCGCCACGTGGACGCCATCAACGAACCAGACCGCCCCATTCCTTCCGGTCGAATCCCGGGCCGGTGGGGACTGTGGATCGCCCTAGCCATGTCGGGTTTGTCCCTGTTTGTCGGTTGGCAACTTGGGCCGTGGGGGTTTGCGGCGACGGTAGTGGGCGTTTTGGCGGCTTGGGCCTATTCAGCAGAACCTGTTCGCCTGAAACGCTCAGGCTGGTGGGGGCCGGGCCTTGTCGGTCTCAGTTATGAAACCCTGCCGTGGATCACGGGCGCAGCCGTTCTCAGCGCAGGCGCGCCGCGCGCCGAGGTGCTGCTGGTGGCCTTGTTATACGGGGTTGGGGCGCATGGGATCATGACCCTCAATGACTTCAAGGCACTTGAGGGGGATCGCCAGATGGGCGTGAATTCTTTGCCTGTCACTCTTGGTCCACGCCGCGCGGCGCAGGTCGCTTGTTGGGTCATGGCCGTGCCACAGGCTGTCGTCATCGCGCTGCTGTTCCTATGGGACCGCCCAATGCACGCTGCTGGCGTGACCTTGGTGCTGTTGATCCAGTTCTGGGCCATGAAGGTGATGTTCCAAGATCCCAAAGCCAAGGCCCCTTGGTACAATGGCACAGGCGTGCTGCTTTATGTCTCCGGCATGATGATTGCGGCCTCTGCCTTGCGGGGGCTGACATGACGGCAAGCTGGGGCCTTTTGGTGCGTCTGTGTCTGGTGAACGCTGCCATCGGTGGCCTCGCTGCCCTGCCTGTGAATCTGTTCAATCGCCTGATGACCGTGGACCTTGCGCTGCCTGCACTGCTGCCGGGATTGCTGGTCGCTCTGCACTACGGGGTGCAACTGACGCGGCCCATGTGGGGCCATCGCTCGGATGTCAAAGGGGGGCGAACCCCATTCATCCTGATTGGGATTGCCGTGGTGGCTTTGGGTGTCCTTGGCGCAGCGTGGGGGATTGCCGTGGCCGAAACATCTGTCACTCAGGCGCTGGTGATATGGGTGGTGTCCTATGCCGCCATTGGGCTGGGCATTGGCGCAGCTGGTACGTCGTTTCTGGCCTTGCTGGCCAGTGTCACCGGGCCACGCAAAGGGGCCGCGGCGACGCTCGCCTGGCTGTTGCTGATCGCGGGTGCAATCATCGCATCTGTGGGCACAGGTATCGCGCTCAAACCTTACTCCGCAGACCGCCTGATCCTGATTGTTGCATCTGTCGGTGCGATTGCATTTATCCTCTGCCTCATCGCGACCTACCGCGTCGAGACCAAAGCAGGCTATGATGTTGAAACCGACGATACCCCACTCGGCGATGCGTTGCGGCGCACGTGGGCAGATCCCGTTGCGCGGCGCTTTACCGGGTTTGTGTTCCTGTCGATCATCGCGTTCTACTTGTCCGAGCTCATCTTTGAACCCTTTGCAGGCCATATCCACGGGCTAACACCCGCAGACAGCACGAAGCTTTCGGGCGGCAAGGACGGCGCGGCGCTGGCAGGGATGATCGCCGCCGGACTTCTGTCGCAACTGCGTATCGGATCGCTGCGGTTTTGGGCTGTGGCCGGGTGCATTCTGTCAGCCGTCGGGCTCTTGGCGCTTGGCGCAGGGATGGCACTGGTGCCAAGCACTGTTGTGCTGGGCCTTGGCAACGGATTGTTCGTCGTTGGCGCTGTCGGTTCCATGATGCAGCTGGCGGCAGCCCAAGCGCGCAGCACCGGCACGCGCATGGGTGTGTTCGGTGCAGCCCAGGCGATTGCTGCCGGCCTTGCCGGACTGGTGGCGACCGGGCTGTTGGATCTGAGCCGTCTGATCCTGCCTGACGCAGCCGCCTATGGCGCAATTTTCACACTGGAGGCGGCACTGTTCTTGTGCGCCGCCATTGTCGCTGCGCGCGTGATGCGGGCTGACGATATGAATGATGCAACCTTGGTTCCCGGGGAGTGAGAGAAGATGTTTGATGTCGTTGTCGTAGGCGGAGGGCCCTCTGGTGCCACCGCTGCCGAAGATCTGGTCCGCTCGGGCCACAGCGTTGCGTTGCTTGACCGCGAGGGCCGCATCAAACCGTGCGGAGGCGCCATTCCGCCCCGCCTGATGCAAGACTTTCATGTTGGCGAAGACCAACTGCTGACAAAGGTGACAACTGCCCGCATGATTTCTCCCACGGGCAGACACGTCGATATCCCGATCGAAAACGGATATGTGGGTATGGTGGATCGCAAGGACTTTGATCCATTCCTGAGAGCGCGCGCGGCGGAAGCCGGGGCTGAGTATTTTACCGGCACGTTCGTGCGCATCGAGCGGCCAGAGGGCACGCCAGTTGTCATCTATCGCGACAAGGCCACCCAAGAGGAGCGCGCATTGCCTTGCAAGCTGGTCATCGGCGCAGATGGTGCAAAGTCCCGCGTTGGTCTGGCAGAGGTCAAGGACGCCGACAAAGTGCCGCTGGTCTTTGCCTATCACGAGATCATCAAGGCCCCGCCCAAAACGGACGTCTATGATCCAGTGCGCTGCGACGTGATCTATGACGGAGCAATCTCGCCGGACTTTTACGGCTGGGTGTTCCCGCACGGTGACAGCGCAAGCGTGGGCATGGGCTCCGAGCTGTCCTCTGTCAATCTCAAGGACGCCACCGCAGCCTTGCGCGCGGCCAGTGGTCTTGATCACTGTGAAACCTTGCGCAAAGAGGGCGCGCCGATCCCGCTGAAACCGTTGGACTGTTGGGACAATGGCAAAGATGTCGTGCTGGCCGGGGACGCCGCCGGAGTGGTTGCGCCGTCTTCGGGTGAAGGCATTTACTATGCCATGGTCGGGGGCCGCGTGGCCGCCACGGCTTGCGCCGCGACCCTCGCGTCCGGTCGTGTCAAAGACCTGAAACTGGCCCGCAAATTGTTCATGCGCGAGCACAAGACGGTGTTCCGCGTTCTCGCCTCGATGCAGAACGCCTATTACCGCAGCGATGATCGGCGCGAACGGTTTGTGTCGCTCTGTCATGACATTGACGTGCAGCGCCTCACATTCGAAGCGTATATGAACAAAAAGCTGGTCAAGGCACGGCCCATGGCCCATGTCAAAATCGGCATCAAGAACCTGGCCCATCTCACCGGCCTCGTGAAGGCGAACCACGTATGAGCATCATGATCCCTGCATGGGTCGATGGCGAGTTGACCCCTGTTGAAAAGCTTGAAGCGCACAAGCGCGGCCTGCGCCACAAGGCGGTGTCCGTATTTGTGGTGCGCGGCACCGAAGTGCTGCTGCAACAGCGGGCGATGGGCAAGTACCACACGCCCGGACTTTGGGCGAACACCTGCTGTACCCACCCCGATTGGGATGAGCCACCTTCGGTATGCGCCACACGTCGACTGAACGAGGAACTCGGGATTACGGGCCTTGCGCTGGAACACCGCCACCATCTGGAATACCGCGCGGATGTCGGGGACGGGTTGATCGAACACGAAGTTGTCGATGTCTACCTGGGGCGCGCGTCCAATGCGATGCCACTTGCCCCCAACCCCGATGAAGTGATGGCGACGGAATGGGTGGATTACCATGACCTCAAGGCGATGGTCAGTCGCAATTCCGAGCGTTTCACCCCTTGGCTGAAAATCTACATGAGTGAACATGCAGACACGATTTTCGGTCCCGACCTTGCCATTGCGGCGCGGGTGTGAGCGCTGAGACCTATTTGCTTTATCTTGCGGCCGTGGCCGTCTTTTTTGCCACGCCACCGGATACCAGCCAGCTGCTGATCATTTCCAATGCGATGAAGCATGGGCTCAAGCGCAGTCTGTGGGTGATCGCCGGAGATCTCAGCGCAAACATATTGCAGATGACGGCTGCGGCTTTCGGCCTTGCAGCTTTGATCGCCACTTCGGCTGCGGCATTTGGATGGATCAAATGGCTGGGGGTCGCCTATCTGGTCTGGATCGGCTTTCAGATGATCCGGTCTTCGGATGCGCCACATCGCGGACAGGCAGCGACCAGTGCCACGCCCGGGCGTCTGTTCAGAATGGGTTTTGTAACATCCATGACCAACCCATTTGCCGTGGTGTTCTTTGCAGCTTTGTTCCCGCAGTTCATAACGCCAGATGTGGCCATCCTGCCCCAACTGCTGATCCTCGGGGCGACTTATTTGCTGGCGGACGGGCTGACACTGATCGCTTGGGGGTGGGCGGCGGATGTGGTTATGGCCCGCATGGCGCGCTTGTCTTTTTCCACTATCAATCGGGTATGTGGTGGGCTGATGATCGGCGCAGCCGTTCTGTTGGGCCTCAAGGACATGACGCCGCAGCGGTGACCCCAGCTTGATGCCTGCGCCCTTTCGACCTACATCACGGCGAAATTTTTGCAAAAAGGCACCGGAATGGCAGACGACCAAGTCTACGACCTGTTTATCATCGGGGGCGGCATCAACGGTGCCGGGATTGCCCGTGATGCTGCAGGTCGTGGCCTGAGTGTGGCAATCGCCGAGGCTGGGGATCTGGGCGGCGCGACCTCTTCTGCCTCAACCAAATTGTTCCACGGCGGGCTTCGCTATCTGGAGTTCTTTGAATTTGGTCTGGTCAAGTCTGCACTGAAGGAACGCGAGACACTTCTTAGAGCCATGCCTCATATCAGCTGGCCGATGCGGTTTGTGCTGCCTTACGCCCCCGACATGCGTTTTGACAGCGAAACGCCGACCTCTCGCTTGCTGGCCAGGATCATGCCCTGGATGAAGGGACGTCGCCCGGCATGGCTGATCCGACTTGGCCTGTTTCTTTATGACAACCTCGGTGGCCGCAAAATTCTACCGGGCACCGAAACACTCGATCTGACGAGCGCACCGGAGGGCGCAAGCCTCAAATCTCGTTTCAAAAAGGCATACGAATACAGCGATGCTTGGGTCGAGGATTCCCGACTGGTCATGTTGAATGCGCGCGATGCACAGGCCCGTGGTGCCTGCGTCATGACGCGTTGCCGTGTGAACGTGGCGGCACGTGACGGTGATACGTGGCGCATCGAGACAGATCGGGGGACCTTTCGCGCCAAGGCACTGGTCAATGCTGGCGGACCGTGGGTTGCCGACATTCTCACGGGCGTCATGCGCCAGAACGCACAACATAAAATCCGCCTCGTGCGCGGCAGTCACATTGTCACCAAAAAGCTCTACGACCATGACAAGGCCTATTTCTTTCAAGGCACAGACGGGCGCATCATCTTTGCGATCCCCTATGAACAGGAATTCACTCTGATCGGGACGACGGATGCAGACCATCCCGACCCTGCCGAAAAGCCGCGCATCAGTGACACGGAGCGGGATTACTTGTGCGCCTTCGCCTCGGAGTATTTTGAACGACCCGTCACGGTCGATGATGTGGTCTGGACCTACTCCGGCGTGCGCCCGCTTTATGATGATGGTGCGTCGTCGGCGACGGCTGCAACGCGGGACTATGTTCTGGCGCTGGATGAAAATGGCCCACCCGTCCTCAGCGTGTTCGGGGGCAAGATCACTACGTATCGTAAATTGGCTGAGCAGGCCTTGGAGAAGATGAAACTGGGGACCGCATGGACCGCCGGTGTCGCTTTGCCGGGTGGCGACTTTGCTGTTGGTGATGTGGACGCCCTGCGGGATCAATTGATCACGGCCTACCCGTTTCTGGACCGCAAATGGGCTGCCCGCCTGATCCGCGCCTACGGCACCGAAGCCCGCGCTGTGCTGGGCGATGCGAAAATGGCAGAGGACCTTGGACCAGACTTTGGAGCGACCCTGACCGGGGCAGAGCTGCGCTGGATGATGCAGAATGAATACGCCGTCACCGGCGAAGACGCATTGTGGCGCCGCACCAAACTGGGCCTGCGCCTGACCCCGGACCAGCGTACCGCTGTGGACTTATGGATGAAGGAGAATGCCCAATGACCCATATTCTTGCCATCGATCAGGGGACGACCTCTTCGCGGGCGATCATCTTTGACAGCAACATGACCCCTATTGCCAGCGCACAGGAAGAGTTCACGCAGCATTTCCCCAACAGTGGCTGGGTCGAACACGACCCTGAAGACCTTGTTTCAACCGTCCGTTCCACATGCAAGGCCGTTATGGAAGAAACGAAATTGGGCGCAAACGACATAGCCGCGATTGGCATCACCAATCAGCGCGAGACAACGGTGATTTGGAACCGCGAAACAGGCGAACCCCTGCACAACGCAATTGTCTGGCAAGACCGGCGGACAGCCGGCATTTGCGAAGAGTTGCGCGCTGCAGGGCATGCTGACGAAGTGACCAGGATCACGGGCCTTTTGCTGGACCCGTATTTCTCGGCGACCAAAGTCAAATGGATCCTTGATCAACACCCAGGCTCCCGAGATCTCGCCCGCACCGGGAAGTTGCTGTTCGGCACAGTCGACAGCTTTCTGATCTGGCACATGACGGATGGGCGTGCCCACGTGACGGATGCCACCAATGCAGCACGAACGATGCTGTATGATATCCACAAAGGCGCATGGAGCCCGGAAATGTGTGCCATGCTCGACATCCCCATGGAGATGTTGCCAGAGGTCCGCGATTGCGCGTCAGACTTTGGGGTCACCGATCGGCTGGGTGGAGAGACCCCGATCCTTGGTGTGGCAGGCGACCAGCAGGCGGCCACAATCGGGCAGGCGTGTTTCGCTCCGGGGATGTTGAAATCCACATATGGCACAGGATGCTTTGCACTGTTGAATACGGGCGATGCACCCGTCACATCCCGGAACCGGTTGCTGACTACCGTGGCCTATCAGTTGGATGGCAAACCGACCTACGCGCTGGAAGGTTCTATCTTTATCGCTGGTGCGGTGGTGCAATGGTTGCGGGATGGCCTTGGTATCATTCAGCAGGCTGGCGAGACTCAAGCATTGGCTCAGAATGGGCGCGGCGCGGTGACTCTGGTGCCCGCCTTTACCGGGCTCGGAGCGCCTTACTGGAACCCTGAATGCCGTGGCGCCGTCTATGGCCTGACGCGGGATACCAATGCCGCAGACATGGCAAGGGCCGCACTGGAAAGCATCGGCTTTCAAACCCGCGACTTGTGGGAAGCCATGCGGGCCGACTGGCCAGATGCCGGAGATGCCGTGCTGCGGGTTGATGGCGGCCTAAGCGCAAATGATTGGGCGATGCAGTTCCTGTCTGACATGCTGGGCGCGCCGGTGGACCGCCCCGCCGGACTTGAGACTACTGCGCTTGGCGCGGCATGGCTGGCCGGTATGCGGGCTGGTGTCTATCCAGATATGGACGGATTTGCCGCAACATGGGCGCGCGATGCGAGGTTCGAACCGACTATGGCGACGCAAGAGCGTGAAACCGGCTATGCGCGCTGGAAGCGCGCGATTGCCGCGACCCAGAGCGTTTAACCGGTTGCGCTCACATTTTGCTGCAATGCACCAAGGCGCTAGACCGCGTTCCGAGGACCTATCGTCACGTCCAACGTTCCAATCCCATCCACACCCCCGGTCATGACGTCACCGGGGGTTACCGCGGCGACCCCTGCAGGTGTACCTGTCATCACCAGATCACCGGGCACAAGGGTCATCGATTGAGACAAGTAAGCCACATGGTCACGTACTGACCAGATCATGTCTGCAATGTCCGCGTCCTGACGCACTTCACCATTTACAGCCAACCAGATGCGGCCCGTCTCCAGACTGGTGACCTGTTGAATTGGCACAATGGGTGACATAGGCGCGGACAAATCAAACGCCTTGCCCCAATCCCATGGTCGCCCCATCTTTTTCGCTTCGGCCTGTAGATCGCGGCGAGTCAGATCAATCCCGACCGCAGCACCCCAGATGTGATCCATGACCGCGTCCCTAGGAATGTCTGCGCCACCTTTCCCGATAGCCACCACCAATTCCATCTCGTGATGCAAATCCTTTGTCAGTGGGGGGTAGGGTACAGTGCATGGGCTTTCGATCACCGCATCAGCTGGTTTGGTGAAAAAGAACGGCGGTTCACGCTCAGGATCTTTGCCCATTTCACGCGCATGTGCT
The DNA here is from genome assembly GCA_947501275.1 of uncultured Tateyamaria sp. Taxonomy (GTDB): domain Bacteria; phylum Pseudomonadota; class Alphaproteobacteria; order Rhodobacterales; family Rhodobacteraceae; genus Tateyamaria. The sequence goes on from CANMVD010000001.1 coordinate 686,646, forward strand.
GCGTAATTCCGTCCGACACAAAACACGCGACGGATCGGAAAACGCGACTCGGTTCCAACTACAGACAGGGATGCTTGGGGTGGGCAGGGGATCACATATTCCATTGGGCTTCACTCGGCTGGGGTATTTAAATCGAAACGGCGCCACAGAGGGCGCCGTTCCTTTTTACTGATCAGGGCCTCGTTACTCGGTTGGCCCCAAAGCGTTCAGTCCTTTGAGGATGTCGATGGCATAGGCCAGCTGATAGTCCTCTTCACGCAGAGCAGCCGTTGCTGCAGCCTTGTCACGGTCCGCTTCGATCTGGCGGATTTCGTCCTCGCTCAAGGAGTCGTTGCTCAGGCTGCCCCGCAGGTCGGATTCCGAACGCTGGCCAACGGCGCTGCGCGGTTCGTCCTCTTCCTCGGATGCTGGCGCGCGCCGTGGCTGCTCCACGATGATGTCGGGGCTGACACCCAACGACTGAATCGAGCGGCCCGACGGGGTGTAGTAACGCGCTGTTGTCAGACGCATCGCGCTGGCGCCCCGCAAGGGCATGACGGTTTGAACCGATCCTTTGCCAAAGCTCTTGGTGCCGACAACGATGGCACGGCGATGGTCCTGCAAGGCACCTGCCACAATTTCGGAAGCCGAAGCAGAACCGCCGTTGATCAATACGACAATCGGTTTGCCCTCGGCTAGATCACCTTGGGACGCGTTGAAACGGTCGCCATCCGCCGGGTTACGCCCACGGGTCGAAACAATCTCGCCCTCGTTGAGAAACGCATCGGACACCCGGATCGCTTGGGTCAACAGTCCGCCGGGGTTGTTGCGCAAATCAAGAACAAACCCGTTCACGTTCTCCATGCCGCCAAGCGCTTCGACCTCTTCGGCCAGCTTGGTGACAAGGTTGGGCGTGGTCTTGTCGTTGAAAGTGGTCACCCGCAGAACAACTGTTTCCCCTTCGGTCCGACTGCGCACAGCCTGCAATTCGATGGTGTCGCGGATGATCGAGACGTCAAAGGGCTCACCTTCGCCCTCGCGCACTACGGTAATGATGATCTCGGACCCAACGGGGCCACGCATCCGGTCAACGGCTTCGTCCAGTGTCAGGCCCAACACGCTTTCGCCATCGACATGGGTGATGAAATCGCCCGCCTCGATGCCCGCCTCGGCCGCGGGGGTGCTGTCGATCGGCGAGACAACTTTGATAAAGCCCTCTTCCTGCGTCACCTCGATCCCGAGGCCGCCAAATTCGCCGCGCGTCTGCACCTGCATCTGTGCGGCATCATCCGGCGACAGATAGCTTGAGTGCGGATCAAGTGACGTCAGCATGCCGTCAATAGCCGCCTCGATCAGTTCGCTGGCTTCGACATCTTCCACGTATTGGTTGCGGATACGTTCGAAGATATCACCAAACAGATCCAGCTGTTCGTACACGCTTGCGCTGGATGCGCTTTCTTGCGCCAGCAGCGGCCCTGCCACCTGCGTTGTGGCAATGGCACCCGCCAGTGTGCCACCCAATGCGGCCATGACAAATTTTTTCATTCTTGCCTATCCATCCTTATCGATGCTGAACCACCCAGCCGGGTCTTCAGTTACGTTTCCCTGTCTCACTTCTATATAGAGCGTTTCCGAACGCGCAGCGCCAGCCCCTTCACCACCTGTTGAAAGGCCATTTTCAGCCTCAGACCCCGGCAATCCCCCCATCAGACCCAGAGGTGTGCCCGCCGTGATGATATCGCCAATGCCACCATAGGTGATCCCCAGGCCCGCAAGAACGAACAATGTACCCGGGCGAGGCTCCAGAATAACGACGTTACCAAAGTCGAGGAGTGGGCCGACATAACGCAATGTTGATGCTGTTGGAGCCGTCACAAGCGCGCCCGGACGGGTGGCCAACAGAATGCCCGGTCGCGTGATTCCGGCAGCATCCGCTTCTCCGGAGGCGCGCAACAGTAAACCGCGTGCGGGCAGTGGCAATGCGCCGATCTGGTCATCTATGCTGGGCGGGGTCCAATCGCTATCGTTCAGGGCGATATCCGTCAAACCGCTGGAAAAAGCATCAAGTGTCTCGGAAGACGCAAGCAAAACGGCCGTGCGCACAGGGTCGGCCGCGAACCGTTTTGGCAGATCCGTTCGCTCCGCCATCGCCTGATTGAGCGCGGTGCGGGCAGACTGCACTTCTGTCAATCCGGTTTGCAGCTGCTTCGCTGCATCCACCTGCAGGATGCGCAATGCTTCCATGTCTTCCAGATCACGACGCAGGTGGGCGGCCCGCTGATTGAGTGCAGGCGTGACTTCGGCCAGCAGCATGCCAGCGCGCGCCGTGCCTTTTGGCCCGTCCGGGTGCAGGAAAGCGGTCGGTGCGTCCGATGGCGACAGTGTTTGCAATACCGCCAGCAATTGCGCGATCTCCGCATCGCGTGCCTGTAATTGACGACGCACCTGTTCTTCGCGGATCGAGGCACGGCGCAAACCGCTGCGCATTGCCGACAAGCCGTCTTCATAGGCTTGCACCGTTTGTGTAAGTGCCTTTACGCGGTCACGGGCGGATTCGGCGGCTTCCAATTGTTGCGATGCGTCTGCAAGCGCCACGCCTGCGGCGCGCGCCAAGGCACCGGGTTCGTCTTGTGCCCAAAGCGGACCACCTATCAGAACGCAGAAAAGAGCTAGCGCACCCCTCATGAAATCAGGTTAACCCCGGTCATTTCAGCGGGCTGCTCCAAGCCCATCAGATGCAACAGCGTCGGCGCGAGGTCGGCCAAACGTCCGTCGGCCAGTGCACCTGTCGCCCCAACCAGCGCAACAGGCACAAGGTTGGTTGTGTGCGCGGTGTGTGGATTGCCAGTGTCGGGGTCGATCATTGTTTCACAGTTGCCGTGGTCTGCCGTCAGGATCATCACACCTCCGGCAGCTTCCAGCGCGGGCAAGACACGCGCAAGCCCGGCGTCCACCGCCTCACAGGCGGCCATGGCGGCCTGCAAATCACCTGTATGCCCCACCATATCGGGATTGGCGTAGTTGACAACGATCAGGTCATAGTCCGCTTCGATGGCGGCGATGAACTTGTCCGTGACCTCAACCGAAGACATTTCGGGTTGCAGATCATAGGTCGCAACAGCCGGAGATTTCGGCATGGCCCGGTCTTCACCGTGTTCGGGCGTTTCCTCTCCGCCATTCAGAAAGAATGTGACGTGTGGATACTTTTCCGTTTCGGCCAGACGGAACTGACGCAATCCTGCTTTGGCTACCCACGCACCCAACGTATTGGCAATATGGGGCTTGGGATAAGCGGTCGTCATGTAGGCGCCATGCGCCTCGGAGTAATCCGCCATCCCAAGCAAACCAGCCCAGTCAGGTCGGCCCTTAATGTCGAACGCATCGAAGGACGGGTCGCCTAATGCAGCCATGATCTCGCGTGCGCGGTCGGCGCGGAAATTCAGGCAGAACAGCCCATCACCGTCCGTCGCTCCCTTGTAGCCGTCCATCACAGATGCCGGGATAAATTCGTCTGTCTGGTCTGCGTCATAGGCGTTTTCGATGGCACGCATTGCGGTCTCGACCACAGCGCCGTCCGCATTGACAATAGCCCGCCAGGCAGTTTCAACGCGATCCCAACGATTGTCGCGATCCATGGCGAAGTAGCGCCCCGTCAGGGTGACGATGCGTGCATCTCTCGGCAGGGCTTCCTGTAGCTGGGCCAGATAGTCGAGTGCCGATTTCGGAGCCACGTCGCGCCCGTCCGTAATGGCGTGAATGAGCACTGGCAATCCGGCATCCGTGCAGGCCTTGGCGGCTGCGATCATGTGGGTGATATGGCCGTGCACACCGCCATCTGACAACACGCCCATGATGTGGGCGCGTCCGCCCTTGGCCTTGATTTCGCTGATCCAACTGGTCAGAGCCGTGTTGCGAAAAAAGCTGCCCTCTTCGATGGCAAGGTCAATTTGCCCAAGGTCCATGGCCACAACCCGTCCTGCACCGATGTTTGTGTGGCCAACCTCGGAGTTGCCCATCTGACCGCTTGGCAAACCCACGTCCGGACCGTGCGTGACAAGCGTGGCATTTGGGCAGTCGGCCATGATGCGATCAAAGGTCGGCGTGTTGGCCAAATGAGGGGCGTTGCCATGTGGATCATCGCGCAGCCCCCAGCCATCTAGAATGCACAAAACAACGGGTTTGGGGGAAGTCATGGCGGGCCTTGCTGTTTTTGTTCTGCTGCGTTGGTCACGTTTTAGCCTGCCGGACCGGGCTTGGGAAGGTTGGTTGCCATGGTGCGCCACTGCTCTAGGATTGCTACAGCGAAAAGGAGCCGATTATGTCGGATCACGTATTGGTGCATATGAATGTGGTGCGCCCCATTGGTGCCTTTTCGGCAGCCCATCCAAACGCCATCTACTTCTTTCAGCAACTGCCCAAAGTCTTTGCGCAGGCCCGACAGGATGGAGATCTGCTGTGGCACAATCACGGGGTGCGTGCGCCGGATGGTCAGTTTCTGGATATGGAGGGGCTGCTTGCCTATACGGCGCAAAAGACAGAAGACAATTGTCACATTATGACGATGGCGGGGTGGAAAGACGTGCAAGCCATGCACCGCTTTACCTATCGGGAACCGCTGCACATCAATGGGATGAAGACGCTCAGAGACTGGGTCGACCGCTCAGAGGGACCGACGATGGTGATGTGGTGGGTGCCGCGCGGCACCCGCGTGAGTTTAGATGATGCCTGGAAAAAGTTGGTGCTGTTGCGAGGAGATGGACCGTCGCCCGAAGCATTTTCGCTGCAGACCCGGTTTCCGTGCCCTGACTGAGCCACGATCCGCAGGCTTTTCATCCTCGCAACGGGGCACACCCCTAGTCCGGGTTGCCCCGCGTGAAACTGATCTTGGACAAATCCGGTGCCTGTCGTGCGGCTCTGCTGATGGGTAAGGGCGCATTTTCAGGCGTCAGCACATGGCGCAGCAGCGCCACCGGGTGCGCCTTGAGGGTGAGCCGTGTGGCAACATAATCCTCGACCACCTCCTCGCCCAATGTCATCTGCGGCAGCAATGCTGCCGGTTCATCCACCACCTCTCCGTCAATATCTGTGGCAAACAGGGGCAAGACGGGGCCGGGTGCCAGTGCCTTGGCCTCCCACAGCGCCTCACGCCGCGCCACATCTATACCAGCGAACACATCTGCTTCGGCCAGCCGCACGATGATCTGGTGGCTCAGCCCGGCCCGCCGCCACACATCGCGCACAGATTGATAGCCATTGCCACGTGCGGCTGTGATCCACGTGGCGTCTTCCTCGCCCAGCCCCTTGATCTGACGGAACCCCAGCCGCAGCGCCAACCCGCCCTGCCCGTCAGGCTCCATCACGTTGTCCCAGAAGCTGGCATTGATGCAGATGGGGCGCACGACAACCCCATGTTCGCGCGCATCCCGCACGATCTGCGAAGGCGCATAGAACCCCATCGGCTGCGCGTTCAGCAGCGCACAGGCAAAGATGCCGGGGTGGTGGCATTTGATCCAGCTGGACGCATAGACCAGCAGCGCAAAGCTGGCCGCATGACTTTCAGGAAAGCCATAGGAGCCGAACCCCTCGATCTGGGAAAAGCACCGCTCGGCAAAGTCGTCATCATAGCCGTTCCTGCGCATCCCCTTAAGGAACAGCGCGCGAAACTCGCTGACGGACCCGTGCTTTTTGAACGTGGCCAGCGACCGCCGGAGCCGATCTGCCTGATCAGGGGTAAAGCCTGCCCCGACAATCGCGATCTGCATCGCCTGTTCCTGAAACAAAGGCACACCCAGCGTCTTGCCCAGCACCTGCCCCAGTTCGTCGGAGGGAAAGCTCACCTCCTCCTCTCCGTTCCTGCGCCGGATATAGGGGTGTACCATATCGCCCTGAATTGGCCCGGGACGGATAATCGCGACCTCGATCACCAGATCGTAGAAGTTGCGCGGGCGCATCCGCGGTAGAAAGTTCATCTGCGCCCGGCTTTCCACCTGAAACACGCCCACGCTGTCAGCCTCGCACAGCATGTCATAGACCCGTGGGTCTTCAGGCGGCAGCGTGGCCAGCGTGTAATCACGCTGGTGGTGCATCTTGAGCAGATCAAATGCTTTGCGGATACACGTGAGCATCCCGAGACTGAGGACATCGACCTTGAGGATACCCAGACTGTCGATATCGTCCTTGTCCCAGCAGATGACGGTGCGGTTCTCCATCGTGGCATTCTCGATGGGGACAAGCTCGTCAAGCCGCCCGTCGGTGATGATAAATCCGCCCACATGTTGAGACAGGTGCCGGGGGAAGCCGTTGATTTCATAGACCAGCGCAATGGTTTGCCGCAGCCGTTGGTCACGGAGATCGAGACCGATTTCGGCCATCCGTTCGGCCTCGATCCCCTTGGTGGAAAAGAAACCCCACAGCTGGGAACTGAGCGCCGAGATCGTATCCTCGCTCAACCCCATGGCGCGACCCACCTCGCGGATGGCGCGTTTGCCCCTGTAATGGACAACAGTGGCACACAGGCCTGCGCGTTCACGCCCGTAGCGTTCGTAGATGTGCTGGATTACCTCCTCGCGTCGCTCATGTTCGAAATCAACGTCAATGTCGGGGGGCTCATCCCGCGCCTCACTGACAAAGCGTTCAAACACCATCGTCCCCATCTCGGGGCTGACCGAGGTAATGCCAAGGCAATAGCAGACCACCGAATTCGCGGCCGAGCCGCGCCCCTGACACAGGATGTTGCGAGACCGGGCGAAGGCCACAATATCGCGCACCGTCAGAAAATAGGGTTCGTATTTCAGCTTTGCGATCAGGGTCAGTTCGTGACGCAGCAGGCGTTGGGCCTTTTCCGGAGCGCCAGCCGGGTAGCGCCACTTCAGCCCTTCATAGGCCAGCCGTTCCAACCTTTGGCTGGGGTTTTCATTCTCGGTGATTTCTGAGGGGTATTCATAGCGTAACTCGTCCAGAGAGAAGGTGAGTTGGTCTGCCAGCGCGCCGGCTCGATGTACGGCCTCTTCATGCCCTTCAAAGATACGCAGCATATCCGCTTCACCGCGCAAACGCCCCTCGCCATTGGCCAGGGCGTGTCGCCCCAGATCATCAACACGGACCTTCATGCGCACAGCCGTGACCACATCCGCCAGCTTGCGCCTTGATCCGTGGTGCATGCGTGGCGCAGCAGAAGCCAGCGTGGGCAGACCCAGATCACGCGCCTGATCCGCAAGCGCGTCAAACCGCACCGTATCCCGTCCGTCGTAGTAGGGCACCATCAGCACGTGGATGTTTCCAGCAAAGCGGCGCGTCAGCCGTTGCGCTGTCTGCACCCAACCATTCGCGCCGTCGTCCGCCGTTTGCGCATGTGGCCAAAGGAGCAGGTGGAGACCATGATGAAATTCTTCAAGGTCACTCAGGGACAGGTCGCACAGTCCCTTTTCTGCTCTTCGTCGCCCAACCGAAATAATGCGGCACAAAGACCGCCAACCTGCGCGGTTCTTGGGGATTGCCGTGATCATAGGTGCGTCGCAGAAGACGAGTCGTGCCGCCGGGATCAGCCGCGGCGTACTGTTGATATTTGCATCGGGCGGAGCCGGGATATGATCCGGCCTTGGCGGCCCGATCAGACCATATGTAGCGTAGAAGTCTCGCCGCTCCTTGACGCTGCGCGCAATCGTGCGCGCTTCGGTATGCGCCCGCACGATCCCAGCTACCGAGTTGTCATCAGCAATCGCCAACGCCTCCATCCCCAGCACGGCGGCACGGCGCATGTACTCTTCCGGGTGCGACGCCCCGGTGAGGAAGGTGAAGTTCGATGTGGTCGACAGTTCTGTGAACATTTAGCAGATTCGCAAAGGCAGACTGTCATTGTATTCTTGTTTTGTTCTCATTTGAAGATTGTATTGAATTTGAGAGATCGCAGGGGGCTCGACCCCCCGCACCTGCGGTGCTCCCCCGGAACTTTTGGGAACAGAAAAGGCGGAATGTTGCGCAACAAACGGGTCGCCTGCCGGATGTCTTGTACGGCACATTGACCGCAAAGGAGAGACCTCATGTACACATACAAACCCCTACCCACCGACATTGTGGCTGCTTATCGCAACGGCGCACCTGACGCCTTGGGCAATCCACCCGAGCATCAGGTGTCGACCGGCCCCGGCAACCCATGCCGCCATTGCCTGCAGAATATTCCAGAGGGCAGCGACATGCTGGTATTGGCGCACAAGCCATTTGCTGGCACGCATCCTTACTCGGAAATTGGCCCTATCTTTTTATGTGCTTCAGCATGTGATCACCCTGACGCGACAACAACGCCTGATATCCTGACGACCTCTCCGGATTACCTGATCAAAGGCTATTGTGCCAACGAGCGGATCGTATATGGCACTGGCGCAATCACCGCGGCGCAAGACATTTCGGACCGATTGGATGCGATCTTTTCCAACCCGGAAGTGAGCGCCATCCACATCCGATCCGCCCGCAACAACTGTTATCTGACCATGGTTGACCGCCCCAAAACCGTTGACCACTAATGCCTTGTCTGAGGCCGGACCTTGGCGCATAAACACATCTGCTGTTTAGTGAGCCAAGGATCGCCCCGCATGACCATCGACGCACCCGAGACCAAGATTGTCGACACCCATCGCATTGCCTGTGACGGCGGCGAAGGGGCACTTGGGCATCCCCGCGTATGGTTGCAGATCCCCGGGGATACGGGATGGGTCGAATGCCCCTATTGCGACTGCAAATACATCCACCGCGAACACACTGACGCCGGTTAAAGCCGCACGGATCGCAACACGCGGCAAATCAAGAATCGTGTGCGCCGCCAGGCGCTCAACAGGATCACGTCTGGCCCCGGGCGGCGTGGCGTGGCAAGAAGTGCCAAGACGCAAACGGAGCACATCATGGCCCTTCAGTTCGGCAAAGGCTGCCACCTGCATCTGATCGACGGATCAGCCTTCATCTTTCGCGCCTATCACGCGTTGCCCCCGCTCACGCGCAAATCAGATGGCCTGCCCATCGGGGCTGTGTCCGGGTTTTGCAACATGCTGCAACGCTATGTCGAAGGGAACCATGGCCCCGATGCGCCAACCCATGTGGCCGTCATTTTCGACAAGGGCAGCCATACCTTTCGCAACGAAATGTATGACCAGTACAAGGCCAACCGCGAGGCGATGCCCGAGGATCTGCGCCCGCAGATCCCTTTGACGCGTGACGCAACAGTCGCCTTCAATATCGCGTGCGAAGAGAAGGAAGGCTACGAGGCTGACGACATCATCGCGACGCTTGCCGTGCAGGCCCGTGCCGCTGGTGGCCGCGTCACCATCATCAGCTCCGACAAAGACTTGATGCAACTGGTCGGTGACGGTGTCGAAATGTTGGACGCCATGAAGAACAAGCGTATCGACCGTGACGGTGTCCACGAAAAATTTGGTGTCTACCCGGACCGCGTCGTCGATGTGCAGGCTTTGGCCGGAGATTCCGTTGACAACGTCCCCGGTGCGCCGGGGATCGGTGTCAAAACGGCAGCTCTGCTTATTAACGAATACGGCGATCTCGATGCTCTGCTGGAACGCGCCGGCGAAATCAAACAGCCCAAACGCCGCGAGACGCTGATCAACCATGCAGATCAGATCCGTTTGTCGCGCGACCTGGTCCGGCTGGATGAAAACACGCCATTGGATTTCACCCTCGACGACCTTGAAGTCCGGGACGTTGATCCCGAAAAACTGATGCCGTTTCTGGCCGAGATGGAGTTCCGCACCCTGACCAAGCGTCTCGCAGAACAACTCAACGTCCCTGTGCCAGAGATCAAGGAACCCGCACCCGTCGAAAGCGCGGACGCGCCAGAAGCCCCCAGTTTTGAAGACGCGACCTATGAGCACGTTCAGGATGCCTCCGCCTTGCAGGAATGGATCGATCTGATCTACGAACGCGGCTACGTCGCTGTGGACACAGAAACCACCGGCCTGAACGAGATGATTGCCGATCTGGTTGGTATCTCGCTGGCGGTGAACCCGGGTCATGCCTGTTATGTCCCTTTGACTCACAAACAAGGTGGTGATGACCTGTTTGGGTCAGATGATCTGGCTGCCGGGCAGATGCCTTTTGAGCAGGCTTTGGAGATGCTCAAACCCGTGCTCGAGGATGACAGCATCCTCAAAATCGGGCAAAATATGAAGTACGATGCCAAGATCTTTGCCCGTCTCGGCATAAATGTCGCCCCCATCGATGACACCATGTTGATGTCCTATGCAATGCATGGGGGTCTGCACAATCACGGCATGGATACATTGTCAGAGCGCTATCTCAATCACACGCCGATCCCGATCAAGCCACTGCTCGGCTCTGGCAAATCTGCCAAGACTTTTGATCAGGTCCCGCTTGAAGACGCTGTAAAATACGCCGCTGAAGATGCCGATATCACCTTGCGTCTGTGGCAGCAGTTCAAGCCGTTGCTCCATCGTGCGCAAGTCACCAAAGTCTATGAGACGCTCGAACGCCCCATGGTCTCTGTGTTGGCGGGAATGGAACGTTCCGGCATCAAGGTGGACCGCGATACACTCAGCCGTATGTCCAATGCGTTTGCCCAGAAAATGGCTGGACTCGAAGACGAAATCTATGAGCTGGCAGGACGCAAGTTCAACGTCGGTTCCCCTAAACAGCTTGGTGAAATCCTGTTTGACGAGATGGGCATAGAAGGTGGGAAAAAGGGCAAGACCGGCGCCTATGCCACTGGTGCAGATGTGCTCGAAGACCTCGCAACAGAACACGAACTGCCGGGGCGGGTGCTGGATTGGCGGCAACTGAGCAAGTTGAAGTCAACATATACGGACGCACTGCAGGATCACATCAATGCTGACACGGGCCGCGTGCACACGTCCTATTCCATCGCGGGAGCGTCTACGGGACGTCTCGCATCGACTGATCCGAACCTGCAAAACATCCCGATCCGCACCGAGGAAGGGCGCCGCATTCGCGAGGCGTTTGTCTCCGAACCCGGCAAAACGCTGGTCGCACTCGACTATTCGCAGATCGAGCTGAGAATCCTTGCCCACATCGCGGACATTCCGGAGCTGAAACAGGCCTTCAAGGACGGCATCGACATTCACGCCCTCACGGCCTCCGAGATGTTTGACGTGCCGCTGGACGAGATGACACCCGAGGTACGCCGTCAGGCCAAAGCCATCAATTTTGGCGTGATCTATGGCATCTCGGGATTTGGTCTGGCCCGCAATCTGCGCATTCCGCGAGCCGAGGCCCAGGGGTTCATCGACCGTTATTTTGAACGCTTCCCCGGTATCCGCACATACATGGACGATACCAAGGCCTTTGCGAAGGAACACGGCTATGTGCAGACACTTTTCGGGCGGCGCATTCACACCCCCGAGATCGCTTCCAAAGGGCCACGCGCAGGCTTTGCCGCACGTGCTGCGATCAACGCGCCCATCCAAGGCACAGCCGCTGATGTGATCCGCCGTGCGATGATCCGAATGCCCGCAGCGATCAAGGATCTCCCCGCATCCATGCTGCTACAAGTCCACGACGAGCTTCTGTTTGAGGTCGAGGACGGGGGTGTGGACGAATTGATCACTGTCGCCAAGGACGTGATGGAAAGCGCGGCAGACCCTGTCGTCCATCTGGACGTCAAGCTGACAGTGGATGCAGGACAAGGACAAAACTGGGCCGAAGCGCACTGATCATGGGCTGGTTTGGATACGCGGTGTCTGACGAGACCCAAGACTGGATCGCGGATTCTTTTTTGTGGGCCAAGCAAGAAGGGATCCTGACCCCACACACCCCTCTCATCCTGCCAAATCGCGAGAATTTTCCAGCGCCGAAAGGGGATCACAAAGATGTGGCGCAGGCGTTGGTGCAGGCTATCCAACGCCACTTGGGGTTGGATCAACACGTTATCGATGTCGAACCGCTCGACAAACTGCCCGCAGAATACCGGCTGGATTACAACAGTACCGCATCGATAGGTGGCACATGGCAAAGTGATGGGACGCACAGCCTTATAACATATGATCCGGCAACGGTTGCCCAACCCGTTGCCTTTTTGTCGACGCTGATACACGAGGTCATGCACCACCGCCTGCATATGACATCCCTTGATATGCCGGGCGGACCAGAGGCAGAGGAGCTTTCAACAGATCTGCACTGCATCTCGGCAGGGTTCGGCGTCATTCAAATGCTCGGCGCGGAACAAGCAGGTTGGCAAGGCTATCTGCGCCAGGAAACGCGCGCGCACGCACTTGCGTTGTTTTCGATCGCGACGGGTCGGGCTGCGGAAGATGTTGTGTTGCACTTGCCAACCCGGTCTGCCCGTCTGTTTCGCAAAGCCATCGCGCACATATCCAAGGACACTGCGTTGGTCGCCACCATACAGTAAAACGCGTACGATCGGAATGTGACCAAGTGCGGGTAATGCCCGTTTCAGGGCATCCAACCCAGACCTAACTCTGTACGATCTTCAGACGTGTATTCGGCGCTGATCCACCCCTTGTATCCACTGCTTTCAATCGCATCGAACAAGGCAGCGAAATCGACGTTCCCGGTTCCGGGTGCCGTACGATCCGGCGCATCACCAAGCTGGATATGGCGGATGAGGTCCGCATAGGTTTCATAGCACGCAACTGCATCACCGGTGATGACCTGTGCATGATAGCTGTCATATTGCAGGCCCAGATTGGGTGCGCCCACGGCCTCGATCACGTCGGCTGCCAAATCATACCGAGACAGAAAATACCCCGGGTTCGCTTGTGTGTTGAGTGGTTCCAACGTGAGGGTCAGGCTGTCTGGCAGCGCATCCACAGCCCGTTTCAGATTGTCGATCAACACCGCATGTGCCTCGGGCCCTTCGGCCACGCCACTCAGCACATGAATGATCTTCGCCCCCAGCGCGGTCGCGTATCGCGCCGCCCGGCGCATATCGTAGTCAAACCGCGCTTCGCCGCCCGGGATCGCCGCAAACCCGCGTGCACCACCCGTGTAGTTCGGCCCGGGCGCGTTCAGCAGAACAAATTGCAGTCCGTTACGCTCCAGCGCGGCAACAGTTTCCGGAACGGCGACATCATAGGGTTGCAGGACCTCAACAGCCTTGAAGCCCGCATCAGCAGCAGCCTCAAACCGGTCCAGATAGGGCAGTTCGGCCCACAGGTGTGTCAGATTGGCAGCAAAGTGAAACATGGCTGCACGCTATCTTGGGTTGTAGGCAGGCGCCAGACAGATCAGAACCTTTCGACCCATGGGCGCAGGTTCAACTCTTCAGACCAAGCCGAGCGATGCTGGTCGATCAGATGCATGTAGTTCTGGGCAATGGCGTCCGGGTCCAACATCTGATCCGTGCCGTCGTCCACGCGCTCGGTCCGCGCAGCATTTGCGATACCGCCGTCGATGTTGACCCACGCCACGTGGATGCCCTCGGGATGCAATTCGCGCGACATTGATTGTGCAAGGCCCCTTTGTGCGAACTTGCCCATCGCAAATGGCGCGGACTGCGGAAACCCTTTGACCCCGGCCGAAGCACCGGTGAACAATATGGTGCCGCGCTGTCCATCAATCGGCGCTTGCTGCAACATGATCCGCGCTGCCGCACGCCCCATCAGGAACGACCCGAAGGCGGTTATTTCGACAGAGCGCCTGACGTCTTCGGGATCAAGTTGCGCGATTGGCCCACGACTGCGCGCCGATGGGTTGTAAATTGCGACGCGGGTTTGACCCTCGAGCCCATCAAACAAGGCATCCATGGCCACAGGATCGCTGCCATCAAGCGCATGTGTCTGCGCATCCAACGCGCGGGCAAGTGGGCCCAACTTGTCGACATTGCGCGCACCCAACACGATCTGGTGGCCACGCGCGTGCAACGCTCTGGCAAGAGAAGCCGACAGCCCACTGCCCGCGCCGATGATCACTGCGTTTGATTTGGCCATTGTTGATACCCTCCTGTGACGACACCATGCATATGTGTGTCACCGCGCCGCTGGCCAATTCCCGGGAAAAGCACAGAAGGGTGTGCACAGACGAAAACGGCGCGTCAGATCACAAGATCACACCACGTCAGGGCAATTCGTTTGAGGGGATAATCCCAAAAAACGTTCCCTGCGACCACACGCCAAACCAGTCGTCATGATGCGTGCCCAGATCCACCAGCCGATAAAAGCTCTTGCGATCAATCAAAGCCTCTAGATCGGCACGGATCAGAACATACGGTGAGGGCTCACCCGTTTCCGGGTCACGTTCGACGCGTATGGGATGGTCCGGGCCCGCTTTGGCCACATCGTCCACTTGCGTCACAAATGTCAGGGATTGGTCTGCGCCTTCCCCACTCACATCAAAATCAACCGCCACGAACGGGGCATCATCAACGGTGATCCCCACCTTCTCAACCGGCGTCACGAGAAAGTATTTTCCGTCTTCGCGCTTGAGAATCGATGAGAACAATTTGACCAAACCCGGCCGCCCGATGGGTGTTCCCTGATAAAACCACGTCCCATCCCGCGCGATCCGCATGTCAAGGTCACCGCAAAACGGCGGATTCCAGAGGTGAACAGGCGGCAAACCGCGTGATTTTGTTGCAGTGATCGACGCAACAAGGCTTTCTGCGTCCGGTGTCACGGTTTTTTGTCCGCTCATATCTTTTGCCATTCCCTGTCGGGGCCATAGGTTGTTAGCTAACCATATACCCCGGAAGAAAGAGAAGTCATGGCTGACGCAGAGGATCTTGTAAGCGATATCGAAGCACTGGGCATCAAACTGGCCCAAGCCAAGGCATCAATTACCCAACGCTTTATTGGGCAGGAGCGCGTTGTCGATCTGACCCTGACCGCCCTGTTATGTGGTGGCCATGGTCTGTTGATTGGTCTGCCCGGTCTGGGCAAGACCCGATTGGTCGAAACGCTGTCCACCGTGATGGGTCTGGATGGCAATCGGATTCAGTTCACGCCGGACCTGATGCCCGCCGACATTCTTGGCTCGGAAGTCCTGGACACGGCCGAAGATGGCACGCGCAGTTTTCGCTTTTTGCCCGGCCCGGTCTTTTGCCAGTTGTTGATGGCGGATGAAATCAACCGCGCCTCACCTCGCACGCAATCCGCCCTGTTGCAGGCCATGCAGGAAAAGACAGTCACCGTCGCCGGGCAAGATCGCCCGCTGGGCGTGCCGTTCCACGTTCTGGCCACTCAGAACCCCATTGAGCAGGAAGGCACCTATCCTCTGCCAGAAGCCCAGCTTGACCGCTTTCTTGTGCAGATCGACGTGCACTACCCGGACCGCGACACAGAGCGGGACATTCTGTTGGCCACGACCGGTACCGAGGATGCCCAATCGAGCGAAGTCTTTTCAGGGGAAGAGTTGCTGGCGGCCCAAACCCTGCTGCGCCGCATGCCTGTTGGCGACAGTGTGGTCGAAATGATCCTGGATCTTGTCCGCGCCTTCCGCCCGGATGAGCCTGAAGCGTCCGCTCGGGTACGCGAAACCGTTGCGTGGGGCCCGGGCCCCCGTGCGGCTCAGGCCCTCATGCTGGCGGTGCGGGCGCGTGCCTTGCTGCAAGGGCGTTTGGCCCCCTCGGCCGAAGATGTGATCGACATGGCGCGCCCAGTGTTGAGCCACCGTATGGCACTGAACTTTGCCGCACGGGCGCGGGGCGATAGCCTTGCCGCGTTGATCGAAGAAACAGCCGATGGCCTGAGCCGGAAAGAGGCTGCAGCGTGATGAGCCCAACCGCCCTGCGGGCTCAAGCCGAGACGCAGGCCGCGCGCCTGCCGCCTTTGCTTGCGCGGGCGGAACATCTGGCGGGCGCAGTCCTGCTGGGCGAGCATGGACGCCGTCGTGCTGGTATGGGGGATGATTTCTGGCAATACCGCCCTGCCCAAATCGGGGACAGCCGCCGTTTGATTGACCACCGTCGTTCTGCCATGGGCGACGTGCAGTTCGTGCGCGAGCGTGAATGGCAAATCGCACAATCTGTCATGCTCTGGGTCGATCAGGGCGCGGCGATGCGTTTTGCCTCTAGCGATGAATTGCCAACCAAAGCCGATCGCGCCCGTGTTTTAAGCCTTGCCCTTGCCATCCTGCTGGTACGCGGAGGGGAGCGTGTCGGGCTAACCGGCACTGTCTTGCCACCCCGGCGAGGCAACGCGCAGATCCTGAGACTGGCGGAGCTTTTCTCTCAAGACAGCGACGACGATTATGCTCCACCCGAACACCGCGCCATGATCCCTCATGCCCGGGCTGTTTTTGTGTCTGATTTCATGGGCGATATCAGTGCTGTCCAACTCGCGCTGACCAAAGCGGCAGATCGCGGCGTGCGTGGCGTGTTGTGTCATGTCCTTGACCCAGCCGAGGAAGCATTCCCTTTCCGAGGGCGGACGATTTTCCAAAGTGTGGGTGGCACACTTGAGCATGAAACACTTAAAGCATCCGAGCTGAAGGACCGATACCTTGCCCGATTGGCTGAGCGTAAGGATGAACTGCGAGCCCTGTGCGCTATAGCCGGTTGGCAATATGGCCTGCATCACACCGGCGCGTCGGCGCAGTCAGGTTTGCTCTGGCTGTGGCGGGCGCTTGATGGAGGGGCTGCCGCATGACCATGATTGGACCCCTCGGATTTGTCGCCCCTTGGCTTCTGATGGCCCTGCTTGTGCTGCCTGTACTTTGGCTCATCCTGCGTGCCGTACCGCCCGCCCCTTTGCGCGAGCGTTTTCCCGGCGTCGCGTTGTTGCTGGGCCTCGAAGACGACGAAGCCGTGTCAGACCGCACGCCATGGTGGCTGTTGCTGTTGCGTATGCTGGCTGTTGCAGCCGTGATTATCGGTCTGGCCGGTCCGATCCTGAACCCTGACGAAGACGGGGATGCAGGCAACGGGCCCTTGCTGGTCGCCATTGACGGCAGTTGGTCAGGGGCTGGACGTTGGGCACAACAGTTAGAAGCAATTGATGCTGAGTTGCGCCGTGCAGGAGCTGCGGGGCGTGAGGTCGCCTTGCTTCATCTGTCAGATCCTGAGGCACCGGTTTTTCAAGCATCAAACACGCTGACGTCCCGCTTGCCTGGACTGGAGCCGATGCCCTGGCAGCCCGTATCCGCAGAAGCCTTGGCCGCGATACTGCCCGATGCACGGTTTGAGACAGTTTGGTTCAGCGATGGTTTGGACTACCCTGCCCGCCTTGATATATTGGCCGCTTTGCAAAATCGTGGGCCCGTGCGGGTTACGCAAACAAGCACAGATGCGCTTGCCCTCGCGCCTGTCACGTACGAGGACGGTGCTGTTCAGATCCTTGCCCACCGTGCCCAACCGGGGCCGGAACGCGGTGTTGTTGTCTTGGCCCAGGGGCGCGATCCGGCGGGAAACGCGGCCACGCTGGCCACAGCCAATGCTGTCTTTGCCAACGGAGAAATCTCTGCAGAGACCGCGATATCGCTACCATCGGAATTGCGGGCGCGCGTGACGCGCTTCGAGATACAGGGCTTGCGATCTGCAGGTGGAGTGACGTTGGTGGATGACAGCCTCCGGCGTCGTGAAATCGCGTTGATCGCTGGGCGTGAGGGGCGCGAGGGCCTCGAGTTGCTCTCTCCACTACATTACCTTGAGCGGGCATTGGCGCCGACGGCTGATCTGCTGGATGGATCATTGGGCGATGTCCTGCCTGCCAACCCCGATGTGATCATGTTGGCAGATGTGGCAACTCTGTCCGAAGGTGAAATTGAAGCCGTGGCTGAGTGGGTCGACGCAGGTGGTATGTTGGTCCGCTTTGCCGGGCCACGCGTTGCCGCTAGTGATATCAGCCGCGCCAACGAAGACCCGCTGATGCCGGTCCGATTGCGCTCAGGTGGACGCAGTGTGGGTGGCGCGATGAGTTGGGGATCTCCCAAAACGCTGGCTCCCTTCCGCGAAAATTCTCCGTTCTTTGGCCTGGATCTGCCTGATGATGTGACAATCACCGCACAGGTCATGGCGCAACCCGACCCGACACTGGCCGAACGGGTGATCGCTGAACTCAGCGATGGCACACCGCTGGTGACGCGCAAACGACTTGGGCAAGGACAGGTTGTGTTGTTCCATGTGACAGCCAATGCCGAGTGGTCTTCATTGCCGTTGTCCGGCCTGTTCGTCGAGATGTTGGAACGATTGGCGATCTCTTCTTCTGCGGCCAGCCCCGAAGCAGAGGATCTAACCGGTACAGTCTGGACGCCGGAGGTTATCATGGATGGTTTCGGAAGCCTTAAAGACGCAGGAGCAATGCCCGGGGTGCCCGGCCCACAGCTTGTGTCCGAACCCGCAGGCCCCGCTTTGATGCCGGGCGTATACACGTCAGGCGACCGTAGCCTTGCGCGCAACGTGCTGACAACCGAAGACACCTTGACCCCGGCAACTTGGGCAGCGGATGTGCCGGTTTCTGGTCTGACAAACCGGCCCCCGCAGCCGTTGGGTGGCGTCTTGCTGGCGCTGGCCATTGGCCTGCTCTTGGCAGATGTGGTTGCCTCATTGGCATTGTCCGGTCGCCTGATGGGCGGACTGCGCAAGTCCCGTGTCGCAGGAATAGCGCTGGCAGCCGTGTTGGTGATGCCCGCAACAGACAGCTATGCGCAATCCAGCGAACTTGACCCGATTTCCGCCGCGGCCGAGGTTGTCCTTGCCCACGTATTGACGGGTGATCCGCAGGTCGACGAGTTGTCCGAGGCCGGATTGCGCGGGTTGTCAGACACGCTGTTCTTCCGCACGTCGGTCGAACCGGCGCCACCTATTGGCGTCAATCTGGAAACGGATGAGTTGTCCTTTTTTCCAATCCTGTATTGGCCGATCACACCCGATCAACCCCGCCCCTCGCAAGAGGCGTATGCGCGGTTGAATGACTACCTGCGTTCGGGTGGTTTGATCCTGTTTGATACACGCGACGGCGATATTGCCGGTTTTGGCGGCGGCAGCCCAAATGGGCGCAAGTTGCAGGACCTGGCCGCTCCGCTTGATATACCCGCACTGGAACCAGTGCCGCGTGACCACGTGCTGACGCGCACCTTCTACCTGTTGCAGGATTTCCCCGGACGTCACCAGAACAGCGAAATCTGGGTCGAGGCGGCACCACCCGGTGCAGAACAGATCGAAGGCATGCCCTTCCGCAATCTCAACGACGGGGTAACGCCTGTGGTCATTGGCGGCAATGACTGGGCGGCGGCATGGGCTGTCACGTCAAGCGGGCAGGCGATGGTGCCGGTAGGTCGAGGCTTTGGCGGCGAGCGCCAGCGTGAGCTTGCATACCGCTTTGGCGTCAACCTGATCATGCACGTGCTGACAGGCAACTACAAAAGCGATCAGGTGCACGTTCCTGCATTGCTGGATCGGCTGGGCCAATGACCGGAACCGTGCTGTTTGACCCGTTGCTGCCATGGGAAGTGCTGGCAGTATTGGCTGTGCTTGTGGTTGGCGGTGTCATCCTTGCTGCGGTGCGCGGTCTGAGTGGCTGGGCCTTGCGCGGACTGGCGGGACTGGTTGTACTGGCGGCCCTGTCCGGCCCGGCCTTTCAGCAAGAAGAACGCGCACCGCTGACGGATATTGTCATTATCGCGGAGGACGCCAGCGCCAGCCAGCGCCTGCCCGGTCGACCCGAACAGACCGCCACGGCTGCAGACACACTTGAAACGGCACTACTGGCCCGCGACGGAGCCGAAGTGCGCCGAGTTGTGGTTCCAGATGGAGAGGAAGACGCTGGAACCCGTTTGATGACCGCGCTGTCAGATGCTCTCGCCGAAGAGCCGCGTGCCCGGGTGGCCGGCCTTGTTGCGATCAGTGACGGTCAGGTGCACGACGCCGATCTGCCCGTGGATTTGCCCGCGCCGTTGCACCTGTTGCTGACGGGGAAGGAAACCGATTGGGACCGTCGCCTGCTGGTCAAGAACGCGCCAGCCTTTGCCATCATTGGTGAACCCGTCACCTTGACATTGCGGATTGAAGACAGCGGCGCCGTGCCTACCAACACCGGCCTTGCGCCGTTGGATATCTCGGTTGACGGAGCCCCTGCCCAGCGTTTCAATGTCCGGATCGGTGAAGACATTGAACTCCCGGTGACGCTGCCTCATGGCGGGCGCAACGTGATCCAGTTCACTGTCCCCGAGGCCGAGGGCGAACTGACGGATCGCAACAATACCGCCCTGATCCAGATGAACGGCGTGCGGGATCGTTTGCGGGTGTTGCTGGTGTCAGGTGAACCCCACGCGGGTGGGCGGACATGGCGCAACCTGCTTAAATCGGACAGCTCCGTAGATCTGGTGCACTTCACGATCCTGCGCCCACCGGAAAAGCAGGACGGCGTACCTGTTGGCGAGCTGTCCCTGATCGCCTTTCCCACGCGCGAGCTGTTTCTTGAGAAGATCGATGACTTCGATCTGATTATCTTTGATCGCTACAAGCGGCGTGGCATTCTGCCTGCTCTCTATCTCGACAATGTGGCACGCTATATCCGCGACGGCGGCGCGGTGCTTGTCGCGGCTGGGCCAGACTTCGCCAGCGCTGACAGTCTTTATCGCTCACCCCTTGGCGCTGTGATGCCCGCCCAACCATCGGCCCGTGTTTTGGAAGAGGCCTACCGGCCCAAAGTATCCGAAATTGGTCAACGTCATCCGGTAACAACTGCTCTGCCAAATGCGGGCGATTGGGGAAGGTGGCTGCGTCAGGTCGATGTGGATCCGCGCGCTGGCAGCGTGGTCATGGAAGGTATTGATGACCGCCCCTTGCTGATCCTTGATCGGGTGGAGCAGGGTCGTGTGGCATTGCTTGCCTCAGATCACGCATGGCTGTGGAATCGCGGCTACGAAGGTGGTGGCCCACAACTGGAATTGCTGCGCAGACTGGCCCACTGGATGATGCGCGAACCGGAACTGGAAGAAGAGGCGCTGTCGGCCACGGCCACCGGTCAGAACATGCGGATCACGCGCCGCACCTTGTCGGACACGGTGCCACCCCTGACCATCACGGACCCTGATGGAACGGTCAGTCAACTTGATCTGTCCCCTGTTTCGCCCGGCCAGTTCGAGGCTGAATTCGAAGGGCCAGAGATTGGTCTTTATCGCCTTGAGAACGGTGAACAGAGCGCAGTGATCGGCCTTGGCCCAGCCGCTCCACGTGAATTCGAGGCGACGATTGCAACTGGCGATGTGCTGTCGGATCGGGTCCTTGCGACGCGCGGCGGCGTGCTACGTCTGGAAGACGGCGTGCCCCGTATCCGTACCGTGCGCGAAGGTCGACCCGCCGCTGGTCGCGGTTGGATCGGCATCACACCCCGTGGCGCATATGAAACGGTGGACGTCCGCCAATCCGCTTTGCTGCCACCGTGGTTGGTTCTGCTGTTGAGCGCCGGTTTCATCGTGGCCGCGTGGTTGCGAGAAGGACGACGCTAGGGCCCTATGGGCGGACTTCGATTGCCACTCGGGCCGATTGACCGCGCGCATCTATCACCGAAATTTGGCTGTATCCAACGTCCAGCGCCCCCAGATCCACCTCTCTTGTGCGCTGCCCCGTCGCTGCCGGCGCGCCGTTCAGCAAAACTGTCAGTGGCAATGCGCCGCCATGTACTTTTACCACTGCATCACGCCCCCCCAAGACCGCGCCATCTGGTGGGAACACGACCTGCGGCCCCGCCACGCCGGTTTGTGCCCCACCAAGCCGTTGCAGGGGCAGCGGCAATTCCGCTGTGCCAAGCAACAAAGCGTCTGGCGGTGGTGGCGACAGCGGCGTGTATCCGTCCTTAAGCCTGCCGAAGGCTTCGAACAGCAAAGGGGCCGCATGATCACCGCCAAATGCGCCCGGAACAGGTGTTCCGTCTGGTCGCCCCATCCACACGCCAATCACGTGCTGGCCATCATATCCGATGGCCCATGCGTCCCTGTGGCCATAAGAGGTGCCGGTTTTGTATGCCAGTCCAGCGCGGGCCCCGGCAGGCGGCGGAACATTTTGCAGGATATCGCCGACCTGCCAGACGCTGCGTGCCTGCAAAACCCTTGATCCAAGCTCCTGCGGGCCGCGGTCGCTTAGTCTGCGCGTATGACCGCCCTGTGCCAAACCCGCGTAGATCTGAACCATGTCCTCAAGCGTCAGCCCGACACCACCCAATGCAATGGCCAAACCCGGTGTGCCAGACGGCAGGTGTGGTTTCGCACCAAAACCGCGCAGAGTTGCCATCAGACGGTCCGGTCCAATCGCCTCGGTCAACGCAACCACAGGAATGTTCAGAGACAACGACAGGGCCTCACGCGCGGTGACGTCGCCGCGAAAATGGCCATCGAAATTCTGCGGGGCATAGGAGCCAAACCGGGTGGGCCGATCAGCGATCAATGTCGCAGGATGTGCAAGACCACGATCAAAGGCCAAGGCATAGACCACCGGTTTCAATGTCGACCCAGGCGAACGGATTGCACGTGTCATATCAACAAAACCCAAGGCACCTGCGGCGTCTGAGTAGGTCGGCGCGCCGACGCGGGCGATGATCTCTCCACTGCTGTGATCTGCCACAATGACAGACGCGGATGCGCCGCGCGGCAAGCGTGCGGCATGGGTGCGCACAAGGTTTTCCATTTTGATTTGCAAGGATGGTGACAAGGACGTGTGCCACGTTGCGGTGGCAGGGTCGGTGCGGCGCAAAGCATCTGCCAAGTGCGGTGCAAGGCGGGACAACGGGCGCATCTCAGTTGGAACGCGCGCATTGGAGGGCGCAGCGCCTACCCGCGCCAAAACGCGATCACGCGCCGCAAGCGCCCGGGCGGGAAACCGATCCGGCCTGCGCGTTTCAGGCGCTTGGGGCAGTGCAACCAACAGTGCTGCCTCAGACGGGGACAGCCGCCCGGGATCTTTGCCAAACCACATTTGGCTGGCGCTGCGCACCCCTTCGATCCGTCCGCCATATGGCGCGTGCTGCAGATAAAGGTGCAAGATTTGCGATTTGCTCAGGTGCGATTCCAACGCCCATGCCACCCGCATCTGACGCATTTTACCTTGCAAAGAACCTGTCGAGCCGTTTTCCAACAGCCGCGCGACTTGCATGGTCAGCGTGGATCCACCGGACACAACCCGTCCGGAAACAAGGACCTGACCAACCGCACGCACCATCGCGTAACCATCCACGCCACCATGATCCCAAAACCGCTTGTCTTCGTAAGCGATCAGCATGGCGATGAATTCCGGATCCACCGCACCCGGCGACACGGACAAACGCACCCGTCCATTTTCCACGTCAAACGCGCGCATCAACCGCCCATCGCGGCCAAGCATCTCCACGGATGTTTCGGCAAGCGTGACAGGCAACGCGGTGCGCGCAATCCAATGCTCGATCCCGTCACGCGCAAAAGCGACAGCAAGCGCGCACGCCGCGAGCCCAAACAAGAAACGGTGCGGTTTCACTCAACCACCTGAATGCGTGTTGTTGCTGTTATGGCCCGGTATTCGGGGCGGTACATGTCTTCGACCAGTGCTGCGGGGTGATGGAATTCGCCCGGGCTCACAGCGCGGACAATGTAGGCAAGCTGAAAGGCCTTGTCGTCGCGCTGGTCAACCGCAGCCACAAACCGATCCGTTCGGAATTCGGAATGCTCCGTCGACTTAGGAGACAACCAGTCCAAGGCGCGCACGTCGCCAGCTCTCAGCAGATTGGGGTTGTCGATTTCGAGGCCTGCGGGCAAGGGATCGTCAATGATCAAACGTGCACCAATATTTTCAAACGGCGTGACGTCCAGCACGATCACCCGCCGCTCGCCCACCGTCCATGCGCCGTCAGTCGGAGTTCCGTCCATGGCATAGCTGCGTCGGGTTATATTGTATCCATACCCCCCCGCGTCAGGAGGAGTGATTGGCACACCATAGGATGTGATCGTGACATCTTGGGGGGTGTCCGAGATATTGCGGATGATGGCTGGAGCGGTGCCTGCCGTTCGCGTTGTCACGAATGGTCCGCTCACTTCAGTATCGTTCAGGGTCAGGGTAGCCTGTGCTCCGGGGGATTGCAGCGCGTGGGCGGCCATAACGACCTGCGCGGCCTCTTGTGTAGAAAACCGCCGTGACGGCGTGGTAAGACGCGCTGCCAGATCGCCCTGATCTATTCGAGCGCTCCCTGCTTCGGCTGCCAGATGCAACACGCCTGCGGTATCCCTCAAGGATGATCCAAAGTCGGTGCGCCACTTCGTTTCAGATCCTTGTGCGGACAAAATCAGATCTTGGGCCAGACCAAACATCCGATCCGCCCTTGCCTGTTCTCCATAGTTCGCAAGCGCCGCCCCTAGCTGCGCCCTCGCAAGTGGTGTCGCAAAAGCTGTGCTCTTGGCGTCTGCATAGTACCGCAGATCCCCGATGCTCGCTCCTCCCTCGCGGGCCAGAACAAGCAGGGCATAGGCGATGTCTTCGCCGCCGGCGTCAAAGTCAGGCGCATAGTTGACCCTGTTGCGCAGGTTATCCAACGCCAGCTGCATCGCGGTATCGGGTATCTTGTGCCCGGCCGACCGTGCCCGGCTCAGGAAATCCGTCACATAGGCATCCAGCCAGAATTCACCGGATTGCGCCCGCCAAAGACCAAAAGCACCGTTGCTGGTTTGCCGTGTCAGTATGCGTGCGATGGCGGTGCTTATGCGCGCGTCTGTTCCGGGTATTCCAGCTTGCTCGGCCATTTGTGCCACATACAGCAGCGGCATGGCGGCGGATGTCACCTGTTCTGTGCAGCCATATGGATAACGATCCAACTGCCGCAGCAAACCCGGCATATCAAAACGTGCCAGCGGACCTGCGGACACTGTCGCCTTGGCTGTAGTTGGGCGCAGATCCGCAAACAGATTGTCATCCATGGTCAACGCCGTGTTTGGCGCAAGGGTCAGCCGCCGGGTGCGAGCAACCACGGGATCATTCTCGCGCACCCCGAGGTTCAGCGTCTTTGTAAGGGTTGTGCCGTCCGGGGTCGTCAGGCCGACGTTTATGGTGTGATCTCCGGTACCGGATGCCGTCACTGGCAACGTCACCCGCACAGTGCCGTCTTGAGGTAGGTCAACACGTGCGGGCGCCTGCCCAACCGCCAGACCTTGCGCCGTGACATCCAGTTGTGCTGCGCCCGCCGCGCCCGCCGCATGCACAAATTCCAATTGCAAGCGGCTCGTATCTCCCGGCGCCAAGAAACGGGGCAACGCAGCGGACATCACAACAGGGTCCCGTGCCAGCACGTCCTGCACCGCTTGACCGACACCTTGATCAGACCAAGCGACAGCCATCAGGCGGATCGTGCCGTTGAAATTGGGGCGCTGCAGCGTGATCTGTGCAGTGCCATTTTCGTCAACAGTTACGGGGCCGGAAAACGCCGCCATGACCGCTTCGGTGGGGGGCGGCGACTGACGTTGCATCTGATTGGCCACATCTCCACCAGAGCGTATCTGGCCAAGACCTCCGCTTTGGGCATCTATCAGACGCCCGTACATATCCCGCAATCCAACACCGAGCTGTCGTTGTCCAAAATAGTGTCCTTGCGGGTCGGGGGCCTGAAAACCGGTGAGGTTCAGCACGCCCACATCAACCGCAGCGAGGGTGACATATCCTTTGGCCCCGTCCAGCCCGTTGACCTTGACGTTGACTGTCAGTTCACCCGCCTGCCCGTCAATTTGCGCAAGCGTATCCAAGGACACTCCCAAGGCCTTTTCACCCGGATCAACGGATGCATGGACCAGGCCAAGGGCGCGCGTCGGGCCAAAGGTGTCCCGCACATCACTGCGCAGAACCGACGCCGTCACATAGGCACCTGTCCC
This sequence comes from uncultured Tateyamaria sp., assembly GCA_947501275.1. GTDB lineage: Bacteria > Pseudomonadota > Alphaproteobacteria > Rhodobacterales > Rhodobacteraceae > Tateyamaria. The sequence goes on from CANMVD010000001.1 coordinate 712,377, forward strand.
CCAACCGTCACCAACCACAAGAGACACATCATTTTCGCCCGCTGTCACCGGGACAGCGCGACGTTCAATCACTGCATCAGACAGCACTGACACCAGCGCCACTCCGTCATAGGGCGCGATCATTTTTAATGTCGCGATTTGCCCCCGTTGATAGCTGGCGCTGTCCAGTGAGACAGGCAAACGATCTGGTGTATCAGATGCGTCTGCACCGCCGTACCATCCGGCTGCAAAATCAACCGAACTTGATGTGTAGGGACCATTCAACCGTTCCACAACGATCTCGTAGTCGCCCCAGTCTGTTGGAACGGAGATGGATGTCGCCTCGCCAGATAATGTCACGTCGCCTTGTGCAATACGGGTGCGTTTGGTGACGGTGTCCCAATTCCAGTTGCCGAACAACTGATACCATTGGTAACGCGTCTCGACGCGGTTCACAGTCCAACGCGCGGCGACAGGGTCAGATGTACCTGCAGCCACCAGATCAAACCGCGCTTCCCCACCCTCGGGCAGCACATCCTCAAATGCCGGGCGGATGCCGATGACTGGGCCGGACGGATCCACAGGGCGTGTGACGCTGCGTTCAACCGGGCGGCCAGCGCCATCAGAGACGCGCACGGTCGCCACCGCGTTCAACAAAACGCCATCCACCTCGACATCAGGCCACTTCAGCGGGATCCGCGTGCGCCCGTCCGCGTCTGTGCGTCCGCCATCCAGAAACACCTGTCGCGCAGCAAAGGCGACGTCGTGCCGCCCGAACCGATAACCCGGCCATTCCTCCAAGGTATCGCGCCGTTCAAGTCGCAATTCACCTTCAACCGCCAGATCCGCGCCCGGCGCGCCAAACAGGTAGCGTGCCGATGCCTGCATGGATGCGCTCGCGCCAAGTCGCAATGGCGCATCCGGCAGATCAAGCGTCACATCAATGCGCTCGGGCACGAAATCCTCGACCAGAACAGTTTGCGAGACCAGTGCCGGGGCCTCCAGATCACTTTTCAACGCAATGCGCCACGTGCCCCATGGTGCTGTGGCTGCCAACGGCAGGGTGATCACATGCCCGCCCGCCAAATCACCGGAGCTGGCGACGCGGGCATATTCGACCCCATCTGGGCGATACAGGATCGCCGTGATGGGCAACCCCGTCAGCGCCAATGCCTTGCCGCTCCGTGCCAATGCCGTCAGGTGAATGCTGCTGCCGGGGCGATAAGCACCGCGATCTGTTGTCATAAAGACATCAATGGGGGGCGCAGGCGGTCGCCCCTCAACGCCGCGATCCGACAGATCAAAAGCCGCGTCCGTAAGCGGCAAGAATACGAAATCCTCACCCAAACGCACCTGCATCAAGGCCGGGGCAGCTACACCCCGCCCCCGTGTCAAACCCTGCGGAAAATGTGCAAAACCATCCGCGTCTGTCTGGACAGTTCCCAGAACTGCATTTGATTGCGAGACAAGTTCTACCGTCGCGCCCGTGACAGCCTTCGCATCTGTGAGTGATCGAACCGCGGCTGTCAGACCGTCATTGCCCTGCCATGTCGTCACTCCAAGATCAGACAACACAAACCACTGCGTTGCAGACGCAACCTCGTAAGGATCGCTTCCCGGAACACGCGCAGACAGTACGTAAATACCGGCAGACTGGTCTGCCAAGGCCTCTTGCAATGGTAGCCGGGTGCGGGTTTCGACATTCAATGTGCCCTGAACTGTGCCTGTCCCCCGCCAAATTTCCTGCCCGATCGCATCGTTGAATTCCCGTTCTTGCCACTGCGACAAAGGCCGCCCAAACACATCATCGCGCAGAGCGCGCACAAGGTTGCGATCGCTGACCCGGGACAGAGTTAAGTCCACGGTGTCGACGTTCACTGTCTCAATGGGCACAGCCGCCGCCCCCCCGCGTGCAAGGACATAGCTGCGCCCCGGAAAGCGAACCAATGGTGCACGATCCCGAACGTAGAGAGCAATCTCGACATCCTTGGACAACACTTCACCGCCAGCCGCAGGAAGACCGCTGCGGAATGTGACGCGATACCGTGAACCGTGACGTGCGCCGTCCAGGCACAGTTGGCGGTCTTCAACTTGCACAACAAGGTTCTGATCCGCGCTACGCACGTAGGGTTCATAGTCAAATCCCGCCTTGATCAGCGGTTCCGAGAATGTCGCACAAATCCGCGGTGCAGCGCTGTTGTTGTCCACATCATGGTCCGTGATCCGAAAGCCATACTTTGCAAGCGAAGCCTCCAGAAACTCTGCCGTTGTGTCCCGGGCCTGCAAGGTTTGGGCGAGCCGCAGGGGTGCGATCATCTCTCGCCCGCGCCCATTGCGTTCATACGCGCGCGCCAATTGAACCAAGGCTGTGGCCTGCCCGCCCGCGCCTTCCGCACGCAGATAACCGTTCAAGGCGGCACCCACTGCCTCTTGTTGCGCACGGCGTCGCTCACTGCGTGGCACGGTATCGTTCAGGCGAAGCGCATAATTGGCATACCTGACCCAAAGGTCAGGCGCGTCAGTCAAAGCAATCGCAGCGCCAGTCCATCGCAGTGCAGCACGATGGTTGCCTGTTTGCCATGCATTGGTCGCTGCATTGGTCAGCGCCTCGACAGGTTGGCCGGTCGATGGGTGACGTTCGGCAATGCTCAGTGCCAGCGACCGGGCAGCAGCCCGATCTGCCTGCGGCACATCAAGCGTATCCGCTCTGGCTTCTGCGCGGGCAATGAATGCGTCCGGCGCTGTGATGCGGGTCGCGGACATTGCGCCGACATAGGGCTGACGTTCGTTGACAGCCGACTTTGGAAAACACGCGCGCGACCGCGTATTGAAGGTAAAGGCGACGCATTCCGCGTCGCTGCTGCAAGCGCGTTGGCATGCTTCCAGCGTCGTATCGAACAGGTTGGCCCGATCTGCGCCAAAAAAATCGACGTCACGTGTGAAGAGGTAACGCTCTGATGGCACGATGGATTGCGCATTTGCAGCACTGCTCCAAACCAACACTCCGAAAAGGATAAGGGCGAGACGACTGCAAGCACGCATGGCGCTTCTCCAAACTGAATTTTGACGAACACGGCAAGCTTGCCATGCGATTTCACAAACACGCAACGGATTCGATGGACCCGGTTAAGGCAATATTCACCAGCCTTGTGAAATACGGGAATGCACGTGGACTTGGCGGAGCAGGTGGATGAACCTTGCAGACAAGTTGGCCAATGAACGCAGAGGCCGACTCGCAGCGGAACGGCTCTTGGAGCTGAAACAGGCGGAGCTTTCGGCAGCCAACCGAAAGCTTGGGCGTCATGCTGCCGCTCTCCAAGGTGAAATTGTCGAAACCCGCGCCGAAGTCGCAACATTCAAATCCGAGGTTGCGACGTTCAAATCCGAAAACGAAAAAGTCCGAACAGAACTGGGTTACGCCAACCAAAAGGTCGAGACGGCCGAGCGACGTTTGTGGCACTCCGTGCAAACCATCACTGACGGTTTTGCCATCTTCAATTCTGACAATGAAATGGTGGCTGCCAATTCATCTTACATGGCCGTTTTTGACGGCTTGGAGGTTGTTGCACCCGGTGTAAATTACATGACCATCCTTCAGGTACTGACTGAAGAAGGCATTGTAAACACTGGGAAGTTAGCCGCCGCAGACTGGCGTCAAATGATGCTGGAACGCTGGATGATGCCGGAACCAGAACCAACGACTATACGCTTGTGGAACGACCAGTACATCAAGCTGGTAGACCGTCGCGGACAGGCGGGTGACATCGTTTCACTCGGGCTCAACATCACCGAGTCCGTTGAATATGAAAAACAGCTCAAGGCAGCGCGTGCCGAAGCAGAAGCTGCGAGCCGTGCCAAATCGGCCTTCCTTGCGAACATGAGCCACGAAATCCGCACCCCAATGAACGGGGTTGTCGGAATGGCGGAGCTGTTGGGCGACACCGGCCTTGATGATGAACAAAAACTATATGTTGACACCATTAAGAATTCGGGTGAGGCGCTGCTTGTCATCATCAACGACGTTTTGGATTACTCAAAAATCGAAGCACAAAAGCTGATCCTGCAGCCCGAGGCCTTTGATCTGGAACGCAGCATTCATGAAGTGATCATGCTGTTGCAGACTTCGGCCCGGGACAAGGGCTTGTCGGTGTTGCTCGACTTTGACTTGTTCCTTCCAACCACGTTTGTCGGTGATCCCGGTCGTATCCGGCAAGTGCTGACAAACCTGATGGGCAATGCCGTCAAATTTACTTCGGAAGGGCATGTTCTGGTGCGTGTCACCGGTGTGCCAAATCCCGAGACGGGCAAGGCCGAAGTCACCATTGTCATTGAAGATACAGGTATCGGTATTCCCGAAGACAAAATCGACCACATCTTTGGCGAGTTCAATCAGGTTGAGAACGAGCGCAATCGCCAGTTTGACGGTACCGGTCTTGGACTTGCGATCTCCCAGCGTCTCGTTGATCTGATGGGTGGCGAGATTTGGGCCGTCAGTGAGGAAGGTGTTGGATCGTCCTTTGGCTTCCGTATCCCACTCAATATGTGCGAAACGGAATTGCCAGAACATCCCCCGGTACCGGAAGGCTTGCGTAGGGTTCTCGTTGTCGATGATCTCGCAGCCAATCGTATGATCTTGCAAAGCCAGCTTGAGCAGTTGGGCTTGGGTGTCGTGTGCTGTGCCAGTGGTCAGGAGGCGCTGCAAAACCTGACTGATATCGACCTTGTGCTGACAGATCAAAACATGCCTGAAATGGACGGCCTCGAACTCGCCGAGGCAATAAGAAGTCGGGGCGTCGAAGTACCAATCATGTTGCTCACGTCAAATCCGGGCATCGCAGCCAATGATCCAAGCGCATGCCACCTGCACGCGATCATTCAAAAACCAATGCCCCGTGCAGATCTGTTTTTGCGCTTGGAAAGTCTTGCGCCGTTGTTGGACGTGACCATTTCACCAGATGCACCGGAAACCATGGTCGCACCAGACGTTAAGAGCACCCCCGAGGCGCCACGCAAAATGCGCGTTCTTGCGGCAGAAGACAACAAGACCAACCAGCTTGTGTTCAGCAAAATGGTCAAAACGGCCACCATCGAACTCCAATTTGCACGTAACGGATTGGAGGCGGTCGAGTTATTCCAGAGCTTTGCCCCGGATCTGATCTTTATGGATATCTCCATGCCCAAGATGGATGGAAAAGAGGCTGCAACCAAGATCCGGGCAATGGAACGCGAAAACGGTGGGCACGTCCCGATCGTAGCCTTAACAGCACATGCCATGACGGGTGACGACACCAGTATTCTGGAAGCAGGGATTGACCACTACTTGACCAAACCGTTGCGAAAAAACGAAATTCTGCAAAAAATAGCTGAGACATGCCCGTCAGAAGGCATTCCCCCATTGGAAGACATAGACGCAGCCGCGCTTCAGGAAGCTGGATAAGGCCGTGTAAAAACCAGCCTGTCACCTTCCGATTGATCCGGCGCAAAACGGTATCCGTCACCATCGAACGCCTTCAGGCCTTCGATATCGCTAACCCGGTGTTTCACCACATATCGCGCCATCGCACCGCGTGCCCGTTTGGCAAAGAAGCTGACCATTTTGGAGGTCCCGTTCTTCTCTTCCAGGAAGACAGGAGTGATCACCTGCAGTTTCAGCGCCTTGTCCTGGACCGCGCCAAAGTATTCCTGACTGGCACAATTGATCAGGCGCTCGGTGCCCACGGCCTCGGCCTGAGCATTCAACGCCTTGGAAAGATCACTGCGCCAGTAATCATATAACGAGTTGCCGCGGCGCGTTTTCAGCCGACTGCCCATCTCAAGTCGGTAAGGTTGGATCGCATCAAGTGGTCGCAGCAAACCATACAGGCCAGAGAGGATGCGCAGATGACCCTGCGCATAGGATACCGTTTCGGAATCCAGCGTTTGCGCATCGAGGCCCTGATAGGTGTCTCCCGCGAACGCATATAGTGCGGGTCGCGTGGTCTCTTCCGCCGGGTTGTCCGCGAATGCCTGAAACCGATCGCGGTTCAGGCGGGCGAGGTCATCGCTGAGGTCCATCAGCCCCTTCAGCTTGCCCAAGGTGAGATTACGGGCCGTCTTGGCTAGACGAATGGCATCCGCCTGCATTTCAGGCGACGTCATTTCGACTGCCCGCTCGGACCAGTCCAGCCGTTTGGCCGGGGAAATCACTACCAACATATCCCACCTCGTTTGTCTGTCAGGGTTTGATTTAGCCCGCTTGCCGCAGCACGTCCAGAAAGGCAGATCCAAACCTTGCGGCCCGGCGATCGCCCAGCAGTTTTTCGAGCGCCGAACTGTCACTGGGGCGCAGTGTCGCCACTTTGGCCAATTGCGAAGCTGAACAACTCAGCGGTTTTTCTGTGCCGTCGTTGCCACGCGCCAGATCGGCTTGCACAGCCAGCAATTGATCATAGAGATTTCCGGCTTCACGTCCGGCCAGTTTGCGTCTGGACGGATGCAACGCAGGTGCGTCACCAACAATCACAGACAGGAACGCATCTCCAAAGTTCTGCAACTTCTTGGCCCCCACTCCATTGATCTGGGCCATCTGATCCAGCGTCTGAGGCCGTTTTTCCGCCATTTCAATCAGCGTACGGTCCGGAAAGATGACGTAAGCCGGTACTTTGGCCGCCTCGGCAAGCCCGCGCCGTTTGGCCTTGAGAGCACTGAGAAGCGGTGCGTCTTCCTCTGAAACCATCGTTTTGACGGCTGGTCGTCGTGCCGCGGCCGCCTTGATCGTGTCGCGCCGCAGCGTGATCTGCGCCTCATCGCGCAAAATTGGTAGTGCCGCATCCGTCATACGCAACGCGCCGTAGCGTTCGGCATCTGGCCGCACAAGGTCATGCCCCATCATCTGCCGGAAGACCGCCTGCCATTGCGGTCGTGTGTATTCCTGACCAACGCCAAAGGTCGGCAGACCGGAATGGCCGTGCTGACGCATTTTGTCTGTATCTGTACCAAGCAGAATGTCGATTAGGTGCCCTGCCCCAAAGCGTTCTTCGGTCCGCAGCATTGCTGACAAGGCTTTGCGGACGGCAGTGGTTCCGTCAAACACCTCAGCCGGGCTGTCACACAGATCGCACCGACCACAGGTTACCTCGTCTTCACCAAAATACGTCAGCAGTGTTTTGCGGCGGCATTCCAAAGCTTCTGCGAGACCAAGCAGCGCATTCAAGCGCCCATGGTCTGCGTTCCGGCGCTCTGTCGGCGCCAACCCTTCGTCGATTTGCGTGCGCCGCAATTTGATATCGTCGGGCCCAAAGAGGGTCAGTGTTTCAGCGGGCGCACCATCGCGACCTGCACGGCCGATTTCCTGATAGTAGGCCTCGATCGATTTGGGCAGGTCTGCATGTGCGACCCAACGGATGTCCGGCTTGTCCACGCCCATGCCGAAGGCAACCGTCGCCGCGACGATCAATCCGTCTTCTTGCTGAAAACGCCGTTCGGCAATGCGGCGATCATCTGCTTCCATACCACCATGATAGTGGATCGCGGCATGTCCCGCTTCGCGCAGTCCCTGCGCCAAGGTCTCTGTTTTGGCGCGCGTGCCGCAATAAACGATGCCGGATTGCCCTTTTCTCGCAGCGGCAAAATTCAAGATCTGCGCGCGCGGTCCATTCTTTGCGGCAAAGGCCAGATGGATGTTGGGGCGGTCAAACCCACGCAAGAACGTGCGAGGCTGCGCCCCATCAAACAGTTTCTGGACAATCTCGGTCCGCGTCTCTTCGTCCGCCGTGGCCGTAAACGCAGCCAATGGAACGTCAAGCGCCGCTCGCAATGCACCGATCCGCAAATAGTCCGGTCGGAAATCGTGCCCCCACTGGCTGACACAATGGGCTTCATCAACCGCAATCAGACTTACGCCAATGCGGCGCAGCATCCCGATGGACGACCCGGCGGCCAGTCGCTCCGGGGCGATATAGAGCAGTTTCAACTCGCGCCGTTCCAGCGCCTCCCAAACGGCGTCTGTCTCTTCCGGCGTGTTACCAGACGTCAGCGCACCCGCATTTACACCTGCCGCCTGCAACGCCCGCACTTGGTCCCGCATCAATGCAATGAGCGGGGAGATCACCACTGTCACTCCGTCCCGCATCAGTGCAGGTAATTGGAAACACAAGGATTTACCGCCACCTGTTGGCATGATGGCAAGCGTATTTTCGCCCGCGGCGACAGCGTCTACGATCTCTTCCTGCCCGAGGCGGAAACCGTCAAAGCCGAAAACGTCCTGCAACAGCGTGGCAGCGCTGGCCATGTCTTAAAACCCTGTCAAATTTTATCAGTCTGCTCTTTGCTTACAGACTCACATTTTAACGGGGTGTGAACAAGTCCTGATCAGGCGAAACCGAAGATCACGGGCAGGATGTAGGCGCGCAGCGAGATCACAATCAGAAGTGCCACAAGCGGCGCTAGATCAAGCGGGCGCGTGTCAGGCAAAATCCGGCGGATCGGCTCGTAGATCGGCTCAAGGAGACGGTTCAGCCCCTGCCAGATCTGGCTGACCAGTGGCTGGTGCAGATTGAGGACCTGAAAGTTGATCAACCAGCTCATGATCAGGTGAGCGATCATCACAAAATACACGACCCCGAGGATCAGTTGTAGCGGTCCATAGATGGCCAGCATGGGTGGTTCCTTTTTTGACTTGCCTCAAGAGGTAGGCCGGCGCGGCTGTTGGCGCAAGGTCACGCGCGCGCGCATCTTGAACTCGCCCGGCGATGGCGCATCTTTGCACCAAAGGAGTTACGGCTGTGTTTCCATTTATTCGCCTGGCAAAAGACATTCTGGTGGCACGAAAGAAGTCCCCGCTTGGTCTGACCGACCTGCATGTTTCACATCATATGGTGTGGCCGTGGGATCTGGATATGTTCGTCGAACTGAATAATGGCCGAGCACTGACCTTATACGATTTAGGTCGCTTGGGTATGGCGGCGCGCAACGGGCTGGTGTCGACCTTGAAACGGGAGGGTTGGGGCATGACGATGGCCGGTTCCTCGGTCCGCTATCGCCGCCGTTTGCATGTCTTTGAACGCTTCGAGATGCGCAGCCGGGCTGTCTGCTGGGATGACAAGTTCACCTACATCGAGCAATCCATGTGGAAAGCGGATGGCGAATGCGCCAGCCACGTTCTTTATCGTGCAGCCATCACTGACGAGAATGGTATTGTTGTTCCAGACCGGATCCTTGAGGCGTTGGGACAGGATGTAAAATCACCCACACCACCGGATTGGATTGCCGCGTGGATTGAAGCAGAAGCCTTGCGCCCATGGCCTCCTATGCAAGATCCTATTTCTTTTGACGACATCGCGGCCGCGTAGCGTCACGTCCCATTCATCCTTGCGCTTGGTCGCTGGACGCGGTTCAACTTGGTCCCAAGAAACAAAAGGGACCAGCATGGCAGTGATTTCAACGCGCAAGCGCATCTGGGGCTGGTTCTTTTTTGACTGGGCCAGTCAGCCCTATCACACAGTCCTGCTGACGTTCATCTTTGGCCCGTTCTTCGTGTCTCTGGCCAGCGAGAATTTCCTCGCCCAAGGGATCGAAACCGACGACGCCAAGGCGAATGCTCAGGCCATGTGGTCCTTCACCCTCACCATCATCGGTTTGATGATCGGGTTTGGCGCGCCGGTGCTGGGGGCATTGGCGGATTCCGGAGGGCGCAGGATCCCTTGGATTGTTGCGTTTTCCATGATGTTCATGATTGGTGCGGGTGGATTGTGGTTTACCTCTCCAGATGGGAGCAATCTGACCCTCATGCTCATGGTATTTGCGCTTGGGTTTATCGGCGCTGAATTTGCTTTGATCTTCACCAATGCCCAACTCCCTTCATTGGGCGTGGAAGAGGAGATTGGGCAAATCTCCGGATCCGGTTTCAGCTTTGGTTATGCTGCGGGCGTTTTGTCCCTCTTCCTGTTGTTGTTGATTTTTGTGGAGCAGCCCAATGGCAAAACCCTGATCGGGTTGGAGCCGCTGTTTGGCTTGCTGGACGCCGATACCCGCGAAGGAGCGCGCAGCAGCGGACCGTTTGTCGCCCTTTGGTATATGGTATTTATGATCCCCTATTTCCTGTGGGTCAGGGAAGCACCAGGAGGTGGGACTGGCGTCAAGTTGGGCCCTGCCCTGATCCGTTTGTGGCACTCCATCAAAGCATTGCCGACCAAACGCAGCCTATTTAACTACCTTGGCTCATCCATGCTGTATCGTGACGCGTTGAACGGCCTTTACAGTTTTGGTGGCACCTTTGCCCTGCTGGTCCTGGATTTCAGTGTCGTACAGGTCGGAGTGTTTGGTATCATTGCAGCAATCGGCGCATCCGTTTTCAGCTTTTTCGGTGGACGTGCAGACAAGCGGTTTGGACCCAAGCCGGTAATTGTTGTTTCTATCCTTGTGTTGATGGGCGTGTGCTTCCTGCTCGTGAACCTGTCACGCGACACGATGTTCGGGATCACCTTGGCAGAAGGGTCCGCCGCACCCGATATCGTGTTTTACATTTGTGGCGTTCTGATCGGCGGCATGGGCGGTATTCTCCAATCCGCCAGCCGGACGCTGATGGTACGCCATTGTGATCCCGTCGCCCCGACAGAGAGCTTTGGACTCTATGGCCTGACCGGGCGCGCCACAGCATTCATTGCACCCTTCCTTATTGGGGTCGCGACTTCCGTAACAGGCAGCACCCAGCTCGGTGTTTCTCCGCTGCTGGTTCTGTTCCTTTTGGGCTTGATTATGCTACGTTGGGTGCATCCCAAGGGAGAACTGGCATCATGAGATCCATTCGAAGATCGATCGCTTTGGTTGCAACAATGGTCCTGTGTGCCTGTGCCGGTGGCGCGGACACAAATATCGACGGAACGCCACTACCGGACGTCGATCCAGCCACCCTGCAAGGAATTGCCAAGGGGCAATTTGGTGCCAAGCGTCGCAGTTCCGCCCAAGCGCCCGCAGCCATCGGGAGTTATGCACGCGGATGCGTTGCCGGCGCCGAACAATTGGCCGAAACAGGGCCAACCTGGCAAGCCATGCGCCTCAGCAGGAACCGCAACTGGGGTCACCCGGAACTCGTGGATTTTGTCCAGAAGCTCAGCCAGAAAGCCGCCGCGCAACCCGGTTGGGCAGGTCTTTATGTGGGGGACATGAGCCAACCCCGTGGTGGTCCCATGCTGACCGGGCACCGCAGCCATCAGATCGGGCTTGATGCCGACATCTGGATGCTGCCCGCCCGCAACCTCACGCTGAGCGCCGCCGAGCGCGAGAACATCAGTTCCATCTCAACCCGTCGAGCCTCCGGCGCATTTGTGAATTCCAATTGGACCCGTGCCCACCACGAGATCATCAAGGCCGCGGCCAAGGACAAGCGCACGGCCCGGATTTTTGTTTTTCCTGGTGCAAAAGTGCAGATGTGCAAAGACGAGACCGGGGATCGTGCGTGGTTGAACAAAGTACGTCCATGGTGGGGGCATCATTATCATTTCCATGTGCGCCTGACCTGCCCCAAAGGCGCAAGAGGTTGCACCAATCAAAGCCCTCCGCCCCCCGGTGACGGGTGCGCAGATGCACAGCAGTGGGTGAACAATATCCTGAACCCACCTCCACCAGACCCGAACGCCCCGAAACCCAAGCCACGCCGCGAATTGCGTGTTGGAGATCTGCCGCAGCAATGCTCGTCCGTTTTGGCGTCGCAGTAACCTTTTACGCCGCTTCTGCTTGCGCTGATCCGGCCTCTTTCCTGACCTATCTGGACCGCTCTGATCTTGTGTCGGACTTGGATGGATTCGGGGGCCTGTCCGCCATCGAAGTGTTTGATGCCGGTGCGCGGGCGATTGTGCTGTCAGATCGAGGAGCCGCCTTCACAGTCACCTTTGACCGGGTCACCGGGGAGCGCACAGTCTCCCGCCGCCCACAGCCGCAACCCAAGCGCGACAGCGAAGGTTTGGCTCTTGGAGATCGCGACCTGTTCTTCAGTTACGAAGGTCCGGGCGAAGTCCGGTCTGACGCAGGTGCCGTGCTGCCAATGCATCCAGATTTCGCCAACCTTCCCCTTAACGGAACGCTTGAGGCTTTAGCGATCAACGACACTGGCGTACTATTTGCGCTGCCCGAACGGTTCGCTCATCGTGACGCGCCGATCCCTGTTTATCAACTTGGCGGCGCCACTTGGACAATTGCACGTTACATCGACCAAGATGGATCTTATCGCCCAACAGGCGCGGATTTCGGTCCGGATGGTCAACTTTACGTTCTGGAACGCGCGCTTGCATGGTTTGGATTTCGCAGTCGCATTCGCCGCTTTGATCCGTTGGATTCAAACGGATCGGTAGAAACCCTTTTGGAGACGCAGGCCCGAGAGTTCGGCAACCTCGAAGGGTTGTCCGTCTGGGCTTCAGCCACTGGCGCAACGTGTCTGAGCATGGTGTCAGACGACAATTTCTGGCCCTTGATGCGCAGTGAGCTAATCGAATACGCCGTTACGGAAACGCTTGCGCAGGGGGCAACCTGCGACTAAGACCCGCCCGTCCGGGATAGCCCGGGCCAAGTCGCCGCAACCTTGCAAAAACGGGCACCAGATATGACACGCGCGCACCTTCCCGGCATCATTGCCATGGCCATCATCGTTTTGGCCTCGAATATACTTGTTCAATTTCTGTTCGGCGATTGGCTGACATGGGGTGCCTTTACTTACCCGCTGGCCTTTCTGGTGACGGATATCATGAACCGCGTCTATGGCGCGGGCCCGGCCCGAACCGTTGTGTTTGTTGGCTTTATTGTGGGTCTGTTCTGCTCGCTTGTGGGCACGCAGATCATGGGAGAATTTGGTCCGCTGGTCACGTTCCGCATTGCAATTGGGTCTGGTCTGGCGTTCCTCACGGCGCAGTTGCTGGATGTCGGGATCTTTTCGGCACTGCGCAATGGGACGTGGTGGAAAGCCCCGCTTTTGTCAACGATTGTAGGGAGTTCTGTGGACACGGCCCTGTTTTTCACCATCGCATTTTCGGCCTCGCTGACTGTTCTGGAACCCGGCAATGATGTATCTTGGGCGAATGAGGCTGTGCCGTTGTTGGGCGTGGGTCCCGTCGCCCCGCTTTGGGTGTCGCTGGCAGTAGCAGATTGGGCCGTGAAACTTAGCCTTGCGCTTATTGCTTTGGCACCGTTCCGCTGGGCAACAATGCGCGTCGACAAAACCGCTTAAAAACGTTGACTTTGTCACTATCTGTGCCACCATCCGAGTTGAGTTCAACAAATCGGAAGGAGGTGATCCAGTGTCAAGAAAGGTATTGGAGAGAGGTGTCGGAACAGTAGAGGCGGACGCTCGTTAGGGCAGCCCCGCGCGGTGCAGACCGCCGTACTGATCGTGGACCGTTAGGTTGATCTAACCGACGCCACCTCCGAAAAGCTTTCGAAAGGGCCGCTCTGAACAGGGCGGCCCTTTTTGATTTTGTTCAAATTTTGACTATGCAAGGGGGCGTGCACTGCCTGTACACAACCTGTACACCGCACAACACACCTACCGGATCAAGGCTATGCTACACATCACGGATGACATCAGCATCGAAGATTGGGAGCTCAGCGAGCAATTTGTGCGCGCCTCGGGTCCGGGTGGTCAGAACGTCAACAAGGTGTCCACAGCGGTCGAGTTGCGCTTTGAGGCCGCGCGCTCCCCTGCGCTGCCCGGCCCGGTCAAGACCCGATTGCGGCGACTGGCAGGCCGTCGCTGGACAACGGAAGGCGCGCTGATCCTGCAATGTGACGAAACCCGCAGCCAAGCGCGCAACCGCGACATCGTCCGCCAACGTCTGGCCGAGTTGATCCGCGCCGCCCTTGTCGCCCCGAAACGCCGCATCGCCACCAAACCGACATTGGGATCCAAGAAACGCCGCCTCAAGGCCAAGAAGGTGCGTGGTGACGTCAAAGCCATGCGTGGCCGCGTCAATCCCGACGAATGAAACGCGCCACAGATCGCACCGGCCTTGCCATTGTCCTGAGTCTCGTCGCCCTGACCCTGTTTGACGGGATGGGTCTGGTAATCAAGCTGTTGTCGGACACCTATTCTGCCGCTGAATTGTCGGCGTGGCGCAATCTGTTTGGTTTGATCCCCACTGTACTTGCGCTGGTCCTATCCAGCAATTGGCGTCAGTCGGGCCGCGTCTTGCGTATTCGCCAGTGGCGTTTGGCCTTGGCGCGGGGGGCCATCGTGACGGTGGCGCAGCTGTGTTTTTACCTGTCTTTGGGCCAGATGGCTTTTGCGACCGCCAGTACCATCACCTATGCCAACGCGCTGTTCATGACGGCGCTGGCGGTGCCTTTGCTGGGTGAGCGTGTCGGTTGGGCGCGGTGGAGTGCGGTGATGGTGGGCTTTGCGGGAGTTGTTCTTGTGATGCAGCCGGGATCGGATACGTTTTCGGCAACAGCGTTGCTGCCCCTTTTTGCGGCCGCGTGCTACGCGCTTGTGGGTGTCACAGCACGGTTGATGGATGACGATGTCCCCAGCCCCTTGGTGAACCTTTATTCCAATGTGACGGCCCTTGTGGGCTCTGGCCTGATCGCGCTGGCCTTTGGTGGTTTCAGCCCAATCCAGAGCGGAACGGATATGGCGTGGATTGTCGCTATGGGCGCCTTTGGCGGTACGGCAGTGTTGTTCCTGATCATCAGCTATCGCATGACGGAACAAAGCAATCTGGCCCCGTTTTCCTACTTCGGAATTCCTTTGGCCTTTGTATTGGGTTGGCTGTTTTTTGGCGAAACACCGTGGCAGGCCCTGTTTCCCGGTGGTTTACTGATCGTCGCAGGCGGTCTGATCATTATCTGGCGCGAGCAGCGGTTGCGCCGGGTTGCGTGATGTAGCCCGTGTCTTAGACGACCACGTCGAAGGCTTGTTGCTGGCCAACATCGAACACACGTTTGTAGCGGGCAATTTCGTCAGCAGGCCCCATGGCTTTGTTAGGATTGTCCGACAATTTGACCGTGGGTCGCCCATTGGCGGAAACCGCTTTGCAGACCATGGAGAACGGAGCGAGTGTGTCGCCTTGGGTCAGTCCCTTGAAGTCATTGGTCAGCATGGTGCCCCAGCCGAATGATACCCGCACCCGGCCTGCAAATTGCGTGCTGAGTTCGATGATCTTGTCCACGTCAAGCCCGTCGGAAAAGATGACAAGTTTGGTCGTGGGGTCTTCGCCCCGATCCTGCCACCAACGGATGGCGGTTTCGGCCGCCGTAGCTGGATCACCGCTGTCAATGCGGATGCCTGTCCAGCCGGCCAGCCAATCGGGCGCATTGCGCAAGAACCCTTGGGTACCATAGGTGTCAGGCAGGATCACACGCAGATTGCCGTCATGTTCCTCGTGCCAATCGCTAAGCACGTCATAAGGCGCTTGGGCCAGTTCCGCGTCCGTTTCTGCCAGCGCGGAGTAGACCATGGGCAGTTCATGCGCATTGGTGCCGATTGCCTCGACCTCCCGGTTTTTGGCAATGAGGCAGTTGGACGTACCGACGAATTTTTCGCCCAGACCTTCGCCCATCGCCTGCACACACCAATCCTGCCACAGGAACGAATGCCTGCGCCGCGTTCCGAAATCGGCGACCCGCAGATCGTTTTGATTGCGCAGTGCTTCGATCTTTTCCCAAAGTTTTGTCATGGCGCGGGCGTAGAGCACTTGCAGTTCGAACCGTCCCATCCTGTCTAGTACGGCCCGGCCCCGCAATTCCATGAGGATGGCGAGCGCGGGGATTTCCCAGAGCATGACCTCGGGCCAGGACCCTTCAAATGTGAGTTCGTATTGATCCCCGCGCCGCTCCAGATGGTAGTCGGGCAACCGTAAGGCTTCAAACCAGTCCATGAATTCAGGCGTGAACATCTGCCGTTTGCCGTAGAACGTGTTGCCCCGCATCCATGTGCTTTCGCCACGCGACAGGGACAAGGACCGTACGTGGTCGAGTTGTTCGCGTAGTTCACCTTCGTCGATCAGCTTGGCCAGTGGCACATGTTTGGAGCGGTTGATCAGGCTGAACGTGACTTGGGTGTCAGGCCGGTTGCGGAACACCGATTGGCACATCAGCAGCTTGTAGAAATCCGTATCGATCAGCGAGCGCACAATGGGGTCGATTTTCCATTTGTGGTTCCAGACACGGGTGGCGATGTCGACCATGGGGCGCTTCCTTTGGTGGGCTGGCGTGTTTGTGCCAGAGGTTTCGCCCCATCTGCAAGCGGTGCTGTCCGCGTGCCGTCATTTCGCTGATACTTGCTGGCTCTACGTCAGGGTCACCCCTGCGGCTGTCATGCCGTCTGTTGCGGCCTTCATGGACCCGTCCAGGTCGATTCCGCGGCACAGGTCTGTGCGTACTTCGACGGTGAAACCCAGTTTCGCTGCATCCACCGCCGAGAAGTTCACGCAGAAATCTGTGGCCAGACCGACCATGACCAAATTGGTGAGGTTACGTGTTTTCAGGTAACCTTCGAGCCCTGTGGGCGTGCTGTGGTCGTTCTCGAAGAAGGCCGAGTAACTGTCGACATGCGGCCGGAAACCCTTGCGCACGATCATGTCGGCTCGGTCTGTATCGAGATTCTTATGGAAGGCCGCCCCGGTGCTGCCTTGAATGCAATGATCGGGCCATAGCACTTGTGGTCCATAGTCCATGTCGATCATGTCGTATGGCGCGCGCTCTTTGTGCGATGAGGCAAACGAAGAGTGCCCCGCCGGGTGCCAGTCTTGTGTCAGGATGACCGCTGCCGCATCTGCCATCAATGTGTTGATCCCAGTGACAATTTCGTCTCCGCCTGCGACGGCCAGCGCTCCGCCCGGACAAAAGTCGTTTTGCACATCGATGACGATCAAGGCGTAGGACATATGTTGGCATCCCTTTGGTGAAGCAGTGTGGTCTCTTGATGCCTCGCTGCGTGCTCTTGCGCAACCGCTTCCCCCTCCCTTATTTGGGCATCATGTACACGATTGCCGCTCTATACAAATTCACCCGCTTTACGGATCCCGCTGCCCTCAAGCCGCCACTGGAGGCTTTGTGCGCAACGCATGGCGTCAAAGGCACGCTGTTGCTGGCCCCGGAGGGGGTGAATGGCACAATGGCTGGTAGTCGCGACGGGATTGATGCGGTTTTGGAGCATCTTCGCAATCTACCTGGATGCGCAGATTTGGAATGGAAGGAAAGCACCAGCCCGACCCCCCCATTTGGCAAAATGAAGGTTCGCCTGAAACGCGAGATCGTGACCATGGGCCAACCTGACGTGGATCCGACCGATCGGACGGGTCACTATGTCGAGGCGGCAGAGTGGAACGATCTGATCGCCCGTGATGATGTGGCAGTCATCGACACGCGCAACGATTACGAAGTGGCAATTGGCACCTTTGACGGGGCGATTGATCCCGAAACTCAAAGTTTCGGCGCCTTTCCCGCATGGTGGGAGGCCAACAAGGGTCGCTTCGCAGGAAAAAAGGTCGCGATGTTCTGCACGGGCGGTATACGCTGTGAGAAGTCGACCAATTATCTGCTGGGTCAAGGCGTTGAGGACGTGTTCCACCTGAAAGGCGGCATTCTCAAATACCTCGAAGAGGTGCCCGAAGCCGAAAGCACATGGCGCGGCGATTGCTTTGTTTTTGATGGGCGCGTCAGTGTCGGTCACGGCTTGAAAGTTGGCCCGCACCACCTGTGTCACGCCTGTCGTCGTCCGATCCTGCCCGAAGACAAGGAACGAACCGAATATGAGGCCGGCGTGAGTTGCCATCAATGTATCAATGACACGTCATCCGAGGACAAATCCCGCTTTCGCGAGCGTCAAAAGCAGGTCGATCTGGCGCGCAAGCGGGGGAACGATCACCTGACAGGATCTATGGTGCCTGAAAAGTGACAGCGGCCCGAAGTCGTTTTTTGCTACAATTATAGCTGTTAAGTGCCGAGTAACGCGGCTGCGCTACACCTTGCCTTGGGTGAAAAGAGGTGTGGGATATGAGCGCGCAAGCAAACGTGCGGCCTATCATCATCAAGCGTAAGAAGAAGTCCGGCGGTGACGGGCATCATGGTGGCGCTTGGAAGGTGGCTTATGCGGACTTCGTGACCGCGATGATGGCTTTCTTCATGTTGATGTGGCTGCTGAACGCAACAACGGAAACGCAACGCAAGGGGTTGGCGGATTACTTTTCGCCGACGATCCCGATCAATAGGGTATCGGGTGGCGGCGATGGTGCATTTAGCGGTGACAGTGTTTTCGCCGAAGAGACGCTGCCACAGAATGGCACGGGTGCCTCGGCACAGCGTCCAACCGAATCCAAGGAAGCACGCGGTGATACTGGCCGCTCGGAAACGGGCGACAAAACGGCTGCGCAAGACCAGATGTTCAAGACGCTTGAAGCGAAATTGGTCGGGCACGGCGGCGAATCCAAAGTTATGGAAAATGATCTGCGGCATGTGGTGACACGGTTGACCGACGAAGGTCTGGTTATCGAGGTATTTGCCTTGGAGCAGGCACCTTTGTTTGATCCGGACACGGATCGGCCAACGGCCTTGTTGCGCAATCTTGCCACCATCATTTCAAGTACAGCGCGCACAGTCACTAACTCGGTCGCCGTGGGCGGTCACGTGGAAGCACAACCGATTGTCTTAGCTGATGAAACAACATGGCAGCGTTCGATCGACCATGCCACCACGATGCGGCTATTGCTTGAAGATGCTGGTATCGATTCGGATCGTATCGAACGTGTGACGGGCCACGCTGACCGCGAACCGTCGGTGCGAAACAGAATGGCAGTGCGCAACAATCGTCTGGAGATCATCTTGTTACGCGACTGACACCTCATGGGAATAGGTCAGATTTTATCTGTTAGCTCTACCTTAAGAGACGCGGCCTAAGTGTGGCACCAATTCAGGTTGGTACAGCAGAAAGGCGTATCCATGACGATTTCTTCTTCGCTTAACGCAGGGGTTGCGGGGCTTCAGTCAAATGCCACGCGACTTGCGTCTATCTCGGACAACATCGCAAATTCATCGACCTACGGTTACAAGCGGGTAAGCACGGACTTTCATTCGCTGGTGATTTCCCAAAACGGCGGCACATATTCTGCTGGCGGCGTGCGTGCCACAACCACAAGATTGATTGACCAGCAAAGTTCGCTGGTTTCGACGTCAAACGCGACGGATCTTGCCGTGCGGGGTCGGGGTATGTTGCCTGTAGCACAAGCTACAGAAGTAGAAGTCGCCAATGGCGACACGCAAATGTTTTTGACGACGACGGGCTCATTCCGCACAGACGCAGACGGATATCTGCGATCTGACTCCGGGCTGGTTTTGCTAGGCTGGCCTGCGCTGCCCGACGGAACAGTGCCGAATTTTCCACGCGATACCTCTGACGGCCTTGAACCTGTGCAGATTAACGTAAACCAGTTCTCAAGCGAACCCACGACGACGATGTCCCTGGGCGTGAACCTGCCTGCGACCGATACGGAATCAGACAGTGACGGCGAGGTGCAAAACCTCGCCATTGAATACTTTGACAATCTCGGGACTTCCGAGAGCATCAATATGACATTCACCCCGACTGTACCTGCCTCGGGGTCCTCCAATGAATGGACCGTTGTTTTGACCGACTCGGCCAGCGGTGGCGCTGTCATCGGTGAATATGTTCTGACATTTGACGACAGCCAATCCTTGGGCGGCACGCTGGCGAATGTCACCACCGTAAGCGGTGGCGCATATGACCCGGCAACCGGTTCGATCATTGTGAACGTCGATGGCGGCCCGATGGAGATTGATATTGGTCAATTGGGCGCAAGTGATGGAATAACACAACTGTCTGACAGCTTTGCCCCCGTTTCGATTTCCAAGGACGGCTCGCCCGTTGGGAACATGACCAGCGTTGAGGTGGACGCAAACGGCTATGTCACCGCGTTCTTCGACACTGGAATCACGCAGACTGTTTACCAAATTCCACTGGTGGACTTGCCCAATCCCAACGGCATGGTCGCATTGGATCAGCAAACCTATCTGCCATCGCCTGAAAGCGGCAGCTACTTTCTGTGGGATGCTGGCGATGGGCCGACCGGTGACATTGTTTCTTACGCACGCGAAGAATCCGCAGTCGATGTGGCGGGTGAATTGACCGCAATGATCCAAACCCAACGCGCATATTCATCTAACGCCAAAGTCATCCAGACCGTAGACGAAATGCTGCAAGAGACGACAAATATCAAACGATAACAGTGCCTAAGCCGCAGCCACAACTGATCGGAGCATAAAATCATGTCACTTACAGGTGCCCTGAACTCGGCCATGAGTGGTCTGCGGTTTAACAGCCGGTCATCGAATGTTATTTCGTCGAACATAGCAAATGCGTCTACGCCGGGATATGCGCGACGTACGCTTTCAATTTCTTCAAATGGTGCGCACCTGTCGGGCGGTGTGCGCATCAATGGGATTGAGAGACATATCAACACGCAAATTGTTTCGGACCGTCGTCTGGCAAGCGCAGAATTTGTTTACCGCGCGGATACAGCTCAGTTTCTGACTGCAGTCGAAGATCTGGTCGGAACACCGGATCTTGCAGGCTCCCTGTCGTCGCGTTTGTCTGATTTTGAGAGCAGTTTAATCACGGCGTCCAGCCGACCTGATGCTGTTGAACGATTGAATTCAGTTGCATTGTCTGCGCGTGATTTGGCCGACGCCATTAATAGCGCTGCAGATGGCGTGCAAGACTCGCGTACCCGGGCGGATCGTTCCATTGCCACGCAGGTGGACCGGCTGAATGTCGCGTTGTCATCTGTACAAGAATTGAACAGCAAAATTACCGCAGCAGGGTCCCAAAGATTGGATACCGCCGCGCTTCAGGATCAACGCCAGACAATCATCGATGAAATCAGCGAAATGGTGCCTGTGCGTGTGCTGCCACGTGACCAAGGAACTGTTGCCTTATACTCGACTGGTGGAGCAATTCTGTTGGATGGTACTGCCGCGGAAGTCGGATTTGAGTCTGCCAATGTAGTGACCCCATTTCAATCAATCGATGACGGAACTTTGTCCGGCTTGACCATCAATGGATTTGCTGTTTCCACGTCATCGTTGTCCGGCAAGCTCCATGGCGGGTCGCTCGGCGCGCAATTTGAAATCCGGGATGAACTGGCGCCGGAAGCGCAAACCCAGCTGGATGCCTTGGCGCGCGATCTGATTGAGCGGTTCGAGGATTCAACCGTCGACCCAACTTTGGTACCAGGGCAACCTGGATTGTTCACGGATCAAGGCGCGGGCATTGATCCCCTTACAGAACTTGGTTTGGCCAATCGGCTATCCCTGAATTCACTGGTCGACCCCGATCAAATCGGTGAAACTTGGCGCATTCGAGATGGACTTGGCGCTGCCGCTCCGGGTGACGCAGGGAATGCGCAGTTGATCAACGCACTGGTTGATACTTTGTCCACCACACGCGTTCCGAACTCCGGCGACTTTGGTGTTGCCAGTTATTCGGCTCTGGATCTGACATCGACGTTTTCGTCGCAGCTTGGGTCAAATCGACTACGCGAGGATCAGTTACTAACGTTCGCATCCGTACAGTTGAACGAATTGACCGAATTGGAACTTGCAGATGGCGTCGACAGTGATGTGGAGCTGCAAAGGTTGATGATTGTCGAGCAGGCTTACGCGGCAAATGCCCGGGTGATCCAAACAGTCGATGAGATGATGAACACGCTTCTGGGGATCTAAGTATGAACAGTCTTTCACTGGGTGATCTGGCCCAGTCCTATTTGCTTCAACGCCGAGGCACTGCGCTCAAGACAGAAATGGCGCGCCTGAATGAAGAACTGGTGACAGGTCAAGTCAGCGACATCAAAGCGATACTTGCAGGGAATGTCAGCTACTTATCCGAAATCGAAAACGATTTGCGCACGTTGAGTGGTTATCAAGTGGCTACTGTGGAGGCGGCCCAATTTGCAGATGCAACTCAGTCAGCACTGGAACGCATACAAACCACAACCGGGTCGCTGAGTTCCGATCTTCTGTTGACCGGCGCGAATGCGGTCGGCGGAGTCTTGGACCAGTTATCAAAAGATGCAGAAGCAGAACTGGCGACGATCATTGGTGCTTTGAACACTGATCTTGCAGGAAGATCGCTGTTTGCAGGAACGGCCACGGACGGTGCCGCATTGGCTGACGCGGAGACGCTGATGTCTGAGCTTAGCTTGGCCGTCGCAGGTGCGGCATCGCCAGCTGATGTAGCGGCGGCAGCGCAGGCATGGTTTGATGATCCAGGCGGATACGCCGCGACAGTTTACCAAGGTTCAGACACATCTATTGCCCCTTTTCGCTTGGCCGAACGAGATACGGTGTCGCTTCAGCTGACTGCTCAAAACCAGGCCATCAAAGACACATTGCAAGCTGTGGCTCTGGCCGCTCTCGCGACTGGCCATGGCCTCGGATTTGGCTCTGATGACAAGAGAGAGCTCTTGGACCAAGCAGGCCGCGATCTTTTCCAAGCGCAGACTGGTTTGACGGCTGCGCGCGCATCGGTTGGGGCGGCTCAGGAGCGCATTGATGTTCTCCAAACCCGAAATTCTACCGAACAAACGTCTCTTGAATATGCCAAGGGCGCCTTGTTGCAAGCCGACCCATATGAAACAGCAACCAAACTGGAGGAAGTCCAATTTCAACTCCAAAGCCTGTATACTGTCACCGCCCGTATGGCGGACCTTTCGCTCGTGAACTTCGTCCGATGAGGTGGATCCTTTCCATCTTGATCGTTTTGTTCCTGATCCAATCTGCTGTGGCCGGCCCGGTGCGCATTAAGGATTTGGTAGAATTTGACGGGGTACGTGGCAATGATCTGGTTGGTTATGGTCTTGTTGTTGGCCTCGATGGCTCAGGAGACGGATTGCGCAACGCACCGTTCACAGAAGAAATCATGTCCAATATCCTCGAGCGCCTGGGAGTAAACGTTGCAGGCGAGCAGTTTCGGCCAAAAAATGTGGCGGCGGTGTTTGTGACGGCAAGCCTGCCGCCATTCTCGAGGGCTGGGTCGCAAATCGACGTGACAGTCTCTGCCATCGGAGATGCAAAAAGCCTACTCGGCGGTACTTTGATCATGACCCCGATGAATGCGGCTGACGGTCAAATCTATGCGGTCGCGCAAGGAACTGTCATCGCTGGCGGCGCGGTCGCTGAAGGCGATGGCGCCAGGGTCACTCAAGGTGTTCCTACATCGGGTGTCATTCCATCAGGTGCCCGTGTTGAACGTGAAGTAGAATTTGAACTGAGCACTCTGACCGATATGCGTCTCGCGTTACGCGATGCAGATTTCACCACTGCGGCCCGCATTGAAGTCGCTATCAATTCCGAGTTCGGTCGACGTGTTGCGACAATGCTCGACTCTGGCACTGTAGGTTTGGACGTAGCACGGACAGGCGCACGTTCGGTAGCCCATGCGTTGGGACGGATCGAAAACATATCAGTAGAGCCAGAACGCAAAGCACGTGTTGTCGTTGACCAAAGATCCGGCACGATTGTGATGGGCGATGATGTTCGAATCTCTCGCGTTGCGGTTTCGCAAGGTAATCTGACTCTCCGTGTGCAGGAACAACCACTTACCGTACAGCCAAACCCCTTTGCTGACGGCGAAACGGTTGTTGTTCCACGCACGACAGTAGATATCCAGGACGATGACGGTACAGGTCTCGCAGAAGTGCCTGATGGCACCTCGTTGTCCGAAGTTATTGCTGGTTTGAATGCACTGGGTGTTGCACCCAGAGACATGATCGACATCCTGAAAAGCATCAAAGCAGCAGGCGCTTTGCACGCGGAGTTTGTTGTCCGGTAGGCAGAGAAAGAACCGCCTTGAATGGTTGCTGACGTGCAGTTTGACAGCCATCAAGAGTGGAAGATGCAAACGGTCATCTCCAAACGGCAGAACCCTAAGTCAGAGGGTAGAAAAGGGCCGAGGAGGAATAAAGGTTGTGTCGCGCGACAGGAGCAGCTCAGTTCATTCGCTTGAAGTGTCTTTGGTATGACGTCAAATCAGGCTTAAATGGTACTAAAAGTAACTGCGCACCAAACTTCCAGCAATCAAGCTCCACCCATCAGCCATGACGAAAAACGCAAGTTTAAACGGGAGCGAAACGATTGCTGGCGGGACCATCATCATCCCCATACTCATGAGGACAGCGGCCGCAACAAGATCAATGATCAAAAACGGCAAGAAGACCAGAAATCCAATCTGAAAAGCACGGGAAATTTCCGACAGCATGAAACTCGGGATCATTACAGACAAAGACGCATCCGGTGTAAGTTCTTGTCCACGGGTGTCCGGCCTCAAATCGGCCATTGCAGAAAATGTATCGGGATTCATGCGATCCGCCATGAAAACACGAAAAGGTTCGAGTGTTCTAACAAAAGCCGTTTCTGCATCAATCTCTTCATTGGTCAGAGGTTGAAGACCGTTTGTCCAAGCCTCCGTGAACACAGGCTCCATGACAAAGTACGTCAGAAACAACGCAAGGCTGACGATCAACATATTGGGGGGCGATTGTTGCAATCCAATTGCCTGCCTCAGAATGGAAAGAACGGTCACGAGGAACGGAAAACATGTAACCATGATCGCCAGTCCTGGAGCGAGGCTAAGCACCGTAATCAGCGCGATGAGCTGCAGCGTACGCGCCGTTAAAGAACTTTCATCACCAAGCGAAATTGCGACATCTTGCGCCTGCACAACCACAGGCAACAACAATAGGAAAATTGAAAGTATGATGCGCTTGAGCATCTAACTAGGTGCTCGAAACATTGTCGAAAATCTCAGTTAGACGGACGACCAGTTGACCGTCTTCGCTGCCATCCGCCTCTTCTAAGACACCACGCGCGATCAACTGATCCCCGACAAACAGGTCAACCGGATCTTCAACCCGCTTGTCCAACGTCAGGACTGCATTCGGTCCGAGCATGACCAAATCACGCACGAGTGGCCGAGCCTTTCCAACAGAGACCGTTATTTCGATCGGAACTGCCGTGAACGGATTGCTTTTGTCTGATGCCAAGGATTGTGGATCGGGCAGATCAGTCATGGCTTGCCTCACTTTTTTGCGATTGGAAATAATCGGAGACCGCACCTCCGATTTCGGAAACTACGCGACCAAGATCGATGACCGTTTCTATGTCAGCCAAACGAATAACGACCTGGTCTTCGGCGAGCTTTGGATCACTCACCAACTCAAAGGGCTGGGTTAGGTTTTCTGCACACAGGTTTTCAACTTGCTCCAAGTTGGCAGTGTTCGTCGCTAATTGGATTTTCCCATCGAGCTTCCGTTGCGTCAGGTTTCCGATCTCTTCTTTCAGATGAGCGCCCAAGCTGTTTTGGGCAATTCTTGGCAAAAGCGTTTCGACGATCATCTGCATGATCTCTTGGACTGACTTCTGCATCGTCGCGCGCATTTCGTGATATTGGAACGATGCATCCTGCAAGTTGGAAGCGAGCGCTGCGGAAACACTTGTATTGGTTGAAATCTGAGCCTTGGCCGCGTCTTCCCATCCTGCCTGGTACCCGTTCTCAAAGGCCTCCAGCTTTTGGTCTTCTATTTCGGACCGAGACGTATGTTCGGCGTGCGAAACCGCTGGCCTGTCTGAGCCAAAATCCTGAAACAGATTGGAACTGCTCATCACGCTCGTTCCTCCTCTTCTTCAAGCCAACTTCTCAAAATTTCGACCGTTTCTTCCTGACGTTCACCAATCATTGAGCGCAGACGGTCAACCGGGTCGGTGGAGATGGCTGGAACACCTTCTTCTCCCATGAAGCCCATCTGAGGAAGTGCAGGTAAATCAGGTAACGCCGTATCGAGACCCAGATCTGGCAAGTCTGTTCCAGAATCATTGGCCGCGATCGCCACCTCTGCACCCGCTCCCATACCGTCATGCAAATTGGCCTGCGCTGGCGCCGGCAACGCAGCCTGTGCTGGCGCCCGAGACAAAACAGGGCGCACAACAAACAATCCCAGAATCAGCGTCACGATAGCAAGAATAGCCATCTGAACCGCGGACATCAGATCTACTTCAAACTGATCCATGAACGACGCGGTGACTTCTGTACCCATCGGCAGAACGGATTGAAGCGCCATAGATTTGATAGTGATTACGTCCCCTCGAGCCTCGTCAAAACCAACCGCCGATTCGACAAGTTCTCGCAACGATCCAAGCTCTTCTTCTGTACGCGCAATTGACGTTGGTTCTCCGTTTTCCGCTGTTTCGGCCACTTCGTTAACCAGCACGGCCACAGTCACACGCTTAACAGCTCCAGCGGCTCGCACGATGGCGCGCTCGGTTTCCGACACCTCGTAATTGATTCGCTCGCGGGTTTCGGAGTTCTGCGAGGTCGCAGTGTCGCCACCGCCAGCATCACCGTCCGGCAAATTCGAAGCGACTGTTACATTCCCACCGCCTTCTTCATTCGAATTACTAGTGCGTTCTTCAGTATCAGTACTGATGGCGACTCTGCCTTCAGGGTCAAATCGACGTTCTCGAAACTCTTCGGTTTCGGTAACCGTTTCGACACTCACTTCTACTACCGCATTGCCTTGACCGACACGTGCCTCAAGCAGCCTTTCCACGCGCTCGCGAAGCACTTGTGCTTTGTCGTCTGCACCTGTTGCCGGGGCGGAATCTTCTGTGTTGCCGACAACGGCACCATTAGAATCAATTACTGTGACATCATCCGGTGACAGGCCCGCAACTGCCGATGCGACAAGAAAGCGAATCGCCTTGGCCTGCTGCGCCGACAAACCAGCTCCGTTTGGAGTAACGGACACAGAAGCTGTAGGCGTTACGCCCCGCTGAAATGGGTTTGAACCCGTTGACGCGACGTGTACTCGCGCCATCGTTACATGAGAACTGGCCACAATGGTGCGGGCCAATTCGCCTTCTTTCGCGCGCCAATATGCAGCGTCAAACATCTGCGATGTCGTGCCAAACCCCGACAAACCGTCCAACAGTTCATAACCACGATTGCTATTTGCGGGCAGCCCCTCGCTCGCGAGTGTCAAGCGAAGTTGATCGCGATCGCTGGACGCAACGAATATGGAACTGCCACGGACTTCAAACGGGACCCCGCGCTGTTCCAAAGACCGCACGACGTCACCAGCCGCACCGTTTTCAAGACCAGCATAGAGTAAGGTCATGGAAGGCGCCGCAACCATCCGAGACATGGTTAGCACCGCTAAAAACATGGCTACCGTAGCAACCACGACCGTGATTTGCCGCCGGATATCAAGACCCATCCAGACATTCAGTAATTGCTGCACAACTGCCTCCGTCCCGTCACACGTTCTGCGTGACTGTCAAAACAGCAATGAACGATCAGCCTTAACAATCGGTTAGTTGATCTGTGCGAAAAGCAATTGAACGCAAATGAATGGGAAGAAAATGACAGACGCTGTGGCCGAACCACCAGAAGACATTAAAAAGCCTTCGAAGTTGCCACTTGTCCTTGGTCTTGTGGCGGCTTTGGCGGGCGGCGGAGGTGGCTTCTATGCGACATTTTCCGGCATGGTACTTGCACCCAAAACAGACGAGGCGAAGGTAGAAGCGCCGGAGGCTCCGAACGCATTGCCCGACGTGTCGTTTGTTCCTGTGGACCCAGTAATCGTTTCTTTGGGTCCTTCATCTGCGGGTCGTCACTTGCAGTTTCGCGCACAACTGGAAGTTCCATCTCAGTACGAAGAAGATGTCACAACCCTTCTTCCCAGAGTGGTAGATGTTCTGAATGGTTACTTACGTGCTTTGGAGACACAAGATCTGGAAAGCGCTTCTGCCTTAACCAGGCTGCGCGCTCAGATGTTGCGCCGCGTGCAAATCGTCGCTGGGCCTGGTCGGGTAAATGATCTGCTCGTCATGGAATTTGTCATTAACTGAGGGTGAGGGACATGGACTTAATCGCAGATATTCTCTTGGCCGCCGGCGCCTTTGGAGCAGGCTTCTACTGCTTTATCCTCAGCCGCAGGCTCAAGAAATTTAACAACTTAGAAAAGGGCGTTGGTGGCGCTGTCGCTGTGCTTTCAGCACAGGTCGACGACCTGAATAGAACATTGACTGCAGCGCAACAGACGGCCGCGGCGTCGGCCGAAACACTCAGCGACTTGACCATGCGAGCGGAGGAAATGTCAAAGCGGTTGGATCTGCAAATGGCATCGCTTCACGATGTCCCGGCACCTCCGCAAACTCCCAAGCCTCAACACGCTGAACCAGAGGTTAAATCGCCTTCTGAACCTCTGTTTACTAGACGCGCGTTGGGCACAAATTGATGGCACGTTCAGGCAAATCCAAAGTGCGTGCAGCGGGCAAAGGTTCGCTTTTGCTCATTGCGGGTCTCATGCTGTCTTCGGCCACCGTACGCGTTTTCACAAGCGCAGAAACAGCTTTTGCGCAATCGGACTTGGCGAATCAACTGCTGCGATCCGCAACCAATGATGCGAACGTCAAAGCCGAACCGGTTGATCGACCAGCAGTGACATCTCTTTTGAACTCGCTGCGCTCTCGCGAGATGGCGGTTGCACAGCGCGAGCAGAAATTGGATGTGCGCGCCAAATCTCTAGAGGTAGCGCAACGAGAGATTGAACGTCGATTGGTTGCTCTCGAGCAGGCTGAAATTCGACTAAGTGAAACACTTTCTCTTGCATCAACAGCTGCCGAAGATGACTTGGCGCAACTCACAAACGTCTACGAAAACATGAAGCCAAAAGATGCAGCTGCTGTATTCGAAGCCATGGAACCAGAGTTTGCGGCAGGGTTTTTGGCCAGAATGCGACCAGACACCGCTGCAAAGGTGATGTCTGGTCTTGACCCAAGTTTTGCATATTCTGTCAGCGCCATTTTAGCTGGCAGAAACGCAAATACCCCTAAAAACTGACTCAGAGACAGTCTTTTTTAACTGCTCTCTGACACACTTCCACAAACGCAATTTGCTGGATGATGCATCATGGTTGGAATTATTGGAATTGTCACCATTTTCGTAATGGTCTTCGGTGGATATCTTGCCGCAGGCGGCAAAATGGGCATCATTCTAAAGTCACTACCTTTCGAAATGACGATGATTATGGGGGCTGCCGTAGGCGCGTTTCTAATAAGTAACTCTATTTCAGAAGTAAAGCATACGATGAAGGATGTGGGTAAAGTCTTCAAAGGTCCAAAATGGATACAAGCCGATTATAGAGATCTTTTGTGTCTGCTATTTGAGCTCATTAGATTGGCTCGTCAAAATCCGGTTGCTATTGAAGAGCACATTGAAGACCCAGAAAATTCTTCGATCTTTTCACAATATCCAAAAATTGTCGCCGACAAGGAAGCCACAGCTTTAATCTGTGACACGATGCGCTCTGCCTCCATGAACTATGATGACCCGCACCAGGTTGAAGAAGTTCTGGAAAAGCGTATGGAAGCAAACATGCATCACGCGATGCATTCCAGCCATGCCTTACAGACAGTTGCTGATGGATTGCCGGCTCTGGGCATTGTGGCTGCCGTTCTCGGTGTCATCAAAACCATGGCATCAATTGATCAACCGCCCGAAGTGTTGGGAAAATTGATCGGTGGAGCCTTGGTCGGTACGTTTCTCGGTGTCTTCCTAGCCTATGGCCTTGTTGGCCCATTCGCGGCCAAAGTAAAGGCAGTTGTTGAAGAAGACGCCCACTTCTACCAACTCATTCGCGAAGTGTTGGTCGCTAACCTACACAATCATTCTACGAATATATGCATCGAAGTTGGGCGCCAGAACACACCTTCTCATTTTCGCCCAACTTTCTCCGATCTCGAAGAAGCCATCAAATCCGTTAAACAGAGCGCCGCCTGATGGCTTGGAAAATTTTCACTCACTGCATACTTTTCTGGATTTTCACATCATCAGCGTGGGCCCAAGCGTTGATTGTAAGATCTGGAGATCACGAAGGATTCTCCCGCCTGGTTTTCCGTGTTCCTGACGATAGTCAGTGGACTTTGGAAAACAACGCCCAAAACGCAACGATTCAGATTTCAGACTTCTCTGAAGGGTTTGATGTTTCAAGAGTTTTTGATCTTATTGGCAAAAGGTACATTTCTAACATCAATACAACGCTAAACGAACTGTCAATTTCCTTCTCTTGCGAATGCATAGCGGAAGCCTATCAACAGCAGAATGGCTTTATTGTAATAGATGTATCAGATTATAAAACAGAAGATAATCTAGAAAGCTTCAAGAAATCACCTCGGGACGCAATGCGCCTGAACAATCGGAAACTACGATTCCGCGGTATTGAAGGATCCCTGAATTCATCTCCCTTATTTACTTTCAG
This sequence comes from uncultured Tateyamaria sp., assembly GCA_947501275.1. Classification (GTDB taxonomy): domain Bacteria; phylum Pseudomonadota; class Alphaproteobacteria; order Rhodobacterales; family Rhodobacteraceae; genus Tateyamaria. Next base: position 742,646 of record CANMVD010000001.1, read on the forward strand.
TGAGCCTGAAACACAATCTGTTCAAAAAAACCCTGTGCCCCCTACGGTTCAAGACAGCAATTCTCTAGCTTCAGTGCTTCTTGACCACTCAATGGAGCTAAACCAGGAAGGTTCCAGTTTAAACTTGCTAAAAAGATCTCATCAAGATCTCGCAAATCAAATTGCCAAAGCATCAACTCAGGGCTTACTGAACGCAAATAACTATACCTTTACCGAACAAGAATCGATAGATACTGGCGCAGTCGATGTAGTTGATCAAAGCTTATCTCATGACGGGGTGGAAGTTGGTGCAAAAACGCCAGAGATGATTAATAACCTGCGCGTTACCACGAGCATGGATTTTCCAAATGACTTCAAAGCGCCCGAAAGTTCACCTGCATCTTCTGGTTTGCAGTGCTTGCCCGACGAAAAGATTGAATTAGAAGTTTGGGGATCCGACGAACCCATGGCGGCACAAGTCGCCGAGCTTCGCGAAGATTTGTATTCAGACCTTGATCGATTGAATCATGACGTTGCGAAACGGCTGTCCAAGTTATACTTGCATTTTGGCTTCGGAGCAGAGGCTCGGCAGGTCCTGGAGATTACCAACGACTTGTTAAACAGCGCTCCTGTCCTGATGGAAATCTCGGAAATTATGGAATTCGGGTTCTCCAAAAACCCAACGCACCTACCGGCATTTCAAGAGTGCGATGGTGATGTGGCGTTGTGGGCAATTCTTTCGCAAAAATCAGTGCCGACCACTTCAGCAGTTAACACAAGTGCAGCGCTTAGAGCTCTCGGTGCTCTACCAATTCATTTGCGTAGATTCATAGCCCCAGAACTTAGTCGCCGACTTCTGAACTACGGGGATGAGGACGGTGCGGCTGCTGCTCTTCGTAGTGTATCTCGTAGGGATGAACCGTTGTCAGGCTCAGGGCAACTTGCGCGCGCGGAACTTGAAATGTCTTCCGGCGCAACTGATGCTGCACGCAGCACCTTGGCAAGTGTTGTTACTTCTAATGAACAGCACTCTGCCGAAGCTCTAATCAAATTTGTCGATTCTCATTTAGCAGCCGACACTCAGATCGACGAGAGTGTCGCAACACTGGTAGAAGCTTACGCCTTTGAGATGCGCAACGACCCATTAGGCTCGGAGCTGCGCCGCACTTACATTCTTGCTCTGGCAAAGTCAGGTCAGTTTGATGCTTCTTTCAGGGAATTCAATCGCCGCAGTATTCAGCAAGGTGATTTGGAAAACGAGGATGAGCTAAGGCACACAGTGATCAACATAATGACAGAAACAGCGCCAGATGTAGTTTTTCTAGAAAATTTTTTCTCTGACATCGTGAGCAACGGGCCAATCACAAACATCACAACAGTTAAAAACGTAGTCAACCGGTTAGTTGAATTAGGTTTTGCTTCTGAAGCAGATTCGTTGATAGCGAACTCAACAGGAATTGATAATACAGCTTCGTTGAAAATTATCCGTGCGAAGATTGCATTGCAACTTGGACGACCTTCTGAAGCGCAAGCAATTTTATTTGGCGTAGAAACACCCAAAGCCAATGCTTTGAAAGCCATAGCAAAGCTACAGTCCGCCGACTTCGACGGAGCCAGAGAGCTCTTTACAAAGCAGGGAGAGAGTAATTTGAGCTTGATATCAGCCTTGATGGCGGAGGATTGGCAATATCTTTCTGAACAGGGAACTGGCGCTTATAGCGCTCTGGCCGAGCTATCTGAGCATACCATTGAAACGGACAATGAGAACGAAGGAATGCTCGGTCGCGCAACATCTTTTGTTTCAGAAAGTCAAAACGCAAGGCAGATCGTAGGCGATCTTCTCACCGAACAGTCGAACGTTGAATGATGCCTTGATATAAGTTGTCTGAAACTTGGTGATGAATTTTAAACTATTTATCACTAGTTTTAGAAAAGTTGAGAAACCTATGGCAGGCATATGGCTAAGCTAACAACCACTTACGTCTATAATTACTTTGATTCTTGCCATCTCGACGGATCGCTACAGGCCGAGTTAAAAAATTCTTGGCGTTACTTGAGAGAGATTTCTGCACGCCTTCATATAAATGAAGATTTCGAATTCTCTAACATTCTAAAGACTTCAGTTCGTAAATGCTGCAACTGCAAGCGAAACTCCCGTCTTCATTTCCAAATTTCCGATACTGGAGCCGCTGTTTCCAGTTTCTTATATTCGTACGCTAATGAGTTTTATACTGCTGCAATCGGCGGCGGTATGAAAATCCATCATAGGTTTCTTCTAAAGTCCCAAATATCGAAAGTTTGCTTGAGATGAGTAGCTCTGGATTCAAGTTGAGCGTGTCGGCCATTTACAACCCCACCGTCCTGCTTGCAGTCGCTTTGATGGCTATCATCGTAATGATGATTTTGCCCATGCCCGCTTGGGTCTTGGACATCGGTCTAGCCGCTTCATTTGCTCTAGCAATACTCATTTTTACAATAACTCTTTTCATAGAACGCCCACTTGATTTTTCTGCGTTCCCTACAATCCTCCTTGCCTCGCTTATGCTGCGCTTGTCGCTCAACGTATCGTCAACCAAACTGATTATTGGTGAGGGACATTCGGGAACACATGCCGCTGGAGATGTTATTGAAGGGTTCGCACAGTTTATCATGGGTGGCAGTGTCTTCCTTGGTGTTGTGGTCTTTTGCGTTCTTCTGATTGTGAATTTCATGGTTATCACCAAAGGCGCAACGCGTATGGCCGAAGTTGGGGCACGTTTTGCATTGGATGGCATGCCAGGAAAACAGCTCGCAATCGACAGCGACATGTCTGCGGGCGCAATCGATCACAAAGAGGCCAAGGCACGTCGTGAACTTGAACAAGCAGAAACAACTTTTTTTGGTTCCCTTGACGGTGCTTCGAAGTTCGTAAAGGGCGATGCTGTCGCCGGACTTCTGATTACTTTGTTGAACCTTGTCGCAGGCTTGATCATGGGCATTGCAGTTCATGGTATGCCAATCGGAGACGCATTTGAAACCTATGCGATCTTGACCGTCGGTGATGGTTTGGTTTCGCAAATCCCAGCCGTTATCATCTCAATTGCATCGGCCCTTTTGTTGGCCAAGGGCGGCGCAAAAGGTGCAACTGACCTCGCGGTTTTTCACCAACTGGGCAAACATCCTGCTGCGCTCGCGACTGTTGCCGTTTTGATGATAATGCTTGGATTGTTTCCCGGCTTACCTGCATTGCCGTTTGTTTTGGGTGGTCTTGGGCTCGGTACCGCTTCATTTATGATGCGGAAGCATTTGGCCAAGCATTCAAATTCGTTGGAAATTGTCGATGAAACCCCAGAGCTTCCGGCTGAAAAGTCACTTGGTGATGTTCTTGAACTCGACGACATCCATGTGGAGTTCGCCCCGGATCTAGTAAACATGGTACTGGATCCCGGCACCGGTCTGGATGCGCGCATTGCAAATATGCGCACGCATGTGGCTTCTGTTTTCGGACTTATTTTACCAGAGATTCGGCTTACTGATCACCCGGGGTTGCAAGCTGGAGAGTATGTGCTTCGTATCCAGGGGGTTGAGCAGGCGCGCGGAACACTACGAGCAGGCGAAGTTTTGGCTCTTGTTCCCGAGGACAGAGGCAATTTACCCGTCGGCGTCGATACGACTGAACCTGTCTATGGTGCGCCGGCGCGCTGGATCGACCAGCACGCTCAAGATTCTGCAGCCGTATCTGGCGTGACAATCGTTACACCGACGGAAGTACTGGCAACCCACCTTCTGGAAGTTGTCAAAAAGAACTTCAGCAGGCTGCTAACGCTCAAGTCTTTGCGTCGTTTGCTAAATGAAATGACGAACATCTCTGATCCTGCGCGCGCAGAGGCAAATCGTAAACTTTTGGATGAACTCATTCCGGATAAGGTGCCAATTGATGTCCTGCATGCCGTTTTGCGTCTCCTTTTGGATGAACAAGTATCTGTCAGAAACTTGCCGTTGATCCTCGAGGCAACAGCGGAAGCTCGCGCACAAAACGCCCAACCCGAAGCAATCTGCGAGCATGTGCGTCAACGCCTTGGGTTCCAGTTGGTCGCGGAAATGCGGCGGCCTGATGGTTCTTTGCCGCTCATTCAACTTGCGCCAGAATGGGAGGATGTCTTTGCCAGTTACCAAGTTAACGCTGAACGTGGTTTGGACGTCGCCTTACCACCAGATTTGTTCAACAAGCTCGCTCTGAATATGTCGGACAAATTGCAGGAAGCCAGCGGTCAGGGTGTTTTCCCGGCTGTTGTGACGAATACAAGGCGGCGGCGTTTTGTCAAAACGCTCATGCGCGCTAAAGGGATAACCAACCCGGTGTTGTCTTTTGAAGAAATCGGGATCGATGCACAGCCTGCATTGGTCGGAATCGTGGCAGCATGACAGCTACAGCAGATCTCTTGTCAATGCTGCAAACGCAGCTTTGGTTAGGATTCATCGTATTTCTTCGAGTGGCTGCGACCGTCTCGCTTTTGCCAGCATTTGGCGAAAGGTCTGTACCGATGCAGATCAAACTTGTGATTACTTTGGCATTTACATTGATCGTTGCTCCAATCGTTTCGCAAGATGTGCCCTCTATGAGTGTGTCAAATGTCGGATTGCTTACCCTGACAGAAACGGCGTCAGGTTTATTGATCGGTTTAGGATTAAGGTTGTTCATTCTTGCGCTGCAAACCGCAGGCGCGATCGCGGCGCAATCGACTTCGCTTTCCCAAATTTTGGGTGGCGCGGCTATCGAACCATTGCCTGCAATGGGGTATATTCTGACAGTAGGCGCGCTCGCCCTGGCAGTGATGTCAGGGCTTCATATCAAAGCTGCGCATCTGCTGATTCATTCATACACACTCTTGCCCATAGGATTCTTTGCCGGTGGCAGTGATGTGGCGGATTGGGGTGTCGCTCAAATCAGTCACGCGTTCGGGCTCGCTTTTCTGCTCGCTGCGCCCTTTGTCTTGATGTCCGTTCTGTACAACCTCGCGCTTGGCGTCATCAACAAAGCAATGCCACAGCTGATGGTTGCATTTGTCGGCGCACCAGTCATCACATTGGGTGGACTTTTTATTCTGTTCCTGGCGGCTCCAACGATCTTGAGCGTCTGGCTTGCCGGGCTTGATGGATACATGGCTAATCCGTTTGGACCCCGGCAATGAGTGGGCAGGACGAAGATCAGGACAAGTCTTTTGACCCAACCCCACAAAAGCTGCAGGAAGCACGCAAGAAAGGCGAAGTCGCCAAGTCAACAGATCTGCAAACGGCCGCCGCCTACATGGGATTGACGCTGGCCGTGCTTGCCTTGGGAAATCACGCCATCACATCATTTGGCACACATATGATGGCGATTCTGGACCAGGCAGAGAGCATTGCAGATCAAGTGTTCGAAGGGGGGCCTGTGGCTCCTTTGAGTGGGTGGATGTGGGTTGTCGCCAGTGATCTCGGCCCACTGTTCGCCGTTCCCGCGATCGCAGTCCTCTGCACGATTTTGGCGCAACGTGCGTTCGTTGTTGCGCCAACGAAACTGCAGCCGAAACTGTCACGGATATCTCTGCTCCAGAATGCCAAACAGAAGTTTGGACGCGGCGGATTTTTTGAATTTGGAAAGAGCTTTGCAAAGCTGCTGATATACTCGGGCTGTCTTGCACTCTTCCTATCCGCCAAACTGCCCGAAATGGTCAGCGTCATTCATAATGCGCCGGGTGGTGTTGTCTTGTTGTTGGCTGAGCTGTGTATCAGCTTTCTATTCGTTGTGGTGATCGTCTCATTTGTGATCGGTGGGATCGACGCGGTGTGGCAGCATCACGAACACTTGCGCAAAAACCGCATGTCACGAAAAGAGATCATGGATGAGAATAAAAACTCCGAAGGCGATCCTCATTTGAAACAAGAGCGCCGCGCGCGTGCGCAGACGATTGCATCCAGACAGATGATGTCGGATGTTCCGGAAGCAGACGTGGTTATCGTGAACCCGACGCACTTTGCCGTTGCTTTGAAATGGAGCAGAACCGCCGGCACGGCGCCTGTTTGTGTTGCTAAAGGTGTCGACGAAATTGCCTTACGGATTCGCGAGATTGCGATGGAGGCTGGTGTTCCTATTCACCGTGACCCGCCGACTGCACGGGCTTTGCACTCTGTGTCTGAAGTTGGTGAAGAAGTGCCGCCCAATCACTACCAAGCAGTAGCGGCGGCCATTCGTTTTGCAGATCAATTGCGCGCACGAGCGCGCCATGGAGTTTGAACATGGACTTAGCGCAGCTTCAAATTCTTACAGAAATTCAATTCCAGAGATCGCATCAGGGTTTGTCTGAGCTGTTGCACCGCGAGACGGAGCTACGATCAGAGCTTTCCCGTTTACGTGCTCTGGCAAAAGAGACACATTCGCTGCCGCCAGAACAAGCGCCTATGCGGTCCATCGGTGCGGATTTGATATGGCTCAAGTGGATTTCTCAAACCACCCGAGAGTTGAACATTAAACTGGCTCAGGTCCTGGTCGAGAAAGACGCGTTGATGGCCGGGCACAAACGTGCCTTTGGCAAGAAAGCAGTGGCAGAACAACTGCACAAGGACAGCATGTCAGCAAAAAAGAAAGCCCAACAGGACGCCGCATTGAAACGAACAATTGAACAGTTTGTGCTGTGACTTGGGCCCGGTCAGTAGTCTTGCCGAGCGATTTCGACAATCAATACGTCCGTGATGTTGTCACCCATATCTCTTTTTGCGACTTCGCGCAAAGCGCTGCGCAGAACCGCAAGGTTGTTGGCGTTGGTAAATGCGCCATCAAAGCCACCAATATTGGCGTGATCAAATAGAACCTGAAGAAAACTATCACGCAGCTTTGGTTCCTTGGCATAGATGGCATCCTTCCGTCCGGCTGGCACTTCAACACTCAACGACAGAACGACCAGAGCTTGCACTTGTGTATGATTCACGACAGGTACGACAAACTGATTGTTCATTTTGACGTATTCACGATCAAGTGGTGGCCCTTCTTCAGAAGCCGCGGCTTCGATCGTTGCTTTTTCTTCTTCTTTCTCTTTCTCAGCCACCACGACTTCCAGATCCGGCGCCGGACGCAAGAAAATACCCGCGCCCACACCAGCGCCTGATCCAACGAGCAGTAGTATCAACGGCAAAAGCTTCTTGATCATTTCGCGCTCCTAAAATGGCAGGATAACGTCCAGAACCTGCTGGCCAATCCGCGGTTGCTGAACATCCGTGATCTGTCCACGACCGCCATATGAAACGCGTGCCGAGGCAATCTTGTCATATGTAATCTCGTTCTGACGAGAGATGTCCTCGGGCCGAACATACCCTGACACCAGCAACTCTCTCAGCTCGAAATTGACGCGCAGTTCCTGCGATCCTGTGATCGAAAGCACGCCATTGGGCAAAACATCGACAATTGTCGCTGCCACGCGCAACGTTAGCTTTTCATTGCGCTTGACCGACCCATCTCCGCTCGAATTGCTGCTGGAATTGATCGAAACAAGTTCGGATGCTGATGCCCCTTCCGGAAGATTTTCATCAAGACGCTGAGGTAAACCGCCCAACTGGGGTACGCCCAGTGTCTCTGATCCTGATCGAGATCGTTCAGTCTCATTTGAAATCTCTGCACGTTCGTCGATTTCGATCACGACCGTCAGAATATCACCCCTTTGCATGGCGCGGCGATCGCCAAGGAGAGACCCACGTTGGCCACTCCACAGTGAGGCCTGATCCAACGCTGTTGTTTCCTCGACCCTGAGCGGCAAGGCAGACGAAACCATTGCAGAATGCTCGCGCGAATCTAAAGGGTTGGTCAAAGAGGGTTCTTTGCCCAAGTGGTCGGACCGACCACAGCCCACGACCACGAAGCATAGCAGAATTGGAACAATAGGACGAACGGCTTTCGTATAGTTCATTGGGTCACCTTGATTGATCCATCTGCTAGGACGAGGCCAAACAGAGTGGCGCGCGATTGCAGGTTCATAATGCGAATTCGATCGCCTACGCCGCCCCGTTCCATGGCGCGGCCTTCGGTTGTGATGGTCAGACCAGTCGCCGCAAAGAGCAGTGGAACGATTTGATTTCTGTTTACGATCGCCGGTGGGCCAATGGCTTCAAACGCAATCGGCCGCCCTGCGTAAAGCGCAACGCGTGCTTCTTGCCCGACAACATCAGAAACTCGATCAAACGCACCAGGATGGTCTCCGTCGCGAATGGTCAGATCCGTCACGGTGATCAATGCGCCGGGTCGCAGCGTCCTGGTCGGGGTCACTACGTCAGCAATCGCCGCGCCTGACAGAAGGAAAAAAATGAGCAAACTGCGCATCATCTTACCTGTGTCATTGCGCTCATCATCTGATCAGCAGCAGAGATGACTTTGGAATTCATTTCGTATCCGCGTTGGGCAGCAATCAGATCGGTGATCTCGCGTACGGCATCCACCGAGCTATCTTCCAAAAATCCTTGCCGTAGCGGACCAAGACCATCCAGACCGGGGGTGGAAACCAGAGCCGGGCCCGAGGCTTCGGTTTCGGCAAATAGGTTGCTTCCAAGGGCTTCCAGCCCTTTGGCGTTTGTGAACCCGGCAAGATCAAACTGCCCAATTTGCTGAGCAGCGGTGGTATCTGCGAAATAGACATACACTTCGCCATCTGCATTTATCGAAACGCTGCGCGCATCCGCTGGAATAACGATTTCCGGTGACACGGTGTACCCGTCTGACGTTACGATCACACCTTCGGCCGTACGCTTCAACGCTCCATCGCGCGTGTAAGCGGTTTGCCCAGATGGTAATGTTACTTCAAGATATCCGTTGCCGTCGATGGCTATATCGAGATCTCCGCCCGTCGCGGAAAGCGATCCCTGAGACAGATTCACAGAAACCGCAGACGGACGAACGCCGAGCCCAAGCTGTACCCCGGTTGGCAGTACGGTCCCATCAGATGCATTGATCGACCCTGGCCGTGTCATCTGCTGATAGTGGAGGTCCGCAAACTCGGCGCGCCGCGCGTTATATCCGGTCGTACTCATGTTCGCGAGGTTGTTCGAAATCGTTTCGACCCGCATCTGTTGAGCCAACATGCCTGTGGCTGCGATTTTTAACGCGCGCATCGTGTTCTCCTCAGTTGGATTTCATCATCGCGTCCATGGACCGGCGAACGCGTTCATCTTCAGAATCAAGAAAGCTCTGACCCATCTCATAGGCACGCTGCACTTCGATCATCCGGGCGATTTGCGTAATAGCGTCGACGTTTGATGCCTCCACAAAGCCCTGCATGACACGCCCGTTTTCTGCCGGCTCAAAACCACCATCTGCACGGAACATAACGCCGCCCTCTCGGATCATGTCTGTGCCTTCAAGCGGGCGAACCAGCCCGATCTGTCCAGCGAGAACGCCGTCCGCGCTCATCGTACCATCGGGAGAAACCGCAATGCTTTTGGCGCCGGGGGGAACAAACAGCGGAGCCCCGCCCGCATCAAGCACCCGGTATCCATCAAACGTGACCAGATCCCCTTCTCCATTTGAGGAAAACCCACCAGCCCGTGTGAGCCGCTCACCATCAGGTGTCTCAATCAAAAAATACCCGTCGCCTTCAATCGCGAAGTCAAAGGTGCCACCAGTTTGCTGCAACGCGCCTTGTTCAAAGGACGTACGCCGCACGTTGCCTTGCCCCATGGAAAGCGACGCACCACCATCGACACCTTTCACATACTCAGAGAAAATTACGCCTTCCTGCCGATATCCCGTGGTCGCCGCATTTGCGATGTTGTTCGCGACGACCTGCATTTCACGCATGAGGCCGTTTTGCCGTGTCAGTGTAACGTAACCTGTGCTGTCCACGCTAACCTCCTACAATTATTGGAATAAGTCGATCTTGGAAAAACGAAACGAGGGTGTGGGTCATGAAACCCATCGAGACCCAGAAGACGACCACAATCGCCGCAAGTTTGGGCACAAAGGTGAGCGTCATCTCCTGGATTGACGTCAAGGCCTGCACCAATCCGATAGATACACCAGCTACCAATGCAACGGTCAGAATGGGTACAGACACAATGACGGCCACCCACAACCCTTGCCGCAACGTGTCAAAAAAGATGACCTCATTCAGCATCAGACAGGCATCCGGAGAATTTCCTGATAGGCTTCCACCACCTTATTGCGGACCGTCACCGCAGTTTCGACTGCCAGCTCGGTTTGCGCCAAGGCTTGCACCAGCGCGTGCGGATCGACGTCACCGGTCATCGCTTTTTGCGACACCTGTTCGCCTTGCGCCAATGTATTGGTAAAGTCGGCCATCATCTGACCGAACATCGACCCGCCATCAGCCGCGACTGGTTGCGTTGCTGGGCGAGATGCAGCGTACTTTTGTACTGCTGAAATTGCTGCTGTATCCATTCTGGATCTCCTTGATTTTGCGTCGTTTAACGACGCAGCAGTTGCATCAATCCGGCCGACATTTGTCTGGCCTGTTCAAACATCTTCAGGTTTGCCTCATAGCTACGCTGCGCTTCGCGCGCGTCAGCCAGTTCGATCAAAAGATCGACATTTGATCCGTCGTAATGGCCGGATCCATCCGCCATTGGATGTGAAGGATCAAAAATGCGCTCAAGTGGTTGGTCATCCAGCTTCATCCGGCCCACTTCGACTTGCGAGACACCCGACCCGAAAGCTGTTTCAAACGGAATCATCTTGCGGCGATATCCGGGCGTATCAGCGTTCGAAATATTTTCGGACAGATGACGCAACCGCGAGGCTTGGGCTTGAAGACCACTCGCCGACACAGACAAAGCTTTGGAGAAATCAGTCATTTAACTTGCTCCTATTGCCGGCCGAGGCTGGTGCGCAGGATACTCAGCGCTGAGCCGTAGATAGCGAGGGAGCGGTCGTGCTGCCGTTTGGCTTCTGTTCCGCGCAACATTTCCTGATCAATTGACACACTGTTTCCGTCGGGTGACGCAAACGTCGGGTCCTTGATCAAATGGTCTGTCGATGGTGCATTGCCATTGCCGTGCAAGTGGCCAGAGCGTGTCGCATAAAGAGCGGCGCTGTCACTCTCCTGCGGCGCGTATACTTCCTGAAACGACATCATGTCGCGCGCGACATAACCGGGCGTGTCCGCGTTGGCCACATTCTGGGCCACCACCGATTGCTTCTGCCCAGCATGGACGGCCATAGCGTATGCCGTTTTGAATACGGCCAGGTTTTCGAACATCGGGGCTTCTCCCTCGAGTAATTTCAACCAAGGCTTAACTGTGATTCCTTTAAAAACTGTTTCAGAAATCTGGAGGATTCGATGCAGCACGCCCAATCACTCAAAGTTCTGAAGACCCGCATGGCAAGTGTGGAACGTGCACGTCACATTGGGCGGATCAATAGCGTTGAGGGTGGACTGCTTCGGGCAAGTGGCTTGAATGGTTGCGCCAGTATTGGTGATCGGGCTGAGATCAGACTAAGCAACGGACGAACGATGTCCGGTGAAGTTGTTCAGTTGACAGCTCAAGGTACAGTTTTGCTGCCTGATGCCAGTATAGAAGGTGTTTCGCTGGATGATCCTGTTACGTTGTCCAAAGGTGGCAACATAGCCCCGTCCAACAGTTGGATCGGCCGCATAGTGGATCCTGACGGGTTGGCTCTGGATGGCGAACCGCTTCCCCGTGGATTGGAAGAACGTGCACTTCGAACCAGCCCGCCGCCTGCTGCACACCGCAGGCCAATGGGTAGTCGCTTGAACACGGGGCATCTGATTTTTGATACAGTTTTACCTATTGTAAAAGGACAAAGAGTTGGGCTTTTTGCTGGGTCTGGCGTCGGGAAATCCAGCCTTATGGGGCGATTTGCACAGCGCATAGAAGCTGATGTCGTTGTCATTGCAATGATCGGTGAGCGTGGTCGAGAAGTGCGTCACTTCGTGGACGAAATTCTTGGCCCCGAAGGCCGGGCGCGAAGTGTCGTTGTCGCGGCTACCTCCGATCAATCGCCTCTCGTACGGAGGCGTTGCGCATGGACGGCAATGGCTGTCGCGGAGTTTTTTCGAGATCAAGGGAAGTCAGTTTTACTTTTGGCAGATTCGATCACACGATTCGCTGAGGCACATCGGGAAGTCGCGGTTGCAGGTGGCGAGGCCCCGGTATTGCGCGGCTTCCCACCGTCCACGGCCCATATGATTATGTCTCTGTGTGAACGTGCTGGGCCCGGCATGCACGACCAGGGAGATATAACCGCTGTGTTTAGTGTTCTGGTCGCTGGATCAGATATGGACGAACCGGTAGCTGATATCCTGCGCGGCGTGCTGGACGGGCATGTAGTTTTGGATCGTGACATTGCCGAGCGGGGGCGGTTTCCAGCCGTCGATGTTCTGAGGTCGGTTTCGCGCAGCTTGCCAGACGCCGCCACGACGGATGAAAATACTGTTTTGGCACAAGTTCGAAAACACATCAGTGTTTACTCGAAAAACCAGATCATGATTTCTGCAGGCTTGTATACCCAAGGCGCAGATGCAGAAATTGATGCAGCCATGCAGATCTGGCCGGCTTTGGATGACGCCATGGCACAATTGCATGATCGTGATGTTGCGCACAGTTTTGACAGTCTGAAACTTCTTCTTAGACGCAATGGCCGCAGCCCTTCCGATCACTCGAACAGGAAGAACATTGCTTGACGGCAAATCGATGTGATCCAAAACACCGTACAGTCGGAGGCAACTGAAGCCTTCTTGATTGGATCGCTCACGCCTTTTTGAAACAACCCGTGTGCAATCGAAAGTTGATCATCCAGTTTGCCCGACCAAGACTAGTGTCATCCTCCCAAAAGCGCTAAGGCAATCGCGCCGCTGGATGCACCCGCACCGAATGTGTTCAATTGGGAACGTGCCAAGTAATTTGTGACAAGCGTGTCCATGACTTCTGGGTCTGCAAAATCGCTTGGATCAGACACACCGAGTATCCGATTCGCGCGCTCCTCGAAAACTTCGACCTGTTGATCGATGTCTACTTGTCCAAACTCACTCGGCAATCCCAAAGCGGTCTCGAATAGTGATCGTAGCGGTGGTTGCCCCATGATCGAAAACCACTTGGCGGTCGCACTGCTATCCGTGGAGACGACGTCAGGAAGTGTGCGTTCTGCGTAAAGTGCAATGCGCATGGATTCATCTTGTTCACCCGTGGCAATCTCAAAACTGGCCGCCTCATACAGATCAACGATTTCATTGGCGAAGCTGGGCAGAATGCCACCTCGCAACTCGCCTGGACCAAAACCGAATGCTTCTGACAAGTTTCGGTATCTCGTGTCCGTAAAGCGGTTGGCCAAGGCATCGTCTGCGGTCGTGCCTTCCTCCAGCATCTTTTGAATAAAGAAACGATTGTTTATGTCGTCTTCCAGACCAAAGGCACCGAGAGCGACAGTTAGCAAACGACGGTCGGACACCAATTCTTCTGCAGTTTCAATTGACCCAATTTTTTCGGCAAAGTAGTCGGTATCGCGCTTTAGCTCAGTGGATTGGCTGAACGCTTCGAACTGGCGATCATACGTAGATTTGAGAAATTGCCACCCGCTTAACCCTTGAGAAATGATGATTGGCTGGAACATGTGTTTACACCTGCGTCGCCAACAGCCGCTCTTCGCGAGGAAGCAGAGTACGCAACGCTTTCAGGCAACGATAATGATCATCTTGAATCAAGGAGTGAGATGCCAGGTCCAGATTTTTTCGACTGTCCGGATCTATGAATACTTGGCTGAGCTCTTCGATGTTGCGCAGCAAGCCCTGACGGGCTTCCGCAGCGGATCGATCGCCCGACAGAACCAGTTGAACGGCATAGCAAACCCTACGGACTGGCGTTTTCGCATCTTCGGGGTGGATGGCATCCCTTAAACGCAGAATGTTCGCATCCGGGGTGACTATTGAAAGCCGGCTACGGCGATCGCCGTTTTCAATGACCGCGCCGTTGATCAAAACGCGCTCCTTCGGGCTCAGCTTGAGAACAAGGCCACTCATGCCGATCTTCCTTCTGATTTCAGGCCGCGCAAGACAGCCATGTTGATTTCCAGCAGCGGCATGACAGACGCATTTTCGCGAAAGATCTTTCTTGTGTGCTGACGGGTAAAATCCGCCAAGTAAATGACCCGGGCTTTGAGATCCGCGGGAAGTGGATTGTCTTTGTCCGCAACGTCTACAACCAACGCGGTCCACAATCGCTGGTTCAAATCCAGAGCGGAAGCGTAGGCAGGAAAGTCTGATTTGCCCTTTACTGCAGCGTCTCTCAGACTCTGTGTGACGCGTGCAACGATACCGTATTCGGTACGACGATCGTCGCGGGTCGTGGCGGCATTATCGGCGTATCCGCGCAAAGCTTCTGACGTTGCGTTCACAGCAAAACCCTTTGTCTAAGTGATGATTGTCTGAGGAGTTGGGAGCGCCTTAGGGTGGCGCTCCCAGATGGTGTTACCGGAACAGCGACAAAATCGACTGTGGCGCCTGATTGGCAATCGACAAGGACTGTACACCAAGCTGCTGCTGTGTTTGCAGAGCCTGCAGACGGGCAGACACTTCTTCCATGTCTGCGTCAACAAGCGAACCAATGCCTGCCTTCAAAGAATCAGACAGCTTGCTAACAAACTCAGATTGAGTTTCGATCCGGTTTTGAACCGAGCCAAAGGCAGCCGACGCGTCAATCGACTGTTGGATCAGGCCATCAATAGCCGTCAGAGCACCAGTTGCGTTTTGGGTCACGTCAAGCGATGCCAGAGCGCCAAGGCCACCTGAGGATGCACTTGTACCTGCGGTGCCGCCTTGTGTGATCTGTGCGCTGAAGTTAATCGCAGCACCGGAATTGTTGGTCAGCTGGATTTCATTCAGGTTTACGTCGCCTGCAGTATTTGTGGTCGAGTTCACCGAAGCCGAGTAGTCGCCGTCATTGGTAGCTGCACCAAAGAAAGCATTGATTTGGCTGGCCAACTCATTGGCAACATCAGTTGTACCATCAGACTCTGAGGCAACGTAGCTGAATGTACGCGATCCAGTGGTTGTACCACCACCAACAACATTGATTTCAACGTCGCTCAGATAAATCTGATACGTCGCACCGGCTTGCACTTCGTTGACAGAGAAAGATGCGCCTGTGCCGTCAGCAAGAACTGTCGGCGCGTTGGTCGCCTCATCTGTCAAATCGTCATTTTCGAAGTAAGCGTTTGTGCCAGTACCAGTCGTATCCGCACCGGCAGCCACTGTCGTGTTGTTCAACACAGTGAATGCCGCATTCGCACCGGCCTGGTCCGCAGCACCGTCAGCTGTACCAAGTACTGCGGTAGCTGTTGCATCCGTGACCGAAAGATTCTGACGTACGACAGCGATCGAACTGGAAGACACGGTACCGTCTGTCGAGCGGTCGAGCGACGACAGAACATTCATGTCAACAGTGCTCGATCCATCAATCAGGTTCTGACCGTTGAACTGAGCGGCGCCCACAACAGAGCCAATTTGCGCTTCAAGAGCATCGATGTCCGCTTGGATGGCGTCACGGTCGACGTTTTCTTCTTGAGCGGCGACAATCCGACCTTTCATTTCCGTCAAAAGGTCTGTGATCGTTTCGGAAGCATTTGCGGCCACCGCCACTGTGCTTTCACCCAAGCTCAGTCCTTCGGACACCGCCTTGAAGCCGGACACATCTGATTCCATCACTTTGGAAATTGCCCAGACTGCAGAGTTGTCTTTCGCGCTGGCAACCGATTTACCGGTCGAGATTTCGCTTTGCGTCATCGCAAGGTTTTTGTTGATGGATTTCAGTGTTTGCAGCGCGACCATTGCGCTGTTGTTGGTAAGAATGCTCGACATTTGCATTTCCTTTTGTCAGGCGCTTTTGCACCTAGGTTTACGTCCCGCCCCCCATTGGGACGGCTGAATGCCGTTCTGACAGTCGCACCGCCAAATCGATGGCGCTGCGCCACTCTTTCCGAGTGCTCGGGGACAGTGACCCCGAATTACCTAACGGAGTCATAAGGGTTCCGCGCAGAGTCCATCAGATTTGAATCAACACTGCTTACGCACGCTTTTCGACCGAACGTGTAACACCCATATCGACGGACGATTTGCGCCCGGATTCATCATAAGTTTCCAGCGACTGCTTAACGCGCCGGATTGCAGCCAGCCGTCGCGCGACCGATCTGATCCCATCCAGCGCAGTATCCAGCAACAGCTGATTGCGCCGCACTTTTTCATCCAGCTCACGTAAATCCAATGCTTCTTGAGTGTCGAATTTGTTCAGCGCATCGACAAGACGCCCTTTTTCGTCATGCAAACGTGCGACACCATCAACGTCGCCAGTAAGCAAGGCCTCCCTTTCGCGCTCCAGAAGATCATCAAGACTGTCGATGGTGGTTTGCAGTGTTTCAGTTGTCATCTTCACGATCCTTCAATGCTTCAAACAAAGCTTCCGCCAACCCGACCCCACCTGCGGCAACCATTTCCTCGGCCTGTGCGTCCACAAGAAAGGACGCAAACTGATCCTCACCGTGGCCGCCGCCAAATTCTTCGCGGCTGTCTCCAAAACCGGCAGACTTCAACATTTCTGCTAAAAAGGAGGCTTCCAGCTTTTGCGCCGCCTGCATGAGCGCCGCGTCACGATGTGGTGGGGCCGCATCCCGTGGTTGCAGCGAGGTGGAAACATCCATTTTAGAATCCCTTCAATTCGATCAATTTTTCCGATCATGAAGCAAAACCGGTAAAGAACGGGTAACTATCCCTGGTTCATATGTGCGGGACGCGGAAGAACTCCCGGAGAGCACAATGCAAATACCATTCCAGATGGGCCCATCACTGAAAGGCGACGAAAAGTTTGCTTTGAATGAAGCAGAAATTGACGTTGCCAGTAGTGTTCTGACCACGTTTGAGCACGTTTTTGATGCGGCTAATCCAAAGGCTGAGCCTGTGCTCACTATTGAGCTTGAAGCCGAATTGAAGACCCAAAAGGTCGTATCGGCGGAGGAGGGCGAAGAGCCTTTGATAGCTGGTGAGGATGGCGAGGACTGGTCGCTGATTGGTGAAGCTCCGGTCGATACCGAGATCCCAATGGCGGCTGCACGATCGGCTGATGTAACAGCTGAGTTGTCGCCTTCTGCGACTACTTATACGGAAACGGCCCACACTGAGCCTCAGGGTGAGGTGCAGACGATTGGGCTGGTTGATGGTTCTGGCCAAAGTGCCAAATCGCACGCTGTTGAGTCGCAAGCATCTGCGCCCGACGGTCACAATAGGGTCGCTGCTGTAGAATCTATCAACAGGCCAGACGCGGCAAGGCACTATGTCGTCGAAGACAAGACAGCGACGCCTCGCGTCAATGATGGCACCGCAACTATCAAGGAAACATTGGTGGAAAAGGCGTATGTCGCTCCCCCACCATCTCGGTTCGAGACAATTGCTACGGCAAAGATGCTGGATTTGTCCATGCTCCGCCATGCAATGGCAGGACAACAACTGCCTGAGCAGCAGGTAGGAGTTTCAGCTCTACCACCATCGCAGTTGGCTCAGGTTCCTTCCGCCGTGCCTATCGCACCAGCAGTTCAACTTGGCCAAATGGCAGTGGCTGCCAATGCCCCGGCACCTCAAGCCGACGAGGTCAACAAAAAGACCGATGATATCCGGAGTCCGGGTAGAATAACGCGGGATATAGCCTCTCTTCACGCAACACCAATTTTGCGGAATTCAGAGACAGCTTTTGTGCATACACCACCGACGCAAAACCAAATACAGGTGATGCAATCCGCGGCCAATCTGCTCCAAACCATTGAAATTTCGGAACGCGGCAACTCAACCAGATTTGATGCAATGGAAACACTCTCATGGGACGTAAGAAGCTCTGTAACAACAAGTCACGCGCCCACTGTCTTGCCCACAAGGGTCGAAATGCCCCCCCACATCGCGCAGGCAATTGCGCAATCGTTGCATGTCTCACCCGACAAGTCTGTTGAAATTGCGCTGAACCCGGCTGAACTTGGACGCGTTCGTATTGTCATGACCCCGTCCGAAACAGGTATGACGGTAAACATTCTGGCGGACCGTCCTGAAACGCTCGATTTGATGCGCCGGAACATTGATGATCTAGGCCGCTCAATCTCCGATCTCGGCTATGAAGACATCAACTTTTCATTCGGCCAGGACGACACATCAGCCGACACATCCGAACGGCACGAAGGGTCAGCGGATACTCTGGCTCTCAATGTCGAACTTGTCGATCACACGACGACTTCCAATTCACAACTCTCCGCCTTGGCCATTGCGCCGGACGGCATCGACATGAGGCTTTGACACTATGGATCTTTCAACAATTTCCGCAGCGGCGCCAGCTACGGCCGCGACCACCTCATCGACCAGCAACAGTGTGCTGAGTTCAGACTTCGAAGTCTTTCTGACAATGCTCACTGCGCAAGCCGAATATCAGGACCCGCTGGAACCCATTGACTCATCAGAGTATGCAGCCCAATTGGCCCAGTTTTCGATGGTAGAGCAGCAGGTCACGACGAACGACCTTCTTGATCAACTTGTGCTGGCTTTGGGTGCCAATGACATGTCCAGCGCCGCCAATTGGATCGGAATGGAAGCACTGGTGGATGGCCCGGCAAAATTCCAAGGCGACCCCATCACAATATCTCCGAACCCTCCCATCACGGCGGATGAGGTGACATTGGTGGTGACCAATGCCCAAGGCAACGAGGTGCAGCGGCGTTCCCTGCCTATCGGAGCCGAGCCTTATGAATGGACCGGCCTGAGAGCCAATGGGGACCCGCTTCCTTTGGGCGAATATACTTTGCAGATTGAGAGCAAGGCCAAAGGCGATGTTCTGGTAACGGAACCAGCGCTGTCATACACACGTGTCACAGAAGCGCGGATCGAAAATGGTGCGACACTACTGCTGCTGAACAACGGCTACTTTATTGAAGCGGGAAATGTCATTGGTCTGCGAGAGCCGTCCTAACCGCGCCAATCTGCCAGTTTGAGCAAACCGTAGATTGGGGGCATCAGGACGCGTCGCGCACGACCCAGTGGAAAGCGGCCCGGCACTGCACGTAATACGGCAGGGTACAGGTCTGGAGTGTTGCCCAAGGCAAGATCCGCAAGGATTTTCCCAGAGAACGTACCCATGGCAACCCCATTGCCATGGTAAGCGAACCCAGCCAAGACGCCTTTGGAGTCCGGGATGTTGCCGACAAATGGCGCAAGATTGCGGGCCAAACACACCATGCCTGACCACTTGTTGCGCACCTCAACTCTGCGCCATTCGGGAAACATTGTGCGAAAGTCGCGTACGACAGCGACCCTTGCGCGTGCTTCTGCGTTGGGAGATGAAAACAACCCACCCCGCATACCGAATAGAAACCGATTGTCGGGCATCAACCGAAAATAGTGAAGTAGATTGCGGGTATCAAAAGCCATCTGATCCGTTGTCCAACCCTGCGCGAGGATTTCACTTTCAGACAAAGGGCGCGTTACCAGAACTGTTGATTGGGCGGGCATGTAACGATGCGCGATCCAGCTGGGGACATCCTCGCTGGAGTATCCGTTGGTCGCCACAATTATTCTCTCCGCGTTCACCTGCCCTGAACCAGCCTTTACGAAATTGGATCGCACATTATGAACGGGGCTTTGTTCAAAGATCCGAACCCCCAATGCCAGCGCGGCCTGAACAAGCCCAGACAGGTATTTGCGGGGGTTCAGACCGAACCCAATCGGATTGGTCAGCGCTCCGTGAAATGGACCACCAAACCCGGCTGACGTTGCTTGAGAGGCGGACAAAACAGCCGCATCCACCCCGTAGTTCTCAGCAATCTGTGTGGCATAATCATCGAACGTCCTGGCCGCCCCCGGCGTATGCGCAAGCGAGGTTTCTCCGACAGAATGACGATCAACATCCAGATCTAGCTCGGAAACAAGGTCCGAGACACATTGAACGGCTGTTTTCTCGGCCAGCCGCCAATCGAGTCGACCGGCCTTGCCGAATTGACGGTCCAGGTAGGCATCGTCGATCATGCCGCCGCCAAGACAACAAAAACCGCCATTGCGACCGGATGCCCCCCACCCCACTTGGTTGGCTTCCAGCACAACAACCGAAGCCCCCTTTTGGGCGAGATGAAGAGCGGCTGAAATGCCCGTATATCCAGCACCAACTACGACGACATCGCATTTGATCGTTTGATCCAGAGTGTCGCACCGCGGAACATCGCAGGTCTCGTCCCACCAGCAGCCAGACCTTGGGCCCGGGCCATAGGCATAATCCGCGAATATCCGTTTCATGCAGTGCGTGCTGCGGTTTGTTCATCACGCTTGGCGCGGATCGCTGATTGCTTGGTCGCCAGCGACGCCGCCACAACACCAACGGTAACCAACCCGATCAGGATCGTACTGAGCGCATTGATCTCGGGGCTGACCCCCAGCCGCACCGACGACCAGATTTTCATAGGCAGGGTTGTGGCCGACGGGCCGGATGTAAACGAAGCGATAACGAGATCATCCAAGCTGAGCGTGAAAGCAAGCAGCCAGCCTGAGATGACCGCTGGTGCGATGATCGGCAGTGTCACCAAGCGAAACGCATCTAGCGGGGATGCGCCAAGGTCCAGTGCGGCCTCTTCCAAAGCACGGTCAAACGTGACCAATCTTGAAGACACCACGACAGATACAAAACACATCGAGAATGTCGTATGCGCCAAGACAATTGTCATGACGCCGCGATCAACGCCCAATCCAATGAACAGCAGTAACAGAGATAGACCCGTGATAACCTCGGGCATCACAAGCGGTGCGTAGATCATCCCGGAAAACAGCGTTCGCCCAAAGAACCGCCCCCCGCGCACCAAGACATAGGCTGCCATCGTCCCAAGCACTGTCGCAATAGTCGATGAAACGACTGCAACCCTCAGCGTGACCCATGCAGCGTCAAGAAACGCCTCGTTCCCAAGCAATTCTCCGTACCATTTTGTCGAAAACCCTGCCCAGACCGTCACCAATTTGGATTCATTGAAACTGTAGATCACAAGGATCAGCATCGGCAGATAAAGGAACGCTAAGCCCAGAGTCAGAGACACAATATTGAAGGGCGACAGGCGCATCATTGTTCTGCCTCGGCCTGCCGTTGCTCGTTGCGTTGAAACAAGACTATGGGAATGATCAGGATCAGCAGCAAAATGACGGCGACCGCGGACGCGACAGGCCAGTCGCGATTTGAGAAGAACTCTTCAAACAGGACTTTGCCAATCATCAACGTACTTGATCCACCCAGCAACGACGGGATCACGAACTCACCCAATGCCGGGATAAAGACGAGAAAACACCCCGCGATGATTCCGTTTTTGGAAAGGGGGATTGTGACAAGCCAAAACGCCTTGAGACGCGAGCACCCAAGATCTTCTGCCGCTTCGATCAGGGACCCATCCAGCCGATCTAGCGCAGAATAGATGGGAAGTATCATAAAAGGCAGGTACGTGTAGACGATACCGATATAGACCGCCGTGTTTGTGTTCAGCACGGTCAAGGGCTCGGCTATCAGCCCAGTCCAAAGCAGGAACTGGTTCAGGAATCCTTCGCCAGACAGGATACCCACCCAAGCGTAGACCCGGATCAGGAACGAAGTCCAAAACGGCAGGATGACGAGCATCAACAGTGTGGCGCGCCACTCGCCCGGCGCCCGCGCCATCGCATATGCCATTGGATAGCCAACCAGCAGTGTCAGCAGTGTGGAGATGAGCGCAATTTGGAGCGAGCTGACATACGCCTTCCAGTAAAGATCGTCCTCAGTCAGGAACACAAAGTTCTCGAAATCGAGCCCCGACAGCATGGTCCAGATACCGTCCTTGGCCGTGGGTGTGTATGGCGGGATGGCCAAAGCAATGTCCGACAGTGAAATTTTAAAAACAACGGCGAAGGGGATCAGGAACAACGCCAGTAGCCAGAGGTATGGCACCGTTATGAGGACGAGGCGTCTCACGACGCCAACACGACGCCGGCCGTTCCGGTCCAGCTGACCCACACCGCGTCTTCCCAGACAATGTCACGCCGTGACACGCGCCTGGTGTTTGCCATCTGGGCCTTGATCATTGCGCCATTTTCCAATTCGACATGATACGTCGATAGGTTGCCCAAGTACGCGATGTCGATGACTTTGCCCCGCAGCACATTCACAGCGTCAGGTTTGGTTTTTGAAATCGCCACTTTTTCCGGACGCAAGGCCAGTTTCACGGTCTGACCGTCCAAAGCCGGATCCGCATCAATCGCGATCAACGGCGGCTGGCCTTCTGCCCATGCAATGTCGATCCCCGCATCCGGTGTGTCAGCGCTGGACGCCTTTTCTGACTCGTCTGGCGCGGGCAGTTGCAAGACGGGTTCAACACGCGGGCCGATGACGGGCGCTAGCACCTTGTCATGCAACCACATGCCAAGCGCATTGGGTTGCGCACTGCGCGGAAGGTGTGCGGCAATGGCTGCGACATCGGTCTCCACTGCTTCCGGCGCAACCTGGGAAACACGTGCACTTGCCTTGCCTTCGATCAGGGTCACGTCACCAATAAAATCGGCCACATAAGCCGACCTTGGTGCTTCGTAGATCTGCTGAGGCGTATCGACCTGCATCACCCGCCCTTCGTCCATGACAGCCACGCGGCTGGCGACGGTCATCGCCTCTTCCTGATCATGGGTGACGATAACGAAGGTTGTGCCCGTCTTTTCCTGAATGTCCATCAATTCAAATTGCGTCGCCTCACGCAACTTGGCGTCCAGCGCGCCCAAAGGTTCGTCCAGAAGCAACAACTTGGGCGCCTTGGCCAACGATCTGGCCAGCGCCACACGCTGCCTTTGCCCTCCAGAGATCTGATGAGGTTTGCGCCGCGCAAACTTTTCCAGCCGGGTGAGTTTCAACATCTCGTCCACGCGGGCGGCAATGGCTGTCTTGTCACTGCTTTCCCGTCGCAAACCAAAGGCGATATTGTCCCATACCGACAAGTGCGGAAACAACGCGTAGGATTGAAACATCATGTTCACGGCGCGCTTGTTGGCTGGAACGCCTGCAATATTCTGTCCGGCAAGTTCGATTGCACCGCTTGTCGGATCTTCAAAACCCGCAAGCATTCGCATCATCGTTGTCTTGCCACAGCCCGAGGGACCCAGCAGGGCAAAAAACTCTTTCTCAAAGATATCAAGGGTCAGGTCGTCAATCGCCGTGAAATCGCCAAAGCGTTTGGTGACGTTGCGAAACCGGATTAGCGGCTTCTCACTCGGGTCGTCCCAAGGGGCGAAAACAGTCTCTGCCAAGGGGAAATCCCTATTTGGAAATGAAAGGGCGCGAGAGATCCCCGCGCCCTTGGGTCTGGCATATCAGGTGCCGGATTTGACCTTGGTCCACATGCGCGTGACGGTGCGCTGCACCCGTGCAGGATACGGTGTCGTCGTGTAAAGGTTTTCCAGCGTTGCCGCGTCCGGATAGATCGCAGGATCTTCGATAACGTCGGCTTCAAGGAACTCTTGCGAGGCCGCGTTGCCATTGGCGTAGTAGACGTAGTTGGACGCCTGCGCCATGTTCTGTGCATCCATAATGAAGTTCAGGAATTTGTGTGCACCTTCTGGATTGGGCGCATCCGCCGGGATGGCCATTTGGTCAAACCACATCAATGCACCCTCACTGGGCGCGTTATAAGCAACCTCAACACCATTTTCCGCTTCGGCAGCACGATCGCGCGCCTGAAGGATGTCACCAGACCAGCCGAAAGCTACACAAATGTCACCATTCGCCAGTGCGTTGATATATTCCGAGTTGTGGAATTTCTGAACGTAAGGGCGGACTGGCATCAGCACGTCTTCGGCCTTGGCAATAACGTCCGGATCATGGCTGTCGGGGTCTTCGCCGATATACTGCAGCGCCGCCGGGATCATCTCAGTCGGGGCATCAAGGAAGTGCACACCGCAGGCTTGCAGCTTTTCCATGTTCTCCGGTTTGAAGATCAGATCTAGGGATCCCATCGGGGCGTCCTCGCCAAGGATTTCCTGAACTTTGCCCACATTCACGCCAATGCCGGTCGTGCCCCACATGTAATTGATCGAATATGCGTTGTCGGGATCATATTGGGCTGTTCGTTCCTCAACCACGTCCCACAAGTTTTCCGCGTTGGGCAACTGCGCGGGGTCCAGCTTCTGGAATGCGCCCGCAGTGATCTGGCGTTGCAGGAAGGTGCCGGACGGCACAACCACGTCGTAACCGGACGAACCTGCCAGCATTTTGGTTTCCAACACTTCGTTGCTGTCAAATACATCGTAAACCAGTTTCAGACCAGTTTCTTCCTCGAACTTGGTCAGCAGGTCTTCGTCAATGTAGTCCGACCAATTGTAAACGCGCACTTCTTCGGCAACGGCTGCACCCGCAAGGGCAAAGGCAGCAACCGTGCTCAGCATCATCTTTTTCATGTTACACTCCCAAATCACGCCCGGTAGGCCCGGGTCAGCGCGCATGAAACCAAGTTTTCACCCAAGCGTCCAGCGTGATTGCAGATGCCGCATTGACGGCAGCCCGGTTGCCCATATTCTCAGCACGTTGTTCTGCCTTGGAGGCCCTATGCCGACGATTACCAACCATCTGCCCACATCCGAGCTGCAAGCCTTGGATGCGGCGCACCATATGCATCCCTTTACTGCGGGCGGCGAGTTGGCCGCAAAAGGGGCACGCATTATCACGCGGGCCAATGGTGTCTTCCTGCATGACAGCGAAGGAAACGAGATCCTCGATGCGATGGCAGGCTTGTGGTGCGTGAATATCGGCTACGGCCGCGGTGAACTGGCGGATGTAGCGGCACGCCAGATGCGCGAATTGCCTTACTACAATACGTTTTTCCAAACGACCCACGTGCCCGCAATTGCGCTGGCGCAAAAGATCGCGGAACTGGCGCCCGGTGATCTGAACCACGTCTTTTTCGCTGGTTCCGGGTCCGAGGCCAACGATACCAACTTGCGCATGGTCCGCACCTATTGGGCAACTAAAGGCAAGCCGGACAAGTCGATCATTATCAGCCGCAAGAACGCTTATCACGGATCTTCAGTGGGCTCAGGATCGCTGGGCGGTATGACCGGGATGCATGCGCAGGGCGGTATGCCGATTCCAGATATTGTCCATATCAACCAACCAAACTGGTGGGCTGAAGGCGGCGATATGACACCCGAAGAATTCGGGTTGGCTCGTGCCCGGGAGCTGGAGGCCGCGATTCTGGAGCACGGAGAAGATCGCGTTGCAGCTTTCATCGCCGAACCGATTCAGGGCGCAGGAGGCGTGATCATCCCTCCGGATACATACTGGCCGGAAATTCAACGGATCTGCGACGCATACGACATCCTGCTGATTGCGGATGAAGTTATTTGTGGTTTTGGGCGGACAGGAAACTGGTTTGGCAGTCAGACCCTGGGCATCAAGCCGCATATCATGACCATCGCTAAGGGGTTGAGTTCCGGATACCAGCCAATCGGCGGATCTGTTGTGTGTGACGAAGTGGCAGAGGTGATCGGATCTGGTGAGTTCAACCATGGCTATACTTATTCGGGTCATCCGGTTGCATCCGCTGTCGCACTCGAAAACCTGCGCATTCTCGAAGAAGAGCACGTGCTTGATCATGTGCGTAATGTTGCGATGCCTGCGTTGCACAAGATGTGGCATGGTCTCGCGGATCACCCGCTTGTCGGTGAAACAACAATCGTCGGCATGATGGGGTCACTTGCGTTGACGCCGCACAAGGAAAGCCGTGCCAAATTTGCGATGGAGGCGGGCACAGCCGGTTTCATGTGCCGCGAACGTTGCTTTGCGAACAATTTGGTTATGCGCCACGTTTACGACCGAATGGTCATCTCGCCGCCGTTGGTGATCTCTCCGGAAGAGATTGCCGAACTTGGGAGACGCGCACGTACTGCATTGGACGAATGCCATGCGCAGTTGAAGGAACAAGACCTGTTGAAACCGGCGACCTGACGGAAGTCGCGGGAGTTGCTGTGAGCTGTTATGGGGTTGGTTGGGGACGCTTTACGCCTTGACGAACATTTGTCTGGGCCGGTCACATAGACACTCTGCAGGTCCATCTTCCGATATGCGGATGCTCTCCGTAATAGCCAGACCCCAACCGTCCATCCATAGGCCAGGCATAAAGTGGAACGTCATGTTGGGCTGCAATACGGTGTCATCCTCTGCGCGAAATGACATTGTTCGCTCACCCCAGTCAGGCGGGTAGCTGAGGCCAATTGGATACCCGCAGCGCGCGGTACGTTCGATCCCAATTTTGGACAGGGCAGAGTTGAGGGCTTGAGCCACGTCGCGAGTTTTATTTCCCGCTCGGGCCGCATTCAAACCTGCGTCCAATCCTTCCAGCACCGCATCTTGCGCGCGCTTCATCTCGTCAGGAGGCGTTCCAAGAAACACGGAACGACAGAGCGGTGCGTGATAGCGCCGGTAACATCCCGCGATTTCAATTGTTGTAGCTTCGCCTCGCTGAAAGGTTCTGCCATCCCATGTCAGATGCGGGGCAGCGGCGTCTGCTCCGGACGGGACCAAAGGCACAATTGCCGGATAGTCACCCCAATCCCCATCTACCCCGCGAATTGCATCACGATAGGCGTCTGCAACAACCTCGTTCTTGGGCACGCCCGGTGCAATCCGGTCGATCATACCATCAACAACGGCTTCTGAAATACGTGCCGCTTTTCGCATATAGCCAATCTCGGTTTCTGATTTGATTGCGCGGCACCAGTTCACGAGGCCTGTCGCGTCATCCAAGCGAATCCCCAAATCGCTCAGAACTGAATGCGCTTTTGCAGAGTAGTAATAGTTGTCCATCTCAACGCCAACACGGCCCTTCACATATCGTGCGAGGTCCTCCATCGGATGGTGGAAAGGTGTTTGGATGTAGTGTTCCGCGTACCCAACCAATTGCGATTGCGCCATCCATACCGTGCGACTTGCGCCTGCCACGTCTTGCGCACGGCCCCACCAGACAGGATCAGCATCATGCGTCACAAGAACCGCCTGATGAACGTAAAACGACCAACCATTGTAGCCTGTCAACCAACACATATTCGACGGGTCAGTCACGATCAGCATATCCAGCTCTTGCGCAGCCATCCGTGCACGGACGGCCAGCAATCGGGACGCATATTCATCTTGGGTGAACGGCAAAGACATGATTCTGTTTTCTTCCTAGGGATGATTTGTGCAGGAACTTTGCCCAAAACGGCGATCAATAGCAGTGAAATCGACCAGAAAGCCCACTGAACCCAAAATTTGGTGCCAAGTTGGTTGCATTGCGTCCACCCAATCGCTTTAGTTCGTCCAAACCGGCGGTAATGACCGGAACACATAACGGGGAGCCACACTTGGCCAACACTGCGTCCGATCAGGCGTTCGTTGCATTCGAACGCGTGCAGAAAAGTTATGATGGCGAAACACTTGTCGTCAAAGATCTCAACCTGTCGATGCCGCGTGGGGAATTCCTCACAATGTTGGGGCCATCCGGATCTGGTAAGACGACGTGTCTGATGATGCTCGCCGGCTTCGAGACAGCAACCCACGGCGACATTCGACTTGATGGTGTGTCGATCAACAATATCCCTCCTCACAAACGCGGCATTGGCATGGTATTCCAAAACTATGCCCTCTTTCCGCATATGACGGTTGCCGAAAACCTGTCTTTCCCTCTTGAGGTCCGCAAGATCGGCAAGGCAGAGCGCGAAGAAAAGGTTATGCGGGCTTTGGGTATGGTGCAGATGCAGGATTTCGCCGGTCGTCGCCCGGCGCAATTGTCTGGTGGTCAGCAACAGCGCATCGCCCTTTCACGCGCCCTTGTGTTTGAACCCGAGCTTGTCCTGATGGACGAACCATTGGGCGCTTTGGACAAGCAACTGCGCGAGACGCTGCAGTTCGAAATCACAAAGCTGGCCCATGAGTTGGGAATCACGACCGTTTATGTGACCCATGACCAGACCGAAGCTCTCACCATGTCTGACCGGGTTGCCGTGTTTGATGATGGCCGTATTCAACAGCTCGATCCGCCGGACACGCTGTACGAAGAACCGCAGAACAGCTTCGTCGCGCAGTTCATTGGCGAGAACAACACGCTTATGGGCAAGGTCACCAAAATCTCTGGCGACCGCTGCGAAGTCACATTGGACAGCGGTGACATCATTGATGCCAAGCCGGTGAATGTAAGCGAAGTCGGGCAACGCACCCGCGTTTCGATCCGCCCAGAACGGGTCGAGATGGACAAGACGCGCCTGCTGCCGGACGTGCATTCGCTCAAGGCAGAGGTGCTCGAATTCATTTACATGGGCGACATTTTCCGCACGCGCCTGCGCGTCGCAGGAAACGAAGACTTCGTCATCAAAACACGCAACGCTCCGGATCAGGTGCGCCTGACACCGGGGACCCAGATCGACATTGGGTGGTTGCCACAGGATTGCCGGGCGTTGGACGCCTGAGCAAGCAGAAGAAGCCTGGGCCGACGCCCACGCACAGGCTTCCAAACACTCAAAACGGGCGTAAACAGTGGGAGACTGTAAAATGAAACTTACCAAGACCCTATTGGCCACGACGGCCCTGACGGTTGCGGCCGGCACAGCGTTTGCCGACGGCCATATGGCTGGCGACATGACACTTGTCAGCTGGGGTGGCGCATACCAAGCCAGCCAGCAGAACGCCTATGTCGCGCCATATCTGGAAATGAACCCCGGCGTGACAGCGGTTTGGGACGAAAGCTCGGCTGAAGCCGTCGCCAAGCTGCGCGCAATGAACGAAGCGGGCAGCGTCACATGGGACGTTGTTGACGTTGTTGCTGCTGATGCGATCCGCCTGTGCGACGAAGGTCTGGCACTGGAAATCGACGCTGACGAAATGCTGGCAGCCGCGCCTGATGGCACATCTGCGTCGGACGATTTTGGCGACCTGCTGGTGTCGGACTGCTTTATTCCACAGATCGTTTACTCGACGACCTTTGGCTATCGCACCGATCTGGTTGGCGACACGGCACCAACATCCGTTTGCGCGGTGTTTGACACAGACGCCTATCCCGGCAAACGCAGCCTTGAAAAGCGTCCGATCAACAACATGGAATGGGCTTTGCTTTGTGACGGTGTTGCCAAAGAAGACGTCTATGACGTGCTGGCAACTGCCGAAGGCCAAGATCAAGCTCTGGCAAAGCTCGACACCATCAAGGACGATGTGATCTGGTGGTCTGCCGGTGCCGACACGCCCCAACTGCTGGCCGATGGCGAAGTTGTCATGGGTTCGACCTATAACGGTCGTCTGTTCGCAGCAATCGAAGAGCAAAAGCAGCCCATCGGCATGCTGTGGGACGCGCAGGTGTTTGACCTCGACGGTTGGATCATCCCAACAGGTCTGAGCCCCGAGCGTCAGGCGCGCGCACTGGACTTCATCAAGTTCGCGACAGACACGCAGCGACTTGCAGATCAGGCAAAGTACATCTCGTACGGCCCTGCACGCCTGTCGTCCGCACCACTTGTTGGTCAGCACGCGACACTGGGTATCGACATGGCACAGCACATGCCAACAGACCCAGAGAACGCCAAGAACACGTTCCTTTACAACTACGAGTTCTGGGCGGACTACCGCGATGACATCGACGCCAAATTCCAGGCGTGGCTGGCTCAGTAATTGAACCACGGGGTGGGCGACATCGCCCACCCTACCCCAACCGGAGCGACAGACATGCCCAAAGGCTACATCATCGGCCACATCACCGTGAATGATCCCGAGGCGTACAAAGAGTACGTAGAAAAGGACACACCGATCCTGTTGCGCTGTGGCGCTGTCCCCATCATTCGTGGCGGTCAATCGACTGTCATGGAAGGCGAAACCCATGATCGCCACGTTGTCTTTGAATTCCCATCGTATCAGGCCGCCCTCGACGCCTATAACGACCCCGAATATCAAGAAGTGATGAAAATCCGTCACCGCACGGCCACCAGCACAATCCTTGTGGTGGAAGGGGTCTGATCACATGTCCGAAGCAATGATGGCCGCAGACGGTACCCCCCTGAAACGCAGCCTGGCGCGCGCTCTGCGCCGCCAAAAACTGCGGGCTTTGGGGCTGATTGCACCTCTGCTTGTTTTCGTGGTCATCACATTCATCGTTCCCATCGGATCCATGCTGTTTCGATCAGTCGAGAACGATATCGTCTCTAACACATTACCAATGACGGTTCAGTCCCTTGCAAGGTGGGACGCATCTTCAGGCGCGTTGCCGGACGAAGCGGTGTACGAGGCCATGTATTTCGACATGTTCCTCGCCGCAGAGGCCAAGCGCCACACGCGGCTTGGCACACGCCTGAACTATGAACAAACTGGCCTGTCTTCCCTGTTCCGCCAGTCCGGGCGCGCCTTGGACGACATCGGCAAAGAAACGCAAAGGCCGCTCGAAAAGCTGAACAAAGCCTGGAAGGACGGCGAAACGTGGCACATGCTTTTCAACGCAACAAGCAGTGCAGACACCAACGCGGCATTGCTCTCTGCGCAACGCGCTCGAATTGCGAGACTGACGGACACGCCCGCGAACCAAGAGGTCAACTTCGCCCCTAGCACAGCTGCAACGGCGCTGCTGCCGAAAACAGGGCGCGCTTATACGGCATGGGCCGTATATGTTGCGACGCAAGATGGACGCGATCCAGCGACACGCGATCCGTGGGAAGCAGTGGCCACTGCACTTGCGTTGGATCTGAAGACTGTGGATGTGTCTGGCTACTCCGGTCCCGGTGCTGAACTGCTGGTCGAAGCACAATCCGCTGACTTGCCCGTACCTGCATTGTCGGCAGCGTTTGCCGATATGGACGAGGATTGGGCCACAGACGTACCGTGGAAAACAATCCAGACACATTCCGGGATCTACACATCCGGCTATTTCCTGAACGCTGTAGATGCGCAAAAGACGCCCGATGGTGTTGCTTGGCAGCCCGACGACAAACAGATCCTGCAAAAGCTGTTTGGTCGCACGATCTGGATGTCCCTGATGATCACGTTCTCCTGTATCGCGCTTGGCTATCCAATTGCGTGGCTGCTGGCCAACCTGCCGATGCGCAAAGCGAACCTGTTGTTGATCCTCGTGCTGCTGCCATTCTGGACGTCCCTTCTGGTGCGAACATCGGCATGGAAAGTGATGTTGCAACAACAAGGGGTCATTAACGACGTGCTCGTCTGGATCGGGCTGGTGGATGACGCCAACCGCCTGATCATGATCAACAACCAGTTTGGTACAATTGTCGCGATGACGCACATCTTGCTGCCGTTCATGATCCTGCCGATGTACTCTGTGATGCAGACAATTCCGCCCAGCTACCTGCGCGCCGCAAAGTCTCTCGGGGCGACAAACTGGACAGCCTTCTGGCGGGTCTACTTCCCACAATCCGTACCGGGGATCGGCGCAGGCAGCATCCTCGTCTTCATCCTCGCCATTGGCTATTACATCACGCCTGAGATTGTCGGCGGGACCAAGGGCGTATTCATCTCCAATCGCATCGCCTACCACATCTCTTCGTCTCTGAACTGGGGTTTGGCCGCCGCCTTGGGCAGTATCCTGTTGGCCGCAGTGCTGGTGCTTTATTGGGCCTATGACAAGATCGTGGGCATCGACAACGTGAAGCTGGGATAAACGCACATGGGTCTTCCTCCATACGCCACGCTGGGTCAGCGGATCTGGTATTACAGCTTCCGCATCATCTGTGGGCTGATCTTCTTTTTCCTTGTGGCGCCCATCGTTGTGGTGATGCCGCTCAGCTTCAATGCGCAGGATTTCTTCACGTTCACACCCGAGATGCTGCGTCTCGATCCGGCAGGCTATTCGCTCAAGCACTACGAGGATTTCTTCACCAATCCCCAATGGCAACTGGCCATGAAGAACTCGCTGATCATCGCACCTCTGGCGACCATAATTTCGGTCAGTTTGGGGACACTTGCTGCCATCGGCCTCAGCCAGTCGCACGTCCCGTTCAAGGGGCCGATCATGGCCATCCTGATCTCACCCATGATTGTGCCACTGATCATTTCGGCCACTGGCATGTTCTTTTTCTACGCCCAACTGGGCAATTGGATGGAAGGCACGCTGGGGCTCGACAAAGGATTTGTAGGCTATGTCAAAGTTGTTCTGGCACATGCCGTGTTGGGTATACCGTTTGTGATCATCACAGTAACAGCAACACTGGTAGGATTTGATCGCTCGCTCACAAGGGCAGCGGCGAACATGGGGGCCGGGCCGGTCACCACCTTCTTTCGCGTGCAAATGCCACTGATCCTGCCCGGCGTCATCTCTGGCGGTCTTTTTGCATTCATCACCAGCTTCGACGAAGTTGTGGTTGTCCTATTTGTTGGCTCAGCCAGCCAGAAGACACTGCCATGGCAGATGTTCATTGGCCTGCGCGAACAGATCAGCCCAACAATTCTCGCCGTCGCGACGATACTGGTGGTGATCTCAATTGCGCTGCTCGCCACCGTCGAACTTTTGCGGCGGCGCTCGGAACGGCTGCGCGGTATGAGCCCGGGTTAACGCCTTCTTCTGACCAAAAATACCATGGGGGAATCGCGCAAGCGATGGGGGCAAAGCCCCCTGAATCATCGTGTGGCGTAGCCCCAATCGGATCAGCGCAGGCGTTTTAGAAGATCAAGAGACGCATATCCGTCTGGCGCTAGCCCCTTGCTCCGTTGGAAATTGCGCACCGCCGATATCGTCTTCGGTCCTATTCGGCCATCCACACCTTGTGTATTGAAACCTGCAGATGTCAGTAGCCTCTGCATTTCCTGTCGCTCCACAAATGTCAGCGCACGATCATCACGCGGCCAACTCGCCCGAATGGCAGGCCCACCTTTGATCCGATCACTTAAATGACCAACGCCGATGACATAGGCGTCGGCTGTATTGTACCGCTCGATCACCGAGAAGTTTTTGAAGATCATAAAGGCTGCGCCCCGCCCACCAGCCGGCAATAAAATGGATGCAGACCCATGGTTGGGCACCGTACGGCCGTCAACGCCAACAACACCCAAGGCTGCCCATTGTGCAGGCGATTTGGACACCTTGCGATCCGCCAAAGCAAAGTCAAATCCGCGGGGTAATTTGACCTCGACTCCCCATGGCTGTCCAGTCACCCAACCGAATTTGGCCAAGTAGGCAGCGGTCGACGCCAACGCATCGCTTGGATCGTCTGACCAGATATCACGACGACCGTCACCTGTGAAATCAACCGCATATTCCTGATATGAGGTTGGGATGAACTGCGTATGCCCCATCGCTCCGGCCCATGACCCCGTCATGTTGCGCGGTGACGTATCTCCATTCTGAAGGATCTTGAGCGCTGCCACCAATTGCTGTTCAAAGAACGCGCCGCGGCGCCCATCAAAAGCCAGCGTTGCCAGACTGCGAACAATGTCATTGCTGCCACGAAAAGCACCATATGCGCTCTCCAGCCCCCAAATGGCCACCACGACTTCTTTTTCAACACCATAGCGCGCTTCAATGGCGTCCAGTTTTGCGCGATGTTGTTGCACCGCCGCTTTGCCATTCTTGATACGATTGTCCGATGCGGCGCTGTCCAGATACTCCCAGATTGTCTTGGTAAATTCTGACTGGTTGCGATCCCGTTTGATAACGTCGGGATCGTAACGCACACCGGAAAACGCGCGGTCAAACGTTGCCACAGAAATCCCCTGTGCAGTCGCGCGGGCGCGAAATGCGCGGATCCACCGCTGAAAATCAGGATCTTGTGGCGCGATTGACGTTCGTTCCTGAGCAACTGCTGTCGCGTCACGTGGACGCAACTGAGGGCGCAACACGGCACTTTCAGTAACAGCCAGAATGGGCAAGGCCTGAGCGCGCGTTACCGTGGATTCAGAGGCAAGCGGTCGGGCAATGGGCCGGAGGGTTGGCGTCAGCCCTTCGGCCTGTACGCCTGATTCAAAGGATACCAGGGCGGCACCTATAGCCACAGTCGAAACCACACACCGCATCATTTGCCTCATGCTCGCTTTTCGCGTTGTTTCCAATCTAGCGACAATGAGCAGTTCGATAAAGCGTTCAATCCCCTGATGGGCGATCCCATGCTTCTGCTTCGATCTCCGCACGAATACGTGCAAGGTGATCACGCAAAAGGGGAACACGATGCGGGCGAAAGCTCTGGTCTGTCACGTGCAGCTCATCCATGCGATCCAAACGAAAGACTCGGAAATCTTCGCGCAGATGGCACCAGGCGAGCAGCGTATTGGTGTCTTGAAGGTACACAATGCCTAATGGCTTCACCGTGCGCTCAGTCTGATTACCTTTCGCATCTTTATAGTGGAACCGAACACTCAGTTCATCCCAAGCTGCCTGCCGCAGCTTTGACACGTCGATGCGTGGCGGCTCAGGTCGCCAATACCGACGCGCATCGAGCACTGCATGCTTAAGGCGGTGCGCCTGCTTCGGCGGTACGCGTGCCTGAATTTTTGTAAGGGCTGATGTTGCTGCCTTGGACAAGGCTGGATCACCGATAACAGCAACTTCACGCAAGCCAAGAACCAGCGCCTCCAACTCATCGTTTTCGAACCCCAATGGAGGAAGGGAGGCATCTTCGATCAAGGTAAACCCAAAAC
Organism: uncultured Tateyamaria sp.; assembly: GCA_947501275.1. Lineage (GTDB taxonomy): Bacteria > Pseudomonadota > Alphaproteobacteria > Rhodobacterales > Rhodobacteraceae > Tateyamaria. Next base: position 777,248 of record CANMVD010000001.1, read on the forward strand.
CGGCTTCTCCGTCTATGACCGCACCCAACCCACGCAAAGCATCAATGTCGCGATAGATAGTGCGCAGAGACACATCCATTTCATAAGATAGGGATTGGGCCGTCACAGGTGGCGCCATCCGGCGCAGTGCTTGCATCAATTGGAAGAGGCGGTGGGTTCTGGTCATGACGCTAGTGTAGCATACTTCCTGACAAAAACTGGCAAGAGGCATTCCTATTTCGGCCTCGTGTTCAATTACCGGAGATAGCCATGCTCACCCTTGTGACCTATCCGCCAGCTTTTGGTCAAAGCAGTTCCAGCCCCTTCTGCGTCAAGGCACAATACCTGCTGAACATGTCAGGTTTGAAGTGGCAAAGACAGGAGGCAAACGACCCGCGCAAATGGCCCAAGGGCAAACTGCCTGCCTTGCTGAGCGGCAACGAAGTTATCGGCGACAGCGACAACATTCGCGCGTTTCTGGAAGAACAAGGCGCGCAATTTGACAAAGGCCTGACTGAGCTTGACCGGGCTACTTCACGTGCATTCATCCGGATGGCCGAAGAGCACATGTATTTCCATATTGTGTTGGACCGCTGGGGCAATAATACCGTGTGGCCCCAAATTAGGGACACATACTTCAGCGCAATACCAACCGCTTTTCGCCTCCTGATAACGCGCGGCATTCGAAAAACACTTCTGAACGGCATGACTGCACAAGGGCTGGGGCGCCTAACCGCCGGGGAGCGATTGGACCGAATTGAACTGGACCTGGCAGCCATCGCAACGAGGCTGTGGGAAGGCCCATTTCTGTTTGGGAAAACGCCAACAGCAGCAGATGCCAGCGTTGCTGCGATGCTTGGTTCTATAATGGGAACGCCTGGTGGCACCGCTCTATCTCGCCGCGTAAAAGAGGACGTTATTCTGAATGAATACGTCAGACGTGTGGAGGACGCACTGGGTTAGCGGCGACTGCGGCTCACTTTCCGTTTCGCCTTGTCACCACGCCGCTTGGCTTTGACCGCTTTGCGGCGTGGACTGCGACCTGCCGGGCTTGTGCGCCCTTTGGGCAGCGACTTGCCATCAAGCGCAAGGAGTTCCAGCGCAACGCCACCTGTGACCGGAACCGCCTCGGACAAGCGAACAGTCGCACGTTGGCCCAAACGGATTGTGAGGCCTGTGTCCGACCCCATCAACGTATTGGCCTCTCGATCGAAGTGGAAATACTCCGATCCGATGGCGCGCATGGGTACGAGGCCGTCCGCGCCACTGTCATCTAGCTTTATGAACAGGCCAAACTTGGCAATGCCGGCAACCCGGCCTTCCATCTCTTCACCGACGCGCTCACTCAGATAGGCCGCCAGATAACGATCCGTCGTGTCGCGTTCCGCGACCATCGAGCGGCGCTCGGTGTCAGAGATATGACCACCCGTTTTCTCCAGCGTCTCTGCATCTTCAGGTCTCAGCCCGTCCTTGCCCCACCCATGGGCAGACACAAGGGCGCGATGCACAATCAAATCCGCATAACGCCGAATGGGCGAGGTAAAGTGTGCGTAGCTGCGCAGCGCCAACCCGAAATGCCCAAAATTGGTTGGGCTATAGTAGGCTTGGGTCATGGATCGCAGCGTCGAGATATTGATCAACTCCTCATCGTCAGTATCTGCCGCCTGATTGAGCAATCGGTTCAGGTGCGCTGTCTTCAAAACTTGACCTTTCGCCAAATTCAAACCCGCGGCTTGCGCCGTTTCCCGCAGGGCTTCTAGTTTGTCTGGCGATGGCTCCTCGTGAACGCGAAACAAAAGGGGCGAGTCCTTGGCGATCAACGTTTCTGCGGCGGCAACATTGGCCAAAACCATGAACTCTTCGATCAGACGGTGCGCATCAAGGCGATCCTTGAACGCAACCGAAGACACAGTGCCGTCTTCCTCCAGAACGATTTGCCGTTCGGGCAAATTCAGCTCAAGCGGTTGGCGCCGCGAACGGGCGTCGAGCAGGGCGGCATAGGCCGCATAAAGTGGCTCTAAAACAGGCTCTAACAAGGGTAGTGTACGGTCATTAGGGTGACCATCTATCGCCTCTTGTACCTCTTCGTAGTTCAATGACGCGGGGGACTTCATCAATCCGCGATGAAAGCTGTGGCTGATCTTGTTCCCCACCGCATCAATCTGCATACGCACGGCAAGACACGCCCGTGGCACTCCTTCGTGGAGCGAACACAGATCTCCTGACAACCGATCTGGCAGCATGGGGACAACACGGTCGGGAAAGTAGGTTGAATTGCCGCGCTTCTTGGCCTCGCGGTCAAGTGCAGAACCGGACGTCACATAGGCCGCTACATCTGCAATCGCGACCCAGATTATATGACCACCTTCGTTTTTCGGGTCATCATCCGCATGGGCATAGCACGCGTCATCGTGATCGCGGGCGTCCCATGGATCGATGGTGACCAAAGGCAGTTTGGTCAGATCCTCGCGCCCTTTCAAACCGGCCGGTTTTTTTGAATCCGCTTCGGCCATGACATCATCGGGGAACGCGTCTGGGATTCCGTGTTCGTGAATCGCAATCAACGACACAGCCTTTGGAGCTGAGGGATCGCCCAAGCGCGCGACAACACGCGCACGAGGCAAACCGATGCGCGACTTGGGACCCGCCTGTTCTGCCTCCACCAATTCACCATCTTTGGCACCGTGAGTGGCGTCTGTCGCAACACTCCATTCACGATCATTGCCTTTGTCGATCGGCACAATGCGCCCACCTTCGGACGTTGCGCGAAACACACCCAGTACACGGCGGGGATTGGTGCCAATGCGGCGGATCAGACGGGCCTCGTAGTGATAGTCTTCGCCCTGCACCAAGGTCAGACGGGCGAGAATACGATCCCCTGCGCCCAATGCAGGATCGGACGCGCGCGGCAGCACCAGAATACGTGGCTCGACGCCGGTGCCCTGCCATTCCATTGGGCTGGCAAACAGATCGCCGTCATTGTCGGGTTCCATCACCAAAAGCACGCTGACAGGCGGCAGTCGATCGGGGTCTTGATAGGTCTTTTTGCGCTTTTCCAGATGGCCTTCGGCTTCAAGCTCTTTGAGGAGGCGTTTGAGATCAATGCGTGCCGCCCCCTTGATGCCAAAGGCTTTTGCGATGTCACGCTTGGCAGTCAGGGTAGGATTGGCGGTGATCCAGTCCAGAACTTCGGGCTTGGTGGGGATACGGGTCATGGGTCTTGAGGTAGCACGCCGCCCGTGGGGCGTCATGGCAAATCGTCGATTGTGTCCACATCGTTAAGCGTATCCACCAGGGCGACCTTACCGGGTAGCCGTGCTTGTGTGTCGGCAAGTGCGTATTGGGTCGACCAACGTGCGCCTTCCAACACGTTCCGCGTCAGACGTTTGGGATGTCGCGCCCCGATCAACCAGAACCCCCCGTCAGGCGAGGGGCCAAGTACGCTGTCGCTTTGGCCCAAAGCCCCGATCGCACGCGCAATATGGCGGCGTTCAAGACCAGCTATATCTGACCCGATCAATACGGACTTTGGCGGTGCCTGTCGCAATAGGCGGATCATCCTCTGCCCAAGGTCCCCATTGCCTTGCCAGATCTTGATATCATTCTGCCCGACAACCAGCCGAGATGTTTTTGGCGAGAATCCAGCCACCAGTGTCCATCTTGGGTCCCTAAGGCTGCGCACCATTTGGTTTACGTGATGTCGATACCACCACGTCGCGTCAATTATCCCGATCCCACGACCAAGCCGGGTTTTGACCCGACCCGGACGCGGCTGTTTGACCATGATGATCAACCAAGGCGCTTCGATTGGGTTCAACTGGAGTGGTGTCATAAAGATCGTTGCATATCGCGATGCGGAATACCCGCGTCATCATAGGCCGGGCCAACCGCGACAAAGCCCAACTTTTCATAAAACGCCAACGCGTGTGTTTGCGCGCCCAGTTTTGCACGTGTCACTCCGGTTTGGGTCCGTGCGATATCCAGACATGCCTCGATGATTGCCGCGCCAAGGCCGGACCCTCGCCCCTGTTTCAAAACGCAGACACGGCCGATCTTGGCCGTCTCTCCTGCCACCAAAATCCGAGCACACCCCATTGGGGTGCCGTCGACCGTTGCCAAGACATGCAGGGCGTCACCGTCGCGTCCATCAACCTCTTCTGCCTCACTTACATTTTGCTCATCGATAAACACAACGCGACGAAGCGAATGGCAGACTGCGAGATCGTCTGTCTGAAAGATGGACCAAGTCATGCGAAATAGTCTCTAAGAATGCGCGAATAGATCGATTTCAGCTGCACGATATGATCCACCGCGACATGCTCATCCACTTGGTGCATCGACTGGCCAACAAGGCCAAACTCCACCACCGGACAGTGATTTTTGACAAAGCGGGCATCGGATGTGCCGCCCGTCGTGCTGAGCTCAGGCGTACGCCCGGTTTCGGCAGCAACCGCCGCAGCGACCAAATCGGATAAGGGGCCGGGTGGTGTTAAAAAACTCTCACCCGAAATCTTGATCCGAACGTCGATTTCCACACCATAATTCGCTGCTACCGCAGCTGCCTGTTCTTGCAGCCACGCAGATAGGCTTGCCCCGGAATGTGTATCATTAAATCGGATATTCACGACGGCACTGCCCTTTGCAGGGATCACATTCGTCGCCGTATTCCCTGTATCCACAGACACAACGGCAAGGGTCGATGCATCAAAATGATCGGTGCCTGTGTCCAATTCATGATGCGCCAGTTGATCCATCAACCGCACCAGTGGGTTCAGCGGATTGTTGGCGCGATGTGGATAGGCCGAATGGCCCTGCACCCCGGTTACCGTAAACCAAGCTGTCATGGACCCACGGCGGCCGATTTTCATCATCTCTCCCATGGTGTTCGGACATGTGGGCTCACCCACCAGACACACGCTCATCGCCTCACCAGCGCGCTCCATATGATCCAGCAATGCAGTTGTGCCGTCCAACGCTTCGCCCTCTTCGTCCCCGGTGATCGCCAAAACAACTGCCCCGTCCGGAGGTGATATACGCACAAAGTCAATTGCGGCCGCCGCAAAAGCGGCAACACCAGATTTCATGTCCGTCGTGCCACGGCCAAACATGACACCATCTTCTATAGCGGCCCCAAAGGGAGGATGAGTCCAGTCCGCTTCGTTTCCCACGGGCACAACGTCCGTATGACCATTAAATCCAAACGTCTGCGCATGGCCCTTGGCTCCCCAGCGGGCAAAAAGATTGCGAATTTCACCACGATCAGCCCAGACGCACTCGAACCCGGCTGAGGCAAGCAGATCATGTAAAATACCCAGCGCACCGCCATCCATAGGGGTCACAGAGGGGCAACGCACAAGATCGGCGGTCAAGGCGACAGGATCAATGGGCTCCATGGCGGTTCCTTTTACAGGGTTCAAGGTAAAGTTGTGGCGAAAAGGACGCGTTAACAACACCTTCACCGCGCGACAGAGTTAACAGGCCATGAATAGCTGTGCTAGGCTCAAGCAAATAATATGACCCGAGGCAGGGCATGAGCAGTCTGGTCGCCAACGTGTGACCGCCAAAAGTGCTAAAAAATGCACGATCGTGACATGGGGAAATACCCCATGAGCTGCGTTTTGTTTTGCCGCCGGAATAAGGGTGAGAGCAGGACATGGTAGCAGCATCGGAACTCCCGATTCAAACGGTACGCGAGGGCGTTGATGCCACGGATATGGCCGAGACAATCTTTGGTGACGGTGTTCAGGTCGTTTCGGCCTCGTATACAGGCGACATCGACAGTGCAGGGATCTACCAGAACGGAGATAGCGTCTCGCCCGGTGTAACGCCCGGTGATACCGGCGTCATTCTATCAACGGGCAACGCAGAAGACTTCACCAATTCCAACGGCCAAGCCAACCAAGCCTCCAACACCACAACCAATACCTCGGGCCCAAACAATACGCCTGATTTCAATTCGGAGGCCAACGCTCGGACTTTTGATGCATCGTATCTGGATGTAGACTTCATCCCCGACAGTAACCTGATGACGATGCAATTCGTCTTTTCGTCCGAAGAATATCCAGAGTTCCAAAACTCGATCTATCAGGATTTTGTAGGGGTGTGGGTGAACGGGCAAATCGTCGATATGGATGTCGGAAACGGCGATACCGACCCGGGAAACATCAACACTACAAACAACATCAACATGTTCGTCGACAATCAAAACGACGACTACAACACAGAGATGGATGGGTTCACAATCACGCTGACCCTGACAATGGTTGTGCAACCAAATGTAGTGAATTCTATCCGTATCGGAATTGCGGACGTGGCTGATACCAGCTTTGATTCAAATCTGTTGATTGCGGGAGACTCTGTACAAACCTCACTTGTTGCTATCTCGGACGATGTGAATGTCTACCCGGATGGCACGACTTCGTTCAACGTTTTGGACAACGATGTTGGGCCAGCCACCAGTATTCTGACAGTGACGCACATCAACGGCCAACCAGTCAGTTATGATCCAGTAACTGGCGTTGGAACAACGATAACGCTGCCCACAGGGCAGACCGTGACAATCGGCGCAAACGGCGAACTTACGGTTGTTGGTGATGGAGACGAAGAAGACTTTAACTTCACCTACACGGTTACGGATGGCAACAACACAGACGTCGGGTTCGTCAACGCAACATCGATCCCATGCTTTGTGGCAGGCACACTGATTGAGACACCGGATGGGAACGTTCCCGTTGAAGTGCTGCAAGCTGGCGATTTGGTAATGACCCAAGATGAAGGCCCGCAACCGCTTCGTTGGATCGGTACACGCACCGTCAAGGCAGAAGAAAACTTTGCCCCGATCCTGATCCGTGCCGGCACGTTTGGACAACACCGCGATGTTATGGTGTCACCACTGCATCGCATCCTTGTGCGTGACAGTTTGGCCGAACTTTTGTTCGGAGAGACCGAGGTACTTGTCGCCGCAAAAGACTTGCTGAACGATCATTCGGTAATACGACAGGTCGGCGGCAAAGTGACCTATGTGCATCTCATGTTCGATCGCCATCAGGTCGTCTTTACAGAAGGGTTGGCGACCGAGAGTTTCCTACCCGGGCCGCAAACCACCAAGAGCTTTGAACAAGAGATCGTCGCAGAGATCTGCTCAATTTTCCCCGAGTTAGACCCGCATACAGGCGAAGGTTACAGCCCAGCGGCTCGCCGCACGTTACGCCACTTCGAGGCAGATTTGCTGATCAAGGCGAAGGTTGCTGCGTGACCTGGATCGGGATCACGGATCACATGGGCGGGCGATTTTCGCCCACTGGGCTTGGACGCGGCAAGCTACTGCGACCAGGAAAAATGCTCGAACGTGGTACCATCATGTTCGAAACGTTTATCACCGGTGATTTGCGCCCCCATGATCTGTTGTCATTGACGCACCAATATCCATGGACCCGCGAGATCGCCTTTCGTGCTGTGCCGGGCGGAGGTTTTGCCCTTGTGCATCGGCATCATGATTCCATTGCGCACGCCGCCGTTTCATGGACGGGTGATGGCCGTGCCCACACGTTGCGCATCAGCTACGCTTGGGATGCACGACATGGTTGGGGTCGACTGACACTGGAACAACCTGAACGCACATTGGTGCGCACCAGCACCGTCAAGAATGCCCGCCCCCTCATGTCCGAGGACTTGCGCGACCTGATGCTGGGCCACGCTGCGCGCAAGCTGTCCAAGGAAGTTTTATTCGCCGCGGTCACGACTGGCGTTATGCCCGTTGGCCCGATGCCATCACTGCATCCCGCAACGCCTATTGCGACACCTGGCGGCTACAAGCAGGCAGGCAAGATCAGACGCGGTGATACTGTTTTGACGGATACAGGCCAAGTTGCACCAGTGCTGCATACCGTTCGACACACTGTTCCTGCACGGGCCAGCTTTGCACCGGTGCGATTGCACGCGCCCTACTTTGGGCTGCAACGCGATATTGTCGTCGCCCCCGAACAGCGGCTGGTGCTACGTGGATCCGAAGTAGAGTATATTTTCGGTCAAGAAGCCGTTCTTGTGCCAGCCCGTCATCTGGTCAACGGCTTTGCCGCGTCGTGGCTGGCCCCGCAATCCGTCACGCAATATGTCCAACTCGTCCTACCCCAACACGAGGTGCTGATCGCTGCGGGCACTGCATTGGAAAGTCTCTATATCGGGCGAATCCGGCGCAAACCTGAGTTGCTGAATGCATCGGTGCTGTCTGGCACGCCCAGTCAATTGCTGCCAGAGCATGGACGACCCGTCCATCAGGTCTTGCGGTCGTTTGAGGCGATTACGCTGATCGAACAGCGGGCTGCTTAGTTTTCGGTCTCGTCCCCGAAAAACGGCGTGACCTGCGCCACGATAACGGCGTTTTCATCTAGTGCACGCTGCATCAAATCCCGTTCATCATCGCTGATTTCATGGCCTTCAGCCTCGCGTTCAGCCAAGGTTCCATAACCTGTGACGTCCAATGGTGCTGTGTCCGCCTGCTTGAGCAACGCAACCGTTTCGCGCACGGCTTCAGCCTCATCCACACCGCTGGCAAAACACATCAACGCAGCACTTGTTGCGCCTTCGGGCAGACCATCGCCGGTCTTACGACCTATTTGCACGACAAGCGTGTACACCTGCTGGCGCGACGGTTTCTTTTCCTTGCTCATGTTCTGGCCGTAGCCTGCCTTTCCGGGCTTGGCAAGCGATCAGGTGGCAGGCATCCTTTGATCAAATCGAAACGCGAATAGCTGGGAACTTTCAGGATGAAACACATCAAGGACATGATCGAGGCCGCAAACAAAGTTGTAGATCACGCCCCAGCGGCTGACATGCTGGATCTGTACGGTCAGGACGATGTCACCTTTGTGGATATCCGCGACCCCCGGGAGCTTGCCCGTGATGGAACTATCCCAGGGGCATTCCATTGCACACGCGGCATGCTGGAATTTTGGATCGACCCGGACAGCCCCTACGCAAAACCCCAGTTTCAAACAGGCAATCGGATCGTGTTTTTTTGCGCGTCGGGATGGCGATCTGCCTTGGCAGCGCAAGTCGCCCAGGAGATGGGTGTCGCAAACGTCACCCATATCGAAGATGGTTTCGGCGGTTGGAAAAAGGCTGGTGGCCCGGTCGAGGCCAAACCAGCAAAATCCTGATCAGTCGCGCAATAGCTCATTGATTGACGTTTTGGAGCGTGTCCGTGCATCGACCTTTTTCACTATAACGGCGCAATAAAGATTCACTCCATTCTTCGATGGCATCGAGCCGGCAACAACAACTGATCCCGCAGGCACTTCGCCATAGGTGAACTCGCCGGTTTCCCGATCTACGATCTTGGTCGACTGGCCAATAAAGACGCCCATGCCCAGCACAGACCCTTCGCGCACGATACAACCCTCGACCACTTCGGAACGCGCGCCGATAAAGCAGTTGTCTTCGATGATGGTTGGGCCTGCCTGCATAGGTTCAAGCACACCACCGATACCGACACCGCCGGACAGGTGCACGTTTTTACCGATCTGCGCACAGGAACCAACGGTGGCCCATGTATCAACCATGGTCCCTTCGTCCACGTAAGCGCCCAGATTCACAAAAGACGGCATCAGCACCACGCCCGGCGCAATGAATGCAGACTTGCGTACAACGCAGTTTGGCACAGCGCGGAAACCAGCCGTTTTCCACTGGTTGTCACCCCAGCCTTTAAATTTGGAATCAACCTTGTCCCACCAGCCGCCGCCTTGGGGGCCACCGTCTTGTTGTTCCATGTCTTTGATACGGAACCCAAGGAGGACGGCCTTTTTCGCCCACTGGTTCACATGCCAATCACCACTTTCCTGACGTTCCGCGACACGCAAACTGCCGGAATCCAGTGCGTTCAACGTATCCTCGATCGCCTCTCGCGTTTCTCCTCCGGTGGCTGGCGTAATGGTATCACGCGCCTCCCAAGCGGCTTCGATGGCGGTTTCAAGTTGCGCATTGGACATAGACAGACTCCCCACATTGATCGCGGCGCTTAGACAACAAACCGGATGCAGGTGCAATCATGTCTGGGCAAGAGGGCAAGGCCACGCTACCCCTTGGCAAGCCGTTTAAAGGAGACATTGCGCATGAAAGACGACCGCCACAGCCCGTTTCGGGATGCCTACACAGACCGCAAGGCTGCCGAGGGCGTACCGGATACGCCGCAAACGCGCTCGCCGTCCTATCCGCTGGCCTTTGCCGACGACGAATTCATGTGCCGTGACGAATTGCGTCCAGTCCGCTTGCAGCTCGAACTGCTCAAACCCGAGATGATGATGAACGAAGCCGGGATCCGCTCAACCATTGTTCTATTTGGCGGCGCGCGCATCCCCGCCCCTGCTGACAAAGATACTGCACGGACAAAAACCTTGGCCCAACTGTCGCATTTCTATGATGAGGCTCGAGAGTTTTCTCGGCTGATGACCGAGAAGTCCAAGGCCAGCGGAGGGACAGAAAACGTGGTTGTCACTGGTGGTGGCCCGGGTGTGATGGAGGCCGGGAATCGTGGCGCTGTTGACGCTGATGGCGCCTCAATCGGGTTGAACATCGTGCTGCCGTTTGAACAAGCACCCAACGCCTACGTGTCGCCACATCTGTCGTTTAACTTTCACTATTTCGCCATCCGCAAAATGCACTTTTTGATGCGGGCACGGGCAATTTGCGTGTTTCCCGGTGGATTCGGCACTTTGGACGAATTGTTCGAGGCTTTGACACTGATTCAGACTGGCCGGATGGAACGTGTGCCGTTCCTGCTGTTTGGGCGTGCTTTCTGGGAAAGCATAATCAATTGGGGTGCCTTGTCCGATGCAGGCACGATTTCAGCAGATGATCTGGATCTTTTCCGATTTGTTGAAAGCGCGCAAGAAGCCATAGATGTCATCGACAACTGGGGCCCAGTCACCAAGCGCGGCGAAGTACCGGGACGTTGAGTGCCCACAGGATGCCAATCATTTTGTGCGCAAAGTCACATGACGAAGAGCATCAAACATCAGGGCTGTGGTATACGCATGGCCCCAATACCTCTCTAATTCGAGGTATTGCGCGGCAGTCACAAGAACGCGCCGACCATCCCAGCGGGCCAAAGAGCCCGCGGAGTGCGTTGATTGATCACGTTCGCGGATCAGAGATGCGCAGGCAATGAGCAGATCTCGACACGATGCGGCAACGTCTCCAGAATATCACCCGTCTCGGTTTCACGAATGCCATAACCCATTCCGGCCAGGCGGTGCTTCCACTCACGACGCGACAGTGACTTGCCCCGCTCACGCGAAACGATGTCCAGAACTTGTGCCGCAACAAAGCGGTCTTGATTTACGATGATCGACATTTTGCTGTCGCTCCATTTCCATTTTCCCTGACAGTGACCGTGCAGGGGCACCAAGGCGGGATTGGTGCGCAAACTGGAAAAGATTGTGACCATTTCGAGAACAGTCAGGCTGATTTCAGCCAATGGCCATCTGTGCCAACGCTATCTTGACAGCAAAAAGGTGAATGACGGCCCCACCAAAGCCGACGACCTAGGGCAACCCAGCTTCGGCGGCGATTTCTTTGCGTGATTTACGCGCGCGTTCGGTTGCAGACTTCAACTGACCGCAGGCGGCTAGAATATCTTCGCCACGCGGCGTGCGAATGGGCGACGCGTAACCCGCCTGATAGATAATGTTGGCAAATGCACGGATGCGGTTGTTGGACGACCTTTTGTAAGGCGCTCCCGGCCATTCATTGAATGGGATAAGGTTCACCTTGGCGGGGATGCCATCCAACAACTCTACCAGACGGTGGGCATCTGCATCCGTGTCATTCACACCATCGAGCATTACATACTCAAATGTAATGCGCTCGGAATTGCGACCTTTCGGATAGGCTTTGAGGGCGGCCAAAAGCGCCTCGATATTCCATCGCTTATTGATGGGGACCAACCTGTCGCGCACTTCATCCCGGGTCGCATGAAATGACACAGCCAGCTGGCAGCCGATCTCATTTGCTGTCCGCTCAATCTCAGGCACCACACCAGAAGTCGACAACGTTATGCGACGACGGCTCAGTTGAATGCCCTCTTCGTCCATACAGATCTTCATCGCATCGCGCACGTTCTCGAAATTGTACAATGGCTCGCCCATGCCCATCAGGACGATGTTGGACAGCAGCCGAGTCTCATCCTTGGGCGCACCGGGAATTGGCCATTCATCCAGATCATCTCGGGCGACCATCACCTGCCCTACAATCTCTCCTGCTGTCAGGTTACGGACGAGTTTTTGCGTGCCCGTGTGGCAAAATGAACATGTCAACGTACAGCCCACTTGGCTGGACACACACAACGTTCCGCGATCTTCTTCAGGGATGTAGACAACCTCGACTTCATGACCGCCAGCAATGCGCACCAGATATTTGCGGGTACCGTCTGTGCTGACCTGCTTGGACACAACTTCCGGAACTTCGATCACAAAGGATTCGGCCAACTCTGCACGATAGGTTTTGGACAAGTTCGTCATTACGTCAAAATCACGAACACCCCATTGATAAATCCACTGCCAGATCTGCCCCACACGCATCTTCGCCTGTTTCTCAGGCGTGCCATGCGCGACAAGAACTTCGTGCAGTTGGGTACGAGTCAAACCAACAAGGTTTGTCGGACCGTCCGGCAACTTGCGGGGGATCGTCAAAACATCCTGCGTGATAGGCGCATCAGCCATCGTCATATCCAATCCTATTGGGGTGATGTGCCCCATATAGGAAAAAGGCGGGCGATCAAAAGAGATTCGCCCACTCTTCTCTGTTCTAAAAAATCCTGGGGGGCCGCAGGCGGGGGCAAAGCCCCCTCCGATAGCGCGTTATGCGGGCACAGCTGTTTTGGGTTCCCACGCAAAAGCGGCAAAAGCGTCATCAGTCGGTGTCTCGAAGATCGCATTGGTAAAGTTCGACATGACCTTCTGCGCATAGATCAGGATTGTATCCAAAATCGCACGCTCTCCGTATCCGGCGGCCTCAAAATCAGCGATTGCATCCGAACCGGGGCGACCATGGCTTTCACGCAAAGCAAGCGTAAAGGTGCGCAAAGCTTCCAGCTTTGGAGGAAGCGGCGTTTCATCGCGCAGCGCATTCACGATCTCCGCATCAATTTTCTCACTCTTGGCGATGCCTGTATGTGCAGGGACGCAATAGTGGCACGCATTCGCAACGTTCACGGTCATCCAGACAACAGTGCGTTCTTCGGGCGTGAAGGCCGTACCGGAAATCGCGAGACGGTGGAGACGTTGGTATCCCTCCAGCAGGCCCGGGCTTTCTGCCATGACACCATGAAGGCTGGGCAGGCGTCCGAATGCTTTCATGGAGTTTTCCAGCAGGGGTTTGGATGCCTCTGGTGCGCTTTCCAAATCATGAACGGTTGTCGTGACCATCACCAATTTCCTTTGTCTGAGTGTGATGCACAGAACTTAGTTGGGAACTCTTTGGTTCCAATCTACCCAAATCGACAAAAGGGCCGTGCATCGCTGCACAGCCCCTCACCCGTTTGTGACTTTTTAGCTTCTGACGTTAGCTTACCCGCCGCAACGCCCTTCGGCATCCTCAACAGCAGCAGTAAAGCCCAATAGCGAGAACGTATCTTTCGTCGTCGTTCCACGGCTGGAAATACCTGTAACAACGGCTGAGGCGCCACGTTTCATTGCCGTGACGATCTTGGCGTCATCCGATGCAGACGCAGGCCATGCCCACTCACCATCGGTAAACAATTCAAATTCTGTCCCGCCAATGTCGATGTTCACCGGCGAACCCGAGCGGAAAGGATATCCACCGGTGAATGCAACTTGCCCTCTCGCTTCCGCACTCGGGCGATAAAACACCATCAACAGAACCTGACCCCGGTTCACCGCAACGACATTCCCACCGCGGGTCGCAACCTCTTCCTTCGGCGTGGCCACGCCCCAACACTCGGTCGGGTTGTCCTCAACAAAAACGCTCCAGTCCGTTTTGGCCGCCACACGGTTCGTGCTTGTCGCGTCCTGAGCAAATGCATAGCCCGCACTCAGCGACAATGCGCCAAGGCCCAGCACCATTTTCGTCATAAATCCCATAGTTACAGCCTCCAAGCTGTCCAAACCTCAACGCCAACACTGCTCCCCTGACACGTCATTTTTTGCGCAGTCACTTGCAAGGGCAGAGTTTCTTCTCGACAAGTGGCACATTAGCGCGAAACGCGCGACGCAGGAAAGATGAATTGGCAGATTTTCGCCAAGAAGTGAGGAAAATGATGCCCCACACAGCCGGAACTGGCGCTCAATTGGTCGAACTATGGCGCGGACCGTTCCTTGAGAGTGTGCATTTGGGCCACGCAGTGGTCTGTGACGACACAGGGCAAATTGTGCAAAGTTGGGGGGATCCGAACGCAATTGTGTTGCCAAGGTCGTCCTCCAAGATGATCCAAGGCTTGCCACTGATCGAAAGCGGAGCAGCAGCGGCCCACAACTTGACGCCCCAACATCTGGCGCTGGCCTGCGCATCACACAATGCGGCGCGCATCCATATTGATCCCGTCAGGGATTGGCTCAATGCGATCGGTCGGTCAGATGACGATTTCCGCTGCGGACCCCAAATGCCTCGCGACAAAGAGGTACATGATGAGGTCATCAAAAACGATGAACCCGTTTGCCAGATTCACAACAACTGCTCGGGCAAACACGCAGGATTTCTGACTCTCGCCAAACATCTTGGCGCAGGACCGGAATACGTGGACCCTGACCATCCGGTGCAAATCGCTTGTCTTGAGGCGTTTGAGCGGATGACCGAAGAAACCTCACCTGGCTACGGAATAGATGGCTGTTCCGCTCCCAACTTTGCCTGCACCCTACACGGCATGGCGCGCGCTATGGCCGGATTTGCCAGAGCTGCGGCAGACAGCCCAGCCGGCCAATTGACACGTGCAATGGCAGAACATCCCGAACTGGTCGCTGGCGAAGGCCGGGCTTGTACCCGACTGATGCGCGCTATGAACCACAAAGTCGCGATCAAAACCGGAGCCGAAGCGTTCTTTGTGGCCATCCTCCCTGACCAAAAACTAGGGGTAGCACTCAAGATCTCGGACGGCGGGACCCGTGCTGCCGAATGCGCAATCGCGCAGATTCTGGTCAACCTGGGAGCGTTGAACGCAGATCACCCCGAAGCACTGGCCTACACCAACGCCCCAATTTCGAATTGGCGCGGCATCGAAACAGGGCACATGCGGGCGGCGCCCAAACTGCTCTGAGAACTACAGACAAGAGCTGGATCGCCCCTACATCTCGGCGATCGGGGCGACCTCAACCGACCCGGATCCATCCGTAACCATAGGGCACCCGGCTGCCATGACACAGGCAGCGTCAGCGGTCTCCGCTCGGACGATGGTATAGCCAGAGATTGGATTTGGGCCGCCATTGGCGGTAACACCAGATGCTGTAACCGTCATGGATCGTCCGACCGGGTTGCCGCCGTTTACAACCGCGTCACCCATGTCTTCAAACCATTTGCCCCACGCAATCATGGCCTTTTCGCCCTCTTCCTGCGTCTCTGGAATCGTGCCTCCGTGATAGGCAAAAATAAAGTCCGGCATGTCACCCTCCCTGGTTCAGACAGGGACAGCCTAGCATAAATCGATCCAGATTTCTTCTGACCCAAAATACCACGGGGGTCTTGGGGGCTGGCCCCCAGAAAAACACCTCAATGCAATTCACTCAGGTCAACAGATCAAGGCGAGACAAATTCGTCCCGCGCATACCCCTGCAAATACAACAACGCAGTCAGATCACCATGATTAATGCGCACGTCACACTGCGCCGCGACGGCTGGCTTGGCGTGCAACGCAACGCCCATGCCCGCGCGCGCCAACATGCCAAGGTCATTGGCGCCATCACCAACAGCCAGAACATCTCCGGCACTCAAGCCCAGACGCCCGGTTATTTCCTCCAAAGCCTCAACCTTGGCCGCACGGCCAAGGATTGGTGTGCCAACCTCTCCGGTCAAATATCCACCCGCAATACCAAGCGTATTGGCCCGGTTTTCATCAAAACCAAGATGTGCCGCGACAGCAGCCGTAAAAGCCGTGAATCCGCCTGAAACCAAAGCGGCATAGGCACCATTTGCCTTCATCGTCGCCAATAGTGTCGCGCCCCCGGGCATATAGGTAATGCGGGTGTTCATCACGTCCGCAATCACGCTCTCCGGAAGATCTTTCAAAAGCCCGACGCGCTCGCGTACAGCACCATCAAAATCCAACTCACCATTCATCGCGCGCGCAGTGATTTCCTTCACCCGATCGCCCACGCCAGCAACAACCGCCAATTCGTCAATGCATTCCTGCTGGATCATCGTGCTGTCCATATCAGCCAGCAACATCGCCTTGCGACGACCCTCAAATGGCAAAATGACCAGATCCACGCCAAGCTCCTGAACGTCGGCCCAGACCTCCCAACGGTTGTCAGGCACAACAGGCAGCGCAAAGCACGCCGCCTCATCCGGGGACAACCACTGCGCATCCCCCCCACCCCACGCATTGCGCAACGATTCCACCAATGCAGGGGAAAGCGTCGGACGCGCAGGATCGCTTAGCAAAGTGCAAATAAACATGGGTCAGGTTTCCGAAAGGCGACGGCAATGTCGCAATTAACAGCTCAAGCGGCGCTATAGCCGTGGATTCCCGGTTGCACCACCCCACCTAGGCTCGTAAACGCGACAGTGGGACACCCTTCCCCAACGAAGGGCGATTATCTGTAAGGATAGCATTGATGGCTACGATACAACCGGGCGCACGCCCGTCCAATCCGCGTTTTTCCTCCGGGCCTTGCGCGAAACCCCCCACCCACACATTGACTGCCTTGGCTGACGCGCCCTTGGGTCGATCGCATCGCGCCGCTGTTGGCAAAGCCAAACTCAAGCAAGCAATCGAAGACACACGTGACATCCTTGGTGTACCCGCGGATTACCGCATCGGGATAGTGCCCGCTTCTGATACAGGGGCCTATGAAATGGCCATGTGGTCACTTTTGGGCGAACGGCACGCCGACATGGTCGCATGGGAAAGTTTTGGGGCAGGCTGGGTCACTGACGTGGCCAAACAGCTCAAAATCGCGCACACAGTCCACACCGCCGACTACGGCGACATCGTGGATATGGCGACCCTAAACTACGACAACGATGTCTGTTTTACATGGAATGGCACAACGTCAGGTGTGCGGATGCCCAATGGTGACGCCATCCCTGCGGATCGGACCGGACTGACTTTGTGTGACGCAACTTCAGCTGCGTTTGCAATGGATCTTCCTTGGGACAAGCTCGACGTCACCACATTTAGCTGGCAGAAAGTACTCGGCGGGGAAGCCGCCCACGGGATGTTGATCCTCAGCCCCCGCGCAGTGGCACGACTGGAAAACTATACTCCGTCGTGGCCTCTGCCCAAAATCTTCCGTCTGACCAAAGGCGGCAAGTTGAACGAAGGGATCTTTGTGGGTGAGACGATCAATACGCCGTCCATGCTCGCCGTCGAAGACTACCTGTTCGCTCTAGACTGGGCCCGCTCTGTCGGAGGGCTGCAAGGGCTGATCGCGCGGGCGAACAACAATGCCGACGCGATAGCCGACTTCGTCGCGCAGCACGATTGGATCGAAAACCTCGCATCCGACCCGGCAACACAATCTACGACGTCGGTCTGTCTGAAGTTCACGGACGCACGCATCACGGATGGCGCAGCCTTTGCAAAAGCTGTTGCGAAACGGCTGGCCGACGAAGACATCGCCTTGGACATCGGCGCTTACCGCGACGCACCTCCGGGTTTGCGGATCTGGTGCGGCGGCACAGTCGAGACAACGGACATTCAGGCGATGTTACCTTGGCTCGCCTGGGCCTTCGAAACCGAGATCAACGCATAGTCCTCTCACCCCGTCGCACGTTTCTCTGTTCCCTGAAGATTTTAGGGGAGGCGCGCAGCGACGGGGGCAAAGCCCCCTGATACATCTCCAAAAGGACCAAACACATGGCTCCCAAAGTACTCATCTCCGACAAGCTTTCTCCAGCAGCAGTCCAGATCTTCAAAGACCGTGGGATCGACGTCGATTTCCAACCCGACCTTGGCAAAGACAAGGACAAGCTGGCCGAGGTCATTGATCAATATGACGGCCTTGCCATCCGTTCGGCGACACGGGTCACACCGACGATCCTGAAAAACGCCAAAAACCTCAAAGTCATTGGACGTGCCGGGATCGGCACCGACAACATCGACAAGGAAGAAGCCTCGAAAAAGGGGGTGATTGTCATGAACACACCCTTTGGCAACATGATCACCACTGCCGAACATGCCATCGCGATGATGTTTGCCGTTGCTCGGCAGATCCCCGAGGCCTCGCAATCCACACATGCGGGCAAATGGGAAAAGTCCAAATTCATGGGCACCGAGTTGACAGGCAAAACTCTGGGTGTGATTGGGGCGGGCAACATCGGCGGGATCGTGTGCGACCGCGCACGCGGGCTGAAGATGAAGGTGCTGGCATACGATCCCTTCCTCGGCGAAGAAAAGGCCGACAAGATGGGTGTCGAAAAGGTCGAGCTCGAGGACCTGATCAAACGTGCTGATTTCATAACACTGCACGTTCCCAAAACCGAACAAACCGCCAACATGATCACCGCAGAACGCATCGCCATGATGAAGCCCGGCGTGCGGATCATCAACTGTGCCCGTGGTGGGCTGGTCGATGAGGCGGCACTGGCCGAAGCCCTCAAGTCCGGTCACGTCGCCGGAGCTGCATTTGACGTCTTTGCCGAAGAACCCGCCACGGAAAACGCGCTGTTCAACCTGCCCAACGTGGTCGTCACACCGCACCTCGGCGCCGCCACAACCGAGGCTCAGGAAAATGTTGCCCTGCAAGTGGCCGAGCAAATGGCGAACTATCTGCTGACGGGCGCAGTCGAAAACGCGCTCAACATGCCTTCGGTCACAGCAGAAGAAGCCAAGGTTATGGGGCCTTGGGTCCATCTTGCCGGGCATCTGGGCAGCTTCATCGGACAGATGACAGACGAACCTATTAAGGCGATCAACATTCTATACGATGGTGTCGTGGCTGGCATGAACCTCGACGCGCTGAATTGCGGTGTGGTGGCCGGAATCATGAAAAAGGCAAACCCAGACGTAAACATGGTTTCTGCCCCCGTGATCGCCAAAGAACGCGGCATCCAGATTTCGACCACAAATCAGGACAAGTCCGGCGCGTTTGAAGGGTATATCAAAGTCACTGTGGTGACAGACAAGCGCGAACGCTCGGTCGCGGGAACTGTGTTCAGCGATGGAAAACCCCGGTTTATCCAGATCAAAGGTATCAACATCGACGCCGAGATTGGGGCGAACATGCTGTATACCACCAACGAGGACGTTCCCGGCATCATTGGTTTGCTGGGCAACACGATGGGGCACAACGGCGTCAACATCGCAAACTTTACGCTTGGCCGCGCAGAAGTCGGCGGCGAGGCCATTGCGCTGCTTTATGTTGACAATCCGATTCCAGCTGATGTGCTGAAAACCTTGGAAGGCACCGGGCAGTTCACGCAAGTCAAGCCACTGGCGTTCGACGTCGCCTGACTTGGAGGCCGATTGCTTTCGACCTGAATCAAATCATCTCGCAAGGCGGCCATCTTGTCCGCCTTGCCAACCCGAGCGCCTATGACGAAGCCTGAGGCATATATACTGTGCACTGCTCCCCGAAGCGGCAGCACACTACTCTGTGTCTTGCTCGCGGATACGAAAACCGCTGGGCAACCCCAAAGCTACTTCCACCGCGCATCTCTGGCCGATTGGCGGGCCGGGCTAGGTGTGTCAGCAGATACACCGCTTGCTGACGTTGTTCAAAACGCCATCACCATGGGTACAGACCGTACGCCGCTTTTTGGGTTGAGATTGCAACAGCACAGCGTGGCATTCTTTCTGCAACAGTTGGCAGTCCTGCACCCGAAGGCACCTACGGACCGCGCCCGGATCGACGCTACGTTCGGCCCCACCCGCTATATCCACCTGACCCGGTCTGACAAATTGGCACAGGCAATTTCGCTGGTGCGCGCAGAGCAAAGTGGGCTCTGGCACCGCAATTCAGATGGGACGGACCGCGAAAGGCTGGGTGTCGCCCAACAACCTTTGTACGACCGCGCAAGGCTTACGGCCGAAATCGAGGCGTTTCAGTCTTATGATGCGGCATGGGCAAACTGGTTCGCGACCAACAAGATCGAGCCACTGCACGTGGATTACGAGGCGGTCGTTGTTGATCCTGTCGGCACCACTGGAAAAATCCTCGAATTTCTTGGCCAGGACGCCGCGCGAGCCGCAAATGTGCGCCCGGCAACGGCGCAATTGGCGGATGAGTTGTCAGCCAAATGGACGCACCTTTACCAATCCGGCGCTTAACGTCTCGCATGAGCGCCCCGAAAGGCGTAAGCGACAGGCATATTGTCCCAGTGCCCCCGAGTCGTTTTCATGTCGCATCCCATTTATGCCATCGGTGATATTCATGGCCAAAAGGCGGAGCTTGATCGCGTTCTCGACCTGATCGAAAAAGATGGGGGCAAGGACGGGCAAACCGTTTTTCTGGGTGACTACACGGATCGCGGGCCAGACAGCCGTGCGGTGATTGACACGTTGATCGCAGGGCGAGATGCCGGACACAACTGGGTGTTTCTAAAGGGCAACCATGACCGCATGTTTGAATGGTTCATGGAAGTGCCACCACGACACGACCCCTACTTGATGATCCAGCTCTATTGGATGCACGAACGGTTGGGTGGGGATACAACGCTGGCATCATACGGCCTTGATATTCAGGGACAGCGGCGCGAAAAAGACGTCCATGCTGAAGCGCTGGAGGCTGTGCCGCAATCCCACGTGGATTTCCTGCGCAACCTCGTTTTGACCCACGAGGTCAAAGATCTGTTTTTTGCGCATGCTGGTATCAGACCGGGTGTGGCGCTCGCGGATCAGAGCGAGGAAGATCTGCTTTGGATCCGTCAGGAGTTTCACAATTTCAGGGGTCCGCACCCCAAGTTGATTGTGCACGGCCACACGCCTGTCAAAGCCGCCACACACTACGGAAACCGGGTGAACCTCGATACGGCAGCAGGTTACGGAGAACCGCTTACCGTGGCCGTTTTCGAAGGGAACGAAGTTCACCGTCTGACGTCCAAGGGTCGCCAGGCACTCGTGCAAACAGGCACCTAAGTCAGTTTAAGCAGGCACCCAATCTCAGGTCCAATCAAGCACCACTTTTCCGGACGATCCCGACCTCATCGTGGCGAAGCCTGCCTCGAAGTCAGCGACCGCAAAACGGTGTGTGATCACGCGCGACACATCCAGCCCATTCTGTAACATGGCAATCATCTTGTACCACGTCTCGAAAATCTCTCGGCCATACACGCCTTTGATCGTGATGGCCTTGAAGACGATACGAGACCAATCAACAGGCGATTGCCCGGGTGGTATACCCAGCATTGCAATACGACCGCCCATCGTCATGGCTTCGACCATCTGATCCAGCGCGGCCTGATTGCCGGACATTTCAAGACCCACGTCAAAGCCCTGCTGCATCCCCAGTGATGCAATGACCTCCGCCAGATCCTGTTCTGCGACATTGACAGGCACCACGTCCGCCACTTCGCCCGCAAGGCGTAGCCGATCCGGATTCACATCGGTGATCACAACGTGGCGGGCGCCAACATGGCGGGCAACCGCCGCAGCCATGATCCCAATGGGGCCTGCACCGGTGATCAAAACGTCCTCGCCAATCAGATCAAAGCTGAGGGCGGTGTGCACCGCATTGCCAAGCGGGTCGAGAATGGCCCCGATATCATCCGAAATCTCATCCGGCAAAGGCACCACATTGAAGGCAGGCAAAC
Organism: uncultured Tateyamaria sp.; assembly: GCA_947501275.1. Lineage (GTDB taxonomy): Bacteria > Pseudomonadota > Alphaproteobacteria > Rhodobacterales > Rhodobacteraceae > Tateyamaria. Next base: position 799,142 of record CANMVD010000001.1, read on the forward strand.
GTAGATATTGTGCGAAGGCGCCTTGTTCGTTCACCCCAATCCCTCGGGTCGCAGGGTCGAGATGAAATTTACCGGCCCTGCTCTGACGCGAAGTCTTGCCAATCAGATGCCCCTCGCCGGAGCAGCGTTGGCCGAGGACCAAACCATCGACATTAGAGCCGATTTCGACGATCTCACCGGCAAACTCATGCCCGGTGATCAGCGGAGTCGGCACAGTTTGTTCGGCCCACGCATCCCAATTCCAAATGTGAATATCCGTGCCACAAATACCGGTCTTGTGGACACGGATCAGAACGTCGTCGGGGCCAATCTCTGGCACGGGGGCGGTCACCTGCCACAAACCTTCGCGTGCATGTGTCTTTTCAAGAGCAATCATGTCATTGCGCATCAGATCACTCCCAGCTTTTTGCCCACATGACCAAAGGCCGCCAATCCACGGTCCAGATCGTCTTGACTCAAGGCAGCGTTCATCTGTGTTCTGATCCGGGCCTGGCCCTTGGGGACAACCGGGAAAAAGAATCCGGACACGTAGACACCTTGGTCAAACAACTGCGCCGCCATGTCCTGGGCCAACTGCGCATCGCCCAACATGACAGGAATGATGGGATGCGCCCCGGGCAAAACGTCAAAGCCCAACGATTCCAGACCTGCCCGCCAGTATGCCGCGTTTTCAAACAGCCTTAGCCGCAAGGCATCACCATTTTCGACCAACCGGATTGCTTCAATCCCGGCCGCCACGATGGCTGGCGGCAAGGAGTTCGAAAACAGATATGGACGCGCGCGTTGTCGCAACAAATCAATGACAGGCTGCGGACCCGCAATATAGCCCCCGATTGATCCACCAAGCGCCTTGCCAAGGGTCCCTGTCAGAATGTCGACTTCAACGCCAAAATGGGCAGGTGTCCCCGCCCCTTTGGGGCCCATAAACCCTGTCGCATGACAGTCATCGACCATCACCAACGCATTGTATTTTTTGGCCAGTGCTGAGATTTCAGGGAGCTTGGCCAGATAACCATCCATGGAAAACACGCCATCTGTCGCGATCATGATGTGCCGTGCACCTTCTGCCTGCGCGAGGCGCAATTGGCCTTCCAAATCGCCCATGTCTGAATTTGCGTAACGATACCGTTTGGCCCGGCACAGGCGAACGCCATCAATGATCGACGCATGGTTCAGGGAATCCGATAAAATGGCGTCTTCTGGTCCCAAGAGAGGCTCGAACAAACCGCCATTGGCGTCGAAACAAGCCGCAAACAAAATCGCATCATCCTTGCCAAGGAACCGCGCCAAGCGTGCCTCAAGCGTGCGATGGATGTCCTGTGTGCCGCAGATAAAGCGTACACTCGCCATGCCAAACCCCTTGTCGTCCATGGTGGTTTTCGCGGCTGCGATAAGGTCCGGATGATCGGCAAGCCCCAGATAGTTGTTTGCGCAGAGGTTCAATACATCTCGCGAGCCAACCTCGATACGCCCTCCTTGTGGTGATGTGATCATCCGCTCTTGCTTCATCATCCCCTCAGCGTCGATCTGCGCCAAAGTGTCTGTGATGTGATCAAGAAAAGACTGGGTCATGATGATGCTCCTTCACAGCACCATCTACCATATCGGATGTGATTCCAAAATAGAGGAATTCAAAATAACGGAAAATTCTCCGTGAAGATGGATTTACGCGTCTTGAACCACCAAAAAGGCGCGGGCGGCTTCCACCGCTTTTATACAATGGGGAACGTCTGCCGGGTATCGCGCAGTGTCACCTGCGCCAATCGTCTCCTCAGATCCACCGCTGGTAATTGTCAGCGTGCCCTCAATGACTGTCAGATGTTCACGCGCACCGTGGGTATGGGGTTGGCTATCCAGTACCCCGCCGGTTTCGAACCGCAGTTCGTAAACTTCGTGGCGCCCTGCATCTTCAGGGGGCGACAGGATGCGAATACTGCATCCGGTCCCACGATTTTCGATGTTGGGCACATCCCCGTTGCGTAAGACTTCGATGCGACCAGCGGATCCAGTGTCCAGCAGGCCTGCAAAATCGACCTGCAAGGCGCGTGTCAGATTCCACAGGGTCGCGATGGTAGGCGAGGATTCCCCGCGTTCAATCTGGCTGACCATCGACCGGCTGACACCGGACAGCTTTGCGACCGCGTCAAGGGACAGGCCATGAGCTTGCCGCGCCTCTTTCAGGCGATTGGGCAAACGGGACAGTATTGCATCAGTGTCATCCATAATGACGCAGAGAAGGCGGTGCCGTTGCGTCGAAGTCAAGCCACGGCGGGTGACTTTGCGACCTATGGGCGTCATATCTGAATGAAAGAGGAGACCCAGCAGCATGACACATGACATCGTAATTCTTGACGGCGCGCGCACGGCCATTGGCACTTTTGGCGGCTCCTTGGCCGGAACAGCTCCCATTGATCTGGGTACTGCGGCGGCAAAGGCCGCGCTTGAGCGTTCCGGCGTCGATGGCCGGCAGATTGGTCATGTCGCTTTTGGGCACGTTATCAACACAGAGCCGCGCGACATGTATCTCAGCCGCGTTGCTGCAATGCAGGCAGGTGTGCCCGATACGACGCCTGCGATGAACGTGAACCGGCTTTGTGGGTCCGGCGTTCAAGCAATTGTATCGGTTGTTCAGTCTCTGATGCTGGGTGATGCAGAGTTTGGTTTGGCTGGTGGGGCCGAAAACATGTCTCGCAGTCCCTTTGTCGTTCCATCGCAGCGGTGGGGCGCCAAGATGGGAGATGTAAAAACGCTCGACATGATGCTGGGCGCGCTCAACTGTCCCTTTGGCACTGGGCATATGGGTGTCACCGCCGAAAATGTCGCCGCCGAACATCAGATCACCCGCGAAGCGCAAGATGACTTTGCGTTGCAAAGCCAGACACGTGCCGCTGCAGCCATTGCCGAAGGACGCTTTGCCAGCCAGATCGTCCCGGTCGAAGTACGCGTAAAGCGGGATACGGTCGCCTTTGACGTCGACGAACACCCCAAAGCGACTACAGCACAAGCCCTCGCGGGCTTGCGCCCCGTGTTTCAAAAGGACGGATCTGTCACGGCAGGCAATGCGTCCGGGATCAACGATGGCGCTGGTGCGATTGTGCTGGCCACGGCAGATGCAGCGCAAAGGGCCGGACTGAAACCAAAGGCCCGCGTGCTTGGCTACGCTCATGCCGGTGTACGTCCCGAAGTGATGGGCATCGGCCCGATCCCGGCGGTCCGCAACCTGTTGGATCGCACAGGACTGTCACCTGATGATTTCGACGTGGTGGAATCCAACGAGGCTTTTGCCGCACAGGCATTGGCTGTATCGAATGACCTTGGTTTTGATCCGGCCCGTGTCAATCCAAATGGCGGTGCAATTGCCCTTGGCCACCCCGTCGGCGCGACTGGAGCGATCATCACGGTCAAGGCGCTTTATGAACTGGAACGCATCGGTGGTTCCAAAGCGTTGATTACAATGTGTATCGGTGGCGGTCAGGGAATTGCGCTGGCCATTGAACGTATCGTTTGAAAGCTCTGTCAATGGGGGCTCTGCCCCCAGACCCCCGTGGTACTTTTTGTCAGAAGAAGAGTCAGAGAAGTGCTTCGATCATCAGCACAAGTGACGTGCCCAACGCTGTTCCGATCATCAGCGCGAGGATGATCCAGCGCCAAAAGCCACGTTTCTTTGGTGGTGCCGGGTTCGCCTGATTAATCAGGGCTTGTTCGACTAGCCTTGGTAGACGCGGTCCAAACCGCGTGAGCACCCGCGCTGTTTTGTAAAGATCGGTCAGAACTGCCTTGGGACCGATGGATTTCTGGATGTAGTCCGTCACGATGGGCGAGGCGACCTGCCAGATGTTGATGTTCGGATTGAGGCTTCGCGCAACCCCTTCGACCACCACCATCGTGCGTTGCAACAAGATCAGTTCGGTTCGTGTTTCCATGCCAAACCGTTCCGTCACCTCAAAAAGATAACTCAGCAGTCGCCCCATAGAAATCTGCGAGGCATCCATACCAAAAATCGGTTCACCCACAGCGCGCAAGGCCCGCGCGAATTCATCCACGTCTTTGTCCGGGGGGACATAACCAGCTTCGAAATGCACCTCCGCGACGCGTTTGAAATCCTGACGGATGAACCCAAACAAGATCTCGGCGTAAACGCGGCGGGTGTATTCGTCGATGTGGCCCATGATTCCAAAATCATAGGCAATGATGTCCCCGTTGCTGGCAACCTTCAGGTTCCCCTGATGCATATCCGCGTGAAAATATCCGTCGCGCAGCGCATGCAGAAGAAACAGCCGCAACACCCGTTCGCTCAGATCAACTCTGTTGTGCCCAGCCCCATCGATCGCGCTATTGTCGCCCATGGGTACGCCATCTGCCCACTCCAGCGTCATCACACGGCGGGCGGAATAATCCCAACGGATACGCGGCAGTTTGAAGCCCTTATCGTCCTTGGTGTTGGCTGCATATTCCCCGGCGGCCGAGGATTCGAGGCGCAAATCCAACTCGCCTTGCACCACGCCGTCAAAGTGTTCGATCACATCCATGGGGCGCAAGCGCCGTGCTCCGGGCGCAAACAACTCGACTATGCGGGCCGCAAGATAAAAGGCATCCACATCCTTACCAAATGCACGCTCAACACCCGGGCGCAGGACTTTGACAGCCACAGCCTCGCCAGTACTCTCCAGGGTCGCCTTGTGCACCTGCGCAATAGAGGCCGCCGCTACCGGTTCACTGAACTCAGAAAAAAGCGTGTCGATGGGCTGTCCAAGCTCCTTTTCGACTTCGGCCTTGGCGACCTCAACCGGGAAGGGGGGTAACTTGTCTTGCAACACGCGCAACTGCTGCGCCATTTCTTCGCCCACCACATCCGGACGTGTCGACAGGACTTGACCAAACTTGATGTAGGCCGGACCCAAAGCTGTCAGCGCTCGGGTCGCAGGTGGCATGGACGGATCACCTTTGTAGCCCAGCCACATGAACGGTTTGCCCAACAGCTTGGCGACGAAACGCAAGGGGGCCGGAGCCTCGAATGCATCCAGGACAACGTTCATTGCCCCAGTGCGTTCCAGCGTCGCGCCCGTGCGGATCAGGCGGATAATGTTGTGGGGGCCGCGCAAATCAGATCTTCCAGCCGGAATGCAGGCACGCAACACCCATGGTCATGTTGCGGTACTTGGCGTTCTCGAAGCCAGCGGCGCGGACCATGGATAAAAAGGTGTCCTGATCCGGGAACTTGCGGATCGATTCGACAAGATATTGATAGCTGTCGCGATCGCCTGCAATCATCTGACCCATGCGAGGAATGAAATTGAAGCTGTAGAGATCATACAGCTTTTGCATACCCTCGTTGGGCAATTGGCTGAACTCCAGAACCATCAGGCGCCCACCCGGTTTCAGAACGCGATAGGCTTCGTTCAATGCCTCTTGCGGGCGGGTCACATTCCGGATGCCAAATGAGATCGTATAGACATCAAAACTGTTATCTTCGAAGGGCAAGGCCATCGCATCGCCTACCACCCAATCGAGACTGTCGGCCATCTTGTCCGCTTCGGCACGCTTGCGACCCTCAACCAACATAGGTTCGGTCAGATCCAGAACGGTGGCGTGGCCATGACCAGCACGCTTGAGGAACTTGAACGAAATGTCTCCCGTTCCCCCTGCCACATCCAACAGCTTTTGACCGGGACGCGGAGCCAGCCAGTCCATCATCGCCTCTTTCCAGATGCGGTGGATGCCAACGCTCATCACGTCATTCATCACGTCATATTTGGACGCAACCGAGTTAAAGACGCCCTGCACCCGCCCGGCCTTTTCGCCCTCGGGGACCGTTTCAAATCCGAAATGTGTGGTGTTGTCGTCGCTCATATCAGGGCACCTTGATCCGCCTTTGGCTGAGATATAGCGTCCGATCCAAGGATACAAATGGCCAAATCAGCGCGGTAAGTTGCTATGTTTGAAAACTTAATCGACAGTCTGCGTGTCCTGTCCCAGATGTTCTTTAACAATCCAATCCCATTCACGATTGGGACAATCATCGCTGTCACCCTGATCTATTACAAATGGGTCTGGATAGGTCGGATACAGACAAATACGATCAAGAAAAACTATGCCGGATGGAAAGTAGACGGGACGGTGGACAGCGCCCAACGATTGGTCCTGGAACCGATAAAAATGTTGCGTACAGGAATTGGGGCATTCCTGTTCTTTTTCGCCGGATTTCTCTTTTTTGCACTGGTCGAGGTGCCAAGGGGCGAAATGGATGGCGAAGGCTGGTTTGCCTTTGTGGCCATGGGGGCCTTTTCCCTGCTCGCACTATGGGTGATCTTCAAATCGTTTACACGCATCACCTTTGATGGAGAGGTGTTCACACAGTCCGGTCCGATTGTCCGCACCATGGCGGCACGTGCAGACACACTGCAAGATATCCGCCCCATCGGCAAAACCATCGCAGGCGGCATCTTTCTGGACTTTGGCGACCAAGGGCGGATACGGGTGGCGTCCAACATGTCAGGCTACCGCCAACTGCTCGAAATCCTGACACAACATAATCTGAAACTGCGGATGCTGGTGAATGCCTATTCCGAAGCGGCCAAAAGGCACCTTTGAATGCCAGAACTTCCCGAAGTCGAAACCGTCCGTCGTGGCCTGAGCCCCGCGATGGAAGGGGCCGTGATTACACAGGCGGATGTGAACCGGCCCGACTTGCGCTGGCCGTTTCCCGACGGCATGGCCGAACGACTGACCGGGCAAACGGTCACACAACTGCGCAGGCGGTCCAAGTATATCCTCGCAGATCTTAGTTCAGGCGAGACGCTCCTGATCCATCTGGGCATGTCCGGGCGGATGCTGGTGTCAGGCGATCCACTTGGACAATTTGCGCACGAACACCCGCAGGCCGAAAAACACGACCACGTTGTGCTGCACATGAACAACGGTGCGCGTATCACGTTCAATGACCCGCGGCGGTTCGGTGCGATGGACCTGATGCAGACTGCCACTGCAGACCAGCACAAATTGTTGGCTGTGCTGGGTCCTGAACCACTTGGCAACGACTTCCACGAAAACCACCTGATCGCTGCATTCAAAAACAAGAACACGCCCGTCAAATCGGCACTGCTGGATCAGAGAATCGTCGCGGGTTTGGGCAACATCTATGTGTGTGAAGCGTTATTCCGTGGTGGCATCGCACCGACGCGCAAAGCGGGCCAAATTTCGAAACGCCGTGTCTCCGCCCTCGTGCCCATCATCCGTGACGTGTTGTCAGAAGCGATCGAAGCAGGCGGTTCATCCTTGCGTGACTTCCGCCAAGCCGATGGAGAACTTGGATATTTTCAACACCGCTTTGATGTGTATGGGCGCGAAGGTGCACCCTGTTCGACCACCGGATGCACCGCGCACATCACCCGTATCGTGCAATCGGGGCGGTCTTCTTTCTACTGCAAGTCGTGCCAATCATAGCTTGAAACGATGTGCTAGAGTGGTAATGCTCGGCCCTCAATGGCAACGGATGAAAGCAGACACATGGCCTATGAGACGATCATCGTCGACTTAGAAGACCACATCGCCAAAATCACCCTAAATCGCCCTGACGCACTGAACGCGCTCAACGACCAGCTGATGACAGAGCTGGCTGATGCTATGGCAGCCGCGCAAAGCAACGATAAGGTGCGGTGCATTGTGATTACCGGTTCGGAAAAGGCATTCGCCGCCGGGGCTGACATCGCGATGATGAAAGACAAATCCTATGTCGAAGTCTTCACCGAAGACCTGTTCGGCCCAGAAACCGATGTCATCACCCGCACCCGCAAACCTGTAATTGCCGCCGTGGCTGGTTACGCGCTGGGCGGGGGCTGCGAACTGGCAATGATGTGCGACTTTATCATTGCTGCCGACACGGCCAAATTCGGACAGCCCGAAATCAACCTCGGGGTTATGGCGGGAATCGGGGGCACCCAGCGCCTTACGCGCGCAGTGGGCAAGGCCAAGGCGATGGACATGAACCTCACCGGGCGCTTTATGGACGCCGAGGAGGCCGAGCGTGCTGGGCTGGTCAGCCGCGTCGTACCTGCCAAAAAACTCATGGACGAAGCAATGGGCGCAGCCACCAAGATCTCCGAGAAATCGATGATCTCGGCCATGGCGGTCAAGGAATCAGTGAACCGCGCCTTCGAAGTCCCTCTGCGTGAAGGACTGCTGTTTGAACGCCGCGTGTTCCACTCTCTCTTCGCCACTGAAGACCAGAAAGAAGGTATGAGCGCGTTCCTCGAAAAACGCGAAGCGCAGTTCCGGGACAAGTAGTACTTTGGTCCGATCACAGTTTCTTCTGACTGAAAATACCACGGGGGAAAGCGCGCAGCGCTTGGGGGCGGAGCTCCCTTATCCCTGCGGTGTTGACTCGGAATTGTCTCAGGCCTATACGCGCCACTTCTGAAACTACCGCACCAATAGATTGGGACGAGATAAAATGGCAAATTCGCCTCAGGCCAAGAAACGGGCCCGCCAAAACGCGAAACGTTTCGAAGTGAACAAAGCACGCCGCTCGCGGATTCGCACGTATCTGCGCCGCGTCGAAGAGGCGATCGCCTCTGGTGATAAGGACGCAGCGGGCGAGGCCCTCAAAGCGGCACAGCCCGAACTGATGCGCGGAATCACTAAGGGCGTGTATCATAAAAACACCGTTGCCCGGAAAATGTCGCGACTCTCCGCTCGGGTGAAGTCGCTGGGCTGATTCCCCCGTAACGCGAAGATAGAAAGCGCCGCTGATGAGCGGCGCTTTTTTTGTTTTTGACATAAAAACAAGGCCTGCACAGATTCTCTCTGCAAAAAATCGGAGTCAATAATGAAGTTCTGTGGACGCACCGCTCACGATCTTGCTACCACCCTTCTTGCGACTCGTCGTCGCCTTGGGGGGACAGGCCACACCCGGACATAGCAACAGCTGTTCTGGTGTGGCGCGGAAACGTCAGTTTACTGACGCTGCTGTGTTTGTTGGGGATCATTGATCCAAAGCTGACCTGTCAAAATTTGGGTGTGCGGGACGGCATATAGCGTCTGATCGGGACTTCCCGACTTCGATGCTGTGCCCTGTCTGTAAATATCCGGAAGGATCGAGTCCGCCGACGTTAGGCAGCGGGGTGGTTTCGGTCGGCCTTGAGTAGTGAGTGTAGGCCCAGTGCGCGGGCAGTTTTGAAGATGTTAACCGACGGCTGAAGGGACGGTACGTACAAATGACGCAAGAAGAATGGGGACAGCTGAGACAACGGCTGCTCAAGACAGTAGGCCAGAACAATTACACAACGTGGATCGAACCACTCAAGTTTCGCGACATGCAAGATGGTGTGGCCACCTTTAACGTACCAACCAATTTCATGGGCAACTATGTCAGCCAGAACTTCTCCGACTTGATTCTGCATGAACTGAAGTCCGAAGATGACAGTGTGCGTCGCCTCAGCTTTGCCGTGGCCGCAAATTCACATGGGCGACCCAGCATCCCCGCAGTGACCCAACCGACATCCGTCCGTGCCGCATCTGCTAGCCATTCGGCCTCAACCAGCGCGCCAGCACATTCCGTCCTATCCGCCGCGCCACTGGATCGCCGCTTTACCTTTGACAGCTTTGTTGTGGGTAAACCTAACGAACTGGCCCACGCCGCAGCCAAGCGCGTTGCCGAAGGTGGTCCGGTCACCTTCAACCCATTGTTTCTCTATGGTGGTGTTGGTCTCGGCAAAACCCACCTGATGCACGCGATCGCTTGGGAACTGCAAACCCGCCGTCCTGATCTGAATGTGCTCTATCTCTCTGCCGAACAATTTATGTACCGCTTCGTCCAAGCCTTGCGTGATCGCAAAATGATGGACTTCAAGGAAATCTTCCGCTCCGTCGACGTGCTGATGGTCGATGACGTCCAATTCATCGCCGGCAAAGATTCCACGCAAGAAGAGTTCTTCCACACCTTCAACGCGCTGGTGGATCAGAACAAACAAATCATCATCTCCGCAGACCGCGCCCCGGGCGAAATCAAAGACCTAGAGGACCGCGTGAAGTCCCGTCTGCAATGCGGCCTCGTCGTAGATCTGCACCCCACCGACTACGAACTGCGCCTCGGCATTCTGCAATCCAAAGTCGAACAGCAAATGGCCACCTACCCTGATCTGCGCGTTGAAGAGGGCGTCCTGGAGTTTCTGGCTCTGCGAATCTCGACCAATGTGCGTGTCCTCGAAGGGGCACTGACGCGGCTCTTCGCCTTTGCCTCACTTGTGGGCCGCAAGATCGACATGGACCTGACGCAGGACTGTCTGGCCGATGTTTTGCGCGCGTCTGAGCGCAAAATCACCGTCGAAGAAATCCAGCGCCGTGTGTCCGAACACTACAACATCCGCCTGTCGGATATGATCGGCCCCAAACGCCTGCGCAGCTATGCCCGTCCCCGTCAGGTGGCGATGTATCTGTGCAAACAACTCACCTCGCGCTCCCTGCCTGAAATCGGGCGTCGCTTTGGCGGACGGGACCACACAACAGTGATGCATGGCGTGCGCCGCATCGAAGAGCTGAAACAGCAAGACGGCCAGATCGCAGAAGACCTCGAACTGCTGCGCCGCTCGCTCGAAGCCTAGGCCACAGCGTCAAGTAATCCGTTGATCGCTCAACACATTGCCTCCACTCATCCGTAAATGGGTGGAGGAAAACATGACTGATTTTACAGTTAGCTAAGATTCCGGATGCTACAGTATCGGGTTTTTCAACTCATCAACCTACCCCGGCAGTGTCACGATCCAGAACGCCTCAGCGCTCGCTGGTGTCAAAGTACTTGCATAGGTCTGGAACGGCGGCGCCGCGGTCAGTGGCTTTATGCAGGTGACGTCCGCGTTTATCGTCTCCAACACGCTCAACGGCAGAGACCAACTGCGCGTCTTCATCAAACCAGATGAGAACGTGAACGGGGACGACCTGCAACTGTCTTTTGATGTCTCCAGATCGAGGCGCTTTGACCCCTCTGTCATCACCGTTCCGCGTGACTTCGACATCGTGGCATCAGAAGATTCACCAATTGGGCTGACGATCAGCAATTCCATTGCAGACGAATCCGACTCGACGCTGCAGATCGGCTCTGTCAGCGATTCCGATCCCGACAATTACCCAGCACTGGACAATCAGCTTTTTTGACCCGACCTTTGGGCAGCTTTCCATGAGCTTTGACCGGCTCGTTGCGCTGAACGGTCTGGACTACACATAACCGCGCGACAGCGGTCTCCATGACATCGATGGGCTGAGCCGGATCGAACTAGATGTTGTGTTACGCGCGACAGACCCGGACGAGGCCGTGATCGACCTTGGCACGATTGGACCTGACCTGATCGAAGGCAGCCAAGATTTTAGCCAATTGAGCATCCGTGAGACCGGCAACGGCACAGTTCTTGTCACCTGTGGGGGGTGAGCGCGTGGTGCTTGTGGACGACAATGGCACCCTGACAACTGCTGATCTGACCGAAAGCGACTTCATTTTCGTCTAGGCGCAGCATTTGCACCACAGACAGGTCCCCTTGAGGGCACCTGTTTTGCATTTGGCTCCCCGTGATCTTGACGACCCCGCCGCCAAACTGGACAAACAACAAAAGCCTTGTGATGCGGTGTGGTTGGGATAGTGTGCCCTTCCGGTGAAATGCCCCGAAAATCTGCTGGGAGTGGGACATATGAAAATCAGTGTGGAACGCGGCGTATTGCTGAAAGCGGTCAGCCAAGCCCAATCCGTCGTCGAACGGCGCAACACGATCCCGATCCTCGCCAATGTGCTGATCGAAGCCGAAGGCTCTGACGTGACCTTCCGCGCCACCGATTTGGACATCGAAGTCGTCGACAAAGCCCCCGCACAGGTCGAACGCGCAGGCGCCACCACAGTCGCTGCCACAACCCTGCATGAGATCGTGCGCAAATTGCCTGACGGAGCCCTCATCACCCTCAGCGCCGACAGCGCCGCAGGGCGTTTGTCGGTTGAAGCGGGACGGTCAAACTTTTCACTCGCGACACTGCCCAAGGAAGATTTTCCCGTGATGGCATCGTCCGAATACGCTTCGAACTTCTCCGTACCGGCAGCCCAGTTGCGCCGTTTGTTCGACAAATCGAAATTCGCCATTTCGACCGAAGAGACGCGCTACTATCTGAACGGCGTTTACATGCATATCGCCGAAGGCGACGATGGTACGGCCCTGCGCTGTGTGGCCACCGATGGCCACCGACTTGCCCGCATCGACAGCGCACTGCCCGAAGGGTCCGCAGATATGCCTGGCGTGATCGTGCCGCGCAAAACAGTGGGCGAATTGCGCAAACTGCTGGACGAAGACGACATGCAGATCGCGGTCAGCGTGTCTGAAACCAAGGTTCGCTTTGCGACGCCCGACATCACCCTGACTTCCAAAGTCATCGACGGCACCTTCCCAGATTACACCCGCGTGATCCCTGCGGGCAACACCCGCAAGCTGGAAGTAGACGCATCCGATTTCGCCAAGGCTGTAGACCGTGTTGCAACCGTATCGTCCGAACGATCCCGCGCTGTGAAGTTGCAATTGGACGAAGACCGCTTGGTCTTAAGCGTCAATGCACCCGACAGCGGCGCGGCTGAGGAAGAACTGGCTGTGGCCTATGCAGACGAACGTCTCGAAATCGGGTTCAACGCCAAGTACCTTCTGGAAATTGCCAGCCAAGTGGATCGCGAAAACGCTGTCTTTATGTTCAACTCGTCCGGCGACCCGACCCTGATGCGGGAAGGCAATGACCTGTCGGCTGTCTACGTCGTCATGCCGATGCGTGTGTGACGATTGTTCTGCGAATAATCGTGCCACCGGCAGGGAATTGTTTTGAACAGAGAAGGGGCAGCGCATGACGCTGTCCCTTTCTGCATTAACGCTGTCTCATTTCCGCTCGCACAAGGTGGCGCGTTTGGCATTGGACGCACGGCCCGTCGCAATTTGTGGACCCAACGGTGCGGGCAAGACCAACATCCTTGAAGCGGTGTCCCTGTTTTCTCCCGGACGAGGACTGCGCCGATCTTCAGCCGAAGACATGACCCGACGTCCTGAGGCTCTGGGGTGGAAACTGACAGGAGTTTTGCATTCTCTGGCGCAAGTCCATGAAGTCGAGACATGGTCCGAAGGTGGTGCCGCACGGCAGGTTCGCATTGATGGCAAGGCCGCCGCACAAACGGCATTGGGCCGCATTGCCCGTGTGTTGTGGCTGATTCCTGCAATGGACAGACTGTGGATTGAAGGAGCTGAAGGGCGGCGGCGATTCCTGGATCGCATGACCCTGAGCTTTGTACCCGACCATGCCCAACAATCGTTGGAGTACGAAAAAGCCATGCGCGAGCGCAATCGTTTGCTCAAAGACATGGTGCGCGATGCCCATTGGTATGCGGCCCTGGAAACACGCATGGCAGAGACAGGAACCGCCATTCATGCCAATCGATTGCAGGCACTAAAGGATCTGGAAGAGGCACAGAGCGGCGCACAAACAGCCTTCCCGGCCGCTAATTTGACCCTGCAACCGGGTGAGCTGGGGATGCCAGACACCGTGGACGGTTTACGGGATGCGCTGGCCGCCGGTCGCAAACGCGATTTATCAGCCGGGCGGACTCTGATCGGGCCACACCGCGCAGATCTCTACGGTGTCTATGCCGCCAAGGATGTACCCGCCAAGGATTGTTCAACCGGCGAGCAAAAGGCGCTGCTTGTGTCACTGATCCTTGCAAACGCACGGGCCTTGGCACGGGATTTTGGAGCGCCACCACTTTTGTTGCTGGATGAAGTGGCTGCACATCTGGATGCAGATCGCCGTGCTGCGCTCTATGACGAGATATGCGCCTTGGGCGCACAGGCGTGGATGACAGGGACAGAGACGTCGCTGTTTGAGGGGTTGGGGCAGCGGGCGCAGTACCTCAACGTCACAGAGACGGACGGTGCCAGCATGGTGGATACGTTATGACACTCGGTATTTGGGATATCGCACTATATGCGGGCGCACTGCTGGTTCTGTTCCTCACGCCCGGACCCGTCTGGGTCGGGTTGATTGCACGCAGCCTGTCGGGCGGGTTCCACGCGGCGTGGCCGCTCGCACTAGGCGTGGTCATCGGAGACGTGCTGTGGTCGCTGTTGGCGATCTTTGGGATCACTTGGATCCTGTCGCTATATGGTGGCTTTCTCGAGGTGCTGAAGTGGGTGGCAGCAGGGATCTTTGTGCTGATGGGCGTTCTGGTGATCCGCGGCGCGGGCAAGGCCATCGGCACCGACAGCAGGCTCACCCGACCCGGTATGTGGGCCGGATTTGTCGCCGGGCTTGCGGTGATATTGGGCAACCCCAAAGCGATCCTGTTTTACATGGGGATGCTGCCGGGCTTCTTCGATCTGACTCGGCTGACATGGCTGGATATCGCAATCATCATATCACTTTCAGCCATTGTGCCGCTGTTTGGAAACCTCGCCATGGCGCTGTTCATCGACCGTGCGCGGCGTTTGATATCCTCGCCTACGGCCCTCAGACGAATGAACCTAACAGCGGGTGCCTTGCTCATCTGCGTGGGCCTGGTCATCCCCCTGACGTAAAACGCAAAATCTTGTGTCACCTGCGTGACATTCCCCCCCGAAAACGGTATATTTTGCGCAACTTCATAAAGGCCCGATAAATGGCAGATAACGAGCAAAATCCCGAAGAGTACGGCGCGGATTCTATCAAAGTTCTCAAAGGCTTGGAGGCTGTGCGCAAACGGCCCGGTATGTATATCGGAGATACCGATGACGGATCGGGTTTGCACCACATGGTCTACGAGGTCGTCGATAATGGTATCGATGAGGCGCTCGCAGGCCATGCAGACGCCGTAACAGTCACGATTCATGCAGATTCTTCGGTGTCCGTCAGCGACAACGGCCGCGGCATTCCGGTTGGTATTCACGAGGAAGAAGGCGTTTCCGCAGCGGAGGTCATCATGACCCAACTGCATGCTGGCGGGAAGTTTGACAGCAATTCTTACAAGGTCTCGGGCGGTCTGCACGGGGTCGGTGTGTCCGTTGTGAACGCCCTGTCCGTGGAACTAGATCTACGTATCTGGCGCGATGGCAAGGAACACATAGCGCGCTTTGCACATGGCGACACAGTTGAACACCTCAAAGTGGTCGGCGAGTGCGGAGACAAGACAGGAACCGAAGTCCGCTTTCTCGCCTCGACCGACACCTTCTCCAATCTCGAGTATTCCTTCGATACTCTGGAAAAACGGCTGCGCGAACTCGCATTCCTGAACTCAGGCGTGCGCATTATTCTGGTGGATGAACGACCCATCGACCACCTGCGCTCAGAACTGTTCTACGAAGGCGGCGTCAAGGAATTCGTCAAGTATCTCGACCGCTCGAAATCCTCTGTCATGGATGAACCCATCTTTATCACTGGCGAGCGGGATGAAATCGGCGTCGAAGTCGCGATGTGGTGGAATGACAGCTACAACGAGATGGTCCTGCCCTTCACCAACAACATTCCACAGCGCGATGGCGGCACCCATATGGCGGGCTTTCGCGGCGCCCTGACGCGGACGATCAACAGCTATGCCCAGACAAGCGGCATCGCAAAAAAGGAAAAGATCAGCTTTACCGGCGATGATGCCCGTGAGGGCCTGACCTGCGTTCTGTCCGTCAAAGTGCCGGATCCGAAATTCAGCAGCCAGACCAAGGACAAACTTGTCTCATCCGAAGTTCGCCCGGCGGTCGAGGGCCTGGTGAACGAAAAGCTGTCCGAGTGGTTCGAAGAAAATCCAAACGAAGCCAAGATCATTGTCGGCAAGATCATTGAGGCCGCATTGGCCCGAGAGGCCGCCCGCAAGGCGCGCGAACTGACCCGCCGCAAAACGGCAATGGATGTGAATTACCTCGCTGGCAAGCTCAAGGATTGTTCCGAAAAAGACCCATCCAAGACCGAAGTGTTCTTGGTTGAGGGGGACAGCGCCGGCGGCTCTGCCCAAACAGGACGCGACCGGTTGACCCAAGCCGTGCTGCCTTTGCGCGGTAAAATCCTGAACGTGGAGCGTGCCCGATTTGACCGCATGCTTGGCTCTCAGGAGATTGGGAACCTGGTTATGGCGCTTGGCACCGGCATCGGGCGGGATGAATTCGATATCTCAAAACTGCGCTACCACAAGATCGTCATCATGACGGATGCGGATGTCGACGGCGCTCACATTCGCACACTGCTGCTGACATTCTTCTACCGTCAGATGCCTGCGCTGATCGAAGGCGGATACCTCTACATCGCTCAACCGCCTCTCTTCAAAGTGGCGCGCGGCAAGTCGGAGGTTTACCTCAAGGACCAATCTGCATTGGATGATTACCTGATCGAGCAAGGTACCGACGGCGCGATGTTGCGCCAAGGCAATGGCGAAGAAATCAGTGGGCAGGATCTCGTGCGGGTGGTGGATGAGGCGCGCCAGTTACGCCGCGTGCTGCAAGCCTTTCCGACACACTATCCGCGCCACATTCTGGAACAGGCCGCGATTGCTGGTGCCTTTGTTCCCGGAGCCGTTGACGGCGATCTGCAAGGCGTAGCCGATAAAGTTGCCGAACGTTTGAACCTGATCGCTGCTGAATATGAGCGTGGCTGGACAGGTCGAATTACGCAGGACAAAGGCGTGCGACTAGCTCGTATCCTGCGCGGCGTCGAAGAAGTGCGGACACTGGACGGGCCGATGCTGCGGTCTGGTGAGGCGCGCAAAACAGGCACTTTCACACAATCGCTGCAAGACGTTTACGGTCTGCCTGCAACCTTGGTGCGCAAGGACCGGGTGCAGGCGATCCTTGGACCGCTCGATCTACTCGAAGCCATCCTTGAGGAAGGCGAGCGCGGCCTGTCCCTGCAACGCTACAAGGGATTGGGCGAAATGAACCCAGACCAACTGTGGGAAACCACACTGGACCCAGACGCGCGCACCTTGTTGCAAGTGCGGGTCGAGGACATGGCCGAAGCTGACGATCTGTTCACCAAGCTCATGGGTGATGTGGTTGAACCGCGCCGCGAATTCATTCAGAAAAATGCGCTTAGCGTGGAAAATCTGGACTTCTAGGCCATGGCGACACCCGAAGCTGCGTATGACCTTCTAGCTCGTTGTGACACGCCCAACAACCAGGACATGCTGGCGCGCGCGAGAGACTTTTACGATCAGATCAAGACACGGCGGACTGTGCGGGACTTTGACACTGCCCCCGTCCCCCAAGACGTAATCGAAGCCTGCATTGCTGCGGCTGGTACTGCCCCTTCCGGGGCCAATCAGCAGCCATGGCATTTCGTGGCAGTCAGAGACGCCGAAACGAAACGTCAAATCCGTGACGCTGCCGAAGCCGAGGAACGCAGATTCTATGATGGCGGCGCGGGTGACGCATGGCTTGAGGCACTGGCGCCAATCGGGACGGATGCAGACAAACCACACCTGGAAGACGCCGCGTGGTTGATCGTGGTCTTTGCCCAACGCTACGGAGTGAACCCAGACGGCAGCCGAGCGAAACATTACTATGTGCCCGAAAGCGTAGGGATTGCGACGGGGATGTTGTTGACCGCCTTGCACATGTCGGGGTTAGTGACGCTAACGCACACACCCAACCCTATGGGGTTCCTGCGGGACCTGTTGGGGCGACCAGACAGCGAAAAAGCGACAATGATCATTGCGGTCGGTCACGCTGCCCAGGGAGCAACTGTCCCGAAAATGGCCAAGATCAAAAAACCGCTTTCTGATATTCTGACTGTACGCTGAACAATGCGGATCGTCTCTGTGCTCTATGCGCTTTTGACGCTGGCGTTGATGGCGGCAGCGGGCCTCGTTCTTCTCATACTTGTGCCCAACACGCCGCTACCGGATGCATGGAACCCGACGAAATCGCTGCATGTCGCGGATCCTGTGACTCCGCTGACCAGTTGGAAGCTCGGACTTGCATTGGCAAACGGCGACAGTTGCCGTGCGGCATTGCACACTGGCGCGCAGTTTGATGTGATGCCTGACCTCAGCGCCAATGCGCAATGTGGGATCAGCGATCGGGTCCGCCTGCATGGGATCGCAAACACAGATCTCGCACCCGTCGAAACGCGCTGCCAAACAGCGCTCAGGCTCGCGATGTGGCACACGCACGGGATCACACCCGCAGCCCAACGGCACTTTGATCAAGGCATTGCCCGGATCCACCATGCCTCCAGCTACAATTGCCGCGCCATGCGAACCTCAAATGGAAGCACCGGACGGATGAGCACGCATGCTACAGCAGAGTCGATTGATATCTCCGGGGTCACACTTGAGGACGGGCGCAAGCTGACACTGCTTACGGGTTGGCCCGCCACAGACGCACGCGCACCTTTCTTTCGAGATCTCAGAAACAGCGCCTGCATGTGGTTCCGGGTCACGCTGGGCCCAGACTACAACCGTCTGCACGCAGATCACTTCCACCTGCAGCACACCGGTTGGGGCCTGTGTCGCTGACGGCTGCACGAATATTTCCAGATTACGCCAAAATCTTGCCGCTTCAAACGCACACCGTATGGCCAAAGCAATCACGCAGAGGCCAGACCATGGCACACGGACAGGACGCATTTGCAAACCGACTAGCGCGACTGGGGGAAACCCACGCACAGCGGCAAGACATCCAATCCTTGAACGCCAAGACCGCGCAAGGATCAAAACCAGAATGGGTATCTAACCTTGGGTACCCTGCATCCATAGTCGGGGCATGCATTGTCGGCCTTCTGACTGTTGTCGCTTCGCGCTATATAATGTTCCATATCAATGGCACGCCAAACCCGAACGATGATCCCGACATGACGATGATCATCGACGGCGCACTTGCCTTCGGGCTGGCCTTTATGCTGCGCACCGCATTGCACATGAAACTCAAGGAACACCTCGCCGCAAAGACAGTGGGCATCTGGATCGCGCTGACCTGTATGCATAATCTGGTGCACGCGTACCCGGCTGTCTGGTCAAAGGCATTCTCGCCTGCATGGGTGGCAAGCGTCACCGAAATGACCGAGCCAAGTTCCTTTTTCATCCGCGGGATGAGCTTTAAAATTAACGGCCAGAGCAGCACCGAAGACTCCGGTGCTCAAAAGTCTGAAATCAAAATCAACCGCCACTGACCCCACCGTGACCCGCATGATCCCGCTAGGGGGAAAACTACCCGAACTTTTCCTTTGTTTCGGCAGGCTTGCTGAATTAACCTTTTCCGCAAGGTCAGAGACATTGGCCAAGTCCAGCAAAAGGGAATGAACATGGGCAAACGGGACGAGTTGATCGCGCAATACGCAGACGATCTGAAAAACAAATGCGGCATGACGCCAGACATGGATCTGCTGACCAAGGTCACAATCGGCTGTGGCCCTGCGATCTACAACGCGGATGCGTCCACTGTGGCAGGCAGCCAGAAATCTGAGCTGGAAACCGTCAAGGAAAATTTCCTGATGAAAAAGCTTGGCCTCAAAGACGGCCCCGAGCTGATGGATGCCATTAACAGCGTCATCGAAACCTATGGCAAATCCGAGCGCAACAAATACCGCGCCGTTGTGTACTACATGCTGACCAAGCACTTCAAAAAAGAGTCAGTGTACGGCTAAAGCTTCTTACGAAAGTCCTAATTGAAACACCCGCTGGTTAAGCGGGTGTTTCTGTTTTGGGTCCAATGCGACACACTCGGAGATTGAAATTTCTTTGGTTTCCGGCTACCTATCTGTTGTCAGACCAGAAAGGTCAGACCCGAAATTCTACCAGTCGTACGGTGGCCTACGGGAGTACGCGCGGGGTGAACAGGGTTCTGATCTAGTGAGGTCAGAACCCTTTTTTCGTTCAGCATTCTTACCAGACACATCAGAACAGGGTCAGTACTGCCCCGATCACTGCGCTGCCGAATGTAGAGTATCCGCCATCGATCAGGGTCAATCGAAAGGGCCGCCCGGCGTATCCATAGTTTGTGGCCAGCCATGGAGCAGCCATAAACAACCCAAAACCAAGGCCCGAAACCAGCCCTTCGCCAAACGTATCTATACCGCTCAACACAAAAACGTGCCGCATCATGCCCGCTACGAGGATTACTGCCACAAGGCTGGTGATGTATGGCACGGGGTTGGCGCGATTGGCCGGTTTCCCCGTTTCATCTACGGCTACACCTGACGCGGCCACCCAAGGTTTGGCCAATAGCCCATACCAGATCGCGCCAAAGACGAAGCCTGCAAAGCCCGCCACAAATACTGCCAAATATCCCATACAACCCTCCGTTCTGCATTATTCTGCAGACATCGTGCCAGAGAGCGGGACATTTCCCAAGGGCTAAGGTTGCACACCGGCCAATTCGCAAACGACCTTCCATTCGTCCGGCGTAACCGGTTGTACAGACAGGCGCGAATTTCGGATCAAAGCCAT
The DNA here is from genome assembly GCA_947501275.1 of uncultured Tateyamaria sp. Classification (GTDB taxonomy): domain Bacteria; phylum Pseudomonadota; class Alphaproteobacteria; order Rhodobacterales; family Rhodobacteraceae; genus Tateyamaria. The sequence continues at coordinate 819,546 of CANMVD010000001.1, forward strand.
GTCTGTCAAGCGCGGATCGGCTTTGACCATTTCCAACGTCACGGGCGTTTGCACAGGCGACACCGCCTTGATGTCCACACAGTCCCATTTCGGATCATCGGTTGTGCTGTCGGGATGGGCCTCGGCCATCACCTCGACTATGCCCACAACTGCCTTTTCCGTTTGCGAGTGATAGAAAAAACCGCGATCGCCAACAGCCATGGCACGCATGAAGTTACGCGCCTGATAGTTGCGCACTCCATCCCATTCCTCACCTGCATCGCCCTTGGCGACCTGATCGTCCCAACTCCATGTTGAGGGTTCGGATTTGAACAACCAATAATTCATGCGCCAATCACCTGCTTCCATGCGGTGATATGCACGTCACGAAACAACCCGGCCTTTGCATATGGATCGTTGTCGGCCCATGCCTGCGCCGCCGCTAAATCGTCCACTTCCAGCACGATAAGCGAACCGCAGGGATTGTCTTCGCCGTCCAGAAAGGGGCCCGCCTGGCGCACAACACCTGTGGTTTCCAGATACTCAAGGTGCGCAGGGCGGTTTTCCATCCGTACGTCCAACGCACCATCCTTGTCCCAAGCCATCAACGCATAAAACATCTCATTCCTCCTTCAGCGGGCGGGCCATCAGCCGCGCCATCGCACCTTGCACATCCACGGTGCCTTCGACCAGATCCGCAATCGCCATTGAAACGGGCAAATCCAAATTGTGATCACGCGCCACGCCCCGCAATGCCCGTGCTGTGGCCGCACCTTCGACTGTGATCGCGGCATCAAAGTCGTCACCCGCCCCAAGCGCAAATCCCAAACGATAGTTGCGCGATTGATCCGACGTGCAAGTCAATGCCAAATCCCCAAATCCGCTCAGGCCATTCAGCGTATCGGGATGCGCACCAGCAGATGCGGCAACACGCTGCATCTCGGTAAAACCGCGGGTCATCAAAGCAGCGCGCGCACTGTCGCCAAGCCCTGCCCCCATCACCGCACCGCATCCAATGGCGATGACATTCTTCAATGCCCCACCCAACTCTGCGCCAGCTATGTCTTGTGAGCGGTAAATGCGCAAACTGGGTGTAGACAGTTTTGTCTGAATTTCTGCGCCACGAACTGTGTCGACACAGGCCAGCGTCAAAGCGGTCGGCAACCCACCTGCGATATCCGCCGCAAAGCTGGGGCCGGTCAAAACCGCAACGGTTCCCGCAGATGACAAAATGCGACTTGGTCCGCGCCCGGATGCAATGTCGATACCTTTGCAGCAAGCGACGGCGACACAACCGGACAGGTCCAGATCTTGAACAAGGAAACCGAGTGACTGCATCGGTACGCAAAACAGAACTAAATCTGCCTGCAATGCAGTCTCTAGCTCATGACAAATTGCAATATTGGGTGACAAGGTGTGCCCCGGCAATCGGCGCGCGTTTGTGCGCGTGCCCGCCATCTCAGCGCAATGATCTGCATCTCTCGTCCACAGTGTCACCGGACCGTTGTGTGACACTGCAATTGCCAATGCCGTGCCAAAAGCGCCTGCCCCCAATACGGCGACCGTCATGCCTTGGCTCCTTTCTTTCCAGAACCGAGCATTGCTGCACTTTCAGTATCAAGAGGCATCCGCGGACGCGCTGACAAACCCATACCATCGGGCGCACGATGCGGCATCTGTTCAATCGTGGCGGCAGCGATCATCGCTGCATTGTCTGTGCATAAACCCAGAGGTGGAGCTAGAAAATCGGTATCAAACGCGCTACAGACAGTCTCTAACACAGTTCGAATGGCCATATTCGCAGCCACACCACCGGCGACGCACAACACAGGCTGATGCGGGTTCTGAGCCAAATAGACCGACAAAGCGTGTGCCGTCTTTGCGGCCAGACTATCCGCGACCGCTGCCTGAAATGACGCAGCAAGATCGGCTTGGTCCTGCGCGCGTAATTGGTTGAGATCATCCACACAATCATCCCTCGCCCGCAGCACCGCCGTCTTCAAACCAGAAAAGCTCAGATCACATCCCGGTTTGTGAGTCAGAGGGCGTGGAAAGGCAAAACGGGCCGCATCTCCCGACCGGGCTGCCGCTTCAACTGCAGGCCCACCCGGTTGGCCGAGCCCGATCAAACGAGCGACCTTGTCAAAGGCCTCACCGGGGGCATCATCAATTGTACCGCCAAGCCGTTCAAAGCGAACAGGGTTGTGCGCGATCAAGAACTGGCAATGACCACCCGACACCAGCAACATGAGATATGGAAATTGCACACCATCCGTCAAGCGCGGCGTCAAAGCATGGCCCGCCAGGTGGTTTATCCCGTAAAGCGGCAGACCACTTGCCGCCGCCAACCCCTTAGCTGTCATCACGCCGGACACTACGCCGCCAATCAATCCCGGCCCACAGGTCACACCGATTCCATCAACGTCATCCAAAGACAAGTCTGCATCGCGCAACGCTGCCGCCACACAGACGTCTAGCACTTCGGCATGGGCGCGCGCTGCAATCTCGGGCACGACACCGCCAAACCCCGCATGCAGATCGGTTTGGCCATACACAACGGAAGACAGGATATGCATGTCGCCGGGCACGCCGGATACCACAGCAGCGGCCGTGTCATCACAACTGCTTTCCAGCGCAAGAACGGTGGCAGTTTCGGGCATCATTCATGTCTCGTTGCGAAAAGTGCCCCGGCGGGGTAACACCCTAAGCCGTGGCAAACAATGCACTCTCCAGACCCGTTCCCTTGCTGATGACGCGCCCCTTGGCATCATCGCAAAGATTTGTGGCTAACCTTCCACGAAAAATCGCAATTCATGTTACGCCAGTGATCAGCCCTCTTTTGCAGATCGAACCGCGCAACAGAACGGTTTCGCTGACGGATGAGGATGTTGCGATCTTCACATCGAAGCACGGTGTACAATTCGCGCCACAAGGGTCTGGGCGAACGGCCTTCTGTGTAGGCCCCGGCACAACGCGGGCCGCCAAGGATTCGGGGTGGAAAGCCATAAACGCGGGTGGCAATGCCGACGCGCTTGTTAACACGATCAAGGATCAGAAACCGAAAGGTCAACTGGTGCACATGTCCGGGCACCATACGCGTGGTAACGTAAGCGAGCGTCTGAACGCGGCGGGCCTGACCACAAAAACCATCACGCTATATGATCAAACGCAAATTCCGCTTACGAAAGAGGCATTAGACCTGCTTTTGGGGGACTTGCCCGTCCTCATTCCCCTTTTTTCACCTCGTACTGCTGCGCAATTTGCCACGGTAGCTCCAGACACGCGCAATACGGTCCTCATTGCGCTCAGTAGGGCCGTCGCGAAAGAAGTCGATGGGTTTGTGCCGGATAGGCTCTATATCGCCAAGGAACCGAATGCCAAAGCGATGATCGCGACGATTGCAGATGCCCTGACACGCATTTGATCGGGTTGAGAGGCGCGCAGTGGCAGAGTAAAGTTTGTTTGGCATGTCAGCGACATGTGAGAATCGGAAGGGGATGATTTTGGCCAAGAAGACACGCACGACAAAGACGTCCTCAAAGAAATCGTCGTCCACGCCTGTCGAAGAGGCCACGACAGCGGCGGTCGATGGGGCGGACACCGTCAAGGCTGGAACATCCGAAGTGACCGTCGAAGATATCGTTGAAAAGCTGGACGGGTCACCAACGGATGCGGACGCAGGTGCGGACAAGGTCGAAGTCGCCGATCCGGCAAAGTCGGAAGAGATCGTCAAGCCTGAGCCTGAGCCTGAGCCTGAGCCTGAGCCTGAGAAATCAGTCACACCTCCATTGCCCGTTGTTCAAGAACCTGAACAGCGCAGCCCCATGCCTTTGATTTTTGGTGGCATTGTTGCCGCTGGTCTCGGGTTCTTCGCAGCACAAGCCGATTTGTTTTCAACGGCATCCGGCTTCGAACAAGAAGCCGCGCAACTGAACACACAATTGCAAGCCGCACTGGAGCGGGTCGAAACGCTTGAAACCACCATCGCCAACTTGCCTGAGCCTGCACCAGTTCCAGAGCCGATTGAAGTCGACCTGACACCGTTGGAAGAACAGATTGGTGATCTCAAATCCCGCTTTGATTTGCTTCTGGCCACCCCAACCGAAGACGGCACCCTGCCCGCTGCCGCTTTTGAAGCTGCCCTCGCGGATCTGCGTGCCAGCATTCTCGAACAGCAGTCACAAACTCAAACCGTGACCGAAGAACAACTGGCCGAAACCCGAGCGATTACGGAACAGCAACAAGCGCAGATCGCGGCCTTGTTGGCTGATGCGGAGAACACCAAGGCAAATGCCGAAGCCGCTGCGCAAGCGGCACTTGCGCGCGCAGCCCTAGGGCGCGTGACATCCGCACTGGACAGCGGCGCACCCTACGCAGACGCGCTTGCTGATCTGGAACAAGCGGGACAAAGCGACATTCCGGAAGCTCTGAGCGCATCAGCCGCTGACGGAGTCCCGCAGTTGTCTGAAATTCAGGCCGATGTAGCCGATGCTGCGCGCAGCGCACTCAAGGCCGCGCGCGCCGCAACCGATGACGGTGGGATCGGATCGTTTTTTCAGCGCCAGTTGGGTGGACGGTCAGTAGTTCCCCGAGAAGGGTCGGACCCTGACGCAATTCTGTCCCGGGTCGAAGCCGCTGTAAAAGCGGGCGATCTGGATGCAGCTTTGTCCGAAGCAGCGGACCTCCCACAAGAAGCACAGGCGGCCCTCGGGCCTTGGTTGGAACAGGCGCAACAGCGTCACGAGGCCGTTTCGGCCGCAAACGCATTGGCGCAACGCCTATCGGCACTGTGAAGGGGCCCCGCTTATGATCTGGTCTTTGGTTAAAATAATTCTTTTTGTTGTTGCCGTCGCTGCGCTGGCGCTTGGAGCCGGTTGGCTATTGGAAAGCGAAGGCGGCATTACTGTTGTCGTTGCAGGTACAGAGTACCCGCTTGGGCCGTTGCAATCTGTTATCGCCCTAATTGTTTTGGTCATCGTGATCTGGATCGGGCTCAAGCTGCTTGGCCTTCTGATCGCCACATGGAAATTCCTTAACGGTGATGAAACTGCGATCTCGCGGTATTTTGCCCGCAACAAAGCCGCACGCGGTTATGATGCATTAGCCGAAGGTATGATGGCGCTGGCCTCTGGCGAAGGGCGCGTTGCGCTGGCCAAAGCGGAGAAAGCCGACCGCTACCTGGACCGTCCCGAATTGACCAACCTGCTGACTGCGCAGGCGGCAGAGCTGGCCGGGGACCGCAAGAAAGCGGAGGAAACCTATCGCAAGCTGGTGGAAAACGACGCCACACGCTTTGTTGGTGTACGCGGCATCATGAAGCAAAAGCTGGCGGACGGAGACACGGAAACAGCGCTGAAACTGGCGCAAAAGGCGTTTGCACTGAAACCGAAACATGTCGAAACGCAGGACGTTTTGCTGACGCTTCAAGCCCAAAAGGAAGACTGGACCGGAGCACGGCAAACCCTCAGCGCCAAGCTTAAGCATGGTTCGCTTCCACGTGATGTGCACAAACGTCGCGATGCGGTTCTTGCACTCAGTCAAGCGCGCGCCGTCTTTGCCGAAGACGAAACGATTGAAGCACGTGAAGCCGCAATCGAGGCAAACCGCCTGTCGCCCGATCTGATCCCTGCCGCCGTCATGGCCGCAAAAGGCTATATCGAGCAAGGGCAAAAGAAATACGCAACGCGCGTTCTGAAGAAAGCATGGGAAGCGACACCTCACCCGGAACTTGCCGCTGCTTTTGCTCATATCGAACCAGACGAAACGCCAGCGGCCCGACTCAAGCGGTTTACGGCGCTGACGCGCAGCCACTCCGACAATCCGGAAACCAAGATGCTTTTGGCTGAACTCAACCTCGCGGCCGAAGATTTCCCGGCAGCACGTCGTGCCATGGGCGATCTGTTTGAAACTGACCCGACAACGCGGTCAGCCACACTGATGGCCGCAATTGAGCGGGGCGAAGGCGCAAGTGATGCCGTGGTGCAGGGGTGGTTGGCACGCGCTGTAACAGCGCCACGCGGTCCACAGTGGGTCTGCGACAACTGTCACAACATTCACAGCGAGTGGGCGCCTACTTGCACCAATTGCGACGCCTTTGACACTTTGGCTTGGACGCGTCCGCCAAGCGCCGAGGTCTCCCTGCCTGGCGGATCGGAAATGCTGCCGCTTTTGGTGGGAGCGCCAGAAGGCACGCGCAATGCTGTTGTTCCGGTTGAACCTGATGCGCCCGCAGATGACAGCGATGTGGTCGAGGCTGAAGACCTCGGCAACCCCACGTCAAAAACCGCGTAACATTCCCGGTTATTTGGCCCCAAAATGACCGGTCACGCGGTTTATTGCTGGCAGGTTGCCGCTTTTGGTGAATTGACGCTAGGTCTGGAAGAAAAACCCCGCTAAAAAGCTGTCCAAGGCTGGGGCTGCACCGGCCGTGGGGGACGTATCGTGCAAAGACTGCTCAAACTATCACTCATATTCTGCGCCGTGGCCTTTGTGGCCGCATGTTCCTTGCCGCGCGGCGCTGCAATCCAGGGCGAAATCACCCGCAATCAAAATGACGAAGACGCAGCCTTTGCGGTCGAACCCATCACCCGCGACAGCATTGATACCTTGCGCGCATGGCCCGTGACCGGATGGGCCGGACATTATCATTGGTTCCGCGACGCGCATGGCCCGAAATCTAACGTTATCCGTACGGGCGATCTGATTGATCTTGTGATTTGGGACAACCAAGCCAATTCGTTGCTGACATCCGAACAGGAAAAAAGCGTAACGATGACCGGGCTGGCGGTCTCCCCTGCCGGAACAATATTTGTTCCCTACATCGACGAAGTACAAGTGCGCGGCAAAACACCCGAAGCCGCCCGTGCCCACATTGCCGGGCAACTTGAAAACGTGGTGCCCTCCGCACAGGTACAACTCTCGCTCACATCAGGGCCTGACAATTCAGTGGACGCGGTGCGCGGCTTTTCCAGCCCTGGCAACTATCCATTGCCCAACCGCAACTACACACTGCTCAGCCTGATCTCTGCGGCAGGCGGTATCGACAGTTCGCTTGAAAACCCTTTGATGCGTGTCATTCGCGGCGGGAAAACCTACGAGATCCGGGCAGACAGATTGTTTGAACAGGCCTCTGCCAACGTCGTTCTGCGCGGCGGGGACAAGATCATCGTGGAAGAGGACGACCGTTATTTTGTTGCCCTTGGAGCAACAGGATCCGAAACCATTGTGCCGTTCAATCAGGAACGGATCACCGCTATCGAAGCGCTCGCCCTGCTGGGCGGACTCTCGGACAGCCGCGCCAACCCCAAGGGTGTGTTGATTCTGCGGGAATACTCCGGCAAACAAACCCGCCTTGATCGATCAGGCCCACCCAAGGAACAGGTGGTTTTCACAATCGACCTCACTTCGGCGGATGGTCTGTTTGCGGCGAACAAATTTCAGATAAATCCACGCGATCTGGTGATGGCGACCGAAAGCCCAGTCAACTCGATCCGCACGGTGTTCGGTCTGATAGGTGCCGTTGTGGGTGCAGGCAACGCATTGGACAGTAACTGATTTCCAGTGATGTGACCGCCTGAAATGGACAGCCCACGCGGTTTAGGGAATGGTTGGACGAACCACGCTGTAATCAAATGCCGGAACTAATCATGTCGGGGCTCTTCACAGCCTTCTCGATGTGATCAGGTTCGTGCGTTTTGATCCACCATTCAGCCCGACGGGCCGAAAGATTCAAAGTGGATACAGCCTGCAGGAACACCCTCCGCTTCAAGGCCATTGCGAATATCGGCGAGGAACACCGCAGGGCCGCACAGCATGTAATGCGCGTCTGGCCCAGCACCCAGTGCAACCAGATCCTTGGCCGTTATTCGACCCTCTACGTCATATTTTCGATCCAGCATATCGGCGTCGTTGGGGCGGCTGTAGAAGGTCCGTGAGTGCAAGTTTTCGTTGCCGCTGACGATCCCATGAACCTCTGCCCGCAAGGCATGGTCGCGGCTGTTGCGTGCGCCATGAATATACCACACGTTGCGGCCATTTTGCCGTGCACTCGCGTGTAGTGCCGAAACCATGGGCGTCAGCCCGACACCAGCACTGACAAGAACCAATGGAGCGGTCTTGGACGGTATAACAAAGTCACCGGATGGTTTCCCCGCCTCGATGATACTACCTTCGGGCAATGCATCGTGAAAGAATTGCGACACCAACCCCTTGTCTTCACGCTTGATGCTGATGCGATAGGCCGAATGGTCGTCGGGTGAGCTGGACAATGAATAGCTGCGCTTTGACATACCGATTTGGCCGGGAATTTGCACTTCCACGGGAAGATGTTGCCCAGCTTCAAATGGATCAAGCGCGCCGCCATCAACTGGCTCAAGATAGAACGAAGTGATGCTGTCGCTTTCCTTCTCGCGTTTTACGATCTGCAAGCGGCGGTTCAGGTGATCCTGTTTTGCCCAGCGCAAGCCGACCGCTGCCGGCCGCTCCAACACACCCTCAACCTCAACAATGATCATGCGCCGTGCGTCTGGGTCGTGAGCGTTCCTTGGCGCCCAATCGATGCTCGCCCGCCCTGTGATATGCAAAAGTCCGCCCGTTTCGAAATCCACAAACAACAGTCCAATGCGTGGATCAGACACCAGATTGCCAATCGTGTTGAAAAAGTTGTTCCCAGCGTAGTCAGGGATTTGGAGGCGGTTTGGCCCGTCTACATGAAAAAAGCCAGCTGCCCCGCCACGATGGCTTGCATCAAACCCGTTTGAAGCGGCGCCAGGCGTTCCTTGATAGCCAGAGCCGATAAACATGGTATCTGCGGCAGCAATCTGGGCCATTTGAGCCGGTGTGAGGACCGTATCGCGCAGAGCTGCTGTTGCGGGTTGTTTGGGAACACGGGCCCACGCGCGTTCATGAATGTATTGCGGGCAATTGCCAAAAGTTTGTCGAATGTCGATCTGGTAGCCATCTTGTGCGCCTCGGATGTGCCCGCTGAAGCGGTTGCGACGGCGGGTCGCCAGCTCAATGCCCAGAACACCAATATCTGTGCCAGCGGCAAAGGCCTGTGCCAGCGGGTCGGTTGCATCAGCTTCCACATCAAGCTTGATAGTGCGCGGATCAGGAGAAGAAGCAAACCCGTCGGGCCCCTCCAACATCGTGATCCATGTCTGGCCCTCGGCATCAGCGCCAGAGACAACAAGAAACGGCAGGCTGGTGTGAAATGCGCGATGCTGTTCAGGTAGATAGTCCCGAATAAACCCACCGGCCCATTGCGCCACGTCTCCGACACCAACATTCGCCTGCGCCTTCAATTCACCTACGTGAAACGGATTGATTGGCTGTGTCGTCGGCATTGTACGAACCCTTTCATGATCAGGAGGACTGCGCGCCGCAGAGAGGTTCCTACTCCGGCACGCAACTTTGCCTTAAGCCAACTCGGGGATGGGTGAGGTGACCATGCCAACAAAGCCAGGTTGCTGTTCAATGCGCTCCAGCCACGCGCGGACATTTGGAAAAGGTGCAAGATCAACGCCACCTTCTGGAGCGTGGGCGACATAGCTGTAGCCTGCCACGTCCGCGACTGTGATCTTGTCAGTCGCCAGCCAGTCTCGACCGTCCAGATGCGTCTCCATAATCTTCAACAGATCATGGGACTTTTCGACAGCTGCAGCGTGGTCGTGACTGGTGCCAAACACCTTGACCAAACGCGCGGCACACGGACCTGCATAGATATTATCAGCCGCAATCGTCAGCCAACGCTGAACTTCGGCGGCATCTTTCGGGTCAGACGGTAACCAGTCGGATCCTTTGGCATAAGTGTGCACAAGATAGGCCAGGATCGCATTGCTGTCGGCCAGCGTGTAACCGCCATCATCAATTGCTGGCACCAGTCCGAACGGGCTGATCCTAAGGAAGTCAGGGGCCTTGTGTGCGCCGTTGGCCATATCAAGGTCTATTGTCTCATATGGCAGGCCCAGAAGCGCCAACATTAGCTCTGCGCGATGGCTGTGGCCAGATTTTGGGGTGCGGTAGAGTTTGATGGGAGTGGTCATGTATCTGTCCAATCTTGGATGAAGTTAAAAACTGAAATCGCTGAGTGAGGGATGATCTTCGGGGCGGCGCCCGAGTGGCCATCGAAACTTGCGATCTTCTTCGCGAATGGGCGCTTCGTTGATGCTGGCATGACGAACTGCCATGTAGCCGCTCTCGTCGAACTCCCAGTTTTCGTTGCCGTAGGCGCGAAACCAGTTGCCGCTGTCGTCGTGGTATTCATAGGCATAGCGCACAGCGATGCGGTTGCCGTTGTAGGCCCAAAGCTCCTTGATCAGGCGATAGTCCAATTCCTTGTCCCACTTGCGAGTCAGGAATTCTTCTATCGGCTTGCGGCCCTGCGGGAATTCCGCGCGGTTGCGCCATTTGCTGTCCGGCGTATAAGCAAGCGCAACCTTAACTGCGTTACGGCTGTTCCAGCCGTCTTCCGCAAGGCGGACCTTTTCGCGGGCTGTCTCTTCATTAAATGGAGGCAGTGGATAACGCGGAGCTTCACGTGTCATTGTTTCGTCCTTGTGAGTGCAAGTCAGGCGATCGGTGCATTGATCGCAGGCAGTTCGATCGCAGAATGAGAGACTTCGTTTATGTGGCTCGACAGCACGTCCCGTGCGATCAGGCCAATCATCGTGACACTCGCGTATCTGGTCGCGCGCAGGTCCAGGAGATCATGAATGCCCAAGCGGTTCTTGATCGACAGCCCCTTGGTTGCATGCATAGCGGCCTTACGTGCCTGCCCGCGGGCCTTATCGACACTGGCAAGAATGGGTGGGCAGTTCATGTCGTTGATCCTTTGGATGGGGCTCTCTGTGTCCTCGCACCCTAGATACAGGCAAACAAATTTGATAATAATGACGCAAATGTAAAAGACATTATTTCACTTTCGGCAATTATGAGGTGCAACATGGACCGCTTGCAATCCTTGGAAGTGTTTGTCGCAGTAGCCGAGGCAGGCAGCTTTTCAGGTGGCGCCCGCGCGATGGGCATCAGTGCGCCGTCCGCGACCCGAGGTGTCAATGAACTGGAAGAGCGTCTGGGCGCGCGACTCTTCATCAGAACCACCAGAGTGGTGCGCCTTACGGACGTTGGACAGGCTTACCTTGAAGACGTGCGCGCTATTCTGGCTGATCTCGGCGCAGCCAGTGACAGCGTTTCGGGCGCCATTGGAAAGCCAAAAGGGGTTCTCAGGCTGACGTCGCCAGTCGAATTCGGGCGCATTCACATCGCCCCAATTTTGGCAGAGTATCTTGACCTGAACCCGGGCATGACCGCCAGCATGTTGATGGTCGACCGCGTGGTCAACTTGGCCGAAGAAGGCTTGGATATCGGAGTCAGAATCGGGCCTTTGACTTCACCTGGATTAATGGCCGTAAAGGTCGGGCAGGTCAGGCGTGTGATTTGTGGGTCGAAAGAGTACTTCGCAAAACACGGCTTACCGCAGACACCTGACGATCTGTCACAGCACCGTATCGTCGCGTCCGCACCGGCGACTTACAGCAATGAATGGCGGTTTGGAAAAAGCCAGGACATTGTGACTAAGGTGGCCCCCCAGCTTGCGATGACCAGCGTTGCAGCGGCTGTATCTCTGGCCAGATCCGGATGGGGTTTGACCCGCGCACTTTCGTATCAGGTTGGCCCAGACCTTGAATCAGGGCAGCTACAGACTGTTCTTGATAACTATGAACCGGATCACCTGCCGATCCATCTCATTCACTACGAAGGGCGACGGGTATCGACAAAAGTCCGCAGTTTTCTGGATCTCGCCCGGGAACGACTGCGACAATCGCCAACCCTGAACTAAGCCGAACCTTGCCTTGCTGGCACGACACCGAGCGCGACAAAAAAAGGGCCCCGCCGCGACTGCGGCAGAGCCCTTTCCATTAATTATCCGAAACGCTTAGTAGCGGTAGTGCTCAGGCTTGTAAGGGCCTTCCGGCTTAACGCCGATATAGGACGCCTGTTCGCTGTCCATCTGAGTCAGTTTGACCCCAATGCGGTCAAGGTGCAGACGGGCGACTTTCTCGTCCAGATGCTTGGGCAGAATGTACACTTCGTTGTTGTACTCGTCGCCTTTGGTCCACAACTCGATCTGGGCCAGCACCTGATTGGTGAAAGACGCAGACATCACAAAGGACGGGTGGCCCGTGGCGTTGCCAAGGTTCAGCAGACGACCTTCAGACAGCAGGATCAGCCGATTGCCATTCGGCATCTCGATCATGTCCACCTGCTCCTTGATGTTCGTCCACTTGTGGTTCTTGAGGTTCGCCACCTGAATTTCGTTGTCGAAGTGGCCGATGTTGCCGACGATGGCCATGTCCTTCATCTCGCGCATGTGCTCGATGCGGATCACGTCCTTGTTGCCCGTTGTGGTGACAAAGATATCCGCCGTGCTGACCACATCTTCGAGCGTGGTGACTTGGAACCCGTCCATTGCCGCCTGCAATGCGCAGATCGGATCAACCTCGGTCACGATCACACGGGCGCCTGCACCGGCCAGCGACGCCGCGGAACCTTTGCCGACATCGCCATACCCCATAACAACAGCAACCTTACCAGCCATCATCGTGTCGGTAGCGCGGCGGATGCCGTCAACCAGTGATTCCTTGCAACCATATTTGTTGTCGAACTTCGATTTGGTGACAGAATCGTTCACGTTGATTGCAGGGAACGGCAACTGCCCATCGCGCACCAGCTGATACAGGCGGTTCACACCGGTGGTGGTCTCCTCTGAGACGCCTTTGATCTGGTTGCGCACCTTTGTGAACCAACCGGGGCTTTCGGCCATGCGCTTCGCGATCTGCTTCTTGATCACTTCTTCTTCTTCAGAAGATGGAACCGGAATGATATCTTCGCCCGCTTCGGCACGTGCACCCAACAGAACATACAGCGTAGCATCGCCGCCATCATCAAGGATCATGTTGGGCAGATCGTCAAAAAGGAACGACTTATCCAGGTAATCCCAGTGCTCTTCAAGGCTTTGGCCCTTGATCGCAAAGACCGGCACACCGCTTGCAGCAATCGCCGCCGCCGCATGGTCCTGTGTTGAAAAGATGTTGCACGACGCCCAGCGTACATCCGCACCCAGCGCCACCAGCGTTTCAATCAGAACGGCTGTCTGGATCGTCATATGAAGCGAACCGACAATGCGCGCGCCGGACAGTGGCTTGCTCTCTCCGTATTCTTCGCGCAGCGCCATCAGGCCCGGCATTTCGGTCTCTGCGATATCCAATTCCTTGCGGCCGAATTCCGCCAGCGCGATATCCTTGACGATGTAGTCCTGAGCCATCTTTGCATCCTTGTTACGAGTCACGGGGCAGATAGCACTGCAACCCCGCCAGAACAATCGCCCGCGTCGTTTGGCCGTACCGGAGCGCGGTCGAGCAAACGGTTTCCCTCGCCTGACACACGCGCTAGGACTGAGACCAAAGAGGATCATACCCATGGCCAATCCCCCCCGCGCATGGCAACGAATGCTGTCCGGCCGCAGGCTCGACCTGCTGGACCCAACGCCAATGGACATCGAGATCGAAGACATCGCGCATGGGCTAGCCTTTGTGGCACGCTGGAACGGGCAGACTGTTGGGGACTACGCTTACTCCGTTGCTGAACACTCGCTTCTGGTCGAAACGCTGTTTGGACGACTCGCGCCAAAAGCCCCAGCCAAATGGAGACTGGCCGCGCTGCTGCACGACGCGCCAGAATACGTGATCGGGGATATGATCTCGCCCGTCAAAGCCGCTGTTGGGCCGGGCTACGGTGCTCTGGATGAACGGCTGGAGGCAGCAATCCACATCCGCTTTGGCCTGCCCGCAAAGGTACCGTTACAGATCAAAAGACAGATCAAGAAGGCTGACAAGATCAGCGCCTGGATGGAGGCGACGCAAATCGCAGGTTTCACCGAAGCCGAAGCAACCAAGTTTTTCGGCAAGCCCGACGCGCAATTGATCAACGACCTGACTATCGTCCTGCGGCCCCCAGTCGAAACCCGCACCGATTACACCAACCGTCACAATATGCTGCTGGAGCAATGCATATGATCAACGTCCGCCCCGCCATTCGCCTGGATGCGCCCTCGATGGCCAAGCTGCTGAACAAGATCATCATCGACGGAGGCACAACTGCCCTGACAAAAACAGTGACTGGCGAAGATTTGTTGGAACGCATGTCGGCTAACGATGGGCGTACGGCATGGCATGTGGCCGTCAACGCTGACGAAGCTGTAGTCGGCTTCCAGTGGATTGCACCAGGTGGCAGCTATCTGCCACCGCAGGCTGCAGAAATCGCTACCTTCGTCGAGGTCGGGCAAACGGGCTTGGGTATCGGATCAAAGCTCTTTGATGCAACCAAGGCCGCGGCAAAGTCTTTGGGCTACGGCTGGATCAACGCCAACATCCGCGCGGATAACGAAGGCGGACTGATCTATTACCAATCGCGTGGTTTTGTGGATTACGGGCGGATCGAAGATTACAAAATGGAAAACGGACAAACCGTGGACAAGGTTCTGAAACGCTACGACCTCTGATCAAGCTCAGTACTACGTGCCCAAGAGTTGACCATGAACGCAATGCACTCCCTACATTAGGGGTGCGATGAAAAAACGGGCGCACATAAGACCAAATCTTCTTCTGAGCAAAATACCATGGGGTCTGGGGCAAAGCCCCAGTTTTCATCTCAACGCGGCGAACGTTTGGCCAAAATGCGCTGCAATGTGCGACGATGCATATTCAAACGACGCGCCGTTTCCGACACATTGCGATCGCACAATTCATAAACGCGCTGAATATGCTCCCAGCGCACACGATCTGCACTCATGGGATTCTCTGGCGGCGGGGGCAAGTCGTCACCATTGGCCAAAAGAGCGTTGGTAATGTCAGTAGCATCCGCGGGCTTTGACAGATAGTCAGTTGCACCGATTTTGACAGCCGCCACGGCCGTGGCGATGGCACCATAGCCGGTCAACACAACCACGCGGGCGTCCGGGCGCTTTTCGCGCAGCACCTCTACCACGTCCAAGCCATTGCCGTCTTCCAGACGCAAATCGACAACCGCAAAGGCTGGCGGACGCGCCGTGGCAATGGCCTTTCCCGCCGCAACCGACTCTGCCGTTTCCGTTTCAAATCCGCGTTTTTCCATAGCTTTGGCAAGACGACGCAGAAACGGCTCGTCATCGTCGACCAGCAACAAAGTCTTGTCTTCGCCAATCTCAGTCATCGCGGCTTCGGCCATCTTTTTCTCCCGGTTCCAAATCGTCTGGCTACGCAGAACTATGGGGCGCGACCCCGCCTTCGTCAATTTTTTGCGGAAAAATCAGGCATTTTCTACAAAACAAGCCACACGATCCGCCATGGTTTCTGCGCTGACATCCCTGCGAAAGAATTCGACAAACCCATGCTCAGGCAGCACCAGATAGGTAAAGGTCGAATGGTCCACCAAATAGAACTCGTCAGATTTATCGTGAGCCTTGTAGTAAGTCCGATATGTCTTGCTAGCTGCGTCGGTCTGCTCGGGAGTACCGGTCAATCCAATCATCTTTTCGTGCAGGTTGTAGGCAAAGTCACCCACAAGCTCTGGCGTGTCACGCTCTGGGTCAATGGTAATGAAAACCGGGGTCACCGACATGCCGCGTTCTGCAAGAACATCAACAGCTTCTGCGTTGCGCGCCGTGTCAAGCGGACAGACATCGGGGCAGAACGTGTAACCGAAGTAGATCAATGAAGGCTCGGTGATCACATCGGCATCCGTAACCGTTTCGCCTTGCGCGTTCACCAACTCAAACGGTCCGCCGATCTCGTTTCCATCACCTGCAACTTGGGTGGCATTACACTGGCCAAAGGCTGTGTCCGTTCCCCCACTTACCGAAAACCATACCAGGACCCCGATAAAAATGGCGGCGACAAGGGCGGCAACCGGTGCAATGATACGCGTCATGACAGACCTTTTTTCGCTGTGATCCCCTCTTAGCTATCAGGCCCAAGCGACAGTTCAATAAACGAAGTAGTGACACAATGGCGCAACCCGACCTTAGTCTTCTCACCGGCCAGCAACGATCGAACTGGATTCGCCTGCGCACTATGATCCTGCTGCGTTGGGTGGCTATTGTCGGGCAACTTGTCGCACTAACAGTGGCGCAGCGGTATTACGGCCTGCAGTTGGAATTGGGGCTGTGCTACCTGGCTGTTGGCGTGTCGGTTATCGGCAATCTCATCGCCATTTTCGTGTTTCCCGAAAACAAACGTCTGAATGAAACAGAAAACCTGCTGATGGTCATGTTCGACCTTCTTCAACTGGCGTTCCTGTTGTTCTTGACGGGCGGGCTGCACAATCCATTTGCCTTGCTTTTGCTGGGGCCAGTGTCGATCTCTGCTGCTGTGTTGACCACCCGATCTACGCTACTGGTCGGAGGGACAGCAATTGTGCTGGTCACCTTATTGTCCGAGTTCCACCTGCCCCTGCGTACGCAGCAAGGGTTCATACTGCGCATTCCTGATCTGTTTGTGTTTGGTAACTGGATTGCGCTAGTCATCGCGATCAGTTTTTTCGGGGCATATTCCCGCCGCGTGACATCTGAAATCCATTCCATGTCCGACGCCCTGTCTGCCACGCAAATGGCCTTGTCGCGGGAACAGAAACTAACGGACCTCGGGGGCGTTGTCGCCGCTGCCGCACACGAACTGGGCACGCCGCTTGCGACGATCAAGTTGGCCAGTGCAGAACTGATAGAAGAACTAGATGACCGTCCCGAATTGCGCGAAGATGCCGCCCTGATCCGTGAGCAAGCAGATCGGTGCCGCGACATCCTGCGAGACATGGGGCGCGCTGGCAAGGACGACTTGCACCTGCGACAGGCTCCGTTGATGACAGTTGTTCAAGAGGCGGCAGAACCCCACACCCACCGCGGCAAATCCGTGCATTACACCCATGATCCCGACGCAGGGGCCGAGATTGATCAGCCCGCGATCCTGCGCAAACCCGAAATCATTCACGGATTGCGCAACCTCGTGCAAAATGCCGTCGACTTTTCCCGTGCTCATGTTTGGATCGAAGCGCACTGGACTGCCGAGCATATCACGTTGCGGATCATGGACGATGGTCGCGGCTTTCCTCCACAGCTTTTGGGACGCATTGGTGATCCGTTTGTGAGACGACGCAAATCCGGCAGTGATGGGCAGCAGAGGCCGGAATATGAGGGCATGGGATTAGGCCTGTTCATTGCCAAAACACTGTTGGAGCGTTCGGGCGCCGAATTGTCCTTTAGCAACGGAAGTGATCCATATGGTGACGAAGACCCAAGCAGCCACATCGGCGCAGTGGTCGAAGTCATATGGCCGCGCGACAAGATTGATGCACGGATCGGGGAAAATGCAGTACCAACTGGGCTAAATGCCCCAATTACCGTATAAAATTCATGTTTCGTAAAGATTTCTTAATGGTCTGTTAACCTCGGTACATCATCTTCGAGTAGCCCGGTTTTCAAACAGCGGTACCACTCGTGTCGATTCTCGAAATGACTTTTGTCTTGCTGTGTGCTGCGCTTGCGGCAGCCGTTGGCATTGCCTTTGTGATGTTGGGTCAAACACGCCCCGTCTCAAACCGGCAATCGCCTGATCGGGGCATGCACTTTTTGTTCCGTGACTGCGATCTGCAACATGCTTCACCGGATGGGGCCGCGTTGATGTCCGGTGCCTATGGCGAAACAGATTGGCATGCTCTTCGTGCCATGCTCGCACCTCGCTTTCCCAACTTGCCCGATGATGAAGGTTTGCGCACGCTAGATACAACAACGATCGCCGCCATTGACCCATTGGACCGCGGTGTTGTTCATCTTGCCCGCGAGGATGAGATCATTCGTGTCGCCGTCACAGAAACGGACGCAAGCGAAGCACCTACAGCACACACCATTCGCTCGCTCCAAAGCGAAAACAGCATCCTTAGGCTGGCGGCGGACGAAGCTCCGTATCCGATCTGGATGGTCAACGAGACAGAGCATGTGATTTGGTGCAATCACACCTATGAGGCATTGGCCAACACCCACGGCGTCGCCAGCATCGACACAGATGACTCGCTGTTTCCGCTCGACACGCTTAAACGCGCCCGAAACGGATCGGTGCGGGCGAAACTGAAAACTGCAGGCGATGATGTAAACCACTGGTACGATGTCACCGCGATCACGTCCGGTGCGCAAACCGTCTGCCATGCTGTTGATATTAACGCAGTGATCCAGGCCGAAGTCGCGCAGCGCAACTTTGTGCAAACACTGGCAAAGACGTTTGCGCAACTGTCCATCGGTCTGGCCATTTTCGACCGCAATCGCCAGCTCGCCCTGTTCAATCCAGCCATTGTTGATCTTACCTCTCTGCCTGTTGAATTTCTGAGCGCGCGGCCCGATCTATCGACCTTTTTCGACAGACTCCGCGACAACAGGGTCATGCCGGAACCAAAGAACTACACATCTTGGCGGCAAGAGATTTCCAATGTCATCGCAGCAGCCACTCATGGCAGCTACCAAGAGACTTGGACGCTCGACACCGGGCATACATACCGGGTCAGCGGCCGGCCACATCCCGATGGGGCGGTCGCCTTTCTGATCGAAGACATCACAGCGGAAATCGCCCTGACGCGGAACTTCCGCGCAGAGCTTGAACTGGGGCAATCCGTGATGGACACAATTGACGACGCCATCGTTGTGTTTTCTGCCGCTGGTGTGCTGACCTTTTGCAACTCTGCCTATCGCTCTCTCTGGAAACTGGATCCCGACAATAGCTTTGCAGATGTAACAATCGCGGACTCTCTGAAAGCGTGGCAATCCCAGTGCCAACCAGATCCCGACTGGAGCGACATGCGCGACTTTGTGATGAAGCTGGGCGAACGTGAACATTGGAACACAACCGTGTTGCACAGTGAACTCGGACCTCATCGCGTGGATCTGACCCCCATCGTGTCGGGTGCAACCGTGGTGCGATTCAACGCTCTGGCAGGTCCTCGCATCAAAGAGGGTGCGCTCGCGTCAGTCTAACACCGCATTCCCTTTGTGGCTTGCAGTGACCGGACGGGCAGATAGGTTGGCACAATGCTGACCTCGCCGCATAAACTGGATTTGCCCGATGCCGACAGAACGGCCCGGTTTGGTGCGGCCATGGCTCAGGCGTTGACCCCCGGTGACTGCGTGTTGTTGTCCGGGTCGGTGGGCGCGGGTAAAACTCACTTCGCCCGAGCTCTGATCCAATCCATCCTTCCAGTGCCCGAAGATGTACCTTCGCCGACTTTCACGTTGGTGCAAACCTACGACACCAATCGCGGCCAACTGTGGCATGTGGATCTGTACCGTATCAGCATGGATGCAGAAATTGACGAACTTGGCCTGATTGATGCGTTTGACAGTGCCATCTGCCTTGTAGAATGGCCTGACAGATTGGGTTCGCTTGCGCCAAAAAACGCATTGAACATCGCATTGGACACGGCGGGCGAGGGGCGGCAGGCGACACTGTCCTGGAGCGATGAAAAGTGGATTACATACCTGAATGAAGCAAAACAGAATGTCTGACTATCGCGCACAACAAGCACAGGACTTTCTGCGCGCCGCCGGATGGCATGACGCCATGCAACTCACGATTGCCGGTGATGCCTCGAACCGAAGATACGACAGGCTGACCTCCAAGGACGGGTCGGTCGCCATTCTGATGGACGCCCCGCCCAGCAAGGGTGAGGATGTCCGTCCGTTTGTCCATATCACCACCTTTTTGCGGCAACAGGGGCTATCGGCGCCTGCTGTCTATGCAGAGGACCCGCGCCACGGCTTCCTGCTCCTCGAAGACCTTGGGGACGATCTGTTTGCCCGCGTTGTCCAAGAACAGCCCGAACGCGAGCAAGCGCTTTATGAATCGGCTGTTGATGTACTTGTCCATTTGCATCGCGCACCAGCGCCAGACCTGCCAGCCTACGATGCTGCCACGATGACACCTTTGGCCGCGTTGGCTTTTGATTGGTACCAGCTGGGCGCAATGGGCAAAGTGGATGCGGATGCCAAACAACATTTTGAAAATGCCTTTTCTGCGGCGCTTCAGCCACTTGATGCGGACATATCCGTTCTGATCCAGCGCGACTATCACGCCGAAAACCTACTATGGCTGCCAGATCGAGCAGGTGTCGCATGTGTTGGTTTGCTGGATTATCAGGATGCCATGTTGGGCCACCCGGCTTATGATCTTGTATCCATCTTGCAAGACGCCAGGCGCGACGTAAGCTCCGAATTGGCAGAGCGAATGATCGACCGCTACTTGACAGCCACGGAGATGAATCCGGCAGCATTTCGCAATGCCTATGCTCTGCTGGGGGCGCAACGCAATTTGCGCATTCTGGGCGTGTTTGCACGGCTTTCCCTGTCTTATGGCAAGCCACATTACGTCGATCTCATTCCCCGGGTCTGGAACCACCTGCAGACATGCCTCCTCCAACCAGCCTGCGCTGACGTAGCGACGACCCTGCAAAATCAAATGCCCCAACCAACCCCAGAAATCCTTCAAAGTCTCAAAGATCAATGCGCGACACAGTCCCACCCATAATGCTGTACGCCGCTGGGTTTGGGACGCGCATGCGCGACCTGACCAAAGGCCGGCCCAAGCCGCTTGTGCCAGTTGCGGGCAAGGCATTGATCGACCACGCCCTCGATCTGGTTGATGACGTTGCACCGCCCCGCGTGGTAGCCAATTTGCATTACCTGCCAGACATGTTGGAACGTCACCTTATAGGATCCGGTGTCCATACGATCCGTGAAGAACCGGACATCCTTGAGACCGGCGGCGGGTTGCGCAATGCATTGCCGCTTTTAAACTCTGACACCGTGATCACCCTGAACACAGATGCAATCTGGGCTGGCGCTAATCCCGTTCAGATATTGTTGGAAAAATGGAACCCTGAGAAGATGGATGCGCTGTTGATCAGCGTTCCACTCAATCATGTGTATGGGCGTGCCTCTGAGGGGGATTTCAACCTTGCCGATGACGGACAATTGCGACGTGGGCCGCATGTTACGCATGACATTGTGTATGGCGGCGTACAGATCCTCAAAACTCAAGGATTGCACGACATCTCCGAAACTTCGTTTTCGCTTAACCTTTTGTGGAACCAGATGGCGCAATCTGGTCGGTTGTTTGGCGCGCACTACCCGGGAGACTGGTGCGATGTCGGCAGTCCCGAAGGCGTTATAGAAGCCGAAGCGATGTTGGCGCGCGCGCATGTTTGAACCTAGTGATCGTCCCAGGCTGTTTGGGTGCGCTCCCGGCATAGATTTTCCCGCCGCAGTGCTGAACGGTCTAGAAGCGCGTATGCAAGACCGCGCACCGGATGCGTGGGCGCGTGTCACGCTCCTGGTGAACACGCAACGCATGGCGCGAAGGCTCCGCGCGATGTTTCAAGAGGGCCCCCCACGCCTGTTGCCGCGCATCCGCATGTTGACCGACTTGGATGAACTGCTGCCCGGAGCGCCCCTGCCCGCTGCAACATCGGGCCTGCAAAGACGGCTGGAGCTTGCGACGCTGATCAACAAGTTGATCGAGAAAACCCCAGATCTTGCTGCCCGCACCGCCAGCTTTGACCTCGCGGACAGCCTTGCCAATCTGATGGATGAGATGCAGGGCGAAGGCGTCGTGCCGCATAAAATTGCCGAACTTGATGTGTCTGATCAATCGGGACATTGGGCCCGGGCGCAACAGTTTATCAACATTGCCCAAGACTACATCAAGGACAGCCGCCAATCCCCTGATCCTGAGGCACGTCAGCGTGCCACAGTTGAGCAGCTAGCAGAGCATTGGCGCAATCATCCCTTGACGGATCCTGTGCTGGTTGTTGGTTCCACCGGATCACGCGGCACCACGCAATTGCTGATGCAGGCCGTTGCCGCGCTTCCTCAGGGTGCGGTGATATTGCCCGGCTTTGACTACACTCTGCCTCCACCCGTCTGGAGCGGGATGCTTCGAGACACGGCATCCGGCGAGGACCATCCGCAATTCCGTTTCGTCAAATTGATGCGCTTGCTGGACCTGCAGCCTACCGACATCATGCCGTGGTCCGATATGCGTCCACCATCCGAGACACGCAATCAATTGGTATCTTTGGCTTTGCGCCCAGCCCCCGTTACGGATGCGTGGCGCATTGAGGGCCCGGAGTTGTCCGGCCTGACATCTGCCACAGAAAAACTGACCTTGGTTGAAGCCGAAAGCCCGCGTGCAGAGGCCCTCGCCATTGCCATGCGATTGAGGGTTGCCGCCGAGGATGGTCAGCGCGCCGCGCTGATCACGCCCGACAGAATGCTGACGCGACAGGTCACAGCCGCACTTGATCGTTGGAATATCCTGCCGGATGACAGTGCCGGCACCCCGCTACATCTGTCTCCGCCAGGGCGTTTCCTGCGGCAGGTTGCCGGGCTGTTTGCAAGACAACTGGATGCCGAAGCGTTGCTGGCTTTGTTGAAGCATCCGCTGGCGCATTCCGGAGGCGCACGCAACCTGCACCAGCTGAATACGCAACGGCTTGAACTGCAGATCCGCAAAGACGGACTGCCTTATCCGGACGCCGTCGGGCTTGCACGGTGCGCGGTACGGGCCCGACCCAACGCGCCAGAAGAAATCACGCCATGGGCCACATGGATTTCGGAAACAGTCTGTGATCGCCATACGCAAGAGTCAAAACCACTGGCCAACTGGATCACCCTGCACGAACGTTTGGCCGAAGCCCTCGCCGCTGGCCCTGATCCTGATACCGACAGTCTGCTTTGGCAACGTCAGTCTGGCGAAGCCGCGCGTGCCGTGATGTCAAATCTCGCGGATCATGCCGTATATGGGGAAGCAATGAGCGCGGCGGACTACGCAGCCCTTGTGGATTTGGTCCTGTCTCAGGGTGAAGTGCGTGACCGCGACGCCCCACATCCTCACATCATGATCTGGGGGACTCTGGAGGCACGCGTTCAAGGCGCGGAACTGGTGATCCTTGCTGGACTGAATGATGGTACGTGGCCCGAGGCGCCCCCTCCTGATCCTTGGTTGAACCGGAAGATGCGCAGCGATGCCGGCTTGCTGTTGCCAGAACGAAGGATCGGTCTGTCAGCTCATGACTTTCAGCAAGCCATCGCGGCACCCGAGGTTTGGCTGACTCGGTCGATCCGCTCAGATGACGCCGAAACCGTCCCTTCCCGCTGGATGAACCGGCTTCAGAACTTGATGACAGGGCTACCGGATGCAGGTGGCGTCGCAGCATGGGAGGCAATGTCGTCGCGTGGCGCGCATTGGCTGCAACAAGCTGCCTTGCTGGATGTCGCCACCGAAGTGGAAAAAGCTGTTCGCCCCTCTCCCCAACCGCCCGTCGAAGCGCGCCCAATGCGCCTAACGATCACCGAAATTCAGACCCTAATTAGGGATCCTTACGCTGTTTACGCCAAGCATTGCCTGAGACTGCGGGCATTGCGACCCCTTGTGCAGACACCCGACGCATTGCTGCGGGGGATCCTGTCACATGAGGTTATGGAGAGCTTTGTCAGGGCAACGGTTGCCGACCCAGACAGCCTTAATGTCGAAAATCTGTTGTCGCATGTCTCTGAAATTTTGAACCGAGACGTGCCTTGGCCTGCAGCTCGCGCCCTGTGGACGGCCCGTTTTCAGCGCGCGGCAGAATGGATTGTCGCAACCGAAAAAGAGCGTCAGTCAATTGCCACACCGATTGCGTTGGAAGCCGAGGCCAAGGGCAAGCTCGTTATGGCCGCAAGCGGCATTACACTTGAGGGGCGCGCTGACCGGGTCGATCTGGATCAGAGTGGCGATGTGATCCTCTATGACTACAAGACAGGCCAACCACCTTCCAAGGATCAACAGCTGTATTTTGACAAGCAACTTTTGATTGAGGCCGCCATGATCGAACAAGGCGGCTTTGCTGACATTGGTCCATGTCCAGTTCGAGCGGCTCAATTCATTGGGCTGGGCAACCCGCCCAAGACAGTGGACGCCCCGCTGGGGGAAGAACCGCCAATAAAGGTCCTGGCCGCGTTGGACGCCTTGTTGCATGCGTACCAAGCGCCCGACAAAGGGTTTACATCCCGGCGCGCAATTTACACGGAACGAGAAGCACGGGACTATGATCAATTGGCTCGGTATGGCGAATGGGACGTGGCGGAAGACGCTGTCGCGATCAAGCTGACATGACGGCGCTTAATGAAGCCAGCCGTCGCCAGCATGATGCCGCCCGTCCCGGGGTATCGACTTGGCTGTCCGCCAACGCGGGGTCAGGCAAAACGCGCGTTTTGACAGACCGGGTAGCCCGGTTGTTGCTGGATGCAGTCGAACCGCAGCACATTCTTTGCCTGACATACACCAAGGCCGCCGCGTCGGAGATGCAAAACCGTCTTTTCCAGCGCTTGGGTGCTTGGGCAATGCTGGACGATGATGATCTAAGGCGTGCTCTGGAAGAGCTTGGGCTGGATCGCGTGCCCACCACCGTTGATTTGCAAGCTGCCCGGACACTGTTTGCACGCGCTATTGAAACTCCAGGTGGTTTGAAAATTCAGACAATCCACTCATTTTGTGCGTCTCTCTTGCGGAGATTTCCGCTTGAGGCAGGGGTGAGCCCGCAGTTCAAGGAAATTGAGGACAGAGCCGCCGATCTGCTACGGAATGAGCTATTGGACCGTATGGCTGACGGGGGTGATGCGCATTTGGTAACGGCACTTGCGCAGCAGTATTCAGGCGATGACATTCTGAAGTTAACCCGGCAAATAGTCTCTAACAAAGCGGATTTTGGCATTCATACAATGGACGACGCACTCATTGCCTTTGGGTTACCCCAAGGTCTGAGTGTCGACAGTCTGGTCCAGCAAACCTTTGTGCCGGGTAACCTGGAGCTCATACGAACGGCTGCCGTGGCTTTGTTGCAAGGCAGTGCGAATGACGTCAAGGCCGGTACCGCTTTGGAGCGTGTTCAGACGCTGGACATCACAGCCCTTCCCCATTTGTTCGACGCATTCTTGACCAAGGCTGGTACACGGAAAAAGTCTTTTCCAACCAAAGCCACAGCAGATCGCATGTCGGACACATTGCCTGCGTTGGCGGCTTTGGTTGAAAGAGTGGAGGACGCGCAAAATGCGCTGACGGGCCTCAATGCGGCCGAGCGGACATTCCATCTGCACCGGTTTGCCCGCCAATTTCGTGCACTTTATACGCAGGCCAAACAGGATCGTGCGTGGCTGGATTTTGACGATCTGATTCAAAAAGCGCGCGACCTGCTGAGTGATGTGCATGTCGCAGCGTGGGTGCTGTATCGGTTGGATGGCGGCATCGACCACATTCTGGTTGACGAAGCACAGGACACCAGCCCCACGCAATGGGATGTCATTCGCAAACTGGCCGAGGAATTCTCCAGCGGTGACGGTGCGCGTGCAGATGTGACAAGAACCATCTTTGTTGTCGGAGACAAAAAACAATCGATCTATTCGTTCCAGGGTGCTGACCCACGAGAGTTTGATCGGATGCAGGCAGAATTCGATACTAAACTGGCTGAATCCGGGCAAACCTTGTTTGATCTCACACTGGATCATTCTTTCAGATCATCCCCGGCGATCCTCGAGCTGGTGGATCATGTTTTTAAGGAAGACGAAGCAGCGGGATTTGCGCCTGACGGATCACACATCGCCTTCCACAACGATATGCCAGGTCGTGTTGATCTTTGGCCGCTGGTTCCCAAACCCGAAGTGATTACGGAACGGGATTGGTTTGATCCAGTTGACCGTCGCAGCCCAGAACATGAACAACGCACCTTGGCCCAAGCGATTGCCCGCCAGATAAAGGATATGGTGGACAGCGAAACACCGATCCCGGATGGCGATGGAATGCGACCGGTTCAACCGGGTGATTTCCTTATTTTAGTGCAGCGCAGATCCGGTGTGTTTTCCGAGATCATCCGCGCCTGCAAAAAATGTGATCTTCCCATCGCAGGGGCAGACCGCCTCAAAGTTGGTGCCGAAATTGCGGTAAAGGATCTCGGTGCTCTACTGTCTTTTCTCGCAACGCCGGAAGACAGCCTGTCGCTGGTGACGGCACTCCGCTCCCCGCTGTTTGGATGGACTGAGCAGGACATTTTCACGCTGACCCACCGTCGCAGTACAGAATTCGTTTGGGAAACATTGCGCGGGCTGGATGAGCAACACCCTAAAACAGTCTCTGTTCTGAAGGATCTGCGGGCCAATATCGACTACTTGCGCCCCTATGATCTGATCGAACGGATGCTGACGCGTCATGGTGGGCGGAAACGACTGTTGGCGCGTCTTGGCAACGAAGCCGAAGATGGAATTGATGCACTTCTGTCTCAGGCGCTCGCCTACGAGCGCGGTTCAGTGCCTTCGCTCACCGGTTTTCTGACGTGGATGGAAACTGACGATCTCGAAATCAAACGGCAGATTGACAGTGCATCCAACCAGATACGGGTGATGACCGTGCATGGCGCCAAGGGGTTGGAAGCCCCGATCGTTATCTTGCCCGACTGTGCCAAACGCACAATCCGGATGACAGATGACATCGTCACGATCAACAGCACGCCGATGTGGCGTATGCCGTCCGGCCAACAACCTGACCTCATGCAAGAGGGGCTTGATACACTACGCGATGCGCAACTTCAGGAGTCGCTGCGTCTACTGTATGTTGCTCTAACGCGGGCAGAAAAGTGGCTTATCGTTGCAGCTGCCGGAGAGTTGTCCAAGGATGGCAAAGACTGGTGGCAGCGCGTTGAAGCTGGAATGAAAACCGGTGGCGCATCGCAAATCAATACGCCAACGGGGAGCGGGCTCCGAATGGAGAACGGCAATTGGACGCTGTCGGCCAATGCCACCACAACAGAAGTAGGTGTAAAAGAATCGCCTCTTGCTGAAGTGTTTGACCGTCCAAGCCCCACGCCACCGCGCGCGACCCAAACCATCTCTCCATCCGATCTGGGTGGCGCCAAGGCGTTGCCCGGTGATGGTCTTGCCGAGGACGAAGCGAAATCCTACGGCACCTTTGTCCACTTATTGCTTGAGGAATTGCCGCTGAGTTCAGGTGACACCGTTCAAACGCGTTTGGAGCAATTGCGGGGCGGCAGTGATCTGTCACCTGAACTGACAGACGATGCGTGCGCAAGCGTTCTGCGCATTCTGAACACCCCTGCTTTGGCGCATATTTTTGCGCCCGATGCCCTTGCTGAAGTGCCCTTTGTCAGCACGCTGTCGGATCAACCAATTCACGGCACAATCGACCGTTTGATTGTCACGCCAGAGCGTGTGGACATCATCGACTACAAGACCAATCGTGTTGTCCCTGAGACGCCGGATGCATGCCCTGAAGGACTATTGCGGCAAATGGGGGCATATCGCGACGCAATAACCCAGATCTATCCGGATCGAGACGTTCATACATGGATCCTTTGGACCCAAGATGCGACGCTGATGGAGTTGCCGCACGATATCGTGACAGCCGCGCTTGAACGTGCGCAATATCTTGACGTTTCGGGACCGGCTTCTTAGGTTCACCGCCTAACGCTTCATTCCGTTCAGGAGATATGAACATGGCAACCGTGGCCGTAACCGACGCAACCTTTGACGCCGAAGTCAAAAACTCCGAAGTTCCCGTAGTTGTGGACTTCTGGGCCGAGTGGTGTGGACCATGCAAACAGATCGGCCCGTCGCTCGAAGAGCTGTCAGCCGAGATGGACGGCAAAGTGAAAATCGTCAAAGTGAATGTGGACGAGAACCCGAATTCACCCGCTCAAATGGGCGTTCGCGGCATTCCAGCCTTGTTCATTTTCAAAGACGGTCAGGTGATTTCAATCCGCGCCGGAGCCGCACCCAAGGCGGCACTGCAAAGCTGGATCGAAGACTCAATCTAAGCTTTGGCTTCCCAAGACAACAAAGCCCCTTGCGAGGGGCTTTTTTTGTGTCATCTGCACGCGTTACGCGCCAAAAATATGATGCTGTCCAATCTGATCTTTTGCCGCCAACTTCGACGGTTCGCATCAAAAGGGATCAATCGCCAATCGTTCAGTAGCTGCACAAATGGCACGAAGCGAACAGCTGGATCGTTTTTGTCTACCAAATCATATCCGGCAAAGAATGCATCAATGGTGGTTGTCGCCAGAACTTCGCCGGGCGCAACTTCGGAATCAGGCTGAAACAGCTCGGCATAGTCCATCAGTATACGGGCGATATCAAACCCGACGGGTGCTGTGGTTGGTGGTTTGAAATCCAGTCCTGTTTCTCCATCAGGTCCAAGTAGTATGTTCCGTAAATTGAAGTCGCCATGCTTGTCGGCTGAGATCGTTTGCCTGTCCTGCACATCTGCCGCACGACGTTCGATCAAGTCACAGCATTGCAGGAACAAATCAGGTTCCGGGACAAGCATCGTACCGCTTGTCAAATCATCCGCCAGACGCACTGCATGTTGCACCATGAATTTAGGTTGGTAGATGCGCTGCTCTGTTGCGCCGCTGGCATGGAACGCTGCCAGCCAAGCGCCTGTTCGCCGTAGCATCGGCCCGTGTGATCGCCCTTTTTCCAGATGATCATTCAACGTCTTGCCTTTGGCTTCTGTCATTACAACAAAGTTGCCGGTGTCATCGGCAAACAGCACGTTTGGTGCGTGCGCATATTCTCGGGACTTTAACCGCTGGTACGCTCCACGCAGCGCGACAACACCCTCTACAAGGTTTTCACCAGGAGGTGCTGAAAAAACCCGTTTCAAGATCAGATTCTTCGGCCCGCTAAGGCGAACGACAATGTGACTGCGTTTAGGTTCATCCTTTTGCCAGATCAATTTTGCACGAAACGCATTCGGGTCCAGTCCAAGCGATGGCGCGACTTTGGCCCACTCCGCCAATGCCTGTTTCACCCTTGGATCTGTTCGTCCCAACACCATGGCCTTACATGATCACAGGCTTGCATCGGATTGAAGCCATGGATGCAAAGGCGCATATAGTGCATCAACACGAATTGGAGACATCACATGGCAGACACCGAATTTCCCGGCTGGCACGGCACCACAATCATTGGGGTAAAAAAGGGGGACGAGGTTGTCATTGCAGGCGATGGTCAAGTGTCCTTGGGTCAAACGGTGATCAAGGGGACAGCGCGCAAGGTCAGGCGCCTGTCTCCGGGTGGATTTGATGTAGTGGCAGGATTTGCCGGATCGACGGCAGATGCATTCACGCTGTTGGAACGCCTCGAAGCCAAGCTTGAGGCAACACCGGGTCAACTGGCACGGGCAAGTGTTGAACTGGCTAAAGATTGGCGAACGGACAAGTACCTACAGAAACTGGAAGCAATGCTGATCGTCACTGATGGCAAGGAACTGTTGGTGATCACCGGTGCAGGTGACGTTCTGGAGCCTGAGCACAATGTTGCTGCTATCGGCTCTGGTGGAAATTTTGCCCTCGCGGCGGCGCGCGGCATGATTGACAGCGATAAAGATGCCGAAACCGTTGCACGCGATGCGATGGCTATTGCAGCTGATATTTGCGTTTACACCAACGGAAATCTCACCGTGGAGAAAATCAGCAAATGAGTGGCATGACCTATACGCGCATGGGCAACAGTGGCCTTGTTGTCAGTCGCATGTGTTTTGGAACAATGACCTTTAACCACGGATCGGAATGGATCCCCGGTGTTGCGAAAGTTGGGCGAACCGACGCCACAAAGATGGTGCACCACGCTCTAGATGCTGGCGTAAATTTTTTCGATACCGCTGATGGGTATTCTTCGGGCGAGTCCGAGGACATTCTTGGCAAAGCTCTTGGCAAACGGCGCAATGAAGCGGTTATTTGCACCAAACTTGGATTTCGCCAATCTGATCAGATTGGCGATGCAGGTCTGAACCGCAGCCACGTATTGAAGCAAGTAGAAGGCAGTCTGAACCGCCTCGGAACGGATCACATCGATCTGCTAGTGCTGCACAAAACCGACTTTACGACGCCAATGGAAGAAACCTTGGCGGCCCTGCAAACCGCAGTAGAGCACGGGAAAGTGCGTTACATTGGCGTATCCAACTGGCCGGCTTGGCAAGTTGCCCGCGCCACACAGTATCAAAAAGACCACCGTATGACACCGTTTGTCGCTGGTCAGTACCTGTACAACGCGGTTGCGCGGGACATCGAACAGGATGTTCTGCCAATGATGTCTGAAATGAGCGCAGGCCTTATGGCATGGTCCCCGTTAGCGGGCGGGCTGTTGTCCGGAAAGTATGATCCTGCAGATCTTGAGTCAGGTGACGGCCGTTTGAGCGAAGGCGGCGATTTCCTTGGAATTGATACTGATACCGCACGTAAAATGGTTGAGACTTTGGATGAAATTGCAAAGTCCCATGAAACACATCCCGCGACCGTCGCATTGTCGTGGTTGCTTGCTCAGCATCGCACCCACAGCGTTATCTTCGGTGCCTCGAAGATGAGCCATTTAGACGCGGCATTAGCAGCTCCAGAACTCATTCTCAGCGACGACGAAATTTCTCGGCTCACCATCATCGCACCGCCAGGAAAGAGATATCCACATTGGTTCGACACAATGATGACCGATGAGATCAATACCAAGATCCTAGGCGCATGAAAAAGGCCGCTGAGAGACAGCGGCCTTTTTACATCTTTGCAGAATGATGTGATCAGTTCAATTTAGCGACGCCCAAGGGCACGTTGAACTTTTCGCACCAGATCCAGACTTCGTTGTATTTGGACGCGTCGATCCCCGCAGGCACATCGAAGGTCTGCTTGCCTGAATTGGCTTTCAGCAGACCCATCAACGTGTCTTTGTCATATCCGTTTTGGCCCAGCGCCACTTTGGGGTCCGGCGCTCCGTCGAACCAGAAATCATCCAGCAGGATCACTTGGCTTTTGCCATTGGCAGTTACAACTTCGGCGCGCCCCTTTGTGACATGGTTGCTTGCCCCGGTGAATTCACCAATTCGGCCATGACCGCCAGCCAGTGCCGGAAGGGAGGGCAGGACGGTGGATGCGAGAAGGGTGGCTGACCCGAGAAGGAATGTACGACGGTTGGTCATGATGCTCTCCATGTGCGTGTGACAAGGGCAAGTTACGCGTTTGGTGCGACAAAAGAACCTGCCCTCGCGCGCACGTGAATTGAAGGCATTGAATCGTGTCAGTTTGGTTGCGTTTTCGCTGAATTCGCATAGGTAACATCGACGGATTGTAACAAAAGCGGCGCCCAAAGTGACAGATTTAACTCCTCGCGAAATCGTTTCCGAACTCGACCGATTCATTATTGGCCAGAATGACGCCAAGCGGGCGGTCGCTGTGGCCCTGCGCAATCGCTGGCGGCGCAAACAACTAAACGACGACCTGCGCGATGAGGTTTACCCCAAGAATATCCTGATGATTGGGCCGACCGGTGTCGGGAAAACAGAAATCAGCCGCCGTTTGGCGAAGCTGGCGCGCGCCCCGTTCCTCAAGGTTGAAGCAACGAAGTTCACCGAAGTAGGCTATGTCGGGCGTGACGTGGAGCAGATCATTCGCGATTTGGTGGATGCCGCTATTGCCCAAACACGTGAACTGATGCGCGAAGACGTCAAGGCCAACGCCCGCGCTGCGGCCGAAGAGCGTGTGATCGAGGCTATCGCTGGAACCGATGCCCGTGACGCCACGCGCGAAATGTTTCGCAAAAAACTCAAGTCAGGAGAGTTGGACGATACAGTGATCGAGCTTGATGTTGCCGACACATCCAGCCCATTTCCGATGATGGATATACCCGGGCAACCAGGCGGCGGGGCAGGGATGATGAACCTCGGGGATCTGTTTGGCAAAGCCATGGGTGGGCGCACCACCCGCAAGAAAATGACAGTAGCCCAGAGCTATGATGTGCTGATCGGAGAAGAAGCTGACAAGTTGCTGGATGATGAGTCGGTGAACAAGACAGCACTGGATGCCGTTCAGGAAAATGGAATCGTCTTTCTGGATGAAATCGACAAGGTCTGCGCGCGCTCGGATGCGCGCGGCGGCGATGTCAGCCGCGAAGGTGTGCAGCGGGATTTGTTGCCCCTGATCGAAGGAACGACAGTCAGCACAAAACATGGCCCTGTTAAAACGGACCATATCCTTTTCATCGCGTCTGGTGCATTTCACATCGCCAAACCGTCGGACTTGCTGCCTGAACTACAGGGCCGCTTGCCCATCCGGGTCGAACTGCGCGCGCTTACCGAGGACGACTTCGTTCGCATTCTGACCGAAACCGACAACGCTCTTACGCTGCAGTATACAGCATTGATGGCGACAGAAGAAGTTGTCGTCACTTTTGAGCCTGACGGGATCCGCGCCTTGGCTGAAATCGCGGCAGGTGTGAACCAGAGCGTTGAAAACATTGGTGCGCGAAGACTTTATACTGTGATGGAACGGGTGTTCGAAGAATTGTCCTTTACTGCCCCAGATCGCAGTGGTGACGAAGTTGTTGTGAACGCAGACTTTGTTCAGTCGCATCTCGGCGAATTAGCGCAGTCCACGGATCTAAGCCGCTACGTGCTCTAGCCTGCGCGGTTTATTTGGCTTAGGCCAAATATATAAACCGATATTGGGACATATGATGCGCTGGTGTATGGTTTCCCTGATCTTGTTGCTTGCGGCCTGTAGTGACCGGACTGCGGCGCCGATACGGCCCGATGCGCTGAGTGTCGGGATCAACCGGGATATTTTTGTCGGGACATCGCGTGCTATCAACACCCAAGGCGAATATGGAATCGGGCGCGCGTCGTCGCTGAGTTTGTTACAGGCAACGGTTTCAATTCCACCCGACCGAAGCATCGGGACAGTTTCAGACGGTTTTGAAAAACCCAAGCCAGAACGTGACTTTGTGCTTGCCCGAATGACCGAGTATGAGGGCGCTTCCAGATTTGCGGCGTCTCTAAAAAAGGACATCGCTGCCAAGTCAGACGCACAACAGGAAGTGACGGTCTTTGTGCACGGCTTCAACAACAGTTTTTCGGATGCTATTTTCAGGATGGCACAGCTTGGCCATGATCTAGAATTGCCGGGTGCCCAGGTCAGTTATGCATGGCCCAGCCGGGGAAACCCTCTTGGGTATGAATATGATCGCGACAGTGCATTGTTTGCCCGTGACGGGTTGGCAGAGCTTTTGCAGATCGTAAAGTCGGCGGGACGGCCAAACATCATCCTCGTTGCTCACTCGATGGGCAGCGCCTTGGTTATGGAAACTCTGCGCCAGTTGGAAATTGCGCAACCCGGTTGGGTCGGCGAAAATATCCAGGGGATCATTTTGATGTCGCCTGATATCAACGTCGATGTGTTTCGAAGCCAGTTTCGGTATCTTAAAACTGTGCCAGACCCGTTTGTTGTGTTCGTCAGTCGAAAAGATGCCGTTTTGCGTTTGTCTTCTCGATTGCGCGGCGAGAAAAACCAA
The DNA here is from genome assembly GCA_947501275.1 of uncultured Tateyamaria sp. Lineage (GTDB taxonomy): Bacteria > Pseudomonadota > Alphaproteobacteria > Rhodobacterales > Rhodobacteraceae > Tateyamaria. Next base: position 852,976 of record CANMVD010000001.1, read on the forward strand.
CTGGGCAACATCGAAAACGCAAACGACGTGTCTGACCTGCCCATCACAATTGTTGACGTCACAGCGTTTTCAGATCGCAAATCGGGCAACCATTTCATCGCTGGTGGCTCACCCGCCCTGATACAATTGCTGCGCAGATCCGAGGACTTGGATCGCGAGTTTTTGCGTGGAAGAAATGGAAATACGGTTGTCGTTCCGGGTCAGCGTAGGATCGTGCGACGAGTAACAGAAATTGACCTCGTCCCCTTGCCAAGCGAATCCCGATAGTGACGTCAAAAACCGTAACCACTTCGGAACTGTCTTTCTTCGTCAAAAATGCTCGATGGCTGTCCGCCGGAGCTCTTTTGACCTTCCTGTCTTCCTTCGGACAGACCTTTTTCATCTCAATCTTTGCCGCCAAAATCCAGTCCGACTTTGCTCTTAGCCATGGTGATTGGGGTCTCATCTACTTGGTTGGCACAACGGCTTCGGCCGCTGTGATGATTTGGGCCGGTGGACTGACCGACCGTTGGCGGACGCGATCACTCGGGGCAGGGGTTTTGGCGTTACTGGCAGTTTCCTGCATTGCCATGGCACTGAACCCATACGCTGTTTTGCTTCCAGTCATCATCTTTGCACTGCGCTTGACTGGTCAGGGTATGACCAGCCACATCGCAATTGTCGCGATGTCACGATGGTTCGTTGCAACACGCGGCCGGGCCTTGTCAGTCGCAACGCTTGGTTTTTCAATTGGCGAGGCGTTCTTGCCGCTGGCGTTTGTCGCGTTGATGACGGTTTTGGACTGGAGAGTTTTGTGGGTGGTCGCAGCCGCGGCTGCGTTCACAGGCATTCCGTTGCTCATGGGCTTGCTAAAGTCAGAACGCACCCCGCAATCCATGGCACATGAAAACCAAAGTGTCGGCATGGGCTCAAGGCATTGGACTCGCACCGAGGCCCTCAGACATCCCTTGTTCTGGTCAATGGCACCCGCGCTTGGCGGCCTGTCTGCGTTCGGAACAGCGTTCTTTTTTCAACAAGCCTACTATGCGGACTCAAATGGGTGGACGCATGTGTCATTGGTCGCACTGTTTCCTGTCTACACCGTAGTCGGGATTGGCGCGATGATCCTGTCGGGTTTGGCTTTGGACCGGTTCGGAACGGCGCGACTTATGCCATTTTATCAGTTGCCAATGGTTGTCGCGTTTTTCATTTTTGCGACTGCAGGGTCACTATGGGCTGTTGCGCTTGGTCTGTGTTTCTTTGCCGTGTGTTCCGGCGCAAACTCAACTTTGCCAAATGCGTTCTGGGCGGAGTTTTACGGGACGCGTCACATTGGGGCGATCAAAGCCATGGCAGCCGCTGTCATGGTTCTTGGGTCAGCTATTGGGCCCGGACTCACAGGCAAGCTGATAGATTTACAAATCGATCTGAACACGCAGTACATAGGTGTTGCTGTGTATTTTCTGGGTGCAGCGGCATTGATGTGGTTTGGCATCCAGCGCGCGCGCCAGACGCTACCGGCTTTTGCGTAAATAAACGTAATACGCACCGCCACCGCCATGACGCCCGTGTGCCTGGGACACCTGCAACACGGCGGACGACAATGGCGCCATAGACAACCATTGCGGCACTTGGTGGCGCAACACACCGAACCGAACAGGGATCGGACCGCCTTCGTCGCGGTGTTTGCCCTTGCCTGTTACCACAAGAACCAAGCGCCTGCCTCGCGCCTGCATATCGAGGATAAAACGGATCAAAGTAGGATGCGCGCGATCCAACGTCATACCGTGAAGATCCAATTTGGCCTCTGGCCGCAACTTACCGCGTTTCATCTGATCAAACGCTTTGCGATCCATTTGAAGCTGGCCCGTTTTCACCCGATCCACGACCGTAGGTGCAAGATTGACCATAGTGGTCGGTTTACTGTCCTTAGAACCTGTTGGTTTTGGTGCAACAGCAAAGGTGGATACAGGGCGTTCAACTGCGGGGGTAGGGGAAACAAAATCTTCGGGCGAGAACGGCTTTACCGGGTGCAGGCGTTCGGTGCGTTCCGTGACCTTGCGCCACAGTGCTTCTTCTTCTGGATTCAATCGACGGCGCCTGGTCATGAAGCACCTTCGGGCAAGAGCGCATAAGCTCGCTGAATTGGCATCAACACCATTAGTCGTCCGGGATCACGCAAGCGGCCAGCTTGGCGTCCTGCACGATCACCTGTACCAAAAAAAACATCCGCGCGCTGCGAACCCTTGATCGCAGAGCCGGTATCTTGCGCGATCATCAAACGCTTGAGCGGGTTCTTCCCCTCTTTTTCAATCCACACGGGTGAACCGAGCGTCACATAGGCCGGATCGACCGCGATTGAACGCATTGCTGTTATTGACCGGTTCATTGCACCCAATGGACCACGATCAGACGGCACTTCGCTTACCTCGCGAAAAAAGACGTAGGACGGGTTGTGATACAGCAGATCCCGTCCAGCCTGTGGATTGCGATTGACCCAGTTTTTAATGACCTGGGCGCTGACCTGATGGGCTTGATACACACCGCGACGCACCAGTTCTTTGCCGATTGAACGGTACTCGTGCCCATTTGCTCCAGAATAACCAACACGGATGGTACGACCATTTGGCAGTTTGATCCGCCCTGAGCCTTGGATCTGGAGAAAAAATAGCTCGACCGCATCGTCGACCCACGCGATCTCAAGGCCACGACCCGACATGACGCCGCTTTCCAATATGTCCCGCCGCGTGAACCATGGGCGGGACACGCGCGCTTCGGGTGGCATCGCATAGACGGGAAAACGGTAACGGGACGAGCGGCGCAGCGCGCCATCCAGCTCTGGTTCAAAGTAACCTGTGAACAGCCCGGGTTGCCCGTCTTCGATCAGGACAGGGCGAAAGAACAGCTCGAAGAAAGATCGCGGGTCCGGCACATCTGACGACAGTGCACAAAGCGCACGCCAATCGGGATCCTTCATATCGTTGCAGGTGTTGCGGAACACGTCGAATGCAGCGGCGTGGTCGTCTTCAGCCCATCCATCAAGGGCTGAATAGTCCATGATGGAATACCGAATTTCGGCTGCAGCGTTGCCTGTCATGGCAACACCGCACACCAAAAATCCGAAAACGGCATGGATTACGCGTCTGTAGAAACCAGCAACCAATTTGGGTCGTCAGCCCCCATCGTGCGGGCAAAAGACCATGTGTCTTTCTGCCGTTTTACTTCTGTCAGGCTGCCCTCAACGATATCACCGCCGCGATCGCGGACAGCAGATGTCAGCTCGGAAACAAATCGTATCGTGACTTCGCCTTCCTGTGTTTCCTCGTTCAGCGTCGCGTTGACCAATTTCATTTCGCGCACGCCGATAAAGTCCGCCTCGATGGTCAGCCCCTGATCTTCGCGCGCGGCCACACCATCCACAAATGACTCATAGATGTCTTCGGACAGGAATGGCTGTATTTCGGCCAGTTCTCCGCGCTCATAACCCATGACGATCATCTCATAGGCACCTCGGGCGCCCTGCAAAAAGTCTGCGACGTGAAATGAAGGTTCCAAGCGTTTCATGCCTGTCAACGCTTGTGCCGCATCGCTGTCTTCATCAACATGATCTGTGATGTCTAGATCGGGACCGCCTTCGATAACTTCAAGTTCAGGACGATTGCTGCGTTCGGCACCCTGACGAGGCAAAGGGGGTTGTTCAAACCCCTCGCGCGTGCCCAGCACGTTCTTCAGACGCAGGATCAGGAAAACAGCAATGCCGGCAAGAACCAGCAATTGGATCAACGGAGAGTTCATTCATACCTCGTTAAACGCATCGGGTGGCGGGAGCGTATCAAGACCCTTATGTAGGTGACGGGGTGGCCCAAGTCCACCGCAGCACGGATTTGCATGACTGAAAGGATGTCGCACATGTGGCTGTTTATCGCCTTCGTGACCGTTCCACTGATTGAAATTGCGCTTTTCATTCAGGTTGGAGGCGCAATAGGCCTATGGTCGACGCTCCTTATTGTGATCGTCACAGCCATTATTGGTACGTATCTGGTGCGTCAGCAGGGGCTGCAGGCCCTCAACAATGTGCGTCGCTCGTTTGGTGGCTTACAGGATCCAAGCGAAGCCTTGGCCCATGGAGCGATGATCCTGTTTTCTGGCGCGTTACTTTTGACACCTGGGTTTTTTACAGATGCCGTTGGATTTGGGCTGTTGATCCCTAGTGTCCGATCGATTGTCTTCAAATGGGCGAAATCGCGCGTTCATGTTGCGTCGTTTTCCACACAGACGGGGCATACACACTCCCAATCAGATGTTGTTGACGGGGAATACACCGAAATTTCGGAAGATGCGCCGAAAGTGGATGGACCTTCTGGTTGGACCAAGCATTGAGGCTACTCGACCAAGCTGATACCAGACACAAAATTTGAATGCCGACAGGAGAGTCCTCATATGGCCGAAGAAGAACAAGCCGCCGCCCCACAGGGTCCACAAATGCGTGTCCTCGGACAGTTCATCCGAGATATGTCGTTTGAAAACATCGTTGCGCAAAAGGGCGGCTCCCCCGACATGCAGCCAGATGTTCAGGTACAAGTGAACCTCGACGCCAAAAAGCGGACGCCGGACAATCAGTTCGAATCTTCAATCAAATTGAATGTCACATCCAAGGACAAGGAAAGCGATGCTGTCCTGTTTGTTCTTGAGATCGACTATGTCGGTATCTTCTTCATCGACAATGTTCCCGAAGACCAGATGCATCCATTCCTGCTGATCGAATGCCCGCGCATGATCTTCCCATTCCTGCGCCGCGTTGTCAGCGACATCACGCGCGATGGTGGCTTCCCGCCGCTGAATCTGGAAAACATCGACTTCGTTTCGCTGTACCGCAACGAAATTGCCCGCCGCCAAGCGGCAGAAAGCCCCAAGCTCGACGCTTGAGTCAGCGCGGCCACAAAGTGCTATCACCTAGATCTGAGACAAAGGCGGCGTGAGCCGCCTTTTCTTTTTCTGACAGACGAGAGGGTAGGGCCGTTTCCCTAGGTTTGGCCGTCCAACTGTCAGTACTTGTCGTGACCCCCTGTTTGGCTGACTCTGTCGACAATCCGAAGTCAGGTTGCCGACCGCCGATCAGTTCGAGGTAAACCTCGGCTAAAATTTCGCTGTCCAGCAAAGCGCCGTGCAGCGTACGTGCAGAGTTATCAATGCCAAATCGACGGCACAGCGCATCAAGCGATGCAGGTGAGCCCGGAAAACGGCGACGTGCGATATCAAGTGTATCAATGGCTTGTTCGTACGGGATCTGCGGCAAACCCATCCATTTGAGTTCCGCATTCAGAAACTTCATGTCGAAGGCGGCGTTGTGAATGACCAGCTTGGCGTCACCGATGAAATCCAGGAACGCTTGACCGATTGCCGCAAACTTTGGCTTCCCCCTGAGGAAGTCATCGCCCAACCCGTGCACTTCGAACGCCTCTTGAGGCATTGAACGTTCCGGATCGATGTATTCATGGAATTGGTTTTTGGTCGGTACGTGACCAATCAGTTCAATCGCCCCGATTTCGACGATGCGGTCACCACCTTGCGGATCAAACCCGGTGGTTTCTGTATCCAGAACGATTTCACGCATGATTGAGCCTGCCCCTAATGTCCTTGATCACAGAATGAACCTGCGCTTGTGCGTGTTCAAGCGTATCCGTCGCAATGACATAGTCCGCTCGTGCGCATTTTTCTTCGTTTGGCATTTGTTTGTTCCGGATTGTCAGGAACTGCTCTTTGCTCATGGTTCCACGCGCCATCACACGTTTTTCCTGCTCTTCTGGTGACACAGAGACACATGCCACAGCATCCATTGCCTGATCGCCGCCGGTTTCGAACAGCAGCGGAATGTCGAACACAAGAATTTCTGACGTTGTGTTTTCAATGAAGGCGGCTCGATCCTGCGCGACCAAAGGGTGCACGATACTCTCCAATGTTTTCAGCACCGATGCATCCTGAGCGATCAACTCTTTCAAGTAGTCGCGAGAAACTGTTCCTGAAACAACCGCGTCGGGGAATTGCGCGGCGATTGGCACCACAGCGCTGCCGCCTTTTGAATATATTCTGTGCACAGCGGCATCCGCGTCCCAAACTGCACATCCAGCAGCTGCGAACATCCGGGCAGTGGTCGATTTGCCCATGCCGATTGAACCAGTCAAACCAAGTTTGAACATCACCGCAAAGCTGCGGCGCGGGTGGCGCTATCAACAATAGGACGTTTGCCAAACCAGCGTTCAAATGCCGGGACCGCTTGGTGCAGCAACATACCAAGACCATCTACCGTGATACATCGACGTTCTTCTGCTTCGGCCAACAGCCGTGTGCGCAAAGGCGCGTACACCAGATCGGTCACCACAGTCCCTGCGCGCAAACCATCAAGTGGGACGCGTAATTCCGGTTTGCCGATCATTCCCAGTGAAGTCGTGTTTACCACAAGCGTGGAGTCATCAAGGATGTTCCCGGCTTGCACCCAGTCCACCACCGTAACCCGCATGCCAAAATCCTCGGCCAATTTTTCCGCCCGTACACGGGTTCGGTTGGTCAGAAAGATTTCGGGCACTCCTGCATCGGCAAGAGAAGCGACCACAGCCCGCGCTGCGCCGCCTGCACCCAACACAGCCGCGGGCCCGGCGGCAGGGTTCCAATTTGGCGCGCCGGCTTTGAGGTTCTCGATAAACCCGTACCCATCTGTATTGTCAGCGTGGATCTTGCCATCTTTCCGGAAGATCAGTGTATTTGCGGCACCTATCAGCGTCGCGCGATCTGTGACGAGATCCGCGAGTTCCAGTACAGCTTCTTTGTGTGGAATCGTGATGTTTACACCAACAAATCCAGCCTTGGGCAACATTGTCAAAACCTCACGGAGGTCCTGGGTGGCGACATCCATGGGGACGTAATCACCGGGCAATCCGTGTGTGCGCAGCCAGTGCTTGTGAATCTGAGGGGACTTGCTGTGTCCAATTGGAGTTCCAATGACCCCAGCCAAGGGAATTTTTCCCGCCATTGCCTTGCCGTTCTAACCTTCAATTGCACCGCGTAGCGTCAAAAACGCCAGCAGTTCTAAAAGTGGCATACCAAGGACATGAAAGTAATCCCCCTCGATATTATGAAATAAACGAACGCCCTCCGCCTCCAGCTGATAACCCCCGACACAGTGTTGTATCTGGTCCCAGTTGCGGTCGACGTAACCGTTTAAGTAGGCATCAGAGAATTCCCGCATTCTCAACCTGACTTGTCCAACGTGACGCCAGATTGGCTGCCCTTCGTGATAGATGACAGCAGCCGATAAGAGCGCGTGGCGCTCGCCGCGCAGCTGTTTGAGTTGCGCAAGAGCGTGATCAGGGTTCTTCGGTTTCGACAATATCTGATCGCCATGGGCAAGTATCTGGTCACATCCAATGACCATTGCCTCTGGATGCTTCAGTGCTGTTTTGCGGGCCTTTGCCTCGGCGAGAACATCTGCAATATCGCGGGCTGACGCGCCTGTTTCATCCGCTTGGATGCTCATCTTAATGGTTTCTTCATCAATTCGAGGGACGCTTACCTCGAACTGGACACCGGCATTTCGCAACATCTCAGCACGAATGGCTGATCCTGATGCGAGAACCAAGGGGATAGACATGAGGATAACCCTGTGAGTGTCTGAGGAATATGGTGTGTGTCGGTTTGTGAGGTTTTGACTTGACGGCTGCAAGTCGTCTTTTGCTTCGTGACCCACCGATTCCTGCTCGTTTCATCCAGTGTAGACAAGAACAAGCCGTTTGTTGTGAGTTGAACTGTTTTTACAAGCTTGTCCACAGATTCGTTCATAGAAACGATTTGTCATTTTCCTCGTAAGTATTTGTAAATATAATATATTTCTCTGTTGTTGAACCTTAATGTAAGCGATAGCGGTCAATCCTCCCCACTGTGGAAAACCGTACGGGAAAACAGATAATCCACAGAAAATGGTGCCCCTACAAAATCATCATCCTTTCTCTTTTCTTTTATTTATTTATTAGGGTCCACGAACCTTTCGGGAGAGTGGTGACATGGGTGACTGGCTAGCAAATCTCTATCCTTGGATAAAAGCGTTTCACATCATGGCCGTGATCGCATGGATGGCTGCACTGTTTTACCTTCCTAGGCTGTATGTCTATCACGCTGAGCAAGTTGGATTGTCGGGCGATACGCATAAGCTGTTTCAGACGATGGAATACAAGCTTTTGAAAGTGATCATGACGCCTTCCATGATAGCCACATGGGTTCTGGGCATTTGCCTTGCTACGATACCAGGTGTGATTGATTGGAGTGCCGTTTGGCCATGGACTAAACTGTTTGGGATCGTGGCCATGTCAGGATTTCATGGATGGTTGAGCGCGCAGCGCAAAGTATTTGCGGCAGGCGGTCCGATCAAGACCGGGCGCCAGTATCGCATGATGAACGAAGTTCCTACGTTGCTGATGGTTCTGATCGTTTTGTCAGTTGTCGTGAAATTCTGAATTCATTGACTCCGATTAATCTGATGTCTATGTGAGCCAAGCGCCCTGTTCTGGGTTTGCAGCAGCTTTTGCAATCTTCACCACCATGCCGCTCGGCTTCAGAGCGCAGTGATAGAGTATTTCCATGACACAAGAACGTCTCGCGCTTGCCGATCTTAAGGCGCAAACACCCAAGAACCTTCTCGCAATGGCGGAAGAGTTGGAGATCGAAAACGCCTCGACCATGCGTAAAGGCGAGATGATGTTTCAAATCTTGCGGGAGCGTGCTGACGAAGGATGGGAAGTCTACGGCGATGGCGTGTTGGAAGTTCTTCAAGATGGCTTCGGCTTCCTTCGTTCTCCCGAAGCAAACTATCTGCCGGGCCCTGACGATATTTATGTCTCACCTGATATGATCCGTCAGTATTCGTTGCGGACCGGAGACACGATTGACGGTCTGATCAAGGCGCCTGATGACAACGAGCGTTACTTTGCATTGACCAGTGCGACACGGATTAACTTTGAAGATCCTGAGAAGGCTCGGCACAAGATCGCATTTGATAACCTGACCCCGCTCTATCCAGATGAACGTCTGACGATGGAGACGGATGATCCAGCGACAAAAGATCGCTCGGCCCGGATCATTGATCTGGTATCCCCAATCGGGAAGGGGCAGCGTTCACTGATCGTGGCTCCGCCGCGTACGGGTAAAACCGTATTGTTGCAGAACATCGCCTCCAGCATCGAAAAGAACCATCCAGAATGTTACCTGATTGTTCTTTTGATTGATGAACGACCCGAGGAAGTCACCGACATGCAAAGGTCTGTGAAAGGGGAGGTTGTCAGTTCCACATTTGACGAACCGGCAACGCGTCACGTGGCTGTGTCTGAAATGGTCATTGAAAAGGCAAAGCGCCTTGTGGAACACAAGCGCGACGTTGTCATCCTGTTGGACTCCATCACCCGATTGGGTCGCGCCTTTAACACGGTTGTGCCCTCATCCGGTAAGGTTCTGACAGGTGGTGTGGATGCAAATGCTTTGCAGCGCCCAAAACGGTTCTTCGGTGCGGCTCGGAATATTGAAGAAGGTGGATCGCTGACCATCATTGCAACGGCACTGATTGATACAGGCAGCCGCATGGATGAAGTAATCTTTGAAGAATTCAAGGGCACGGGTAACTCGGAAATCGTGCTTGATCGTAAGATTGCGGACAAGCGCGTGTTCCCCGCTATCGATATTCTCAAGTCCGGTACGCGGAAAGAAGACCTGTTGGTGGACAAGATCGATCTCGCCAAGACATTCGTTTTGCGGCGCATCTTGAACCCCATGGGAACGACCGATGCGATCGAGTTCCTGATTTCCAAACTGAAACAGACTAAGACCAACAGTGAGTTCTTTGATTCAATGAACACCTAGCGCTTCGGAGGTCTTCCAAATGGATACGATTTTCGCCCTGGCAACGGCGCAGGGGCGGGCAGGCGTGGCTGTTATTCGAATTTCGGGGCCTGATGCGTTTGACATTGGCATGGGCCTTGTGGGTGATCTTCCTGCGCCTCGCCGAACCGGTGTTCGTTACGTGCGAAATAGCGCGGGCGAAGTTTTAGATGAAGCTATGGTTTTGGCTTTTGCAGGGCCGGCCAGCTTCACAGGTGAGGACGTTGTCGAGCTGCATCTTCACGGTAGCATAGCCGTCGTTCAGGCTATTCTGAAGGAGTTGTCTCAAAGCACTGCGCGCATAGCAGATCCGGGAGAATTTACGCGACGGGCTTTGGACAACGACAAATTGGATCTGCTGCAAGTTGAAGCTTTGGGTGATCTGATTTCCGCTGAGACAGAAATGCAGCGGCAACAGGCCATGCGGATGTTGTCTGGCGATGTCAGTCAAAAGATCGAAGAGTGGCGTGCACAACTCATTCGCGCAGCCGCCTTGATCGAAGCGACGATAGATTTTGCTGACGAAGACGTGCCAGTTGATGTGTCAGAGGAAGTTCAGGCTTTGCTCGGATCCGTTCATTCGGACATGGAAAGAAACGTACAGGGTTATGCGACTGCAGAACGTGTCAGGGTCGGTTTTGAAGTGGCAATTGTTGGTCGGCCAAACACGGGTAAGTCGACCTTGCTCAACAATATTGCGCGAAGAGAGGCTGCTATAACTTCTGCGCAAGCGGGAACGACGCGTGATATTATTGAAGTACGTATGGATCTGAATGGTTTACCGGTTACGATTCTGGATACAGCGGGTTTGCGCGATGGGGCAGATGATGTTGAATCGAAGGGCATTGAGCGGGCGGTGGAACGAGCCACTGCCGCTGATTTGCGTATCTTCATCATGGAGCCAGGAGAAGATCTTGGAATCCCACATCTGACACAAGATATTGTTGTTGCCCCTATGGCTGATACTAGATCTGATAATTTGCCGTCGGTTTCTGGAAAAACTGGCGAAGGCGTTCAACGTCTCGTGGATGACGTCACAGCAGTATTGAGCGACCGCGTTCAATCAGCCGGGCTTGTCACCCATGAACGGCATCGACGTGCTTTTGTGTCTTCCGTTCAGAATCTCAACGCTGCGTCGCGCAGTGTTGGAAATGGTCCGGACTACTATGATATCGCTGCTGAAGAAGTCCGAACTGCGATTCGAGAGCTTGAAGTCGTCATTGGGCGAGTTGATGTAGAAAACCTGTTGGGTGAGATCTTTTCGAGCTTCTGCTTGGGTAAATAAGAGGATGTTTCACGTGAAACAATTTGATGTCATTGTCATCGGTGGTGGACATGCTGGCTGTGAAGCTGCGCATGCGTCTGCGCGCATGGGTGCATCAACCGCTCTTGTTACGATGAAGATTTCAGACCTTGGCGTCATGTCTTGTAATCCGGCGATTGGCGGGTTGGGCAAAGGGCACCTGGTTCGGGAAATTGATGCCATGGACGGTATCATGGGTCGCGTTGCGGATGCGGCAGGTATTCAATTCCGGCTGTTGAACCGTCGGAAAGGACCGGCGGTGCAGGGCCCGCGCACGCAGGCCGATCGTGAAATTTACCAAGCTGAGATGCGGGAGGCAATTTCAAACACACCTAACCTTACTGTCATCGAGGCGGAGGTCACGGATTTCATCATGGATGGCAACAGTGTTGTTGGTATCACAACTGCCAAGGACGAACAGGTTCGTGGGAGTACGGTTATTCTGACAACTGGAACCTTCTTGAGGGGGCTGATCCATATTGGCGACAAGTCTTACGGGGGCGGTCGCATGGGGGACGCTGCGGCGACCCGGTTGGCAGAGAGAATTGATGACTTCGGTTTGCCTTTAGGTCGACTGAAAACGGGTACACCGCCACGGCTTGCGAAACAGTCGATCAATTGGGAAGATCTTGAGACGCAGGAAGCAGATGAAAACGCGTCGATGTTTTCCTTCATGTCTACTGCGCCAGCCCTCCGGCAAGTCTCCTGCGGCATCACGCATACTAATGAGAAGACACACGACATAATTCGCCGAAACCTAGAGCGATCGGCGATGTATGGCGGGCATATAGACGGTGTCGGACCCCGTTATTGCCCATCAATCGAAGACAAAATTGTCCGATTTGCCGATAAGACATCGCACCAGATTTTTCTAGAGCCAGAAGGGTTGGGGTTGGAAACGATCTATCCTAACGGCATTTCGACCTCTCTGCCTGCAGAAGTTCAAGAGGATTATGTACGTTCAATTGCAGGCCTTGAGCAGGCTAAGATCCTTCAACCCGGATATGCCATTGAATACGATTACGTTGATCCTCGAGCATTGAACTCTGATCTGAGTGTACGGAACATTGGTGGGCTATATTTTGCAGGTCAGATCAACGGAACAACGGGGTACGAGGAGGCGGCGGCACAAGGTCTTGTCGCTGGGTTAAATGCGGCGCGTAAGGCTTTTGATCAAGACCGCGCAATTTTCCGCAGGGACAACAGCTATATTGGTGTGATGATTGACGACTTGGTAACACGTGGTGTTACGGAGCCATACCGTATGTTCACATCCCGTGCTGAGTTCAGATTGTCGCTTCGGGCAGACAATGCGGATCAACGGTTGACTGAATTTGGTCTGGCACTGGGGTGTGTTGGCCAAGACCGCGCCGCTGTATTTGGAGAAAAACAAAAACAGCTCGCGTCCGGTCGTGAGCGCATGAATCGAGCAGAGTATACGCCAAAGCAGATCTCTCAAGCCGGAATTAAGATTAATCAAGACGGAACCAAACGCACACCATTTCAGCTTTTGTCTTTTCCAGACGTCACTTTTAATGATGTGATCGCCTTGGATTCAGACCTTGGGGACATTCCAAGCGAGATCCAGGACCAATTATCGCGGGATGCGTTGTACGCCAACTATATCGCCAGGCAGAAGAATGATGTTGAGCGCATGCGGAAGGACGAAAAACATTTGATCCCAGCAGATTTTTCATATGAAACTGTCACAGGTCTATCTTCTGAACTGCGTGGAAAACTAGAAGCCATACGTCCTACAGACCTCTCGCAGGCGTCTCGCATTGACGGTATGACGCCGGCAGCATTGGCGCTTATTCTTGGACGTATGCGTTCGATGGCGAAAAAAAGCGCATGATTCACATCCCGGATTGGTACGACGGAAATGTTTCACGTGAAACACTGGAACAATTTGGTATTTTTCAGGACCTACTGCGCACATGGACCAAGAGAATAAATCTTGTTTCCAAGAACTCGGTAGACAGCATACCAATCCGCCACATCTGGGATTCTTCCCAAGTTTACCACAAGGCAGATGGTGTTTGGCTCGATCTGGGGTCTGGTGGTGGGTTGCCTGGTATTGTCGTCGCGATATTGCGCCAATCTGATAGCAATGAACACGAAACTGTCTTGGTGGAAAGCGACCAGCGAAAATGTACATTCTTGCGCACCTGTGTTCGCGAGTTAAACCTCAACACACGGGTCATCAACGCACGAGTAGAAAATGCAGATGCGCAGGAAGCGTCCGTGATTTCCGCGCGGGCCCTCACATCCCTTGATCGGTTGCTGGGCTATGCTAAGAGGCATCTCGCAGAAGGAGGAACGTGTGTTTTCCTGAAGGGTGCTACTTGGAAAGATGAAATACGTGCAGCTGAGATGAACTGGCGGTTTTCATACGTGGCAACGCCCAGTAAAACGAACGCTGAAGCCGCCATTCTCACGATAAAGGACATAGAGCTTGTCTGATCCTACCCGACCGAAGGGTCCAAAAATTATCTCGGTGGCAAACCAAAAGGGTGGCGTCGGCAAAACGACGACCACAATTAACCTTGCTGCAGCTTTGGTCGAGGCTGGTTTTAAGGTGTTGTTGATCGATCTTGATCCACAGGGCAACGCGTCAACTGGACTGGGTGTTGAGCAAGTAGATCGAGAGTTCACAACATACGAGCTGTTACTTGAAGATATCCATTTGAACGACGTGATCTTGTCGACAAATATCTCTGGATTGCACATTGTGCCATCGACAGTTGATTTGAGCTCTGCTGATATGGAGTTGTTGTCGAATGAGAAGCGCAGTTTTCTGCTGCATGATGCTTTGCGGCAAACTGCTATGGATGCATTCGGGTTCGATTTCATTCTGATTGACTGCCCACCATCACTCAATTTGTTGACAGTCAACGCCATGATCGCGTCTCACTCGGTGCTCATTCCTCTACAAAGTGAATTTTTTGCCTTGGAGGGTTTGTCCCAGCTGATGCTCACAATCCGTGAAGTGCGCCAGACCGGTAATCCAAATCTGCGCATAGAGGGCGTGGTGCTGACTATGTACGATGCTCGAAACAACCTGTCGCAACTTGTAGAGCAGGACGCGCGTAAAAACCTCGGCGACTTGGTTTTTGTGACGAAAATCCCTCGGAACGTGAGGGTCAGCGAGGCGCCATCATATGCGATGCCGGTCCTGCAATATGATACGACATCAAAAGGCGCAGCAGCCTATCGCGCCTTGGCGAAAGAAGTAGTGCGAAACAACAGTGCGCAAGGGGAGTGAACATGTCGAGTAAAGATAAAAAACGCGGCTTGGGTCGAGGTTTGTCTGCATTGATGGCTGATGTTGGCGAACCGGCTTCGGAACAGCCCACTGCCCGGGCAGCAGATCAGTTGATACCTATTGAGAAGATTGTTCCTAACCCGGACCAACCGCGCAAGCAGTTTGATGCGGGGATGTTGGACGATCTTGTTGCTTCTATCAAGGAGAAGGGAATTCTTCAGCCACTGATCGTAAGGAGAGTCGAAGATCTCTATCAGATCGTTGCAGGTGAACGCCGTTGGCGGGCAGCGCAGCAGGCTCAACTGCATGAAGTTCCAGCTCTTATTCGCGATTTTTCAGATACTGAGGTGCTGGAAGTCGCAATCATTGAAAATATCCAGCGAGCGGATCTGAATTCAATCGAAGAGGCCGCTGGATATAAGCAATTGATGGACCGGTTCGGTCATACTCAAGAAAAAATGTCAGAAGCGCTTGGGAAGAGCCGTAGCCATATCGCCAACTTGTTGCGGTTGTTGCAGTTGCCCACGTCCGTTCAAAACCTTGTCCTTGATGGTTCGCTTAGCGCTGGTCATGCCCGAGCTTTGATAACTGCAGATGATCCAGAATCGCTGGCGCGGAAGGTGATTGCTGGCGGCCTCTCTGTTCGAGCAACTGAGGCCTTGGTCAAGAAGTCTGCTGTGGCAGATGGCAAGGCCGTAAGAGTACCGACACAAGCAAAGACAATGGAGAAAGACGCAGACACGCGCGCGCTGGAAAACGATCTGTCCGCTGCCACTGGTGTCAAAGTGACTTTGAACCACAAAGCAGATGGTGAAAGTGGTGAAATGGTTCTGCGATACAGCAGTTTGGATGAACTTGATGAGTTATGCCGGAAGTTGAGCGGCGGTTAACGCAAGAGTTGGCGCAAGATCTCGTTCAATATCATAAATCCTTGATTTGAAACGGAAATTACGCCGTTTCTATGTTTTAGGTAACCTTCATCTGACAATCGGCTCAAGGTTCTATCGTTGATCGGGGTATCTGATAAGGAGTTAAATCGTTCCAAGATCACACCATCGCGCAAACGCAGACCCATAAGGAGTAGCTCAGTCGCTTGGTCGTTGCGTGAAAGTGCGTTTCGGTGTTCTCGGTCACTGCCGTTTAGCCAGCCATCTGGCATCCGGGTTTGCTCAGTAGACCATCGTTGTCCATCGATCGTCAGTCGGCCATGAGCACCTGGCCCAATCCCGATGTAATCCCCATATTCCCAGTAAATTTTGTTGTGTCGTGACTCCGCTCCATCCTTGGCATGGTTGGACACCTCATATCTTGGCATCCCTGCTGCAGCGCATAACTCTTGGGTCAGAAGATACATGTCCGCCGACAAATCGTCGTCTGGAAGTCCTCTGAGTTTACCAGAAGCGTATCTGTCACCGAACGCCGTGCCTGCCTCGACGGTCAATTGGTATAAGGACACATGATCCAACCCCAATCGCAAAGCATCCGATAACTCTGATTGCCATTGCTTTAGTGACTGATTTTGACGCCCGTACATCAGATCAAAGCTGACCCGTTCAAAGGTGGATCGAGCAATTTCAAATGCCGCCAAGCCTTCTTGAGCTGTGTGCATGCGACCCAAAGCTTGAAGATCAGGGTCATTCAGCGCCTGAATCCCCATGGACACTCGATTGACCCCAGCAGATCGGAACGCTGAAAATCGGGAGGCTTCAACTGAAGTTGGATTTGCTTCTAATGTGACCTCAAGGTCATTGGCCAATGGCCACGTTTTGGAAACTAAGTCCAAAATCGCCGAGACTGTCGAAGGCTCCATCAAACTTGGCGTGCCTCCGCCAAAGAACACCGTTCGCAACACTCTGCCTTCGGTTTCTTGTCCAACGCGGGCTATTTCGTCCAGGTAAGCGGACGTCCACGCCTGATGATCCACGCTGCGTGAAACATGACTGTTGAAATCGCAATAGGGGCACTTGGCCGCGCAGAAAGGCCAATGGATATACAGGCCGAAACCGCCGGCTTCCCAATCCTCAGCCAAAACAACCCTTAATTAGTTTGTTGAAGCTATCCGCACGATGACTGATGGCGTTTTTCTCGTCATGAGTCATTTCCGCAAAAGTCCTATCGTGGCCAAGAGGTTGGAACATCGGATCATAGCCATGTCCCTGTTTGCCACGAATGGGCCAAACAAGTGTCCCGTCTACAGTTCCGGCAAAGATCTCTTCATGGCCGTCCGGCCATGCCAGAACCAAGGTCGAGCAAAACCGCGCGGTCCACGGCTGCGCCGCATTTGTCTTGAGTATCTCATCATGCGTGCGGGTCATGGCCATCATAAAGTCGCGGCCATTCTCCGTTTCTGCCCAATCCGCAGTGTACACGCCGGGCGCTCCGTCTAGCGCATCGACTTCAATGCCGGAATCATCTGCAAGTGCAGGTAAACCCGTTGCAACAACCGCTGCACGTGCTTTGATGCGCGCATTCCCGACAAAGGTTTCTTCAGTTTCTTCTGGTTCATCCAGCTTCATCTCGGCAGCGCCTACGACGGATACGCCGAAAGGCGCGAACAGCTCTTCCATCTCCTCGAGCTTACCGGCGTTGTGTGTCGCAACAAGAATGCGTTTGCCTTCGAACCGACGTGTCATGCAGTGGCAGCCTGCTGAGCTGCAACCAATTCAGCAACGCCTTTGTCGGCAAGATCCATCAATGCGTTCATTTGATCGCGCGAGAAAGTAGACCCTTCTGCACTCATCTGCACTTCGATTAGTTGACCGTTGCCTAACATGATGAAATTGCCATCAACCCCGGCTTCGCTGTCTTCCGGGTAGTCCAAATCCAGAACGGGCTGTCCAGCATAAATACCGCAACTTACGGCCGCGACTGGTGAGATGAGCGGGTTACTGACCACGTCCCCGGCCTTCATCAGTTTATCAACAGCAAGCCGAAGCGCGACCCAACCACCTGTGATTGAGGCACAACGAGTTCCTCCATCGGCTTGAAGCACATCGCAATCGACGGTGATCTGCCGCTCGCCCAGCGCGACCCGGTCTACGCCAGCCCGCAGGGATCTCCCGATTAACCGCTGGATTTCCACAGTTCGACCACCTTGCTTGCCAGAAGCAGCTTCACGTCGCATTCGTGTGTTTGTCGCACGGGGCAGCATGCCGTACTCCGCAGTAACCCAACCAAGACCTGAACCCTTGATGAATGGAGGCACACGATCTTCGATGGTTGCTGTGCAAAGCACATGCGTGTCACCCATTTTGATCAGGGCGGACCCTTCGGCGTGTTTGGTAAAACCTGTCTCGATCGAAACCGAGCGCATTTCGTTTAACTCTCTGCCTGACGGGCGCATATGCATTTCCTTTTGCTGGTCCCTGCGACCTAACGCCCGCAGTGGTGGTGACGCAACCCCGATTGACCTTTGAATTTTGAGACCTTTAATAGTTGAGCCATGATAGATGCCCCTAAACTGCTGGACGAAATGAACGATCGGTCACGTGAAGTGTTCCGACGCGTTGTTGAAGGGTATCTGGAATCTGGTGATCCAGTGGGATCAAGAACACTCACGCGAGACTTCAGCGAGAAAGTCAGCGCCGCGACAATCCGCAATGTCATGCAGGATCTGGAGTTCATGGGTCTACTGGATAGCCCACACATAAGTGCGGGTCGGGTTCCGACACAGTTGGGTTTACGCATGTTTGTCGACGGCCTGCTCGAAGTGGGTGTCCCGGACGATTCTGATCGTGAGAAAATTGACGCAACGCTCGGCAGTAATGAGCGGGATGTGGGCGGCCTATTGGACCGTGTTGGTTCTGCGCTGTCCGGCGTCACACACGGTGCGTCTTTGGTTCTCACGCCCAAGCATGAAGCACCGATAAAGCATTTGGATTTTGTGCCTCTTGGGCCTGAACAGGCTCTTGTTGTTTTGGTATTTGCGGACGGTCATGTCGAAAACCGATTGTTCCAACCGCCACCTGGGCAAACCCCATCATCGATGCGTGAAGCGGCAAATTTCTTGAATGCCGTGATCGAGGGGCGCACCCTGTCCGAGGTCACTTCGGTTGTGCAGCGCGAAATTGCAGAACGGCGACAGGAACTCGATTCTTTGTCGCGCGCCCTTGTTGAAAGTGGTGCGGCATTTTGGGAGGGGGAAGGCGACACGCCCGAGCGGCTGATTGTGCGTGGTCGCTCTAACTTGCTTAGCGATTCGGCAGAAACCGAAGATCTTGAGCGCATTCGTAGTCTTTTTGATGATCTCGAACGCAAGCGTGACATTGCCGAGTTTCTCGACCTGACCCAAGACGGAGATGGTGTACGCATTTTTATCGGTTCGGAGAACAAACTTTTCTCACTTTCGGGTTCCTCTTTGGTTGTTTCCCCTTATATGAACGCGGATCGAAAAGTTATCGGTGCGGTCGGGGTGATTGGCCCTACGCGGCTAAACTATGGCCGGATCGTACCGATCGTAGATTACACAGCGCAGCTGGTCGGACGGATGCTGTCGGATCGCAGTGAGAGGTAGAAGATGGCTGAGCCCAAGAACGACGAATTTCTTGATGACGTAGATGTTGCGGCAGATGAAGAATTTGCCGACGAAATGATTGAGATTGATGACGAAGCGCTTGAGCTGGACGAATTGCGGGCAGAACGGGATGAGCTGAAGGACCGGTTCATGCGTGCGCTGGCGGATGCCGAAAACGCGCGCAAACGGTCAGACAAGGATCGCCGCGAGGCCGAGAATTACGGTGGCTCCAAACTGGCCCGCGATATGCTGCCGGTCTACGACAATATGAAACGCGCGCTTGAGGCAGCCACGGATGAACAACGCGAAGTGTCCGGTGCCCTGCTCGAAGGAGTGGAGCTGACGATGCGTGAGCTGCTGAACGTGTTCAAGAAACACGGGATCGAACGCATTTCGCCAGAGGTTGGGGAAGTGTTTGATCCCCAGCACCATCAAGCCATGTTCGAGGCTCCGGTGCCGGGGACCAAGGCAGGTGAGATCATACAGGTCAGCGCAGAGGGATTTATGCTGCATGATCGCCTGCTGAGACCGGCGCAGGTGGGGGTCAGTTCCACGCCGGCGAGCTAAAATTGCTTTGGTTCAGAATCGGCTGAGATAATTGCGGAAGGTCCAGAATTCCATTTCAAAGCCCCATGTGCCCTTGAGCGAGTTGAAATATTTCTCGCCAGTTTGCATGCGCGTTTGGAATGCTTTGTTGGAATATGCACTGAGCAGCGTTGCCATCTTTGTTTCGATCAGCGCCGCGACCAGAATGAAGTCGTCACTTGATGGTGTGCCGGTACCCGATGATATGGGCAACGCCCGCAGGATCGATGAAGCCTTTGGCGTAATCAGCCGTTCGACAACAGGTTGGAGCGCCTTTTCAAACTGTTCCGACTTGAAAAACCCAGTCACGATACTGTCACGCACCAGAAACTTCGACACCTCGGTGTAGGCATCCTCAAGCAGTGGACGCCAGTCTGACTCGTTGAAGTTGTTCGCGCGGCCCAATGCCAACATGTCATCGATCTGACCGTTACGACCAAACGCCTGACCATTGATGGTCTTTGGCGCATTGACCGGGGCAACCGGTGCAACTGGGGCAACCGGTGTCGTGGGTGCGGCACGCTTCTTGGGTGTCTTTTTTCGACGGCTGAAAACCTTGTTGACCAGTGTGAACCCGGACTTTGGCTTGACCTGCGCAGGTTCTTTGGGCCGCAAGTGTGGGTACATCTGAAAAATGACTTCGTCTTCATCCTGATCGCCGAAGCCGAAGTCGAACCCGAACGCGCCAATACCCTCCTTTGTACGTGCGATATAGGTGTCATAGATCGCTTTGATATTCCGCTGCCGGGCGACGTCCATCAGGAATTCGATTTCAGCGCCCGCCGCACGGTGCTTTGCGAATTGGCGGAAAGCCGGATGAATCTCCGTCTTGTCATCTAAAAGGTCGTCCAAGTTTTCCGGCATCTCTTTGCCGCAGCATACCAGTGTCATCTGTCTATCCCTCTCTTGCTATCTGCATGAGGGAAAGGCCCGAGCGACCGGTTTTATTCGGGTCAGGAATCCCTGACCTTCAGTCCTTGGCGGCGTCCTTCAGTCGGTAAAGCGCATCCAGCGCGTCGCGTGGAGTCATCTCATCCGGGTGGATGTCGTCGAGCAGGTCCAGCGCGGGCGACGGTTTGGTTGCAACCGGTTGCGGCGGCGGTGCTGCGGCAAAGAGGGGCAGGTCGTCGATGATCGCTTTCTGATTGCCGCCCTCGCGTTCGCCCTTTTCCAGCGCGTCGAGCACCACACGGGCACGTGAGATGACGGCCGGGGGCAGGCCCGCCAATTGCGCGACCTGCACGCCATAGCTGCGGTCAGCGGCGCCTTTGTGCACCTCGTGCAGGAAGACGACTTCGCCTTCCCATTCCTTGACCGCAACAGTGGCGTTGTCCACGCCATCCAGTTTACCTGCCAGGGCCGTCATCTCATGATAATGCGTCGCGAAGAGTGCGCGAGATTTGTTGACGTCGTGCAGATGTTCAAGGGTGGCCCATGCGATGCTGAGCCCATCATACGTCGCTGTGCCACGACCGATCTCGTCCAGAATGACAAGGGCCCGATCATCTGCCTGATTCAAAATCGAAGCAGTTTCCACCATCTCAACCATAAAGGTCGACCGCCCTCTGGCGAGATCATCGGATGCCCCCACTCGACTGAACACCTGGCTGACAAGTCCAATATGCGCAGATTTTGCCGGAACATAGCTGCCCATTTGCGCAAGCAGCGCGATGAGGGCGTTTTGACGCAAGAATGTCGATTTACCAGCCATGTTCGGCCCGGTCAAAAGCCAGATCGCGGCCGAGTCAGCCGCGCTCAGATCGCAGTCGTTGGCAATGAACGGGGCACCACTTTGTTTCTTCAGTGCAGCTTCGACCACAGGGTGTCGCCCGCCGGTTATGCAAAAGGCTCTGGAGGTATCAAGCGTCGGACGGCACCACTGTTCGCTTTCTGCCAATTCAGCCAACGCGCTCGCAACATCTATTTCCGCCAATGCACGTGCGGTTTGAGCGATGGCCGCTCCCGCATCCAAAATTTGTCCTTTCAGCCCATCATAGAGACGCTTTTCAATCTCAAGAGCGCGACCCCCGGCGTTCAGAATACGGGTCTCCAGATCGGACAATTCAACTGTTGTAAATCGCACCTGGTTGGCCGTTGTTTGGCGATGGATGAACGTTTCTGAAAGAGGGGCAGACATCATCTTGTCAGCATGCGTTGCTGTGACTTCGATGAAGTAGCCAAGTACGTTGTTATGTTTGATCTTGAGCGCCTGAACGCCCGCTTTTTCAATATATTGCTGTTGAAGTTGGGCAATCACTGACCGCCCCTCGTCCCTGAGCTGCCGCGCTTCATCCAGGTCACTGTCGCATCCGGTGGCAATGAAGCCTCCATCACGCGCAAGCAAGGGGGGCTCGGCGATCAGATCAGCTTCGAGGCGTTCGATGAGATCAGCGTGACCAGACAAATCTGAAATCGCGCTTTGCAGAAGTTGTGGCAAGTCGTCTGGAACGGTGTCGTGGATTGTTTGTGCCTGGATCAATCCGTTTCGGATTCCAGCCATATCTCGTGGACCTCCACGATCAAGGGACAATCGCGACAGCGCTCGATCAATGTCTGGCACACGGCGCAAAGCATCGCGAAATTGCTGGCGCAAGTCACGTTGATCGTGACACGTATCCACCGCCTCCAATCTGAGTGAAACAGTCTCTAAACTGCGCGAAGGTGACGAAAGGCGTCGTTCAAGTAATCGCGCACCAGCTGCCGTTACAGTCTGGTCAATGACAGCAAGAAGGGACCCGGCACGACCGCCGTTTAGTCCTGCTGTCAACTCAAGGTTACGGCGCGTTGCTGCGTCGATTTGAACGGTCTTGTCGGCGACTTCCTGTTGTGGTGGCAACAGCCGGGGCAAATTTCCCTTTTGCGTAATGTCCAGGTACTCAACAAGCGCACTCATTGCGCCGATTTCTGCACGTGAAAACGCCCCAAATGCCTCTAATGTGGCGACTTTGAACACTGAACAAACGCGGTCCGCACCGGTTGTACTGTCAAAAGCGGCATTGCCTAACGATGTCACAGGTATCCCAAAGTCATCAGCGATCTCGCGCAAATCGGCTTCCTTGGTCTCTGACGCGATCAGCTCGGATGGGGCCAAACGCGCCAGCTCGGGGCCCAACAGAGACACATCAATGGCCATGACCTGAAAGGAGCCTGTGGAAATATCGACCCAAGCCAGAGCGCATTCGCCGCGTACATCCGCAAAAGCAGCGAGGTAGTTGTGACGACGCGCCTCCAACAGCGATTCCTCGGTCAACGTACCCGGAGTCACCAGACGCACAACGTCGCGTTTTACAACCGACTTTGAACCTCGCTTTTTCGCTTCTGCGGGGCTTTCCAGTTGTTCACAAACGGCGACCCGAAACCCCTTTCGGATCAGGGTCAGCAAATAGCCTTCTGCTGCATGGACAGGGACGCCGCACATCGGAATGTCTGCGCCATCGTGCTTGCCGCGTTTTGTCAGGGCAATGTCCAATGCCTCTGCCGCCGCAACTGCGTCGTCAAAGAACATCTCGTAAAAGTCACCCATCCGGTAGAACAGCAACGCACTGGAATGTGCTGCCTTGATCTCCAGATACTGCGCCATCATTGGCGTCACTGACATGGTATTCCCCCGGTTTTGTCGGGCGACCTTACAAACGGGCCGACCTGAGGAAAAGCCAAAGTCGATTGAGACACTGCACGCACTGCGATATGACGCCAAGGCGCGACGGGAGGACAGCCGCACATGAGCAAGAACAAAGTCACAGCCGAGGAAGCCCTAGCGTTCCATCTGGAACCCACGCCTGGCAAATTTGAAATCTCGGCAACAGTTCCGATGACGACCCAGCGGGATCTGAGCCTTGCGTATTCCCCGGGTGTTGCGGTGCCGTGCGAAGCGATCGCTGCCAATCCGGAAACGGCCTATGACTACACAAACAAAGGTAACCTTGTAGCCGTCATATCGAACGGAACAGCCGTTTTGGGCTTGGGTAACCTTGGCGCTTTGGGCTCAAAGCCTGTGATGGAAGGCAAGGCTGTGTTGTTCAAGCGCTTTGCTGATGTGAACTCAATCGACATCGAACTGGATACCGAAGATCCTGACGCGTTTTGCAATGCGGTCAAGCTGATGGGGCCAACCTTTGGTGGTATCAACCTTGAGGATATCAAAGCGCCGGAGTGCTTTATTATCGAACAGCGTCTCAAGGAAGAAATGGACATTCCAGTGTTTCATGACGACCAGCATGGGACGGCCGTTATCTGCGCGGCGGGCTTGATCAACGCGTTGCACATTTCAGGCAAGAAGATCGAAGATGTCAAAATTGTCCTCAACGGTGCGGGCGCTGCGGGGATCGCCTGTATTGAATTGCTGAAATCCATGGGCGCACGCCACGAGAACTGCATTGTGTGTGACACAAAGGGCGTGATTTTCCAGGGCCGCACGGAAGGCATGAACCAATGGAAGTCAGCCCATGCAGTCAACACCGACTTGCGCACGCTGGATGAAGCGATGGTGGACGCTGATGTTTTCCTAGGTGTGTCGGTGAAGGGTGCCGTGACTCCGTCCATGGTTCAAAGCATGGCAGACAATCCGGTGATCTTCGCAATGGCGAACCCGGATCCCGAAATCACTCCGGAAGAGGCACATGAAGTGCGCATGGATGCCATCGTTGCAACAGGACGGAGCGACTATCCAAATCAGGTTAACAATGTCCTTGGTTTTCCCTACCTGTTCCGTGGTGCGCTGGATATTCACGCGCGGGCCATCAATGATGAAATGAAGATTGCGTGCGCCCATGCCCTCGCTGCATTGGCCCGCGAAGATGTCCCGGACGAAGTGGCTATGGCCTATGGCAAGTCGCTGACTTTTGGGCGCGATTACATTATCCCAACGCCCTTTGATCCTCGGCTCATTCACCGGATTCCGCCCGCTGTCGCACGCGCGGGCATGGATACGGGCGCTGCACGTCGTCCGATCATTGATATGGATGCGTATGAACTTAGCCTCAAGTCGCGCATGGATCCGACAGCGAGCATCCTGACCGGAATCAACGCCCGCGCCCGCGCTGCTCAGGCCCGTATGATTTTTGCAGAAGGTGATGACCCTCGTGTGCTGCGGGCAGCCGTCATGTATCAGCGGTCTGGTTTTGGGAAAGCATTGGTTGTTGGCCGTGCGGAAGACGTTAAGGAAAAGCTTGAAACAGCGGGTATGGGCGACGCTGTGCGTGAATTGGAGATTGTAAATGCTGCCAATACGCCGCACCTCGAAGCATACAAAAACCATCTTTACGAGAGACTACAACGCCGCGGGTTTGACGTTCAGGACATTCACCGACTTGCCGCAAGAGATAGGCACGTCTTTGCGTCTTTGATGCTGGCCCATGGTCACGGGGACGGGTTGGTTACAGGCGCGACACGCAAATCAGCCCATGCGCTTGAGCGTATCAATCACGTGTTTGATGCGCATGAAGACAGCAAGGCAGTCGGTGTGACAGCCGTCATTCACAAGGGCCGGATCGTCTTCATATCCGATACACTGGTGCATGAGTGGCCAAACGAAGAAGATCTTGCAGACATTGCGGAACGCGCGGCGAGTGTTGCTCGAAATATGGGCCTTGAACCACGTGTCGCGTTTGTGAGCTTTTCGACCTTTGGATACCCTGTGTCTGAACGCGCCGAAAAAATGCATGCTGCGCCACGCGTGTTGGACAAGCGCGGGGTTGATTTTGAGTATGAAGGCGAAATGACGGTCGATGTTGCGCTGAACGCGCAAGCTCAAGCGGCCTATCCATTCTCCCGTTTGACAGGTCCTGCGAACATCCTGGTTGTACCCGCACGTCACTCGGCCAGTATTTCTGTTAAACTGATGCAGGAAATGGGTGGGGCTACCGTGATTGGACCGATCCTGACTGGTATCGAAAGTTCGGTTCAGATCTGTTCGACGGTTTCCACCGCCAATGATATTCTGAATATGGCCGTGATGGCCGCGTGCAAGGTCGGATAATGGCTGTCTGGAACCTTGGTTCGATCAACGTCGACAATGTGTACCGCGTGCCCCATTTCGCAGCGCCGGGTGAAACCCTGAGCGCACTTGAATTTGCGCGTGGCCTGGGTGGCAAAGGGGCTAACATGTCGGTGGCCATTGCACGCGCTGCTGCGCGCGTATCACATATCGGCGTCGTCGGTGGTGACGGCGCGTGGTGTGTCGAACGGTTGATGGAATATGGCGTCGATACGCGACACATATCGCGCTTGGCAGACGATAAAACAGGCCATGCCAATATTTGCGTCAGTGATGATGGCGAAAATCAGATTGTTATCTACCCCGGTACAAATCGGATGATCAACGAGGCCATGCTTGGCGCTGCTTTGACGCAAGCATCGCCCGGTGACACATTGGTTTTGCAAAATGAAACCAATGCCCAAGTTGATGCGGCGCGAATGGCACGTGATCTTGGCCTAAAGGTGGCTTATGCTGCAGCCCCATTCGAAGCAATTTCTGTCTCTAATATGCTGGAATTTGCAGATCTGCTTGTATTGAACGAAGTAGAAGCGCAGCAGTTGACCACAGCGCTGGGGAGGCAGCTGTCTGACCTAGATGTTCATCACATCGTGGTCACTTTGGGCAGCGAGGGAAGCCGTTGGTACGATGTACCGAAAGGGACCGAGACGCATATTCCTGCGATCCCAGTCACACCTGTTGATACCACTGGCGCTGGGGATACGTTCACTGGGTATCTTGTGGCCGGATTGGATCGAGGGATGCCAATGATGCAATCCCTCACACTTGCGACGCAGGCAGCAGCGTTGATGGTCACGCGCCACGGCACTGCGGACGTTATCCCTGATCTCAAAGACATCGAAGACGCCCGTTTGGCTTAACTGCCTGCAAATGGTGCAGCATCACCCCAAAGCCTTTTTACCCGTGCGTCGCGACCGCAAGCATCGCGGTAAGCTTTGTATGCCTTGGCTTTGGACTTGGGACCAAAGCGGGTCAGAACAATCGTCGACTGTTTGTAGTAATCTTGGTGATAGGCATCTGCTGGATAGAATTCGGAGGCTGGCAAGATCGGCGTTACGACTGACTGCCCCAGATCGGCCTGAGCACCAGCCTTGGCGGCCTTGGCGGCTTCAACTTGAGACGGTGTAGCAAAGACCGCAGTGGTATAACTTTGGCCGCGATCGCAAAATTGCCCACCCGCATCTGTCGGGTCGATGGAACGGAAAAACAGGGACAAAAGTGTGTCTGTCGTGACTTTGGAAGGATCGAACGTTATTTGTACGGCCTCCAAATGACCCGTTCCGCCTTTAGTGACTTGCTTGTAGGTTGGATTGGACGTGGATCCCCCCATAAAGCCCGACACGGCTTCCGTCACACCGGCAACTTTCTCAAAGTCTGCTTCAACGCACCAAAAGCATCCGCCTGCGACCGTAAGAGTTTCAAGCTGTTGTGCATTGGAAGCCTTGGATTGAGCAACAAAACCCAATGCTATCATCAGGCCCAGTGACAAGGTCTTGAAAGTACGAAGATGAGTCATTTTGCGTCTCCTTTTGTTTAGGGTGACGCAGACGGCTTTTGTTCTCAACCTAACTCGACGTGAGGTCGCGCAGGCGTGAATTTGTGTTTACCACGCGGCTGTCAGCCTCTACCGCTTGGCGCATGACGAAAAGAATTGCCATGTGGTCCGGTCCGCGCAACCTGTCAACGGCCATGATGTACAGCTTCGCTGCCCGCGGGGATACGCGCGTGGTCGATGAACCATTCTATGCCGCCTATCTCGCCCAGACGGGGGTGGATCACCCGCTGAGAAGTGACGTGCTCAACGCGCAGCCGACACATCCGGAAACAATTACAAAAACACTGATTTCGCCCGTATCAGAGCCTGTATTCTACCAAAAGCACATGACCCATCACATGTTGCCGGACTGGTCAATGGATTGGATAGACCAGATCCAGAACGTGTTTCTGATCCGGCACCCGGCACGCGTAATTGCGAGCTATGCGCGAAAGCGCGAGCAGCCGACTCTGGACGACATTGGATTTGCCCAGCAGGTTCGCATCCTAGAGAAGGTCAAGGATCCAATCGTTGTAGATTCAAGCGACATCCGTGCCAATCCGTCTGAAATGTTACAGAAATTATGCGTCGCCATCGGTGTTCCCTGGACTGAAAACATGTTGCGATGGCCCAGTGGGGGACATGCAGATGACGGTGTATGGGCGTCACACTGGTACGGCGCCGTTCATCGATCAACGGGGTTTGACGGCCCCGAAGGACCGCTTCCCGATCTTGATGATCAGTTCGAGAAGTTGGCTGAGCAGGCAATGCCCTTTTTTGAGCACATGTCTGTACTCAAGATTACTTTAGACGCCGATCCCGGGCCGCCAGCAGCTTGAGGCGAAGGGCGTTCAACTGGATGAAGCCTGCCGCATCTTTTTGATCATAAGCACCTGCGTCATCTTCAAATGTAACATGCGCTTCGGAATAGAGGCTATGGTCGGACCAGCGTCCGACCGTTCTGGCGAGCCCTTTATAGAGTTTGAGGCGCACAGTCCCTGTGACGTGCTCCTGACTCCGGTCAATCAGTGCCTGTAGCATTTCGCGCTCAGGGCTGAACCAAAAGCCATTGTAAATCAGTTCAGCATAGCGCGGCATCAGCTCATCCTTGAGATGTGCGGCGCCACGATCCAGCGTGATCTGTTCGATCCCGCGATGTGCTTCCAAAAGGATTGTTCCACCGGGTGTCTCGTAAATCCCGCGCGATTTCATCCCAACAAAACGGCCCTCGACAAGATCAAGGCGGCCGATCCCATGTTTGCCACCCAGCTCATTGAGCTCGGTCAACACAGTGGCCGGAGACATCATTTCCCCGTTGATAGAGACTGCGTCACCTTTTTCAAACCCAACTTCGATGTATTCGGCAGTGTCCGGTGCATCCTCTGGCGAGACTGTCCGCTGGTAAACGTAGTCCGGCGCATCCTCGGCTGGATCTTCCAGCACTTTGCCTTCGGAAGACGTATGCAACAGGTTGGCATCTACGGAAAACGGTGCTTCGCCCCGCTTGTCCTTGGCAATTGGGATTTGGTTTTTCTCGGCAAAGTCGATCAGCTTGGTCCGACTGGAGAGATCCCACTCGCGCCATGGTGCGATCACCTTGATATCGGGGTTCAGCGCATAGGCGGCCAGCTCAAACCGGACCTGATCGTTGCCCTTGCCTGTCGCGCCGTGGGCAACCGCATCCGCACCTTCAATCGCTGCAATTTCGACGAGGCGTTTGGAAATCAACGGGCGGGCGATCGAGGTGCCCAGCAGGTACAGCCCTTCATAGAGCGCGTTGGCACGGAACATCGGGAACACAAAATCACGAACAAATTCCTCGCGTACGTCTTCGATGTAAATCGATGATGCCCCCATCAGTTCCGCTTTGGCACGGGCAGGCTCGAGTTCTTCTCCCTGGCCCAGATCGGCAGTGAAAGTGACAACTTCGCAGCCGTATTCGGTCTGCAGCCACTTGAGAATGATCGAAGTATCCAACCCGCCAGAATAGGCGAGGACAACTTTCTTGGGCGCGCTCATGGTTTCTTCCCTTGCTCAGGTCGCGGTGGCGATACCCCTTTTGCGTGATAGGGGCAAGATTGACCGGACACAGGGCGCGCTCTATCTCGCAGGGATTGAAGCGGAAGGATGACGGAATGAGCTTTCAAGAAGACGCGCGCATCGCGGAACAGGCGATGCGGCAGGTTTTTCCTCAAACTCCGCTGCTGCGAAATGCATTGTTGTCGGCCCGTTTTGAGGCCGATATCTGGCTGAAGCGCGAAGATTTAAGCCCCGTCAGATCCTACAAGCTGCGCGGGGCTTTCAACGCGATGCGCAAGGTTGGTGATCCCAACGCGATTTTTGTGTGTGCCAGTGCAGGCAATCACGCGCAGGGTGTAGCGTATATGTGCCGTCACTTTGGGGTGCGAGGGGTTGTTTTCATGCCGGTCACCACACCTCAGCAAAAGGTCATGAAGACACGAATGTTCGGCGGTGACCACGTCGAGATCAAACTGACAGGTGATTATTTCGACGACACGCTTTCGGCCGCGCAGGCATATTGTTCACAGGAGCGCGCGCATTTCCTGTCCCCGTTTGACGATGAAGATGTGATTGAGGGGCAAGCGTCGGTCGCCGTCGAGATTGAGAGCCAATTGGGGCGGGCGCCAGATATGGCGGTGATCCCAGTCGGGGGTGGCGGATTGTCGGCAGGAGTTCGCAGTTATTTTGGGGACGCTATTGCTTACACACTTGTCGAACCCACCGGAGCGCCTTCGCTTGTCAAAGCGTTGTCAGCGGGTGCTCCCATTGATGTTTCGCCGATCAACACATTTGTGGATGGCGCTGCTGTTGCGACGATTGGCAAGCGTACTTTTGCTAGGCTGTCGGACATCGACCCTCAATGTGTGCTTACGATTGAGGAAGACCGGATTTGTACCACAATTGTCGAGATGCTGAATGTCGAAGGCATTGTTCTGGAGCCAGCTGGCGCGATGGCGATTGAGGCGCTGTCGGACATTGCAGATCAGATCAAAGGCAAAACAGTGGTCTGCATGACGTCTGGCGGAAATTTCGATTTTGAACGGCTTCCGGAAGTCAAAGAGCGTGCGCAGCGGTATTCGGGTGTCAAAAAATATTTCATCCTGCGCATGCCGCAACGTCCCGGCGCCCTAAAGGATTTCCTGAGTATTCTGGGTCCGGAAGACGACATTGCGCGTTTTGAATACCTTAAGAAATCCGCACGCAATTTTGGGTCTGTCTTGATCGGCATCGAAACTGTGAGACCAGAGAATTTTGTTAGGTTTTTGTCTGAGTTGGATCGCCAAGGCTTTGTTTACACAGACATCACGAACAATGAGACGCTTGCACAGTTTGTCATTTAAGACACCATAGCACTGGCAATTCCGGCTTCAAACTCCGTCCTTGACGCCTCAAAACAGTCTAGAATTTCGCCGACGTCCACCGTTTCCGCGTCACCCGCGGCCGCGCGCAGTTCGCCCGCACTGCAAAGATTTGAAAACGCCGCAAATCCGAGGTTCAAAGCACTCCCTTTCAAGAAATGCAGGTCCTCTTCCAGCCTTCCAAGATCAGGGCCAGCCCGAAGGGCATCGGTGACACCTGAAACCTCCTCCAGAAACAGGGGCACAACCTCTTCGAAATCTTCGGCTCCAATTTCCTCCCTGAGGTTGGTTACGCGCTGCCAATCTATCATCACAGATCTCCTGTTTGGCGCATGCATAGGCCGGTGCGGATTAACAGGACGTAACCAGTAAAAGTCTAGGTAAAGAACTGTGTAACTTCATCGCCTATTAAGGGCAGAGAGAT
This sequence comes from uncultured Tateyamaria sp., assembly GCA_947501275.1. Classification (GTDB taxonomy): domain Bacteria; phylum Pseudomonadota; class Alphaproteobacteria; order Rhodobacterales; family Rhodobacteraceae; genus Tateyamaria. The sequence goes on from CANMVD010000001.1 coordinate 883,872, forward strand.
ACCAACCAACCGAACCAGTGGGAATCTTGTTTTCATGAGCGCGACAGCGTCCAAATCACATGCCGAACCCTATTCGGGTACCGCAACGGATGAGCCGCCGAAGACAGCACAGCGTGTGTTGATCGTCGACGACAGCCGGTTGCAGCGCAAGATATTGAGCAGTTCGGTGAAGCGTTGGGGATTTGAAGTCTTTGAAGCTGAATCCGGCGAACAAGCACTGGAGATCAGCAAAGAGGTTCAACCGGATCTTGTTTTGAGTGACTGGATGATGCCTGGTATGAATGGCCTCGAATTTTGCAATGCGTTTCGCAAGGCATCTGGCGACCGGTATGGGTACTTCATCCTCCTTACGTCCAAGAGCGAAAAAAACGAAGTTGCGATGGGCCTGCAGGCTGGTGCGGACGATTTCTTGACCAAACCCGTCGACGCAAATGAGCTGCGCGCGCGTATTTCGGCGGGTGAACGTATCCTCCTGATGCAACGCGAACTCACAGAGAAAAATCGGCTGATCACGGATACGCTTGACGAGCTGCAGCGGGTCTATGACTCGCTCGACAACGATCTGCTTGAAGCCAAAAAGCTGCAGCAATCCCTGATCCGTGAGCGTCACAAGACATTTGATACGGGCGAGGTTTCGTTGATGTTGCGCTCCAGCGGACATGTCGGCGGGGACTTGGTCGGCTTCTTTCCTGCTGGCGCTGGTCACCTTGGGTTGTTCTCAATTGATGTGTCGGGCCATGGGATTAGCTCAGCGTTGATGACGGCGCGCCTTGCTGGATATTTGTCTGGTACTGCACCGGATCAGAACGTGGCTTTGGCCAAACAGGACAACGGTGAATATACTTTTCTGCCGCCGGAAGAGGTGATCGAGACACTGAATGATCTCGTGCTCGATGAAATGGATACCGAGCATTATTTTACCTTGCTCCTGGCTGACGTAAATTTGGAAACAGGTCATGTGAGGATGTCACAGGCAGGTCATCCACATCCGCTTGTGCAGCGCGTTGACGGCACGATTGAACAGGATGGGCCTGGCGGGTTTCCAGTCGGGCTTATGTCGGGCATTTCCTTCACACAATTCGAAACGCAACTGAATCCGGGTGACCGTCTGTTGTTGCTGTCTGACGGAGTCACAGAATGTCCTGCCTCTGATGGTGAGATGCTGCAAGAATCCGGTCTCGAAAGCATGCTGCACGACATGAGCGATGTGCATGGCCCGTCATTCTTTGAAACCTTGCTGTGGAAGCTCAGCGATTTTGCCGGAGACCAGCCGTTTCCTGATGATGTGTCAGGAATACTGTTCGCTTTTCACGGCACGGACAATCCAAAATAACGACACAGAAACATCTGATCGCCTTCGTTGCCGAGTGTGTGTGAAGCCTCTCGCGGCGTCATCCAAATGGCTCGGTGACCTTGCTCTGTTGGTTCAGATAACTGGTACGCCGGGCGCGCAAGATAAACATGGCACAGCTTCTCTGCCCATAAATGGTATTCAGGCATAAACACAAAGCGTCGGAAGGCACCAAGCCGGATTGGTTTTGCAATCCGCCATCCAGTTTCTTCCACAACCTCACGATGTAACGTGGTCACTGGCGACTCGCCGGGATCAATTCCACCGCCCGGCAATTGAAAGTCCGGGTGCGGTTCCATTTGGCATGTCAAAAGGACCTGAGAATCTCGAACCAGAAGCGCATATGCACCCGGGCGAAGTGTGTACGTCTGTTGTTTGACAGGAGGCATACCAATGCGCCGGATCATGTTTCGCCTCTTTCAGTTTCTGCATGTGTTCCTATATAGTCGCGATATGCCAATCACCGGCGTCCAAGGAAACCCCAATGACTATTGGTTCGAAACCCGCGTGGGACGATACAGTCCTGCCCTTCCAGCTTGATGCATCTGACATCCGTGGTCGCCTTGCGCGGCTTGACGGCGTTCTTGATGGTATCCTGAAACAACACGACTATCCGACTCAGGTCGAGGCGCTGGTCGCAGAAATGGCATTGCTGACAGCCCTGATTGGCCAAACGATTAAACTGCGCTGGAAGCTGTCGTTGCAGGTACAGTCCAAAGGTGCCGTCCGCATGATCGCGACCGACTATTATGGGCCGGAGAAAGAAGGCGATGTGGCGCGTATTCGTGCCTATGCCACCTATGATGCGGAGCGGCTGACTGACGAAGAGCCCTTTGCCCAGATTGGCGAAGGTTATTTTGCGATTCTGATTGACCAGGGCCAGGGAATGACACCCTACCAAGGGATCACACCGCTTACGGGCGGTTCACTGGCAAAGTGTGCCGAGGCGTACTTTGCACAGTCCGAACAGCTGCCAACTCGGTTTCAAATCAGCTTTGGAAAGTCAATAGAACCGGGTGTTGCTGAACATTGGCGTGCGGGTGGCATCATGCTCCAACATATGCCGAAAGCGTCGCCATTGGTCGCGACCGGTGAAGGCAGCGGCGATGTGCTTGCAGCGAATGATCTGTTGGATGGTGATGCGTCCGAGAATTGGAACCGTGCCAACATCCTTCTTGATACGGTCGAAGAAATGGAATTGATCGGCCCGCAGTTGTCGGCAGGTGATCTGTTGCTCAGGCTGTTTCACGAAGAGGCACCGCGTGTCTTTGACATCCAGTCCGTTCAGTTTGGGTGCACATGCTCGGAAGACCGCGTGCGTCAAAGCCTGTCCATCTATTCTGCGCGCGACATTGGCACGATGACCACGGACGAAGGACGCGTCACGGCAGACTGCCAATTTTGCGGCGCGCATTACGACCTCGACCCAGCCACTGTTGGGTTCGAAGCAGAGGCTAAGGCGCGTGAGTGATCTTTTGGCGCAGACGCGGGTGGCTTTGCGCCGACCTGCGCCTGCATCATCTGACTACGATCTGAATTCTGACGTGATCCTCCCAGAGGGGCGCAAGCTTCGCCCGGCTGCGGTTCTTGCGCCTATCACAAAAGGTTCCGATGGGTATGATCTGATCTTGACCAAGAGATCTTCCGCCTTGAAGCACCATCCAGGACAGATCGCGTTTCCCGGTGGAAAGCAGGATGATGCGGATCACGATTTGACAGCGACGGCCCTGCGTGAAGCTCACGAAGAAATTGGCCTGCCTGCGTCAAATGTCGAAGTTTTGGGCCAATTCTCGGCACATGAAACCGTTACGGGGTTCATGGTCACGCCGATTGTTGCATTCGTTCACACGCCTTTTGTGCCAAAACCGGAAGCCGGTGAGGTGGACGTCGTATTTAAGGTTCCCCTGTCGCACGTTCTTGATCCATCCAGGTTTGTGATTGAGTCGCGGCACTGGCGAGGCCATCGGCGATCTTATTACGCGGTTCCTTACGGGCCCTATTACATCTGGGGCGCGACAGCGCGTATATTGCGAGCATGGACCGACAGCCTTCCTTCCACCTAGATCCGAATACCGGCTTTCTTGCAGACAAAGCAGGGCAGGCGCTGTGTGCAGCCATCGAAAACGAAGGGTATTCCGTATTCTTTGTTGGCGGATGCGTGCGCAATGCGGTGATGGATGCGCCCGCGTCTGACGTCGATTTGTCAACGGACGCAGAGCCAGACTTGGTGATGAAGATTGCCAAGGCCCAAGGGTACAAGGCCATTCCCACGGGGATGGACCACGGCACGGTCACCGTGGTTGTCAAAGGCGAACCATATGAAATCACAACGTTTCGACGCGATGTTGCAACCGATGGGCGTCGCGCCGTTGTGGCTTTTTCCAAGGATATGGCGGATGACGCGCGGCGTCGTGATTTCACCTTTAACGCGCTCTATTCTGATCGTCATGGTGCAGTATTCGATCCTGTAAATGGTCTGAACGACGCTCAGAATCGTGTGGTGCGTTTCATCGATGATCCCGATGCACGATTGCGAGAAGACTTTTTGCGCATTCTGAGGTTTTTTCGGTTCAGCGCCTACTACGCTGATCCCGAAAACGGATGGGATCCGGATGCGCTGGCGGCAATTTCTGAAAATGCACACGGTTTGGAGCAAATTTCGGCTGAGCGCGTAGGAGCTGAAATGCTAAAGCTTTTGCAGGCACCCCAACCCTCGCCGGCGTTGGCTGTCATGGAAAAAACGGGAGTGCTAAATCAAATTCTGCCGGGCGCGGATCCTACGCTGGTGGCGCCCGTTGTGCATCTGGAGCAGGAAAATGCCGTTCGTCCCAACGCCATGACCCGGCTTGCCGCGCTTGGCGGTGCTGATGTCGCAAATCGGTTGCGTTTGTCACGGAACTATCAACGTCAATTGGAATCAATCCGGTCAATGTCGGGTTCGGAAATGGGCCCGAAGGCGACAGGTTTTTTGTGTGGCCGCGAGGTTGGAATTGGCGCGATTTTGCTTCGTTTTGCGATGATGAATCGGCCACTTCCAGACGGTGCTCTGGATGATGTCTCGGAAGGTGCCAACGCGGTATTTCCTGTCAACGCCAAAGACTTGCGCGGATATGACGGACCACAGATTGGGCAAAAACTGAAGTCGCTAAAACACAAGTGGCTTCTGTCCGAATTGACCAAGACAAAATCCCAACTTCTAGGGGCGTGACATTCTTCATTGTTGGCGCTAGGCTTTGATCAGACCAAGGAGGGTTGCATCGTGCTTCGTCGAATAGGCTTCTATATCTGAAAATCGCTGATTTTCGTTCCGGGTGACTTGCGTTTCTAACCGATGTCACCAGCCTATTGCACTTTGTCCCCTCGGTACCTCTCATGTTCAAATTCTTTGAATCGCTTGTCGATCCTTATATCGACTATTCCGAAACCGATACGCCCCCGACCAAACTATGGCCGTTCATGCGAGAGTACGCGCGACCATTTACGCGCGTATTTGTTGTCACGGGGATCATGTCGATCATCGTTGCGGCAATAGAAATCGGCTTGATCTACTATATGGGTCGCATTGTTGATCTGTTGGGCGCGCCGCCACAGGAATTCTGGGCAAATCATGGAACCGAAGCGATGATTGTCGCTGCGTTCATTTTGCTGGTTCGCCCGTTGCTACAGATGATCGATGTGCTGTTGCTGAACCAGACGATCTTGCCAAATTTTGGGACACTTATTCGGTGGCGTTCCCACAAACATGTCCTGAGACAATCGGTTGGCTGGTTCGAGAACGACTTTGCCGGGCGCATCGCCAATCGCATCATGCAGACCCCGCCTGCCGCAGGTGAAGTTGTGTTTCAGGTCTTTGATGCGATTTCGTTTGCATTGGCGTATCTGATTGGTGCGGCTGTGTTGCTGAGCGTGGCTGACGCACGCCTTTTATTGCCGCTGGCCATATGGTTTTTCCTCTACAGTTGTCTGATCGCGTGGACGGTAAAACGTGTGGGACCCGCCTCGCAAGCTGCCTCTGATGCGCGGTCTACAACGACAGGCCGCGTCGTGGATGCATATACCAATATCCACTCGGTCAAGATGTTTGCCCACCATGATCGCGAACTGGATTATGCCAAAGAGGCAATTGAACTGACGCGCAGCACTTTCATCACTGAAATGCGTTTATACACAATTATGGACGTCGTTCTTGTGACGCTTAACGGTTGTCTGGTCGTGGGCGTTGTAGGTTGGGCCGTTTGGTTATGGATACAGGGGGCGGCCAGTGTCGGCGTCGTTGCTGCAGCCACCGCGTTGACCTTGCGACTAAACGCAATGACAGGCTGGATCATGTGGGCGCTGACCACATTTTTCCGACAGCTTGGTGTTGTTGCCGAAGGTATGGAAACCATCGCTCAGCCCATCACCTTAGTGGATTCGCCGAACGCCAAGCCACTTCAGATGCGTGATGGTGAGATCACGCTTGACCATCTTACCCATCACTATGGGCGCGACAGTGGGGGACTGGCCGCCATCAGCACGGTCATCAAACCCGGAGAAAAGGTTGGCCTTGTGGGTCGGTCTGGCGCGGGCAAATCGACATTGGTCAAGCTGCTGTTGAGGTTCTACGACGCTGAAAGTGGTCGTATCCTGATTGACGGACAGGACATCACTCAAGTCACTCAGGATAGTCTGCGTTTGAACATCGGCATGGTTCAGCAGGACAGCTCGCTGCTGCATCGATCGGTGCGGGACAACATTTTGTATGGCTGCCCGGATGCAACTGAGGCGCAAATGATAGAAGCCGCGAAACAAGCGCAAGCGCACGATTTTATCCTTGATCTCGTCGATCCGCAGGGGCGCAAGGGGTATGAAGCCCAAGTTGGCGAGCGCGGCGTGAAGTTGTCTGGTGGTCAGCGGCAGCGCGTGACTTTGGCGCGCGTGATCCTGAAAAATGCGCCGATCCTTGTGTTGGACGAAGCAACAAGCGCCTTGGACAGCGAAGTCGAGGCAGCGATTCAGGACACCCTTTATCAGATGATGGAGGGCAAGACCGTGATCGCGATTGCGCATCGTTTGTCCACGATTGCCCAGATGGATCGTATCCTTGTGTTGGATGATGGAAAAATCGTCGAAGATGGTACCCATGACGCGCTTTTGGCTCAGGGCGGACTATATTCCGACTTCTGGGCGCGCCAATCGGGCGGGTTCATTGCGACCGAGGCGGCCGAGTGAAAATAGAAAACTGGATCAACGCATTCAAAGCTGCCGAGGGGCCGCCTCCGCAAGAGTTGTGGCCATTTTTGAAGTGGTGCCTTTCAGGATCGTGGCCTGCTCTCTGGTTGGCTGCAATTTGCTCTGCTTTGGCAGGCGCGCTTGAGGCTGGTACAGCTCTGATCCTTGGCCGCGTCATTGATGCGACTGTCGCCTTGGGACCGGAAGGGTTTTTCTCTGTTTCCAATCTTGGTCTCGTGATCGCAGCGTTGGCGTTCTTTCTGATCGCGCGCCCTGTTCTGTTTGGGCTGAGTTCCGCCACCAACTCCATTATCGTGCAGCCGAATGTGAATCCGTTGGTCCTGTCGCGTTTGCATCGTTGGACGTTGGGACAGTCAGTTGGTTTTTTTGACGATGACTTTGCAGGACGGATAGCACAAAAACAGATGCAGGCCGCCCGCGCCGTCACCGATATCGCATCAGAATTCATCAACGTCGTTGCCTTTGCGCTGGCCTCGCTGATTGGGTCTGTTTTGCTGTTGCTGGCTATTGATTGGCGCGTCGCTTTGGGTTTCGGCGTGTGGCTTGTCCTCTACTTCTCGTTGATCCGCTGGTATTTACCGCGCATTCGCAAACGATCCGCAGCACGTGCCGGCGCAAGGGCAATGGTGTCGGGGCAAGTGGTCGACACGATCACCAACATCAAAACCGTCAAATTGTTTGCCCACGATGATCACGAGGATCAGGCCGCGTTGGGCGCAATGAAGACCTTCCGCGACACAGCGATTGGGTTTGGGTATCTGTCTGCCGGGTTCCGTTTCGCATTGATGAGCTTGGCGGGCCTGTTGCCGGTTCTGCTTTTGGGTGGAACCATCCTGATGTGGCAGGCCGGTCAAGCCACACCCGGTGACATTGTCGCCTCGGGGGCGGTTGCCGTACGCATTTCGCAGATGACAGGCTGGGTCAGTTTTACCCTCATGGCGATCTACTCAAACGTGGGCGAAGTTGAGGACGGTATTCGGACGCTGACGCCGCGCACACGGGTTGAGGATGCGGCATATGCTTCTGCACTTGAGGTGCCGAAGGGAGAGATTGTGTTTGATGATCTGCAATTTCGCTATGGTCGGGAAAGCGGCGGGATCGACAGTATTTCTCTCACGATCGGATCGGGCGAAAAGGTTGGAATCGTCGGAGCATCAGGTGCCGGCAAATCAACGCTCGTCGCACTTTTGTTAAGGCTCTACGAAAGTGAAGGCGGAGCCGTTCGTATTGATGGCCAGGACACGTCTCAAGTGACCCAAGACAGCCTTCGGCATTCTATCGGCATGGTCACGCAGGAAACGGCCATGTTTAACCGTTCTGCACGCGACAATATTCTTTACGGGCGCCCTGATGCGAGCGAGGCCGAAATGATCGCGGCGGCGGAAAAGGCCGAAGCGCATGAATTCATTCTGAATCTGCAAGATCACAAGGGTCGCCAGGGATACGATGCCCATCTGGGAGAGCGTGGCGTGAAACTGTCTGGTGGACAACGTCAACGAATCGCCCTGGCGCGCGCAATTCTGAAGGACGCACCCATCCTTGTACTGGACGAAGCGACAAGCGCTCTGGACAGTGAAGTTGAGGCATCCATTCAGGACGCCCTGTCGCGTGTCATGGAGGGCAAGACCGTGTTGGCCATCGCACATCGGTTGTCTACGTTGACGGAGATGGACCGTATCATTGTTATGGACAATGGCCGTGTCGTCGAGGAAGGCCCTCATGACGTTTTGCTGGCGCAAGGCGGGCTTTACGCGCGCTATTGGCAACGTCAATCGGGTGGGTTTATCAGCACACGCGCTGCGGAATAGATACTTTAGATGACTCAACTCAAAATCGACCGCTTGGGCCAGCACGGTGATGGTATTGCCACTGGCCCGATCTTTGTGCCCTTGGCCCTGCCCGGTGAAACAGTGACCGGAACTGTCGAGGGGGATTTGTTGACTGATGTGCGGGTGGAAACGCCTTCCTCCGATCGCGTTGCTGCCCCGTGCCCACACTTTCGCAGCTGCGGTGGCTGCCAATTGCAACATGCCAGTGATGCATTTGTGGCGACATGGAAACGGGACGTCGTCGTCGCGGCTTTGGCCCAGCACGGGATCGACACAGACGTACGGCCGACGCTGACTTCGCCCGACCGTTCGCGGCAAAGGGCAACCTTTGCGGCGCGTCGAACCAAGAAAGGCGCGATGGTTGGCTTCCATGCGCGCAAGTCTGACGCGATTATTCCAATCCCAAACTGCGTTCTGATCCATCCTGATTTACATGCGGCGCTGCCAGTTGCCGAAGCGCTGGCGGTGGCAGGAGCCAGCCGCAAAGGCGCGCTTTCTGTGACTGCCACGCGCAGTCTCGAAGGGCTTGATATTGCAGTACGCGGTGGCAAACCCCTTGATGGGCCGTTGCGGATTCCGCTCGCGGCCATTGCAGAGCGATACAGGTTGGCGCGCTTGGCATGGGACGATGAAGTCATCGCAATGCGCCATCCGCCTTTGCAGCAATTCGGAAGCGCGCGCGTCGCGCCGCCGCCGGGGGCGTTCCTTCAGGCCACTGGGCATGGGCAAACCGCTCTTGTCGATCTTGTAAAAAACGTCGTTGGTCAGGCTGATCGGGTGGTTGATCTGTTTGCCGGGTGCGGCACATTCACCTTGCCCTTGGCGCAAAACGCCGAAGTGCTGGCCGTGGAAGGCGACGCCGATATGGTTGCAGCCCTGGACCGTGGCTGGCGAGAGGCAGCGGGGTTGAAGCAGGTGACTGCGCAAGCGCGCGATCTGTTCCGTCGTCCGCTGTTGCCCGACGAGTTGGCCCAATTTGAGGTCGCCGTTATCGACCCACCGCGCGCCGGTGCCGTTGCGCAAATTGCAGAACTTGCAACTGCACAAGTGCCGCGAATTGCGCATGTATCCTGTAATCCGCAAACGTTTGCCCGCGACGCGGCAACCCTTCTGTCTGCTGGATATTTACTCAATTGGGTCCAACCTGTTGACCAATTCCGCTGGTCTTCGCATGTGGAGCTTGTCGGAGCGTTCACCCTCTCCCATATCGCGGACTGAAGGAGAGCAGCATGAGCGCAAGCGACCGTGTCGGGAAGTGGTTGGAAAACCCACAGACCAGCAATTTTATCATCGGCGTCATCATTTTGAACGCCATTACGTTGGGGCTCGAAACGTCACCAACAGCCATGTCGTTTGCCGGACCGGTGATCCTCGCGATCGACAAGATCTGCCTTGCGATTTTTGTCATCGAGATCCTGCTGAAGCTTTTTGCCTATCGCGGCGGTTTTTTCCGCAATGGCTGGAACCTCTTTGACTTTGTCATCGTCGCGATCGCGCTGGCGCCAAGCGCCGGTGGGTTGTCCGTTCTGCGCGCCCTGCGCATCCTTCGGGTGTTGCGCGTCATTTCCGTTGCCCCAAGGCTGAGACGCGTGGTCGAAGGTTTTGTGACCGCCTTGCCTGGCATGGGCAGCGTGTTCCTGCTCATGGCCCTGATTTTTTACATCGGTGCCGTCATGGCGACCAAACTATTCTCGTCCAGCTTTCCGGAGTGGTTCGGCAATCTCGGCCGATCTGCGTATTCGCTTTTTCAGGTGATGACACTTGAATCGTGGTCCATGGGCATCGTTCGCCCGGTTATGGAGATCTATCCGTACGCTTGGATGTTCTTTGTGCCGTTCATCATGGTGACAACCTTTGCCGTCGTGAACTTGCTGGTCGGTTTGATTGTGAATTCGATGCAAGACGCACATGCCGAAGAAAGCAACGCCGCAACAGATGAGTACCGCGATGCCGTTCTCAAACGATTGGATGTGATAGAAGCGAAATTGGATGCGCGAGATCGATAAGTCACAGATCACGCGCAGGTGATCGTATGGGCAAAAAACCGTCTATGCCCATGTGGATAAAAAGTGGTATCGCCAATCCCAAATACAAAAGCCTCAAAAACAAAAAACATTGAGTGGGACGGGATTTCGATGAAGCGCAGACATCTGCTTTTGGGTAGCGTGGCGGCTGTTGGGTTGGGGGCTTGTTCGCCTCAACAGACCAAGTTCAAGCGCTACAACGGCCCAGAAGTCACCTATGTCGTGGTCAACAAGGCCGCGCGGAAAATGTACCTGTTCCACAATAATACGGTGCTCAAAGAGTACGTCATCGACCTTGGTTTTGAACCGATTGGTGACAAATTCTTTGAAGGCGATGGCCGCACTCCGGAAGGCAATTATTTTATTGACCGTCGTAATCCAGACAGCCGGTTTCACCTGTCGCTTGGCATATCATACCCAAATGCGCGTGATCGGGCAGAGGCGGCCGCCTTGGGCAAGCCTCCGGGCGGGGATATCTTCATTCACGGTGAGTCCAACCCATTCAAACGCAAGCGCAATGATTGGACATGGGGTTGTGTTGCTGTGACCAATGAAGAAATGGAAGACGTTTATGCGATGGTGCGCAACGGAACGCCTATCCAGATCAATCCCTAAAGCCGTTTTTCGAAACGTCTGAACGAGCCGTCGCCGACTGAAGCCAAACAGATCAACGCCTTGAGCCACGGGTTCAGATTCAAATCAATTGCAAAATTTGCTGATTCAGGTCGCAGGGGTTGTCGTGACGACGACGATATCTTCTTCGTCATCAGCAGCGATGTCTGCTGGCGAGTCTACATCTTCGGGCACTAGCCGCGTTGCGGACGGGTTGGCCGTTGGAATAAGCGGGCTGTTGTCGGGATTGCCCATGACCATCGTCCACCAGATTTTGCCATTTGGCTCTTGGAACCACGCAAAGCCAAGGTGACGCGCGTCGCGGGACAGAATCGTACGGCGCGTATCTGGTTGCTCCATCCAAGCCGCGAGCGTTTCCAGTTCGGTCTCGTATGATTCCGAAATGTTTTCACCCACAAGGGTTCCAGTGTACCCAACGCGGGCCAAACGGTCGATCGGAGATGACCCATCGGATCCAAAGTGCCAGGGCCGGTTTTGTAGGGACATATCCCGAGAGTGGGTTGCTGCAGCAGCGTTCAGTTGCGGGTTCAATTCAACCGGTTGCGCTCCTTGCGCACTGCGCAGCGCATTCACCGAATCCAGCATGCGGAACTGAAGTTTAGCCGTATCGCCATTGCGGATTTTGTAGAGTTTGGGCAGGGGTCGCCCATCCGATCCCTGCGTTGACGTATCGGATGTAGGCGCACAGGCGGCCACGGAAACGGCCATAGCCAAGAGCAATAAAACGCGTCGCATCATCTTAAGCATACCAATCAGGTTGTTTGAAAACGTCGATACCCGGCCCGTCGTTGCATTTCAAACGCACATCGGCGTGAAGTCGCGTGATGACAAGTCTTTGATTTGCGACTGCGACTTTCCGGCCATATTTTGCGTATACTGGCAGGAATTACTCATTGGAGAGGCATGTAATGTCCAAGAAATCGTTTGTTACCCCGAGTCGCCGCTCGTTTTTGGTTGGCACCGCCGCCGTGCTGGGCACGCCTGCGATTGCACAGTCGATTCCCGCTGGTCAGGCTGAACGCGACCCAACTATATCGGTTCGCCGCAATATTTCCAGCTTCCGCACGCTTGATTGGCGTCCCTATTTCGACTCGCTTCGCGGTGGCGCGATCCTTGTCGACATAGACAGCCGCGCCGTCCACTTCTGGAACGAAGATCAAAGCATCTACAAACTGTATCCGTCCAGCGTTCCTCTGAGCGAGGATCTGACGCGTCGTGGCCGCACAAAAATTGTGCTAAAGGATCCTGAGCCGGATTGGCGCCCAACGCCGTCGATGAAACAGCGCAATCCCGAGTGGCCAGACTATATCGGGCCAGGGCCGCAAAACCCGCTGGGCACACGTTCAATGCACCTCAGCTGGACCTACTATCGCATTCACGGAACGCATGATACGCGCAAAATCGGGCGGAAATCGTCCAATGGGTGCATTGGCCTGTACAACGAACATATCGAAGAACTGTACGCGATGGCCAAAGTAGGCACACAAGTGTTGCTAATTTGACGACATCGTGCCCGCTTGGCCGCTAAGCTCCTGAAACATGGTTTGCATTCGCTACCGATTGTTGTTTACAGGAGCCCACGAGGTAAGTCTTGGGTGCGCTGTGGCGTTATCCGCCTGCGCGCAAAACTGGAGGTTATTAACATGAAAAAACTCGTTCTCGCTGCTGCTCTGACAGCCGCTGCTTCGACTGCATTTGCCGGTGCTCCTGCCGATCCAATCATCGAAGCCCCTGTCATCGTCGAAGAAGCGACCAGCTCCTCGGGCGGCATCATCCTGCCCCTGCTGATCCTGATCGCCGTTGCGGCAGCTGTTTCCGACTAAGGTCTGAACAACTGAAAATTAAAAAGGCAGCGCTGCAATGCGCTGCCTTTTTTAGTTTTAGCCCCTCTTGCGATGCAAAAAGAAAACCGCTTTGTTGATGCTGGATGTCTGTCATGTCCACAGGCCACTTTGGAGACGAATATGAAGAAACTGATACTTGCTGCCACTCTGACCGTCGCCGCTTCGACTGCATTTGCAGGCAGCCCGGCTGACCCGATTGTCGAACCCATTGTAGTTGAGAATGATGCTTCTGGCTCGTCAGGCGGCATCATCCTGCCTCTTTTGATCCTGATCGCTGTTGCAGCAGCCGTATCGGATTAACAGGCGCAACATACCAAGATCAGGTTAAGGCGGTGCTTGGCTCCGCCTTTTTCTTTGCCCGGACCTATCTAAAGCTCAATCGAGCCAACCTTTGAGGTTTTCCTCGATCACCGTGCCGAGCGCATCAATGTGAGCATCATCATCGTTAAGACAGGGGATATACGTAAATGTCTCTCCCCCGGCTTCCTCAAAGCTCTCTTTGATTTCCTCGTTGATCTCTTCCAATGTTTCGATGCAGTCGGCAGAGAATGCGGGTGCGCATACGGCAATGTTCTTTTTGCCAGCCTCAGCCAGACGGGCGACCTCTTCGACGGTGTAGGGTTGCAGCCATTCTTCCGGTCCGAACTTGGATTGGAACGTCGTCTTGATCTCTGTATCTGCCCAACCTAACCGCTCTTTCAGCAGGCGCGTCGTTTTCTGACACTGACAATGGTAGGGATCGCCTTCCATCAGGTAGCGTTTGGGCACACCGTGGTAGCTGCAAACCAGGATATCGGGGCGCGTGTCCATATCCGCATAGGCGCGTTCGATGGATTGAGCGAGCGCCTCGATGTACTTTGGATGCGCATAGTAGGCTTCAACAGTCCGGGTCGTTGGTTGCCACTTTTCTTCCATCAACGCACGGAAGAATTCGTCATTTGCAGTCGCGGATGTAGCACCGGCGTAGTGGGGATACAGAGGAAAGAACAGGATCTTCTGGCAACCTGCCTCGGCCATTTCCCGCACCTTGGACTTGGTCGATGGATTGCCGTAGCGCATACAGAAATCAACCATGACCTGATCGCCGTAACGCGCATGCATTGCCTGTTTCATTTTGGCGGTCTGGTCTTTGGTGATCGTCATGAGGGGGCTTTCACCCGCTTCATGGTTCCAAATCGATTTATAGGCTGCGCCAGAGGAAAACGGACGTTTCGTCAGGATGATGAGTTGCAACAACGGCTGCCATATCCACGGGCTGTAATCGATCACCCGGCGGTCTGACAGAAACTCGTTCAGATACCGGCGCATGGACCAATAGTCATAGTTGTCAGGCGTACCGAGGTTTGCCAGCAAGATACCAACGCGTGCGGGCGGCACCGCCGGGTGATCCGCATCAGCATGTGCAGGTCGTGTCGCGTTTTTGCTGGTATCAAGCATCTGTGGCCGTTCCGTTTGTCGCAATAGGCCTCAGATAAACGGATTTGTCCGCAGGTCAATCGGGCAGCGACGTTTCGTCCGTGCGCAACGCATCTGCCAGCCGCGCCTGCGCAGATCCGGGGCGCAATGGTTGCGGTTGGCTTTTGGCGGGTGCCCACCCCGTCAGGACAATCAATTCAAACGTCGCGAGGATCCCACCACCGGGTGCCGGAAATGTCTGTTCATAGATTTCGTTTGCCCGCTCAAACAGACTCCTCCGCGACGGTTTGCGCATTCGAGCGGCCAGAGCGTTGGTCTCTCCCATTTGCCGTAGATCGTGCATCAGATGGGTCATGGAACGATATTCTGCCGTCAATGGGACTGTATCAGCGACGGGCAAGGCCAATCCGGCGCGTTGCAGCAAAGCTCCCAAATCGCGGACCTCGGCCATGGGTGCCACACGCGGGGACAAGCCACCGGATACCTCAATTTCCGCCTGGGCAAGACATGCGCGCAATTCATGTAACGTTTGCCCACCCAACACGGTGGCCAGCAACAGCCCGTCGGGTTGCAAGGCGCGTCTGCACTGAATCAACTGGCCCACGGGGTCATTTGCCCAGTGCAGGCCAAGGCTGTGAATAACCAGATCGTGTTGATGTACTGCCAGATCTAGCGTCGCACCGTCTTGGACAATGGTGCCGGTGGGCATGCTGTTTTGCCACAGATCCCCGAAAGGGCTGACAATTGCGGGCTTGTGAAAGGGTTTGTTAACCATCGCAACCCGATCTTCGATCTCGTCACGTGCGGCGGCTTGCAGAAACAACTGGGTCAGGTCTGCACGACTGCGATTGCGCGCGAGGGCGCCGATGTCTGTGAGGGCATTGGGATGGTTCATGGTTCAAGGATAGATTTCACATGCAGGTTTTTCAAACAGCCCTTTCGGTCATTTATCCTCCGCGCTGTCTGGGATGTGGCGAAACTGTGGACAGTGATTTTGGTCTTTGCGCAACATGCTGGTCAAAGACGGCATTCACAGGCGGTGTGTCATGTGATGCGTGTGGCACACCTCTGCCCGGCGCATCGGATACGCAAGCAGTGCAGTGTGACGATTGCATGCGCACACCCAGACCATGGGACAAGGGGCGGGCAGCTTTGGTTTACGATGGCATGGGTCGCAAATTGATCCTCGGGCTGAAGCACGGAGATCGACAGGAAGTCGCGCGCCCGGCAGCGCAGTGGATGCAATTGGCAGGTCGGGATTTGTTCAAAGCAAACCCCTTGATTGTGCCGGTTCCACTGCATTGGATTCGCTTGGCAACGCGGCGCTACAATCAGTCTGCCTTGATCGCGCAAGAGTTGGCGGAAGTCAGCGGCCTTGATTGGTGTCCCGACTTGCTGGTCCGCACACGACGCACGCGATCATTGGAAGGAAAGACGCGGAGCGAGCGCGCTGAAATCTTGAGTGGCGCAATTTCCGTAAATCCAAAACGACGACATCGATTGACCGGGCGTCCCATTCTGTTGATCGACGATGTCATGACGACAGGCGCGACATTGGCCGCCTGTACCAAAGCTTGCTACGATGCAGGCGCTGATCACGTCTGCGTTTGCGTACTGGCACGCGCGACCAAAGATCAATACATGAAGCCCGGACTAGACGAGCCTCGAAAGGACCCGCGCCATGAAACCCGTTGAGATCTATACCTCGCCTTTGTGTGGTTTTTGTCACGCTGCAAAGCGCCTGTTGAAAGAAAAGGGAGTGCCCTTTTCCGAGGTAAACGTACTGGCCCAGCCTGGGCGAAAAGCGGAAATGATCTCACGTGCCAATGGGGGTCGGACAGTGCCGCAGATCTTTGTCGGAGACACGCACGTGGGTGGCTGCGATGATCTTTATGAACTCGAACGTGCGGGCAAACTCGACTCTTTGCTGGCGGCGTAGGTGAAGGCGGCACTGCTGCAACTGAATGTTTCGGACGATCCGCAGACCAACGTGGTGCGGACGTCGGATATGGTGCGGCAAGCCGCTGATATGGGCGCAGAATTCATCCTGACGCCGGAAGTGACAAATTGCGTCAGTCTTGACCGTACTCATCAAAGACAGGTTCTTCAACCGGAGGGTGATGACCCAACTTTGTCAGCCCTGCGAAAGATAGCATGCGAACGGCAGATACACATCCTCATAGGCTCGCTTGCCCTTAAGACAGATGACGCAGACGGTCGTTTTGCCAACCGCTCGTTCTTGATTGGACCGGATGGCGAAATCCTTGCGCGATACGACAAGATCCACATGTTCGACGTCGCGATTTCCAATGACGAGACATATCGTGAATCCTCGGGATATCGTCCTGGAAAACGCGCTGTGGTGGCTGAAACTGCATTCGCCAAGATTGGGATGGCGGTCTGTTACGATATGCGCTTTGGCTTGCTGGCAAATACACTATCCGCCGCCGGAGCTCAGATCCTGACATATCCCTCTGCCTTTTCCCCGATTACGGGTGCGGCTCATTGGCACAGCCTGCTGCGCGCACGCGCAATCGAGGCGGGCGCATGGGTGCTGGCTCCGGCCCAGACAGGCACGCATAAAAGCAAAACTGGCAAGGCACGCACGACATTCGGCCACTCTTTGGCGGTCGATCCGTGGGGCGAGGTGATACTTGACGCAGGGGAGGCTCCGGGCGTTTATATCTTTGATTTGGACTTGGAAAAGGTAGCCGAGGCGCGCCGACGTATCCCTGCAAGAGACAACGCGCGCCCGTTCGAAGGCCCCTGATTTTAAATGAGCACAGACAAACATGCCCTCGCCATTTCGTTATTCAGCGAGATGTTGGCTGCTGATCAGGTGATCCGCAATCGGTTGAGCCGTGTGCTGCCCAAGGGCATGGAGCTTTCTCATTTCTCGGTGCTGAACTATCTTGCTTGGCATGAGGGCGAGCGCAGTCCGGCGCAACTGGCCGAGACATTTAACGTTACACGCGGAGCGATGACCAATACGCTGTCACGGCTAGAATGGGCCGGGTACATCCATGTCCGCCCGGACTGGGATGATGCGCGTCGCAAGATGGTGTCCTTGAGTCCAGCGGGCAGAAAGGCACGTGATCAGGCGGTCAGTGCGCTGGCCCCGACGATCACCGACGTCATCGACGAGTTGGGCGAAGACCGGGTAAAAGCGACCTTGCCCATTCTGCGTCAGTTGCGTGTAAAAATGGGTGCCAAAGCCAAGAGCTAGGCCGGCTTCAGACTGGCTGTGACGTAGTTCACACTCAAGTCCTTGTCCGACAACTTCCACGACCATGTCACCGGGTTGAAAACAAAACCTTTTCGGTCAACCGGATCCAGGCCTGCATTGCGCATTAAATCGAACAGCTCATCTGGCGTTATGAATTTGGACCATTCATGCGTCCCTTTGGGCAGCCAGCGCATTACATGTTCGGCACCGATGATTGCCATCATGTAGGATTTTGGGTTCCGATTGATTGTCGAACAGATATGTATGCCGCCCGGTTTGAGCAGTTCGCGGCACGCTGTGAGGTAGCCGAGCGGGTCGGCCACGTGTTCCACAACTTCCATGTTCAGGACCGCGTCGAACTGTTCGCCCGCTGCTGCCATGTCTTCAGCGGTGGTATGGCGATAATCTATAGTCAGGCCGGATTGTTCCGCATGGACCTGTGCCACGGGAATATTGCGCTCTGCGGCATCTGCTCCAACAACGTCAGCCCCGAGTCGCGCCATGGGTTCCGCCAACAGACCCCCGCCGCAGCCAATATCGAGAATGCGCAAGCCAGCGAAGGCATTCGGTTTTGTGAGATCTCGGTCAAACTCGGCAGCGATCTGGCTGGTGATGTAGTCCAAACGGCAGGGGTTCAGCATATGCAGGGGTTTGAACTTGCCGTTGGTATCCCACCATTCTGCCGCCATCGCCTCAAATTTAGCGATTTCGGAAGGATCAACGGTACTTTGATGCGTTTGCATTTCTCGTTTCCTATGCTCATGTGCACGTAATGCCCTATGTAGGTCGATAATGGACAAACACAGTGATCAAAAGCGCGCGGTACAATATTTGTATCCGCCGACGGACCCCTTCGACCAGCGGATGCTGGATGTCGGTCAGGGCCACAAGGTTTATGTCGAGCAATGCGGCAACCCCAATGGTGTGCCGGTTGTTGTACTTCACGGTGGACCTGGCGGTGGATGCAGCCCGGCGATGCGCCGTTACTTTGATCCCGATTACTATCGGATCATTCTGTTTGATCAGCGAGGCTGCGGACGGTCGAGGCCCCATGCATCGGTCATGAACAATACAACGTGGCATCTGGTCGATGATATCGAGCTGATCCGCAAGACATTGGGCATCGACGCTTGGATTGTATTCGGTGGAAGTTGGGGGGCCACGCTTGCGCTGATCTACGCCGAAGCGCATCCCAGCCAAGTGTTGCGCCTTGTGCTGCGCGGCGTGTTTCTGATGACCCAAACAGAACTGGATTGGTTCTATGGCGGAGGGGCCGGCAAATTCTGGCCCGAAGTCTGGGCCCGTTTCGAAGGGCTTGTGCCAGAAGATGAACGCGGTGATCTGATTGCAGCCTATCATCGCCGCCTGTTCTCCGGCGACATGGCGCTTGAGACACGCTTTGCACGCGCGTGGTCGGCGTGGGAAAATGCACTGGCCTCAATTCATTCATCCGGATCGGGCGGGGAAGCGCCGGGGGATTATGCGCGCGCCTTTGCACGCCTTGAGAATCACTACTTCACGAATGGTGGTTTTCTGGAGTTTGATGGCCAGATTTTGGCGCAAGCGGATCGGATCAAGCATATTCCGGGAACAATCGTGCAGGGCCGCTATGATATGATTTGCCCGCCTGAAAGCGCTTATGCGTTGTCTCAGGCCTGGCCAGCCGGTCAGCTGAAAATGGTGCGCAATGCAGGTCATGCCTTGTCCGAGCCGGGAATTTCGGCTGAACTGGTGCGCACTATGGACAGGATCGCAGGAAAATGACCCGGATCGACCGACGTGCCCTTTTCGCATCCGGTGCAGCGGCCGCATTGCTGGCTGCAACCGGTGTTTCCGCTGCGCCGCAACGCGGTGGCAGACTGCGTGCGGCTGTCGGGGCCGATCTGTTTGATCAAGTCATCGCCAGCACAGTCTATGACAACCTGACAGAGATTGCTGCAGACGGCACATTGCGGGGTGAATTGGCAACGGATTGGACGTCTGACAGCGACGCGATGCACTGGCGATTTAAGCTGCGCCCTGACGTTGCATTCCATGATGGAACGCCGTTTGACGCGTATGCGCTGCGCCACCTGCCGTTCCGAGTGGACGTTCAGGATGCTCTCACTGTCGATATCGTTCTTGAATCGCCTGATCCAAATTTACCTTACACGCTTGCGCATCCGGGTTATGAAGTTCGCTCTCCAAATGGCGCTGGGACCGGGCTGTACCAAGTGCAAAAACTGGACATGCACCGCCATTTTATAGGGATGCGGGTTGCGCAGCATTGGAAAACTGATGCCGGTTGGTTTGATAGTGTTGAGTTTGTGCAGTTCAGCGCCGCCGAAATACGCTCGGAAGCATTGCTGAGTGGGCTTGTTGATGTGGCTGATGTGCGTGATCTGGGCCCCGACGTAGACCTGTGTGAGTTTCAGACCCTGCCGGGGGATGCGTCCACAACCCATATCGCCAATCGAGCGGTCATTGTGCCTGCTGCCGTCGGTAAAAGCTGGCCTTTGGACAACCTGCGCATGGCAGAACGGTGGTGGATGGCCTGACAGGCCTTGCAGACTCGAGGTTGCGCGCGTATATGCCCTTCAACAGCGGCGCGCTGGGGTCCAAACCCAACGCTCCACCGGGAAACACCAACGGGCCGCGCGCCCGTTTTTTTGTGCTCGCAGCACAACAAGGAAATCATGTCGAACGACCTTATTGCCAAAGCAGCCATGGACCGCCGTCTGGCCGAGATCATCACTCCGGTGATTGAAGATCTTGGCTATGAGCTGGTGCGCGTGCGCTTGATGAGTGGCAAAGAGACGACACTGCAGATCATGGCCGACAAGCCCGAAGGTGGGATTGAGGTAGACGATTGCAGTGCAATCTCCACAGCCGTCAGCGCGACGCTGGATGTGGAAGACCCTATTCTGGATGCCTACACGCTTGAGGTTTCCAGCCCCGGCATCGACCGCCCTCTGACGCGGCTCAAAGACTTTGACATGTTCGAAGGCTATGACGCCAAACTGGAAACAGATGAATTGATCGACGGACGTCGTCGCTTCAAAGGCATCCTTGCTGGTGTCGAGGGTGATGAGGTTCTGATCAACGTGGCCGAGGGCACGATTGGTCTGAAGTTCGATTGGCTCAGTGATGCGAAACTGGTTTTGACGGACGAGTTGATCAAGGAAATGCTGCGCCAGCGCAAAGCGGCTGGTGTGATCAAAGAATCTGAATTCGACGAAATTGAAGAAGAAGATACGCCCCTTGTGGGTGACACAGAGACCGAAGAGTCTGAGGAGAACACCTGATGGCCATTACATCTGCCAACCAGCTGGAACTATTGCAAACCGCCGAGGCTGTCGCCCGCGAAAAGATGATCGACCCTGGACTGGTCATAGAAGCGATGGAAGAATCGCTCGCCCGCGCGGCCAAGTCCCGCTACGGCGCGGAAATGGATATCCGCGTTTCCATCGACCGCAAGACGGGTCGCGCCACATTTACACGCGTCCGCACCGTTGTCGAAGAAGAGTTGCTGGAAAACTATCAGGCCGAGTTCACCGTTGAGCAGGCTAAACAGTACATGGAAAACCCCGAGGTCGGCCAACAGCTGATCGAAGAGGTTCCCCCGGTTGAGATGGGCCGTATTGCCGCCCAGTCCGCCAAGCAAGTCATCTTGCAAAAGGTGCGCGAAGCCGAGCGCGACCGCCAGTTCGAAGAGTTCAAAGACCGCGCGGGCACGATCATCAACGCTCTGGTCAAACGCGAGGAATATGGCAACGTCATCGTCGATGTGGGTGCAGGCGAAGCGATCCTGCGCCGCAACGAAAAGATCGGCCGCGAATCGTATCGGCCGAATGACCGCATTCGCTGCTACATTAAGGATGTGCGGCGCGAACAGCGTGGACCGCAGATTTTCCTGAGCCGCACCGCGCCCGAGTTCATGGCCGAGCTTTTCAAGATGGAAGTGCCCGAGATCTATGACGGCATCATTGAGATCAAGGCCGTTGCCCGCGACCCCGGTTCGCGCGCCAAGATCGCTGTGATTTCCTATGACGGTTCTATTGACCCTGTCGGTGCTTGCGTTGGTATGCGCGGCAGCCGTGTGCAGGCCGTTGTGAACGAGCTTCAGGGCGAAAAGATCGACATCATTCCATGGAATGAAGATCAGCCCACGTTCCTTGTGAACGCATTGCAGCCTGCTGAGGTTTCAAAGGTTGTTCTGGACGAAGAGGCCGGCAAGATCGAAGTTGTCGTTCCTGAAGAGCAACTGTCTCTCGCGATCGGTCGTCGTGGCCAGAACGTGCGTCTGGCGTCCCAGCTGACCAACCTCGACATCGACATCATGACCGAGGCCGAAGAATCGGCGCGTCGTCAGGCCGAATTCGAAGAGCGCACCAAGCTGTTCATGGATAATCTGGACCTTGACGAGTTCTTTGCGCAATTGCTGGTGTCCGAAGGGTTCACGAACCTCGAAGAAGTCGCCTATGTCGAGCTGGACGAACTGCTGGTCATTGACGGTGTTGACGAAGGAACGGCGCAGGAGCTTCAAGCCCGTGCTCGAGACGTGCTTGAAGCCGCCGCCAAGGCTGCGCTTGAAAATGCCCGTGCACTGGGCGCAGAGGACAGCCTTATTGAATTTGACGGCCTGACACCCCAAATGGTGGAAGCGCTGGCCAAAGACGATGTCAAAACGCTGGAAGACTTTGCAACCTGCGCTGACTGGGAACTGGCCGGTGGCTGGACGACAGTGGATGGAGAGCGTCACAAGGATGACGGTGTTCTGGAACCTTTCGACGTTTCACTGGAAGAAGCACAGCAATTGGTCATGACGGCACGTATTTCCCTCGGTTGGGTTGATCCGGCAGAATTGGAAGCCGAAGAAGAGATCGAAGGCGAAGAAGTAGCTTCTGAGGAGGCCGGGGCCTGATTTCAGGCCTCGGGGCTCGCTCATGGGACGCGGTGGCGCCTCAAAGGATCGCTCGGACGGAGCAGAACGCAAGTGCATTGCGACAGGCGAAGTGCAGCCAAAGCATGGCCTGATCCGCTTTGTTGTTGGGCCCGGCGATGTGATTGTGCCGGATATTGCTGGCAAGTTGCCGGGTCGCGGTATCTATGTTGCTGCCGACCGGCAGGCGCTGGATAAGGCGGTTGCGAAGAAACTTTTCGCACGCGGGGCAAAACAGGCAGTCAATCTGCCTGATGACCTTGTTAACGAGGTCGAGCGGCAATTGGCGCGACGGGTGATTGACCTGATTGCGTTGTCTCGCAAGTCAGGGCGGGCCGTAGCCGGTTACGAGAAAGTCAAAGGATGGCTTCAGGCGGAAGAGGCTGAAGTTTTGATACAGGCGGTTGATGGGTCCGGACGTGGCAAGTCCAAACTCAGCACGCCGCATTTCGGATCTTACATTGGCTGGTTGACAGCTGATGAGTTGGGTTTGGCGTTTGGACGCCAAACTGTGATACACGGGGCGCTCGCCTCTGGTGGACTCACGCAACGTGTTGTAGAGGAAGCCAACCGTTTACGCGGCGTGCGTGAAAAATCGGCGGCAGCGGCCGTCGGGAAGGAATGATGAGCTTTGAGCGATACTGACGGAAAGAAGACATTGGGTTTGCGCGGCACAGGCGCGCGTCCGGGCAACGTGAAACAGAGTTTCAGCCATGGGCGCACCAAAAATGTCGTCGTCGAAACCAAACGCAAACGCGTGGTGGTGCCCAAACCGGGTGCCGCCAAGTCAGCGGGTGCAGGTGCGGCTGGCGGTGATCCAAGCCGCCGTCCGGCGGGCATTTCCGATGCAGAAATGGAACGTCGTCTAAAGGCTGTGCAAGCTGCAAAGGCGCGCGAGGTTGAAGAGGCGGCAGAGCGTGCAGCCAAAGAGAAGGCGCGCGAAGAAGAACGCGAGCGTCGCCGTGCCGAGATTGAAGCCAAGGAACGCGAAGAGAAAGAGCGTGAAGAAGGCTTGAAGGCGAAAGCCGAGGAAGAGGCGCGCAAAGCGGCTGAAGCCGAAGCCGCTGCACAAGCTGCGGCGGCGGCACCGGCCGAATCTGCCAAGCCTGCACAACGCCAAACGCAACAACCCGCCTCTGCACCACGTAAGCAGGACCGCGAGCGTGAACAGCGCAACAATCGTGGCAAGGGTGACGATGGTCGCCGGTCGGGCAAACTGACACTCAATCAGGCTTTGTCTGGTGGTGAGGGTGGTCGCCAACGGTCCATGGCTGCGATGAAGCGCAAACAAGAACGCGCGCGTCAAAAGGCAATGGGTGGCACGGTCGAGCGTGAAAAGGTCATACGCACCGTCAACCTTCCCGAAGCGATTGTTGTCTCCGAACTCGCTGTTCGTATGTCCGAACGTGTTGGCGATGTTGTGAAGTCGCTGATGCAAATGGGCATGATGGTTACGCAGAACCAGACCATTGATGCTGACACTGCTGAATTGATCATTGAAGAATTTGGCCACACGGTTCAGCGTGTATCGGACGCGGACGTCGAGGATGTCATCAAGGAAGTCATCGACGACGAAAAAGATCTGGAAACACGTCCGCCTGTCATTACGATCATGGGCCACGTTGACCACGGTAAGACTTCGCTTCTTGATGCCATTCGCGACGCCAAGGTTGTCGCGGGCGAGGCTGGCGGCATTACACAGCATATCGGGGCCTATCAGGTCAAAACCGAAAGCGGCGCGTTGTTGTCGTTCCTGGATACTCCGGGTCACGCGGCCTTTACATCCATGCGGTCTCGCGGAGCGCAGGTGACGGACATCGTAGTCCTTGTTGTTGCGGCAGATGATGCCGTGATGCCTCAGACCATCGAAGCCATCAACCATGCCAAAGCGGCCGAAGTGCCGATGATCGTTGCGATCAACAAGATCGACAAGCCTGCTGCAAATGCTGACAAGGTACGGACGGACCTGTTGCAGCACGAAGTGATCGTCGAAAAGATGTCTGGCGAAGTTCAGGATGTCGAAGTTTCCGCCATCACTGGTCAGGGTCTTGACGAATTGCTCGAAGCGATTGCGCTTCAGTCTGAATTGCTGGAGCTGAAAGCCAACCCGGATCGCGCGGCCCAAGGTGCCGTGATCGAGGCGCAACTTGATGTGGGCCGTGGTCCGGTGGCTACCGTTCTGGTTCAAACCGGAACGTTGCGCCAGGGCGATATCTTTGTTGTTGGCGAGCAGTACGGTAAGGTCCGTGCGCTGATCAACGACAAGGGTGAGCGCGTCAAGGAAGCAGGTCCTTCGGTTCCTGTTGAGGTTCTTGGCCTCAACGGCACACCCGAGGCCGGCGACGTTCTCAACGTAACCGAAACCGAGGCTCAAGCACGTGAGATTGCCGAGTACCGCGAGAAAGCGGCCAAGGACAAACGTGCGGCTGCGGGTGCTGCGACAACGCTCGAACAGCTGATGGCGAATGCCAAGGCCGACGAAAACGTCAGTGAATTGCCCATCTTGGTCAAAGCTGACGTGCAAGGCTCTGCCGAAGCGATTGTTCAGGCGATGGAAAAAATCGGCAACGATGAGGTGCGCGTGCGCGTGTTGCACTCGGGCGTTGGCGCGATCACCGAAACGGATGTGGGTCTGGCCGAAGCGTCAGGGTCGCCCATCATGGGCTTTAATGTCCGGGCAAACACGCCTGCACGAAACTCGGCCAACCAGAAAGGTGTCGAGATTCGTTACTACTCGGTCATCTATGATCTGGTAGACGACGTGAAAGCAGCTGCGTCTGGCTTGCTGAGTGCAGAAATCCGCGAAAACTTCATCGGTTACGCCGAGATCAAAGAAGTCTTCAAGGTGTCTGGCGTCGGCAAGGTTGCGGGCTGTCTAGTCACCGAAGGGGTGGCACGTCGTTCTGCTGGCGTACGCTTGCTGCGTGACAACGTCGTGATCCACGAAGGTACGTTGAAAACGTTGAAACGCTTCAAAGATGAAGTGCCAGAAGTACAGTCCGGTCAGGAGTGTGGCATGGCGTTTGAAAACTATGATGACATTCGCGCTCAGGACGTTATCGAAATATTCGAACGCGAAGAAATCACGCGGAAACTGGACTAAGGTTCCGGACTATAGAAAAAAAAAGGGACAGCGTTTGCTGTCCCTTTTTTGTTGTAGCTGTCATAAAGACAAATCAAGCAGCTTGCGCAACTGGATAGCCCGAAAAGTGTGAATCATCCACGCGAACGGTCATACGACCATCTGGCAGCGTCCGGACATAAATCCCCTGCACCAATATCGAGGTGCCCAAGGCAATCGTTCTAAGCATCGCTTTCCTCCCCAAAAAGAAAGACACACTTCATAATTGCGTCACATGGTTAACAAGTCATCAACAAATTTGCCATTTCGACCAATTTTCAGTCAAAAAAGAAACAACCTGAGGATGTTTCTACAACCAATCCCGTAAAATCGGGATCAAAGGGACATCTGCCTCTGGCATTGGGTAGGATTTCAGATCCTTGGGCCGTACCCACTTCAGCGTCTGGCCTTCACGGGATTCTGGTGTGCCGTTCCATTTTCGACAGGCAAAAAGAGGCATCAGCAGATGGAAATCCTCGTAGCTATGGCTGGCGAACGTCAAAGGTGCGAGGCAAGACTGCCACGTGTCGATCCCCAGCTCTTCCTGTAACTCGCGGATCAGAGCAGCTTCAGGCGTTTCGTCGGCCTCGATCTTACCGCCTGGAAACTCCCACAGCCCGGCCATCGATTTGCCTTCGGGTCTTTGTGCCAAAAGGACGCGTCCATCCGCATCGATGAGCGCAACAGCGGACACCAGCACAGTCTTCATCTTCGCACTCCACGTTGGATGGTCACGATCGGTAATCCGCATTGATCGAGATGTAGCCGTGCGTAAGGTCGCAGGTCCAAACAGTTGCCTGTTCCTCGCCCAATCCGATATCTGCCCGAATTGAAATATGATCGCCCTGCATGTGCGCTGCGGCCGCCTCTTCGCTGTAGTCTGGGCTTACCCAACCATGATCGGCAACCAGAACGTCGCCGAACCAGATTGAAAGCGTGTCACGATCCGCTGCCGCGCCGGATTTGCCCACAGCCATGACGATACGGCCCCAATTTGGGTCCTCGCCCGCGATAGCAGTTTTGACCAATGGTGAATTGGCAATGGACATGGCATGGGTTTTGGCATCTTCGGCTGACGCCGCGCCTGTCACCTTGATCTCGACGAATTTCGTGGCGCCTTCGCCGTCCTTTACAACCTGATGCGCCAGATCAAGCATGACGCTTTCCAATGCTGCCGCAAAGTCCGCGCTGTGTGTGACATCCGCGCCCGACGCACCTGTCGCTGCACAGATCAACGTGTCTGACGTTGATGTGTCGCTGTCCACAGTGATGCAGTTAAAGGTTTGTGCGTTGATACCCGACACCAACGTCTGCAAATCGTCCTGCGCAATAGATGCATCCGTAAAGATATAGACGAGCATCGTCGCCATATCAGGCGCGATCATCCCGCTGCCTTTGGCGATGCCTGCAATACTGACGGCGGTGCCGTAGACATCGCACGTGGCGGATGCGCCCTTGGCAAACGTATCCGTTGTCATAATCGCCTGGGCTGCATCGTGAATTGAACCGGGTGCGAGCTTCTCGTTCAGTTCTGCCAGCTTGGCGGTAATACGGTCATGTGGCAGACGCTCACCGATAACACCTGTCGATGCGGTAAAGACACGCCCGTCGGGAACACCCGTCACATCAGCAACAGCGGACACGATGGATTCGACGGATGCATCGCCCTGCCGCCCGGTGAAGGCGTTGGAGTTACCCGCATTGACCAAAATCGCAGCGCCCGCATCACTGGGATTTCCCAACTTGGACTGGCAATCCAGAACAGGCGCTGAGCGCGTTGCAGACCGCGTAAACACACCGGCAACAGATGTTCCGGGAATGCACGTGGCCAGCATCACGTCCAGACGATCAGTGTATTTCACACCCGCGGATGCGGCGGCGAAACTCACACCGTCGATGATCGGCATTTCTGGAAACGCCGCTGGAGCCAACGGCGCGCGAGGCAAAGTTCCGGCCATTGTTTATTCCAACAGCTCGAGATCTTTAATGATGGCGGGGTCAACACCTTCTGCGGCGCTTTGATCGACCGTCGCCGCTTCGCGCAAAACTTCGATACGCGCATTCACTGCATCGGTGCGCAATTGCTCTTCCAGCTCAGGGCGAACCGCTTCGAGATCGGGCAACGCCGTTTCTCGCACTTCGTTCAGAATGATCACATGCCAGCCGAACTGCGTTTGGACCGGATTCGACACTTCACCAACGTCCAGAGCGATAACTGCCGCTTCGAAAGACGGGACCATCATGCCGGGCCCAAACCATCCCAAAGAGCCGCCGTTTGGACCAGATGGGCCAGTTGATTTTTCACGTGCGGTGATCGCAAAGTCTGCACCACCATCGATGTCCGCCTTGATGGCCAGCGCCTGTTCCTCGGTTTCGACAAGAATATGCGAAGCATTGTATTCTTCGCCTGCTTCCTGACCGGCAAAGCGGGCTTCGTAAGCCGCTTCCAGTGCTTCCGGCGTCAGCGCTGTTTGCAACTCAGCTTCGATCGCTTCTCCAGCCGTCAAAGAACGCCGTTCGTTTTCGAGCGACAGTGTGGCCCGTTTGGGAAGTTCACCTTCAAAGGACTGCGCCAGAAGCGTCTGTTGGATCAGTTGCGTCAGGATGCCTTCAAACAGCACGTCATCAGGCAGGTCGCGGAATTGCTGGGGCAAAGTTGCGCGTGCCACCATCATGTGACCGACCGTAATCTCGGTTCCGTTGACTGTGGCAACCACGGTATCGACGTCCTGGGCAGATGCAGGCATTGCCATAGCCGCACACAGGGCCAGAGCATACAGAGAAAAGGTGCGTTTAAGCATGTAACAGTCCTTGGGCTGTGCGCGCAGCTGGGGCGCGCATTGACACGGTATAGCGTGACCCTTACATCGCCCTATGGACGTGGCCTGGGCCGTTTTGCCCTCCTGTATCTATGGACTTGGTGCGCGCCCGGCAAGCAGTTGCTGCACAACATGAATTGATCGGTCGGAGAACGCATGCTCGGTTTAGGAACACTCACCAAAAAGGTGTTTGGCACCCCCAATGATCGCAAGATCAAAAGCGTGCGTTCCATTGTGGAACAGATCAATGCGTTGGAGCCTGAATTCGATAAGCTTACTGATGATGATCTGAAGGATCGTACCGAGGCGTTGGCAACGCGCGCCCTTGGCGGAGAAAGTCTGGATGACTTGCTGCCCGAAGCCTTTGCCAACTGCCGCGAAGCTGCCAAGCGAGCTTTGGGACTGCGCGCCTTTGATACTCAATTGATGGGCGCGATTTTCCTCCATCAGGGCAATATCGCTGAGCAGAAAACGGGTGAGGGGAAAACCCTGACGGCCACCTTTGCCGCCTATCTGAATGCGTTGACGGGCAAAGGCGTGCACGTCGTGACCGTGAACGAATACCTTGCGCAACGAGATGCGGATTGGATGGGCAACGTGTTCAGTGCCCTGGGTCTGACAACCGGTGTCGCTTATTCCAACATGGAAGAAGACACCAAGCGCGCGGCCTATGCCTGTGACATCACGTATGCGACCAACAACGAGCTGGGTTTCGACTACCTGCGCGACAACATGAAACAATCCATCGAGCAGATGGTCCAGCGCGGTCACAATTACGCGATTGTGGACGAGGTCGATTCCATCCTGATTGATGAAGCGCGGACGCCACTGGTGATCTCCGGCCCTCTTCAGGACCGTTCCGAGATGTATGTGACCATCGACGGTATCATCCCGTTGATCGAAGACAACCACTACGAGCTGGATGAAAAGCAGCGCAACGTCACCTTTACCGAAGAGGGCAACGAGTTTCTCGAAGAACAGCTGCGCGTGCGCGGGCTAATCGAACCCGAAGCGTCACTTTATGACCCGGAGTCTACGTCCATTGTTCATCACGTGAACCAAGGTTTGCGGGCTCACAAGCTGTTCCTGAAAGACAAAGACTACATTGTCCGAGATGGTGACGTGGTGCTGATTGATGAATTCACAGGCCGAATGATGACCGGTCGCCGATTGTCCGAAGGTTTGCATCAGGCCATCGAGGCAAAAGAAGGCGTGCAGATCCAGCCCGAGAACCAGACATTGGCGTCGGTGACGTTCCAGAATTACTTCCGTTTATATGGCAAGCTGGCTGGTATGACCGGGACAGCGGCCACCGAAGCCGAGGAATTTGCAGAGATCTACGGCCTTGGAGTCGTCGAAGTACCAACCAACCGTACAATTGCACGTGTCGATGAAGATGATCAGGTCTTCCGCACCGGCAAAGAGAAATACGGCGCGATGATCAATGAGATCAAGGAAGCGCATGCCAAGGGGCAGCCGATTCTTGTCGGGACAACGTCGATTGATAAGTCCGAGATGTTCAGCACCTTGCTCAAGGCGGAGAACATTCCGCACAACGTTCTCAACGCACGCCAGCACGAGCAAGAGGCGCAAATCATTGCGGATGCGGGCAAGCTGGGCGCGGTAACCATCGCAACCAACATGGCAGGTCGTGGCACCGACATTCAGTTGGGCGGAAATGTTGAAATGAAAGTGCTCGAAGCCATCACGGCGGACCCTGACGCCGATCCCGAAAAGGTGCGCACCCGTATCGAGGCCGAGCACGAAGACGAAAAGAAGAAGGTGCTGGCCGCTGGCGGTCTGTTCGTACTTGCCTCAGAACGCCACGAGAGCCGTCGTATCGACAATCAGTTGCGCGGCCGTTCGGGTCGTCAGGGTGATCCGGGCCGCACGTCTTTTTACCTGAGCCTTGAAGATGACCTGATGCGCATCTTTGGTTCGGACCGACTGGACAAGGTTCTCAAGACGTTGGGTCTCGAAGAGGGCGAGGCGATTGTGCATCCATGGGTGAACAAATCGCTGGAGCGGGCGCAGGCCAAGGTCGAAGGGCGTAACTTTGACATCCGCAAGCAGCTTCTGAAATTCGACGACGTGATGAATGACCAGCGTAAGGTTGTGTTTGGTCAGCGGCGCGAAATCATGGAAGCGGAGGATCTGTCGGAGATCACTGCCGATATGCGCGACGAGGTCGTGGATGACCTGATCGACCAGTACATGCCCCAGGGGTCCTATGCGGATCAGTGGGATACGCACGGCCTGTACGCCGGCGTGATTGAGAACCTCAGTCTGGATGTGCCTGTCATTGCGTGGTGCGAAGAAGAGGGCGTTGACGAAGAACAGATCCGCGAACGACTGATCGAAGCCAGTGACAAGTTGATGGCTGAAAAGCTGGAAGCGTTTGGCGAAGAGAACATGCGCAGCATCGAAAAGCAGTTGGTGTTGCAGGCTATTGACGGCAAGTGGCGCGACCACCTTCTGACACTGGAACATTTGCGCTCGGTCGTAGGGTTTCGTGGGTACGCGCAGCGCGATCCTTTGAACGAATACAAGAACGAGGCGTTTCAGCTGTTTGAGTCCATGCTCGACAGCTTGAGGACTGAAGTAACCAACAAATTGTCGCGCATCCGTCCTTTGACAGAAGAAGAGCGCGCGCAAATGCTGGCTGATATTGCAGCTCAACAAGCGGCTGCGCAGCCTCAGGCGACACCCGACGCCCCACCTGCTCCGACCGCCGAAGCGATCGAGAATGGGTTTGACGAAAATGATCCAGCGACATGGGGCAATCCCGGTCGCAACGAGCAGTGTCCTTGTGGGTCTGGCAAGAAGTTCAAACACTGCCACGGGCGTATGGGTTAGAGCGCCCGCGCCTCATTCCTGCCCCAAAGAGTCCCCGGAGCGGTCATAACCCGGCCCCTTTGCTGTGCGAATCCTTAATGGACTTAATCCGTGAAGGGGACGTGGGACCATGTCACATAAGAAGGAAATCGTAACAGCTGTTGGTACACTCGCCATCGCGGTTGGCATTGGTTTCGTCATGCAAAGCAGCGACTCAGCGCAACAGCGATATGGTGAAGGTGCACGGCCACAGGTGGCCATCCAGGGTATGATTGCCTCTCCGGGCGCTGCTGACTCCTTTGATTCAGATGTGATGCTGGAAGTCCAAGAGATTGAGCTGACCTCTGCCACGGATGTTGCTGCGGTACCCGTTCCTGATGCCGAGGGCGGTGTAGAACGTGCATCTGTGCCTGAGCCGGCGGACATGCCGGACACTGACCAAAGCCCTGAAATACTGGCCGAAGCATGTGAAATGACAGCCGTGGCCAAGGCCGTGCCTGGTGCAATGGTCAGCCTGATGCTCGATGCGCCATGCGCGCAGAATGAACGCCTGACGGTTCACCACAACGGATTGATCTTTACGCACACAACAAACAGTGATGGCGCTTTGTCGATCATGGTTCCTGCCTTGAGCGAAGAGGCCGTGTTCATCATGGCGTTCTCGAATGGTGATGGCGCTGTTGCCCAGATCTCTGTTTCTGATCTTGCGGATTACGAACGCGTTGCTCTGCAATGGCGTGGCAATGCCGGTTTCCAATTGCACGCTCGTGAATTTGGCGCTGACTACGGCGACGCGGGCCATGTCTGGGCCGGGACTGAACCAGATGTCGCAGGGCTGCAAACCGGAAACACAGGGTATCTGATGCGTCTGGGTGATGCTGATTTGCCGGAACCACTGGTCGCCGAAGTATACACGTTTGCCTCGGGCATGGCCGCAGCATCTGGAACAATTGATCTGAGTGTTGAAGCCGAAGTGACCATGGACAACTGTGGCCTCGAGATTGAAGCACAATCACTGGAAAAGATGGCCGATGGTGGCATAAAATCGCGCGATGTTACGCTTGCCGTGCCGTCCTGTGACGCCGTTGGCACCTTTCTGGTGTTGAACAATCTGGTCGCAGACCTGAAAGTCGCCAGCAACTAATCGCTGCGACAAAGGGCTCTTTATGGCTTGGCTTCGTGCGGCGTTCTGCGCCGCACTTTTACTTTTGCCCCCTGCGCTTTCTGCGCAGGACGTGACGCTGACATCGCCTGATGGGGCCGTGGAACTCAGCGGTACGCTCCTGGGCTTTGATGGCGAATTCTATAGGTTGCGAACCGTCTATGGTGAACTGACGGTCGATGGATCCGGCGTGATATGCGACGGCCCTGCCTGCCCCAATTTGCAAGACTATGTGGCCGAAGTGGCTGTGTCCGGTTCGTCCACCATGGGCGCGGTGCTTATGCCTGCCCTCATCGAAGGCTTCGCGTTGCGCAACGACTATGAGGCGACACGCGAAACTCAGGATTCGTCGACGTTTACCTATGTTTTGCGCAAGCAATCCGATGGTAAAGTCGCGGCGCGTTTTTACTTTAGCGTGTCCACGACGGATGCGGGATTTGCTGATCTGTTGGCCAATGACGCAGATATCGTGATGGCGCTGCGTGAGATCCGTCAGGATGAACGGCAACGTGCGCGCGATGCTGGGATGGGCGATCTGACCGGCGCCAACCGCAGCCGTGTTCTTGCGTTAGATGCGATGGTGCCGATCGTGTCGCCCAGCAATCCAGTTGGGACAATTTCGCCCACGGCGCTAGCCGATGTCTTTGCTGGCCGTATCACAAACTGGACTGCGTTGGGTGGGGCGGATGCGCCGATTTCCCTGCATTTGCCAGCAGCTGAGACCGGTCTTGGGCAAGCCGTCGAGGATGAGGTGATGGGGCCCGTCAATCTGTCTTTGGCTGATGGGATTGGTCGCCACGTGCGGGGTAGCGATCTGACCGAAGCGGTTCTGCGTGATCCCTTCGCCATTGGTATCTCCAGCTTTGCCGAGGTTGGCGAAGCGCGCCCTCTAAGTCTAACAGGGCCGTGCGGGTATTCGTTGCGCGCGGTGCGGGGCACCATCAAGACCGAAGACTACCCGCTGACAGCGCCCATGTTCCTGTATCTGCCCGCCCGGCGTTTACCAAAAGTGGCGCGCGAGTTCCTTGCCTTTACCCGTGGTCCGTCAGCGCAGATCGTTGTGCGTCGCGCGGGATTTGTCGATCAAGCGCCGGAAGAAGTGTCGATAAATCAACAAGGATACCGCTTTGCCAACGCAGTGACGGCTGCTGGTCCCGAGATCAGTCTGGAAGAATTGCAGCGCATGACGCGGACACTCTATTCGATGGCTCGGCTCACCACGTCCTTTCGGTTTGAAACCGGATCGGTTCGGCTGGATGCGCAATCCCGATCCAATGTCGAGCAATTGGCCCGTGCACTTGAACAAGGCAAATATGACGCCCGCCAGATCCTGCTGGCTGGGTTCAGCGATGGAGACGGGCCATCAGATATCAATCGGGACATCGCCTTGCGTCGGGCCGAAGCGGTGCGTCGGGCGCTGGTCGCGGCAGCGGAAACAGCGAATTTCGACAGAATACAGTTGGACGTCGATGCGTTTGGAGAGTCGCTGCCTATGGCGTGTGATGACAGCGCGTGGGGGCGGCAGGCCAACCGCCGGGTCGAGGTGTGGGTGCGCTAAATATAACCCGCTGATTTGAAGCTCAGCTCCCGGGATTTCCCTACAATCAAATGGTCGTGCAAGGTGAGACCGAGGGCAGAGCACGCCATCTCGATCTGAGCGGTCATGTCGATGTCGGACTGGCTGGGTGTCGGATCACCAGAGGGGTGGTTGTGAACTAGGATAAGCGCAGACGCGTTGAGCTCCAGCGCCCGTTTTGCCACTTCGCGGGGATAGACAGGCACGTGATCCACTGTGCCTTTGGCCTGCTCTTCATCGGCGATCAGCACGTTTTTCCTGTCGAGAAAAAGAACGCGAAACTGTTCGGTCTCACGGTGCGCCATGGTTGTGTGGCAATAGTCTAGCAAGGCATCCCAACTGGAAAGTACCTGTTTATTCAAAACTTTGGCGCGTGCAAGACGCTGGGCAGCGGCCTCGATAATCTTGAGCTCGCAGACAACGGCATCACCGATCCCTTTGATGGCGCGCAGACGGTCCTGAGGGGCAGACACAACGCGGTTAAAGTCGCCAAATTCTGTCATGAGCATATGCGCGAGCGGTTTCACGTCCTGACGTGGAATGGCACGGAATAAAACCAGCTCCAGCAGCTCATAGTCGGGCATGGCGTTTGCGCCCCCTTCCATAAACCGGGTCCGCAAACGCTTGCGGTGATCGACCATATAGGATGGCGTACGCCCTTTTGCTATGGGAATAGGGGTGGCTTCATCCAGATCAAATGGGAGTGGCTGTTCGGCAAAATGTGACATGCCCTCACCCTGCCGCAGACAAGGTTAGCGGAGCGTTAATGCTGTCCATTTTTGCGTCTGATAAGGCATATTCTTTGAGTCGCTCAATTGGGACGATCAGGCCGGACGGTGCATTACAAAGGCGGCTTCAGTCACGCCATCGTTTTCTTCGATCCCGGTGAAGGTGAATCCCGCCCGTTGCGCCAACGCGCGGGAGGCGGCGTTGCGGGTATCGGCCCAGACCTTGATCTTGTCCGCCTTTGTCTCATTGAAAATGTACTGAATGGCGAGTTGCGTGGCGCGGGTACCGTGCCCCTGCCCATGAGACTCAGGGGCGAGCGTGATGCCCAATTCGATCTCCGATTCGTCTGCTGACAGGTGGATGCCTATGTCGCCGATCAAAGTATTCGTCGCGGTTTCGGCCACGCCGATTTGTGTCCACTGGTCGGGCTGGATCAGAGGCGTCATTGTGGCCACATAGTTCAGGAAACCTGTTGCGCGTTCGTCGTCCATTTGGTCCCAGCTTTGGTACTGGGCAATGACGGGATCATTGCGGTAGGCCTGAAAAGCGCGCAGGTCATCCGGGCCAAGTCGGCGCAGGGTTGTAGTGTCGGAGATCAGGCGCATGGCGGTAAGGTGCGCGACATCACGCACCTTACGCAAGGTTTTAGCCCTTCATCGAATCCCAAAAGGATTTGACGGACGAAAAGAAGCTGCTGGATTCGGGGTTGTTCTCTTCCGACAGGTCCTCGAATTCGCGCAGTAGTTCTTTTTGGCGGCTGGTCAGGTTTACTGGCGTTTCGACAGCCAGTTCGATGAACATATCGCCGGGGCCTCCGCCACGCAGGGCGGGCATTCCCTTGGAGCGCAGGCGCATTTGGCGACCCGATTGCGAGCCTGCCGGAATTTGCACGCGGCCACGGCCACCGTCGATGGTTGGCACTTCGATGCTGCCGCCCAAGGCTGCTGTACCCATTGAGACGGGAACACGGCAGAACAGGTTGGTCCCGTCGCGTTCGAACAGCTTGTGATCCGATACTTCAATAAAGATGTAGAGATCGCCGGATGGGCCGCCGCGCATGCCTGCTTCGCCTTCGCCAGCGAGACGGATACGTGTGCCTGTTTCAACGCCTGCCGGGATGTTGACGCTCAGCGCGCGGTCTTTTTCCGTGCGGCCTGCGCCGTTGCAGGTTTTACAGGGGTTTTTGATGATCTGGCCGAGGCCGGAACAGGTTGGACATGTCCGTTCAACCGTGAAGAAACCCTGTTGCGCGCGCACTTTGCCCATGCCTGAGCACGTGGGACAGGTTGTTGGTTCAGAGCCACCTTCGGCACCTGTGCCGCTGCAACTGTCACAGGACACGGATGTGGGCACGTTGATGGTCTTCTGCATGCCCGCAAAAGCGTCTTCGAGCGAGATGCGGAGGTTGTAGCGAAGGTCAGAGCCGCGCGCGGCACGTCGCCCGCCACCGCCGCCGCGCTGACCGCCCATGAAGTCGCCAAAGAGGTCGTCAAATACGTCAGAGAAGGCAGATCCGAAGTCACCCTGCTGGCCGCCAAAGCCACCGCCGGGCCGTCCGCCGCCACCCATGCCGCCCTCAAAGGCAGCGTGGCCAAAACGGTCATAGGCCGCTTTTTTGTCAGCGTCCTTCAGGACTTCGTAGGCCTCGTTGGCTTCCTTGAACTGTGCTTCGGCGTCAGGATTGTCCGCGTTGCGGTCAGGGTGAAGTTCTTTCGCCTTGCTGCGATAGCCCTTCTTGATCTCGTCGGCTGATGCGCCTTTGGCAACGCCAAGGACGTCGTAATAGTCACGTTTTGCCATGGATCAACTCCTTTTTCTGGAACGTCTGAGGCCGGCCTGTGCGGGCCGGCCTCGTGATTGGTTCCGGTCGCGCGGCCTATTAGGCGCGCTTGTCGTCGTCCAGATCTTCGAACTCTGCATCAACGATGTCGTCATCGTCGCCGCGCGGTTCATCTGCTGCTGTTGGCTCTTCTTCGCCCTCAGCTTGCGCCGATTTGTAGATCGCTTCGCCCAGTTTCATGGCCGCTTCGGTCACGTTCTGGATACCCGATTTGATCTTGTCGGCAGACGTGCCGTCAGCTTCAAGGTCATCCTTGAGCGCAGCGATTGCCAGTTCGATCGCTTCGACTGTTGTCGGATCGACTTTGTCCGAATGTTCTTCCATCGACTTTTCGGTCGAGTGGATGAGGCTTTCGGCCTGGTTTTTCGCTTCGATCAGCTCGCGGCGCTCTTTGTCCGCCTCGGCGTTGTCCTCGGCGTCCTTGACCATTTGTTCGATATCTTCGTCGGACAAACCGCCAGAGGCCTGGATCGTGATCTGCTGTTCCTTGCCGGTGCCTTTGTCCTTGGCGCCGACCGATACGATGCCGTTGGCGTCGATGTCAAATGTCACTTCGATCTGGGGCATGCCGCGTGGTGCAGGCGGGATGTTTTCCAGATTGAAGTTACCAAGGATCTTGTTGTCGGACGCCATTTCGCGCTCGCCCTGGAAGACCCGGATCGTCACAGCGTTCTGGTTGTCTTCTGCGGTCGAGAAGATCTGCGACTTTTTCGTTGGGATCGTCGTGTTGCGGTCGATCAGACGGGTAAACACGCCACCCAGCGTTTCGATGCCCATGGACAGCGGTGTCACGTCGAGCAGCACCACGTCTTTGACGTCACCCTGCAGAACACCGGCCTGAATGGCGGCGCCCATGGCGACAACCTCGTCGGGGTTCACACCCTTGTGGGGCTCTTTGCCAAAGAACTTGGTCACTTCTTCGACGACGCGCGGCATACGGGTCATACCACCGACCAACACGACTTCATCGATGTCAGAGGCGGACAGGCCTGC
Organism: uncultured Tateyamaria sp.; assembly: GCA_947501275.1. GTDB lineage: Bacteria > Pseudomonadota > Alphaproteobacteria > Rhodobacterales > Rhodobacteraceae > Tateyamaria. Next base: position 921,423 of record CANMVD010000001.1, read on the forward strand.
ATCCTTCAACGCGGCCGCGCAGGGCTTCATCGAGGATTTAATCAAGTCGCCAACCAGCTGTTCCAGCTTGGCGCGCGTCAGCTTCATCACCATGTGCAACGGCTGGCCGTTGGCACCCATCGAGATGAAGGGCTGGTTGATTTCGGTCTGGTTAGCGCTCGACAGTTCGATTTTGGCTTTCTCTGCGGCCTCTTTCAGGCGTTGCAGGGCCATCTTGTCGGCTGTCAGGTCGACCGAGTGCTCTTTTTTGAACTCATCCGCGAGGTAGTTCACGATACGCATGTCGAAGTCTTCACCACCCAGGAACGTGTCACCGTTGGTGGATTTCACTTCGAACAGGCCGTCGTCGATTTCGAGGATGGTGACGTCAAACGTGCCGCCGCCAAGATCATAGACTGCGATGGTTTGGCTGTTCTCTTTGTCTAGACCATAGGCCAGAGCGGCGGCTGTCGGTTCGTTGATGATCCGCAGCACTTCGAGGCCCGCGATCTTACCGGCGTCCTTGGTGGCCTGACGCTGGGCGTCGTTGAAATAGGCGGGGACGGTGATGACCGCTTGGGTCACATCTTCGCCGAGATAGCTTTCCGCTGTCTCTTTCATTTTACCCAAGATGAAGGCCGAGATTTGGCTGGGCGAGTATTTCTCGTCCCGCGCTTCGACCCATGCGTCGCCGTTGCCGCCGTCAATCACGTTGAAGGGCAGGTTTTTCTTGTCCTTGGCCAGATCCGCATCGTCATTGCGGCGACCGATCAGGCGCTTCACACCAAAGATGGTGTTGTCGGGGTTCGTCACCGCTTGCCGTTTGGCAGGCTGGCCGACGAGCCGTTCGTTTTCGGTGAAGGCCACGATGGACGGTGTCGTGCGCGCGCCCTCTGCGTTTTCGATCACGCGGGGCTGGCTGCCGTCCATGATGGCAATGCAGCTGTTTGTTGTTCCTAGGTCAATACCAATGACTTTGGCCATGTTTTCGATCCCTCATATCAGTTCAAGGCGATGACACGAGGCGGCGACCCGTTTCGGCATCGACGCCACGCTTGAGTTTGCGCAAGAGGTCTTGCGCGCTGGGGCGTATATAAGGAGGGTCAATTGTCCCTGCAACCATTGCGATGGGCGCTATATTGGCAAAAATTGCAGAGAAATGGTGTGGCGGGGCGTGATGCGGGTCAGAATACGGGGATTCGACATTTTTAAGGGGCATTTGGACCCTGTTGCGCAGGTGGCTTTGGTTGCAGATGTGCGTGCAGTTGCGGCCGCTGCTCCGATGTTTTCGCCGCAGACGCCGTATGGCAAGCCGATGAGCGTGCGTATGACCTCTGCAGGGTCGGTCGGGTGGTATGCGGATCGCGGGGGTTATCGTTATGCGCCAATGCATCCGAGCGGATCTGCGTGGCCTGCGATTCCTGCATCTGTATTGGAATTGTGGGCACAGTTGACGGGGTTGGAGCGTCATCCCGATTGCTGCTTGATTAACTACTATGGCGAGGATGCACGCATGGGCATGCATCAGGACAAGGACGAGGCGGATTTTTCATGGCCAGTTTTGTCGGTGTCCTTGGGCGACGCCGGCCTGTTTCGGATCGGCAATAGCACTCGAGGCGGCAAGACAGAATCGATCTGGCTGGAATCCGGTGATGTTGTGGTGATGGGGGGCGACGCGCGTCTGACATATCATGGGGTAGACCGAATCCGATTTGGGTCGTCGTCGCTGCTGCCCAAAGGCGGGCGAATAAATTTGACTTGTCGTGTGGTGAGCTGAACCCCGGCAGGGTCAGCGTTCAGAGCTTACCTCCAAAATGCTGCGAAGCAATAAATGTCGGCACATGATTTGCCTGACGAGCTAGCTGCGCAGCAATGACAAAACGTCTGTTGCGAGGCGAAGGCTTCGAACAATTGACCCGTGGCAACATATGATCATTGTAGGCTCATTTACTGAAACGTAGACTTTCAGCCACGCAGCATACAGTTTTCTGTCTTTGATCCCATAGCTTGGGAATGTGCCCAGCATCTCGACAGTTTCTGCGATGTGTCCCACCTTACCCGAGGGGCCTTTGAAGCTATCGCAAACGATCCACAAGTGCTCTTGCTCGGATTCGATCACAACCCAAACCTCGCCGGTTTTCAGGCCATCTGGCTGGACAATATTGCATCCATGGGGGAGCAGAGGTTCTAGCTCTTCCAGCCTGTCGAACGTCAAACTTGTCTGCTTTTCCAGGCGGGGCTGAGCCTGATTTGAACAGATCAGTTTCGCCTTTGGGAAAGCTTCAGCATACTCATTAAGGCCCTTGTGATGATAGTGATTAGGTGCAAGCAGGTACGAAACCTCGCCAAGAGCAGTCAGGCTTGCCATAGCCTCCTCACCCAATCCCAACACCGGACTGTAAAGACAGAGCGATCCATCGCTTAGTCGCAGCGCCGTGACTCGTAGAGTACCTTTTTGCGCAGACCATATGCCCGAATGACGTGGGACCGGTGTGAAGGCGGATAGGGTTTTGCTCATTGGGCGTCGGCCTGATCTTGGGTGTTGAACCACCATGCGATGAGCGCGGCGACGACCATCTCTACCCAAGCCAAGGGCAGCGCGATTGCCAGTACAGCTTTTGTGGCCAAGTTCATGTTGAAGAGGCCTAGCCAGAGGATCACAAAGACGACCATCCAGACGCCGGTGCCATACAAAACAGCACGCCGAGCAGAAGCCCCAAAGACTTTCAGAGCCATCCACGGCAGGAGGGTCGCTGCGACTACGAGAATCGTGTCCCAAATGCCCCAAATCATGAAGACAGAAACGTTCATCGGCGCCACACCCGGCACCATTGAAAATGCCTCGCGCATCATAGGCATTACGAAAGCGAAGTAACGGAAGACTTCTGAGGTGTTTATCCAAAGAAAATTGAGGAAAAGCGCCTTAGTGAAAGGCGACAAGCGGTGGGGATCTTCTCGGTTTTCAGCAATCATGCTCATTGTTTGGTTTCTGGCAGAAGTGTGAGGAAGCTCCGAACCGCTTCTCGTAAGAGGTCGCCGTCACTAACTCGCCGTGACGTAGCCCAAAGCCCGTTGGTAAAAATGACCATCACGCCAGCCAACTCGCCGATCCGTCGTGGTTCAAGGTGTGGTGCGGAGTTGTGCAAGGCAGACGCAAATCCCCGCCTGAGCCGGTTATTGTGTCGAACGACTTCGGCCATCACATCCGGATCACCGGGCGCAACTTCCGTGGCTGAGTTGGTCACAAAGCACCCTGGTCCAGGCAAGCCCACACGTTCGCCCAATGATATTTGCTCTTCGAAATAGTCTGACACGCTTTGCAGGGTCGCGCCGGGCGCCTCTACTACCTCGAAGGCAGGCGTCACGATGCTTTTTTGGTAGGTATCAAAGCAGGCCAGAAACAAAGCCTTTTTGCCACCAAAACTGGCATAGATCCCATGGCGGCTGATCCCTGTTGCCTTCACCAGATCATCCATTGACGAAGCATGGAACCCGTTGACCCAAAAATGCTGGAGTGCCCGTTCGGCAAGTTGCTCAGAGGTGAAAGACGTCATGCGTGGCATATATATGCCATATCAGAATGATCATTCTGCTACAAGAAAACAATCACTCAGCCGTGGCGAGAGTCAGGTTTGGCCCGCAATCGGGACGTCCCTACCTCCGCGCGCCCCAGCTGATTGAGGCGTTGCGGCGGGTGTAGAATTCGCCCATCAGCCCGATCATCAGCAAGACAACTCCAACCCACCATGAATATTCCCAACTGGAGTAGCGCGGATTGTAGTTGATGAAGGAGTAACCCCGCGATTGGTCAATGACGTGAAACAGGGGGTTCCAGTCAAACATTGCCAGCATGAAACTGGGCAATGTGTTGGCCACGAACATCTTGCCGGACGCGATCATGTTGGCTCGTTGGTAGATCTGGGTAAAGATCGACACAAATGTCGGAAACCACGGTTTGATCGCCAGCAGCACCACGCCCAGCGCGCAGCCTGTGAACCAAGCCAGAAGCAGCATGCCAAAGGCGCTGAACGGGTCCTCGATCTCGAACGGTGTAAAGGCGACGTGGTAGATGAACAGGATCATGAAACACGACAGCACCTGTACATAAAGCGCGCCCAGCGCGGCTGATACGATGCTGACAATGGTGTTCATCGGGGCGTGCTGCATCATCGGGCTGGCGGGTCCCTCGGACCCTGTGACGGCCCCCAGCGCCTTAACATGAGTCATATAAAGGAAGATGCCTGTCATGATATAGAGCAGGAAATCGCCCCGGATTGCGGCACCCCGCAGACCCAGCACAGAGAACATGACGTAGAATGCGGCGACAAAAATAACCGCCTGCAGCATGTTCATCGCAATTGCCAGAAACGCGTTGTTATGCGTTTTGCGCACGGACCGGACGATCGAGTGATAAATCACCTCGAACATGGCCAGGGCGGAGCCAAGGTTGCTTTGTGGTTTGCGGGTGGAGTTGAACATCAGCTGTTGTCTGCCTCGACTGCCTGAAATGTCGCACGGAATTCTTGCTGTTCCGTTATCACGGCACCATAAGGGGTGCGGGTCGAAAATTCAATAAAACCTCGGTGAGGATACCAAGACATGAACTACGAGCAGTTGATCCCGGTGATCCGCAAGCTGGCATTGGAAGCAGGTGACAAGATCATGGAGATCTATGATGCCGATGATTTCGACGTGAAGGTCAAATCAGATGACAGTCCTGTAACAGCGGCGGATGAAGCGGCGGATGCGTTGATTTCGGCCGGATTGCGGGCCGCTTTTCCTGACGTGATGTTAGTGACCGAAGAACAGTCCGATACCCACACTGCGTCGGGAAACACATTTCTGATTGTCGACCCGTTAGACGGGACCAAAGAATTCATCCATCGGCGCGGCGATTTCACCGTTAATATCGCTTTGGTCGAGGATGGAGTGCCAACCCGTGGCGTCGTCTATGCCCCCGCCAAGGGCCGCATGTTTTACACCGATGCCTCCGGCCAGTCTGTCGAGGAGACCGGGGACCTGGCCAAGGATGCCGTGGGACCTGTGACCGCGATGAATGTCGCGGCCAGTGACAATGCTGCGTTGATGGTTGTCGCCTCGAAGTCTCACCGCGATCAGGCGACAGACGACTACATCAACAAGTATGCCGTTAAGGATATGAAAAGCGCCGGGTCTTCGTTGAAGTTCTGTCTGGTAGCGACGGGCGAGGCTGATTTGTACCCCCGTCTGGGTCGCACGATGGAGTGGGACACGGCGGCAGGTCACGCGGTTTTATCTGGTGCTGGTGGTGCAGTTGTCCGCTTCGATGATCTGACCCCGCTGGTTTATGGCAAGGAAGATTTCGCCAATCCGTTCTTCATTGCTTACGCCCCCGCAGTTGATCTGAAGCAGGGCTGATGTCCGTCCTGATTGTCATTCCGGCGCGCTACGCTTCGTCCCGTTACCCGGGCAAGCCCTTAGTGGCGCTGAAAGGCGCTGGTGGCGTGTCCCATACCCTGATCGAGCGCAGTTGGCGTGCGGGGATGTCAGTAACCGGTGTGGACCGCGTTGTCGTGGCAACAGATGATGATCGTATCCGAGACGCTTGTGAGGCTTTTGGGGCGGATGTTGTGATGACGTCGGAGACCTGTGCCAACGGCACTGAGCGTTGCGCCGAGGCCCACAATATGTTGGGCGAAGTTTACGATATTGTCGTTAATCTTCAAGGGGATGCACCTTTGACGCCGCCATGGTTTGTCGAAGGGTTGATCGCGGGGTTACGCGCCGCTCCGGACGCCGAGATCGCCACGCCTGTCTTGCGTTGTGACGGTGCGACCCTCACCGGTTTTCTGGATGACCGCAAAGCTGGTCGCGTTGGCGGAACAACGGCTGTTTTTGGGGCGGGCGGACGTGCCTTGTATTTCTCCAAGGAGGTCGTGCCCTACACCAATTCCACCTATGCTCCAGACGCGGAAACGCCCGTTTTTCACCACGTTGGTGTCTATGCGTATCGCCCCGCTGCCCTGAGTGCATATCCTGGTTGGGATGTTGGCCCTCTTGAAAAGTTGGAGGGGTTGGAGCAATTGCGGTTTCTCGAAAACGGTCGCCCCGTTTTGTGCGTGGAAGTCGAGGCGCGTGGCCGCCAATTCTGGGAGTTGAACAACCCCGAAGATGTGCCGAAGCTGGAAGCGATGATGGCTGAGATGGGTCTCGAATGACCACTCAGCCGCTGGTCAGTGTTGTGGTGGTCAGCCGCGACAGGCCGGAGGCATTGTGTCGGTGCCTGGTTGGGCTGACGCAGGTTCAATATTCGGACTTCGAAGTTGTTGTTGTGGCCGACCCGGAAGGCATGCGTGCTGTGGCTGATCTGCCATTTGCCGGTGATCTGAAAGTTGTCGAATTTGATCGCCCCAACATTTCGGAAGCGCGCAATTTGGGGATCAGCCACGCTGCCGGGGATGTCATTGCCTTTATTGATGACGATGCTGTACCGGAACCAAGTTGGCTGACCTTTCTGATGGCACCCTTTGCGCGCGAGCAGGTGGCAGCATCGGGTGGGTTTGTGCGGGGACGCAACGGGATCTCTTATCAATGGATGGCCCGCAGTGTGTCGAGCGACGGGGTCACTGAGCCACTGGAGGTCAATGCGAGGCGTGCAACGATCCTCACGCCCAAAGGTCGCCGTGCAACGAAGACCGAAGGCACCAATATGGCGGTGCGTCGGGATGTGTTGGTGGCCTTGGAGGGATTCGACCCGGGGTTTGCCTTTTTCCTGGATGAGACAGATCTGAACCTGCGTTTGATGCAGGCGGGCCATGCCACTGCGATTGTCCCGCTGGCCGAAGTCCATCACGGATATGCCGCCAGTCCGCGCCGCCGATTTGACCGGGTGCCGCGTGATCTGTTCGATATCGGGGCCAGTTGGGCGGTCTTCCAGCGCAAGCATCTGCCGGAGAAGGACCGCCCTGCGCATTGGCGGGCTTTGCGTGTCAGCGAACGGAAGCGAGCCCTGAGGCATATGGTGGCGGGGCGTCTGCAACCCGCTGATGTGCGTCAATTGATGGCGCGTCTGGACCAGGGTTATGGTCAGGGTATGGCGCGCAAACGCGGTGGGGCGGCGGTGTCACGCAGTCCTGTCAGCCCTTTTCGTCCAATTCCGGTTGCCCCACGCAAAAGCGTGGTGTTGTCGGGCCGGTCGTGGCAACGCAAAGCGCTGCGCAAGGAAGCGGCGGAGCGTTGTGCTGCAGGCGAGATCGTCACTCTGATCCTGCTGTCGCCCACGGCACTGTTTCATCACGTGCGTTTCACGGATGCTGGTTTTTGGGAGCAAACAGGGGGCCTGTTTGGGCGGGCGGAACGCAGTGATCCGCCGTTTCGGCTCGAATCATTTGCGACGCGTGTCAAGCGAGAGGTGCGAAGAGTCGCGGATCAGCGTCGGATTCAGCTCTGATTCTGGCGTGATCTCGCAACAGTTCCCCTTTCACGAAGAAATTTAATGTGTTCGACGTTCTTTCGACACATTGTGAACCTTAGAAAACCTACAACGCATCGCACAAGGTGCCGAGCAGGTAAGAAACGTGGGGCTAATCCATGCGCAAGAAGTTAACGAAGGCAATCTTTCCGGTGGCTGGATTGGGGACGCGGTTTTTGCCCGCGACCAAGTCAGTGCCGAAGGAAATCATGACATTGGTCGACCGACCGTTGATCCAGTACGCCATTGATGAGGCGCGCGCCGCCGGGATCAAGGAATTCATTTTTGTCACATCGCGGGGTAAAGGTGCTCTCGAAGACTACTTTGACCACTCGCCGACTCTTGAGCAGGAACTGCGCAAGAAGAATAAACTGGATCTGTTGGACACCCTCAAGGACACCAACATGGACAGCGGTGCTATTGCCTATGTCCGCCAGCACAAGGCCCTTGGTTTGGGTCATGCCGTGTGGTGTGCCCGTCGCTTGATCGCAAACGAACCCTTCGCCGTGATTTTGCCTGATGACGTTATTGCCGCTGAAAAGCCCTGCTTGCAGCAGATGGTCGAGGCCTACGAAGAAACAGGCGGCAACATCGTTGCGGCCATGGAAGTCCCGCCAGAGCAGGCGTCTTCCTATGGTGTCTTGGACATCCAGAACGATATGGGCCAGATGGTCGAAGTCAAAGGTATGGTCGAAAAACCCCCTGCCAATGAAGCGCCGTCCAATCTGGCTGTGATTGGCCGCTATATCCTGACGCCCCCTGTCTTGCGGTCGCTAAACCAGATGAAAACCGGCGCGGGCGGCGAAATCCAGTTGACCGACGCCATCGCTGCCGAGATTGGCTCTAAATCGGGCGTTTACGGATACCGCTTCCGTGGTCAGCGATTTGATTGTGGTTCCAAGTCCGGGTTCCTGCAGGCGACCGTTGCATTTGGTCTGGCCCGCGAGGAACTGCGCGAAGACCTGTTGGGTTATATCCAGGACGTCGTTCAGATGGACAAGGCCGCACAATAATCGGGCAACCGCATAGTGCAGCATTTAAAGGCTGCAGGATTTGTCTGGCTGTGACTTTCACCCTCTATTCGTGACCCACGTGCGCGCGCCCGTGTTGACGGAGCGCGTTGCGCGGGGGAATGTGCGGTATTGGTGGCAGGTGCGTCATGTCTGATGGCGGGCTGTTGGTGGTGCGTGACGCGCATTGCCTTTGCGTCACAGGTTACTGCGCATCGGGATGGCATCAAACTGGCCAATACGACACATAATCCGCCTCCCGCGCGCTTGCTGGATATTACCCGGCTGATGCGACGGGTCGGCAAGGTGCTGACCGGGGTTGATCGCGTCGAACTGGCCTATCTGCGTGCATTGCTGGCCGATCCAGTGCCGGTGTTTGGACTGATCCGGACACGGTTTGGATACTTATTGCTGGACGGTCGCGGCCTTGCCGATCTGCAAAATGTCTTGGCCGGTCCGCATGTGGACCTGACGACTGACATGCAACGTAGGCGGGCCTGGCGCCTGGCGCGTCGGTTGGCCGTACGCCGCGCTTTGCCCATTTTTCTGGAATCCATGCTGCGCCGTGCTGTGCCACACGGTGCTTCTTATGTGAACGTCGGGCACTCAAATCTGACAGAACGGGTGCTGAGCGCGGTCAAATCTGCATGTGATGCGCGCATCAGCGTCATGATCCACGATGTAATCCCATTGGAATTCCCTGAATTTCAACGCTCCGGGACTGTGCCTCAGTTCAACGCCATGCTGGCCCGAGTTGCGGCATGTGCCGATCACATCATCTACAATTCGCAAGATACGCGGGCGCGAGCAGAATTCTATATGGCGCGAAAGCCGGACCCGATTGTTGCGCATTTGGGAACAGAACTGGCAGAACCTGACCCGTCTACTTTGCCTGCGGATCTACCATTGCATGGACCTTACTTTGTGTGTCTGGGCACAATTGAACCGCGCAAGAACCACGCTTTCCTGTTGGATATCTGGCAAGATATGGCGGAAGACGCCCCACATTTGCTGATTGTCGGCAACCGAGGCTGGAACAATGATGCCGTCTTTGCCCGCCTTGACGTTTTGCCAAAAGACGGCACCGTCCGCGAAATATCGGGGCTGAATGACGGTGCTTTGTCCGCTTTGATAGCCGGTGCGCGGGGCGTGCTGTTCCCTACATTTGCGGAAGGGTTCGGCCTGCCTGCAACCGAGGCCGTCGCCTGCGGGGTGCCTGTCATCGTGAACGAGCTGGACATCTTCCGCGAAACCATGGGTGACATTCCCATTTACGCAAGCGTTTCAGATCGTTATCTGTGGATAAACAAGATAAAAGAGTTGGCCGGGGCGGAATCCACAGCGCGCAAAACCAAGCAGTTTGACCCGCCCACATGGGCCGCACATTTCAAGATTGTGTTAAGGTTGATCTGATACGCGCAAGGTGGGCCGCAAAACGCGGCGGGTAAAGGAACAGACTGTTTGGGTGCCTGGCAGTCATATCGATTGAGACTTCAGCGCAAGAAATGGCGCATCCGGGCGTTTCGCAAACGTCGGGAAATGAAGGCTGTCGTCAATCGCTCTGACAATGTTCGTCCGCTGGATCTGCTGTGCTTTACCACGCTGCGCAACGAGATCACGCGCCTACCCTATTTCCTCGATTATTACCGGGATATGGGCATCAACCATTTCTTTATCGTGGACAATGACAGCACGGATGGATCTGCCGATTACCTTGCTGCCCAACCTGACGTGTCCGTATGGACAACTGCGGCAAGCTACAAGCGCGCACGCTATGGCGTCGATTGGCTGAACTGGTTGCAGATGAAATATGCGCATGGCCATTGGTCGCTGGTCGTCGATCCGGATGAGTTTTTGGTTTATCCATTTTGCGACACGCGCCCGTTGCGCGCATTGACGGATTGGCTGGATGCCTCTTCAATCCGATCCTTTTCAGCCATGTTGCTGGATATGTATCCCAAGGGTCGTCTGGACGAGCAACCCTATCAGTCGGGTCAAAACCCGATGGAGATTGCCAGTTGGTTCGACAGCGGCAACTATTCGATTTCCCGCAACAAGCGTTTTGGGAACCTCTGGATTCAAGGCGGGCCAAGGGCGCGCGTATTCTTTGCTGATGAGCCGGAAAAGGCACCAGCCCTCAACAAGGTGCCGTTGGTCAAATGGGACCGTCGTTATGCGTATGTGAGTTCGACACATATGCTTTTGCCGCGGGGCCTGAACCAAGTTTACGACGAGTGGGGTGGAGAAAAGGCATCAGGTGTTTTGCTTCATGCCAAGTTTCTGGACACGTTCACGCACAAGGCGGCAGAAGAGCTTGATCGCAAGCAACACTATTCCGGGTCGGTTGAATACAAAGCCTATGCGGCGTCGATGCGGGATGATCCGGATCTTTGGTGCAAGTGGTCAGAGAAGTATATCAACTGGCGCCAGCTTGAGATCCTCGGTCTGATGTCCAAAGGGAACTGGGCATGAGCGTCGGCATTGTCATGCTGGTTCACACCGCGCTGAATCGTGCTGAACAGGCGGCACGTCATTGGGCCGCAGGTGGATGCCCTGTTGTCATTCACGTCGACGTCAATGTGCCGCGAAAAACATATGCGGCCTTTACCCGCGCTTTGGCCGACGTGCCGGGTGTTAGATTTTGCAAACGCTTTCGGTGCGAATGGGGATCATGGGGCATCGTGGCAGCCAGCCAGACCGCGTCAGAAATGATGTTGGAAGACTTCCCTGACGTGCGCCATGTCTATCTTGCCTCAGGGTCCTGCCTGCCATTGCGCCCTGTCGAAGAGTTGATTGAGTATCTGGCGGATCGCCCGCGCTCGGACTTTATCGAAAGTGCGACCACGTCGGACGTGCCGTGGACTGTGGGCGGGTTGGATCACGAACGCTTTACGCTTCGGTTCCCATTTTCATGGAAGCGGCAGCGCTTTTTGTTTGATCGTTACGTGGATTTGCAGCGTCGGCTTGGGATCAAGCGCAAGATCCCCAATGGACTTGTGCCGCACATGGGCAGCCAGTGGTGGTGTCTGACCCGCCAGACGTTGTCTGCCATTTTGCAGGGACCGGATCGTAAGGAATACGACGCGTTCTTCAAACAGGTCTGGATCCCAGACGAGAGCTATTATCAGACCCTGGCCCGCCAGTATTCCACGAATATTGAAAGCCGGTCGTTGACCCTGTCCAAGTTCGACTTTCAGGGCAAACCGCACATTTTCTACGATGACCATTTGCAGCTATTGCGCAGATCTGACTGTTTTGTGGCCCGCAAGATCTGGCCGCATGCAAACCGTTTGTATGATGCATTTCTGACTGACCCTGCAGGGGCAATGAAACGCACTGAACCCAACCCCGGCAAGATTGACCGTATCTTTGCCAAGGCGGTTGAGCGGAGGACACGTGGCCGTCCGGGTCTTTATATGCAAAGCCGGTTTCCAAACGAAGATTGGGAAAATGGTGTTACGGCTGGCCCCTATTCCGTCTTTCAGGGGTTCACCGAGATCTTTGAGAACTTTGAGCCGTGGCTGGCCAAAGCGACGGGTGCCCGTGTGCATGGCCATATCTTCTCGCCGGCCCGTGTGGAATTTGCGGAAGGGCAAAATACGATCAACGGAGCGTTGGGCGACAGTGCGCTGGTGCGCGATTACAACCCTAATGCGTTCCTGACCAATCTGATCTGGAACACCCGCGGTGAACGTCAGTGCTTTCAATTTGGGCCAAACGACAATCAGGACGTCAATTGGCGCATTTCCAAAGACCCCAATGCGCAGGTATCCGTGATATCCGGTGCTTGGGCTGTGCCGTTGTTCCGGTCGAACAAGAACTTTATGGATATTCGCAAGGAAGCGGCGTTGCTCCAAAAGATCGAAAGCGATCATTTGAATGTGCTGCGCTCTCCCTACGCCAAGGCCCGCATACGCATCTGGTCCATGGCTGAATTCATCGAAGCGCCGATGGAGCCTTTGCAGGGAATTCTGGACGAGATTGGTCATACGCAGACCCGGCGTTTGTCCGAAGTGCCGAAAATGGTGGACCTAACTGGATTTGGCCAGTTCCTGCAGAACCTCAAAAACCAGGGTATGCACCCGTATCTGATGGGTGATTTTCCGGTGGCCTTGGGCCCGGAACCGACGCAAACTTCGCCTCGGAAACCTTATTTGGTGCGATAGGCAGATATGGCACAATTCGACTATTTTGTTGTGTTCGCAGAGATGCGCACCGGTTCGAATTTTCTTGAGGCCAATCTGAATGCCTTTGACGGCATGGCCTGTCACGGAGAGGCGTTCAATCCGCATTTCATTGGCTATCCCAAGCAGGACGCAATCCTAGGCGTGACCCAAACAGCGCGGGATGATGATCCCAAACGCTTGCTGCGTGAGGTGCGCAAAGCGTCAGGATTGAACGGCTTTCGGTATTTTCACGATCACGACCCGCGCGTCTTTGACAAAATCATGGATGATCCAAAATGCGCCAAGATCGTCCTGACTCGCAATCCGGCTGAAAGCTACGTGTCGTGGAAAATTGCCATGGCGACCGGACAGTGGAAGTTGACGGATGCCAAAAGCCGTAAGGACGGCAAGGCGGAATTCGTAGCAGACGAGTTCAACGCCCACCTGACTGCATTGCAGGACTTTCAAGTGACGCTGCTCAATCGGTTGCAGGTGTCCGGCCAAACTGCGTTTTACGTCGCTTACGAAGATCTTCAGAGTGTTGAGGTCATGAACGGCATGGCGGCCTGGCTGGGTGTTTCGGCCCGGCTGGAGGCGTTGGACAAGAACCTCAAGGTGCAGAACCCGAGCGCGCTGTCCGACAAGGTCAGTAACTTTGCACATATGTCGGAGGCCTTGTCGGGTTTGGACAGGTTCAATCTGACCCGCACGCCGAACTTTGAACCACGCCGAGGGGCCGCAGTGCCAACCTACCATGCCTCCACCTCAGCCCCCTTGGTGTATCTGCCGATACGCGGTGGCACTGAGGATCGTGTGATTGATTGGATGCGCACGCTCGACAATCGGGCCGGGACCCAACCAGCCACCAAGTTGTCACAGAACGATTTGCGCGACTGGATGCGTGCGCATTCCGGTCATCGCAGTTTTGCAGTTTTGCGCCATCCGCTCAGTCGCGCACACACGGTGTTTTGCACCCGTATTCTGAATACGGAAAAAGGCGGGTATGGCGGCATTCGGAACACTTTGATCAAGCGATATCACCTGCCACTTCCTGAGGTGGTGGATGCGTCCTACGACAAGGTGGCCCATCGGGCGGCGTTTGCTGCGTTCTTGATGTTTTTGAAGGGCAATCTTGCAGGCCAAACGGCTATTCGTGTGGACCCTGATTGGGCCTCGCAGGCAAAGATTGTCGAAGGGTTTGCGGAATTTGTGTTACCGGATCGTTTGATCCGCGACGCGACGCTGGCTCAGGATATGGCAGCATTGACGTTGGAAGTTGGAATTGACGATGCGCCAGGTCTGCCTGAGCCCATCAGAGATTCCCCTTTTGATCTTGCAGACATCTATGATGTCGAAATCGAAAAGCTGTGCCGCGCGGCTTATGGGCGTGATTATCTGATGTTCGGATTTGAGGATTGGATGCCGGCGTAAGCTATGCGGCTTGTGCGGACTGTGCTTCGCTCAGGATCGTATAGAGAGTCGACGCATCCGGATTGGCGCGCAATTTAGAGCAGATGCCACCGTCGCGCAGGGTGCGCGACACAAGAGCCAGTGCCTTGAGATGTTCCACGCCTGCTTCTTCCGGGGCAAATAGTGCAAAGGCGATGTCGACGGGCTGGCGATCCACGGAATCAAAATCGATGGGTTTGTCGAGCAGTACAAATGCGCCCATGACGTTGTCGATCCCATCGAGACGGGCATGGGGTAGGGCCACGCCGTGGCCCACACCCGTTGGTCCAAGAGCTTCTCGGGCGATCAGCGCCTCGACCACCAGCCCGGCATTCAGGGCATAGGCCCCGTGCACAAGATCACCGATCTCGTGCAGAAGCCGCTTCTTGGAAGAAGCTGCGGAAACGACCTTGACGGCCTCTGGTTTCAGAAGTGATGCAAAATCCATACTGCTCGCACTGCCAACGCTCTTGTCGCGTCGGTCCCTTTACGGATCAATCCAGCCGATGTTGCCGTCATCCCGGCGATACACGACGTTCAACCCGTCTTTTCCTTCGTTACGGAACACCAGCACTGGTGCTCCTGCCAATTCCATCTGCATGACCGCTTCGCCGACCGACAGTGATGGAATATTGGTTTCCATCTCGGCCACGATGATCGGTTGCAGGCTTTCGGGTTCTGATTCTTCAACCCCTGCGTCAGCGGCGAGGATATACGAGGCTGCGCCAGAGAGTTCAACCGGCTGGGCTCGATCCTTGTGGTGGTCTTTCAGTCGCCGCTTGTAGCGTCGCAGCTGTTTTTCCATCTTGTCAGAACATGCATCAAAAGCCGCATAGATTTCAGTGGCATGTGCCTTGGCTTGTGCGGTCAATCCGGTTGACAGATGTACGGTGGCTTCACAAACAAATTCGTGCGCCGACTTGGAAAATACGACCTGCGCGTTTGTCGGGCGCTCTGCGTATTTCTCGACGACCGTTCCCAATTCGTCGCGAACGTGCGTTTGTAGGGCGTCGCCGATGTCGATCTGTTTACCGGTGATTTGATACTGCATTCTGTCTCCTTCACTTGGGCCGCGCTGACACCATACCTGTCCAAGGGTTGGCTGGATACACGTGTCAGTTGAACGGAAGTGGCTTTTGTCCGACGTGCCGCGACCTTGTCCGAAGGGACAAAACGGCGCGGGCGATATGGTCAGACAGCATGAAAGCCATGGTTCATTGCACGCCTATTTGGCCGTCCTGTCAATGAAAAGCGGTTGTTGACACGCGTTCTGGCGTCACGAAATGCGGAAGTTTTCGCCGAGGTAGACTCGGCGCACGTTCTCGTTTTGCACAACATCTTGCGGTGTACCGGACATCAACACCTGTCCGTCGTGCAGGATATAGGCGCGGTCTACAATCTCGAGTGTTTCGCGTACGTTGTGATCTGTGATCAGAACGCCGATGCCACGTGTCTTGAGATCACCAACGAGATTACGGATATCCCCAACCGAGATCGGATCGACTCCGGCGAATGGTTCGTCGAGCAACAGATAATTGGGGTCAGCTGCCAAGGCACGTGCGATTTCGACCCGCCGCCTTTCTCCCCCCGACAGTGCTAGTGCAGGGGCGCGCCGCAGATGTTCGATGGAGAACTCGCTCAGTAATTCTTCGAGCCGTTCACGCCGTTTGTGTCTGTCTTTCTCGGTAATATCGAGAATGGCGAGAATGTTGTCTTGTACGCTGAGACCCCGAAAAATGCTCATTTCCTGCGGCAGATAGCCAATCCCCATCTGCGCCCGTCGATACATGGGCAAGTTGGTCACATCTGTGCCGTCCAGCATGACCGTGCCGCCTTCGGGTACAACCAGCCCGGCGACGGAATAAAACGTGGTTGTCTTGCCCGATCCGTTGGGCCCAAGCAAAGCGACAACTTCGCCCCGGTTCAGCTCCATCGAGAAATCGCGGATGACCAGTTTCTTTCGGTAGGATTTGCGCAGATGGGAGATTTTAAGGCCGGAACTGCCCTCTGCCAATTTCAAATCGGGGCGTGGCATCAGTTGTTTCCGGTTTGCAGGATCGTTTTGACCTGCCCCTGCATCCGTGCCGTTCCATCGTCCAGATTTACTGTCATTTTGTTTGCCGTCAGTGCGCTTTGCCCTTGGGCCAGCAATACGTCGCCTGTCATCACGATCAAACCATCATCGATGTTGTAGTCGGCGCGTTCTGCCTCGGCCGCGTCTGCGCCAGACACAAGAGTGACGCCGCCTGTCGCTTCGAGCCGTTGAATGCCCGATGCATCCTGCCGATAAATCACCAGAACGCGGGGTGCAGACAGTTTCATGTCACCCTGTCCGATGACGACGTTGCCGGTGAATGTTGCGGCTCCTGACGCCTGATCGACAGCCAATTCGTCAGCAGATACCTCGACTGGGGCAGAGGTGTCTTGCCGGATCGCGCCAAAGGCAAGTTGGGTGCCTTGCGCAAGTACGGGGCCGGACAGAGGCGCGGAAAAAGCAAGGAGGGCCGCACAGGCCAGAGCACGCAATTTAGTCAAAGGTCAGTTCACTTTTCCAAAGGTTTGGGGGTGTATACCAGTTTCACCCCGTTTGTGAAAATCAAATGGGTGTTTTCATCTGCTCCACGTTTTTCGATTCGCATCTGTCCCGCGTTGAGTGTGCCAAGCGGGCTGTCAGCCATGACATCACCGGGCGATTCCACGTGCATGGTGTCAAAATCGGCATCCAGAGCATCGGTTGTCATTTTGAATCCGGTGGACGTTGTGATCACTACATTGCCGGTCAGGCTGGATCGCGCGTTGCGCATGTCGAAGCTGCCGGTGTCCGAGAACAGAACTACCCGCGTTCCCGATGCCAGATCAATTTGCGCTGACAGGTCGCTGGCGCTGTTCCCGGCGCTGGCGTTGGTTTGCATCTTGCCTGCAGAGACGGACACGCGGTCACCGCTTTCGGTGGTTCCTGAAAAGAACGGGCCGGTGATTTGTTCGTCGCGCAAGCGGTCCTTGATTTCGGCATCGGCAAAGGGGATCGCGGCGACAGGATCCAGATTACGTGAAAGCAGGAACAGAGTGGACAGCAAGGCCAGTGCCGTCAAAGGCAGCAACACCTTGAGCCAGGCCACAAGTCGCGAATAGCGGTCCATGTCATGTTCCTTAGCCGGAGACCCGTATCCCGGATTATCCGAGCCCGACGCGCAGGCAGTCGTGTATATGCAGGATCCCCTGCGGGGCGCCGCTCACATGGTGGTCAACGGCAAAGACGCAGGTGATCTTGCGATCGTTCATCAGTGCCATGGCCTCTACTGCAAGTGCGCGTGGTTCGATTGTAGTAGGTGAAGTGGTCATCACATCGCTTGCTTTCAACCCAAGCAGCCCATCCATGTGCCGCCTTAGATCACCGTCCGTGATGATTCCAGCCAACGCACCGTCCGTCCCCAGCACACCGACCACGCCGAGGCTTTTCTGACTGATTTCGATCAGTGCGTCCGCCATGGGGGTGTCCAACTGCACCAACGGCAGGGCGTCTCCTTTGTGCATCAGATCAGCAACCCGTGACAGTTGCGCGCCCAGCTTGCCGCCAGGGTGGAAGTCGCGGAAGTGTTCGGCCGTAAATGACCGATGCTCCATGATCGCGACAGCCAATGCGTCGCCCATGGCCAAAGTCATCGTCGTCGAGATGGTCGGTACAGCACCGGTACCACATGCCTCGCCCAGATCGGGCAGCAACAGAACCACGTCGCATTGGCTGCCCAAGCTGCTTGCTGCGGCTTTGGTTATCCCCACCAAAGGGATGCCGACCCGGCGGGAAAAGGCGATCAGGTTTGCCAGTTCAGGGGCCTCGCCAGAGTTCGAAATGGCAAGCACAACGTCGTGGCGCGTCACCATGCCCAGATCGCCATGATTGGCTTCGGCGGGGTGCACAAACTGCGCGGGCGTTCCGGTGCTGGCCAGTGTCGCAGCTATCTTGCGTGCAATGTGCCCTGATTTCCCAATGCCGCTGACGATCACGCGCCCCTTGGCATTAAGCAGCAGATCTACGCCAGCCCGAAAGTTATCATCCAGTTTGGCGGCCAATGTATAAAGCGAATCCGCTTCGGCCAGAACCACGCGCCGCGCCGTGTCGAGAAAGGGTGTTTTGGACGTCATGAGTGCGCAAAGATGTCTGTGTCTGGCCAGCCTGCGAGGTCCAGATTGGCGCGCATGGGCAGGAAGTCGAAACACGCCTGGGCGATGTCCATCCGCCCTTCGCGCACCAGCCGCTCGTTGAGCGCATCGCGCAAACGGTGCAAGTACAAAACGTCTGAGGCCGCATATTCAAGTTGAGCTTCCGTGAGTGTGTCGGCCCCCCAATCGCTGGATTGCTGTTGTTTGGAGATATCCACGTTCAGCAGTTCCTGCAGCAGGTTCTTGAGCCCGTGCCGGTCGGTGTAGGTGCGGATCAGGCGGCTTGCGATCTTGGTGCAATAGACCGGTGCGGTCACCGCCCCAAACGCATTTTGCATAGCGGCAATATCAAAGCGCCCGAAGTGGAAGAGTTTGAGCACGTTAGGGTCTGTTAGAAGCCTGCACAGATTAGGGGCTTCAGTTTGGCCCAACTTGATCTGCACCATATGGGCATCGCCGTCTCCGGCGGACAGTTGCACGACACACAAACGGTCTCGGTGCGGGTGCAGGCCCATCGTTTCACAATCGATGGCCACAACGGCCCCAAGATCGAGATCATCGGGCAGGTCGGAGATGTGCAGGTGGTTTGTCATAGCCCCGCTATAACGCGCAGGATTGATTTGGGAAAGCCGGGTTTAGGTCGCTTTGATTTGATCCAGATCGGGGCGCGGGAATTTTTGCAAAAGCTCAGTGATCAGCACGCGGCAGTCATGCCCCCGCCAGTCCGCAGAGTGCGCAGCGCGTGGCAAGTCGGGATGTTTGAGCGTCAAGCGCCGCCATGCGTGTACAAGCATCACGCGAAGTACAGCGACATGCAGCGGATGCTTTGGTGCCTCGCCGTCCAGTTCTTGCGTGATATCTGTCAACACAGCGTGCAACGACTTGTAGGCATTCTTCATGGGCGCTGTTTCGATCTGAGCGCCCAGCCACGTCGGATAGTCCTGTGGTGCAAGCTCCATTGCATCTAAAGGCAGTTCTGTTGAGGCGTCACAAACGAACAACCGTGTAGAGATTTGTACAAAGCGCGCCGGATCGAGGTCCTGTGGATGTGACGTCAGGATGACGCGCGCCACACCCCCCATTTGTTCCGGGGTGCCATAGATGCGGGGCCGGGCTGCTTGGCTGTCTTTTTGTCCCTTCGCTGTTAGCCGATGCAAACTGGTTCGCCCGCGTTTTTGTGACGCGATCCAGTCGTCACTGCGCAAGCGGTGCAGCGCGACCCGGGTCGCTTCGGGCTTGATTCCAATTTCGGCCATGATAATCGACAAGGTCGGCCCGTCCAGCGCTTGATCGGGCGCCAGATCGCCAAACACCGTCACCAACAAAGACCAGACGCGCAATGGTCCCAAGTCGCTCAGCGCGCGGATAGATTGTGTATATTGATCAGTAGGCATTCATCGTCAGCAATTCATATTCGGCCACGGCTTCGTCGTCTTGATTGGTCAACGTCACGTGCCAACGTACCTCACCGTAGTCTTCATTGCGCGGTGTTTTTGCTTTGACTGTCAGACGTACCTTGATGCTGTCTCCGGCCTGTACTGGTTTCATGAAACGCAGATGATCAAGCCCTGTGTTGGCCAGAACCGGACCGGGATCGGGTTGTACAAACAGACCGGCCGCAAAGCTGAGTAGCAGATAGCCATGTGCGACGCGTCCGGGGAAGAACGGATTTGCCTTGGCGGCGTCTTCATCCATGTGCGCATAAAACGTGTCGCCAGTGAAATGTGCGAAGGTTTCGATGTCGTCCATCGTGACTGTACGGGCATCGCTGTGCAGCGTGTCACCCAAGGCGATGTCGTGGAATGTGCGCGTAAATGGATGCGATTTATCCGTGGTTTCAGGTGCGCCGGGTATCCATTGTTTACCGATTGCCGACAGAAGCTCGGGACTGCCCTGGATCGCGGTGCGCTGCATATAGTGCATGACGGCGCGGATACCGCCAAGCTCTTCGCCGCCGCCTGCGCGACCGGGGCCACCGTGCACCATATGCGGCAAAGGCGCTCCGTGTCCGGTTGCTTCGGACATGCTGTCACGGTTGTTGAAGTAGAGCCGCCCGTGAAAGGCCGCAGAGGCAAGTGTGATCTCGTGGGCAACCTCCGGGTCTCGCGTGATGACAGAGGCGACAAGCGATCCTTTCCCTTTGTTCAGAAGGTGTGCTGCGTGGTCGATATCGCGATAGGGCATGATCGTTGCGACGGGGCCAAAGGCTTCAACAGTGTGAACATGTTGTGCGGTGTCCGGATCCGCACAATGAAACAACATCGGGGGCAGATAGGCTCCTTTGTCTTGTGCCATGGAAAAAGTGTCAGGGTCTCCGAACACACGCTCGGCGTCCTGCCCGATCAGATCTGCGTGGGCCAGCACATCGTTTTTCTGTGCTTGGGAGGAAAGCGCACCCATGGTTGTGCTTTCTGCACGGGGATCACCGACGACAACCTTGGCCAAGCGGGCCGTAACCGCTTTGGTTACAGCTTCGACATGATCGTCGGGAACCATAATGCGCCGGATTGCGGTGCACTTCTGACCAGCCTTTGCCGTCATCTCGCGTTGTACTTCTTTCACGAATACGTCGAATTCGGGGGTTCCGGGCACCGCGTCAGGGCCAAGCACGGAGGCGTTCAAACTGTCTTGTTCTGCCGTGAACCTGACGGCGTTGTCGCGCAGATTGGCATTGCCGCGTAACTTGCGCGCTGTGTCAGCGGAACCTGTGAACGTCACCACATCCTGACAATCGAGATGATCCAGCAGACCGCCGATCCCGCCGCAAATCAGCTGCAGTGCGCCCTTTGGCAAAAGCCCGCTGTCTTGGATCAAACGCACACAGGCCTCGGTGACATAGCAGGTGGCGGTCGCAGGTTTTACAATGGCGGGCATACCGGCCAGCAGGGTCGGCGCAACCTTCTCTAACATGCCCCAAACGGGGAAATTGAACGCGTTGATGTGCAGCGCAACACCTTGGAGCGGCGTTGCGATATGGCGTCCATGAAACTGGCCATGGCGTCCAAGTTGTTCTGGCGGCCCATCGAGGTAAATCCGTGCATCCGGCATTTCGCGTCGACCTTTGGACGCAAAGACAAGCATTGTGCCAATCCCGCCGTCGACATCAATGAGGTGGTCGGCTTGCGTTGCACCTGTATCAAAACTGAGATCGTAAAGGATGCGGCGGTGTTCGCGCAAATGCAGCGCTAGCGCCTTCAGCATCCGCGCGCGCTCATGGAACGTCATCGCACGCAATGCGGGCCCACCCAACTCGCGCGCGTATCCGTGCATCGACTGCACATCGAGGGCGTCGTTGCCAGCCTGCGCGATCACCTCTCCTGTGATGGCACTGGCGATATTGCGTGCACCTGAGCCGGGCGCAATCCACTGACCGGCCGCAAAACTGTGAACCTGACGCATCGGCGTCCCCTCCTAGTGCTGGTCGTAATCGACGCTGAGCGTTTCGCTGATCGCGTAACATTGGCAGGTCAGCACAAATCCGGCTTCGACTTCGTAATCTTCGAGCGCGTGGTTGATCAGCATTTCATACTCGCCCTCCGTGACCTTGGCCTTGCAGGTCGAACAGACGCCCGCCCGACAGGCATGTGGCGCTTCTAGGTTCTGGGTCAGTGCCGCTTCGAGAACTGACTGGTCGCGCCCCATCTCAACGCGGTGAGTTGTGCCGTCCAACGTGATTTGGACTGCGGTGCCCTTGTCGTTTTGCGCTGTAGATGCACGTGCAGTTTTGCGGGCAAGCAGCCCCTCTTGGCTGGCACCGAACAGTTCGAATTTAATCTGTTCCTTGGACAATCCGTGATCCTTCAGTGCACTGGCAATGGCCATCATCATAGGCTCCGGGCCGCAGATGAATGCGATGTCCACGCGGTCGATCTGAATCCACGATTTGAACAAGGCGGCGCACTTGTCGCCGTCGATGCGTCCGGAAAAGAGATCGATGTCCTGTCCTGATTCAAGTACGTGGATCACAGTCAGCCGGTCCATAAAGCGGTTCTTGAGGTCCTCAAGTTCCTCTCGGAACATGATCGTCTGCACGGCGCGATTGGCGTAGATCAGTGTGAACGTGCTGTTTGGTTCCTGCGACAAGACCGTGCGCAAAATGGACAGGATCGGCGTGACCCCTGACCCGCCTGCAAAGCCGAGATATGACTTGGCGGCACCCGGTGCGATATCCGTATAGAAGGTGCCCATTGGTGACATGGCCTCGAGGATGTCCCCGACCTGCAGATCCTCGTTGGCAAAGTTGGAAAAAGCACCACCATCGACGCATTTGATGCCAACCTGCAGGACGCCATCATCAACACCCGAACAGATTGAGTAGTTGCGCCGTAATTCCGTTCCATCGAAATCCTTGCGGAAGGTCAGATACTGCCCTTGCGTGAACTGAAACTTACCGGGATCGTGCGGTTTCAGGGTCAGTACCACCGCGTCGCGAATGGTTCGATGGATGTGGGTGACGGTAAGGGGATGAAACTGGCTCATATGCATTTGAAGTAATCAAAGGGTTCAAGGCAATCCGTACAGCGCCATTGCGCTTTGCAGGGGGTCGATCCGAACTGGCTGATCTTTTCAACCGCTGTCGCGTGGCAATGTGGGCAGCGCGTTGGCCCGCCCGCAACTTGAGGCGGTGCGATGCCATAGCTCTCGAGTTTGGCGCGGCCTTTGTCAGACAGCCAGTCGGTCGTCCAGGGCGGGGCGATTTGCCTGACCAGAGACAGATGTTCGATGCCCTTTGCCCGCAATGCCGCTTCGATTTCGAAGTTGATGACAGTGGTTGCGGGGCAGCCGGAATAGGTGGGCGTCACAGTGATTTCGAGCGTGTCTTCATGCCAGCGAATGCCCCGAATGATGCCCAGATCAACGAGTGAGATCACGGGGATTTCCGGGTCGGGAATTTCCTCCAGCCAACTCCACACATCATCTATGGACGCGGCAGTTTCTACCATTTCGCATCCGGATAGCTGCGTGGCAAAACCTGCATTGTCGCCAACATATGCCCAAGGTGTTCGGAATGACGCGCGCCGGTCTTTCCGCCTTGATGAAAAAAGTCACTTTCTGGCTGTGTTAGGGTCGATTCTTGCAACGTTTCGCTGAGGTGCACGTCAAACTTAGGGCGCAGCGCTGCCATGTCCATCAGGTCGTCTTCATCGGCGGAAAACATCTCTCCGACATAGGGCCAGAGACGGTCCAGAGCGGTCTGCATGCGCGTGTGGCTCTCGTCCGTGCCGTCACCCAATGCAATCACAGTGTCGGTCGAGCGTTCGCGATGATAGGTGACTTCTTTCACGGATTTCTGTGCAATGGCCGAAATCTCGGGATCGATATGGTCTGTCAGCGCGTTCAGCATCTCGTAGTGCCACGTGTCAAACAGGAACTGCCGCATCATGGTGACAGCAAAATCCTTGTTGGGCTGTTCAACAAGCAACAAGTTGCGGAAGTCCCATGCATCGCGGTGGTAGGCCAGCGTATCGGCGGTTTGCCCGTTACCTGAACGTTCTGCGGCCAAACCAAGCCACAGCTGAGTTTGCCCAATCAGATCCAGCGCTGTATTGGCCAGTGCAATGTCTTCTTCTAGTGCGGGACCATGGCCGCACCACTCCGACAGTCGCTGGCCCAAGATCAGCGTGTTGTCGCCAAGACGGATGAGGCCTTGAACGCTCACATCGCCCCCACATCATCGGGAATGTCAAAGAAAGTCGGGTGGCGATAGACTTTGTCATCGGCGGGATCGTAAAGCGCACCCTTTTCATCCGGGGATGAGGCAGCAATTGAAGACGCAGGCACAACCCAGATGCTGATGCCTTCTTTGCGGCGTGTGTAAACATCGCGGGCATTCCTGATGGCGTGTTCTGCATCAGAGGCATGCAGTGAGCCGACATGGCGGTGGCTTAGCCCGTGTTGACCGCGAATAAAGACTTCCCAGAGGGGCCATTCGTTGGACATCGATCTACTCCGCGGCGATTTTCTGGGCGCGCTTTTTCGCGGCATGCGCCATGCGCGCCTCGCGCACCCACGCGCCGTCATCCCACGCCTTTTGCCGTGCTTCGATGCGTTCAACTGAACAGGGTCCGTTGCCTTTGAGGACGTCGAAGAATTCGGACCAATCGGGCTGGCTGAAATCATAGCCGCCTTTGGCGTCGTTCCACTTCAGGTTTTCGTCCGGGATGGTCAGCCCAAGGTACTCAGCCTGCGGAACGGTCTGATCCACGAACTTTTGGCGCAGTTCGTCATTGCCGTTCATCTTGATTTTCCACGCCATGGATTGTTCTGAGTGCACACTGTCGGAATCTGACGGCCCGAACATCATCAGGGACGGATACCACAGACGATTGAGGGCATCCTGCGCCATACGTTTTTGCGCTGCGGTGCCATTCGCCATTTTCATCATGACGTCAAAGCCCTGGCGTTGATGAAAGGACTCTTCCTTGCAGATGCGCACCATCGCGCGCGCATAGGGTCCATAGGACGTTCGTTGGAGTGGGACCTGATTCATGATCGCAGCGCCATCGACCAGCCAACCAACTGCGCCCATGTCGGCCCATGTCAGGGTCGGATATGCAAAGATGGACGAGTATTTCATTCGCCCATCAAGCAACATTTCCGTCAGTTCATCGCGGCTCACGCCGAGGGTTTCGGCTGCGCAATAAAGGTAAAGACCATGCCCGGCCTCATCCTGTACCTTGGCCAGCAGAATGGCCTTGCGTTCAAGTGTCGGTGCCCGCGTAATCCAATTGCCTTCGGGCAGCTGCCCGACAATCTCGGAATGTGCGTGTTGCCCAATCTGCCTTATTAGGGTCTTTCGATAGCCCTCTGGCATCCAGTCCTTGGGTTCAATCTTGTCTCCGGCATCAATGCGGGCCTGAAACGCGGCGACCTTTTCGGGATCGTCCTGCGTCGCCTCTGATTTGATCATCTGTGCATACATGGGTCAGACCCTTTCCAGAATGAGGGCAACCCCTTGTCCGACGCCGACGCACATGGTGCAGAGTGCATAGCGGGACTGGGTGCGTTGCAGTTGATAGGCAGCTGTCATCACGAGGCGCGCGCCAGACATGCCCAAGGGATGTCCGATCGCGATGGCACCACCTTGGGCATTCACGCGCGGATCGTCGTCAGCCACGCCGAGACTGCGCAACGTGGCGAGGCCTTGTGCGGCGAAGGCTTCGTTGAGTTCGATCACATCCATCTGTTCGATGCTCAGACCGGCACGGCTGAGGACCTTTTCACACGCCGGTACGGGGCCTATTCCCATCACCCTCGGCGCCACTCCGGCCGCGTTCATTGCCACAATCCGCGCCATCGGCGTCAGGCCGTGTGCGTCCGCTGCAGTTTGGGATGCAATGAGCAGGGCGGCTGCGCCATCGTTTACGCCGGATGCGTTGCCTGCTGTCACCGATTTGTCGGGGCCGTTGATCCCCTTCAATTTGGCAAGCTGTTCACCGCTGGTTCCGGGGCGCGGGTGTTCGTCCTTGTCCACAACGATGGCGTCGCCCTTGCGCTGCGGCACCGAAACCGGGGTGATTTCGTCGGCAAACAGGTTGGCCGCATTGGCGGCAGCCCAACGTTCTTGAGATCGCGCGGCAAATGCGTCTTGATCCGCGCGGGCCACATTCCACTCGTCCGCGACGTTGTCTGCCGTCTGCGGCATGGAATCAATGCCGTGTTCCGCTTTCATCTTCCTGTTCACAAACCGCCAGCCGATGGTCGTGTCGTAAACCTGAGTGGCACGGCTGAACGCGCTTTCTGCCTTGGGCATGACAAACGGCGCGCGGCTCATGCTTTCGATGCCACCAGAGATGACCAGATCTTGATCGCCTGCCTTGATGCCACGCGCAGCAAGCCCGATAGCATCCATGCCCGACGCGCACAGCCGGTTCACTGTCATACCCGGTGCTTCAGTCGGCAGGCCTGCCAGCAAGCCAGCCATCCGAGCGACATTCCGGTTGTCTTCACCGGCTTGATTGGCACAGCCAAGTATCACGTCGTCGAGCTGCGTCCAGTCAACTTGCGGGTTTCGGGCCATAAGTGCGGCAATAGGGACAGCCGCCAGATCGTCTGCGCGCACAGAAGACAAAGCACCACCGTAGCGTCCGATGGGTGTGCGTTGCGCATCGCAAATGAAAGCGTCCATGCCGTCCTCCTGAGCCAAAAATAGACCTGAGGTTCTGACGGATCAATGAAAATGTTACGAATTGGCAAAAATATAGATTTTTTCGTAACGCTTTTTGAGCTGGGGCGAACCAAAGCCTGACATGAAATCACACAGTGTCAGCGAGAGTTCTGCGGCAGAGAAACAGGGACACAAGCCATCAGGTTACATCCGCCCAACCCGATTATTGAGCCCGAAGTTTGGACCATTTGTTGAGCTGATCCAGCGGTTGGCGTCTCGCACTCAAGAAATGTTCATTTTAAGGCAAACATGCAAACGGGCCCACTTTTTTGACTAAGTACAAGCTGGGCCCGTCTTTGTGTCTTACTTTAACAATGCACGAGCGGCATCTGCTGGCAGCGGATCGGGGCGCTCGCAGGTAGTCGTCAACGTAACCATCTCGCCTTTTTCACCTGCCATCAGAACAGATGTCATGACGTCCACTGCGTGAATGGCCAGCTCGAGTGAGCAGCGATGCGGGCGACCCTCATTCATGGCGATTGCCATCTCGGCCAGCCCCGCAGTGCGGTAGTTCGCTTTCATGTCACCGTGATTGTCCTGATTAGGGATGCCCAAAGGATGATCGCCCTGCTCAAGCGGTGCGGTTTGGCCATCCTTGCCAGTAACCTCAACCTCACCAGAGAACCAATTTGGGTCGGGCAGGAACATGGACCCATCCATGCCATAAAGTTCCATATGCCCATGGCGGTGCGCCCAGACATCCCATGACGTCGACAAGGTGATTGTCGCGCCCGAATGGAATTCGAGCAAAGCGTGGATGTTTGTAGGGGTTTTTACGGGAATCTCCTCTCCCTTGCGAGGTTCGGATTTGATCGTGCGCGTGGCGCGCGCCATGGATGTGAGGGCGGAGACCCGTTTCACCGGCCCAATAAGCTGGATCAGGTTTGTGACGTAGTATGGCCCGATATCGAGCATCGGCCCTGCACCGGGTAAAAAGAAGAAATCTGGATTGGGGTGCCAGTCTTCCATCCCGTGTGACATGACATGCGCCGTTCCGGAGACAACCTTGCCAATTTTGCCTTCGTCGATCGCCGCGCGTGCCGCCTGGTGGGCTCCACCAAGAAACGTGTCCGGGGCTGACCCAATCCGCAAACCATTGGCGGCTGCAAGCGCACGTAGCTCCTCGCCCTCCTCCAACGTCAGAACCAATGGTTTTTCAGTGTAGGCATGTTTGCCCGCCTGAAGAATGGACCGGGTGACGGCAAAATGCGCGTCTGGGATCGTCAGGTTGACGACGATGTCGATGTCTTCTGCCGCCAGCAGGTCCTCGACGGTTTCTGCCCGCACATTGAATTCGGTGGCCCGCGCCATGGCGGTTTCCATATTCATGTCGGCAACGGCGCGCACTTCCAAACCCTTGAACAGAGGGGCGAGCCGCAGATACGCGGTAGAAATATTGCCGCAGCCAATAATGCCGATACCTTGCATATCAGTCTCTCCTTATAGCGATTTGGCCGTTGCCAGCGCGCGGCTGGCAAAACGGTGGTGATCGCTTGGGTTGTCATGTTCCGTGATGAAATAGGTGCATCCCGCCGCACGCAGGGCAGTCATGTACGTGCCCCATGCCATTGTGCCGTGACCTACATCTGCCCATCCGTCTTCGTCCTCGCATGTGCCCGATGCGGCGATGTCCTTGAGGTGCGCGCACAGGATACGTGGCCCGTGTTTGGTGATCGTGTCGAGCGGATCCGCGTTGGCGCGCACTGCCCATGCTACGTCAAACTCTAGTTGCAGATCGTCAGACCCTGCCATGATCAGGTCAAGCGGTACGTCCCCCTCCGGAGTCACCGCGTATTCGAAGTCGTGATTATGATAGCCAAAATGAAGCCCGGCATCCTGAAACGGATTGCCTGCCGCCGCCAAAGATGCGGCATAGCGGGTCCAGCCGGCGCTGTCGTTCGGGCGATCCTGTGGTTGGATGAACGGGACAATGACTGCTTTCACGCCAAGCCGTTTGGCAATGTCCAGCACTGTGTCTGGCGTGTCTTCACACATATCCAAACCAAAATGCCCGGTTGGCATCGTCAGGCCGGTGTCTTTCAGCCCGGCTTCGAGTGCGTTGACAGAGTCAGCATCTGCAAACAGCGCACCGAACCCTTCGACTTGAGAGTATCCCAGATCAGCCACCATCTTGAGCGTTTCCGCAAGCGGTGGAAAGTTGCGAGAGCTGTAAAGCTGGTAAGAAAATTCAGTCATGGGGCGCACCTTTCAAGTGTCATATGTGGCGGAATACAGATCGCGCAGTCGAAAGTCAGGCACTGCGTCCAGGTCTTGTGGAGTGAAGTGGATGACGACCGGGTGTTCAGGCAGAATGCAGACGGCATTTTTGCTGAAACGACCCAGAGTATCAGTTTCTAACCCGGCAAAAAGCGCAAAGTTATCGACGTGCAGAGTGATGTCCCAACCCGATCCTGCACGCTGGACTTCATGCCGTAGATTTGGGTTGCGCAAGGGGTAAGACTTGTATGGCTTTGGTGCAAAGTGATCCCGCCCGCTGATCCCGGATGCATCTGTCCATTCGAAACAAAGCATCTCATCTTCCAACAGCACATCTTTTTCAAAGTGCAGCACAGACGTCGCGCCGTTTGTTTGCAGATTGAGGGTTGTGCTACCCAGCGGTCGCGTTTGACCAGCCATGTTGACGGCATGAGCGCTTATCTGCACACCCGTGGCATCCCGTGTGTCGTTGACCGCCTTGAGCGTGATCCCCGTGTCATCCGGAATGGCACAAACAGTGATTGGCGCGTAAAAGTTGCGCGCCATGTGGTGCAGGAGCTTCCACCCACCGCCATGATCCAGGCTTGACCATGAACAGACCGGCCAGGTGTCGTTCAATTGCCAATACAGTGTCCCCATGCAGTGCGGCTTGAGGCTGCGCCAATGCGTGACGGCTGTCTTGATCGCAAGCCCCTGCTGCACTTGGCTGAGGTAGACGAAATTCTCGAAATCGACGGGAAAGCGGAAGTAACGGAACATCGTCTCGGCGATCCGCGCGTTGCCGCCTGCGTTCTTTTGGTGGCTTTCCATGACCGGGGCGGCAATGTTGAAATCCTTTGGATCAGCAAAACGACGGATGACATCCATGGATGGGTAGGATTGAAACCCGAATTCGGAACAGAAACGCGGAGAGACATCGCGGTAGTGATCGAAGTCACGTCCTTCATGCCAGACCGACCAAAAGTGCATGTCACCCGAGCTATCGTCATGCCAGGCGTCGCCAAAACTGAGCAGACCGGGCGAGGGGCTGGACGGCCACCAGATCGCGGTGCCGTCGGTCGCTTTGAGCGCGGTTTCGATCGTGCGGTTCAGCCGGTCATAAGCGACGAGGTAGCGGTCGCGGTTTGTGCGGCTTTCTTCGTACCATGTGAGTGCACCAAGCAATTCGTTGTCCCCACACCACAACACAATGCAGGCGTGATGCTGAAGCCGTGCCACTTGTTCGCGGACTTCGTGTGAAACCTCGGTCAGGAAACCCTCGGTCGCAGGATAGAGGTGGCAGGCGAACATGAAGTCCTGCCAGACCAGCAGCCCCATCTCGTCGCACAGGTCGTAGAACCAGTCTGGTTCGTACCGCCCGCCGCCCCAGACGCGGATCATGTTCATGTTGGCGTCCACGGCGGATTGCAGAAGATCGCGGCAGAGGTCGGGCGTGATGTTTGAGGCCAGCGCGTCGGCGGGGATCCAGTTGGCCCCTTTCATAAATGTCGGGTGCCCGTTGATATGGAAGGCAAAGCCAGCGCCCTTTGTATCGACGGCGTTGATCAGTTCGACTTTGCGCAGGCCTATCCGGCGGGTTTGCGTATCCGCACCGGCTTTGACGGTCAGGGAATAGAGCGATTGTTCACCCAGTCCGACAGGCCACCAGAGTTCAGGATTTTCAATCTGAAACGTCGCCTGTGCCGCACTGCCAGTGACAATTGCATCGACGGATTGCGTGTCGAATTCAAATGCAACCGGGGTTCTGTCTGGCAGGTCAGCGGTGTGTGCCTGAACTTGGACGATCACAGCTTCATCGTCGTGCAGTTGTGTGACGATCACATCCGAAATTCTGCCCGTATTGGGCGCAAGGCCAATTGCTCCATACACCCCGAATGGCGCCAGAGCGATGTTCCAATCCCAGCCAAAATCGCATTCCGGTTTACGCAGCATGTTACCGTTGGCGATCGGGCAATTGGCAGCCTGATAGGGTACAGGAAATGGCTGAGCGGCTTGGCGTCTTTCTGCCTCTCTCGATGCAGAGCGAAAAAGGATTGAGATGATATTCCTGCCCTTGCGGAGCGCATTGGTTGCATCCGCTCGATGCGTGCGAAACATGGTATCGGATGTCAGTATCAGGTGCCCGTTGATGGACACTTCGGCAACGGTATCCAGCATCTCGACAACCAGTGACTGGGCGGTGTCATCAGTGTCGAATTCGCGTGTCAGGACCCAATCCCGTTCGCCCACCCATCGTGTGTCATATTCGTTCTGGCCCACGTAGGGATCAGCGATGACTTTAGCGGCCAATAGTGCGCTGACCCCATCACCCGGAATGGGCATTGGTGCTGTGTACTGACCCGTTTCATCGGTCAGATGCCAAAGTCCGGATAGATCCAACATCGCTTATTAGAGCCTGAGTTCTGTATCAGTATCAAACAGCGAGGCACGGGCGGGATCAAAGCCGATGGTGATCTGGTCGCCCGTTTTCACCGCGGCCTGTCCATCCATGCGAATGCGCACCGACATGCCGCCCAATTTGGCCCATGCCAATGTGTCTGAGCCCATGGGTTCGACGATTTCGACTTCGGCCTGAGTGGTAACGGCCAGTCCCTTGGCGGCGGGGCCCGTCATGATGTGTTCTGGGCGGACGCCCAGCCACGCTGATCCACTAGTTGTTGGCTTTTCAAATTCGTAGCCTTGCAGCGAGAAACGGTGCCCTTCGGTGACAAATTCGGTGCCTTCGATTTCGCCTTTGAAGAAGTTGATCTCGGGGCTGCCGATGAACCCGGCGACATATTTGTTGATTGGACGGTTGTAGATTTCCGTTGGTGTATCGAGTTGCTGGATCAGGCCGCTTTTCATAATGGCAATGCGGTCGGCCAGTGTCATTGCCTCGACTTGATCATGAGTCACGTAAATCATTGTGTTCTTGAGGCTGTGATGCAGCCGCTTGATTTCGACCCGCAGGTCAGCGCGTAGCTTGGCATCAAGGTTCGACAGCGGTTCGTCAAACAGGAATACATCCACGTCGCGTACAAGCGCCCGTCCGATGGCGACGCGTTGGCGTTGTCCGCCGGACAAGGCGGCGGGCTTGCGGTGCAAAAGTGGTTCAATTTGAAGGATTTCAGCGGCGCGCGCGACGCGCTGTTTGATCTCGGCCTTCGGCATCCTCGCGTTTTTGAGGCCAAAGGACAGGTTCCCCTCGACCGTCATCTGCGGATAAAGCGCGTAGGACTGAAATACCATTCCGATGCCGCGCCCCGAGGGTTCTTCCCAAGTGACATTGCGATCGTTGATGTGAATTTCGCCGTCCGTCACATCCAGCAGCCCGGCGATACAGTTCAGCAAAGTGGACTTGCCGCAGCCGGAGGCTCCGAGCAGCACAAGGAACTCGCCTTCGGGGATGTCGATGTTGAGGTTGTCCAGAACGGTGAGCGCACCGAATTGAAGCGTGAGGTCTTTCACGAGAACAGAAGTCATAGGTCAGCCTTTCACCGCGCCGGCGGCGATGCCCCGGACAAACAGTTTGCCGGAAGCGAAGTAGATGATGAGGGGGACGAGGCCGGTCAGCAGTGTGGCGGCCATGTTGACGTTGTATTCTTTGACGCCCTGCACCGAGTTGACGATGTTGTTCAGCTGCACCGTCATCGGATAGTGGGCGGGTTTGGTGTAGATTACGCCAAACAGGAAGTCGTTCCAGATGCCTGTCACTTGCAGGATCATCGCAACCACAAAAATCGGCAGCGACATGGGCAGCATGATACGGAAATAGATGCCCCAGAAGCCTGCGCCGTCCACGCGGGCGGCCTTGAATAACTCTTCCGGCACGGACGTAAAGTAGTTGCGGAACAGCAGTGTCAGGATGGGCATGCCAAAGACGGTATGCACCAGCACAAGCCCCCAAACGCTCCCATACAAGCCTAACTCACGCAGGATGATCACCAGCGGATAGAGCATGACTTGATACGGAATAAAGGCACCGATGATCAGGATTGTGAAGAAGACTTCGGACCCCTTAAAACGCCAGTTGGCGAGCGCATATCCATTCACGGATGCAATAGCGATGGACAGGATCAGCGACGGAATCAGGATCTTGACCGAGTTGCCAAACCCACGGCTGAGCCCCTCACAGTTGATGCCCGTGCAGGCCTCGGCCCATGCTTTGACCCATGGTTGAAAAGTGACTTCAACCGGTGGGGAAAAGATGTTGCCCATACGGATTTCGGGCATGCCCTTGAGCGATGTGACGATCATCACATAAAGCGGCAGCGCGTAATAGAGCGCGAATACGATCAGCGTTCCATAGAGCATGATGTTGGTGCGCGAGAAACGTCGGCGCGGTTTAGGGCCGCGTGGAGTCAGTGCTTCAGCCACGTTTTTTGCCTCCGAATTCGAGGTAAGCCCATGGGATCAGGATGATGATCACACTGAGCAGCATCATGGTCGAAGCCGCAAACCCTTGGCCGAGATTCTGTGCGCGGAACATGTAGTTGATCACGTATTTTGCGGGCACTTCAGACGCGATGCCGGGCCCACCATTGGTTTGGGCGACGACCAGGTCGTAGATTTTGATGATGCCGGACGCGATCAACACGAGGGCGGTCACGAAGACGGGGCGCATCATGGGGATAACGATACGGATATAGGTTTTGACGGTACCGATGCCGTCCACGCGGGCGGCCTTCCAGATCTCTTCGTCTATGCCGCGCAGGCCTGCCAGCATGATCACCATGATCAACCCGGTGCCTTGCCACAGTCCGGCAATAAGGATGCCGTAGATGACGATGTCCGGATCATTGAGCGGGTTGAAGGTAAAACTCTCCCACCCCATTGAACGCACGACATTTTGCACACCCAGATCCGGGTTCAGGATCCATTGCCATGCCAGTCCAGTGACCACAAAGCTGAGCGCGAAAGGATAAAGGAAGATTGTACGGAAGATGTTCTCGCCACGGATTTTTCGATCCAGCAGGGCGGCCAAGGTAAAGCCGATCACAAGCGTGAAGATCATTGAGAAAAAGCCATAAATGGCGAGGTTTTCGATTGAGATCAGCCAGCGCCGTGTGCTCCAGAGCCGCTCATATTGATCAAGGCCTACGAAGTTCAGCTTGGGCAGCAATTTGGATGATGTGAAGGAATAGACAACCGTCCAGATCGTACCGCCGACAAAGACAACCATGGTTGTCAGGATCATCGGGATCGATGCCAGTTTGGCCGACATGTTTCGCAACAAGCCCGACGGTTTTCCCGGGTTCTTGGGTCTGACGGACAAGAATGGTTCTGCGGGTTCTGGTGATGAACCCATCTCGGAATCTGACATTACACCCACCCTGTTCGCATGTCATAGCTGCACCTGACCAAAGCCGATTGACCTTGGTCAGGTGTCTGGGAGGCGCGCCTTATTCGGCAGACGCGATGATGTCGACGTAACGCGCTTGGGCGTCAGAGGCGGACATTTCAGAAGACCAGAATTCGGCCATCAGATCCTCGATCTGCGTCTGCGTGTCTGCGGTCAGGTTCATGTCACCCGAGGGCAGCACGTTGCCATCTGCAAGGATCTGAAGACCCTTTTGCATGCAGTCATTGGCCGCAGACATGTCGATGTCCCCACGGACTGGCAGCGAACCTTTCTTGAGATTGAAAGCAACCTGTGTTTCAGGAGCGATCAGCGTCGAGGCCAGCGCCATTTGCGCCGCTTTGGTGTCCGCGTCGTCGATGACAGGGAAATAGAACGCATCACCGCCTGTATCGAGCACTTCGTTCACGCCCAGACCGGGCAAGCAGGTGTAGTCCTGACCCGCAACCTGGCCTGCGACCTGAAATTCACCCTGCGCCCAGTCACCCATGATCTGGCCACCAGCCTGATCGGTGATGACGAGGTTTGTCGCCAGGTTCCAGTCTTGCACGTTGCTGCCTTTGGCAAGCTCACGGGCGTTGGCGACGGCTTCGAACACGGCTGTGTATTCAGGGCCAGCGGCGGTGTCGGCATTCCGGTTCACGGACACTTCGCGCCACGCATCTACGCCAGCGATGGCGATTGTGATCGTTCCGAACGCGAGGTTTTGTTGCCAGCCTTGCTGACCCATTGCCAATGGTGTGATCCCGGCTTCTTGGAGTTTGGGGGCCGCTGCCACGAATTCGTCCCAGTTGGCGGGAACGGACAGGCCAGCTTTTTCAAAAGCACCGTGGCTCAGCCAGATCCATTGGCCGGAGTGGATGTTGACGGGTACGCAGTAGATGCGGCCTTCGAATGTGCAGGCGTCCAACAGCGATGGCGGGTTCACGAGGTCTTTCCAGCCCTGTGCTTCGGCCAGTTCGGTCAGGTCTGTCATGAGACCCGCTTCGATCAGTTCTTCTGCTTGGCGGCCGTGGTTCAACTGGGTCGCGCCCATAGGGTCACCGCCCAAAATCCGGCTGATGATGATGGGACGGGCTGTGCCACCTGATCCGGCGATAGCGCCGTCAACCCACGTGTTTCCTGTGGCATCAAACGCCTTGGCAAATTCTGCGACGGCGGCAGCTTCTCCGCCTGACGTCCACCAGTGTGTGACCTCAAGTTCGGTCGCATTGACAGCGGTGGCGCCAAGAAACGCGGCCGATGCCATGAGTTGTGTGATTTTCTTCATTTTGAGTCCTCCCTGACTTCTAAATCGTTATAGTAATTGCTACAACGATTTAGATTTAGCGATCAAGCTGCAATTTTGCTGTGTGTCGAATTAATCCGCAGACACGACCCAAGAGTTTGATTCCGCTAGGCTTAAATCTGGGTACGTTTCGTGCCAATCTAATGAAAAGGTGCTTGAAAGGGGCAATAATGGCCAAGGCCAGCACACCAGACTCACCCAAAACAATCGCCTTGGAGAAGGGCGAGCGGCCGACGCTGAAGACAATCGCGCGGCTGTCGGGAATGGCTGTGCCAACCGTTTCGCGGGCTTTGGCGGACGCGCCCGACATCGGCAAAGAGACCAAGCGCCGGGTGCGGGAAATTGCGACAAAGATCGGGTACCGCCCCAACCGTGCCGGGGTGCGCTTGCGAACCGGGCGCACCAATGTGATTTCGCTGGTGATGTCGACCGAGCACGACATGATGAACCATACGGCCCGCCTGATTTCGTCGGTCACATCGGCGTTGCGTGGCACGCCCTACCATATGATTGTTACGCCTTACTTCCCGGACGAGGATCCAATGGTGCCCATCCGCTACATTGTGGAAACAGGCTCCGCAGATGGCCTGATCATTAATCAAGTCCAGCCTGATGATTCGCGTGTGGATTACATGATTGAAAACAAGTTTCCATTCGTGACGCACGGTCGGACCAGACAGTGCGAGCAACACGCCTATTTTGACTATGACAATACCACGTTTGGACGCTTGGCTGTTGAGGCGTTGGTTGAACGGGGTCGTAACCGCGTTGCCCTGCTCGCGCCGCCAGAAACGCAGAATTACGCGCAGAACATGATTGCCGGAGCCAGTGCCGCCGCTGCGGAGGCTGGAATATCGTTTTCGTTGATTGAGGGGGCTGACGCTCATTGCGACAACCCGGTGATCGAGCAGGCGATCAAGCGCACCTATCTGGCCGAAGCAGCGCCAGACGGTCTGATTGCACCCAGCATAGGCGGTTGCGTAACCATGGTGTCCAGCATTGAAGAAACTGGCCTGGTCTTGGGGCGCGACTTTGATGTGGTTGCAAAGGAAGCGATTACGTTCCTGCGCAGGTTTCGATCTGAAATTCTGGTGGTTCAGGAAAACATTGATCTCGCTGGTGACTTTTTGGCCCGCGCGCTGCTGCACCGGATCAGTCACCCGGATGAACCGCCCATGCAGCAACTCGATGCGCCTTCTGCCAACGGGCCTTTTCTTGCATCCAGCACGGCACATCCATCGGTTTGATTGCGTTGCGGGGGTACGCGCAACGTGCGCAATCGTTCCTGAACGCAGCATTTCGGCCCTCGGCGAACGAGCCCGGGGGTCAGCACACTCAACTTGTCGATAGAAAACAGCGGCAGCTAGACGGTGCATTTCAACCCAGTCATCAGCCAGACATCGCCTTCAGATTTCTCGGTCGCAGGCCGTGTTTTCGCAACGTGTGTGGTTTAACCTGCTTGAGGCTGTAAAATCGGGTGAGAATTTTTTAGGAAGATCGACGGATTGGAAGCCAGTTTGCGGCAAGTCGCTCACGAAACGTTGGTCAGGTGCCCAAGCTATCTGGTACGGATCGATTGGCATGAGGGAATGGAACACCTGCTGGAATGGTGTGCCCAAGATGTCGACATAGAGGCTCCCAGTCTGGCTGTTCTGTCAATGGAAAGACCAGCAAATCATCTGGGCGATTCTGAAAGTGATCCAGAACTGCAGCCGTGTGAGCCTCGAAGACGGCCGCGTATTGCGCAAGATTTCCGATTGGTGAACCAGCTCCATAGATCCACCGCCGCATCTCTGTTGTGCCTGTCCCAAAATACCTTTCAGCGCGATCCAGCCATGCATCTGTAGGGCAGGTTGTCAGGATGAACTTGGATCCAGGAAAATATGTATCCATCTCGCGAAACAGAAGCGGCCAAGGATTGTCCTGAAAGGCGTCGAATTCTGGCACAAGGTCGAGGGCGCGGTTCAGCGCGGTCTCTGCAATATCGGGTTCGCGCGTCCAATTCGGTCCGGTCACACGATACCCCAATGCTTTCAAGGCTTGGGCCAGTGACTTCGTTCCCGTTTTGTGAAATCCGATGCCAAAGACTTTTGGTCTTGCCATATCCGCGTACCTATAGTGTTACCGGACTTGTCTACGGTAGGCCCGACCGCTAAGCCAAGTCCAAAGCGGAGCATCGCACTGTGACCCACCATCGCAAACGATTGATTTTGCACTGCGGTCTTCCCAAGACCGCGACCACTGCTCTGCAACACTGGTTTCATGATGGACGTGCCGCATTGGCTGCTGGCGGGGTAAGCTATCCTGGCCCATATATGCCGCATGAACCAAAGCAACAGTTTCTGATGCAGGCACTGTGGAGTGGTGGCAAAGAAATCGCCGCGTTGAAAGAACGCCTCGACGCAATACCCGAACATACGATCATTCTGTCACATGAAGGGTTGGCCAACCACTTTTTCGATTTTGACCCAGACAACCTGCGGTCTTTTCGTGATGCATTTCGCGATTACGAAACTACAGTCGTGTTTCTGACCCGGGCCAAGCAGTCTTGGCTGCGATCCTATCATGCACAATGTGTTTTGAACCCACGCAACAACGCCAGTGAGCTTTGGGGCACGGCGCTGTCAGTTGCTGAGTTGGCCGAGCATCCGCGGGTTCAACGCATGTCGCGCTTTAAACGTCTTGCTATGCATTTGCAGCAGGGTCTTGGTGCGGACGAGATGGTTTGGCTCGATATGCGCGATGACGATTGGTTTGACCAGTTGCGCACCCGCCTCGGAATTGCTGATCTATCAAACGCGCCTTTGCCGCGTACAAACCAACGCCTGCCGGATTGGGCGGTCGAGGTGTTGCGCCAAGTAAATGCGATGAGCGTGAACCCGGCACAGGCGTTGGCTTGGCGGCAAGCCGTTCAGGGGCATCTCAAGTCCGACAGTGTTCAATTGCGCTTGGCGCAGGACGCCGAAACTGTTTCTGTTGATCCGGCTGTGGTTGCTGATTTGCGGCCCGACGCAAGCTGGTCTGATCAAGATCGCGCTGCTTTTAACGCCTTTTTTCTGACGTTACCGCAACCCGACGTTGCCACACCGGTTCCACGTATTTTGTGGATGTTGTGGTTGCAGGGTTGGGATAATGCCCCGGATGTTGTTCAATCTGCACGCGTCAGTTGGGAACATCGCAATCCGGGTTGGGACATTCGCCTACTGGATCAAGACACGCTCTCGGACCATTTGCCCCAAGATGTCTTGGATCGCATTTTTGAGGTCGAAAAACCGCCCTGTTCCTACGCAGATCAAATAAGGTTGGAACTGTTGCAGCGTTATGGTGGTGTCTGGACGGATGCCACGACAATTTGTGCAACGCCACTGGACGA
Source organism: uncultured Tateyamaria sp. (assembly GCA_947501275.1). Lineage (GTDB taxonomy): Bacteria > Pseudomonadota > Alphaproteobacteria > Rhodobacterales > Rhodobacteraceae > Tateyamaria. The sequence goes on from CANMVD010000001.1 coordinate 960,021, forward strand.
TTGGTTGCCAACGACAGCGCGTTTGGGTTTTTTTGCGTTTGCGCGCAATGACGGGCAACGCATGTTGGCGAATTGGTTTCTTGCAGCGGCGCCGGACAATTACGTCATCAAGAAATGGCACGCCGCCATGTGGACGTATTGGACTGACCGCACAGACGAACACGTCTTCTTCTGGATGCACGGGCTGTTTGGAATGTTGTACGAAACTGACGAACGATTGCGCTTAATTTGGGACGAAACCCCAAAGATCCAAGGTCGGCATAGTTTCCAATTCGGACCAAACGCCCCCAAACTTTTTGAACCGCCGCCAGATGACATCGAGAAACTGCTCGCTGCGCCGCCCGCGCCGGTATTCAAGATGACGCACAAGCTGGAGCGAACGCCCGGTCCGCAATCGCTTTTTACTTACCTATGTGCCTTTGCGCGTCGTGTGGACGGGTAGACCCGCGCTTGACCAACTCAAAGTACCCGCTGCTAAACGTGTTCACTTCACGCTTTGGATACCTTCTATTCGTGCAGGCAGGACGGGCTGCTGTGTTGTTATCTCGCACACAATTGGACTGGGCCCGCAATCGAGGGCAGCCTGAGTTGCAGATTTGATGAATGAACGACGCTCGCAGATCAATCTGGCGCAGATTGCAGTACCATCGTCGTAAGTTTTTGACATTTTGATGATGCAGCCATCGGTGCGGAATTTCTCCGGTCTTGTGCACCCAGCAGCCAAGGTGACCGGCATTGGACATACGACAAAAGGATCATGGCAAAGCTCTGGGAACAGTTTTGATGCATTCGGTACCCCTCGCTTGAGCGTATGTTGCGGAGGTGTTCGCTTCAGTGAGGTTGAATTCTGAATACCGCCTGGCCGCCGAAACCAATGTACGTGTCTGTTTTCAAATTTGATCAGATACCCGACGGCCAAACCCTATGGCAAAAGTCATTTCTCATCATGCTGTACTGTGCGGGTAAACTGCATGTTATCGCCGGAACCGGGGCCTATAGTTCGCATTTGACCCGGAACTTCCTATATTTTTGAGAACCGCGATGTCCTGAACGGAGAATGCCAATGCCCAAAGTGTTGACACGCCGCCACGCCTTGCTTTGCGGGGCAGGTACTATTGCTGCAACGGGTCTAATCGGTCCTTTGCATGCCAATAGCGTTGCAGCTACACCATCCATGCGAGGTGGGTCCAACAACTATCGTCCGGGCGCGCCTATCGTTGAGCGGATCGGCGGGGGTGGATTCTGGATGTCGGGAACGGTGCGCCGTGCTGGAGACGGAGCGCCGTTGGCAGGGCAGCGCATTCAGATTTGGGCGCATACAACCGAGGGACACGAGCGCGATCCTCAAAGCCACGGCGCGACATTGACCGATGAGAACGGTGTTTTTCGCCTTGAGATGCCGCAGATTGTGCCAGCTTTCGGTCAGGCACACGGTCATCTTGCCTATGACAGTGGCGACTATGAAACCGTTTTTTTGCGCCCGGTCATGCGACGGTCAAGTGACACCAGTCTGACTGCGGATTTTGTGCTGAAACCGGCTTGATTACATTGAAAGACGGACATCCAAACAAGATGCGAAGATTTCTGGTTTGGTGTGTCTTGATCGTGTCTGTTGTGGCTCCCGTTTTTTTGGCGACCCAAAGTCCGCAACTGGCTTGGCGTGATCCGATTTACATCATCGCTGGTTTTTCAGGCGTTCTAGCGATGGCGGTGTTGTTCATGCAGCCACTGCTTGTAGGCGCCTATCTTCCGGGTGTGGCGCCGCGGCGCGAGCGCTGGTTGCACCGTGTATTTGGTACGATACTGGTTGGTGCGGTGGTAATCCATGTCGTGGCTCTGTGGATCACCAGCCCACCAGATGTCGTCGATGCTTTGCTGTTTGTGTCGGCCACGTCGTTTTCTGTTTGGGGTGTTGTGGCGATGTGGGCTGTTTTTGGGGCGGCACTGTTGGCTGTGTTGCGCCGACAAATACCGTTGCGTGTATGGCGTATTGCGCACACTGTCCTGGCGGTGATTACTGTTGTGGGCAGCGTTGTTCACGCCATGCTAATTGAAGGCACGATGGAACCTGTGTCAAAATTTGTATTGTGTGCGCTTGCCCTTGTGGCCACCGGCAAAGTTGTTTCGGATTTACGAGGTTGGACCAAGCGGTGGCCAATCTCATAAAAAACCAGATGCCGAAAGAAAGTCACGAGATGCTGCACATCACAAACGGGGACGGTGCCGGAGGCATTTTGGAGGCCAGTTCTATCGAAGGTGCCGTTTTGCCATGGCGCGATCCAATGCACCATGGTCCCTTTCCTGCCGATCACACTTTGGATGCATTGCGGCCGATCCGTGCAAAATACCTAGCCGGGTCAACTTTGTCCCAAGCATTGGTTGAGCAAGACTTTGCGTTTCGTGACGCTCAACTGCAATCGCTGGTCAGTGGCGCACAGGTTGTTTTGTGGTTCGAACATGACCTGTTGGATCAGCTGCAGTTGCTGCAAATCTTGGATTGGTTTGCGCTTTATGCACCCTGCGACATTGCGGTCGAATTGATCTGTGTCGGATGCTTTCCGGGCATCGACCCGTTCCGGGGGCTTGGGCAGTTGAACCCTAGCCAAATGGCGTCGTTGTTCGACCAGCGGATTCCGGTTTCGGCTGAGATGTTGGACCTTGCCGCAGCCGGGTGGGCCGCGTTTCGTGCTGATGACCCAAATGAATTGCTTCGGTTCCTAAAACGCGACCTGTCTTCTCTGCCTTTTTTGCGGGATGCCCTGATGCGCCACTTTCAGGAGTATCCCTCGACCCAAACGGGCCTGACACGCAGCGAACGCCAAATGATTGAGCTTGTCGGGCAGGGCGTTAACGGCCCTGTGGATCTGTTTCTGCGAAATATGGATCTTGAGACTGCGCTTTTTCTGGGTGACATGCGCAGCTATTCGATCTTGAACGATCTAAGTCAGGCAGGTGTCATCATCTGTGAAACGGAGGCATTTCAAATGCCCACTACAGCTGACCAAGATGCCAGATTTCAGGACCAAAAGCTGGTTCTGTCTGATATGGGCAGGCAGCTTCTGAACGGCAAAATTGACCCAACTGCCAGCGTTCAACGTGATGTGTGGTTGGGGGGTGTTCGCGTTAATACCGCCGCGCCGCATTGGACGTGGGATGACGTCGCCCAAACACTGGTTTTGCGCCAGCCTTTTCGCCGTCAGCAGTAGCGCTCGGGGCCTTCCCATTGTGAAACGGTATAGCGATCGCCGTGTGCCCAACCTACGGGCAGCGCCGTTTCGATGCGGTCAATATCCTCGGTGCTCAGTTTGATTTGGGGGCCGCGCAGCAGTTCCGCCAAATGCGCGGGGTTCTTCGTGCCCGGTATGGGTAGCACATAGTCCCCCTGCGCGATGAGCCACGCGATCGCCACACCGGCGGCAGGTTCCCCCATATCCGCTGCAATCTGGCGAAACGCGTCTGTTGCAGCGATGTTTGCGCTGTAATTCGGCTCTACAAAGCGCGGGTTGTCTTTGGTGAACGCCATGGATTGGCCTTGCGCGTAAGTGAACGGAGCGTCCGTTAGAAAGGCCCGCCCAACGGGCGAAAAAGCCACAAGCGTGGTGTTCATCTCGGCGCAGGTCTGGATCATTCCCAGTTCGGGCGCGCGTGTGGACAGGGAGTATTCCGACTGAACCGCTGCTATGGCGCATTCCGCCGCCGCACGCCGCAGCGTGCTTGGGGCGATCTCTGAAAATCCGACGGCGCGTGTTTTGCCGCTGTCGATCAAGTGTTTCAGAGTGCCTGCGACATCTTCCGGTGTGTGCGTTTTGTCGTAACGGTGGATATAAAACAGATCTACGTGATCTACGCCAAGTCGGCTCAGGCTCGCGTTCAGACAGTCTTCCAGGTAATCGGGGTCATTGTTAAAACGCCGATCGGGCTGACCGGTGATGCCTGCTTTAGTTGCAATGTGCACGTCATCTCGCGCACCCGGCGTTTCCTTGAGCCATGCGCCGATAATTTCTTCAGAGCGGCCATTGCCATAGACGTTTGAGGTGTCGATATGTGTGACACCCGCAGCACGGCATTCATTCAAAACAGCGTGGCTGTCCTCGACGCTTGCATTGCCATAGATGCCCGCAAATGACATCGCCCCGATACCAAATTGCGAAACCTCCGGACCGTTCGCACCAAGGCGGATCATCTTCATCTGCATGTCCCTTTTTTCTGGCTCAAGGAAAAGGATGACCGTTCGTATCGAGCAAGTAAAGCGATCCCCGGTTGCGCAAAGGCGATAGGGGGACCCAGTGTCATTTGCCGCCCGTTCTGCCAACCTAGCGCCATGAAGAGATCGCAAACTTTGTGTGATCCGCAGTTACTTGGGATGGATGTTTCGCGTGTCAGCCGCCGACCAGCGCAGGCAACGTCAGTGAAATTGCAGGCACAAATGTGATCAACATCAACGCAACAAAGATGGCGATGTAGAACGGCCAAATCGTACGTACGGCCTGCTCCATTGGCAACTTTCCGACGGCACATCCCACAAACAGGCAGGACCCAACAGGAGGCGTGCAAAGCCCGAGCCCAAGGTTCACCAGCAGGATCATTCCGAACTGCAACGGGTCGATCCCCAGCATGTTCGCAACAGGCAGAAAAATCGGCGTGCAGATCAGGATCAACGCGGCCATGTCCATGATCATCCCCAGGATCAGGAGGACCAGGTTGATCATCAGCAGGATAAGAATGGGGTTGTCCGTGATGCCTGTCAGCAGGGCGACCATTTCGTTGGGCACCCGGTAGAACGTGAGCATGTAGGCAAAAGCACCGGCGCAGGCGATCAGGATCATGACCATCGCGGTTGTTTTAACGGCAGATGACACGGCCAGTTTGAATTTTTCCCACGTGATTGAGCGATAGACAAGCAAGGTTACTACAAACGCGTAGATGGCCCCGAATGCGCCGGACTCGGTGACGGTAAAGACGCCCGACAAAACACCACCTACGATGATGACCGCCGTAAGTAAGCCGGGGATCGCCCCGAAAAAGGCCATGGCAAGGGCTGTCCAACCCGGGAATGCCTCGGCTGCATATCCACGTTTCACAGCGACAATATAAGCGGCCAGTGCAAGACAGATGCACATCAGGATACCGGGTACGACCCCTGCCAAAAACAGTTTGGAAATTGAGATGCCGCCGCCTGCGGCGATGGCAAAGATGATCATGTTGTGGCTGGGAGGGATGATGATGCCCGCTATGGAAGATGTGACGGTCACATTCACCGCGTAGTCTGCATCATACCCCTTTTCCTTCATCACTGGGACAAGGATCGAGCCAAGGGCCGAGATGTCGGCAATTGCAGACCCGGAGATGCCGCCGAACAGCATGGAGGAAAAGACGTTTACAATCCCCAGCCCGCCGCGCACCGCGCCTACGGCGGCTTGTGCAAATCGCACCAAGCGCATGGCAATGCCACCATGGAACATCAATTCACCTGCAAAGATGAAAAACGGTATGGCCATGAGGGCAAAGACATTGATGCCGCTCACGATGCGTTGGAAGCCAATCATCAATGGCAGGCCTTCGTACCAGAAGGCGGCGATGGCAGAGATGCCGAGGGCGAAGGCAACTGGTGCACCGATGGCAACACAAAGGGCGAAAAGGCCCAACAGAACAAGAATTCCCATGACTGATCCCTATTCGATGCTGTCGCTGCGGGCGTCTTCGCCCAAGAAGAGGCGAAGGAGATGGCCAATTGAAAAAAGAAGGATGAGCGCGCCACCAACGGTGAGCGGTAGTGATCGCAATCCTTCGGGCAGTTGGATCAGGGGGATCAGAGAGCCCCACTTGAAGATCGTGAGTTGCGCCCCGAACCACATCATCAATCCACCAAATCCGGCCATGATTACATCGGTCACAACAACAAGGCAGGTGCGCACCCATGTCGGTACTGCACTGCGCAAGATATTGACGGAAAGGTGGGTATTTTCGTGCACGCCGACGGCGGCACCCAGAAACGCAATCAGCATGACCAGCAATAAGGCCAGTTGTTCGACCCATGTTGGTGTCGCATTCAAGACGTAGCGGCCAAAGACGAGCCATCCGAAGATCACTGTCAGCACGACCAGAGCAACACCTGTTAGGATGCGGCAGATCAATGCGATGGTATCGAGGGTCACGTTCATCCGACGGAGCGCGTTGGATGGTCGATGTGCTGCGGGCATGAGTCTTCTCCTGCGTGAAAACGCCCGGCACCTCGTAAGGGGCCGGGCGTCTCTAGCCTACATCAGATTGCGCTTTAGTCGGTGGCCTGAATAAGCTCAACCAGCGGGCGCAGACCAGGATTTGTTTCGAAGTAGGCTTCGTAAACAGGCGCCATTGCTGCTTGGAACGGTGCTTTGTCCGCGACTTCGTTCACCACAACACCGGCTTTTTCGACGGCGACACGGCTGGCAGCTTCACGTTCCGCCCAAAGCTCGCGTTGCAACAGGGCCGATTCCTGCGCTGCTTCGGTGACGGCCGCCTGCATATCAGCAGAGAGCCCTTCGAACGCGGCAGTGTTTACGCAGATGCACTCGGGAATGATAAGGTGCTGAGACAGTGAGTAATAGCCCGCAACCTCAAAGTGGCCCGTGGATTCATAAGAAGGCCAGTTGTTCTCGGCGCCATCCACAACACCTGTCTTCAGTGCTTGATAGACTTCGGCAAAGGCCATTGGTGACGGATTGCCGCCCAATTCAGCGATCATGCCAGTGAACAGATCGTTGTTCATCACGCGCACCTTCATGCCCGTCACGTCGGCAGGTGTATTGATTGCCTTTTCACCGTTGTAGAACGAACGCGCGCCCGCATCGTACCATGCCAGCGGCATCAGGCCTTTTGCGGCCATACCAGCGGCGATTGCTGCGCCACCTTCACTGTCGAGCACGCGGAACATGTGCGGGACGTCTTTGAAGACAAATGGTAGCGAGACAACGTTGGCTTCTGCAACAATGGGGCCGATTGGTCCGAGGTTAAAGTTACCAACTTCCAACGCCCCTGCGCGGACCTGTTCAACCGCATCAGGCTGGCTGCCCAGCGTTCCGCCATGGAACATTTGCAGCGTCACTTCACCGCCGGTTTTTTCGCTGAGTAGTTCAGCGAATTTGTCCATCGCAATTGTATTGGGATACCCGTCTACGTGGATATTCCACCCGCGCCAGTTCTCTGCAAACGCGGCTGTGCTAATGACAGTCAATGCGACAGCACCAACCAATGATTTTTTGAAGTTTTGGAACATGGTGTCCTCCCTTGGAACTCTGAATCCGGCTTGTGGACCCGGTTCGGCTAACCCCGACGCACTCAACAGAGAGTGCGCACGGCTCAAGCCTGCATCGAGTCTCATTTTGTGAGATCAAAAGAAGACTAGTATACCAGAGTTGTCAACTACCAATTCCGCAGGCGCGATTTTGCCCAGAATTTGACCGTTCATTTAGGCAGCGGATCAGTGTCCGGACGGGTCAATGGGTTCGAAGTAATTCGCGTTGGTCACAGAAATCTTGTCGATGGTATCGTCCAGCCGGGTCAGATGGCGCATCCCGGCATCGATAGCGCGATCCGGAAGATGGTTTTTGACCGCATCCGCAATTTCGAAGTGGTCCGCCACCAGCTCGGGCATCCGGTCCCCTTTTGACAGGCTCAGGATGCAGAGCCTGTCTACCTTGGACTTTTCGGACATGATCACATCAAAGGCAAAGTCGACTTGAGCGATACGGCACAGGATTTGGTGAAACTCGTAGTCCAGTACCCCGAAAGCATCGACGTCCAGGTCATTGACGGCGCGTTCCTGTGCAGCGAGGGCAGCATCCAACTCAGCCGCTCCTGCCGCGTCGCACAGTTGGGCGGCCAGACGCAAAACTTCCCTTTCAATTGCGGCACGTACGAAACGGGATTTAACGATCTCACGGGTGGAAAAGCGTTTCACTTCGGTGGCTCGTTGGGGGCGGATCAAAAGCAAATCAAGTGTCGCAAGACGGCTGAACGCATCGCGAACGGGTTGGCGCGAAACACCGAATTGCGCGGCGATGTCTGCTTCGGAGATTTTGTCGCCCGGGCGAAGGCGCAGCGACAGGATCTCGTCATGCAGATAGTCGAAGATATCATCGACGCTTGTCCGTCGTGCGCCAAGTTGTGTTGCCTGCGCCATTGCGCCATCTCCAAAATTCTCAAATTCATGACGTCTTACCGAAATCGTCACAGAAAATGAACAGGGGCTCCTGCGATAGCTGCTTTGCAAACCAACAAGGGAATCGCAGGCCGCGTACCTCGAACTTCACTCTGGTATACCAGTTAAATGACTAGTATACCAGTACGTGAAAAAAAAAGGGGTACCACATGAAGCTAGCAGGGAAAACGGCGATCATTACGGGCGGTGGTCGTGATATTGGTCAAGCGGCAGCCATTAAGTTGGCAGCGGAAGGTGCCAATGTGGCCATCAACTATTTCTCCAGCAGCGCGGGCGCAGATGAAGCGGTGGCCAAGATCACTGCTGGGGGCGGTCAGGCATTTGCCATGAAGGGTGACCTGACCAAAGCCGAAGATATCGACGCCCTTGTGACCAAGACGGTATCCGATTACGGCAGCATAGACGTATTGGTGAACAACGCAGGCGGTCTGATCGCACGCAAGACCATTGCCGAAATGCCGTTGGCGCATTGGAATGCGGTGATGGATCTGAACCTGACCAGTACATTCATGATGACACAGGCCTGTCTTGCGCACATGAAAACTGGGGCAATCGTAAACCTCGCCAGTCAGGCCGGACGCGATGGGGGCGGACCCGGTGCAGTTGCCTATGCAACATCAAAAGGCGCTGTCATGACAATGACTCGCGGACTGGCCAAAGAGCTTGGACCGGATATTCGCGTTAATGCCCTTTGTCCCGGCATGATCGATACGGACTTTCACAATGTGCATACGCCGGATGCTGGTCGCCGTGGGTTCGAGGCCGCGGCACCTGTCAAACGTCAAGGCACAACCGAAGATACGGCAAATCTCATCCTGTTTTTGGCGTGCGACGACTCGGCGTTCCTGACCGGCACCAATATCGACATCAACGGCGGTATGCTGTTCTCGTAACGCTCTTGAAAGGGTCGGATATGTCCGAATTTCCAATTGTTTCCACAGGCGAAAACGTCACTCGGCAAGTGTTGTCGGATCATGCAGACCTGATGGTCGTCGCCTTTCGCTTCGCCGCGCAAGGGGCGGTCGGGGCCTTGCATCACCATCAGCATGTTCAATCGACATATGTCGAAAGCGGGCGTTTTCGTTTCACACTGGGCGACGAGGAGCGCGAAGTAGGCCCCGGCGACAGCTTCGTAGTCTCTTCGAACGTGACACATGGTTGCGTGTGTCTGGAGCCGGGCACGTTGGTTGATTGCTTTACGCCCCGCCGCGACGATTTTCTGTAGCAAGCATTCCTGTGGCAGCGCACCGCGGAGGTTCATTTCGTCGTATCATCTCACTGCATTTCGTTGTTACGCTCAGTTCCAACAAACCGGGAGAATTCGATGCAGGAATGGTGGCGCGACGCGGTAATCTACCAGATTTATCCACGATCCTATCAGGACGATAACGGAGATGGTGTCGGGGACCTTCAGGGGATCACCCGGCGCTTGCCGCATGTCGCTGATCTGGGCGCCAACTGTATTTGGCTTTCACCAATCTTTCAGTCGCCACAAGCAGACATGGGTTATGACGTGTCTGATTATACGGCAGTTGATCCCCTGTTTGGTAGCCTCGAAGACTTTGAGACACTCATCCAAACGGCACACGATTTGGGGCTAAAGGTCATCGTGGATCAGGTGTTGTCCCATACCTCGGATCAGCACCCATGGTTCAAGGAATCGCGGGTCGACCGCACCAATGACAAGGCGGACTGGTACGTATGGGCCGACCCGCATCCCGATGGGTCGCCTCCAACGAACTGGCACAGTCACTTTGGTGGGCCCGCTTGGGAATTTGATCCGCAGCGCGGGCAGTATTACCTGCACAACTTCCTGACCTCGCAGCCTGATTTAAACTTTCACAATCCGGATGTGATCGAAGCCATACTCGAGACGTGCAAGTTCTGGTTGGATCGTGGTCTGGATGGTTTCCGTCTGGACACGGTGAATTACTACTTCCACGATCAGAAACTGCGCTCCAACCCCCCTGCACAAGCCAAACCGCAGGTGATGGCAACAGATCTTTATGGAATGCAGGACAATATCTACAACAAGACGCGGCCTGAAAATATCGCCTTCCTCGAACGTTTGCGCGCTCTGACTGATCAGTATGACGACATCATGATGGTCGGTGAAGTTGGCGAAATGGGCCGTCGCTCGATCGAGATCATGGGGGAGTACACGGCCGGAACGGGCCGCCTGCACATGGCTTACAGCTTTGCGATGCTCGGGCCGGATTTTACCGCGGAACACTTTCGCAATTGCATCGAAGGCTTTCAGCGTAACGCGCCGGATGGGCACCCTTACTGGTCATTCTCTAACCACGACGTGCCGCGTCAGGTGAGCCGGTGGGCCGAACACGCCGTGGACAATGACAGTATCGCGCGACTGGCTTGCGCAATGTTGATGGCTTTTGAGGGCACAATTGGGATCTATCAGGGTGAAGAGTTGGGCCAACTCGAAACGGAAATGACCTTCGAAGAACTGACGGACCCGCCCGCAATCCGTTTTTGGCCAGCTGTCAAGGGGCGCGATGGATGCCGTACGCCGATGGTTTGGGAAAAGGATTCACCCAGCGCGGGCTTTTCAGATGTAAAACCGTGGTTGCCCGTAAAGGAACCGCAAGCCGTGCGTGCCGTCGATCAACAGGGCGTCGATTCCATTCTGGCGTTCTACAAAGAGGTGATCGCCTATCGTGCGGCGCATCCTGCAATGTGCCGGGGCACCACAGAATTCCACGCGCTGCCTGAACCCATTTTCGCTTTTACCCGGAAGGCAGAAGGCGAACGGCTGACTTGCGTCTTTAATCTGTCCAAGACGCCGGTGTCGTTGACGTTGACCGGTACGGCCACTCTGTCGGGGCCACATCACGCAACTCTGACGCAGTCCAAGTTGGAATTGCCGGGCAACGGATTTGCTTATCTGGCCTCTGACGCTGCGCTGTCTTTGGCCAAGGGTTAAGTCAGGCTGTGGGTGTCCCAGATGTCGCGCATGTAGCCTTTGATCGTGCGATCCGAGGAAAAGAACCCGCTGCCGGCGATATTGAGCAGCGCCATCCGTGACCACGCATCGGTGTCGGAAAAGACAGCGTCAGCGCGTGCCTGCGCATCGACATAGCTGGCAAAGTCAGACGTGACGAGAAAAGGGTCATCGTGCCATGTCCGGTTGACCAGTCCGTGATACCGCGCTGGATCAGATGGGCTGAAATGCCCTTCGGCCAGCATTTGCAATATGTCCAGTAAGGATTGGTTCGCATTGATTGCGTCATGGGCATGTCCCGGTTTGGCGGCACACGCGCGTGCTTCTTCTGCGGTCATCCCAAAGAGAAAGAAGTTGTCCGCCCCGACATGCTCCCGGATCTCGACATTTGCACCGTCCAGCGTGCCCATCGTCAGGGCGCCGTTGATCGTGAATTTCATGTTTCCCGTGCCTGACGCTTCTTTGCCTGCTGTCGAAATCTGTTCAGACAGGTCGGCCGCCGGGATCATCCGCTGCGCCATCGAGACATTGAAATTTGGTGGGTAAACCACCTTGAGCAGATCGCCTGTCACGGGGTCCGTGTTGATGGCATGGGCGACGTCGTTGATCAGGTGAATGATTTCCTTGGCGATGACGTAACCGGGCGCTGCCTTGCCACCAAAGATCTTTACCCGAGGTGTCCAATTGCCCTGCGGGTTCGCGCGAATGGCCTGCCACCGGGCAATTGTCTCGAACACGTTGAGAAGCTGGCGTTTGTATTCGTGGATGCGTTTGACCTGAATGTCGAACATTGCGTCAGGGTTCAGCGTCAGCCCCATCCGCTCCTGAACCCAATTGGCAAAGGCGACCTTGTTGGCGCGTTTCGCAGCCATAAGCGCGTCGCGCACATTTGCATCGTCAACGTGCCGAGCCAGTCCGGACAGTTGCGCAAGATCACTTTCCCAGCCTGTGCCCACCGTGTCTGTCAGGATAGATGACAGTCCGGGGTTGGATAGCCGCAGCCAACGCCTCGGCGTGACTCCATTGGTCTGGTTCAGAATTCGGCCCGGATAAAGCGCGGCGAGATCGGCAAAGACGGTGTCCTGCATCAGTTGTGTGTGCAGCGCGGACACGCCGTTGACGTGCCCGGACATGACAAAGGCCAAGGTCCCCATATGAACGTGATCGTGATGCACGATTCGAAGATGTTCGGCGCAGTGCGTGGCGGCGTGGTGTTCATGGTCGATCCGCTCAATGATCTGCATGTGCCGCGGCAAAACGCGCCCCATCAGCCATGTTGACCATGTTTCCAGCGCTTCGGGCAACAGGGTGTGATTGGTATAGTTCAGCGCCCCTTGGGCCAGCGGTTTGGCGACGTCCCAGTCTAGCCCGTGCTCATCCACCAACAAGCGCATCAATTCTGCCCCTGCAATCGCCGGGTGCGTATCGTTCAACTGGATCGCGACCTTCTGAGGCAGCTGAGTCAGGTCGTCATACTCGGAGAGGAACCGGCGCAGGATGTCCTGCAACGCGGCAGATGTCAGGAAAAACTCCTGCTTGAGGCGCAACTCCTTGCCGCCATCTGTTGTGTCGTCGGGGTATAGAACCCGCGACAAAGTGCGGGCCAACGCCTCGGGCGCGGCCGCGGCAGAGTAATCACCTGCGTTAAAGCGTTTAAGGTCAAACAGGTCGGTCGGATGTGCCCCCCACAGGCGCAACGTGTTTGCCCACTTTCCCTGCCATCCGACAATTGGCATGTCATAGGCACGCGCATAAACGGTTTCTGATGGCGTCCACACGGCATCTTCGTCAACGTGACCGTTGAACGGGATCGTGTAGCGTGCCTCGGGCCGTTCGAATTCCCACGGATGGGGCTGATTCAGCCAATCCTCCGGGCGTTCAACCTGACGCCCCGCTTCAAAGCGTTGGCTGAACAGGCCGTGCTCATAGCGGATGCCGTACCCATAGGCCGGGCATGACAGGGTGGACATGCTTTCGAGGAAGCAGGCTGCCAGACGCCCCAGACCACCGTTACCAAGGGCGGCGTCGGGCTCGTCTTCGATCAGATCATCCAGTGCAATTCCGTCGTCTTTCAGCACTTCTTCGATGGTGTCGCGCAAGCCCAGATTGACCATCGCGTCCTCAAGCATCCGTCCCATCAGGAATTCCAGCGACAGGTAATAGACGCGTTTGCCTTGTGCGGCATAGGTTTTGCGGGTGGCGGCGAACCAGGGCTCCACTATCATGTCCCGCACCGCATAGCTGACCGCCATACGCCAGTCATAGGTGCTGGCATGTGGTTTGTCCTTGCCGAACGTATAGGTCAGATGTTGGGCGATCCGTGCGCGCAGCATTTCAGCGGACAAGTCAGTCATCACATTCATGGAGCATCCCAAGCGGTTCAGTGGGCAGGCATGCGGACCGAGTCACGGCAGCATTCCTATTGATTGGGCGATGTGGTGCCATGTTTGCGCGCTATAAAAAAGACCAAGTCGTGACTTTGACGTGCCTTGGTCACCGGCTGACCCCGATTTACGTCACTACGTCCGGTGCGCTGCGGCCGGTGATCGCCTCGAGGTCGGATATGCCAAGCGCAGCCGCGCGGACCTGCGCCAGTGCTTGCGCAGGCTCCATCTTCAACTTGGAGGGGTCGGTTTCAAGTTGCTCTAAGTAGACTCGGATCGTTGATCCCGCGGTGCCTGTGCCCGACAAGCGGAAGATCGCACGCCCGCCGCCTTTCAGTATCAAACGGATACCTTGCCCGGTTGAACGCGACCCATCCACCGGGTCGTCATAGGCAAATTCATCGGCCATTTCGCAAACGACGTCGCCAATCTTTCGACCTGCCAGGTCAGGCAATTTGGCCCGCAGCGCGTCCATCATCGCACCTGCCTTGTCGCTGTCCACATCTTCATAGTCGAGACGGGAGTAGTAGCACCGCCCATGGGAGGCCCAAAGCTCTGCCATGAGGTCCGATACCGACTGGCCCGTTTCCGCAAGAATGTTGAGCCAGAGCAGAACAGCCCACAACCCGTCTTTCTCGCGCACATGGTCTGATCCTGTGCCTGCGCTTTCTTCGCCGCACAGGGTTGCTTTGCCCGCATCCAGTAGATTGCCAAAGAATTTCCAGCCGGTCGGGGTCTCGTAACAGGCAATGCCAAGGCTTTCGGCGACCCGGTCCACAGCGCGTGACGTCGGCATCGAACGCGCCACGCCCGCCAGACCGTCTTTGTACCCGGGCGCGAGATGCGCCTTGGCTGCCAGCAGCGCAAGGCTGTCGGACGGCGTGACATAGCAGTTGCGGCCCACGATCATGTTGCGGTCGCCGTCCCCGTCAGAGGCTGCCCCAAAGTCAGGCGCGGCCGGTCCGTGCATTTCGTCCATCAGTTCCTTGGCCCAGATCGGGTTGGGATCGGGGTGCCCACCGCCAAAATCGGGACTCGGTGTGCCGTTGATCACGGTACCTGACGGTGCGCCAAGCACGCCTTCGAGAATGGCGTGGGCATAAGGGCCGGTCACGGCATGCATGGCGTCAAAGCGCATCGAAAAACCCGAGGCAAACAAAGCCCGGATCTTGGCAAAATCGAACAGCTTTTCCACGGCGGTGGTGTAAGCGGCGATTGGGTCAATCACTTCGACGGTCATGCCGTTCATGTCGCCCGTTCCAAGATCGCTGATGTTGGCGTCAGGTGATGCCGCAATCTTGTAGACCTCGATTGATTTGGTGCATTCAAAGATCTTGTCGGTCACGCCTTCGGTCGCTGGCCCGCCATTGGGACCGTTGAATTTCAGCCCAAAGTCCGCCTCTGGCCCGCCGGGATTGTGACTGGCGGACAGGATCAGCCCCCCATCAGCGCCCCGCGTGCGGATCAGGTTGGACGCCGCAGGTGTCGACAGGATGCCGTCCTGCCCCACGATACAGTGTTTGGCTTGATTGGCAGCCGCCATCCTCAGGATGACCTGAATGGCACGTTGATTGAAATACCGCCCGTCGCCCCCGATCACGAGGGTCTTGCCAGCAACGCCGCCGATGCCATCAAACGTCGCTTGCACGTAGTTTTCCAGGTAGTGAGGACGCATGAAAATGGCAGTCTTCTTGCGCAGCCCGCTGGTTCCGGGTTTTTGACCTTCGATCGGGTTGGTTCTGACGGTCTGCATTGGCATGGTCGTTTCTCCTCCTTGGTCGTCTTTGTGACCCGTGTTGGCGGGGCGCACGTCTCAGGGCTGGCGTTCGTGTGAAAAGACAACCACCGCATTTGCAGCGACTGTCAGGCCCGGCGTGACAGCGATGGCGTCTTCCTGACTGGTGTCAAAGCGGCGCACCCATCTATCTCCTTCGGGCAATTTTGGGGGCTTGATGTCGATGGCTGGGCCCGTGTTCAGCACGATCAGCAACGCGCCTTGGCGCTGCACATATTCCGGCGTGCCCGAGGCCATACGCATTTCGGCCATCAGGGTTTTGAGGTTGGGATCGTCCCAGTCTTCCTGCCGCATCGCCTGTCCCTTGGCGCGCCGCCAGAACAGATCTGGGGCGCCGTCGATCAGCCGCTGGCGGGAATGCAGAAAGCGGCTTTGGCGCAGCAGCGGGTGCATACGGCGAAACGCAATCGCCTGTTGGCAGAAGGTAAAGAACGGATCGTCTTTTTCGGGCCAGTTCACCCAGCCCACTTCGTTGTCCTGACAGTAGACGTTGTTGTTGCCGCCCTGGGAATTGCTGAGTTCATCGCCGGCCAGCATCATCGGTGTGCCTTGCGACAACATCAGCGTCGCAATCATGTTGCGCTTGCGGCGTATGCGGGCGGCGGTGATGTCGGGATCATCGGTTGGCCCCTCGACGCCCATATTATCGGAATGATTGTCGGAGTGCCCATCGCGGTTGTGTTCGCCATTGGCGGCATTGTGTTTGACGTTGTAGCTGACCGTGTCGTGCAGTGTAAAACCGTCATGGGCCGTCAGAAAGTTGAGCGACGAAGTGGCGGGCCGCCCGTCGTGATCAAAGAACTGCGCCGAGCCAGAGAGACGCGATGCCATGGCGGACACTTTGCCGTTGTCGCCGCGCCAAAAGGCCCGCACGTCATCCCGGTACTTGTCATTCCATTCGGCAAAAGGCGCAGGGTAGGCGCCCAATTGATACCCGCCAGGGCCGATATCCCAAGGCTCAGCGATCAGCTTGACCCGGTTCAGCACCGGGTCCTGTCCGATGGCACGGAAAAACGGCCCGTTCCGGTCAAAGCCGCTGCGGGTCCGCCCGAGCGTCGAGCACAAATCAAATCTGAACCCGTCGACATGCATGACTTCGACCCAGTAACGCAGGCTGTCCATGACAAGTCGGATCACGGCCGGGCTTTCGAAGTCCAGCGTGTTTCCGCACCCCGCATCGTCGATGTAGAACCGCTTGTTGTCTGCCAGCCGATAGTAGCTCGCATTGTCGAGACCACGGAAATTCAGCGTTGGGCCAAGCTCGGATCCTTCGGCGGTGTGGTTGTAGACGACATCCAGCAGGACCTCGATCCCGGCAGCGTGGAAACGGGCCACCATTTGCTGGAACTCGGCAATATCCCCGCCGCTCAGATAGCGCGGATCGGGCGCAAAAAAGCCGTGGGTCATGTAGCCCCAGTAGTTCGTCAGGTTTCTGCGCAACAGGAATTGTTCATTGAGAAAGGCCTGAACCGGCAACAATTCGATACTGGTGATCCCGAGATTTGTCAGGTGTTCAAGGATCGGGTCCGAAGACATCGCCAGAAAGGTGCCGGGCGTGTTGATATCGCGCCGCCCGGCGGTGAGGCCTTTGACGTGGGCCTCGTAGATGACGGTGTCTTCAAAGCTGTGGCCGGGCGCGCGGGTGCTGCCCCAGTCGAAACTGGGATCGACCACGATGCAGCGCGGCATGTAAGGCGCGCTGTCGACTTTGTTAAAGCTGCGATCCTTGTCCTTGTGGCCCGGCGTGTAGCCAAAGAGCGCGTCATGCCACGCCGGATGGCCGGTCAGTTGTTTGGCGTAAGGGTCGATCAGCAACTTGTACGGGTTGAACCGGTGGCCCTCTTCTGGGGCATAGGGGCCATCCACTCGATATCCGTATTGTTGCCCGGGGCGCATACCCGGAAAATAGCCATGCCAGATGTGCCCCTGCCGTTCGGGCAGCGGGATTTCCTGCGTTGCCTTACCGGCCTCGTCAAACAGACACAGCACAACCCGCGTTGCATTGCGCGAAAAGATCGCAAAGTTCACGCCCTCGCCGGTAAAGGTTGCCCCCAGTGGCGCGGGCAGCCCGGGTTGGATTTGAAACACGTCCGTGCTCATCCATCCGCCGCGGTAACTGCTGCATAGATATCGCGATAGGCTGTTGCGGAGTGTTCCCAGCCGACCTGTTGTTTCATCGCATTGCGCTGCATCGCCTGCCACGTCTTGGGTGTGCGATAAAGCCCGTGCATATGCGTGATGGCGTTTGACAAAGCAGCGGCAGTCACGGGGAAAAACTGAACTCCCGTTGCAACGCCTTTTGACAATGCAGCCGGTGAGGCGTTGATGACAGTATCCGCCAGACCACCCGTCAATGCGACCAGCGGCAAGGTTCCGTAACGCAGGCCGTATAGTTGTGTCAGGCCACAAGGTTCAAACCGCGATGGCACCAGAATGACGTCTCCGCCTGCGACCAACTTGTGTGACAGCGCTTCGTCGTACCCGATTTTGACGCCAACGTTGTTGTTCTGAGCTGCGGCCTCCAGCAAGGCCACTTCGAGGCGTGGATCACCGGACCCCAGCAGGGCGAGTTGGCCGCCTTGAGAGAGCAATTCTGGCAGTGCCTCCAGTAACAGATCAATGCCCTTTTGATCCGTAAGGCGCGATACGAGCACAAACAACGGCCCGTCACTGGGCCCTAATTCGAACAGCTTTTGGAGCGCTTTCTTGTTGGCCGCTTTGCCGCGCGGTGTAGTGTAGGGTTTGATGTTTGGGTCTGTTGCGGGGTTCCACGTGGCGTCATCAATGCCATTCACGATCCCGATCAGATCGCTTTTGCGGTTGTGCAGCACACCGTCCATCCCCATGCCAAATGCAGGGGTCAGCAGTTCCTCGGCGTAGGTGCGCGATACGGTGTTGATCTTGGACGCGCCCATCAGGCCCGCCTTCAGCGCCGAGATTTGGCCCCAGAATTCGAAATGATCCACAGTGAAACGGTTGGGATCCAGTTCTAGACGGTCCAATCGGTCCGCCGCGCAATTGCCGTGAAAGGCGATGTTGTGGACGGTAAACACGAACGGGACGTCAGTGCCCAACTTTTGCATGTATTCCGGGGTCAGCCCGGCCTGCCAGTCGTGGCCATGCACAACGTCCGGTTTCCAACCGGCAGCTCCCTTGGCAATTTCAGCAGCAGCACGACACAAGGCGGCAAAGCGTTCGGGGTTGTCGGGCCAGTCCTGTCCGGTGGCGTCCACGTAAATGCCGCCGTCACGGTCAAACAGGTGTGGGGCATCCAGCACGAACAACTCAAGGCCTTGCACACAGCATGAAAGCAGTTTGGCTGGTCCGCCAAAAAGGTCCTTGAACCCCGCCGCTTGTTTGGTTTTGCCAAGCCTGTCCATGATTGCGCGATAACCCGGAAGGATCGTGCGCATGTCGCACCCCAGATCCGCCAGCGCCAGTGGCAAGGCGCCCGCCACATCCGCAAGCCCGCCCGTTTTGATCAACGGGGCGCATTCAGATGTGACAGACAGGATCTTGGTCATAATGCTGCGGCTCGCGCGTCAAGCATGGCTTGGGTGATCAGCGTTGTGCCACGCTCCGTCACCCGGAACCACTTGGCATCTTCGGTTGGATCCTCACCTACTACGAGGCCTTCGGGGATGACAACGCGCCCGTCGATCACAACTTGCCTCAGGCGTGCAGAACGGTGAACGACAACGTCCGGCAGAACAACAGCGTGATCCAGAACTGCATATGAGTTGGTTTTGACATTGGTGAACAGGCACGAATTGCGCACCTCTGTCCCGGAAATGATGCACCCGCCGGAAACCATCGACGAGATTGCTATGCCGCGTCGGTCACGCTCGTCGTGGATAAACTTGGCGGGTGGCACGCTCGCGTTGTAGGTCCAGATCGGCCAATTGTTGTCCCATAAATCCAGCTCGGGGGTAAAGTTCGTCAGATCGATATGCGCCTGCCAGAACGCATCAACTGTTCCCACGTCTTTCCAGTAGGCTGGCGCACCCTCGGAGCGCACACAACTGTCGTCAAAGCGATGTGCAATCGCCTTGCCGTTTTTGACGATGTCGGGGATCAGATCATTGCCAAAATCGTTGGACGAGTTCGGGTCCTCGGCGTCTTTTCGGAGCAGTTCGCGCAGAAACTTCCAGTCAAAGACATAGATGCCCATAGACGCGAGCGCCTTGTCCGGATCTTCGGGTGTGCCGGGCGGATCGGCGGGCTTCTCAAGGAAAGATGTTATGCGTCCATCTGCGTCGGTCGCCATGACTCCAAAGGCCGTAGCCTCCATCCGCGGCACTGTCAGGCAGCCCACGGTGACGTCAGCTTTGTTCTCGACGTGCTGCCGGAGCATGATTTCATAGTCCATCTTGTAGATATGATCGCCGGCCAGAATGATCACGTAGTCTACGTCGTAGCTGTCGACGATATCGATGTTCTGGGTCACGGCATCTGCGGTGCCCTTGTACCAGCTTTCCGTGCCGCCCCGCTGCGAGGCAGGCAGCACGTCCACGTATTCATTGCGCTCTGCTCCAAGGAAGTTCCAACCGCGCTGAACATGGCGGATCAGGCTGTGAGCCTTGTATTGAGTCGCAATCGCCATTTTCCGAATACCGGAGTTCATGGCATTGGACAGGGCAAAGTCGATGATCCGAGCCTTGCCACCAAAGGGCACGGCAGGTTTCACACGCCGGTCAGTCAGTTCTTTCAGACGGCTCCCTCGCCCTCCGGCAAGCACGAAAACCATTGATCGCTGTCTCAAACGTCTTGTTGGCATGTGAACGTCTCCTCCCAAAGAATTCCTTATGATTTACCTAGCCGCAGGACGACCACCGACAATGGTGGCAGGGTCAGCGCAACGGATTGCGCGTGCCCGTCCATCGGCTTTGGCACCGATGTTACGGCACCCAGATTTCCGCGGTTTCCACCCCCGTAGTGGGCCGCGTCCGTGTTCAGAACTTCAGCCCAGTCACCGGGTGCAGGCACACCAATTTCGAACCCAACGCGCTCTACCGGAGTAAAGTTGCATACGATCACGACCGGTGCGTCTTTTTCCTCGCCAAAGCGGGCAAAACCAATGGTCGATTGCGCCGGGTCATTGCTGAGCCATGCGAACCCGTCCGCCTCGCAGTCATTGGCATAAAGCGCTGGCGTTGTGACATACAGTGCGTTCAAATCGCGGATCAGATTCTGGACACCCTTGTGCGCAGGATCCTCGGCCGCGCCCCAGTTCAGCTCTGCATTGTGGTTCCACTCTTTGGGTTGGGCGAATTCACAGCCCATGAACAGCAGCTTTTTCCCGGGAAAGGCCCACATGTACGCATAGTAGGCCCGTAAATTGGCGAATTTTTCCCAATCGTTGCCCGGCATTTTTTGCAGCATTGACCCTTTGCCATGAACGACCTCATCGTGACTGATCGGCAGGATGAAGTTTTCGGTAAATGCCCAATCAATCGGGAATGTCATCAGGTGATGTTCGTATTGGCGGTGCACTGGATCCTTTTCCATGTACCGCAATGTGTCGTTCATCCATCCCATGTTCCACTTGTACCCAAAGCCCAGACCGCCCGAATGCACCGGTTGTGAGACTGCTGGAAAAGACGTGCTTTCTTCAGCGACGGTCATGACGCCGGCATCAGCGCCGTAGACTGCAGTGTTCATCTCTTGCAGGAACGCAATGGCCTCGTAGTTTTCGCGCCCGCCATCCTTGTTGGGCACCCATTGCCCCTCGTCGCGTGAATAGTCCCGGTACAGCATCGAGGCGACAGCATCCACGCGCAGACCGTCCAGATGGTATTCTTCCATCCAGTAGAGAGCGTTGGCGACGAGGTAATTTTTCACCTCACGTCTTCCATAGTTGTAGATCAGGGTGTTCCAGTCCTGATGAAATCCTTCGCGCGGGTCTGCGTGTTCATACAGCGCGGTGCCGTCGAAAATCGCGAGGCCGTGCGCATCGGTTGGGAAGTGGCCCGGAACCCAATCCAACAGAACCCCGATGTTCTCACTGTGCGCTGCATCTACAAATTCGCGGAATTCGTGGGGCGGGCCAAAGCGGATTGTCGGGGCATAAAGCCCGACGGGTTGGTAGCCCCAAGACCCATCGAAAGGAAATTCGGAAACAGGCATGAGTTCGATATGAGTAAATCCCATATGCTTGACGTAGCCGATCAGATCTCGTGCCAACTCCTTGTAGCTGAGCGGGCGTCCGCCATCGTCATAGCGCCGCCGCCATGAACCAAGGTGCACCTCGTAGATGGATATTGGCTGTTTTCGGTTGGACCGAGCGGCCCGGGTTTCCATCCATTTGTGATCGCTCCAGCCATAGCCCGAGATATCGCGCACGATGGACGCCTGCTCGGGTGGATGTTGCGACCCAAAGCCGACCGGATCCGCCTTGAGCGCGGTTCCTTGCGTACTGACCACTTCGTATTTGTAGAGGGTGCCTTCGCCGATGTGGGGCAGGAATATCTCCCAAACCCCGGTCTCACCTGCGCGGCGCATGGGGTTGCGGCGCCCGTCCCAATTGTTGAACGCGCCGACGACGCTCACCCGGTTTGCGTTGGGGGCCCAAACGGCAAAGTGGGTGCCATCCACGCCCTGATGACGCGTCACATGTGCGCCGAGCACGCGCCAGAGTTCCTTGTGCGTACCCTCGCCCATCAAGTAGCGATCAAAGTCCGTCAGGACCGGATCAAACGCGAAGGGGTCGCGCGTGCTGTGCGTACGGCCATCATCATACTGCATCGTCAGCGTGTAGGTCTTGCCCGGAACAGGAGCGCCAAAAACATCTCCTGCGATACGCTCCAACGGTGTGTCTTTACCGGCGACAGTGGCGGTCACGCTTGCAGCATCTGGCTGGAACGTCACGATCCAACGCCTGTTTCCGCTTTTGTGCGGTCCAAGCACGTCAAAGGGGGATGGGTGGTGGCCTGCGTTCAGGGCTGCAACATCATCGGGCGTCAGGAATGTCGGCATAGGCCTTGTTCCTGAGCCTTTCGGTTGAGCCATGGTGCGCCGCCTCCTGATGGGTCTGGCCCCTTCAACTGATGCCGAAGTTGCCAAAGCCCGTTCGTGGATGCTCAGAAGACCGGGTTTTATGTGCAAAAGCAAGCAAATGGGTGCTCGATGTTTTTACCCGCATCGCACTGCGTACTCTAGTTTTTGCATTTTGAGGGGTAGATTGGTGCCCAGAAGAGGACTCGAACCTCCACGTCCATACGGACACTAGCACCTGAAGCTAGCGCGTCTACCAATTCCGCCATCTGGGCACGGGTTGGTAGACGGCCGTTTAAGCTGAGTGCTGTGAGGTGTCAATCTGATTCTCGGATTGGGTTTTTCTTGCGCAGACAGGAGCCTCCGGCGGCGATTTTAGGAACAGAGATGGCGCGCGCCCCGCGCCAAATTGGCGTCTTGTCTGACGCTTGAGTGGGCGGTAGACCTCGGATGCAAATGCGCGCAAGGAGTCGAACATGTCCAAACTGGTCACTATATACGGCGGATCAGGCTTTGTTGGTCGCTACATCGCGCGCCGAATGGCCAAAGCGGGTTGGCGGGTTCGTGTTGCTGTACGACGCCCCAATGAGGCGATGTTTGTCAAACCTTACGGCGTTGTCGGTCAGGTTGAACCGGTTTTGTGCAACATTCGCGATGATGCATCTGTAGCGCGGGTTATGTCTGGGGCCGATGCCGTTGTGAATTGCGTCGGTATTCTCGCCCGCCATGGCAAGAACACCTTTGACACTGTTCAGTCCGAAGGCGCAGAGCGTGTTGCCCGTCTTGCCGCTGTGCAAGGCGTTGCTCAGATGGTTCAGATTTCCGCTATTGGGGCGGACGCAGACAGTGAAAGCGACTACGCGCGCACAAAGGGCGAGGGCGAGGACGCCGTTCTAACGCACATGCCCGAAGCTGTCATCTTGCGCCCGTCTGTCGTGTTTGGTCCGGAAGACGGGTTCTTCAACCGATTTGCAGGTATGTCCCGTCTGGGGCCTGTGCTGCCCGTTGTGGGCGCGGACACTCTGTTTCAGCCCGTATACGTGGATGATGTTGCCAAGGCTGCAGAGGTGGCGTTGACCACATCGGTTGCCCCCGGAATTTACGAACTGGGTGGCCCCGATGTGCGAAGCTTCCGTGCTTTGATGGAAACTATGCTGGATGTCATTCGCCGCCGCAGGGCCATCGTAAACATCCCTTTCGTATTGGCCAATATCATGGCCTTTGCGATGGAGATGGGCCAGATCCTGAGCCTTGGTCTTGTCCGAGCCCAAGTGACCCGTGATCAGGTGCGCAACTTGCGACGTGACAATGTCGTCGCAGAAGGTGCGAAGGGGTTTGATGCGCTGGGCATTGAGCCCGTGGCGCTGGCGTCTGTTTTGCCTGACTATCTGTGGCGCTTCCGCCCCTCGGGCCAGTATGATGCGATCAAGGAAAGCGCAGGCAATTTGCGCGCCTGAAGGTGATGCCTACGTGTAGGCCCATACCAGAAGTATGACGCCCAAGATCACACGATAGATCACGTAGGGTGTGAAACTGACACTGCGCAGCAGCCGCATCATGAGGACCAAAGCCCCAAGGGCAGCAATGAACGCAAAGATTGCCGCAATTCCTGCGTCGCGCATCATTGACCAGTCCGCTCGTCCAACGACGTCAATGCTGAGGATGGCTCCGGATGCGAGAATGACCGGGATCGACATCAGCATGGCAAGTTTGGCTCCTCCTTCGCGGCCGTAGCCCAATTTGCGGGCCGCCGTTATCGTGATGCCCGAGCGGGACGTACCGGGGATTAGCGCAAGGCACTGTGCCAGCCCCATGACGAGAGCGTCCTTGAGGCTCCACTGCGCGGCATCTTTTTTCGTGCCGCCCGTGCGGTCAGCCCAGTAAAGAACCAGCCCAAAGATAAGCATGGTCCAACCAATGACGGCGACAGAGCGCATAGCTTCATCCAGTCCCGTCACCTTTATGGCGAGGCCCACAATCAAGGCGGGGATGGTGGCTATGATCAAGCACAGAGCAAGAAATGCACCTTGGGTGTCGACCTTGCCTGCCGCGAGTCGCGTGGTTCCCTTGGCGGCAATGGCAACATCTCGCCAGAAATAAAGAACTACGGCCACCAGCGTGCCGACATGCACGGCAACATCAATGGCCAGCCCTTGATCTGGGGATCCCGTCAGGGACGGCAACAAGATGAGGTGTCCGGATGAGGAGACTGGCAGGAATTCGGTCACGCCCTGAACGATTGCCACTATCAGAAGTTGAAAAAGAGTCATGCCGGGCGCATCCCTGTGATACACTCCTCATACAACTCGCTGATTCTGAACGCAAATGTGCATATTAAGTCCGAGTAGGACCTAATATTTCAATTTCATGCGAGGTGGTTCGGTTTATTTATGCCAAAAATCCCATATTAGGACAGCATTACTGACTTTTATTCCCGTAAAGTATGGTTTATGCGGCTCGGACTTAATCCTTCACCGCTGGAGCGTAGTATGGCCGAGCAACCGATGTTGAAATTCGTGACGATAGACCGCGACATGCCCGAAAAGCGTGCAGCAGAGGTGCGCCGCGAAGACTTCGGTGAGATCTATGCGGAGTATGCTGCGGCAAAAGCCAAGGAGCAGTCGAGCCGCTGTTCGCAATGCGGGGTGCCGTATTGTCAGTCTCATTGCCCCCTTCACAACAACATCCCTGATTGGTTGCGCCTGACGGCCGAAGGGAGGCTGCAAGAGGCCTATGAAGTATCCCAAGCGACCAACACATTCCCGGAGATTTGTGGTCGAATCTGCCCACAGGACCGTCTGTGCGAAGGCAACTGTGTGATTGAGCAATCTGGGCATGGGACCGTAACCATCGGTGCGGTTGAGAAATACATTACCGATACCGCGTGGGAAGAGGGCTGGGTCCTGCCCATCAAGCCCACCACGGAACGGGCTGAATCGGTTGGAATCATCGGCGCTGGGCCGGGCGGTTTGGCGGCAGCAGATGTGCTGCGTCGGGCGGGTATTCAGGTCACCATTTATGACCGCTACGACCGTGCAGGCGGCCTGCTGACCTATGGAATCCCAGGTTTCAAGCTGGAGAAAGATGTGGTTATGCGTCGCAATCAACAGTTAGAATTGGGTGGTGTCACCTTCCGTTTAAACTGTGACATTGGCGTCGATATCTCGTTCGAAGAGGTCCGCAACGCCCATGATGCAGTCATTATTGCCACCGGTGTCTACAAGTCCCGTGACCTTGATCTGCATGGTAGCCAAGCGCAGGGCGTTGAAAAAGCAATAGATTTCCTGACTGCCAGCAACCGCAAGTCATTTGGCGATGCGGTTGAGGACTTTGACAGTGGTAAGCTGAACGCCGAAGGCAAGCGCGTGGTTGTCATAGGCGGTGGTGACACGGCAATGGACTGCGTGCGCACGTCGATCCGTCAGGGGGCGACGTCGGTCAAATGCCTCTACCGTCGGGATCGCGCCAACATGCCGGGCAGCCAGCGCGAAGTGCAGAACGCCGAAGAAGAAGGCGTGGTGTTCGAATGGTTGAGCGCACCCAAAGGCTTTACCACTGATCTGGCTGTGACCGATGCGGCCGACCCAAATGCCCCTGCAGGCCGTGTCACCGGCGTCATGGTCCAAAAGATGCGCCTGGGTGCGCCAGATGCGACGGGCCGTCAGGCGCCGGAGTTGATCGAAGGATCGGATTACGTGGAAGATGCGGATCTGGTTATCAAAGCCCTTGGATTTGAGCCCGAAGCACTGCCGACCCTGTGGAATCAGCCCGAATTGGAAGTGACCCGTTGGGGCACTGTAAAGGCCGAATTCACAAGTGGGAAAACGGCGCTGGAGGGTGTCTATGCTGTAGGTGACATCGTGCGCGGCGCTTCGCTGGTGGTGTGGGCCATTCGAGATGGGCGCGACTGTGCAGAGGCGATCCTGTCGCAATTGGAAACGGCCGCCATTGCTGCCGAATAATGACGGTCACAATTGGCGCGCTGCCGCGTCAGGCGATGAAACCAGCCCGAACAGAACAGGTCAGCACTGCTGACAAACCGGAGTAAATGCAGATGAAAAAGACGGGAGGATGCTTGTGCGGCGCTGTGCGTTTTGTTGCACGCAATGTGCCTACTACGTTCGGTATCTGCCATTGCGAGATGTGCCGTCGCTGGACCGGGTTGGCCTTGGCTGAGGTCAGCATCAAGACTGATGACATTACGTGGACCGGCACGGATCACATCGCGACGCGCGCGGGCAGCGATTGGGCCGAACGGGCGTGGTGCAAGGCCTGCGGTGCGGGATTGTATTTCCGTCAGACCAAGGAGGGTCAGTGGTTCGGGGCCACAGATGTGCCACTCGGGCTGTTTGACGATCCCAATGGCTTTACCCTGAGTCACGAGATCTTTGTTGATCATGCACCGGATGGTTTGCATCTCGCGGACAGTGGTCAAAAGCGCCTGACGCGCGCCGATGTGGTTGCGTTGAACCCGGATGTGGAGGGCGCGCCGTGATCCGGTATTGTGTTGCAGCCTTTTTGTGTGCCCCGACTCTGCTGAGCGCGCAGGATCCTGCTCGGTTTTACCCTCCAGTGGGATGCACCGAGGTTCTGACCATCCAGATGCGTGGCTGCGAAGTGGATCACATCTATACCTGTTCCAATGACAATCCCGGCGAAAGCTGGCGAGTGAATTTCCGGGTCGATGGTCCGATCTTTATCAGTAAGATCGATGCCGAAACCCAGTGGCTCGAAAGCTATGATCTGTTCCCGACCAGCCGCGATGTGTTGATCCAGCCTGCGACGGATCCCGCCAGCTTGTCGGAACTGTTGTCGACGGGCACTGATACCTATGATTTCACGCAACGTGGTCCGGACGGCATCACCCGTGTTGTCGGCTTTGACACCCTGACCGGCGAAGAGGTTGTGATAGACGGTGAGCCGTTGTTGCGGACGGAATTTTCGGCCCGCTTTGAGGGCGTAAGTGGCCCCTATATGACCCTGCGTGGAAATGAATATGTGTCACGCAAACATGGCCGCTTCATCTCGGGCAGCTATGCCCGGACAGTGGATGGCCAGACGGACGAGTGGGACAATTCCCCCGTCGATTTCATCTATCCCGGCGAGCCGGGGTTCTTTGAAAAAAAACCGCTATATGACTGTGACGTTTCGCTGACGCGCTTCGTCCCCCGACTGGAAGGATCTGACCAATGACCAAATATGATGCAGACTGGGTGGCCCGCGAAGAGGCCAAGCGCACGTTCATGGCCGAAAACGGCATGTATGATCATGGTGAGGAAAAGGCCAACTGTGGCGTGGGTCTGGTTGTATCTGTTGATGGCAAAGCCAGCCGTGCCGTGGTCGACAATGGCATCAAGGCCCTGAAGGCGATTTGGCACCGTGGTGCCGTTGATGCCGATGGCAAAACTGGCGATGGCGCGGGCATTCACGTTCAGATTCCAGTCCCGTTTTTCTATGACCAGATTGAGCGGACTGGCCACACGCCCAACCGCGATGAGTTGATCGCTGTGGGTCAGGTGTTTTTGCCCCGCACCGATTTTGGCGCGCAAGAGACCTGCCGGACCATTGTCGAGACCGAGGTCTTGCGCATGGGGTATTACATTTACGGCTGGCGTCATGTGCCCGTGAACGTCGCCTGTCTGGGAGAAAAGGCCAATGCCACCCGCCCAGAGATTGAACAGATCCTGATTTCCAATTCCAAGGGTGTCGACGAAGAGACCTTTGAGCGTGAGCTGTATGTCATTCGCCGTCGCATCGAAAAAGCGGCGTCGGCAGCGCAGGTGCCGCAGCTGTATATTGCGTCCTTGTCGTGCCGGTCCATCATCTACAAGGGTATGATGTTGGCCGAGCAGGTGGCGGAGTTTTATCCTGATCTGCTGGATGATCGCTTTGAATCCGCGTTTGCCATTTATCACCAGCGTTATTCCACCAACACGTTCCCGCAGTGGTGGTTGGCACAGCCCTTCCGCATGTTGGCCCACAACGGTGAGATCAACACTCTCAAGGGCAACCTGAACTGGATGAAGTCCCATGAGATCCGCATGGCGTCCGGTGCCTTTGGTGAGATGGCGGATGATATCAAGCCGATCGTGGCCAATGGTTCGTCCGACAGTGCGGCCTTGGATGCGGTGTTTGAGGTGCTCGTTCGCGCTGGTCGCAACGCTCCGATGGCCAAGACGATGCTGGTGCCTGAGTCGTGGTCCAAGCAGGCGGTTGAACTGCCTGAAGCGTGGCGCGACATGTATTCCTACTGCAACTCGGTGATGGAACCGTGGGACGGTCCTGCTGCTTTGGCGATGACGGATGGCCGCTGGGTCTGTGCGGGTCTGGATCGCAACGGGCTGCGCCCCATGCGATATGTTGTGACCAGCGATGGGATGGTCATTGCGGGATCCGAGACCGGGATGGTGCCCCTGAACGAAGCCACTGTTGTGGAAAAGGGTGCCCTTGGTCCGGGTCAACTGTTGGCCGTCGATATGGTGGATGGCAAGCTTTACCACGACACGGAAATCAAGGATCAACTGGCGGCCAGCCAGCCATTTGGAGAATGGGTGGGCAAGATCAAGGATCTCGAACCAGCCATTTCGGGCGTTACCGAACGCGCTTTGTTCAGTGGGGACGAACTGCGTCGTCGCCAGATTGCTGCCGGTTACTCTATCGAAGAGCTTGAGCAGATCCTTGCGCCGATGGCCGAGGATGCCAAAGAGGCGCTTGCGTCCATGGGGGATGACACCCCGTCCGCTGTACTGTCCAAAAAGTACCGCCCCCTGTCGCACTTCTTCCGCCAGAACTTTAGCCAAGTGACAAACCCACCCATCGACTCGTTGCGCGAATTCCGGGTGATGAGCTTGAAGACACGGTTCGGCAACCTCAAGAACGTGTTGGACGAAAGCAGCGCGCAGACCGAGATCATCACGCTGGACAGCCCCTTTGTGGGCAATGCGCAGTGGGATGAGATTGTCACCTATTTCAACGCGGATCTCACAGAGATTGATTGTACCTTTGCCCCCGGTCCGGGTGCGCTGAGTGCCGGGCTTGCCCGTATCCGCGCCGAGGCCGAGGATGCCGTACGCTCTGGTGCTGGCCATATCGTGCTGACTGATCAACATGCCGGCCCGGACAAGGTGGCGATGCCGATGATTCTGGCAACGAGCGCTGTGCACAGCCACCTGACGCGCAATGGGTTGCGCACTTTCTGTTCCCTCAATGTCCGCTCTGCCGAGTGTATTGATCCTCATTACTTCGCCGTTCTGATTGGCTGTGGCGCTACGGTGGTCAATGCCTACCTAGCCGAGGATTCACTTGCAGATCGTATTGATCGTGGTTTGCTGGATGGCACCCTGACCGAAGCGGTTGCACGTTATCGCACAGCCATTGATCAAGGCCTGCTCAAGATCATGGCGAAGATGGGCATTTCGGTTGTGTCTTCCTATCGCGGCGGTTTGAACTTCGAGGCGGTTGGGCTGTCGCGCGCGATGTGTGCTGAGTTCTTCCCCGGTATGACATCGCGCATCAGTGGCATCGGCGTCACCGGCATTCAGTCCAAGGCCGAGGAGGTGCACGCGAAGGGCTGGGACGGTAGCAATGTGTTGCCCATCGGAGGTTTCTACAAGGCCCGCAAATCCGGTGAAACTCATGCGTGGGAAGCGACGTCGATGCACATGATGCAAATGGCGTGCAACAAAGCCTCGTTCGAGATGTGGAAACAGTACAGCGCCAAGATGCGGTCGGGTCCTCCAATCCACCTGCGCGATCTGATGGACATCAAGCCGTTGGGCCCTTCGTTGCCGATTGAAGAGGTGGAGAGCATCACATCGATCCGCAAACGCTTTGTCACACCGGGAATGTCGTTGGGGGCACTGTCGCCCGAGGCACACAAGACCCTGAATGTCGCAATGAACCGGATCGGGGCCAAGTCGGACAGTGGCGAAGGCGGCGAAGATCCTGCCCATTTCCATCCCGAGGCCAATGGCGATAATCCGTCTGCCAAGATCAAGCAGGTTGCGTCGGGCCGCTTTGGTGTCACCGCAGAATACCTGAACCAGTGTGAAGAGCTGGAGATCAAGGTCGCCCAAGGGGCCAAGCCCGGTGAGGGTGGCCAGTTGCCCGGTATGAAAGTCACCGACCTGATTGCCCGTCTGCGGCACTCAACCAAAGGGGTCACGCTGATCTCGCCGCCGCCGCACCACGATATCTATTCGATCGAGGATCTGGCGCAGCTGATTTATGACCTCAAGCAGATCAACCCGCGCTGTAAGGTGACTGTCAAGCTGGTTGCGTCTTCGGGCGTCGGAACCATTGCGGCTGGCGTTGCGAAAGCCAAGGCGGACGTGATCCTGATCTCTGGTCACAATGGCGGGACTGGCGCGTCACCTGCAACATCCATCAAATATGCAGGTCTGCCATGGGAAATGGGTCTGACCGAAGCGCATCAGGTTCTGTCGATGAACAACCTGCGCGAACGTGTGACACTGCGCACCGATGGTGGATTGCGTACGGGTCGTGACATTGTCATGGCGGCAATGTTAGGGGCCGAGGAATACGGGATCGGCACCGCGGCGTTGATTGCGATGGGCTGCATCATGGTGCGCCAGTGCCAGTCGAACACCTGCCCGGTGGGCGTGTGTACGCAAGATGAAGCGTTGCGCGACAAGTTCACCGGGAACGCGGATAAGGTAGTGAATCTGATTACGTTCTACGCCCAGGAGGTCCGCGAATTGCTGGCTCAGATCGGTGCGCGCTCGATTGATGAGGTGATTGGGCGGGCGGATCTGTTGGCGCAGGTGTCACGTGGGTCGGCGCATCTGGATGATCTGGACTTGAACCCTATGCTGATCACAGTCGATGGGGCGGCTGACATTGTCTACAACCGCGACAAAGATCGCAACGCGGTGCCCGACACGCTGGATGCGCAGATTGTGCGCGATGCGGCCCGCTTCCTAGAGGATGGCGAAAAGATGCAGCTGTCTTATGCGGTGCAGAACACGCATCGGACCGTGGGCACGCGCACCAGCAGCCACATCGTACGCAAGTTCGGGATGCGCAACACGCTGCAACCGGATCACCTGACGGTCAAGTTGACCGGGTCAGCGGGTCAATCGCTTGGCGCTTTTGCGGCGCCGGGGCTGAAGTTGGAAGTGTCCGGTGACGCCAACGACTATGTGGGCAAGGGCCTGTCGGGGGGCACAATTGTGGTGCGTCCGCCGATGGTGTCGCCGCTGGTGGCGTCTGAGAACGTGATTGTGGGCAACACCGTGCTGTATGGTGCAACCGATGGGTTCCTGTTTGCTGCGGGCCGAGCGGGCGAACGCTTTGGTGTGCGCAACTCGGGAGCACAGGTTGTCATCGAAGGGTGCGGCTCGAACGGATGTGAATATATGACCGGCGGCGTTTCTGTAATCCTTGGGGAAATAGGGGCCAACTTTGGTGCGGGTATGACGGGTGGAATGGCCTATCTGTACGATCCCGAAGGCAAGGCCGGGTTGATGATGAACATGGAAACGCTTGTAACCTGCCCTGTGACCGTGCCGCATTGGCAGTCTCAGCTGGAAACCCTGATCGAACGTCATCTTGAAGAGACCGGCAGCCGCAAGGCCGCGGATCTACTCCAGCATTGGGATGTTGAGCAGCACAATTTCCTTCAGGTTTGCCCAAAGGAAATGTTGGTTCATATTCCGGCGCCGCTGACGCTGGAAGAGGATGCTATTCCGGCGGAATAGGATCTGTTTGCTGTCGCTGGGTCGCCATTTTGGCGGCCTGGTCCTTGCTGCCGACATGGGTGTTTTCCGACAATATGTCGGCCACCCGTGTGGGCATCGTGCCGAGCTTGTTGGCAATCACGTGATCTGCATCGCCGGACCATTTGAGGATCCACACAAGGGCGGCATCGGTTGCATTCAGCACCCGGAACTGCGGCGCTATGGCACCGGGTTGCACGTTATTGGACGTCTCAATCATGTCTCCGTTCTCCGAAATTTGAGCATATAGCTTCGGATGCCGTCACAATAACAGAATCGTACGCGATCTCGGAGAGATTAACGCTTTGTAATTTATTAGATTTTTTTGGTTTGTGGTTGACGAGGCATTGACAGCGCCGCATCCGATTTAGTTTGCCGAGTATGCGTTGGTTGATTTGTCTGTTTCTCTTTCTGACTGCCCCCGCCTTTGCCGAGCCATTGAAGGTGTTGGCTGTGGGCGACAGTGTGCTGGCGTGGCACAAGTGGACTGGGCGCGACATTCCGTCGGTAATGGGCACGGTCCTAGGTGCGCAGGTCGAAAATGATGCGGTTGCAGGGGCGCGTTTTTCCAACAATTCGGATTTTGGCCGCGCCGTCGGTTTTGATGTGCGCGCGCAGTTTCGGTCTGCTGGATGGGACATCGTTTTGATGAATGGTGGTGCCAATGATTTGCTGGGCACGTGCCGGTGCCGCGCCTGCGAGCGGGAATTAAACAGCTTAATCTCGTCAGATCTGCGTGGGGAGGTCCCTGATTTCATCGCCAGCGTGTTGGCGACGGGCGCGCGTGTGATCTGGATGGGGTACTATGCCAGTGCGCGTTCCGGTCAGTTCGAAGGATGTCGTCCATATCTGATTGAGTATGACGCACGCTTGGCCCAACTGGCGGCACGCACGCCCGGCCTGACATTTGTAGATTCCGAAGACGCTATAGACCCAAGCAATCGCAGTCTGTTTGCCTTTGATGGTATTCATCCCTCTCCGCGCGGGGCGCGACGTATCGGCACCTATCTTGCGACACGCGCGTTGCCCTAGTTCACAGTGGCGCGCCTGCGCCGTATAGCTGTCACATGGCCAAGACGAGCACCAAGAAAAAGAAAGCACCGACCAAACGCAAAGCGGTAAAAAAGCCGTTTCGCCCTATACGTTGGACGCTGTGGTGGGGTGTGCGCCTGTTCAGCGTTGCCTTTTTGATCGCAGTGTTTCTGGTTGTTCTGGGAGCGGTGCTGAACCCGCCGACCACACCCTATATGGCGGCCGAGTCCCGTCGCCTGGGTGGTGTTGATCAGGAATGGGTGCCGATTGAAGAGATCGCGCCGGTTATGGGTCGTTCGGCTGTCGCGGCGGAGGATGCCAATTTCTGTCTGCATTGGGGGCTTGATCTGGAGGCGATCCGCACGGCGATTGATCAAGGTGGCGGGCGCGGTGCGTCGACCATCAGCCAGCAAGTCGTCAAAAATGTATATCTGTGGCATGGGCGATCGTGGTTCCGCAAAGTGCTGGAGGCTGGTCTGACTCCTTTGGTCGAGGCGATCTGGTCCAAGCGTCGTATTCTAGAGGTGTATCTGAATGTCGCCGAGTTCGATGAAGGTGTGTTTGGGGTCGAGGCGGCGGCGCGCCATTACTTCGGCGTAGGGCCAGAGGCATTGTCGTCCGTGCAAGCGGCGCGTCTTGCTGCAATATTGCCTGCCCCCAAAACGCGATCGGCCTCGCGCCCGAGCAATTTCATCCGCAAACGCGCCGCTTCCATCCGCGACGGGGCGGCCACGATCCGCGCGGATGGCCGTGCAGACTGTTTCGACAGTTGAAAATCCCTGCGCGGGCGTGCATGGATGCCTGACCCACTGCAATTGCCGGATTGTCCATGGCCCGTCTGTTCCACGTTCCTCTCTCCCCGTTTTGCCGCAAGGTGCGTCTGAGTCTTGCTGAAAAGAAGATCGAAGTGGAGTTGGTCGAGGAGCGTTATTGGGAGGCCGATCCTGATTTTCTCCGCCGCAATCCGGCTGCCAAAGTGCCGGTGCTGCGTCTGGATGGCGTGATGATGAGCGAAAGCGCGGCGATTTGTGAATACATCGAAGAGACCCGCCCGGAACCGTCCCTGTTGCCGGCGGACCCCGCGGAACGACTTGAGGTACGCCGTCTGGTTGGATGGTTTGATGACAAGTTTCACAACGAAGTGACGTCAAAGCTGCTTTATGAGCGGGTGAACAAGAAGGTCATGGGACAAGGCTTTCCCGACAGTCGCAATGTCAAGGACGGTGCCAAGGCAATTAAATATCACCTCGATTACATGACGTGGCTGCTCGATCATCGCCGTTGGCTGGCGGGGGACAACATGACGCTGGCCGACTTTGCGGCGGCCGCGCATTTGTCGGCTTTAGACTACATTTCCGATGTGGATTGGAACCGCTCCGAAGTCGTCAAGGATTGGTATGCGAAAATCAAATCGCGACCTGCTTTCCGCTCGATTTTGGCTGATCAGGTCCCGGGTTTTCCCCCGCCGCGCCATTACAATGACCTCGATTTTTGACGTTCGTGCTGTGCTGGGGGCTGTCTGCCCCCAGACCCCCGATGGTATTTTTGGTCAGAAGAAACCATGTCTTTGAAAAAGGCGGTCATTGCACGCGCGCATGAAGAGGGGTTTGTGGCTGCGCGTGTTTGTCGCCCCGATGCCGTGCCTGATGTTGGTGCGCGTTTGAGCGCATTTGTTGAGGCGGGGTATCATGGGCAGATGGCATGGATGGCCGAGCGGATGCATTGGCGTTCTGACCCGTCTGTTCTGTGGCCTGAAGCCCGATCGGTGCTGATGTTGGCCGAAAGCTATGCGCCAGAGCATGATCCACTGGCCGTGCTACAACGCCCTGAATTGGCGGCTGTGTCTGTCTATGCCCAGGGCCGCGACTACCACGACATCGTCAAAAAGCGCCTGAAGCGATTGGCGCGCTGGCTGATTGCAGAGGCGGGCGGGCAAGTGAAAGTGTTTGTCGACACCGCCCCCGTTCCCGAGAAAGCGTTGGGGGCGGCATCTGGCCTTGGCTGGCAAGGCAAACACACCAATTTGGTGAGCCGGGATTGGGGCAATTGGTCCTTTTTAGGATCTATTTTTACGACACTGGAGTTGGAGCCGGACCCACCGGAAGTGGATCATTGCGGGTCGTGCCGCGCCTGTTTGGATGTGTGCCCGACGGATGCGTTTCCCGAGCCCTACAAGCTCGACGCACGTCGCTGCATTTCCTATCTCACGATTGAGCATAAGGGGCCCGTGCCAGAGGATTTGCGCGCTGCCATGGGCAATCGGATTTACGGGTGTGATGATTGCCTGGCAGTCTGCCCATGGAACAAGTTTGCCGCTGCGGCAAGTGATTTGCGCTATCATGGAGCGGTGGGCGCACCGCCTTTGGCTGAGCTTGCGGCCCTTGACGATGCGGCGTTTCGGGCGCGGTTCTCTGGCTCACCCATCAAGCGGATCGGCCGCAATCGGTTTGTGCGTAACGTGTTGTATGCTATCGGGAATTCTGGTGTCGCAGATCTGCGCAATGTTGCCGCAGGTTTGCTTGACGATCCGGATGTGGCGGTCGCAGATGCGGCAGCTTGGGCGTGTGCCCAGCTGGGCGAAGGATAAGCGGTTATGACCATATTGCTGGGTGTCGATACGGGCGGGACCTACACCGATGCGGTTTTGATCCGCGATGAGACAGAAGTCATTGCCCGCGCCAAGGCCCTGACAACACGTCATGATTTGGCAGTTGGTGTTGGTGCGGCAGTGCGCGCTGCGCTGCAGGACAGTGGCGTTGCGCCGGATGATATTGCCATGGCGTCCTTGTCCACCACTCTTGCGACCAATGCCCTGGTCGAAGGGCAGGGCGGGCGCGTTGGCCTGATCCTGATCGGATTTCGGCCCCGTGATTTGGAAAGCCACGGATTGCAGGACGCTCTTGGGCGAGACCCTGTGTGTGTCATTGGCGGTGGTCACACGCATGACGGATCTGAGGCAGCAGCCCTCGATACGATTGCGCTATCTGCCTTTTTAGAGAGGCATAAGTCGGATGTTAGTGGGTTTGCTGTGGCTGGTCTTTTTGCGACGCGCAATCCGGCGCACGAGCAAAGCGCGATTGAGTTGGTGGCATCTGTGACGGGTCGTCCTGTCTCTGCCTCATATCAACTGTCTGCCAAGCTGGGTGGCCCGAAGCGGGCACTGACGGCCCTGTTGAATGCGCGTTTGATCGGGATGATTGATGCGTTGATCGGGCGGGCGGAAGCTGTGTTGCGTGATATCGGCGTGCAAGCGCCAATGATGGTTGTGCGTGGTGACGGGGCGCTGATGTCATTGGATCAGGCACGCGCCGGGCCCATCGAGACAATCCTGAGTGGTCCCGCTGCATCTATCGTCGGCGCGCGGTGGCTAACGGGCGCAGAACATGCGTTGGTCAGCGACATTGGCGGGACGACCACGGATGTGGCAATGTTGCGAGATGGCCGTCCCGCGATTGATCCTGATGGTGCCCGCGTTGGCCGCTATCGCACAATGGTTGAAGCCGTTGAGATGCGTACGACGGGTTTGGGTGGTGATAGTGAGGTGCATTTCGTAGCCGAAGGGTTGCGTGGAGGCGTGACTCTTGGGCCACGCCGTGTGGTGCCTGTGTCTTTGCTGGCCCACGAGGTTCCGGGTGTTGTTATACCTGTGCTTGAGGCCCAGATCCGCAGTGCTGTGCCGGGCGAACATGACGGGCGGTTTGTGCGTGCGGTGCCGGGCGTCCAGGCAGATGGCCTGGCCGACCGCGAAGTGGCGTTGCTTGGCCGGATCGGCGACAGTGTGCATCCGCTTGGTGCCGTTCTGACCACGCGGATGGAGCATGCGGCTCTGAAGCGGTTGGTGGAGCGGGGGTTGGTTCAAATCTCTGCGGTGACGCCATCAGATGCCAGCCATGTGCTGGGTCGTTTGAGTGGGTGGGATACAGACGCGGCCCGTATGGCATTGGCGTTGTTCGGGCGCCGCCGCACGGGTGCGGGCAATGTGTTGGCAGAAGACCCAGCACACATGGCGCAGATGATCGTGGATAGGTTGACCCATCAGACGGGCCTTGTCCTGCTTGAGGCAGGTCTGCGTGCAGATGGATTGGATGAGAGTCTTGCGGGGCATGTGTTGATGCAACGCGGTTTGAATGACGAGACGGGAACAGTGCGGGTGCAGACAGGTCTGAATGTGCCTGTTGTTGGACTGGGTGCATCGGCTGCAAGTTACTACCCTGCCGTGGGAGAATTGTTGGGTACGCAGATGATCTTGCCCGCCGATGCCGGGGTTGCCAATGCGATTGGCGCTGTGGTGGGGCGGGTCGCCATGCGTCGGGAAGGGACCGTCACAGCTCCGGCAGAGGGGCGTTACCGCGTGCATCTGGCGCAAGGGCCCGAGGACTTTGGCAGTTCGGAGGCGGCTTTGGCGCGGTTGGAACAGATCTTGCGCGCCGATGCTGTGACTGCGGCAGAAGCGGCCGGGGCGCGCGATATCGAAGTGCACATTGATCGCGATATCAGGACGGCCCAAACCGAAGCGCGCGAGATTTTTGTAGAAGCGACGATTAGTGTTGAGGCGACCGGACGGCCTCGCGTAGCGCAAAATTGAGCCCGTAAAGTCAGGAATCCACTACTATAGGGAGAAAGCGCGCTGCGTTATCTTTGAGACACGCCATTTTCTACCAAAATTGCACCTTTTTGTTCTTTGGAGACTGCCATGCCCACCATTACTGCTGCCAAAGTGACCACGTTCGGGACATCCAATAACCGTCTGGAATTCGAAATCG
The DNA here is from genome assembly GCA_947501275.1 of uncultured Tateyamaria sp. Lineage (GTDB taxonomy): Bacteria > Pseudomonadota > Alphaproteobacteria > Rhodobacterales > Rhodobacteraceae > Tateyamaria. The sequence goes on from CANMVD010000001.1 coordinate 997,884, forward strand.
AAGCTGTGATTGACGGCAACGATGCTGCCCCAGTCGTGTATGGGTTCAATGTATCAGACAACAAGCATTGCGTGGCCTCCTACAAGACGGGTGGATCGACCCCAACGGCTGCGCCTCCGGGCACGCCAAACACGCTCGTGGCCATGTCCGCGTCAGATTTCAGCGTTGCTTTTCGCGAATATGGTCGATTAATAGCCGCCAAAATGGTTGGCGAGGACCCAGCCACATTTGATCCATCAGACGATGAAAATCGCATCCAAACCAAAAGCATCGCATTTGTGAGTGATCGCGACAGCCTCAGCAACAATGTCCACTGCTATCCCGTGTGGATATCGGACGCTCTCACTCCGAAATGCGTGGAGTTGGATTTTACCCAGTTCAACCACTTCAAAGCAGTGACAAAGTACTTGTTTCGCCATGCCGGCGGGAGTTTGACCAATCAAGTCTCAACAGCGCGCACATCTTGGACGGCCATCAAAGCGTATGTCACTGCGCGTGCAGGTCAGGACAATCAGTTGCTGAGCGAATTGGAAGTTTCGATGTTGAACACGCGGCTGAAACCGGCAGCCAGTACTGCCATGCCTGGCATCGTCAGGGACGACGACAGGGACATTAAAAGCACTGTAGGCAAGGCGCGGGGCCTAGCGGCGACACCGGGTGGTTACCGCAGCACAGGCTAGTCGCAAATGCGTACTGCCCCACGCTGGTTCAGTGCGGGGCAAAACAGATTCAAAACTCGCCAGCACGCAGATGCGTTTACTCGGCCGCGCGTTTGGGCAAAGTCCAGTCAGGGCGGACGAAGTGGCACGTGTAGCCGTTGGGAATACGCTCCAAGTAATCCTGATGCTCTGGCTCTGCTTCCCAGAAATCACCAACGGGTTCGACTTCGGTCACGACCTTGCCGGGCCACAGTCCTGAGGCATCGACATCGGCGATTGTGTCCAGCGCTACCTTTTTTTGTACGTCGTCCACATAGTAAATTGCAGAACGATAACTTAGGCCGCGGTCATTGCCTTGCCGGTTAGGCGTGGTCGGATCGTGGATTTGAAAGAAGAACTCCAGCAACTCGCGGAATGACACGATGGATGGATCATAGATGATCTCGATCCCCTCGGCGTGGGTGCCGTGGTTGCGATATGTCGCGTTTGGTACATCGCCGCCAGTGTATCCTACGCGGGTGCCAATGATACCGGGGCGTTTGCGGATCAGATCCTGCATTCCCCAAAAACATCCTCCCGCCAGTACTGCGCGTGCTTGGCTCATGCCACGTCCTCCACTTGATCCAGATATTGTCCGTAACCTTCGGCTTCCATGTCATCACGATGAACAAACCGCAGGGATGCGGAGTTGATGCAATAGCGCAGCCCGCCGCGGTCGCGTGGTCCGTCCGGGAACACGTGCCCGAGATGACTGTCGCCATATTTCGAGCGCACTTCCGTTCGGGTCATCCCGAGAGTCGTATCGCTGAACTCCTCGACATGGGCGGCTTCGATTGGCTTGGTAAAAGATGGCCAGCCGCAGCCGCTTTCGTATTTATCAGACGATGCAAACAGCGGTTCGCCGGATACGATGTCGACGTAAATCCCTGGCTCCTTGTTGCGCAGCAGCTTGCCGGTGCCTGGCCGTTCTGTCCCGCTTTCTTGTGTGACGTAAAATTCTTCTGGTGACAGGGTCGCGATCACGTCGGGATTTTTGGTGTATGTGGTCATGTGCTCTCCGATCTCATACGCTCTTGCCCCTATATTTGGCGCAATATGTGCGAATTGAAAGGGGGTGACGATGCAGCGTGCGGCCCTATGTGTTCATATGAGAGGAAACAGGAGCCGGGTCATGTTGCGCGCTATCTTAACTTCCATTGCTATTTGGCTGTCCGGGCAGGGGGCTTGGGCCGCGGGATTTCAGGCGCAATTCGAGTCCATCGACGGAGGTACATTGAACCTGGCGGATTGGGCCGGGCGGCCCATTCTGGTCGTAAACACGGCTTCGCGCTGCGCCTTTACCGATCAATACGAAGCTCTGCAGGCCCTCTATGATACCTATCGCGCCGACGGATTAATCGTTTTGGCCGTCCCGTCGAATGATTTTCGACAGGAACTGGCGTCAGGCGCGGAGGTTCAGGCGTTTTGCGAGCTGACCTATGGGATTGATATGCCGATGACGGATATCACGTCTGTAACGGGGCGCACCGCGCACCCGTTCTACCGGGACGTCAAGGATGTGTCGGGTTTTGCGCCGACATGGAACTTCAACAAAGTGCTGATTGCGCCGGATGGCACAATCGCTGGCACGTGGCGGTCGCGCACCGGGCCGATGTCTGGCGATATCCGGCGTGCGATTGAAGCTGCGTTGCGGCCTTAGGGGCTGCCGCCGGTTGTTGTCGTCGTGGTGGTGTTGTCGCTGCCACCTGCGCCAATCGCAATTGCTGCTACAGCCAAAACACCGACCGTCGCCGCTGGAGACAATGAACCTGCAAGCAGCTGTCCGTTGGATGGCGGGGGTGGAGGAGTTTCCGGAGGTGGTGTTGTGGCATCCTGCGCCGCTGCAGAGATGCATTGGGCCGTGACCAGCGCCGTTGCGAGAACGTAAGTGCGAATCATCTTGGACTGCCTTCTTGTGATGAACCAACCGTCAGCACAAGAGTTTGAGCGAGCCGGCCAAAGGTACAATCAAACGGGCAGTGTGCGCGTGAAACGGGTGCTGGATCGCCGATTTTCGCATTATGGTCAGCGAAAATTTGCCTCGGCGCATCACATCTGTCGTGAGATGGGGATGCTTTCGTTGTCTGGATGAACACACGTACGAAAAAGGGCCCATGCGGTGTGCATGGGCCCTATAAAAGTCAACTGTTTCGGAGGCTTAGTCCGAGGAGTCGTCCGCAGATGACCCGATCAGTGTGATGACTGTAAGGCCCGCAACGACGCCCATGGAGGACAGTACGATTGCTCCGCCTTCGGCTTGGCCTGCCAGTTGCTCGTTGCCTTGGCCGCCGGAAACTTTTGTGTTCAGTGGAACGTCGTTGGCCAGTGCGGCTGTGGACGTGGCCGCAACCAGAGCGGCTACGGAAATCAGTTTAAGTGCTTTTGTCATGATCAGGCTCCTGTTCATCTTTGACGCATAACTAGTTCAATCCAGGTATCAAAACAATGAAGAACGATGTTTTGTTGCCTGTCCAGAGACTTGTTGGTGAAAAGTGCGGCTGAAAAGTTACTTTTTGAGAAGCCGCGTGCGGATGTAACCGAGTTCAGGGCTCGCCCATTGACGGGATTGCCAGACCGTACTGTCCCGTCGATCTACCCAAAAGTCATTGGTGATCTGTTCGTTTGAACCTGTGCAGCTTTCCTGCAAATGCACGACGCTGCGCTGTGTTCCCACAATGCTCAGGGTCGTGGGCCCGAGGTTTGACATGGTGCAGCTCAGGTTGATGCGGTCTGTTCCATTGTCGCCATTGCGCACAAACATGGCTCTTTGACCGGATCGCGCGCTGCGTGTTTGGATTGCGGCGACGGTCGAGGATGCATCGCTGGAGCCAAGGTCGTTGCCCAACCCGCGTGTTGTCACCAGAATGCCGTCGCGGAAGACCAGGTTCGCATTATCCGCCGTGCGCCATGTCCGCAATTTGCCGGGACGTCTGTCGTTGCGATCCGAGAATGGAACGAGATAGGCCGTCGCGCCCCGTTCTTCGATCACGATTTCCAGCGATGAGACGGTCAGGCTATCAATCAGTGCCGGGGTCAATGTCGGCAGGGGTGGTGCCTTGGCTGTTGCAGCCCGGAAGTTGGTGTAGATCGTCTTGAGCTGTCCGGCCTGTGACAACGCGGTTTCGGAACCGCCCGAACACGCGCCCAGGGCAAGAACCGCGCCAAAACCAAAGCAGGTCAGTTTGCGCATCAGTCCCATACCCGTCCCCAATCTGCGACAAGATCTGTGCGGTGCCCGTCACGCACCTGTTCATAAAGCCGATCCGACACGTTCAGGCGTGCGCCGCCATCTCGTTGGATCGGCCGCAATGTTGTCGAAACGACCTGACGTGTCGGTCTGCCTGTGAACCAGCTCAACGGAACACTGAGCGTGATCCCTTTGTCAAACGAGCCTTCGCCGAATTCCTCGGAGGACACATCTGTCAGTGTGAAGAAGCCACCAACCCGCCAGCCGTTCGCAAATTGCCGTTCGAGCGTAAAGGTGGCGCCGACATCTCCTGCAAGGTAGCGACCTACGTCGATCTGACCGTAGTATCCTTTGCCGATGTCGTAATAGGCCGAGGCATGACCTGTGAACACGTCGTAATCCTGAAAGCCCAGCAATTGATCAAAGTTCCGCTGCCTTGCGTAGTTCACTTCAACCCCAAGGGCGAGACGGTTGTTGACGGGCTTCCACAGCAACTCGGTCGAGATGCCGCCGAACATTTGCTCCAGATAACCTGCACTGACACGCGCATACGTATTCTTGCTGGGTTTCCACTGCTTGCTGACAAACAGGTTCTCGATGGTCGAGCCACCTTCCTGAGCATAAAGCCGGGCATTGGTGCGGACTGGTTCCAACTGGGTATCGTTGACCTGATCGGAATCTTCGATATTGCCGGTCAGACGCTGGCGCAATTCACCAGACACCAGCCAGCCGGGCGCAAAGCGATAGCGCGCTTCAAGCGCGATACCGGCATCTGCGCGCACGGGTTGCTCTGCGTCAAAAAAGCTTGGTTGGAGATATGGGCCAAGCGACCAGCTAAAGCGCGGGTAGGCTTCTTCAACAACCACGGCGCCTTCGGAAGGACGCGGCGCGGCCTCATCAATTGTCGCGCGTGACAGCAGTAAGTCACTTGCGCCAGGTTCGAACTCCAGTGTCTCCAGATCGCGGCGGGACAGGGTGACCTTGGACAGGGACAGCCCGTTGTTGACCAGAACGATGTCAAACACGTCCACCGAAGGCGGCAGAATACGTGCCAAAGCGCGGGCAGTGCGGCCAACGACAATCGCCTGATTGTCAAACCGCACAGAAGACACGCGCGCTTCGGCACGGTTGGACGACAGGACCGTCACCGTCTCGAGGCGGATGCCATCTTCGGCCAATTCAGGCTGGATTGCGTCACGAATGACGGTCGGCGCGCTTGATGAAGTGGACCAACCTGTGTCGTAAGCTTGCGGATTGGCGTTGCGCGATGGGCGAACGATCACGGGACGCGGCGCTGCCAAGGTGAATTGCGTCGCCGGGCGCGTCGGGTTGAACTGGATCTGTGCGTTGAACCCGATTTCAGAACCATACAGATAGTATCCGCCCAAGCGGATTCGCTCGGACACCTGATACTCGACGCCGAAGTTCAGCCGCGAATCCCGCTCGAACACGCCGCGCGAAGTTTCGGGTTCGTAGTCATCGGGTGAGTATTCTGCCTTAAATCCAAGCCGGTCGTTCACTTGCCACTCGACGCCGGCAAAGGGAGAGGCAGGCCCGCGGAACCATTCCCCTGTCGAGGGCGAGCCGCCCAAATCGAGGGGGTCAAAAGGTGGACGGTCGTCACCAAAGGGCGATCCGATATCACCGAGCCTCCCCAATCGTCCCCAGCCCAGACCTGCGGTGACCTTGAACCGCCCTGGAAGGCTGAGAGGACGGTCGAAATTCTTGGTCGCGACCACGTATTCGGCAGCGTAGATCCCGGTACCTGCAAAATCCTGCAGGCCGACGGTGATGGCCGGGCGATACTCCCCTTCGCGTGCCACAAGAAAGCGGACGTCAAAACTGCGATCGCGGTAGGTTTCAAATCCGTCCGAGTTCCAGTCCTGAATGCCGATGTACCGGAATGTTGCCGAAATGCGCGGCGAAAACTGGAATGTCAGGTTGGTCCGGGTTTGTCCCCCGAACGTAGACACGCCGATAGCCAGCTGCCCGGTGGGCAATGCCTCGCCGCTGGGCAGATCCACAAGACCGGGTACGCCATAAAAGTTAAGTGTCGGGCCTGTCGTAACCGTTTTCTCGGTCTTGTTCTGTGCAGCGACATATCCCGCACCTCCAAAAGCCAAGGCAAGTGTCACGCATCCCGCGCTGATTTTCTTTGTGGCGTGTTTCACTGCAACGTCCCTACGATCATTGGCCCACGATCATTGGGATTGTTAGACCATGGACATAGCGTGCGGGCAACGCTCGGGATGCATGGTACCAGTAAGTGGCGGCAATGCGCGGCATTCAGGATACAGGAGAGGCGACCTCGGCCGTGTCAGGGGCGGTACCGGTCTGTGCCCGGTAGCCATCGACCCAACGCAGCACCACTTCGCGGGCGGCGTCGTCATCGCTGGCTGCAAGCGCTTGGCGCAAGGCGCGCAGCACTGCAGCGACTTCGATCTCGCTCAGGGCTTCTTCGACCGCATAGAAGATCTTTTTGTGACCGGTTCCGATCAACGCACCGCTGAGCGTGAGTTCTTCGGTCATCTTTTCGCCGGGACGCAGACCCGTGAATTCTATCTCGATATCGCCATCTGGCGTGTTGGCGTCTCGTACTGTGTAGCCCGCGCTCTCGATGACTTGGCGTGCGAGCTGCTCGATCTTGACCGGTTTGCCCATGTCTAGAACAAAAACTTCGCCACCCTTGGCCATGGATCCCGCGCGCAGCACCAGATGTACGGCCTCTTGCACGGTCATAAAGTATCGGGACACGTCCTGATGTGTGACCGTGAGGGGCCCACCCCTGCGCAACTGTTCCTGAAACAAGGGCACAACAGATCCCGAAGATCCGAGCACATTGCCAAAGCGCACAATAGAAAACACAAGGCCACTTGGTTTGGCCACCCGCACGGCCAGATCCTGCACCACCAGTTCGGCAAGCCTTTTGGAGGCCCCCATGATATTTGTGGGTCGCACAGCCTTGTCAGAGGAGATCAGCACAAAGCGTTCAACCCCGGCATTGGTGGCCTCGGTAACCAGTGTCTGCGTGCCAAGCACGTTGTTTGCCAGTCCAGCCAGCGGGTTCACCTCGACCAACGGCACGTGTTTGTAAGCGGCTGCGTGCAGCACAACCTGGATCTTGTGTTCGCTGAGCACGCGGCGCACCTGTCGCGCGTCGGTGACTGATCCAAGGATCGGCACAATCTGGATGCCACTGCCCTCGGCCAGTTGCTGGATTTCCTGATGGACCTGATAGAGGGCCAATTCGCTCAGTTCGTACAGCACGATCTTGGAGGGCATACATTCCAGCACCTGGCGGCAAAGTTCTGAGCCGATGGACCCCCCTGCACCCGACACCAATACGACACGACGGAAATAGGCAGCTTCGCCCTGCCCGGGGCCCGTGCTGACCTCGTCCCGGCCCAAGAAGTTGCGCGCGTTGATCGGGGTCAGCTTTTCGACAAGTGCCTCTTCTCCGATGAGTTGGGAAAAGGATGGCAGCGTTTGCACCTCAAGCCCCATTTTCTGGAGACGGCGCGCAATCTGCATCTGTTTGGGTTGTGTCTGTGACGGCATCGCCAGCAACACACGGTCGATTTGTTTTTCGGCCACGATTTCAGCAATGCGGACAGGGCTATAGACGGGCAGGCGCAAAACACTGACCCCCTGGAGTGCCTGACTGTCATCCACAAAGGCGACGGGTTCGATCACTTCGTGGCTGCGCAAGGCGGACACCAGTTGCATACCGGTCGTCCCGGCACCGTAAATCAGCACGCGGCACCTGTCGGTGCCCTGACGATAAATGGCGAGCACAATCTGCAACAGGATTGCCCGGCTGATGGCCGAAAACACAAAGTAGGTGATCCCAAAGACAACCTGCGTGCTGAACGGCAGCGGCACATTGATCGCCATGGCAAGCAGGGTCGACACAATGGCAAGCAACCCTGCAAACAGAGCGGTTTGCCCGATTGAAGACGCCTCGTAATCGTTGAGGGTCGTGGAACTGATCCCCAACCACAGCGACAACGCCGCAGCGGACACAATCAGGTAGGGCAAGACGGGCAGATAGGCCCACATCATGTTCAAAGCGCCGCCAATGGGCAATTGCAAGCTAAAGGCGAACAGCAGGGCAGCCGGAATCAACAGGCAGTCGATTACGATGAAAATGTTGCGCTTTTGCGTGCGCGACATTGATTTGAGTAAGTTCAGCATTCTGCCCCTGCGCCGATTACTTCGGCATATTCGTACTATGAGTTTTGGCTACCACGCCTTCTCTAAAAAAATGATCCGCAAATTCGACACGCCCGTGTTCCCGCGGAAATTGGCGCAGAACGCCAAAGCGTGCCCAAAAATTGTGCAAATACTGTACCGTATTGGCACATAGAACGTGATTCGGTAAAGCCGGGGCAGGCCATTTCCCGCCTACCTGTTGCGGCGGAAAAGGTTGCCAATCGTTTGAAACACAAGATCAAAGTCGTAGCACATGTTCTGATGGCGTTGATAAATCAGATCAAGCCGCGCCTTTCGTGGCACGCAGATCCGGGTGTAGACGTCATCTGTTTCCTCGCGCGTGGAGCAGCGCGCCAGCAGCCTGTCTTCGTGTTTGTGAAACTTGATCGTGGCAAGCCCTGTTACACCGGGCCGTGATTTCAGAACCTCGCTGTAAACCTCGGGAAACCGCTCGACATATTCCCTGAGGGGCGGGCGTGGGCCAACAAAGCTCAGATCACCCTTGAGGATGTTCCAAAGCTGGGGGAATTCGTCCAGACGTTTGGCGCGCAGTTTCGCGCCCATCGGCGTGATCCGCGCGTCCTTGTCGCCGCCTGATACCCCTGCGTCTTCCTTGACGACTGTCATGGTGCGGAATTTGACCAGCCCAAAACTCTGGGTTGGGGTTTTCATACGCTCGGCGACATAGAACAGCGGCAAGCCCTGTTTCCGCCAGATCACGACGATGAGGTACAGGATAACCGGCCCAAGGATCACAACCAGCAGACTGGCAAAGAACAGATCATAGATGCGTTTTGACCAGGTCATCAGGTATCTTGCGTTCCATTCCATTGCGCGACCAGCCCCGCAGGCGTGCTGTCGCTGTCTTGAAACGCAGTGAATCCACAAAGCCGCGAGGTGTCGAGGGTAACTTGTGCGATGGTTTCCCCATTGGCGGATCTTGGCGACCATGCCAGCCCCGCCGCGTCCAGCAAGTCCCCCATGGCGACCGCGCCGGGTGCGGCAACGTTCATGACCGCGGGCAGCCCTTGGGTATGGCAAAGGTCATGCATGATGCGCGCCAGTGACTGCAGACCGATGTAACTGCGACGGGGTGTGCTGCCGTTCTCAAAGCTGTCGAGTGCAAAGCCGGGCTTCCAGCCGCCAAGGATCGCGTCGGCACCCGCGATGTTGCCTAGCCGCAGTGCTGTGTTGGGGTGCGTATGAGCGGCGGCCATATGTTCCATCGCGACTTTGGCATGACCGTATTCATTGCGCGGTGCGGTCGGGGTCTCTTCGCTCAGCAGACCGGATTGCCGCCCATACACGGCTGCCGAAGACATCAGGAACACGTGCCCTGCCCCGGACGCCGCCGCGGCATCAAGCGTCAGCTCGGCGAGTGTCGTGTTCAGGGACATGGGGCGGTCCGTCCCGTATGTGACCCCGGCCAGACAGATCACCGCAGATGCGCCCCGCAAGGCGCTGATCAGCTGTGCGCGATCCAGTAGATCCACATCGACGCGACTGTGCCACGCGGCGTCACCCGGCCAATGGGGCCGGATCAGCCGTCCGAGTTTTCCGCCAGCACCAAGAATAACGATGCCCATGATTCAGGGTACGGGAACGTGTTTGTCGGCGGGCAGCAATCCGTTGATCTGGCGAATATGTTCGGGCAGGCACACATTCAGGAAATCATAGTTGGCCACGACATGATCACGGGCCGCAGGGCCAAGGTGGGCGTAGTTGCGTGGCTTTTGCAGCACGTCAACAACCTGCGCGGCAATCGCCTCGGGGTCAAAGAAATCAACAAGCATACCCGTTTCGCCATGGGTGACGGCCTCCCGTACTGGAGGGACATCACTGGCCACGATGGTCGCGCCCATCGACATACTTTCCAGCAGCGACCATGACAGGACAAACGGCATGGTCAGATAAATGTGGCAACTGCTGATCTGGATAATCGACTGGTAGTTTTCATACGGCACCTGCCCAAGGAAATGCAGCCGATCCCAGTCCAGCAGATGCCCGACTTCTTCCTCCATTTGTCCGCGCAGCCCACCTGGATGCTTGGACTTGCCGCCATAAGAGGTGTCATTGCCGCCAATCACCAGAATGCGGGCGTTGGGCCTTGCTTTTTGGATATGGGGCAAGGCTCGCATGAACTGGTGAAAACCGCGCGTGGTCTCGAGGTTGCGCGCCATGTAGGTCACAATTTCATCTTGGCGTGTCAAAGGCCGCCCGATGCGTCCCAGAGTGACGCTTGCCTTTTTCTTGGGCACCAGTTTGTCGGTTCGAATGCCGTCGTGGCAGACGTAGATCTTGTCGTGAAAGCTTTTGGGGAACCGATTTCGTTGCCACATCGTCGGGCTGTGGCCCAGCGTCACCTGCTCAATATTGTAGAGCGGGACGACATTGTGCCCTTCCATGAGATAGGGCGAATGTTCGGTTGGTGGGTTTTCCGGATCAAAGCCGACCGGTCCGCCATGCACCGAATAATAATACTCGAAAAAGCCGATAATGGGCGTGTCGGGGAGAACTTGCCGGAAAAAGCTCATCTCGCCCCAACCGACGTGACCGATCACGATATCCGGTGTGAACCCGTCCGCGACAATTTGCTTGAGCGCCATCACCGCACCAAACCCGTTTCCGGCGGCATTTTCCCACGTTTTGGAAAGGCCATAGCCATCGTCGGCAGCCTTGTGATGCGATTTGTAAATCACGTTGCGCACGCCACCCAGATCGGGGGCGTTCTTGCGTTGGGTCAGAAAGACGATCTCGTGCCCACCTTGCGCTGCAAGCCATTGGATCAGTTCGCGGTATTGACCGGGCATGTTCTGGTGAACGAACAGAAGTTTCATTTGACCCTCATTGGTGTCTTGTCTCTTGCTTAGCGTGCAGGCGGTGCGCTGTGCAATCTGTCCCTACCCGGGCCAAATCGCACCTGTGCCACGTTTTTCCTGCCCCGGGCTAAGCCCAAATGTGTTTCTGTAACTCTTGGAAAAGTGCGACAGCGACTGAAACCCACAGGCGACGCATATGTCTGTCACGCTCAGGCTTGTCTGGCGCAGCAGGCCGCGCGCTTTTTCCAGACGCAGTTGCAGGTAGTGCCGTTTGGGTGACACACCGAGATGCTTGGCAAAGACCCGTTCAAGCTGACGGGTGCTCAGCGCCACGAGGGCGGCGATCTCGTCCGGGCGCAGTGGATCTTCGAGGTTGTTTTCCATGATTTGCAGGGCCAAACCCAACTTGCCATGTGCAATGTCGGTGCGGGCTCGTCGGGACAGACGTTGGCCGTGGCTGGCGGCACGCGGGTCTGTGTACACCATCTGATCGGCCACCCATGTCGCCAGATCATCACCATAATCCTGTCGGATCCGGTCCAGCATCATGTCCATCGACGCGGCCCCGCCCGCGGTCGTGAAAACTTTACCGTCCACCGAGAACAACGTGCTTTCCACGATCACGTCAGGCAGCAGTTCGGTCAGCGCGTCGTGGTATTCCCAGTGGGTTGTGACTGTCTTGCCCTTGAGTAAGCCAGCCAGCGCAAGCGTGTAGGTACCCGACGACAAAGCCCCAAAATCCATGCCCTTGCGTGTTTCGCGCCTGAGCCAGTTCAGGACTGCTCGGCTGCTGTTTTCGCCAGCCTCGTCCCCGGCGCATACAACCAGTGTTTCGTCCCTGTCCAGCGCAGGCAGGGCAGCATCAACGGCGGTTGTGACTCCGTTATATGCGGGGACCGGAGCGCCCGTTTCCCCGATCAGCCGCCAAGTATAAAATATCTGACCAGATGGATGCAGATTGGCAAGGCTGAGGGCCTCCAGTGCGCAGGCAAACCCGAGTTGAGAATAACCGGGGATCAGCAGGAAGGCAAAGCGCCTTGGCTCATTCGCCTCAGGCGGCAAGGGCGCTGTCCAAGAGCGCGCGCACGCGGCGCGGATAGGGTTCGTTTACGAGGCGCGCCACCTCTTTACCACGCTTCATTACCAACAATGTCGAACGCCGCTGTACCTTGAGCCGTTGGGTCAGTTGGGATTGTCCAAACGTATCCCAGTCCACGTCGACAAAGGTCAGTTGCTGATATGCGGGTGTGTCGGCCAGCGCCTCTGCAATCAGGTCGGCCTTGATCTGGCACGTGAGTGACCAGCTTGCGCGGTAATTCATGATCACAGTTTGGTCGCTGTTGCGCATCTCGCGCCAAAGCGCGGGCGTAAAGGGATCAGCAGGGTAGGCGCGGGACACGCCGGGAAAAAAGGAAATGCCGGAAATTGCGGCTGCGTTGGTCAGAAATGAACGGCGGTGCATGTATGGAGTCTCGAGACCTTGGAAATATTGCTGCAGAATATGTCTGCGAAGCCTTTGCGCAAGGGGGATTGCTCAGGTTTTTGGCTGCCGTGACACTTGTACCGCGAGGATACCGGCGGCGATGATGCCTACGCCGACGATGTCCCAGGTCCCAAGTTGCTCTCCCAATAGTATAGCGGCTGTGGCGACCCCAAAAAACGGATTGAGAAAGTGGAAAGTCGCTGCCTTGGTCGGGCCAATCCGGGCCACTAGCGAAAACCAGATCCATGTGGCGACCAAACCCGGTACAAGAACGGTGTAGATGAAGGCGGCAATGAACGCTGGTGTGACGGTGACGGTGACAGTCTCAGTCAGGGCCGAAACGATGCCCAGCACCACCGCGCCCACAAACATTTGCAACCCGACAACCATCATCAGGTTGCCGCCGGAGGACATCGCGCGCATGGACAGCGTTGCGATTGTGAGCGCCACGGCCGCGATGACGCACAGCGCGATGCCAACAACGTCCACCCCCACGTTCAGCCGCGCAGACATGATCATCGAGACCCCGGCAATCCCGAGCACCAGCCCGATCACGCCCAGTAGCGGCAAGCGATCCCGAAAAATCACCCAACCTGCAAAGGCGACCATCAGCGGCATGGTTGAGGCAATGATCGAGGCCAGCGATGCTTCGATCGTCTGCATCGCGTAAAAATTCAGACCCAGGTAAATTGCGTTTTGGCACAGCCCGAAGATCAGCGTCGCGCGCCATTGATCGCGTGTCAGGTTCCACGATTGTCCAAGTGCGCGTGCCACAGCGACTCCGATCAGGCCAGCCAGAAAGAAGCGCACCGAAGACGCCGCAAAAGGTGATGCATGCGTGACGATGATCCGGGCAGAGGTGAAGGCTGACGACCAGATTAAAGCAAATGTCAGGCCCATCATTATTGCGCGGATGTCCATGCCTGTTCCTTGCTCTGGCTTTGGCAGGACGTTCTGGCAAATCAAGAGGGGATGCAAGCGCCCACATCACGCGCAGTTTTGGTGCATGTGATCGCGATTGGCCTCACATTGGCGGTGAAGTCGTTGGAGAATGCGCCATGAAATTGTCGAGACGAATGTTTGGCGGCCTGGCCGTATCGAGCCTTGCAGTTCCACATGCTGCCATGGCCGAGGATGTCGATCTGCTCGAGGCGCAACGCGCAGCCCTGTTTGGCACCAGTTCGGAGTTCAACGCGGGCATGTCATTGGTAGCGGATCGTGGGCAGCCGGATCTGGCAGCGGGCTTTATCCTGATGCTGCCCTTTGCCCGCAATCGCGGCCCGCGTATGGCCGAAGTTCTGGCCACCATCACGGGCAAGGATTATGGCACAGACTGGTTCCAGTGGATGTTGTGGCAGGAGCGTACACCCGAGATCGTTCCACACGAAAGCTATGCGCCTCTGTTGCGGGAGTTGTATCTGCGTATCGATCCCGAGTTTTCCGATTTCTTGCGTCTCGAGCATCTGGATCGCAACAAGGCACGCATCCGCATCGAGGAAATCACCTGGGGTGGTGTCGTCAAGGATGGTATCCCCTCACTGGATAACCCGGACCTGATCGAAGCAAGCGCAGCAGAGTACATGCGTGGTGATGATCTGGTCTTTGGTGTGTCCATCAATGGGGATGCCCGCGCCTATCCATTACGGATCATGGGATGGCACGAGATGTTCAACGAGGTGATTGGCGGCGTGCCTGTGGCGCTGGCCTATTGCACCTTGTGTGGCTCGGGTATTCTGTTTGAAACGCAAGTGCAGGGGAGAAGTGCTCCGATGGTCTTTGGGTCGTCGGGCTTTCTCTATCGGTCCAACAAGTTGATGTTTGATCGCGGCACGCACTCGTTGTGGAACCAATATACTGGCGAACCCGTTGTGGGACCGTTGGTTGGCAGTGGCATCGCGCTGAACCAACGCCCTGTTGTCATCACGACGTGGGACAGCTGGAAAGCGTCGAACCCGACGACCAAGATCCTGTCGGTCAACACAGGCCACCGCCGCAATTACGGATCGGGCGTGGTGTATCAGGATTACTTCGGATCGCCGGACCTGATGTTCCCTGCGCTGGTGGATCAACGCGCGCACCAGCAAAAGGACTACGTGTTTGCCGTGCGCCAGTTTGGTGCCGCGCGTGCGTGGCCGCTGAAAGCATTCGAAAAGCGATCGGTGCTGAACGACGCTATTGCGAACACGCCTTTGCTGCTGATCGGGGATGCCAAAAAGCGGAGTGTGCGTGCCTATGAACGGGGTGCGCGGACGTTCCGTGCAACTGCCGGGGGCTTGCAGGACGACACCGGCGCGACGTGGCGCGTGGGTGAGAACGGGTTGGTCGGGCCGGATGGAACGACGCTGCCACGTGTAGCCGGGCACATCTCGTACTGGTTTGCGTGGGACAACTACCTGGGTGACGCCGCCACAGTCTATGAAGGCTGACATCACGCCTGAAACGCAAAAGGGCCGCCAGTGTGGCGACCCTTTCGTATCCGTCTTGGGCTAGTGTTTAGCCGTTGACGCTGTCCTTCAGAGCTTTCGCGATGGTCATTTTGACCACTTTGTCTGCTTCTTTCTTGAACTGTTCGCCGGTGGCAGGGTTGCGCACCATACGCTCGGGGCGCTCACGGCAGTAGATCTTGCCAACACCTGGCAGAGTGACTGCACCGCCACCCGACACTTCGTCGGTGATCAGGCCGCAGATTGCGTCGAGTGCACCGCTTGCGGATTTCTTGTCAGTGTCCATTTTCTCGGCCAGAGCGGCGACGAGTTGGGTCTTTGTCATTGGTTTTGCCATTTTACTGGTCTCCTTCGTCTGCCCGACAACTTGGGCCTCATGTCCGTTTTGTAACGGCATGTTGTGGGAAAACACAACGAATAGTGGCCGTTTGCAAGGGAAAAACCGTTATTTTGCAGGTTTTTCGCCGAGTCAGAGGAAGGCAGTCTCGTCAAAGGACCGCAATTTCCGGCTGTGGATGCGTTCAAGCGGCATTTCTCGGAGGCGTTCCATCGCTCGAATTCCGATCATCAGATGGTTGGCGACCTGCGTTTTGTAGAAATCCGAGGCCATGCCGGGAAGTTTCAACTCGCCGTGCAACGGCTTGTCCGACACGCACAGCAGTGTGCCGTAAGGCACGCGAAACCGGTAGCCGTTGGCGGCAATTGTGGCGCTTTCCATATCCAGCGCAACGGCGCGCGATTGGCTGAGGCGTTGCACCGGTCCGCGCTGGTCGCGCAGTTCCCAGTTACGATCCGCGTAGCTGGCTACGGTGCCTGTCCGCATAATGCGTTTCAGCTCATACCCTTCCAGCGACGTGACCTGTGCTACGGCCTGTTCCAAAGCGATCTGGATTTCAGCCAATGCCGGTACCGGCACCCATGGCGGGAGATCATTGTCTAGCACGTGGTCTTCTCGCAGGTACGCGTGGGCCAGCACGAAGTCACCCAAGGCTTGCGAATTGCGCAGACCGGCGCAGTGTCCGACCATGATCCATGCATGGGGGCGCAGTACGGCGATGT
Organism: uncultured Tateyamaria sp.; assembly: GCA_947501275.1. Classification (GTDB taxonomy): domain Bacteria; phylum Pseudomonadota; class Alphaproteobacteria; order Rhodobacterales; family Rhodobacteraceae; genus Tateyamaria. The sequence goes on from CANMVD010000001.1 coordinate 1,013,786, forward strand.
GATCGGTGGCCGTTTTGGCGTTGGACGGCCCGACCCCGATATTGACCAAGGTGATGCCTGATCCGTCCTCCCGCTTGAGGTGGTAGGTTGGCATTTGCGGCATCTTGAGCGTTTCGGGCAGGGCCTGATCGCCTGCCGTGATGGTCGCATTGCCGGTGCTTACAAAAGAGGTATAGCCGCTGGCAGGATCGTCCAGTTGGGTGCGGGCATAGGTTTCGAACTCGGAGACGTAGAACTGGTAGTTGGTGAACAATACGTGGTTCTGAAAATGTCCGGGGTCCGTGGCGGTGTAGTGCGCCAGACGGGCAAGAGAATAATCGATCCTCTGCGCGGTGAACGGAGCAAGTGGCCCAATGCCGTCTTTGGTTTCATACGTCCCGTTAACGATGTCATCATTGGTTGTGCTGAGATCAGGGACGTCAAAGACATCGCGCAATGGAAATTCTGCAGCACCCTGCTGTGGCACGTTGATGGTTGCATCATTGGCAACGGCAAAATGGACGGGCATGGGCGTATCGGAATAGCCGATTTCGACCGGTTGCCCGTGGTTGGACACAAGCAAACCAATCTGTTGGACGAGGTAATTCTCAAACAGGTCCGGTCGTGTAATCGTCGCGGCATAAGTTCCAGGCGTTGACACGTGACCGTAACTGAGGCGCGTGTCGACCTGAGCGTAGCTGGTCGTTGTCAGCCGGATTTCCGGGTAAAAGGCGCGCACATGTGCTGCGGGCGCACCCTTGGCCATGGCCTGCATGAACTGCGTGCAAAGGAATTCGGTGGCTTCTGTATATAGTCGTTGTAGTTCCTTGACCGCTGCAGCGGGGTCATGGAAAGCCTTGTGGGCTTCGGCAGGAGGGCTCAGCATATTCATGTGGATGTCTCTAACACTGGGATGAATTCAAATGTACGCACGTCAACCAATCCCAGATCCGAGATGCGCAGTTCAGGAATAACGACAAGCGCCAGCAACGAGTGTTGCATGTAGGCGTTGTTGAGGGTGCAGCCGCAATCGACCATGGCCTGCACCAACTTGTCGGCTTTGGCCGCGACCTCTGCGGCGGGGCTGTCGGACATGAGGCCAGCAATGGGCAGTTCGACCAACGCCAATTCTGTACCGTCGCGGTAGATCGTAATGCCACCACCGACCTCGGCCAGCCTGTTCGCGGCGTGGGCCATGTCATCGCGGTCGGTCCCGACGACAATCATGTGATGGCTGTCATGGGCCACGGTCGAGGCCATGGCCATTTTGCCTTTGTAGTTGAACCCCGCGACCAGCGCGTTGACCACGCCGCCCGTCGCCTTGTGCCGTTCCACCAGCGCGATCTGGCAGGTGTCGCCGTGCGGTTCGACCTTGCCATCATTGACCGGCATGTCGCGTTTGAGGGCCTGGGTCGGTGCCTGGTTCTCGACCACGCCGATGACATTGGCAGTGACGGTGTTGGCACCACTCGGGGCGGCGATTTCGAAGTCCTGCGCGTGCAGGGTTTTGCCCAGATGCACGGTGCCTCGTGCGTCCTGTGGCCAATCGAGATGCGGGCACTCTGTTGTCAATTCACCGTTCAGCGCAACAGTTTCGCCCCGTGCAATGACATGTTCGATAGGCAGGGTTTTGAGGTCCGATGTCAGGATCACGTCAGCCCGTCGTCCGGGGGTGAGCGAGCCGATCTCGCGTTCCAGTCCAAAGTGGGTGGCGGTGTTGATCGTTGCCATTTGCAGAGCGACGAGCGGATCACAACCGCACGCGACGGCGTGGCGGACAACGCGGTTCATGTGGCCGTCGTTGACCAACGTTCCCGAGTGGCAATCATCCGTGCACAGGATCATGTTGCGCGGGTCCAGCCCCTTCTTGGTGATTGCGGTGATCTGTGTTTCGACGTCATACCAAGCCGAGCCGAGACGGATCATCGACCGCATCCCTTGCCGCATACGTGCAATGGCGTCGGCCTCGCACGTGCCTTCGTGATCATCCGCAGGGCCACCAGCGACATAGGCCGCAAAGTCCGGTCCCAGATCAGGCGAGGCGTAATGCCCACCCACAGTTTTGCCCGCCCGTTGAGTCGCGGCCACCTCGGCCAGCATTTGAGGATCGGCGGCGGCCATGCCGGGGAAGTTCATCATCTCGCCCAGACCGATAATGCCGGGCCATGCCATCGCTTCCGCCACATCCTCGGCGCTGATCTCGTAGCCTGTCGTCTCCATCCCCGGGGCCGAGGGCGCACAGGACGGCATCTGTGTCCAGATGTTCACGGGCTGCATCATGGCCTCGTCATGCATCAGGCGAATGCCCCGTAAGCCCAGCACATTCGCGATCTCATGCGGGTCAGTGAACATGGTTGTGGTGCCATGCGGGATGACAGCTGCGGCAAATTCCGCCGGAGTCAGCATGCCGGATTCGATATGCATATGACCGTCACACAGACCGGGGATCATGTAGCGGCCTTTGGCTTCGATCACCTGCGTTTTGGGGCCAATCTGGGCGCTGGCATCGGAAACCACACAGGCGATGCGCCCGTGCTTGATGGCGATGTCGTGGTCGGGCAATGCCTCGCGTGTGTGGACGTTCACCCATATGCCGCCGGTGATCACGGTATCGGCGGGCATGCGACCCGCGGCGACATTTACCAGATCGGGGGCGACGTCGGGCCAGGTGGGAAAAAGAGTTGGGGAAAGGTCATGTTCCATGTCCTAATGGATCAACATTTTGCGGAAGGTGCAAGAGGGGGTGACGCGATGCATGCAAACCTTCATGTTTCGGCCAAAGGGGTGCGATATGGACTACGAGACGATAGACGCCGATAGCTTCGGACGGGGCCTGCGCGGTATGGGGTTAAACCTTCTGGTGCGGGACGTGGGTGCAGAAGTTGCGTTTCTGAGGGCTGTGTTCGGAATGCGCGCGTTTCAGCCGACTGAGGATTTCGCCATCATGACTTACGGCGAACAGGTGTTTCAGCTGCACAGCGACGGGACCTATCATTCCAACCCATTGCTGGGAGTGTTGCCAGAGAACCCGCCGCGTGGGGGCGGAATCGAGATCCGCCTTTATGACACTGACCCAGAGGCTGCATGTGCCGCGGCAGAAGAAGCAGGAGGAACGATCCTGCAAGCACCAACGGACAAACCGCACGGCCTGCGTGAAGCTTATATCCTGTGTGAGAACGGGTACGCGTGGGTGCCGTCGCGCGGCAAGGATGCATAGATTTGCCATGAGGCTTCAATGGTTGGGTTCGCGCCCGACACGTTGAGACTGTCCGATGCGCCGGATACGCAGCCCCGGCCGTGACTTCTGTACGGCGCGCCCAATAGAAACCCTTTCATCCGAAGGGCGGCAACCTTGGGAGTCCGGGATGGCGCCACGCCGCGTGACACGGCACCGGCGAATGTGAGGGGTACGCAATTCATTCGTGCCTCTGTCGACATTTTTTCGTGCACGCCGTTTGATTTTAAGAGTGTCGAGTACGGCCTTGTTCATCAGCATCCCACACCTGCCCATACTCATCGCGCGCGTCAGCACCCGGCCACCCATTCGATCCATCACGTGGTTCATGGTGCGGGAGATCACGATGGACTTGTTCTGCATCCCCCTTTGCCGCCAAGGTCCTTGGTCTTCATGCCCAGCATCGCCGAAGGAAACATCTGGCGCGCCTCGATGCTCTTCAGGTTGAAGTACTGATACCGGATCATTGTGGGGCCACTCGAAGCATTCGAGGGGATATTCCCCCCAATGCCGCCTGTTTCCGATTTGGGCAATCTTGCCCAATCTCGACAAGAGAAACTTCCCTAGCGTCAACGCATCATTAACTCGATAGGGAAAAATTACGTGACTTATTTCAGAAAAACCAAATTTCGCATCGCAACACTGGGGCTCATTCTCGTCACTTCAGCCGCCGCAACAACGACCTCGGCACAAGGGCTTGGCATTCCGATACCACCTACCCTCGACTTTCCGAAGCAAGGTGCCTTCGAGGGCAGATCCGGCAATTGCTTCCTCTTCATCTGCTTCGGTAAGCCGAAGGTCACAAAGAACGCAGTCACAATCAAGCTGGGAGAGTAATCATGAACCGCATTGCATTCGCGAACGCCGCTCTGGCCCTTTCTGCAACGACTGCTTTCGCAGGGGGGACATTTGACATGAACACGACGCTAAGTGGCACAACCGAGCGTCAGACGACCGTGATCAGCGAAGGTCATGTGGCGGGACTGCTGACCACTCAATACGCGTCGGTCGAGGGGACGACAGGTAACCCGATGAACGGGATGACGGGGTCTTGCACCGGGCATATGGTGATCGAGGCACCGGCAGCCTCGGGTGGAGGCCTATGCGTCTTCAACAATAGCGCGGGCGACAGGATGGTGATCTCCTACGAAGTGATTGGCCTGAACCGCGACGGTGGGATTTCGGGTTCGTGGACCGCACACGGCGGAGCCGGCAAGACAGCTGGTGTCCAAGGTGGCGGGCGCTTTGTGAATTCGGAAATCGCGGATGACGGCACATTTTCTAAACTGGTCACGGGCGCCATTTCGCTTCCCTGAGCAGAGGTCGCGGCCTTTGTGGAATTGCCGGGCCCTAGTGGCTCGGCAATTTTTGTGAGCCGAACAGATGCGGGTCGTTGCCGTCGAACATCGCACCGACCGTGCGGAAGACAGACAGGGCCTCTGCCAGTTCACGTGTCGATGTCACGCCAACCTTCTCATGCACGGCCTGGATCTGGTTGCGGATCGTCTTTTCAGCACGCCCTTGCGCTTCTGCAATCTGCGCGGGCGATTGGCCGGCGACCAATGCGATGCATACGTCGGCCTCTCGATTGGTCAATCGAAAGACCTCCTGCAACAGCCCGGCATTGACGGCCGCTTCGCCGGATGATCCCACAAATACAGCATAAAGCTGACCCCCGTTCGAATACGTCCTTCTCACTCTTGATATCTGTGATCATCGAGGGGCTAAACGGTGTGATGCAAAGCGACACAGACCCGTCCTCCAAATCAACGCGGAGCCCGCGGGGTTCGCTGTCACGGTTGGCTTCGCGCAAGGCCGTTTGGAAGTCGTCGTTATCATGATCCTCGATCAGAGCGATCCGGTTCCTGGACGAGCACGCCAACAGCAACCCGCGATCAATTAGCCTTTGCCCCGCCGCGTTGGCCATCTGCAACACACCGCCCGCGTCGATGATGATCAGTGGCAGCGCAATTGCGTCAAGGAACCCCTTGTAGGTTTCGGCCACTTCCTTGGCCATATAATGCGCCCGTGCAATGCGTGCACCGCGCACGATGTGGGGGGAAGGCAATCGCACGAGCTTGGTAAGCCCGTCATAGTCAGGCACAGGATCCGCATGTTCGAACTCAAAGAAATTGAGCGTGGCGTGGCGGCTGCCGCTGACTGCAAAAAACGAGTCCGGTCCAATGGAAACCGCCCAGTTGCTTTAAGCCACGATTGTAAACAGCGGAATTCCGCAACTCTTCGTCTGTCATGTTATTTCGAGAAACGCGCGGTGCGCCCGGGATCAGTTTTTCGTTGACCGTAAGCTTTCAAAAAGACTCGGTGACGTCATCAGGAGCACTGTAACGTCCTTCGTCTGTAGAGGTTTCATAGATGTTATGCATTGGCTGCTCGACAAAGTTCCCCGGATTGTAGACTCCCAACATTTTTGGTCCGTCAAAAGTAGCGCAAAAACTCATGAAACCGGGAAAGAGGTCGTGAATTCGACTCTGAAAGCTGGACCATTGCTGCTGCTCCAGCGCGCTGTCATAGACCAGTCCGATCAGGTCGCTTAGTTCCTGATAATTGAGCTCATCGTCGACTTGCATAGTTCATACTCTCCCGTGTGTAGCAACTGGGGAACTCTCTGATTTGTATACAAGTGGGCGGTTGCCGCATTTGGAGAATGAAAAGCTGGAAGCAGGCACGCGAACCCGATCTTCGGAACGTGGCTATGACCGCTGAGCGTGGGTTCGGCCTGCCACACCTTTCGTTGTAGCAGCGAAAGGCCACTATACGGGCCGCAACCACAGCATTGAGGCGGTGTGGTCAACGGCAGGAACGGGTCGACTAACGTAGGGTAAGACGTCACCTACGAACGATGCTGCACTGTCTTTAAGGTCCGCAATGAGCCCAAAGTGTTTGATATTGCGGCTTGCATGAATGTCGGCTTCGTCAGTGCTTAGAAGATGGATTTTCCGCGACGTACTCCAAAGGCTGCCATCCATGTGCGGTCGGCGAACGACGGTAAAGTCCCGCGATGTGTGAGTTCACCGACTGACGGATTTTGCACCCGCGGCGAATGTCTCCTCTGACGGGCCGCAGCGCAGCGACGGGAGAGCAGGATGAATGTCTCTTATGGGCCGTCCTCAGCGAGGACAAACAGACATGGCATTAGGATGCTGCGATACCACCGAGGTCTGCAGTGAATCCGATGCAGACGCAGTCAAATATGCTGAACATCTATGAACGGTGGAGTTGTTCTTCGAGAGCACAGTTTTGAGTAATCTTCCTCTGCGTAGATAGCCGCCGTTCTCGCCCGGAGGCGTGGCAACTTGGTACACAATAGATGGCAGACACAGGTCAGAAAAAAGCTTAAGCCGCGTCAAACCCAGCAATTTCTGAAATCCATTAAACAGTTGCCGGATGTTGGGAACAGGAGCAGAGTTAGCTAGAAGCCGTTTCTCATTTTGGCCAGGTAAAACCACTAGTCGTAGCTATAGATCAGGAGGTTAGCTTGTGGTTCTTTTTCGAACTACCATCCGAATTATCCTCCTCGCCGCAATTGGGTCAACGTTTTCTCCTCTGGAGGCTAGATCGCAGGACGCCGATATGTCCAGCATCGCCGCCATTTTGGCACGAATGATGTGCACCGATCCAAGCGAACCTGAATTCTGGGATCTTGCAACCGCGGGCGATGCCGTGAGGCTTTCGACCCAGTCCCGAGCATCACAACTCGTGTTCGGCAATGCCATACTAGCCTACTCTGCAGCGGAGCTGGGCTCAAAAGACGCCGAAGCCGTTGCTCTCAATAGAATTTCTGAGCATGTTTTTAGCGCACCGGCTCCAGATGGAGCCTGGTACCAAGTTGCGTGGTATGCTGGTCTTTGCGGGGGCATCCGGAACGTAGCTCTGTTTGCGGAGATGGGATTACCGGACGAACGAGTTTCACAACAAATTGCTGAAGTTTGGGAAGTTTTTCGAAGATCGAACCTGAATGACGTTTTGGCCGCGCCACTGGTACGGCGCGCGCTTGAAGGTGCGCTCTACCATCCGCAGCCAGAGCTATACGAGCCCTTTGTCGAAACAGCTCTGCGTCTGCTAGACAGCCCAGTCTTGGATCCGCACAGCAAAACTGGTTTGGCCGGGCTGATCTATCGTTTGGCTGTTCAAACAGATGATTTGGATCTTATGGCCACGCTGGCTCGGCGCTTTGATGCAACCAGCGCTCCAGCTGACGCGCGCGCATCTTTTGTTGCGATGGTACTTGTTGCGGACTCACACAAATGGATCGGAGCGGTACCGCAAGACTTGCCTGACTTTGATTGGGTGCGGCGTGTTGTTGGTGATACAATGACAATCGAGCCGGAGATCGAGGCAACCCGTCTTCCAGACTATTGGCGCGACGAACTGGGCGTTATTGTTGATATCGCCCTGCAGGTCTTGAGCTGGGAAGGCATTGTCGGAGCGGAACAAGGAAAGCTCATCGACTCTGATCAGGAGTCGGCATCGCTCCGGTTGCTGGCGACAAAACTGCATGATGCAGGCCCGGTACTAAGACAGTCCTCATATTTGACGTATTCTGAACCCGCGACGATCACACTGAATTTCGCGAGGGCCAGAGAGGTGCAGCAACACTTTTTTCTAAAGAACGAAATCCGTCGCGCAGTGTTCAAGGGGGTCGACTGGAAAAGTCCAACCTTGGGAAACATTCGAAAAATTGACGAGCTTGGAACGTCATATTACCGCGAAACATCAGGGACGGATTGGCGCCAAACGATGCAGCTTGGCGGCCTTAAGTCCGCAAACGCGATTGCCGCGCTAGGCTTTGGTGGCGTCTATGGCGACAGGGACGGCTCTCTATTGAACATCGCGCTGCGGGAATTGCAGCGTGCGCAGCGGGACACGTCCGGGCTTGAGACCAGACGTCGATTGGCCAGCAAAGTCGAACATCGCGGCGACGGCGCCTACTTCAAGCCGGACCAGTTTTTTGAGGCGCAAATGGAGCCGGAGACGCTCCTTAGGCGGTTGCTTCAGAACGAGCCAGGCCCGGACGCGACGTTGCAGGAGGTACAGCGCCATGTCTACGGGATCGATGCTGTCTCTCGCATGATGGGGCGGCGCCCGATGCCGATGATTGAACAAGAATACGGGGCCGCGGGGGGAGAATTGCTTGACCTTCTGTTTCCGGACTTGCCTGACATTGCGGACGTGCAGGAAACTTTGGCAGAAGACGAAGTTGCACTGATCCTCTACCCTTCCGTTTTCGACACCATCCTGATCGCCATCAGACATGATCGCGCGCAAGGGTATTTGTCCGCTTTTTCGCGCAAGGACCTTCAAGACGCATCCGCACGGATCCGTAGATCGGTTGAGACCTTCGACCAGAACGATACCGCGCCCCCAATGGCGGAATTGCAGCGTATTTTTGATGCAACCATCCGGACGGCGGCACCGATCCTGGATGGGGCCACTCACATCCACTGGATCGGACAGGCGGAATACGGTGCAGTCTCACCTGTAATCCTGCATGATGGAGAGGGTTACGCGATCCAAACGCACAGCTTTTCATCCTACACTTCTGTGCGGGAAATTGTCGACCGAAGGAGCGTTGGGGCCGAGGATACCGACCTGAACGACTATGTCGGCATTGGCGCGATTAACATTGACGAAGAGACGCGGACGCACGGAGTTTCGCAAACGGGCGACCTGTTTTCAATGGGGGGCAGCGAGACGGACCTGCCTCCTCTAAATTACACATGGGGACTTCTCGATGAGATCGGTGCAGATCTGCAGGGAAGTTCGATCCTGCTCAGAGACGAAGATGCAACTAGGCGGAACATACTCGAAAACTTGCCCGGTGCCGACATCATTGTGTTTGCCACACATGGGCTCTTCGGAGCTGCAGGTAGCGTGTTTGATGTGCCACGCTTACAGATTGCGCATGACCCGGACGACCCCAGCTACAACGGATGGTTGGAGACTGGCGCTATTCACGAGATGGATCTGAGTGACGCAAATTTAGTTTTCCTGATTGCCTGCAACACGGCTGTCGGGAACAGGTTTGGGGTTTACGAACCGTTCTCGGGACTTGTGCGTGCCTTCAAGACAGCGGGTGCGCAAAATGTCATCGCATCACATTGGTCTCTTGTCGAAGTATCCGCAGATGACATGTTGCCAAGCATCGTAGCGAATATCAAAGCTGGAAGCCGCCCCTCGAATGCCTTGCGGTCCGAAATGCTGAAAGCCTTGGCGAGTGGAGATGTCGTCAAATCACATCCGGGATATTGGGGTGCATTGTCAGTTGTCGGCGGTCGGTGAGTCCGCAACAATGCATGTTGCAAGAACAGTGTCGCTCGCCCCAAAAAGAACCCCAAACTGAAGCGCGCGCCCGAGATCGATCATATCCTGGCTTTTGCTGACTTTATTGAAAATTTCCGACAACGCTGCCCACCGATACCGTCCATCGTCGATGCCAGCCAGCCATGCATGTTGTGCAACCTCATGCGCGGGCAGGTCGGCAGGTGCGGTCGGCAATGGGCGAACGTCGAACGGAAATGCATATTGCAAGTCGGCAGCCTCGATCTTGAGCCAATAGTCACCCGGTTCAAGCTTCACATTCTGAAAAAGCGTCTGGGGCTTGGAGCTTCTCATGTCGGCAATCAGAGCCCCGTCAGCGGATTGGATGGCGATGTTGAACACGTCTATCGACACCGGCGCCCGAAAAGCCAAAGGCAGATCATAGGTTCCGACAGGCAAACTCTGCGCCTTACTGTTAGCAAATAAGGGAACCGACAGGACAGGATAATCTGGCAACGCCTGACATGCATCATCGTTCATGCGGCGTCCCGGTCGACTACTGAGCCTGCGCGCCCAAACGACTCGGCTGAGGGTTTGTGCCAGCAGATTGACCTTTGCGGGCCGACCAACACAACCGGTCTTTTCATCGATCTCTGAGCCAATGCCACGACCAACCTTCGTTTCCTTTCCATTTTCGCCCAAGAGTGAAACGGTCAAGGCTTCACTTTCCATGAAAAGACACTCGTCAGGGGCCACTTCGTCATTCGGTCTGGCAAGAAACGCGTAAGCACCTGGCTTGCCGATTTCTACTATCCCATCGAACGGATCAATCTGGGTAATGCGCAAGGTCTCTGCCTGTGCAGGCCGCTGCAGAGAAAGAGTTGCGAGGAGTGTGAGCCCAAGAGCGAGCCAACCGGTTTTAGCTCCCCCCCAAAGGAGGAGGCGGCTCAATACTGAGGAAATGATGAGAGCAAAGAGTGCCAATGCCATGCTTTCAATCACAAAATCGCGTACGAGCCAGGATTCAAGACCAACCGCCGTCGCAGCAACGTAAGCGCCCAAGGACAAGACCGGCAAGCCAAGCAAGTATACAAGTACGTCTAAACCCATACGGAAATCGCGATAGCCCACGACTTGAAGTACAATAAAGATGATGCTCGACCACAAAACCACAATGGACCGAATGTGCCAATCTTTCAAAGTAAGTGCACTCCGTTCGGTCGCCGACAGCATCGCATGCGCCAGAAGTACGGTTCCTGAAAGGATGTCACCGGAGGATGTTTGGTGGCTGTCGTAGAATGACTGGCCGTCAAGGGTAACAATCCAGATATGTTCAGACAAGCTAGAGGCAACTTCAGGCGCTTCGAGCGCGTTTCCTGGCACACGAAGCAACTTGGCTTGGGCATCGCGCGATAGCGATCCTATAGGTCTCGAAACATCAACAGGGAGCAGACGGCCTGGGACAAGATCATAGCTCAAAACAGGCTGCGCTGTGTCAGCCGAGCCCGTTAATAAAGCTGCTCCCAAGAATGCCATATGTGGGACGATGTCTCCTTCAGATGTTTGAACGCCTTCGTAAAAGCGATCAGTGCTTTGGCCGACACCAACAAATTCGGGCGTCGCCCAAATGGCCCTTTGTGTCGCATGAAAGTCGGACAGGAGCTTGTCGGGGAGACCCTCCGGGCTGCGTGCGAAAGGAGTCATCTCTTGCGGAAGGACGACTTTCGTGTGGCGTGCGCTTTCAATGCTTCTCAAAAGCGTTTTGTCACCGGGCTCTGCCCATGCGCCCTCTTTTTTCGCATCTAGCGGCAAGGCGACATCGACAAACACGCCTGTGACCTGATGCGCATCAGCCTTGGAAATGACGTCTGCAACACAGGAAAGGTCAGTGCGGACAGGCGTCTGACATCGTAGACTGTCCAATTCGATGATTGCGATGCCAGCGTACTCTGAAAGAGTCCTCTTTGCGGTAGGTGGACCGAAGATAATCTGAGATGCACTTTGAAACGTGTTAAAAATTGCAACGCCAGGGAGGGCGCCAAAGAAGTACATTGCACTCACAAGCATTAAGATGATCATAGCGATCAATCTTTTGAGTTTACCCTTACTTACGCTCAATGCCGCCTCCGAACACGCATGCCCCAATTCTAAGAGGACAGTGTCCACATAACCAAGGAACATCTTCTAACTTCGACAGACCTAACTGTCATAAGAGACCTTCGCAGGCGCTTTCGGAAAGGTCGCATGGAACCGATTGGACGGTAAGATTGGATGCTCGCTGACTGATGGAGGAAAAGTATGCTACGCGAACGAACAAATTTTGCGGGATATGCACCAAAGTCGCTTTCGGTTTCAGTGTCGCGCCATCTCAAGATCGAATTAAAATGCGGCACAACGCCGTGTCATGCCGTACACACGAGCAGCATTATTATGACCGGATTGAAGATGCGCGTTGCGCAACAGCAAGTAGCCTGATGCTAACGCGAAGATTTTCTGCATCAGCAAGGTATCAAACACCAAGGTCGGCAGTGTCAGCGTCGGAGCTGTCGGTTCAGGCTACGGCGAATGTTCGTTCTCGGATCGGGGCGAGTGTGCCACTTTGAATTACTGGAATCGCGAAACTTGCCGTTACCGCAAGATTCCGGTGCTGCGAGGCCCCAGATCTAGGGAGAAGAATTGCTGCAACAGCGCAATGTCGGCTAGGTCCCGCAGACTGTGAGTTCGCTTGCACTGAGGTTTTGCAGTTGCAGCGAATGGCTGGTTCGACGGGCCGCACTGCAGCATTCAGGAAGACGATCGAGTGACCGGTGTGGGCCGTCCTCAGCGCCGCGATCTGGGCCCTCCAAAGAAATGCTGCATTCGGTCTAATGGCGGCAGAGAGCCCAAACTCCCCAATTCTGCGTTTCGCAAGAAGGTCTGCTTTCTCAGAATTGAGCATATGCGGCACGAGAAACGTACCGGGCATGTTGCCATGCCCGGTGATCATTTCAGTCAGTAATCTTAGTCTGTGGCGATCAGATCAGAATGGTGCGAAGCCGTCAGATGTGGCAGACGGCACTGACCAGCGATCTCGCGCGTCAATCTTTGTTGGGTCAGCGCTCGGTGCTGGTATCTGTCCGTTCTCACCGTAGAGCCACAGCACGAAATTCGATCTCTGGCCTTCGGTGATAGGTTCAGACGCATGTGGCACCCTGCCATGGTGGATCAACGCTGTTCCCGGTTCAAACCTCAGCTTTTCAACGCGGCGGGTTGCGGGGTCGATGAAGCTGACGGCAGAGCCGGAGAAATCTTCACCCGGCAGGTTGAGGTTGATGTTCAATGTCACCGATGAAGCGTCGGAATGGGGGCGCAGCGATGTGTCTTTGCCAGCTTGCCATTGGATCGAAAATCCGAAGGTTTGCGTGTCGTATCCCGTCACATCCGGGAACAAGAGCCGCGAGATTGGGCGCATGTAGGTGTCCATCAGTCCGCGGTAGAAGGACTGAAACGCAGGTGCGCCAAGGTGCCCCTTGGAGCGGGGATCAAGCATCGCGCCGCCTCGGTTTAACGAAATCCCGTAAGGCGGGCGCAAGGGAATGCCAGCGTCTGCAATGCTGTCCATGTAGCTGCGCAGAACGCGCAAGCGGTCAGGATCAAAGAATTGAGTTTTGTAGACGCCAGGAAACACCTCTTCCCAAAGATTCTGAACGTCGGTTTCTTTTGTCGGATCTTCCCACGCTGCTTCAACGGCGTCGCGTAGGCGCGGGTCATAGAGGCTTTTGTCCAAGGCAGGGTTTTGGCCATCTTCCCATGCGGTCCATGCGTCTTGGAACAGCGTATCGTTTTGCTGCCAGAACTGTTGAACGGCAGGGGCCCGCTGCAACATTGCATCGCGTGTGGGTCGTTCGATAGTGCGGGCGCGTTCTAGGGCGGTTTGTGTCATGATATGCTCCAACTGTCATAAGTGTTTGGGTCGGTTGAGTGCATATCTATTGGGCTGTCGATCGCATATAAATGCCGCTTTTGGATAACAGAATTTATATATTGTATATAATGAGCTGGCTTATCACGGCCTAAGCCAAGCGGGCGATTTTCCGATGTGTTCAATTAAAAAATCCATGAACACCCGCACCTTACCTGAAACGACGTTGCTTTTGGGGTAGATGAGCCACAGTACCGGATTGCTGGCGAAAGTATATCCCGGCAGAACCTTCACCAACTCCCCTTGTTTAAGTTCGCGGTGAACAGCCCAAAGAGAGTTGATTGAAATGCCAGCCCCCTCCATCGTTGCCAATTTCTGCGAGACCCCATCATTCAAAATCAGACGTTGCGCCGTGCGTTTTGGGTCAAACACAGATTGGCTGCCGCTTGGGTCAATGATGTCTTTCGGGTCAAGATTTCGAAAAGCGATAAAGCGGTGCGCGTTCAGATCGCCAAGGACGTGAGGCGTCCCGTCCCGTTCCAGACATTTTGGCGACGCGCAGAATATGCGCGTGTCATCCGCCAGTTTGCGTGCCATCAGGCTGCTGTCTTCCAATACAGAGTTTCGCAGGGCGAGGTCATAGCTACCCTCAATCAAATCGAACTGAGCGTCGGACAGATGCAGATCAAGCGTCAGGTCTGGGTAGCGATCCATGAACGTGGGCAGCAACGGCGTAATATATAACTGCGCGAATGTGCTCGGCGCGGCAAACCGTAATGTGCCGCTGATCTCTGCTTTGCCTTTGCCGAGTGCTGCAAGAGCCGCTTCCTCTTGCGCGATCATCTCGCGGGCATAGGGCAGAAAATCCTGGCCCTCCAAAGAGACAGATACCTTGCGCGTCGAGCGGTGCAGCAATTCCACGCCCAACGTATGTTCCAGTTTAGCGATCCGGTTGCTGGCCACTGCGGGAGCCATGCCAAGCGCACGTCCTGCGCCGCTGATGTTCAATGTCTCACAGGACAACACAAAAAGGCGGAGGCTTTGGATATCCATATTGTATAGTTTTTCCGAATACTGAAATCATTTCTGATCCGTTTTTATATTTTCCAAAGGTGATAAGTCAAAGGTCAAGACGAAGACAGGAGCCAGCAATGACCCAGACCGCGACCGTAAATTACCATGTTCACAAACCAGAACGGCAAGCGTTCCAACTAGATGCGGGTGGCATCATCGGTAACCTGATCGCGCCCGAATTGGCCCCAACGCAAGTTGAGGTATTTGACGAGCGCACTGTTGGAGGTGGCACCAATTTTGCAGAAAACTCAGTGGGCTTCACCGCTTTCCCAACAACCGTGACCTCTTTTGGTGCGGACAATGATTGGCGCGAGACATATGATGCTGAGTTGACCAAACTATTGACCACCGAAGTTGAGGCCAAAGAAGTCATCATCTTTGATCATACAGTCCGCACTGACGATCCTGAAGCGGTGCGAAAGCCCGCCCGTAACGTTCACAGCGACTATAGCGCACAAGGTGCCAAGCAGCGTTTGATCGACATTCTGGGCGTAGAAAAGGCTGCCAAATGGGAAATGGGCCTATACGCGTTCATCAACGTTTGGCGACCTGTTGAGGCGGCAATCAACTCGGCACCGTTGGGTTTTGTCCTGCCGTCAAGCGTCGCTGACGAAGATTGGATTTTGCTGGACCTCATCTACCCTGACCGCAAAGGACAGATCATGGGCCTAGCCGCCAATCCGGCGCATGAATGGATCTATATGTCCAGAATGACCCCGAACGAGGTCGCGTATTTCAACATCTACGACAACAGCGGTCGGCCCTCCATCGGACACAGTGCCCTTGATATGGTTGAAGACCCCAACATCCACACGGTGCGCCAAAGCATCGAGAGCCGGACATTGGTTCGGTACTAATCACCGCGCAAATCATCCGCCCCCCCTGAAAGGCATCCTCATGACCAAGACCATTCTCATTACTGGCTCCACCGACGGCATCGGCCTGTTGACCGCACAAACCCTCGCGAAAGAGGGGCACACCATTCTGCTGCACGGCCGCGGCGCTGCGCGTCTTGAAGAGGCGGTGACCAAGGTTGGCGGTAAGGTCGAAACCTACGCCGCCGATCTGACCCGCATGGCCGACATTCAAACCTTTGCCGCCGAGGTGATGGAAAAGCACGATCGCCTTGATGTGCTGATCAACAACGCGGGTGTGTTGAAGGTCCAAGACACGATGACGGACGCGGGCCATGATGTGCGCTTTATGGTCAATACTTTTGCACCCTACGCGCTGACTCGCGCGTTGCTGCGGATCATCCCCAAGGATGGGCGGATTGTGAACCTGTCCTCCGCTGCGCAAGCGCCGATTGATCTGGATGCGATGCGCGGCGGCAAACAAATGGGCCACAACGACGCCTATGCGCAAAGCAAACTGGGCATCACGATCTGGACCCGAGAGCTGGCCAAAGAGTTGCCAGACGGACCAATCGTGGTCGCAGTGAACCCCGGCTCCCTGCTTGCTTCCAAGATGGTCAAAGAGGGCTACGGCATCGCGGGCAATGACCTCCAGATCGGCGCAGATATCCTGCGCGAGGCCGCCTTGGGCGCGTCGTTTGCAGATGCATCCGGTAAATACTTCGACAATGACAGTGGTCGGTTTGCAAACCCCCACGCAGCGGCCATGGATCAATCCTATTCGGTGCAGGTCATGAAGGGCATCGAAGACGCGCTTCAAAGCCTGAGCTGATCACCTGAGGGTCAGCGACAGTCGAACCTCTCTCCTCCCTCCAAAGCAACCCTCCCGTCGGCAATGGCCGCACGGGCGCAAGAAAGGACTGTCCCATGAAATATGAAAACTTCCAAACCTTTGACGTTGAAGTTAAAGACGCCATCGCCACAGTCACCTTTGATTTTGGCACGGTGAACGTACAGGGCCACGAAATGCTTGCCGATCTCAACAGCCTTGCCATGCGGCTTGAGCGGGATCGCGAGACGAAAGTTGTGATTTTCCAGTCTGCCAACCCCGAAGTCTGGGTCTGCCACTACGACACCGAACTTTTGAAAGATATGTCGACTGAGGCCGTATCGCGTGAGGAGGCGCAGCTGTTGGACCTCCAATCTGTGTGCGAACGCATCAGCAAAGTCCCGCAAGCTACCATCGCCAAACTCGAAGGCTTTGCTCGTGGCGGGGGTCACGAACTGGCACTCGCCCTGGACATGCGGTTTGCCGTGCGTGGCAAGTTCAAGTTCATGCAAATGGAAGTCGGCATGGGCATTCTGCCCTGTGGCGGCGGTGCATCGCGCATGGCACGTCAAACCGGCCTTGGCCGCGCGTTGGAAATCATCCTAAGTGCGCGCGATTTCGATGCGGACGAGGCGGAAGCCATCGGCACAATCAACAAAGCCTTTGAGGCAAATGAGATCAACGAATACGTTAACACGCTGGCACAGCGCATCGCCAAATTCCCGGCGGAGTCGATCAATGCCTGTAAGCAGATGGTCTACGAATCCATCGACAAACCCATTGATGACGCGCTGCAGGCAGAAGCCTATTGGCTGTACCAAGCAACCAGCAAAACACCTGCAGTCAAACGCTTCGGTATCGCCGATGAGCAAGGCTTGCAGCACGACATGGAAAACCAGCGTAACTGGGAAAACCTTGTGATGGATGTGCAGGACATTAACTGACGTTTTGCTTGGAAGCGGATATCTGGATCAATGAGCTGGGTGTCCGCTTTGTCCCACGTCAGCCTTGCACGCACGCCAACGATGAATGTCGGCTTCGGGCTGGCACCGGTCAACCGACCAAATCTGTCAGATGACAGCTTTGAGCCCAACTCGACCGATGCTGCATGCCGCACCAATGCCAGCAAAGCACGTAAAGCTGTC
The DNA here is from genome assembly GCA_947501275.1 of uncultured Tateyamaria sp. GTDB lineage: Bacteria > Pseudomonadota > Alphaproteobacteria > Rhodobacterales > Rhodobacteraceae > Tateyamaria. The sequence goes on from CANMVD010000001.1 coordinate 1,031,082, forward strand.
GTTGATCGTTCGCTTAGTGGCGCGGCTGGCTTATACTTCAAAACTCAAATCTGACTCCCTGCGCAAGCGGCAACGCGTCGGAATAGTTGATCGTATTGGTTTGCCGCCGCATGTAGGATTTCCACGCGTCGGAGCCGCTCTCTCGTCCGCCGCCGGTTTCCTTTTCTCCGCCGAAGGCGCCACCGATTTCTGCACCGGATGGGCCGATATTTACGTTCGCGATGCCGCAGTCAGAGCCGGATGCCGACAGGAACCGTTCCGCCTCGCGCAGATCGCGCGTCATGATGCAGGATGACAGCCCCTGTGGCACACCATTGTGCAGTGCAATAGCTTCGTCGAAATCATTGTAGCCCATGACGTAGAGGATCGGCGCGAAGGTTTCGGTCGCGACTGTTTTTGATTGGGTGGGCATCTCCACGATAGCCGGTCTGACATAAGCGCCCCCCTCGACCCCGCTTGCCACACCGCCACCATGGACCGTTCCGCCTTCGGCCTTGGCCTGCGTCAGCATCGCCTGCATCCGGTCAGAGGCGGCCTGGTCAATCAGCGGGCCGACAAGTGTGCCATCCTGTCGGGGGTCGCCGATCGCAAGCGTCGCATAGGCCTTTGCGAGCTTTGAGACGAGGTCATCCTTGATGGAATGGTGAACGATGGCCCGGCGCAGGGTCGTGCAACGTTGCCCGGCCGTGCCGACGGCCGAAAAGACAATCGCCCGCAACGTCATGTCAAGGTCCGCTGACGGCGCGACTATCATGCCGTTATTGCCGCCCAGTTCAAGGATCGGCCGGCCCCACCGCGCCGCAACCTTTGGCCCGACAATGCCACCCATCCGTGTCGATCCCGTCGCGCTGATAATGGGCACGTCAGATGACTGGACAAGCGCCTCACCAATGTCCGGCCCGCCGATTGTGCATTGCACCAAACCTTTGGGCGCGTCGCCAAACCGCGTGAGCGCCCGGTCCAGAATCTTCATGCAGACGAGTGCTGTCAGCGGCGTCTTTTCCGACGGTTTCCAGATCACAGGATTGCCGCAGACCAGCGCCAATGCGGCGTTCCAGGACCAGACCGCGACGGGGAAGTTAAACGCGGTGATGACGCCGCAGGTGCCCATCGGGTGCCAGGTTTCCATCATGCGGTGGCCGGGCCGTTCGGACGCGATGGTAAGGCCATAAAGTTGCCGCGACAGGCCAACCGCGAAATCGCAAATGTCGATCATCTCCTGCACCTCGCCAAGGCCTTCGGACACGATCTTGCCCGCCTCCAGCGTTACAACCGCGCCAAGTTCGTCTTTTGCCGCGCGAAGCTCTTCGCCCAGAAGGCGGACAAGTTCCCCCCGACGCGCTGCAGGCACAGATCGCCAATCCATGAATGCCGCTTGTGCCCTGGCGATCACTGCCGGCATGTCGCTGGTGGGCGTCTCGGTCACATGCGCGACCTCAGCGCCGTCAATCGGAGAACAGACAGTCAGCGTGCCGCCGGTCAGGTCCGCATTCGTCAGGCCCGCGGCCAGAAGAACGTCGTGATGGGTCATGCGTTATCCTTTCGTGACAAGGTGTCTTTGGTCGGCGCGACCCATTGCGACAAGGAACGGGTCCGCCTGTTGCATTGCTTGAAAATCAGCCTTGCTGCGCATTCCGCGCCATGTGGTCAGCACAAGCGATTGAGCCACCGCACCGCCCAGCGTCGTGCCGGGTCCCGAGACAATAAAGAGATCGGGCGCGAATTCGCGGGCGGCCACCGCGATGGCACGGGTAAAGTCATAGGGCTGGGTGACCTGATGACCGAAAGTGTAGCTGTGCAGCGCCGCCGGGTCGCTTGCCCCCGGCCACCAGATTGCACCGCGCCCGTCGATCATCGGCAGATCAGGTTGACAGAAATGCGATGGCGCGAAATGCGATAGCGCTCGATCAGAGATCGGGGCGACCAGATCGGAATGAAATGCCGCATGTTCGGCCAGCCGCATGGGAAACAGATCGCGTCGCGGCACGACCTTTTCAAAGGCTGACAATCCGCGCGAATTGCCCGCCAGAACGAGCATCCCACCAAGGTTGATCGAGACGGAAAGGGATTGCTCGAACGTGCCGTCAATTTCATTGACGATGTCGCACAGGTTTTGTGTGGCTTGTTCTCCGCCGCGCCAGTCCTCATCCGTGAAGGGATAAACCAACTGCCCGCCCTCACCATCCTCATGCATCCAGCGGCCCATTGTGTTCACGATATCAAAGCCGGTCCGTGGTTGAACCGCGCCAGCACAGGCCAGCGCACTGTACCAGCCCATTGAATTGCCGGTCACCGCCACAAGCTCGATCCCATCACGGTCGATGGTCATGAAGTCCCCAAGGCTCGCCGTATAGATCAGGCCAGCGGCGTTATCGCCGCGCGTGTGGATCGCCGCATCGAACGTCCGGGCAGCATCAAGGTCGGAAAGGTTGGTCTGCCCTTGGGCCGTGCGGGCCGTATCAAAGGCCGCCAGCAAGTCAGGGTCTGGGAAGTGACGCGCCAGAGTGCCCAACTCGCCCTTGTTGTAGGTCCCCCGTCCGGGGCAGATCAGCACGGCCGTCTTCATGCCACCATCGCCTTGGCCGCATCCACGATGCCCTCGCGGGACGGCAGTGTGGCCCCATAAGCCGGGCCCGTGGCGATAAAGCTGTCCTCGGCTGTCACGCGGTTGAGGTGCAGGTCGGTTTTCTCAGTCAGGAGCGCAAACAGCGCCTCTGACAGCCCGCCCGTCCGACGGGTTTCATCCACGATCAAGGCCCGGTCGCATTCGGCAAGCGCCTGCAATAATCCGGCTTCTGGCAAGGGCGACAACCAGCGCAGGTCGATAACACGGGCATCTATTCCGTCAGATTTCAGGTCTGCCTGCGCCTGTCGCGCGAGGTATGTGCCATTGCCGAACGTCACGATAGCCAGATCCGTCCCGGACCCATGGGTGCCGACCTCGCCCGTTTCAATCCGTTCACCTGCCGCCGGATACTGGTTCATCCAACCGTCATCACCGTCTTCCAGCAGATCACGCATGGGATACAGCGCGATCGGTTCCAGAAAGGCAACGATCCGCTGCTCTTCGCGCGCCAGCCGCACCGCTTCGCGCAGCATCCTCACGGCGTCACGGCCGTTGGATGGGCAAGCAAGGATCAGCCCAGGAATGTCGCGCAGAACCGCGACCGAGTTGTCGTTATGAAAGTGCCCGCCAAAGCCGCGCTGATACCCAAGGCCCGCAATGCGGACGACCATCGGATTGGTGAATTGCCCGTTGGAAAAGAACGGCAAGGTCGCGGCCTCGCCCCGTAACTGATCCTCGGCGTTGTGCAGATAGGCAAGGAACTGGATCTCGGGTATGGGAATGAACCCATTGTGCGCCATGCCGATGGCGAGGCCGAGAATGGATTGTTCATCCAGCAGCGTGTCGATCACCCGGTCCGATCCGAACCGCTTTTGCAGCTTTTGCGTAACGCCGTAGACGCCGCCCTTACGGCCCACATCCTCCCCCATCAGCATGACCTCGCGGTGCTCCAGCATCAGGTCGCTCAGCGCCCAATTCAAAAGGCGGCTCATCGGTTGCGGACCTTCTTGCGCCTTGGCCGCTGGACCAAGAACCACGGATCGGTCGGCGTCGCTTGCTGCGTTGGTGGGATGGCTGGTGCGTGTGGGTGGGATAAGGCTGGCCATGACGTCGGATGCAGTTTTGAGCCGTGGGCGGGTTACTACCTCTGCTGCGATGCGGGCCACACGGGCGCGGGTGCCGGCGTAGACCTTTCGCGCAGCTTGCGCGTCAAGCGCTCCCCGTGCAGCCAGCAAACGTACCGAGTGCAAAAGTGGGTCGTTCGCCTCATCCGCTTCGACGGCAGCCTTGGGCAGATAGGTCGTCGCTACATCGGCGCCCGCGTGGCCATAGAGCCTGACAGTTTGGATATGCAGAAACGCCGGCTTGCGGCGGCGGCGCACGTAGTCGGCGGCCTCGTAGGCCACGCGGAATGTGTCGAAGATATCCAGTCCGTCGCAGGCGAAATACTTCAGGCCAGGGCGGTTCTGAAAGGTGGCCTCGATCCAGCCCTTTGGCGTCTCGGTTGAAATGCCAATTCCATTGTCCTCGCATACAAACAACAGCGGCAGGGGCGTCGACTGGTAGCTGGTCCATTGCGCGGCATTGAACGCTCCCTGCGCCGTTGAATGGTTGGCAGAGGCATCGCCAAAGCTGCAAACGACAATCGCGTCGTCCGGGTAGCTGACGTGTTCTGGGCGGTGGCGGCGCGCAGCCCCTATTGAATAGGCCGCCCCAAGCGCCTTCGGCAAATGGCTGGCGATGGTCGATGTCTGCGGCGGGATGTTCAGCGCTTTGGAACCCAGCACTTTGTGCCGCCCGCCCGAGATCGGATCATCCCTGGAACAGGCAAAGCTGAGAAGCATGTCCCACGCCATCGACTGACCCGGCACCTGCATGGCGCGCGCAATCTGAAACGCGCCGTCGCGATAGTGCAAAAAGGCCGGGTCGGTGGGGCGCAGGGCTGCGGCCACGGCCGCGATGCCTTCATGCCCGGACGATCCGATTGTGTAGAACCCTTCGCCCGCCGCCTGCATTTCGCGGCTCTGCAGATCGAGCGCACGGCTGAGACATTGCGCATGAAAAACCTCGACGGCAGCCTTATCGGTCAGTATCCCGGCAGGCGCACGGCCCGGCGGCAGATCACCGGCGGCTGTGCGCCTCAGAAAGTTCTGTTCTACGATCCGTGCGCGGTCCATGGCTCAGAAAAACGCCTGCAGACCGGTCTGTGCGCGTCCAAGGATCAGCGCGTGAATGTCGTGTGTGCCCTCGTAGGTGTTGACCGTTTCAAGGTTGGCGGAATGCCGGATCACGTGGAATTCTTCGCTGATCCCGTTACCGCCGTGCATGTCGCGGGCATGACGCGCGATGTCGAGCGCTTTGCCACAGTTGTTGCGCTTAATGAGGCTGATCTGCTCTGGTGCTGCGTGGCCGCTATCCATCATCTGCCCGACGCGCAACGCAGCTTGCAGTCCGAGTGCGATCTCGGTCTGCATATCGGCGAGCTTTTTCTGGAACAGCTGCGTCTGCGCGAGTGGCCGATTGAACTGCTTGCGGTCCAACCCATAGCCGCGCGCGCGGTGCCAGCAATCTTCAGCCGCCCCCATAACACCCCAAGCAATGCCGTAGCGGGCGCGGTTCAGGCAGCCAAATGGCCCCTTTAGTCCATCGACACCCGGCAACAGCGCGTCTTCACCAACTTCGACACCATCCATGACGATTTCTCCAGTGACCGAGGCGCGAAGACTGAGTTTTCCGGCGATTTTTGGGGCTGACAGACCCTTCGCCCCTTTTTCCAACACGAAGCCGCGGATCTTCCCCGCGTGGGCGTCGGACTTGGCCCAAACGACGAAAACATCCGCGATCGGACTGTTGGAAATCCACATCTTGGAGCCGGTCAAACGAAATCCGCCGTCGATTTTCTCGGCTCTTGTTTTCATGCCTGCGGGGTCTGATCCCGCGTCCGGTTCGGTCAGGCCAAAACACCCGATCCATTCGCCTGTGGCCAATTTGGGCAGATATTTCGCGCGTTGCGCGTCGCTACCGTAGGCGTCGATTGGATACATCACCAAAGAGCTTTGCACCGACATCATCGACCGATAACCGCTGTCCACACGTTCGATCTCACGCGAGATAAGACCGTAGGTTACATAGTCGGCACCCAATCCACCGTAGCTTTCATCGATGGTGGCACCCAAGAGGCCCGCAGCCCCCATTTCGGCGAATATCTCGGGCTCCACCCGCTCTTCGGCATAGGCGGTTTTGATGCGCGGCATCAGTTTGTCATGAGCAAAGATAGCAGCCGCCTCGGCCAACATACGCTGATCTTCGTTCAGTTGATCGGCCAGCCGAAACGGATCCTGCCAATCGAATGTGCCAAGGTCGGGGCCAAAGCCCTCTTGCATCGTGTCTTTCATCGTAAACCCCTCTCAAGTGCGGCCTGCAAGCGGTCCAGACCACGGGTGAGATCATCATTTGAATAGGCAAAGGATAGGCGCAGATGCCCCGGTGCTCCGAAGGCTCTACCGGGCACGAGAGCTATACCGGCCCTTTCAAGAAGGGCCGCGCAGACATCCGCATCGGTGGAATTCGCGTCCAGATGATCTTCACAGTTTGGAAAGGCATAGAACGCCCCGTCCGGCACCCGGCAGGTGATCCCCGGCATCGCGTTCAGACGGCCCACGACCAAATCGCGCCTCGCTTTGTAAGTGTCACACCGCTCTTTTAGCAGTGCGCGATCCCCGTTCAGTGCCGCCACCGCTGCAGCTTGCGAGACCGAGGATGCGCCGGATGTGGACTGCCCCTGCACGACGGTCATCGCGTCAATAAGTGGGGCGGGTCCGATCCCCCAGCCAATACGCCAGCCTGTCATAGCCCAAGCCTTTGACACGCCGTCAACGACCAACGTCCGATCGCGCAATTCGGGGGCGGCGTCGCGAAAGCTGGTGAACGGCACGTAGGACAGATGACGATAGATTTCGTCAGAGATCACCCATACATGCCGGGCACCTTTCAGTACTTGCGCCAGCGCCTGCAAATCCTGTTTGGCATAGACAGCCCCCGACGGATTGGACGGAGAATTCAGCATCAGCCAGCGCGTCTTGGGGGTAATCGCTTGTGCCAACCGATCTGGTGACAGCTTGAAACCGTCGGCCATGCTGCACGGCACGCGCACCGGGATGCCGCCCGCTAGCGTGACCATATCGGCATAGCTCGTCCAGAAAGGTGTTGGCAGGATCACCTCGTCGCCTGTGTTCAGGGTTGCCAACAAGGCGTTGGCCAAAACCTGCTTGGCCCCTGTCGAAACGATGATTTTCTGTGTCTCAGCAGCAGTGTCCCGCGCGATAGCTTGCTGCAATTCGTTTGTTCCAGCGGTCGGTGTATAGCGCGTGGCGCCTTCCCGTGCGGCGGCATGGGCTCGGTCGATCACGAAAGCAGGCGTCGGCAAATCCGGCTCTCCGGTCGAGAGAGAGATGATATCTTGCCCCGCCGCCTTTAACCTTGCCGCCTGCTCAGAGATCTGCACGATCCCCGACAGGCCAAGCCCGTCGAGGCGGGTCGCAGGTTCAAAGGTGTCAGTTTTGGTCATGGGCGTCCGCTTCCCGATGGGGGTGCGGGATGAATCTACGGTTTTGACATCGTGATAATAAGGTGGATATTTTGCATATATACATAGCTTTTGAGGCAGGTAATATGCAGATCCCATCAACCGCAGTGCTGCGTAGTTTTGAAGCGGCCGCAAAGGCGCAAAGCTATACATCCGCTGCAGAAATCCTGGGCATCAGCCAGGCGGTCGTCAGTCGTCAGGTCAAGGAATTTGAGGCATTGATCGGCACGCCCCTGTTTCGCAAGGACGGCCGGGGCGTTGTGTTGACGCCGGCTGGGCAATCCTTGTCCGCAAGCCTGCAAGACAATCTGGCCGCTTTGAGACGCACGATTGCCAATGCGCGGGCCGCAGGGGAGACAGGGCAATCCTTGCGCATCGCCATTTTGCCAACCTTCGGGTCGCGCTGGCTCATGCCGCGACTTGCCGGGTTTCGTGCGCGGCAACCGGGCGTCACGCTGTCATTTGAAAGCCATACCCGCCCGTTTGATCTGGCCAAGGCGGGCGTTGACGTGGCGATTCATTTCGGATCGTCCGACTGGGTTGGTGGTCGGGCGATGCGGCTTTGCCCCGAGGATCTGATCGTCGTTGCCGCACCCGCGTTGATGGCGCATTCGGACCCCAAGGGCGGCGCGGACTACAACACTCTGCCGCGTCTGCATCTGACCAGTCGGGCAGAGCTGTGGCCCGCGTTCTTAAAGTCACAGAATGTGACGGTTGAGAGTGCGACGGTCGGGGACCGCTTTGATCAGTTCTCGGCCATGATTGCGGCCGCGGTTCATGGGCTCGGGGCCGCGATCGTGCCTGCCTATCTGGTCGAAGCAGAGCTGGCGCAGCGTACCTTGCACAAGATCGGACAGGCGCCATGCGGATCGGGCCAGTATTACGTCGTTCGCCCGCTCGGTCTGCGGAACGCAACCGCAACCGCATTTTGCGATTGGGTCCGGGCAGAGGCAGCGTCATCCCAACGGTTGCGCGCCCACGCCGGTGACCTACCCGGTTAAGTCGTAGAAGCGCCCGGTTTCCGTTTGCAGGAACGCCGTGAGCGGCACGTTTTCCTGCTTGAGGAATCCGGATTGCGGTAGCGTGCCGTCGCGGACCATTTCGATGATGGCGACCACCGATGACGCTGTCGTCCAGGCGATGGCGGTCCGTGTCCGCCCAGCCTGCTCAACGGGCTTGTAAGCGCGCACGAATTCTTCTCGTGCAAGAACGCCGTCTTTGAGGCCCTCTGCCGCGATGTGGACATAGACGATGTCATCCGAAACCGGGGGTTTTGCATTCACGAGGATCTCGCCCGCTTCCTTGCGCCGGTCGCGCATCAGAAGTTCATGGAAGAAGAAGTTCATCAGGTTGGCATGGCCGGGATAGCGCAGGGACTTGTAATCCATGTTCGGGACGATCCCCAGATATGTCTCGCACATGGTTCCCAGCCCGCCAGAAGTGGTGAACGCCTCAAGCTCGGTGCCACCGATATAATGCTTCTCGATCCACTCCATGGGCGAGACCTGCTTAATGACGCCGTCTTCGAGCACTTCGCAATCGTTGAGGTATTCGTTCACGACGCCTTCGGGCGACCAGTTGAACGAATATCCCATCAGCCCAGTCGGGTTTTGCGGCAAGGCACCAACACGCATTTTGCACGACCGGCAGTCATCAAAGCGGGAAATCAGGTCTGCGCCAACAATGCCGACGAAACCCGGTGCGAGCCCGCATTGCGGTGCCATCAGCCTTTTCGACCTTTGCGATAGATCGATGATCCGCTTCGTCGTCGGCACGTCCTCGGTCAGATCAAAGTAATGGATTTCGGCGTCAACGGCTGCTTCGGCCAGGGATGCGTTCAAGTGATAGGGCAGGCAGGACAGAACGGCGTCGACAGTTCCGAATATTCGTGCGACTTCCGCAGCGTCGGCCATATCCGCTGGACGGACTGAAAACGGCATGTCCGTGACCCGCGGCGCTTGATCAAAGGCATGAACCTCAAAGCCCGCTTCATGCAGCAACTCGGACGCAAGCAAGCCGACTTTTCCAAGCCCCAGAACGGCAATTTTTTTCATCGCGGGGGTCCTTCTCTCATATCAATGGTGATGTCTTTGGTGAAATCCGTCGCTCAATAGGTTTCGGCATAGGCTGCGCAGGCCTCTTCCACGGTCATGTCTTTCACATGGTCTATCTCGGCCGCCTTGTGCGCGCGGTAAAGCGGCACGAAGCCATCGGGGAACCAACCGGCGACGGTAGGATCGTTACCGAACCGCTCCAGCGCGGCCTCAAGCGTTTCAGGAAGCCTCTCGAACCCGCGGCTGGCGAGCGCGTCTGCTGACAGCTCTGACAGGTCATCGGTTGTGGGTGCTGGCGATGTAAAGCCGTCTTCGATCCCCTGCGCCCCGGCATGAACGATTGCCGCCAAAGCAAGATGCGGACAGGCGGCAGCGTCGGCGGCGCGGTATTCAAGGTTGAACTGCTTGGCGATCTTGTCCGGTGCGTCGCCGGTGACCGGGCAAATGCGCAGGGATGCCTCTCGGTCTTGATGGCCGAGGTTGTTGTAGGCCGCGGACCATCTGTGGGGCGTCAAACGCTGATAGGAAATATGGCTGGGTGCGGTCAGGGCGACAATGGCGGGCAGGTATTTCAGCACCCCAGCCGCGAAGGCATCGGTGATCTGCGACATGCCCGCCGGGCCCTGTGGGTCGTAGGTTTTGAACGCGCCGTCGCCATCGACAAAACTGAAGTGGATATGCACGCCATTGCCGACTGATGCGATGTCCTGGATCGGGACAAATGTCGCCTCTTCCCCGCAGGCGCTGGCAACGCTGCGCGTCACTTCCCGCAGGATGACCGCTGCGTCTGCCGCACGGATGCCGATATCAGGTGTGATGACAACTTCGTATTGGTTAGGTCCGTATTCCTTCATGATGCTGTCGGGCGCGATACCGGCGCCTTTCAAAGCGCCCGTAAGCGCCTCAAGAAACGGACGCTTTGCCTCAAATGCCGCGCGGCCAAACCCTGCATTGTCCTGCGACGGACCTTTAAGTTGGAATTCATGCTCGAACGCCGCATTCAGATGGCAACCGGTCAGCCTTTCCAGCCGCGCCAGCGCATCCCGCAACATTTGGCGCATGCACAATGGCCATGGTTCTCCCTCAAGGGTCACGATGTTGCCGAGCATCCAGTGTTCTGACTGCCCGTTCGGCAGCGACAGCTTGACCTCTGCCTCCGGGTCTGGGCGCAAAAGCAGATCACCGATAGACCCAAACGGACTGTCCCCGATGCCGTCAAAACAGGTGATTTGGATATTCGTTGGCACCCAGCCGACACCCCGCGTCAGGCGCTTTTCCAACTGATCTGCAGGAAAGCCCTTGCCGCGCACCTTACCCGCAAGATCACAGGTCACTGCCTGGATCAGAGGTGTCGGATCGCTCATACCTTGTCCTTTCCAACGGGCCGCAGGGCATCCCACGCTTCAATCCGCGTGCGCGTTTCGTCCCAGTTGTCTTCTGCGATGCGTGTCACGATGGCCTCGGTGACGGCGAGTGCCGACGAATACGTGTCCCACAGCGTGCCTGAATCGATCGGCACTGCCAGAACCTCGGACGCGTGGCGCGCGATCGGGGAAATCCATTTGTCGGTCATCAGGATGATTTCCGCACCGCGCTCCTGATGGGCCTGCTCTGCCAACCTGTGCAGCGCAGCCTGATAGCGGCGGAAATCGACAATGAAGAACATGTCGCCGGGCCGCATCCGCAACAGGTAATCCGGCCAGCTTTCGGGGTTCTGGGGCAAGTGATAGACCCCGTCACGCGCCTGACGCAGGTGAAACGACAGGTGCGCGGCAATCGTGTCGCTGATCCGGCCACCCAAGGTGTAGACCGAGCGTTTCTTGTTTGAGAACGCTTGACAAACCCGTAGAAACTGGTCCTCGGTAATCGCATCACCCGCAATCGCCATCTGCTGCACGGTCTTTTCAAGAAAATCGTTGAGGTATCCGCCTTCGATTTCGCGGGTGCCAGAATGCGCGTGCGCGGGGCTACGGTTTCCTTCCTTTAACTCGGTAATCAGGTCGCGTTGGAACTCCTGATAGCCTGACAGCCCGATCTTGACCATAAAACGCGAGATCGACGCCGCCGACACTTCGGACCGCTGCGAAAGCTCTTGAATCGAAGCGAGGCCGGAGAACGGGTAATCCGCCAGAATGGCAGTGGCGAGCTTGCGCTCACCGGCCGTCAGCTGGCTCGCGTTGTCTTCGATTTTGCTTTTGACACTGACGGACATTGGCACCTCTCTTCTTTCAGCCATAACGAAAAGAATTTTTCATTCAAGATAATTTTGTTGACTTTGAAAATTATTATTCAATGCTTAGATGCATGAAATTGCACTCGCATCTACCGCGCCCCTGTCTGGATCGGAGGCATTGATGGCCCAGCTTATGCCAAACCGTCGTCTTTTGTCGTCAAATGATGCGGCGCCTGTCGAGATTCGTCGTGCGACAGCAGAGAGCGATATCCTGTTGGTATGTGAACACGCCGGTCAGGCGACACCCGCGGCGCTGGGGACACTCGGCCTGTCGCCCGATGATTTTAACAGCCACATTGGCTGGGATATTGGTGCGGAAGCGGTTGCGCGAAGGATGTCGGATCGCCTTGGCGCCCCGCTCATCGTTCAGCGCTACAGCAGGCTTGTGATCGACTGCAACCGCCCGCCGGGCTCGGACGGATCGATCCCCAAAATGACGGGAGGTATCCACGTGCCGGGCAATGGGGGGCTTAGTCCGGACGACGCCGAAGCTCGGAAGCGCGAGATTTTCGATCCCTACGATGCAGCCGTGGCGACCACGGTGCACGAACATCGCTTCCGCGCGATCTTTTCCATTCATTCATTCACACCGGACTACCCGGGTGAAACGCGTCCTTGGGATCTTGGGCTTTTGTCGCGTCGCGATACGATGACCGCGCAGGCCCTTGCGGATAAGATATCGCAGTCAGATCCAAGTCTTAGCATCGCACTCGACCAGCCTTATCAGATCGATGATGAAACCGATTGGCTGATCCCGCGATATGCCGAAGCCAAGGGCCTCTCCCATGCGCTAATCGAAATTTGCAACAAGCGCATCGTCGATGAAAGCGGTCAAGACCGTTGGGCAATGCTTCTTTCCGACGCGATCCGAACCTTGATGGATGACGCAGAATGACCCTGTCGCGCGATATACCGCTTGAGCCAGAGCAGTCGGCGATCCTGTTCGTTGATGTGCAGAATTTCGCAGCCCACCGGGACGGCGCAGAGTTTCGCGACCTCTCGGACGAGGATTTCAACAACACTTACGGATGGTTCTTTCGTGAGATGAAGTCGCGGGTGATACCGAACATGCAGGCCCTGCAATCAGCCTTTCGCAAAGCCGGGATCGAGGTTCTTTATACCACAATCGAAAGCCTGACACTGGACGGGCGCGACCGGTCGCTCGACTACAAAATCACCGGCTTCAACGTGCCGAAAGGGTCATGGGACGGCAAAGTGATCGACCAGATCGCACCTCAAGGCGATGAAATCGTGTTTCCCAAGTCGTCCTCTTCGGTTTTTGTCTCGACCCATATTGACTACGTGTTGCGCAATCTTGGCACGCGGCAATTGGTGATCTGTGGGATCATCACGGATCAATGCGTCGAAAGTGCGATCCGCGATGCCTGTGACTTGGGATATCTGGTGACGCAAGTGACCGATGCCTGCCTGACATACACGCCTGAACGTCACGCAAATTCGCTTTCCGCGATCAAGGGGTATTGCCGCCAGGTCACGACCCAAGAGCTTCTGCAAGAGCTGGGGACGTCCGCATGACCGCGATCCTTTCCCTGCAAAGCCTTGGCAAGTCTTTCGGCGGTGTGCAGGCCGTGCGCGATGTCAGCTTGGGGATTGCCACAGGTGAGATCTATGGCTTGATCGGCCCCAACGGCGCGGGAAAATCAACGCTGGTGAACCTGATGACGGGGCTGTTGCGCCCGACAAAAGGCGAGGTGTTCTTTGACGGCCGAACCACACGAGGGCTACGGCCAGATCAATGCGCCAAGCTAGGCGTTACGCGGACGTTTCAGAACTTGCGACTGTTCCCAAGCCTGAGCGTTGGTCAAAATATCGACGTGGCCCGCGTGCCGGGGCATGACCCGGACCTGATCGACGCCGCCCTGGTTGAATTCGGTCTGCAAGGGCAACTAGGTCGGTCCGCGGGGGCGCTCCCCTACGGCGATCAGCGCCGGCTGGAAATCGTGCGCGCCCTGGCGCTGAAACCGAAAATCCTGATGCTGGACGAACCTGCGGCCGGAATGAACGAGGATGAGACCGCGGCATTGGGCGTCTCACTGAGATGGGTGAAGGAAAAGGCAGGCTGCGCGCTGCTGGTGATCGACCACGACCTGAAGTTCATCATGACCCTTTGCGACCGGATAGGCGTCCTCGACATGGGCACGCTCATCGCCGAAGGCACCCCCGCTGAAATCACAAAAAACCCCGAGGTCATCAGAGCATATCTGGGCGAAGACGCAGAAGCCGATCTCGTGCATGGAAACCAACAAGGAGACTGAAATGAAACCCCTTTACCTGACACTCGCCGGAACCCTCGCGTTGGCCGCGCCTGCACTGGCGCAAGAGACAATTAAGATCGGACTTGGCGTGCCGATGACCGGCGACTACGCACCTTATGCCGAATGGCAGGGTGCCCGCTGCATGGCCGAAATGATCAATGCCAACGGTGGCGTTGATGGCAAAGAGATCGAAGTGCTTGTGCAGGACAGTGGCGCCGACACGCAAACCGCCATTTCTCTTGCGCAGAAGTTCCTCGACGAAGGCGCGGTCATGCTTGGGACGATCCCGTTTTCGGACACAATGATCCCCGTCGCCCAAGTCGCACAAAGCTACGGCGTCTCGATCTTTCAGCCGCAGTCTACGCAGGTAGAGATGCACGCGGGCATCGTCGAAAATTTCTTCACCGGCGTCTCACCCGACCCGTTCACGGCCACAGCCGCCGCGAACTACGCGCTGGACCAAGGCGTCAAGAACGTCGTTCTTCTGACCTCGGACGAGGGCGGCAGCTGGTCGGCCAAGACGCCGCTGTGGTTCGGCGAGGTGATCGAGGCCGGCGGCGGCAAGGTTCTGACCAAGCTCAACTTCAGCTTTGGCACAACTGATTGGTCGCCGCAGATTGCCGAGATGCGGGCCTTGGACGAAGATATCGACGCGGTCTACATCTCTTCGATCATGCCTGACGTCGGTGTGCTGGTGCGTCAGTTGCGCAGTGCGGGGATTGATGCATGGGTCGTAGGGTCTGATGGGTTTGATGATCCGTCGCTTGACGCGATCGCGACCGATGATGCGACACTTCTCAACAAGGTCTTCTTTGCCACGCTCGCGCCGAGCCAGGCAGACAGTGCGGTCGTGCAGTTCATCGGGGACTGCAAAGAGATGGGCATCGACGTGCCGGGCCTGTTCCCTGCCACGGGTGCTGATACCGTCAAGGCGGTGGCATGGGCGGTCGAGGAATCCGGCAGCACCGATCCTGCCACGATTGCCGAGACAATCCGCAACGCTGACAGCATCCCGGTACTGACTATAGACAGCATTTCATTCAAGGACACGCGCACCTATGCGCAACGCACCATTCCCGTCATCGGATATGACAATGGCGAACGCGTCCTGCTGACAAACGAAATTCCGGCAAATACACCGACTAACTGGTAGAAAGAGAGATGGGCGGGGTGTCATGCCTCGCCCACCAACCATGTTAGACATCTCTGATCTCAAAGTCTTTTACGGCCCTATCGAGGCGGTGCACGGCATTTCCCTATGCGTGCCCGAAGGCCAGTGCGTCACTCTGCTGGGACCTAACGGTGCTGGGAAGAGCTCTACAATCTCAGCCATTTGCGGGACGGTGAAGACCAGCGGCTCCGTCAAATTTCTTGGTCAGGACCTTGCGAACACTGACGTCGAGGACCGCGTACGCGCCGGTATCTCGGTCTCCCCCGAAGGCCGCCGGGTGTTCAGCAATCTGAGTGTCGAGGCGAACCTTCTGCTTGGCGCAGGTATTCGCCGGGATCGCGATGCCATTCGCGCCGATATCGAACGCTGGTTCCGAACCTTCCCGATCCTCGGCGACCGCCGCCGACAAATGGCCGGCACCCTGTCAGGTGGTGAACAGCAAATGCTCGCGATTGCGCGGGCCCTGATGTCGAAGCCGCGCATCCTCCTCCTTGATGAACCAAGCCTCGGCCTTGCCCCGCGCATTGTCAGCCAGATTTTCGAGATGATCGAACAGTTGAAACAAGACGGAATGACAATCCTGCTTGTCGAGCAGAACGCGCGGCAGGCGCTGCGTATCTCTGATTATGCCTATCTGCTGAACACCGGCACGATTCAGGCCGAAGGTCCTGCATCATCATTTGGGCAAAATGACGAGTTGATGGCCAAACTGACGGGGCTGGGCTGATATGGAATACATTCTGCAACAATTCATCAACGCGCTGTCGTTCGGCGCCGAATACGCCTTGCTGGCTCTTGGCCTGGCGATTGTCTTCTCGGTCATGGGGCTGGTCAACTTTGCCCATGGCGAAGTGATCGCCATCGGCGGATACACAATGGTCGCCTTTGCAACATTGGTCACGGCGAACCCTTGGATCATCATTCTTGGCTCTGTAGTCGCGGCGGCGCTGACGTCCGTTCTGTTGGAACGGGTGGCCTTCCGGCCTGTACGATACGCCGACCCCACGACCGGACTTTTGACCGCCTTCGGTGTCTCCATCGTTTTGCAAAATTTGTTCCTGCTCTTCGTGTCGCCCCGGCCCATCGCTGTGACATCGCTCTATTTTCTTGACGTGCCGGTCGATCTGTTCGGCATCCGCATTTCATCGCTGCAATTGTTTGAAACGTTGGCCACGTTGGTCGTTATCGTTGCGTTGACCCTGTTTTTGAAACGAACGATCTGGGGCCTGGCCATGCAGGGCGCGTCGCTGGATTTCCAGATGGTGCGCTTGATGGGGATACGTGCCAACCGGGTCTTTGCATTGGCGTTCCTGATTTCCGGCCTGCTGGCCGGTTTGGCCTGCATTTTCATCATGGCCCGCCGCGGCTCGGTCGATCCTCACCTCGGCTTCAATCCAGTCCTCATGGCCTTCGTGGCCTGTGTGGTCGGTGGCTTCGGCAGCTTGCCGGGCGCGGTTCTTGGGGGATTCCTCCTTGGGATCGTCCAGGTGGCGATGCTGGTTTTGCTGCCGCAGGAATACGGCGGCATGAAAGATGCGTTTGTCTTCGGCATCATCGCCTTGATCCTTGTCTGGCGGCCAAATGGCATCCTCAGTCCGCCCGTTGAAAAGGGGGACAAGGTATGACGCTGTCCCCCACCCAAAGACGTGGCCTGATCGGTGCTGCCTTGCTGTCGGCGGTTCTGATTGCCATCGGCGTGCTGGCGACATACTTCGGCTCGCGCTATCAGATACGAATTGTCTACGGGGCCTACGTGAACCTGTTGGTGGTGATCGGCCTGCAGATCTTCATGGGCAATGCACGCATAACGAACCTCAGTCACAGCGCCTTCATGGGCATCGGGGCTTATGTCGCAGCCATCTGTGTTACGCCAGCGGCCACGAAGGCCATTTCCTTGCCCGCTGCGCCATTCGGGCTGAACGCATTTTCGCTGGACCCGGTCACCTCCGCCATCATCGCCATCGCGATCACGGCCCTGATCACGGCCCTTGTGGGGTTGTTCATCGTGCGCATGACCCCGATCGGGGCGACGATCGCCTCGCTCGCCGTCCTGGTCATCATCCATTCGATCTTCCTGTTTCGCACCGACATTTTCAAAGGCAATCAGGCGTTCTTCGGCATTCCGCAAGTGTTCTCTCTGACGTCGATCATCGTTGTGGCGGTCATTGTGGTCGTGCTCGCCAGGGGCTTCCGCGAAAGCCGCTGGGGCGTGCAACTGCGCGCCTCGGCGGACGATGAAACAGGCGCAGCGGCAATGGGCGTCAACGTGGCCCGCCTGCGGCTGATCGCCTGGATCCTGTCCGGGATCGTGCTGGCCATCGCCGGTATCTCCTATGCCTATTTTCTAGGGACGATCTCGGCGCGGCCCTTCTACTTCAACCACGTGTTCCTGACGTTGGCGATGCTGATTTTGGGTGGCATGCGCACCGTGACCGGTGCCGTTCTGGGGACATTCGTGATATCGTTCGGCCTCGAAGTCGTCCGCTGGTTGGAAACCGGGCCCGTCGTTGTCGGCATCGACCTGCCCGAGGTCCTTGGCCTGTCCGGCGTGGTGCTTGGTCTCGTCATCGTATTGACCATGGCGTTCCGTCCGCAAGGCATCATGGGCGACCGCGAAATAGAGGATATCTTTTCAAAGACAAAGTGAGCGGCCCATGCCTTGCAATCACACGATCCACAAACATCGGCACCATTTCGGATGGGACAATTCGATTGAGCCTGTACTGAGCGTGACGCCGGGCCAAACCGTCGAGATCGAAACGATCGACAGTTCGGGTGGTCAGCTGACATCCGACTCTCAAACTGGTGATCTCGGGACGCTCTCATTCGATCATGTGAACCCGGTCACTGGCCCGATCCACATAGAGGGCGCAGCACCAGGTGACGCGGTTGCGGTCACGTTCCTTGATTTCAAACCGAGTGGATGGGGCTGGACGGCGAACATCCCCGGCTTCGGCCTCTTGGCCGACCAGTTTCCCGATCCTGCATTGCACATCTGGACGTATGACGCGGTCTCGATGGCACCAGCCCTCTATGGGCCGGGTGGCAAAGTTCCTTTGAAACCATTTGTCGGGACGATCGGATTGGCCCTGGCCGAACCCGGTACACACTCGGTCGTCCCGCCCCGGCGCGTCGGTGGCAACCTCGACATTCGTGATAATGCGGTCGGAACAACGCTTTACCTTCCCGTCGAGGTCGCGGGCGGTCTTTTGTCGCTGGGTGACACGCATGCAGCACAAGGGGACGGCGAAATCTGCGGCACCGCGATTGAGAGCCCCATGACGGTCGCGATCAAAATTGACCTTCTGAAAAACGCAAACCTTCAGTTTCCACGGTTCCAGACGACGGGTCCCGTCACATCACACATTGACAGCGCTGGCTATAAGGTAACGACCGGCATCGGCGACGATCTTATGCAAGCGGCCCGCGATGCCCTGTCGGGCATGATCGACTGGATTACGGCGACCACCCAAATGTCAGCCACGGATGCCTACATGCTATGCTCGGTTTGCGGAGACTTGCGGATCAGCGAAATCGTGGACATTCCGAATTGGACCGTGTCGTTCTATTTCCCGCGCATCGTGCTGGATGGATAGTGACCGCTACTAGGCCACGTGAAAAACCAGCGCAAAGCAGACATTGAAATTCAAATCACGAACGGCAGCTTCGTCCGCAAAGCCGGCGTCGCAAACAGGCTTGATCAACACAACATCTACAAGGCAGGCTTCTTACAACAATAGGGAGCTTGATCATGACTGTTACAAGTATTCGCGCCAATATGGACCATTGGCAGGAGCGTGTGGATCTCGCCGCAGCATTTCGCTGGACCGTGCGCTTGAACATGCACGAAGCGGTGGCGAACCACTTTTCGCTATCCATCAATGAGGACGGCACTCAGTTCCTGATGAACCCGAACCAGATGCATTTTTCCCGCATCAAAGCATCGGATCTGATTGTTGTGGATGCCAACGACCCCGCAAGCATGGAGGGACCAGATGCGCCTGACCCGACGGCGTGGGGGTTGCATGGGGGTATGCACAAGCACTGCGCCCATGCGCGCTGTGCCATGCATGTCCATTCACCTTATGCCACGGCGCTGGCGGCGCTTGCCGACAGCACGCTACCTCCCGTCGATCAAAACGGGTGCATGTTCTACGAACGCGTTGTGGTGGACAGTGACTATGGCGGGTTGGCCTTTGAGGAAGAGGGAGAACGCTGCGCTGCCTTGATGCGTGATCCGAAGATCAAGGTCATGGTGATGGGCAACCACGGCATCATGGTGTTGGGCGACACGGTGGCGGACACCTTTAACCGAATGTTCTATTTTGAACGTGCTTGTCAGACGTACCTGCTTGCATTGCAGACGGGCAAGCCATTGCGGATCATTCCACACGAAATAGCAGTCAAGACGGCGCAAGAGATCGAAGACTACCCCGAACAAGATGAACGCCATCTGGCAGAGCTCAAGGCTATCCTGGACGAGGAAGGATCAAACTATGCCAGTTGATGCGGTGCATCCGGACGTAGAGGCGAAGGAAGCTGCGCGTTGGAACCACCGCCCGCCAACTCCCATCGCGCAAAACCCATTGTTCCAATGGCCTCCAAGACCAGTGGCCATTTTCAGGTGGTACGCCTCATTCTGGTTTGAACTCTCAACAACCACTTTATGTCTGGCGTTAGCGCTTGGCGCCTATTTCTTGATACTGCCGCCGCTTGAAGCCATGCAGAGCTTTCAACCTGCATGGATGTTCCGTGTCTGGCTGGCCAATCTGGTTCCGCAATGCGTGATCGCGGGGACGCTGCATTATTGGCTGATCACAGCGAAGAAACAGGGTTCGGTGACCAAATTTGATGCTCGGGATCAGAACCGCAAGAACGGGTCCTTCACCTTCAACAATCAGGTCCACGACAATATGTTCTGGCACATCGTCAGTGGCATCACTTTGTGGAGTGCAGCACAGATCCTCGTATTTTGTGCCATGGCCAATGGCTATGCGCCGTCACTGTTGTTCCCGGATAATCCGGTCTGGTTTGTGGCTGCTTTTGTGTTGTTGCCAATCTGGTCCAGTTTCCACTTCTATTGGGTGCACCGAGCGCTGCATTGGCCACCGCTGTACAAGCTCGCGCACAGTTTGCATCACCGCAATGTCAATGTTGGGCCATGGTCGGGCATTGCGATGCACCCAATTGAGCATCTTCTGTTTTACACCAACTTTGCCATTCATCTGGTTGTGCCAACCCACCCGCTGCATGTGATGTTTCATGGCTACATTCAATCAACCCACCCGGTCTTTTCGCATTCCGGGTTTGAGGAACTGATGGTGAAAGATTCCACACAAATGCCTATGGGCGTATTCTTTCACCAGCTGCACCACCGTTATTTCGAGTGCAATTACGGCACGGTAGAGATGCCATGGGATCGATGGTTTGGCAGTTACCATGACGGCACAGGCAAGGCGACGGAAGAGGCACGGGCGCGCAAGACCCAGATGTATACGTGATCTTCAGGCCTTGCGGAATGTGAGTAGTTTGGCAACGTCTTTGGCGTGCTCTCCGGTGGCCGCTGGACCGTAGACCGGGACTTCGACATGCTGTGCGTCGCAGATCCTGTCTTCGAGCGCGTCTAATTTTTCTTCGAACCCGGCGGCTTTATAGTGCCGAGTGTTGACGGAAATCACGATCCATCCACCCGTACGCACCGCAGCAATTACACGGTCAATGCCTGCTGGACCCACGTGTCCCGTGGTGAACGTGCCAGAGCTGACTGCGCCCTGATATTGGCCGTGAGGCAGCCTGAGCGGTTTGAGGACATTGCCGGTAAACAGATTGCGGTAGGCGTCTTTTGTGGCCGCTTGGTTCAGCATTTCCCGAGAGATGTCGATGCCATCTACCGGCACAATGCCACGCGCCCTCAGTGCTTCTCCGCAAAGGCCGGTGCCAGCACCCACATCCAGAACCGGCCCGAACCCGCCCACCAGTGCGTATTGCCGCGCCACAGCTTCGTGCAGGATGTAGTCACTGTTATGTGCAAAATCGCTGTCGTAACTGCTGGCCCACGTCCGATAAAGGCGCACGGAATCTTCGGGTGTGCCAAGCGCATAGGCGCTGTCGAGATCAGGTTTCTTGGCCATACCCTTATTAGGCAAGGCGATGACGGGATTCGCAAGGGGCTTGCCTCGCGTCGGCGGAAACGCCACCTATGGGCCATGTCACACACGCTGCTTTCATTTGGTCACGGATATTCAGCACAGGCTCTGACGCGTCTTTTGCTGCCGCAAGGCTGGACGGTGATCGGCACCACCCGATCGGCGGACAAGGCCACCGATTTGGCGCAATCCGGTGTGACGGCGATGGTTTTTCCGGGCGATGACTTGAGCGATGCCATCGCCTCCGCCTCGCATCTGCTGATTTCGGCGGGACCGGATGCCGAGGGAGACCCGGTCTTGCGCCACTATCGCGACCAAATTGCGGCGTCACAGTTTGAATGGGTTGGCTATCTTTCAACCACAGGTGTTTACGGTGACCACAATGGAGGTTGGGTTGATGAAACGGCTCCGCTGACGCCAGCCACACGCCGCGGGCAGTGGCGCCAAGCGGCGGAAGCCGCGTGGCAAGCCATTCCAAACCTGCCACTGCATATCTTTCGATTGGCCGGCATCTACGGTCCGGGCCGAGGCCCGTTCGCCAAAGTGCGTGCTGGCACGGCACGCCGTATCATCAAGGACGGTCAGGTGTTTTCGCGCACTCATGTCGAAGATATTGCACAGATCGTGGCCGCTTCGATTGCGCGGCCCAACCCCGGTGGCATTTACAATGTGTGTGATGATGATCCGGCCCCGCCGCAAGACGTGATCGCCTATGCAGCTGAGCTGTTGGACCTGCCCCTGCCTCCAGCGGAGAATTTTGAAGCGGCAGAGATGACGCCAATGGCCCGCAGCTTTTATGCCGAAAGCAAAAAGGTGCGAAATGATCGCATCAAGACCGAGTTGGGCGTGCGGTTGCTTTATCCAACCTACCGCGACGGTTTGGCAGCTTTGCTGGCTCAGGAAGAGGCCGGTTTCCAGACGCGGTAAAGCACGGCTCCGATCAGGGCAAAGACAAACAGCAGGGCGACGGCCGTGCCTATATTCACGCCATAAAACACGGCGCGTTCGGGCAGTTCCAGACTGTTGAGGAATGGGTAGGGCAGCCCGCTGGTCACTGTCCCTTCTGGGCGCGCGTTGAAGCGTTGCACAAACAACTCGGCCCACGCGACATAAGCGGCGACGATGGCCAACAAAGGCAGGATTGCCCGCCAGACCCGGCGAAAGACACGCCCGATAAACATTGCATCAATGATCTGTAAAAGCGGCCCAAGCCCGTGCAAATAGTATTGCAGATACCAATCGGGCGGTCCGCTGCTGCTGGTCACAGAGGCCGGGTTGGCAAAGAACAGTCGCCAATAGAGGAATACGACCATGACGTTCAGCACTGCGGCGCACATGGCCGTGACCTCGTGTTTGCGGGTGATCCTGTGTTCGCTGAGCGCCAGCATTCGACTGGCGGAATAGAACGAGATGAACAGCGCCCAGATGGTCAGATAGCGGAACGGCCCACCCGGACCTGTCCATGATCCAAATACCAGCTGTTGCAGGCAATAGCCTGCCGCCAACAGGAAGACGATCCAGCGATAGAACAGTATGGGGCGGGCGTGGATGTCCATGGGGCACCTTTGGGTCCGAATTGGTCCAAACCCTGACCCAACTGCCCCGCGTTCTGCAAGCCTTAGGCGCGCGCCTCACCCAATGACGTTACGCCAAGCACGTTCAGCACTTTGGCTTCGATCTGGTCGGCGTTCATGCCTGCGACAGCGTACATATCAGCAGGGCTGGCCTGATCTATGAACGTGTCGGGGAACACCATTGAGCGGTATTTGAGCCCCTGATCGAACACGCCCTCCTCGGCCAAAAGCTGAGCGACGTGGCTGCCAAATCCACCGACTGCGCCTTCTTCGATGGTTATCAGTGCCTCGTGATTTGCAGCGAGGTCGAGGATTAAACTTCGGTCCAGTGGTTTGGCAAAGCGCGCATCGGCAATTGTGGGTTCGATGCCTTTGGCGCGCAGGCTTTCGGCGGCTTTCTCGACCTCCGATAGGCGGGTGCCAAAGCTGAGCAGTGCGACGCCTTTGCCCTCATGGATCATACGGCCTTTACCGATCTCCAATGGTGTGCCGCGTTCGGGCATGTCGACGCCTGTGCCTTCGCCGCGCGGGAAACGGAAAGCGATTGGGCCGTCATCATGCGCAGCCGCTGTAGCGACCATATGCGCCAGTTCGGCCTCGTCCGCGGCAGCCATAACGGTAAAGCCCGGCAGGTTGGCCAGATACGCGACGTCGAATGCCCCAGCATGTGTCGCCCCGTCTGCGCCGACAAGCCCGGCGCGGTCGATGGCAAAGCGCACCGGTAGCCGTTGGATGGCTACATCGTGCACCACTTGGTCATAGCCGCGCTGCAGAAAGGTCGAATAGATCGCGCAAAACGGTTTCATCCCGCCTGCTGCGAGGGCCGCCGAGAATGTCACGCCGTGCTGTTCGGCAATGCCGACGTCAAAACAGCGGCTGGGGTAGCGTTCGGCGAACAGGTTCAGGCCGGTGCCATCGGGCATGGCTGCTGTCACTGCGCAGACCTTGTCGTCATCCGCGGCCTCTTTCAGCAGGTGTTGCGCAAAGACTGATGTGTAGCTGGGTGCGTTTGAAGGTGCTTTTTTCTGTTCGCCCGTGACCACATTGAACTTGGACACCCCGTGACCCTTGTCCCGGGCGGTTTCTGCGGGGGCGTAGCCTTTGCCTTTTTTTGTCAGTACGTGGATCAGGATGGGCCCGGTGGCGCGGTGTTTCACGGTGCGCAGGACCGGAAGCAATTGATCCATATCGTGCCCGTCAATTGGCCCAAGGTAACTAAACCCCAATTCCTCGAACAAAGTGCCGCCGACGGCCATGCCTTTCAACATGTCTTTGGCGCGTTTGGCGCCTTCGCGGAAGGGCTCGGGCAACAGGCTGACCGCTCCTTTCGCGGCCTCTTTCAGATCTTGAAAGGGCGCTTGGGCGTAAAGACCGGACAGATAGCTCGACATGGCGCCAACGGGTGGGGCGATGCTCATCTCATTGTCGTTGAGTATGACAAACAGGCGCTTTTTCAGATGCCCTGCGTTGTTCATGGCCTCATAGGCCATGCCTGCGCTCATGGATCCGTCACCGATCACTGCAATGGCATCGCCTGCGCCTTCCGGCGGGGTGCCGCCCAGATCGCGAGCCACGGAAAATCCCAAAGCGGCTGAAATCGACGTAGAGGAGTGCGCCGCTCCAAACGGGTCGTAGGGAGACTCACTGCGCTTGGTGAACCCGCTCAGGCCGTCCTTTTGGCGCAGGGTGCGGATGCGGTCGCGCCGTTCGGTCAGGATCTTGTGCGGGTAGCACTGGTGGCCCACGTCCCACACCAGCTTGTCGCGCGGGGTGTCGAACACCGCGTGCAGCGCGACTGTCAGCTCGACAACACCGAGCCCCGCACCCAGATGCCCGCCCGTCACCGAAACAGCCGACACCGTTTCGGCCCGCACTTCGTTCGCAACTTGGCGCAATTGTGCATCTGTCAGGTGTTTGAGGTCAGCGGGACGCTGGATCTTGTCCAGTAGCGGGGTGTCGGGGCGATCTGTCATAAGCAGTCTCTAGTATTTGCGGGCGATCACAAAGCGGGCCGTTTCCCGCAATATGTCTGCCTCGGCTTGGTATATACTTAATGCATCACAGGCTTGGGTCACGAGGTCGTCAGCGCGGCGTTTCGCCTCGTCCATGCCTAACAGTGACACGAACGTCGCCTTGCCTGCGTCGGCGTCCTTGCCTGTGGCCTTGCCCATGGTGGCCGCATCGCTTTCCACATCCAGAATGTCATCGGCGATCTGAAAGGCAAGGCCAAGGGCGCGCGCGTAGGTTTGCAGTGGGGTGATGTCCGCTTGGGCCATGCGGGCGCCTGCGGTCGCAGACCACTCAATCAGCGCGCCGGTCTTGCCCCGTTGCAGTCTGGTGATTTCATCCAGCGTCAGAGGTGTTGTCGCGGTTTCGGCGGCGATATCGAGCGCCTGACCCAGCACCATGCCCTGCGCGCCAGAGGCCTTGGCCAAAGACGCAGCGAGGTCAGCGCGCACATCCCCCGCGCCAATGTCCGGGTGCGTGACCAGCTCAAAGGCCAGCGTTTGCAGGGCATCTCCGGCCAACACAGCCGTTGCTTCATCCCATTTCACATGCACGGTGGGTGCCCCGCGCCGCAGGTCGTCATCATCCATGCAGGGCAAATCATCATGGACGAGGGAATAGGCGTGCAGGGCCTCGATCCCTGTGGCAGGCCAGATCGCGGCGGATGTGTCGATCCCGTGCAAGCGCGCGCCTTCCAACACCATAAACCCGCGCAAACGCTTTCCACCATTAGTCGCGTGCGCCATCGCGTGCACCACGGGTAATGGATCAAGAGCACCCAGAACAGCGTCGAACTGAGACTGAATAGCCTCGGCCGCTGCGTTCAGCCGTTCGCGAAACATGGATTACTGATCGCCGGCAGGTTTCAGACCAGCGGGGTTGCCATCACCATCTAGCGTAATGGCGGCAACCTTTTCCTCGGCCTCTTTCAGCTTGGTCTCGCAGCGGGCTTTCAGCGCTGCGCCGCGTTCATAGAGGCTGATGGAAGCGTCCAGAGCAACATCACCGCGTTCCAATTGGCCCAGCACCTGCTCCAGCTCGGCCATTGCTTCTTCAAAGCTCATTTCGTCAACGGGGCGGTCGGTCATAGCGTGGCCTTTATCAGCGATTGGACATGGGCGCGGGCGCAAGCCGCCAGCGCGTCCAAGTCATAGCCGCCTTCCAGCAGCGATACCACCCGGCCCTTGCATAGGGTTTGTGCAGTGTCCGTGATGAGGTCGGTGAGTTGAGTGTAGGTATCAACGGTCCAGTTCAACTGCGCGAGCGGGTCGTCCTGATGGGCATCGAATCCGGCTGAAATCAGGATCAGCTCGGGTTGGTGTTTGATCAGGGCAGGGATCACCTTAGCCTTATATTCGGCGATGGCGTGGGTGCCATCGGTGCCGGGGGCGAGGGGCAGGTTCAGAACAGTGCCATTCGGGCCTTGATCTGTGGCCGCGCCCGTTCCGGGCCAGAGCGGCATCTGTTGGGACGTGACCACCAAAGCGCGCGGGTCTTCTTGCAGCAGCGCTTGGGTACCGTTGCCGTGGTGGACGTCGAAATCGACAATAGCGACTCGTTCTAGCCCGTGGTGCTCCAGCGCGTGTTTGGCGGCGATGGCGACATTGCCAAAGATGCAGAATCCCATGGGCAAGGACTGTTCCGCATGGTGGCCGGGAGGGCGCATTGCGACAAATGCGTTCTTGGCCTCGTCCCCCAGCACCATATCGACTGCTTTGACCGCACCGCCCGCGGCCCGCCAGACGGCGTTGTAGGATGTGGGACACAGGAAGGTTTCTGCATCCGTGTCCCGGTCGAGCCCGGCAAACCCGTCTGTTGGGACCTTGGCGCGCACAAAGTTGATATAGTCCTGTGGGTGGCAGCGCGCGATATCCGCGTCGTCGGCCAGGGGCGGATCGACGCGGAGCAAATCGAGATCCTCAAGTGCGCGCTGGATATAGGCCAGACGGGCGACCTGTTCGGGCATGCCAGTTGGCGTAACGTGCAGGAGGCCGTCGGCGTGGGTGAGGAAGGCTGTTTTCATTAGTCTTTTACTGCCTGATAAATCATCTGCGCAGCGAGTAGCCACAAAGAGCCAACGGTCCCGCGCTGCGTTTTTTTGATCAACCGCACCACTTTGTCATCTGCCAAGACATGAACGGGGAACTCTCTGGGATCTAAGCAGGCAGATTGTATGATCTGCAATTCGCGTTCCCAGGGTCCACCAATATGCAGGTTTGGCATCCCAGATCGTCGTAGCATTGTTTCCAGCGCATGCGCGTGATGCCGTCGCATATGTTTATGCAATCGTGTCAGGACACGCAGGTTTACAAAAAACGTCTGGTCCACACATCAATCCGGCGCGAGCATATACCCCGCGCCGCGTACGGTTTGCAGGTAGCGGGGCTGTTTGGGGTTACTCTCGATTTTGCGGCGCAGGCGTGTGATTTGGACGTCCACGGCGCGTTCCTGCGCCTGACCACGGTCGCGGCCAAGATCTTCGACCAGTTTGGCGCGGCTGATGGCTTCGCCGGGTTTGGCGGAGAACAGCTTCATCAACTGGATCTCGGTGGCGGTGAGCCGCACGAGGTCTTCGCCCTGCCACATCTCGCCGCGCTCCATATCGTAGCGAATGGGGCCGAGCGTCAGGATCTTGGGCTGCGCCTCTTCCGGAGCGGTGTCGGGCACACGGCGCAGGATGGCGTTGATACGCAACAGCAGCTCCTTAGGCTCAAAGGGCTTGGGTAAATAGTCGTCTGCCCCGGCTTCAAGCCCCTCGATACGGGCGTCGGTTTCGCCTTTGGCGGTCAACAGTAGAATCGGGGTCGGCAGGGTTTCACGCAGGGAGCGACAGAGGCTCAGGCCATCCTCCCCGGGCATCATGACGTCCAGCACAATCATATCAAAATCGAGGCCGGACAAGATGCGGCGTGCGTGTTCTGCGTCCCGCGCAGCAGTCACCAGAAATCCGTTGCGCATCAGAAACTTCTGCAACAGGGATCGGATCCGTTCATCATCATCAACGATCAGTAGATGTACGTCGAAATCACTCATGCGCCGCTCTCCTTCAGCTTTGTGTAGGTGCGTTGCATCTCTGTGTCCATCATCGCCTCCAGAACCGTGCGAAAGCCCGCCACTGCCTCGGGGCCCGCATCTCGGAAGGCGGCGCGCATACGGGCGCGTTGGGCGTCTGAAAGCCGGGCCTCAAGGTTGCGACCCTCGTCCGTCAGGTGCAGGTGTCGTTCTCGCTTGTCGGACGTTCCTACGCGGCTTTCGACAAGGCCGTCTTCCATTAACTTGCGCAATACCCTGTTCAGGGATTGCTTGGTCACACCCAGAATATGCAGCAGGTTGTTGACTGTTGTGCCGGGCGCACGGTTTATGAAGTGAACAGCGCGGTGATGGGCCCGTCCATATGTCAGATCACCAAGAATGCGATCGGGATCGGCGGTAAAGCCGCGATAGGCAAAGAACATGGCCTCGATGCCTTGGCGCAATTGTTCGTCCGTGAGGTAAAGCAGGCTTTCACCACTGCTTGGCCCACTTGTGCGTCCGTCCGCCATACTGCCCCCCTGCGTTGTCCCTTTTGCAGTCAGTTTATGTCAGCCTTGTTGACATTCCAAGAGCGAAGCGATATCGAATCGCAGGTTTTGCGCAACTTTATGACCGGATCGGAACTATTCGCGCAATATTTGTAAATCAGGAGGGTGCCATGGCTGGCTATGATGATCGCGACGGAAAAATCTGGATGGACGGCCAAATGGTCGACTGGCGCAGTGCGAACGTCCATGTCCTGAGCCATGCTATGCATTATGCCAGTTCCGTCTTTGAGGGGGAGCGCGCGTATAACGGCAGGATCTTCCTCAGCCGGAAACATTCTGAACGGTTGCACTTTTCCGCGGGTGAGCTGGACTTCCAGATCCCCTACACCGTGGATGAAATCGAAGCGGCCAAGCAGGAAGTCCTCACAACCAATGGCCTGACGGATGCGTATGTGCGTGCTGTTGCATGGCGTGGAGCAGGCGAAGACATGGGTGTAGCGTCTGCCCGCAACCCGGTTCATCTGGCCATCGCTGCTTGGGAATGGGGCAGCTATTATGGCGACGCCAAGTTTAAAGGTGCCAAGATCGACATCGCCAAATGGAAGCGCCCGAGCCCGGAGACCATTCCGGTCCACGCCAAGGCGGCGGGTCTGTACATGATCTGCACAACCTCGAAACATGCGGCTGAGGCCAAAGGCTGTTCGGACGCTCTGTTCATGGACTACCGCGGCTATGTGGCGGAATGCACGGGCGCGAACATCTTCTTTGTGAAAGATGGCGAGGTGCACACGCCCAAGGCGGATGTGTTCCTGAACGGTCTGACGCGCCAAACCGTTATCGGCATGCTCGAAGACAAGCAGATCAAAGTCCACCAGCGTGTGATCATGCCCGAAGAGCTTGAAGGGTTTGAGCAATGCTGGCTGACCGGTACGGCAGCCGAAGTGACGCCCGTTGGGCAAATCGCTGACTTCAACTTTGAGGTCGGGGCCATGGCGCGTGATGTGGCCGAAAGCTACGAGACTTTGGTGCGTGCTTGAATGGACTACGCGGCCTTTGCGATTGAGTGGGAGGCCGCGTGGAACTCCCACGATCTTGACAGGATCCTGGCCCACTACAGTCCGGAAGTGACCTTTCGTTCACAAAAGGCAATGCGGTCGGTGGGTCAGGGTGAGTTGCGCGGCAAGGACGCCTTGCGCGCCTATTGGGCCAAGGCGCTGGAAGCGCAACCGGACCTGTCCTTTGTCGTTGTGGACGTGTTGCGGGGCTACGGGATGCTGGTCATCACCTACCGCAATCAGCGCAATGTATTGGCGGCAGAGACCTTGCGGTTTGGCCCCGATGGGCTGGTGGTCGAGGCGTCGGCCTGCCACCGGGACTAGCCTTTGGGGTCGGTGACAGACCGTGCGCGGCGGCGTTCCAGTCCCAGTTGCCGCTCCCGCCAGATGATCAGCACACCACCCAGTACGACAAGCGCTGCCCCTTCGACCATGGTCAGCGTCGGCAATTCGTCAAAGATGACATAGCCAATCAAGGCTGCAAAAATCAGCGATGCATAGTCAAACGGTGCTAGCATGGATGCTGCCCCGAAACGGTAACTGGTTGTCACGAGGATTTGCGCCAAACCGCCGATCAGGCCTGCGCCAATCAGCAGCGCAATGTCTGTGGTACTGGGGATGATCCAGCCAAAGGGCAGGCTGAACAAGCTCAGGACCGTGGCCGTTAGGGAAAAGTAGAACACGATGGCGGCTGTGTGCTCTGTTTTGACCAAGGTGCGGATGTGGATTTGTACCACCGCCCGCAGAATGGACGCACCCAGCACCATAAGCGCACCAATCGTGCCTGCCGCGCCAAGCATATCCGCATCAAGACTGAGCCGTGGCCACAGCACGATCATCACCCCGAACAGCCCCAGACCCACAGCGCCAATCCGGATGAGGCGTATCCGTTCACCCAGCATGATCGCGGCCAAAATAACGGTGAAGATCGGCGTGGCATAGCCGATGGCCGTCACCTCGGGCAGCGGCAGCAGTGCCAACCCGCCAAAGGTCAAGGCCATGGCAGAGGTGCCGAACAAACCACGCCAGACATGGCCCAGAAAGTTGTTCGGAATGAGAGCTTCGCGGATTTCACCCTTTTGCCAGATCCAGGCAAGGATAATGGGCAAGGCAAAGAGCGAGCGGAAAAACACAGCCTCGCCCGCCGGGACTTCATCGGTGGCTGCCTTGATCATGGCAGCCATCACCATGAACAGGAAAACCGCCACCAGCTTGAGCATGATGGCGGTGGAGGGTTTGTTGGCGATCGAGGGCTGTTGCATTGCCCCCGATCCATGGAGCGTTCACGCCCCAAAGGCAAGTGTCACCCGAGGGTTGCGATGCCCAGAGGTACGCTGAATTTTTCGCACCAGATGTAGACTTGGTTAAAGTTCGCGATGTCGACGCCTGCGGGCACGGTGAAGGATTGCGCGCCTGTCAGGTTGCCCAGCACACCTGCGTCTGTATTGCCGTCATAGTAGCCGTCTTTGCCCAAGCCGACGCGGGGGTCGGGGGCGCCATCAAGGCTGAAGTCTTCGCTGAGTACAATTGTGTGGCTGCCATCGTCATTGGCGATGATTTCGACTGTGCCTGTGGTGATGTGATCAGAGGCACCGGTGAATGTGCCTGTGGCAACGGGTTCGGCGCTGGCGGCGACGGCGGACAGGCCAAGTGCGGCTGCAAGGATGGCGGCGAAAGCGACGGGGAAGAATTTCAACATGGTGTTCTCCTATTGGGTACTGATTGGTTCCGATGGGCTGTACTTGACATAGGGAACCAGTCGGTACAATACACAAGATCGTGAGTTATGGACTAATTGGTTCCGAAGCTATATGTAATGTCACGAAATGGAGAACACGTTATGGCCCGCCCCAGATCTTTCGACACCGATGTTGCCATCGACAAGGCTATGCAAGTCTTTTGGACCCACGGCTACGAGGGCGCATCGCTCCCTGACTTGCTGGACGGAATGGGATTGACTCGTGGCAGCTTGTATAAGGCGTTTACTGACAAAAAGACGCTATTTTTGAAAGTGCTCGCGCATTACGAAGAACTGGCTGTGAACGCAGGTGTCGCGCTGTTGACCGACCCTGCGATCCCGAGCGGCGCAGATCGAATCCTTACGATGTTTACAAATTCCTACAAGGCCGTGACAGACGGTGACCAACGCGGGTGTTTGCTGTGCACAGCCGCGGCAGGGCCGAGCATGTATGACGACGAAATCGCCGCCGTTGTGACCCAAGGCCTGAGCGCGCTGCGCGATGGTTTTTCACATGCATTGCTGGCCTCACCCCAGCACGAGGGATTGTCCGATGCAGACCGTCATGCCGTCGCAGATATGCTGTTGGCGCAATACGTTGGCCTGCGCACCATGGCACGAGCCCGCATTCCGGATGAAATGCTGCATAACTCCGTCCGCTCAGTGGGTTTGATGCTGGCCTAGCCGATGGGCCCGCGCACGCCGCCGGTTTGACCGCGATCCAACAGCAGGTGATCAAGGATCACACAGGCCATCATTGCCTCGCCCACAGGCACGGCGCGGATACCGACACATGGATCGTGGCGACCCTTGGTGATGATTTCTGTCGCTTCGCCTGATTTGGTGATCGTCTGCCGGGTTTGCAGAATGGACGAGGTTGGCTTGACCGCAAAGCGCACAACAACATCCTGCCCGGTCGAGATCCCGCCGAGGATGCCGCCTGCGTGATTGGAGGAGTAGGTGGGCTTGCCATCGTTGCCCATAAAGATCTCATCCGCGTTCAGCTCACCGGTCAGCATGGCGGCTGACATGCCTTCACCGATCTCGACGCCTTTAACTGCGTTGATAGACATCATTGCGGCCGCGAGATCTGTGTCCAGCTTGCCATAGATCGGGGCACCAAGGCCTGCAGGCACATTTCGCGCCACCACTTCGATTACGGCACCTACGCTTGAGCCGGATTTGCGCAAGCCATCCAGATAGTCAGCCCACGTTTGCGCTGCCTCGGCATCAGGCACCCAGAATGGGTTTTGGTCGATCTGGTCCCAGTCAAAATTGGCGCGGTCGATTTCGTGGGCACCCATGCGGGTCATGTACCCCTTGATCTCGATCCCGGGGGCGAGGTGGTTCAGGGCCGCGCGGGCGACACCGCTTGCGGCCACTCGCGAAGCTGTCTCGCGGGCCGAGGACCGGCCCCCGCCGCGATAGTCGCGAATACCGTATTTTTGCCAATATGAGATATCGGCATGGCCGGGGCGGAACTTCTCGACGATGTCGCCATAATCTTTGGAGCGTTGATCGGTGTTTTCGATCATCAGTTGGATCGGGGTGCCAGTGGTTTTGCCCTCAAACACGCCAGACAGGATTTTCACCGCATCGGGTTCGCGCCGCTGCGTCGTGTACTTGTTTTGGCCGGGCTTACGCTTGTCCAGCCAGTGCTGGATCATCGCTTCGTTCACGGCCACGCCGGGGGGGCAGCCATCTACGGTTGCGCCCAAGGCAGGCCCATGGCTTTCGCCCCATGTGGTGACACGGAAAAGATGACCGAAGGTGTTGAACGACATGGGATGCTCCGAAAAACCGACCAAGCGGGCATACTTGGAGCACCCCGGAATGCCAAGTCATTCCGACATGCCTTCCGCGACACGGGTCGGAAGACTGGCCGACAGTCTGTTCCGTTTGCGGGTCGCCAGGGTGGTGATGAAGGTTGTTGCGCGATCGACACCGATGACCAGAAACGTGGTCAGCCAGATGGGCATTTCATAGTGCGTCGCGATGCCGAAGGAAAAGTAAATGAGCCAGATAATCCCCAGCTCGAGACATAAAATACCTAGACGCAATCCCCCATGGACGCCTCCTTTCTCCTGAAATTTGTGATGTAACTCCTTTTAACATATTCGGCAAAAAATGCAATGAAAATATTGTTTTGGCTGTCTTTGGGCCGGTGCGGCAGAACGGGTCCTTGCTGGTGCGTCTGCTTCGTCCTATACCGGGCCTACCTCGGGGTGCTGGCGACAGCTGAGATGCATGATGCGAACCCGTAGAACCTGAACCGGTTAACACCGGCGGAGGGAAGGTTTGGTTCTCCCAACACCTATTTCCCGCCGTCTTCTTTTTTGGAGGATGCGATGAAGTATCTGATGACAACTGCTGCGGTCTTTTGTGCCACAGCCGCTTGGGCCGAGACGCCCGTTCTGACTGTTTATGCGGGCGACTATTTCACGTCCGAGTGGGGCCCTGGCCCCAAGATCGAGGCGGGTTTCGAAGAAATCTGCAATTGCGATCTGGAGTTTTCCACGGGCGATCTGGTCCCCCGTTTGTTGCTGGAAGGCGAGCGGACCAAGGCCGATGTGGTGATTGGCCTGACAACTGACGTGACCGCCAAGGCGCGCGCCACGGGTCTGTTTTCGCCCCATGGTCAGGACAACAGTGCCCTGACCTTGCCGATTGCCTGGGAGGACGACACGTTCCTTCCCTTCAACTACGGGCACACGGCGTTTATTTATAACGAAGAGACCACGGCGACTCCGCCCGCGAGTTTCGAGGAACTGCTGGCCCTGCCCGATGACGTAAAGATTGTCATTCAGGACCCCCGCACGTCAATTTCCGGCTTGGCGTTGGTCTTGTGGATCGATGCGGTATACGGCGAGAAGGCGGCAGAGGCATGGGAGGCATTGGCCCCCAAGATCCTTACCGTGACCAAGGACTGGTCGTCGAGCTATGGTCTGTTCACGGATGGTGAGGCTGACATGGTTCTCAGCTACACCACTTCACCTGCGTACCACATGTTCGCCGAAGATGACTTTACCAAGAAAGCTGCGATCTTCCCCGAAGGTCACTATTTCATGGCCGAAACTGTGGGCAAGATTGCTGCCACTGATCAACCGGAACTGGCGGATGCCTTTATGGCCTATGTCATGAGCACGGATTTTCAAACCTTGATCCCAACTGCCAACTGGTCACTGCCTTCGGCTTTGCCGCAAGACGCGTGGCCTGAAGGCTGGTCCGAGTTGCCATTGCCTGAAAAGGTTTTGTTCTACTCGGAAACGGAAGCTGCAGAGGTTCAGGGCCAGGCCATCGAGACATGGCGCGCAACCCTCAGCCAATAAGAACATCTGCTTTTGCAGCGCCCTTTGCAGCGGGGATCGTCATTGTGATGATCCTTGCCGCTTTGGGCGCTGTAGCGTCGCGGGCGGATGGAGCGGTACGCTTTGGTCCTGCGGACTGGGCGGCATTGCGTTTTACCCTTTGGCAGGCGTTATTATCCGCGCTGTTCAGCGTTGTGTTCGCCATCCCTGTGGCGCGTGCCTTGGCGCGGCGACGGTTTCGTGGGCGTGGCTTGCTGGTCACTCTGCTGGGCGCTCCGTTTATCCTGCCCGTTATCGTCGCCGTGATGGGAATTTTGTCGGTCTTTGGGCGCACAGGTTGGGTCAGTCAGGCCCTTGCTTTGTTGGGGTTTGAGCCGCTTTCGATCTACGGTCTGGAGGGCGTTCTGATCGCCCATGTCTTTTTTAACATGCCATTGGCGACGCGATTATTGGTGCAGGGCTGGAGCGCTGTTCCTGCTGAACAATTCCGCCTGGTGGGGCAGCTTGGGTTGCCGCCGACGGTGGTGTTTCGCACAGTCGAGTGGCCTGTGTTGCGCCAAGTTGTTCCGGGTGCATTCGCCCTGATTTTCGTGATTTGCCTGACCAGTTTTGCAGTTGCGCTGACTTTGGGAGGCGGGCCGCGGGCGACCACGATCGAACTGGCGATTTATCAAGCATTTCGGTTTGAGTTCGACCTTGGGCGGGCAGCTGCTCTAAGCCTTGTGCAGTTGGCTGTAGCAGGTGGGGCCGCGTTGCTGGCGTTGTGGATCCTGCCCCCTTTGGTCATGCAAGCAGGACGGGATCGCTCGCCGCAAAGATGGGACGCCCGTACCCTGACGGTGCGCGCGCTTGACTGTTTCTGGATTGTCCTTGCCGCAGCGTTCTTGCTGTTGCCGTTAGTGGCTGTTCTGCAGGCGGGGGTATTCGGCCTGTTCAAGATGCCCCCGCTTGTATGGAGTGCCGCGCTGACTTCGATCTGGGTGGCTATCTTTAGTACAGTCTTGCTGATCGCGCTGGCTCTTCCCATTGCTGCGTCTCTTGCTCACAGAAAGCGCGGAGGTTTGGAAAGCGTGACCTTGCTCGGCCTCGCGGCTTCTCCCCTCATGATCGGCACAGGTTGGTTCATTCTGATCCATCCCTATGCGGACCCACAGGTGTTTGCCCTGCCTGTCACGGCGGCGGTTAACACGCTCATGGCCTTGCCTTTTGCGGTGCGTATCCTGTTGCCAGGGCTGCGGCAGGCCTTTACCGATTACGGCCGCCTGAGCGGAGCATTGGGCCTGCATGGAGTTGCACTGTGGCGAATCGTACTTATCCCGCGCATCCGTCCACAATTGGGATTTGCGGCGGGTTTGACGGCGGCCTTGTCTGTGGGGGACCTTGGGGTTGTGACCTTGTTTGCCAATCCTGAGTTCGCGACTTTGCCGTTGCAGATGTACCGTTTGATGGGCAGCTACCGTACGGATGCAGCAGCGGGGGCGGCATTGTTGTTGCTGGCCTTGGCGCTGGCGATGTTCTGGATGTGTGATGCGTGGGGGCGAAGACATGCTGCGGGTTGAAAGCTTGCGGGTGCAGCAAGGGGCCTTTTCGCTGCGTGCCGATTTTGAAGTCGCACAGGGGCGACGCGTCGCGGTAATCGGGCCGTCGGGCGCGGGTAAGTCCACTTTATTGGGTGCACTGGGTGGTTACGTGGATGTGGCCGATGGGCGCGTGCATGTGGGTACACGCGACGTGACCAATGCTGCGCCGGATGAGCGTGACATTGCAATGCTGTTTCAGGATGGGAACCTGTTTCCACATCTGACGCTGGCACAGAATGTGGGGCTGGGGCTGCGGCCTGCCTTGCGCTTGTCAAAGGCAGAGTCGGATCGCGTTCATCAGGCATTGAGGCGTGTGGGTTTGGGTGATTTTGCGCACCGTAAACCGGGTGATATCTCCGGCGGACAGCAAAGCCGGGCCGCACTTGCGCGTGTGTTATTGCAAGGCAAACCTTTGCTTTTGCTGGACGAACCCTTTGCCGCTTTGGGTCCTGCCTTGCGTGTTGAGATGTTGGAACTCACGTCTGAGGTGGTGCGCGAAACCGGGGCAACACTGCTGATGATCACCCACGCACCCGAGGATGCAGAGCAGGCGGCAGATGACGTGATCTTTGTCGATGACGGCAGAGTACATACGCCGCGGGCGGTGGCCGACGTAATGGCCGATCCGCCCGAAGCGTTGCGCGCGTATCTAGGCCGCTGAGCGCGTTTTCTGGGCTGCATCAAGAATACCAAGCGCGGCCTGTGCAGCCTCGCGCCCCTTTATCACGAAGTGGTCGGCGTAAATGCCGATGTGATGTGCTGTCTCCTGAAATTGGTGCGGTGTGAGTGAGACCGACAGGATGGGGACTCCGGTTTTGAGGCCAACCTGCATCAGCCCGTCAACGACAGCGGAGGCCACGAAATCATGGCGATAGATGCCGCCGTCAACCACGAGGGCGGCGCAGGCAATCGCGTCGTAACGACCTGATTGTGCGAGGTTTTGCGCCATGAGGGGCAGTTCGAATGCGCCGGGCACGTCAAAGACATCGACACGATCTGACGGGATCAATTCGGTGAAACCGTCCAATGCCCGATCTACGATGGCAGCATGCCAGCGGGCTTTGACAAAGGCGAAACGGGTGTGTGTCATTGGTTTACTCCTTTAGGCTCAGACACGTCACACCCAAGGCGATTGCGCACAGACGTCCGCACCCCGAAGGGCACGCTTGCTGCACGTTCTCTTTCATCCGGACTATGACCGTCGGCTCAGGCCTCTCACCTGATCTGCTGGACCCTCGGAAAACCAAGGCGCTCGTGGGCTGACGGGTCGGGCCCGCATACCACCGGTGGGGAATTTCGCCCCGCCCTGAGAACACCGTCAGGTTGCCAATGCGCGGCAGCGAAGGCAAGAGGAACATAGCGTCCCGAAAGGCCCGACCATGCATCCAAATCCGATTTTTCACACCGAGACCGGTGACCGTAACATCGCCTACGCCCGTGAGCGTGCGTTTGGTGTGTTGGCGCTGAATGGCGCGGATGGGCCGATGATGTCCCATGTTCCCTTTCTGATTCACGAAGATGGCGTGCAGGTGGACCTGCATCTGGTCCGCTCAAACCCGATAGCGCGGGCGTTGAAGACACCCTTGCCCGCCAAAATTGCGGTCAGTGGGCCGGATGGCTACATCTCGCCCGATTGGTATGGCGTGCCCGATCAGGTGCCCACGTGGAACTATATTGCCGTGCATCTGACCGGTGTGCTGGAGCGCCTGCCGCAAGACGAGATGCGCGATATGCTGGATCGTCAGTCCAAGCATTTCGAGGATCAGCTCGCGCCCAAACCCGCATGGAAAACCGACAAGATGACACTCGACGTGCTTCAGTCGATGATGCGCCAGATTGTGCCGTGCCGGATGCGGATTACGGATGTGGACGGGACCTGGAAGCTGAACCAGAACAAGCCCGACGCCGTGCGGCTGGCGGCAGCGGATCACGTGGAGGCCTATGGTATGGGGTCCGAGATCCGCTTGCTGTCTGCGTTGATGCGCGGGGCGGATGGACAGCCATGATCGCTCTGCTAGGATCGCACGGCTCAGCAAAGGAAACATCATGAAGCTCTTTCACTCGCCCGCCTCTCCCTTTGTCCGCAAGGTCATGATTTTGTTGCATGAGTTGGAAAAAGCGGATGCAGTTGAACTGGACACCATTGCGACAACGGCCATGGAGTCGGATGCCGGTTTGATGGCGGCCAACCCCTTGGCGCGCATCCCGGCCTTGCAGCGCCCGGACGGCATTACGTTATATGACAGTCGCGTCATCACAGCCTATCTGGACGACCTGTTTGCCGGCGGCATGTACCCTGCAGGCGCTGCGCGTTGGGAGGTTCTGACGCTGGAGGCCACGGGAGATGGCATTATGGATAGCGCCGTATCCATGGTGTACGAAAAACGCTTGCGGGCAGAGGCCGAGCAGTCAGAGGCCTGGATCGAAGCGCAATGGGCCAAGGTCGAGCGCGGCCTGGATGCGCTGAACAATCGCTGGATGAGTCATTTGTCGGGTCCGGTCCGCATGGGGCATGTCTCTGTGGCCAGTGTGTTGGGTTACCTCGACTTCCGCCACGACGATCGCAATTGGCGGGAGGGCCGTTCTGCCCTTGCCCAGTGGTTTGAGGAATTCGCGGCCCGTCCTTCGATGGTCGCCACACAGCCTTGAATCGCACACTTGCTGTAAAACTTTCGTTGCCCAATTCGGTGCAGATGGGCGGAAACCGGGGTTAACATCGAAACCTAAAGAGAATCGGGCTGCTCAGGCCGTGCAAGCCTGTAGACTGCCGGATCAGTGTTACTGTGTTAATGCAGCGAACTGAGTTGAGTCTTATCAAATGGTTACCGCCAACAAGACCCTGCGACCACGTGTGTCAGTTTGCGCGCTGGACGTGGGGCGGTCTGCCCGCTAGATAGCCCGGTGAACCGGCCCGTGCCTTTGGCGTGGGCTCCTCGTGATTTGGGCCCTGTTTCGGGGTCCGTAGGAAACTGGAGAAGTCCCCCGTGTCCCACACAGAAGAAGAACACGACGACACCCGGCGCGATTTTCTGTTCTATGCCACCGGCGGTGCCGGTTTGGTTGTAACAGGCGCTGCCGTTTGGCCGCTGGTCAACCAGATGAATCCTTCGGCGGACGTTTTGGCCCTGTCCTCGATCCGCGTGGACGTGGCTGACGTGTCGCCCGGTACGCAATTGACGGTAAAGTGGCTGGGCAAGCCTGTCTTTATCCGTCGTCGGACTGAAGAAGAGATTGAAGCGGCTCGCTCTGTTGATCTGTCTGAACTGCCCGATGATATCGCGCGCAATGACAATCTGGGCGAAGTGGACGCTACAGATGAAAATCGCTCGCTTGATGAAAGCGGTGAGTGGTTGGTGATGATGGGTGTGTGTACGCACCTTGGCTGTGTGCCTTTGGGCGATGCCGGGGATTTTGGCGGCTGGTTCTGCCCCTGTCACGGCTCGCACTACGACACGTCTGGCCGTATCCGTAAGGGCCCCGCGCCAACCAACCTGCCGGTTCCTGTCGCTGAATTCGTGGACGAAACCACGATCCAACTGGGTTAAGGGAGAAAAGAGACATGTCTGGAATTCCTCACGACCATTATGAACCGAAGGCG
Organism: uncultured Tateyamaria sp.; assembly: GCA_947501275.1. Lineage (GTDB taxonomy): Bacteria > Pseudomonadota > Alphaproteobacteria > Rhodobacterales > Rhodobacteraceae > Tateyamaria. Next base: position 1,070,494 of record CANMVD010000001.1, read on the forward strand.
GGCTGGGAAAAGGGCCTTGCCAAGCGGTTGCCGATTGTCGGCCTGATGTACGACACGCTGATGATCCCTACCCCGAAGAACCTGAACTGGATGTGGATCTGGGGCATCGTGCTGACCTTCTGCCTCGCGCTGCAGATCATTACCGGTATCGTTCTGGTGATGCATTACACGCCACACGTCGATCTGGCCTTTGCCAGCGTTGAGCACATCATGCGCAACGTCAACGGCGGTGCGATGCTGCGCTACCTGCACATGAACGGCGCCTCGCTGTTCTTTGTCGCCGTCTACGCCCACATCTTCCGCGGTCTTTACTACGGGTCCTACAAGGCCCCGCGTGAGATCACGTGGATCATCGGGATGCTGATTTACCTGTTGATGATGGGTACCGCATTCATGGGCTACGTGTTGCCTTGGGGGCAGATGTCCTTCTGGGGTGCGACTGTCATCACCGGCCTGTTTGGCGCGATCCCTTTCATTGGTGAAGCGCTGCAGACATGGCTGCTGGGCGGACCTGCGGTGGACAATGCCACGCTGAACCGCTTCTTCAGCCTGCACTATCTGCTGCCGTTTGTGATTGCGGGTCTTGTGATCCTGCACATCTGGGCCTTCCACACGACGGGTAACAACAACCCAACCGGTGTTGATGTGCGCCGCACATCCAAGGAAGACGCCGCCAAGGATACGCTGCCCTTCTGGCCCTACTTTGTGATCAAGGACCTGTTCGCACTGGCCGTGATCCTCGTGGTGTTCTTTGCGGTTGTCGGCTTTATGCCCAACTACCTTGGCCACCCGGACAACTACATCGAAGCCAACCCGCTGGCGACGCCTGCGCACATTGTGCCCGAGTGGTATTTCCTGCCGTTCTACGCAATCCTGCGCGCCTTTGACGGCGACGTCTGGGTTGTCATCATCGCATCCGGTCTGACCGGCGGCATCATCGACGCCAAGTTCTTTGGTGTTCTGGCGATGTTTGGTGCGATTGTTGTTATGGCTTTGGTGCCTTGGCTCGACACATCGTCGGTCCGTTCGGGGCGTTATCGTCCGATGTTCAAGTGGTGGTTCTGGCTGTTCGTCGTGAACTTCTTTGTGCTGATGTGGGTGGGTGCGATGCCTGCCGAAGGGATCTATCCCTACATTGCTCTGATTGGTTCAACCTACTGGTTCGCTTACTTCCTGGTGATCCTGCCCTTGCTGGGCGTGATCGAGAAGCCGGATGCGCAACCCGACACCATCGAAGAAGACTTTGCCGCACATTATGGTGGTGACGATGCGGGCAAGGCTGCCCCGTCGGCGCAACCTGCGGAATAAGGAGAAGGCAGATGTTGAAGAAATTTGCCCTGAGTGCCGTGGCTGCGTTCGCGTTGTCCACGGGTGCTTTTGCCGCTGGCGAAGGTGGTCATGTCGAGAATGTCGACTTTTCGTTTGATGGGCCGTTTGGGTCGTTTGATCAGAACCAGTTGCAGCGTGGCTTGCAGATCTACACCGAGATTTGCGCGGCCTGTCACGGACTGCAGTACGTGCCGCTGCGTACGTTGGGTGATGAAGGCGGCCCCGCACTGCCGGATGATCAGGTTCGCGCTTATGCGGAATTTTATGAGGTCTTTGATGCGGATCTGGATGATTTCCGGTCCGCCACGCCAAATGACCACTTCCCCGGGTCCAACCTTGAGAACGCCCCTGACCTGAGCCTGATGGCCAAGGCCCGTGCCGGGTTCCATGGCCCTTACGGCCTCGGCATCAATCAGTTCCTCAAGGGCATGGGTGGTCCGGAATACATTGTGGCCTTGCTTAACGGGTATACCGGTGAGGAAAAGGAAGAGGCGGGTGCGGTTCTATATGAGAATACCGCATTTCCGGGCGGCTGGATTGCAATGGCCCCCCCATTGTACGGCGATGATCTGGAATTTGCAGACGGTCACGCGACGGACCTTCACCACCTGTCCGAAGACGTCGCAGCCTTCCTGATGTGGACGGCCGAGCCCAAGATGATGGCCCGCAAGCAAGCTGGCTTTGTTGGTGTGGTATTCCTCACCATGTTGTCTGTGCTGCTGTACCTGACCAACAAGCGTCTTTGGGCGCCTGTAAAGGCCCGCTACAAGCAAAAGTAAGCTCGGACCGATAACGCCCTGAGCGAAAGCCCTGCCCTTTGGCGGGGCTTTTTGCTTTGAGGTGTGAGGGCTGCTTTGCCGCGCCCATTGGAGCCCCCAGAATTTATGACGCGAGTTGAAGACGGATCAGGCCTGCAGTTGGCTGTCTGATCGTCCCTTGATCGTTGTCGTGACGATCTGCCCTTCTGACTGAGCGGTGCCAAAGGTGACTTCGCTGAATTGCTCCGTCCGCCCCATGTGCGCGTTTTCCATCAACACATGATGCATCCTGCCGACCTGCGCGGCGAGGTGGGTTGCGACTTGCGCGTCACCAGCGGCCCGCAATCGGGCGGCCCGTTCCTTGATTGCGGTTCCGTTGACCTGGGGCATTTTGGCCGCTGGAGTACCGGTGCGTATCGAGTACGGGAAGACGTGCAACCACGTGAGATGGCACTCCGTCACCAGTTTGAGCGAATTGTCGAAATGTGCGTCTGTTTCCGTGGGGAACCCTGCAATGATGTCTGCACCAAAGGTCATGTCCGGCCGCAGCTTGCGTGCCTCTTCCGTAAAGCGGATGGCATCATCACGCAGGTGCCGCCGCTTCATCCGTTTCAGGATCAGGTCGTCGCCGTGTTGCAGGCTAAGGTGCAGGTGCGGCATCAGGCGCGGCTCGGTTGCGATGGCTTGCATCAGGGCTGCATCAACTTCGATCGAGTCTATTGAACTGATCCGCAGCCTTGGTAGATCCGGCACGAGCTTGAGGATGCGCAGCACCAGATCCCCAAGTTGTGGCGTTGCGGGCAGGTCCGCCCCCCACGACGTCATGTCGACCCCTGTCAGCACCACTTCGTTAAAGCCGCGGTCCACCAGCCGTTTGATCTGTTCTACCACCACTCCCGCAGGGACGGAGCGCGAATTGCCGCGGCCATAGGGAATGATGCAGAATGTACAGCGGTGATCGCAGCCGTTTTGCACCTGCACATACGCGCGGCTGCGGGTGCCGAAACCGTCGATCAAGTGTCCGGCTGTTTCCGTCACTGACATGATGTCGTTGACCTGCACCGGTTCTGTGCCAAAGTTGCCCGCCAACCCGGCCCACGTGTCGCTTTGCATCTTTTCGGTGTTGCCGATGACCGCGTCGACCTCGTCCATGTTTGCAAAGGTGTCGGGTTCGGTCTGCGCTGCACAGCCGGTCACGATCAGTTTGGCGTCCGGGTGGGTGCGGCGCAGTTTTCGAATGTCCTGACGGGCCTTGCGCACAGCCTCCGCAGTGACCGCGCAGGTGTTTACAACGACCGCGTTTTGCAGACCTGCGCCTGCGGCCAATTCCTCCATCGCCTTGGTTTCATAAGCGTTGAGGCGGCAGCCGTGGTTAGAGAAGACGGGCGGTTTCATAACCCGTCAAGGAAGCTTTGAGTCAGGACACCGTCAAACACATGCGCTGTGGGCCCGGACATCCAGACGCCATCCTCGCGCCAATCGATGTACAGCGTGCCGCCATCCAGATCGATTTGCACCTTGCGCCCGGTCAGTCCACGGCGATGCGCAGCCACAGCAGTGGCGCAAGAGGACGAGCCCGAAGCCAGAGTGACCCCCGTGCCGCGTTCCCAGACACGCATGCGCAGATGGTCTTGCCCGATCAGTTGGGCGAACTGGACGTTGGTGCGTTCGGGGTAAAGAGGATGGTGCTCAATGTGCGAACCACGGTGCTGGAGGTCGACCCCAGCCACATCATCGACAAAGAAAGTGCAGTGCGGATTGCCCATGCCTGTAGCCACGGGATCACCCTCAATGGGTAAGTGCAGTGTGTCCATCTCTTGCGCCAACGGCACGCCTGCCCAGTCCAGTTGCGGGTGCCCCATGTTGACGGCTGTAACCCCGTCTGCGGCTGTCACAGCATGTAATGTGCCCCGTCCTGTGACGGCGATGTCGAGAGACTTTGCCCCTGTCAGCGCCATCTCGCGCGCGGCAATGCAGCGGGTTGCGTTGCCGCAAGCAGACGAGTGGGATCCATCTGCATTGTAGAACGTGATTGTCAGATCTGTGCCATCCGAGATGACGGCCAACTGGTCAAACCCCACGCCGCGATGCCGATCTGCCAGTGCAACGGCCAAATCAGGTGTCACAGAAGCGTCGGATATACGGGTATCAATCACGACAAAGTCGTTCCCAAGCCCGTGCATCTTCATGAAGGGCCAACCAGAGGCGGCAATCTGTTGCATCCCGGGCATATAACGCTGGGGTTTGTGGGAATCCAGTATGTCGCAGGAAATCATATGAGAATCGTCTTGACCCTGCGCCGCACCCTTTCTAGATAGGCCGCCAGTGGGGCCGTTAGCTCAGTTGGTAGAGCAGCTGACTTTTAATCAGCGGGTCGCAGGTTCGAACCCTGCACGGCTCACCATTTATCCTACATTTTCAAATCCTTACACGGTGATCAACCTTAGGTCCGCTACGGTGTTCAAAAATGCCGATTCTGGGGGGGACATGGGGGACATATGAGGTTGGGCGCTCAGTTGGCTTGAAAGAAAAATGGAAAGTGTTGTGGCGTCCAACACCTTCTTTGAGTGCCTGAATCACGCATACACTCGCGTGCGTACTGTTGACGGCTTTGCTTGAGGCTCAGGGCATGAAAGTTTGGAAAGTCCTCATACGCCCCGACGCCATCGCACCGGATATACGGCAAGGGTGGCTGCGCGCCGAGACATTTGGCGATGTGCTGGGTTTAGTAGACCACCCGGACGCTGATGCCATATCAACTTTGACTGCTTGGCTTGGGCAACCTGTAAATCGGTCGATTGGGTCGTTAGTACACTGGTTTTACTGACAAATGTTCCTCCAATGATTGCCGTCCGAGCGAGGAAACGTGAAGGGATGTGGTTTGGACGAGCAAAGCCTGCCACCGAAACTCAATCACTTCGCTTTCTTGTAGCCTTCTCGTTGCAACTGCCGCACCAGCTTCCTGAAATTTTTCGATCCGCCTTCTGAAAATGGATGTCCATATGCAGTAACTGGTCCTTTCTTGACTGGCTTTTTGAATGTGCCATCTTCGAAAAAGACTTCATTGAGAACCCAGACACCCAAAGTATCCAGAGCGGACTTTGACTCATTGATTGGCTGGCTAAAGCATCCACCAGTGTTGCACCAAACGGCGACATTATTCCCATCAGGATCGACCATCCAGCGCTCACCAGCAAACGACGCGGATGTGGTCACTACCAACGCTGTAACAGCATAAATTGAATTTCTCATAATTCGTACCCTGCATTTTGTTTGTGGCACTTACCGCCTTGGTTTCTGCATATCCTTGCCGCTCTTCGAGCAAGTTTCACAATGGTCAATGTCAATCCGATCACAGCACCTGTCTAGTACTTCCACATAATTTTCAGCTCGCTGTTGCGCCCTTTGCATCCGCCGACTTAAGTTCGTTCGGTTCAGGTTTTGGACGTCCTTTGACCGGTTCGCATATCCGTGTGGCGTCAATCCAGCGAGGTTGGAGTGAGGCCGGTGGTGAGTGTAGTCGGTGCGCCATGCCGCAATCGTGCGGCAGGCAGGGCGCAGAGACGGGAACAGGTGTTCGTGTCGGCATTCCTCGCGCATCCTTGCGTTGAAGCTTTCGACCAAGCCGTTCCGCATCGGCTTGCCGGGTGCGATGCAGTGCCAAGCAACTTGTCGATCTTCCTGCCATTTCAGCATCGCGTTCGATCCGTGCCGTAGCACGTCAGGAAGACGCGCTGTCATTGATTATGGCCGCCATTTGCAGAACGTCGCATCACTGATCCCATCCTTGCGACACAGCTCCTTCGCACCAAGCCCGGCCTGATGCTCTTTCAAGATGCCCATGATCTTGTCTTCGCCAAAACGGTTTCTCTACATCGCTTGCCTCCTCAGCTGGAGTACAGGTCAAACAAAAATCCGGACATTTCAGGGCAGAAGGGCAAGGTCTACCGCTACTTTGGCTGTCCCATTGGCGGAAACGGCTGCGTTCAGCGTGTTGTCATCCAGCCAGAATGTTTCCAGCCGCAGATCGTTCAACGCGACACTAAGATCGGCAGAGCCATCAGGTGTTTGGACTTGCAGGTTGCTGAGTGCATTGATGATTTCGCTAAAGTGCGAATCGACCTCAAATCGCATGAAGGGTGCCAATGCTTGTTCCAAAGCGCCTTCGGCATACCAGCTGACCCTGCGCACGACGTCTTCGCTGCTTTCGACGTCCAGTTTGAGATCATCGAGCACGATCACATTGTTGGCTTTGTCAAAGACCGGACGGGCAGTCACATAAAGTTCGACAGAGACCCGCAAGAAGCTGACCCCTTTGAGCCGGATGCCAAGCACCAGCCGTTGTCCGTTTTGATAAGCCCGTACGGACAGGTCGCCAAAGCGCAAACCGGGCGCTTTTTCCGCTAGGAAATCCTGAATGGCCTTGTTTGCTGTTGCTTCGACAACATCCAGCGGCACATGGGCCGTGGGCACCACGTGAAAGCCACCGAAGGTCGAATTGTCGACGCGGACATTGACCTGCGTTTTGGAAACGGGCGGTTTGGTCAGCATCAGCTGCGGTTTTGAGGTGAAACCGCCGGCCACGCGCACAATGTTCCGTCTGCCATCGGGTGCGTGGACCCGCGGAGACACCAGCATCTCTTGCGCATTTACGCCGATCCAGACCGGCGGTGTGGTGGGCAGGGCAATCGGCGCGGCCAGCAAGGTACGGGCCTGTGCCAACGCTGCGGCCACCGCTTCGCTGGCGACAGGTTCTTCGGTCGCGCTGTCCACAGCCCCAACCAGCGCACTTCTGAGTGCAGGTGTGAGTGCCTGCCCAATCCCGGATTTGAACAGCGCGCTGAGACCGTCAAGGTCGATATGATTGAAGAAGCCCAGCGAACACGCACCCCTGTCCAGGTCAAATGAGACTGGCCCAATCTCGGGCGATATGAACAGCTCATCATCCTTCACCGCGACTGATATCGTGGCCCGTGTCTTGACGCGAACAGGGACAGAACACTTCTGGGCACTGATCCAGTCAAAGTCCCGCAAGGCGCGCCCTTGCGCCTGCAGCTGGATGTGGGCAGTACTCGTGGTCGCAATGTCAAAGCCACCATTGGCGGCGCCAGAGATCGACAGTTTTCTCAGGTTTACGGAGTAAGCGAGTTCCGGAACGGGCGAAATTTCGTCGATGACCTGATCCAGACCGGTACATTCGACGGTATTGACGACAACATCTCGGGCGACGCGCATGACGCGCCCGCCAGTATTGTTCCATGCGCATTCGCCGACGCGCCCGATATCTTCCAGGATATTGCCGCTGAAGGCTTTACACGGCACTTCCTCGATCACGCGTTCGACAACCGTGACGGGGTTACACCGACGCGCATCTGCTGGCAGATCAATGAGTCCAAAGACGGCTTCGGTGATCAACTTTGTCGACGTGCCGCTGACCAGTGGCTTGGCCTTGAGGGTGGTCTCAACAAGATTGGCCAAAGCAGCGGCTTGGAGGTCCACAGGCACAAAAACGGTAGAGACAGGCACATCAACGGCCATGTTTTCGGGTGCGAACTCGGGCGGCGCGTCAGGCGCTATGCGCAGCGCCATGCCAGCCACGAAGTAGAGCACGGCCCCGAGTGACGGCACGCCGCCGACCCAGATTACGCGCTTGCGGGTGAAGCGGAAGGGGAGTTTCATATCGCCTCCACCATTGCGAGGGGCAGGCGGCATTCCGAGGCAATGTCGGACAGGTCTGCGTCCTTGACCTGCTTGAGTGTGCGCGCATGTTCGCGTTGCAGCGGCAACGCGCTGGCCCAAGCTGCAATTTCGTTGCGTTCTTTGCCGTGTTGCGCCGCGAGATCTCCGATGTCCGCTCCAGCGGCGAGCTGTGTCTTGGCTTCAAGTTCGGCACGCAGGTCTTGGAGCGCGGCGGTACGCAGGATCAGCGCATTGGCGAGGGTATCAAGGGCGAGATCTCCTTCGACTTCCTCCCAACTGTCCGAGAGTTTGGGATCCAGCATTTCCTCGATCTCGTCATAGGTGCCTTGGGGGATGCCGATCTGTTCGAGGATCGCCTCTTCCTCCATTCCGCGCACGTAGGCATCGCGGGCGTTCACCACAGTCGAAATTTCGCTAACCTGTGCTTCGCTCAGGCCAGTTTCCGTGACGACCAATGACAGTGTGCTGCCTCCGGCGATCAGAACTTCTGCTTTGAGACGGTCGGCGATGCTGCTCAGCAGATCTTCCGTCATCCCGTCTACAAGTGTCAGGATCACGCTGTGTTCCAGCCCTGCACGCAGCATCTTGCGCCCAACGCTCATCGCGACCTTTTGGCGGCCCAGATCCACTATGGCAAGGTTCAGCTTTTCGACATAGGCCGGAACCGTACCGACGCCTGCCTCTGCCAGTAGATCGCGGCGTTGACTAAAGGCGGAGGCCTTTGCCGCTTCGAGCTTTTCTACTTCGCGCCCGGCTTGCTTGGAGGCCGCATTGGCCTCTGCAATCACTGCGCGCAGGTCGTCGTTCACGATCCGTGCCTGTGCTTCGTTCCACACCAACATCACCGCCTCAAGAGCGAGGGCGACGGGCCCAGTGAATTTGGCAAAGCGTACCAGTTTGAAGGCTTTGCTGGCCTTGGCGAATTTAGCAACCTTGCCCGTACCCGAGGCCATGTTCATGTAGACGGCAAAGTTGGCAACCATTGACGCAGCCATAGGCGCCGTGGTCAGCCACAGGATATTCTTGACGACGCCGACTGGTGAGGTTTCGGCAAACAGGATCGCCAAGGCGTCTTTTTCCACATCACCGGTCTCCGGCAATACAAGGTCCATCTGTTGGCGCATCAGGCCACCGACAAAGGCCAACTTGGCCTCCATCAGATCCAGATCGCCCACGATCTCGCGGTAGGCGTCATAGGTTTCGGTGTATAGTCGAGAATGTGCGTCGATCTCGGCTTTCTTGATATTCAAATCGGCCAAGAGATCGTCTGTCTTAAATGATTCTAACATATCTATGCCTCCGTCGCGGCTGCGGAATATTGCAGCGCGTTGGTGATGAAATCAGCGGACCAGCCTGTTATTTCCGCAATCGTTTCGGCGTCGAGCCCCTGTTCGACCAGACTCTGCACCAAGTCACGTTGTGCGTTGGTCTTGGTCTCTTCGAGCAATTGGGTGCTGACGCTGCCGCCCTCGCCAAATTCAGCGCGCAATGCCGCTGACTTGGCGACGAGCACCGCTGTTTCATTGCGTGCGGTGTCAGATTGACTTTGGACGTGATGCGTCGCGTCGCGTATGCTCTTTGCGGCTCTGTCCAATATGGCCTGATGGTCCTCTATGTTTTCAAAGTAGTTGATGAATTTGCGCCCGGTGACGAGGTCGAGCAGGCTTTGCGGTTCGAAGAACTCGATAAAGGTCTTGTCGTCGCGGAGCCGGTCGGGAAAAGACTCCGCCCCGTGACTTGGTCCCACGATTGCAATTCCGCCATGACCCCGATTGTTCTGCGTGAACTCCTCGGACAGCTTTTCGTATTCCATGCGGGCAGTGAGGTAGGTTGAGCGATCTTCGGCAAAGACGGCGTAGGCGGCGCGAAACTGCGCAAGTGCAGTTTCGTAGGCTTTCAGCTCGTCCTTTACAGCGAAATCGTAGTCCACTTTTTCGCGGACTGGATTGACGATGTGTTCCGCAATGGGGTCAACCAAATAGTCCCCAACAGCGCCAACGACGGGTTCGACCACGTGCTTTCCAACCGGCTTCACGACGTGCTCCCCAACGGCCTTGATCGTTGGGTCGACCACGTGTTCTCCAACGGGTTTCACAACGTGTTGGTCCACTGCATCAACCGCCGGCGCGACCACATGTTCGCCAACGGGCTTCACGATATGATCATCGACGGCACTGACAACGGGATCGACCACATGCTCTGCGACGGGGTCGATGACGGCTTCCTTGACCGGTTTCAAGACGGCCTTTTCGACCGGCTTGAATACCTTTTTCTTGATGAAACCGCCGATGTTACCAAACAGTCCCATCAGTCTTCCACCAGTGCGCAGATCTTGCTGCCTTCGGTGCCTTGGATCTGCGCCTGAATGTCTGCGGCACGCAAAAGCTTGAGCCCGGTGAGGTTGGCCACCGTGCCTGCGGACGCGCTGTTGTCGCGGCAGAAGATGCGGGCGGCAGTCGTGACTTTGCTGGCATGTTTGCCGGTTTCGACCGACGCATCAGAAAGCCGAACCTTGAGCAATTCGAGATTGTCATCCGAAATCGCGTCGGGGTCATCCACAGTTGTGATGCCCAGCAGGCCCATCATCTGGCGCAGATCGTTTTCCATGGACGAGACACCGCCCGAAAGCGCGTCGTAGCTGTCGCGGGTTTCGTCATACCAGTTCTGGAAATTGAACACGCTGCTTTCCAGAAAATCGCGGCGGGCGATTTCGTTCTGGATCGTGGCATAGATGCCAAGCCCCGCGCCAACCACACCGGCAACAGCGCCAACCACGCCAAGGCCTTTGAGCACGCGGGCTTTGCCCAACTTACCCAGCTTGTCCCAACGCTGTTTGGGGATCACCTGACCTTTGTAATTGGTGATCATTTTGGCCGAGTGACGGGTGAATTTGGCCTTGGACGCTTTCCAACCCTGGTAGGAGGTGTAAACGCCAACCCCAGCTGCAACACCACCTACTCCGACGCCGCCCCACATGATTGCCTGAGACATTTTTGCGGCCAGTTCGGCATTTTCGCCTTCGAGTGAGAAGAACGAGAATTCGTCTTGCAACTGGAACTCCGGCAACACAGCCTTGATGCTTTGGCTGAGTGTCGACAGCACATCCAGCGCCGAGAACATCGCGACATAGTCGGTAAACAATGTGTTGAAACGGTCCAGCATATAGTCGTGGTGCTCGGACAGGTTTTCTCCTGCGGTCCGGTATTCATCCAGCTTCTTGGACAGCGTATCGGAAGAGGCGTCCGCAATCTGATCCATGTTGTCGACACCAGCGTCGACGTCTCCGATGCGTGTGACATCGGCAATGGGTGTGCTGGGTTCCTCGGTTGCGAGCGACAGAATTTCGGCAATATCCGACTGGTCCATGGCCAACTGGTTCATGGGGCATCTCCTTCATAAAATGAGAGTATTTTAGGTTAAAGTGGCGGATTATCCGCCGGGTCGTCGTCGTAATAGGGTAAGCGCGCCAAAGGCGAAGGCTAGCAGGGGCAGTGATGCCGGGAGTGGAACGGCAGATGGATCCTGTGGTGGCGTTGGTGCTGAAAATGCAATGTTGTCGTAGCGGCCTGTGAGGATACGGCCATCGTTGTAGGCGTTTGTCGCGATCCCGAACAAAATATCCTGACCGATGAAACGGGTCAGATCCACGGACACGCCGGTGTCAAAGAATGTATCACTTGGGCTTGTGGTGGTGGCGATGGCAGCGGCCACGGGGTTGCCCCCAAACGGGTCCACGCCGCCCCCACCCGTGAGCAGGGCAAAGACAGGAATGTAGTTGAAACTGGAATCGAAGATGAAAAAGGTAATGTTGTCCTGAAACGCGCTGCCGGCTCCGATCAACTGGTCCGCACTGTCTTCGATCAGTGAGGTGTCGAAGGTCAGCAACGACGTGGCGGATGTGACCGTTGTGCTTTGCATGATGGACGTCTGGCTTAGCCCGTCGGCAACCGACCCGGTTGTTGTCTCGAAAAACGAATTGCCGCCAGTGCTCTGCACGCCTGCGAATGTATCAAAGGGCACGCCGCTTGGGCCCGAGATGTCTGTGGTGTAGCCGCTTAGGTCTCCGGTTTCGAAATCGCCGTTCACAACGGCGGCAGAAACAGGGCTGGCCAACAGCGCAAGCGCAAGGAAAAGGGATCGTGTCATCACGTGTGTCCAAAAATAGAGTCGATCAAATTACACTTAACGTAGGGGAACGCATGTGTGCTGGCAATCAGGTGATCACCTGATTATGCGCTCAGCCAGACTTGCATGACAGTTCCATTGGGTTTTTGCAGCATTGTAAACCGACCGCCATGTTCGCAAGCCAGCGCATGCACGATCGAAAGCCCCAAGCCAGTGCCGCTGTTTGCAGGCACGTTTTGGCTCTCGTCAGGTCGGACCAGTTGTCCGGCAATTGCGGCCTGAAATGTCTCTTGGCTGAGGCCGGGGCCGGTATCGTGTACCTCGATGCGCAGACCACCATCGCGCCGTACACCCACGACCACGCCGCCATTGTCCGTCATGCGGATGGCGTTTGACACCAGATTGGCCACGATACGCATCATAGCGAGGGGCGGTATTGTTGTTGTCAGGCTTGAGGGGATGACCGCCAGTCTCAGTCCGCGGGCTTGCGCATCTGCGATGAACATGTCGTTTACGGCCTTCAGCGTGTCCCCGATCATGGTCGGTGCAAGATCGTTTTTCTCTTTGAGCGCGTGTGTCAGTTCGTCGGACACCAGCCGTTCGAGATAAGTCAGCGTGTTTTCGACTTCGGCAATTGCGTCTGCCCCTGTGCCTTGGTCTGACAGCGAGCGTATGTTCAGTCGAAGCGCAACCAGCGGCTGGCGCAGGTCGTGCACCGTGTCTGTCAGGGATTGTCGCCGTTGCAGTCCCAGTGCTTCGGTACGTTCCATCTGGTCTTCGAGAGCGTGCAGGCGTTGCGTGAGGCTGACGGCCCGTTGCGCCTGTTCCAGCGATTGCTCCAGCGCGGTTTCATGTGCTTTTCGCAGCTGGTTGATCCGGTCCATGATCGCAAGGCCCATGAGGATCGCGTCCACCACCAGTACAGCGCGCATGGAGTCAAATTGGACTTCCTGCGAGATTTCGACCCCGAACCAGTGGCGCAAGGTCATCAGCACACTTGATATCAGCGCCCCGCTCCATGCAATGACGTAGAAGCGGACCTCGCGAAAGCGGGTCCGCGCGGCCAGAAACCCTGCCAAGGCGACAAGGAGTGTTGTCACCATCGCCAGTACGATCAGGTATTTCTTGATCGGTTGTGCATCGGCAAATGCTGTTGCAGCAAAGAGGGCCAGTCCGACCACACACAGGCTGAGAAGCAGACGGTCCATGAGCGGATGGTAGACTTTGGTCTGCAGGAACATGCGGGCAAAGGTAGCTGCGCTGAGGATCAGCCCAAGGCCGGTGGGCACCGTGGCGAAGGCGTTGAAGCGCGGGTTGTTCGGCCACAGATACTGAAATGTCGTGCCATCGGCATGGGCCAGAAACAGCAGGGCTGACAGCATGTAGGCACCGTAAGCGGCAAAGACGCCGCGCCGCGTTGTGACTGCCGCCAAGGACGCCCCCACAATGAGGATCGTAACCATCCCGTAGAACACAAAGTTCTTTGATGTGCGCCGGGCTGTCCAGTCGTTGAAGGCCTGTGCGGACAGAATGCGCCACGTGATTTCGGCAGAGCCACCGGAGTAGAAGGCCACATAGACGGTCGCCTGCGCACCGGGTTCGAGCCTAAAGCCGCTGGTAAGCTGCGGGTAGTCTATGGCGCGTGACGGGTAAGGGGAGGTTTCGTCCTGTTTTTCCAACTGGATCGAGGTGCCATCCTGCCGGATCAGGTAGACCTCGAACCGCTGGAAAAAGTTCTCGTCCACGGCAAGGCGCCATGCATCCGCGTTGCTGTCGTTTCTGACATCGAACCGGAGCCAGTTCATCGCCTTGGTGTAGCCAAAATCGGCGACGTTGCCTCCGAGTGGTGTGAAGGTTTGCACGGTCATGTCCGCGAGTGTGGCCGTGCCGTGCATGTCCTGTTTGAAGCTGACGAATGGTGCGATATCTTCCCAGTCGGTGATCTCGGATCCGAGAGTCAGGACGTTGCCTTGCTGGGCGCTGACTTGTAGCGTCACGCAGAAGAAAACCAACAGAGCAGTTAGATGCCTGCGCAGAGGGGATGTCACTGAATTGACCCAAAAGACGGCCAGCATGGGCGCCTGCATCTCCGTACTTATTGCTGACGACCATGCCTTTACCCTGTTGGGCTTGCAACAAAGATTGCAATCGGATGCCCGCTTTGACGTTGTGGCGACGGCGCATGATGGTGTGGATGCGATTGCCTTGGCGCGTACCCATGCGCCGGACGTGGCGCTGATCGATTTTGCGATGCCCGGCGCCAATGGCCTTGAGGCGCTGATCGAGATCAAGCGTTGGGCGCCTGCGACCCGTGTTGCCGTCCTGACGGCGCGTGATGACGTGGCGACCCTGACGGGTCTGAAGAACGCGGGCGCTGCTGGCGTACTGAGCAAGGCAGAATCGCCCGAGATCACGCTGGAACATGTCGCGCGCATTGGTGCGGGCAAGGTCGTTTATTCCGATGCGTTTGTGGCGTTGATCGAGACAAGTGCGTCTGCGGTCACGCTGACATCTCGTGAAACCGAAGTGTTGATCCGCGTCGCCAAGGGCATGAGCAACCCTGCTATTGCGGATGAGTTGGGCCTGTCCCCCAAAACGGTAGAGAGTCACCGGGGTTCATTGATGCGCAAGCTGGAGGTCAACACGACCGCCACCTTGCTGTTGCGCGCCGCAAAAGAGGGCTTGATCGATTTTTAATCTCCGTCTGCCACACCCTGCGCCCGAATGCGTGCGCGCCGGGCACGGTAGCTTGGCAGGATGATCAGGATCGCCGCAACCACCAGAAGCCCCAGTGTCATGGGCCGTTCCCAAACAAAGCTGACGCCATCATAAAGCTGCATGGCGCGGGCAAAGTTGTTTTCCAAAAGTGGCCCGAGGATGAACCCGATCAACAGCGGTGCCAGCGGATAGTCGGCAAATCGCAATATCGTGGCGCAAACCCCAAAGCCAACCAGCAGCAGCAATTCAGTCGCGTTGTTCTGCCCGATATAGGCCCCCATCAGGGTGAAGAACAAAATGAAAGGGATCAGGAAGTTCCGTGGCGCGGCCAACACTTTGGCGATGTAGGGGATCAGCGGCAAGTTGAGCATCAGCAGCACGAGGTTGCCCAGATACATAGAGATGATGACCGCCCAGAAGATTTGTGGCTCGTCCACCATCAGGCGGGGGCCGGGGCTGACATTCAGTGCGATGAGCGCACCCAACAGGATTGCTGTGGTGCCTGAACCGGGGATACCCAGCGTCAGCAGCGGCACAAAGGATCCTGTGCAGGCGGCGTTGTTCGCGCTTTCGGGGGCGGCCACGCCTTTGATCGAACCCTTGCCGAATTGGTCCTGTTCGTCCTTGGGGGCGATGTTGCGTTCAACGGCGTAGCCTAGGAACGACGCGATGGTTGCGCCCGCGCCGGGCAGGACGCCAATGAAAAATCCTTGCAGCGATTGGCGCGCAATGACAGGCGTGATCGATTTGGCCTCGGCCCTTGTGATCCGCAATTCCTTGATCTCGCTGTTTTCGCCGCCGTCCGCTGCCTTGGAGCGGTTGGGGTCGAGGATCAGGTAGATCGCTTCGGGCAGAGCGAACATAGCCATCGCGATGGTCACAAATCCAAAGCCGGATTGCAGGTCTGTGATGCCCATGGTGAAACGAGCGGAGTTGAACAACACCCCTTCCCCCACCGTTGCCATGATGAGGCCAAGCATAGTCATCAGGAGTGCTTTGCTGACTTGTCCGGTGCCTGCAAAAGCGGCAATGGCGGAGAGGCCCACAACCATCAGCGCAAAGTATTCGGCGGAGTGGAACAGCAGCGCAACTGAGGCCAGTGCGGGTGCAAAGATCAGAAGCAGGATTGCCCCGATTGTCCCACCGGCAAAGGAAGAGATGGCGGCGACGGTCAGGGCTTTGCCCGCTTTGCCCTGTCGTGTGAGCGGATAGCCGTCAAAGCTGGTAGCGACAGTCGAGGCGACCCCCGGCGCGTTGATCAGAATAGAGGACGTAGAACCACCAAAGACGGCCCCGTAATAGACCCCGGATAGCAGGATCAGAGCGGAGGCCGCGTCGCCGATTGTGATCGCGATAGGGATCATGATGGCGATGATCGACATGGGCCCGAGGCCCGGCAGCATCCCAATGAATGTCCCGATCAGGCACCCGCCGATGACGAGCAGAATGTTGGTGAAGGTGAAGGCCGTTGAAAGCCCTAAAAGCAGTCCTTCAAGCATGTCAGCCCCCTGTCATCATAAGTGGAAGGGGACGCAGGAAGATGCCCAGCACACTGTCAACCAGATACCAAATTCCACCTGCAGCAATGGCACTGACGACGGCCATGACGACATAGCGCCGTTCACCCAAAGCAAAACTGCCCAGCACGAGAAAAAGGAATGTGGAGGCGAGGAACCCCAAGGGCCGCAGCAGCAGCGCATAAGCGATCATCAATCCGATCAGAATCAGCGCCTGCCCATAATTGTACTGCTTGAGATTGGAGAGTGTGATTTCCCCGGTTTTGTCCTTCTCAGGTGCCTTTTCGAGGCCCAGAACAATAATTAGGGCCAATGCGATGGCGCCAACAGACAGCACTTTGGGAAAACTCGAAGGCCAGACCGGACTGCGTTTGAGGATGGGTGGTAAAAGATCGTCCATCGCGAAATATGCGGTGTAGCCGTATGCCAGACATATCAGCAGGATGATGAAGGCTATCCATCTGTCGAGTGCCATCTGTGCCCCTCCCCTAGACTCTGATGCAGGGGCGCAATCTGCGCTGCGCCCCTGCGTTGTTGTGAAAAGCCAATGCCTTAGAGGAAGCCCAGCTGCTTCATCAGGTCGCCAATAACGGTTTCCTGCTCTTCGAGGAACGACTGGAAATCTGAGCCGGGGTTGTGGATGTTGACCCAACCGTTGCGCGCGCGCACGGCTTCCCATTCGGGTGTGTCATACATCTTGGCAATCGCGTCCTGATAGGCTGCCAGTTTGTCTTCTGGAAGGCCAGGGGCCGCAAAGAAGCCACGCCAGTTGACGAAGGTCGTGTCATTGCCTTGCTCAACCATGGTGGGGGCTTCTGCATAGCTGTCGACACGTTCGGGTGCTGTAACGCCGATGATGCGAACTTCGCCCGCTTTGGCCAGTTCGATGGCTTCGGAGAAGCCGGTGGACACGGCCTGCACTTCGCCGGACAGAAGGCCTGCCATGGTCGCGCCGCCACCGTCGTAGGGGACGTACTTCATCGCAACCGGATCAGCACCTGCAGCTTGGAACACCATGGCTGCAACCAAGTGGTCCATGCCGCCGGGTACCGAACCGCCGCCAATGGCAACACCGTTTGGATCTGCGTTGAACGCCTCGATCAGACTGTTGAGGTCAGCCGGGCCACCCTCGGCTGGGACAACCAGTGCGGCGTAGTCACCAATGGTGCCCGCAACCAGTGTCAGGTCCCGGAAATTCTGTGGGAAAACACCTGTAAGCGAGCGGATCACGATGGGCGTCGAGTTGACCATCAGAGTGCCGTGGTTGCTGTCTGCGTTTTCGATCAAGTAGCCGATGGCTTTGCCGCCGCCGCCGCCGGACATGTTTTCATAGGATGCGCTCCCGACAAGACCCGCGCCTGTGAGAGCTTCGCCCGTGCCGCGTGCTGTACCGTCCCAACCGCCGCCAGCGCCGCCGGGGATCAAAAAGTGGATGCTGTCCACAACCTGATGGCCGTCCGCAAATGCGGGGGCGCTGAGGCCTGTGACGGCCATGGCCGTTGCTGCCGCCATCACAGTGCGGCGTGTGAAAGTCTTGAATGTCATGTGGTTCCTCCCTGAATGACAGTCTTGCGTATGTGTGTGAGTTGCGTGTTGCCCCCGACCTTTGCATCCCCCCTTGTTGTGGTTTTACCCGGGAGGTGTTGCAAAGAGCGGTGTGTCGCTGACAAGCACCCCATCCGGGTCACCATAGATACATTTTCCGCTATCAAACAAGACATTGCCGAAGGCGACAGGCACATCGAGCGCCCCAATCCCGCGTTTCGCGCTGCGCACGGGGCTGACACCGAGTGCCTTGATACAAATGTCGATGTCCCTCAGGGCCTCGATATCGCGGACGGGCCCATTGATCACGATCCCGGCCCAGCCGTTAGCGTATAAACGAGCCGCCTGGATGTCTCCCAGCAAGGCGGTGCGCATGGAACCGCCCCCGTCGATGACGATGATACCGCCTTCGCCCGGTGTGCCAAACAGTGCCTCTTGCATCAGCTTGGTATCTTCCATCGTCACACAGGTACGGATCCGACCAGCAAAGCTGGTGCGCTTGCCATAGTCCAGAAACGGTAGGGTCACGTGCTGGACTGCGTCTTGATTTGCGTCGTTCAGATCGCAGATGGGAGCAAAAGCGAGCGTGTTTTTCATTGTGTCACCTTGGCTTGGAGCAGGCCGGCGGGGATCAGCACGTTACCCTCCATCAGGCGGCGTTGCGTGCGGAACGTGGTCGCTGAGCGTGCGTGGTAGGTCCCGTTTTTTGTACTGACATTGGCGTCGACTGGCAGCACGCCAGAGGGATTGCCGATGCGCAATGAGCCTTGTGACTTGGCTGTTTGCGCCACAACAGAGCCGGGGATTTTGGCGCCTACGGCGATGCACATCGCCCCAGTCAATGTCACGGCGCGGTGAAAATTACCCATAGATATCATGCGGATATTGATGTCGTGGCTGCTCGTATCATAGCTGCGCCCGTCCAGCGCGGTGAAGGGTGCGGGTGCGCCGACGATGGCGATTTTGGGGTTTGAAGCCTTGGCCTGTTCCGGCGTTGCGGCCATGCCCATCGCGACAGCTGCGTGCTTGCGCACTTTGTCCAACTGCGCCATCAGATCCGTGTTTGCGTCAAGCGTCGCGGGATTTTCTGTGGCGGTCAGTCCAAACGCTTCGGCGTGCACAAATGCAACCGGGTTCGCAGCGTCGATCATCGAAACTTCGACGGTACCGACATCAGGGACATGCAGTGTATCGCGGGCGTGCCCCGTGGGTAGCAACGTGCCCGTGATTGCGCCCCCGGGGTCAAGAAAGTCGAGCCGGACTTGCGCGCCGGTCTGTGTCACGCCGGGGATTTCGAAATCACCGTCTTCCACCGGAACACCATCCTGCACAGCAAAGTCCGAGACATAGATTTGCCCGGTATTAGTGTTGTGGATGCGCAGTTTGGTGCGCCCTTCGGTCGCGCTCACAAGCCCCTCTTCAACCGCAAAAGGCCCCACGGCAGAGGACATGTTTCCGCAGGCAGAGCCGTAATCGGCCAAGGCCTCATTCACTGCGATTTGTACGAACGTGTAATCAACGTCAGCATCGGGGTGGGTTGGTGCCTCGACGATCACAACCTTGGACACCGAAGACAATCCACCTCCCATACCGTCCAATTGCCGCCCATAGCGATCCGGGCTGCCCATCACATGCAGAAAGATTCGGTTCCGAATGGCTGGGTCTGCAGGCAGATCGGCCCCGTTGAACACCACGGCCTTGGAGGTGCCGCCGCGATAAAAGGCAGCGCGGATGCGGGCAGGGCGGGTCATGCCGAGGCCCTCAGGAAGCTTCGGAAGGCACGTGGCAGCAGCCCGCCTTCCGCAAAAGTCGTGCGTTCCGTGTCGTTATAAAGCCGTAGCTCCAACCGGGTCGTGTCAGTGCGCCCATCCGCGCGGTGGATGGTCAGGGTCGCCGATGTGAGATCACCGGCGAGTGTGATATCGTAGGTTTCGCTACCGTCTAACCCAAGCGTTAGCCGTGTTACCCCGTTCGGGAAGCACAACGGTGCTATGCCCATGTTAACGAGGTTGGAGCGGTGGATGCGTTCGAAACTTTCGGCGATCACCGCGCGCACGCCTGCCAGCCACGGGGCCTTGGCCGCCGTGTCACGCGATGATCCGCAGCCGTATTCTTTGCCTCCGATCACAACCAGCGACTGTTTGCGGCTTTGATAGATCTGGATGGCATCAAAGATGCTGGTCACAGTGCCTTCGGGCATGACCTTGGTCCATGATCCTTCGTGTTCCGGCGTCATTTCGTTGCGCAGACGGTAGTTGGCAAAGGTCGAACGGATCACGACGTCTGAATTGCCCCTGCGCGTGCCGAACGAGTTGAAGTCACGCGGGGCGACGCCGTGGGACGTTAGGAACTTTCCGGCCTCTGCCTCGGGCGTGATCGTGCCGGAGGGCGAGATGTGGTCGGTCGTGACCGAGTCCCCAAGGATCACCAAAGGCCGGAGGTTTTTGAGTGGGTTCAGACCATCAGATGTTGGGGTGATCGACTTCACAAAAGGTGGAAAACTGACATAGGTCGAGGGCGCCCAGTTATAGGCGCCTGTACTGGTTTCGAGCGCATTCCAGTGGTCGTTCACGTTGGCGATTTCGCCGTAGTTGCGTTGGAAACTGTTGGCCGTGACATGGGCGTTGATGATTGCGGTCACCTCGTCCTCGGCCGGCCAGAGATCATCAAGCATGACCGGCGTGCCGTGTTGGTCGTGCCCCAGTGGTTCGGTGGTGATGTCGCGCAGGATCGTGCCCATCAATGCGTAGGCGATGACCAGCGGCGGACTGGCGATCATATTGCGTGAGGCCAGCGGGTGGATCCGGCCTGCAAAGTTGCGATTGCCTGACACGACGGCCACGCCTTTTACGTCATGGGCGCGGATCGTGTCCTCGTGTGCGGGGTGGAGGGGGCCGGACATTCCATTGCAGGTGGAGCAGGAAAAGGCCGCGACCTCGAACCCCAACTGGTCAAGTGCGCCTTGCAAACCGCTGTCCGCAAGATAGCTCGCCACAACCCGCGATCCGGGTGCAAGCGAGGTTTTCACATGGGGTTTGACGGTGAGGCCCTTGGCGACCGCCCTTTGTGCGACCAGTCCCGCCAGCACCATGTTGCGTGGATTGGCGGTGTTGGTGCAACTGGTCACCGCGGCAATGATCACGTCGCCGTCGCCTATGTCGTGGTCTTCGCCTTCGACTTGCACGCGGCGGGCGGTTTTAACCTCGTCTTTGAGGGCGAGAGTGCCCGTGGCCGACACAAGGTCGATGCGCTGTTCCGGTCGTGAGGGGCCAGAAACCGAACGTCCGATCTTGCTGAGATCCAATTCGATCACGGCGTCATAGTCGGCGTCCGCTGCATCCTGATCGAGCCACATCTGTTGCGTTTTGCAATAGGCTTCGGTGCGATGGGCGTGATCGTCGCCGCGCCCTGTTTCGCGCAGATACCGCAATGTATTGTCATCGACGGGGCAGAACACGACCGTGCTGCCGTATTCAGGGGCCATATTGGCGATGGTCGCGCGGTCGGCGACGGACAGGTGGCGGTAGCTGGGACCGAACAGCTCGACGAACTTGTCCACGACTCCGTGGGCGCGCAGGGTTTCTGCAATGACCAGCGCGATGTCGGTGGCGGTGATCGCATGGGACGGCGTGCCGGTGATGCGGAGGCCGACAACTTCGGGGACGTTGAGGGCAGAGGCTTCGCCAAACAGCAGCGCCTCGGCCTCGAGTCCGCCGATGCCCCATCCAAGGATGCCAAGGGCGTTGATCATGGTTGTGTGACTGTCCGTGCCAAGACAGGTGTCTGGAACCAGCAACTGCGTATCGTGTGTGTCAGGCAAGACAGATTTGCCGAGGTATTCGAGGTTCACCTGATGGCAAATTCCCCCGCCCGGGGGGATCACGCGCAGGTTGGCAAAGCGGGTTTCACAGGCCTTGAGGAAGGCAAATCGCTCGCGATTTACCTCGAACTCGCGGTCCATGTTTTGGGCAAGGGCCAAGCGTTCCGCCCAGTGATTGATCGTCATGGAGTGGTCGATGACCAGATCGACAGGCAGGCTCATGTCGACGAGGGCAGGGTCACCGCCATGCGCGCCCAGCACATCCCGCATGGCCATCATGTCCACCAGCGCCGGGATGCCGAGCATGTCATGCAGCAAAAGGCGTGCCGGACGAAAGGGGACAGCGGCGCCTGCGCGGTCATAGACGGTTTGCGCGGCGTTGGGGTCATTTCGGCCCGCATTCTCGGCCAGAACGCGCAAAGCAAAGGGCAGTTTCGAGACATCGCCCTTGATCAGTGCGCGATAGTCAAAGCCCTTGTAACCAGTCTCGCCAATGTTGATCTGTGCCATGTTCGCCGTCCTCGTGATTGGCTCTGAGGTAGACAAAACATTCTGGTCTTGGCAACGTTGCGCAGGGGTCGTTTCGTCAGGGAGAACAGACTATGCCTGCAACCCGCACGGAATCGGTTGAACGTGCCATGTCAATTTTGCTGGCCTTTTCCTCGCAGAACACGACGCTTTCACTGGCTGAACTGGCGCGCGAGACCGGGTTACACAAAAGTACGATTTTGCGGCTGATCAACTCGCTTCAGATTTACGGCTTTATCAACAAGGGGCAGGACGGGCGGTATCGTGTCGGGGCCAGTGTCTGGCGCTTAGGCCTGATTTTCCGGCAGGAGTTTGCATCGCGTGAGAATGTGACCCCTGCCTTGCGAGAGCTTGTCGCGGCGACCGGGGAAACGGCGTCGTTTTATGTAAAGGCGGGGATGGAGCGCGTGTGTCTATACCGTGAAAACTCGCCCAACCTTGTACGTTTTCATGTGGAAGAGGGGATGCGATTGCGTCTGTCCACGGGGGCGTCAGGATTGGTGTTGCGGCATTTCTCGGGCGAGGCAGTCCCGGATGTGAGAGTGTTCAATGCCAATGGCACGGCCCATTCCGTGGGAGAGACCAATCCCAACATTTCGTCAGTGGCGACACCTGTATTTGCCGCGCATGGTGAATTGACGGGGGCCTTGGCGGTGTCAGGCTTGATCAGCCGTTTTGATGATGCGGCACGCGCGGCTGTTGTGCCACTGCTGGAACGGTTGGCGAAGTCGCTGGCCGTGTGATCTGCCGTTCTGTTGTGCGAAACGTTGTGTCGGGGCCGTTGATCGGACTTTGCATAGGTTCTAGAGCACGACCAAACATAGATAGGGACCGCACATGCTGAGCCACGAGATCAACCGTACCTTCCGCGACAGGCTGAACCAAGGCGGTGCCATCCTGATGCCGGGAGCAGCGAATGCGCTGGCGGCGCGGGTGATTGCGGATTTGGGGTTTGAGGCGATTTACCTGTCTGGCGCAGGGCTAACGAACACGTATTTGGGGATGCCAGACCTTGGCTTTGTTTCTCTGCCGGAGATTGCGCAGCACACTTCGACCATCCGCAACACAACTGATCTGCCGATTGTGGTGGATGCCGACACGGGCTTTGGCAATGCGCTGAACGTGCATCATACGGTGCGCACATTAGAGCGGGCCGGGGCAAGTGCGATCCAACTGGAGGATCAAGTGAACCCCAAGCGGTGCGGGCATTTTTCCGGCAAGGATGTTGTCGATCTGAACGAGGCGCGCAGTCGCATCAAGGCGGCAGTAGATGCCCGGCAGGATCCGAATCTTTTGATTGTGGCGCGCACCGATGCCCGCGCGACCCGTGGCTTTAACGAAGCGATTGATCGAGCGGCGGCCTTTGTTGAGGATGGTGCTGACGTCACTTTTGTCGAGGCTCCGGAAAGTATGGAGGAGATCCGTGATATTCCGACCCGCTTGAAGGGAACGCCCCAATTGGTGAATTTGGTCGTCGGTGGCAAGACCCCGATCATGGATTTGGATGAGTTGGATCAGATGGGCTTTGGCCTTGTCCTTTATGCCAACGTCGCTTTGCAGGGTGCGTTGCTGGGCATGCAAAAGGCGCTGTCGCAGTTGAAAACCGATCAGCGTTTGGACGAGGATGGTCCCGTGGCCAGCTTTAAGGTGCGACAGGCCACGGTGGAAAAGGACAAATGGGACGCGCTTGAAGCGCGCTATGCCGACAAGGGTTAGACCGTTCCGCCAAGGCTACCTTCGAGCGAGGCGAGTTCTTGGCCGCCTGCCATCAGGTCCTGCAGTTCCTCAGGCGTGATTTCGCCCCGCATTGCGGTGCCGAGTGTTTTACCCCGGTTCAGGACGGTAAAGCGATCACCGACTGCCATCGCGTGGCGCACGTTGTGGGTAATAAACACCACCGCAATCCCGTCCTTGCGAACCTTGTCGATGGTGGCCAGCACGTTAGACGTTTGACGGACCCCAAGGGCCGAGGTCGGCTCATCCAGGATCAGCACCTTGGCCCCCAGATAGACAGCGCGGGAAATCGCCACGGTCTGCCGTTCACCGCCAGACAATGTGCCGACGGCCTGATCTGGACCACGCAGGTTGATGCCCATCTTGCGCATCTGCTCCATCGTGACACGATTCGCGAATTCGTGGTCGAAGAAGGGCAAGCCGGCGATCTTCTTGATCGGTTCATTGCCCATGAAGAAATTGCGGCTGACGGACATCAGCGGAATCATGGCGAGGTGCTGGTGCACCGTTGCGATCCCTGCGGCGATGGCGTCGCGCGGATCAGCAAAGTCGAGCGGTTTGCCCTCGAACACGATCTCGCCCGCTGTGGGTTTGTGGACACCCGACATGGTCTTGATGAACGTGGATTTCCCCGCGCCGTTGTCGCCCAGAAGGCAGTGGCATTCGCCGGGGTAAACGTTGACCGAAACGCCTGCCAGCGCGATGACGCTGCCAAAGTGTTTCTCGATGTTCTTCATCTCGATGATGGGCTGGGTCATCAGCGTTCTCCCGTGATGATGCGGCGGATGTAGGTGTTGAGGATCACCGCTGCGAGCAGGATGATGCCGAGGAACACCCGGAACAGAGACGATTCAACGCCCGCAAAGAACAGGCCTTGTTGCACGACCCCAAAGATCAGCGCGCCAAGTGCAGCCCCAAGGACTGAGCCATAGCCGCCGGTGAGGAGCGCCCCGCCGATGACCACCGCGATGATCGCCTCAAACTCCTTCAGCAGACCACGGTCGGCACCGGCAGATCCGAATTCCATCACCTGACAGACTGCCAGAACTGTCGCGCAAAAGGCGGTGAACATGAACATCGTGATTTTGACGCGGTTGACTGGCACACCGGAGTTACGTGCGGCTTCGGCGTCTCCGCCCGAGGCGTAGATCCAGTTGCCAAAGCGTGTGCGTGTCAGGACAATGTGGCCGAAAATGACCAGAACGATGGCCCATATGATTAGCGTCGGGATGCCGTCTACGACCGGTTGGCCTTCGCGGGTGCCGCGTTGGAATGTTTCGATCACACCCATATCGCCAAGCCACTGGAAGAACCCGCGTCCTACTTTGCCTCCAAAGATTGCGCCCAGCCAGTCGCCTTCGGCTGCATCCCGGATGCCGCCAATGATGGTTTTGCTTTCGAGCGTTTGGGGGATGTAGATGGTAAAACCGCGCAGGATGAACAGGAAGGCAAGCGTCACGATAAAGCTGGGCAGCCCCGTGCGCACCACGATCCATCCGTTGAGCGCTCCCAGGGCGATACATATGGCAAAGGTGATGAGGATGGCGATCCACATCGGCCAAGCGAGGACAACGCCGAACACCGCCACCATCATGCCGGCAAAGCCGATCATGGAGCCGATGGAGAGGTCAAATTCGCCTGTAATCATCAGCAGGCAGGCGCCTACCGCGATGATCATGAACTGGGCGGAAACGATGGACCAGTTCATCACGCCTTGTACGGCGAACATGCCGCTGTCCCATGCAAAAAGCGCGAATAGCGTGAACACCGCGACGGTGCCGACCATGCCGCCCAGTTCAGGCCGGATCAGGGCCCGCCTGAAGGATGAGATTTCTTTGACGCGTTCGTCTGTCGCTTGTTCGTTGGCCATTGGTCTCTTGCGCTCCCCATTTAAGAGACAAAAAGGGCGGCCTTTTTACGGGCCGCCCAAAGTTGGTTTTCGAGTTTAGCGGAACTCGCCCGCGAACTCTTCAACTTTGCTCAGGCCATCCTTGGTCACGAAACCGGGGCCGGAGTTGATGTTGTTGCCAGGCAGAACACCGTAGCGGTCCCAGTTGGCAAGGATCACAACAGGCATATATGCCTGCAGGAAGGGCTGCTGATCGATGCCCCAGTTGATGATGTCCCCTTTGATGCCTTTGACGATCTCTTCGCCAAGGTCAAACGTCCCAAAGTGGATGTCACCGGCCATGCCGTTTTCTTGCAGCGCGGCGATGGTTGGGTCGGCGGACACGGGGCCCAGCGTCAGGATGCCGTCAACGTCGGGGTTGGCGGACAAGTAGGCCAGCACCTTGTTCTTGATTTCCGCCGGGTCAGTACCGGAATCCATCATTGCGTCACCCAGTTCGATACCCAGACCGTCGGCATAACCGCGGCAGCGCTCGCCCACTGTGGGCTGCTGGATGGCGTGGTTCACACACAGGAACTTTGTGACGCCTTCGCCTTTGGCACGGATACCAGCGGCCAGACCTGCGTCGTATTCAGGCTGACCGACATACATCAGGGCGCCAACTTCGCGCGCCTGCTCAGGCGTGCCTGTGTTCATGATGATGACGTCGATACCTTGGTCAACGGCATTCATGATCGGGCCCTTGAGCACGTCAAAGTCGGCCAGGGTGGTGATGATCCCATCGGGGCTGGACGCTGCGGCCTGATCAATGATCCGTGCCATGTCGGCGATGTCACCGGTGGGTGGGTTGCGGTATTCGACGTTGGCGCCGACTTGCTCACCCGCGAGTGCGATGCCGTTCTTGATTGTGTTCCACCATGTGTCGCTGTCCGGCGCGTGGCTGACCAGCACATAGGTTTCGCCCTCGGCAGCGGCCGTGTTGGCCACCATCAGAGGTGCTGCGACAATGGCCGTTGCCATCATCAGTTTTTTCATAAGCTTGTTCACGTGAGTTCCTCCCAGTTGTCACCGTTCTTATGGCGTAAGAGCGGTTCGTTATCCGTCTCCACGACTCAAGCTAAACATATCGCTCCTTTTTTTGCAACCGGTTGCAAAAAGTCTACGTCGATTTCATGCTGCATCTTGCAATCGTTCTGGATAGAAGGGTTGGCACTAAGTTTTGGAGCGCCTTTGGTATGGCCATAACATTGAAAGAGGTTGCAGAGCGTGCGGGCGTGTCCCGGTCTGCCGTTTCGCGCACCTTCACCGATGGTGCCTCTGTGTCTGACAAGATGCGCCGTAAGGTCGAGCGGGCGGCGCGAGATCTGGGATACAGCCCCAATGCGTTGGCGTCGTCCCTAACCACTGGGCGCACCAAGTTGATTGGTCTTGTGTCCAACAACTTTCACAATCCTATCTTTCTGGAAGTATTTGATCTGTTCACCCGTGCCTTGCAGGATCGCGGTTTGCGTCCCTTGTTGGTGAATTTGACGGATGAGACGGATCCCGAAGCGTCGGTGCAGATGCTGCGCCAGTATTCGGTCGATGGCGTGGTTGTGGCGTCGTCAACCTTACCGCCCCAATTCGCGCGCGCGTTCCGCGACAACGGCGTACCGGTTGTTCACTCCTTCGGTCGTTTTTCCACGGCACCTCAGGTCCATGTTGTGGGGATTGATAATATGGCAGCAGGCCGGATGGCGGCAGAGACCCTTGTTGCTCGGGGATACGAACACATTGCGTTTCTTGGTGGTCCAGAGGCCGCGACATCCACGCAAGATCGATATACCGGGTTTGCGTCAGAACTGGCCAAGCATAAGGATGTAAAGTTCACCTATTCCTTTGCAGATGCCTATTCGTTCAATGCGGGCCAGCGCGAGATGCTGCGCTTGTTGAGTGGCGCACGGGCAGAGGCGTATTTCTGCGGTGATGACGTGTTGTCGATCGGGGCATTGTCCGCGATCCAATCCAGCGATCTGTCGGTGCCCGACGACATTGGTATCATCGGGTTGAACGATATGGAGATGGCGCAGTGGCAGACATTTGATCTGACCACCATCCACCAACCGATACGCCAGATTGTGTCGTCATCTATCGAGTTGGTGGTTGCGATGCTGGACGAGCCGGACCGTTATCCCGAGGCACGGATTTTTCCGTGTTCGGTGGTGGAGCGGGGGACACTACGACCGCTACCGGATTGAGGCTGCGCCAAGTTATGTTTAGGGGGCTCTGCCCCCAGCACTCCGTGCTCCCCCCGAAGTTTACTGGGCAAGATGAAGTTGGATTTGTGTCACCTGAACATAGGTGGTCGCGCGTCGATCCACGCGCCATTGTCCTTGGATGACGCGACAGCTGCGTATACGGCTGCCACGGATCGCACGCCGTCTGCTGCTGTGGGCAGGCTGTTGCGGGTTTCGCCGTTGATGGCTGCTGCCAGATCCACGTAGATGTTGGCGACGGCCAGTGGGAACCCTTCGGGATGCGCAATCGAGACGCGGGAGAGCCGCGTGGCTTCGTCCGACAGTCCGCCTTCGCCTTTTTCCATGATTTGTGTGCGTCCGCCGACAGGTGTGTACATGACCTGGTTGGGCTGTTCCGAGGCCCAGCGGAGACCGCCGGTTTCGCCGAAAATCTGAATATCGAATCCGTGTTGCCGTCCGATTGCAACAGACGATGTCCAGAGCCGCCCGACAGTGCCGCCTTCCATCCGGAAGTTGACCATTGCGTCGTCTTCCAATTCGCGGCTGTTGATAGTTGCGGCAAAATCTGCAGAGAGTTTCGACACTTCGTCCCCCGCGATAAAGCTGGCCATGTGCATGGCATGGATGCCGCAATCTGCAAATTGTCCGGATACGCCTGCCATTGCCGGATCATAGCGCCAGCGCACGCGCGGGTTGTCTGCATCTGTCGCGTCGCCATGGTGACCGTGGCTGAAGTTCGCGACCACCAGACGGATCTTTCCAATCTCGCCTTGACCCACCATGTGCCGCATCTCGCGCACCATTGGATAGGCGGAATAGCAATAATTGACGGCGCAGATCTTGCCTGTGGCGGCGGCAATCTTCACGATCTCTTCGCCTTCCTCCACCGTCATGGTCATGGGTTTTTCGCACAGAACGTGGAAACCATTTTCAAGAAACGCCCTGGTGATTTCGAAGTGGGTGCTGTTGGGGGTAGCAACGGTAACGAGGTCAATCTTATCCGAGCGTTCTTTTTCACCATCCAGCATTTCGCGCCAGTCGCCATAGGCCCGATCCGCGGCAACACCAAGCTTTTGCGCGTAGGCTTTGCCTTTGTCCGCGTCCACATCCAGCGCGCCGGCTGCGAGTTCAAAGTTGCCGTCTGCCAGTGCGCCAAGGCGGTGGGCTGGCCCAATCTGGCTGCCTTCTCCGCCGCCGATCATGCCCCATTTCAGTTTTGTCATGTTCGGTTTCCTTCTTAGAAGCCAATGCTTTGCAAATATTCGCGGTTGGCCCGAGCGTCGTCGATGGGGGTGACATCCATAGTTGGGTCGCAATCCTGTTCGACTGTGCACCAGCCTGTGAAGCCAGCGTCGAGCAGGGTCTGCCGCACGGTCGGGAAATCTACATCGCCGTCGCCGAGATTGCAGAAGATCCCCTGGCCGCAGGCATCGTAAAACCCCGTGCGTTTGGCAATGACGTCCGCTTTGACCATTGGATCAATGTCCTTGAAATGCATGTACGAGATACGGTCCATGTGCCGCTGCATGAAGGCCACGGGGTCAAATCCGGCATAGGAGTGGTGTCCGGTGTCAAAGCAGATCTTGAGCAGCTTGTCGTCGATTTCACCCAAGAGCCGTTCAAGCTCGGGCTCGAAGTCCATGAAACCGGCGGCATGGGCGTGGATGCCGACAGTCAGGCCATATTCCTCGGTTCCGATCCGGGCCGCTTCTGCAATGCGGTCGCGGTAGGCGGACCATTCGGCGGGATCCATTTGTTCGGCTTCGCCCGCTCGGCCCGCAGTCGGGGCGCGACGGGGCGAGATAGAATCGATCAACACCAGGTGTTTGGCGCCGTGGGCGCGCAGCGCCTTGCCGGTGCGGTGTGTGCCATCCAGCACATCATCCCACGCACTGACATCATGGAAGGGGCGGAAGACCACGCCGCCGATCAGTTCCAGATCGTGTTGTGCCAAGGCCTCGCCCAGCTGAGCAGGATCTTCGGGCATAAAGCCGACGGGACCAAGTTCGATACCCTTGTATCCAGCCGCAGCGCAGTCGCTTAAGACGCTTTGCCATGTGGGATTGCGGGCATCGTCCGCAAATTCGACACCCCAGCTGCAGGGCGCATTGCCAATTCTGATGGTCATGTCTTGACCCTTTCAGTTGTCTTTAGAAATCTTTGACGGATTGCCATGTCTTCGCCTCGGACGAGGCAAGGGCAGCGGCGACGATACGGTTCACCTCGTGCCCATCGGCGAAGGTGGGCCAGACGGGTTTACCCGTGGCGATGGCTTGCAGAAAGTCTCGGGCTTCGATGATGATCTGATCCTGATAGCCCGTGCCATGGCCGGGGCCTTGGCAGAAGGGTTCGTAATCCGGGTGGGCAGGCCCGGTCAGGATCTTGGTAAAGCCGCGCTCGGCCTCGGGGCCGGTTGCACGGTAAAGCCAGATGGCGTTCTGGTCTTCCTGATCAAAACGGATCGCGCCCTTTGTCCCGGTGACCTCGTAGGCGTAGCCCATCTTGCGGCCTGTCGCGATGCGGCTGGCATAGATCTGACCCATGGAGCCATTGGCAAAACGGCACATGATCTGGGCGTGATCATCATTGGTGACCTTACCGCCGGGGCGGGTGTGGTGCACCGTTTCGACTTCAGCCATGACGCGATCGATCGGGCCGATAAGGGCGAGGGCAGCGTTCAGGATATGCGGTGCGAGATCGCCCATCGTGCCGTTGGCCATGTCGGATGTGCGCCACGATGCCGGGCTGTCGGGGTCAGACAGGAAATCTTCGGTATGTTCGGCGCGAAACCATGTGATGTTGCCAATCTCTCCGCTGCCAATCAGATCGCGGGCAAAGCGGCTGGCTGGCGTGCGAATATAGTTGAACCCGACCATGTTGGCCGCACCGGAGTCGCGTGCTGCCCGGACCATCGCTGCCCCGTCTTCGAGGGACGCCCCAAGTGGTTTTTCGCACAGCACAGGTTTGCCAAGCGCAAAGGCGGTTTCGGCAATCTGGCGGTGGGTTTCTTGCGGCGTTGCGATCACGACCGCCTCGACCGAAGGGTCGGTCACCAATGTGCGCCAGTCATCCGTCGCACGCGCAAAACCGTATGCGGCCCGGTAGCGTTCTGCGCTTTCGGGTGTTGTTGCGCAGACCATTTCCAGATGCGGGCGCAAAGGCGTGTTAAACACAGCCCCAACTGCAGACATCGCGACCGCATGGGCCTTGCCCATGTAACCGCCACCCAAGATACCAATGCCAATCCGGCTCACCGTGGCCTCCAGAAGTTTGAAATACGGTTTGCAACCGGTTGCAAAATTTGTATCCTGAGATTCGAAAACCCGCAAGCGGCATTCGGCGTGATCTGCGAAACGACATTCGGCTGGGGGCCGGATAATCCCAAAGGATGACTTGGCCATGACCAACCCTGATGACACTATCCGCCTGACAACAGCGCAAGCCATTATCCGCTGGCTGTCCAATCAATTTATTGAAGTGGACGGCAAGGAGATGCGGGTTTGCGGCGGTGGATTTGGCATCTTTGGCCACGGCAATGTCACCTGTCTTGGCGAAGCGCTTTATGGTGTGCAGGATGAACTGCCGCTCTATCGTGGGCAGAACGAACAAAGCATGGGCTTTGCCGCCGCTGGTTACGCCAAGCAGTGGCTGCGCCAGCGGTTCATGTTTTGCACGGCCAGTGCGGGGCCGGGTACGGCTAACCTGCTGACCGCTGCGGCGCTGGCCCATGCCAACCGGCTGCCGATGTTGATGCTGTGTGGTGATACGTTCATCACGCGCTTGCCTGATCCTGTGTTGCAGCAGTTGGAGCACTACGGCGATCCGACTTTTGGTGTGAATGACGCCTTCAAGGCTGTGTCTCGCTTTTGGGATCGCATTACCCATCCCGCGCAAATCATTCAG
Source organism: uncultured Tateyamaria sp. (assembly GCA_947501275.1). Taxonomy (GTDB): domain Bacteria; phylum Pseudomonadota; class Alphaproteobacteria; order Rhodobacterales; family Rhodobacteraceae; genus Tateyamaria. The sequence continues at coordinate 1,102,257 of CANMVD010000001.1, forward strand.
TCGCTGCCCGCTGCACTGGCCACAATGCTGGACCCGGCGGATTGCGGCCCTGCCTTTATCGGCTTGCCGCAGGATGTGCAGGGGTGGACCTATGATTACCCTGCCTCCTTCTTTGAGCGGCGCGTGCATCGCATCCGGCGCCAGACGCCAGATGCGGCCGAGATTGCGGATGCGATTGCGCTTCTGAACTCGGCCAAGCGCCCGATGATCATTGCGGGCGGTGGTGTGCAATATAGCCGTGCCGTGCTGGAGCTGACGGCCTTTGCCGAAGCGCATCAGATCCCGGTTGTCGAAACCATCGCAGGGCGCGCCAACATGGTGTCGGACCATCCGTTGAACATGGGCCCGATTGGCGTGACCGGGTCAGACAGCGCCAACGCGATTGCCGAAAAGGCGGATGTTATTCTAGCCGTAGGCACGCGGCTGCAGGATTTTACCACCGGTTCGTGGACGGCCTTTGCCAAAGACGCGCGTATCATCGGGCTGAACGCTGCCCGCCACGACGCGGCCAAGCATATGTCTCTGACGGTTGTAGGGGATGCCAAGCTGGGGCTTGAGGCGATGTCGAGCACGTTGACGTTTACGACGCCGTCCTCGTGGCTTTCCTTTGCCAAAGGTGAGCGCGTCAAATGGAATGCCTATGTGGCTGACAATGTGGCCCATGGAAACCGCCCGAATTCCTATGCGCAGGCCATTGGGATGGTGAACGATCTGTGCGACCCACGTGACCGGATTGTTGCCGCTGCAGGTGGTCTGCCGGCCGAAGTTACGGCGAACTGGCGCACGCTGGATATTGGAACGGTGGATGTGGAGTTCGGGTTTTCCTGCATGGGTTACGAGATCGCGGGCGCGTGGGGCGCACGCATTGCACAATCCGAGCGCGAGCCTGAAAAAGACACCATCACCTTTTGTGGGGACGGGTCGTATCTGATGATGAACTCGGACATTTATTCGTCTGTCCTGAGCCGGAAAAAGCTGATCATCATGGTGCTGGATAACGGTGGCTTTGCTGTCATCAACAAGTTGCAGAACAACACTGGCAACGAAAGCTTCAACAACCTCATTGCCGATTGTCCGACCGTACCCGAGCCCTTTGGAGTCGACTTTGTGGCTCATGCGGCTGCGATGGGTGCGGTCGCAGAGAAGGTCGCAAATCCGTCAGAATTAGGCGAAGCGTTCAAGCGGGCCAAGGCAAGTGATACGACGTCGGTGATTGTCATGGATGTCGATGCGTTCGAGGGCTGGACCACCGAAGGCCACACATGGTGGGAAGTCGGCACGCCCCACATCACCGACAGCGACAGAGTGCGCGACGCCCATGTTGAGTGGGAATCCACCCGTGCCAAGCAGCGGAAGGGTGTTTAGATGTCTGCACTGATGGACGGGATCAAGGGTAACCGCTTTGTCGTGTTTGGACGGGCGGGTATGGATATGTTTGCCGCCCCAGTGGGCACCAAAAGCGAACATGCGGAGGTGTTTCATGCTGACCTTGGCGGGTCATCTGCCAACACCTGTGCCGGGCTTGTGAAGCTTGGGAGCGAGGCAGCATTGGTCACCTCGGTGTCTGACGATGCGGTGGGGCGCTTTTGCGTGAACCGCTTGCAGCATTACGGCGTTGATACGTCCTATATCCGGGCCGTGGGTGGCGAGGCGCGCACGTCGTTGGCCGTGTACGAGAGTTGTATCGAGGATTTCCAGAACGTCATTTATCGCAATGGCGCAGCAGATTTTCAGGTGTCGCGGGCGGATATGGATGTGGTGGATTACACCCGGTTCAGTGCAGCCATTTCGGCCGGAACGGTGCTGGCGGCAGAACCGTCGCGCAGCGCCACGTTCCATGCCTTTGATATGGCGCGAGATGCTGGGTTGCCCGTGATCTTTGATATCGACTACCGCCCCTACTCCTGGCCCTCTGCCGAAGTTGCCGAAGATGTCCTGTCGCGCGCTGGCGAAGCGTCTGACATGATCGTGGGCAACGATGAAGAATTTGGATTTATGGCTGGAGGCATCGATAAGGGTCTCGCCAAGGCACGTGAATTGGCAGAGCGTTCGGGCCGTATCGTCATTTACAAGATGGGCGAAAAAGGGGCTGTGACTTTTGCCGACGGTCAAGAGATCCGTACCGGGATCTATCCCGCCGAGGCAGTGAAACCCAACGGTGCTGGCGACAGTTTCATGGCTGGTTTGCTGTCATCCATCGCTGCCGGGCATACTCTGCATGACGCGGTTCTGCGCGGTTCTGCCTGCGCGTCCATCGTCGTGGCCAAACCCGGCTGCGCCCCTGCCATGCCTGACATTGCCGCATTGGACGCGTTTCTTGCAGCGCATCCCGGCCCCACTGATCCCTAGAAAGGAAACCCCATGCATATCGCGCCCTTTGACAACAAGAACAAACCCATCGTGGATGTCGATCATGATCTGGTGCCCCTCAACTATTTCAACATCGTCAAGCTGACGAAAGGCGAAGTGTTCGAGTACGCTGTACCCGGATATGAGACCTGTATCGTTCCTGCGACGGGCACAGTGGACGTGGATGTGGATGGGGCTGCCTTTGCCAAGCTCGGCAACCGTACCATCGATGTGTGGGACGGCGAGCCCGAGGGCGTCTATGTTCCCGTTGGCGCCAAGGTGCGCATCACCTGTCTGACCGATGCGACCGAGACGTTCATCGCGGGTGCAAAATACGACAAGGTGCTTGAGCCATTTGACGTGCGTGCTGACGCCTTGGATAAGGTGCAATACGGCTCGGACGAGACAAAAACCCACCGGAAGATCAAGCATATTCTGGGCGCGGATTGCCATGACAAGGTGGGCCGATTGCTGGTGTCCGAGCTTTATACAGTCGGTCAGGGCGGCTGGTCAGGCTTCCCAAGCCACAAGCACGACACGGATCGTTTGCCGGACGAGACGCGCCATGACGAAACGTATAATTTCCGTTTCCGCCCCAACTACGGGTCCGGCGTGCAGATGTTGCAGCGCGAGGACAACCTGTCGGGGGATGCCTATCACATCGTCGATGGCTCCACGATCATGATCGACAAGGGTTATCACCCCTGCGCCGTGCTACCGGGGTACGAGATGTACTACTTCACCATTCTGGGTGGGCTGAGCCAGCGTTCGCTGAAACAGTATTTCCAGCCGACCCACGCCGAACAACTGCACACTATCCCCGGCATCATGGACATGGTGGCCAAGTTCAAATGAGTCTGGTGACATTGGCTGAGGTGCTGCAACCTGCGTTGCGGCAGGGTCATGCGGTGGCCGGTTTGGTGACTTTGGGCTGGGAAGACATGCGCGCCTATGTGGCCGCTGCCGAGGCCGAAGGTATGCCGGTGATCTTGCAGGCGGGGCCATCCTGCCGCGAACACACGCCGCTGCCGGTGTTGGGCAAGATGTTCACCTATCTGGCAGAGAACGCTTCGGTACCAGTCGTGGCGCATCTTGATCACGGCTACACATTCGAGGACTGCAAGATTGCAATCGAATCCGGGTTCACGTCCGTCATGTTTGACGGGTCGCGCAAGCCTTTGGCCGAAAACATCGCAGAGACCAAAGCGATCGCGGACATGGCACACGCGGCAGGCGTGTCTTGCGAAGGCGAGATTGGATTTGTCGGTTATTCAGGCGGCGAAAACTCTGCCGGGACCGACCCGGAAGAAGCGGCGCAATTCGCCCGCGAAACGGGGGTAGATGCGATGGCCGTGTCTGTCGGCAATGTCCACCTGCAGCAGGATGCAGGCGATGGTCTGGACGAAGACCGCATAGCCGCGATTGAGGCTGTTACGGACGTTCCTTTGGTCATCCACGGAGGGTCAGGCGTGCCGTTGGCGCAGCGTCGCAAGCTGGCGCAGGGCTCGAAGGTCTGCAAGTTCAACATCGGGACCGAGTTGCGCATGGCCTTTGGGTCGGCCTTGCGGGATGCGATCGGCTCAGACCCGGAGCGGTTTGACCGGGTGCAAATTCTGAAAGACACGCATGATCCGCTGGTTGCGGCAACGCGGCGCGTATTGGTTGGGTTCAAGGGGGCCTGAGGAATGCTACGACTTGGACTATTGGGATGTGGGCGGATCGGACAGGTCCATGCGCTTTCGCTGAATCATATCGAAGGGGCAGGGGTCAGTGCCGTTGCTGATGCGTTTGCAGAACCAGCCAACGCCTTGGCGGCCAGCACGGGTGCGCAAGTGATGGAGCCCGAAGCGCTGATCGCAAGTGACACTGTCGATGCTGTAGTTATCGGATCCCCTACTGACACCCACTACGATCTGATCCACGCAGCAGCGGCAGCCGGCAAAGCTATCTTTTGTGAGAAACCTGTCGACATGTCGGCGGACCGCATCCGCGAATGCATACGGGTTGTGGACAGTGCAGGCGTGCCATTCATGGCGGCGTTTAACCGGCGCTTTGATCCGAATTTTGCGCACCTGCAAGGGTGTATCATGGACGGGCAGATCGGCGATGTTGAAATGGTGACGATCCTGTCGCGTGATCCTTCGCCACCGCCGATCAGCTATATCAAAAGCTCTGGCGGCATTTTCCGGGACATGATGATCCACGACTTTGACATGGCGCGCTTCTTGCTGAACGAAGATCCAGTAACGGTTCATGCTGTCGGTTCCGTTCTGATCGATCCAGAGATTGGTGAAGCCGGAGACGTGGATACGGCTGCCGTTACCTTGACGACGGCCTCGGGTAAGATCTGCCAGATTTCGAATTCGCGTCGTGCAGCGTATGGGTACGATCAGCGCATCGAGGTGCATGGCGCACGTGGTATGTTGCGGGCGGAAAACGTGCTTGAAACAACGGTCGAAGTTGCGACCGAGGCGGGGTTCAAACGCTCACCTACCATGCATTTCTTTCTGGAGAGATACGAGGCAGCCTATAGGGCCGAGATGGCACATTTTGTTGCCGCGGTGCGCGATGGTGCGCCGGTCTCTCCGTCAATCGAGGATGGGTTACAGGCACAATTACTTGCGGACGCTGCATCGGAATCGCTGGCAACCGGGCTGCCGGTAGCGCTGGGCTGAGACTCACGTCGTCTCGACGCAGTGGCGGCGAAAAGCGCGTTTCAGCAGGTCCAACTCTGCGCGCAGCAATTCCATTTCGGCACGGATGTCATCACCAAGGGCTTCACCCGCGATCAGGGTGAAGTGGCCAAGCTTCTCATCATCGGTCGCATCGCTGAGAACAAACACCTGCACCCCGTCTGCAATCGCTTCGGCGGGGATGGGTACCTGGATCAGCCATGCCCCGTCACTTTCATTTAATTGCACGCCGGGGACGTCCTTGCCCAGATGTGTCACCTTGATCTGAGGAACACCTGTGCCGGATTGGTGGATTTCACCCTGCCAGATGCCGTGGCGCATTTTGGTTGGTGTGAGGGTCAGAGTGCTCATCTGGAATCTCCCATCGTCACAACGCGGCTCGCGGGCGGCGCGAAAGCGTCAGATCGCGCAACGTTACCTGATTCATTTCAGGACCTTCAAAGATCAGATCGATCCACGCCTTTTCCACCCGCTTTTCGTTCAGCTTGGAATAGGCAAGGTCGAACTCGACGCTGGCATCTTCGGTGTACAGAGGAATTTCGCGCACGATCTGCTCGGTGTTTGGCCCATGGCGAATATTGATACGCGCAAAAATCTCAAGCGGCTTTTCCATCTCAACGATGGCGTTCATGCCGATCAGGTGCGTCTTTTTCAAACCGCGCACGGCGTCTGGAGGCAGATCGATGACCAGTGACAGGAATGAACCATCGAATTTGAAGACGTCCATCCGCAGCCCGTAAGGCGCGAGGTCTTCTTCGCGTAGATTGCGGATCTGGCGCAGTGACAACTCACTTAGGACACAGTCGTGAAACAGTGTGACCTCATCACCCAACATGGATTTGGTTTCCACCGATGACATCCCCGGTTTGGCCAACGGGCCACGCCACAATTCCGGGCGCCACGCCCAGTCAGCGTTGTGGGGTTTGGGGAAGTTGGTGGCACCGATGGCTGGCAGGGCAAGGCGTTCATCTGCCTTGTGTATCAGGCGATCGAGATGCGCGCGCAGCAGACGGGCGGCACTGCGCGTGTTTCGCAATTCATCGATCCGAGTATCCGCCGCATTACGCGCAGCGCGTGCCCACCGCCGCATTGCCCTGCGATGTGCGATCTTGTCGACGAATTTGGTACCGTTGCCTGCCATGTATATTTGTGGCCCCTGTTTTACCGGGCTCTTTATCTATGCCAAAGGTTTCACTCAAATAAACCGTTCATTGTCTTGCGTTGGGTGGCTTTGTTGCGTGTCGTTGCAGATTTGTCTGCGCTGGCGACAGCCTTGGCGATGGTTTGGTCTTGCGTACGTTGCATGGTTTGTTGAAGCAGTTCCGGTGCCAGAGGACCCAGGCTGATGCCCCCTTCGACCTCGTATATGGTCAACCCGACGATTTGATCCCCGACTTTGCCAGCCGTTCGCCAGTAGACGTCACGCAATTCAGGGCGTGGTGGTGCGCCTTGCACCTGAACAAGCGTTAGGGCTTCACGCTCTTCCAATTGCAGGATCGTTTCAGCACCAGATCCAAGATCGTCGGCCGTCAGCTCGGATTGTGTTGCCGCCGTTATGGTCGTTGCAGTGATCAACGCCAATGGTGCGCCATCACCACTAGCATCCCCCAATGTGTCACAGCGTGCCATGACCGCAAAGCGTTGTTGCAGGCTTGCCGGGTCCACACAGTAACCCTGTGGTGGTACAAGGGTGACCGCTCCGCGGCCAAGATCGGCCATGCGCAGGACCGGTGCGTTTCTGGATGTGGCCTGAAGCCCGGCGGGCAAGGTGAACCCTCCCTCGCACCCCGAAAGGGCGAGGCAGGTTACCGCGACGGCCAGACCCTTACAGGTCCATGTATTCATGCCGCTCGGCCTTGGCACCGGGATGCGTGACCGCCCCTTTGTAGACTTCACCGACCTGCTGGGCGTATTTCCACAGCGCGCCGGAGGCATAGATCGTCTCGCGCGGGCCCGCCCATGCGGCCTTGCGCTCTGCCAGCTCTTCGTCCGTCAGAGCGACGTTGATCGACCCTTCGATGGCGTTGATCGTGATGACGTCACCGTTTTTCAGCAAGGCGATGGGGCCACCATGGGCGGCCTCGGGACCGACGTGACCCACGCAGAAGCCGCGTGTCGCGCCCGAAAAGCGCCCATCGGTGATCAGAGCAACCTTTTTGCCCATACCTTGACCAGACAAGGCCGCCGTGGTCGCCAGCATCTCGCGCATGCCCGGCCCACCTGAAGGTCCTTCGTTGCGGATCACAAACACTTCGCCTTCCTCATAGGTGCGGTTCTGTACGGATTCGAACGCATCCTGCTCGCATTCGAACACGCGCGCTGGACCGGTAAAGATCTGGTGCTGCGGTTCGATGCCTGCGACCTTCACGATGGCGCCTTCGGGCGCGACATTTCCCTTGAGGCCCACAACGCCGCCGGTCTTGGTGATGGGGTTAGAGATCGGGTGAATCACGCGGCCATCAGCCTCGCCTTGGATCCTGTCCAGCTCTTCGCCGATGGAATAGCCGGATGCGGTCATGCAATCCTCGTGGATCAGACCCGCCTTGCGCAATTCCTTCATCACCACATAGACGCCGCCGACCTCGTAGAGATCCTTGGCCACGTATTGCCCACCTGGCTTGAGGTCGACGAAGTAAGGCGTGTCGCGGAAGATTTCGCACACGTCGTCGAGGTAGAAATCGATGCCCGCCTCGTGCGCCATAGCGGGCAGGTGCAGGCCCGCGTTGGTCGAGCCACCTGTGCAGGCGACAACGCGTGCGGCGTTCTCGAACGCCTCACGGGTGCAGATATCGCGGGCGCGGATGTTTTTCTCGATCAGTTGCATGACGGCAGCGCCGGAGGCTTCGGCGTATTGGTCACGGGACTGGTAAGGCGCTGGTGCGCCGGACGAGTTGGGTAGCGCAAGACCAATCGCCTCGGACACGCAGGCCATGGTGTTGGCGGTGAACTGGCCGCCACAGGCGCCCGCAGAGGGGCAGGCGACGCGTTCAAGAATTTCCAGCTCGGCCTCGGTCATGGTGCCGTTTTGCTGGCGACCGACAGCTTCGAACATGTCCTGAACAGTCAGGTCACGGTCTGCGAAGTCTTCGGGGACCGAAGCGCCAACAGGCGCGCGGCCCGGCAAGATCGAGCCGCCATAAAGGAACACAGACGGCACGTTAAGCCGGATCATCGCCATCATCATGCCCGGCAAGGATTTGTCACAGCCCGCAAGACCCACGATGGCGTCATAACAGTGCCCGCGCATGGTCAGTTCGACCGTATCGGCAATCGCCTCTCGTGAGGCCAGAGACGAGCGCATGCCCTCGTGACCCATGGCGATGCCGTCGGTGACGGTGATGGTCGTGAACTCGCGCGGGGTGCCATAGGCGGACTTCACGCCCATCTTTACGGCCTGGGCCTGACGGTTCAGGGCGATGTTGCAAGGTGCGGCTTCGTTCCAGCAAGTGGCGACGCCAATGAGGGGCTGGTGGATCTCTTCCTCGGTCATGCCCATTGCATAGTAGTAAGACCGGTGTGGAGCGCGTTCCGGTCCCTCGGTCACATGACGGCTGGGCAATCTGGATTTGTCGAATTTGCCTTTGAGCATTTGGCCTCTCCCTAAAGCGTTGCGGACCGGAATAGCCATTGCTCCGCGCCCCTGCAAGCACCGCGGCGGTTGTAATGGCGCTTGCGCAGCCATAGGTTGGCGAAACGGCGCAAACTGGGGTGCATTATCAACCCCATGACATGTTGTGCCGCCGATCGGGACACGCCATGGATTCCACTCTTTTCGCTTTCATCTGGAAGCATTCGAAACGCGATCAGTTGATGCTGCTGGCGCTGACAATCGTAACGTTCCCGTTTCTCTACGCGACACTGGAACTGCCAAAACGGATCATCAACGATGCTATTGGCGCGTCCGAGAATGTGATCGCAGTTTTCGGGTTTGAATTTTCGCAGATCCAGTTTCTTGTCGCGCTGTGTATTGCATATCTGGCCATGGTCGCGGCTCACGGATTGCTGAAGATGCGGCTGAATACGATGAAGGGTGTGACGGCTGAACGGCTGTTGCGCCGTTTTCGGTACGACTTGATCGCCCGCATGTTGCGCTTTCCACGCAGCTATTTCCGCTCAACATCGCAGGGTGAACTTGTCAGCATGGTCACGTCCGAGGCCGAGCCTATGGGCGGTTTGATGGGCGACATGGTGGCTCAACCGGTCTTTCAAGCCGGCCAGATGTTGATCATTCTGGTATTTCTGTTCCTGCAATCGGTTTGGTTTGGGCTCGCCGGGATCGCGTTGATCCCGCTTCAGGCCTACTTGATCCCGATGTTGCAGCGCCGGATCAACCTGCTCAACAAGGATCGGATCAAGGAAGTGCGAGCGTTTTCTGCCGAGATTGGCGAAAGTGCAGCGGGTATTTCGGATCTGCGCACTAACGGCGGTCTGCGCTACCGCTTGGCCCAATTCACAGACCGTTTGAGCCGGATTTTTGAGCTGCGCTTCAAGATTTACCAGCAGAAGTTCTTTATGAAGTTCCTCAACAACTTCATCACCCAGTTGACGCCGTTCTTCTTTTACCTCGTCGGTGGTATTCTGGTGATCCGTGGTGACATTACGGTTGGCGCACTGGTTGCGGCGCTTGGTGCCTACAAGGACCTGTCATCGCCTTGGAAAGAACTGCTGACCTACTACAACCAGACCCAGGACATGGCCTTGCGGTGGGAGATCGTGACTGAGCGATTTGCGCCGCGCGACATGATCGACGAGACACTGTTTGAAGGCCATCCCGAAACCATTCCGCATCTTCACGGTGATATCGTTCTGGACAACGTGACGGTTCGCAATTCGGACAACAATCCGGTGCTCGAGCAGATTTCGCTGAAGATCCCGCAAGGGTCGCGGGTTGCTGTTCTGGCGCGCAACCAAAGCGAGCGGACAGCCTTGGCGGAGTTGCTGACACGCGAGACATTGCCCACGCGCGGTACGATCACGATGGCCGGGCACGATTTGTCCCGGCTGCATCAGTCGGTTGTTGCGGCACGGATCGGATACGCCCATTCGCGTCCCTACCTGTTTGATGGCACTCTGGGCAGCAACTTGTTGATGCCTTTGATGACCAGCCCCAAGACCGTGCCGTGGGATCAGGGCAAACGGGACCGTTTTTCCATTGAGGCAGAACGCTCAGGCAACAGTGGCGATCGCGTGGACGCGGATTGGATTGATCCCGGCCTGGCGGGCCTTGGCACCGAGGACGAGGTACGCAAGTGGTGGTTTGATCTGGTGCAGGCCATGGGCATCGATGAGTTCATGTTCCGCCGAATGTTGAACAGCCGGATTGATGCGCGCAAACACCCCGAACTGGCCAAGGCGGTTGTGGCGCTGCGCCCCAAGGTGGAAGAGATCTTGCGCGAAAAGGATTTGATCGACCAAGTCTATCGCTTTGATCCGGAGGAGTTTAACCCTGCCGTGCCTTTGGGCGGTAACTTGATGTTTGCCTCACCGGTGCGTGACATCAGTCAACAAGGGCTGGCTGCGGATGCACGGTTTATCCGGTTGGTGTTTGATCAGGGACTGGCCGAGCAGGGCATCGCAATTTCGCAAACGTTGATCGAAACGCTGCACCAGACTTTTGGCAAGGATGGCACCAACCACCCCTTGTTCACCGCCTTGAACATCGAAGAAGACATGTACGAGCAGTTGGTCGATATCGCCCAACGTCGCCGTGACAAGGGTGATGTGGCCCTGACAGATGATGAATTTGCGCTTTTGCTCACCGTGCCCTTTGCCTTTACAGCCGAACAGATTGGTCCTGCCTTCCCCGAGAGTTTCAAAAAAGAAATCGTTCAGATCCGCAAAACCAGCGGGCCGGGTATGCGCGAACAGGTGAAGAACATGTTTGTGCCTATCGACCCGGAAAATTACCTGCCGCGCCTGACCGTGCTGGAAAACGCGCTTTATGGTCGGATTTCGATGGTGGCGGGCGCCAAGGAAGACCTGATCGAAGACATCGTGGCCGAGATGATGCGAGACAAGGGTTTGCACCGTCTGGTGGCCGAAACGATCTTTGATCTGCGGACAGGGATCGGCGGCACTAACCTGCCGACAATATTCCATGAACGTGCAGCATTCTCGCGGGCAGGCATCAAACGGCCTGATGTTTTGGTGCTGGACAAGGCGCTGGCCAGTCACAGTGCCGAGTTGCGCAAAAAGACCCGAAGCGCGCTGCGGGACCTGTTGCCTGACACAACGCTGATTTTCCTCGAAGAGAGTTTCTCGTCACCCAGCAATTACGATGTCTTTGTCGAGATCAAGGACGGGCGCGTAGATGGATTACAGATCAACGAAGATGACGACGAAGCAGACGATCTGAGTCGCAAGTTGCGTGTTATCGCACGGACCGATCTGTTTTCGGACATCGACAGTCGCAACCAGCGCCTTCTGGCTTTTGCGGCGCAGTGGTATCACGCCGAGCCCGGCCAGCGTGTCTTTTCCATGCATGAAAAGGCGGACGCGGCATATCTGTGTGTGAGCGGCATGGCAGAACTGAGTTACGATTCCGAAGACGGTGAGGAGCGCGTGGTGTCCACAGTCGAGCCCGGGCGCTTGATCGGCGATCTCGCGATCATTCTGGATGACCCGCGCCAATTGCACCTCACGGCAAGGTCCGAAGTGACCTTTTTGCGCATCGGTGCTGCTGAGTTCAGGGCCGTTCTGGAAAACGATACCGCAGTGTTGTTGAGCTTGTTGAAAACCGTTGGCGGATATCTGAGCGGTGCAGCCGAGCTTATGCGCAAGGCCAATGTCACCATTCCGCAAGATGAGGGACCACCGCCCCCTCCGCTTGACCGATGATGTACTGGTTGCGTGATCGCCGCGCCCACGACGTTTTTGTTGAACCTGCACGTGCGAAACCTCAGATCTGGCGATTGGTGTTCGGCATTGTTCTGGTAGCGGCCATTCTGCTGGCACTTAACAGTATGATCTTTGGCGCTGTGTTGGGGGTGTTGGAACCCGAAACAGCCCGCAGCATCTCGGATTTGGACTCGTTGGGGCAGACGGCAGGTTCAATGCTGTTTCTGTTGTGCCAGATCGGAATGCTCGGGGTCGCTGCGGCCATGGTATGTGTGATGGTGCACAGCCGACGACCTGCCACCTTGATCGGATCCATCCCTTTGGCGACACGCCAGTTCGTGGCGGTATTCGTGATGATGTGCCTGTTGGTCTTGGTGATCTGGGTTCTTCCACCCTATGATTTCAGCAATCAGCTTGAGCGCAATATGAGCGTAGGGCGCTGGATGCTGCTTTTGCCCTTTGCCTTGGCAGCCATCTTTGTGCAGGTCAGTGCGGAAGAGGTCTTTTTTCGCGGCTACCTTCAGCAACAGCTCGCGGCGCGCTTCCGATCGCCGTTGGTTTGGGTGCTGTTGCCGGCTGCGCTATTCGGTCTGGGGCATTACGCACCCTCCAGCGCCGGGTCCAATGCGATGACAATTGCCATATGGGCGGCGCTGTTTGGTGTGCTGATGGCTGATCTTACCGCGCGGGCGGGAACACTTGGTCCGGCCATTGCCGTCCACTTTGTCAACAACATCACGGCTATGCTTATCAGCAGTCCGCCGGATGAGATGTCGGGCCTGGCGCTTTACGTTTTGCCATTCGGATTGGCGGATGAGGCCGCAATGGCACAATGGTTGCCAGTCGACTTCGGCTGGATGATTGTAAGCTGGCTTGCCGCGCGGCTTGCCATCCGCGCCTGATTGCAATTGCAGGAACAGCAGATTATCTGACGCAGGGACAGCCAGCAGGACACGCATATGAACTGGATCACCAATTACGTCCGGCCCCGGATCAACTCGATCTTCTCGCGCCGCGAAACACCGGACAACCTGTGGACCAAGTGTGATGCATGCGGCACCATGCTGTTTCACCGTGAACTCTCGGACAATCTGAACGTCTGCACCAATTGCAATCACCACATGGGGATTACCCCAAGGGATCGCTTTCAGGCTTTGTTTGATGGTGGGATCTTTACCGAAGTCGAAGTCCCCACACCGGTTGCCGATCCGCTGATGTTCCGGGATCAAAAGAAATATCCCGACCGCATGAAGGCTGCCCAAAAGGCGACAGGCGAAACCGAGGCCATGCTGGTTGCCAAGGGCGAGATCGGACGCACGCCCATTGTTGCCGCGGCGCAGGATTTTTCCTTCATGGCGGGATCTATGGGAATGTATGTGGGCAATGCAATCATTGCCGCGGCGCAGGAAGCCGTTAAGCTCAAGCGCCCCTTGGTTCTGTTTTCCGCTGCTGGCGGCGCGCGGATGCAAGAAGGTATCCTGAGCCTCATGCAGATGCCCCGGACAACTGTTGCTGTGCAGATGCTGAAAGAGGCGAACCTGCCCTACATCGTTGTGCTGACCCACCCGACAACAGGCGGTGTGACGGCCAGTTATGCGATGCTGGGGGATGTGCAGATCGCTGAACCCAATGCATTGATCTGCTTTGCGGGTCCGCGCGTCATTGAGCAAACCATCCGCGAAAAACTGCCCGAGGGGTTCCAGCGGGCCGAGTATCTGTTGGACCATGGTATGTTGGATCGTGTGACCTCACGCACTGAAATGCGCGAGGAACTGATCACCATAACGCGGATGTTGTTGGGGCTGCCACCGGCCGTCAAGGGCGACTTGCCCGCGCCTGACCCTGACGAGGCGACGGCAGAACCTGCAGTGGGTCAGTCTCAGGAATGAGCAGCGCATCATCGGATATCATCCTTGAACGGATGATGGCGTTGCATCCCAAAGTGATTGATCTGACGCTGGACCGCATGTGGCGCCTGCTCGACCGGCTTGGCAATCCACAGAATGACTTGCCACCCGTCATCCACATTGCCGGTACCAATGGTAAGGGGTCCACCCAAGCCATGATCCGCGCGGGTCTTGAGGCGGCAGGCCACCGGGTCCACGCATATACTTCGCCCCACCTTGCCCGCTTTCACGAGCGGATCAGGTTGGCGGGTACACTCATTTCCGAACCGGATCTGACGGCGATGCTGGACGAGTGTTACGCAGCCAATGGCGGCGAGAACATCACCTACTTCGAGATCACGACCTGTGCGGCGCTATTGGCCTTTGCCCGTACACCAGCAGATTACACGTTGCTGGAGGTGGGGCTGGGCGGGCGGCTCGACGCCACGAACGTGATTGAGCGCCCGGTGCTGACGGTCATCACGCCCGTGTCGATGGATCATGAGGCTTTTCTTGGTGATACGCTTGGGGCCATCGCTGGCGAAAAGGCGGGTATCATCAAGCGCGGCGTTCCATGCATCGTTGGGCCGCAACAGGACGCCGGTCTTGATGTCATCGAGGCGCGGGCCACGAAACTGGGTGCCCACATCCTCGCATGCGGGCAGCATTGGCATGCGGCGCCCGAACGCGATGGCATGATCTATCAGGACGAAACCGGCTTGCTGGATCTGCCGCGTCCCGTTTTGCCGGGTGACCACCAAATCCAGAATGCCGGGATGGCTTTGGCCGCGTTGCGCCATTTGGGGTGCGACGAGGCCGCATGTCATGCCGCAGTGACCAAAACGCAGTGGTCCGCGAGGATGCAACGGTTGCGTACGGGACCGCTGGTCGAGCTTGCCGATGGCTGTGGAGCCGAGCTTTGGCTTGATGGTGGGCATAATCCAGCAGCCGGTCAGGCACTGGCGCACACGTTAAACGGGATGTCTGCGCGCCCAACTCACCTGATCTGTGGCATGCTGAACACAAAAGACGCGCGCGGATATCTGCAACCTTTGGCCAAAGTGGCACAGGGATTGACCGCCGTTTCCATCCCCGGCGAGGCGAACACTTTGCCCGCAAACGTTACCGCAGAAGCTGCCGAAGGTGTTGGTTTTACGGCTAAAACGGGTGTTAACGTGACCGAGGCTCTCAAGGACATTCTTGCGCGATCACCGCAGTCTCGTGTGCTGATTTGCGGCTCTCTATATCTTGCTGGTGCAATTTTGCGCGGCCACAGCTAGATCGTCCACTCCCCTCATTATGTTGACCGTACGGCCCCAACTGGTCTACATTTGGGGTATTATACGTAAGGGGTGGAGACGCTCCGGCATTGTTTGGGGGATGCAGTATGGGTTGGCGTGCGGATAACGCGCCGGGGCAGGCCAATTTGGGCCAAGTGCCGGTACAATTAACTACCAGATCAAAGATATTGTTGGGTGTTGTGGCCTGTTTGGTCGTCCTGATTGGTGCGGTGGCTTTGCAGCCGCAATCGAACCTTGGATCACCATCTGTTCCCGTTGCCGCTGTCGTGCCAGAGCCCGTTGTAGCGCCGGAGCCAGCGCCGACGTTTGAAGTAGCTGCTGCGAACGCTTCCGTTGTTGAACCCGTGCAAGCGCCAGCCGTGACGCCCGAACCAGAAGTCAGTCGGGCGGATGCGTCTTTGCTTGAGTTGCGCCAGGCGGTTTACTCACGAGACGCCAGCCATCTGCTGCGCCAGCCGATTGCGGGTGGCGTGGCTGGAGATCAGTTCATTGACCTGCCCAAAGTGACAACGTCAGTCCTGGCAGGATTTGGGTATCGCGTGCGTGCAGGCGACCGGTTGCATGCGTTGCTGGTGCAGGCGTTGGCCGAGCAGAAATCAAATGCCTATATCGACGCGCTGCTGAACACTGCTGCGGCGCGGGGCGAATTTGTGCCGCCATTCCAGCTGCGTACTTCAACAGGACGCTTGGACACTCAAACCTTGCTTCAGGCAATCTTGCGTCAGGCGCGGGGTTAAATCAGTGTTCCAAAACATGGATCGTCTTACGTCGCCTGAAATCGAGTTTTCCAAACCGTTTTAAGCGCCCCAGCCTTCGCTCTGCATTTCCCGTAACCGGGATGCGGTGCGTTCAAATTCGAACGTGCCCTCGCCCTCTAGATACAGCATTTCCGGCGTGTCGGCGGCAGAGCAGATCAGTCGGACATGCCCTTCGTAAAGGGTGTCGATCAGTGTCACAAAGCGTTTGGCTTCGTTGAAGTTGCTGCGGGACAGGCATGGGATGTCGTCCAGCATCAGCACTTTGCATGCTTCTGCGACGGCCAAAAAATCGGCCGGACCCAAAGGCTGAGCGCACAAATCGAAGAACGTCGCACGTCCGATCCCGCTGCGAAACCTTGGCAGGGTAACAGTGCGTCCGTTCACATTGAGATCCAGCGGCGTGTCCGCCCCTCCGGCCAGATCGTTCCAGATCGTATCCATGTTTTGACGTGCTTCAGCCCCCAGCGGGGTGAAATAGGTCGGCGACCCGGCGAGACGATCCTGACGATAATCTGTCGGCGAAACAAGTTCGCGCACCTCCATATGTGTCTTCAGAAGTTCGATGAAAGGCAGGAACAACTGCCGGTTCAGCCCATCCTTATACAGATCATCCGGAACCCGGTTCGAAGTGGTTACGACCACTACACCTGCCGCAAAAAGCGCCTCAAACAGGCGGCCGACGATCATGGCGTCGGTGATGTCGGTAATCTGCATCTCGTCAAATGCGAGCAAGCGGACAGAGGCAGCAACATCGGCTGCAACGGGGGCGATGGCATCATCCACGCCGCGTTTGCGGGCGATGTGCATGGCGGCGTGGATTTCCTGCATGAAGGCATGAAAATGGACGCGCCTTGCCGGAGTCGTTGTGACATGTTCCACAAAGAAATCCATCAGCATGGATTTGCCACGCCCGACGCCACCCCACAGGTACAGTCCTTTCGGGGGTTCGGGCGCCTTGCGAAACAGCCCGCGTTTAACGGGTTCAGCCAAGGCCAGTCGGATGCGTTCAAACTCTGGCAGGATGGCTTCTTGCGCGTCGTCCCGCTTGAGCGTGCCTGCGTCCACAAGCGTTTGATATGCGGTCATCAAATCCGTCATACTTCGTCCTAGCGTGGCCAACCTCGTCTGGAAAGGTGGGTGCAATCAGGTTTTGTGAAGTGAGCTGCAAATTTCCTGATTTGACGCTCGTGCGAAGGTCCGTAAGGGTGCGCCAGACACCGCGAACAAAGGTTCCCATGCCCCGGAATGCTTCTATCTTTACGCCGGTCCTGATTGTGGGCTGCGTCATCATCATGGTCAGCTTTGCGGTGCGGGCGTCTTTTGGTGTATTTCAGATCCCGATTGCCGAAGAATTCAACTGGCTGCGCTCCGAATTTTCGCTTGCCATTGCGATCCAGAATTTGGCGTGGGGGATTGGGCAACCTCTGTTTGGCGCTTTGGCGGAGAAGATAGGTGACCGCAAAGCAATTGTGCTGGGTGCGCTGGTCTATGTCGCCGGTCTGGTCCTGTCTGCATATGCCGTCACACCGCTGGAGCATCAGGTCTATGCGTGGCTTGTCGGATTTGGCGTGGCCGGGACTGGCTTTGGCGTCATTCTGGCTGTGGTCGGGCGCGCGTCGAGCGACGAAAATCGTTCCATGAGCCTTGCGATTGTGGCGGCTGTGGGCTCGGCCGGGCAGGTCTTTGGGCCGCCTGTGGCGGAATGGCTACTGAGTGTGATGAGCTGGCAAAGTGTCTTTCTGATCTTCGCAGCGTCTATTTTGTCCATGATCCTGACGTTACCTTTGATGCGCGTCCCTGCTGTGGCCAGCAAGACCGAGCTTGAAGAGAGCATGGGGCAGATCCTGATCAAGGCGCTGAAAGATCCCAGCTACACCCTCATATTCCTCGGGTTCTTTTCGTGTGGCTATCAGTTGGCTTTTGTTACGGCGCACTTTCCCGCCTTCGTGACCGAAGTGTGCGGGCCCATCATCGCGGGCAGTGCCCTGCACAACATGGGCATCACCACAACGTCGGCTCTTGGGGCTGTGTCAATCTCTCTGATCGGTTTGGCCAATATTGCGGGCACCTTGCTGGCCGGATGGGCTGGGAAACGCTACCCGAAAAAGTATTTGCTGGCAGGAATTTACGTGGGGCGCACAATTGTCGCGTCGCTGTTTATCCTGTTCCCGATGACGCCGATGACCGTGATTGTCTTTTCGGTTGCGATGGGCGCGCTTTGGCTCGCGACGGTTCCTCTGACATCGGGGTTGGTCGCGCATATTTACGGGTTGCGATACATGGGGACGCTTTATGGCATCGTCTTTTTGTCCCACCAACTTGGATCGTTCCTTGGAGTGTGGCTTGGGGGACGGATGTACGACCTTTACGGGTCTTATGAACAGGTCTGGTGGATCGGGATCGCCATTGGCGCTTTCAGTGCGATCGTGCACCTTCCCATTCGCGAAAAACCCTTGGGTCAGGCAGCGGCAACTTAACTGCGTGAGGCGCGGATTGCGTCCAGTACCTCGTCGGTGTGGGTATATGTCACGCCATGCCCCGCGCCGTCGATAACCGTTTGTACAGCATGTTCATTCCATTCGGCCAAGGTTTCGCGCCCATCGAGCGGGATCACGTCATCATCGGCTCCCCAAATCGCCAGCACTGGCACTCCGGACGCTGAAATCGCCCGATGCGCATCCTCTGCCGTGTGACGCAGGATGCCACGCAGGCTGGACAGGATCGCCGGGAAATAGCCGCGCCGATCAGTTTCGTTTTGTTGCAGGGCGGTGATGTTCTCAACACTGCTGGGCAGACCTGCTTCGGCTTTGATGCCTCTGCGCAAGATCGTCGGATAGGCCAGAAGGAACGCCCAGTCCCCGACCAGTGGTGTGTCGCGGGCGAAGGCCAGCTTGCCACCGCCAAGCTGTTGTATGCCCGCAGGGGCCAGAAGGATAAGTTGTTTGACCATTGCTGGTGCTGCATCGGCAAAATGCGCAGCAATAGCACCGCCCATTGAATAGCCCAGCAAGGTGACGGGCTCGGTCACACTCTCATGTTCAAGCAGATCATCGAGTTGAGTCACGAAAAACTCAGCTGTCTGGCGGCCTCGTGTGGTTTCGGAAAAACCGCGGCCATAAAGATCGTAAACCAGCACACGGAACCCCATCAGCGCCAAGCCTTTTGCCATGCCGCCCCAGACGAAAGAGGGCGTCGACAGACCGTGCACGCATACGGCAACGGGCCCTCTTTCCGGGCCCAGCCATTGATAGTGGGTGGATCCTTCGGACAGGAGCGCAAATTGTCCCGGCGCTTCCGCCAGGCGTTTGTCTGACAAAGACGTGCGCATCAATTCTATGGTGATCGGAACGGCCAATAGGCCCAGCAGGATCACGATGACCCAGATCATGCGGCGTTCCACTGGTCGAGGATGTACCGACACGTCATCAGGTCAAGATGCGCCCCACCGCCATTCTTGAACAGCGTGATATCGTCTGGCTGCCGCGTAAATGCATCCAGATTGTAATAGTCGGCCTGTAGGTGGTCGCGTGTGATGGTGCCGGCCTCCAATGGGATTTTGATCTCGCCTATATGACCCACGGTTGTATCAAAGCTGTCAACAAAAACCCGAGATCTTTGCAACGCGGTGTCATCCACTTCGCGCATATCGGGGCGGTATGCACCGATCAAATCGATATGCTGTCCAGGGCGCAGCCAGTCGCCATGGATCAGTGGCGCCGTGGACATGGTTGCGCTGGTAACGATGTCTGCAGCGTGTACCGCCGCAGCCAGATCGGTTGCCACGCTCATGTTCGCCCGGCTTTGTGCCATTGCTTCGGCCTTGGCCTGCGTCCGGTTCCAAATGGTGAACCGGGCTGTTGGGAAGGCAGCGGTATAGGCGTCGTAGAGCGAGGCACCAACCGTGCCTGCACCGACGATCAGGATGGATTGGCTGTCTGGTCGGGCAAGGCGGCGTGCGGCCAGCAGGCTGTCACCAGCCGTTTTCCACTTGGTCGCAAGGTGGAAATCAATGATAGCGCTCAGGGTGCCGTCGCCGTCGGAATAGAGGTTCACTCCACCATTGATCATCGGTTTAGCGGCGGAGGGGTTTTGTGGAAATACCGTTGCGGTCTTGACTGCCATGCCAAGGCCATCAATCCACGCCGCACGGCTTAGCAATGTGTCGGGATCGCGATACAGGAACGTATCGCCAATTTCGGCTTTGGGCAGCGTGTGTCCCGCTGCCAGCGCGTCCGTCAGCCCGATCCAGTCCAGCAGTTTGTCACCTGCCTCAAAGGGGATGACAGGGACACTCACGCCGCTTCGGCCTGTGTCAGCAAACCTTCGCCCACAAGGCGGTCGGCCCAGCCTTGGGACCCTTCAAACAAGTGTGTATGCCACCCGCGCGCTGCGGCCGCGTCGATATTTTCGGCTCTGTCGTCGGTGAAGATAAGGGCGTCACCGGACAGTCCGCTGGCGTCCTCCAGCATCTGGTAAATCGCAGGATCGGGTTTAATGACGCCCATGTGTCCTGAAATGAAGTCGCGATCAAATTGGGCCATGAATGGATACGCGCGCCCGCCGATCTCATACGTGTCGATGCCAAAGTTTGTCAGGCTGAAAACCGGAGTCCCCTTCGCTTGCAGGGCCTTCATCAGGCGCACTGAGTGATCGATTGCGGGACTAGCCATTTCAAGCCAGCAGTCGTGCCAGATCATGATTTCGTCCGCCCATTGGGGATAAGCGGCGGCCAGGTCCTGAACCGATTTGGCGAATGGCGCACCGCGATCCACTTCGAGGTTCATCTCTGCGAGGGGCACTTCGGCAAACAGGGCGCGCCGGCGCTCTTCTCCGATCTTGGTGTCGTACATCCGCTCTGGATGCCATTCCAGCAGCACGTTGCCGATATCAAATACGACAGCTTTGATGGTCATTTGCTGGCGGCCCTCAATTCTCGTTCCAATGCGTCCAGAAAACGCGATCTGTCGGCCTTGGTAAAGCCCTTGCCCCCGCCCTGGCGGAATGGATCGGCGGCCCGTAGGTCGCTCATCAAATCGCGGGTCGCCAACACGTTGCCGATATTGGCTTGGGTCAACGCTTCGCCGTTGTGCTTCAGAACCCGCGCGCCCGCTTCGACACATTTTGCAGCTAATGGTATGTCACCCGTCACGACCACGTCACCTGGCCCTGCCCGTTCCGCAATCCACATATCTGCCACGTCCGGGCCGTCTGGCACAATCACTGTTTCGACAAGCGGGTTCTGTGATGGGCGCAGACCCCCGTTCGAGACGACCTTCATCTCGATCCGCTGCCGTGTTGCCACCTTTTCGGCCTCGGATTTAACGGGGCAGGCATCGGCGTCGATATACAGCGTTGTCACGCCCAAAGTGCCTCGGCGTGGAAGGACACGTGATCTTCCATGAAGGTCGATACGAAAAAGTAGCTGTGATCGTATCCCGGCTGCATACGCATGTTGATTTGCTGGCGTCTGGCGGCTGCAGCTTCGGCGAGCGCTTCGGGTTTCAGCAGGTCAATAAACTGGTCGCTTGTGCCCGTGTCGATCAGCATCGGCCCATCAAAGCCATTTTTGCGCATCAACAGCGTGGCGTCGTGGGGGGACCATGTGTTTTCGTCGCTGCCCAGATAGGCGCTGAGTTGCTTGCGCCCCCAGTCGCTGGCTGTGGGGTTCGTGATGGGCGCAAAGGCCGACACGGAACGAAACCGGCCCGGCAGGGACATCGCAATCGTGAGCGCGCCGTGACCGCCCATGGAATGCCCAGTGATACCCTGACGATCCATATCCAGCGCGAAGTGATAACCGAGCAGTTTTGGCAACTCCTCGGTCACGTAGTCCCACATGCGGTAATGCGCGGCCCAGGGCGTTTCGGTCGCGTTGACGTAGAATCCAGCCCCCTTGCCCAGATCGTAGGCATCATCATCCGCTACATCTTCACCTCTTGGAGAGGTGTCAGGAAAGACCAGCGCGATACCTTGTTCTGCAGCCCACGCTTGCGCGCCTGCCTTGGTCATCGCGTTTTCGTGCGTGCAGGTCAGCCCGGAAAGATACCACAGCAGCGGCACCGGTCCGTCGCGTGCTTCTTCTGGCAGGAACAGGCCGAATGTCATGTCGCAGGCGCAAACAGAGGACGGGTGCGTGTAGACGCCCTGCGTGCCGCCAAAGCAGGCGTTTTCGGATCTGGTTTCCATCTGTTCGCTCCTTCATGCGTTGTCTTTACCGCTAGCGGTCGCATGTGCTTTGGGCAAGCGGCAGGTGCCTCCGGCGGTGGTATTTTTGGTCAGAAGAATTCTCAGGCAACCCACCCGATGACGGCTGTCAGTGTTATAACGCTGATGGCTGTCGATATCAGGATCGCGGCTGAGACTCTTTGCGGGGCGACACCGTAATGTTGTGCCAGCATGAATACATTTCCAGCTACGGGCATCGCCGCGCAAGCGACCAAAACGGCGAAAACAAATGGGGTGAGCGGGAAAAGAAAGAACGCTGAAAGCGCTACGGCAATGGGATGCAGGATCAGTTTGCAAAAACTGAGCCACCCGGCGATTTCTACCCGTTCGGCTGATTTGGACGCCAGCGACGCGCCGATGGCGAACAGGGCTCCGGGTGTGGCGGCAGCCCCCAGCAACAGTAAAAAGTCGTTGAGCGGTGTCGGGATTGGCAGATCCAGCACGGACCACATCAACCCTGCAGATATGGCGACGATCATAGGATTCTTGACCAGCCCCAGACCAATCGTGCGCACCATACCAAACGATGCGCGTCGATCGCGGCTGCCTGTTATCAGGATCACGATCAGGCTGGAGAAGACGATCAGATCAATGGACAGGATCATGATGATCGGGCCCACCGCCGCTTCACCCAGCAATACAGCGAGCATGGGCAACCCAAGGAATCCGACATTTCCAATCACGCTGCATTGCGCCTCGATTGCGGTCGTTTCCGCGTCAAGGCCCCGCATTGTGCCCACAATCGTTGCGATGACATAGACCACGACGGTGCCGGTCAGATATGCCGCTGACAGGTGCGGATCCCAGATCTGTGCGAATTCCAGCGTCGCGGCAAATCGGAAAAGCATGGCCGACAGTGCAAAGTAGAACACAAACTTGGTCAGGTAAGCTGTGGCGTCCTGATTGAAGAACCTGGTTCTGCCCGCGACATAGCCAAGGGCGATCAGCGCAAAGAACGGGAGGGTTTTCAGCAGGATCGCCAGCATGAACCCGCTCCTATCGCCTTCGGTGCCTGCCGTCTATTGGTTCTATCCGCTGCCAATCAGAACCCCGGCAGCAAAGACCAGCGCGCCACCCACGACAACCTGCAATGTCGCCCGCCAAAACGGAGTGTCCATGTATTTGTTCTGGATCCACGCAATCGCCCAGAGCTCGACAACAACGACAAGGATGGCGGTGATCGTGGCCGTCCAGAAGTCGGGAATCAGGTAGGGCAGGGCGTGGCCCAGCCCACCGATCGTGGTCATTATGCCGGAGGCAAATCCGCGTTTGATCG
The DNA here is from genome assembly GCA_947501275.1 of uncultured Tateyamaria sp. Classification (GTDB taxonomy): domain Bacteria; phylum Pseudomonadota; class Alphaproteobacteria; order Rhodobacterales; family Rhodobacteraceae; genus Tateyamaria. The sequence goes on from CANMVD010000001.1 coordinate 1,125,582, forward strand.
GTGAGCCACGTCCCGACAGCGCGCCGTCATCCGAGGCGGCTTCGGTGAAACCCATGGAAATACCTGCGCCAACGGATGCTGCCAGCCCGACCAGAAAGGTTGTCCAAGTGTCCTGCGTGGCAAAGGCGACCGCGAAGATCGGCGCGAGCGTGGAAACAGAGCCATCCATGAGGCCAGCCAGCCCCGGTTGCACCCATGTCAGGATAAACTGGCGTTTGGCCGTGTCGTCTTCCGAGTTGCGTGTGTCTTCGTCGAGGTGTGTGGTGGCGAGGTCGCTTGCCTTACGCTCGTGCCCGGCCTCGGCTGCCGCCAGATCCCCAAGAAGGGCGCGTGTTGCGGCGTCTTGCGTGTGCATGGCAGCCGTGGTGTAGAAGCGGGCGGCGTCGCGCTCCATTGCTTCGGCCTCGCTTCGGATGCGATCAAGGCCGAGATTCTCCATCAGCCAGACTGGGCGGCGAGTGTAAAACCCCGACACGTGCTCGCGCCGGATCAGGGGAATGGTGTCGCCAAACCGTTCACGGTGAAGGGCAATCAGGCGATTGCGGTGCGTGTCTTCTTCGGCGGCCATGGCTTCAAAGATGGCGGCACTGCTTGGGAACTCGGTACGCAAGCTTTCTGCGTATCCGCGGTATATTTGTGCGTCGTCCTCTTCGGAGGAGATGGCGAGAGCGAGGATTTCCTGTTCGCTGAGGTCTTTGAAGCGCTTGCGGTTCAGGGTGAAACGCATCCGATATGCCTCTCTTTTTCAGATTGGATCGCCGTGCAGTTTGGATCACCTTACGGCACGCGCAAGGGGGCGATATGCGATTTTTCTGTTGCAAGTGAACGGATCAGTTTATGTTACGGGTCTGTTGGAACGGAGTCGGAATGAACGACGCAACACCCATGGTCCGCAAAGGCCGCAAGTTTGATCAAGTGCTTGAGGGCGCGCGCGAGGTCTTTATGGCCGACGGCTTTGAGGGTGCTAGCGTGGATGATATTGCGCGAGCGGCGGGTGTCAGCAAGGCGACGTTGTATAGCTACTTTCCGGATAAGCGTCTGTTATTTATGGAAGTTGCCAATACAGAATGCGCGCGTCAGAGCCAGTCTGCTTTGGATACAATTGACATGAGCGGCCCCCCTCGGGATGTGCTGTGCGCTGCCGGGCGGCATTTCCTGCGATTTCTGACCTCGAAGTTCGGGCAACAGATTTACCGTATTTGCGTGGCGGAGTCGGACCGGTTTCCGGAAATTGGGCGCGCGTTCTATCAGTCGGGACCGCAGCGGATGCGCACCGAAATGAGCGGGTATTTTCAAGCGTCGGTTGAACGCGGTGAGCTGAAAATAGACGATCTGACCCTGGCGGCGGACCAGTTCGGCGAACTGTGCAAGGCTGATCTTTGGCCCCGTTTGATGTTTGGTGTGATTGATCAGGTTTCGCCTGCAGACATCGACCGCGTTGTCGAAGGTGCTGTCGAAACGTTTTTGGCCCGCTACGGCGCCTGAAATTCCCCAATCTTGATGTCTCGACTCGGCTGCACGACTCGGCGTAATTTGAAACAGAACAAATAGCGAACATTTTTGGATGCCTGAGCGTCGAATTCTGTCTTTATGGTTTCCCCGGCTGGGGGCTGAGCGTCTGATCCGGCGGCAACCGCTGTTGGCGGATCAACCTGTTGCCGTTGTGCAGGAACAGCAGAATATGCAGGTTATCTCGTCCCTGAGTGCGGTGGCGCAGGGGCGCGGATTGCAGGTTGGGCAACCCGTGCGGGATGCCCATGCAATGTGCCCGGGGCTGATCACATATACCCGCAGTGCCGTGGCCGAGGGGCGGTTTCTGGATGCGCTGCAGCGTTGGGCGGGCAAGTTCAGCCCGTGGGTGGCTCCTGAGGATAGTGACGCGCTGGTTGTGGACCTGACGGGCTGTGCGCATTTGTTTGGAGGCGAGGCGGCGCTGATGCAGGTTGTGGAGGATGACTGCACCGATCTTGGTTTGAGCGTGCTGATGGGTATCGCCGACACGCGCGGTGCGGCGTGGGCGATTGCGCGCTTTGCGGGGCGCAGTGCGGGGTCGGATCGTTCGGGGGACGCGATTGACCAAGAGGCGCGCGCAACCCGGTCCCGTGCAGGCAAGCGGCGACATTGGACAAAGGGTGGTGTGGCCCCTGTCGTCAGGACGCAGGCGCCCCAGACCACACGTGTTTCACCGCCCGGCCAAACCTATGGAACCCTGAGTCCCTTACCCATCGCGGCCCTGCGGTTGGATCCGGACATGGCGGCGCAACTGGGGCGTCTGGGCCTGCGTCGGGTCGGGGATCTGCTTGGGCAGCCCCGGGCCGGGCTTGCCCGCCGTTTTGGCCGGGGTCTGGTGGCGCGGATGGATCAGGCCATTGGCAGCGCGCCTGAGCCTGTATCACCTGCCAAACCGGCGGACCACTTTGCGGTCCGTATGACCCTGCCGGAGCCGATTGGGCTGGCCGAAGACGTGCTTGCCGGTATTGACCGGTTGCTGCCGAGGCTGTGCAAATCCCTGAAGGATAAGGGAAAAGGGGTTCGACGTATCCAGCTTGAGGCCTATCGCAGTGATCATGGCGTTGAGGTGATCAATGTCGGCCTTGCCCGGCCAAGCCACGATCCGCACCGCATACGCCCTTTGCTGGAGATGAAGATCGAAGAGATCGATGCGGGGTTTGGTATCGACATGATACGGTTGGTGGCGGTGCAGGTAGAGCCCGTCCACAACCTCCAGACAGTGGGGCACATGCAGGCGGGCGAAGCGGTGCGCAAGCGCCTCTCCAGCACCAATAGGTTGGACGATCTGATCGGGCGGCTTGGCGCGCGCGTGGGTCTGGATAGCATCCGCCGCTACCATGCTGCGGACAGCCATATTCCTGAAAAGTCACATAAGATCATGGCGGCTGCGTGGTCCGAACCACATGAAGGCCCGTGGCCCGCGCCCACCAATCCACGTCCTTTGCTGTTGTGGCACCCCGAACCTGTGCACGCGCCAGCGACCCCCAGAATGCCGCAGACCTTTCGTTGGCGGGGGCGTGATCTGACCCGTCTGCGTGCCTTGGGGCCCGAGCGGATTGCGCCGGAATGGTGGCTAGATGATCCCGACTGGCGCACCGGTACGCGAGATTATTGGGTGACGGATACGGAGGATGGCCAGAGGCTGTGGCTGTTCTATGCACATGGCGGTGCGATGTCGCCGGGGTGGTTCTGTCAGGGGTCTTTCGCGTGACGCAAGACAGACAGGCGCAACAACCGGAAACGCCCGGGAGTCAGGCCAAAGCCACAGTTTAACCCGGCTTTGCCTGAGCGTTGCGCAGCATCGCTCCCGTGTTTTAACGGCGAAGCGCGCCGTGTGATCGCTCAATTTACTGACACAGTGCCCGGTTGGGATCAGGTTTGATAGCTGGTTGGATCATCAATCTGTCGATCTTGATGTGCTCTTTCAGAATGAACAGGGTCACGGCAGCAAAGCGGAACCGATTCCCGCGCAAATGCCCGTTTCGGACCGAGCGTTTTGCACCTTCCGTCTTGGGTTCAGCGTCGATCCACGATGCGCACTGCCTTGCCTTGTGATCTTGCGACGGTCCCTGTGGCGCCTACCGATACCTTCACAGATATGCCGATGCTGTCTTTGATCCGTGCTGCCAGAGCGTCACCTGCACTTGGGTCTTGTCCTTCACAGTGGATTTCCATCACGTCCATACGGTCGGGTTTGCTGAGTTCGATCTGGAAGTGAGGGGCGAGGCCTGGGGTGGCCATCAGGCACTCCTCGATCTGGGTGGGGAACACATTGACACCGCGCAGGATGATCATGTCGTCGCTGCGGCCGGTCACCTTCTCCATCCGTCGCATTGTTCGGGCTGTGCCGGGTAAGAGACGCGTCAAATCGCGGGTGCGATAGCGGATAATGGGAAAGGCCTCTTTGGTCAAAGAGGTAAAGACCAACTCACCCATTTCGCCATCCTCAGCCAATGCGCCGGTCTCGGGGTTGATGATTTCTGGGTAAAAGTGGTCTTCCCAGATATGCAGCCCGTCTTTGGTTTCGACGCACTCCATGGATACGCCGGGGCCGATGACTTCGCTGAGGCCGTAGATGTCGACGGCGTGCATGTCGAAGGCGTCTTCGATTTCGCGCCGCATGGCGTTCGTCCAGGGTTCGGCGCCAAAGATACCGACCTGAAGTGAGCTGTCGCGCGGGTCGAGGTTCTGGTCATTGAATTCGTCGAGGATCGACAGAGCGTAAGACGGCGTGACCGTGATCCCCTTTGGCTTGAAATCGTCGATGAGCCGGACTTGTCGCGGTGTCATCCCCCCCGAGATCGGTACCGTGGTCAGCCCTAGTGCATCTGCCCCGAGGTGGATGCCAAGACCGCCTGTGAACAGCCCGTAGCCGTATGCGTTGTGCAGTAGGTCGCCCCGTTTCAGACCCGCAGCCCTCAGGCTGCGCGCCACCACGTCACCCCAATTTTTGAGGTCGTTTTCTGTGTAACCAACCACGGTGGGTTGCCCTGTCGTGCCCGAAGACGCATGGATGCGCGCCAGTTGATCCTGAGGGACAGCGAACATGCCGAACGGGTAGTTGTTGCGCAGGTCCTGTTTGACGGTGAAGGGGAACTTCGCGAGATCTGACAACGTCTTGAGGTCATTCGGGTGTATGCCTGCGGTGTCGAAGCTGGCGGTGTAGTGCGGCACGTTTTCGTAGGCATGGGCCAGCGACCATTTCAGCCGTTCCAGTTGCAGCGCCTCGATCTCGTCGCGGCTGGCAGTTTCGATGGCGTCGAGCGTCGCGGCGTCCGGAGTGAGGTCTTTCATGGATTTGGTTCCTCGAAGTGTTGCCCTTTTATGCTGCGGGATTGGCCCCGAAACAATGCAATCTGACGCTGGTCTGTGCCCGTGACCTTCACATCGTAGGTGCCGGATCGCCCTTGTTTGGCCACTTCGTTTGCGGTGGCGGTGAGCGTTTCGCCCGGCTGTGCGGGAGTCAGGTAGGTGATCTGGTTGTGTTGGGCGACGGTGAGCATGTTGTAGGTGTTGCAGGCAAAGGCAAACGCGCTGTCAGCCAGTGTGAAGATATACCCGCCGTGGCAGATGCCGTGACCGTTCAGCATGTCATCACGCACCTGCATCGTCAGTGTGGCGTTGCCGGGTGCGATCGCGATGAGCGTCATGCCGAGAGATTGGCTTGCGTGGTCTTTCTCCCACATCAGCTTGGCACAGCGTTCGGCGCGGGCTTGAGGTGTCATCGGGCTCTCATGTGTTTCAAATTTCGATGAGTGTGCTTTAGTTTTGTAACGCTTTCAAGCGTTGTGCAGATGCGCTCTTGAAATGGGGCGCATTGCGCGCAAGTCTGTGGGCATGACGTTGCACACACCAGCGCCCTCGAACTCGCGCGAGATGCCCTCCCCCCAAGTTGCTTTTCACCGCACGGAATTGGCGGTGATCTTGTCGCTATATGGCCGTATGGTTGCTGCCGGGGAGTGGCGGGACTACGGCATTTCCTGTTTGCGCGAGGTTGCGGTGTTTGCCGTGTTCCGCCGCACGGCGGAGAATCCGCTGTACCGGATCGAGAAGCGTCCGAAACTGCGTGGCCGTCAGGGCATGTATGCGGTGATCGGCATTGATGGACAGGTGCTGCGACGTGGCCATGACTTGAAGTCAGTGCTGCGCATTCTGGAGCGTAAGTTGATCCGGGCCGTTGAGTGAATTTTTGTTGATCCGCCCTTGATCTGATTGTCCGCCGGCGCGGGTTCTATCTGTTTTTGCTGATGAGAGGGCTTTGCCCTCTCAAACTCTCCCATAGTATTTTTCGTCAGAAGAAGCGTTCAGGGGCGCGCATACCCTGTGACGTCTCCGAATTCTTTGGCGCTGATACGGGTGATCGCGTCTGCCAGCGGTTCGATGGCGACAGCCATATGGTGTGCGTTGGCGTGGATCAGTGTATCTGCGTCCAAAAGCATGCCCACATGTCCTTTCCAGAAGATCAGATCGCCCCTTTGCCGGGTTGCTGGATCGATGTCTGCAAAGGCGGCCTGTTGCATGTCGCTGTCGCGTGGGCAGGGGATGCCGCAGGCTGTGAGTGCGGTTTGCACAAGGCCGGAGCAGTCGATGCCAAAGGCGCTGTCGCCCCCCCAGAGATAGGGTGTGTGCAGGAACAGTTCGGCCACTGTGGCGGGGTCTTTGGTCGTGAGCGGTGCGACGTGATTGGTGCGGATGAAGCGCGTTGTCGGGATTTTTGATGTGGGTTGGTGGGCCATCATCCAACCGCTGGCCGCAAGCGCGTCTTCCTTTGTGGTGTCGTTGTAGGGGCGGTGTCTGATCCGGCTACCGAAGGGCAGGACGTACCAATGTGCCCCGTTTGAGACGGTTTTGATGTCTGGTTCTTCGAGGAAGGGCGCGCGCGGGACGGTGACCCTGAGGGCCGGTTTCAGGAAGGGGCTGGTGGGCGGTGTGCCCAGATCCTGTTTGGCCATCCACCCGACATAGCCGTCCGCCTCGCGGAAGCCGAAGACGCTGTAGTCGGATTCATCGAGGGCGCGGAACGGTTCGCCGAAGAGGAGTTGGCAGGTGCGGCTGCCTTTGGGTTGGTCCAGCAGGTCGGCGGTGCGTGTGATGACCTCCATCACGGTGCCGTCGGTGAAGGTTTCGGCCTCAATCTGGCCCTGCAGAGACGTGTGCGCGACGCGTCCGTTGAAAGGAAAAAGCCGCTTGTCTATCATAGATCGAGCGCCTGCGGCAGCGCGGCAAGCAAAGCGCGTGTGCCTTGGCCGACGCCCCCTTTGGCCCGGGCAGGCGCATCGCTGGGTTGCCAGCCGTAGATATCAAAATGCATGTAGCGCGGCGTGTCTGTCACGAAGCGGCGCAGGAACAAGGCAGCGGTGATAGATCCCGCAAATCCACCCTTGGGTGCGTTGTCGAGGTCAGCAATGCCAGGTTCGATCATGGATTCATATGGCGTGTGGAAAGGCATCCGCCAGACCGGGTCGGCCTGTTGCGCTGCCCCTGCTTCGAGCGCGGCAACAAGTGCGGCGTCGTCGGTAAAGTAGGGCGCAAGATCTGGTCCGACGGCGACCCTTGCCGCGCCTGTCAGTGTCGCCATTGAAATGATCAGATCTGGTTTGCCTTCGTCTGCCAGCGCCAGCGCATCCGCCAGCACCAACCGCCCCTCTGCGTCGGTGTTGTTGATTTCCACGCTCAGCCCTTTGCGGGATGGCAGAATGTCGCCTGGCCGGAAGGCGTTGCCAGACACGCTGTTTTCCACCGCGGGGATCAGCACCCTGAGCCGGAGTTTCAACCCGGTTGCCATGATCATGTGGGCCAGTCCCAGCACGGCAGCAGATCCGCCCATGTCTTTCTTCATCAATCCCATGGATGCACCGGGTTTGAGATTCAGACCACCAGTGTCAAAACACACACCTTTGCCTACCAATGTCAGTTGCGGCCCGGTATCGCCCCACGTCAGATCAATCAGCCTTGGGGCACGATCAGCGGCGCGACCGACTGTGTGGATAAGCGGGTGATTATGCGCCAGCAGATCGTCGCCTTTGATCACAGAGACCCCGGCACCAAAAGTATCGGCCAAGTCGCGCACGGCCTGTTCCAGATCTGGCGGTCCCATATCGTTTGCTGGGGTGTTGATCAGAGTGCGTGTCAGGGCTTCGCCCGTGGCCATCGCTTCGACCCGCAGGACGTCGATTCCGTCCGGGGCGATCAGGCGTGCTTTGCTTGGGCTTTGGGACTTGTAGCGGTCAAATCGGTATTGCGACAGCAACCAACCCAACGTCTCTGTCTCCAGAGTTTGTGTATCCAGCGTGCTGTGCAGAGTGTAAGTGCCCTCGGGCAGACGTGCTGCCCCGGCTGCGAGATGGAAGCGCCCGCGTGCGCGCGTGCTTTCGGATCCATATCCGATCGCAGCCTGTACAATACCATCCTGACCTGGACAGATCAGTGTTTGCCCTATGGCACCGGTAAAGCCCGTATTTGCGGCCCAATTCCGGACTGCGCTGTCTTGGGCATCAAGCCATGTGTCCAGTTGCGTTTCGTCCACAAGGTGGAGCGGGATTGCATCTGGCTGTGCGGGCGCGAATGTCAGGGTCATGAGGGTCTGCCTGTTTGTGAGATCCTCAGACCTTAGCGCACGTTTGGCAGAACCTCACGCCCCATTCATGCACCCTTGAAACATCGCGAATCAGGATGACACCAGAGCGAATTGTGGCGGTGTCAGATCGTGAGATCTTGGAGATCCCAGATCGCGGTCAATGATCCTTCGCCGATGCGCATCAAACGCCCAAGGGTCGCGGCGAGGGCAACACGGTCGCCGGAATCCACGCACTCCATCACATCGCCAGCCACCCGTGTCAGCAGATGCATCCCAATCTGATCGGCAATGGCGATCAGCGATCGACTGGATTTGCGCAATTCGGCCATATCGCCTGTGCGGTACACGCGGTCACAGTGGGCCATACGCAGCGCCAGTTCTTCCATGGCGCGGCATACGATATCCTCAGCGCCGGCATGACCCATCTCGGTATAAAGTGCGCCCAGACGGTCATGATCGACTTTCACTGCCTCAGCCGGGCGGATTTGTGTAACAGAATTCAACATACTCACCTCTTTTGTACGCCCTTCAGGGTGTACCCCTACCTCGAGATGGTTTTGACACACCGACCGTTCTCAAATGGTTATGTTCAAAGTGCGTTTTCGCTCGAATTTTGTGAGAGTTTTGGATATTGAGCGTCGCCAAAGACCCAACAGACAGGCCAAACCCCATGCATCGTGTCAAACCGCTGCCGAACTATCTGGTGCAACGCTATCACGGGTGGAAAGCGACGACGTACTCCGAGAATGAGTCGTGGTATCGTCGCTTGGCAGATGAAGGCCAACGCCCCCGCGCCATGGTAGTGTCTTGTTGTGACAGCCGGGTGCATGTGACGTCGATCTTTGGTGCTGACCAGGGCGAGTTTTTTATCCACCGTAACATTGCCAACCTTGTCCCGCCCTATGAGCCGGACGGGGATCATCATGGTACGTCTGCCGCAGTGGAATATGCAGTCACGGTACTGAAAGTGTCGCATCTTGTGGTTCTTGGTCATTCCAAGTGCGGTGGTGTTCAAGGCTGTATCGACATGTGCAATGGGAATGCACCGGCGTTGGAAGAGAAGACCAGTTTTGTTGGCCGGTGGATGGATATTCTACGCCCCAAATATGCGATGGTTGCAGATGAAACTGACCCGCGCGAACAGGCCCGCAAACTAGAACAGTTGTCCGTTGTGGCGTCATTGGAAAACCTGATGACGTTTCCTTTTGTCGAGAGTCGCGTCGCCGAGGGAAGCCTGAGCCTGCACGGTTTGTGGACAGACATTGGCGACGGTGGATTGTCGCAATTCAATTCAGATACCGGACAATTTGCGCCGCTATGACTTTACATTCCGCGATGCAGCGTTAAATGAACGATTGTTCAATTTAATGTATCGTTAATCAAGGAATGCAGATGGAACAGATGCTGAGCCTCGCGGCAGCAAACCTGCTGTCACCGATAATCCTGAGTTTTGCTCTTGGTGTTGCGGCGGCCCTCGCGCGATCTGATTTGAATATACCTGAAGCCGTGGCCAAGGGCATGTCCATCTATTTGCTGTTTGCCATCGGCTTCAAAGGCGGTGTCAGCGTAGCGGATCACGGCATCGACGCGACGCTGGCCTTGTCTCTGCTGGCCGGGATTGTGCTGTCGGCGGCCCTGCCATTGATCGCCTTTGCATTGTTGCAAGTGATGGGCAATCTCAGCCGTTTGGATGCGGCTGCGGTGGCGGCACATTACGGCTCAATTTCGATTGTGACCTTTGTAGCGGGAACATCTGTGCTCGAATCCGGAGGCATCGTGGCCGAGGGATATATGGTGGCCGTTGCTGCGGCGATGGAGGCCCCTGCCATCCTGTCCGCTCTGTGGTTGATTTCACGGGGCGGCGGAGACGGCAAACGTATGGACGGTGAACTGATGCGTGAAATCATGCTGAACGGTTCCATCGTGTTGCTGGTGGGCAGTTTCCTGATTGGTTGGGTCACAGGCGTTGAGGGTCTGGCGCGGATCGAATCCTTTATCGTGTCTCCGTTCCAAGGGGTCCTGTGCCTGTTCCTGCTCGATATGGGGCTGGTTGCCGGGCGCGGTTTGCGGGGCGGTTCTGGCGTATTGCGTCCCGGCGTACTTGCTTTTGGGGTGGTCATGCCACTGATCGGTGCCACGGCAGGTCTGGCCACCGGATTGTTGCTGGGTCTGACCACAGGTGGCGTGGCGCTGTTCATGGTGTTGTCGGCATCGGCCAGCTATATCGCCGTGCCTGCGGCCATGCGCGTGGCGTTGCCCGAAGCCAACCCGTCGATCTATCTGACGCTGTCCCTTGGCGTGACATTCCCATTCAACCTGACGCTTGGCATTCCCGTTTACGTAGCGATCGCCAGCGCCCTGACCGGAGGATAAGCCCATGCAAACGCACCAAGCCAAACGTGTCGCCATCATCATCGAACAAGTTATGGAATCGCGCCTGACGGATGCCTTGGCCAATGCCGGCGTTTCTGGCTGGACTGTTCTGCCTGTGCTGGGCGGCTCTGGCCGGTCAGGCGAGTGGAGCCGCGAGGGCCAGGTCAGTCGTGGCACAGGAATGGTGCAAGTTGTGTGCATCATTCGCCCGGAACGTATGGATGCTTTGCTCGAGGCAGCCTTTGGTGTCGTGGAGCGCCATATCGGCGTGGTCACCGTCAGCGATTGCGAAGTGCTGCGGGCCGAACGCTTCTAAGCCGCACAAAAAAAGAAAAAGGTGGCCCGCCGAAACCGGCAGACCACCTTACCACTCACTACCACACAGACCATGCGCGCAACGCACCAGAACACTTGTCACCAGTAGCGCACATTCCTGTGGATCAAGGCCGTGTTGCAGGCCGATCCACCTGTCCCTCTGTCTTTGCGTCCGTCTTTGCAGATGAGCCGGATCATGCGGCCAGCCCCCCGGCTGACGGCAGATCGATCAAAGGGGCAAACGACCACTCACATCGTTTTGTCCGGTTTGTCGGACATCGGCCCCTTTAAGGTCTTCATGCAAATTGGAGTTGGCGTCCTGCCATAAAAAGGCGGGGTTTCTGAACCCGTACCTTGGCGCGCTTTTGCAGCGCCGGTCGCGCGAGGTCTTTGGCAAACAGCGTTGCCATTTCCTGTTGCGTGACACGCAGCTTCTGCGGCGCGTCGTCGTTGATTTGCTTTGGCGCCGTTTTACCCATCAGCGTCATTACCATATTCAACATCCCAATCACCTCTCTCTTGTTGTTCAGCCCCCCGGCTGATCTGTGCCCGGCCCCCCGGCCGGGTCATCGTCCCGATCCCCCCGGACCGTTTCGATGCAACAAGGTATGACAGCCAGAAATTACTAATTTCTTGCCGGAATTCGGGTGCGCGTTCAGAAATGAATTAACTGGCATAAAACGCAGCAGAAACAGCATCTTAAGAAGATTTTTGGGTTTCTAAAACTGTATATACCCGCAATACAGGCCGAAAACCGGCGTCAGCGCCGTTTTTTGTTTACTGGATGGAAACCATGTTTCGTTCGAAATGCTCAAAAAACAGTCAGAACCGCGCAGACCGTGCAGCGTGTGTAGCTGCAATGCCTTTGACGGTTCTGAACGGGGACTTGCCGTGTTTTGACAGCCCCTAGCGCAACACCATTCCATCCGGCCAAGAGATGGTGGTTTCCAAGCCGATTACCTTCGTTTGGCCGGGGCTGATGTCGAACGTCCATTCAAGAATGCCGCGCCTGTCGTCTACGGCCTCTACATTCGGTGCTGGCGTTGCGCGCCAAGTGATCTCGAGATCTTCCTGTTCGGAGAAAGGCACACTGTCGCGCAAGGCAACTTGCCATTCCTTGCCGGTCAGGTTCTCGATCTCCAGTCGGATGTCCTCGCGCTGTTCGTTGCTACGCGAGATAATGCCGCGGTCGCCTTCGTTGCGATCCAGAACGGTGCGCGTCAGGCGCAGACCTTCGATTGGACCGAAAAACATCTCCGTCTCGGCATTGGGGGGAAGGGTTCCCAACTGCGTGACGCCAACAGGTTGTCCATCTACATAGATGAATGCCTCGCCGGGCAGCAGAATTTCCGGCGATGTATTTTCAAAGCTGACCTCACGATAGGCGGTTTCCTCAAGCAGCGGGATTGCGCGGGCCGAAAGAGTCGCGTCAAAGGTGATCGTATCCAAAGCGATCTGCACAGAGTCGTTGTCGGCGGACAACGTCACCGGGGCGGGCAGCGCATAGCTGACGCCAATCCCGCTGAAATCCGCATAGGCCGTGGCCTCTTCGACGATCACCGGGGCTTCCATCTCTGGTTCAGCCGACATGCCGGCCGCAAAATCGGACTGTGAGCGCAGGCGGGACAATTCCAGTTTTTGTTGTTGCGGGTCCTCGATCCGGCGGCGTCTTGGCCAAAGTGTACCGGGCTGCGTGCGCTGAAACAGCGAGACCGTGGAGAGTGTCATGTCGACATCGCTCCAGTCTTCGTTCGAGCGCTGACTGATCAAAGCGCCGCGTTCAATGCGCAAAGTGTCGTCGTTTTCCAGATAGGCGGAATAGACCGGCTGCCAGTAGACGTCCTCGACCGCGTACTTCACGGTGACAGTCGAGGTCGTGGCCTCTGGCACCGCAACATTCAGTGTAAGGGTGGCAGGCGCGTTATTTGTCGGTGTGACCGCGTCCAGCGCGGCTTGGGCGGTACGCACGGCAAAGGCGAGGTCATCGCGTCCCTGCTTGAGGGCACGGGCTTCAGCCTCTGCGGCACGCATGGCCCCGCGGGCTGCTGTCCCATCGCTGGCAATCAACTGGCCAATGGCGCGCAAAACGTCAACATTTGTGGCCCCATCGTCGGGCAGAGTGATCCCGTTGAGGAATCCGATCTGGTCTTGTGCGGCCTGCCCTTTGGCCAGCGCCAAGGCGATGGCGTCGTCGCGCTCGGCGAGTGCTTCGGTGGCGGCGTCCAGCGCGGCCTTGGCGGCCAGCCATTCCGGCGTGCGTGGCGCTTGGTAAGGTGTGTCAGGGGCCTGGTCCCAACTGCGCGACAGAATGCTTGCCCCGGAAACCGAGATGTCTATGCCTTGCGGCGTGGTATCAGGGTCCATGTCTTCGAAGCGCAATGTGTGCGTGCCGGCCGGCAGGTCGAATGTGGTTGTGCGGGTCACAATCGCGCCCTGGGCATAGGCGGTCACGGCTGTCGGTGGTGCGATCAGCGTGAATTCTTCGGCCAGTCCGGACACGGGCAAGGCTGTCAGGCAGGCTGTGAGTGTTGGGACGATGGGACGCATATGGGCAACCTTTCTGCTGGGTCGTATCCAAGGTGCGCGTAATTTGTGCAGAGCTAAAGGGGAATAATGTGCAGCGCTTGTGCAGAATTGGGGCGGGCGTGGCTTGGGGTGCCGTGAAGGGTATTTGCGTAGGGCGGCACAGGCGCGCATGTTGTGTGCTCATCGCTGGTTTGTCTGTGGTCGAATCGTGGCTGCACATGCTAGGTTTAGTGGCATGAACAGCCACGCCCCCAATATACGTCCCGTTATCCGTCAATTAGACGAATCTGCCGTCAATCGTATTGCAGCGGGAGAGGTCGTGGAACGCCCTGCGTCTGCGGTCAAGGAGCTGGTCGAGAACGCCATTGATGCCGGTGCAAGGCGCATCGGCATCGACATTGCGGACGGCGGCAAGACGCTGATCCGGGTGAGCGACGATGGCTGTGGGATTGCGCCCGAAGATCTGGCTCTTGCTCTCAGTCGCCACGCCACGTCTAAAATTGATGGTTCGGATTTGCTGAACATCTCGACCTTTGGATTTCGTGGTGAGGCCTTGCCCAGCCTCGGAGCGGTTGGGCGATTGACCATCACCAGTCGTGTTGCGGGGGACGCCGCTGCCGAGATCTCGGTAGCCGGTGGTAGCCAGAGTGCCGTGAAACCTGCGGCTTTGAATGGCGGGACCGTCATCACCCTGAGAGATCTGTTTTATGCCACGCCCGCGCGTCTCAAGTTCCTGCGCACGGATCGGGCTGAATCTCAGGCCATCACAGATGTCATCAAACGGCTTGCCATGGCTGAACCGTTTGTACGGTTCGAGTTGCGTGATGTGTCGGACAAACCTCGGACTGTGTTCAAGGCCGAAGCCCAGAGTGGTGACGTCGTGGCCGCTCTCAAGGCGCGGCTGAGTGATATTCTGGGCCCTGAGTTCACCGAAAATGCTATCGCCATCGATGCCGAACGCGAAGGGCTGCATCTGACCGGCTTTGCCGCGTTGCCTACCTATTCGCGCGGCGCGGCAGTGGCGCAGTTCCTGTTCGTGAATGGCCGTCCGGTAAAGGACAAGCTGCTAACAGGCGCCTTGCGTGCCGCCTATTTCGATTTCCTCAGCCGGGATCGTCATCCTGCGGCGGCTCTGTTCGTGGATTGTGATCCGCAACTGGTGGACGTGAATGTGCATCCGGCAAAATCGGAAGTCCGCTTTCGTGATCCGGGTCTGGCGCGAGGCTTGATCGTATCCGGGTTACGCCGCGCCTTGGCCGAGGCGGGGCATCGCGCCTCTACTACAGTGGCAGACGCGACGTTGGGGGCGATGCGTCCCGAACAGACTGCGCCTCGTGTCTACCAAATGGATCGCCCGTCGCTGGGTCCGCGTGGACTGCCGCCTGCCACCACCGGGTTCGCCGAAATGGCCGACGCGTTCAGCGCGCAGGTCGTAGAGCCTGTGCAGATTGACGCACCCGAAGAGGACCTGCCACTTGGTGTGGCGCGGGGGCAAGTGCACGAGAACTACATCGTGGCACAGACCGCGACAGGCATGGTCATTGTGGATCAACACGCCGCCCACGAACGTCTGGTCTATGAAAAGCTGAAAACCCAGATGGCTGAGAACGGCGTACCGGCGCAGGCGCTTTTGATCCCCGAGATTGTTGGGCTGACTGCGGGGGATTGTGCCCGCCTCCTAGAAATAGCAGAGGACCTGGCGGGTTTTGGACTGACGATAGAAGCCTTCGGCGGCGATGCCATTGCCGTGCGTGAAACGCCAGCTATTTTGGGAGAAGTGGATGCAAAGGCTATGATCCTCGATATTCTGGACGAGCTCTCTGACCTGGGCGCATCGCAGTCTGTTCAGGCGCGGATCGAGGCGATCCTGTCGCGGGTGGCCTGCCATGGGTCGATCCGGTCAGGCCGTCGCATGCGCCCTGAAGAAATGAACGCCTTGTTGCGAGAGATGGAGGCAACGCCGCATTCAGGCCAGTGCAACCATGGCCGCCCGACCTATGTAGAACTCAAGCTGGCCGATATTGAACGGCTGTTTGGACGCACGTGATGACCTTCGAATTTGGTGGTGTCGAAGTTGTTTTGGCACAAGGATTTCTGATTGCAGCGACCATTGCATCAGCCCTGATCCTGCTGTTGTTTGCCTTGCTGATTTTGGTTGTTGTGCGCTCTGGCCGTTCGGCGCGGGCGGTGGCTCCATTGGCGCAGCAACTTGGGTTTTTGGGTCAGCATGTGCAGGGGTTGGCGCAGGGTCAGGAGGGGCTAAGGGCTTCGATCCAAACGGTGTCGGACACAGCGACCAACGGACAGGCGCAATTGGCTCAGACGGTGGAGCAGCGCCTTGGGGCTGTCCAGCAGCAGATGCAGGACCGGCTGGCAGAGAACGCGATGCGCAGCCAACGCGGCCTGACCGAGATGCAGGAGCGCATGAAGGAAACGCTGCACGGCTCTTCCAAACAGACCACCACCAGCCTGACCCAATTGCAGGAACGGCTTGCGGCGATCGACAAGGCACAGGACAACATCACCAAGCTGTCGGGCGACGTATTGAGCCTTCAGGATATCTTGAGCAACAAGCAAACGCGCGGCGCCTTTGGCGAGATCCAGTTGCGCGATATCGTCGGCAAAGCGTTGCCCAACGACAGTTACAGCTGGCAACCAACCCTGTCCAACGGCAAACGTGCGGATTGCATGGTTGACCTCCCAAACCCGCCTGGCCCCATCGTTATAGACAGCAAGTTCCCGCTGGAGGCCTATGAGGCCTTGCGCGCAGCGGATTCCGAACATGCGCTCAGACAGGCGGTGTCGCAGATGAAAGTAGCTGTGAAAAAGCACATTTCGGACATCTCCGAGAAGTACATCATCGAAGGTGAAACTGCCGATGGTGCGTTGATGTTCCTCCCCTCAGAAGCTGTCTATGCGGAATTGCATGCCAACTTCCCTGAGTTGGTGCGTGAGGGCTTTGACAAGCGTGTCTGGATCGTTTCGCCCACGACCTGCATGGCGACCCTCAATACGATGCGCGCGATCCTCAAGGATGCACGGATGCGTGAGCAGGCCGGGGCAATCCGCAAGGAACTGTCGATGCTTGTTGGTGATGTGGATCGCCTTGGCACACGGGTTGGCAATCTGGATCGCCATTTTAGCCAAGCCTCCAAGGATATCGAAGAGATCAAGATCAGCGCCGACAAGGCGGGCAAGCGCGCAAACAGGTTGGACAATTTCGACTTTGAAGAGTTGGAAGAGCAGCCTGTGTTGCCGCTCAAGGATACGGCCGCGGAATAGGCTGCTGCGTTCAGTCCCTGCCCATGGGATGAACCCAGATCTCGGCTTCCGGTTCATGGGGTGCCTGCGTGCCATCCGTACTGGCGCCCAATCTTCTGGCGACAGCCTGCGATTTCGTATTGTCGCGGTCTATGTAGCTGTAGAGCCTGTCCAGTTTCAGATCCTCACGCGCCCATGTTTTGACGGTTTTACCGGCCTCGGTCGCATACCCTTTGCCCTCGGCACCCTCGAACAGATGCCACGCCAATTCGATATCCGGCCAGTTTGAGTGCTTGATCAGCCCCACACGCCCGACCGGATCGCCGGATTGCTGCTCAACAACTGTAAAGAACCCAAAGCCATGCCAATGCCAGTGGCCCACGCCTGTCAAAAACCCGAACCAGGCCTGCTCGGCTGTGATGGTTTCGCCCTGTGCCAGCATCGAGGGGGCGCTGGTCATGAAACGCGTAAACGGCTGCAAATCGGTCCGTTCAGGTCCGCGCAAGATCAACCGTTCGGTCTTTAGTGTCGGTGCTGTGCACAAGGGTTGCATGGCCCGCCTTTCCGCTCGCAGGTTCTGGGTTCAGGAAGGCGCAGTATAGTGGCGGGTGACGTGCAGCAGGAAGTGTCTATTTAGGTCTGGCGCGCCTGTGCAATCGTTGGATCGACCAAGGCCACCCGCACCCCGGGCAGTATCACTGCCCGATCATAAGGGGTGCGTGCAAACACGTCCTCAACCAGTGGGCGGAATTGCTCAAGGGGCAATGTATCGTAGTCGGGGTCAAAGCTGGATTGGTCCCAGCGTTCGCAGAACGTGGCACAGTCGTCGAAGTAAGCGTGGCCTGCATATGCGTCCCGTTTGTGTGGATTCGCCCCCACGTGTTGGCCGTAGTAGATCATCTGGAAATCACCGTGTTTCTCAACAACCCATGTGCATTGTTCACGCACAAAGGGTTTAAGAATGGCGGCGGCATATTCGTCGTGATTGTAGGGCGCAAAGATGTCACCGATGTCATGCAAAAGCGTTGAAACAAGCCAGTCGGTGTCTGCCCCGTCCCGCCACGCCCGTGTGGCCGATTGCAGCGAGTGTCCCAGTCGCGTGATTTTGTAGCCGGACAATCCTTCGTCCAGCGTTTCAAGGGCCGTGAGTAGGCGTTGCGCAGTGCCGCGCGTGTATTCCACTTCGTGATCAGTCAGGAAATCGTAGTCTTCCTTGTCGCCGTCTTTCATGGCTGTGAATTTGACGTGATCCATCAGGAGTACATCTCCGTTTTGCCCGCAGCACCCTTCATCATGATGGCCGATTGTGCGGTTCTGATTTCCTCGTACAGCGCAAGCGCGTCGGGCGCAAAGTCGGATGTAGGCGCAGGCACGTGGGTAAAGTTGCCAAAACTGTCTGTACCGCGTGCAGGCATTGCAAAGTCCGTGGTCCCGACCTGTTGCGCGATGTCGGGGCGCACATAGCGCACAACACAGGCAATGCGGCGATCATCAGACGTGTTTGGCCCCGAGCCGTGGATGGTAAGGCCGTGATGTAGGCTCATCTGACCGGGGTGGATTTCGATGGCGGTTTTGTCGGTCTCGCTGACGTCGACTTTTACCTCTTGGCCACGGCTGAGCAGGTTGTTGGGATCAAAGCTGTCTTCGTGCGGAAGTATCGCGTTCTTGTGGCTGCCCGCGACAAAATCCATGCAGCCAGAAGTGGGTGTCGCAGGTGACAATGCAATCCACGCGGTGACCAAGCCGTCGATCGCTCCAAGCCCCCAATAAGTCAGGTCCTGATGCATGGAGACGATGTGTTTTGTGCGCGGTTCCTTGATGAAGAATTCCGTTGAGTAGACGAGGATGTCAGGGCCCAAAATACCTTCGATCACGTCAAGTATACGCGGGTCGAGGGCAATGTTGGCGGCCATAGGTAGCACCAGATGCGCGTTGATACGTTTGTAGGTGTTGAGGGGCTGGGGCAGATCAGCGGTGCGCCATGTCGCTTCGATCTGTTCCAGTTCGCGGCGAGCCTTTGTGGCGTCGTCCTCTGACAGGCCGGGTACGGGAAACAGGAAGCCATCGCGCCAGTAACGATCGCATTGTTCTGAAGACAGACGACCATGGGTAAGCGGGTGCGATGGCAACATTTTGGCCTCCGTCAACGTTGATGGACGACTCCATGGTCTAGTCAGTCGCGTGCTGTTTCAAGCTCAACCGCGACGATCTGAATGTCGATTTCAAACAAGAAAGGCGCGACAGAGCCGCGCCTTTTCAGAGTTTTGCCGTCGGACATAAAGTGCGCATTGCCCTAAAACATCGCGTCAGATCCTGACGAAGCGTTGCGCGATCTTGGGCAGCAGGCCGTTAAAGCGCAGTGGCGCATCAGTTACAGCAAGGCAGATGCAATCCTCGTGGATATCAGCGACGGGTGTGTGGTGCAGATCACTGTCTGCCACTTCTACGTCGCCGCGGGCAAAATAGTCATCTTCGTCTTGAAATGCGCCTTGCAGCACCATTGTCATCTCAGTGCCATGGTGGCCGTGATCAGGCATGGCCGCTCCGGCAGGGATAAACAGAAGACGGGCAGAGGCATCTTTGGAGGTCGGCAGAATGGCCTGTTTGACCCCCAGACCGACACTGCGCCACTGGATGTCCTTGAGGTCACCGCCAACGTAGTCCTGAAGAGGGCCGGGCAGGATAGAGTCCTTGACCCTCGGCATCCGAATTTCTTCGACGGGCCCTCCAGCGATCAGAGACAGGGTGGCCGCAAGGCTGCCCTCGTCCATTGACACGACGTTATCCGCCGTCAGGTCGAGCACTTCGCCGCCAATGCTTTCGAGTGCCGCCACTTGCGCCCGGCAGGTGTCACACAAAGAGACGTGCGTGGCGACCATGAGGTTGAATGCCTCGGGCAGAGTGCCTGCGGCATAGCCCATCAGAATTTCGTCCGTCAGGTGATGTTTAATGTTCTGTTCCATCATCATTACTTCACTTCATCGCGTGGCGCAGTCGTTCCAGCGCCAACCTAATCCTAGATTTGATCGTGCCCAGAGGCAGACCGGTCTGATCAGCGATTTCGCTATGGGACAGATCCCCGAAATACGCCTTTTCTATCAACTCCCTCTGGGCAGCGGGCAACTCTGCGATTGCTCTTCCCAGAATCTCACTTTCCTGTTGCAGGGCCATCACATCGGCCTGGTCAGGATCTTCTTCGGGGCCCCAGCCCAGATCTTCGGGTTCGGGGCGGCGCTGCTTGCGCAGCACGTCAATTTTTCTGTTCCGCGCAATGGTGAAGATCCAGGTCGCCACAGATGCCCGCGCAGGGTCAAACATGTGTGCCTTGTGCCAGCAAGTGGCCATCACTTCTTGCGCGACTTCTTCGGCCAGCGATGCATCCGCTCCGGACTTGATCAGGAACCCTTTGACCCGCGGGCCGAAATGGGAAAACAACTCGGCAAAAGCCGACTGGTCCTGTGCGTCCCGGATGCGGATCATGTGGTCCACCCACAACATCCGTTTTCCGCCGATTTCGTCCATGTGCGCGGGTCCTGTCGATGCAGCCAATATAGCCCCTTTGGGCACGGCCACTTTGCCTTCGATTGTATCTAAACCCGCGATCATATGGGGTCTACGCCATCTGTTAACAAACGGATCAAAAATAAATGTCAGGCAAATGTACATCCGTTTGCGCCTGGGCGCCGTAAACGCAATATAACGCATTCTCAGGGACCAAAGGAAAAGCATGGCCTTTCAAAATTCGCCGACCACCCCGCGTCGCATAGCTGTTATTGGCGCAGGTATCTCCGGCATGGGTGCTGCACACCTCTTATCCCGTACACACAACGTTACCTTGTTCGAAGCAGAGCCGCGTCTTGGCGGCCATGCCCGTACGATCATGGCTGGTAAGCGTGGAGATCAGCCTGTCGACACCGGTTTTCTTGTCTTCAACTACGCGAATTATCCGCGCATGGCGGAACTGTTTGCAGAACTGGACGTTCCGGTCACCAAATCAAACATGAGCTTTGGCGCCTCTATCGATGGGGGGCGTCTGGAATATGGATTGGCCAGTCTGAAGGCGCTGTTTGCCCAGCCACGCAATGCCCTGAACCCCAAGTTCCTGCGCATGGTGCGCGACATCTTTCACTTCAACAAAAACGCATTGGCTCTGGCGCAGTCCGATCCCACCCGCACAACGGCGGAGTTTCTTGAGGTGTTGGGGACAGGTGCGTGGTTCCGTGACTACTATCTGTTGCCACTAAGCGGTGCCATCTGGTCGACGCCAACGGAAAAGATCATGGCGTTCCCGGCCCATGCCATGATCCAGTTTTTTGAAAACCACGCGCTTTTGAACCACACGGGGCAACACCAGTGGTACACGGTGGACGGTGGTTCCATCGAATATGTGCGTCGCCTTGAAGTGGCAATGTTGGCGCAGGGTGTCGATGTACGCCTCAAGGCCCCGGTACAGGCGGTGCGTCGCACGGCCCTTGGCGCTGAAGTCAAGGCATGGGGTGCAGAGTGGCAAGCTTTTGACGAGGTTGTTTTTGCCACGCATTCCGATGACAGCCTGTCGATGCTGGCCGACGCCACTGCGGTTGAGCAGACAGCTCTTGGCGCGGTCAAATACCAGCCCAACGACGTGGTGCTGCATTGTGACGAGGCAATCATGCCCAAGCGCCGCGATGTGTGGTCAAGTTGGGTATACACAGAGGACAAGGGCGCCCGTTCGGATCGCATTGATCTGACCTACTGGATCAACTCCTTGCAGCCTGTTCCGATGGATGATCCGCATTTTGTGACGCTGAATTCCAACCGGACAATTCGCGAAGACAAGATCTACGACCAGACGGTGTTGCGCCATCCGGTCTACGACCTCGAAGCATTGGCAGCGCAGGACGCCGTTCGGGCCATGAACGGTGCAAACGCCACATGGTTCTGCGGGGCGTGGATGCGCCATGGTTTCCACGAAGATGGGTATTCCAGCGCCGTAGACGTGGTGCAGGCGATCAACACACGCAACGACGCCCTGAGAGTCGCGGCGGAGTGAGCAACTCTGTCGATCATATCGCAGGCCAGACCTATCACGGCCGCAAGGGCGACATCGCCAATGCGTTTCGCTATTCGGTGGACTATGTCTTGCTGGATGCCGAAGCGGACGTGGATGCACCCTGGCTCTTTGCCCGCAATGGACGTGGGCTGAGTGCACTTGACGATGTCGATCATGGCGGTGCGCCCAAAGCCGGACGGGGTGCCGTTTGGGTGCGGGACGTTTTGCAGGCCCATCAGGTGTCGGGGATTGCTCGCATCGAATTGCTGGCCCAGCCCAAGATCCTTGGCCACGTGTTCAATCCTGTCAGTTTCTGGCTGTGCCGCCGTGACGACGACGCATTGGTTGCCGTCATTGCTGAAGTGTCCAACACGTTCGGAGATCGTCACAGCTATCTTGTGCACCATCCTGACCAGCATCCGATTGCCCCAGAGGATCGTTTGCAGGCGACCAAGATCTTTCATGTCTCTCCATTCCAGCCCGTCGAGGGGGGATATGTGTTCCGATTTGACATCCGGGCGGACCGTATCGGGATCTGGATTGACTATTCCCAGGGAGAAGGCGGCCTGATCGCCACCCTGACGGGATCACGCAAGGCAATCACCAACCGCGCAATCCTTGGCGCCGTACTGCGCCGTCCGTTTGGATCACGACGTGTTCTGGCCTTGATCCATTGGCAGGCACTCAAGCTGTGGTGGAAGCGTGCCACCTACCGCGCGCGCCCTGTGCCGCCCGAGCAAGAGGTGTCGCGGTGAGTGTTGCCGCGACCATAAACCCGTCCGCACAGCGGTTGCCTGCCTATGCCGTTTTCGCCGCATTGCTGAGTACAGCCGGGTTGCCGATTTATATCCATGCGCCCAAGTTCTACGTGGATGAATACGGTGTGTCGCTGGCCGCCTTGGGTGTGGTGCTGTTTGGATTGCGCCTGTTGGACGTTGTGCAGGATCCGCTATTTGGGCGTCTGAGCGAAGCAATGCGGGATCGTCGTGGGCTTGCCGTATCCATTGGCTGCACTGTCATGGCCCTGTCGATGCTGGGTCTTTTTGCCGTCCCGCCAATGCTGCCGCCATTGGTGTGGTTCGGGCTGATGCTGACGGGTGTCTTCTCTGCTTTCAGCTTTCTGACAATCAACTTTTATGCCCAAGGGGTCGTCAAGGCCACGCACCTGATTGGCCAAGGACATTTGCGCCTTGCGCGCTGGCGTGAGACGGGCGCGCTGTTGGGCGTTTGTGTCGCTGCCATTGCGCCGGTGATGTTGGGAGCTTTCATGGACGCGCCCTTTGCCGGTTTTGCTGTTGGGTTTGCGGTGCTGGCTCTTGCCGCGGTCATAATGATGCAAGGCGAATGGGATGCCAGCGGCATGCCGTCTTCCGTGGGTTTCCGCGCCGTGTTGCAAGACCGGTTGGCGCGTCGCCTGCTTTTGATTGCCTTGGTAAATGCGGCTCCGGTCGCTGTTAGCTCGACGCTGTTTTTGTTCTTTGTCGAAAGCCAGTTGCAGGCACCCGGCATGGAAGGCCCCCTGTTGCTGCTGTTCTTCCTCAGCGCCGCCGTTGCTGCCCCGTTATGGAGCACTCTTGCCGAACGCTTCGGCGTCAAGCCGGTCTTGCTCAGCGCTATGGTTCTGGCCATTGCCGCCTTTGGCAGTGCAATGCTGTTGGGCCCGGGTGACTGGGTGGCATTTGCCGTGATCTGTGCCTTGTCTGGGGCCACGCTGGGCGCGGATCTGACCTTGTTGCCGGCAGTGTTTGCTACACGCATGGCCCGTATCAGCCCTTCGGCGGCTGAGGGCTTTGGCCTCTGGGCCTTTGTTTCGAAATTCACGCTGGCTTTTGCCGCTGTCACATTGCTGCCCGCATTGGAGCGGGCCGGATTTGACAGTGGGGCCGTCAGCAACCCGCCGCAGTCCCTCATGCTGTTGACCGTGCTTTATGCTGCGGTGCCCTGCGGCCTCAAAATGGTGGCAATCGCCTTGCTGGCGACCACCGATCTAAAGGAGACCTGACCTATGGACGGATTTTTCTTTACCCTGCTTGGTGCATTGATCATGTGTGGCGCGTTCTGGTCCCGCTCGCGCTATGCCGACTTTCTGGCACAGCGCCCCGAGGACTATACCGAAGGCAACATGCAGTTCGATGTGCGCACCCATCTGAATGGGCCCATCATCTGTGAGGGCGTGATCTATGGCCCTCTTGGTCGGGTCACGTCGCGGTTTGTGGGTGAGTTCGAGTGCCACTGGGATGGCAACGTGGGTACAATGGACGAGCTGTTTCGCTACGATGACGGGTCGGAACAGCGGCGCGGCTGGAATCTGACCCTTGGCAATAACGGACAAATTAAGGCCTTGGCCGAAGATGTGGTTGGCGAAGGCACGGGCCAGCAATTGGGCAATTCGGTGCAGTTGAAATACCGTTTCCAGCTACCGGAAAGCGCGGGCGGTCACGTTCTGGATACGGTGGACTGGATGCACCTTGCGCCGAATGGAACCATTATCAACCGCTCGCAGTTTCGCAAATACGGGATCAAGGTCGCTGAGCTGGTGGCCACGATGCGTCCCGCCAATGCAGATATGAAAGAAGCCGCATGAGTGACGTGAAATTGGCTGGTAAACGCTATTGGTTGATCGGGGCCGGGGATGGTCTTGGCAAGTCTCTGGCGCATCAGATGAGCCGGGCAGGTGTCGAAGTGGTCGTGTCGTCCCGATCCGAGGACAAGCTGGCGGCACTGGTCGAAGAATTGCCGGGCAAGGCGTCTTACCAGACCGTTGATATTGCGGACGATGCCAGCGTGAAGGCGGCGGCCGAAGCTGTGGGTGAGGTTGACGGGATTGTCTTGCTTGCGGGCGTTTACTGGCCGTTTTCAGCCAGGGAGTGGGATGCCGACAAGGCGGTCGCCATGGCGGATGTGAACTTTACCGGCTTTGTGCGTGTGCTGGGTCAGGTCGTGCCGCAGATGGTGGCACGGGACGCCGGGCATATCGTGATTACATCGTCTTTGACGGGCTTTCGTGGTTTGCCGGGATCCATCGGATATACCGCATCCAAAGCGGCGACGATGTCCTTGGCCGAATGCATGCACGCCGATTTGCGCGGCACCGGTGTGCGGGTTCAGGTGGCCAATCCCGGTTTCATCAAGACACAACTGACCGATAAGAACGACTTTAAGATGCCGTTCATCATGGAGCCCGAAGACGCGGCCCGCGAGATGTTCGAACTGATGATAACGGATTCGTTCAAAAAGAGCTTTCCAACGGCCTTCTCCCTTTTGTTCAGGGGCTCGCAATTCCTGCCGGACTGGCTCTATTTCCGCATTTTTGCCTGATCTATTGCGCGCCGCTCGCAAGGCATGGCGGCGATTTGATCTTTCCTAATCATATGGCAGGTCTTCGGGCGCGACACCAATGTAATCAGGTGGTGGCAGATGTGGCAGCCGGATCGCCTTGACCGTCACATCGCCTGCCAGCAATGCCTGCACAACCCGGTGCATTCCGTCCATCAGACGCCCATCCGGGTCGACGATAATCGGGTAGGTGCGGTCGGCTGCCTGAACCTGTTTCATGTGTTGCGCAATGGCGCGGGGCGTTGGCGTTTTGCCGTCGCTGAACCACCAGTCCTCATCCAGTTCCGCAATATCGCTCAGGGCCACCTCTTCGTGCGGCAAGTGGCCGAGTCGCGTGACGATCTTGACCATGTCCCAGGCCTGCAAACCATCTGGGGAAGTACGGAAATGATATTGCGGACGCATGCTCATGCAAGGGCGTTCAGAAAGGTATCTTTGGCGCGCTTCCACACCCCGTGTTCAAGATCGGTCAGGGTCAAAAGGCTGGGCAGCAATTGGCCTGCATAGTCTTGCGAGCTTTCGAGGGGCAACATCGAAGGCAGATTATCGATGGCCGTCACATCCAGAGGCCGGGCTTGGTGCACGCGCAATGCTGGCGCGTTCCATGTCGTTGTCCGATCGTAGACCTTGATTGGGGAAAAGTCGCTGTCCGGGTCGCAAGCGATATCGCCAATCACGCTCAGGCGGCGGGGCAAATGCAGAGCGCTTTCCGGGACAAAAACGGGTGTGCCGGGGCGTGCGAGAATGCAATTAAAAAAGATGTCATGTGCCAGGATTTCAGGAAAAGGGCCACCATGTGCAGTTTCAGCCATGTCCCAACGGGTCGTGGGAACGCCCATTGCGGTGCATAGATCTGCAGCACCGGTGCCAACCCGACCCAGAGCGCCGATGATCAGGGCCGTGGGGCGATGGGTGCCTGTGCCGACCAGATCGGATTGCAAATCAGCCAGTAGGTGATTGGCGCTTGGGTAGGCGGACACAGCGCCAGCGATCTGCCCCTTTTGCTGAGCGATCCAACACTTCAACGCGACCGCCGCGCCTGCATATCCCGCCCAATAGCCAAAGGCCGCAACGCGGCGGTTGTCACCGTCTACGAGGTATTCAAGATCATAGAGCGTCCCGCCACCAGCCTTGAACCGCTCCAGCAGAATGCGCCCGGCGGGTTGGCCCTTGAAGGCGTGGCCAAACATGATGTGGCGATGGGGCAGGGGTGTGCCGTCCTCGGGCAGTTCCTTGAGGCCAAAGATGATGGCGTCGTCGGGGGCTGTGGGCCAACTGTTTTCCCGCGCGATTGTGGCGCCGGTTTCGGCGTAACGATCTGTAGGGATGCAGCGGCTTGTGCTGTCCTCGACCGTCACTTTGATCCCGGCGTCCATCAGTTTTGCAACGCCTTCGGGCGTCAGCCCCACGCGCTCTTCGTGGTCACGTTGTTCGGCGCGCACCCAGAGATGGGTCATCCCAACATACCCTTGGCGCGCACAGCCTTGAGTGACGCCCGCCCTTCCATCGTGTCCATAAAGGTTCGGATTTTGGCAAAGGGTGCCAGATCCACACCGTCCCCCGGTGCCCAATGGCACAGCATGAACAGGTAGCAATCCGCGACAGTGATTGTATCGCCCAGAATGAACGGCCCTGTCAGGCACTCGTTTTCGATATAGGCCGCGGATGCGGTCATGGTCTCGGGGACCTTGGCCTTCATGTCGGCAAGGCTGGCATCTGCGTCAGCCCAACGATACCCCCGCATCTTGTGGGCATGATTGATGTGCATGGTCGAGGCGAGATAATACATCACCCCGCGCACGCGCGCGGCATCGAACGCGTGGCTTGGCATCATATGTGGCGCCAGGGTCGCGATGTAGTCCATCAGCGCGCCGGTTTCCGTCAGCAGCGTTCCGTCCACGTCCAGTGCAGGCACGCGCCCTTTGGGGTTGATCCGGGCATATTCCGGGGTGGTTTGTTCCCCTTTGGCAAAATCTAGACGATGGGTGTCGTAAGGTATCCCCGCCTCTTCCAGCGCAATGGCCACTGCAATGGATATTGTTCCGTTGGCATAATAGAGCTTCATGGCGTGATCCTTAAACATGCGTTTGTGCGTAGTGCCGATCGGGTGCTTCGAGGTGGGGGATGGCGTTGAACATGACCGGCGACCACGTTCCACCTATGGGATGCAGGCGGTGCATGGAGGTATTCATGATCGCCAGCGCCACATTGGCCATGTTGGTCACATCAAGACCCAGGTGCAGGCGCATGGTCATCGCAATCAGACCGCCCGAGGTCACAACAAGAGCAGGCCCTGTTCCTTCACCGATTTCCACGAGCACATCCCGGATACGGGTTTCGAATTGCGCAAAGCGCTCGGGCGCGCCTTCGAGTTTGTCCTCTTGCCAATGGGTCAACACAACGGGGAAGTGGTGCACGAATTCGCTTGGTTCTGTGGGTGCTGCGATCCCGTGCTCGGCCTCGAGCGCCTGCGCCATGGTGAAGTACTCCAACTCGTTCAGGCGCTCATCACGGGTTGCGGTGAGCCCCGTCGCCATGGCGTCCGCCGTCTGGATGTGCCGTCTCAGCGTACCTGTGTAGAGTCGTGTGTGGTGGTTATGCGTGTCGGTGAGGTGAGCGCCAAGCCACGTCGCCTGCTGGTGCCCGAGGTCGCTGAGTTGGTCGTAGCTGGCTTCGTCCTTGGCGTGGGTGTTAGCCTGACCGTGACGAATGAGTGTGATGTGGGACATGGGCACTTTCGGCTGGGGTTTGCCTTGTTCTAGGCGACGTAGGGCAGGGTGGAAAGTGCAGGAGCCTTCGGCGAGGATTTTTTGGAACAGAGATAGGGGAGGGCGCCGCGCATCATGGCACAGGTGTGCGCATCGGAAACGGGCGCGACGCGAAAACGGGGTGTGGTGTCGGGATTGGGAGTCTCCCGGACATCTGATTTGCGCTACACAGCCCAGAGATGAGGGAGATGAGCGCGATGGTCGATCAGGTTACATTTACGCTGGACGGTGTTGAAGTGCAGGCCGAGGCTGGCATGACCATTTGGGAAGTGGCCAATGGCCGTGGCCTCGTGATCCCGCATTTGTGCCACAAGCCATCGCCGGGCTATCGCCCTGACGGCAACTGCCGTGCCTGCATGGTCGAGATTGAAGGCGAGCGTGTTCTGGCGGCATCCTGTATCCGCGAGCCCTCGGACGGCATGGTTGTGACAACCAATTCGGCCCGTGCGACCAACGCCCGCAAGATGGTGGTGGAGATGTTGGTGGCGGACCAGCCTGCGCGCGATGTGGCCCACGACAAGTCAGCCCATCTGTGGGACATGGCCGAGATGAATGGTGTGAGCGAGAGCCGATTCCCCAAATTGGAAGAGGGCCGCATTCCGCTGCTCGATGACAGTCACGTGGCGATGTCGGTGAACCTGGATGCCTGTATCCAGTGTGGCCTGTGCGTGCGTGCCTGTCGTGAAGTTCAGGTCAACGATGTGATCGGCATGTCGGGTCGTGGCCATGACGCCTACCCGACCTTTGATATGGCCGACCCGATGGGCGACAGCACCTGCGTGGCATGTGGTGAGTGCGTGCAGGCCTGTCCGACTGGCGCGTTGATGCCAGCGAGCGTCGTGGATGACAGCCAGATAGGGGACAGCGCGGACTATGACGATGAAGTCGAAAGTATTTGCCCCTTCTGCGGCGTGGGCTGCCAGATTTCGCTGAAGGTCAAGGACGGTAAGGTCAAATATGTCGAAGGCATCAACGGCCCCGCAAACGAAGGCCGCCTGTGCGTCAAGGGGCGTTTTGGTTTTGACTACATCCACCATGATCACCGTCTGACCAAGCCTTTGATCCGTCGGGACGACGCCCCTGCCAAAGGGTTGAACGTGGACCCGGGCAATTGGGGTGAGGTGTTTCGCGAGGCGACGTGGGACGAGGCGCTGGATTTTGCGGCAAAGGGCCTGAAAGGACGGGGCCGTGAAGTCGCAGGTTTTGGCTCGGCCAAGTGCACAAATGAAGAGGCGTACCTGTTTCAGAAGTTCATTCGTCAGGGCTTTGGTCACAACAACGTCGATCACTGCACCCGGCTGTGCCATGCGTCGTCCGTGGCGGCATTGATGGAGAATGTCGGCTCGGGCGCTGTGACGGCGACCTTTAACGAGATTGAAAACGCGGATGTTGCCATTGCGATTGGTTGCAACCCGATCGAGAACCATCCCGTCGCGGCCACCTATTTCAAGCAGTTCACCAAGCGTGGCGGCAAGTTGATTGTGATGGATCCGAGGGGGCAGGCGTTGAAACGCTTTTCCTCGCATATGCTGCAATTCCGTCCCGGCGCGGATGTGTCCATGCTGAACGCGATCATGCATGTGATCGTCGAAGAGGGCCTGTACGATCAGCAATATATCGAGGCCTATACCGAGAATTGGGAAGCCGAGAAGGAACATCTGAAAGGGTTTGCGCCCGAAAAGATGGCGGAGATTTGTGGCATCGAGGCGGATGTTCTGCGCGATGTGGCGCGCACCTTTGCCGGGGCCAAGGCGGGTATGATTTTCTGGGGAATGGGTGTGTCCCAGCACATTCACGGTACAGACAATTCACGCTGTCTGATTTCGCTGGCACTGATGTGTGGCCATGTGGGGCGTCCCGGTGCGGGGCTGCATCCGCTGCGCGGACAGAACAACGTGCAGGGCGCGTCGGACGCGGGGCTGATCCCGATGTTCCTGCCGGACTATCAAACGGTGACAGACGATGGGGTGCGCTCGGCCTTTACGGATGTGTGGGGTTCCGGTGATTTCTCGTCCGAGAAGGGTCTGACCGTGACCGAGATCATGGATGCTGTCCATCACGGGGACATCAAGGCGATGTATGTGTTGGGCGAGAACCCGGCGATGTCGGACCCGGATGTGGAGCACGCGCGTGATGCCATGGCCAAGCTGGATCATCTTGTGGTGCAGGATATCTTCATCACCGAGACGGCGAACTATGCCGATGTGATCCTGCCGGCCTCGGCCTTTGCTGAAAAGTCCGGGACAGTGACCAACACCAACCGTCAGGTGCAAATGGGCCGCCCGGCGGTGCCGCCCCCCGGGGAGGCACGCGAGGACTGGCGGATCGAGGTAGAGCTGGCCAAGCGTTGCGGGTTGGACTGGGCCTATGACAGCCCGGCGGATGTGTTTGCCGAGATGAAGCTGAACATGGCGTCGCTGGACAACATCACGTGGGATCGTCTGGAAGGGCAGAACGCGGTGACCTATCCGTCACTGTCCCCCGAAGATCCCGGGCAGCCAATTGTGTTTGGCGATGGTTTCCCGCGGCCGGACGGGCGCGCGCGCTTTACGCCAGCGGCCGTCATTCCGCCTGATGATGTGCCGGATGCAGAGTATCCGATGATCCTGACAACGGGCCGTCAGTTGGAGCATTGGCACACCGGGTCAATGACGCGCCGGTCGTCTGTTCTGGATGCGGTTGAGCCGGAAGCGAACTGTTCGTTGCATCCATCGACTTTGCGCAAGTTGGGTGTTCCAGCCGGTGGAATGGTCCGCCTGACCACCAAACGCGGGACCATCGACATCATGGCGCGGGAGGATCGGGCGGTGGCCCCTGATATGGTGTTCCTGCCCTTTGCATATGTCGAAGCGGCAGCCAATATCCTGACGAACCCGGCTGTAGACCCCTACGGAAAAATCCCGGAGTTCAAATTTTCAGCGGTGCGGGTTGAGGCGGTCGCAGGGGCGGTGGCAGCAGAGTAGATGCGTCTTCTTGGGTTCTTTTGGACTTGGGTTATGATGGCAGGGTCAGCACTGGCTCAGGACGGCAGGCTGGATATCCTGACTCAATCAGGTTTTTTGGCGCGCATGAATGAGCGCGGAGACTGGGCTGCGGAGCGCAACGGGCGTCGGGTCGCGTACACTTGCCAGACATGTGCAGGTGAGGTTGTCGCAATGCTGGACGTTTGGGCGCTGAAAGACGGGTATTCGTCGGATGAGGCGCGCAAGGCCTATTTGGTTGAGCGTCGCGATCAGTGCGCGGATTGGGCAGTGGCCGGAACCGGGCGGTGTCTGGCCACTGATACCATACGACTGCGCGGTGACGCTTTGCGCGGCTATCGATCATCGCAGGTGGTGGATGGTGTCACGTCGATCGAGACGATACTTTTCTATCGCGACCCACAGTGGGGTGCAGAGGTGATCCGTTCGGTCGTTTCTGCGACGGATGCCTCGGATATCCCGGATGGCACGGTTGAGATGTTGCGCACCCACATGTTGCGCCTCACCTTGTTTTGGTGAGCGCATCAATCTGATTGAGCGCCCTTGGGGCGCACGCGATTTGTTCTTGTGAATGAGGGGCTCTGCCCCTCAAACTCCCCGTGGTATTTCTGGTCAGAAGAAGATGTGTTCATGGCGGTGTCGACAGAGAGATTCCTGAAGGATTTACATTTCGTGCGCCGTTTCGGCGCACAGGGAACGGGCGTTGTGCGCCCTGCCTATTCCGGGCCTGATCTGGGCGCGCGGGATTGGTTGGCGTCACGGATGGCTGAGGCCGGGTTGGCGGTGCGTTTCGACGCTATGGGCAACCTGTTCGGGTTGGCTGAGGGGCAGTCGTTGTTGTTGGGGTCGCATTCGGACAGCCAGCCCACAGGGGGGTGGCTGGATGGCGCCTTGGGAGTTGTGGCCGCATTGGAGGTGGCTCGCACCAGTTTAGAGACGGGTGGCCCTGCGATATCAGTTGTGTCCTTTCAGGATGAAGAGGGTCGTTTTGGTGTAACAACGGGCTCAAATGTGTGGTGCGGAGGCCTGACGCAATGCACCGCTGATGCTTTGACAGATCATGCGGGCGTGACCCTGGCCGCGGCGCGGGCGGCGTTGGGAGAGCGGGTTGGCGCGCCTGTCGATCCGTCGCAGTTCACGGGGTATGTCGAATTGCATATCGAGCAGGGCCCGGTGTTGGATACAGCGCGTGAGCAGATCGGTGTGGTAACAGATATTGTCGGCATTCGTGATCGTGTGATCACTTTGACGGGCGCACAAAATCACGCGGGCACCACACCGATGCATTTGCGGCGCGACGCGTTTCAGGGTCTCAGTGCGTTCAACGCGATGCTCAATGATCGGCTGCGCAATGTCGTCATGCCAAGTACTGTTTGGACGATTGGTCATGTGGCTGTTGCGCCGAACGCATCGTCCATCGTGCCGGGGCAGGTCCGATTCTCGATGCAGTGGCGTGATGGCGATATCGCGCGGCTTGACCGAATGCAGTCGGTAATTGACGAGACCCTCGCGCAAGTGGCTGACGCACATGGTTTGGATGTCGAGTTGGGCCCGTTGCTGGGATTGGATCCCGTGACTATGGATGCTGCCTTGCAGGCGAGGCTTGAGGCAGCGGCAGAGAAGGTGGCCCCGGGCAAGTGGCGCCTGATGCCATCGGGTGCCTTGCATGACGCGACCAATGTGGCTCGATGCATGCCTGTTGCGATGTTGTTTGTGCCATCAATTGGCGGAATTTCACATGCCTTTGAAGAGGACACGGACGAGGTTGATCTGGTGGCCGGCTTGCGGGTTCTTGCCGGCGCGGCGGGTGTTGCCTAGGACCAGCTGACATCACCGAGGAAAATATATCCGGCGCCGTAGATTGTTTTGATCAGGCGCGGGTTTTTGGGATCCTCGCGCAGTTTGGTGCGCAGTCGCGAAATCCGGACATCCATGGCGCGGTCGAAACTTTCCCCTGCAGTGCCGCCCAGTAATTCCTGCATTTGCGCCCGGCTGATCAGGCGTTTGGGGGCATCAAGGAACAAGCGCAGCACTTCGCCTTCGGCGTGGGAAAAGGGAGCTTCGATCCCGTCGTCATCTGTCAGGGTGTAACTGTCAAACGAGGCTGTCCAGCCGTTGAACCGAGCGATTTGGCCAGAGGTGTTTGCAGCCTTGGGATTGCGCAGGCGAGCGCGGATGCGGGCGACAACTTCAGCGGGTTCGAACGGTTTGATGATGTAGTCATCAGCACCCAGTTCCAACCCTGTCACTTTGTCCTGCACCTGTGCGCGGCCGGAAATGATGATGACAATAGCCCCCTGTTCCAGCGCAAGGCGGTGCACCAGTGTTAACCCGTCTGTGTCCGGCAGGCCCAGATCCACAAGGCAGACATCGGGTTTGTTGTTGGTCAGCGCAGCCTCAAACGCAGAGGCGCGCGCAAAGCAGAGGGTACGAAACCCGGCTTCTTCCAGTGCTTCGGACAACATGGTGCGGATCGCCGGTTCGTCGTCGAGTATGGTGACAAGGGGTGCGGTCATGCGGCGACCTCGGAAGTCAAAAGCGCCGCAAGTTCGTGTGCCGCGTAAGGCTTGCGCAGGACAGGAGCGACCGCTTGGGCTGCGGTATGAAGCGGGTCGCCGGGGGGCAGGGAAGTCATCAGAATGACGGGCAACGCGCCTGCGATTTGCCGCGCCAGATCCACGCCAGACCGCGCGCCGGTCTTGAGGTTCACGTCCGACAGGACAAACCCGATATCGGGCAGATCGGCCGTAAGCGCGATGGCTTCGTCCACGTTTTCGGCTTCGATCACGGAATGGCCTAGCCCCATCAGCATATCGCGGTAGTGTTGGCGCAGCTCGGCCTCGTCCTCGACCAACAGAACCAGCGCGCCTGTCGAGGCCGGCGCTGGGCGCAGGGGCAGGCGCAGCCGTACTCGCGCCCCGAGTGTGCCGTTGCCCAGCTTAAGGTCACCGCCAGCGCGTTTGGTCATGTCATAGACCATGGGCAGGCCCAGACCGGACCCTTCGCTGCCCTTGGTGGTAAAGAATGGATCAAAGCCATGGTCGAGGGCTGTGTCAGAGAAACCGGGACCGCTGTCTGTGACCACGAATTCCAACCATGTGTTATGGACTGTGCGTGTGTGGACATTGATTTCGCCTTTGGGACCGCAGGCGTCGCGCGCGTTGAGGATGAGGTTCAGAAGGGAATCCTTGACCATGCCGGAGTCCAACATGATCTGGCCTGACAGGTCGCTTTGTTCTACGCGCAGGGTGATCCCATCAGGCAATGTCGATTGTGCCATTGTGCGCAGATCATCAAGCAGCGTTTTGATGTTCGTGGCGGCGGGGCGCACGGACCGTCCCGCAGTCATGTCGCCAATCGCATTCAGCAGCTCGCCGCCGCGCCGCGCTGCGGACAGAGTGCCATCAATCAGGACCTTTGCCTCTGGAGTCAGATCTGGCTGATGCGATAGCTTGGATTGCAGTCCCAGAATGATCGTCAGGAGGTTAGAGAAATCATGGGCAAGCCCAGACGTCATTTGGGTTGCCAGCGCGCGACGGCGGTTCTGTTGCAGCGCAACACGCGCTTGGGTTTCTTCCGTGATGTCCATGGACAGAATGTAGACACCGCCAGCACTTTCTGGGGTAAATGCAACACGGATGCGACGGGCGCTGGCTTCGTCCGTAAATTCAAACACACTGGCCTCGCCGCGATAGGCCTGTCTGAGTGAGGGTTCGATGCGACCATAGGCAAACGTGCCCAATGCGTCTGCGATCTGCATGCCGACGATATCAGAGGGCCGGTCGGGCATCACCGTGTTCAGGCGGCGGTTGGAAAATGTGTAGCGTCCGTCGCCATCCACGTGGGCGATGTGGGCGGGCATCATTTCCGTTGTCAGACGTGTGCGGGCTTCGGTCTGCGTCAGTTGGCGCTTGGCTTCTTCGAGCGCGGTGACGGTTGCAGCCAATTTGCGGTTGGTGGTGGACAGGGCCTCGGTATGCCCAAGCACCTGATCGCTGAGCTCGGAGGCGCGTGTGCGCAGCAGGGCCTCCTGCGCCTTGGTGTGGGAGATATCTGTATAAACTGTGACCCAGCCGCCTTGAGGCAGAGGAGACCCCTCGACGCTGATGGTGGCGCCATTGGCACGAGTGCGTTCCATATAGTGAGGTTCGAATGCGAGAGCCTGTTCCACACGCTCTTCGACAAAAGTGGAGATGTCGTCGATCTCGCCATATTCGCCGCGTTCTGCGAGATGGCGGATCGTGTCACGAAACGACGCCCCCGGAGCTACCAGATCGTCGGGAAGATCAAACATCTGCTGGAATGGTGCGTTACAAACGGCAAGTCGCAGGTTCTGGTCAAAAATAGTGAGCCCCTGTGCGATCAGGTTCAGGCCAGAGGCCATGAGGGAGGGGGCGGGATCACTCTGCATAACTTATCGCTAGCACCCGATTTGAACTCAGACAACGGCAGGCGCCGCCTTGTTACAATTCGTAAGGATTGGGAAAACATCAGGAAATTGTTGACGTACAACCTCACTGCGACACTGTTGTGCGAGAGAAGAATCGCACGAGCGGTCGCGCGTAGCCCGAACACGGGTTGCGTTTCGGGAGGAAAGACTTTGAACGATACGCCAATGGGCGACGCGGGGCTGCAATCAGTCCCGGCGCTTTTGCACCGTAACGCCACCACTTTTGCCAACGCGCCTGCGTATCGGGAAAAGGAATTTGGTATCTGGCAAAGCTGGACATGGGCGCAAACCCATGAGCAGATTGAGGCGTTGGCGCTGGGTCTGCTGGATCTTGGCGTTGCTCCTGGCGACCACATTGCCGTCATCGGACGGAATCGCCCCTATCTTTACTGGTCGATGATGGCCGCACAGATGTGTGGCGCGGTGCCGGTGCCATTGTATCAGGACGCGGTGGCCGAAGAGATGGCCTACGTGCTGGACCATTGTGGCGCACGTTTTGTAATCGCGGGCGATCAGGAGCAAGTCGACAAGGTCGTCGAAGTTCAGGATCGTTTGCCGATGTTTGAGCAGATGATCTATCTCGATCCGCGCGGCTTGCGGAAATACGATCATGGAAAGCTCCATCAGTATTCTCACGTGCAGGATGCTGGCCGAGCCAAGCGCGATGAATTGCGCGCGGAGTTAAAACGCCGCTCGGATGCTCTGAACTACGACAGCACCTGCGTGATGCTGTACACATCCGGCACCACGGGCAAGCCCAAGGGTGTCGTGCTGAGCAATCGCAATGTAATTGAAACGTCCAAGTCCTCGTCCGAGTTTGATGGCTTGCGTCAAACCGATGATATCCTTGCCTACTTGCCGATGGCTTGGGTCGGCGATTTCATCTTTTCCGTGGGGCAGGCGCTGTGGACTGGGTTTTGCACCAATTGCCCCGAAAGCCCCGATACGATGCACGTGGATCTGCGCGAGATCGGCCCAACCTACTATTTTGCCCCGCCGCGCGTGTTTGAGAACCAGTTGACCCAAGTCATGATCCGGATGGAGGATGCTGGGCGTTTGAAGCAATGGATGTTCCATTACTTCATGGCCCATGCCCGTAAGGTTGGTCCTGCGATTCTGGATGGCGAAAATGTGGGTGCGATGGATCGTCTGAAATACGCCATGGGCGAGTTGATGATTTATGGCCCGTTGAAGAACACACTCGGCTTTAGCCGGGTTCGTGTGGGCTATA
This sequence comes from uncultured Tateyamaria sp., assembly GCA_947501275.1. Classification (GTDB taxonomy): domain Bacteria; phylum Pseudomonadota; class Alphaproteobacteria; order Rhodobacterales; family Rhodobacteraceae; genus Tateyamaria. The sequence continues at coordinate 1,161,944 of CANMVD010000001.1, forward strand.
CCGCTGGTGAAGCGATTGGCCCGGAGATCTTTGATTTTTATCGCTCATTGGGCATCAACCTTAAGCAACTCTATGGTCAGACCGAAGCGACGGTGTTCATCACGGCCCAGCCTGACGGGCAGGTACGAAGCGATACTGTTGGTGTGCAGTGCCCCGGGGTTGAGTTGAAAATCGCAGAGAATGGCGAGGTGTTCTACCGTTCACCCGGCGTGTTTGTGGAATATTACAAGAATGCCGAAAGCACGGCCGACACCAAAGATGCGGAAGGTTGGGTCGCTACGGGTGACGCGGGCTTTATTGAGGAAGACACAGGACACCTGCGCATCATCGACCGGGCCAAGGATGTGGGTCAGATGGCATCGGGAGCGTTGTTTGCGCCGAAGTACGTTGAGAACAAGTTGAAATTTTTCCCCAACATTCTGGAGGCTGTTGTGTTCGGCAACGGCCGGGATGAGTGCACGGCTTTCATCAACATTGACCTGACCGCAGTGGGGAACTGGGCGGAGCGCAACAACATTGGTTATGGGTCCTATCAGGAGTTGGCCCAGCATCCGCAGGTGCTGGCCACCGTGAAGGCGCATGTTGAAGAGGTGAACGCCTCCGTCGCGCAGGACGAGATGTTATCGAGTTGTCAGGTGCACCGCTTTGTGGTGCTGCACAAGCAACTGGATGCAGATGATGGTGAACTGACCCGCACGCTGAAAGTGCGCCGTCGCATCATTGAGGAGAAGTTCGGGGACATCATTGCAGCGCTTTATGATGGGTCTTCTGAGGTGTCGACGACCACGGAAGTGACCTATGAAGATGGTCGTAAGGGCGCGATTTCGGCAACACTACAAGTTCAATCTGCGACAGTTACGCCGGTTGCGCAGAAGATGGCAGCGGAATGATGGTCGCTGACGCTCGCCCTACGGGCATCGCCCCACCCACCATCCCGAGGGATGTATCACTCCTGAAAGACGTGCCGCACGGCACAGCGCAGTCTGTTGTCTCCCGTAAAGGCGCCGATTTTGGCACGCATTTTGCGGCGCGTTTCTTGTGCGCTCAGCCCTTTGCGATGACAATCAAAGGCGAGGTTCAGCAGGTAGCGGCGTTCAAGTGTGTCAAACATTTTTGGCCCTCCGATGCGGCGTGTCCTCACTCTGCGCACAAAATGGTTAACATCCCGCTGATGGAGGGTGCGAATGCTTGATCAGACCGATGGATACGTCACCGCAGACGGTCGCAAGATTGGCGGCGTTGTGATGGAGATGAAGAATATTACCCTGCGTTTTGGCGGGGTTGAGGCGATCAAGGACATCTCCTTTGATATTCGCGAGGGCGAAATTCGAGCGATAATTGGACCCAATGGGGCTGGTAAGTCCTCAATGCTCAATGTGATTTCCGGGTTCTATGTACCTCAGGAAGGGCAGGTCTTTTACAAGGGCGCGCCGCGCCCTCCGATGAAGCCTTTCGAGGTTGCCCGCCAAGGTATTGCGCGCACGTTCCAGAACATAGCCTTGTTTGAGGGGATGTCCGTATTGGACAATGTTATGACTGGTCGTCTGACCGCGATGAAGACGGGTTTGTTTTCGCAAGCGATCTGGAAAGGTAAGGCCGAGGCAGAAGAAACGGAAAACCGGGAAGTTGCTGAAAAAATTATTGATTTTCTGGAAATCCAGGCCATTCGCAAGACCCCGGTGTCGCGGTTGCCATATGGGTTGAAAAAGCGGGTCGAGTTGGCCCGCGCCTTGGCGGCTGAGCCATCCTTGTTGCTGCTGGATGAGCCGATGGCTGGCATGAATGTCGAAGAAAAAGAGGACATGAGCCGCTTTATTCTGGATGTGAACGATGAGTTTGGCACCACAATCGCGTTGATCGAGCACGATATGGGCGTGGTCATGGATCTGTCTGACCGTGTCGTCGTGATGGATTATGGCAAGAAGATTGGCGACGGTTCGCCAGATGAGGTGCGCGGCAATCAGGCCGTGATTGACGCCTATCTTGGGGTTGCGCATGACTAGCGTTTGGGCCCAGACCCGGTGTGCACAGGTCGTGCATCGCTTGTGGCCAGCCCGTGCGCCGGCGTGGTGCACATTCGCCTTTGCACTGGCGACGGCCCCTGCGGCGCAGGCCGGGGCGTGGGATGTTTTTGTGGCGCGCTGTCTGGATGCTTATGAGCATCAAACCCTGCCCGTTGTCGATGGGTTGAACCAGCAGCCCGTGGACCAGATGCACGATGCGATCCGTGTATTTGGCCCGGACGAAAGTGGCCTGCTGGTTGTGCTGGATGCTGCACCGCGCCTTGGCGAGCGGACCTGCAGTGTCAGTCAACCCGGAGCGCAGGTGCTGGAGTCCGCCTATCGCGATTGGGTGGCGGACGTGACGGCGCGCGAAACCTATTTGGCGCAGGCGGATCTGTTGGTGAGCAATCAGTGGATTGAGCCGCAAGTGCACGTGGTTGCGCGACTTGATGGCAGTGGAGCGACTTACACCGTGGTGGAGACGGATCTTGAGAGCTAGGGCGCTGGCCATATGTGCAGCCCTCTGGGCGTCGCCCGCCTTGGCAGAGGAACCGGCGTTTTGCGATACGGGTCTGGCGGGTCTTTGTGACGTAATTGAAACGCAGTGTATGCCTTATCTGGAAGATCCGGCGAGTCTTTCGCCACGAGAGATCATGCCCGTTCCCCGCACTTTCCGGCGTTACTTTGAGAGCACGTTGAATTCGTATGTTTTGGGTTATCAGGAAACCGATGTGCCCAATGCAATGGTGGTGTTCATGTATGATGAACCTGCTTGTGAAGTGATCGTTCATGGTCTCGGATACAATGACCTGTGGTCCGCTTACGCAACGTGGCGTGCCGGGGCTGGCGCACGTTTTGAGGCGAGCACGGACTTTCAGCCGACAAGCCGTATCACCATGGACCGCGCCTATGCCGCGACGTTTCTGGCGGCACCGCGTCGGGATGGCCGCGTGACCGAAGTGACGCTGAACTGGAACCTGACATTTGAGGGCCTGACCCGTTTGCGAGTGAGCTATCAGCCGTTGCGAGATCACACGGCGGACCTGATGGGGGTGGCGTTGAAATGAGGGTTGTGCTTGCCTGTTTCGCTCTGCTTTGGCCGGTTGCCGCATTGGCGCAGGATCAGGCGGCGTTTGAGGCGGGTTTGGGTGATTGCGCCCGTTACATCGCGGCCAAACCGCAACAGGTCTGGGCCTTTCAGACACCTGCCTATGACGTGGATGAGGACGAGGGCGGGATCAGTGGCACCGTTGTCTATCCGCAAGGCTCTGCGGGTGGTTTCGATTTTGCGATGAGCTTTGATTACACGCGGGGTACGTCCACGGCGCCGGGAACGTGGTTGTGTTCTGGGGCGGGGCCGAAATCGCCCATCTGGCCTGTGTTTGATACGACGGGTTGGATCGGGGCCGATGCCCGTCTGCGGTCCAATGGGCTGGTCGAATTGAAGTTTCCGGGGCCGCAACGGGCTTATGCGAATTGCACGGCCGACAGCCCTGACATCTATTTTCTATTCAATGCTGGCGAGGGCGACCGTGTCGTCTTTGCTGCCACAACGGGACCCGCGGCGGCTGCATTTTGCGCGTCGATGGGATGGAAAGGGTAAGCGCGATGCCTGAGCAGATGTTCTTTGCGATGGAGGTGATCCTGAACGGGCTCATGGCCGGGGTTCTATATGCCCTTGTGGCTTTGGGTTTTGTTCTGATTTTCAAAGCCTCCGGCATCTTTAATTTTGCCCAAGGGGTGATGGCCTTGTTTGCAGCCATGACTTTTGTTGGCATTCAGAACGGACAGGTGCCGTTTTCCCATCTCATCAATGCGGTGTTCGGCACGCATATCCACTATTTCGGGTGGGAGGTGCACTCGATCCTTGCGATCATTTTGACCATTGGGGTGATGATCCTGCTGGCGTGGGCGGTGCAGGCCTTTGTGTTCCGTCATCTTGTGGGGCAGGAGCCGATCATTCTGTTTATGGCGACCATCGGACTTGCCTATCTTCTGGAAGGTGTGGCGGATTTGATGTGGGGCTCGGAGATTAAGAAGCTGGATGTCTGTCTGGCTGAAGGTACGTGTTTGCCGCAGGGTATGAACCTTGCCTTTGATGAATTTTCGGCCCGTGTCTTTGACCAGCCATTTGGGATGTTCATCGACAACCTGGACATTACAGCGACCATTATCGCGATTTTGCTGGTCACTGCATTGGTGATGTTTTCGCAGTACACCAAGCAGGGTCGCGCGATGCGCGCGGTGGCGGATGACCATCAGGCGGCTTTGTCTGTTGGTGTGTCGTTGAATTACATCTGGATTCTGGTCTGGTCGGTGGCGGGCTTTGTCGCTTTGGTCGCGGGCATCATGTGGGGTGCGAAGTCGGGTGTTCAGTTTTCGCTATCCCTGATCGCGCTTAAAGCCTTGCCGGTGTTGATGCTGGGTGGCTTTACCTCGATCCCCGGGGCTATTGTTGGTGGCTTGATCATTGGTGTGGGTGAGAAGCTGTTTGAATTTGCCATTGGCCCGATGATTGGCGGTGCGACCGAAAATTGGTTTGCCTACGTTTTGGCGCTGATCTTTCTGGTGTTCCGCCCGCAGGGACTGTTTGGGGAGAAGATCATTGAACGAGTGTGATCCATCCCGACTGGGCGACCCCATTGGGCGCCGCCCAATGAGACCCGCCCACCCGGCACCTTCGCGTCAGCTGTCCAGTTGCCGGAAGAGCATGACCGTGAAGGCGGCCAGAACCGTGATCGCCAACGTGGCGGACAACAGTAGATCTCCCGTGAGCAAGAGCGCGGCACCGGCACAGATCGTCAGGATCAGCGTGCACAGCAGCAGCATTTGCCCAATGCTGGAATGGGTGGGCAAGTCCGCCTCTGGTTCTTCGATCAAGTCGGGCTCGACCGGGTCGTTGGGCGTAACATCGGGGATGGAATCCATAAGCTCCGCCTTGGCGGCGGTCAGTTCCACTGTCGTTAATTCGCCCCGCGCATGTGCAGCATCGAGACGACGCATGTCGTCCAGAATTGCGGTCATCAGACCCACTCCATTTACCCGCCTCCAAGCTGGCGTGGAAATTGGGAAAGAATGTGGCGAGGCCCCGGAAGTTGGGTTTGTGGTTAAAAGTTTGCAAATGGGGCCACCCCCCTTGGGCCAGCGGCCTGCACCCCCGTGGTATTTTTTGTCAGAAAAAGCCTGTGCGTGGGCTGTTGGAGGAATTTCCTGATGTTTTATCGCGAAGCCGGGGATTTCAGTACGACTTACCCCCAGGACAGCCAGACCTTTCCCATCCGTTTTGATCGCTATCGCTACTACGTGGTGTTGGCTGTGGCGCTGTTGGTGCTGCCGTTTGTGATGACGGATTATCTGGTCAATTCGATCTTTTTGCCCTTTTTGATATACGCCATTGCGGCCATTGGGTTGAATATCCTAACGGGCTATTGCGGTCAGGTGTCTTTGGGCACAGGTGGTTTCATGGCTGTCGGGGCGTATGCCTGTTACAAGTTGATGACGGCGTTTCCGGATGTGAACATCTTTTTCCACGTCATCTTGGCGGGGGGGATTACGGCCCTTGTCGGCACGGCCTTTGGCTTGCCGAGTTTGCGGATCAAGGGTTTTTATCTGGCTGTGGCCACACTTGCTGCGCAGTTCTTTCTGGTTTGGCTGTTCAACAAGGTCAGCTGGTTTTACAACTATTCCGCATCTGGCCAGATCAACGCGCCTGAGAGAACCGTGTTTGGCGTGCCTGTGACGGGTGCAAACACGGATGCCTGGGCCACCTATTTATTCTGTCTGGTCTTTACCGTGGGTGCGGCACTGTTGGCACGCAATCTGACTCGTGGTGCTGTGGGCCGTCAGTGGATGGCCATTCGCGACATGGATATTGCCGCCGAAATCATTGGAGTGAACCCGCTGAAGGCCAAGTTGACGGCCTTTGCGGTGTCGTCCTTTTTTGTGGGCGTATCGGGGGCTTTGTTCTTTGCGGTCTATTTGGGCGCTGTGGAAGTCGGTGAAGTCTTTGGCATCACCAAGTCGTTCCTTGTGCTGTTCATGATCATCATCGGCGGGCTTGGATCGATCTTTGGATCATTTGCCGGCGCTGCCTTTCTGGTGGTTTTGCCCGTGGTGTTGAAAATCGTTGGCGTCGATATGCTTGGCTGGCCCACGGATATCGTTGCGCATTTCCAACTTGTGATCGTGGGGGCGCTGATCATCGTCTTCCTGCGTTATGAGCCGCATGGCATTGCCCAGTTGTGGCGCGTGGCCAAAGAGAAATTGAGATTGTGGCCGTTCCCGCACTAGCGGGGGTGGTTGCCAAAACGGCGGGGACAACCTCGCCCTACGTATGGGCCTGCAAGGGCTCGCATCGGAAAAACCAAGGGAGGAACCCCGATGAAGATGAAATTAGGCACAATGGCTGTCGCTGCCGTGATGGCAGCAAGCCCTGTGATGGCGGACCTTGTGTTCCCGTCGCTGTCTTATCGCACTGGCCCTTATGCGGCAGGAGGGATTCCCTTTGCCGATGGCTATGCCGATTACATGACGCTGCTCAATGAGCGTGATGGTGGCATCGGTGGCGTGGCGACGCGCATTCTGGAGTGCGAAACCGGCTATAACACCGAAAAAGGAGTGGAATGCTATGAGGCCACCAAGGGTGAGGGGTCGCTGGTTTATCAACCCCTTTCGACCGGCATTACCTATCAGCTGATCCCCAAGGCGACGGCGGATGATATTCCTGTGCACTCGATGGGTTATGGCCGCACCTCTGCCAAGAACGGTAACGTGTTCAGCCACGTCTTTAACTATCCTGCGAACTATTGGGATGGGGCGTCTGGTGCCATCAACTATCTGCTTGAGGCCAATGGTGGTGACATTTCCGGCAAGAAGATCGCGCTGGTCTATCACAACTCGGCTTACGGCAAAGAACCGATCCGCACGCTGCAGAACCTGGCCGAAAAGCATGGGTTCGAGCTGATGGAAGTGGCCGTGGATCACCCTGGCCAAGAGCAGAAGTCGCAGTGGTTGCAGATCCGTCGTGAACGTCCTGACAATGTCCTGATGTGGGGCTGGGGTGTCATGAACCAGGTTGCCATCCAGGAAGCGGCGAACATCCGTTATCCGATGGAGAACTTTATCGGCATCTGGTGGTCGGGTTCTGAGAACGACGTGTTGCCTGCGGGCGATGCGGCCAACGGCTACAAGGCGTTGACGTTCCATGGTGTTGGCGATGACTTCCCAGTCTTTGACGACATCCAGAAATACGTTGTGGATGCAGGCAAAGCCGCCGGTGCTGGCGATCAGGTGGGTACGGTTCTCTATAACCGTGGTCTCTATGCTGCGATGTTGGCCGCCGAGGCTGCCAAGAAGGCGCAGGAAATCCATGGCGTTGCGGACATTACAGCCGGGATGATGCGCGATGGGATGGAAGCACTGGACATCACAGAAGCCAAGATGGCCGAATTGGGCTTGCCAAACTTTGGTCCCGAGTTCGCGGTCAGCTGTGAAAACCATGGCGGTAATGCGCTGGTGGGCGTGACCCAGTGGGATGCGTCCGCAGGCACTTGGTCGCTGATCTCCGACTTCAAAGCGACAGATGGCGATGTCATCGGGCCGCTGATCGAAGAAGACAGCGCCTCCTATGCAAGCGAGAATGGCATCGACCCCAACTGCGGGTGATGTAACCCCGGTGGTCCATGGATCTGTGGGCCACCGGATCTTTGAATTTACCTAAGCGAGATGACGATGCTGGACAGCGCTGCAGATCAGGAAACGGTTCTTGAGGTCAACAATATCGAGGTGATCTATAACCACGTGATACTTGTGCTGAAGGGCGTGTCGCTCAAGGTGCCCAAGGGCGGCATCACGGCGCTGCTGGGGGGCAATGGTGCAGGCAAGACCACAACCCTCAAGGCGATATCGGGTTTGCTGGCGTCTGAACGCGGCGAGGTCACCAAGGGGTCGATCACCTATCAAGGCAACAGTACGGCTGACAAGGATCCTGCGGATCTCGTCAAGGCCGGTGTCGTGCAGGTCATGGAAGGCCGCCACTGTTTTGAGCACCTGACGGTCGAGGAAAACCTGCTGACAGGCGCGTATACGCGGTCTGACGGCAAGGGTGCGATCGCAGCGGATCTTGAGATGGTGTACAACTATTTCCCGCGTTTGCGCGAGCGGCGCAAAAGTCAGGCGGGCTATACGTCCGGCGGCGAACAGCAGATGACGGCGATTGGCCGTGCCCTGATGAGCCGACCCGAGACGATCTTACTGGATGAGCCATCTATGGGCCTCGCGCCGCAACTGGTGGAACAGATCTTTGAGATTGTGAAATCCGTGAACGAGAACGAAGGCGTGACGTTCCTGCTGGCTGAACAGAACACCAATGTTGCGCTGCGATTTGCGCATTATGGCTACATCCTGGAATCGGGTCGCGTGGTGATGGATGGCCCAGCAGCCGAGTTGCGTGAAAACCCGGACGTCAAGGAATTCTACCTCGGCATGTCTGAAGAGGGGCGTAAATCCTTCCGCGATGTGCGGTCCTATCGGCGGCGCAAGCGTTGGCTGAGCTGATGGAAAAAGTCGCCTGCCGCACACCCGCTAAAGGGCGCGATGGGGTCACCAACATCCCCGCGTGGAAGTTTGATGCAGTGCGAGGGGCGATCCTTGAGGCCCTCGCGGACGGGCCGGTGTTTTACAAAGACCTCAATGATGCGGTGGCGGAGCAGTTAGATTCCGAAACGCTGGAGGGCTTGGGCAAACTGGGCTGGCACGTGGTGACGGTGAAGCTGGAAATGGAAGTGCGCGGCGAGATCGCGCGGCTGGATGTCAAAGGTCCGCAACAGATCAAGGCGGTGTGAGCAATGCTGGACAAAGTGTTTTACGACAATCTCGAGACCCGCTCTGATGATGCGCGCCATGCTGCCCAACTGGACATGGTCAATGCTCAGTTGGCCCGTTTGGCGGCAGAACAGGACAGCTGCCTGCCTGACGTGGGGACGCTAAAGGATTTGAGTGAGCTGACAAATTTGCCAGTGTTGCGCAAATCGGAGTTGTCCAAATGGCAGGCGGACAAGCCACCTTTTGGCGGGATGCCCGTGTCCAACGTCGCCCACGTTTTCCAATCTCCGGGTCCGATTTACGAACCCGGTGGCATCAGCCACGACTGGTGGCGCATGGGACGGTTCTTGCATGCCGCGGGGTTTGGGCTGGGCGACGTGGTGCAGAACTGCTTTGGCTATCACCTGACACCTGCGGGCATGATCTTTGAAAGCGGTGCTCGGGCTGTCGGTGCGACAGTATTACCCGCGGGCACAGGTCAGACCGAGCTGCAAGTGACAGCGGCACGCGATGTCGGCAGCACGGCCTATGCAGGTACGCCCGACTACCTCAAGGTGATCCTCGATAAGGCGGACGAGATGGGTGTGACGCTTGGCATCACCAAGGCGGCTGTTGGCGGGGGCGCCTTGTTCCCGTCGTTGCGGCAGGAATACGCGGATCGCGGCATTGCGTGTCTGCAATGCTATGCCACAGCGGATTTGGGCAACATCGCATATGAATCCCCGGCTATGGAAGGCTTGATCGTGGATGAGGGCGTGGTCGTCGAGATCGTCACACCTGGAACAGGGGATCCAGTGGCACCAGGCGAGGTAGGCGAAGTGATTGTTACGTCGCTGAATCCCGACTATCCGCTGATCCGCTTTGCCACCGGCGACATGAGTGCGGTAATGGCGGGCCAAAGCCCCTGCGGGCGCACGAATATGCGCATCAAGGGCTGGATGGGTCGGGCGGATCAAACCACCAAGATCAAGGGCATGTTCGTGCGCCCGGAACAGGTTGCGGCCCTGGTTGCACGTCACCCCGAGGTCAGCCGGGCCCGAGTGATCGCCACACGGGACGGCCAACAGGATGCCATGACCGTGCAATTGGAAAGCACGACCAGCGAAGTGGAAGCATACGGAGCAAGCGTGGCCGACACATTGAAGCTCAAGGGTAAGATCGAAGTGGTCAGCCCCGGCAGCCTGCCGCGCGACGGACTCGTGATCGAAGACCAACGCAGCTACGACTGAACAGAAAGAACAAAGATATCACCGCTTTCTGGCTCGCCGGCCCCTGATCTTCTTTTGACCAAAAATACCACGGGGGTCAGGGGGCTGGCCCCCTGTCCGCCATCGAAAAAACGCGCATCGCCCAGACAAATCCGCAGCATGAGGCGTAACGACCCGCCAGCCAACCAACACTGGAAACCCGAGCGAAAACGTAGGATAACGCCCCGTCAACACCGCAAGGGGATCCAGTGGCCACCACTGACACGCATATGAACACGGCACGCTCGGCCCCGCGCAAGCCGCGGGTGCTGAGCGTTCTGGCGTGGCTGATAGCACTAGTTTGCCTGCTGCCTATGGTCGCTGTGGCGTTGGCGGCGCTGACCGGAGGTACCCAAACCATAGCGCATCTGATGGACACCGTGTTGCTGCGCTATGGCGGCAACACGGCCCTTCTGGCGGTTTTCGTGGCGACCGGTACCTTCGCAATCGGAGTCGGGGCCGCATGGCTTGTGACTATGACACGCTTTCCCGGCGTGCGATTGTTCGAGATCGTGCTTGTGCTTCCGCTGGCCTTCCCGGCCTACGTGCTGGCCTATGCCTACACCCATATCCTGGACCACCCGGGTATTGTCCAAAGCAGCTTGCGCAATGTCATGGGCTGGGGACCCCGCGACTATTGGTTCCCCGAAATCCGCAGCCTTGGCGGGGCTGCGATGATGTTGGTGCTGGTGCTGTATCCGTATGTCTATCTGCTGGCCCGCGCCTCGTTCCTGCAACAAAGTGGGACAACATTTATGGCTGCCCGCGCCCTTGGGTCGAGCCCTTGGGCCGCTTTTTTCCGCGTCTCTTTGCCCCTTGCCCGTCCTGCGATTGCGGCAGGTGTTTTGCTGGCTGTGATGGAAACCATCGCGGACTTTGGCACCGTCGCCTATTTCGGGGTTCAGACCTTTGCGACAGGCATTTACACCAGCTGGTTCTCGCTGGGGGATCGGGCCGGCGCGGCACAATTGGCGCTGGCTCTGCTTGTGTGTGCCTTGTTTCTGGCAATCCTTGAGCGCACACAGCGAGGTGCGGCCAAGTATCACGACCCCAGTCGTGGAGCGCGCACGCAACCGCCGCTTACGCTGACGGGGTGGAAGGCTGTGGGAGCAGCGGCCTTGTGCGGCATTCCTGTGATTTTCGGGGCTATCCTGCCGATATGCGTCCTTTTTACCCTCGGGATGGGGTCAGAGCAGGATCTTTTCAGCGCCCGCTACCTTGGGTTCATCCGCAATTCTCTTGTGCTGGCGTCGGTTGCAGCCGGGCTGACATTGCTTGCGGCCATTTGCCTTGGATTTTACCAGCGCACTCAACCGGGACCCAAAGCGGCAGCAGCGGTCTATCTGGGCCGCTTGGGCTATGCGGTGCCGGGTGGCGTCATTGCGGTGGGGCTGATTGTGCCATTTGCCGCCTTTGACAACGCGCTTGACGCCTGGATGCGAGCGACATTCGATATTTCGACCGGGCTGCTGATCACCGGGTCAATCTGGCTATTGGTTTTTGCATATATGGTACGCTTTCTTGCGGCTGCCTTGGGCGCTTACGAGGGTGGTCAAGCCTTGGTCCATGCCAACATGGACGCAGCCAGCCGCTCACTTGGGCGTGGTCCCTTTGACACGCTGCGCCGTGTTCATTTGCCGATCCTGACGCCCAGTCTGTTGACTGCGCTATTGATCGTCTTTGTGGATGTGATGAAAGAACTGCCCGCGACCCTGATCATGCGTCCGTTCAACTACGACACATTGGCGGTACAAGCCTACCGCCTTGCCTCGGACGAGCGTTTGGACGGGGCTGCCGTGCCCAGCCTTGTGATTGTAGCTGTGGGTTTGCTGCCCGTTATCCTGATTTGCCATCAGGTGCGCCGTAGGTAGAGCGCACCTGAGGTGTGCCCTAGGAGGTGCAGGGATCCAATTGCAGCGTTGCCGCTCCGCTTGCATCAAATTGCGCCATGTGCGGCCCCGAACGTAGAGTGGCTCCGGCCATTTCTGACCCATCCACGGTGATCTGGCGGTTGCTTGTTGTGTCGTCGATATCGATGGTAAATGCGCGGACTTCGCCCGGCGTCCAGGACGCAAGTGTGAGTGTAAGTGCGGTGTCGCCGTCCGCAACGTCAGATGTCTTGGCCGATCCCTGCACCCATTCGAGTGGCTGATACACTTCGACGCCAGCCCCCGCGCTAGTGGTGTCAAAGATCAGACCAGCGGGTGCGGTACCAAGGTCGATCACAACCGTTGTCTCCTCCAGCGCGCAACTCCCGGCATAGCTGAGCGTAAAGCGGTCCTTGGGTGCGCCATCTCGGAAGCTGACGGTCAGATCGGCAGCTGAAGTCGAGGCTGCGCAGATGAGGGCGAGGGTTGTTAAGTAACGCATGGTGATCCCTTTCAAACTGACAGGGAGGTAGCGGTGCGGCTGCCTTTGGCAAGGACTTAGCGGTGTTCGTCGGGCACCCAATCGGGTGTGGCCTGGTTCCAGAAGCGGTTTGGGTTATCTTCGTCCAGCCCGCGGATGTGCAGCGTGCGATGGGTTTCTGCCACAAAGATCACCGGCTCTTCGTAGGGGTGGGTTTGGTAGATCGCTTCGATGACAGGCACGGGATCGGATGCGACAAAGAAAGACAGCTCGACACACGGAACTGTCACGGTATCGGCGCTGGCCGCATTGCGCCCCGTTCCGAGGGCGTGGAACCCTTGAGTGCCGGCGGAACTGGCAAAGGTGACACGATCATAGTCACCCCATGCCAGCGGATCGACTGCACAAACCGCGTCTATGATGAGTTGCAATTGGGGTTCGGGCACCTGCACTGCGATGCGGATGCCCGACTGGGCATTAAAGCGGGCGGACGACAGCGTTGGCATGATCAAGCGACCTTTCGTTCAGAGGTTCGATAATCTTGCGCGCAGCTGTTGTCACAAATTGGCAGTTTATTCCTTAGGCCCGATTTTATCCTGAGTTTGTGTGTCAAAATCGCTGGCGTCATGCCGTTCGTGCAGTTGCAATTCCGGCTCACCAAAGGCGCGGTTCACCATGCGCCCACGTAGCGTTGCGGGGCGGGCGTCGATCTTTTGCGCCCATGCCATCACGTTGGAATAACTTTCAACGTCCAGGAACTCTGCTGCTGAGTACAGCCGGCCAAGACAAAGCTGCCCGTACCACGGCCAGATCGCCATATCGGCTATGGAATAGTCGTCACCTGCGATGAACGCCTTACCAGCCAATTCGCGGTCAAGCACATCAAGTTGCCGTTTGCTCTCCATAGCGTAGCGGTTGATCGGGTATTCATATTTCTCAGGCGCGTATGCGTAAAAGTGGCCAAAGCCGCCACCAAGGAACGGGGCGGAGCCCATTTGCCACATTAGCCAGTTCATCACTTCGGTGCGTGCAGGGCCTTGGCTGGGCAGGAACTTTCCGAATTTCTCGGCCAGATGGATCAGGATCGACCCGGATTCGAACACGCGCAGCGGCTCGGGGCCAGAGTGATCGACCAAAGCGGGGATTTTGGAATTGGGATTGGCATCCACAAAGCCGGACCCAAATTGATCGCCATCCCCAATCTTGATCAGCCACGCATCATATTCGGCATCCGTGATCCCGGCCTCAAGCAGTTCCTCGAACATCATCGTGACTTTGACACCGTTTGGAGTCGCAAGCGAATAGAGTTGGAAAGGGTGCTTGCCAACGGGCAAGTCCTTGTCTGACGTTGGGCCGGCGATGGGACGGTTGATGCTGGCGAATTGGCCGCCACTTTCTGCGTCCCAAGTCCATTTGGCAGGAGGGGTGTAGGTGGGATCGCTCATGGGATTGGCCTTTCGTTGAATTAGTCTTGAGATAGGTAAACGTGCTGGACCGGGCTGCAAGGGCTTGAGCTGTGCGATTCTGAACGGCGTGGTCTGCAACGACAAAAGCCGCCCCGAATGGAGCGGCTTTCAGAAGTCTTGGCTGATCGTGCTCAGCTCTGACACTTTCTGTATGTCAGGTTTAACCCTGACGGGCTTTGAACCGGCGCTGCGTCTTGTTGATGACGTACACACGGCCTTTGCGACGCACAACGCGGCAGTCACGGTGCCGGTTTTTCAGCGAACGGAGCGAATTGCGAACCTTCATGGCGCTTCTTCCTTTTTGGTGGCGCGAAGCAGCGCCGGGTTGCGTTTTGGCACGTCACGTGCCGGTTCAGAGTGCCGTGGGGCACGAAGCCCGTTGGCGGAATGCGGTGGTGGGAGATACAAGGATCGAACTTGTGACCCCTTCGATGTCAACGAAGTGCTCTACCGCTGAGCTAATCCCCCACGTTGCCCCTGCGTTTCATGGCCGGCCTGCAATGAAAGTGGTTGCCCACAATAAAAGCAGGCGCGGAAATCCGCGCCGGGTGAGGGGTGCTATAAAAGGAGTCGGGAACATGATCAAGGGCTTTTGGCTTTGGACGTTCCTGCGCTATGTTACCTCTCAAGAGGAGAGAACATGCCCAAGGTCGCCTACGAGGTCTTGCACCCCGAAAAACGCACAAGCTGCGTTGTGTTTGCGTCTCCCCATTCGGGGCGTGACTATCCTTGGAGTTTTGTTCGCAACACGTTGCTGGATGAAAAGACGATCCGGTCTTCTGAGGATGCTTTTGTCGATCAGTTGTTTGATTGTGCGCCGCAACATGGGGCCCCGTTGCTCAAGGCGGGTGCGCCGCGCGCCTTTGTGGATCTGAACCGCAGTTCGGAAGAGTTGGACCCGGCGCTGATTCATGGTGTCCGCCGGCAGGGCCATAACCCGCGTATTACCAGCGGCCTGGGCGTGATTCCACGCGTGGTCGCCAATGGACGTTCGATTTATCGTGGCAAGATCCAGATGGCCGAGGCTGAGCGGCGTATTGATCTGTATTGGAAACCATATCACCACATGCTGCAAAAGCTGCTGGACGGGGCGCACCAGCACCATGGCAAGGCGATCCTGATTGATTGTCACTCGATGCCCCATGAGGCGATGGACGGTATTGCCCGCACCGGAGTTCCGCGCCCAGATATCGTTCTGGGTGACCGCTTTGGTGCTGCGGCTGGTGCCGCAATCGTTGATGAGATCGAAGCGGCGTTTGCCGCGGCGGGCTTTGTTGTGGCGCGCAATGCTCCGTTTGCCGGGGCCTACATCACGCAGGCCTATGGTCGCCCGTCCCGTCAGCAACATGCCATTCAGATTGAAATTGATCGTGCCCTGTACATGAACGAGCGTTTGATCCGGCCCAATAAAGATTTCGACGCGGTGCGGGATCGCTTGCGGCAAGTGGTGGCCGAGGTTGCCCAGATTGGTCAAATGCGCATACCGTTGGCGGCCGAGTAACCTTTGACGCGCGCCGTCAGCGCAATGCCCGCCCTTTCAATATCGCATCGTGTCCGAACTTTTCTCGAATCGCGTCTGTGGCCCGTTCGGCTTCGCCCCGTTTGCGCGCGCCGGGGTCAAGCAGATCGCCAGCTGCCTGTACTGTGTCGGCATCGCACAGATCGCTGATCCCGCATCCAAGCAGGCGATAGGGGCCTTCATCTCCAACTTGATCAAACAGTCCGCGTGCCGTGCGGTAGATCGTGTCAGCCAATTGCGCCGGTTCACGCAGGGACACTCTGCGGCTGAGCGATGAGTGATCGCGTCGTTTCAATTTAAGCGTCACAACCCGTCCTGCCAGCCCCTTGGCCTTGGCCCGATCCGAAACCTTTTCGGCCATGCGCCAGATGTGCCCATCAAGGATGTCGATGCTGCCGGTGTCCTCGTGAAATGTGGTTTCGTTGCTGATGGATTTCATCGGTGCATTGCGCGACACACGGCGATGATCGCGCCCGCGTGCCAGATCATAAAGGCGCGCGCCCATGGAGCCAAAACGTGCGACCAGATCCGTTTGTTCCCATCGCAGCAGATCTGCGAAGGTGCGGATACCAACCTTGTCGAGGGACACTTGCGCGGCGGGGCCAATCCCCCAGATGAGGCGCACTGGTTTTTCACGCAGGAAGTCTGCGGTTTCTGCTGCACCGATCACCGAAAACCCGCGCGGTTTTTCGAGGTCCGATGCGACCTTGGCCAGAAACTTGTTGTGACTGAGGCCGATGGAACCGGTCAGGCCCAGTTCATCTTTCATTCGTTTGGTCAATCGCGCCAACATCACCGCAGGAGGCGCGCCGTGCAGACGGGTCGTGCCCGTCAGATCCAGAAATGCCTCGTCCAGCGACAGGGGTTCGATGGCGGGGGTGATTTCCTCCATCATGGCGCGGATCGCGCGGGAGGCTTCGGCATAGGCGTCCATCCTTGGTTTGATAATCACCGCGTCGGGACATAGTTTGAGGGCCTGAAACATCGGCATTGCCGAGCGCACGCCTCTAATGCGCGCCACATAACAAGCTGTCGAAACAACGCCTCGTCGTCCACCGCCGATGATGACGGGCTTCCCTTCGAGGCTGGGGTCATCGCGTTTTTCGACAGAGGCATAAAATGCATCGCAATCCATATGCGCAATGCTGAGATCATAAAGTTCGGGGTGGTGCACTGTGCGCGGGCTGCCACAGGACGGGCAGCGCCGTCCGGTGTCAAATTGTGTCAGGCATTCGCGGCAAAGGCTGGGCATGGTCGGGCTTTGGAGCTAGGCATCTCAATGTAACCCAAGCACAGGGAAATGAACATGGCCGGACAACTGATCGGTGCCAAGCTTGCCCTGTTTGTGGGTAGCAAGCTGGCCACATTGCAGCGCGATGACAAGCCGGGGTTGTTGTGGGCCAACCATTGGGATCTGCCCGGTGGTGGCCGCGAGGACGGCGAAACGCCGCTGCAATGCGCGTTGCGCGAAACCCAAGAGGAACTGACCCTTGTCTTGTCGCCGGATGTCGTGACGTGGGGCCGGGATTACGGCAGCAGCAGCGGCGATATCTCGTGGTTCTTTGCCGCGCACGTTCCGGCATCGGTGGAACAGGACATCGTTCTGGGAGACGAGGGGCAGGGGTGGTGCCTTATGGATGTGGCTGATTTTCTGGATCACGAGATGGTTGTTCCTCAATTCAAACCGCGTTTGCGCGACTATCTTGCAGGAGTCCAAAGTGCCGAGATTGACCGGCGGTAGCTTCAGCGTCGCCCGAAAAAACCACGTCTGAGACAAGAAAGCCCCCCGCGGGAGGGCGGGGGGAAAGGTGACGAACCTCAGGAAGAATCGGTCCGTCGGGGAGTATCACCTATGTCATGGAATACACCCATTCCGGGTATTCCCAAAGTCAGGAATACCTGACCGAGCAATATCCTGTGGCCTGTTGCGTCCAAACCACAAGCTCTTGTTATCCACAGGCGGGGAAAAGAGCGGCTTTATCTTTGCTTTCAACGGTTTGGGTTATGTGCCTGCGGGCTTGAGAGTTCGCCTAAAATTTGAGCAGCTGCAGATTTGGGGTCCGGCGCTTTCCAGATTGGTCGTCCAACCACCACGTGATCGGCTCCGTTTGCGATGGCGTTGGCAGGTGTCGCGACTCGCTTTTGGTCACCCAATTCGGCCCCGGCAGGGCGAACACCCGGTGTCACTATCAACCGGCCCGTCGCCTCGGGTAGAGCGCGGATTGCACTTGCTTCGTGAGGAGAGCTGATAACACCATCTGCTCCGGCATCGAACGCGCGGGCAGCGCGGGTTTGCACCAGTTCGGGAATGTCGCCTTTTTGGATCAGGCAATCGTCAAGGTCACTGCGATCCAAAGACGTGAGGATTGTCACGGCCAGGATCTTGAGGTTGCTGCCTGCGGCCCCTTCCTTAGCGGCGCGCACAACATGCGGATCGCCGTGGACTGTCAGAAAGTCGAGATTGTACTGTGCGAACCCCCGCACTGCGGCTTCGACCGTGGCGCCGATGTCGAACAGTTTCATGTCGAGGAAAATACGCTTGCCGTGGTTGTCCTTGAGTTCATTGGCGAGAGCCAGCCCGCCACCCGTCAGCATACCCAGACCGATCTTGTAAAAGCTGACGCTGTCACCCAATCGTTCGGCCAGGTCGAGACCTTCCACTACGTTGGGCACGTCCATTGCCACGATCAATCTGTCATCTGCCATCGCTCACCCCCTTGGTTTGGCGGGTATCTACGGCAGAGGTGTGGGCAAAGTCCATCTGGCAAAGAAAATGCCCGGACGCGGGGGTGCGTCCGGGCCAGTTGATCAGAGACTTGGCAGGCAGGCAGCGGTCTCTGCGATCCGGCGGCGGCGCTGTGTGCGGGGACAGATGCACATGGCGCGGCGGCGCGGAAATATGTGTGCGTCAGGCCGCGTGCGGCTGCTGTGTCGCGAAACGGTCGATTGTCATGCGGCGCAACTGGGTCGCGCGGCCGGCCCGTACGGGTGGCATTGCTGACGGCATATGGCTGGCATCGGAGCGCCCGAACGTGTGACGGCGCATGGCTTGCGTGGCAAGCCCTTGGGCGGCGTCCTCGAACTCCATTGTGATGGGGGCATCAATGGCACAGGCGTAACTGCGTGTGCCGTGTGTGTCATGTACCGTGACCAGTGCTTCGAAGGCTTGAGTTGTCGCGTTGTAAATCACGTCGCTCAGTTGCAATGGGACAGTCTGCATTTTGTTCACCTACATTTTGTGGTTCTGCTCTTGTAACTCTCAACATGGGCAAGGGTTCCGCGAAAAAAAGGGGGAATGGCTGTCACGGATTGTCACGGCGTTGTGCAAAAGAGGCTGAAAATGCGTGTAATTTTTTCCTAATCCTTTGGTTTTATGTAAAAATAGTTGAAAGGGTGATTGGGGTGGGTAACATACGCCTCCGCCTGTCGATCGGCGGAAACTTGCCGTAATCTTTTGTTAAATCAACGAAATATACACGGGTTTTCTGTTCGCTTTGCGGGTCACGCGAGGCAGGTGGCATACGCCAACGTGTCCGTTTCGGGTGCGAAATCCATGGGTAAGACCCTTGAGAATGGACCGTTCCTTGCCCATCTGTCCAACGTAGGCCCAAACCGCCGTGTGCCTCAAAGAGGGCGCGGCAAGACTTGGGCGCTGTAAAAGGAGTATGACCATGGACTTGTCCAAGTTCACGGAACGCGCGCGTGGGTTCGTCCAGGCTGCGCAAACCATCGCGACCCGCGAAAGCCATCAACGGCTGACCCCCGACCATTTGTTGAAGGCCCTGATGGATGACGATCAGGGTTTGGCGGCGAATTTGATTACCAAGGCTGGCGGGACTCCCGCCCGCGTGCTGGCCCATGTGGATCAAACCCTTGCCAAGCAACCCAAGGTGACGGGCGATGCCGGTCAGGTCTATCTTGATCAACCCACCGCCAAAGTGTTGGCAGAGGCAGAGGCCCTCGCCAAGAAAGCGGGCGACAGCTTTGTCCCGGTGGAACGTCTGCTGATGGCGCTTGGCATGGTGAAATCTGCCGCCAAGGATGCGCTGGAGGCGGGCAAGGTGAACCCGCAGGCTTTGAATTCTGCCATCAACGACATCCGCAAGGGTCGCACGGCTGACAGCGCGTCGGCTGAAGACGGATATGATGCCCTCAAGAAATACGCGCTGGATCTTACCGAGCGGGCCGAAGCTGGCAAAATTGACCCTATCATTGGTCGGGACGAGGAAATCCGCCGTGCCATGCAGGTGTTGTCGCGCCGAACCAAGAACAATCCCGTGCTGATTGGCGAACCCGGTGTGGGTAAGACCGCGATTGCCGAAGGTCTCGCGCTGCGCATCGTCAATGGTGACGTGCCTGAATCCCTGCGCAACAAACGGTTGCTGGCCCTTGATATGGGGGCCTTGATTGCCGGTGCGAAATACCGCGGCGAATTTGAGGAACGCCTGAAGGCTGTTCTGACCGAAGTCACTGAGGCCGCAGGCGAAGTTATCCTGTTTATCGACGAGATGCATACCCTTGTCGGTGCGGGCAAGTCCGAAGGGGCAATGGATGCCGCCAACCTGATCAAGCCTGCGTTGGCGCGTGGCGAGTTGCACTGTGTGGGCGCAACGACCCTCGATGAGTATCGCAAATACGTCGAGAAAGACGCGGCCCTGGCGCGGCGCTTTCAGCCGGTGATGATTGTCGAGCCTACGGTTGAGGATACGATCAGCATCCTGCGCGGCATCAAGGAAAAATACGAACTCCACCACGGTGTCCGCATTTCCGACAGTGCCTTGGTCACTGCGGCGACGTTGTCACATCGCTATATTACGGATCGTTTCCTGCCTGATAAGGCGATCGATTTGGTCGATGAAGCATCGTCGCGTTTGCGGATGGAGGTCGATAGCAAGCCAGAAGAACTGGACGCGTTGGATCGTCAGATTCTGCAAATGCAGATCGAGGTTGAGGCATTGCGCCTTGAGGATGATGCGGCGTCTGTGGATCGTCTTGAGACCTTGGAAAAGGACCTGGCTGATCTGTCTGAACGCAGCGCTGAAATGACAGCGCAGTGGCAGGGCGAACGTGACAAGCTGGCAGGTGCCCGTGACTTGAAAGAGCAGTTGGACCACGCCCGCGCGGCCCTTGAGATTGCCAAGCGCGAAGGAAATCTGGCCAAGGCGGGTGAGCTGTCTTACGGCGTAATTCCGGACCTTGAGCGCAAGCTGTCTGAGGCCGAAGGCGCTGAATCGGATGCGATGGTTGCCGAGGCCGTGCGCCCGGAACAGATTGCCAGTGTGGTTGAACGCTGGACGGGTATCCCCGTGTCCAAGATGTTGGAAGGCGAGCGTGAGAAGCTGTTGCGTATGGAAGATCAATTGCATGCCCGTGTGATCGGTCAGGACAGCGCAGTGCGCGCCGTAGCAAATGCAGTGCGCCGTGCGCGGGCGGGCCTGAACGATGAGAACCGACCCTTGGGCTCCTTTCTGTTCCTTGGGCCAACGGGTGTCGGCAAGACCGAGTTGACCAAGGCCGTGGCCGAGTTCCTGTTTGACGATGACAACGCAATGGTGCGTATCGATATGTCAGAGTTCATGGAAAAGCACGCTGTGGCCCGTCTGATCGGTGCCCCTCCGGGCTATGTCGGCTATGACGAGGGTGGCGTGCTGACCGAGGCCGTCCGTCGACGCCCCTATCAGGTGGTTCTGTTTGACGAGGTCGAAAAGGCGCACCCGGATGTCTTCAACGTGTTGTTGCAGGTCCTTGATGACGGGGTACTGACGGATGGGCAGGGCAGGACGGTTGACTTCAAGCAGACGCTGATCATCCTGACGTCAAACCTTGGGGCGCAGGCGCTCAGCCAATTGCCGGATGGCGCGGATGCCAGTGCTGCGCGGCGTGATGTAATGGACGCGGTGCGGGCGCACTTCCGCCCCGAGTTCCTGAACCGCCTCGACGAAACGATCATCTTCGATCGTTTGGCGCGTGACGATATGGACGGTATCGTGACCATTCAGATGGCGCGCTTGTTGCAGCGTCTTGCTGCGCGCAAGATCTCGCTTGATCTGGATAAGGGTGCGCGCAAATGGCTTGCGGATGAAGGTTATGATCCGGTTTTTGGGGCACGTCCGCTCAAGCGTGTGATCCAGCGTGCGTTGCAAAACCCGCTGGCCGAGATGCTGCTGGCCGGTGACGTCAAGGACGGTGATACACTTGAAGTGTCTGCCGGGGCTGAAGGCTTGATAATCGGAGGACGTTTGAGTGCGTCCAACCGGCCAAGACCTGATGACGCGGTTGTCCATTAACAAGATCATCAGCAACACTGCACTGGCAAGACGGAAAAAGGCCCGCTGAGACGCGGGCCTTTTGTCTTGTGGAGGGTGCGATCAGAACAGAAAGTCCGTGCTGTCTAAATCTGTCGCGGTTGTGTTTTCCAACGTGATGATATCGGTGTTTCCGTATGTGATGAGGGTGCTTGCACCGTCCTGTAGGATCACAAGATCGCTGATATCCGTGACACCCGCATGGCCGCTAAAGTCGAATAAATCAAACCCGTCTTCATAATCAGTGACTGTGTCGCGATTGGATCCAATCGCAAAGACAAAGGTGTCTGCACCGCTGCCACCAGTGAGCGTATCGCGCCCGGTGCCGCCGTCCAGACTGTCGGTGCCATTGCCGCCATCCAAAAGGTCATTTCCTGCACCACCTGACAGCGTGTCTGCGCCTTTGTCTCCCTTGAGGCGGTCGTTTTCTGAGCCGCCGTTCAACTCATCCTGAGCCGCACCACCCAACAGGTAATCCTTGCCTTCGCCGCCGTTCAGCGTGTCCCGGCCCGCGTTGCCGCGCAATTGATCGTCGCCTTGTGACCCGTCGATCAGATCATTGCCGTCGCGGCCAAAAATTATGTCATTGCCTGCAAGCCCGTCCAGCACGTCGTTGACGGCATCATTGCCTTTGATCAGGTCGTCGCCGGCTGTGGCGAGGGCGGGGTCCGGCAAAAAGCCAAAGTCGGTGCCGGAAATATCGGCCGCGAGCACGCCTTGCAAAATCACGCTGTTGCCGTCTCCCAAATCGACCAACAGGCCGTTGCTGGTGTCTGTAAGTGTCAGGTCAGACAGGCTGATGTGGCCCAGTTTCTGAATGTCGATCAGATCTTCGCCTGAGGTGAAGTCGGTGATGGTGTCGTTGCCGCTGTCGCGCTGTATGACAAACAGGTCACTGCCTGTTCCGCCGGTGATGAAGTCATCGCCAAGGCTGCCGTTGAGCGTGTCGTTGTTGTCGCCTCCGTCCAACCGGTCGTTGCCTTTTCCGCCTTCGAGAACGTCATTTCCGCCATCGCCTTCCAATGTGTCATTTCCGCTGCCACCGATCAGGCGGTCATCGTCAGTTTTGCCCATCAAAAGATCGGAGCCACTGCTGCCCAAAAGCGTATCGTTGCCGACACCGCCGTTCAGTCGATCCCAGCCGCTGCCGCCATTGATACTATCGTCACCGGCGTTGCCGTTGATTGTATCGTGGCCATTGTTGCCCTCGACAGTGTCATTGCCAATGCCTGCATCCATGGAGTCGTCTCCGCGCAACAACGCGACAACATCATCCGTGTTCAAGCCAATCACAACATCGGCGTCATCCGTGACCCCGTAAGGATCCGCTGGCGCCAATGCCACGCTGTAATCCAGAGCGCCGCCATTATGCACAGTCAATTCAAGAAAGAAGGGGGCGGGGGCCACTGGGGTGAAGTCAAACGAGACGGTATTGCCGACCAACGTGCCGGGCGAAAACGTTCCGATGCTGGAATTTGGAACACTTGAGGGAATGTAAACGCCGTTTAGAATAAAGATCCGCGACCCTTCGAGCGTGTTTGCGTTCAGCAGCCCGAACTCCGCCGTGCCTGACACATCTGACAGATCAATCGTAATTGTGTACGTCGTGCCGCCCTGAAGGTTGTTGAGATTGATGTTATCCCGCACATCCACGCCAGCGACATTCCCGACAAAGGTATCGCCGCTTTCGATGTTTCCGGTCAGGTCACCGGTTTCGTTAATGATGGCCATCTAAATGTCCCTCGTCAGTTTTTGTCGCTAATGGAGACAGACCAAATTTTCAGGTCGGACGGTCCCGCGCTGCAAAATGGTTAACGGGGGATTAAGGCGTCATACGGGGCAGAGTTGGGTCATTTCTGGAAACAATGCCTCTGTGTGGTCTCATTTGATGAAGTTTTCAGTCGAATTGTGTCGCACAAAAACAGGACGTCGCAACGGGCGCCCATCATCCGATGGAGAAGATACGTTAGTTAACTGAAGCTATTGGTGAGGTAAGAGTGGCCGCTGTGCAACCGGTACGAACCGTCAGCGTGGTATCACTCGCAAAGCCGCCAGCGATCCCAGATCCGGCTGTTTGCCGCAAGTTGTAAGTCAAAGCGATAATAGTGTCTCGATGTGTCCGAAACTGGCCGGCTGGAACGTGGTGTTATTGTGGCGAGGTTTGCCGCACTTCTCACGATGCAGCGTGGGTTTTCGAACGGGCCTTGCAACAATGGCAGGCCCGCCCAAGTATTGTGGCAGATATCAGCTTGCTGCGTCGGGCAGGATCACTGCGTCGATGACGTGGATCACGCCATTGGACGTTTCAATGTCTGCGCTGACAACTGTTGCGCCTTCGACTTGGACGCCATTGTCGAGATCGATTGTTACGCTTTCACCTTGGACAGTGGCGGCTTCCATGTCGTCTTGCAGATCTGTCGACATCACTTTGCCTGGGACAACGTGATAGGTCAGGATAGCAGTCAGCATGTCCTTGTTCTCAGGCAGGAGCAGTGACTCCACTGTGCCTTCGGGCAGTGCCGCGAATGCTTCATCTGTTGGTGCGAATACAGTGAACGGGCCGTCGCCTTTCAGTGTGTCGACCAGACCGGCGGCCTGCACAGCGGCAACCAGTGTTTCGAAGGAACCGGCGTTGACGGCCGTGTCCACGATGTCTTTCTTGGCGCCAGCAAAGGCCGCGGTTGTCATGGCAATTGCGGCTGCACCAGCCAACAGAGTTTTACGGATCATGAGGGTGTCTCCTGTTACATGTCAGTTTCGATAACCGCCGGGCGGTATCGAGAAGGAAACGGGTGGGCTGCCCCTTTGGATCAGTGGGAAAAATTCCCATTTTGTATTGACGAGGGGCCACTCAGACCTAAGCCACGCCTTCTTTTCGTTTCCACTCACGACTTTGTTAAGGCGGGCAAATTTCCGCTGATGCCTTGCGTTGCCTGCGCGCCCTTTGCACAGTCACGTTTGAGGTCAACCTGGGAGTGGTGTGATGGGTTTTGCGATGTCTGTGCTGGAAGGGTTGGCGCTGGCCTTTGCCTTTGTTGTTGGTCTTTTTGCCGCCGCAGCGCTTGTCATGTTTGTCATCGACCGCAGCCAGACAGAGGATGCTATCCGGCGCAACTACCCGGTCATTGGCCGTTTCCGTCATATTTTTAGTCTGCTGGGAGAGTTCTTTCGTCAGTACTTTTTCGCGATGGATCGTGAGGAACTGCCCTTTAACCGTGCACAGCGTGAATGGGTGAAACGTGCCGGCGAGGGGGAGAACCTGACAGTTGCATTTGGCTCAACCCGCAATCTGTCCGTTCCGGGAACGCCAATTTTTGTAAACGCGGCTTTTCCTCCTCTGGCAGATCAGTATGCACGTACGGCCCCGATGGTGATTGGGCCGGGTGCACGTACGCCTTTCATCGCGCGGTCGTTCTTTAACATTTCGGGAATGAGCTATGGTGCGATTTCCAAACCGGCGGTGCAGGCATTGAGCCGTGGGGCGAAAGAGGCGGGGATATGGCTAAACACCGGAGAGGGCGGCCTGAGCCCGTTCCACCTTGAAGGTGGGTGCGATGTTGTATTCCAGATCGGCACGGCGAAATTTGGGGTACGTGATGATGCTGGCAACCTGAGTGACGACAAATTGCGCGAGGTGGCCGCGCACAAACAGGTCCGCATGTTCGAGATCAAGCTGGCCCAGGGCGCGAAGCCCGGCAAAGGGGGCATTCTGCCCGCCGAAAAAGTCACTGCCGAGATTGCCAAGATTCGGGGCCTGCGTGTTGGGCAAGCAGGTATTTCACCCAACCGCCATGCCGAAGTGGATGATTGGGATGACCTTATTGACCTCATTTGTCATGTGAGGGAGGTCACGGGCAAACCCGTTGGTATCAAAACTGTGGTTGGTGCGGCTGAACCCATCGCGGCCTTTTTCGAAGTGATCAACCGCCGCGGCCCGGAATGTGCGCCCGACTTTATTACAATAGACGGCGGCGAAGGCGGCACCGGAGCCGCCCCAATGCCGTTGATTGATTTGGTGGGCATGTCCATTCGTGAGGCGTTGATCACAGTTGTGGACCTGCGTGACCGCGCGGATCTGAAAGAGCGTATTCGCATCGTATCGTCTGGCAAGCTGGTCAATCCCGGTGATGTGGCGTGGGCCCTGGCGGCGGGGGCGGACTTCATCACCTCCGCACGTGGCTTCATGTTTTCGCTTGGCTGCATCCAGGCGCTGAAGTGCAATAAAAACACGTGTCCCACCGGAATCACGACGCATGACAAGCGATTTCAGAAAGGCCTGGTCGTCGAAGACAAGGACAAGCGCGTGACGCGTTATGCCAAGGAAATCATCCATGAGGTCGAGACAATCGCGCATTCTGTAGGTGTGGCTGAGCCGCGACAGATGCGCCGCCGTCATGTGCGTATTGTGCAGGAAAATGGCACATCTCTGCCGCTCAATGAAATCACCCCGAGTTACAGTCCGGTGACAACCCCGTGAGCCAACTTCATTTTGCCGCGCGCCACATCCCATCTATGTGCCAAGATACGCGCAACGCTGAGGAGAAATGCTAGATGGCCCATCGCTGGAAGAACACTCTGACACGGGCGGATGTTACACCGCACAGTGCCTACATGAACCGTCGACAGTTGATGGGTGGGGCATTGGGTCTTGGTCTCATTGGTGCTGCTGGCCTTGCGCGCGCTCAAGAGGCCGCGTTGGAACCCAACAGCTGGGAAGACATCACGCAGTACAACAACTTTTATGAGTTTGGCACTGGCAAGAGTGATCCGGCTCGAAATGCTCACACGCTGACCACAACGCCTTGGTCGGTGAAGATTGACGGGTTGGTCGACAATCCCGGCGACTACTCGATGGAGCAGATCCTTGAGGCGATGACCATCGAAGAACGCATCTACAGGTTCCGCTGTGTCGAGGCGTGGTCGATGGTGATCCCGTGGAACGGGTTCGAACTGGCGGATCTGCTGACACTGGCCGGTGTGCAGGTCGAGGGCAAGTACGTGGCCTTTGAAACGGCGCTGCGTCCTGACGAAATGCCCGGTGTACGCTTTCCCGTTTTGGACTGGCCCTATGTCGAAGGTCTGCGCATGGACGAGGCAATGCACCCCCTGACCCTTATGGCGACGGGTATCTACGACAAACCCATCCCGAACCAGAACGGTGCACCGATCCGTTTGGTGGTGCCGTGGAAGTATGGCTTTAAGTCGATCAAGTCCATTGTCCGCATCACTGTGACGGACCAAGAACCACCCACCAGTTGGAACAAGGCGAACGCCCGCGAATATGGTTTCTATAGCAATGTGAACCCCGAAGTGGATCACCCGCGCTGGTCCCAAGCCAGTGAACGGCTGATAGGTGGTGGTTTGTTTGCCAAGCGCCAGCCAACCCTGATGCTGAACGGTTATGAAGCCGAAGTTGCCAGCCTGTATGAAGGTATGGACCTAAAAGCGAACTTCTGACGGTTCTCGCGCATTCAAAATCCCATCCGGGCGACCAGCCCTTCGGGTGGGACGCTGAGGCCACGGGCCCGGTTTGCGGTGATAATCGCCTCCATATCCGAGATGAACCGCGCCCGCTGGCTGATGAACTTGGGAATATAAAGCGTGGGCTGATCCACAAAGGTCAAAACCAGAGCGGGCCGTTTGTCGTGCACCTTTATGTCAACCAAATCGGTCAGGCTGCGGTCTTGTCGTCGCACATCAATCCCCACACAGGCAATTGCGGTGGTATTATAGACCACCCGCTGAAACACATTGAGCTGAATGACCGTATAGGTCAGCAACAGGAACAACGCACAGATGATCCAGAACTGTATCACATTGTCGGAAATGCCGAGGGCTTCGAACAGTTGTGTTGCTTCGATGTTGAGCAGGACGACAAATGCAATGGCCGGGCCAAAGATCCGGCTGCCCCATGTAGGTCGCAATTCGGTGTGTCCGTCGATGCGGTTGGGTGATCGTGTGTCTCCAAGCGCCGAAATCGCACTGAGTCCGATATCTTCCAATGATGTGTCGGTGGCAAAAACAGATGTGCGTCCCTTGGACTTACGCCAGCGCAGTAGTGCAAGCGTCACCACGAGGGTCGACACCAGTGAAAGCAGTGCGACGATGATCTTGGGGTCTGTTTCCATCATGGGGTCCTCTGTTGGGTGTGATCATGCGGGGCATTTGGCCATTGATGTGGCTCAATCGGGTTCATTCCATGCACGACGGAGAAATTTGTGATGGTGGAACTGATCAATCGCGGCGCCCGCAAGATCCCCACATGGGCCGTATATATAGTGTACCTGCTGCCCGTCCCGTTTCTGCTGTATTTGGCCCAGACGGGTGGTTTGGGGCGCGAGCCGATTCAGGCGCTGGAACATGAGTTGGGTGAGATCGCGATTCAGTTGCTGATCATCGGGTTGTGTATCTCGCCGCTGCGACGGTTCTTTGGGGTGAACCTGATCAAGTTTCGCCGTGCTATCGGGCTGCTGGCCTTTACCTATGTTGCCTTGCATCTGTTGGTTTGGGCTGTGCTTGATGTGCAGTCTTTGGAGCGCGTGTGGGCGGACATTGTGAAACGGCCCTACATTACCATCGGTATGGCTGGGTTTGTTCTGATGCTTCCGCTGGCTTTGACGTCCAACAATGCGTCGGTGCGGATGCTGGGGGCGGCATGGCGCAAGCTGCACCTGCTGACCTACCCGATTGCATTGCTTGCAGCGGTCCACTTCATCTGGGTGCGCAAGGGCTTTCAGCTTGAGCCCTTGATCTACTTGGCCGTCATTGTTGTGCTTCTTGTGATCAGACGCACCCGCAAACCGGGTATTGTTTCAGGATCAGCGAAAGTCTGACTTTTTTCTCGTCTAGACCCGGGGCGCTTGATATAAAATGTCCCGGTTAAAGGAAGAAGATTGGATTTTTTTGATTATGAAGACTGTATGTTTTGCTGCTGCGGCAGCGTTTGGTATTTTGACAGGCGCAGCGCATGCGGCCTCTGTGACGTTCTCGTTTTCTGGCGTGGACAACCAATTCAACGCGGGCCTGCCCGGACGGGGGCCAATCACCGGCTCCATCACGTATGACACAAGTGCTGCTTCGTTTGTGAACGGCTCTCTGTTTACCGGTGCGTTTGCCGACATCGATATCAACATCAACGGTGTGACGGTGAAGTCCGACGCAAGCTGCCTGGACGTCAGTTGCAACACGATCAACCAGGTGACCGTCGGCGGTCCGCTGGATGCCTTCAACAGCGTGTATTCGGGTCCGTTCGATGCGACAGGCCAATCCTACGGCATTCAAAGCGTGTCTTTCGAGATCCGCACGGACCCCGGTTCTCTGTTCTCGATTCAGAACCAGCTGTTCAACGAACTGACACCGGGAGAAACGATCGACCTGTCTGGCGACTATATCTCGCTTGTTGTGGAATATGACGACGGACTTTTCTCGACCAGCTCGATCGCGCGTAACAACGACCTTACTTTGGTGAGTGTGTCTGTTTCCGGCGATTCAATGACGCCAGTGCCCCTGCCTGCCGGCTTGCCGCTTCTGCTGGCTGGACTTGGGGCATTTGCAGCGGTGCGTCGACGTCAGGCCTGAGGCACCGCATACATAAGATTCGTGAACGGCGGCCCCTGTGGTCGCCGTTTTGCGATTCTGGAGAGAGAATCCTGCGGAAATTCGGAATCACTGACGCAAACGATTCACATGAGTCTCGTGATTCAGGTGATTTGGTCGTGAGTCTGTGCATCGTCTTGGGGATAGGTATGGGGATAACCCTATATATAGCGTCCCACGGGTGCCTCTGGCTGCGGGGGACTGGTAATTTTATGTCGTATTGACCTTGGGTCCACGAAATATGATTGCCTAAACCCATGTTTTTTAACGAAAAACAGCCTTTTTTGAAAAAAGATGACGTTTCTGCAAAAAAGCACTTGCGGGTATCAGCCACTAACCGTAGAACCCCCCTCACCGGCGGCGCAGAGATGCACCAACGGGGCGCCAGACGGGCCGAAGCGGAGACGCAGACGCAACGAGGTGGAAGAAAAATCAGAGGTAAACGAGGCGGGGCGCGCCAAAGAAGTTAGGGCGCATCCAGTCACTTTTGTCTCTACGCTCTTTGAAATTGATGATAAACTGAAGAGATATGTGGGCGGTTTGGTTCATTTCGATGGATCAACGTCTGTATATCGCGCTAGTAGCGACGCACCTCGGTGTTTAGCGATAATCTAGTGTCAGCTTCACTGTTTGGACGGTTTCTTGTTTTCTTATGAAAACCTGAAGCACAACAAACAGAAGACTGTCCCGATCATGCCGGTCGGGACGATGTGCAGAGGTTCGAACGTCAAGGACATGTCAGCAATGACATTTCAACTTGAGAGTTTGATCCTGGCTCAGAACGAACGCTGGCGGCAGGCCTAACACATGCAAGTCGAGCGCACCCTTCGGGGCGAGCGGCGGACGGGTTAGTAACGCGTGGGAATGTACCCAGATCTACGGAATAGCCTTTGGAAACGAAGAGTAATACCGTATACGCCCTTCGGGGGAAAGATTTATCGGATTTGGATCAGCCCGCGTTAGATTAGATAGTTGGTGGGGTAATGGCCTACCAAGTCTACGATCTATAGCTGGTTTTAGAGGATGATCAGCAACACTGGGACTGAGACACGGCCCAGACTCCTACGGGAGGCAGCAGTGGGGAATCTTAGACAATGGGCGCAAGCCTGATCTAGCCATGCCGCGTGTGTGATGAAGGCCTTAGGGTCGTAAAGCACTTTCGCCAGGGATGATAATGACAGTACCTGGTAAAGAAACCCCGGCTAACTCCGTGCCAGCAGCCGCGGTAATACGGAGGGGGTTAGCGTTGTTCGGAATTACTGGGCGTAAAGCGCACGTAGGCGGACTATTAAGTGAGGGGTGAAATCCCGGGGCTCAACCCCGGAACTGCCTCTCATACTGGTAGTCTAGAGTTCGAGAGAGGTGAGTGGAATTCCGAGTGTAGAGGTGAAATTCGTAGATATTCGGAGGAACACCAGTGGCGAAGGCGGCTCACTGGCTCGATACTGACGCTGAGGTGCGAAAGTGTGGGGAGCAAACAGGATTAGATACCCTGGTAGTCCACACCGTAAACGATGAATGCCAGTCGTCGGGTAGTATACTATTCGGTGACACACCTAACGGATTAAGCATTCCGCCTGGGGAGTACGGTCGCAAGATTAAAACTCAAAGGAATTGACGGGGGCCCGCACAAGCGGTGGAGCATGTGGTTTAATTCGAAGCAACGCGCAGAACCTTACCAACCCTTGACATCCTGTGACAACTCGAGAGATCGAGCGTTCCTTAGGGACACAGTGACAGGTGCTGCATGGCTGTCGTCAGCTCGTGTCGTGAGATGTTCGGTTAAGTCCGGCAACGAGCGCAACCCACATCTTTAGTTGCCAGCAGGTTAAGCTGGGCACTCTAAAGAAACTGCCCGTGATAAGCGGGAGGAAGGTGTGGATGACGTCAAGTCCTCATGGCCCTTACGGGTTGGGCTACACACGTGCTACAATGGCAAGTACAGTGGGTTAATCCCCAAAACTTGTCTCAGTTCGGATTGGGGTCTGCAACTCGACCCCATGAAGTCGGAATCGCTAGTAATCGCAGAACAGCATGCTGCGGTGAATACGTTCCCGGGCCTTGTACACACCGCCCGTCACACCATGGGAGTTGGTTCTACCCGACGGCCGTGCGCTAACCTTTTGGAGGCAGCGGACCACGGTAGGATCAGCGACTGGGGTGAAGTCGTAACAAGGTAGCCGTAGGGGAACCTGCGGCTGGATCACCTCCTTTCTAAGGATGTTTCTAGTTAGATTTGTTCGCAAATCTCGTGAAACACTTAGCAAGAGACGCAAACAAAGCGTCTCAAACATCAGGACCGAGCCGTCCTCATATCTCTTCAGTGAATTTTGGTTGATCCGCACATTGCGTCCGGTTACTGCAACGTAAGTTACACGAGGTGGACGATGCGCGATCAGCTATATGGCGAAAAATCTGACGGTTACTACGCCAATCCAAGACACGACGTGTTGTCCCGTATCGATATTACCCAGTTTGGGCGTGTACTCGATCTGGGCGGCGGAAACGGGGCAACGTCCCGATTTCTGATCGACAGCGGCATGGCTGACTCTTCTCTTATTATTGATCCCTATTCAACTCTGGACAGCGGGAACGGTATTGAGGTGATGAAGGAAGACTTGGGTAGTGACGGCCTGTTCGATAAGTTGCAAGCCGATGGAAAACAGTTTGATACTGTGCTTTTGTTGGATGTTGCAGAGCATCTTACAGATCCTTGGAGCGTGGTTGCAAACGCACGGAAGGTTCACAAGAGTGGTGGATCGATTGTCGTGAGTGTGCCCAATGCTCGGTATGTCAAAGTTCTCATGCCTCTCGTTCTGTTTGGTCGCTTCGACTACCAAACTCGAGGGCCGATGGATCGGACACACATACGCTGGTTTACACGGGATACGATCTCGGAACTGGTGCAAGGCGCAGGATATACGGTTTCCTCGATAGTTGGCAAATTGCCGGACAAAGGAAAGCCACTGACAAGCATGACCTTTGGCGCGCTGCGTCGGTTCTGCGAAGTCCAGTATATTATCCACGCAAAGAACGTCATTTGACGGGCAGCCTGCATGGGGTGCCCCCATAGGGTCGGTAGCTCAGGTGGTTAGAGCGCACGCCTGATAAGCGTGAGGTCGGAGGTTCAAGTCCTCCTCGACCCACCAAATTCTTTGGGGCCTTAGCTCAGCTGGGAGAGCGCCTGATTTGCATTCAGGAGGTCAGCGGTTCGATCCCGCTAGGCTCCACCATTACCTTGAATTCGATTAGATCGTTAAGCACTTCTGAGTGCTTAACCGTCCAATCGGACGATAATCAGCTTAGGCTGATTTGACATCGTATAGAGAGATACAAGTTACTTTGAGAGCAATCTCAGAGTGACAATCAACACTGTTTGATCAGGCCGAGTGTGGTCATGATCTCAGTTTGGTTCTGCATCGGGCCTAGTAGTCGAAAGGCGAACAGCACATACCGATCAGAAGGCGACTTACCAGAGTGCTTCCTCGCTCGGTTTGACGTATCCCGGCTGAAACAAACAGAGTTGTCCAAGTCAAGTACACTAACCAGAACGACGTTGTTTGCCTCCCGCACGGATGGTGAACAGGGACGTCGTTCAATTGTCAGCATGCTTACAAAACATGCTGGCGGGAAAGTATGCTTTTGATACCGGAAGAAGACTGCATTTAGTTACCAGCTGTGCGGTCGTGTTAGACGCAAGTCTTTCTTTTTCTGGATCAAATCAAGCGCGAGAAGGGCGTTTGGTGAATGCCTTGGCAGTAAGAGGCGATGAAAGACGTGATACTCTGCGATAAGCCATGGGGAGCTGAGAATAAGCTTTGATCCATGGATTTCTGAATGGGGCAACCCACCTGAATGTTTGTTATTACTACTCTTCGGAGTAGCTAATAATGAGCATAAACAGGTACTTATAGACTGAATACATAGGTTTATAAGAGCAAACCCGGGGAACTGAAACATCTAAGTACCCGGAGGAAAGGAAATCAATTGATACTCCCCTAGTAGCGGCGAGCGAACGGGGACCAGCCGAGCCATGATTGTGAATAGAACGACCTGGAAAGGTCGGCCATAGTGGGTGACAGCCCCGTATATGAAGCATGATTGGACGTATTAAGTAGGGCGGAACACGTGAAATTCTGTCTGAAGATCGGAGGACCACCTTCGAAGGC
Organism: uncultured Tateyamaria sp.; assembly: GCA_947501275.1. Lineage (GTDB taxonomy): Bacteria > Pseudomonadota > Alphaproteobacteria > Rhodobacterales > Rhodobacteraceae > Tateyamaria. The sequence continues at coordinate 1,195,420 of CANMVD010000001.1, forward strand.
TAAGTACTCCTTACTGACCGATAGTGAACCAGTACCGTGAGGGAAAGGTGAAAAGCACCCCGACGAGGGGAGTGAAACAGCTCCTGAAACCGAACGCCTACAATCAGTTGGAGGGCCCTTGCGGCCTGACAGCGTACCTTTTGTATAATGGGTCATCGACTTGGTCTATCTAGCAAGCTTAAGCCGTTAGGTGTAGGCGCAGCGAAAGCGAGTCTTAATAGGGCGAATGAGTTAGGTGGATCAGACCCGAAACCGAGTGATCTAGGCATGACCAGGTTGAAGGTAAGGTAACACTTACTGGAGGACCGAACCCACACCTGTTGAAAAAGGTCGGGATGAGTTGTGCCTAGGGGTGAAAGGCCAATCAAACTCGGAGATAGCTGGTTCTCTGCGAAATCTATTTAGGTAGAGCGTCATCCGAATACCCCGGGGGGTAGAGCACTGGATGGGTAATGGGGCCCCACAGGCTTACTGATCCTAACCAAACTCCGAATACCCGGGAGTACTAGATGGCAGACACACGGCGAATGCTAACGTCCGTCGTGGAGAGGGAAACAACCCTGACCTACAGCTAAGGCCCCCAATTCATGGCTAAGTGGGAAAGCAAGTGGGACGACCAAAACAACCAGGAGGTTGGCTTAGAAGCAGCCATCCTTTAAAGATAGCGTAACAGCTCACTGGTCTAAATAAGTTGTCCTGCGGCGAAGATGTAACGGGGCTCAAGCCATGAGCCGAAGCTTAGGATGCCGTAAGGCATGGTAGCAGAGCGTAGTGTGACATAGTTTCATTCCTCCTTAGCGGGTTCGCCCGCATTGGAGGAGAGAAGCTTTCTGTGAAGCCGGCGCGTGAGCGATCCGGTGGAGAGATCACTAGTGAGAATGATGACATGAGTAGCGACAAAGAGTGTGAGAGACACTCTCGCCGAAAGTCCAAGGGTTCCTGCTTAAAGCTAATCTGAGCAGGGTAAGCCGACCCCTAAGGCGAGGCCGAAAGGCGTAGTCGATGGGAACCAGGTTAATATTCCTGGGCCGTGGAGTGGTGACGGATCATGAAGGTAGTTCATCCTTATTGGATTGAATGGGCTGCTAATTGGTTCCTGGAAATAGCCCTCCTATAGGATCGTACCCTAAACCGACACAGGTGGACTGGTAGAGAATACCAAGGCGCTTGAGAGAACTATGTTGAAGGAACTCGGCAAAATACCTCCGTAAGTTCGCGAGAAGGAGGCCCGGTTCCTAGGCAACTAGGGGCTGGGGGCACAAACCAGGGGGTGGCGACTGTTTATTAAAAACACAGGGCTCTGCGAAGTCGCAAGACGACGTATAGGGTCTGACGCCTGCCCGGTGCCTGAAGGTTAAAAGGAGGGGTGAGAGCTCTGAATTGAAGCCCAGGTAAACGGCGGCCGTAACTATAACGGTCCTAAGGTAGCGAAATTCCTTGTCGGGTAAGTTCCGACCTGCACGAATGGCGTAACGACTTCCCCGCTGTCTCCAACATAGACTCAGCGAAATTGAATTACCTGTCAAGATGCAGGTTTCCCGCGGTTAGACGGAAAGACCCCGTGCACCTTTACTACAGCTTCACACTGGCATTAGGCCATGCATGTGCAGGATAGGTGGTGGGCTTTGAAGCAGAGACGCTAGTCTTTGTGGAGCCTCCCTTGAGATACCACCCTTGCATTGCTTGATGTCTAACCGCGGTCCGTTATCCGGATCCGGGACCCTGTGTGGCGGGTAGTTTGACTGGGGCGGTCGCCTCCTAAAGCGTAACGGAGGCGCGCGAAGGTTGGCTCAGAGCGGTCGGAAATCGCTCGTTGAGTGCAATGGCAGAAGCCAGCCTGACTGCGAGACTGACAAGTCGAGCAGAGTCGAAAGACGGCCATAGTGATCCGGTGGTCCCGAGTGGAAGGGCCATCGCTCAACGGATAAAAGGTACGCCGGGGATAACAGGCTGATACTGCCCAAGAGTCCATATCGACGGCAGTGTTTGGCACCTCGATGTCGGCTCATCTCATCCTGGGGCTGGAGCAGGTCCCAAGGGTACGGCTGTTCGCCGTTTAAAGAGGTACGTGAGCTGGGTTTAGAACGTCGTGAGACAGTTCGGTCCCTATCTTCCGTGGGTGTAGGATACTTGAGAGGAGTTGCCCCTAGTACGAGAGGACCGGGGTGAACGATCCACTGGTGGACCAGTTGTCGTGCCAACGGCAGTGCTGGGTAGCTATGATCGGACAGGATAACCGCTGAAGGCATCTAAGCGGGAAGCCCCCCTCAAAACAAGGTATCCCTGAGGACCGTGGTAGACCACCACGTCGATAGGCCAGAGATGTAAGCGCAGTAATGCGTTCAGTTGACTGGTACTAATTGTCCGATAGGCTTGATTTGATCCAGTAGAAGCAAGACTTCGAACGAGACATCAAGAGCATACACACACAATCAGTCGTACGCGACTTGGACTACATTTGTTGATTTTCAGAGGGCTTTTTCGGTTTGGTGGTCATAGCGCAAGCAAAACACCCGGTCCCATCCCGAACCCGGCCGTTAAGTGCTGTTGCGCCGATGGTACTGCGTCTTAAGGCGTGGGAGAGTAGGTCACTGCCAAACCTAAAAAGCCCTTTGATTGTATCTCTCTGACGATAATTCCCAAAATTCTACGAAATAATTGCATGTCGGTTTGACCTGTTTGGTCAGCGTCGTGTTTTCTGTGTTCTTGTAGATGGGCAAGCTGTCGCTGCGGTGCCACTTGCATCATGCTGTGTGGTTCAAACCCACGCAGCGGCGCCTTCATTTGCCGACACCGTAAACATCTGTAAGAGTACGGTGACGCTTGGGCGAGGAGATCACAGATGACCGACAAACTGTCCAAAGGTATGCAAACCCGGAGGGCTGTTCTGGGTGATGAGCATGTTGATCGGGCGGAAACGGCCATGACAGATTTTGACAAGCCTTTTCAAGATCTTATCACGGAGGGTGCTTGGGGCACTGTTTGGTCGTCTGATTGCATAAGTCTGAGAGAGCGTTCGATGCTGACCCTTGCTCTTCTTGCGGCGACGGGAAATTTTGAGGAAATCCCAATGCATATTCGCGCTACGGCACGTACGGGTGCCTCGAAAACAGATGTGCAGGAAGCATTTCAACACGTCGCGATCTATGCGGGCGTGCCGCGGGCAAATCATGCGCTAAAACTGGCCAAGCAAACCTACGCAGAAATGGAAGCCGAGCAATGACGCCTGTTATGTGCCGGAGAGTAGCGCGATGAAGAAGCCAGCGGAGTTCTATCAACGGGACCGCAGGTGGCATCCACCTGCGTTAACTCCGGATTACAAGACATCTGTCGCCCGTTCCCCACAATTCGCGCTGATATCTCTAGAGAATTCGCCCAGTGAAATAACAGGCCCGGTCTTTGGCCATGGGGACATTGATCCAACTGACAATGATCTGGTTTATAACTATGCTCAGGGCGATCAATGCGCGATTGGTGAGCGTATCATTCTGCATGGCCGGGTTGTGGATGAAAACGGCAACGGTGTTCCCGCCACACTCGTTGAAATCTGGCAGGCAAATGCTGGTGGGCGTTATCGCCACAAAAAAGATACATATCTGGCGCCTATCGATCCGAATTTTGGCGGCTGTGGGCGCACGCTAACGGATGAAGATGGATACTACTATTTTCGCACCGTAAAGCCGGGCGCATACCCATGGCGCAACTGGATCAACAGTTGGCGTCCGGCCCATATCCACTTGTCCATTTTTGGCTCTGGTTTTGCGCAACGATTGATCACGCAATGCTATTTTGAGGGTGACCCTCTCATTGGTCAGTGTGCGATCGTGAAGTCAATTCCAGATCCCGACGCACGTAAGCAATTGATTGCATTGATGGATCTGAACGCGACAGTACCATTGGATGCCATTGCTTATCGTTTTGACATCGTGCTGCGCGGTCGGCGTTCGACGCTGTTCGAGAACCGCCTGGAGGGGAACTGAGACTGATGCAGAAGCTGAATTATCTCAAGGAAACCCCTTCTCAGACAGCTGGTCCTTATGTGCATATTGGCCTGGCGCCGGGCGCTGCAGGCTTTGATGCCTACGACCGGGAGTTGGGGCAGGACATCGCTGGCCCCCACGCGAAAGGGGAGCGTATCCGGGTCGAAGGCGTTGTCATTGATGGCACAGGCAGCCCAATCAAGGATGTATTGCTGGAGACATGGCAAGCCAACGCGCAAGGCGTCTTTGCACACCCCGAAGATGGCCGCCCCGTCGAGGATGGATTTCGTGGGTGGGGCCGCGTGATTACTGATTTTGACACGGGCGAATGGGGGTTTGAAACTGTCAAACCCGGGCCCAGCCGGGCACGGAACGGCAAGATCGCAGCGCCACATATCTCTCTCTGGATTGTCGCGCGAGGCATAAATATTGGTTTGAATACAAGGCTTTACTTTGAGGATGAAGCCGAGGCGAACAAACAAGATGACGTGCTGAACCTGATCGAATGGGAACGCCGACGGACAACGCTGATCGCCCGGCGTTCCTTGCGTGACGGGATGCCTGTCTACCGTTTCGACATCCAGCTTCAGGGCGAAAACGAGACAGTGTTTTTTGACATATAGGCAAACACGGTCGGCCCTGCTGCCCACCCAATGGAACATGACATGAGCAAACCTTGCATAATCTGCGTCGCCATCACGGGATCTGTCCCGACCAAGGCCGCCAATCCCAACGTACCGATTTCGATCGCCGAACAGGTCGAAAGCACGCATGCTTCCTTTGAGGCCGGTGCGTCGATTGCGCATTGCCATGTCCGCAATGACGACGAAACACCCAGCTCGGACCCGGAAAAGTTCGCCCGCCTCAAAGAGGGGATTGAGCATCATTGCCCCGGCATGATCGTGCAGCTTTCGACCGGAGGGCGATCTGGGGCGGGGCAGGCGCGGGGCGGTATGCTGCCCTTGGCCCCTGACATGGCGTCACTGTCTGTGGGGTCGAACAACTTTCCCACGCGCGTATACGAGAACCCGCCGGATCTGGTCCATTGGCTTGCAGGCGAAATGCGCACCTATGATGTGATGCCCGAGATCGAAGCGTTTGACCTCAGTCACATCCACCGGGCCGTTGCGTTGCACAAAGAAGGCATTTTGACACGTAAACTGTATGTGCAATTTGTCATGGGCGTGCAGAACGCGATGCCTGCGGATGAGGACGTATTTGATTATTACATCAAGACCGTCCAACGGCTTGCGCCGGATGCCGAATGGTGCGCCGCCGGAATTGGGCGGCATCAGCTCGAAGTCAACGAGTGGAGCATTTCCAAGGGTGGGCATACCCGAACCGGATTGGAAGACAACGTGCGTCTCGATCGCAATACACTGGCGCCATCCAATGCTGCCCTTGTTTCGCGTGCCGTCGAATTGTGTGAGAAGTATGAGCGCCCGGTCGCCACGTGGCAGCAGGCGCGTGAAATCCTCGGGACCCCGCTGCGCGCCGGCTAAAGCAGCTTCCGAAAACCTGAATCATCTGATGCTGACTGAAATGAAAGATTTCAACGCGTTAGGTGACAAGCTGTGTCGCAAACTATTTTGAAACCGCCATGTGCGGTTGGTTTGTGCGATTGCACATCCGGATATGCGTGATGTTTCAGATTTCTGTCGGCTTTCTGGCCTGGTGGGCTTGTGCTCGTGCGCGACTCGGACTAAGTCAGCCAAACATTGGCGCGGGATGGAGCAGCCCGGTAGCTCGTCAGGCTCATAACCTGAAGGTCGTAGGTTCAAATCCTACTCCCGCAACCAATGCGAAACAATCGCCCTGCAGCCTCGCTGTGGGGCGTTGTGCGTTTTGATGGGCAAACCGAAACACTAGTATTGCGGCGCTGCAGCTTGGCGCACAGTGTCAGCCACGCGGCGCAACTGGTCCGCCATAGGGTTCGTTTTGCGCCAGACCATGCCGACTGTACGGCTCGGGCGCGGGGCGGCAAAACGGGAGATTCTGACAGACGCTGCTCGGGTTTCCACGGGCACGGCCATTTCCGGTATCAGTGTGACGCCAATGCCGGCGCCGACCATTTGCACCAGCGTTGATAATGAGCTGCCATCCAACCCCTCGCGTGGGCGCGTTGAGGTCATTGCGCAAAACGAAAGGGTCTGGTCGCGAAAACAGTGTCCTTCCTCCAACAACAGAAGCCGCATGTCGGCCAGATCATTTGGTCTGGGTGGGGCTGTTTCCGCATCTGTGTCGGGGCGCACCAAGACAAGATCTTCGTCAAACAACGGCAATTCGGTCAAGGTTGGTTCGTCTATCGGCAGTGCAACGATGGCGGCATCAAGCACACCTTCCTGTAGCTCTTGCAGAAGTCGGGGCGTCACGGTTTCGCGAACGTGGATGTCCATACCGGGTGTCGCTGTTGTAAGTTCGGGCAGCAACTTTGGGAGCAGGTAGGGGGCAATGGTGGGAATGACGCCCAATCGCAAACGGCCCGACAGCCCGTCGCGCGCTGCTCGCGCGAGATCTTGCAGCTCATCCACTCCCTGTAGGATTGGTTGAACGCGGAGCAGCAAGTCTTCTCCGAATGTCGTCAGGCGCACATGCCTCGCGCCGCGTTCAAACACGGGCAGGCCAAGTGTTGTCTCCAACTCTTTTACCTGCACCGACAAAGCGGGTTGTGATACGGCACACACATCCGCAGCGCGACCAAAGTGTTTGTGCGCGGCAACGGCGGCAAAATAGCGAAGCTGTTTCAGGGTCAAAGCGTCCATAATCAAAAGCTATCGTGATCATAGAAAATTGCAAATTCTTCTAATGGCGTTGGGGTGGTAAGAGAGACGGGCAAAGAACCTGCTGCCTGATGGTTTCTCGAATCATAACTCGTGATATCGACGCAGCGGGAAACACAATTGTTGGGTGGGTCTAGACGAACCTAAGACTGGACTTACCTCGCTTAAGAACACACCCGAAACAATACTTCAGATCGGAGAATCACATGGATGGAAACGACGTCGGCAAATGCCCCGTAATGCATGGGGCGACCTTGCACAGCACCTTTGGTGGTCGCACCAACAAGGACTGGTGGCCTGAAAGCCTTTCCGTGGATGTGCTGCACCAGCATGGTGCCCGCGTTAATCCGATGGATCCCGATTTTGACTACCGCGATGCCGTCAAGGGCCTCGATTATGATGCGGTCAAGGCGGACCTGCACGCCCTGATGACAGACAGCCAGCCGTGGTGGCCTGCGGATTGGGGTCACTATGGTGGTTTGATGATCCGCATGGCGTGGCACGCGGCGGGCACCTACCGGATGCAGGATGGTCGTGGCGGTGGTTCCGCCGGGGATCAACGCTTTGCCCCTCTGAACTCGTGGCCGGACAACGCCAGCCTTGATAAAGCGCGCCGTTTGCTGTGGCCTGTGAAAAAGAAATACGGCAATGCCCTGTCTTGGGCTGACCTGATGCTGCTGGCGGGCAACATTGCCTATGAATCCATGGGGTTGAAGACGTTTGGGTTTGGCTTTGGTCGCGCGGATACGTGGGCGCCCGGCACCGACATCAACTGGGGTGAAGAAGCCGAGTGGCTCGCCCCCAGCGAAAACCGCTATGAGGATCTGGATGACCCATCGACGATGGCCAACCCACTGGCGGCTGTGCACATGGGTCTGATCTATGTGAACCCCGAAGGTGTGAACGGCAATCCCGACCCCGCCCGCACCGCGTTGCATGTGCGCGAAACCTTTGCGCGCATGGCGATGAATGACGAAGAAACCGCTGCTTTGGCTGCCGGTGGGCATACGGTAGGCAAAGCGCATGGAAACGGCGACGCAAGTGCTCTGGGGGCCGAACCTGAGGGTGCGGGCTATGAGACCCAAGGTTTTGGCTGGACCAACCCCAACCAGACGGACAAGGCCAGCTCGTTGGTGACCTCGGGCATTGAAGGCGCGTGGACAACGGAGCCGACCAAGTTCGACATGGGCTACTTCAAACTGTTGTTTGGTTATGAATGGCAGCTCACGAAATCCCCAGCGGGTGCAAATCAGTGGGAGCCCATCGACATCAAGGAAGAGGACATGCCCGTTGACGCGTCTGATCCTTCGGTGCGACGTATGCCAATGATGACGGATGCGGACATGGCGATGAAGGTCGATCCGATCTATCGCGAGATCTGCGAAAAGTTCATGGCGGACGAAGCCTATTTCCGCGACACCTTTGCACGTGCTTGGTTCAAACTGACTCACCGCGATATGGGCCCCAAGGCCAACTATATCGGGCCCGATGTCCCCGCTGAGGACCTAATCTGGCAAGATCCGATCCCGGCTGGCAACACCGGCTACGATGTCGAGGCTGTCAAAGCCAAGATTGCCGCATCAGGTCTGGCCCATGCCGATCTGATCGCAACCGCTTGGGACAGTGCACGCACCTTCCGTGGATCGGACAAGCGGGGCGGTGCTAATGGCGCGCGTATCCGTTTAGCACCGCAGCGTGGCTGGGAAGGCAATGAGCCTACTCGTCTGGATGCCGTTCTTGCTGTACTTGAACCGATCGCGGCAGAGACGGGAGCGTCCGTTGCCGACGTCATCGTGCTGGCGGGAAATGTGGCTGTCGAAGCGGCGGCCAAGGCTGCTGGTCATGACATCTCTGTGCCATTCACGCCCGGTCGTGGTGACGCCACGGACGACATGACGGATGGTCCAAGCTTTGATGTGCTCGAGCCGTTCTCGGATGGTTTCCGCAACTGGCACATGGACGGTGTGGCCAAAAGCCCTGAAGACATGCTGATTGATCGTGCGCAGCTGCTGGGTCTGACTGGACAGGAAATGACTGTGCTTTTGGGCGGTATGCGCGTGCTTGGCACCAACCATGGTGGGACAGGTCATGGCGTATTTACGGACCGCATTGGCCAGCTGACGAACGACTTTTTCGTCAACCTGACCGGTATGGCCTATAGCTGGAAACCTGCGGCGGACGGCACTTACGAGATCTGTGATCGTGCCACTGGTGCCACCAAATGGACCGCCACGCGGGCCGACCTGGTGTTCGGTTCGAACTCGATCCTGCGGGCCTATGCCGAGGTCTATGCCCAAGATGATAACGCTGGCAAATTTGCTACCGATTTCGTTGCGGCATGGACCAAGGTGATGGAGGCAGACCGCTTTGACGTCGCCGCCTGATCGCTTTGCGATACATCATGACATGCGCGGGCCCTCAATGGGCCCGCGTTTTGCGTTTGCAGCCCTTGTGCGCTTGACTTTCCACCCCTGCCTCGGTGTATCTGCGCCGATCTTACACGCAGCCCCGAAGGGACTTTATCATGCATGCTTACCGCTCTCACTCCTGCGCCGCGCTGACCTCGGCCAATGTGGGTGATACCGTGCGTCTGTCGGGCTGGGTCCACCGGGTGCGCGACCACGGCGGAGTGTTGTTCATCGACCTGCGGGACCACTACGGCATGACGCAGGTCTTGTGCGACCCCGACAGCCCAGTATTTGCCGAGATGGAAAAGGTGCGCAGTGAGTGGTGCATCCGTATCGACGGTACCGTAAAGGCGCGGGACGCATCGTTGGTGAACGACAAAATCCCAACGGGCGAGATCGAAGTGTTTGTGCGCGATCTGGACGTGCTAGGCCACGCCGCCGAGCTACCGTTGATGGTGTTTGGCGATCAGGAATACCCGGAAGAAACGCGGTTGACCTATCGCTATCTCGATTTGCGTCGCGAAAAGATGCAGGAGAACATGAAGCTGCGGTCTGACGTCGTGTCGTCGATCCGCAAACGCATGTGGGATCGCGAATTCCGCGAGTACCAAACCCCGATCATCACAGCCTCGTCGCCCGAAGGCGCGCGCGATTTCCTCGTGCCGTCGCGATTGCATCCGGGCAAGTTTTACGCCCTGCCGCAGGCGCCGCAGCAGTTCAAACAGCTGTTGATGGTGTCGGGCTTTGACAAGTATTTCCAGATTGCTCCGTGTTTCCGCGACGAAGACCCACGGGCTGACCGTTCGCCCACGGATTTCTATCAGCTTGATCTCGAGATGAGCTTTGTCACGCAGCAGGACGTGTTCGATACGATTGCCCCAGTGTTGGCTGGTGTGTTCGAAGAATTTGGCGGTGGCAAGAGTGTCGATGCGCCTGAGAGCTGGGAGCAGATAAGCTACCGTGACGCGGCGCTGTGGTACGGCTCTGACAAGCCCGACCTGCGCAACCCGATCAAAATGCAAGTGGTATCCGACCACTTCCGCGACTCCGGCTTTGCGATTTTCGCAAAGCTGTTGGAGCAGGAGGGCACGGAAATTCGCGCCATTCCCGCCCCATCAGGCGGCAGCCGCAAGTTCTGTGACCGCATGAACGCCTATGCCCAGAAGGAAGGGTTGCCCGGGATGGGCTACATTTTCTGGCGCGATCAGGGTGAGGGCATGGAAGCCGCAGGACCTTTGGCCAAGAACATCGGCCCCGAACGCACCGAGGCGATCCGCCAGCAATTGGGTCTGGGTATCGGCGACGCGGCCTTTTTCCTCGGCGGCAAACCCAAGGCGTTTGAAGCCATCGCGGGTCGTGCTCGTAACGTCATCGGTGAAGAGCTAAAATTGGTGGACGAGAACCGCTTTGCTTTTGCGTGGATTGTGGATTTCCCGATCTATGAGCAGGACGAGGAAAGCGGCAAGATCGACTTTGAACACAACCCGTTCTCGATGCCCCAAGGGGGGATGGAGGCGCTGCAAGGCGATCCTTTGCAGGTGTTGGGCTTCCAATATGACCTGGCTTGCAACGGGTACGAACTGGTGTCGGGTGCGATCCGTAACCACCGCCCCGAAATCATGTTCAAGGCCTTTGAGATCGCGGGTTATGATGAGAGCGAAGTGCGCAAGCGTTTCGGCGGTATGGTCAATGCATTCCAATACGGCGCCCCTCCCCACGGTGGCTGTGCGGCTGGGATCGACCGGATCGTGATGCTGCTGGCAGGCGAACAGAACATCCGCGAGGTCATTTTGTTCCCGATGAACCAGCGCGCCGAAGATCTGATGATGGATGCGCCGTCTGAACCACAAAGTGATCAATTGATGGAACTCGGCTTGCGGGTGATCCCGCAAGACTGACCTGCCGTCGGCAATCTTACGCACATCTGACACGCCGGGGCGGTGAAATCCGCACCCGGCGATGTTATATCTATACCGAAAGCAGCTTTGAGACGGTGAACCGGTGCGTGCATTTGACCCCCAACTGGCCGAAATTCGGTTCGGCTATGGCTTGTCACCCGTGGTTCGCGCACCCGAAAATGCGGCGGCGATCCTCGCAGGCTTGCGCGCGCCGGATGTCATGGCAGCCCGCTATCCGATTGAGCCCTTCGACAAGTTCCGCCTGCGAATGGTCAAGGCGCAAGAGGCGCGTGTGCTGCGACGCAAGAACCGAGGTACGCCCAAAGCGGCGGAAGCGCGCAAATTGCGCAACCTGCTGAACAAACATGCCCGTCAGGCGATGTATCTTTGGGCCAACCAGACATTCCTGCGCCGGATCGACACGGAAACAGCATTCCGCGAACGCCTTGTTGCTTTCTGGGCTGACCACTTTTCTGCCCATGGCAAACGAGGGGTCGAGCGGCGCGCAACGTCACCTTACATCGAGGAAGCGATCCGCCCTTTTGTAACTGGCCGCTTTGGCGACTTACTGGAATCTGCAGTGATGCATCCGGTGATGCTGAACTATCTTGATCAACTGCGCTCAATGGGGCCGAACAGTGCGCGTGCGGTTAAGGTGGGGCCTGGCAAGGGCGTGGGGCTGAACGAGAACCTGGCACGGGAAGTACTGGAATTGCACACATTGGGTGTCGATGGCCCCTACACGCAAGAAGATGTTACGCAACTGGCCGAACTGTTCACCGGCATGGCGTTTCAGGCCCAAAACGGCTTCAAGTTCCGCAAGGATTTTGTGGAGCCGGGTGCGGAGACGGTGTTGGGTAAGACCTATGCCGATGCAATGGGTCCTGAGCCAATCCGCGCTGTTCTGCATGATCTGGCCGTGCATCCGGCTACGGCGCGGCATTTGGCTTGGAAGCTGGCGGTTCATTTCATTTCGGACGACCCGGATGGCGATCTGATTGATGCGCTGGAGGCTGCCTATCTGTCCTCTGACGGCGCATTGATGGCAGTTTATGAGGTATTACTGGATCACCCCGCCAGTTGGACTGCTTCATTGCAAAATGTAAAACCTCCCGTTGACTTCATATCGTCCGCTCTGCGTGGTTTGGCCGTGTCGGAGGACGCGTTGAAGCGTTTGGAAGAAAAGCATATGCGTCGGGTCTTTGCAGCACCGCTCATTCAGATGGGGCAACAATGGGAGCGCCCGGTTGGCCCGGATGGCTGGCCAGAGGAAGATCCGAATTGGGTTACACCGCAAGGCTTTGCTGCCCGTGTTTCCTGGGCGATGGCCGCGCCTGAATTTCTCGTGGGTCCGCTGCCGGATCCCCGTACATTTGTCGATACTGTCCTTGGAACATGGGCAAGCGAACCTGTGCGGTTTGCGGCTGGCGCGGCAGAAAGCAAAGCCGAAGCGATTGGGTTGATCCTGATGTCACCAGCCTTTCAGCGCCGATAGGAGATCTGAGATATGCCCAACCCCCTCTCCCGTCGAGATTTTTTGATGCGCTCAGGCTTTGTCGGGTGTTCGCTTGCAGCCAGCCCATTGCTGACACCTGTGACATTTGCATCGACCCCATGGGATACGCGCCTTGTGGTGATTATCCTGCGCGGCGGCATGGACGGGCTGGACGTGGTGCAGCCTTATGGCGATCCCCACCTTGGCACTTTGCGCAAAAGCCTATCGGTCGGGCCGCAGAATGGGGCGTTGGATTTGGATGGCTTTTATGCATTGCATCCAGCACTCGCGCCGTTGATGCCAATGTGGGAAGCGGGGCAGCTTGGTTTTGTTCAGGCCGTGTCCACGCCCTATCGCGACAAGCGCAGTCACTTTGACGGGCAGGATCTGCTCGAGGCGGGAACGCCATCGTTGAACGGTGTCCGTGACGGCTGGTTGAACCGGATGTTGCAAGCGGTGCCCGGTGTGAACGCGCAAACTGCCTATGCCATTGGGCGAAGTGACATGCGGTTGATGCAGGGGGCGGCAGAGGTGGCAAACTGGTCTCCTGATGCGGATCTGAATCTGAGCCCGCAAGCGGTTCGCCTGATGGAGTTGGTGACGCAAAGCGACCCGGCCATGCATGCGGCGTTGGTTGAGGCGAGCCTGTTGTCAGATACGGGCGGCGATATGTCCGGACGGCGCGCCAGCAGTCACGTAGAAATCGCGGAGTTTGCTGCTGAACGGCTGTCAGAAGAGGCGCGCATCGCGGCATTTTCCCTGAACGGGTGGGACACGCATCGCAATCAGGACAATACGCTGACCCCAGCCTTGGGCCGTCTTGCGGAAACGTTGCTGACCCTGCGCGGCAAGATGCGTGGTGACACATGGAAGAAGACAGCCGTGATTGCGATGACCGAATTCGGCCGAACGGCACGACAAAATGGGACACGCGGAACCGATCATGGCACTGGCGGGCTGATGGTGGTGGCAGGTGGCGCCGTGCGGGGAGGACGTGTTTATGGGGATTGGCCAGGGCTTGGCGATGGCGATCTCTATCAGGGTCGCGATCTGATGCCGACGGGAGATGTTCGGGCCCATGCCGCGTGGATCATGCAGGGGCTGACCGGGCTGGATCGGTCGGTACTGGAAACGGCTGTATTCCCGGGGCTGGATATGGGTGAAAACCCGGGTCTTGTTCTGTAGACAAAGCGCTTGGCCTTGCGTTGAACACATCCTAACGTCGCGCCATGACGACCCGCTATCAACTTCATGCAACGCCTGTACCAAACTGGACGCCGCCGCCCGTTCCGGATGCCGTAACGTCTATGCAGGGACAGTTTGCCCGGCTTGAACCGCTTGAGGCGGAAAAGCACGCAGCCTTGTTGTTTCGCAGCTTTGTCGGGCACGATCAGGTTTGGGACTACTTGCCTTATGGGCCGTTTTCATCAGCTGCGCAGTACCACCGTTGGGTGCGCGAGATGGAACAAGATCCGGCGCTTCAATTCTATGCAGTGAAGAATCTTGATACCGGCGCTTATGAAGGCGTGGCCAGTTTTTTGCGAATTGATCCGCAAGCTGGGAGCATCGAGGTGGGCCACATCAATTTCAGTCCGGCGCTACAACAGACCCGCGCAGCGACGGAAGCTTTGTTTCTGATGATGGGGTGGGCGTTTGAAGCCGGATATCGCCGGTTCGAGTGGAAATGTAATGCCCTCAACATGTCGTCGCGCAGTGCAGCGCAACGGTTGGGGCTGAGCTACGAGGGCATTTTTCGTCAGGCCGCGGTTATCAAGGGATGCAATCGCGACACTGCTTGGTTTGCCGCGATTGACAGTGAGTGGGCGTCCCTGAAGGAAGCCTTTGCGGCGTGGCTGCATCCATCGAATTTTGATGAGGCAGGGCGACAGCGCGAGAGCCTCGCTGATATGACACAGTTGGTCCGCGTGGCCGATGATCCCGGCCTGACGCGTGGGTGACGCACTGCGCTAAATGGCGATCTTTTCCGACAGTCTCTGTTGAACAAGTCCTGCGATCTGAGCCGCTTCGGACGCTGCACTGTCGCCACGCGCCCTTTTGCGGGCCAAAGCCTCAGCGGCAATCACGAGGTCGCTATCCTCTGCGCTGCGGGCAACCCCGGATACAAATTGCGCGACATAATCCAGTGTGCGCGTATCGCTGAGTTCCTCGAGAACGTCAGCCACATGCGCCATGTCATCTCTATAGGCAATCGGATCAGGGTTGATGATATCCTCAGGCACGGCACGCGGGCCATTTGGCCGGCGATCCGGTGGCAGATGGGACAGAATTGCATCCTGAAAAACGGCGAGGGACGTCACCGGTTTTGGCAGGAAGCCATCCGCGCCTGCATCAAGCGCAGACTGTTCGGCACCCACGTCACCAGATGTGCCAAGGATCACCTCGGGGCGGTGCGTCGCCTTGGCAAGGTCGTTGATCAGATCAGACCCATCCCCATCGGGTAGCCCAAGGTCGATGACAGCCACACTGGGGCGGTAGACTTGCAGATGGCGCCGGGCAGCGCGAAGCGTATCAGCGCGCCGAATGCGTGCGCCACTGCGCAGACACAGCAGGCGCAGTGCCTCACAGGCATAACGACTATCCTCAATCACAAGCACGGTCAGCCCCAGCAGGGGACGCAACGCAGTTGGGGCGGGATAGCTCGGCTTGAACGGGTCGTCGGTATCCATCACATGCTCCTTTTGAATCAGGACAGTCCAATCGTTATGCATCTGTGCCTAACAAGGCGTTAACACCAGAGAACTAGCTGCGCATGATTGCAAGGCTTGCGGCTGCCTTGTCTGCTGGTCATAAGGCCCTAACCTTTGATCAAAGGAGCCTTTTAAGATGATTGGACGCTTGAATCACGTGGCGATTGCCGTGCCCGACCTTGAGGCCGCAGCAGCCCAATATCGCGATGCGCTGGGCGCAAATGTGGGTGCACCACAGGACGAGCCGGACCATGGGGTCACGGTTGTGTTCATCGAATTGCCCAACACCA
The DNA here is from genome assembly GCA_947501275.1 of uncultured Tateyamaria sp. Lineage (GTDB taxonomy): Bacteria > Pseudomonadota > Alphaproteobacteria > Rhodobacterales > Rhodobacteraceae > Tateyamaria. Next base: position 1,210,979 of record CANMVD010000001.1, read on the forward strand.
AGATCGAACTGCTGTACCCTTTGGGCGACGACAGCCCGATCCAAGGGTTTCTGGACAAAAACCCCGCCGGGGGCATGCATCACGTCTGTTACGAAGTCGATGACATCATCGCGGCACGGGACCACCTGAAAGCCACAGGCGCGCGTGTTCTGGGCAACGGAGAGCCCAAGATCGGAGCCCATGGCAAACCTGTCCTGTTTTTACACCCCAAGGACTTCAACGGTTGTCTTGTTGAGTTGGAGCAAGTCTAATGGGCATTACCTCGGCGCTTGTTTTGTATGCCGTGATCTGGTGGATGTGTTTCCTGATCGCGCTGCCCATCAAGGTGCAGACCCAAGGCGATCTGGGCGAAGTGGTGCCGGGCACGCATGCAGGTGCGCCCGAGCATCACCATGTGAAACGCAAGGCGTGGATCGTCACTTGGATTGCGTTGGTCCTGTGGGTCATCATCGCAGGAATCATCCTTTCGGGATGGATTTCGCTGAGCGATCTTAGCTGGTTTGACCGGGCGCTTCCGCCTTTGTAAGGCGGTGATATATATGGGTGAACGTCGCCGCGCCGATGATGGGCACGAACAGGTTTACCAATGGGACAGACAGCGGCATTGCCATCAAAATTCCGGCCATCCAGATCGTGCCTGAATGCTTGCTGCGCAGCCGTTTGGCCTCAATCCGCCCAACCCGACGGATGGCGACAAGGGTGAAGTACTCCCGCCCCAGTAAGAATCCGTTGAGCGCCCAGAAGATGAAAATTGCGGCTGGAAGAAAGAACAAATAGACGATCAGCGCAATGATGTTCGCCGCGATCAGTACCCCCAGAAAGTTGATGGTATCCACCAGCGCATCACCAAATGACACGCCGGACGCCGGCGGCAGATGTGCGTAATGCCGATCTTCGACGGCTTGTGCGACTTCGTCCAGAAACATGGACGTGATGGCCGATGCAACAGGCATCATCAAAAAGATCGACAACACAAAGAAAAGAAAGAATGACCCCCACGTAATCACATCGTCCAACCACGTGATTTCGCCAAACCAGGGCAGGGACACGCCGTCTGATACCAGCCAGCCCACAAACCAGACAAAGCCCGACGTGGCAGCGATCAGCAGCGCAACCGTGAGCGCGAGCCCAAGCCAAACCACTTTGCGGAAACGCCGATCACTGAGTTGTCCCAGTGCGTCGAAAAAGGCTGTGAGTATCATACGTCCACCCATGTGGTGATGTGCCCGAGGTCCGGGCGGGGGCGATCCGGTGGGACGCTGGTTGCAGTGCCTATGTGGATGAACCCTGCGATCCGCTCATGACTTTCGAGGTGCAACGCTTCGCGTTGGAATTGGGCGTCATGGCTGGGCCAGCCGCTAAGCCAGTTGGCACCCCACCCTGCGGCGAGTGCGGCATTCACAAGTGCAAGGCACACTGCTCCAGCCGAATAGGTCATTTCGAGTGCTGGAATTTTTGCTGAGGGTTTGGGGCTTTCGATGACGGCAACAGCCAGATGTCCCTGGTCAAACTGGGTGCGCCCCTTGGTGATCTGTTCCGGATCCAGACCCAATGCCTCGCCGCGCGCCTGCGCCAGACCCGCCAGCCGTGGCATTGCACCCGAGCCAAGCACGATAAAGCGCCAGGGTTCCAGTTTGCCGTGATCAGGGGTGCGCGCGGCCGCTGTCAGGAGTGTTTCCAGAATCGCGCGGTCGGGCGTTGGAGTTGTCAATGTCTTGGCGGGACGCGAGCGGCGCGTCAGCAGAAAATCAAACGCTTCGGGGTTTGGATCGGGCATATGTTACGCCTTTTTACATCAATGGGCTTCATGTCGGGGTTTGGTCCCGCTTCGTCAAGGGGTCAGAGCCCCAATTCTTGCGCCATGTGGTCGATTTCAGCCCGCAGGAACGCATCAAAACGTGGACCCGGTTGGCGAATGTTGAAGGCATGCGCCATGGGGTCAGGGGCGGTTTTATCACTGCCGGACAGGGCTTCGAGTGTGGCGTGGCCACAGAAAGGAACGTAGACCTCCGAATAGCCACCTTCGTGAGCGAGGACCAGCTTCCCGCTGCAGATTTTCTCCGCCAAGGCTTTGATCTGCATGGTCATTTGCCTGAAGGTGTCGGCTGTTGCCAGCATCCGCGCCAGTGGGTCAATGGCACTTGCATCATAGCCGCACGCGACGATGATCATGTCTGGCGCAAAGGCTTCGATGGCTGGCATCGCGACTCGCTCCATGGCGTACAAATAGGCGGTGTGCCCGGCCCCGGCAGGCAATGGTAGGTTGATGTTGAACCCGACACCTGCGCCCGTGCCACGATTTGCCAAGGCTCCGGTATCCAACGGGTAATTGCCCTCTTGGTGGATCGAAATGGTCAGCACGTCAGCGCGATCATAGTAGATTCCTTCGGTGCCATTGCCGTGGTGGACGTCCCAGTCCAGCACTGCCACCTTTAGATCCGGTCGGGTTGCTTTTGCAGTTTCGATTGCGAGGGCGATGTTGGCGAACAGACAAAAACCGTTTGGAAAATCCGGCAATGCGTGGTGCCCTGGCGGGCGACTGAGGGCGTAGGCATTTGTGTGCGTTCCATCCAGAACGCTTTCTACGGCAGCAATGGTAAGGCCAGCTGACAGGGCGGCAAGTTCATAGCCACCTGCTGCAAAGGGTGTTCGTCGCCCCAGCTCGCCACCTCCGTTGTCCGACATTTCCTTGAATTCGTTGAGGTACTTCTCTGGATGGACGCGCAGCAATTGCACCCGTGTCGCCTCGGGGGCCGAGCACACGGACAGATCAGAGGTAAGTCCGGTGACATCCATGAGGTTCTTCAGACGCCGCTTGGTTTCCGGGCTTTCAGGAAGCCCCCCGGCAGCAAGAGGTTGCACGAGGCCGCCCAAGGGCAGGGTAAAGGCATAGTTCCCGCCTGCATGCCAAAGGGTGCGTTCGTCAAAGTAAAATCCGGTGCGCATGGGGTTCTCCTGTACAGACGCAAGGTGGCGCATGTGCGCGGGCGACGCAACGCTCACTGAGATGCGGGGTGCATCGAATGGCCGGCAGTCGCGACGGTTGTGAAAACAGCGCCAAAGTTGCGCAACGACATCGTTGCCTTGGTAAGCGCAGCGCAGGCCCCGGATTGTGAAAACCGGTTATGCTGCTGCGTCAGCCAAAAGGGCAGGGACATCCAGTGGGTCATTGACCATCGCCAACGTTCCATCTGGCTGCTTGGGCCAGTCTTCCGGCGCTCGGTCACGATATAGCTCCACGCCATTTCCATCCGGGTCGCGGAAGTAGACCGCTTCGGACACACCGTGATCTGCCGCCCCATCAAGAGGCGTGCCGTGGTCAAGCACCCGTTGCAGGGCCGCCCCCAGCGACGCGCGGTCAGGAAATAGAAAGGCGCTATGATAAAGGCCTACAGCGCGGCGTGGCGCATGGCCCGCGCCTTTGGAGTGCCACGTGTTGAGACCGATATGGTGGTGATACCCGCCCGCCGACAAAAAGGCCGCTTGGTCCCCGTATCGCTGCATCAGGGAAAAGCCCAGAACATCGCCATAAAAGTGAATCGCGCGGTCAAGGTCACTAACCTTGAGGTGGATATGGCCGACACGGGTGTCGGCTGGCACGGTGTTGGGCATGTGGCACCTCCTTTGTGTCCAAGGGATATAGGCAGTAAAGGGATCGGAGAAACCGCTACGGAGACACAGACATGGTGCGTGGACGCGCAATGAGTTCCGTAACGACATGGCATTGACCCAAACAGGGGCGACACAGAAAAAGGTATTATGGCCAGAACATGGGATGTCTGGTTCCCATCAATACGAGTGGGTGCAGACGTTTGCTTCGAGCCCAAAGCGAGTGTCGTTCCCAGTCAAACAAGAGGCCTTCAAACGTCGCTGTTATTCGAAAGCTCCGCGACCGCTTCTAGTGAAACATCCAGCCGCAACATGTATTCGCCAGATGCTACCACAAAGTCTGGTGCCTCGATTTTGACCACCGCTAACGTTTGTTTGAGATGGACTCCCGATAGAGGAACGTACTCAGGCTCTTCACCGGAGAATTTGTTGTATATTCTCCCGCCAATCCAGCGGCTTCTACGTTCTGCGCCTTTTGCAATTTGGTTTCTAAAGTGCAGGATCTGCAGTAGGCCTTCACGGTCGTGTGGGAACAAATCCACTGCCGTGCTTCCAGCCGAAAGTAACGGTGCAAGACCATCAGTTGCAGCCTCTGAAAACCTTTCTTTGGTCGGCGAAGGTCCCCGAACAACTTTGAAAATCGGTCCTGTCATTCACTATGAAATACCGAATTACGTGCATCGACTCAATGACCGCTCCGTCCGTATGCGGGTACTTAAATCTACGCCCCGACCATCCCGACTATCTCGTAGGTTTTTTTCAGAATGGGCGCGGTAAGTGCGCGGGCTTGTTGGGCGCCTTGGGCGAGGATGCGATCAATCTCGGCCTGGTCGGCCATCAGGCGGCTCATCTCCTTTGAGATGGGCGAGAGCTTGTCTACCGCCAATTCCGCCAACGCGGGTTTGAAACTACCAAACTGCGCCCCGCCGTGATCGGCCAGCACCTGATCCACGCTGATATCCGCAAGGGCGGCGTAGATGTTGACGAGGTTGCGCGCCTCGGGCCGCTCTTCGAGCCCTTTGGCTTCGGAGGGCAACGCGTCCGGGTCCGTCTTGGCCTTGCGGATCTTTTTCGCGATTGTGTCAGCGTCATCTGTCATGTTGATGCGTGACGCATCCGAGGGGTCGGATTTGCTCATCTTCTTGGACCCGTCGCGCAAGGACATGACCCGGGTTGCCGCCCCTTCGATCACCGGTTCGATCACTGGAAAAAAGTCGACGCCAAAGTCGTGGTTGAACTTGATCGCGATGTCGCGAGTCAGTTCGAGGTGCTGTTTCTGGTCATCGCCCACAGGCACGTGTGTCGCGTGGTAAATCAGAATGTCGGCGGCCATGAGTGCGGGGTACCCGAAGAGGCCCAGCGACACGTTCTGGGTGTTTTTGCCGGCCTTGTCCTTGAACTGGGTCATGCGTTGCATCCAGCCCATGCGGGCCACGCAGTTGAAAATCCACGCCAGTTGCGCGTGTTCGGGTACCTGGCTCTGGTTGATCAGGATCGACTTGTCCGGGCTGATCCCGGAGGCGATGAACCCGGCTGCCAGTTCCCGCGTGTTATGCCGCAGTGCAGCTGGGTCCTGCCAGACGGTGATCGCGTGCAGGTCGACCATGCAATACACGGTCTCGAAGTCGCCCGCATTCTGCATGTCGACAAACCGTTTGATCGCACCGAGATAGTTGCCCAGCGTCAGCCCGCCCGAGGGTTGGATCCCGGAAAAGACGCGAGGCGTGAAGGACGTATCGGACATGAGCGTGTTCCTCTGGGCAAATCTGCCTGATTGCCTTACCCATGGGCGAAAATAGCGTCAAGCAGGCCTGCCTCTCATGTCCCAGCCCGGTGATCCCCATTACGACCCCAGCCCCGTCAATCCTTTGCCAGTGGCCGTGTGGATTTTGTTTGGGATGATTGTCGCCGTCGAGGCGGTGTTTTCACTGGGTGAAGCGGGGTTGTTTGGTGGTCCTGGTGCTGTTGGCTGGCGTCTGGAGGCGTTGAACTCCTATGCTTTTTCAGGAGAGGCCTTTGACTACATGCTCCGAAACGGCGTTATTTTGTGGGAACACATGCTGCGTTTTGTGACCTACCCGTTTGTGCACGGGTCGTTTACGTCGTTCATCTTTGCCGGCGTGATCTTGCTGGCGATGGGCAAGATGGTGGGTGAGGTTCTGGGCGGTGGTGCCGTTCTTTTGATCTTTTTCCTATGCGGTATTTGCGGGGCTTTGATTTTCGCACTGATCACGTCTCAGCCATGGCTGACAGGGGCCTACCCCAGCGTTTACGGATTGATCGGGACGTACACCTTTTTGATGTGGCAGCGCCTTGCGGCAACGGGTGGCCAGCAGGCGCAGGCCTTTACTTTGATTGGGTTCCTGATGGGGATTCAGCTTGTGTTTGGCATCTTTGTGAATGTCGGCTTGGTATGGGTCGCCGAACTGGGTGGATTTGTGACTGGTTTCGCAGTGACCGCGTTTGTCGTGCCCGGCGGCGTGGCCCGTGTTTTGGCGGCGATGCGGCGTCGCTAGCGTTTGACCGCACTGCGTATGTCGGACAGTTTCAGTGCCCCAAGCATTTGTGCCGCTCCGAAAAAGCTGACCCCGCCAAGAGCGATGAGGCCCAATAGAGCGATATAGCGGACGTAATCCGTACCCAAGGCAGGTTTGAGCAAAGTGGCCGCAATCCACAATACTGTCCCCATGATCGCCGCTGCTGCGATGATCCGGGGCAGTCGTTGGCGATAGCGCGCATCGGTTTTGACCACATCCCCCATGCCCCGCACGCCCCAATAAAGCAGCCCCAGCATGGCCCAGCCTGCCACAGTGGTGGCAATGGCCGGAGCCAGCCAGCCGATCAGCGGTGACAGCCCGATTGCGATGCCTGCATTGATCCCCATGGCGACAAGTGCGTAGTGAAACGGTCGTTTGGTATCGCCACGCGCGAAGTACTGCGGTTGGAGCACTTTTTGCAGCACGAAGGCGGGCAGGCCCAGGCCGTAAATCGCTACTGCGGTTGCAATGGCGGCGGCGTCATCCACGCCTGTCTCGCCCCGTTGAAACAGGACGGAAACCAGAGGCAGCGGAATGATCACCAGCGCCACAGCTGATGGGATTGTCAGGGCCATGGCGAATTCGGATGCACGTGAATAGGCGGTGCGCGCGCCGTCTGTGTCTTTGGCCTTGAGCCTGCGGGACAGGTCGGGCAACAGCACGATCCCGACAGCGATCCCGACGACGCCAAGGGGCAGTTGATATAACCTGTCGGCGGCAAAGAGCCAGCTGACCGCGTTGTCATACTGACTGGCCACAAGTTGTCCAACCACGAGGTTCACCTGCATCACCCCAGTGGCAAGTGCGGCGGGAATGGCGGTGCGCACCATCCGGGACATATCGGGTGTCCAGCGGGGGCGTCCGGGACGCAACGCAAATCCGGCCTTTGCAGCGGCGGTCCATGTCAGGGCCAGTTGGGCGACACCAGCGATTGGCACAACCCAGATCAGCCAGGAGATCACGGTTCCGCCGGTTGCCCATGCCAGTGTCATCGCTCCAATCACAAAGATGTTCAGCAGCACTGGGGCCGCTGCAGCCGCGGCAAACCGTCCGGTCGCATTTAGAACGCCCGAGAACAGCGCAGAAAGCGACATAAAGAAGATGTAGGGAAAAACGATCCGTCCAAAACCGACCGTCAGATCGAACCGTTCGTCGTCAAAGCCTCCGGCTGTGGCCCAGACCAGTGCGGGCATGAAAATCATCGCCGCTGCTGTCAGGATCAATGTGACCAGCGCCAACCCGTTCAGGGCGTCACGCGCAAAGCGTGCGGCGTCCTCGTCTCCTTCGACTTTGGCCGAAAACATCGGCACGAAGGCTGCATTGAATGCGCCTTCAGCAAAGAAACGTCGGAACATATTGGGCAGACGGAAGGCGGCCACAAAGGCATCCATCAGCGGGCCGGGCCCGATCAACGACAGGATCATGATTTCGCGCACAAAGCCGAGTATTCGACTGGCCAAGGTCCAGAAGCCTACAGTGAGAAAGCCTGTCATAAGGCGGATCGGTTTCATGACATCGGGCCTAGCCGTTGCGGCGCGGGCGCGCAATACGTCGTGTTTTCAGCAGCGCGCAGTGGAACGTTTTGGCTGTTTGGGCGTTGGGCTATGCACAACACGTGCTGACATACTGGCAAAAGGACTATCCCGTTATGAACCGCATTATCTATATCGTTGGCTTGATTGTCGTCGTTCTCGCCATTCTGTCTTTTTTCGGACTGCGCTAGAAGCGCGGCTTTCGATGGCTTTTGGTAAACAGTGATTTCTGGTGCACTGGAGTGAATGGGCAGGCCGCACAATGCGGCGCCCCATTTGCCCCCCAAACAGGCCGTGCCGGATTGCCGGACCTTAGGATTGTGCGCGTTCCACCCCTTCGGTGATGGCGGCGCGCAAGCGTTTTTCCAGACTGCGTTGTTTGCTTTCGGAGTAGTATTTCAGCCCGAACATGTCCTTGACGTAGAAGGTGTCGACCACCTGTTCGCCATAGGTCGCGATTACCGCATTAGCGATGTACACGTTCGCAGCCGCCAGCGTGCGCGTCAGGTCGTGTAGCAGACCGGGCCGGTCGCGCGTATCCACTTCAATGATCGTGTAAATGTCAGACCCGTCATTGTCGAACGTGATGTGCGTTGGCACCTTGAACGCCTTCTCCCGTTTCTTGATCTTGTCGCGATCCTTGATCGCTTCTCGGGTGACAACCTCTCCGGCCAGTGTTTTTTCGATCATCTTGCGCAAGCGGGGCAGGCGTGCCGCGTCATAGGGATTGCCGTCCGCGTCCTGTATCCAGAACGCATCGGTGATGTAGCCATCTTTGGTTGTGTAGCTGCGCGCATCCACGATGTTGGCCCCGACGAGTGCGAGTGCTCCGGTCAGGCGCGCAAAGATACCTGGGTGGTCCGGCATGACAAAACAGGCGCGGGTGGCGTCGCGATCTTCGTCCGGGTGCAGGTCCATGACGATTTCGTTTTCCCCGATGTCACGCAACAGCTGCGCAAAGACGATGTGCGCCGTGACATGTAGCCCTTGCCAATAGGGGGCGTAGTGCCGCCCTGTTTCGATTTGCAGGTCTTTGCGCGGCCAGTCAGAGAGCGCGGCGCGCAATGCCTTTTTGGCTTCGGTCCCGCGTCCCTCGCGGGTCAGCGCCTCCATCCCGTCTTCAAGAGCGCGTTTGGTCTGGCGGTAGAGGGCGCGGATCAGAACCGCCTTCCAGTTGTTCCAGGTCTCGGGACCAACACCGCGGATGTCGCAGACTGTCAGCACGCACAGCAGATCCAGCCGTTTGACCGTTTGAACCGCCTTGGCAAAGTCCCGCACGGTGCGCGGATCAGCGATATCGCGTTTCTGGGCCGTGTCTGACATCAAAAGGTGATAGCGCACCAGCCATTCGACCGTGTCGACCTCGTCCTGTTTCAGCCCCAGTCTCGGGGCGATTTTGCGCACCATTTGTGCCCCAAGGATTGAGTGATCCTCGGGCCGTCCCTTGGCGATGTCATGCAGTAGCAGCGCGACATAGATCACCCGTCTGCTGACACCCCGTTTGAGGATGTTGGAGGCGACTGGCAGGTCTTCGATCAGTTCGCCCTTTTCGATCATCGCCAGTTGGGCGACGCATTGGATGATGTGTTCGTCAACGGTGTAGGAGTGGTACATGTTGAACTGCATCATCGCGACGATGGGTTCAAATTCGGGGATAAAGGCCGACAGTACACCCAGCTCATTCATCCTTCGCAACGCCCGCTCCGGGTTGCCATGCTTGAGCAGCAGATCAAGGAAGATCCGTTGCGCTTCCGGTTCTTGCCGCATCCCGTCATCAATCAGATCGAGGTTGGATTTGACCAGTCGCATGGCGTCGGGGTGGATCAGCATCCCTGTGCGCAGCGCCTCTTCAAAGATACGCAGAATGTTGAGCTTGTCTGCCAAGAACCGCGATGCGTCTGGAATAGCGAGACGGTTGTTGATCACCTCGTAGCCGGTTTTGACCCGTGGCTTTCGTTTGAACAACCTTTCCAGAAGCGGTTCTGCCTTGAGATGGTCTGCCTCCAGTTTTGTCAGGAAGATCCGCGTCAGATCGCCAACCTCGGTGGCGTGCAGAAAGTAGTTCTGCATGAACACTTCAACGGCCCTTTGGCCGCCTTTGTCCTGATACCCCATCGCGTCCGCGACCGAAGCCTGCATATCAAAGCTGAGCTGTTCAGTGGGCCGCCCGGAGAGCAGGTGCAAATGGCATCGTGTTGCCCACAGGAAATCCTCGGCCGCCACGAAGCTGGAGAACTCTTCGTCGGTGAAGACACCCAGAGGCACAAGGTCTGCCGCGTCCTGCACCTGGTGTATGTATTTCCCGATCCAGAACAGCGATTGCAGGTCGCGCAGCCCACCTTTGCCTTCTTTCACATTCGGTTCGACCACATAGCGTTGCCCTTGCCGCTTGTGTCTGTTTTCACGCTCCGTCAATTTGGCTTCGATGAAGGCTTGTTCGGTACCCGCAAACAGGTCTTTTCGCAGGTGCTCGTCCAGTTCTGCGGCCAGTTCCGCATCTCCGAATATAAACCGGTTTTCCAGCATTGCTGTACGGATGGTGAAATCTTCACCTCCCAATCGCAAACAGTCGCGGATTGTGCGGCTGGCATGTCCGACCTTCAGTTTGAGGTCCCACAGCATGTAGAGCGTCGCCTCAATCACGGTTTCTGCCCAAGGGGTGATTTTGTAGGGCGTCAGAAACAGCAGATCTACATCCGAGAACGGGGCCATTTCACCCCGCCCGTAGCCTCCGACGCCCAGCACGGCGAGCCGTTCACCCTTGGTCGGATTGGGGTTGGGGTGCAGGACCTCTTGGGCTGTGCGCAAGGCGGCCCGCAACAGGCAATCTGTCAGATAGGTGTAGGCCTGCGTGGTGGGGCGCGAGTCAAAGGGCTTGGACGCAAAACTTTGCGCGATACGGTCCCGTCCTTGCTTTTGCGCGGACTTGAGATGTTCGACCACGTGTTTTCGCGCGCCGTCTTTGGGCGCAGCCTTGGCCACGTTCAACACCTCCTCGAACCTATCCAGGTCGAAGATGTCATCGGGGGGGCAAATCAGGGAGGGTGTAGCCTCGGCAGTGAGGGTGGCGGGGTTAGTGCTCACGCTGTCCCCGCCTTTGGGTGTGTATCACGTATCAGAATCCTGCGCCGCCAAAGCCGTTGGGGGCGGGGCTGATGATGGCGACCTTGTTATTCTGGATCGTGGCCACGGCCAGTCCGCGCTGATTGGTGCCGTCCGGGCGCAGGCGGAAGATGCCCGTGGCCCCTTGGAACCCGGCCCCTTGTGTCAGGGCAGATCCTGTAAGTGCGTTGGACCGTCCTTGGCTGACTAGGGCTCCGATGGCTGCGATCCCGTCAAAGGCGAGCCCGGCCAACGGGTGGGGGGCCGCGCCATATGCGCTTTGATACTTGGAGCTAAACGCTGCGGCCCGGTTTGGGTCCGGCAGAGCAAACCAGCCGCCCTGAACACCCGGCAGGTCCAGTGTTTGCGCAGGCGTGTCCCAGCGTGTCAGACCGATGAATTGCGTTGTGTCGGGTCTGACGCCAGCCTCGGGCAGCAGTTGCGTGAGCAGGGGCAGTCCGGCGGCCGAAGGCGCTGTCATAAAGACGGCATTTGCCCCGCCGGTGTCCACAGCGGCTTTGATCCGTGGGATGGCAGCCACGACTCCTTGTTGTGACAGAGGATAGTCGACGGTACTGACCACGGTTGCTCCGTTACGCGCAGCTGCCTGCTGGATCGCGTTGCGCCCCAGTTGTCCGCCAACATTTTGCGCATGTACGGCTACTATCCGGTTTTTACCCTGCCGGCTGGCGTAATCGACCAGCCGATCGGCGGTATTGGCAAAAGTTGGCCCAAGGATAAAGACGTTGCCACCCGCGATCGTCGGGTTGTTGGAAAACGCCAACACGTTCACCCCTTGTGGTGCCACAGCCACCCCGGCCGCGTTGGCTGCTTCGGCATAAAGTGGCCCAAGGATGATCTGAGCGCCATCGTTGACAGCTTGTGCCGCCTGAGAGGCGGCGGTTTGCGCATTTCCGGCAGTGCCATAGACTCGCAGATCGATTTGCGCCCCGCCCAGATCCCGAATCGCGAGCCGCGCGGCATTTTCCAGATTGCGTGCAAGGAGGTCGTCACTGGCCTGACCCGAGCCGCGTGGGATCAACAGGGCAACGGGGATCGGCTTTGAGGTGTCGACCGTTGGGCCACCGCCGCCGATTGTGGTGAGCCCGCCGATGGCACTTGGATCACAGGCTGCAAGGGCCAAGGCCGCCAAAGGCGCCAGAATGGCTCGCCGCGTTGCCTTGCGCATGGATTTGAAAAACGCAAACATGGTTAAAGTCACTCCCGATGGTCTGGGTCCGGTCTGGTGTGGCCGGCCCTTGTTGTTTGTGGCAGATCATAGACGTCAGGAAAGGCGGGTCCAGCTTTGAATCATGTCAAGACAGCCCTAGCGCCCGGGCTTTGGTTCGTGGGCGTGCCAATCGGGACAGCGCGCGACATTACGCTCAGGGCACTCGATGTGCTGGCCTCTGCGGATGTTTTGGTGGCGGAAGACAGCCGATCCTTGCGCAAGTTGATGGATATTCACGGCGTGCCGCTGGACGGGCGGCGCGTCGAAGTACTGCATGATCACACCAAACAGAGTGTTGTTGACGGTCTGGTCAAGCGGGCCGCAGATCAAAGCGTGGCGTACGCATCCGAGGCGGGTATGCCGCTCATCGCCGATCCGGGTTTTGAGTTGGCGCGCGCTGCACGGACGGCGGGTATTGCGGTGACGTGCGCACCCGGTCCTTCGGCAGTGGTGACCGCACTGGCGATTGCGGGCATGGCAACGGACGCGTTTCACTTTGCAGGTTTTTTGCCCTCTGCACAGGCGGCAAGACGATCAGCGCTGAGCGCCTTGGCGGACATCCCGGCGACGCTTGTGTTTTACGAATCGCCCAAGCGATTGGGCAAGATGCTAGCCGATGCTGCGAAGGTTCTTGGCGATGACCGCGAAGTCGCGGTGTGTCGCGAATTGACCAAACGGTTCGAAGAGACGCGACGTGGCACGTTGGGTGAACTGGCAGAGAGCTACGCGAGCGGAACTGTGAAGGGTGAAATCGTGGTGCTTGTGTCTCGTTCTGTTGCCAAGGCTGTTAACGAAAAAGACATAGACGATGCACTACGCTCGGCACTGAATGACATGTCGGTGCGGGATGCGGCGGATTTTGTCGCCAAATCTTTTGATGTGCCGCGCCGACGTGTTTACCAAAGTGCCTTGGCGTTGGCCGCCGGCGAAGACTAGGGGCCTTACAAATGGCGTTTCGCACCCGCGATGATCCAACCCGTGCGACGGTATCGCCGCGCGCGGCGCGTGGGCATATGTCCTTTCATGCGGGACAGTCTGCTGAGGATCAGGTTGCGGCCCATTACACGGCTCTTGGCCACGCACTTGTGCACAAACGCTGGCGTGGCAGCCGGGGTGAGATTGATCTGGTCCACGCTGACGGCGACGGGGTTATTCTGGTCGAAGTGAAGCAAAGCCGCGATTTCGAGACAGCCGCAACCCATGTCACAGCCGCGCAAGCACGGCGTCTGTTTGCGACTGGCGAAGAGTTGTTGGGTTATCTCCCGCGGGGCAGTTTGACGGATGTTCGCTTTGACGTGGCCTTGGTGAATGGCATGGGCGACATCAGAATCATCAAGAACGCATTTGCCGATATGTGGTGAGTGCGCAGGCGCACAGTGATGTGCGGCTTTTGCCATGCCCATTGCACCCCCGCCTGTGCTGCGCCATCTAAGGAGCGAGAACGTGCTGGAGATGAGCCATGAAGATCGCCTTTCAGATGGACCCGATTGCTGACGTTGATATCAACGCCGACAGCAGTTTTCGCCTTGCCGAAGAAGCACAGGCCCGGGGTCATACTCTGTTTTTCTACACCCCAGACCAGCTGGCCTACCAAGAGGGGCGTATCACCGCGCGCGGCCATGATCTTACCGTACAGCGTGTACAGGGATCCCATGCTGAACTTGGGCCTTTGCGCGAGGTTGATTTGGCGGAATTTGATGTGGTTTGGCTGCGTCAGGACCCGCCCTTTGACATGCACTACATCACATCCACGCACCTGCTGGACCGTTTGAAAGACCACGCATTGGTTGTGAATGATCCGTTCTGGGTCCGCAATTTTCCGGAAAAGCTGTTGGTTCTGGATTTTCCTGATCTGACACCGCCCACAACAATTGCCCGCGATCTGGACACAATCAAAGCGTTCAAGGCCAAGCATGGTGATGTGATCCTCAAGCCGCTTTATGGCAACGGCGGAGCGGGCGTGTTTCGATTGGACGCGGCCGACCGCAACCTGACGTCATTGCACGAATTGTTCACCGGATTCTCGCGTGAGCCTTTGATTGTGCAGAAATTTTTACCGGACGTATCAAATGGCGACAAACGCGTGATCCTTGTAGATGGAGAAGCCGTGGGCGCCATCAACCGCGTTCCAGCGGCAGGCGAAACCCGCTCCAACATGCATGTCGGTGGCCGTCCGGAAAAGATTGGCCTGACCGAGCGCGACCGCGAGATTTGCGCGCGTATCGGCCCATTGTTGCGTGAACGCGGCCAGATCTTTGTCGGGATCGACGTGATTGGTGACTATCTGACCGAAATCAACGTGACCTCCCCCACTGGCATTCAGGAACTTGAGCGCTTTGACGGTGTCAACATCGCGGCCAAGATCTGGGAGGCCATTGAGGCCAAGCGGGCATGAGTTGGCTGCGGCCAGCCCTGAATCACTATCTGCGCTGGACCGAAAAGCCTCATATGCGCCGCGCGGGTCCAAAGGCGCTGCGCAAATCCTTCTTGGTGAAGTCCCGTTTGTTCTTTCACCCCCCATTTGGCATGACCCAACGGGTGGACGCATTCGCTGGATCTGAAGCTGTTTTCATTGCTCCGCGTGACTCTGAAACACATCGCGTGCTGTTGTATTTCCATGGTGGTGGCTTTGTCTTTGGTGCCCCTGAGACCCACGCAGCCATGATCGCTGCCCTGGCAAAACGGGCTGGCGCGAGCGCCGTTCTGCCGCGTTACCCATTGGCACCTGAACATCCTTTTCCCGCGGCATTGGATCATGCGGTCGCCTGCTATCACGCTTGCCTTGCCGATCACCCAGCCGAAAAGATCGTCATTGGCGGCGACAGTGCAGGAGGTGCCCTGGCCCTGTCGCTGTTGGCGGTGTTGATTCGCGATGCGGCCCCGCTGCCTGCCGGTGTCTTTGCCTTTTCGCCGCTGACTGATCTGACTTTCAGTGGTGACAGTCTGCGCACGAATGCTGATGCGGATGTTGAATTGCCAGCAGATCGTGCCGCGGAAATGGTCGGTCTGTATTTGCGGGACGCCGATCCGACCGATCCGCGTGCCAGTCCCCTGTTTGGTGCGTTCGAAGGTGCGCCGCCCGTTTGGATCACTGTGGGTGATACCGAAATATTGTTGGATGACAGCCGCCGCATGGTTTCTCGTTTGCAGCAGCAGGGTGTTGACGTAACCTATGTCGAAGAGCGTGATCTGCCCCATGTCTGGCCAATCTTTCACAACATGCTGCCCGAAGCGCGGCGCACGCTTGATGTGCTGGCGGACTGGGTGCGCGCTCAGACCGGGGCGAGGGATGCGATGCGGTAACTGACGGCTTCTGCAACATGGGGTTTTTCGATTTTTTCTGACCCATCGAGATCAGCGATTGTCCGCGCCACTTTCAGCACGCGGTGGTAGCCCCGCGCCGAAAGCCCGAAGCGGTCCGCAACTTTGCTCAGCAACGCCCGGCCCTCGGCGTCCGGCGCGGCCATGTCATCCAGTAATCCGACTGCCAGATCCGCGTTGCAGCGGATTGAGTGCCCCTCGTAGCGATCTGTCTGGATCTGCCGCGCAGCGGCGACGCGCGCTGCAACCGTGGCCGAAGTGTCTCCCGTCGATGGCAGGTCAAGGTCCGAGTAGGCCACAGGTGGTACGTCTACCCGCAAATCAAACCGATCCATCAATGGCCCGGAGATGCGACCCATATAGTCGTCTCCGCAAGCCGGAGCGCGTCCGCAAGCCCGGCTGGCATCGCTGAGATAGCCGCACTTGCAGGGATTGGCGGCCGCCACCAGCATGAACCGGCAGGGATACTTCACGTGGTTGTTTGCCCTTGCGATCATCACCTCGCCTGTTTCGATGGGCTGGCGCAGGGTTTCCAGAACAGTGCGTGGGAATTCAGGGAATTCATCCATGAACAGAACGCCATTGTGAGCCAATGACACTTCGCCAGGTTTCGCCCCGCGCCCCCCGCCGATAATGGCGGCCATTGAGGCCGTGTGATGCGGTTCGCGGAACGGACGGTCCATCGAGATCCCGCCTGCATCCAGCAAGCCGGCAAGCGAGTGGATCATTGACGTTTCAAGCGCCTCCATCGCCGAGAGGGGTGGCAAGATGCCGGGCAATCGCGCTGCCAGCATCGATTTGCCCGATCCTGGTGTGCCCACCATCAGCAGGTGATGTCGCCCGGCGGCGGCAATTTCCAGCGCCCGCTTGGCGCGCTCCTGTCCCTTGACGTCCTGCAGGTCCAACAGGGCTTTGCCCCGCGCGATCTGCCCCGCCTTGGCGGGTTCCATCATGACTTGTCCGGTGTAGTGGCGCACCACGTCTCCCAGCGAGGTCGCCGCAATCACCTTGGTCGCGTCCACCCATGCCGCTTCTGCCCCCGATCCTGCGGGGCACACCAAGCCGCGATCCTGTTCCGCCGCAGCCATGGCAGCAGGCAGGGCGCCGATCACGGGAACGAGTGTGCCATCGAGTGACAACTCCCCCAAAGACACTGTTCCTTCGATCGCATCATCGGGCAGAATCCCGAGAGCGGACAACACCGCTAGCGCAATCGGCAAATCGAAATGCGATCCTTCCTTGGGCAGATCGGCAGGAGAAAGGTTGATGGTGATCCGCTTGGAGGGCAGCGCGATCGACATGGCCGTCAACGCGGCCCGCACCCGTTCACGTGCTTCGGAAACGGCTTTGTCCGGCAATCCAACGATAGAGAACGCGGGCATACCGGGTGTCATGGCACACTGCACTTCGACTTCGCGCGCCTCGACCCCTTCAAATGCCACCGTGTAGGCCCGTGCCACCATTCTTCACCCCTCACTTCATGGTTAATGGCTAGCGAGGGGTGGTTTAAGTTTGGTTAACAGGATCTGGGATCATTCATGCCGGGATGGGCCAATCCGATGTGGGAACACCCATGTCATAGGGAAAGGGATCGTATGTGGTTTTAAGGCCCTCGGCCCGCCACGCCTTGAATGCGGGATCTTGCAAGGTTGTCATGCAATAGGCCCGCGTGGCGTCGCTGACGGGCAAATCATAGCCAACAATGCGCGCGCAAACCGGTGCATAGAACGCGTCAGCCAGTGAATACGTGCCAAACAACCAAGGCCCCTCTGTCTTGAACGTAGCCGCGTGCGCCCAAAGCGTTTCAATGCGGGCGAGGTCTGCCATTGTCGCCTCGGAAGGCGCGAAACCTTGGTTTACATGCTGCAATTGCATGGCGCATTCGCCGCGCAGAGAAGCAAAGCCCCCAACCATTTCGGCGCAGAGCCAGCGCGCGGTGGCCCGTGCGCTTGGGTCCTCGGGCCACATGGCAATATCGGGGTTCTCTTCGGCCAGCGTTTCGGCCATAGCGAGGCTTTCGCCGACCACGAGGCCCGATGCCGTGCGCATGGCTGGCACCAATCGTGCCGGTGCCATTGGTGCCATTTCACGGGCCATGGTTCCAGAGTAGAGCCCCACCAGATGAGTGCGGTGGGGAATGTTGAATTTCTCCATCATCAGCCAGCCACGCAGGGACCAGCTGGAGAAGGTACGATCGCCGATATATAGGTCATAAGTCATGCGGCAGACGCTACTTTGCGACAGTGATCTTTGCCAAACAGCGATTTGTGTGCCTGCCCATCACGGGCAGTGATTGATCGTTTCGGCACGGTTTTGGCTGGGGTGCAGTGTCGTGACTGAAAGAGGGTCGATCTTGTGTGCAAGAACATCGTGGGCGGATATCCCGAGCACGGCTTGCACCTGTGTCAGGATCACCCCGAAATGCGCCACAGCGATAATGTGGGCATCAGGATGCGCAGCCTCAAGCCGACGAACGGCCATTGCGATACGGGCGGCTGACATGTTCCAGCTCTCGCCGCCGGGTGGTGCGGTATCCCCCGGCGTTTCCCAATAGGCGCGGCTGAGAGTCGGGTGTCGTTCGGCAACTTGGCTAAAATGCACACCGTCCCATGCGCCGAAATGAAACTCACGCAGTGCCGGGTCGTGAGGCAGCCGCGCGCGGTTGCCTTGGATCGCGGAGGCTGTAGTGACGGACCGAGTGAGGTCGGACGAGACAACCAAGGCCTCTTGCGGCAGATGTGCAGAGAGACGCGCGATACCATCTGTGTCTGACAAATCGGCTGGTACATCGCGCCACCCGGTAAATGATTTTTGATGGGTCGGTCCGTGTCGGATCCAATGCCACGTGGTCATGATACTGTCCCCTTCAGGACGTTGCTCAGACCGGCAACCACCTGAATTGCGCAATCGGATTGGGCTGCAAGGGCAATGTTGAGCCGTCCTTGAGCTTCGCGGAAACGGCGGGCGAGCGCGTTGTCCGGCACAATGCCTTGCCCGACCTCATTTGAGACCACGACAACGGGCGCTGCGCAGTTTGCGATAGCTTGCGTGAATGCGATCTGGTGCGCCTCTACGTCCAGTTCGTCCAAAACCACGTTGCTCAGCCACATTGTTGCGCAATCGATCAAAACGGCGCTGTCAGGGCTGCAATTGCCTAGCGCGGGTGCGAGGTCGATCTCTGCGTTGACGGTTTGCCACGTTGCGTCACGGCGGTTGCGATGCACCTCAACCTTGGATTTCATCTCGTCATCGAAGATCCGGGATGTGGCGACATAGATCGGTGATAACCCACTGTCCAATATGAGTTTTTCTGCCACCACCGACTTTCCTGAGGCGGCACCCCCTATAACGAAAGTGAGCGGAGGCAACATTTTTTTGTCTTTCAAGTGAACCGATCCTGAATGCGGTGCGTAAAGTTTGTGAGTGCGCAAAACAAGATAAACATCCAGGGGGATGATCGAATGCCGTTAGACAACGTTCGAGACATGTCGCTGTCGCGCGTCGCGATGAAGGCAGAACTACTTGACGCAGAGACTGAACTGCGGCTGGCCTATGCGTGGCGCGATGAACGCGACGAACAGGCCCTGCATCGTTTGATAACCGCCTACATGCGATTGGCCATTTCGATGGCGTCCAAGTTCAAACGCTATGGCGCACCCATGAACGACCTGATCCAGGAAGCGGGCTTGGGTCTGATGAAGGCGGCTGACAAGTTTGACCCCGACCGTGGCGTACGCTTTTCCACCTATGCGGTGTGGTGGATCAAAGCATCCATTCAGGACTACGTGATGCGCAACTGGTCGATGGTGCGGACCGGTTCTACATCTTCGCAGAAATCGTTGTTTTTCAATATGCGTCGCGTTCAGGCCCGGTTGGAGCGTGAAAGCGCCGCGGCGGGCGAGACATTGGACAAGCACCAGTTGCGCCAAATGATTTCGACCGAGATTGGTGTGCCGCTCCATGACGTGGAGATGATGGAAGGGCGTCTGTCTGGATCAGACTACTCGTTGAATGCCACGCAGTCTGTCGATGATGAGGGCCGCGAATGGATTGACGCGTTGGAAGATGACAGCGCCCAGGCCGCCGAGACTGTTGAGAACCAGCATGACACCGAGCAACTGCGCGAGTGGCTTCTGTCGGCCATGGCGGCACTCAACGAGCGCGAGCGTTTCATCGTACGTGAGCGCAAGTTGCGCGACGCACCACGCACGTTGGAAAGCCTTGGTCAAGAGCTGAGCTTGTCCAAAGAACGCGTGCGCCAACTCGAGGCTGCCGCCTTTACCAAGATGCGCAAATCGCTTGAGAACCAGAGCCGGGAAGTGCACCACTTCCTCGCATGAGATATGCGTTTGCACTGGTGTTATGTATATTGGGCCTGCCGGCATCGGCGGGCCCTTTTGAAGCCGATGTCGTGGTTTTGGGCGAGGCACATGACAACCCACATCACCACGCGCGACAGGCCGAGGTTGTGGCCGAAATACAGCCCGCGGCGTTGGTGTTTGAAATGCTGACTGATCGGCAAGCCCGCGCCCATATCCCCGGCGCCGACGAAGAGACCCTTGCAGCAGCCTTTGACTGGTCTGTATCCGGCTGGCCTGCCTTTTCAATGTATTACCCGATCTTTGCTGCGGCCCCCGAGGCCCGAGTGTTCGGAGCAGGCGTAACCCGAGTGGCAGCACGTCAGGCGATGAGCGATGGCTTGGCATTCACCTTTGGGGTTGGGGCCGGGGCCTATGGTTTGAACGATCCATTGCCCCCCGAAGAACAGGAAAGCCGCGAGGCTTTGCAGATGTCGGCACACTGCGATGCGTTGCCGCTGGATGTCCTGCCTGCCATGGTCGATATCCAACGCTTGCGAGACGCCCAGCTGGCCAAGATGGCATTGCGGGCATTTGAACTGACGGGAGGGCCTGTGGTTGTCATCACGGGCAATGGGCATGCCCGCGCGGACTGGGGAATGCCGGTTTACTTGCGCCGCGCCGCACCTGAAGTGACCATTGTGTCCCTTGGGCAGGGCGAAGATGCGCGACCACCTGCAGGCACCTTTGATGTGATCGAAGATGCGCCCACTATTGAGCGCCCGGATCCGTGTGCAGGGTTTAAATAGAGTACAGGACTCTTCTGCCCCACCCGACAACCCAGTTTCTTCTGACCGAAAATACCACGGGGGTGAGGCCCGTAGGGTCTCAGGGGGTTGGCCCCCTTGTCGCTTAGGCTGGTCCTTGGTTCCAAGCGCGCCTATGTTCACATCAGTTAAAACAGACCGGAGTCGCGCATCATGCTGACGGGCAAGCGAATTTTGCTGATCCTCACCGGAGGAATCGCGGCCTACAAGGGTCTTGATCTGATCCGGCGTCTGCGCGAACGCGGGGTGGCTGTGACCCCGGTTTTGACCCGCGCGGCTGAGCAATTTGTGACTCCGTTATCGGTGTCGGCCTTGGCGGGCGAGAAAGTCTACCGCGACCTGTTTGATCTGACGGATGAGGCCGAGATGGGTCATATCCAACTGTCTCGCTCAGCGGATCTGATCCTTGTAGCTCCGGCCACGGCAGACATCATGGCCAAGATGGCGCAGGGGCGGGCGGATGATTTGGCTTCGACTCTGTTGTTGGCGACAGACACGCCTGTGATGATCGCCCCGGCAATGAATGTGCGCATGTGGGATCATGCCCCAACACAGCGTAATCTGGCGCAAGTGCAGAGCGATGGGGTGTCTGTGATTGGTCCCAATGACGGTGACATGGCCTGCGGTGAATTTGGCCCGGGTCGTATGTCTGAACCGCTTGAGATCGTCGCAGCGGTTGAGGCGCATTTTGGACCCAAGCCCCTGAGCGGGCGCCGTATTTTGGTTACCTCTGGCCCTACGCACGAGCCGATAGATCCCGTGCGCTATATCGCCAATCGCTCGTCTGGGGCGCAAGGTACGGCTGTGGCTGCGGCTTTGGCGGCACTGGGGGCGCATGTGGTGTTTGTAACCGGGCCTGCGGACGTACCTCCGCCTGTTGGAATCGAAGTTGTGTCTGTGCAGACAGCTGCGCAAATGCACGAGGCTGTGACGGCGGCGCTGCCCTGTGATGCTGGGATTTTTGCGGCGGCTGTTGCGGATTGGCGCATGGCCGAACCCAATGACAGCAAGCTGAAAAAGTCCAAAGATGGCCTGCCCACGCTCAGTTTTGCGGAGAACCCGGATATTCTGGCGCAGGTGTCGCAGATGAAAACGGGCCGTCCGGGGCTGGTCGTGGGATTTGCAGCGGAAACGGATGATGTCATCGACAACGCGACAGCCAAGCGGTTGCGCAAAGGGTGCGACTGGATTGTCGCCAATGATGTGTCCCCTTCGACCGGGATCATGGGCGGGACCGAGAACGCGGTCACCTTGATCACGGACAATGGAGCCGAGACGTGGCCGCGCATGTCCAAAGCGGATGTGGCGGCGCAATTGGCGCAGCGCGTGGCCAAGGCTTTGGCTTAGGTCAGGTTCAAGGAGTGACTGCCGCGCGTCTGGCCGCCGGAGCATTTGAGTTTATTTGGCAAGGTGAAGATGAAAAGCGTTGATCTCAATATCATGCGTATGCCCGGTGCAGATGTGTCGGTGCCTTTGCCCGCCTATGAAACGGTGGGCGCTGCGGGTGCCGATATCTGTGCGAATTTGCCCGGTGGGGCCTCTGTGACCCTGTCGCCCGGTGCGCGTACTCTGGTGCCTACGGGGCTGGCTATGGCGATACCGCAGGGGTTTGAGGTGCAGATCCGCCCGCGTTCAGGGTTGGCGTTGAAACATGGGATCGCTTTGGTCAACAGCCCCGGCACCATCGACAGTGATTACCGCGGCGAGGTTGGGATCATCATGCTCAACACCTCGGACACCGCGTTTGAGGTCACGCACGGGATGCGGATTGCGCAGATGGTGGTTGCCCCTGTGGTGCAAGCGATCTTTGCCGAAGTGAGTTCGCTGAATGACACAGCGCGTGGCGCTGGTGGCTTTGGGTCGACCGGCATTGACGGGTCAGGGCGCGACTGATGCTTCTGGTTCTCGTTCTTGCAGGTGCCTTGTGGGGAATCGGTGCTGTGCTCAAGACACCGCATCGTGCACGTTGGCTGATGATTGGCCTGCTTTACGTCCTTGTGTTGGCGGTGCAGGTGGCATTGCCTGAGGGTCATCCGTTGCGCATGGCGACTGGGGAAAGCCCCGCCTTGTGGCTGATCCTGGGCGGGTTTGCCATTCTTGTTTGGGCCTACCGTCTGCTTTTGACCCGTTTGCGCAACCGTGCGCAAAAAGGCGAGGCCAAAGCGGGGGACGCGCCTGCGCCGTCGGGCCCATTCTCGGACACGGAACTGAACCGCTATGCTCGCCACATCGTGTTGCGCGAGGTTGGTGGCCCGGGGCAGAGAGCGTTGAAAAACGCCAAGGTACTGGTTGTGGGCGCCGGTGGGCTTGGTGCGCCTGTGCTGCAATATCTGGCCGCAGCGGGTGTTGGCACAATTGGCGTCATCGACGATGATGTGGTGGAAAACGCCAACTTGCAACGTCAGATCATTCACCGCGATGGCGACATTGGTGTACCCAAAGTCTTCTCGGCCCAAGCGGCGATGGAGGCTCAAAACCCATTTGTCACAGTTCGCCCGTATCATCGCCGTCTGAGCGAGGATATCGTGGATGAGTTGCTAGCGGATTATGATCTGGTGCTGGATGGCACCGACAATTTCGATACGCGATACATGGTCAACGCAGCGGCTGTACGGCGGGGCATCCCATTGATTTCCGGGGCTTTGACCCAGTGGGAAGGGCAAGTGAGCGTTTTTGACCCAACCAACGGCGCGCCCTGTTATCGCTGTGTTTTTGCCGAGGCACCTGCACCTGAACTGGCCCCCAACTGTTCCGAAGCCGGAGTCATCGGCCCCTTGCCCGGTGTGGTTGGGTCGATGATGGCCGTTGAGGCGGTCAAATTGATCACGGGGGCAGGTGCGTCCTTGCGCGGCGAGATGGTGATTTATGATGCCCTTTACGGGGAAAGCCGAAAGATCGCGGTGAAGCGCCGATCGGATTGCCCGACATGTGCCGGGGTGGTGGCCGGTTGACTGCCACCGTAGGTTAGACAGCAAAGGAGACCGCCAGATGACTAATGTTCTGTTGCAAGACTGGAACACGCCGTTTCAGCTGACCCCGTTTGATCAGATTTCAGATGATGATTTTGCGCCTGCTTTGGAAGTGGCTCTTGAGCGGCACAGTGCCGAGATTAACGCGATTGCGACCAGCGCGGCCCCTGCGGATTTCGCCAATACGGTTGAGGCGTTGGAAGCGGCAGGCCATGATCTGGACCGTGTGTTGGGCGCATTCTTCACCGTGGCCGGGGCGGACAGCAATCCAGCGCGTGAGGCGCTGCAACGGGATTTCTCACCCAAACTGGCGGCACACTTTGCCGAGGTTGCAGGCAACAAGGCGCTGTTTGCCCGTATCGCGGCTGTTTGGGACGCGCGCGAGACGCTGGATCTGAGCGACGAGCAGGCGCGGGTTTTGATGCTGACCCATCGCGGTTATGTCCGTGCGGGCGCTGCGCTTGACGGTGCGAAAGAAGACCGCATGAAGGCGATCAAGGGCCGTCTGGCCGAGCTTGGTACCGCCTTTACCCAGAATCTTCTGGCTGACGAGCGGGAGTGGTTCATGGAACTGGGCGAGGATGATCTGGCTGGCTTGCCTGCCTTTGTCGTGGATGCGGCTCGAGCGGCGGGCGTGGAAAAAGGCGCGGATGGTCCGGTTGTGACCCTATCCCGGTCCATCATTGTGCCATTCATGCAGTTTTCGACCCGCCGTGACCTGCGCGAAAAGGCGTACAAGGCGTGGGCTGCGCGGGGAGCCAACGGCGGCGACACCGATAACCGAGATATTGCCGCAGAGATTTTGGCACTGCGGGAAGAGCGGGCTGGGTTGTTGGGCTATGACACCTTCGCGGATTTCAAACTGGAAACCGAGATGGCCAAGACTCCTGCGGCGGTGCGTGAGTTGCTGATGGCAGTCTGGGAGCCAGCCAAGGCGCAGGCCAATGCGGATGCATGGGTGCTGGAACAGATGATGCAGGCGGATGGTGTGAACGGCCCGCTAGAGCCGTGGGACTGGCGCTTTTATGCAGAGAGGCGGCGCAAGGAACTGCATGACCTCGATGAAGCTGAAGTGAAGCCGTATTTCCAGTTGGATCGTATGATCGAGGCGTCCTTTGCCTGCGCGACTCGGTTGTTTGGATTGCAGTTCACCCCGCTTGATGTGCCGCTTTATCATGCTGACTGTCGGGCATGGGAGGTGACGCGGGATGGCAAACATGTGGCCGTGTTCATTGGCGACTATTTTGCCCGTGGCTCGAAACGATCGGGTGCATGGTGTTCAGCGATGCGTGCGCAGGCCAAGTTCCCGGATGTGCAGGCCCCTGTTGTCATCAACGTGTGCAACTTTGCCAAGGGTGATCCGGCGCTTCTGAGCTATGATGATGCGCGCACGTTGTTCCATGAATTTGGCCATGCGCTGCATCAGATGCTGTCCAATGTGACTTACGAGAGTATCTCGGGCACGTCTGTGGCGCGGGATTTTGTGGAACTGCCCAGCCAGCTTTATGAGCACTGGCTGGAGGTGCCCGAAGTGCTGCGTGAATTTGCGACCCATGCCGAGACGGGGCAGCCAATGCCGCAGGCGTTGCTGGACAATGTGTTAGCGGCGGCGACATATGACATGGGGTTCCAGACAGTGGAATACGTGGCCTCTGCCTTGGTCGATCTGGCGTTCCATGATGGTGCTGCCCCCGGTGATCCGATGGCCAAGCAGGCTGAGGTTCTGGCCGATCTGGGCATGCCACGCGCCATTGGGATGCGCCATGCGACGCCGCATTTTGCACATGTCTTTGCAGGTGATGGCTATTCATCGGGCTATTACAGCTACATGTGGTCCGAGGTCATGGACGCCGATGCGTTTGAAGCATTCCAAGAGGCGGGTGGTGCCTTTGACACCGATAAGGCCCGCGCGCTTGAGGAACATATCCTGAGCACGGGAGGTAGCGCGGATGCCGCGGAGTTGTACGTCGCATTTCGTGGGCGATTGCCCGGAGTCGAGGCATTGCTGAAAGGGCGCGGTCTGGCGGCGTGACGCGTCCGGTCAGTATCCCGCGCTGCGATCAACGAGGTGGAGAAAGGGCTGCCCTGCCTCCCCTCGCCTGATGTTTTCAGCCACTGTTTTTGACGAATAGGCGGCCCGTGTTTCAGATGCGACGTGCGGTGTCACCGTGACAGATGGATGTGTCCAGTAACGGTGCTCTTGGGGCAGTGGTTCCACCCGGAACACATCCAGCGTGGCATGTCCGATTTGACCGCTGTCCAGGGCCGCCAGCAAGGCGTCATCGTCAATCAATGGACCCCGCCCGGGGTTCAGAATACGTGCGCCTGTGGGCATGAGAGCTAGGGTGCGTGCGTTCAACGTGTTTTCGGTTTGGGCTGTGCTGGGCAGTAACAGCACACAATAATCAGCTCGTTCCAGCGCACAGTGCAGCCCGTCTGCACCGGAAAGGCAGGTGATCCCGTCGATGGATTTCGCGGACCTGCTCCATCCTGCGACATCAAATCCAAGGGCGGCGAGGGCTTGTGCGCATGCGGCGCCCAATTCCCCCAGCCCTAAAACAGTGACGCGTGTGTCAAAGGACAGGGGTGGTGCGACGGGCTCCCATGTGCCGGGAGCCGCGTTGATGTGCGCGTCCATTCCAAGGTGAAGGCGCAGGGTATGCCCTGTCACCCATTCGACCATTCCTTGCGTCAGGGCCGGATCGACCATTCGGCACAGCGGCAGGTGCAACGTGGGGTTCCCCACAATTGCCTCTACTCCAGCCCAAAGGTTCAACACCGCCTTGGCGCGGGTGAAAGGTGTGAAGTCCTGCACTTCGGAATTGGGTGCATAGACGATGTAGTCGACTTCGGTGGCAGGAATATCAAGCGCGATATGTGCATCGACACCGGTAGCGGCGATAGCTTGAGTCAACGGCGTTTCATATTCCTGCCAGCGGTTTTGTGTAGCGGCAAACAGGACGTTGACGCTCATGTGGCGAAAGCCTCGGACAGGTCTGCCATGCCTTTGATCTCGACTGGATTGCCAGACGGGTCTGTGAAGAACATCGTCGCCTGCTCACCCGGTTGCCCCTCGAACCGGATTTGCGGGGCGAGCACAAAGTCGGTGCCTGCGGCTGTCAGCTTGTCGGCCAATGCGCGCCAATCCGACATCGCGAGGACTGCGCCGAAATGCGGCATGGGCACATCGTGTTCTCCGACTTTGCCAGTGGGCGCGGCTGCAAAAGGCGTGCCCAGATGGCAGGAAATCTGATGGCCAAAGAAGTTGAAATCGACCCACGTGTCGGTGCTGCGCCCCTCGTCGCATCCCAACAGGTCGCCGTAAAAGGCGCGTGTGGCGTCAAGGTCGGTTACGTTGAAGGCAAGGTGGAACAGGGCCATGGGTCTCTCCGGGCAAGGTACTTGCGGTAGGTCTAACGGAGCATGTTGCGATTGCAAAACCCACATTTGTGATGGGTGTCAACACAGGTAGGAATGTCAGCTTTAGCGGGGGCGATGGACATGCGCGCTTTGGGTGAGCCCAAAGGCGATCATCAACACCAGCATCGCTGAGCCACCGTAGCTGACCAGCGGCAGTGGCACCCCCACGACAGGCGCAAGTCCCATCACCATCGACATGTTGACTGCGAAGAACAAAAAGAAGTTGAGCGCGACGCCCAGTGTCAGCAGGGAAGAAAACCGGTCCTTGTTGGCCAAAGCAGAGGCCACGCAGAAAACGATGATCAGCGTGTAAAGGATCAGAAGAGAGAACGCGCCGACAAAGCCGAACTCTTCGGCCAGTGTGGTAAAGATAAAGTCGGTGTGTTTCTCGGGCAGGAAGTTCAACCGACTTTGTGTGCCTTGCATAAACCCACGCCCGGTCCAGCCGCCAGAGCCCAGAGCGATCTGGGATTGAGTGATGTGATAGCCCGCCCCAAGCGGATCGGAGGAGGGATCAAGAAAGGTGTCGATCCGGCGATATTGGTAGTCTTTCAGCAACTGCCAATCTGTTCCACGCGATTGGAAAACTGCCGTGATCAGACCGCCGGCAGATGCGATGACGGCAGCAAAGTAAGCCCAGTGCACCCCGGCAAGGAACATCAGCCCGCCGCCCGCTGTCATTAACAGGATCGACGTCCCAAGATCGGGCTGCCGCAGTACCAGAAACGTGGGCACGAGGATCAAAATGACAGGTATCAGCACCCAGAACGGGTGCGATTTCTTGTGCGGCGGCAGCCAGTCATAGTAGGCGGCCAACACCATCACCAGCGTCACCTTGGTCAATTCGGACGGTTGAAGCCGCATGAATCCAAGATCGATCCAGCGTTGCGCCCCCATACCGACGGAGCCAAAAAATTCCACTGCCAAGAGCAACAGCAAAGAGCCCGCAAATGCCACACCGGCAAGGTTGCGCCACAACCAGATCGGCACCATGGCGACCAACATCATCAACACAAAGCCCATGGCAAAGCGTTTCATCTGTGGTTCAGCCCAGGGGCTGAAAGAGCCCCCGGCGACAGAATAGAGCATCAGAAACCCAACCCCAGCCACAGCAGTCAGCAGCAGCGCCAGAGGCCAATTCAGATACAGGATCTTGCGCGGCCCGACGGGGACGTATTTGGCGTTATACTCAAGATAACTCATGCCTGATCGCTTCCGGGAATGTTGGCCAGTGGACGCATGTCGCGCAGCACGCGCTGTTGTTCCCGGATGCGCCCCCGATCCTTGGTCGGATAGCTTTCAAGCGGAGGTTCACCTGAGTACAGGGCTTGCAAGGTAACGTCACGCGCGATGGGAGCGGCCGCCTTGGAGCCGCCTCCGCCATGTTCGACCACGACGGCGACCGCGTATTTCGGATTATCGTAGGGTGCGAAATTCACAAACAGGGCGTGGTCGCGCCGTTCCCATGGCAGGTCTTCGTTGCGGGTCACACCACGGGCACGTTCGGCGGCGGTGATGTTGCGCACCTGGCTGGTGCCGGTTTTGCCCGCCATGCGCACGGCGTCTTCGATAATGCGGCTACCATAGGCGGTGCCGCCGCGATCGTTTACGACGGAATACATCGCGCGCCGCATCTTGCGCAGGTTGTTTTCGTTCATCCCCATGGAAGTGCCTGCACCAGAGGGCTGTTCGACCCCGTCCACAGATTTCACAAGGCGCGGTGTGATGCTGCGCCCCGTCGCCAATCGTGCGGTCATGACGCACAGCTGCAGTGGCGAGGCCAGCATATAGCCCTGGCCGATGGACGCGTTAACCGTGTCCCCGATGACCCAATCCTGCCCGTGAGTGCTGGCCTTCCAGTCCTTCGTAGGCGTCAGACCCTTGGCCACGGCTGACATGGGCACGTCATGGCGTTCGCCCAGTCCAAAGCGGTTGGCCATGGCCGTGATCTTTTCAATCCCAACCTTGAGGGCCAGATCGTAGTAATAGACGTCGCAGGACTGCTTGAGCGAGTTTTGCAGATCGACCCAGCCGTGACCTGCCCGTTTCCAGCAGTGGAATTTCCGGTTGGCGACCTCGAGGTGGCCGGGGCAATAGACGGTTTCATCTGGTCCGATCAGACCGTCTTCAAGTGCGGCCATGGCCGTGATCATCTTGAAAGTTGAGCCGGGCGGATATGTGCCTTGCACCGATTTTGAGGCCAGAGGGCGATAAGTGTTGGAGGTAAGGGCGTTGTAGTCCTTGGTCGAGATCCCACGCACAAACAGATTAGGGTCGTATGTGGGCGCAGAGGCGATAGCGACCAGATCGCCGGATTCCAGATCCATCACCACCGCGCTGGCGCTTTCTTCGGCCAGTCGCGCCTGCACATAGCTTTGCAGCTTGGCGTCGATGGTCAGTTGCAAATCGGAACCCGCCACGCCCTCGCGGCGGTCCAACTCTCGCATGATACGTCCCGAGGCGTTCACCTCGACCCGCCGCGCACCAGCCTTGCCGCGCAGGTTTTCCTCGATCTTGGCTTCGACCCCAACCTTGCCGATCTGGAAGCGGGGAATTCGCAGCAACTGGTCAGGGTCTTCAATCCGCTCCAGATCATAGTCGCTGACCGGGCCGACATAACCCAGCACGTGGGCAAAGTCCGATCCCTGCGGATAGACACGGGACAGGCCGACCTCGGGGGTCAGTCCCGGCAGAGCCGGTGCATTGACAGAAACACGGCTGAGGTCTTCCCACGCGACCTCGTCGGCTACGGTCACAGGCAGGAAGGGGGGCGACCGCTTGATTTCGGCCATGGCGCGCTCAAGCTCTTCGGCATCCAGATCTACTATCTTGCCAAGACGCGAAATAACATTTTCGACATCGCCAGCATCTTCGCGCACCACCACGATCCGGTAGCTGGGCACATTGCGTGCAAGGGGGATACCGTTGCGGTCAAAGACCTCACCCCGTGCTGGCGGGATCAAGCGGACATTGATGCGGTTTTCTTCGGCGAGCAGCCGGAATTGATCAGCTTGATCGACTTGCAGGAATTGCATTCGCGCACCCAATGCACCGACAAACAGCAATTGCGCCCCACCGAGCAGGGCAGCGCGGCGGGTCAGTTTGCGATGGTTTGCTTCGGTGTCTACGCGGGGTCGTTTCATGACCTGACCCCTATACCGCCCAGATCCTTGGGAGTCGATTTGCGCACGCCCATACACGCATGTGTGATTGCCACCACAATCGGATAGGCCAGCAGTGTTACCACGATCTGGATGATGACCGGAATTAGAGGTGGGCGATCAATAATCAGCAGCGCCAGCGCCAGACTGTAGGCGGCACCAACGCCGACAATCCATGCGGCCACTGACACCAATTCGGAGGCAAAGGTGGCGTCACGCAGGACGCGTGCCTGCCCCTTGAGGTGTTCACATGCGATTAGTGCCAGAAGCGCCCACAGTCCGGGCGGACGTTGCAAAAGCAGATCCGCGATCAGAAAGCACAGGGCGAGCAGGGTTGCAGGTACAAACTCCGGTCGTCGCACCGACCACGCAAAGGCAAAGGCAAGGATCAGATCGGGCCAGATCAAGCCACCTGTTGCCGTCTGCAAAGGCAACAGATGAAAGAACAAAAGCAGCAACACTAGCGCGCCAAATGCGATGCGCATGGTCCAGAGCCGAGAGGCGGGAGCGGTGTCGATCATTCGCCCGCCTCCTCAGTCAACTGGGCGGCCTCATTCGGGCGCAGCACGTCAGTGGTGTCGGATACGGGTTCTGATCCGTAGTGGCGTAGCACCCGCAGGAATTCGAGACGTTCATAGTCAGCCGCGAGCCGCACGCGCAGCCGTCCACCGGGATCTGCTGCGACTTGTCCGATCAGCAGGCCCGCCGGAAACACGCCGCCGTCGCCTGATGTGATGACCCGGTCGCCGGGGCGTACAAGATCGGGGTTTTCAAGGAAATCAATTGGTGGGGCTGCCGAGTTATCGCCTGCCACAATCGCCCTCTGTCCTGAGGGCTGGATGACCGCTGGTACCCGACTTGAGGCGTCAGTAACCATGATCACCCTTGCCGTGTTCTGGGCCACACCCGACACGCGACCCACAAGGCCGATGCCGTCCATCGTGGCCCAACCTTCCACAATGCCATCGCGCGCGCCGACATTCAGCAGCACAGACTGGCGGAAAGGAGAACCTGAATCAGCGAGCACTACGCCGGTGATGTAGGTTAGACGGGGGTCAAGGCGCACGTTGTTGAGATCCAGCAGCCGCGCGTTTTCCTGTTCAAGCTGTAGCGCCGCCTCTTTCCACGCTTCCATCTGGCGCAACTCGCGACGCAGTTCGGCGTTTTGCTCGGCAATGCGGCGATAGCTTTGGAAATCGCGGAACAGGTTGATGGTGCCTGTAACCGGGGCCATGGCCCAATCCATGTTGGGCACGATGCGGTCGGTCACTTGGGCGCGAAAGCGTTCAACCCGCGGGCTGTCGATACGCCAGACCAGAAAGGTACCGGCCAGAATAAGGATGAGCACAGCCAAAACAAGCCGCCGAAGCGGGCCTGCATAATCGACTTGTCCGCGGTCCTTGGCCAAGGCGGCATTGCCTCCACATTGGGTCCGTTAAGGGGATGGTCCGACATTTGCCCCTTAGGGGCAAGCTAACTGTTTATCACCGATCCGAGGAGCGCTGCGCGTTTAGCTGTCGTAATCAATCGCGTGGCGCAGCTGTTTTTCATATTCCAGTGCCTTGCCCGTGCCCAAGGCGACACAATTCAAAGATTCATCGGCGATGGACACTGCCAGACCGGTTTGTTCTCGCAGTGCCAGATCAAGGTCACCCAGAAGCGCGCCGCCGCCGGTCAACATCACGCCACGGTCCACAATGTCTGCTGCCAGATCAGGGGGTGTGGTTTCAAGCGCTGTCATCACCGCCTCGCAGATTTGCTGCACAGGTTCGGCAAGGGCTTCGGCGATCTGGGCTTGGGTCACTTCAATTTCCTTGGGGACTCCATTCAGCAGGTCGCGCCCTCGGATCTGCATTGAGGTCCCGCGCCCGTCATCCGGCATACGGGCGGTGCCAATGGATGTCTTGATCCGCTCTGCCGTGGTTTCACCCACCAGCAGGTTCTGCTGGCGGCGCAGGTAGGAAATGATGGCTTCATCCATGCGGTCTCCGCCGACGCGAACGGACCGGGCATAGACGATGTCGCCTAGTGACAGGACGGCCACCTCTGTGGTGCCGCCGCCGATGTCCACGACCATGTTGCCGGTTGGGTCGGTGATTGGCATACCCGCCCCGATGGCCGCAGCAATGGGTTCGGCGATGAGGCCTGCGCGCCGCGCTCCTGCGGACAGAACCGACTGGCGGATCGCGCGTTTTTCAACGGGTGTTGCTCCGTGAGGCACGCACACAATGATTTTGGGCTTGGAGAATGTCGAGCGTTTGTGCACCTTGCGAATGAAGTGCTTGATCATCTCTTCGGCTGTGTCAAAGTCCGCGATAACGCCTTCGCGCATGGGGCGGATCGCCTCAATGCTGCCGGGGGTGCGGCCCAGCATCAGCTTGGCATCTTCGCCCACAGCCAGCACTTTTTTCACGCCGTCCTTGATGTGGTAGGCCACAACGGAGGGTTCGGACAGCACAACGCCCTTGCCCTTGACATATACAAGCGTGTTCGCGGTGCCGAGGTCGATCGCCATGTCGGACGAAAACAACCCACCAAGATTTCCGAAGATCGACATCTGCTGCGCACCTCGAATGCTTATTGGCACCCCGACTCGGGGGTGCGTGGAATTCGAGTTCTTATAGGGTTGCGCGCGCGTGGGTTAAAGGCCGGAATCGCCATGTTACAAGCGCCATTGTGCCGATCAAATGACTGTATGGCGGTGCGAGGCTGTCAAAAGGCAGGTTGCTTGCAAAATGGGGACAGGCCGAAAAATTGCCCACCTTGATCTCATGAACCGACCGGCGCGTCAGGCGCGTTTGCGCCGCCGCATCAGACCCAGTGCACCAAGCCCGGCAAGTGCCAGTGGCAGGCTGGCGGGCAGGGGGACGGGGCCGGTTTCGACAATGGCCGAACTTATCGTGTAGGCATAGCTGAAGTCATTCACGGTCAGCAGATCGCCGAAAAAGCCCAGGCCCGCATTGTAGGTGCCCTGCCCGATGGGCGTGCCGGTGGTCGACAGAACTTGCAGCGCGCCTGATGGTGCAATTGTGCCCGTGTACAGGTTGCTCACTGTCGCTGCGGTCACATCTTTAATGATGAACCGCAGCGCTTGGGTGCTCGTCAAAATGCCGGAGATCGACAATTCGGTGATCTGCTGATTGGCGCTGACTTTGACACAGAAAGCATCATTCGGGTCGGCCCGTCCGCCGACGCAAAAGCTGGCAGCGCGGCACGAGAGTGTGCAGATCACATTGGATGCGGTTGTGCCTGAAGGCGCTGCGCCGAGGTTGTTTCCGCTTGCCCCCAAGGCGTTGGCATAGTTGCCGCCGGGTGCATTGGATTGCAGAACAGTGACTGTGTTGGCTGTGGCAGCAGAGGCGCCGATCAGCGCGATAAGCGCCGATATTGCAATATATTTTATTAAATTGGACCTGTTATCAAATGGATATGTGCCGAGACGTTGCCACCCCGGCACATGCTGTCAATACATTAACTGACGTCCTTGTAGCTGACCTCACGCTTGTCGCTTCCGGTCTTTTCGCGCCGCACAAGCAGACGGTTGAGGGCGTGCACATAAGCCTTGGCGCTGGCCACAACCGTATCAGTGTCAGCGGACTGTCCGGTTACGATGCGCCCGTCTTCTTCCATCCGGACACTGACTGTAGCTTGCGCGTCCGTGCCTTCGGTGACGGCGTGAACCTGATAAAGTTGCAGGCGCGCTTCGTGCGGGAACAACGCCTTGACCGCATTGAAGGTCGCGTCAACCGGGCCATCGCCTGTCTGTGTGGTCATGTGGCTCGTGCCATCAACCGACATTACCAGATCGGCAACTTGTGGCCCTTCGGTGCCGCAGCGGACAGCCAGTTTTTCGATCTTCAGCCGTTCATCTTCGGGGTCGCCTTGTGTGCGGACAAGGGCGATGAGATCGTCATCAAACACCTCTTTCTTACGGTCAGCCAGATCCTTGAACCGCACAAAGATGTCCTTGAGTTGGTTGTCCCCCACTTCAAAACCCAACTCTTCGAGTTTGGCACGCAGGGCAGCCCGGCCCGAGTGCTTCCCCAAAGGCAGCGAAGTGCCCGCGATGCCGACATCCTCGGGGCGCATGATCTCGAATGTCTCGGCGTTTTTGAGCATACCATCTTGGTGGATGCCGGATTCATGGGCAAAGGCGTTCTTGCCGACGATGGCCTTGTTGAACTGAACGGGGAAGCCGCTGACGGCTGCCACGCGACGCGAGATGTTCATGATCTTGGTGCTGTCGATGCCGGTTGAGAATGGCATAATGTCGTTTCGCACCTTCAGGGCCATCACGACTTCTTCGAGCGCCGTGTTGCCCGCGCGTTCACCCAATCCGTTGATTGTGCACTCAATCTGGCGCGCACCCGCTTCGACTGCGGCGAGGCTGTTTGCCGTCGCCATGCCCAGATCGTTGTGGCAGTGCGTTGCGAACGTCACCTCGTCCGCTCCGGGCACATTGGCGATGAGACCCGCGATCAGTTCCGCGCTTTCGCGGGGCGCAGTGTAGCCGACCGTATCGGGGATGTTGATTGTGGTCGCGCCGCATTTGATGGCGATTTCCACGACCCGGTAGAGATAGTCGATTTCGGTGCGGGTTGCGTCCATAGGCGACCACTGCACGTCTTCGCACAGGTTGCGGGCGTGCGTGACCGTCTGTTCAATCCGCTCGGCCATTTCGTCCATGGTCAGATTCGGAATGGCGCGGTGCAGGGGAGAGGTGCCGATGAAGGTGTGGATGCGCGGTTTCTTGGCGTGTTTGACTGCCTCCCAACAGCGGTCGATGTCACCGAGCTGTGCGCGCGCAAGGCCGCAAATAACTGACGTTTCCGCGTTCTTTGCGATTTCGGAGACGGCGTTGAAATCACCTTCGGAAGCGATGGGAAATCCGGCTTCGATGATGTCGACACCCATATCGTCCAGCAGTCCGGCGATTTCGAGCTTTTCCGCATGGGTCATGGTGGCGCCGGGCGACTGTTCGCCATCGCGCAATGTGGTGTCGAATATGACGACGTGATCTTTGGTCATTTTGGGTTCTCTTTTTCTGGTCCTAAGCCTCGTGGCGCGCATGGGCTACCTCTGAGCGGACGCGCCGTTGGGCACGCTCAGAGGCGGATTAGGAGCAGTAGGCCACGCAAAGCAGCGCCGGTTTGGCGCAGGCTGAGGATATGTGTGGCGTAAGTCATGGGCCTAGTTATACCGCGCCTTTGGCAAATGGGAAGTCTGGAATTTCCTGCGTGGCGCGAGACGTGACTTCGGGACCCTCCGGGGGAAGTTTATTTGGCAAGATGAAGTTGATGGATCGGGTTTCTCCGCTAGCTGACATGCGCATGGAAAAGGTTTTGATAATAGGAGCGTCGGGCGGAATTGGATCGGCTTTGGTGGCGGCGTACTCTGCGCGTGGGGCGTCCGTGACGGGATTGTCCCGGTCGGTAGATGGGTTGGATGTGACCGATGCGGGGTTTGTGTCGGACCATCTTGCCGGTCTTGGTCCATTTGATCGCGTTGTGGTGGCGACGGGGGCGTTGGAGATCGCAGGTGCTGCGCCTGAGAAGACCATCAAGGGATTGGACCCGGCGGCGATGATGGATCAGTTTGCGCTGAATACGGTTGGCCCAGCGCTGGTTCTGTCTCATGCGCACACTTTGTTGCGCCGCGATCAAGGTTCTGTTTTTGCGGTGCTCTCTGCGCGAGTTGGGTCTATTGGGGACAATCGGATCGGCGGTTGGATCAGCTATCGTTCGGCCAAGGCGGCGGTGAACCAAGTGGTGCGCACAGCGGCGGTGGAATTGGGACGCTCGCATCCTGAAGCTGCAATCGTGGCGCTGCATCCGGGCACTGTGGCGACGGCATTTACCGAGAAATATTTGGGCCGCCATCCGGCTGTTTTGCCGGAACAGGCTGCGGAGCATTTGGTGGCTGTGATGGATGGATTGACCTCTGCACAGTCCGGCCAATTTCTTGACTACGCGGGAAAAGAGGTCGTGTGGTGAGCAAGTTGATCCTGATCCTTGGGGATCAATTGAGCGAAGATGTCGCTGCGTTGAAAGCGGGAGACAAAGATCGTGATGTCGTCGTTATGGCGGAAGTTGCCGATGAGGGGTCTTACGTGCCTCATCACCCCAAAAAAATCGCTCTTGTTCTTTCAGCAATGCGCAAGTTCGCGGCCCGGCTGGATGCTGAGGGCTGGACGGTTGCCTATTCCGAACTGGATGACACGGATAATACGCAGAGCATTGCGGGAGAGCTCATCCGCCGTGCCGCGCAATATTCTGCCAGCGATGTGATTGCCACGCGCCCCGGGGAGTATCGCCTGATTGCAGCACTTGAGGATTGCCCATTGATGGTGACGCTGCTTGAGGATGATCGGTTCATTGCGTCCCATTCGGAATTTGAGACATGGGCTAAGGGTCGCAAAGCGCTGCGGATGGAGTATTTCTACCGCGACATGCGCCGCAAGACTGGCCTGATGATGGAGGGCGACAAACCTGCGGGTGACAAGTGGAATTACGACCACGACAACCGCAAACCCGCGCCGGGGGAAGTGGATTTTTCCGGGCCCATGCGATTCACGCCGGATGAG
This sequence comes from uncultured Tateyamaria sp., assembly GCA_947501275.1. Classification (GTDB taxonomy): domain Bacteria; phylum Pseudomonadota; class Alphaproteobacteria; order Rhodobacterales; family Rhodobacteraceae; genus Tateyamaria. The sequence goes on from CANMVD010000001.1 coordinate 1,247,569, forward strand.
ACGGTTGAAGCCGTTCTGGACCTTGTGGAGCGTCGGTTTGGCAATCATTTCGGGGATTTGCACCCGTTCTGGTTTGCCACGGATCAAGGGCAGGCGCGCCGGGCGCTGGCGCATTTTGTCTCTCACGGGCTTGCCAAATTTGGCGACTATCAGGACGCGATGCTGGCAGACAATCGGTTCCTCTATCACGCCGTCATTGGGCTTTATCTGAACATCGGGCTACTGGAGCCGCTGGAGGTGTGCCGCGCGGTCGAGCAGGCGTGGAAAGATGGCGATGTGCCGATCAATGCGGCTGAGGGGTTCATTCGGCAGGTCATCGGCTGGCGCGAATATGTGCGGGGCATCTACTTCCTTGAGGGGCCAGAGTATCCCCGACGTAATGCGTTGAATCACCAGCGGAAATTGCCTGAATTCTATTGGGGCGGGGAGACGCGGATGCGGTGTATCTCCAAAGCGGTGGAGCAGACCGGGGCAGAGGCTTATGCCCACCACATCCAGCGTTTGATGGTCACGGGTAACTTTGCCCTGCTGGCGGGTTTGGATCCGGGTGAGGTGTCGGACTGGTATCTGGCGGTCTATGCCGATGCGTTCGAGTGGGTCGAGGCCCCCAATGTCGTCGGGATGTCCCTGTTTGCGGACGGGGGTGTGATAGCGTCAAAACCTTATGTGTCCTCAGGGGCTTACATCAATCGGATGTCGGATTACTGCAAGGGCTGCCACTATAAGGTCAGCGTCAAGACGGGGGAGGGCGCGTGCCCTTTTAACCTGCTTTATTGGCATTTCCTGGACCGCCACCGCGATCGTTTTTCCAAGAATGCACGGATGGGCAATATGTATCGCACGTGGGACCGGATGGATGAGGACCGCCGCACAACGGTTTTGAGCGAGGCCGAGGCGTTTTTGGAACGCATGTCGGCGGGGGATTTGGTCTGACCGTACCAGCGGGATACTTGCGTTGAATTTGTGCAAGTGATTTCGGGAAAAGGGCTGGGTCACAAACTGTTTACCCTCCTGGTACCGCGGATTGACCTGCCAGTGGGTGCTGACGGCGCGTGCGGTGGTTTGTGAGAAGCCTGTTCCGTGACAGATTCTTGGAGTGTTGTCGAATTGTGTCAGGACAGATTTACCAGCAGCAACTTGTTAGAGTGAGTGCGGGGTGCAAGCAACACTGTACGATGTGTGTCGACGATGCGCCTTGAGCCCAAAGTCACGGATTGTGCAGTTTGCTCGAATGGCGGCTTTACACTTTGGGCGGCGCAAACCCGAATCTTGCGCATGTATATTGTCGGTGCCCAAGAGCGCATGAAACGGGTCGCCCAAGTGCACGCCCAAGCCCTAGACGATCATCTCCCAATGATCGAAAGGCAAAATATGAAACTAAGGGACAAAACCATCATCGTCACTGGAGCGAGCAGCGGGATCGGTGCTGCAGCTGCACTTTTGCTTGCCTCAAAAGGGGCCAACGTCGTCCTTGGGGCGCGCAGAAAAGCTGAACTTGATCAGCTTGTTGGGCAGATCAGGCAAAGCAATGGAAACGCCGTTAGTCTGCCCGGTGATGTGAGCGACGAAGCATACGCTGAGGCGCTTGTGAGCTGCGCGAAGGAGGAATTTGGTAGTCTTGACGGGGCGTTCAACAATGCCGGGATCATGGGAGACATGGGACCTGTGTCTGAGATGCAATCCAGCAACTGGCATTCGGTTTTGGATGTCAATCTGAGCAGCGGTTTCTACGCTGCGAAGTATCAGATACCTGCTTTGCGCGAAAATGGTGGTGGGTCCATCGTTTTCACGTCTTCATTTGTAGGGCACACTGTAGGTTTGCCCGGCATGGTAGCCTATGCGGCTTCCAAAGCAGGTCTAGTAGGCATGACCCAGGTGCTCGCTGCTGAGCATGGTACAGAGAACATACGTGTCAATGCCCTCCTGCCAGGAGGCACCAAAACACCCATGGCAGGAGATGACCCCAGCTTCCACGAAGTTGTGCGTGGTCTACATGCGTTAAAGCGGATGGCTGAGCCGTCAGAAATTGCGCAAGTTGCCGTGTTTTTACTTTCCGGGGAAGCCTCGTTCGTGACCGGTAGCGCTATAATCGCTGACGGCGGAAACTCGATTAGCAAATTCTAGGCGCAAAAATGCGGACATTGGCGTTCAGGACGCCAATGTCCGCTCCGTGCCTTTAGTCGCCTTCAACCACGCAGGCCTCGAAACCGTCTATGTCCCTCTCGTCGCTGATTTTGCTGGAGCAGGCGGTGACCTTTTGCACGCAGGTTATATCGAGTTTTGGGAATTGGCAGACTGTCATCGCGGCCAGAAGCGCCTGAGAGGCAGCGGTTTCCCATTCTTGCCCTGCGGCTATGCCGTCGATGCTGATCCCGATCGCTTGGGCGAGGGGCAGCCCTGCGCCCGTCATGTCCCATTCCGTTTGTACGGTGTCGCCGGAGGTGAGTGTGAAAGTGGCGGACAGCACTGGTGCATCTATGATATTGCGCAGGGTGCCAATGGGGGTGTCGCCTTCGCCGTGCCATAGCCTGTCGCGCAAGGCCCGCCCGTTGCTGCGTCCGTATTCAACGACGCGACCGGGACTCGTGCGTGCCTCGATCTCTTTGCTGGCGAACCCTTGCGGTGTCAGGATTGCCACTGGCCCGTCGCTGATCAGGTCGCTGCCTTCGGCGGGCAGAGTGAAAAGCACATAGACTCGCCCGATTGGATTTCTGTAAAAATGCAGCGCGACGCCGTCAGCATTTGTGGTTGTGGCTGCACGTGTGTTGTAGCCATCAATCGGGTCGGTGAATGTTTCGAGATATTGCCAGTCTGCCCAAGCAGGTGCGGCTATCAGCATAAGTGGCAATACAAGGGCACGTGTCACGCGCCCGAGCCTAGCTGTCATCTGCCAGCGCGCCGCTGTCCCATTCGCCTGTGGCCTCTTCACCTGTGGCATAGCGCATGGTGCCTGACCCTTGCCGCTTGCCGCTTTTGAAGGTGCCTTCGTAGACGTCGCCATTGGCATAAGTTGCGGTGCCTGTGCCGTCGATTTCGCCGCGTGTCCATTCTCCGTCATACTCAAAGCCAGAGGCCATGACGATTTTGCCGGTGCCGTGGCGCTGGCCGTTTTCAAAGGTGCCTGTGTAGATGGTGCCATCCGGGTAGGTGGCTGTCCCTTGACCGTGTCGTTGCCCGTCTTCCCAAGCGCCTTCGTAGCGGTAGCCATCGGCATAGGTCATCACGCCGGTGCCGTGATTGCGGGCATTTTTGAACCCACCCTCGTAGATGACGCCGTTGGGGTAGGTGGCGCGGCCCTGTCCCTCAATCACCCCAGCGACCCAATCCCCTTCGAACGTAGAGCCGTCCGTATAGGTGATTTTGCCTGTGCCATCGGCAAGGTCGTCCTTGAAACTGCCTTCATAGACCGCCCCATCGGGGTAGGTTACGCGCCCTTGCCCCGAAATTTGCCCACCGGCCCATTGTCCGACGTAGATGTAGCCGTCCGTTCCCTTAAAGGTGCCCTGACCCTCGCGACGGTCATCGCGGAAATTACCTTCGTAGATGTCGCCGTTGGCATAGGTGACTTTGCCAGTTCCTTCGCGGCGCCCCGAAACAAGCGTGCCCTCATAGACGTCGCCGTTTGGCTGCGTCAGCATGCCTTTGCCGTCGATTTGCCCGTCTTTCCAAAGGCCCACATAGATCAGCCCATCGGGCATTTTCAATGTGCCGGTGCCCTGTCGTTTGCCGTCTGCGATCTCGCCATCATAGATTGCGCCGTCAGGATAGGTGATTGTCCCTGTCCCCTGTTTGATCCCGTCGATCCAGTCACCTTTGTATTCGTACCCGCCGGGGGATTGCATGACTCCCTTACCGTGGTGCTTGGCATTGCGGAACTGTCCTTCGTAGCGCACCCCGTTGGCGTAGTTGGCCACGCCTTCACCGATAATGGCGCCCGCTTGCCAGTCGCCTTCATAGGTGCCGCCATCGGCGAATGTGATTTTGCCGAACCCGTCGGGTTTGCCTTTTGAGAACGTCCCCTCATAGACCGACCCATTGGGGAAGCGCGCGGTGCCGTCCCCCTTGATTTCGCCGTCAACCCATTCGCCGGTATATTCGTAGCCATTGGGCAGCCGATAGGTCCCCAGGCCATGCTGCAGCCCGCCTCGGAATGTGCCTTCGTAGATGCCGCCATCGTCGTATTGTTTGGTCAGAACCTGATTGCTTTGAGCCAAGGCAGGCCCGGTCATGGCTGCGGCGATTGTAAAGGCAATGCAGATCATCAAACTGCGCATCAGCATGGCGTCCTTTTTTGTCTAGATTCGGTGTTGGACGCTTTTGCGCCAGACCCGCGAAAGGTTAGGGCAGGGGGCGGCGAGGGGCAATGCCTTAACCTTGGCCGATTGTTGGGATGTGGATTGGAGCCCGGCCTGCGGCCCATGGGTCGGGATTGCCGGTTTTTTTGGGGGTGCTGCGCCCGGCGCTGCGCGCCTCGCCCATGGTATTTTTGGTCAGAAGAAACCTGTCTTGGGCTCCACTTCGTCGCCTTTGGCTTTCCCTTGCCCTGCATTCTGCTACATCACGTCTCGCATAAATGGAGTGCCCGTGATGGCTGACACGTTTCGCATTACACTTGGTCAGTTGAACCCGACCGTGGGGGATATTAACGGCAATGTCGTCAAGGCCCGCGCTGCCTGGGAAGCTGGGCGCGATGCAGGTGCCGATATGGTTGCTTTGCCGGAGATGTTCATCACCGGCTACAATGCGCAGGATCTGGTGATGAAGCCCGCATTCCACGCAGCCGCGATGCAGGCTGCCGAGGCGCTCGCGGCCGAGTGCGCCGATGGTCCTGCGTTGGCGATTGGTTGTCCGTGGGTGGAGGGTGCGGCTCTTTATAACGCGTATCTGATCTGCAAGGGCGGCAAGATCGCGTCACGGGTTTTGAAGCATCATTTGCCCAATGAGACCGTGTTTGACGAGGTCCGCGTTTTTGATGCCGGTCCCTTGGGGGGCCCTTATTCAGTGGGCAACACCCGCGTCGGTTCGCCAATCTGCGAAGACGCATGGCATGGCGATGTGGCAGAGACGCTGGAGGAGACGGGGGCGGAGTTTCTTCTGGTGCCGAATGGTTCCCCCTATTACCGCGGCAAGTTCGATACGCGCTTGAACCACATGGTTGCCCGCGTGGTCGAGACCGGATTGCCGCTGATCTACCTCAACATGGTGGGAGGACAGGATGACCAGGTGTTTGATGGTGGAACATTTGGGTTGAACGCGGGCGGGGCCTTGGCCTTCAAGCTGCCTGCCTTTGACGAGATCGTGACTCATATCGATCTGGAACGCTGCCCTGGCGGGTGGCGCATTGTTGAGGGTCATGTGGCCCAGCATCCGGATGAATGGGAGCAGGATTACCGCGTTATGGTCCAATCCTTGCGCGACTATTGCGGTAAGACCGGGTTCAAGAAGGTGCTGTTGGGCATGTCCGGCGGTGTGGATTCGGCCCTTGTGGCGACGATTGCCGCGGATGCGCTGGGACCAGACAACGTGCGCTGTGTGATGTTGCCATCCGAATATACCTCGCCTCACTCGCTGGAGGACGCCGAGGCATGTGCCAAGGCGCTTGGCTGCCGCTATGACTATGTCCCGATTGCTGAGACGCGGGCGGCCGTGACGTCGACCCTTGCACCCTTGTTTGAAGGAACCGAAGAAGGACTGACCGAAGAGAACATACAATCCCGCATTCGTGGATTGCTGTTGATGGCATTGTCCAACAAGTTTGGCGAGATGCTGCTGACCACCGGCAACAAGTCTGAAGTAGCGGTGGGATATGCCACCATCTATGGCGATATGTCGGGCGGCTACAATCCGATCAAGGATCTCTACAAAACCCGGGTGTTCCAAACGTGCCATTGGCGCAATGCCAATCACCGCGACTGGATGATGGGCTATGAAGGCGAGGTGATCCCGGAGCGGATCATCACCAAACCGCCCTCGGCTGAATTGCGTGAGGATCAGAAAGACAGCGACAGCCTGCCGGATTACCCGGATCTGGATGCGATGCTGGACATTCTGGTCGATCAGGACGGATCGATTGCCGATTGCGTGGCCGCTGGCTTTGATGCTGATGTGGCACGCAAGGTAGAGCGACTGATCTACCTCAGCGAATACAAGCGCTTTCAATCTGCCCCCGGCGCCCGTCTGACCAAAGGCGCGTTCTGGCTGGACCGCCGCTATCCCATCGTGAATGGCTGGCGCGACCCGTCTTGAGCGATTTGCCAGACCCGTTGGTGTTGCGCGTAATCCCGGCCAAGCTGCGCCGCACCGCGAGGTTTTCCTGTGTGTTGGGTGGATTTTTGGTTGGGCTCTGCGTGCTGATCATGATTTACGGCAAGGTGTTTCCCGCATTCCTTTGGCTATTTTTGGTGATTGGTGTTGCGCTGTTAGGCCTTGGTCTTTTGAACTTCGCCATTGCGCGAGGACAGCCTGTGGCATTGCGGTTGGATCGCGACGGGCTGTCCGGTTACTACATCCCGACATTGAATTGGACCGAGGTGCTGCGAGTTGGTCGTACCCAACCGGGGCGAGCGACGCTGGGGATCGAGCTGTTTGACAAGGATGCGGTGCGCAGACGCCAGCGGTCGCCAATGATGCGTTTCAATCTCCGTCTAAAGCTGGGCGGTAACTGGCATTTGGTGGTGCCGGGAGACGTGCTGGACGCTGATTTGGATGCGGTTGCGCAAACGGCGCGCGCCTTTCACGAGACAGCAATGGAACGTGACCGCAGCGCTTAGGCGCGCGCTGCGCCGCCAATGGCCAGCGACAAGGTTCGCGCGGCGTCTTTGACGCACAGACTGAGGCGGTCGATGTCTTCCAGCCGCACCCGACTGGTAGGGCCTGACACCGAAATTCCGGCCACTGCCTCGCCATTCACATCATAGACCGGTGCCGCAATGCAGCGCATCCCGAGGTTCTTTTCCTCGCCATCTATGGAATAGCCGCGCGCGCGGATTTCGGTGAGGTCCTGCACAAGGCTGTCGAGATCGGTAATGGTGAATTCTGTGAACATTTCCAGCCGCTGCCCGGCGAGCGTGCGGTTCAGGCGGTCTGCATCCATGTCCGCCAACAGTGCCTTGCCGATGCCCGAGGCATGCATGGGCGACAGCGTGCCCGGGGGAAAGAAAGCGCGGATGCTGGAATGCGTTTCGACCTGACTGAGAAATAGGACAGAGGCGTCTTTCTGCACACCGATGTTGGCGGTTTCGCCGGTCTGTTCCATCAGGCGGCGCATGATCGGACGCGCGCGGTCCACAAGGGAGGAGCGCCGCAGGAACCGCGCCCCGATCACAAATGCCTTGGGGCCGATATGCCAGATCTGTTCGATTGGGTCGAATTCGACCAGACCGCGCCCCTCAAGCGTGACCAGCACACGATACACGGTTGCCGGGGATTGCCCCATTTCAGAGGCAATTGTTGTCAACGCCTTGCCCTGCGCTTCGCTGAGATACTCGAACACCTCCATCGCGCGGTCGAGCGATTTGATTGTGTTTTGCGAGGTCTTGTCGTCCCACCCGCGGGGTCTGCCCCGGGGTTTTCCCTTGGCCCGTGTTGGTTTCGAATCGTCGGTCTGAGTTCGTTCCATGAGGCACTCGTGCAAGTTTACGAAATATCGTTTCACCATATGAAAAATGCAATAGGCTGACAACACAGTATTTTTCTGGATCTTTGTCGCCTGCTTCGCAAATTCAAAAAAATATACGCGGCATTGTGCGCCCTTTATAGTCGCCCCAACCAGATAAGGAGACGGCTATGAGCTTTCAGAATCCAGTATTTATTCCGGGCCCGACGAACATCCCGGAAGCACTGCGCAAAGCCTGTGATATGCCGACAATTGATCATCGTTCTCCCCTGTTTGGTCAAATTCTGCATCCGGCCCGTGTTGGTGTGCAGCGCATCCTGAAAAGCACAAGCGCCGAGGTGTTTATCTTCCCCGCCTCCGGGACGGGCGGCTGGGAAACGGCGCTGACCAATTGCCTTAACGCAGGGGATAAGGTGTTGGCGGCGCGCAACGGTATGTTCTCGCAACGCTGGATTGATATGTGCACACGCCACGGTCTCGATGTGCAGGTGGTTGAGACGGTGTGGGGCGAAGGGATTTCTGCTGCGCGGTACGAAGAGATCCTGACGGCGGACAAGGGCCATGAGATCAAGGCCGTGCTGGCGACGCACAATGAGACGGCGACAGGCGTGAAATCGGACATTGCGGCAATCCGCGCGGCGATGGATGCGGCTGGGCACCCGGCCCTGTTGTTTGTGGATGGCGTGTCGTCCATCGGGTCGATGGATTTCCGCTTTGACGACTGGGGTGTGGATGTGGCTGTGACCGGCTCGCAGAAGGGGTTCATGCTGCCTGCCGGTCTGGCGATCGTCGGCTTCAGTGCCCGCGCCATGGACGCGACCAAGACGGCGAGTTTGCCCCGCACGTTCTTTGACGTGGCGGACATGAAGAAGGGTTATGCCAACAACGCTTACCCATATACCCCGTCGGTGGGGTTGCTGAACGGGCTGAGCGAAGCCTGTCGGATGCTGGAGGATGAGGGGTTAGAGAATGTCTTTGCCCGTCACACCCGGATTGCGACGGGCGTGCGGGCTGCGGTTGAGGCTTGGGGACTGAAGCTGTGTGCCGCGTCGCCTGATGTGTATTCGGACACGGTCAGCGCGATTTGCACGCCCGAGGGTTTCAACGCGACGGATATAGTAACCCATGCGGCTGAAACCTATGGCGTCGCCTTTGGTGTGGGTCTGGGTGAAGTGGCCGGCAAGGTGTTCCGCATCGGCCATTTGGGCAGCCTGACGGATGTGATGACCCTGAGCGGCATCGCCACGGCCGAAATGTGCATGGTCGACCTGGGTCTGGACATCAAGCTGGGCTCGGGCGTGGCAGCGGCGCAGGAGTATTACCGCGCCAATTCCGTGGCAGCCCGCAAGAACGCAGCATAATGAAGGACGGAGCAATGTATATTCCGACGCTGGATGACATGCTGGCCGCGCATGAGCGGATCAAACCGCATATCAACCGCACACCCGTGCGCACCTCCGCCTATCTGAACGAGCTGACCGGGGCAGAGCTGTTTTTCAAATGCGACAACTTTCAGGAACCGGGCGCGTTCAAGGTCCGTGGGGCCTCTAATGCAGTGTTCGGGCTGAGTGATGAGCAGGTTAAGATGGGTGTGGCAACGCATTCTTCGGGCAATCACGCTTCGTGCCTCAGCTATGCCGCGTCGCGTCGGGGAATCCCGTGCAATGTGGTCATGCCTCGTACTGCACCTCAGGCGAAAAAGGACACGGTGCGCCGCTATGGCGGTGTGATCACGGAATGTGAGCCGTCGACCACCTCCCGCGAAGAGACATTTGCCCGTGTTCAGGCCGAAACGGGGGGTGACTTTGTGCACCCGTATAACGATCCGCGGGTGATTGCGGGGCAGGCCACCTGCTCGGCCGAATTTATCGAGCAGGTGCCGGAGCTCGAAATGATGGTGGCCCCGATTGGCGGTGGCGGCATGATCTCAGGGACCTGTCTGACACTGTCCAATCTGGCCCCGGAGATCGAGATTATTGCGTCGGAGCCGGAGCAGGCTGACGACGCCTATCGCAGTTTCAAGGCGGGTTACATCATTGCAGATGATGCGCCCAAGACCATTGCCGATGGCCTGCTTGTGCCGCTCAAGGAACTGACCTGGCATTTTGTGTCCAATCACGTGACCGACATCTATACGGCATCAGACGCGGAAATCATCGATGCGATGAAGCTGACATGGAAGCATTTGCGCATTGTGATGGAGGCCAGCTGTGCTGTCCCGTTGGCCACGATTTTGAAGAACAAGAACCGGTTCGCAGGCAAGCGTGTCGGGATCATCGTGACTGGCGGGAATGTCGATCTCGACACACTGCCTTGGCTGAAATGAAGGAAGACTGCACATGAACGCTCCCACAAAATTCGAAGGTCTAGAAGTTGGTTTTGATGTCCCGGCCCTGCCCGGAATGGATGCGGCGGATATCGCCACACCGTCCCTTGTGCTGGATCTGGACGCGCTTGAGCGCAACATCAAGAAGATGGGTGACTATGCCAAAGCCCACGGCATGCGCCACCGCGTCCATGGCAAGATGCACAAGTCTGTGGATGTGGCCCAGTTGCAGGTTGAACTGGGCGGTGCCTGCGGTGTGTGCTGTCAGAAAGTGTCGGAGGCCGAGGTATTTGCCCGCGGCGGCATCAAAGACGTGCTGGTGTCCAACCAAGTCCGTCAACCCGAGAAGATCGACCGTCTGGCCCGTATGCCCAAGCTGGGGGCCCGAACCATTTGCTGCGTCGACGATGTGGCAAATGTGGCGGATCTGTCAGCGGCGGCGACCAAGCATGGCACGCAGATCGAGTGTCTGGTCGAGATCGACTGTGGCGCGGGTCGTTGTGGTGTGACCACGACCCCTGAGGTTGTCGAGATCGCCAAGGCGATTGACGCGGCGGACGGACTGAAGTTTGCAGGATTGCAAGCCTATCAGGGCGCGATGCAGCACATGGACAGCTACGAAGATCGCAAGGCCAAGATCGACATTGCCGTCGCCATGGTGCGCGATGCTGTTGATACGCTGAAGGCTGATGGCCTCGAGTGCGATATCGTTGGCGGCGGCGGCACGGGTTCGTATTATTTCGAGAGCAACTCGGGTGTTTTCAATGAGTTGCAGTGTGGGTCCTATGCCTTCATGGACGCGGATTATGGCCGTATCCTCGACAAGGATGGCAAGCGGATTGACCAAGGCGAGTGGGAGAATGCGTTCTTTATCCTCACCTCGGTGATGAGCCACGCCAAGGCCGACAAGGCGATTGTCGATGCGGGTCTGAAGGCCCAGAGCATCGATTCCGGTCTGCCCGTCATTTATGGCCGCACCGATGTGGAATACGTCAAATGCTCGGACGAGCATGGTGTGGTGATGGACCCCAAGGCCGTCTTGAAAGTGAATGACAAGCTGCGCCTTGTGCCCGGCCACTGTGACCCCACCGCGAACGTTCATGACTGGTACGTGGGTGTGCGCGGTGACAAGGTCGAAACGCTGTGGCCTGTGTCTGCACGGGGCAAGGCCTACTGATCAGGCAAGGGGAGTCCAAAAGGACGCCGGAGTTAAGACGTCCGGGTGTTTGAGCCACTCATGAAATGCATCCGGGCGCACGAAACAATGGGGTTTTGTCTGATGTCAGGCGGGCCCCTGTTCCAGCCGGGTGACCACGGCTGACGGTAAAAGCGGGCAGGCTGTGCCCTGCCTATTTGCGAAGGAAAACCAACATGTTGATCGTACCCGAACGCGAGATCGCGGATCTGATGACACGCGAGGCGGCGTTTGATGCTGTCGAGAAGGTCTTTGCCGCGATGGCGGCCGAGGATGCCTATAACTTTGATGTCATCCGTGAGGCGATTGGGCATGAGGATGCTTTGTACGGGTTCAAAGGTGGCTTTGATCGGGCCGGTTTGACTTTGGGACTGAAGGCGGGCGGCTATTGGCCCAACAATCTGGAAAAACGAGGCCTGATTAACCATCAGTCCACTGTTTTTCTGTTTGATCCGGACACCGGCAAGGCCAAGGCGATGGTGGGGGGCAACCTACTGACGGCTTTGCGTACAGCGGCGGCCTCGTCCGTGTCGATCAAGCACTTGGCGCGCAAAGATGCCAGGGTGATGGGAATGGTTGGGGCAGGCCATCAGGCTACGTTCCAACTGCGCGCGGCGTTGGAGCAGCGCGATTTCGAGAAGGTCATTGGCTGGAATTATCACGCCGAGATGTTGCCCAATATCGAAAAGGTGGCAAATGAGGCGGGGGTGCCGTTTGAGGCTGTTCCCCTTGAGGGGATGGTCGAAGCGGATGTGGTGATTTCCATCACATCGACGTTTGCGCCAACGATCATGGTCGATCATATCAGCGCAGGTACACATATCGCCTGCATGGGGACAGATACCAAGGGTAAACAGGAAGTCGCAGCGGCCCTGCTGCGCCGGTCGACTGTCTTTACCGACGAGATCGCACAGTCAATTTCAATCGGTGAGGCGCAGCACGCGATTGCCGATGGCTTGATCAAGCAAAGCGATGTTCATCAGTTGGGGGCGGTCATCAACGGCGCACATCCCGGGCGGCGCAGCGCGGATGAGATCACCTTGTTTGATGGCACAGGTGTGGGTTTGCAGGACCTGGCCGTGGCCTCAGCGGTCGTTGATCTGGCTGTGGAAAAAGGTATCGCGATCGAAGTTGATTTCTGATCGCCGAGGGTTGGAAAGGGCGGAGAATTCCTCCGCCCTGACCGTATCAGAGTGTCAGCTGATAGGTGTGGGGCGCGTAGCGGTAGGCGTCTCCGTCCCGTTCGACATAGCCGAAGGCGGGCCATGGCATGTGGTAGCTGGAGAACGGAATCCCGTCTGTCGCCATCATGTCGAGCATGGTTTTGCGTGTTGCAGCCGCGGCGGCCTTGTCCATGTCAAACAGCACTTCCCAGTCCGGGTGGCCCAGTGACCACACGAAGTGGTTGGCAAAATCTGCGGCCAACAGCAGTTGCGCTCCGTCGCTTTCCAGCATGTAGGCCATATGGCCCGGTGTGTGCCCAAAGGCTGGCATCGCCGTGATACCCGAGGCCACGCTGGCCCCGCCGTCGATCATGGTGAAACGCTCCATGTTGGGCCGAATGATCCCATCAAAGCGCTCATTCTCTGCACCCGCCCAGTGGTTCATCTCAGCAGCGCCGGTGATCAGTTCGGCATTGGCAAAGGTCAGAGCGCTTTCATTCATCAGCCCTCCAATGTGATCGCCGTGCATGTGCGTGATCACAACCTTGTCGATCTGGTCTGGCGAATAGCCTGCGGCAGTAAGCGCGGCGGTTGTGCCTGCGGCGTTGAGGCCGGTGTCAAAGAGCACCAATTCTGAGCCTGTGTTCACGACGACAGGCGTGAAGAAAAAGCGGGTCTTGTCTGTGGGTATGTTGGCGGCCTTGGAGACTTCCTCAAACGCCGCCTTGTCGACATTCATGCCAAAAATGGATTGCGGATCCTCGCGTACGGCGCTGCCGGCCAGCAGATTCGTGACTTCAAAGCTGCCGAGCTTGACCCGTTTGAACGGGGCTTCATCGGTGCCAAGCATCGGGGCTTCTGCCTGTACGGCGGTGGCCGTGGCAGCAGCAAGCGGGATCGCGGCGGCCCCTGCCAGGGCGGCGCGGCGGGAAAGTTTGGGCGTGTGGGACATAAGTGGTATCCTTCCTGTCAGATCGCCTAAGGGTAGTGCGTTTCCGCCAACGTCACAGTTAAAAATGCGCCCCTGTCCGTTCATATTTGTGCGAGGTTGAAGGATGAGCGCGACCAAGACGTCAGTGGAACAGCAAGAATTCGTGCGTTGGGTGCAGGCAGTGGAGCCAGAGCGTCGCCGCGAGGAGGCCCTCGCCCTTGATGCGTTGTTCCGCGCTACGAGTGGATTTGCGCCGCGCATCTGGAGCGGGGGGATGGTAGGATATGGCGCCTATGACTACACCTACGCCTCGGGGCGCAGCGGCACGTGGTTTGCCACCGGCTTTGCGCCGCGCAAGGCCAAGCTAAGCATTTACATCATGCCGGGCTATGCTGATTTCGGATCCATCCTTGATCGGTTGGGTCCGCACAGTATGGGCAAGTCATGTCTTTACATTACGCGGTTGGCGCGCATCGACATGGACGTTCTGGGCGAATTGATTGCAGCAGGACTGGAAGATCTGGGTCGCCATTGGCCTGTTCGGGCCGAGGTCTGAACTGGACAAGTGCAAGGGCCTGTGACACTTCGGAGCCAACCGTTGGAGACATAGATGACCACCACCCGTTTTGCCCCTTCCCCTACAGGCTATTTGCACGTTGGCAACCTGCGCACCGCGCTGATGAATTACCTGATCGCTCGCAAGGCTGGCGGGACGTTTATCCTGCGCATTGATGACACCGATGCAGAGCGGTCCAAGGAAGAATATGTCGATGCGATAAAGGAAGACCTCGAATGGCTTGGTCTGCACTGGGACCGGGTGGAGCGTCAGGGCACGCGGTTGGATCGCTATTCGGCAGCCGCGGACAAGCTGCGCGAGATCGGGCGGTTTTACGAAGCGTTCGAGACACCGGTTGAACTGGACCTGAAGCGCAAAAAGCAACTGAACATGGGCAAACCGCCAGTGTATGATCGCGCTGCTTTGGCGTTGAGCGATGATGAGCGTGCGGCGCTGCGTGCCGAGCGAGGTCAGGGTGTGTGGCGTTTCAAGCTGGATCATCAGCGCATTGAATGGGCGGATGGTGTGCTGGGTGATATTTCCATTGATGCGGCCAGCGTTAGTGACCCTGTGTTGATCCGTCAGGATGGGCAGGTGCTTTATACCATCGCGTCTGTTGTGGATGATACCGAGATGGGTGTGACAGATGTTGTGCGTGGGTCAGACCACGTGACCAACACGGCGACCCAGATTCAGATTATCGAGGCGCTCGGCGGTTCGGTGCCCCGCTTTGCGCACCACTCGCTTTTGACCGGCCCCGGGGGCGAGGCATTGTCCAAGCGGTTGGGTACCTTGGCCCTGCGTGACCTGCGCGAGCGCGGCGTGCAGCCGATGGCATTGCTGAGCCTGTTGGCGCGATTGGGATCGTCTGATCCCATCGAAGTGCGCAGTGAGATGGCGGAGTTGATTGACGGTTTTGAGATTTCGCATTTCGGCTCGGCCCCGACGAAGTTCAATGTGGACGATCTGTTCCCGCTGACAGCAAAGTATCTGCAGACCTTGCCCTTGGAGGCAGTGCAGTCCCGTCTGGACGATTTGGGTGTCCCAGTTTCTTTGGCCGCGCCATTTTGGACCGTGATCCGTGATAATATCGAGACTCTGAATGATCTGGAGGGCTGGTGGACATTGTGTCGCGATGGTGCTGATCCGGTGATTGAAGAAGAGGATGCGGAATTTGTCGCCGAGGCCATGACCTTGTTGCCGGAAGCCCCATTTGATGGCGAGACTTGGGGTGGCTGGACGGCTGCCGTGAAGGCGGCCACGGGGCGCAAGGGCCGCGGACTGTTCATGCCGTTGCGCAAGGCGTTGACCGGGCAGGCCCATGGACCGGACATGGCGGCGCTGATGCCGCTGTTGCAGGTTGTAAAGGCCCGCTGATGGCTGACCGGGGGGCGCTTGTGGCGAAGCGGCCCTTCGGGCAGGATTTTTGGGGAACAGAGAAAGGGGTGCGGCGTGGCTGACGCGCAGGCCAAGTTTCTGTCCGGGTCCCTGTTGCGCCATGTGACAGTGATGTCTTTGACCTCGACCGTGGGGTTGATGGCGGTTTTTTTGGTCGATTTCATCGATATGATTTTCATTTCGATGCTGGGCAAGGCGGAACTGGCTGCAGCTGTTGGTTATGCCGGCGCGATCCTCTTTTTTACCACGTCCTTCTCCATTGGTATGGCCATTGCGGTGGGCGCGTTGGTCGCCCGCGCCCTCGGCGAGGGAAACGAAAATCTGGCTCGGGCGCGCAGCACGCACGGGTTGGTGTTTGGGGTTTTGGTGGCCGCGTTGGTGGCAGCTATTGTCTGGTGGCAGACCCCGTTGTTTGTGACGTGGATCGGAGCGGAGGGTGAAACCGCCGATCTGGCCATCGGGTATTTGCGCATCATCGTGCCGTCCCTGCCGTTTCTGGCTGTGGGCATGATGGGGGGCGGGATATTGCGCGCTCGCGGTGATGCCCGATCGGCCATGATGGCCACGATCTATGGCGGCGGTGTAAATGCGGTTCTGGATCCGATCCTGATCTTTGGCCTGGGTCTTGATCTGACGGGGGCGGCTCTGGCTTCGGTTGCGGCGCGGGTGGTGATTGGCTTGACGGCGGTGTTGCCGATCCTGCGCAAGCACGGCGGCTTACCGTCGCCGGATGTGGCAGGTTTGGCCCGTGATGTGGGCCCGATGGTGACCATCGCTGTGCCCGCCATTCTGACGCAACTGGCGACCCCGGTGGGTCAGGCCATCGTGGTGCGTGCGATGGCCGGTTATGGGTTGGAGGCGGTTGCGGGCATGGCAATTGTCGGCCGTTTGATGCCGGTGTCCTTTGCAGTTGTCTTTGCCTTGTCCGGAGCCGTGGGGCCCATCATCGGCCAGAACTTTGGGGCACGTGATCATCAGCGGGTGTTGCGCGGCTTCAACGCAGCCTTGCTGTTTGCCGCTGTTGTTGTGGTTGGAATTTCGGCGGTGCTGTTTGTGCTGCGGGGACCCATTGCAGATTTGTTTGACGCCACTGGGCTGACACGTGACCTTGTGTTTCTATTTTGTGGCCCGCTCGCGCTGTTGTTCTTTTTCAATGCGGTATTGTTCGTGGCCAATGCCGCCTTCAACAATCTGGGCCACCCGTTTTATTCCACGTGGATGAACTGGGGGCGCAACACCGTGGCCATGGTGCCCTTGGTCTGGCTCGGGGCCACTCTGTTTGGTGCGCCCGGTGTATTGATCGGGCAGGCGCTGGCAGGCGTTGTTTTTGGTGTGGTGGCGTGGCTGTTGGCTCTGCGCACCATTGCGCGGGGAGGTGTTGCAGCGGAGCGTGACAGTTTTGGCCGCGACGCGCGCCAGTTGTCCCTATTGAACTTGCGCAAGTAGCCTGTCTGTCAACGCGCGTTCGTCGGTCGTCAGCTTTTGGGCGCGCGGGTAAAGCGGGGCGGCGCGGTCGTCCTCTACAGCGATGTCCCAGCCATCGGTTGTATCAAAGAAACCCTCGGCCCCTTTGATCCCGAATTCGCGCACAAACCCTTGCACCACAACATCAAGATAGCTGAGCAGGATGTGATGATCGCCCGTGTCCGTCGTGCTGTCGGGTGGGACCTGATAGACGGCGATGTTGTCCGCGTGCCCGCCTTGTACCACATCAGCCGTGGCGTCGCGCCGTTTGTACCCGCTTTCGCGTTGATCTAGTGCAGCCCAATCCGCGTTGGGCACTGCAGCGATCAGCCCGTCAATGGCTGCGTTTTCGACTTGATGTACCGAAAGAAAGACGACGTCGCGGTGTGGCGTTCCTACCCAGATGCGTCGCCAGCCGTTCAGCCGGGCAGGCTGCGCTTTTGGGTAGCTGTGCGTGGCGCGGTTAACGAGGCTGCCATAGCCAAAAAACCAAGGTGTCATGAGTCAGAAAGCAGATCCGCAAAGTGAGTGGCCACGGCGTCCCATGTGGCCTCGGACGTGGCGCTGAGCAGGTAGCCGGATTTGATCGTCGCATCGTAGGGCGTGCCATCCATCATGCAAGCCTTGCCTCCTGCCTGCTGGCAGATCAGGACCCCGGCCGCATGATCCCAACTGTTGAGGGCGCTTGAGAGGACAAAATCCACCGCGCCTGTGCCCAGAAGACGGTATTCATGCGCCGAGCAGCGCAGCGCGCTGGCATGTGCCAGAACCCCGACCTTGGACCACATGAGCGCCTGATCTGCAGGCGTCATGAGCCGGATGTGCAGGTATCCGATCATCTCCGAGAGCGGTTTGGCGGCACGTGTGTGGATGGGGCGTTGCCGTCCTGTCGCAGTGTGCCAGATCGCGGGCGAGGTGTTATCAGCCATAACCGCATCATCGCCCACCGGATCGTAGATCAACCCGAACACTGGCACTCCGAACCGGCACACGGCGATGATCGTGCCAAACAGTGGCATTCCGCGTGCAAAGTTCCACGTGCCGTCTACAGGGTCGATGATAAAGCACAGTTCGGCCTCTCCGACACCGTCGAGCAGGTCGGGGTTCTTGGAAATCGCTTCCTCTCCGATGACAAGCGCATGAGGAAAGGCGATTTGCAGCCCCCGCGTGATCATCGCCTCGGCGCCTGTGTCGGCAGCGGTCACGAGGTCCATCTCGTCTTTCTTGGTGTCGATCTCGCCCATGTCGAGGCGCCGGAAACGGGGCAGGATTTCCGCCTTGGCGGCGCGGCGCACCAAATTGAGCAGCTGTGTCTTCTGTGCCCGTGTCAGCGGGGCAGAAATGGGCATGGGCAAACTGGCAGAGGAGTCGTTCATTGGGGGGACCCTTGTGGTGATTCCGAGGCGCATGTGTAGATGACATGGCCCTGCGGTCGGGAACAACCGGACTTATTCGCGCGCCCGCAGCACGTGGGCAGGGCGGGCGGCCAGCGGTGCCCATGCAAAGGCCAATCCGGCCAGCAATGTGGCAACCACGCCTCCGATGATAATCGCCAACGCAGAAGACCAGATAACGCTGAACTCCGTTTCCATGATGAACGTGGACACAGCCCATCCGCCTGCGATCCCGGCAGCCAGGGCAACCAGCCCTGCGCCAAGCCCCAGAAGGGCGGCGCGGGTAGCAAAGCTGATCAGGATGCGTTGGCGCGTGGCGCCCAGCGTCTTGAGCACGGCGGCCTCGTAGGTGCGCGCGCCTGTTCCGGCAGCAGCAGCACCGATCAACACGAGGAACCCGGTCAGCAAGGTCGCTGCGGCCCCATAGGACGTTGCTGCGGCCAACCCGGCCAGCACGTCGGCCACGCGGTCAATGGCGTCCCTGACCCGGATTGCCGTGACGTTTGGGTAGGCCCCGGCGATGTCACGCAGGATTTGCGTCTCAGCACTTTCGTCGGCGTAGACCGTCGAAATGAAGCTGTGTGGCGCGCCCTGCAACGCGGCGGGGTTCATCGACAGGATGAACCCGATTCCGGCCGTGGAAAAGTCGACCTCACGGAAGGATGTGATCGTGCCTGTAATATCGCGCCCGAGAATGTTGATCGTCATCTCGTCTCCGAGCGACAGGCCCATTTCTTCGGCTTCTTCGGCTGCAAAGCTGATTTGAGGCGGCCCTGAATAGTCGGGGTCCCACCACGTGCCAGCGGTGATCCGGGTGTTTTCGCTGGGCCGTTCGGAATAGGTCACACCGCGATCCCCACGCAGCACCCAGTGGTTGCCCGCGACCTCCTTGGCGGGCTGTCCATTGATCTGTGTGATCACGCCGCGCAGCATCGGGGCGCTTTGGATGCGGGTCACTGCGGCGTCGTTTTCCAGTCGCTCGGTGTAGCCTTCCATCTGATCTTTTTGCAGATCCACGAAGAAATAGCTGGGCGCAACGTCTGGCAGATTACCGGAGATCGCCTGGCGCAGGTTGCCGTCGATTTGCCCGACAGCGGCCAGAACCGACAGACCAAGGCCCAGAGACAGCACAACCGATGCCGCCCCTTCACGTGTGCCGGAGATCGCGCCAAGCGCCCAGCGAAGGGCAGGCCGCCCTTTTGCCCGTGGTGCAGCGCGGCGCGACAACCAGCGGATCGCGATGGCCGCAAGCGCAAGCAGCGCGAGCGCAAAGGCGATGCCGCCTGATGTCCACAGCGTAAGCCACCATGTGCCCGAAAACACAGCAGCCAGCCCGATCAAGGCGACAAGCCCTAGCCCGATGGCGAAAAGGTAGCGCGGCGCGGGCAGGAGCCGGGACGTACCAAGCGCATCCCGGAACAGTGTCGCGGCCCGCACGTCTTCGGCCCGCGCCAGCGGCCAGAGTGTAAAGACAAAGGCGGTGAGCAACCCATAGATTGCGGCCTCGGCCAATGGCGCGGGAAACAGCGTGAAGCTGGCCGGGATCGGCAGACGTGCCTCGATCAGCGGGGCCAGCAGCAACGGCGCAAGCCCGCCCAAAATCACCCCGATGGTGATGCCCAGCAAGGACAATGCCCCGATCTGGATAAAGTAGGTCTGGAAAATGGTTTTCCGCTCGGCCCCGAGCGTGCGCAGCGTGGCAATAACAGATGTTTTGTCAGCCAGATAGGCGCGCACGGCGGCTGACACGCCCACGCCTCCCACTGCCAGTCCAGACAGGCCCACAAGGACAAGAAACGCCCCAAGCCGTTCCACAAATCGCGCCACGCCCGGTGCGCCGTTGCGCGCATCAGTCCAGCGCATGCCAGCGGCTTCGAACTGGTCCTTGGCCTGCGTTTCCAGCGCAGGCAGGCTGACGCCCTCGGGTAGATCCAGACGGTATTTTGAGTTGAAAAGTGTGCCCGGTGCCAGCAGTTGTGCGTTCTCAAGGCTGGTGGTCAGCACGATGGTGCGCGGCCCCAGAGCGAACCCCGCCGCTGCGCTGTCGGGTTCGCGCATCAGTGTGGCCATCAGGATGAAGTCCTGTGTGCCCAGCCGAAAACGATCACCAGTTTTCAGGCCAAGACGATCGATCAGCGCACGTTCCATTACGGCACCCGGCAGCCCCTCGCGCCCGTCAAGGGCGTCCGCGAGGGGCATATCGGGGGCCAGCACCACATTGCCGACAAGAGGATAGGCCGCATCAACAGCCTTGATCTGTGTCAGACCGCGTTCGGGGCCGCTTGGACCATCCACCACAGCCATGGACCGGAAGTCTGCGATTTCCGAAACGCGGGTCGCGGTGTCGTCCATCCACTTGCGTTCTGCCGGGTCGGCAAAGCGGTACGTGAAATCGAGTTCGGCGTCCCCGCCCAGCAGCGCCGCCCCTTCGCGCTCCAACCCCGCTTCGATGGCCGAGCGGACAGAACCCACAGCAGCAATGGCGGCAACACCAAGGGCCAGACAGGCCAGAAAGATGCGAAAGCCACTGAGCCCCCCGCGCAATTCCCGCCGTGCAAAGCGAGCAGAGACAGCAAGGCTCATTCGGCGGCCTGATCTGCAGTTGCAGAAGCGATTTGACCATCGGCCAGCCGGATGACCCGGTCGCAGCGTGCGGCAAGATCCGGGGCGTGCGTCACGAGTACCAAGGTCGCGCCATGGCGATCCCGCAGTTCAAAAAGCAGATCCATGATCGCGGTGCCATTGGCCCCGTCCAGATTGCCGGTGGGTTCGTCCGCCAGCAGAATATCAGGACGGGTGACAAGAGCGCGCGCAAGGGCCACGCGTTGCTGTTCGCCCCCCGACATCTGGCTGGGATAGTGGCCTGAACGGTGGGCAAGGCCGACGGCATCCAGTTCCGCTTCGGCCCGCGCGAACGCATCACGCACCCCGGCGAGTTCCAGCGGAGTGGCCACATTTTCAAGCGCCGTCATAGTGGGGATCAGATGAAAGCTCTGAAAGACGACGCCCATATGGGCGCGGCGAAACCGCGCCAGCGCGTCTTCATTCATGGCGGTAAGATCCTGACCCAAGGCCGTCACATTGCCGCCCGTGGCGCGCTCCAGCCCGCCCATGATCATCAGGAGCGATGACTTGCCGGAACCAGACGGCCCAACCAACCCGACGGTCTCTCCCCGTGAGATGGTCAGCGAGATGTCGTGCAGGATATCCACGCGCCCGGCATTGCCATCAAGGCTGAGCGCCGTATTTTCTAGGGTCAGGACTGGATCGGACATGCCGCGGTGCCTTTATGATAGGTGTCGTGGTTGATATGGAGGTTGTTGCGGCATGGGCAAGGTGGTGTGCGGGATTGTCTTGGTTTTCTGGGCATCGCTGTTGCGTGCCGAAGAGGTTGTGATTGCCGCCTTGGGCGACAGTCTGACCCAAGGCTATGGCCTTGAACAGCCGCTGGGTTTTGTGCCGCAACTTGAGGCGTGGGTGACCGAACAGGGGCGCGATGTGCGTGTGATCAACGCGGGCGTGTCGGGCGATACGACGGCTGGTGGGCTGTCGCGGATTGGCTGGACGCTGACACCGGATGTGGATGCGCTGATCGTGGCACTTGGCGGAAACGACTTATTGCGCGGCATCGATCCAGAAGTGACGCTGGCCAATCTGGACGGCATCATGGCGGCGGCCCGAGACGCAGACGTGCCTGTGTTGCTGATCGGGATGGAAGCCCCCGGCAACTATGGGCCGGAATACAAGGCTGCCTTCGACGCGATCTATCCTGACCTGTCCATGCAATACGATGCGATCTATGCGGAGAGCTTTTTTCTGGGGTTGGAAGGCGAGACGCCGGCAGATGTGATCGGGTTCATGCAGGCGGATGGAATCCATCCTAACCCTGCTGGCGTTTTGGCAATCACGGAAGGGTTAGGACCTTTTGTTCTGGATCTGATTGACCGGGTGCAGTGAGATGCCGGGCCGCTTTTTTCAAACGCGCCCTTTGTCTGAAGTGGCCGCCGCGTTTGGGGTCGGGTCAGACGCAGTTGGCAGTGAACCGCCTCGCCATAATATCGCACCGGGTCAGGAGATCGTCGTGTTTGATGGCGCATTGCGCCACATGAGGTGGGGCATTGTGCCTGTGGGACGCGTCAACGCGCGCGGGCGCCCTGTGATGGAGCAGATTATCAATGCTCGCTCAGAGACTGTTTTTGACAAATCGGCTTTTGATGGCGTGGGGCGTGCCATAATCCCTGTCGAGGGCTGGTACGAGTGGACCGGCGAAAAGCGACGTAAGACAGCGTGGCGGATTGCGTCCAAGGGGGGCGGTTTGTTGTACTTTGCCGCTATAACCGATGTTTGGACCGCGCCGGGCGGTCTTGAGGTGCCGCAGGTGGCGGCTGTAACATGTCCACCCAACGCGGATGTGGAGCCGATCCACCACCGGATGGGCGTGTTGTTGAACCAAGAAGATGTATCGACGTGGATGGGTGAAGATATCGAGGCGGCAAGAGCGCTGATGAAGCCTTGGCCTGCCGGACGGTTGTCTATCGAGGAAGCGCAAGACGTAGACTGGGCCGCGCCTTAATCCAAAGGCCGCTTGCGCGACACTATTCCTGAGGGCTGCGCCCGGTGCGTTTCTCAATTGGCCACTCTTACCTCGGGCGTTGCTGACGATTGTTGTACCATTGGGATATTTGCACGGGACACAGTTCATCTCTGTTCCCAAAAAATTCCCGCCGGAGGCAACCGACCTTACAAATGAAAACAGGCGGCACACCGTACGTGCGCCGCCTGCAAAATGAGTTGGTTTGCCTGACGTCAGGCGAGTGCGATGTTCACCGCGCTCTCGCGGCCATCGCGGCTGGCTTCGAGATCGTAAGTCACCTTCTGGTTGTCTGCGAGACCCGTAAGGCCGGACCGCTCAACCGCTGAGATGTGCACGAAAACGTCTTTGCCGCCCTCGTCGGGTGCAATAAAGCCATAGCCCTTTGTCGTGTTGAACCATTTGACGGTGCCGTTGGCCATCGTCGTTACTCCTTAACTTTGCTGCCCGCGGCATGCGACAGCCTGGCGTTGTCATGTGATCGAGTGACTGAGCCGAATGGAGCAGATGGTCGATAGATGAGGTAGCACGTTGAGATATGGCACCGTCCCAACGCATTGCAAGTTTTTCCCGCCTAAGATGAGTAATGTGGCGGTGTGCTGCTTCTTTAGGCGACAATTCAGATCCTACATTCGGGTGAATTTTTACCAGTTGATAAAATATATGACCTGTGAGAGCGTTTACACGACAGATGTGTTGCGACGGAGATGATATGGCGCATTCTTCTTTCACGGCCGGGATTGTAGCGGGGCGATTGGACGCTTCCGCCTACGACGCGAACTTTTCGGACCTGCATCCGGCGATGGATGACCATACTGCGTTGGTCGCGGCGGACCGCTGTTACTTTTGCCATGATGCGCCCTGCATTACGGCCTGCCCGACAGATATCGATATCCCATTGTTCATTCGCCAGATCGCGACGGGCACACCGGATGCCGCAGCCAAGACCATTTTGACGCAGAACATCATGGGGGGCATGTGCGCACGCGTATGCCCGACCGAGACTTTGTGCGAAGAGGCGTGCGTGCGCGAAGCCGCGGAAGGCAAGCCTGTGTTGATCGGCCAGTTGCAACGCTATGCAACGGATCATTTGCAGGGTCAGGGCGTGCATCCTTTTGAGCGTGCCGCAGCAACAGGCAAAAAGATTGCTGTTGTGGGTGCCGGCCCCGCTGGGCTGTCCTGTGCTCATCGTCTGGCCATGTTGGGACATGATGTTGAAGTTCTAGATGCGCGCGCCCGACCTGGTGGTTTGAACGAATACGGCATTGCCGCTTACAAAACCCCCGAAGGTTTTGCGCAAGCCGAGGTGGATTGGCTGCTGCAAATCGGCGGGATCGCCCTGCACCATGACAAGGCGCTTGGCCGGGATGTGAGTCTGGCCAAGTTGCAGGCGGAATATGACGCGGTGTTTCTCGGCATGGGCCTAGGCGGTGTGAACGGTTTGTCCGTTGAAGGCGGCGACAAGTCAGGCGTTCTGGACGCTGTAGATTTCATCGCGGATTTGCGTCAAGCCAGCGACGTGGCAGCGCTGCCTGTGGGGCGTGACGTGGTTGTGATTGGCGGTGGCATGACGGCTGTCGATGCTGCCTTGCAGGCCAAGCTGCTTGGGGCATTGAATGTGACCCTTGCCTATCGCCGGGGGCGAGACCGCATGAATGCAAGCGTGTTCGAACAGGATCTCGCAGCGTCTCACGGCGTGCGTATCATGACCCATGTCGTGCCGGTTGCCGTGCACGGGAACGGGTCGGTCACGGAGATCGAGTTTGAGTACGTGAATGCCGATATGAGTGGCACAGGCGAAAGCGTTCGCGTTCCGGCAGATCAGGTATTGCGCGCTATTGGCCAGACGCTTGAAGGCGATGGCCTACCGGATTTGAGCGGTGGCAAGATTGCGGTCAATGGTGCCGGGCGTACATCGGTTGATGGCGTCTGGGCCGGGGGCGATTGCGCTTCCGGGGGGGATGATCTGACGGTGACAGCGGTCGCTGAGGGCCGTGATGCGGCAATGGATATGCATAGTGTTTTGATGGGTGCGGCCTAAGCGCTGCTGCACGGGAGGATGGCAAATGGCTGATCTGACAAGTGACTTTCTGGGCATCAAAAGCCCAAATCCGTTCTGGCTGGCCTCTGCGCCACCCACAGACAAGGAATACAATGTACGCCGCGCCTTCGAGGCTGGCTGGGGCGGCGTGGTCTGGAAAACGCTGGGCGAGGAAGGCCCGCCCGTCGTCAACGTGAACGGGCCCCGCTACGGTGCCATTTACGGGGCGGATCGTCGGCTGTTGGGGCTTAACAACATCGAGTTGATCACTGATCGAGACCTTTATACCAATCTTGAAGAGATCAAGCGGGTCAAAGCCGACTATCCGGATCGCGCCTTGATCGTGTCCATCATGGTCCCTTGTGAAGAGGAAAGCTGGAAGGCCATTTTGCCCTTGGTTGAGGAGACTGGCGCGGACGGGATCGAGCTGAACTTTGGCTGCCCCCACGGGATGAGCGAGCGCGGCATGGGTGCAGCGGTCGGGCAGGTCCCCGAATATATCGAGATGGTGACGCGGTGGTGTAAGCAGTATTACTCAAAACCGGTCATTGTGAAACTGACCCCGAACATCACCGACATTCGCAAACCAGCGGCGGCGGCCAAGGCGGGTGGCGCGGATGCGGTGAGCCTGATCAACACGATCAATTCGATTACATCCGTCAACCTCGACAGCATGTCGCCGGAGCCATCCATTGACGGGCGCGGCTCGCATGGGGGCTATTGCGGCCCTGCGGTTAAACCCATTGCCATGTCGATGGTGTCCGAGATCGCGCGGGGGGCCGACACACGTGGCCTGCCCATTTCGGGTATTGGCGGTATCACCACGTGGCGTGATGCGGCAGAGTTCATCACGCTGGGCTGTGGCAATGTGCAGGTCTGCACGGCGGCCATGACCTATGGTTTCAAGGTTGTCCAAGAGATGATCAGCGGCTTGTCCGAGTGGATGGACGAAAAGGGCTACACCAGTATCGAGGACTTCAAAGGGGCGGCTGTGCCCAATGTCACGGACTGGCAGTACCTGAACCTCAATTACGTGGCCAAGGCCAAGATCAATCAGGACCTGTGCATTTCATGCGGGCGTTGTTTTGCCGCCTGTGAGGACACATCGCATCAGGCGATTTCGATGTCAGAAGATCGTGTATTCGAAGTGATCGATGCGGAATGTGTGGCCTGTAACCTGTGTGTGAATGTGTGCCCTGTCGAGGCGTGCATCACGATGGAAGAGATGGCGGCGGGGGCGGTCGATCCACGGACCGGGCTGGAGGTTCAAGCACATCCGGCGGACTGGACCACGCACCCCAACAACCCGGCGGCGGTCAAAGCCGCCGAGTAGGATTTCTCGATTGTGGTATTCCTAGACAGGAATACCGTCAGCGGATTCGGTTGACCCGACCTCGGCTTGTTCAGCCGCGGCCGCAGGTACCAATTGCTGTGCTTTGGCTGGCGCTGCGACCGCCTCAAGCAACATCTCGATGCGTTGCTGTTGCTGCGCCTCGAGGGCCTGTCGGCGGGCATTTGCCTCAATCGCGTCTGCGTCCAAAGGTTCAGCCGCCGCAGTGGTTTGCTCTCCGAGTTGCGCCTCGATAACGGATTGAGTTTGCGCCCCTGAAGGCGCTGTTTCACTTTGGCCTATCTTGGCAATCTGGGACTGCTGATCGGTTGGTTGGGTTGCCGATTCCGTTGTTGTTTCGCCGGTGCCGGTTGTGGCCGCCGGCGGGGCCGTATCGGAGGGCTCTGCCGTAGCAGGCGTTGGATTGGTGTCTTGTGTCTGGGAACTTTGTTCAGTGCCTTGTGATGTCGATGTGGACTGGCCCGTATTGTCAGACCCGGCGCCACCCAAAATTGGTAGCAGATTCATTGCATACTTACTCTCACCTCAGGCCCCCGCCGTCCTCGCTTTTTGCATGGGAAAATATGAACAAGCCCTTAACGACCCACAGACATCGTTCGCAAAGGTTAACGGAAGGTCGCTCAGGCGGAGCGCAGCAATTTTGTGAACAGATCCGTTAGAAAACTGTCAGCGCCGGGGGCTGGGGCGTCACTGTCCAGCAGGACACTGATCTGTACAGCAAAGTCAGCGTAGTGCTGGGTTGTGGCCCAGATCGAAAAGACCAGATGGGCCGGATCGACAGGGGCCAGTTTGCCAGCATCCATCCACCCTTGGATCACCGCACATTTTTCGTCAAACAGTGGTTTTAGATCTCCTTGCAGATGTGGCAGCATCCGCGGCGCGCCTTGCAGGATTTCGTTGGCAAACAGGCGGCTTTCGCGCGGGAAATCCCGCGCCATTTCCAGTTTGCGCATCACATAGGCGAGGATTTCGTCAAGCGCCTCTCCGTCCGCATTCATTTCGATCAGCGGATCAAGCCAGGTCTCCATGGTCTGGCTGAGCAGGGTAACGTGAATTTCTTCCTTACCGGCGAAGTAGTACAGGATGTTGGGTTTGGACAGTCCCGCAGCTTCGGCAATCTGGTCCAGCGTGGCCCCGCGATACCCTTGGGCGGAAAACACATCAAGCGCGGCGTCCAGAATGCGGGAGCGGTTGCGCTGCTGGATGCGGCTGGGTTTTTTCGTGGTCTCGTCGGCGGTCATGGACCATCCTTTGCCGGAGTGATGCTGCAAGTCTAGGCAATGTGTGTCTGTCGGTGCAATCTTGTCCAAACCAGTTCTTGACAGAAATGCGCTGCATCGCAATCGTGTATTGACCAAATGGTCAAAAGTTTTGACGCGCGGCACGGGGGAACATCATGGCAGCACCAGGTGAGAATCTGCGGATCAATGGCGATCGGCTGTGGGACAGTCTGATGGAGATGGCCCAGATTGGCCCCGGGATCGCTGGGGGCAACAACCGCCAGACCCTGACGGACGAGGATGGGCGGGGGCGTGCTTTGTTCAAGTCTTGGTGTGAGGCGGCCGGGTGTACCATGGGTTTGGACCAGATGGGCAACATGTTTGCGCAGCGTGCGGGCACCGACCCGGATGCGTTGCCGGTTTACGTGGGCTCTCACCTCGATACCCAGCCGACGGGTGGGAAATATGATGGAGTCTTGGGCGTGCTTGGTGGCCTCGAGATCATCCGCACGTTGAATGACTTGGATGTCAAAACCAAACATCCCATCGTAGTAACCAATTTCACGAATGAAGAAGGCACACGCTATGCCCCGGCCATGCTGTCTTCGGGGGTGTTTGCAGGGGTTCACACGCAGGACTGGGCCTATGCCCGCGTTGACGCTGACGGCAAATCCTTTGGAGATGAACTGAACCGCATAGGTTGGCGCGGCGACGAAGAGGTTGGTGCCCGCAAGATGCATGCCTTTTTTGAGCTGCATATCGAACAGGGCCCGATTTTGGAGGCTGAGGGCAAAGATATTGGTGTTGTGACTCATGGTCAGGGCCTGAGCTGGACCCAAGTCACTATCACAGGCAAGGACAGTCACACCGGCTCAACTCCGATGCCGATGCGCAAGAATGCCGGTTTGGGCATGGCGCGGGTGCTCGAAGCCGTGGACCAGATTGCGTGGTCCCATGCCCCTCATGCGGTGGGCGCCGCGGGCCACATCGATGTTTACCCAAATTCGCGCAACGTGATCCCCGGGCGTGTCGTCTTTACCGTCGATTTCCGCTCACCCGATCTGTCGGTGATCGAGGATATGGAGGCCCGGCTGCGTGTTGAAGGGCAACGTATTGCCGATGAAATGGGCCTTGAGATCGTCTTTGAGAAGGTCGGAGGCTTTGATCCCGTGGCATTTGACGAGGGTTGTGTCAGCTCTGTGCGCTCGGCCGCTGAGCGCTTGGGTTACTCCCATCAGAACATCATCTCAGGGGCCGGCCATGATGCGTGCTGGATCAATCAGGTAGCGCCGACGGCCATGGTGATGTGCCCGTGTGTCGATGGGTTGAGCCACAATGAGGCCGAAGAGATTTCCCGCGAATGGGCCACTGCGGGCACGGATGTGTTGATGCACGCTGTTGTCGAGACGGCGGAGATTGTTGGGTAAGGCGTGGTTTGGCATGTTGGGCGGGCGCTGGCTTGCAACCGACACCACTGGGGCGCTGCCCCAGACCCCGTGGTATTTTTTGGTCAGAAGAAACTGGCTGACAGAGGAGCGATGAGATGAGCAAGGTGATCAAGGGCGGCATGGTTTGCACGGCAGATCGCACGTGGAAAGCTGATGTGCTGATTGAGGGCGAGACCATCAAGCAGATTGGCGAGGATCTGGTGGGCGACGAGTATATCGACGCTGAAGGGGCCTATGTTATTCCGGGCGGTATTGATCCCCATACCCATCTGGAGATGCCATTCATGGGCACCACGGCTGCCGAGACGTTTGAGTCAGGCACCTGGGCTGCCGCTGTAGGCGGCACCACGATGGTTGTGGATTTCTGTCTGCCCGGCTCGGATGGCTCCATCAAAAATGCCATCAACGAATGGCATCGCAAATCGGCACCGCAGATCTGTTCTGACGTCGGCTATCATATGGCCATTACGGGTTGGAACGAAAACGTCTTTAACGAAATGAAAGACGCCGTGGATATGGGCGTCAATTCCTTCAAGCACTTCATGGCCTACAAAGGTGCATTGATGGTTGAGGATGACGAGATGTTCGCGTCCTTCCAACGCTGTGCCGAGTTGGGCGCTTTGCCCATGGTGCATGCCGAGAACGGTGATCTGGTGGCAGCCCTGCAGGAGAAGTATTTCAACGAGGGCATTACGGGGCCGGAGGGTCATGCCTATTCCCGCCCACCTGAGGTGGAAGGTGAAGCGGCCAATCGCGCCATCACCATTGCGGATGCGGCTGGCGTGCCGCTTTATGTGGTGCACGTGTCATGCGAGCAGGCCCATGAAGCGATCCGCCGTGCCCGTCAGAAAGGCATGCGCGTCTATGGAGAGCCTTTGATCCAGTTCCTGACCCTGGATGAGAGCGAATACTTCAACAAGGACTGGGACCATGCGGCGCGGCGGGTGATGTCGCCGCCGTTCCGTTCAAAAGATCATCAGGATTCACTGTGGGCTGGCTTGCAGGCAGGGTCCTTGCAGGTGGTTGCGACGGATCATGCGGCATTTAATACGGACCAAAAGCGCGCGGGCCGCGATGACTTCCGCATAATTCCCAATGGCTCGAACGGGCTGGAGGAACGTCTTGCCGTGCTGTGGACCGAAGGGGTTGAAACGGGTCGTTTGACGCCCAATGAATTTGTGGCTTGCACCTCCAGCAACGTGGCCAAGATCCTCAATATCTATCCCAAAAAGGGAGCCATCGTCGAAGGAGCGGATGCGGATATAGTCGTGTGGGACCCAAAGATCACCAAGACGATTTCGCCAACCAACCACCACTCGGTGTTGGATTACAACGTGTTTGAGGGGTTCGAGGTGAAGGCGCAATCTCGGTACACCTTGAGCCGGGGTGAAGTGATCTGGGCATGGGGGCAGAATTCGCAACCCAATCCTGGCCGGGGCAAGTTCGTCCCGCGCCCGGCGTTTTCGTCGGCGTCTACGGCCCTGAGCAAATGGAAGGCGCTGACCGCCCCCAAGATGATCCAACGCGATCCGTTGAATATCCCGGCGGGGATTTGATGGGGATCAGAACGACACTTTACGGCGTGGAACCTGAAGTCGCGTTGCGGGTCATTGAAAAGGACGTCGTGGATTTTGATACGCAAGAGTCCTTTCACCTCGACACCTCGGCACATGCCCTTGATCGCCTGATTGGGGCTGATGCTGGCAAGCGAAGCCTGCATTATCTGGATTGTCTTGAAGTGGGCGATGCTGCCATGCGTGGCTTTGGCCCTGATGACGTTGCCATGCTGTTGCGCCGCGTTAAAGAGAGCCTTGTGCCACAAGATGTTACCGAACCGGGTGCAGGACATGGAACTGTGGCGCACGATACGCCGTTTGGGGCAGGCGTAGTCTCAGCAGACAGGGCGGTCTCTTTATGCAGGCTTGCGCAGGCTCTTGAGGGATATCTGACGCGTCTTGTTGCCGAGGCGCGCGGAATGGTTTCCTTGGAGGTCTAGGAAGAATGAGTGTTATTTCCGCCCAGGATCTGGATCTGACATTCCAGACAAATGACGGGCCCGTGCATGCGCTCAAGGGTGTTTCGCTGGACATTGAGAAAGGCGACTTTGTCTCGTTCATCGGGCCATCGGGCTGTGGCAAGACGACATTTCTGCGCTGTATGGCGGATCTGGAGCAGCCCACCGGTGGCTCCATTACCGTGAATGGCACGACACCCGAGGCAGCGCGGCGTGCGCGGGCTTATGGTTACGTGTTTCAGGCGGCGGGCTTGTATCCGTGGCGCACGATTGGGCGCAATATTTCACTGCCGCTGGAAATCATGGGTTTTTCCAAATCCGATCAGGCCGAGCGTGTCGCTCGGGTGCTGGAATTGGTGGAACTGGCGGGGTTTGAGAAAAAGTTTCCGTGGCAATTGTCCGGTGGCATGCAGCAGCGGGCCTCCATTGCACGTGCCTTGGCCTTTGACGCAGACATTTTGTTGATGGATGAGCCGTTTGGGGCGCTGGACGAGATTGTGCGTGACCACCTCAATGAGCAGTTGTTGCAGTTGTGGGGTCGCACGGGCAAGACCATTGCATTTGTAACCCATTCCATTCCAGAGGCGGTATATCTATCGACCAAGATCGTGGTGATGTCGCCGCGTCCGGGCCGTATCACGGATGTGATCGAAAGCACGCTGCCACGTGAACGACCTTTGGATATGCGGGAAAGCCCGGAATTTCTGGAAATTGCGCATCGGGTGCGGGATGGGTTGCGGGCGGGTCATGCCTATGACTGAAGCTGCGCTCTTGGGAAACGTGCGTGAGGGGCCAGCCCCTCACACGCCCCGTGGTATTTTGGGTCAGAAGAAACAGGGGGGGCTGTGATGCGTTCGCTCTTGCCTGTGTTGACAGTATTGGCAGTAATCGTGGGGATCTGGTATCTGGCGGTTGCACCGATGAACGTGCGTGTGGCCTTGGATCAGGCAGAGCGGGCAGGGGCTGAAGTGATGCCGGAAGGCTCGGTGCCGCGCCGCGCCGTGTCGGTGTGGCGTTTGATGGCGCAGAACTCTGAGCATGTTGGATTGGGTTATGCGTTGGAGCGGCCACGGTTGCCGACGCCTGCGCAGGTTGGGGGCGAGTTGTGGCGCACAACTGGTGAGATGATCCAGAAAGGTCGCCCCTTTTCAAAGCGCGGTTTGATTTACCATGGTTGGATCACTTTGCAGTCGACCTTGTGGGGGTTCTTGCTGGGTACAAGTTTGGGGATCGCTGGCGCTGTAGCCATTGTCTATTCCCGTACCGCAGATTTGAGCCTTATGCCTTGGGCGATTATTTCCCAGACCATACCCATTGTGGCACTGGCGCCGATGATCATCGTGTTGACCTCTCAGGTCGGCGTGGAATCGCGTGGTGTGCCCAAGGCGATCATCTCGGCCTATTTGTGTTTCTTTCCGGTCCTTGTGGGCATGGTGAAGGGGCTGCGTGCGCCACAACCGTCTGAACTGGATCTACTGCGCACCTATAATGCGAGCGGTTTGCAGAGTTTTCTGATGCTGCGGCTGCCTGCGTCGGTGCCGTATCTGTTCACGTCGCTCAAGGTGGGGATTGCCGCTGCTTTGGTCGGGACAATTGTGGGTGAGTTGCCGACGGGTGCCATTTCCGGGCTTGGTGCGCGCATTTTGATCGGGGATCAGTTTGGCACGCCACTGGCTATTTGGTCGGCCTTGTTTGCGGCAGCTGTTTTGGCCGGGACATTAGTGAGCCTTTTGGATGTGACACAACGCGTGACGCTGCGCCGGATGGGGATGCAGGCATGAGCTGGCTGGTTCTTGCATGTGTGGTCTGGGCTGCCGGGTGGGGGGCCAATATAGCTTTGGCCCGTGGCGCATGGAACGCCACACGTCTGGTCCGTATTGCGGTACCCGTCATTTTTGGCCTTACCATTTTGGTGATGTGGGAAGCGCTGGTGCGCGGCTTTGGAGTGTCGCCGGTGATCCTGCCTGCACCTTCGGCTGTCGCGCAGACGTTTGTCGCATCACTCGGGACTCTGTGGGTCGATTTTCAGCAGACTGTCATAAAGGGCGCTCTGCGCGGATTTGTGATTGGTGCGGCGGCGGCCTTTGTGGCGGCGGTGCTAATTGATCGCTCCGCCTTTTTGACACGAGGGTTGCTGCCCATCGGAAACTTTGTCGCGGCGCTGCCTATTGTGGGGATCGCGCCCGTGCTGGTGAACTGGTTTGGCTTTGACTGGCAGTCCAAGGCGGCGGTTGTTGTGGTCATGGTGTTTTTCCCGATCCTGGTGAACACGGTGCAGGGTCTGAACGAGGCATCGGCCATGCAGCGTGACCTGATGCGGACATATGCGGCCGGGTATTGGCAAACCCTGCTGCGGTTGCGCCTCCCCGCCGCAATGCCGTTTATCTTCAACGGGCTCAAGATCGCGACCACCCTGGCCTTGATCGGTGCCATTGTTGCCGAATATTTCGGCTCGCCAACGCGCGGCATGGGTTTTCGGATCTCAACCGGGGTGGGCAGCTTGTCAATTGACCTTGTCTGGGCCGAGATTGCTGTGGCTGCTTTGGCAGGCACCGCATTCTATGGCATCGTGGCTGGAATCGAAAAACGGGTGACATTCTGGCACCCCTCACAACGCAAATAATCACCAACCAAATGGGAGAGTACACATGACAATCAAAACAACATTCGGAGCGGCGGCCCTGTCGCTGGTGGCGGGGGCTGCGCTCGCAGCTGACGACGTCACGTTGCAGCTGAAGTGGGTCACGCAAGCGCAGTTTGCTGGCTACTACGTGGCATTGGAGAAGGGGTTTTACGGTGAAGAAGACCTGAATGTGACGATCAAACCCGGGGGCCCGGATATCGCGCCAACGCAGGTTCTTGCCGGGGGCGGCGCGGACGTCACGGTTGAGTGGATGCCAGCAGCCCTTGCGGCGCGCGAAAAGGGATTGCCGATGGTCAACATCGCCCAGCCTTTCAAGTCGTCGGGAATGATGCTGACCTGCCGCAAGGATGCGGGCGTGACCAGCACGGATGACTTTGCAGGCAAGACGCTGGGTGTGTGGTTCTTTGGCAATGAGTTCCCGTTCCTGTCGTGGATGAGCAAGCTGGGTCTGGCCACCGACGGGTCTGACGCAGGGGTCGAGGTGCTCAAGCAGGGCTTTAACGTGGACCCGATCCTGAACGGGCAGGCGGCATGCGTGTCGACCATGACTTATAACGAATACTGGCAGGTGATTGATGCCGGTCTCACGCCGGACGACCTGCAGGTCTTCAAATACGAGGACAATGGTGTCGCGACGCTTGAGGACGGCCTGTACGTCCTTGAGGACAATCTTGCCGACCCGGCCTTTGAGGACAAGATGGTGCGCTTTGTGCGTGCATCGATGAAGGGTTGGAAATACGCCGAGGCGAACCCGGACGAAGCAGCAGACATCGTGCTGGAATTTGATGAGACCGGAGCACAGACTGAGAAGCATCAAAGACGGATGATGGGTGAGGTTGCCAAATTGACGGCGGGCTCAAACGGTGCGTTGGTAGAGGCGGATTATGAACGCACGGTTGAATCGCTGTTGTCTGGTGGTTCAGACCCTGTGATCACCGCCGCGCCAACCGGCGCATGGACCCACGCAATTACGGATAAAGCCCTGAATTAAGGCATCTTTTACCGTAGATGTCGAAAGGTCGCCCTGAGGGGCGGCCTTTTTTGGTGTTTGGGGTGGAAAGTGTCGGGATGTGCGCCATATCGAAAAGAGATCAACGGAGAGTGCGGCGATGAGTGTCATGGAAAATATGCAACCGGATCTGGACGAACAGGCGCGTCAGGACGCGGTGTACGCTGCAGCGATGTCGTCAATCTCTGCCAAGCAACGTGATCAGGAGCGTGATGGCTACGCCGTGATGTCCGCCGCTATGGGCTGGGGCGAAGGATCGCTGGGCGATGGCCTGTTTGGCAAGGCAAGCCGGGCGGCGAAACTGTTCATGATATTTTTTGCCTGCGCCGCGCCTGTGGCGTTGATGTATGTGGTGATGCTGTAAAAGTACCGGGCAGCGTTTTGACAGGCCCTGTATTGCGGGGCCTTTTGTATTGGCCGGCTTCTCTAAGGCTTGGGAATGGCACATTCGCGTGCAAAGAAAGACAATACGCGCGGGATGCCGTTCAGCCGAAAAGTAGCGATGGCTTGATCGCTTCGGAACGTGATCGTGGTTTTGGGGTTTGCCGCGACGAGTTGCATGATCTTTTGGTCATCGGAGGCGTTTTTGGCAATGAACAGCTTGCCGCGCGAATTTTGCGCCTGCGTCAAAGGGAATGTTGCATCGGCAATCGTTACGGTCGCATTGCGTGCGCCCTTGACCGTCAGCCTTGTCCCGATCATCGGTGTTATTGCTTGCCGATTTTGCGATCCCCAAAAGCGAATTGTTGCTTCTGCTGTGTCCACATCACATTTGGATGTGTTGCATTTGACGGCCTGACAACTGAGACCGTCTTTGGGCGTTTGCAGCTTTAGCACCTGCCAACCAGAGATGGCTGCTCGCTTCAGAGTTTGCGTGTCTTGCGCAGAGACTGTTGTTGCCAAAACGCCAAAAACGATTGCCGCTAAAAGTCTATTCACATGTTGCATAAGCGTTGCCATTGACCGGTTGTCCTTGGTCAGTTGGCCAGAGCCATTGTGTTATGTCAACGCGTGTTCAGGGCGTGCGCGGACCCTAATGCGCACCCGTTGAATTCAACGCATAAAGTACGACGTTAACGTACGAACTTCTTGTGCTTCAACCGTTTGGGCTCAAGCGCATCTGGTCCAAGTCGCCGTTTTTTGTCCTCTTCGTAGTCCTCGAAGTTGCCTTCAAACCACTCCACATGCGCATCACCTTCGAACGCGAGAATGTGAGTGCAGATACGGTCGAGGAAGAAGCGGTCGTGTGAAATCACCACGGCGCAGCCTGCGAAATCGACCAACGCGTCTTCCAGCGCGCGCAGGGTTTCGACGTCCAGATCGTTGGTCGGCTCATCGAGCAGCAGCACGTTGCCACCGGATTTCAGCAATCGGGCCATGTGCACGCGGTTGCGCTCACCGCCCGACAACAGCCCGACTTTTTTCTGCTGATCGCCGCCCTTGAAGTTGAACGAAGAGCAATAGGCACGGGAGTTCACTTCGGCGTCGCCCAGCTGGATCAGTTCGGCCCCTCCAGAGATCGCCTGCCAGACATTGTCGTCAGCATTCAGATCATCTCGAGACTGATCGACGTAGGACAATTGCACCGTCTCGCCAATCTCGACCGTGCCCGCGTCCGGCGTTTCCTGACCTGTCAGCATTTTGAACAGCGTGGATTTGCCTGCACCGTTTGGCCCGATGACCCCGACAATGCCGCCGGGGGGTAGGGAAAAGTCCAGCCCTTCGACTAGCAGCTTGTCGCCCATGGCTTTGCTCAACCCTTCGACGTCGATCACCTTGCCGCCAAGGCGTTGACCGTTGGGAATGACGATCTGGGCACGTGTGAGTTTCTCGCGCTCGGACTGTTCGGCGAGGTCGTTATAGGCGTTGATCCGGGCCTTGGATTTGGCCTGACGCGCCTTGGCTCCCTGCCGCATCCATTCCAGTTCGCGTTCCAGTGTTTTCTGGCGTGATTTGTCTTCGCGGGCCTCTTGAGCAAGGCGCTTGGCTTTTTGTTCCAGCCATGAGGAGTAGTTGCCTTCCCACGGCACACCCTTGCCGCGGTCCAACTCGAGAATCCAACTGGTGATGTCATCCAGGAAGTAGCGATCGTGGGTGACGATCAGGATCGTGCCCTTGTAGTCCATCAAGTGCTGTTGCAGCCATGCGATGGTTTCCGCATCAAGGTGGTTGGTCGGTTCGTCCAGCAGCAGCATTTCCGGCGCTTCGAGCAGCAGCTTGCACAACGCCACGCGGCGGGCCTCACCCCCTGACAGCGTTGTGACATCTGCATCATCGGGCGGGCAGCGCAGGGCTTCCATGGAGACGTCGATTTGCGAATCCAGATCCCAGAGGTTTTCGGCGTCGATCTGATCTTGCAAAGCCGCCATCTCGTCGGCGGTTTCGTCCGAGTAGTTCATGGCAAGTTCGTTGTAGCGATCCAGCACGGCCTTTTTCTCAGCCACGCCCAGCATCACGTTTTCACGCACGCTCAGGGCCGGATCGAGGTAGGGTTCCTGCGGCAGGTAGCCCACTTTCGCCCCCTCAGCGACCCAGGCTTCGCCGGAGAAATCCTTGTCCATGCCGGCCATGATTTTCATCAGCGTTGACTTACCGGCGCCGTTGACGCCGACGACACCGATCTTGACTCCGGGGAGGAAGTTCAAGTGTATGTTTTCAAAGCATTTCTTGCCACCCGGATAGGTCTTGGACACACCGGACATGTGATACACATATTGATAGGCCGCCATGGGTCCCTCCGTTCGCTGCATTGATCCTGTGATCTAGCGGGCAAGGGGGAAAAGGGCAATGCAGATCACGCGCGGAATACTGGCCTTGATCCGCCTGTTCCAAGAGCGGGCGGAAATCCGGTTTGGTGATATGCACCGTGTGTGTTAGCGATAGCGCAGTGTCTGGGGGGAAAAGCGTTTGAGATGCGGCAGTTAATCCTTCTTTCCTTTTGCCTTTTGTTGGGCGCTTGTGCTGTCGGCATTGGTCTGGCACCGCCCCCGAATCTGTATCGGACAGGCGTCAATTACCCGGATGATCTGGTGCCCGAAGTCTGGCGGACCGCGGAACCCAAGATTTTCTACATGACAGATCGCGTCCCGGAAAACGAAAGCTATGGCGCTGCGCGCTCCGGTTCGATGGCGTTTGGCGTTGCCACCGTCAAATTCGGAAAGGATCTGGACTGGGGCGAATTGCTAATGCGCACCCGGGCGGATTCGGATCAGAATATCTCGAGCCTGTGGGTGCCGCAGATTGAAGAAATTGTACGCTTTGAGGCCACTCCGTTTCCCGTGCGCCGCGCAAACGGGCAACTGAAACCGCTGAAGGAAGTGGTCGATGTGTACGACGCACAGACCCGTCAGTTCCAGAAGGTGATATCAGACGAGATTGCCCAGACCGGCAATCGCAGCGTTTTGTTGTACGTGCACGGTTTCAACAACGACTTTGAAGACAGCCTGACGACGCTTGCCAACATGTGGCATTTCGCGGGGCGGGAATCTGTACCGATTTCGTTTACGTGGCCTGCTGGAAACGGTGTGGGGCCGTTGGGGTATTTCCGTGATCGCGATGCGGGCGTGTTTTCGGTCCATCACACCAAAGAGTTCTTGCGCATGTTGGCCGACATGCCACAGGTCGACAGTATCGATATCATTGCCCATTCGCGCGGCACCGATGTGGTCACCACAGCGCTGCGTGAATTGATGATCGAAGCCCGAGGTGCGGGCGTACACCCCAAGCTGGCACTCAAGACCGGGACACTGATCATGGCGGCGCCTGATCTGGACGTCGAAATCGTGCGCCAACGTTTGCAAGCCGAGCGGTTTTCAGAGGCGTTCGAGCAGATCAACATGTACATCAACCCCAACGATGGCGCGTTGCGGTTGTCTGCTTATCTGACACGATCTACCCGGTTGGGGGCATTGAACAACGAAGATTTTCGTGAGGGGGAGCTGCAACTGCTACGCAAGGAGGCGCTGGTGCATTTCATTCGCGTTGAGGAAGTGCGCGGTGGGTTTGGCCATGCGTATTTCCGGGACAACCCGGCGGTGCTGTCCGACGTGGTTTTGGCGTTGCGTACACGCGCTTTCCCCGGGGGGACCCTGCGGCCTCTTGATCAAGACGGGGATGGTGTTTGGGTCTTGCACCCAAACTATCCGCTGGAACGATTGCCTGACCTGTCCATTCTGGAAGCCAGAGCAGCGGCGCGCGACGAACGTTGAGCACATTGCATGAGATGATCGCCCGCTGGGCCAAGCCCGGTGCCGTGGATTGGATCGGATGCCGTCCGGCCCGCCGTGCTGACATGGAAGTCTTTCAGAGCGTGCAGGTGTCGATGGCGGGTCTGGACGGAGATCGCGGTAAGGCGGGCAAACGTGCCGTCACGTTGATACAGGCCGAGCACCTGCCGGCCATTGCTGCCTATCTGGGGATGGAAACGATCGCGCCGTCTCGTTTGCGACGAAATATCGTTGTGTCAGGTTTGAACCTCGCTTCGCTCAAGGGGCGTCAGGTCCGTCTGGGCTCTGCGGTGGTTGAGTTAAGTGTTGTTTGTGCCCCGTGCAGCCGGATGGAGGAGGAGTTTGGCTCCGGTGGGTACGCCGCTATCCGCGGCCATGGAGGATGGTGCGCGCAGGTCATCGAACCCGGTTACATAGCTGTGGGCGACAGGGTGGAACCGCTCTAGCGGTCCGTGGTTGCAAGACCCGCATTCGACTTGGCGCGCAATGCAGCGTCCTTGATACGCAGTGGGCCATGTGCAGGAATTGCTTTGACGAATTGCGCC
The DNA here is from genome assembly GCA_947501275.1 of uncultured Tateyamaria sp. GTDB lineage: Bacteria > Pseudomonadota > Alphaproteobacteria > Rhodobacterales > Rhodobacteraceae > Tateyamaria. The sequence continues at coordinate 1,286,700 of CANMVD010000001.1, forward strand.
GAATTGGTCTTTATCCGCACTCTATGACACACGGATTTCCCCTTGCGACTTTAGGCCAGACCATTGGGCTGTTGGGCGGATCGTTCGATCCCGCTCATGAGGGACATGTCCACATCACCCGCGAAGCAATGAAACGATTTGGGCTGTCACGGGTGTGGTGGCTGGTCAGTCCGGGCAATCCGCTAAAGCCGCGTGGGCCAGCCCCGCTTGAACAACGTATGGCGCGGGCCCGTGACGTGATGCAAGATCCGCGGGTGACGGTCAGCGATGTCGAGGCGCGTCTGGACACGCGGTACACTGCCGAGACGCTTGCCGCACTGATCGCAAGATATCCCGGCGTGCGTTTCGTCTGGCTGATGGGGGCAGATAACCTCGCGCAGTTTCATCTGTGGCAAGACTGGACGTGGATCATGGAGAACGTTCCTGTGGGTGTGATCGCCCGGCCGGGAGACCGTATTTCGGCGCGTATGAGCCCGGCAGCCCGCCTCTACCGTGACTACCGTCTGTCGGGTCGCGCCAGCCATATGCTGGGCCGCGTCAATGCCCCTGCATGGTGTTTTGTGAATGTCGCAATGTCGCGGCAGTCCTCTTCTGCAATCCGGGCTGCCGGGGCGTGGACGACTTCCTCATAAATGTGAACACGCCAGCGGTTTGGCCTGTTGTTTGCGCGCCGGTGCTGGGGTTAGATACCTCTATGGTAACTGGTATTTCGAGACGACTTTTTTTGAGCACGGCATCCGCAGCCGTTGCACTTTTCGGCACCCAGAATGCAGCGGCCGCGCCGCCAACACAATCCTTGCGCCCCTTGGCGCGTGGTGTAGATCATTTCAAGAAATCGGTTGCTGGCCCCGAAACCATCGTCGCCCAGGCCAAGCTGGGTGGGCGGGTGTCCTTTGTTGCGGCGGACGCGCGGTCGGGCCAAGTGCTGGAGGGGATGAATGCCAAGGTGGGCATTCCACCCGCAAGTGTGGCCAAGGTCATAACGGCGCTTTACGCGCTTGATGCGCTTGGTCCCAACCACAGGTTCGTGACCCGTATCGTGGCCACGGGTGGTGTTTCCAATGGCGTGGTGCGCGGTGATCTTGTTCTGGTGGGGGGTGGTGATCCGACCCTTGATACCAACGCGCTGGCTGCATTGGCGCAAGCGCTGAAAGACAAAGGCATCCGCGAAGTGCGCGGTGCCTTCAAGGTGGCCGAGGGTGCTTTGCCTTTTGTGCGATCCATTGACAAGGATCAACCGGATCACGTTGGCTATAGCCCTGCGGTGTCGGGCATCGCGTTGAATTACAACCGCGTCCATTTCGAATGGAAGCGGTCAGGCAACGGTTACGGTGTCACGATGGATGCGAGGTCTGACCGCTACCGCCCCGCGGTTTATGTAGCCAAGATGCAGATCGCGAACAGGGATTTACCTGTGTACACATACAAGGATGGTGGCCGTTCCGACAATTGGACGGTATCGCGACGCGCCCTGGGCGGGGGCGGATCACGCTGGTTGCCCGTGCGCAAGCCTGCGCTTTATGCGGGGGATGTGTTCCAGACCTTGGCGCGGGCGCAAGGCATCGTGCTCAAGAACCCCGAGATCGTAAAGCGTGCACCGCAAGGCGTAGCGTTGGTCGCCCATCAAAGCGACGATTTGCGTTCGATCCTGCGCGCCATGCTGCGTTTTTCGACCAACCTCACCGCTGAGATGGTTGGCATGGCCGCCACCAAGGCACGCACCGGTCGGGTCAGCGGGTTAAAGGCCTCGGCCTCAGAGATGAACCGCTGGATGGCATCGGCACTGGATGCGCCCGGTGCGCGGCTGGTTGATCATTCCGGTCTGGGTGGGGCCAGCAATATGACAGCGACCGCGATGGTTCAGGCCCTCGTCAAGGTGAACCAGAACAAGGTGCTGCGTCCAATCCTGAAGCCGGTCGCAATGCTGGATGCCAACCGCCGCGCCATCAAGAACCACCCCATTGAGGTCAATGCCAAGACGGGGACGTTGAATTTTGTGTCCGGTCTTGCAGGTTACATGACAGCGCCGGACGGGCGCGAACTGGCCTTTGCAATCTTTGCCGCTGATGAAGCGACGCGGGGACGAATTTCCAAGGCCAATCGAGAAGCGCCGCAAGGTGCGCGCAGTTGGAACCGGCGCGCCAAGCGGATGCAACAGCAGTTGATTGAACGCTGGGGTACGCTTTACGGCGCGTGACGGGGGGCGGACGTGTGGCCCGCCCCACCGGCCTTCAGGCTGCGTTTTTCATCCGGCTTACGTCGATGACATCTGCCGTTGCCTCTGCGGTCGCGGCCGAGAGGGTCCAGCCCAAATGCCCATGCCCCGTGTTGTAGTACACGCCCGGTTTCGACCCCGGTCCAATCTTGGGCATCATTGAGGGCAGCATGGGCCGCAAACCTGCCCACGGTATGCAATGCTCTGTCGACACATCCGGAAAGAACGTCTCGCACCAGTCGCGCAGCGGTTTGATCCGGTCATCGCGGATGTCGAGGTTGTAGCCATTGAACTCTGCCGTGCCCGCGATGCGAAAGCGATTGCGCCCAAGGCGGGAGGTCACGACCTTGGCCTCGTCGTCCAGCAGGCTGACCCATGGGGCTGCGGCCTGGCTCTCGGCGTCGTCAAGGTTGACGGTGATCGAATAGCCTTTGACCGGATAGATGTTCACCCGGTCTCCAAGTCCGGCGGCAATGGCGCGGCTGCCAACGCCCGCGCAAACCACGATCCCATCGAAATACTTTTGCTGTGCGCCGTCCTTGCCGGACCAATCCAGCCGCACACCCGTGCCCGTGTGGTGGATTTTGGTCACGTCGGTCTTGTAGTGGAACACCACACCCAACCGCTCGCACCCCTCGCTGAGGGCGCGGGCATATCGGTGAATGTCGCCGGTAAAGTCGCTCTCGGTGTAAAACCCGCCCAGAGTGTCGGTGCGCAGTGCCGGTTCGATGTCTTGCACTTCGGCTGCCGATACTTCACGCCGCTCCAGCCCGCCTTTTTCGAGCAACGCGTTGACCCGGCGCGCGTGATCAAATTCGGACTGTTTCTTGTAAACATGCAGAATACCGCGCTGTTCACAGTCGAATTCGAATCCGACTTCCTTGGCAAATCCCGTGAGGTGCTTGCGCGCTTCAATGGCGAGGCGCGTTGTCTCGACCGTGTGGGCCTCGTAATTGGGGATGTTGCCCATGAATTCGGCCATCCACGACAGTTTGTGCCAGCTTGGGCGCGGGTTCACGAGCAAGGGCGCATCGGATTTCAGCATCCACTTCAACCCTTTGAATATTGTGCCCCAGCGGGTCCACACTTCGGCGTTGGAAGCAGAGAGCTGTCCGCCATTTGCAAATGACGTTTCCATCGCCGCATAGCGATTGCGGTCAAAGACCGAAACGGAGTAGCCGCGCCGAGCCAGCGAATAGGCGGTGGTGATGCCGGTGATGCCGGCCCCGATAACTGCAATATGGGTCATGTCTGACCTCCCGGTACACGCGGGTCAAAGGACGCCAGGCGCACACCATGCGCGCCAATGCGTCCCCATCTGTCGCGTAACCTGAGAGTTTCACGCCAAGTGGGCGGCGCTTTCTCCTTCGGTGGATTGGGTGCGTGGGCCCAATCGCTCTCCAGATTGTCAACGTTGCCCTTTTGGGGCGCGACGGACACGGTCCGTTTACCTGAGAGTTTGTCGGGGCGTTGCTCCTTCGGTGGCGGCGTGAACCGCACTCTCCCATGGCCGTCTTGTCGACGCCTGACACATATGGGACGCGCGCCGTTGCGTCAAAGGATTCGTTTTGTCACGGTCTGTGACAGTGCTGTGAACCTGCGATGCCGCCAAACCTGTCTCTTGCAAGCCACAGCAGGGGCGGGTGAGCCGCTGTCCCGGCCCCTGATGGCGATTGATGCGCCGTTCCGCGTGCCGCTGCTTAATGACGCGTCCGGAAAATCTGGTCACGCCAGCAATATGCAGCGCTGCAACCGCACCTGCTGGGGCAGTGTTTTGTCAGACAGCGATGTCAGAGTTCACAGCGTCAAATGCCGCGCCCGCGCCCCGCGCTCGATGGCTGCGGCGTGCAGGCGGTCGATGTTCAATTCGTATCTGATCTCTTCCAGCAGGCGCAGTTCGGTTTCTTCCAATGTGCCGTCGGCCGCGGCAACGTCACAGGCAAGCGCATAGGCCGTTTCGAACAATCTTTCGGGCAATGCGTTGCGCACCAGCCCAAAGAGAGCGTCGAGCCCGTCTTCCTGCTCAAACAAATCGAACACGACCTGCGCCACGACGTTCAGCCGATCCACGTCGTATTCGCCAAAGACCGGCAACATGTTGACCGCCGAATTGATCTTGACCAGTTCTGCGGTGCGAATGTCTTCATCAGATGCCGATACGGCAATCATCATGGCGACCAGCGCGTCCTGTGGTGTCAGCGTGAGTGTTTCGATCTCAGACATGCCGGTCATCCTTTGTAAGCCGTTTGGTCCTCAATATTGACGCGTCACGCTGCCCGCAATAGGTAGCGGCGGGATCGTGCCCTTGCCGGTGCGATCCCGCAGGGCCGCGCATGGGGTGTGGCCAGTATCTGGGACACTTCCAATGTCGACGATCCGTGACGCCGCAATGACGAGCAAAGCCTGGCCTTTCGAAGAGGCGCGCAAGATCCTCAAACGCTATGCCAAGGCCCTTCCTGAGAAGGGGTATGTTTTGTTCGAGACGGGCTATGGCCCAAGCGGTTTGCCCCATATCGGCACCTTCGGAGAGGTGGCCCGCACCACCATGGTGCGCCGTGCGTTCGAGCAGATCTCGGATATCCCGACCAAGCTGATCTGTTTCTCGGACGACCTGGATGGCTTGCGCAAGGTGCCCGGCAATGTCCCGAACCCGGAGACACTCGAACCCTATCTGCAGCGCCCTTTGACTGATGTGCCGGATCCGTTTGGCACGCATGAGAGCTTTGGCCATCACAACAACGCCATGCTGCGCCGGTTCTTGGACACGTTTGGATTTGACTACGAATTCATTTCGGCCCGCGAGTTCTATCGTACAGGCCAGTTTGATGAGATTCTGTTGCGCTGCGCCGAACGCTACGACGATCTGATGAAGATCATGCTGAAGTCATTGCGCGAAGAGCGCCAGCAGACGTATTCGATTTTCCTCCCCATTCACCCGGACACCGGGCGAGTGATGTATGTGCCTATGAAGCACGTGGATGCAGCGAATGGTACGGTGACATTTGACGACCCTGATGGCGGCGAGATGACGCTACCGGTGACAGGTGGCAATGTGAAATTGCAGTGGAAGCCGGACTTTGGCGCTCGCTGGGCTGCGCTTGGCGTCGATTTTGAAATGTATGGCAAGGAACATGCCACCAACGAAAAAATCTATGACGCGATTTGCCGGACGTTGGGAGCCAAACCGCCCGAGCATTTCAGCTATGAGTTGTTCCTCGACGATCAAGGTCAGAAGATTTCGAAATCCTCGGGCAATGGTGTCAGCATTGACGAATGGCTGACGTATGCCAGTACCGAGAGCTTGTCGTACTTTATGTATCAAAAGCCGAAAACGGCGAAACGCATGTATTTTGACGTGATCCCCAAAGCGGTGGATGAGTATCACCAGCAGTTGCGCGGATTTGTTGGTCAGGACACGGTGCAGCGTTTGAACAACCCGGTTTGGCATATTCATAACGGGGATGTGCCGACCAGCGATATGGTCGTGCCATTTGCAATGTTGTTGAACCTCGCGTCGGTATCCCAGGCCGACAATAAGGATACGTTGTGGGGCTTTATCCAGCGCTATGCGCCCGATACGGACCCGGATACGCATCCCAGCATGGATCAGGCGGTGGGCTTCGCAGTCGCGTATTACAATGACTTTGTGAAGCCTGCGAAGGTCTATCGCCTGCCTGATGATACGGAGCGTGAGGCTCTGGAGGCTCTGCGCGAGTCTTTGGTGCACTATGACGGACCAGTTGAAGATGAGGCTCTTCAATCCGTGGTTTATGCTGTCGGCCGTGAGCGGTTTGATCCGCTTCGTGCTTGGTTTACGGCGCTCTACGAAGTCTTGCTGGGTGCGTCGCAAGGACCGCGTTTTGGTGGGTTTATTGCGCTTTACGGTGTGCAGGAAACCGTTGCGTTGATCGACAACGCCCTCGCCGGAGAACTTGTGTAGCGACGGTTTGTTTGCCTGTTTTCGGTGACGCCCTATCCTTGTTCTATCAGGATGAGGAGTAAGACACATGCGCAAGTGGATAATGGGAGCGGCATTGGCGGCTGCGATGACAGGACCGGTATTTGCGCAAGGTGAAGCGATCAAGGGTGTCATTGGCAGCCAGATCGAAGCCTTCAAATCTGACGATTTCGCCAGCGCCTTTGAGTTCGCGGCCCCATCGATCCAGAATATTTTCCGCACGCCCGAGAACTTTGGCGTGATGGTGCAGCGTGGCTATCCAATGGTTTGGCGCCCTGCCGAAGTCACCTTTCTAGAGTTGCGTCAGGAGCAAGGTGCCTATTGGCAGCGCGTTCAGATCGTGGATGGCGATGGCGGTGTGCATTACCTTGACTACCGAATGACCGAAACGTCTGATGGTTGGAAGATCAGTGGTGTCCAACTTGTCGACGCATCGAGCCTGAGCGCCTGATCCAAACCTATTCCGCTGCTGTCGGATCGTTGCGATGGGCGTCCTTTGTTTCGGTATCATACACCTCGTGCAGGGGTCTGAGCCCTGTGATCAGTCGCGCGCCCTTGGAAAAGGTCAGGTAAGACCAGAACCAATTGAAAGCGACCATGATGGGTTGGCGTACGCCAATCAGAAAGTAGATGTGCGCGATACCCCAGAGCCACCACGCCAAGATTCCTGACATCTGAAAGCGACCAAAGTCGATTACTGCAGAGTGGCGCCCGATAGTGGCTAGGTTGCCTGCGTGCCTGTATCGGAACGGCCCCGGACGGGCTTTGCCTTTCTGATTCGCTAAAATGAGACTTGCCACGTATTTTCCGCCCTGTTTGGCCGCCGGAGCAATGCCGGGCACGTCCAGTCCGTCACGCCACGACACCTGCGCCGCGTCCCCAATCACGAATACCTCCGGGTATTCCTTGACGGACAAGTCCGCGTTTACCGGAATGCGCCCGGTTCGGTCGGTGTCCGCGTTCAACCAGCGCGACACATTCTTTACCGCGACCCCGGCCCCCCAAGTCACGCATGCCGACGGGATGAAGGTGCCATTGAGCTGAACGCCTTCCTCTGAGATGTTTTCAACGCGTGTATTGACCAGCACTTCGACGCCGAGCTTTTCCAGCGATTTTCGCGCTTTTTCAGACAGATTCTCGGGGAAAGCATTGAGCAGGCGACCGCCCGCCTCGATCAATAGCACGCGTGCATCACGTGAATTGATACGATGAAAGTCGCGCGCCAATGCGTTATTGGCCAGTTCGGCGATAGCCCCCGCCATTTCTACGCCGGTGGGCCCACCGCCAACCACGACAAAGGTCAGTTGCCGTCTTTGCTCCGCATCTGAGTTTGAGATTTCTGCCCGTTCAAAAGCCATAAGCACACGTTTTCGGATTTCGGTCGCATCGATGATGCGTTTGAGGCCGGGGGCATGTTGTTCCCAGTGGTTCTGCCCGAAATAGGAGTGGTGCGCGCCGCTGGCCACGATGAGGTAGTCATAGGAGTAGCTGTCGGTCTCACCGATGACTTTGCGATTTTCGGTATCGACATCCAATACTTCACTGAGAGCGACGGACACATTGTCTTGTCGATTGAAAATGCTGCGGATGGGCCAAGCCACGTCTGCGGGGGACAAGTCGGCTGTGGCAACCTGATAGAGCAAAGGTTGAAACAGGTGGTAGTTGCGCCGGTCGATGATCTTGATCTGAACGGGGGCCTTGGCCAGCGCCTTGGCAGCGGAAAGACCGCCGAAACCTGCCCCGATAATAACGACTTTGGGGTTGGATGCGGATTGGCTTTTCATGGCACGTCTCCTTCGAAGAGAGGATATCCCAAGCACGTTGGATTGTGCATGTGCAGAATGACCGCAGGGGCACTTTGCAACCTAACTGCAACCTACTGGAACGTTGCGCGCGTCTTGGTCCCTGCGTGCGGTGCCGTGAGCCTGCGTTAACAACCTGTTGATATTCCCACGCCCCGCGAAGGCCGAAGCCCGGTCTACGTGGGTGAGTGCATTCACGACGCGAGGAATTGGGCGTGAAACGCCCCTGTGGATAAGGGATATTTCAATGAACAAGGCGATCACTGATGGCGTGCTGCTGATGCCACCGGCCTTTGAGAACGGACTCGACGTGTGGTCCAACGGCGATGGGACTCCAGGTTCTGATACCTATGCCTCTGCATCGAATGCAGCCTTTGTGCCTGCGGACCAGGACTTTGGCGGGGCGCTTGAGATGCAAAAGATCTCGAGCACGACGCGTGTGCGGTATATGGGTCAGACGCCATTGCTACCGGGATGCTACCTGCGCGTGACTGCCCGTATCAAGGCGATCAGTGGCAATCTGCCGTCTGTCCGTATTGCCGGTTACGCCGCGCACGCCAACGGGACAGCGGTGGCGGGTGTCGAGACCCGAGCAGATAGCGTTGCGATCACCAATTACGGCACCGTCACCGAAGTTTCTGCCATCATCGGTGCGGGCAATCGCAGTGGTGTGGATCTGGTCTGGGGACCGGATGCTGTTTACGGCCACTTCGGCATTGATTTGACGGGCCCTAACGGCGGGGTGGTGCGCATTGACGATATCGAGATCGAAGACATCACCTCGGTCTTTTTTCGTGACATCATGTCCGTCGTGGATGTGCGCGACTTTGGCGCTGTTGGGGATGGCAGCACGGATGACAGTGCAGCCTTTGATGCGGCGGATTCTGCGGCTGACGGGCGTACTGTTCTGATCCCCGAAGGCGTGTTCCGCCTCGAGAACGATGTGGCGTTCAACAACGACGTGAAGTTCGAAGGCACGGTTACCATGCCCACGGAGAACATGCTGCTTTTGCGCCGCAACTACGATTTGGCAACGTATATCGACGCATTTGGCAACGAAGGACTCGCCCTTGGCAAAGCGTTCCAGGCGCTGCTGAACAACTCGGATCACGAAAGCCTTGATATGGGGGGGCGCCGGGTTGGCCTGACCGAACCCTTGGACATGCAGGCAGCTGTGCCCAACCGCACCGATTTTGCGACCCGTCGTGTCATCCGAAATGGCCAGATTGAGGCGATTGGTGACAACTGGTCGACCGAGGTTGCGTTTTCTCAGGCAACCTACAGCGCCTCCAATTCGCGCAAACTGACAAATGTCACGAATGTCGCCAACATTCCAGTTGGCTCGCTTGTCGAAGGCACGGGTGTCGGGCGCGAGATCTACGTGCGTTCTAAAAATGTGGGAGCACAAGAACTTGAGCTCAATGCCCCACTATTTGATGCGGAAGGTACGCAGAACTACACGTTCAGCCGCTTCCAGTACCTAGTGGATTTCAGTGGGTTCTCGAAGTTCACGAAATTCATTCTGTCCGACATCGAGTTTCAGTGTAACGGCAAGTGCAGCGCGGTCTTGCTGGCCCCGACTGGGCCGACAAACGAGTTTCAAGACTGTTTCTTTAGCCGTCCCAAGGACCGGGGCATCACGTCGATTGGGACGGGCTGTCAGGGTATGCTGATTGACCGCTGTCAGTTCCTGTCCGCTGAAGAGGCCGAGAACGTGGAGCAACGCACCAGCATCGGGCTGAACGTGAACACAAATGACGTCAAGCTGCGCGATTGCCGAGCCACCCAATTCCGCCACTTTGCCGTTATGGCCGGGCAGAACCACCTGATCACCAGCAACCATTTTTTCCAGGGTGACAGCGTGCCGGATGGTATCCGGACTGCTGGCTTGGTCTTACAAGAGAACTTTGTCGCGACTGTGGTCAGCGGTAACTATATCGACAATTGCTTTGTCGAATGGACAAACGAGCGGGATCCCACGCCAGCTTTCAACGGCGGGTTCTCGTTCAGCTCCTTTACGCTGGCGGACAACGTGTTCCTGAGCGGGGACGTGGTACCGTGGTTCAGCTACTTGGTCGTCAAGCCACATGGTGCAGGCCACTTCCTGAACGGTGTCACCGTTGCTGGGAATCGTTTCCGGAGCATCAATGGTGTGATCACTCGGGCCGAGCGGGTCGACACCAGCTTTGCCGACCTGGACCACAGTCGAGCGCGTGATGTGGATTTTGCCGGGAACTCATACCACAACGTGACGGAGCAGGCCCACAACCCCCTGATTGTCAGCTATAATCAGAACACGGCGGCACAAACCTGGACTATCGACACCGACAAGAAGTTACCCTTTGAGGGGCAATGCGTCGCCGTTGACGCTGTGGTTGCTACCAGTGACATTCGCGACACGAGCAACGTCAAACAATTCATGGCCCCTGTGGCCCGCGGATTGAACGGTACAGATCTGGACCGCTTCACCCTTGAATGGGGAACGGCGGTGCATGGTTCCGTGCGCGCGACTGTCCGAATGGACTAAAAATCACGCCAGAGGCCGAGTTTCAGAGAGACCTCTCCATTCTCGGCCTCTAGCCCTATCTGATAGCTCGGTTTTTTCGCCTTGGGCTGCCAGATCAACGACGGAGCCAGTGTAGCGGAAAAGTCTGTTTCGGTATGGCTGAGGAAGACTTGCAGCATGCCCTTGGTTTTTTTGCCAAGTGCCATGCCGAATGTTGCATCCAGTTTTGCAGTCGTCGCTTGCCCGCTCAGTGACCATTCCACAGCGCTGTCGATCGCGAGCCAGCCATTGCGTTCTTTCCACTGCAATCCGCGCCCGTAACTAACACCCGTCAGTAAGAGTGGATCCTGAATAACGCCAAAAGTGCTGCCAATCCCCAAATCGTACGCCAGCTTGTAAGGCCGATCACCTGTCGGGATTGCCCGGCGCATAAAAACAAAGGCCCGGCCATCCCCGAGTTGGCCAAGTGTCATGTTAACGTCAGCTTTGACCCCAAGTGTTAGCTTGGGTCGCACGCCATATTCAAAGTATAGCCCACCGTCGCTGTTTCCGTCCCGACCTTGCAGAACGTAAGTCGCCAGAAACCCTGTCCCATCCGCACGCAGCCAAGCGCCCGCCCCAGCGGGTGAGGCCGCCAGAAGTCCAAGGCAAAAAACAAGGGTGCGCACGTGGGCAGGCTCCGGTTGAGGCCCTTCTTTCTGCGCAGTTCTTGGTTAACAAAGGGTTAGGGTGGTCTGGTCAACTATTGCGCGCGGTTTACCTTTGCGCCATGGAGCTGATCCCCGAAAATGTTCAATCTTACCCGCGCCCACCCGTTGTCGAGCCAGTGCGGCAGCGTGTGCTTGTGCTGTTGGGTGGCGCAGTTGTCGCTGACAGTATCGATACGTTACGGGTGTTGGAGACGCACCACGCACCGACCTATTACATCCCCTTGGCCGATGTTCAGGCCACGTTGACACCCGCTTCTGGTACGTCGTTTTGCGAATGGAAGGGGCGTGCGCAGTATTGGACCGTCAAGGTAGGCAAGATCAAAGCGACGCGTGCGGCCTGGAGCTATGCGCGTCCGACCCCACGCTTTGCCTGCCTCGCGGATCACATCGCAATCTATGCAACGTCGATGGATGCTTGTTTTGTGGGGGACACGCAGGTGACCCCGCAGCCGGGTGACTTTTACGGTGGCTGGGTGACACCAAACCTGATGGGTCAGATCAAAGGTGCCCCGGGAACGCGTCATTGGTGACTGGCATTTTGCAGTATGCACCCCATGTTAGGCTCAAGAGTTAACGGAGAAACGCCCATGCAATGCCCCATCGACGGAACCGCCCTTGTCATCACGGATCGCAGCGGGGTCGAGATCGACTTTTGCCCGACCTGTCGCGGGGTGTGGCTGGACCGGGGCGAGCTGGACAAGATCATTGAACGCGCGGCAGCTTACAGCGCTCCTCCGCCCCCGCCTCAACCGACCCGTCATATGCAAGACGACGGGTACGAGGATCGCGGTGACCGCCGCGATCGCCGCAAGAAAGGCGGGATCGGGGATCTGCTGGGTGACATCTTCGACTTTTAGGCGACCCTGCTGAGCAGAACCATTGCCGTCAAGGCACAAGCCAACCCTGCGTACTCGCGGGCGTGCAGTGCTCCGCCAAACCACACTGCGCCAATCAGAGCCAGAGCCAGCAATGTGATCATGGAGTAGGCCACACCGGCCTGCACCAATGTCATGTGCTGCATGGCAAAGAACCAGAACAGGGCGGAGACAGCGTAAAGAATGCAGCCCAGAGCAACGAAGCCGGACCACATGGGCTGGTCGCCGTCGGCTGCGTATTTAAGAGCCGTGTCGCCGACAATGACGACGAGGGCAGTGATAAATGTAAAGCCGAAGCCAAATAACAAATGGGTCATAAAATCGCCTTTGGTGAATGTGCAAAACGCATCGGGAGGCGGTGTATTCGTAGAATGTAACCAGACTAGACCACTCACGTATGTGCAGGTAGTCGGGTATTCCCGACCCTCAGGCGAGTGGGGTCACGGTACAGGCGCGAAAGTCCTGTACGGGACCGGTGGCCCCTTCCAGTGAAACGGTCGCTGCACTTGTCGCGGTAAATGCTGTGGCAGTTTCGTTGAATTCCAGCCCGTCGAGTACGTTCCCAAACCCCGTGTCCGTGACACTCAGCGTATTGCCGGAAACGCTGTGGCGGGTGGTCGAGATCGTGTTGGGGGATGGCCCGTCAAATCGCATGGAGAACGACGGAGCTTGCGGCCAGCCAGCAGGCGAAGTGACCGCAATGGCATAAAGACCGGTGGTATGGTCGTAGGTAAGGGTGACGTCTGTGGTGGTCTCGGTGTGAGAGAGGGTGCAAATGGGCGTCGCGGAAAACTCCCAAGCATATGCCGGGGCCGCGAGAACCAACAGAGCTATGGCGCGGATCATGTGGGCGCTGTGCTCAGGTCGAAATCAATGTGGATGTGGTTGCCGTCTGGGTCAGCAATGTTGACCTGCACGATTTCGGTGCCCGGTACATGGCCCAACCGCGGAGCGATCCCATGCTGCGCGAGCGTATCAAGGAATGTCTGATAGCCGCTGGCGCGAAAGGCCACATGTTCCATCCGTACACCGTCATACCCGGTGGGGGCATTTTCGACTTCGACCAGATGCACAACGGGCGTGTCCCCGAGATAAAGCCACGCACCCGGAATGTCGAAAGGTGGACGGGGACCTGCGTGTAAGTCAAGCACCTCGGCATACCACTTTTGCATGGCGGCGAGGTTCTGCGTGAGGACGTTGACGTGATCGAAAGCGGTGAGGGGCATGGAGGGAGCGTATGACATTTGCGCGCGCCTGTGAAGGTGACGCGAGATGGGCAATATTGCCCATCCTACACGAAGAATTAACCATGGATCGGGATGTTGGGTGCATGACCCGATACCGTCGTTTGCGCATTCCCGGTGCCACCTACTTCTTTACTGTCAATCTTGCGCGGCGTGGAGATGACCTGTTGGTGACGCATATCGACGACTTGCGCAGGGCTTATGCCGCCACGCATTGCGAGCAACCGTTTCAGACGGACGCGATTGTCATTTTGCCAGATCATTTGCACGCCGTCTGGACATTGCCGCCGGGGGATGCTGATTTTTCCAGTCGATGGCGCAAGATCAAGGCGCGATTCAGTCGATCCGTCGGCAAGCGACGGTTGCGCGGCTGGAGCAAGGTCCGAAAGCGGGAGGCTGGCATTTGGCAGCGTCGGTTTTGGGAGCACGCCATTCGGGACGAAGCGGATTTCCGGGCACATATGGCGTATTGCTGGGGCAATCCGGTGAAGCATGGACATGTTGCGCGAGCGGTGGAGTGGCCGCATTCGTCGATCCATCGGGATGTGCGGTTGGGGCGTGTGGACCCGGAATGGCGTGGCGCGGTTTTGGAGGGTTCGTTCGGCGAGTAGGGTGGGCAATTTTGCCCACCATGCGTCAGGTTTGATTGGGGGATGATGGGCAAAATTGCCCATCCTACGGGTTGCTTCTAATAGGCGCATGGTTGGTGCGCTGGCGAGATAAATCCTCGCTGCGCGGTCGAACGTGGTGTCAATTCTCAAGCCCGGAAAGGGATATTTCCAGACCGCGGATGTAATTCAGCTCTCCTTCAGCGCCCAAATCGTTCCCGCTTTCCATAAGTTGCGCGTAGCGATCATAGGCATTTCTAATTTTGGATTTCATATCAATGACATCCGCGGGGCTGTAGGACAGCTCGGAACTCGCCTCCAATTTTTTGCGGAGTTTTGGATATTTCTCGCGCAGTTTTTTTACGCGTTTAAAGTCGCCAACCCTAATTGCATCAATAATGTCGTTTATGAGCGTTTTAGCATCACTATCCATGGCACCATTCCTGAACTATGCGGGATTTTTATACCAGACTCTCGAAGCAATAGTTACCGCTTCCGCCGCTTCACATTCCCGCCCCGCTGACCGGCCCGCCCAGCCGTTGATCGACCCGATGCCTTTTGCGCGTCGTCTACGGCTTTTTCCACCGCGTATTGCCTTGCCAAGGGGTCGTCGGCCACGACCAGATCGACCGTTTCCAGCCGTTTGACCTCATCCCTCAAGCGTGCAGCCTCTTCGAATTCGAGGTTTTCGGCCGCCTTGCGCATATCGGCGCGCAATCCGTCCAGCACGGCCTGCAGGTTGCCACCCGCAAGCGTTTTGTCGACCTTGGCGGTGACGCGGTTCATGTCGACGTCGCCTTTGTAGAGGCCCGCCAGCACATCCTCGACGTTCTTTTTGACTGTCTCCGGCGTGATCCCGTGCTTTTCGTTATAGGCCATCTGTTTGGCGCGGCGTCGGTCTGTTTCGGCCAACGCACGTTCCATCGAGCCGGTGATTTTGTCGGCATACATGATGACGCGCCCGTCGGCATTGCGCGCCGCACGACCAATGGTTTGGACCAGCGAAGTCTCGGAACGCAGGAACCCTTCCTTGTCCGCATCGAGGATCGCGACGAGCCCACATTCGGGGATGTCGAGGCCCTCGCGCAGCAGGTTGATCCCGATCAGCACGTCAAAGGCCCCAAGGCGCAGGTCGCGGAGGATCTCGATCCGTTCCAGCGTGTCGATATCGGAGTGCATGTAGCGCACGCGGATGCCCTGTTCGTGCATGTATTCGGTGAGGTCTTCGGCCATGCGTTTGGTCAGCGTCGTGCAAAGCGTGCGCATGCCGTCAGCAGCCACCTTGCGCACCTCGTCCAGCAGATCGTCGACCTGCATTGCGACGGGGCGGATTTCGACGACAGGGTCCAAAAGGCCCGTGGGGCGGATGACCTGTTCGGTGAACACACCGCCGGTTTGTTCGATCTCCCATGCCGCAGGGGTGGCGGACACAAACACCGATTGCGGGCGCATGGCGTCCCACTCCTCGAACTTGAGGGGACGGTTGTCCATGCAGGAGGGCAAGCGGAACCCGTGCTCGGCCAGCGTGAACTTGCGGCGATAGTCGCCTTTGTACATGCCGCCAATCTGGGGCACGGACACGTGGGATTCATCGGCAAAGACGATGGCGTTGTCGGGGATGAATTCGAACAGGGTGGGGGGCGGCTCGCCCGGTGCGCGCCCCGTCAGATAACGCGAATAGTTCTCGATACCGTTGCACACGCCTGTGGCCTCAAGCATCTCAAGATCAAAGTTGGTGCGCTGTTCGAGCCGTTGCGCTTCGAGCAATTTGCCTTCGTTGACCAGTTGATCCAGCCGGACCTTGAGTTCCTTTTTGATCGAGATGATCGCCTGCGTCATGGTCGGTTTGGGTGTGACGTAGTGCGAGTTGGCATAGACGCGCACCTGCTCCATCGCGGCGGCCTTTTCCCCGGTCAAAGGGTCGAATTCGGTGATGCTTTCAAGCTCTTCGCCAAAGAAAGACAGCTTCCATGCGCGGTCTTCGAGGTGGGCGGGGAAGATTTCGAGCGAGTCGCCGCGCACCCGGAATGTACCCCGCTGGAACGCCTGATCGTTGCGCTTGTACTGCTGGGCAATGAGGTCGGCCATGACCTGGCGTTGATCATAGGATTTGCCGACCTTGAGGTCTTGGGTCATCGCGCCGTAGGTTTCCACCGACCCGATGCCGTAGATGCACGACACAGAGGCCACGATGATCACGTCATCGCGTTCCAGCAGTGCCCGCGTGGCCGAGTGGCGCATACGGTCGATCTGCTCGTTGATCTGGGATTCCTTCTCGATATAGGTGTCAGACCGGGCCACATAGGCTTCGGGCTGGTAGTAGTCGTAGAAGGATACGAAGTATTCGACGGAATTCTCCGGGAAAAACCCTTTGAATTCGCCATAAAGCTGCGCCGCCAGCGTCTTGTTCGGGGCAAGGATGATGGCGGGGCGCTGCGTTTCCTCAATGACCTTGGCCATGGTGTAGGTCTTGCCCGTTCCGGTCGCCCCCAGCAGAACCTGATCGCGGTCCCCTGCCATCACGCCCGCGCTCAGTTCCTTGATCGCTGTCGGCTGGTCGCCTGCGGGCTGGAATTCGGTGTTCATGACAAGCCGTTTGCCCCCCTCAAGTTTGAGACGGGTGCGGACGTCTTCGGCTGGATTGGCCAGAAACGTGTCGGAGGTGTCAGTGTGTGCGTGCGGCATATCGCTAATCTGGTTCGGAATGGGGCAGGTGCAAGGGGTAGAGCGACTTACTGTCAGGAACTGGCAGGAGCGTAAAGCGCCATGGGGCTGTCCAACCCCTTCAGCATCTCGGTGCTGACGTGGCGGGTCGGCGTGGCGGCGAGCTTCGCGACAGTCTGCGACATCAGCACGCTTTCCTTCAGGGCCCCGCAACATGCCTCGACCCGGGCGGCGGTGTTCACGGACTGACCCAAAACAGTAAAGTCGATCCGCTCTCGCGCGCCGACATTGCCATAAAGCACTTGGCCATAGTGGACGCCTATGCCGAAGGGCACCGACAGATCCGACAGCGCCGCTATGCCATGTGCCGCATGAGCGGCGGCAATCGCGTTGCGGCAGGCTTGGGCGCGCCCTGCGTTGGACCCATCGCTCGGGAACAGCGCGAGAACGCCGTCACCCATGAATTTCAGGATCTCGCCGTCATTGTTGTCGACGGCATCCGAAATGACTTCGAAATAACTGTTCGCCACTTGCAATGTCTCGGTTGCCGGACGCGTCGCATTCAGGGCCGTCCAGCCGCGAATGTCGCTGAAGAGGATCGCAGCCTCAATCGTTTCGATATCACCACGGGTGATCTGGCCGTCAAGCACCCGTTGGCCGGTGCGCGGGCCAAGATAGCTGGTAGCAATAGCTGTGGCCAATTGATGGTTTGCCTTGGCCTCGACTACGGGTGTCAGGACAGCGGCAAGCCGGTCCAATCCCGAGGTCTGCGCGTCGGAAAATCCACCGACGTCATCGCTGACAAAGACAATCATACCGACTCCGCCAAGCGCAAAGATCAGAGGAATGCCATAGTAATCTGTGCCACCTCGATGCCGGAGTTCGTGCAGCGAGGCATGATCCTCTGCGCCCAGTGTTTCTGTCAGGCGGCGGCGAAAGGGACGACGTGTCTGGGCAATCTCGAGCAACGGACTGCCAGCATAATCAGAGCGGGTCTCGAGCCCTTGCGGTGCAAGAATGGGTTCGATTTGTGTGGCGTTTGCCTCCCAGATCACGCTCAGGGCGGCGGTGAGGGGGTGGGTCGTGCGGAAACTCAGGCGGACACGCATTACCGGAACCCCGCCCTCGCGCAATCGCTGGCCCAACCCGTCCACCAAGTCCTGAACGTTCAGCATGCGGCCCGTTGCCAGCAGCCAATCGACATGGGGGGAGTGGTCAAACATAGGTGACAGTATGATGGAAGATGGCAGTGAGACAATTCGCATCTTGCGAGGATGCTGTGAATTGTTGATACAACGCACAGCGAATACGGAGTCGTCACATGCGCGCACGCATCTATCAGCCTGCCAAAACGGCCATGTCCTCGGGCACGGCCAAGACCAAGCATTGGGTGCTGGAATTTGCACCGGCGTCGGCACGGTCGGTTGATCCGCTGATGGGGTGGACATCATCGGATGACACACAGGCGCAGGTGCGTATGTCTTTCGACACGAAAGAAGCAGCGCTGGACTATGCCAAGGAACATGGCATTGACGCGCAAGTGCAAGATCCCAACAAACGTCGCGCCAACATCCGCCCGGGTGGATATGGCGAAAATTTTGCTACGGGTCGGCGCGGGGCATGGACACACTAAACGTCACGCTAGACACGCCATCCAATCCTCAGGTGCGCGCGTTGTTATTGCACCATTTTGAATTGATGCGCGCCTCCTCTCCTGAGGAAAGCTGCCATGTGATGGAACCCGACACCCTGATCGAAAACGATGTTTCGTTGTTTGCTGCGCGCGATGGTGAGGCGTTGCTGGGTGTGGGCGCTTTGGCGGTGATCGCGCCGGGTCACGGTGAGTTGAAATCTATGCACACCGCGCAAGAGGCACGCGGGCGCGGTGTGGGCCGCGTTGTCCTTGCAGCGCTTCTGGAGCATGCCGCCGCGCTAAACCTCACACAAGTCAGCCTCGAGACCGGATCTGCCACGTTGTTTGCGCCCGCGCGTGCGCTCTATGTCGCCCATGGATTTGAATTCTGCGCGCCATTTGGCGGCTATGTCGAAGATCCGCTGAGCGTGTTCATGACGCGCAAGATCTGACGACAATCCCGCCACACTTGCACGGGCGTCGGTCCCGTGACATCGTTCCGCACATTGGATAGTTCATCCCTTCACATACAGGTGTATTTTGAAAACGAGTTTATCTTTTGCCGGTCGCCACATCGGATTGATTGTACGTGGCAAGACATCCGAGGACCATGATCCCGGTGTCATGGAGCAACATGCAGATTGCATTCTTTCCGATGGTGCGCCCATCGGCTTTTTCGGAGAAGGCAACGGCGGTGCGTCTTCGGGCCAGAGTTCGCAGAACGGGTCCAGCAACTCATCGGGCGGGACATCCGGGTCAACGGGGATCGGGATGACCGGCGCGGTCTATGATTTCAAGGAGTTCCAACAGAAACGTCCACACTATGTGGATGGGGAATTCGCCCGAAAGTACAATGTTGTTTCCGCCGTATTGCGGATCGCCGTCAGCGCAGATGAAGCAAAGAAGTTTGATACCTATTGGGCCGAACTCGATGCCAAACCGAAGAACTTCTACCTTTTGGGCGGCAACTGTTCGACCCGTGCATCGGCTGCGTTCCGGGAATCCGGTATTTTGAGGGGCGGCATTCCCGGCCTCGATACGCCCAACAATCTGTGGAAACAGCTAAAGTCGCATTGTGGGACACGCGCCGAAGCCCATTTTGGATTGGTGAACTTTCAGCGCGCGGGTGCATCCTACAACGTGACTGTGAGTTCGGTGGGCACGACATGAAGCGCGCGGTCCTTGCCCTTACGGCTTTGGCCGTTGCTGGGTTTGCATTTGCGTTGATCGCAGTGGCGGAGGATGGAATGAGTACGCAAGACTACAAGTGGGAATGGCCGGCAGGGCGGGACGTGACCGGAAAGGTCGCCGCAAAGATTACCGGGATCAAGGCTGCATCTGGCGGGCTGTTTGGCATCAAAAAATCTCCCTCTTTCGGGGATTCGTTGCCGGATCCGGTGGTTGTAAAGGCGCAGGTGGTTGCGTCTGTTCCGGCGTTGAGTGCGACGGACATTGAATTGACCCTGCCCAAACTCGAGCTCGGCGCTGCCACCGACGGTGCCGTGATCGCAATTGGGACTTTGGACACGGACACAGCGGTATGTGTCGCGGTTATTCCGGCAGATGAAGCTACTGATCCGCAGGCATGGCTTGCCGATTGGGATTGCACAGCGGATTAGGATTGGACCTGCTGATGTGGTCTTGCCACAGACGCGCGCCTGCGCCATGACTGAGCCCCAAGCGGTCCCTTAGCTCAACTGGATAGAGCAGCTGACTTCTAATCAGCAGGTTGAGGGTTCGAGTCCTTCAGGGATCGCCAGAGCAATTCACGCCAGTGAGTGTGTACACACAAGTCACGTCGGTTTGGAATCTGGCGATGGAGAGTTTGTATGTGTTTCCGCAACTACCACAATGGCTGGTGTGTATCCGTCATTTGCCCGCAGGAACACTAGTGTCGCGAGGCGCGGCCTATAACGAAGTCTATTGCAGCGGCGCATGTTGGGCACGTGCCCTAGCGGTCCTCAATTCTGCGCGCCGCTGCCCCGTTCAAGGCCCGAGCAAAGGTCTTGCCCGCTTCCGGGGCCAGAAGCTGGCGCCGCTGTTCCACGCTTTCAGGAACTAATACAGCGCGTCTGGCAACGAAGCGACCGGTGTATGGGCCAAAGAACACGGTCCGGAACGTTCTGAACGGGTCAAGTTCCAGGCGTCGATCAAAGCTGTGTCCCAAGCCCGAAATGCGGAAGCCCGGGGCTGTCGCGACCGGTTCCAGATACCCTTCGACCGAGAGTTGGCGCAGGGCGACCCCGTCGGTGCGGAACCGTCCTTGCCGTACGGATTTCACCGAGAAACGGTCATTGTTGAAGCGTCCTACAGCCGTTGCATACTGACCGGACTGAAGTGACAGGCCGCCCGCACGCACCAGCTGTGTTTGCCCAATCCTCCATCCGGTTGCAGAGCTGCCAATGACAACACCCGCGATTGAATCCTCTGCCACGGGGGCAAGACGCAGCAGGCTCGTGCGCAAAGACCCATCCGGCTGCCACAATCCGCTTGCTGACACATGTTTGCCGATCAACGCTGAGGTGCTGACGCCGGGTTCCGGTCGGACAGGGGTAGCGTTGATGCTCAACCCGCTGGATTTGCGCGCCAAAATGCCCGTCAAAGGATCATCTACGTCTATGCGCAGCGCCTCAAGCCGATCTAGGCGGGCGCGTGCAACAATGGTCAACGCTTTGCCCGGCCTCAAAATACCGTCGCCGGTCAGTTGACCTCCTGCATAGACCTTTGTGCTGGAGGGGACTTCGACGCGCAGCCCGTTGATCAGGACACTGCCGCTGGCTGTCATCAAACCAACGATACCGGTGCCACCAATACCACCCTCAAAAGGATCCTCACCCAAGGGTGTGGTCACAAGAGCAGGGGCGCAACCGCCCAAAGTCGCGGCACCGAGGAGACCCAGGGCGTGGCGTCGGTTCATGGTCTTCACGTCTTTTCTGGCCCTTGTTCGTCAGATGCGTCGCCACCATCGGTGTCTTCGCGATAGAAATAAATGCCCAATCGATATCTTTGCCGGGGCCCTGCGGCGTCCTTGTCACGGCGATGTAACTGCACGCTTTGATGGTTCAGGTCTTCCAGCAGCGTTTGGGCCTTTGTGCGGGCCGCATCCTCGATGTCGTCCACAGCATCGGGTGTCATTTGGTTGTAAAAAACGGCCCGTTCAAAAAAGGGTGGCGTTTGCGCAAGCAGGTTCTCGGTTGCTGCTGCCAGATGATCGCCCACGTTGGCGCCAAAGAACGTCTCTCTGTCCGTTGCGTCCGCGGGGCCGACGATGGCCTCGGCTTGTAGGGTCAATAGGTTGTCAGATGTTTCGATCACCAGACCTGCGCGCATCAGTTCGTCCAACACTGTGCGCGGGCGGACGTCCTTGCTGACAGATTGAACGAGGCGGTCAAAGTCAGGTGCGTCTTCGGCAGTGCGCGGCAGGGAGTGCGGCGTGCCGCTGGCATCCGCAAAGTCCGGGCTCGACATCCACTGTCCG
This sequence comes from uncultured Tateyamaria sp., assembly GCA_947501275.1. GTDB lineage: Bacteria > Pseudomonadota > Alphaproteobacteria > Rhodobacterales > Rhodobacteraceae > Tateyamaria. Next base: position 1,308,393 of record CANMVD010000001.1, read on the forward strand.
ATCACAGTCGCCAAAAGCGCCGTTTTGCGCCGTGTCTGGGCCGAGCCATCGTCAGCTTCTGCACGGATTGTGCGGATGTCTTTTCGGTGAACGCCCGTCAACATTGCGATGCGGCTGTCTGTCAGCGGCTTGCCTTCAAGCGCGAAACTATCCTGTGCCACCTCAACAAAAACGCGCTTGAGGAGGCCGTAAACGACCGGTGCCGTCAAACCTCTTGAGATCATCGTTCGGACGAGGGGGCGAAGTAACCCCCTGAGAACACGCAAAAATGCGTCTGATGCGCCTGTTTCATCTGTGCTTGCCATGGGCCGAAGATACGTGGCGTGGAAAAAAATTCCACAAAATACTTGAAATATCCCGCTTGTGCGTCACTTCGCCACTTGTGGGAAAAAATCCCACCTATTGAAAACACGACGAGGGTGCCAAGCGCCGCCTCGCCACCCTCAAAAGGAGACAAGATATGAAACGCCGTTCTTTCGTGAAGATGACCCTCGCCGGAGCAAGCCTTGCAGCTTTGGGCGCTTGCGCTGAAATGTCGGGCACACCGGATATTGTTGATACGGCCGTAGCGGCTGGTTCCTTCAACACCCTTGTGGCCGCTGTTCAGGCAGCCGATCTGGTTGACACATTGAAATCACCAGGACCCTTCACGGTCTTTGCTCCCACTGATGAAGCGTTTGCAGCATTGCCCGCTGGCACGGTCGAAAACCTGCTCAAGCCCGAAAACAAGGACCAACTGGTTGCGATCCTGACTTATCACGTGTTGCCGGGCCAAACACTGGCTGCGGATCTGGCGGGCCAGCGTCTGAGCGTGCCAACCGTGAACGGTGCGAACGTCCATATTGATGGTCGCAATGGGGTCAAAGTTGAAAAAGCCAACGTGATCCAAGCGGATATACTGGCGTCCAACGGCGTGATCCACGTCATCGACAAAGTCCTTCTGCCTTAATCCGAAAACAGGAGAACAGTTATGCCAACCGCAACATTCACAGCCTTCGGCGAATCCGATCTGACAACGGGCAACCTGACGCATGGAACGGTTTTTACCCTTCCTGCCACGCCCACACTTTCGTTCGCCGTGACCGACAATGATCACCGTCTCAGTGGTGACTTCTACGACTATTCGCTCGACCGCCACGGCCAGTTTGCCGAGATCACGTCGGGAGATACAGAAGTAGGCAACGGGCACCGGATCTATGCAGAGCGCGCGTTCCACGTGGTCGACGAAGACGGCAATCGCTACGCACTGCTTGAGATCGAGCAGGAAGGCAGCCATGCCGACTATTTCACTTTTGTCGGTGATGTGCCGCCTGCTGGGGCAACCCTGACTGTCGGCACGGCCTATGACGTGTTGCGGGTGGATTACGACAAACTGGGCGCAGGCGCGATCACACAGAACATCGTGGCGATCGCGGCTGGCTCGGATGATTTCAATCTGCTGGTCAAGGCACTGTCGGCCGCTGGTCTTGTCGAAACAGTTCAGGGTCTGGACGACATCACCGTTTTTGCGCCCACTGACGCAGCCTTTACGCAGTTGGCTGTTGATCTGGGTTTTGACGGTGACACCAGCAACGAAGACGCTGTGTTTGGCGCAATTGTCGATGCGTTGACCGCCTTGGCACCGGACGGCGATCCGATCCCCCTGCTGACGAATGTGTTGCTGTACCATGTGTCCGGTGGCGTTCAGACCGCAGACGACATTGCAAGCAATGGCACGGTTGAGACTTTGCTGACAGATGCAACCTTTGGTGCTGACGGCAGTGAACTGATCGACAATGAACCTGATGTGGCAAACCCCAATATCGTGATCGAAGACATTGCCGCCACCAACGGCATCATTCAGGCCATCGACCGGGTGTTGCTGCCCATCGACATCCCCGGCAACGAGGTGGTTGTTCCTGATCCCACCTTGTCCATTGCCGAGATCGTTGCTGTCAGCGGCGGTGCATTTGATGATGACAATACCGACTTTGACCTGCTGCTGACGGCCGTGACTGCGGCTGGTTTGGCCGGGGCATTGGACGCGGAAGGTGCAGATCTGACGGTGTTCGCACCAAATGACGCGGCCTTTGTCGGATTGGCGAACGCGCTTGGCTTTGAGGGCTCGGATGAGGGCGAGGCGTTTGCCTTCATCGTGGATGCATTAACGCTGTTGAGCGGCGGCGATGACCCCATCGGCTTGCTGACACAGATCCTGCAATACCATGTGGCACCAACGGTGCTCGATTCAACAGCCGTTCTGGGGGCTGACGCAATAGAAACCCTGTTGGGCGTTGATCTGGGTGTTGATGGTGCCAGCCTTGTCGATCAGGATCCCGACGTTGCCAACCCAAACCTGATCGCCACGGACATCGCGGCCACCAATGGCATTGTCCATGTTCTGGATGGTGTGTTGTTGCCTGTCGATGTGTTGCAGTCTGACGGTTCTGGCGATGTCGATTTTGTCATTGATGATGACAGCGGCAGCAAGATCCGCACAGGGCTCGACAATGATCTCGTGTCTGGCAAAGGCGGATCTGACAAGATTGCGCTTGGACGCGGTGATGACGTCGGTCTTGGCGGGGCCGGCAATGACGTTCTGGTGGGCGGCAAGGGCAATGACCTACTGCTTGGTGGCAGTGGCAACGACCGGGTCATTGGCGGTCAAGGTGATGACGAGATCAACGGCGAAGCCGGGCGTGACCGTCTTGTCGGCCACGGCGGTGACGACACGCTGACCGGCGGCACAGGCGCTGACAGCTTCGTCTTTGGCGCCAAGACCGGCCACGATGTCGTGACCGACTTTACCATTGGCGAAGACCTGATCGAATTGCGTCACCTTGATGCGTTCGAGGATGTGGATCTGAGCCTGAGCAATGGTGATGACGGTGCATTGATCAACTTTGGCAAGACCAGCATCACCCTGACCGGTGTTGATGCAAACGACCTCAGCTCGGACGACTTCTTGTTCTGATCTGGACTGAGTGCGGCGGTCCCAAACCAACCCGTCTCGGGGTCGCCGCATTTATTGCTTTTGCAACTTGGACGCGGCTGGGCAACAGTTGACCAAAGGCTGTGAGACGGGGGTTTTCATGAAATTCACGACCAGACCCGAGTTGAGCGGGACGTTCGGAATGGTGGCGTCAACGCACTGGCTGGCGTCCGCCGTCGGAATGAAGCTGCTTGAGGCGGGCGGCAGCGCCTTTGATGCCGCCGCTGCCATGGGGTTTGTGCTGAATGTGGTTGAGCCACATTTGAACGGTCCGTTGGGTGACATGCCTGCCCTGATCCGCGTGTCGGGCGAAGGCGCACCTGTGTCCGTGTGTGGGCAAGGCGTGGCCCCGGCAGACGCCACAATAAAACACTATCGCGACCGCGAGGGCCTGGCGATGATCCCGGGTGCGGGTCTATTGGCGACAGTTGTGCCGGGTGCATTTGATGCATGGATGGTGATGCTGCGCGATCATGGACGTTTGAGCCTGCGCGAGGTCTTGGAACCGGCGATCCATTATGCTGAAGCGGGACACCCATTGTTGCCGCGAGTGTCCGCGACAATTGCGGGGCAAGCGGAATTCTTTGCGGCGGAGTGGCCGACATCAGCCGCCGTGTGGACGCCCGGTGGATCGGTGCCCGAGGCCGGTGCGCTGTTCTGCAACCCGGATTTGGCGGAGTTTTGGCGGCGGTTGGTCGAAGAGGCAGAAACAGCGAAAGGCCGCGTGGCCCAGATCGAGGCGGCCCGCCGCGCCTTCGCAACCGGATTTGTGGCCGAAAAGATCGACAACTATCTCGCGGACGCCTGCGTGATGGATGGCACAGGCGCGCGCCGCAGGGGTGTTTTGAACGGGCAGGACATGGCCCAGTGGTCTGCCACATACGAGCCTGCTCTGTCAGTGTCTCATCACGGTTGGGATGTTTATAAATGCGGGGCGTGGAGCCAGGGGCCGGTGCTGCTCCAGTGTTTGCAGATGATGCGCAACGACGATGTGGGGCAGATGGATCCCATGGGTCCCGAGTTTGTTCACCTGACGACCGAGTCGCTCAAGCGCGCCTTTGCGGATCGTGACACGTATTACGGAGACCCTGACTGCGCTGATATCCCCGTGCAGAAGCTATTGAGTGCAGATTACGCGGACCAAAAGCGCGCCAGCATCACTGATACCGCGTCACTTGATCATCAGCCGGGGGCCATCCCGGGATATGAGGGGCAAGCCGCCGCTTATCTGGAGCGCCTCGCGCGCACCGCGCCTGATGCCGGGCTTGGCGCCGGAGAGCCGACGATGGCGCATCTGGTCAACCGCAAGGGAGACACGGTTCACATCGATGTGGCGGATCGATGGGGCAACATGGTGTCGGCCACACCGTCGGGAGGATGGCTGCAGTCAAACCCGGTGGTACCGGGTCTTGGCGTGCCGCTGAACAGCAGGGCGCAGATGTTCTGGCTGGACGAAGGGCTGCCCACATCCCTTGCGCCGGGGCGGCGTCCGCGCACGACCTTGTCACCGTCGTTGGCTTTGCACGAGGATGGGCGCGCGCTGGCCTTTGGCACGCCGGGAGGCGATCAGCAGGACCAATGGCAACTCGTGTTCTTACTGCGTTACGCTCATCACGGCATGAACCTGCAAGAGGCGATCGATGCGCCGCTGTTCCATACTGGCCACCTGCAAGCGAGCTTTTACCCACGTGGCATTCAGCCGGGTCATCTGTTGATCGAACCACATTTTCCCAAAGCCACGCTTGAGGCGCTGCAAGACAAAGGGCATGCCTTGGACATTGCCGAACCGTGGACTGTTGGACGGTTGAGCGCTGTATCGCGTGCCGCCGATGGGATCATGCGAGGGGCAGCGACACCGCGATTGATGCAGGCCTATGCCATCGGGCGTTAAGGCCTTACTTTCTAGCTCACACCGCGGGGCAATCGCAGCGATACGCTGAACCCCTGTCCCACAGGATCGATGGTCAATGCGCCGCCATGGCGGCGCGCAACGGTATCGGCAATGGACAGACCCAATCCGCTGCCCTCACTCGGTTCAGCTTGCCCAAACCGGGCGAGGATCTTGGGATAGTCGGCCTCGGCCACGCCTTGCCCGTCATCGGCCACTGTCAGGCGCCAGTCTTGATCGCCGCGCAATGACACCGTCACAGACTGCAAGCTCGGGCCACCGTGTAACAACGCATTGTCGATCAGGTTCTTCAACGCTTCTTGTACCATAGTGGCATCCATCCGGGCCCATGCGGGTGCATCCGCGCCCCGCAGCTTTAGCTGCACGCTTTTGCGAGCGGCCAACCCTTCGAAATCGGCCACTGTCGCCCGTACGACTTGCGCCAGATCAGTGCGCATGACAGCATCGCCAGCACCTGCGCGTGCGCGTTCCAGCGTCATGAGATTTTCGGCCAGATCACTGGCGCGCTCGGCTGCAGTGACAAGATCACCCGCCCGGGCCTTGGCCGCATCAAGTGTCCGTGCTGTCAGGATCGCTTCGCCCAGTGCGCGCACGCCAGCGATCGGATTGCGCAGTTGGTGCGACGCGTCGGAAATGAATGCCGCCTGCGCCTCCATCGATTGATTGACCTGCCCGAACAGACCGTTGAGGCGGTCGACCAGACCTCGGGTTTCGACGGGAACACTGCGCTGGATCGGACTGAGATCAGCAGACGAGCGCCGCGAAATGGCATCTTCCAGATCAATCAGAGGCTTCAGTCCGTAATTCACTCCAAACCAAACCACCAACCCCGTGGTCAAGATCAAGGCGGAGATGACGGCGAACGTGCGCATCGCAAGCGCTGTCACAAAGGCTTCGCGCACGGCCTCGTCCTGCCAAACTGTCACCGTAAAGGGGCCGGAAAAGGCGTCGATCTGGGTGACATAGATCAAACGTAGCACCCGAACGGCCCGACCTTTGTAAGTGCCATCATAAAATACATACGGTTCGGTCTGTTTTGGCACCGCCGTGACCGGGACGGGCGGCACGGCAAAGCCGGTCACAAAAACACCATCCGGCGCATAGACGTGATAGCGGACCGCGCCGCCGTCGGTGGCAGCCAAAAGCCCTTCGGTCTCAAGTGCGATGGTGTCACCATCCGCCAGAGCCACGTCTCGGGATACGGCGAGCGCGGTGATCAGCAATGAGTTGTCATAGAGATCCTGAGCGGTGTCGCGCGCTTCGCTGACCCGCCACAACCCAACCCCGACCGAGATCAGCAGAAGTGGGGCAAGGATGATCGCAAAGAGGCGCAGGCGCAGTGAATAACTCATCCCGCTTGCTCCAACCGATAGCCAAGTCCACGCTGTACCCGAATGTCCAGATCATGCGCACGCACCCTTTTGCGTAGACGCGAGACATGGACTTCGATGGCGGATTCCTCGACATCCGCCCCTGTTCCGTAAACGTGTTCAATCAAGTCGGCCTTGGCGACAACGCGCCCTTGGGCACGGATCAACGCCTCGATGACGGACAGCTCTCGGCGTGGCAGTTCCATGACTTCCCCGTCCGCGACCACGGATCGTGACTGGGTGTCAAATTGAAGTGTGCCAAAGGTCAGGCCGGTTTCGATGTCGCGCCCCTTGCGACGCAAGAGCGCGCGAATCCGCGCCTCCAGTTCGTCCATGTCAAATGGTTTGGTCAGGTAGTCATCGGCGCCTGCATCAAGGCCAGTGACCCGTGCTTCTACATCCGCCTGAGCCGTCAGGAGTAGCACCGGGCGGGCATCGCCGCGTGCGCGCAGGTTGCGCAGTACACTGAGGCCATCAAGACGCGGCAGGTTGATGTCCAACACGATCAAGTCATTGGCGTCACTGCGTAAAAACGTGTCTGCGGTTTCGCCGTCCTCGATCAAATCCGTGGCATGGCCGCGGTCCTCAAGACGATAGCGGATCCCCTTGGCGACACTTTCATTGTCTTCGACGATGGCGATACGCATGAAAAATTCCTGATCCGACAGCTTCACGCAAGTTTCGATAGTTAACCTCAGGCGATCAGGCGGGGCAATCCCGTCGAATCGTGACCGCAATCCCGAGGAGGGGATTGCGCACATTGGGAGGAATGACATGACACTTTCTAACACGGCCCGTGGGGCCGCATTTAGTGCTGCCGTTGTGGCCGCCAGCTTTGCAACCGAGTCCGTCGCCGGAGGCCACGGCATTGATCTGTCTGGCAAGACGGTCGAATGGGTTATCCCGTTCTCCGAAACCGGTGGTTCGGCCAAATGGGCCAACTTCTACGCGCCACTTCTGAGTGAAGCATTGCCCGGTGCGCCGACTGTTGTCGTAAAATTCATGCCGGGTGCGGGATCGACCAAAGGGGCCAACTGGTTCCAACAGCAGAAGTTTGAAGACAGCGAAGGAACGTTGATCTTTGGTTCGTCAGGCTCGACTCAATTCCCTTATCTGCTTGGGGATCCACGGGTGCGGTATGAGTATAATGACTGGAACGTCGTGCTGGCGTCTGGCACAGGTGGTGTCGCCTACTTGCCCCCGGAAATGGCCGCCAAAATGGATGGCATGAATGCCGCGGGCTTGCAGGGCGAAGAGTTCATCTATGGCTCTCAAGGGGCAACCCGTCTGGACCTTGTGCCTTTGCTGGCGTGGGAAATGCTGGGCCTGAATGTCGAACCCGTTTTCGGCATCAAAGGTCGCGGCGATGGCCGTCTGATGTTCGAGCGCGGTGAAGCGAACATCGACTACCAGACGTCGTCGTCCTACCTTAAAGGTGTTGCGCCCTTGGTTGACGCCGGAACCGCTGTACCCATGATGAGTTGGGGTGCTTTGGACGCGGATGGCAACATCGTACGTGACCCAACCTTCCCTGACATGCCGACGTTCAAAGAACTTTGCGAAGGCACAGCGGGCTGCGAAACAAGCGGTGAAAAATGGGACGCTTGGAAAGCCTTCTTTGTCGCCGGTTTTCCAGCTCAGAAGATGGTGTTCCTGCCCGCAGGTGCGTCCAACGACGCGATTGTAACCTACACCAAAGCGTTCGAAGCGATCAAAGCTCGCGCTGATTTCGCTGAAATTTCGGGTGCACGTCTGGGCAAGTATCCACAAATGACCGGCGAAGAAGCGACAGGCGCACTCAACAGCGCGACAGCTGTGCCTGATGCGGCCAAGACCTTTGTGGTCGAGTGGCTCAAGGACCGCTACGGCGTGTCTTTGGACGGGTAACCTACCCTTCGCAAAACTCAGCAAGGCGGAGCCTGTTCCGCCTTGCCACCCCCTCACATTTTGCAGAAAGCAGATGTCATGGAATTTATGACGACAGCTTTGCCAGCACTCGGTGACGCGGCCTCCCTCATTTTTCAACCCATCGTTCTTGGATACCTCGTTTTGGGTGTTGTGATGGGATTGTGCGTTGGGGTCTTTCCCGGTCTGGGCGGTATTGCGGGACTGTCGCTTTTGCTGCCGTTCATGTTTGGAATGGATCCGGTTCTGGGCCTTGCCCTGATGATTGGCATGGTGGCGGTCGTGCCAACCTCTGACACGTTTGCATCTGTTCTGATGGGGATACCCGGGTCATCGGCAAGCCAAGCCACCGTGTTGGATGGCTTTCCCATGGCCAAGAAAGGCGAGGCCGCGCGCGCGCTGTCTGCCGCTTTTGCCTCGTCTCTGTTCGGCGGCCTTGTCGGCGCTGCGTTCCTGACGATCTTTATCCTGATTGCGCGGCCCATCGTATTGGAATTCCGCACGCCGGAATTGCTGATGATCACGATATTCGGGTTGTCCATGGTGGGCATTCTTGCGGGGCGTGTTGCAATCAAGGGATTGGTTGCAGCGGCGGTCGGTATGCTGGTCGGGGTCATTGGCGAGGGTGCCTTTGAGGGCGAATTGCGCATGATCCCGTCCGAGTGGGTCTTTGCGGATACAGGCACACCTGCCTTCACGATCTATCAATACATGGGCGACGGGCTAAAGCTGGTCATTGTGGGCCTCGGTATCTTTGCGATTCCCGAAATTGTTGCGCTTTTGCGGCAGGATCGCGCTATTTCCGATCGCTCTCCTTTGGGTGGGGGGTGGGCCTCCGGAGTGCGGGACTGGTTCGCCAATATTTGGTTGTCGATCAGGTGTTCGATCATTGGCGTGGTTGTAGGGGTGATCCCCGGGCTTGGTGGTTCTGTCGTCGATTGGATCGCGTATGGCCACGCCGTACAAACCACACCCGACAAGTCAAAGTTTGGCAGTGGTGAAATCCGGGGCGTGATCGGGCCAGAAAGCTCGAACAATGCCAAGGAAGGCGGAGGGCTTGTACCCACGCTGCTGTTTGGCATCCCGGGTTCCGGGTCCATGGCGATCTTTATCGGGGCGATTGCGCTGCTTGGCTCCGGGAATATCGAAGTCGGCCCATCGATGCTGCAAAACAACCTCGACATCACCTATGCAATTGTGTGGTTGCTGGCGCTGGCCAACGTGGTTGGCACGCTGATCTGTATCGCGGCGTCTGGTGGCATAGCGCGGCTGACCACAATTCCATTTGGCCTTTTGGCCCCGTTCCTGTTCATGATCATCAGCTTTGCGGCCTTCCAGTCGGGGCAGAATCTCATGGATCTTGTGGCGCTGTTTGCCATTGGTTTGCTGGGGATCATGATGCGGCGTTTCGATTGGTCGCGCCCTGCATTTCTGATCGGGTTCGTGCTGTCCACCCCGGCTGAGAACTATGCGAACCAAGCGGTACAGATCGCGCAGTCGCGGTTTCGCAAGGGGTTCGGCGAAGGGATGGAATACCTGTTTTCGCCCATCGTCATCGTGTTGATCATCATCACGGTTGTGTCCGTGGTCTTGGGGTTGCGTCAGGCCAAGCAGATCATGGCAGAAGGCGAAGTTGCGGCTGGGACCAAGCGTGCGCCATTCGTGTTCCTTATGGTGATATTTGCCTTTTTGCTCACCGCGTTTTTTAACGCATGGATGATCCCCGACTATGCGTGGCGCGATCAGGTGTTCCCTTTGTTTGTCTCTGGTGTCGCCATTGTTGGGGGGCTGGTCCTGATTGTTCAGATGATGATCCGAAGCGAGGACCACCCGCTGTTTGCTGATCGCGAAGTGACTGACGCTGAAGTCAACGCGCACGGGTTGTGGCCCACTCTGGCTTGGTTCGTTGGGCTGCTGGTGCTGACTGCGCTGCTCGGGTTTATTCTTGCTCTGGCGATTTTCCTGTTCGCTTTCATCAAAGTGCGGGCCGGCAAAAGTGTGGGCTTTGCTGCGGCCTACACCGGTGTTGGCATCGCCTTCATGTGTGGCATGGCGGGACTCCTCAATCGTGATTTCCCACCCGGTTTGCTGCAATCTTATCTGGATCTGCCATGGCCGCTGACCTGACCCTTTTGCGTTTGGACGGCGACGGGATTGGCCCTGAAATCATGGCGGCAACTGTTGCGGTTCTGAACGCGGCCAAACCAGTGCTGACCCGCTCTGTCAAAATGGAAACCGCGCTTATCGGATTTGCCGCGTTGGAGGCGCATGGGACAACCATTCCGGACGCTGTGATCGAGGCGGCACAAAAAGCCGACGGCGTTTTGCTGGGTCCGGTTTCGCACAATGCCTATCCTCCCCGGGAAGCGGGTGGGTTGAACCCCTCTGGCATTTTGCGTGGAGCCCTTGACCTATATGCCAATATCCGACCTGCCAAAGCGTATGCGGGGGTGCCCAGCCCGTCGATCACTCCGATTGATTTGGTGGTGGTGCGCGAAAACCTCGAAGGGTTCTATGCTGATCGCAACATGCACAGCGGTCCGGGGGAGGTCATGCCAGTCCCCGGCGTGGCCCTTGCCACGCGCAAGGTGACCGAAGCGGCGTCGCGGCGCATTGCCGAGGCGGCGTTCGAACTGGCCATGACCCGACCAGCGAAAAAAGTGACGGCTGTGCACAAGGCCAATGTGATGCGCTTGTCGGATGGGTTGTTTCTGGACACTGTGCGGGATGTTGCCGCGACGTTTCCGGCAGTTGAATACGAAGAAATGCTGGTGGATGCCGCTGCTGCCCATCTGGTGCGCGCGGCAGAACGGTTTGATGTGATCGTAACCACAAACATGTTCGGTGACATCCTGTCAGATCTGGCCTCGGAACTGGCGGGGGGGCTGGGATTGGCTGCTTCGCTGAATCGGGGGCCATCTGCTGCTGCGGCACAGGCGCAACATGGTTCGGCGCCAGATATTGCGGGCCGGGACATTGCCAACCCGGTCTCGATGATCCTGTCCTGCGCGATGTTGTTTCGCCATCTTGCGGAAAAGGCGGCAGCTGATCTGATTGAACGGGCTGTCAGCGCCTGCCTTGCCGCACCCCAGACCCGCACGCACGATCTGGGCGGGGTATTGGGTACGCAAGCCTTTGCCAGCGCCGTCATTCACCACATGAGCGAGGCATGACATGAGCCAAACTGCCATTCCCTACCTGTTCATGCGCGGCGGCACATCGCGTGGGCCGTATTTCCATCGCCCCGATCTTCCGGCTGATTGGGAAACCCTGGCCGACGTGTTGTGCACCGTCATGGGGGCCGGCAATCCGCGCAACATCGATGGCTTGGGTGGCGGCAATGCCGTGACTACCAAAGTCGCGATGCTCTCCAAATCCGAAGACCCGGCGGCAGATGTTGATTACTTTTTTGCTCAAGTGGCGGTCGAGGATCGGCAGGTCGATTTTTCGCCCACATGCGGCAATATCCTTGTTGGTGTTGGGCCAGCAGCGATCGAGATGGGGCTTGTCCCAATCACAGGCGATGTCACCACGTTGAAAATCCGGGCTGTGAACACCGGGGCGCTGGTCGAGGTACATGTGCAAACCCGCGGCGGCAGCGTTCTTTATGACGGAGACACGGCCGTGGATGGCGTGCCGGGCACCGCAGCACCCGTTGCCTTGAATTTCATGGAAGTTGTCGGATCCCGTACGGGCAAGATGTTCCCGACCGGCAATGCAATTGACGTGATTGACGGGGTTGAGGTGTCCTGTGTCGATGTGGCCATGCCGATGATGGTCGCGCGGGCGGCGGACCTTGGGATGACCGGCTATGAAAGTCAGGCGGAACTGGATGAACGCAAGGACCTGTTTGCCCGGATGGAATCTTTGCGCGTCACTGCCGGGCAGTTGATGGACCTAGGTGATGTGACTAAATCCGTTGTGCCCAAAATCGGGCTCATCGCTCCTCCGGTTCAGGGCGGACACATGGCTGCGCGCTATTTTATGCCATGGACCACGCATCCGACGCTGGCGGTCACAGGTTCACAATGTCTGGCGGCCGCGGCCCTCGCACCGGGGACGGTTGCCCAAGGGGTGGCCAAAGTGCCTGACGCCTCACCCGCAACATTTACATTAGAGCATCCCATGGGCGTGATGGATGTGCTTGTTCAGTTTGAGAACGGGCCGGATGGGTTTGACTTCATCTCGGCCGGTGTGACGCGCACGGCACGTTTGCTGGCGCGCGGCGAAGTGCTGGTGCCGCGCAGCGTCTGGGCGGGCTGAACCAGAGCAAACGGTTGGCGGAGACGGCTGCCATAAACCTCAAGCGACCCGTTTGCCCTGGCTCCAGACTTGGCGCGCGATGGCCAGGTTTTCCTGGTGCGCGAACCAGACAAGATCAGCACGTTTGCCCACGGCAATTGTGCCTCGATCGTGCAAGCCAACATTGCGTGCAGGGGCGGAAGTAACCGTAGTTAGGCCACGTGCCATATTCCCCCACATCTCGCCCAACTGTACGGCAGACATCAGCAACGCCGCAGGAACGTAATCCGACGACACGATATCAAGCAGATCACGTTCCGCCAGATCGGCAGCGGCCACATTCCCGGAATGAGAGGCGCCACGCACAAGGTTGGGCGCACCCATGATGATTGCGATGTCGTGGGCGCGGCAGGCCTGTGCGGCTTCTATCGTTGTTGGGAATTCAGCAATGGCGACACCGTGTTTGGCTGACACTTCAACCTGCTCGGGCGTTGTATCGTCGTGGCTGGCCAGAACGGCACCCAACCGCTGCGCTTCAGAGACTGCGGCGGCCTCGTGTGCTGCCCCTAGGCGTGCCTGAAGAGCGCGTAAATTTTCCACATGTTCCTCGAACTCTGCCTCCGACAGGCTCCTTTTGCCCATGACGTAGGCCTTCATTTTCGACAGGTCCCGGAACTGGCGCTGTCCCGGTGTGTGATCCATGAGGCTCAGAATCCCAACGCGGTCTTCCGGTGTGAACTCCGCCAACTCTTCGCGCAGGGTTTCGGAACAGATTTCGGCGCGCAGGTGAAGAAAATGGCTGATCTTGAGAACCCCACGCGCGCGCAAAGACAACAGTTCAGTCGATAACGCGCGTGCGTACCTGAGGTATCGCCCCTTGCTTGACGGGATTGATCCGACGCGTACAGCGTCAAAAACGGTTGTGATCCCTGTTCCGGCCAATTCCCGGTCATGGGCCAGAATGGCAGCGCCATAGGGCCACAGCACTTTGGGACGCGGTGATATGTGGCGTTCCAGATTGTCTGTGTGCAATTCGATCAGACCCGGCGCAAGATAGTCGCCCCCAAGGTCGGTTGCCCCGGAAGGGACATGCTGCCCCGTGCCGATATCAGCGATGAGGCCATCCCGCAGGACAACATGGCCATGTACAACCTCGTCTTCGAGGATCAGCTTGGCGTTGGCGAGGATCGTGTCTTGTGTCATGTGGCTGCTATCTCGAATTGGGAAAGGGTCGGTTATGTTCACGCGATACGCTATCTACTACACGCCCGAACCGGGTAGCCCGTTGGCTGCCTTTGGCGCATCGTGGCTTGGGTGGGACAGTGCGGCGGGGCAGAGCGTCGACCACCCTGTCGTTGAGGGAATTGATTTGGATGCGGTCACCGAAACTCCGCGCAAATACGGCTTTCACGGGACGATCAAGCCACCGTTCCACATGCAGGACGGGCAGGACCTGGACGCGTTGGAACAATCGCTTCGTGCGCTTTGTGCGACGGCTGCACCGGTCACGCTGGACGGGCTGGAACTCGCCCGTCTGGGCCGCTTTCTGGCTCTGGTGCCACGTGGCAGCGCAACGGCGCTCGGATCCCTTGCAGCACGTGCTGTGCAAGAGCTTGATCAATTTCGCGCGCCCCCGTCCGAGGCAGAACTGACCAAGCGCAGAGGGGCAGGGCTCAACCCCGCCCAGGACGCACATCTTGTACGATGGGGTTATCCTTATGTTCTTGATCAGTTCCGGTTCCACATGACCCTGTCTGGGCGGTTGGACAAAGCGATGGCCAAAGCCACCGAAGAGGTGCTTGGATCGCGGTTGGCGCAACTCACGCTCAACCCCTACACCATTTCGGGCCTCACCTTGTTGGGCGAAGATCGGTCGGGGAGATTTCATCAGGTCAGCCGTCATGCATTCACCGGATAAAGGTAGGCGAGAATAGCTGTCACGGTAGTGTTCAACGGACCAGAATTGTCAATTTCCAAAGCTTTGATTTTCGCAACTAAATCATGCCCCTCGCTCAAATCGCCGTCTATAGTGGCTGGGATGCGGTAATGCGTCTCGTGTGCTGGACACGAAAGGGCAAAGGCCCAGGTGTCCCGCAGTGATTGGAATGTCGCGACATCCACCGTCTCAAACACTTCTCCACCGGCTTCGGCGCGGTGGGTAATAATGCGGCGCACCTAGCGTAAATGCGCTTCAGTGGCGACCATGGCAGCCATGACCGTGCCCTTGCCAACGCCGGAGGGGCCCGCCACCGCCATCAGCCGGTCCGCCAACAGCCACACTACGGCCAGATCATGCGTGACAATGACAATGCTCAGAACCATCTCGGCTGCTTTGATCCGGGGGCAGGTGACCAGCCAGGCATTTCAGCAAAGTTGTCTTGCCAGACCCTCTTTCACCGACGACGCCCATCACTTTATTGGGATAAAGATAAAACGCCACATCGGCGCATCCAATTCAGCGACCAAAGGATTTCGTCCGGCCCTCGACCTGCAGTAACGAGATCATGACGCCGGCTCTGCAACCGGGTGCTGGTTTGGGCCTGTGTGACCTGCGGCCTTGCGCGTTGCGCAGATATCCGCGTTGGAACACACGAACATGCGCCCTCCCTCATTGTCGACAATCAGCGCGTCTTGAAAGGTATTCGTGGACCCGCACAGACTGCTGGGGTGATTGGCCTTTGTTGGCTCAAACGGAAAGTCCTCAAAATCCAGAGTGACCACCTGCGTGTAAGGCGGCGCATAGATCCGTTGCGCACGCCCTGCACCAAAATTCTGATTGGCCGCCATGTCCTACTTGGGATTGCCAAATTTCGGCATGGGTGAAGGGACTATCACGCAACGCCCTTCGATTTTGACCGTATGGGGATAAGCAGTCGAGATGACACCATGGGCGCTGATGTCTTCATAGAGTTTGAGGCGCATCAGGCCGTAGTCCTGCAAAGCATCCGCTTTGGTCACCTCGGCCGCAGAAACCTGAACGCCTCCTTTGCCCCAACCATAGGGTATGAACATCTCACGATTGGCAAAGGCAACCTGACCGCGAGGGATCGCCAAGCCCTTGAGGATCGCCCGACGGATCATGCGCTTGGTCTGTTCATCCAAATATGCAAAGTTGTAGTCAGACATGGCGCGAGGCCCACACAGAGTGAGTGTTGTTGAAATAGCGGTCGGAGTCGGTGCAGGGCTGGCGATCATTGCCTTTGCCATTTTGTATGCAGTACGCAGCGGCAAGTCTCATCAGTTGCCACGCCACGACGTGCGCGGAAATGGCAACCACACGGACAGCGATGTGCGTGCCAACCGCACATATGATATCGGCGCAGATGGGGGCGATGGTGGAGATTGATCCACGCGTTCGGTCCTTCTTTGTTCCCAAAAAATCTCCGCCAGAGGCACCCGGACCCATCAAACTGATCATCGCGCCGCCTCCTTTTGTACATCGTTCGCCGTAGTCTCACGGCGCGGTTTGCTGATCTATTCCAATTCGGACTGAAAATCGACGGAATGGGGCAGTTTGATATGCTCCAGAAAACCCGTCGCCTGAGTGTTATCCCCTTGATAAAGAGAATTTTTCGTCTTGCGCGGGCGCGCCGACGTTGTCTTCGCCAAGGTCTTTCCGCGTCAGATCGCGATCCACCAGTGCTATTGAAATCGCTTTGCGTTCGCTCATGCCAAACACCAACCCACAGCCCCGGTTGAACTGGGGGGCTGCGTCAATCGTCTGCTCCGCGCTTTTTGCGGCGACATACATGTCATGACATCTGCGTTGTGCACGGCTGCGCAGCGATCTGCGCGCATGACGTGAAGATGCAATGCAGCCCTAGCGGAAACAGGACTGCATTACATTGGAACGCCACTCGCTCCGGCGGGTTCAGGGTGTGGGCTTCCTTGGTGCCGGGTTCAGGCAAAGTCGCTCCTCCAGCTTCCAGTGTGCGCTGCTCGACGATCACGGTGGCTGAGTGGTCGGGATACTCCGGCCTACCTGTCGGAATGGCTGCCAGGTCAATCTCGCTCCATCGCCCCTTAACAAAAGTTGCATTTTCCTGAGTGACCGCAAGGGCGCCAGTGTGGAAACGGATCCAGTCGTAAATGTCAGCGCAGTGATAGCGCCCGGTCAAGGAGGTGCTGTCTGTTTAAACCCGCTACCCGAACGAAAAGAACAGGCGGCATTGCATTTGTGTGAAACGGATCTGGTACACGCCCATGAGGGTGTCAGCCTCGCTGATGACGCACCGATTGCCCTGTTTCGATCCGTGTTTCCGACCACGCGTTTTCCCGAATTGCCCGACGCCTTGCGTTTGTCCGGATCAGTAACAGCAGCTTTGACGGCGTCGGGAATTGTCGATTATGTCCGCACCTCGACCCGCCTAACGTCGAAACAGGCCACCGCGACACAGGGCCTCAATCTGCGCATTTCCGAAGGGGCCCCAATTTTGCGCAGCGTTGGTGTCGATCTGGACCCAGAAGGCAGGCCGGTACAATATGGGCGGACTTGGTTTGCAGGGGATCGTGTGACGTTGACGCTTGATGCGGATGGATCGGGCCAAGTGTAGTGTCCGGAACGTACCCGCCAGCGTGCGGGTCAATGCGTATCAAAGCCGCCCAGGATACCATCGGTGTCCAAACCCCGCACCGACCCGGCCACGTGACCACGCCCACCCTCCAGACGAGACGCAACAAACCCGTCTGACACAGCGGGCGTCGCGGTGCGGATCAGGATCGACGCGGCAAGCAGCAATGCCGTGCGTTCGGCATAAAGTCGCGCCTCCTCCTCTGTTGGCAAGGTTTTCCACGTATCGTGATGGTCGCGTAGTGCGGCGTCATAGCGTGGGTTGCTGCCCGTGGCCGCAGCGAGTTCTGCGTGCAGCATCTCGGCGGCCACAGGCTCGCGCGCCAGAGTGCGCAATATGTCCAAACAGATGACGTTGCCCGACCCTTCCCAGATCCCATTGAGGGGCGCTTCGCGATAGAACAGAGGCATGGCGGTATCTTCTATATAGCCCATGCCACCCAATGCCTCCATCGCCTCGTATGTGACGCGCAGGCACAGCTTGTTGTTGAGAAATTTCGCAAGCGCAACGGCGATGCGAGCAAAGGCGCGGTCTTGCGGTGTTGTCCGATCAAACGCGGCGGCCACAAACAGCGCAAGACGTGTCGCCGCTTCCCAGTCAAGACACAGGTCCGCAAGCACCACGCGCATCAGCGGCTGATCAATGAGATGTTTCTGGAAAGCCCGACGATGGCGGACCCAGTGCATGGCCTCGACCAATGCACCCCGCATCAGTCCAGCCGGGGCCACGGCAGTGTCCAACCGGGTGTGATGCACCATTTCGATAATGGTCTGAACGCCGCGCCCTTCGTCACCCAACTGATAGGCAAGGGCACGGTGATACTCGATTTCTGCCGAAGCGTTGGCCTTGTTGCCCAATTTGTCCTTGAGCCGCATCAGGTGAAGCGCATTCCGATCCTCGTCCAACCAGCGCGGTACAAGAAAGCAGGTCAATCCGCCCGGAGTTTGCGCAAGTGTCAGGAAACCGTCCGACATGGGCGCAGAACAGAACCATTTGTGCCCCGTCAATCGCCAGTGCGCTCCGTCTTTTTCAGCACGCGTTGTATTTGCCCGGACGTCAGAGCCGCCCTGCTTTTCCGTCATCGCCATACCAAGCGTGGCTGAGGTTTTCAGAGCGATGGACAGAACGCGGTGATCGTAGCTGCGCGCGATCAGTTTGGGTACCCACGTATCGGCCAATTCCGCGTTCGCCTGCAACGCGGGCACCGCCGCATATGACATGGTGAGGGGGCAGCAATGGCTCGGCTCTACCTGGCTGGCGAGGTAGACCATGGATGCATGTGTGGCATGGCCATGGAGTGTGCCGTCCCAGGCGATGCCCGCATATCCAGCGCCTTGGCTCAGGGACATCATGTGATGATAGCTGGGATGAAAGGAGACCTCATCCAGCCGTCTTCCGCCGATGTCGAACAGGTGCAGTTCCGGTGGATTGCGGTTGGCAGCTCGCCCATGCGCGCGCGTCTCGCTTTGGCCCAATTCTTTGCCATAGGCCCCAAGCTGATGCGGGTTACTCAGGCAGTCTTGCAGAACCGGGTCGCTCGCGAACAAGTCGCGGTCCCCTGCGGCATCGGGCTGGTTCTCGACATCATGTGTGCTGGTGTGACTGCGCGGCTGGGACATGGGTTCAGCCTGCGGAGGTTGCCATCACGCGTCAAGAGGCAGGTAGCGGTGGCCATGCTTTGGACAATATGCAACTGTCGCCAGCCCTGGCGCCAGCCAAACCTAATGCCAGTCAAAGAAGCCTTTGCCAGCCTGCTTCAATAGGTCGTTGGCAAGGTCTTCACCCATGCGCGCCCCGTCAGCGATAGCGCCCGAAAGCTGGCCTGAGATCGCGTCAGATCCATCTGGCCGCAACACTTCGCCGCGCAAGTGCAGCGTGGCGCCGTCCAGCGTTGCGAGCGCCGCGATGGGCGTTTCACAGGACCCATCCAAGGTAAGCAGAAACCGGCGCTCCGCCGCGAGCCGCTGACCGGTGGGCGCGTCGTGGATCGCCTCAAGCAGTGCGGCTGTGTTGTTGTCGTCGCTGCGCCGCTCGATTCCGATGGCACCTTGCGCAACCGCTGGCAACATATCGTCAGGATCAACGGGCGTTGCAGGGACATCGCTCATGCCCAGACGGTTGAGACCCGCACAGGCTAGGAACGTACAGTCGGCCACACCGTCTTGGAGTTTTTTAAGGCGAGTTTGCACATTGCCGCGAAATTCCACGATGTTGAGGTCGCTGCGTCTATGCATCAGTTGCGCTCGGCGGCGCAGGGATGACGTGCCCACAGTTGCGCCCGTGGCCAGATCAGCAATGCCTGCCAGTCCCGGTGACACAAAGGCATCGCGGACGTCTTCACGCGGCAGATAGGTGTCCAGCAAAAGCCCGTCTGGCTGGAGCGTCGGCATGTCTTTCATCGAGTGAACAGCAATGTCGATTTTGCCGGACAGCAGGTCTTCTTCGATCTCGCGGGTGAATAGCCCCTTGTTCCCGATCTCTTTCAGGGGACGGTCCGCAGCAACCATGGACCTGTCGTCGCCCATCACTTTTATGACAACAATTTCAAATGCGTCTCGTGGAAGGTCAAACGCTTCGGCCAATCTACGGCGTGTTTCATGGGCCTGTGCCAGCGCAAGGGGGGACCCTCGGGTGCCGATATTCAGGGGGTTTTGCGGGGAAGGAAGGCGCACGTTCATGGCTTTATCTTTTAGATGTGTCAACTTATGTTGACAACTAGAATGATTGCTCATTCGATGTAAAAAGCAAGGGTGTGCATGATGAAAGACGGAAAGTTCCCGATGAGCCAGACAAAGACAATCCTGCGTAGCCTTGCGGGCGAGACACTTCCGACGCCGCCAATCTGGATGATGCGTCAAGCCGGGCGCTACTTGCCGGAATACAAGGCAACGCGCGCGCAGGCCGGTGATTTCCTTTCGTTGTGCTACAACCCCGACCTTGCCGCCGAAGTGACGCTGCAACCGATCCGCCGTTACGGATTTGATGCCGCCATCTTGTTTGCGGACATCCTGCTGGTGCCGCAGGCGCTGGGCGCGGATTTGTGGTTTGTCACCGGCGAAGGCCCCCGTTTGTCGACCATCACCGCACAGTCTGATTTTGATGCCCTCAAGCCTGCGGACGCGATCCATGAGACACTGAACCCGATCTACGAAACGGTCAAAATCCTGCGCCGCGAATTGCCGGAAGAGACGACATTGATTGGTTTTGCGGGGGCGCCTTGGACGGTTGCGACCTACATGATTGCCGGTCAGGGCACACCGGATCAAGGACCGGCCCATGCCTTGATGCAGGGCAATACCCCACTGTTTGAAGCTCTCCTAGACCGTATCACCGAAGCGACGATCGACTATCTTGCCATGCAGATCGATGCCGGAGCCGAGGTTGTGAAAATCTTTGACAGCTGGGCAGGGTCCCTGAAAGGCGATGCGTTCCAGAAATATGCCGTTCTGCCGTGTGCACGGATCACCAAAGCCCTGAAAGAACGCTATCCGCACATTCCCGTCATCGGATTCCCCCGCGAGGCGGGCGATGGTTATGTCGGCTTTCATGCCGCCACGGGTGTGGATTGCGTTGCATTGGACAACTCGGTGTCACCGGAATGGGCAGCGGCCAACGTGCAGACAAGCGGCTGTGTGCAGGGCAATCTGGCCTCGTCCCACATGGTCACAGGCGGGCAGGCGTTGATCGATGAAACCCGTGCCATCGTAAAGGCATTTTCGGGTGGGCCGCATATCTTCAACTTGGGTCACGGGATCACGCCTGATGCGGATCCAGAGAATGTGACGTTGATGATTGAGACCGTGCGCAGCAGCTAATCCGCATGGGGGCTTGACGACTCCTGAGGGCTGTCATAGGTGACGCCTCCATGGCGCGGTAGCTCAGTTGGTTAGAGCGATCGACTCATAATCGATAGGTCGGGAGTTCAAGTCTCCCCCACGCCACCATACCTCCCCCCTTGACGAAGCTGATGGGTTCTATTCCTGCGGAGGGCCCGACTGACGCGCATCGCCTTTGGCGCTACGCTAAGTGCGGGAGTTCAAGTCCTGCCCATGTCGCCATGTCTTCCAATGACTTTACTTGCCGGGAATTCTTGTCCTGCAACGTCTGATTGGCGCGCGCCGCCTTGGTGCGCAGGCGAGGTCAGGTTTGTGGCCTGTTTTTAGCATCCGTTTGGGCGGTTTGTTGCAAAGCCGTCAATGCCATGAGGGCGCGGTCTGCGTCACCTTCGGCCACAAATATATGATCGTGGTGATAGGCCGCCACGACATTGCACGAGATGTCATTTTTCGCCAGCGTGCTCGCTACGGCAGCCGTCAAACCCACCCCTTCGAGATCCGAATAAATGTCGAGCGTGATCAGCGCCATGACGACACGCACGTCGTGGCCCGCCGACTTGGCCGCATCGTAGGGCAGGATCAGTGTGGCCCCTTCTTTTTCCCGGATGAGTGCAAAGGCATCGGGCGACACCTCTGTAGCGTCAGCGCTGTGGCAATACACCCACCTGCCGGGCTGCAGTTTTGGCGTCATGCCAGCGATCATGGCATTCGTTTCGGAGATGGGCATGGCAACCTCAGGGGTGTTTGATATCGAACGCGCTGCGGATGGCAGCATCGGTACGCTCATCAATATAGACAGGGGTATGGGTGGCCAAGATCTCATCCACACGGGCGCTAGCGCGATCCCAGGCCGTCATTGCGCCCGTTCCTTCCCACGTGCACGGGTTGTCCCGGTCAGCTAGGGTTGGGTAGACGTAATCCCGTTCCATTGCACCGATGGTCGCAGCCGTGCCCAGAAAATGCCCCTCGCCTGTGACAGCGTCGCAAATACCCTCAAAATCCAGCATATCGTCGCTGACTTCGACACCGCGCAGGATGCGATAGGTTTGTGCGTGCATGTCATCGTCCAGCACAAAGGCTTCAAAGCTGGCGCCCAGCAAGGCAGCCGTCATACCTGAACTTTCGTAAATGAGATTTCCCCCTGCCAATGCCGCAGCCAACGAGGTGAGCCCTTTTTCCATCCCGTATTGAGAATCAAGCGCCTTTGCATCGGTCATGGAGGCCGCCACCCCCGACACCAGTCCGAGGTGGTTGATGATTTGCGCCGAAGCGGCGTTCAGCAATGCGGTTTCGCCCCCGCCACCGGAAAAGGCCCCGCTGCGCAGATCAATCACCAGAGGCCAGTTTGAAAAGACCATGGGATGACCGGGTTTGATCGCATGGACCATAACAAGGCTTGCAAGGGTTTCGGCGAGGGATTGCGCAAGAAAGCCTGCTAGCGTGGCTGGCGCGGTTGCCCCGGCTTGTGCCGCCGTTATGCAACTGACGGGGATGTTGTGTTCCAGACACGCATATACGGTTTCAACCGCGTCCTCGCCAAAGCGCATGGGCGAAATGACGGGGCTGATATGGGCCTTGACGAAGGGACGTTTGGCAAAGGCACCGTCGCCTCCGGCCAACCTGTCGAACATGCCCACGATCGGGGCAACGTGTTCGGGAAGGGTGAAGGCCGTGGCAACGGGTTTTGTTGTGTTGCACATCAACGCGTAGGCCGTGTTGATATCAAGATCCCATTCACTGCCCATGTCTGTAGCGATACAGCAACGGGTGAACCAGCTGACATTGGTGAGGCTGTCCTGTAGCCGCGTAAAGTCATGCAGATCCGCGAGCGTTGAAGCGCGGTAAAGGCGTGTGCTGCGATCCAGAGTTTGAACGGCGGCCCCACCCGTTCCAAAGTGAACGCTGCTGCCTCCGACCTCGATTGTCCGCGCCGGGTCACGACCGTGCAACGGGAACGTCTTGGGCGCGTGATCTATTGCCTCTTCAACGAGTGCACGTGGCAGGGTCACACGACCGTTTGGCAAAGACTTTCCGCCCACAGCTTCGAGGGAGGCGCGCAAACGGGCCGGTACTTCGCCCATCCCCAGATCACTCAATAGTTTGAGGGCGCAAGCGTAAATACGCTCAATATCAACCAAGGCAAGCGGTTGATACTGCCCACCGGGTTGGCCGGGTGGCGCCGGATTTACAGGTGGGCCCGCTGCGCGCATGGCTTTGCGTGCCTTGCGGCCCGAGCGGCGTGGGGATGTGTCGGTCATGATGCCATGGGGCAAGGCTTGGATGACGCTTGGCAAGGCTTGTGCGGCAGGTTTCGCGTCTGTGAATGGATGTTTTCAGAACCACAAAGGTTTGAAATCGCGATTGAGTGGCTGTGACGCCCCCGTCATTGTTCCGCAAAACAGATAATTCCCGAGGTTCGCTCATGAAAACTCAAACACGCGCCGTTGTGATTGGCGGTGGCATTGCAGGCTGTTCGACACTGTATCACCTGACGCAGGAGGGGTGGAACGATGTCGTGCTGGTAGAGCGGGACGAGTTGACCAGCGGCACAACTTGGCACTCGGCCGCACAAGTGACCAACTTTGGGATGAACCAGACTATGGTTGGCCTGAAGTCGCATTCCATCAACCTCTATAAGGAACTGCGCGACGATCCCGACTACCCCGTGCAATACAATCACGGCGATGGCGGTATCCGGTTGGCCAACACGCAGGCGCAGATGGACGGGTATGCACATTTTGCGTCGATGGCGCGCGGCATGGGCGTTGAATTCGAGGTGATAGATGCTGCCGAATGTGCGCGGCGCCACCCTCTGATCTCGACTGAGAACCTCGTGGGGGGGCTGTGGGATGGCAACGATGGGGACATTGATCCCGCATCGCTGTGTCAGGCCCTTGCGCGCAGGGCCAGAAAAGCGGGGGCCGAGGTTTATCGCCAGACCAATGTTACGGCTCTGACACAGCACAAAGACGACAGTTGGACGGTGCACACCACCAAGGGCGACATTGATTGCGAAGTTGTCATCAACGCCTGCGGATACCGCGTGAACGAAGTGGGGGCGATGATGGGCGTGCATCACCCGGTCGCCTCTATGGAACATCAGTACTTCGTCACTGACGAGATCCCGGGCATTGTTGCGGCAGGTCACCGGATGCCTTTGTTGCGCTGCCCGATCAGCGACTATTACTGCCGTCAGGAAAAGAATGGCTTGCTGCTTGGGTTCTATGAGCAGGACTGCAAGACTTGGGGGATGGATGGGATCTCTCCCGACTTTTCCAACGATTTGTGCCCTGATGATCTGGACCGTGTAACCGATGTTCTGGAAGGCGCGTTCGAGCGGATGCCTGCACTCATGGAAGTCGGCATAAAGAACGTGGTCAACGGCCCCATTACCTATACCATCGACGGCGCACCCTTGGTGGGTCCGATCCCGGGCAAGCGCAATGCGTTTTGCATTATCGGTTTGCGGGCAGGTTTGGGGGAAGGTGGCGGCCATGGCTGGCTGCTGGCCCAACAGATTGTGCACGGCGAAGCGTGCTATGACACGTGGTGCCTTGATCCGCGCAGGTTTGCGGGTCACGGCAACGTTGAACTGACCGCGCTGAAAGCCATCGAGGACTATCAGAACGAGTTCCGCTTTCATTTTCCACACGAGCACCGCCCTGCGGGTCGCCCGATGAAAACAACGCCTTTGACCCCGGTGTTGGCCTCTGAGGGGGCCGCTTTTGCCGTGGTCAACGGTTGGGAGCGGATGGAGTACATCAAACCATCGCCTGACTTTGAGGTTTCGCATGGCTTTGGCTTTGACGAAGCATTCGACGTCATCGCGCAAGAAGTGAAGGCCGTGCAAACGACTGCGGGTCTGGCAGAGGTCAATGGGTTCAACCGGATCGAAATCATAGGGCCGGACACACATGCGTTTCTCGACCACATGATCTGTGGCCGGGTGAGCAAGAAGGCGGGCAAAGTGGGGCTGGGCTATCTGCTGAATGACCACGGTTGTGTGAAAGGCGAAGCAACAGTGGCCAACATCCCCGACGGGCCGGTCTGGTTTGGATCAGCGGCCGCAGCGGAATGGCATGATCTGGACTGGTTGGAGAGCCGCAAGGACGGGTTTGACGTACAAATCCGTTCGCTGACCAACGACTATACGATCCTCGTTCTGGCAGGTCCAAGGGCCCGGGACATCCTGCAGACGGTAAGTCGCGAAGACTGGTCCGCAGCGGCTTTTCCATGGCTTTCAGTGCGCCGCGCGTTTATTGGCATAGCGCCCGCGATTGTGATGTCTGTCAGTTTTTCCGGCGAACTGGCATACGAAATTCATGTGCCCAACAACCAGCTTTATGCCGCTTATCTGGCCTTGCGTAACGCCCGTGACAGTCATGGCTTGCGCCTGTTCGGCGCGCGCGCCGTTGAATCCATGCGTATGGAAAAAGGGTATCTCCATTGGAAAGCGGATCTGATCACGGAGTTCGATCCCTTTGAGACCGGGCTGGACCGGTTTGTGAAGATGGACAAGGATTTCATAGGTAAGGCCGCGCTGGAGCAACGTCAGGCCGATGGGCCAAAGGTGAAACTAGTGTCGCTACATCTCCACTCAGACAACGCACCCGCGCATGGGGGCGCGTCTGTCATGATGGATGATGCGGTTGTCGGGACAATCACGTCGGGCGATTGGGGGCACCGGGTGGGGATGAACCTCGCCTATGCATTTGTGCGTCCTGACCTCGCAGCGCCGGGAACACCCCTGCATGTTGATGTTATCGGAGAACTGGTTGAGGCAACGGTCATTCCGGCAAGCCCTTATGATCCTGAAACGCTTTTACCGCGTGGTTGAGCCAGCAAAGCAGTCCACACTCGACAAAAGTTACAAAGGCGGGTGACAGTGATCGCCGCGTTGCGTACCAATCTTCTTGGACATGCGAGTCAGCCGCCGGACATGGCTGACCGAAACGGGAGAAACAACATGACACTCACTCGGAAAACTTTCCTGAACCTTGCCGGGGCCGCCGCCCTCGCCATGGGGTTCGGCGGAACAGCAGCGCAGGCTCAAGAGGTCACCATGACCCTGCACCAATTCCTGCCAGCGCAGGCCAATGTGCCCAAGCTGATCCTCGACGTGTGGGCCGACAAAGTTGAAGCCGCCAGTGATGGCCGCATCAAGATTGACCGCTTTCCGTCCATGCAACTGGGCGGTAGCCCACCAGAATTGATGGATCAGGCCATTGACGGTGTTGCGGATATCGTCTGGACCGTGGTTGGCTACACGCCTGGCCGCTACCCCAGCACCGAAGTGTTCGAGATGCCATTCATGATGACCGACGCGCGGGCGATGTCGTCGGCTTATTGGCAGATGTTCGAAAAGCATATGAAAGATACCGAGTTCAAGGATGTCCACATCCTTGGCACATGGGTGCACGGCCCGGGCCTGCTGCACGTCAACAAAGAAGTCAAAACACCCGCCGACATGGACGGTATGAAAATCCGCGGTGGATCGCGGACCGTCAATACGCTGATGGATAAACTTGGGGCCACGCCCGTGGGTATGCCTGTTCCGGCCATCCCCGAAGCGCTGAGCAAAGGTGTGATCGACGGCACCACCATCCCATGGGAAGTGACCGGTGCGTTGAAGGTGCCCGAACTGGTCGGCAACCATACCGAATTTGAAGGCAACGCCCTTTATACGCTGACATTTGTGCTTGCGATGAACAAAGACCGGTACGAAAGCCTGCCTGCTGATCTGCAAAAGGTGGTCGACGATAATTCAGGCCTTGAGTTCAGCATCTTTGCTGGCGGTACAATGGCGGATGCAGACGCGCCGTCACGTCAGGCGGCGGTCGATCGCGGCAATAGCATCGTGACAGTCTCTGGTGCGGATCTGGAAGCATGGCAAGCCGTGGCAGATCCGATCATCAAGGAGTGGGTCGCGGACATGGACAGCAAAGGCATCGATGGGCAGGCGCTTCTGGACGAGGCCCGTGCCCTAATGGATGCGTACGAAGGCTAAGGCCAACGGCTACGAATTGGCCGCTGCGTGATTCACGCGGCGGCCTTTTTTATACCTGTTTCGAGGGACTTATGCACAAACTGGTGAAATGGCTTGCCCGTGCATCCGCTGTTGTTGGTGGCATCGTGTTGCTGGGTTTGGTGTTGCTGACGACTCTGTCCATCTTTGGGCGTGAAGTGTCCAAGACGGGCCATGCCTTGGCGGACGGGACTTGGGGTTGGCTTGGGAATTTTCTGATTTCTACCGGCCTCGATGAGATCAACGGCACGTATGAGCTGACCGAAGCTGGTGTTGCCTTTGCCATTTTTGCATTCTTTCCCGTGTGCCAGTTCTATGGGCAACACGCGACTGTTGATGTGTTTACGTCAGGCTTGCCACGGCGGGCGCTTGGGTGGCTACGCGCCTTTTGGGAAATTGTCCTTGCCGCGATCATCGTTTTCATTTCGTTGCGATTGTACGAAGGTATGTTGCGCTACCTTGGAAACGGTGAGACCACGCTGTTTTTGCAGTTTCCGGTCTGGTGGGCCTATGCGGCGGCGGTTGGCGCCGCAATCATTGCCAGCCTGACGGCGCTCTATTGCGCCTATGCGCGGCTGGTCGAGGCCGCGACGGGTCGCATGATCCTGCCTGAGGCATAGGCAAATGGATGTTTTGCGCGAGATAGTAAACTGGGTCGGGTTGAGCCGCCTCGAGCTTGGGTTCTGGTCCTTTCCAGTTCTGCTGGGACTGATTTTTTTACGGGCTCCCATTGGGCTGGCCATGTTTCTCATTGGCCTTTTGGGCTGGATCTTTGCCATGAATGGCAACCCGACCCCGATTTTGGCCAAGCTCAAGTCAGAGACTTACACGACTTTTTCCAGTTATTCGCTGACGATCATTCCGATGTTCCTGCTGATGGGGCAGTTTGCGACGCTGTCGGGTATGTCTTCGGCCTTGTTCAAGGCCGCCGAAGGTTTTCTGGGGCACCGCCGCGGCGGTGTAGCGATGGCGGCCGTGGGGGCATGTGCTGGCTTTGGGGCGATCTGTGGGTCGTCTTTGGCCACAGCAGCCACGATGAGCCGCGTCGCGCTGCCTGAACTAAAGAGATACGGGTATTCAGGGGGGTTCTCGACAGCGACCCTTGCCGCGGGGGGGACTCTGGGCATTCTGATCCCGCCTTCGGTGATCCTTGTGATCTACGCGATCATAACAGAGCAGAACATTGCCAAGCTGTTCTTGGCAGCCTTTATCCCCGGTCTATTGGCAGCCTTGGGCTACGTGATCACGATCTCGATTTACGTGCGTTTGTATCCGGATGCGGCGGGCACAAGACCTGCCGTTCCGATGCGAGACCGACTGCGCGCCTTGGGTGACACGTGGCCTGTCCTGGCCATTTTCGCGATAGTGGTCGGAGGCATCTATGCAGGGTGGTTCACGCCAACAGAAGGTGCGGCCGTTGGTGCGGCAGGCACTGGATTGGTTGCGTTTGCAGGTGGGAATCTGACTTGGAAAGTGCTCGGCGAGGCACTGATCGGGACAGCCAAGACCACGGCCATGATCTTTTTCATCGTGCTGGGCGCGTCGCTTTACAACAACTTCCTTGCGCTGTCAGGTGCGCCGCAGTGGCTTGCAGATGCTGTTTTGAGTCAAGGATTTAGCCCGTTTCTGGTGCTGAGCGTGATCCTCTTTTTCTACCTTGTTTTCGGATGTGTCATGGACAGTCTGTCTATGATCCTGTTGACCGTCCCTATTTTCTTTCCCGTGATCTCGGGGCTGGATTTTGGGATGAGTGCTGAACACGTGGCAATTTGGTTCGGCATTTTGGTGCTGATTGTTGTGGAGGTCGGCTTGATCACACCTCCGGTGGGTATGAACCTCTTTATTATCAACGCGATGGACCGTTCGACCCCGATGACAGAGACCTACAAGGCGGTCATGTTCTTTGTGGGGTCCGACATCGTACGTGTCATTTTGTTGGTGATGTTTCCGGCGATCACACTGTTTCTGTTACCTGTGTAGCGGCAACGCTGAAACGGACAGAAATGAGATGCGCGCGCTGTTACTGCGCGTGAACTGATCCTCTGTTGTCAGCTCATTTCGGCCACTGTTGTCAGCAGCGAGAAATTCCAAAGATTACAAAGACTCGGCTTTGAAGGAGAGGCCCGGGCGGGTTCCTCACGTCGCGTCCTTCAACTGCGACATCGAAACATTTGAAGCCGTCCGAAATCGAATTAGATGAGGAGACAACGAAACAAGACTGTACGAGTATGACTGCGCAAAAACAGATATTTACCGAAACCGATCCGCTGATTGAACGTGTTGCGACCCGTGTTCGCGCTGCGCGTGGCGCATTGGGTTTACCACGCCGAACAGTATCCGAGCGGTCCGGTGTCTCGCCGCGCTACCTGGCGCAACTGGAAGCAGGCGAAGGGAACATTTCCATCCTGTTGCTGAACCGTGTGGCCAATGCGCTGAATGTGCGCATTGACGACCTGCTGCGCGAAGAGGATCCATTGGATGGCGATGTGTTCCGCGTGGCTCAACTTTATCGGACAGCACCACCTGTCGTGCAGGGACGTGTGCGGGCGCTGTTGTCGCCGGAAAACCCGGTTGGATTGCGGGCGCAGCGTATTTGCCTCGTCGGATTGCGCGGTGCGGGCAAGTCGACTTTGGGACGCGCGGCGGCAGACAAATTGAAGATCCCCTTTGTTGAGCTGAACCAACAGATCGAGAGCCAGACCGGTATGCCCATCAGCGAAGTCATGGCGCTATACGGAGTGGATGGATATCGTCGTCTGGAGGCTGAGGCGTTGGATGCTGCTATCCGCACTCATGACAAGATGATTTTGGCTGTATCCGGCGGCATTGTCGCTGCACCCGACACTTATGCGCAGGCCTTGGAGCGATTTCATACGATCTGGATTCGCACCAGCCCAGGCGAACACATGGCCCGCGTGCGGGCTCAGGGCGATGTGCGCGCCACCGAAGAGGGCAGCCCGTCGCCGATGGAACAGATCAAAACGCTCCTGGATGCACGTCGCTCGGAATACAAGCGTGCGTTGGCGCAGGTTGACACATCGGGCAAGCCCGAAGCGGCATCGGTCAACGATCTTTTGTCGGTGGTTGCGCGGCTGCGCTGTCTGGACGGGATTGGAACCGACTAGGAAGGCTAGGGTTTCATTTCAACCGTCGACCATCCCGTAACGCGTTGGAATCTTCGATTTCAGGTAGAGCCCGATGGTTTGGTTCAATCAGAAACCGCGATGGCGCAGGGGCACCTGCCTTGCGCGCTTGCTTGTGCATAGGTGACCGACTGCTTTGTCTTGTTACGATGCCACGGCGATCAGTATGGTTGTTCCCAATCCCCACAGTGTCATCTGGAAATGAGTGTTCTGCGCTCCTTCGTGGCAGAACCAATAGCAAAAGTGGTTGCCGACAATCAGGAAGCTCGCCCAGACGGATGTGAAACTCATCGCACCGACAATGGCCACGATGCGCGCTGTGTCGGCCGACCCGTATCCCGTGACGGCCGTGATCAACAAAGCCACACCTGCCCACAGGATAAGAGCAGTGATTGCTTCGGCCAGTACCACGCAGCGGAAGGCCAAGAGTTGCACCCGTCTGTTGGTGATTGCGCGCTTTGCAACCGGGGCAAAAACCTCCGGGTAGTCGTTCCGCATTCGCGACATTTCCATGACTTCTGCCGTGATGGCTTCATTTGCGTCCGGGTACAGGATGTTGTCCCGTACACCCAAGGTCAACCAGGCAGCCATCAAACCAGTGGCGACGGCCTGCACGGCCAGAAGAGTCGTTTCCATGTGCACCCTCCGTTTCCTTTTGCGGCGTCACAAAAAAGGGGCCGCATGGATGCGGCCCCTGTTCATACTGAGAGATCGAAAGGGATCAGGTCCAGGCGATTTGCTCTGGGCGGATCTCGAACGAAATGTGGTGGTTGCCGCCAACCAGACCTTCTTTGGTGTGGTTGTAGAGCGAGCGCCAATACGGCTGGATTGTGACACCTTCGTCCTGGATCATAGCCTGACCCTTGGCCATCAGAGCGCGGCGCGCTTCGAGGTCGGGTGTTGCCAATGCTTCAGCCAGCAAAGCGTCAAATTCGGCATTGGACCAGCCAAATTCGTTCCATGCTTCGCCAGAGCGATAGGCAAGGGCCCAGATCTGGACGCCCAGAGGACGGTGGTTCCAGTTGGTCGAGCTGAACGGGTATTTCGCCCAGTCGTTCCAGAAGGTCGATCCGGGCAGGATTGTCCGTTTGACCTTGATGCCAGCGTCACGCAGCTGCGCGGCCACCGCATCGGTGGTGTCTTTGCGCCATGCATCGTCAATGGAGAGCAATTCGTGCTCGTAATCGCCCATGCCCGCTTCGTCCATCAGCGCCTTGGCGGCTGCTGGATCCACTTTGCGTGCAGGCAGTTCCGCGTATTCCGGGTGTACCGGGCTGACGTGGTGGTTTTCGGCAGGAACGCCGCGTCCGGCATAACCCAGTTCCAGCAGCACTTCGTTGTCCACGGCCATTGTGATGGCCTGACGCACGCGCTTGTCCGCATAGGGCTTTTGACCGTCGACTTCGGCCAGTTGGTTGGGCCGGATCACGATGGTCGACGCTGTCACAACTTCGTTGTTCACCCAGCCGTCCAGAGTGTCGAAGATGTCGATAAATTCACCTTCGATCGAGTATGTCATGTCGATTTCGTCAGCTTCGGCCGCGGCCACAAAGGCGGACGGGTCGGTGCCGTAATCAATGTATTCGATCCGGTCGAGGAAAGCGCCGTTGCCTTCGTTCCACCATGTGTGATCGGGGTTGCGCACAAGCACAGCCTTGACGCCTACTTCGAGGCTTTCGGGCAGGTAAGGCCCTGTCCCGATTGGGTTCGAAGTGTCGTTCAGTGATGTGTCTGCGTGCACGATCGCGGCTGGGTAATCGGCCATGCCGGGGATGAGCGAGATGTCCGGCGCTGGCAGGTTCAGCTTGACGGTGTGGCTGTCGACAATTTCGATGCCGCCTTCCAATGCCTTGTTGGTATTGGCATCAATCAGCGTGGCAAAGCGGCCCGCCATCGAGTTGCCTTCGACGTCCTTGTCACACCAGCCCGCTATGTTGCGCGCCACGTCTTCGGCGGTAAAGTCTTCACCGTTGTTCCACTTGACGCCTTTGCGCACGTTCAGAGTGTAGGTCTTGGCGTCGTCCGAGATTTCCCAGCTTTCGAGCAGTTTGCCGGTGAATGTACCGTCATTCTCATAGTGCACGAGGTATTCCTGCCAGCCGCGCGAGAAGTTCGCGATTTGGCTCCAGTCATATGTGCGTGGGTCTTTCAGGCCGCGTACTTCTTGCTGGATACGCACGGTGCCGCCTGTTTTGTGCCCATCGGCCATTGCGGGCGTCGCGGACATGCCGAGCATAGCATAGGCCGTTGCGGTTGTAGCCCCGAACGCGCTGGCAAGTGCCAGGAATTCACGGCGGCTGACCGCGTCCTTGCCGGCGCTCTCAGCCGAATCCACGATGGATTGCGGCAGCGGCTTGCCGGTTTTGGTGTAAAAAGTCATGTTCTTCCTCTCTGTTGGCGTCGCGACAGGTGCGCCGCGCCCTTTTTCGGCCAAGGTGAGTGCCTTGACCTTTTTGGTGTTGCAGTTGACCTGCGATTATTTCGCCTCCCCTTTTTGGGGGACGCCCAAAGTTCAAACGATCAGGCGCATGGCGTCAACCCCATCTTGCGGGGTCGCAGAGACACAAATACTCGATAATTTCCGGGCCTTTTTGTAATTCCACGCCGTTCCTCGGTGCAAAACCGCCCTTTGGTCCCAGATAAGCACGTCATTGGCCTGCCAGTGATGTCTGTAGATATAGGGATCTCTTGTGACCCATTCCATAAGCCGGTCGATCAATTCCGCTCCGGACGTGCTGTCCATGCCGTCGACACCAAAGGCATGGCTGGCAATGTATAGGGCTTCCCTCCCGTTGACGGGGTTGGTCCAGATCGCCCGCCAAAGTTGGTCCGGCCACTTGTGAAACATGGGCAGAGCCGCCAATTCAGGGCTGATTTTGGCGCGGGAATGCGCGTAGCGATGCCAAAACCCTTTCCCTGTGATCTGCGTTTTCAAATGGTCGGGCATGTCTGCATAACCTGCGCGTGTCGACGCCAGTTCAGTTGCGCCGCCTGTTTGTGTCACGATCCGACCGACAAGGATGTTGGTCAGCGCGGGTACGGGCAGGAATGTGCTGTCACAATGCCAAAGCATATTGGCCTTCAGGTGAAGCGTGTGCAGGTCCATTTCATTCGTGATGTTGCCATCTGCACGGATGTTGGAAACCTGCGGCACTTCGAAGTCATCACTTGCCGTTAGGTTATCTGCACTTCTGTCCTCAATTGGCCCAAAAAACTGCGCCAGGCGTATGTGAGCGGCGTCATCAATGTCTTGGTTGCGGAACAATAGCGCCGAGTGTTCTTCGAACAGAGCGCGGATGTCCAGATAGGTTGCGTGCGTTAGGTCGGACAGTTCAACGTCGTGCACTTCAACTGCGAAACGATCATGTAGCGGAGCGGTGCGCATCTATACCTCTTGTCCCTTGGCCAAGATCTCGTCGGGTTCCAGATCGGCGACATCGCTCCAGAATCGTGACTTGGCACTGTTGAGCAACCCTTTGGGGTCCATCCGTTTTTTCCAGGCCAGATGGGTATAGTCCGGCTTTAGCCCGCCGCCCTCAACGTTCCACGTATGCGCGTCATAGACAGGAAACCCGTTGGCTTCGTAGGTTGCATTTATCTCGGTCAGCCGCTGCGGGGTCGTGAACCAGATGATCGGCAGATCAAAAGTGACGATGTCTCCCCCGACCCGTGCGAATTCGTGGTGCATCCAGACATCATCGCCCAGTTTTGGGCGCAGTTGTACGATGGCGTCAGGATCAGGGGGGATGGGGCAGCCCACTTGCTGATAGGTGGCGCTGCGGTCGGCCTTGAGCACTTGCAGCGTCGTGTGGTTGTAGCTGAAGTCAAACACATGCGGCAGCCCGAGATCCTGGCGGGTGGCATCGTTCAGGATCAGGTCGATATGCCCCCCTCGTGCCTGTGCCAGCAGTTCGAATGCGGCCACATCCTCGTCCGGGACAAGGGAGACGAGCAGATGTTTGTTGGCGCGGATGTGTCCTTCGAGCCGTGGGAAATAGGTGCAGATGCGGGCATCGATCGTGGTCAGCAGCTTACAGCCGATATCGTCTGCCTTGGCGATGGCGAGGCCTGCGCCATAAGCGGCTTCGTAGCTGTCAAAGGTGGCCAAGCAGCCAACCCAATCCCGTTTGGGTACGGTGCGCAGCGTCACATCGGTAATGACCCCGTTCAGGCCCCATGCGTGGTGGATATTGAGCGCCTCCGGCCCTTGAAAGATACGAGGTTGCGGGCTGTCTTCGACACTGAGCGCGGTCAGCGCGATGATGTTGCCGGGGTCGCGCAAGGCACCGTTGGCGATGGACCCGATGCCGGCGCTGCCGCCTGCCACGAACCCGCCCACTGTTGCGATGTCCTGGGTCGAGGGGAACATGGCCATTTCCTGCCCGGTTGGCGCGAGGGCAGCGTTGATGTCGGCCATCAGCGCGCCGGCTTCTGCCTTGACCCATCCGTCTCCGATGTCGATCACGCGGTTCATGGCGGTGGTGTCGATGATCAACCCGCCATCCATCGGCACGGCCTGACCGTAATTTCCGGTGCCTCCGCCCCGCAGCACGATGGGGGCACTGTATTTGTAGGCGATGGCAAGCGCGTGAGTCATTTGTTCGGGCGTATCAGGCCGGGCCACCAGATCTCCAAAGCAGCGTTTCAGGGCCTCGTTCAGGATAGGCGAGTACCAAAAGAAATCACGGCTGCGCTTCTTGACCAGCAAAGGTTCGGAAATCACCTCGACCGGGGCAAGTTCAGCGGCGAAGGCGGGCCAGTCGATGTCGGTTTTGCCGGATATGGATGTCATGTCAAAACCTCTTGCGCCGGCATCAGTGTAGCGCGACCAGCAATCAAATCAGCGGTGTGAGAGACGTCAGCGACCAACAAGTTTGTCAGTGCAGCATTGTCCACGTAGGTCGGCGCATGGCCAAGCGCTGCGGCCGCATGGGTCGTGATTGAGGGTAGCCAACGATCCAGCGGTGGATCGAGATGTGCGGTGATATGGGCAAGAGCAAGGGCAGCCATTGGGTCATGCGCGCCGGTGGGGCAAAAAGCGTCACCGACATTGTCCGAGGCCACCACAATAGGCACGCCCGCGCTGTGGAGTTCACGTAGCCTTGTGATCCCACGGCGGTCAGGTGTGCCAGTGGTGCGGCCTTGCAGATAGAGGTTGGTGACGGGCAGCGCGCAGATCGTGATATTGGCGGCCAGCAGCTTGTCCGTGATGCGCGCGAGGTCTGTGGTGTCCCTGTCCATCAGGCTCACGGCGTGTCCGCACAGGATGGGGCGCGCGTAGCCTGTTGCAATGGCCGTGTCTGCAATCACCTCAAGTCCATTCAGGGTGCCAAGCCCTTCGTCCACGTGGAAATCGAGCGGCAGATCGTGCTTGACCGCCTGTGCAAACAGCCCCTCAAGTCCGGTTTCAAACCCGGGTTGGTCAAAGACGAATGCGCCCAACACGCCCTTATCCGAACGGAGTCTTTTGGCGACGGGGATTGCGAAGTCCGGGTCATTCCATTGCGCGATCCCGGTGAGGGCCGCGCGTTGCAAGCCGGGTGCATCTTGAGCCAGTTCGCCGATGACCGACCACGCGGTAGGTGCGTTTGTGTCCTGCCCCCAGTCCACATGGCTTCGGATCAGGCGGCAACCGCTGGCGTGGAGTTCTGACAGCCCGCGCGAGGCCCGCGCGTGAAGGTCTTGTGCGCTCCAGTTCGCTTTGTCCTGAAACTGGGTCTGGATGGCGTGCGTCAGGTCCCCGCCCACCTGCCCAAGCCGGTGAATGCTGTGGCACTTGTCGAGATGGCAGTGCGCTTCGACAAGATGGGGCAGCACCATAACCGGAGCTTCAGCCGATTGTGGGCCAAGAGCCACCAGCGCACCGTGGCGCAGGATCGCGCTGCCGCTCAGGCAGTCACCGCGTGGGGTGCCGCCAAAGCGACACGGATTTTGGACCAGCGCGCGCGGCACGCAAATCTGCGTCATGTCGCACCCACAAAGAAGGTGTCGAGGAAGCCCGTGAGCCACGCGCCTTGGGCTGCATCATGGGCCTGCATCAGGCGGGTTTGTGTGTCTTTGTCCTGCACTCCAGGTTCTGCGTACCGTCCCCAATCGTCGCCGCGCGCCATCCAGCGGGCAAAACCGGCGGGTGTTTGTTCGGGGTGAAACTGGACGGCCATGACAGCCTTTCCGACGCTGAAAGCCTGATTTTCGAATGTCTCGCTGCGGGCCAGATGTGTCGCACCTGCGGGGACATCGAAGGTGTGAAAATGCGCTTGGGTGAAGTGGTGCGCGGTGGGCAGGATTGTCTTGCCCTGGTCTGTCGGCACCACTTCGTAATATCCGAACTCGTGCAGTCCGTGCTCTGGTGCACCGGCGAAGGCGCCCATGTGGTGCGCGATCATTTGCGCTCCTTGGCAGATGCCGAGCAGAGGGATGTTGCTTTGCATGGCTGCATCTATCATCTCGTATTCCTTGCGCAGGAACGGATGTTTGGCGCTGTCATAGGCGTTGTAATTGCCGCCATAGACCACGACGCCTGCAAGATCATCGGTGATGCCACCGAGGTCTTCGCCGCGGAAGGGGCGGCGGATGTCTGCTGTCACATGATTGTCGGCGCACCAACGTGTGATCCGGTCATCTGTCGGGTCGGCCTCGTGGCGTATGCACAGGATCCGCATGTCCAGTCTCTCCCCTTTCGTGGAAGTGGATGCAATGCGGCCCTAAAGACGTGAATCTGTGCCAGAGATGTGCGGAAAGCCTTTCAAATTTCAAACGGCCGCGCAAGAGTTTTGCCTATGAAAGCCCTGACCCCCACTGCGATTGCCCCGCCCTTTGCCCGATACTCCCATGGCGTTGAGTTGCCCGCTGGCGCGCGGATCGTGCGCACATCTGGTCAATTGGGGATTGCAGAAGGTGTTGTCCCGGAAGGGGCTGAGGCGCAGGCGGCAATCTGTTTTGCCAGTATCACCGCTATTCTGGCCGAGGCAGGGATGGGGCCGGAACATGTGTGCCATATAAGCGCGTTTGTGACGGATCGGGCGCATATGGCCGGCTATATGGCCGCACGAGATGCCTTTGTGGGGCAGCGCGCTGTGCTGCCCAGTTCGACACTGGTGATTGTGTCAGGCTTTACCCGCCCGGAATTTGTGGTCGAGGTGGAGGTGTGGGCGGCAGCCCCCTGAGGCGTGGGGTTTGCGATTGTGGTTTGCCTTGGACTGGGGCTCTGCCCCAGACCCCGTGGTATTTTCAGTCAGAAGAAATGTTGCGCGCTTCTTTGAGCAGTGCGGTGATTATGTCAGCGTTGCCGATTTCGTTCATCATCATCAGCACAAGTCGCGCGTTGAGGGCGTGAGATTGCGCTGTGCTGAGGCCCTCATGTGCTTGCATCAGTTGGGCATAGAGGCTGTCACCTTGTGAGCCAAGATTATCGTCAAGGATCATGCGTGACCTCCTGTGGCACGGGTCAAGGCGGCAGTGATGGCAGCGGTATCCGGTGTTTCGAAATAGGCGCAGATGTGACCGTCCGGACGGATCAGAAAGGCCCCGGTTGTGCCGTATCTTGCGCCGCATACTGGTGTGTGTGGCAGCGCGAGGCTTGCCACCGTGTCTGGCCATGACTGGCTGTCGAGTGTGAGCAGCGTGAATTGCCCTTGGGCTTGTTCGACGAGCCAACCGTTGCCAAGTGGCAGGTCGATCAGGGCTTGGCCCACCAGCGGGTGATCGCCGCTTTGAAGATCCATTCCGGCCAGCGTACAGGGTTGGCTGAGCCGCCCGGAATTGATTAACTTGCGCGCAAACGGGTGTTTGGCCGCGAGGGCAAGAGTTTCATTGCGGAACAGCGTTTCGATATCGGATTTGGGCGTCATGAAGTTGGTGGCCCGCGATGAGTTCAGGATGTTCTCCGCAGAGCCAAAGCTGCGTTCCTGTTGGTAGGTGTCCAGCAGTGAAGTGGGCGCACCGTTCAGCACCGCGGCAAGTTTCCAACCCAGATTGTCAACGTCCTGAATACCGCCATTGCCGCCGCGTGCGCCAAAGGGCGACACCACATGTGCGCTGTCACCCACAAACAGCACGCGATTGTGCACAAATTGATCCAGCTTGGCGCAGCGGAATTTGTAGACGCTCATCCAGTCCAGCCGAAAGTCCATGTCCCCGATGATCGCTTTGATCCGCGGGATCACCTTTTCCTCGGTGGCTTCGGTTTTTGGGTCCGTTTCCGCGCCGAGTTGCAGATCGATCCGGTAGATATTGTCGGGCTGTTTGTGCAGGAGCGCGGATTGGCCCTGATGGAATGGGGGCGCGAACCAGAACCAGCGTTCGGGGTCTTCGGTCTCAAAGGGACTGTGGGGCAGTTCGACGTCCACAATGAGGAAGTGTTCCTCGAAAGTTTGGCCTTCAAACGGGAGATCCATACGCTTGCGTGTGGGAGAGCCCGCGCCTTCAGCCGCTACATAGTAGTCAGCCTCGAGGGTGTAGGGGCCGTCGGGGGTTTCGATTGTCAGAGCAACATGATCGCCATGGTCCCGATGGTCGGTGACTTTGTTGAGAAACCGCAGATCGATCCAGTCGCTCAGCTCTTGTGAGCGTTCGACCAGATACTGCTCGACGTAGTATTGTTGCAGGTTGATGAAGGCGGGATATTTGTGCCCGGCCTCGGGCAGCAGATCAAAGCTATAGACTTCATCTGCGCCGTGAAACAGGCGTCCGACTTTCCACGTGACGCCCTTGTCCAGCACCCGCGACCCGATACCGAGGCGGTCAAAGATTTCCAGCGTCCGTTTGGCCCAGCAAATGGCGCGCGATCCGATGGAGACCACATTGTTGTCATCCAGAACAACTGACTTGATCCCATGTTGCGCCAGATCGATGGCCATGGCGAGGCCGATCGGGCCTGCACCCACAATGGCAACCGGGTGACGCGGTTCCGACGTGGTCAGGCCCGGTGGGGCAACATAAGGAAAGGGGGCGTAATCATAGGCCATCCGGGAAATCCTTTCGGATCAGTTTGATCGCGGTCCACAGGAACGTGCCGCCGAAAAAGAGTGTCGCAATGCTGATTGTCTCCCATCCGCCGTGACCGCTCGGCAGGCCGCGATAGAGAAGTGCACCTGCGGTCAGCGCCAGGCCGATCACGGAGAAGGCAAGGCGGAACATCAGGTCACTGCGGGTCGGGCCGAATTTGTTCATGCGTCATATCTGGCAGCGTCTGGGTGGCGGTCATAGGCAAGGTGGAATTCGTCGAGTTGGGGTGGGGCAAGACCTGCGTCCTGAATTTGGACATGAGCCTGGCCGCGGTGGTGGATCTGGTGTTGGAACAGATGGATCAGCAACGCGTCGACACGTTCAATAGTACTGAGATCCTTTCGTTGTGTGGTGCGGTGTTCCGACAGCATTTCGGGTGTGAGTGAAGTGCAAAAAGCGATGAGCCGCTGGTCTGTCACGCTTTGGGCATGACCAAGAGTAGCGACGTCCTCGTATTCGTCCTCGTAGTAAACGGCGCGTCCGCGACCGCCCTGTTCCAGAGCGTCGATATAGAACAGATCGACCTGATGGATGTGGTTCAGCATCGCCTTGAGAGAGCCAAAAAAGCCCGGGCGGGGGGCGTGGAATGTGGTTTTGTCCATATCCGCGAGCGTGGCGTAGATACGCCCGTTGGCCCATGCGTTGTTCCGGGCCATTTGGGTGATGAGTGCGGTTGTGCTGGTCATGCGGTGCTCCAGAAGTTGCCAAGCCGAAAGGTCACGGCGGCAACAGCTGCGGACAATAACGCGACCAAAGCGGACCGCCATGCCAAGCCGAGATAGGTTTGTTTTGCTCTGACATTGGCCCCTTTTTGTTTGGCATATGCGGCGATTGCATCTGGTACATGATCCGATGTGGTCGGTGCCGCAAATCGCTGAAAGACTGACAGCAAATGAATGAAAAACGCGAAAAAGCTCACGACTCCCGAGACGAACAGGCAAGCGCAGGCCAGACAGAACAGAACAAACAGAACGAACAGGAAGGTCATTCTTGCAGCGCCTCCCACATGTCGATGTCGCGTTTGTCGGTCCAGATGCGGGGGTGCGAGATGCCGCGTGCTTCGTCGTAGGCGCGCGCCACGTTGAAGGGCAGGCAATGTTCGTAAATCGCGTAGTCGCTGAATTTGGGGTCGCATTCAGCGCGCACAGCGTCCCAAGCCTCTTTGAGTGTACCGTTGCGCGCGGCGACCCGCGCGGCGGGGGCATAGGTCGATTGCACAAAATCGCGGGTGTTTTCGATGGCCGTGTTGACCATATCCTGCCCCACAAGCGCGTCACCGCGACCCGGTGCAATCGCATCAACGCCGTAGGCCTTGATCGCGTCCAGCGTGCCGCCCCATTCGCCGAAATAGCCATCTCCGCAATAGCAGGCCGAGTGGTATTCAACGATGTCGCCGGTGAACATGACGTTTTCGTCTGGTACGTGGATCACGATGTCGCCAGCCGTGTGGGCGCGACCCAGATGCATCAGGTCAACGCGGCGGTTGCCCATGAAGACCGTCATCTTGTCGGTGAAGGTGGTGGTGGGCCATGTGAGGCCGGGGATGCTTTCGTGGCCCTCAAACAATCGTGGGAAGCGTTGGAATTCGCTGTCCCAGTCTTCTTGCCCGCGCTCGGCGACCATGGCGCGGGCCATGTCAGACATCAGGATTTGCGGGGCGTTGAAGGCCGACGCGCCCAATACGCGGACGGCGTGGTAATGCGTCAGCGTAACGTGGGTGATGGGTTTGTCCGTCACCTCGCGTACCTTTTCGATGACCTTGTTGGCGAGCCTTGGTGTGGCTTGTGCCTCCACGATCATCACGCTGTCATCGCCGATTATGACGCCTGAGTTGGGATCACCCTCGGCGGTGAAGGCCCAGAGGTCCTTGCCGACTTCTTCGAACGTGATTTTCTTTTCGGTCAGATCCCCTTGGGAAGCGAAGGCTTTGGCCATGTGTCTGGTCTTTCATTTGATTGTGCGCGCGGACTGGGGCGCTGCCCCAGACCCCGAAGTTTATCTGGCAAGATGAAGCAGGATCATCGCTTGAAAGGGTCTTTATGTGCAGGGAGAAGGGTGCCAGTGCAGGTCGAGAATCCGATCCTGTAGCCGTCACCCTGGGCGTGCCCTGCGAGTGTGAGTGTGTCACCGTCTTCAAGGAAGCTTCGGTGTTCGCCAGTGTCGAGCGTGATCGGTTCCTTGCCGCCCCAACTGAGTTCCAGGAGCGAGCCGCGTTCCGGCTTGGTCGGCCCTGAGATGGTGCCGGAGCCAAGCAGATCGCCTGCGTTCATCGGGCATCCGGATGTGGAGTGGTGCGCGAGTTGCTGGGCGGCGGAGTAGTACATCTGGTTGTAATTGGTTTTGGCGATTGTGGTTGCCTTTTGGCCTTCGGGGGCAAGTGTCACGGTCAGGTCGATGTCATAGAGCATCGGCCCCGTGTCCTTGAGGTGGTCCAGAAGCTCGAATTCCCGCTCGGGTGTGGCTGTGCGGAAGGGTTCGAGTGCGGCCTTTGTCACGATCCATGGGCTGATGGAGGTGGCTGTCGCCTTGGCTTGAAACGGCCCAAGGGGTTGGTATTCCCACGCCTGGATGTCGCGCGCGGACCAGTCGTTGAGCAGCACATAGCCGAAGATCGCGGCATCTGCCTCGTCTACAGAAAGCGGTCCATCGGAATTGGTGCCGACAATCGCCCCCATCTCCAGTTCCAGGTCGAAGCGCCGACAGGGCAGGAACGCAGGCAGGTCGTGTTCGGGGGATTTGAGTTGGCCCCACGGACGACGGATGTCAGTGCCAGAGATAACAACCGAAGACGCCCGCCCGTTATAGCCAATCGGGATATACAGCCAGTTGGGAGGCAGCGCGTTTTCGGCGCCGCGAAACATGGTGCCCACATTGGTAGCGTGGTGCCTGCCGGCATAGAAATCCGTGAACTCGGAGACCACAAGCGGCATATGGAGTGATGCATCCTGCATCGGCACCAGCAGCGGTTCGATCAATGCCCGCTCAGCGCTGTTTTCACCCAGCAGATCGGTCAGGCGGGCGCGAAGCGCGGCCCAGACGGCGGGTCCTTGTTCCATCACCTCGTTCCAGAAGGGAACGTCGAACAGCGGGTCTTCCATCAGGTCGATGATGCCGTTTTCCTCGGCGGCCGCCATGTCGAGGATCATGTCCCCAATCGCCACACCGCAGCGCGCGTCGTCGTCGCGCGTTGAAAAAACGCCGTACGGCAGGTTGTTGAGGGGGAAGTCGGTGTCGGCGCTGTTGGCGCTGTCCACCCAGCTTTTCTTAAGAGGCATTTAGCGGCTTTCTATTGGGTCGCGTCAGGTTGGTTTTCGGGGCGGGCGGCATTGATGGCCGGGTTGGCGAGGCAGGCCGCCTCTACCCGTGCGAGACGGGGATAGGGTGCCATGTCAATGCCCCAGCGATGTGCATTGTAGGTCTGGGCCACGATACAGAGATCCGCCAGATCCGGTGTGTCTCCAAAGGCAAATTTTGTGTCTGTCTCGACCATCGTTTCGACGGCGGCGAACCCTTCTGCGATCCAGTGCTGCATCCATGCCTTGGCATCATTCTGGCTTGCGCCGTGGGCTGCTTGCAAATGTTGGACCACGCGCAGGTTATTGACCGGATGTACGTCCAACGCGACGGCATGAGCCGCCGCCATCACACGTGCGCGTTGAACAGGGTCATCTGGCAGAAGTCTGGGCGTTGCGATTTGATCGAGGTAGTCGAGGATGGCCATGGACTGTGTGAGCACTGTACCGTCATCAAGCACCAGCGTCGGCACGCCCCGTCCGGGGTTCAGGGTCACGTAGTCGGGATCGCGTTGCGCCCCTGCGATCAGATCGACAGGTATTGTTTCAAATGCCAGCCCCTTGAGGTGCAGTGCTGCGCGTACGCGGTAAGATGTCGTGGAACGCCAGTAGGAATAGAGCTTCATTCGTCTTTGCCCTCTTTGTCGCGCTTGCGTTTTTGCAGGTAGCGAAAAAGGAAAAACAGGCCAATGAACAGCGCGGTCCAGCCGAGAAGATCAACAAGAGCGGGGCTCATTCCGGCGCCTTGGATTTGAAGAGATCTGTTTGCATTGCCTTAATGTCCATTCTGGCCAAGGTGGGGAGGGATTTCGACGAGTTGCACGGGGGGTTCTGGGTCGCCCGCATTGCCTTTGAACGCATCCCGTATGAGCGTAGGCCTCTGCCAGTTCGTCAGGGCGGCGAGAACGATCAGCCCCCAGCCAATCCAAGAAATGGAGCCCAGAAATTTGGTCATGAGTCTCCTCCGCTGCCCCCACTTGACAGGTGCGCGCCTTCTTGGCGTTCGCCCGGCATACGGTGGCTGTCAGAGCCGGGGTATCGGCGCCGTTTGCGTGCGCGGGAGGCCCACCAGATCCAGATAAAGAGCCCAAGAAACAGGGCGATCACAATGTATCCGGGATCCATCATTTTTTGCCCGGTGTCCCATCGAATTTCTTTTCGATGTCGCCCCAGCAGTCGATGTAGTCGTCCTGCAAGGGGGCCTCATCAGCCGCAAAGCGGGTCAAATGCTGGGGGAAACGGGTTTCGAACATAAAGGACATGGTGTTGTCCAACTTGACCGCGTCAAGGTCTGCGTTGCTGGCGCTCTCGAATGCATTTTTGTCCGGGCCGTGAGGCAGCATCATGTTGTGCAGGGACATGCCGCCGGGGATGAACCCTTTGGGTTTGGCGTCGTATTGCCCGTAAATGTTGCCCATCAGCTCTGACATGATGTTCTTGTGATACCATGGCGGGCGAAACGTGTTTTCGGCCACCATCCAGCGTTCGCGGAACAGCACAAAGTCGATATTGGCTACGCCCGGTTGGCCGGACGGGGCCGTGAGCACGGTAAAGATAGACGGATCGGGGTGGTCAAACAGGACTGCGCCGACCGGACAATATGTCCGCAGGTCGTATTTCAGCGGGGCGTAGTTACCGTGCCAAGCCACAACGTCCAGCGGTGAATGCCCGATATGGGTTTCGTGGAACTGGCCGCACCATTTGATTGTGACTGTGGAGGGCGCATCGCGATCCTCGAATGCAGCCACGGGAGTTTTGAAGTCACGCGGGTTGGCCATGCAATTGGCCCCGATCGGACCGCGCCCGGGCAATTCAAACTTTTGGCCATAATTCTCGCAGACAAAGCCGCGCGCAGGCCCTTCAAGCACCTCGACGCGGTAGAGCAAGCCGCGCGGCAGGATCGCGATCTCCTTGGGTTCCAGATCTATGATCCCGAGTTCGGTACAAAACCGCAGGCGGCCCTCTTGCGGAACTACCAGCAACTCACTGTCGGCAGAATAGAAATAGGCATCCTTCATGGACTCGGTCACGAGGTAGATGTGGCTTGCCATGCCGGTCTGCGTGTTCACGTCGCCCGCAGTTGTCATCGTACGCATTCCTGTCAGCCAGGTCAGAGG
Source organism: uncultured Tateyamaria sp. (assembly GCA_947501275.1). Classification (GTDB taxonomy): domain Bacteria; phylum Pseudomonadota; class Alphaproteobacteria; order Rhodobacterales; family Rhodobacteraceae; genus Tateyamaria. The sequence goes on from CANMVD010000001.1 coordinate 1,352,781, forward strand.
TACGTCGGAATGAGGCACGGGATCCCAGCGGTATTGGCCCAACGAAGTCACATCATCAATGACATGCGGGGCAGACACCCAGTGCGGCAGGTCGATGCGATTGTAGCGATGTGAGTGTTTGACTGATGGGCGGATGCGGTAGCACCATGTGCGCTCGGGGCGCGTATCGGTAAAAGCTGTGCCGCTCAGTTGTTCGCCGTACAGACCATAGTTGCATTTTTGCGGGCTGTTCATCCCGTCGGGCAGCGCACCGGGCAGTGCTTCGGTTTCGAAGTCATTGCCGAAACCGGGCATGTAGCCTGCGGTAATCCCTGCTCCCGAAGGTGCCTGGATCATATGGTGTGGTTTGGTCTGGTCGTTCATGGCGACACTCCCTTGCGGAATTGGCCTCATCTGTAATAGTTGTATTTGTAACTAACAAGCGGCGATGTGATGTCTGATTTTGATCTGGAGCAGTTCCTGCCCTACCTTTTGAACCAAGCTGCGGAGGCTGCGAGCCTTGAGTTTCAGCAGGTCTACAAGGATCGGTATGGGATGCTGCGCAATGAATGGCGCGTGCTGTTCCATCTGGGGATGTTCGGGGAAATGACGGCCAGCGATATCGGCGCGCGGGCGGGGTTGCACAAGACCAAGATCAGCCGCGCTGTTGCAAAATTGGAGGCGCGGCGTTTTCTGGTCCGTGATCGCGACGGGCAGGACCGTCGGGTCGAGCATTTGCGGCTGACGGCAGCGGGCACAGCGGCCTATCGCGATTTGCAGGGTGTTGCCCGACGCTACGATGCGGAGTTGTTGTCTGACTTTCAGCCAACGGACGTGGCCCGTCTGAAGCAGCAATTGGGGGCATTGGCCCAAAGGCGCGGACATACGCCGCTCAGGTGATTGTGACTTGCGTCGAAGTCAGCGCACAGGCCACGCTGGTGTTCACAGGATGTGAGCTGGGGACGTGATTGGAATGGCACAAAGACTTGAACGTACGTTGCAGATGTTATGCGTGGGGGCCGCGATGGCATTTGCCTCTGCGACGGCAGTGCTGGCTCAAAACTGCGGCGCGGCAGATGTACCTTGCGAGATCGAAGGCGGCAGCTATCACATGGCGCTTCCCGCTGCGGCCGCGAAGGGGATTGTCATGCATCTGCATGGGGGTGGCGGCCGCGGGCGCGGTTTGCTGAATTCCGGACTTGCTGCTCAGGCGGCGGAACGTGGTTTTGTCTTTGTCGCTCCCAATGGAGAGCATCCTGAGAACCGCTGGACCCGTGATTGGTCAGTCAAAGCCAACGGCACCTCGCACAACCGGGATGATGCGTTGTTTTTGCAGGATGTGATGGCGGATGTCCGTGCCCGTACTGGCGTTGAAGACGGAATGGTGCTGCTGGCAGGCTTCTCGCGTGGTGGGTCGATGGTGTGGGATATGGCCTGCCGCTTTCCTGACTTTGCGGATGCCTATGCGCCTCTTGCTGGCGCGTTCTGGGATGACATGCCGGAGGGATGCGCAGCCCCGGTGAGACTGTTTCACACACATGGCTGGAATGATCGAACGGTCCCGCTTGAGGGTCGGTCATTTGGGGCGGTTGTTCAGGGCGATGTGTGGGAATCGCTCAAGATCCTGCGGGCCAACAATGGTTGCGATGCACGCCAACCCGCGCGCAACAGCTATGAAGGGGACCTGTGGTTTCGCCATTGGACGGATTGCACGGCTGGCGAGATCCAGTTGATGCTGCACAAAGGTGGTCATGGCGCGCCCAATGGATGGGCACCGCGCATGATGGATTGGTTTGAGGCACAGGCCAGCTGACCGGTCTTGTCGCCCGCTGGTTTATCGCGTTCTCGAAACGGCTTAGTAGTCGCTGACCAGCAAGTGCGTTGGCGCCACGTCTTCTTCGATCTCGGAAAACCGGCCAATGGGTTCTGCAAAGATGTTGTCCGTCAGGTCGTCGTTCACGGTCGATACTTCGTGAATCAGGCAATCGCCGCCTTCTCCCCAGAATGCGTGCCATGTCATGGGTGTCAGCGTGACAGACGCGCCAACCGGCAGTTTCAGGTGATCGCCAGCGGATAAGGTGACAGGCACGCCGTCGGTAAGGACATTCACGTCCGCCTTGCGGTCAATCTGCCCTTCAGCGTCGCAGGTGAACAGTTCCAGTACCAGAGTGGCACCACCTCGGTTGATGATATCTTCGGTCTTGAGCACGTGACGGTGCATGGGGGACAGTTGATCCTGTCGCGAGATCATCAGCTTTTCCGCATAGAGCATCGCGCCCTGCTGTCCCATCTCACTCAGATCACCATTGCGCATCGTGAAGAGGAACAGGCCCAGTTCATCAAAGCGTCCTTGCCCATAATCGGTGATGTCCCAGCCAAGGTTACGTTCACGGATATGAGCGGCTTTTGGGCCGCGCATTTCGTCCGGTGTCCATGTGCCAAATGGCGGTACAGTCCAACCATGCTTGGCAAAAAAGTCTGCACCCTCGGCAAGGATGTCGTTGACGCGGGATCGTTTCATGGTTTCGTCACTCCAGTTCATGGGCCCAGGGCGGGTTTGCGCCTGCGCGTGATACGGTCACGGCGGCTGTGCGGGCCGCGAGGTTCAGCATATCAGAGAGTGTGTCGCGCCCAAGCGTCGGGATCGCTGCCGGTGTCAGCGCGTCGGCACTGCGCAGTGCTGCGATGCAACCTGCATTGAACGTGTCACCTGCGCCAACGGTGTCAACTACGGATGCCTTCTGTGCCGGAACGCGGACGGTTTCGCCGCCCCGCACATAGGCCGTTGCCCCTTCACTCCCTTCGGTCAGCAGTAGCATTTTGGGGCCCATGGCCAGCAATGCGTGGGCCTTGGCCGTCAAATCGCCCTCAGGCAGCAGCCAGCTGATGTCGTCATCGGACAGCTTGATGATGTCGGCGCGCCCAATAAGGCGCTCAAGCCGGACGCGATAGGCCGCCTGGTCACTTGCAAAGCCGGGGCGAATGTTTGGATCTGCCATGACAAGGGTGCTCGCAGGCACGCCGAGGGCCATATTTGTCAGGCTGTCCGCGACGGGGATATTGCAAAGGGAGATACCGCCAAAGAACACCGCCTCGGTTCCAGCCGGCACCGCGGGCAGGTCGGCGGGCGCAATGGCGCTGGTCGCCGTTTCGGTGTCGTAAAAGCTGTAGGTCGCTTGACCGTTGTCCAAATGAACAAAAGCCAGCGTCGTGTTGCGGTTGGAACGCACCGCATGAGACGTGTCCACGTTGCTTGCGCCAAGATGCGCATCAATCATGTGGCCGAATGGATCAGAGGACAGCCCGGTCACCAGCCCCGTCGGTACACCCAAACGCCCCAATGCGACGCTGGTGTTCAAAACGGCCCCACCTACATGCGGAACGTAGGCCCCGTCGGCATTGGGGATCATGTCAATCAGCGCCTCACCGCAGCACAGGATCATTCGCTTGCCTCTCTTAGTGTGAGATCGGCAGGTAACATGTGTTCCAGCACCAGATCTGCATTCTTCATATCGTTCTGATCCGCGCGTGCGCCTGCATCCTCGGGCGAAAACCCGTGTTCCAGCCATCGTGCCACCAGACGGGCGCGCAATAGCGCACGCGGTGGTGTTAGCGCAATCGAAAGTGACCAGTGTTGGCAAAGGTCTCGCCAGACCGGCGCATCGTGCAGAAGGTAATTGCCTTCAATCACAACAGTTTCGCATTGCGCTGCAATGCGTCCGGCACCCGCAATCGCGATGTCGCGTGCGCGGTCAAAAATCGGGTAAATGACGTCATCGCCGCTTTGCAGGGCATTGACGAGACGCATTAGTCCGGCGGCGTCAAAGGTTTCGGGCGCCCCTTTGCGCGCGCGTTGGCCATCTTCGTCCAGCAAGCGGTTGTCGAGGTGAAACCCGTCCATCGGCACCACGGCAGCGTACCCGTTGGTTGCATTCATTGCTCTGACGAGAGTGTCAGCAAAGGTGGACTTGCCGCTCGCGGGTGGTCCGGCGACCGCAATCACACGGCGGTGCGGGGCTGGGTTGACCTGTTCGATACGGGTCAGGAGATCCGCAAGTGTAGGATCAGGCTGCAATGTCGGGTTCCGCTGCGCCGGTCATGTAAGCCACGGCGTCTGACATCGAATGATCCTTGGGGTCGATCACGCATAGCCGCTTGCCCAAGCGGTGGACGTGGATGCGGTCAGCGACTTCGAAAACATGGGGCATGTTATGGCTGATCAGGATGATGGGGATGCCACGCGAACGTACATCGAGGATCAGTTCCAGCACCTTCCGGCTTTCCTTGACCCCAAGCGCGGCCGTGGGTTCGTCGAGGATGACAACTTTGGACCCGAACGCGGCTGCCCTTGCCACAGCAACGCCCTGCCTTTGGCCGCCCGACAGGGATTCCACGGCCTGATTTATGTTCTGGATCGTGGCGAGACCCAACTCGTTCAGCTTTTCCCGCGCGAATTTTTCCATCGCGGATTTGTCCAGACGTCGGAACACACTGCCCATGATGCCGGGTTTGCGCAATTCGCGTCCCATGAACATATTGTCGGCAATCGACAGGGCCGGGGACATCGCCAGTTGCTGATAGACCGTTTCGATGCCTTCGGCGCGGGCGTCGATGGGTGATCGGAAATTGACCTCGCGCCCCTCAAGCCAGACCTGGCCCTCGTCCGGGACTGTGGCGCCGGACACGGCTTTGATCATCGAGGATTTTCCGGCCCCGTTGTCCCCGATAACAGCGAGGATTTCACCCGGCATCAGATCAAAGTCTGCATGGTCCAAGGCGGTCACCTTGCCGTAGCGTTTTACCAGTCCGCGTGCTTTGAGAATAGGTTCCATCATGCGCTCACTTTCCGGATCTCAGCGGCTTTGCCGCGTACCCGGCAGGTGGCTTTGCCACCGAGAGGGCATTGGATCCAATTGGTCGGGTTGGTCATCATGCGCTCACTTTCCGGATCCATTGATCCACTGCGACTGCTGCAATGATAAGCCAGCCAATCAACATGAAGGTCCATTGCGGATCAGCTCCGGCCATGCGCAGCCCCAGTTCGAAGACGCCAACAATCAGCGCTCCAAACAGCGCGCCCGCTATCGAACCACGTCCGCCAAACAGGGAGATGCCGCCGATCACCACGGCTGTAATGGCTTGGATATTGCCGATTACACCGGTTGTGGCGGAAGGTGAGATCGACCCAAATCGCCCAATCATGACCCAAGCGGCGAGCCCACAGATAAAACCAGTGACCATGTAAACCGACATGTAAGTCTTGTGGACGTTCACGCCGGACAGCTCTGCCGCCTCCGGGTCATCACCTACAGCATAAACGTGTCGCCCCCAGGCGGTGGATCGCAGCGCATAAGACAAAACGATGAACAATACGATCATCAGCACTACCCCAAGGGTGAACGTCGCTCCGCCGAACTGCAGTTTGTATCCAAGGAATTGCAGGAATGCGGCCTCGGCTTCGATATCCTGAGACCGGATCGTTTCGTTGGCAGAATAGAGATAGTTGGCCGCCAGCACGATCTGCCACATACCCAATGTGACAATGAAGGGTGGCAGTTTCATGCGGCTTACGAGCCAGCCGCTGATGGCACCGATAGCGGTGCCGACCGTAAGCCCGATGGCGACTGACACGGCTGGTGGAATGCCATAGCTGAATGTCGCCTTGCCCATGACAACAGTACAGAGCACGGCAATGGCACCGACGCTGAGGTCAATGCCCGCCGTCAGGATGATCAGTGTTTGGGCCGCTGCCAATACGCCCACGATCTGCACCTGTTGCAGGATCAGCGTCATAGCAAAGGGCGAGAAAAATCGAGACCCCAAAAGGATGCCAAACAGCACAACAGAGAAGATCAATACAATCAGTGGCACGAGCGAAGGTGTCTGATGCAACCTATGTTGAACTTGCCCCACCAGTCCTTTGCGGGTGTCTTCGAATTGGGCCACCTGCACGTCTGCCGAAGTGGCTGCATTTTCGTAATTGTCGGATGTGGACATAGGTTTGGCCTTTTTGAGGGGCGGAGACAGTCGGGGCGGACGTGATGTCCGCCCCGACTATAGCGTCACGTGACCGGGTCTTGGAAAGCCCGATCCGGGGATCAGCCCCAGCAGCGATCGGTGCCTTCGGCAACCGAAATGCTTTCGACGCCATCGGCAGGTTTGTCTGTCACCAGCGCCACGCCGGTGTCAAAGAAGGCCTTGCCGTCTGTCGCTTCGGGCTTGGTGCCATCCTTGGCCCATGCTGCAATCGCTTCGATCCCAAGTGATGCCATCAGCAGTGGATATTGCTGCGAGGTTGCGCCAATCACGCCGTCGGCTACGTTTTGCACACCGGGGCAACCGCCATCGACGGATACGATCAGCACGTCATTCTCGCGGCCGATGGCCTTAAGTGCCTCGTAGGCGCCCGCCGCAGCCGGTTCGTTGATCGTGTAGACAACGTTGATGAACGGGTCCTTGGCCAGCAAGTTCTCCATTGCGCGGCGCCCGCCTTCCTCGTTGCCCGAAGTCACATCATTTCCGACGATGCGTGCATCATCCTCGTCACCCCATTTGTTCGGGTCTTTGACGTCGATGCCGAAGCCGGTCAGGAACCCTTGATCGCGCAGAACACCCACGGTGGGTTGGCTGATGGCCAGGTCCAGCATGCCAATTTTGGCATTGGCCGCATCATCACCAAGGGTCGCAGCAGCCCATTTTCCGATCAACTCACCCGCCAGGAAGTTGTCTGTCGCAAACGTCATGTCTGCCGCATCAATGGGTTCAAGAGGAGTATCAAGCGCAATGACCAGCAGGCCGGCGTCGCGGGCCTGCTGTACGACCGGCGTGATGGACGACGTGTCCGAAGCAGTGAGCAGGATGCCTTTGGCACCATTTGCGATGCAGGTCTCGATCGCTTGCACTTGCGTTTCGTGGTCACCGTCGACCTTGCCCGCGTAGGAATTCAGGGTCACGCCAAGCTCTTCGGCCTTGGCGGCCGCACCTTCACGCATTTTCACAAAGAAGGGGTTTGTGTCGGTTTTGGTGATCAGGCACGCAGACACGGCATGGCCGTCAGCCAGAGCAGCGCCTGCCATAGTGGTCAGGGCTGCGGCTGTGCTCAGAAGCAGTTTTCTCATGGTATCCTCCCAATTAGTTGCGTTGTGACGGGGCTCCCGCCAACAAACTGCCCTTAGGGAAACGCGATTCTCGTGATGTGTCAATTAATAAATAAACTTGATTTATTAATCATGTGACGCAAGGATAAATCCCGAAAAGGACACTAGGCGATGACAGTGGATCACGTGCGTACCTTGTCGGGGGGGATCAACCAGACCCGCGTGCGTGCATATAACGAACGGCTTTTGCTGACGATCCTGCAGCGCAACGGTGCGCTGCCCGGCAGCGATCTGGCGCGTCGTACAGGGCTGTCGCCGCAAACCACATCCGTGATCACGCGCAAGCTCGAACAGGACGGATTGCTGTTGCGGGGCAAGTCGGTGAAGGGAAAGGTGGGCAAGCCATCGATCCCATTTGAGCTAAATCCCGATGGGGTATTTTCACTGGGCCTGAAGGTCGGGCGACGCAGTGCCGATCTGGTGGTTTTGGATTTGACAGGGCAGGTGCGTCACCAACTGAGGGAGACATATAGTTATCCCCTACCGGGCACGATTATGCGTTTTCTGCGCAGCGGGTACGCCAAGTTGATGTCGCGTTTGGACGAAGACACCAAAGCCCGCCTGTGTGGTCTGGGCATCGCCGCGCCTCACGAAATGTGGAATTGGCACGAAGTGCTTGCTGCACCCGCCGAGGAATTCGAGGCTTGGAAAACCACTGACCTGGTAGGGCAAGCGGCAGAGTTGATCCAATTGCCGGTACGCCGAGTGAACGACGCCACCGCTGCCTGCCGGGCCGAACATATCTATGGAATTGGCCGTGAATATCGCGATTACGTCTATTTCTTCGTCGGAGCCTTTATCGGCGGTGGAATTGTACTGGACCACGCCGTGTTTGAAGGGAACCAGCATAATGCAGGGGCATTTGGATCGCTGATGGTGCCAGACCGGGCAGGGAACGCACGCCCCTTGATTGATCTGGCGTCGATCCGGTCGCTTGAACTCCGTCTTGAGGCCGTTAGTGCGGACGCACATCGATTGTGGGCGACGCCGCAGGATTGGTCGCCCTTTGCTGAGCAGGTCGATGCGTGGCTCGAGGAAACGGCTGACGCACTTGCCGGGGCCAGTGTTGCGTCAGCGGCGGTTATCGACTTTGAGGCTGTGGTGATTGACGGCGCCATGCCAAGCGACATTCGTGCCAGGCTGGTTGATATGACGCGCGCACGTTTGCAAAACAAGGATGTCCGCGGCCTCTATCGCCCCGCTGTGGCAGAGGGCAAGATTGGCGGAAATGCCCGCGGCATCGGCGCTGCCGTCGGGCCTATTGTCAGCCAACTGTTGCTGGATCGCTCATCCACCATGTTTGATCAGGACGAGACGACACAGTCCTAGCGGTAGTAGAGCGACTGACCGTCCGCGAACAACTGCACCTTGGCAGGGTCTGCCGTCACTTTGACGGATGTTCCGCGCAGGCCCTGATGGATGCCGGGCATCTTAGCAAGCACGGCGTCTTTGCCATCTTCGGCCTTGAAGTAGAGGATCGTGACTTCGCCCAGTGCTTCGGTGAAATCCACAACCCCTTCATAGATTGCCTCGCCATCGGTGCTGACCATGTCTTCGGGGCGCACGCCGACATTGACCTTGAGGCCCATGTCTGAGTCTTTGGACGGCACGGCTGAAGTGACAACCGACCCTGTGGCCATGCGCACCTTGGTTTGTGTACCCGTCTCAACAATCTCGCCGGGCAGAAGGTTCATCGCTGGGGAACCGATGAACTGGGCCACAAATTCGTTCTCGGGACGTTCATAAAGTTCGAGCGGAGAGCCGACCTGAGCGATCCCCTTGTTGGCCAGAACCACAATGCGCGAGGCCAATGTCATCGCCTCGACCTGATCGTGGGTCACGTAGATCATTGTGCTGTCGGGCATGGATTCCTTGAGCTGCGCAATCTCGATCCGGGTCGCGACCCGCAGCGCCGCATCAAGGTTCGAAAGCGGTTCGTCAAAGAGGTAGACCTTGGGGTCACGCACAATCGAGCGCCCGATGGCGACGCGTTGACGCTGTCCGCCCGACAGAGCCTTCGGCAGGCGATCAAGGTATTCCTCAAGTTGGAGGATGCGTGCCGCTTTTGCGACCGCGGCATCAATCTCTTCAGGGGATTTCTTGGCCAGTTTCAGCGCAAAAGTCATGTTGTCGCGCACGGTCATGTGCGGATAAAGCGCGTAGGACTGGAACACCATTGCGATGCCGCGTTGCGCCGGGGGCACGTCATTGACCAACGTTCCGTCAATCTCCAATGTCCCATCCGAGATCTTCTCGAGCCCGGCAATCATGCGCAGCAATGTGGACTTACCGCAGCCTGATGGGCCGACAAAGACGATCAATTCGCCCTTTTCGATGTCCAGATTGATGTTGTTGAGCACGTTGACCGTGCCGCCATAGGTTTTGGCAACACCCGTCAGTTTCAAATCAGCCATGTTGTCCCCTCCCTGAGGTACGCCTGTAAGATCAGGCGCGTCGTCGTGTGTGTTATGTCTTGATCGCCAAAGCCACTTGCCAAGGGCCAAGTGTCAGCGTGCCATTCGGATCGGGTGCCGCGCCGCCGACGGTATCAGCGATGGAGCGCCACGTGCCGCCCGGCATTGCGTGTGTTGCCGGTGCATCCGACAGGTTGAAAGCGCAGTAGATTGTCTGAGCCTCGTAACTGCGGGTGAAGTGCAGGACATTCCCGTCCGCGGTGACCTTGTCATGGGCCCCCTTGATCAGGGCCGGGTGCGCCCGGCGCAGCGCGAGGGCCGCACGGTAGTGGTGCAGCAAAGCACTTGCGTCATCTTCCTGCAGCGCGGCTGCATGGTGCAAATGCTCGGCACTGACCGGCAGCCAGGGCGCGCCCTCGCTAAAGCCGGCGTGGCTGTTGGAGGCCTCCCACACCATTGGTGTGCGGCAACCATCCCGCCCTTTGAACTCGGGCCAGAATTCGATCCCGTAGGGGTCTTGCAGGTCCTCATACGCGACATCGGCTTCGGACAGGCCCAACTCTTCGCCCTGATAAAGACAGACAGAGCCGCGCAAGGACAGCAGCAGCGTGCACAGAGCCCGCTGGGCGGAATCATCCAGCCCCCAACGGGTGGTGTGGCGGATGACGTCGTGATTGGAAAAGGCCCAGCAGGCCCAACCGTCCGAAACATGTTCGTCGACGTCACCCATGACCTGGGCAAAGCGCGCAGCATCGGGCTTGTGCGTCGACAGGAACTCAAAGCTGTAACACATGTGCACCCGCTCATCCCCGGCGGTGTAGGCACCCATGATCTCGAGGCCCTTCTGGGCATCTCCGACTTCGCCGACAGCCGTCGCGGAATCGTATTTGTCCAGCACCGCCCGGAACCGTTTGAGGAAATCAAGGTTCTCGGGGCGGTTCTTGGAATAGACGTGCAGTTGGTGATTGTAGGGGTTAACGCGTGGCGCGATGCTGTCATCGCGCTGATCCACGGGCAGCGCCGGGTTCGAGCGCAGTTCCTTGTCGTGGACATAGAAGTTGATCGTGTCGAGCCGGAAGCCGTCCACGCCCCGATCAAGCCAAAAGCGTACAACGTCCAGCAGGGCATCCTGCACATCCGGGCTGTGGAAGTTCAGGTCGGGTTGCGAAACGAGGAAGTTGTGCAGGTAATACTGCTCGCGCCGTGCGTCCCATTGCCAGGCCGAACCCCCAAAGATCGACAGCCAGTTGTTGGGCGGCGTGCCGTCCTCTTTGGGATCTGCCCAGACAAACCAGTCGGCCTTGGGATTGTCGCGACTGGCACGGCTCTGGGCGAACCATGGGTGCTGGTCCGAGGTATGCGACAAGACGAGGTCGATCATCACGCGCAGGCCAAGACGGTGCGCGGTGGCCACCAGATCATCAAAATCCGACAGCGTGCCGAACATCGGGTCGACGTCGCAATAGTCGCTGACGTCGTAGCCGAAGTCTTTCATAGGCGAGGTGAAAAACGGCGAAATCCAGATCGCATCCACCCCAAGCGACGCTACATAGGGCAAGCGCTGCGTGATGCCGGGCAAATCGCCAATGCCGTCCCCGTTACTGTCCTGAAAGCTGCGGGGGTAGATCTGATAGATCACCGCTCCGCGCCACCAATCGGGATCAGCCACGAGGGTCTTGCCCATATCGAAGTTTGCTTTCTCGTTCATCGTTAGACCCTATTTCACCGAACCGGCCAACAGGCCGCGGACGAGGTATTTCTGCATGGTAAAGAAGACGCCCAATGGCACCGCGATGGACACAAACGCTGCCGTCGCAAGGATTTCCCAATTGCCGCCGCGTGTCCCCAGAAGGTTGACGATCTGGTCTGTCATCACCGTGGTTTGACCGGTGGCATCAATCAGGAACACTTTGGCGACCAGCAGGTCATTCCACGTCCACAGGAACTGGAAGATGGCAAAAGACGCCAAGGCCGGGAAAGACAGTGGGAGGATGATCTTGGTAAAGATCTGAAAGTCCGTCGCTCCATCGACCTTGGCGTTTTCGATGATGTCCCTTGGCAGGCCCACCATGTAGTTGCGTAAGAGGTATATCGCGAGCGGTAAGCCAAACCCTGTATGGGCCAACCACACCCCGAGATAGCCTTTGCCGATGCCGATCCCGACGTGGAGGGACAACAGCGGGATGAGAGCCAGTTGCAGCGGCACCACCAGCAAGCCCACGACGCAGGCAATCAGGATCGCGCGCCCCGGAAAGTCCATCCAGGCCAGCGCATAGGCCGCAAAGGCCGCCACAACGATGGGGATGATCGTGGCCGGGATCGTCACGGTCAGCGTATTGAAAAACGCCTTGGCCATGTTGTCGCCCGCGTTGCCGCTGAACAGGATGTTGTCATAGTTATTCAGCGTGAATTCAGGCGGCGAGACAGCCGTTACAAAGACCCGTTGACCGCGTCCGCTGATCTGTTCATCCGTGCCGGACCACACATAGGAGCTGTCGGCGTTGATGACGATGCTTTCGCCGTCGCCAAGGTCGGCGACTTCGCCAGCAGCATAGGCGTCGATGGCGCGCGAGGACGTGCCCCAGCTCTGGATGTCGCCTCCGCCACCGTTTTCTTCAAAGAAGTTGCCTTCGACCACGAACAGTCCGTTCTGTTCGACCCGGTTGTCGTCAGGGTCGGCAACCCGGTAGCGTTCCGTCTGCTCAGATGGGAACAGCGCGGCCCACCAGCCGGATCCCGAGATCTGGTCGGCGGTGCGGAAAGACGACACCAGCAACCCGAATGTCGGAAAGACCCAGAGTGCGACAAGCAATACGACCGAGATATTGACGACCCAGCCCAGCGAAGATTTGGAACCAGCAATGTTATCCATTTTACTTCATCTCCTTGCGGGCGTTGTAGACGTTCCAGATGAGGATCGGTGACACCATGACCATGATGACGATGGCGGCAGCAGATCCCAGACCCCAATCATTGGCGCGGAACAGTTTGTCGAACATGTAGTTGGCCAAAACCTGTGTCTCCCACTGGCCGTTGGTCATCGCGAAAACGATGTCAAAGACCTTGAGAACTGTGATTGTGATGGTCGTCCAGACGACCACGATGGTGCCCATGATCTGCGGCACCTTGATCTTGAAGAAGATCTGGAACGGGTTGGCCCCGTCCACGATTGCGGCTTCAACCGTTTCTTCGGGGATGCCGCGCAGGGCAGCCGACAGGATCACCATGGCAAAGCCGGTCTGGATCCAGATCAGCACGACCATCAGCAGGAAACTGTTCCAGAACGGAATTGTCAGCCATGTCTGCGGCTCTCCGTAAGGATAGTCAAAGGTGAACAGGCCGACGAGCGACGTCAGCGAGACATAGACAAGCGCCAACGCCCCGACGCCTGCGATCAGGCGCAGCAGGAGGAAACCGGCGCCGCCCGCGTTTTCGCGGCTGTTGACGATGGGGCGCACGAGGATCCAGCCCACATAGGCAACCATCGCGCCAAAGGCGATCAGCATCAGAGCGGGCAGGGCTTGCAGGAACAGGAACGATCCGACACCGCCGTCAAATTGTAGCCAGACCGCATTCAGCACACCAATCTGGTTCTGATCCGCCGGGCGCGTTTCATAGATCAGCTTGAAGATCACGCCTGCGCCCACAAAGGAGATCGCCATGGGCATGAAAATCAGGGATTTCGCAATGGAGCCCCACTTGATCCGGTCCGTCAGTTGCGCGGCCAGCAGGCCAAAGGCCGTGGATGCGGCAGGCACAACGATCAGCCACAGCAGGTTGTTGCGCAGGGCTTCCCAGAACTTGGGTTCATTGAACATCTGGTTGTAGTTCGCCAGCCCGACAAAAGCGCCGCCCTGGTCGCGGTCCGTCAGTGACAGGCGCAATGTTTCGAACACAGGATAGGCGAGGTACAGGCCGAGCGCGAAAATCGCGGGGAACAGGAACAACCACGGACGCACCATGTTGGCGCGGTTGATGTTCCGCCCTGCCTGGGGTCCCGTTGCGGGAAAGATGAACTTGTCGAGGATCTGGTTGGATCCCCAGAAATATAGAAGACATCCGCCGACACCGGCAAGAATGGTGAACAGACCGAGCACTGCGGGGTTCATGGCGTTCTCCCTGAATGGCATACCGCTTTGGCGGCTTGGTGGCTCCGCCTGTCTGTGGCGGGCCTGGGATCCGCCCAAACGCGGGGCATGGGCGGATCAGTATCGTGAGTGGCGGAACGCTTACTTCAGCGCGTCCCAGCTGGCTTGGATCTCGCTGGCGACCGCTGCGGCGTCTTTGCCACCTGCATAGTCAACCATACCTGTCCAGAACGTGCCTGCACCAACGCCACCGGGCATCAGGTCGGACCCGTCAAAGCGGAAGGTTGTGGCACCCAGCAAAACGTCACCCAGTGCGCGCAGAGTGTCGTCCTTGTAGGCTTGCGTGTTCACGCCCTTGTGCGGTGTGAGGAAGCCTGTTTGGGCCATCATGATCTCGTGGCTGATGGGCAGCTGGAAGAACGCCATCAGTTCGTTTGTGGCATCGGACGGATCTGTGATCGCCATCAATGTGCCGCCACCCAGGACCGGGTTGCCCAGATCCTTGTCTGCATAAGACGGGAAGTAGAAGAAGTTGGTGTCGACACCAAATTCCACATCATCCGGGAAGAAGGCAGGCACAAACGACGCCTGACGGTGCATGTAGCACTGTGGCGGCGAGGTGAAGAGGCCTTTGGGGCTGTCGCGGAAGTCTGTCGATGCAACTGCACCGGCACCACCGGCAACCTTGGCATCGTCACGGGCAAAGTGGCCAAACTCTTCGATGGCGGCAACGACGCGTGGGTCGTCAAACGGGATCTCGTTTGTTGTCCACTGGTCGTACACTGACGGATCAACTGTGCGCAGCATCATATCTTCGACCCAGTCAGTCGCAGGCCAGCCTGTCGCCGCACCGGAACCCAGACCGATGCACCAGGGCGTGTCGCCATCGGCAACAATCTGATCTGTCAGCGCCTTGAGGTCTTCCATGGTTGTTGGCACTTCGTAGCCCGCATCCTCGAAGTTCTCCGGGTTATACCAGACCAGTGATTTGACGTTCACGTTGTAGAAAAAGCCGTACATCTGGTCGGCGCCCGATGAATCTGCATAGGTTCCAAGATCGACCCAGGACTGACCAGCCGCGTAGTTTTCGGCAACCCAGTCACCCATACCCGCAGGCAGCGGGTGCAGTTGGCCTTTAGACGCCATAACTGCGGCCAAACCGGGCTGCGGGAATACGGCGACGTTGGGCGCGGAGCCCGCTTCGGCGTCAATCACGATCTGCTGCTCAAAGCTGTCAGAGCCGGTGTAGATCACATCGGCCCCTGTGGCGGCTTCGAAATACGCAAGCGCGTTGTTCAGGTAGCCATCTTCGGGTGTCAGCCATGGGCCGAATACCGTTACCGTCTGACCGCTGAGGTCAGGGGCATTTGCGGCCCATGCGTCGTAGCTGTCCCAGCTGAAGGGGCCTTCGCCGGGAGCGAAAGCAAGGTGGCCGTCCGCAGATACGGATGCAGCAGTGATAGCCAGCGCCGCGGCACTGGCCAATAATGTCTTGGTCATTTGGTCGTCCTCCCAATTCGTGTCCAATCGAGCTGCTTTGACAGCGTCTCAAGCGCGCTTGATCAATTTGCCAAAGCGCTTTGGAATTTCTTGAGGGTACGCAAAATCACGCATATGTCAAACACTCATAGGTTGGACGTACAACCATTTGTCTCCGGTGGGCGGCGTATCGCCGAAGCTTTTGACCTATGGCGAGGCATTCGCTAGCGTTCATTGGGAACAAAGCGCTTTGGAAATGTGTCGTGAATCTCAAGGAACTCTCGGAATTGTTGGGAATCAGCCAGACGACGGTCAGTCGTGCGCTGAACGGATATCCCGAAGTGTCTGAGGCCACGCGGAAACGCGTTATGGAAGCCGCGCGCACACACAATTACAGCCCGAACGCCCGTGCCCAGGGCCTCGCCATGGGGCATTCGCGATGTATTGGCCACGTCATTTCGGTGCGTGATTCGAGCGAAATGGTGAATCCGATCTTTGGGGATTTCATGGCGGGCGCAGGCGAAACCTATGCGCGTCATGGATATGAGATGATGCTCACGCGGGTCGAGGCTGATCGCGAGGCGGACGTGTACCGCAATCTCAAGGCGCGCGGTTCGGTGGATGGCATCGTGGTGCAGGCGCCGCGCATGAACGACCAGCGCCTTGCCGTTCTGGACGAGATCGGGCTGCCCTTTGTGGTGCATGGCCGCGCCAGCGGGACGACGGTGCCCTACTCGTGGCTCGACGTGAACAACCGCCGCGCCTTCGAAGAGGCCGCGCAGTACCTGCTGAATCTGGGTCATCGTCGGATCGCTTTGATCAACGGCCTTGAAGATCTCGACTTTGCACGCCGCCGCCGCACCGGTTTCGAAGCGGCGATGGCCCAAGCGGGCGTTGACGTTGATCCCAGCCTCATGGTCACAGACGACATGACGGAGGGCCACGGGTATTCCAATGCCCGCGCCATGCTGGAGCGGGCCGAGCCCCCGTCTGCATTCCTTGTGTCGTCCATTATTTGCGCCTTGGGTGTTCAGCGCGCGTTGGATGAACGAGGACTGCGTCTCGGTACGGATGTCAGCATTGCAACCTTCGATGATTGCCTGAGCTACCTTGGAAACGGTGGGGAAACGCCTGTTTTCACTGCGGCGCGCTCGTCAGTCAGGGCCGCAGGGGCGGAACTTGCGGATATGTTGATCCAGCGGATCCGCACGCCTGATGCACCGCAGGTGGAGTGTCTGTGGGAAGCCGAGTTTGTGGTGGGTACTTCAACAGGACCGTATCAGGGTTGATCCTGCCCACGCTGTCGGAGGTCGAACGCGCGTGGCGGCAAAAAGTACGCATTTCATTGTCCACTGATTGGAAACAATGAGCGTTGCGCTCGCAAAATTGTCCGTATTCCGCGTGTGACCGCCGCGGTGAAGTCATGTTTCGTACATAAAATTGAATAAATTTGTTGTGATGATCACAAGTATTCTTAAAAAGTTAGGGACTAGGAAGGGATACGAACCAATGAATTTCACACTCAAAAAGTACGCATTTGCTGCGTTCAGCGCGCTCGCGCTTAGCTTCTATGCGGCTGATGCTGCTGATGCGGCCAGTGTTTCGGTCATGAATGGTGACCATGATGTGATCACGAACGGTCCGGGTTTGGCGTCGTTCGGGCACACATCCACTTTGTTTCAAGACTCCTTGACGGGCCATTCGGATGCGATCGCAGCCGGAAATACAATCATCATCGAAGAACGCGGCCTTGATGCAGCTTCGGTCGCTGCATACCAATCCTTCATGAACGCTGGCGGTCGGGTAATCCTGCTCGGTAGCTATTTTACGACGGGCGAAACCTTCTTCAACAACGTTTTCGGAACGTCGATCGATTTTGCTGACGCAGGTGGCGGCTGCTGCGGTGGTGCGCCGTTCAACCAGACGGCTGCCGTGGCAGGCACAACGTTTGCAGGCGGTCCGGCCAGCCTTGAAACGCCCAGCTCTACACACCGCGTTCTGTCAGGTTTGCCCGGTGGTGCCGAAGTGTTTTATGAAAATGGGGTAGGCGAAGCTGTTGTTTTCCGCATGACACTTGGTGCTGGTGATCTGTTCTACATGGGTTGGGACTATTGCTGTGGCAACTCCACGCAAGAAGCGGCCTACTACGACGTTCTGGACAGCGCGATCAGGTTTGATGATGGCACGCCACCAGCTGTTCCGTTGCCTGCCGGCGGTATTCTGATGCTGAGCGGTCTGGTTGGCCTTGGCGCGCTGCGTCGCCGCAAGCAACAACGCGCAGTCACAAGCTGACAGCGCGTCATCAACACTTGAAAATAAAGAAATCCCGCCGTTCTGGCGGGATTTTTTTGTGCACCGTTCGGGTAACTGGGCGCGTGCGGCGCGGTTCAGTTCGGCATCAAGCGTCGTGGATCGACAGCCTGACCTGTGCGTGCGGATTCCTGCGCGGCCAGACCCATCGCGACGGCGGCCCATCCATCAGCCAGTGACACCTCTGGGTGACCGTTTCCGCGCACGACCTCTGCGAAATACTGATGTTGGTAAAAGGTTGAGCCATTGTGATCCCCTGCCTCCAACAAAGTCGGGTCCACTGGTATTTCATGGGTCACGGGACCCTTTGGCGTGCGCGGGCTGGTGATCAGCTTGGCCACGGGCGCGGCACCCATATGCTCAGGCCAAAAGCGGCCGGGGCCGGGCACAAATGCCTCGATCTTGCCGACTGATCCTACGGCAGAGAGCTCTTCCTGATAGGTGCTGCCTTCTGCAAACATGCACAGTTCCAGCATGGCCCGCGCGCCACTATCGAAATCCACAATGACATAGCCGCTGTCGATGATGTCGGGCACTTCGTTGTCATAGGTTTCATCCAGATGGTTCACCGCCTGCGCCGCCGATGCCATGACCCGCACCGGTTCTGCCCCAAGTGCATGGCGCATCAAATCAAAGAAGTGACAGCATTTTTCCACGAATGTTCCACCGGTGTAGCGATTGAACCGGTTCCAGTCGCCGATCTTTTCCAGAAACGGAAAACGATGCTCGCGGATACTCAGCATATTTATCCCGCCGGTTGCGTCCTGCGCTTTGGCCAGAAACTCGGAAATGACAGGCATGTAGCGATACTCCATCGCGACCCAGATGGGCGCCGGGTAGCTGTCGCGGAACGCCGACAGCTTGGCCGCGTCATCCGGGTCCGTGAACAGCGGTTTTTCGACAAGCAAGGGCAGGGGCCTCGTTGCGGCTATCTCTTCCATTTGCGCGACGTGGCAGAAATTCGGGCTGACAATCAGGAGACAGTCCAGATCTGGCACAGCCAACAACTCTTGGATCGAGCCGACCGCCAAGGCGTCGGGTGCAAAACCCTGAGACAGCGCCGCCATCCCGGCATCGGGTTCAAAGAACGCGGCCACTGACGCGTCGGGCAACAGCGCAATATTGCGCATATGTTCCTGCCCCATCATGCCGCACCCAATGATGCCATAACGGATATGTTGAGCCATGCGTGGCGTTCCTTACTTCAATCGTTGGACATAGACAGCGCGGGCCGGGTCAAACCAAGTGCGCGAATATTCGATGGGCGCGGGCAGATCTGCCCAGCTGAGCCGTTCGATGTAGCCGACAGTATCTCCTGGGCGCGGCCCGTAGCGCTCTGGCGCCCAGGCCGGGACAGGCCCGAGGGACACGCGGTCTTCCGCGCGTTGGATCCACAGGCCCAGATCCTTGCGATAGGTGGCGTACAGCGATTCGGACATCGTGCCCTGATCTACGATTCCTGCATCTGCATCCAGCCAGATCTCCTCGACCCCCATAATTGTGTCATTGAGCGAGCGTAGGCGGCGGATTCTTGTGGCCGTTTGTGCGGTGCCAAAGGCGGGAAGGTCGACAGGTTTTTCCATCAGATCAACGCTCAGCACTTCGGCGCGCGGCAGCCCGCCGCCTTCAAGCAACTCAAGACGGAACATCGCATAGACCGTGCCGGTGTCACCATCTGCCCGAACGTAATTGCCAGAGCCTTGCACGCTTTCAACCAGCCCTTTGTCCGCCATAGATTGAAGGGCTTTGCGCAATGTCCCCACGCTGACACCAAGTTCGACAGCCATGTCGCGCTCGGGGCGCAAACGCTCACCGTCGATCAGCCGCCCGGCGACGATATCGCGGGTCAACAGTTCAGCGATCTGCACGTAGATCGGCAGCGATTGAGGGGATTGGCGAGAGGCAGTCACGTGACGTCAGGTCCGCAGTGCTGATGAAATTGATACACCATTGATCTACATCAATGACAGTGTTACGCAAGTCCCAAGTTACAGCTTTTGGAAAGTCCCGTTTATGACTGTCGTTCCCATCACTTCGCCCGACCTTGATGCCGCAGAAGTATCGTGGTTCTCGGCGTTGTGCTCGGATGATTATCAGTTCCTCGGGGTTCCGGATGGAGATTTGCGATCAAGCTGGGCGCACTGCTCAGACATCGTGAAAGAGGCCGAGGCGCAGGGCTTTCGCAACATTCTGTGCCCATCGTCCTATCAGGTCGGTCAGGATACGCTGTCCTTTGTTGCTGGCTGCGCGCCGATCACGTCCAAGATAAATTTGCTGGCCGCTGTGCGCTGCGGCGAGATGCAACCCATCATGCTGGCCCGCACAATCGCAACTCTTGATCACATGCTGGAGGGGCGGCTGACGGTCAACATTATCTCTTCCGATTTTCCGGGGCAGAAAGAAGACAGCGACTACCGTTACCAACGTTCACGCGAAGTGGTCGAAATCCTCAAGCAGGCGTGGACACGGGATGAAATCAACTACGAAGGCGAAGTCTACAACTTTTCCGGACTGACAACAGATCCTGTGCGCCCGTATCAAACGGGTGGGCCGTTGTTGTACTTTGGGGGCTATTCTCCATCTGCGCTTGAGCTGTGTGGGCAGCATTGCGACGTTTATCTGATGTGGCCTGAACCCAAGGAAAACCTCGCCGGTCGGATGCGCGATGTGAATGCAGTGGCCGAGAAATACAACCGTACGCTTGATTATGGTCTGCGGGTGCACATGATCGTGCGCGACACCGAGGCCGAGGCGCGTGAATACGCTGACTACATCGTGTCCAAACTGGATGACGAATACGGGCAATTGATCCGCGACCGGGCGCTTGATTCCACGTCGCTGGGTGTTGCTCATCAGGCCAAGGCGCGCGAACTGGCAGACAAGTTCGGATATATAGAGCCGGGTCTGTGGACAGGCGTGGGCCGGGCGCGCTCCGGCTGTGGGGCCGCCTTGGTCGGTTCGACTGATCAGGTCATGTCCAAGATCGAAGACTATCAAAAGATGGGTATTCGCGCTTTCATCTTCTCGGGGTATCCGCACATTGATGAGGCCAAACATTTCGGGGCGCGCGTCATGCCGAACTTGAAAACCTGTTCGCTGCCCCATGCTTATGGCCGAGTGCCTACGTCGGCACCTGCAACACCCCTTTCGCTAGGAGAGCGCCGCTAATGGACCGCGTCCAACTGAACGAAACTACCACCTTTTCGCGCCTTGTCTATGGGATGTGGCGTATTGGGGATGATACAGACACCTCCACAGCGCACGTTCAGGCCAAGATCAAAGCGTGCCTTGATCAGGGCATCACCACATTCGATCAGGCTGACATCTATGGCGGTTATGTCGCCGAGGCGATCCTTGGTGAGGCGCTGAAGGCCGACACGGGACTGCGTTCCAAGATGGAGATCGTCACGAAGTGCGATATTGTTGCTCCTGCGGGTCGCTACGCCGATGCGCCGGTGAAGTATTACGACACCAGCCGCGCGCACATCCTGCAATCCGTCGAAAACTCGCTGTCGGATATGGCGATTGACCATATCGATGTCCTGCTCATCCACCGCCCTGATCCGTTCATGGATCACCACGTAACCGGGGCTGCGCTGGACGAAGTGGTCAAGTCCGGCAAGGTCGGTGCCGTTGGCGTGTCAAACTTTCGCCCCCATGACTGGACGTTGTTGCAATCAGCAATGAAGATGCAGTTGATCACCAACCAGATCGAAATATCGCTGGGAGAGATCAGCCCGTTTAGCAATGGCGATCTCGCGTTTCATCAACAGCATGGTCACAAACCCATGGCGTGGTCTCCGCTGGGGGGTGGGGGCCTGATGATGGGCAATGACAAGTTGCACGTGGTCATGGACGAGATCGCAAAGGCGCAGGACGTGGATCGGGCGGCCGTTGCTGTGGCGTTCCTTCTTGCACACCCGGCAAATATCATACCTGTGATGGGCACCAACAATATCGACCGGATCAAGAAAATCGGGGACGCGATGCGCGTGTCTCTGGATCGACCCACATGGTTCCGTCTCTATGAGGCGGCCCTTGGACATGAGGTGGCCTGATGACAATGCAAAGCCCCAACCAGCCCACCGTATTTTCCCCTGACGCCGACAGCACACGCCAATTGCGTGATGCTTTTGGCAAGTTCGCAACAGGCATCACCGTCATCACGGCGCCAAGCGTGGATGGGCCTGTCGCGATTGTGGCCAACAGCTTCTCTTCGGTGTCGCTTGATCCGGCATTGGTGTTGTGGTCGGTTGATCGGGGCGCGCGGCGCTTTCCTTATTTCGAGGCAGCAGATCACTATGCGATCCATGTGCTGGCAGCCGAGCAGGGCGACCTGTGCAAGATGGCAGCGCGCGATGCCCATGTGCTCGAGACGTATCCCCACACGCTGAACGCCGATGGTGTTCCGCTGATTGATCATTGCCTTGCACGGTTTGAATGTCGCAGGGTGGCTGCACATGATGCGGGTGATCATGTCATCGTCGTCGGTCAGGTCCAGCGGACCCAGATGCGTGACGGGGCACCGCTGACGTTCTTTGCTGGCGACTTTGGCAGCATCGCGCCGTCCTAAAGAGGCGCGAGAAAACACAAAGGGTGCGCCTGACAAAGCGCCCTTGCAGAAGCCGAAACATCGGCCAAAACGACCCGCCCGCGGGGTGAAAGCGGAAAATGGGCCACGGCGGAGTAACCGTCGGGCGACCGACAAAGGGAGGGCCCGCGATGGGCTTGTTACTGACGGTGCTTGCACCGCTGGCTTGGGTGAACTCCGTTCTGCTCAAGATCGGACGCGCCATTGGCATTCTTGCCATCGCGGCCATGGTCTTTGCGATCCTCATTCAGGTTGTCGCCCGTTATATCTTCAACAATGCACTTCCCTGGCCCGATGAGGCCGCGCGCTTTTGCATGCTGTGGATGACGGGGCTGATGGCGCCGACGGCTTTTCGCCGTGGAGGCTTTGTGGCCCTTGATATGATTTCGGGGTTCCTGCCCAAAACGGTCGCAGCATTGCTGGGTCTTGTGTTGCTGATCATTTCCATTGCCATCCTGATCGTTGCCCTGCCCATCGGGTATAACGAGGTCACCGGTTTTGGTGGGCGCTTTGCAACGGCATCATTGTATCTGCCGTCCTTTGATGGGTGGTTCCGTGTGCCACGCAGTTGGATGATGCTGTCGCTGCTTGTTGGGGTCGTGCTTTTGCTGATGGTCAATGTCGAATTGATCCTGCGCAGCATCATTTCGATCTTCGGGGGTGGAGACCGCTTGCCCGACCTTGATCTGGGTGAAAGCATGGCGGGGGCAGAATAGATGCTGATTTATTTCCTTCCGCTGTTCCTGCTGTTCCTTCTCATCGGACTGCCGGTGTTCTTTGGCTTGCTGGCAGCGCCGGGGCTGCTGCTTTGGATGAACGGGCAGGAAAAGGACATCACGCTGCTTTACCGCAACGTCTACAACGGCATGGACAGCTTTCCGTTGATGGCGATCCCGTTCTTCATGCTGGCGGGCGAGTTGATGAACAAAGGCGGTATCACCATCCGCCTCGTGCAATTCTCTCAGGCGCTGATGGGCCACTTGCGTGGCGGCTTGGCACAGGTGAACGTGCTGAGTTCGATCCTGTTTGCTGGCCTGTCGGGCTCTGCCGTGGCGGACACGTCCGCGCTTGGGTCGATGCTGGTGCCTGCCATGGAGAAGGAAGGCTACACCCGCCGTTACGCCGCCGCTATCACAGCGGCCTCATCGGTGATCGGGCCAATCATTCCGCCCTCGGGCATCATGATCATCTACGCCTATGTGATGGGTGAAAGCGTTGCGGCGCTTTTCCTTGCGGGCATTGTGCCGGGCATCCTCGTGGGGGTGGGCCTGATGGTCATGATCCGCGTGACGGCGGACAAATACGACTTGCCTGCGGCCAAGAAAGTTGAGTTTGACGGGGTCGAATTGGGCGCGCTTGAGAAATGGGTCAGCTTTGCGCTGGTGCGTTTGAACATTGGCTTGTTGATCTGGGTGATGCTGCCATTGGGCGATGACGTCTCGTCTCTGATGTTATGGATCACATTCTTGGGGTCGGTGGCTGTTGCACACGGGTTGATGCTCGCGCTGCGCACGCAAGTGAGCAGCGAATTCCGGACAGTGTGCAAACGGGCCATCGTGCCGTTGCAAACGCCGATCCTGATCCTTGGTGGCATCTTGGGCGGGGTGTTCACGCCAACCGAAGCGGCGGCTGTCGCTGTGGCATATGCCCTATTTGTCGCCTTTTTTGTGCTGCGGACCATGAAGGTGTCAGACCTACCAGACATCCTGTCGCGTGCTGGGTTGACCTCTGCTGTGGTCCTGCTTTTGGTCGGCGCGGCGCTGGCGTTCAAAACGGTTGTGTCGCTGTCCTATGCGCCACAGATCCTTGCCGAGTTCATTCTGACGCTTTCGGACAACCCGCTGATCTTGCTGTTCCTGATCAACATCCTGCTTTTCATCGTGGGCATGTTTCTGGATGCGGGGCCTGCGATTATCATCCTTGGGCCGATCCTCGGACCCATCTTTGTCGACCTTGGCGTCGACCCCATCCACTTTGCGATCATCATGAGCGTCAACCTGACCGTAGGTCTGGCCACACCGCCCATGGGGCTGGTGCTGTTTGTGGCTGCTGCGGTCAGTCGCGAAAAGGTGGAAACCATCGCCAAAGCCATCTTACCGTTCCTCGCGGTCGAGGTCGCAGTGATCTTCCTGATCACCTACGTCCCGGCCATTTCCATGACCATTCCCCGTCTCACGGGGTTTGCCAATTGACCAAAGCAAACAGGGAGAAATCAATGCTCAAAGGTCTCACGAAACTGGCGGTTGCCGCCACATTGACGCTCGGCGGGGCCATCGCTGCCTATGCCGACGGACATGCGCAATTCAACATCCGCGCAACGGCCAACTCGAACACAAATGACGAAGACTATGACGGTCTGGTTGTGTTCAAAAACTACGTCGAGGCGGCCTCCAACGGTGCGATCACAGTCGAGCTGTTCATCGGCACGCAGCTATGTTCGAACGGTGCCGAATGCCTGCAAGGCGTGGCTGATGGCTCTATCGACGTCTACATCTCCACTTCGGGCGGTGCGTCAGGCATTTTCCCCTATGTGCAGGTCCTCGATCTGCCCTACCTGATGGCCGACGACCGCATCGCCGAGCATGTTCTGTCAGGCGATTTCACCCGCACCATGCGTGACATGGCGCTGGAGGATTCCGGTGGCGCGATCCGTCTGATGACGATTGGCAACACCGGTGGCTGGCGCAACTTTGCCAACACGCAGCGCCGTGTTGCTGAGCCTGCGGACATGGAAGGGCTGAAAATCCGCACAGTCGTAGCCGACCTGCCACAGGAACTGGTCAAGGCACTGGGTGCGTCGCCCACCCCGATCCCGTGGCCCGAACTGTTCACATCCTTCCAGACGGGTGTGGTCGAAGGGTCGAAAAACGGCATCACCGACATCATGGGCATGAAATTCCCTGATGCCGGCCTGCAATACGTCACGCTGGATGGTCACGCCTACATGGGTGCCTTGTGGTGGATGAGCAACGAGAACTTCATGGCGATGCCTGAAGACATGCGCCGTGTTGTTGTCGATGGGTTCTACGCCCTGCAGCAAGCGACATTTGCGTCGCCCAAGCGTAAGTCGATCCAGGCTTACGAGGACTTTGTCGCGGGTGGTGGTGATCTCTATGTGCCAACGCCCGAGCAAAAGGCGGCCTTCGCAGAAGCAGCGGCCCCTGTGAACGAGTGGTTCACAGCAAACGTGGCACGTGGCGGTGAAATCCTGTCCGCTCTGCAAGAAGCTGTTGCAGCAGCCGAAGCTGACGTGAACGCAGCACGTGAAGCTGACCTGAACTAAGGCGAGTCAAACCGTCCTTCAAGGGTCGCTCCTGCACAGGGGGCGGCCCTTTTTTGTTTGCGCGGTCGCGCAGCTGACACTGTGTGCAGCGCTATGCACACCAGCGACACGGGGTTCTTAAATATTGGCGGGCAGCATCGGCAAATCGGTCGATCCGGGATCAATCCCTGCGCCTGTCAGCATGGCGTGAACCTGCCCCCGATGATGGGTCGCGTGGTTGAACATGTGGACGAGATTAAAACCTAACTCGGTTGTAACGGGCGTTTCCCCCCTCATCCAGGCGACATCCTTGGCCATATCGGCATCACTCAGACTGGCGCACCACATCCTGAGTTCGTCGTCCAATGCCGCGCGATCCTGTTTGTACTCCGACCAACCACGGGGTGTATCCGTATAAGGGTGGCGTGTACCGATCTCATTGATTGCATCAGCATCTCCGCGTTGACGAGCAAGCCATATGCGATGATCCCACAGAATGTGATTGAGCGTTTCGGCGATGGAGCCAAAGAACGCGCCGCGTTTCTGCCAACGCTGTTCATCGGTCATCTGGTCTGCCGCTTTGATCAGTGATTGGTTCTGCCATCTGTCATATCGGGCCATCGTCTGCGCATAGTGTGTGTCAATCATCGCGCATGCTCCTTGGTGCAGGTTGTTGGTGGCCTTGTCTTAGCGTCGCCATGGGCAAGATCAGACCCCATTTGGTCTCTTGGACTGGTCCTATCGACTGGAAACCGACTTTCTTGTAGGCTGCAATTGCTCTTTCATTGTCGGGGTGGGGATCGGTGGCGACAATAGGCGCACCGGCACCAAGAAGTTCGATCATGTGCTGTTTAATGAAACTGGACCCGTGCCCGCAACCAACCATATCCGCGACACCAATGAATTGATCAATGCCGCGCGCGCCCTTGGGCAGATCGCGGAAATGGTGATCGTCCCAGCCATGCACGGTGTAGTCCTGCATGAAAGCGAAAGGGCGATCATCGAGCGACACGATCCAGCGGGCAACACGCGGATCGGCCAGATCCTTGGCATCATAGGGCGCATCGGACTCCCACCATCGCCGCACATGTGGCTTGGTTTGCCACTTGGTCAAAAGCGGCAGATCATCCACGCCCGCTCGCCGGAAGCTGTAGGTATGTTTGCTGGTCATGTGCGCAGTTTAGCGGTTTTGGCGGATGGTTAAAAATCTGGCCCGCGCTTTGCGTCACCCTTTGCGTTGTGGAAAGAACAATGAGATCAGGCCAAGCACAGCGGATATGACGATCAAGAGCAGGGACACTGCGTTCAGAACCGGCGTCGATCCTTGCTTGAGCTTGTCGAACATTGTGATGGTCAGCGGCGAATCCGACCCGACCAGCATGAGTGTCGTGTTGAAATTCTCAAAACTCATGAGGATAGAGACAATGGCCGAGGCCAGAATGGCGGGCATGAGAAAGGGCAGGGTGATCTGCCGGATGGTGCCGAGTTTGGTTGCGCCAAGGTTCAGGGCCGCCTCTTCCAGACTCGTATCAAACTTTTGCAATCTGGCGGTGATAACGAGGGTGGCAAAGGTCGTGATAAAGGAAAACTGCCCAAGGATCACAAGGGGCAGACCGGGGCGCATGCCGTCAAACCACAGGCCGGTGGCGTCTTCCAGCGTGTTGGCGATCGTGCTGGAGAACACGAGGATCGAGATGCCAAGGATAACACCGGGAATAATCAAAGGCAGCAGCATCAGCATGTAAAGCAGTGCCTTGCCCCGGAATTCGTGCCGTACGAACAGGAACGCGTTGCATGTGCCAACAGCAACCGCCAATGCAGAAACCCAAATCGCCACAAATGCTGACGTACCAATGGCGCGCAGGATCGACCGTTCATGGAAAACGCCAATAAAGGGTGCCTCGGTGCCAAAAAACCATGCCAGTGTGAAGCCTTCCCATGGAGGGGAAGGAAAGACGCTGTTGTTGAATGCAAAGACACACACCACCGTCAGAGGCAGGGCAAGGTAGACAAAAAACACCGTCACATATGCCCGGTAGCACCATTTGGTAAAGCTGGGTTGGGGGATCGTTGGGATCATGTGCGCCCCATCGTATCTGACAGCGACTGCCGCGACATCTTGAGGCCAAGAAACACGATGGCCGAGGAGAGCGCGAGGAGCAGGAAGCCCAAAGCCGAGCCGAATTCCCAATTAAATCGCGTAATGAACTGCGTATAGATCATGCCCGTAAACCACAGGCTGTCCTTGCCGCCTAGCAAGATCGGCGTGAGGTAGTTTCCAAGCGATAGCATGAAGACAACGATACAGCCCGACACGATGCCAGGCATGGCATGTGGAATGACGATCTCGCGCATGATCGAGGTGGTGGTTCCCCCCAGATCATAGCCCGCCTCGATCAGGCTGTCGTCAAGACTGTCGAGTGTCGTGACCAGCGGCACAATCATGAACAGGATCGAGGTATAGACCAGACCCACCATTATGGCGGCATCATTGTAGAGCAGTTCGACTGGCCCGCTGATCAGCCCCAAGGACTGTAGCGTGGTCGAGATGACGCCGGTTTCACGCAGCAGGATCATCCAACCAAAGGTACGCACGAGTTCAGATACCCAGAAGGGGATCATGCACATCAGAAACAGAGTGGTCTTTGTGCGTCCTCTCGTCAGTTTCGCGATGTAATAGGCGATCGGAAAGCCGAGGATCAGCGTCAGGGCTGTGGCCAGAATGGACATGATCGCAGTGCGCGCAAATGTGCGCCAATATAGCGGTTCACCAAAGAAGGTGGCATAGTTCCCAAAGCCCGTCTGGTATTCTCGAGGGCCAATCTTTTCGCTTATCGACACCATGAACAGCCCGATATGCGGCAAGATGATCAGCAAGACCAACCATAGGAAAATGGGAGCAAGCAGCAGGTAGAACCCGAGTTTTGATGTGTCCGACGTCATCGCTCAGACCTGTGGCGCAGGATAGCAGCGCGCTTTGTGCGGACGCCAGCAGGTGAACACTTCATCGCCCTCACGCAGTTCTGCAAAGCTGCCCGTTTGTGGCATGGCCACGCTGATCAGATTGCCAGCCGGATCGCGTACGATCACCGAACTGTTCGCACCGTTGAACAGCACCGCGTTCACTGTGCCTTTTGATACGTTTTGATTGCTCTCGAAACTGTCGCTGGATTTTGACAACTCGATGGCTTCGGGTCGCAAAAAGATTTGCGTGGCTTGGCCCGCAGACAGGTTGGACTGCGCCGCCTCGACCTGCATTCTTGTGCCAGCGTTCGACGTGAGCGTTAGTTTCGGCCCATCCACCGACGACACGGTTGCGTCGATCTTGTTTGCATCCCCCACAAAGCCTGCCACGAAGGCGGTATCCGGATTGTGATAGACTTCATGTGGTGGCCCGATCTGCTCAAATCGCCCGTGGTTCATGACGGCGATGTTGTCGCTCATGACCAAGGCTTCGGACTGGTCATGGGTAATGTAGACAAAAGTGGTATCAAAGGCCGCCTGTAGAGATTTCAGCTCCACCTTCATGTGTTCGCGCAACTTCAGATCCAGCGCACCCAACGGTTCGTCCAACAACAACACATCCGGTTCCAAGACCATGCAACGCGCAATCGCCACACGTTGTTTCTGCCCGCCTGACAACTGGTCAATGCGGCGCGCCGATACGCCCGGCAAACCGACGCGCTCCAGCACAGCCTCGACACGCCTGGCGATGTCGTTGCGTCCGACCCCGCGTTGGCGCAGCCCAAAGCCGACATTGTCCCCAATGTTCATTGTGGGAAACAGGGCAAGATGTTGGAACACCATGGACACAGGGCGTTTGTTCGGGGGAACACCAATCATGGAGGCGCCCTTGATCAACAGATCTCCATGGCTGGGAGACTGGAAACCCGCAATCATGCGCAAAAGGGTGGTCTTGCCACATCCAGATGGCCCGAGAATGGAAAAGAATGATCCTTTGGGCACTTCAAAGCTGACATTGTCGACAGCGCGGAAGCCGTCAAAGTCCTTCGTCAGATCACGACAGACAAGATCAGGGTGGGTGTCAGTCAAAACGCAGCCTCTCAGGGTCAGAAAGGGCACTGCATGGTGCCCTTTCATTTGGTTCTAGTGGCGTAGCGGCCTTAGTTCGCCGCGTTGATGCGGTCGAGCGTGGCGCCTTCAAGCGCTTCAAGACCGGCCGGAACAGGGGGATACCACTTGATATTGTCGATGGCTGACTGATCAAAGCTGCCTTGGTAGCGGGCCTTGAGATCCGCGCTGACACCTGCGTCGCCATCAACGGCAGCAGTGAAGTTGCCTGCCGTGTTCGTGATCATCGCGGCAATGTCCGGACGCATCACAAAGTTAATCCAGTCATAGGCGGCATCGTCAGCGCGCCCACGGGCGGGCAGAACAAAGGTGTCGATCCAACCAAGGGCGCCGGAGTCCGGTGCAACAAATGTGATGTCCGGATTGTCAGCATTCAGCTGCCAGCCGCCGGTGTCCCAGGCCATGGACGCCACAACCTCGCCCGAGCGAAGCAGGTTTTTGATCTCGTCCCCGCCGCCCCAATATGTCTTCACGTTGGGTTTGCAATCGGTCAGCTTTGCTTCGACCTGGTTCAGAATGTCCTGGTACTTGGCCGTGTCGCCATAAGCTGCAAACGGATCGAGGCCCATGGAGTAGGCAAAACCGATCAGCGTCGGGCGTTTCAGGCGGTAAGACACCTTGCCAGCCACAGATGCGTCACACAGGTCGGTATAATCCTGCACATCGCCCGCTTGGGCCGTGTTGACGACAAGGCCGCTTGTACCCCAGACATGCGGCAGCCCATACACTTCGCCTTCAAAGGTCGTGTTGCCCGCCGTCGCCTTCAGCATCGAGGGAATGAACAAGTCGGCATTCACCTTGGACATGTCCATGGGCTTGTAGATACCGAACTCTTCCTGTGCACTGGTGATGCGGTCTTGGCTTGGCTGCGCCAGATCAAACCCGCCGCCATTGGTCGCGCGCAGTTTGGCAATCATCTCTTCATTGTTGGAGGTCGTCACCTCGACCGTATGGCCGGTTTCGGCCTCGAATTTCGCGATGACCTCTTCGGGCGCATATCCGCCCCACGTGAGCAGGCGCAGCGTGTCGGCATTGGCTGCGGGCGCAGCCAATGCGGTCGCGACAACCAAAGACGTAACAAGTGTTGATTTCATGATCTTTCTCCCGGTTAAATTTATCCACTGGCACTCTCAAACCAGTGTCGTGTTACAGTTTTAAGTCAAACGCTCCAGCAGGCCTGCAGCGCCGCTAGACAATCTTCAAAAGAAGCTCCCTCGTGTTCGCAGCCGTCATTTCGACAGGGTTGCCCCCTGTGCTTGGATCGCTGAGCGCGCCTGAAACAACCCGGTCCACATCAAGGTTGGTTACACCTAGGTCGGTCAAAGTCCGGGGAATGCCCAAGCGTGCATTCAGATCATCGACGTAAGCGCAGAAGCCGTCAAATCCGCCCGAAATGCCCAAGTACTGCGCCGCCATGCCAAAACGCTCAGCGATGACCGGTTTGTTGAATTGCAACACGGCTGGCATGCACACCGCGTTCGTGGTGCCATGGTGCGTGTGATAGATGGCACCGATAGGGTGGGACAGCGCGTGAATGGCGCCCAGTCCCTTTTGGAATGCCGTGGCTCCCATGGCTGCCGCCGACATCATGTGTGCGCGCGCCTCAAGGTCACTTCCGTCATCGTAGGCACGGGGCAGGTAATCCTTGACCAACCGCATCCCTTCCAACGCCATGCCTTGCGACATCGGGTGGTAATGCGGAGACGAAAACGCCTCCACGCAGTGGGCAAACGCATCAAGGCCAGTGCCTGCTGTAATGAACTTGGGCATGCCCACGGTCAGTTCCGGATCGCAGATCACGACCGAAGGCAGGAACTTGGGATGGAATATGATCTTTTTCTCTTCGGTCTCGGAATTGGTGATGACGCTGGCGCGCCCGACTTCCGATCCGGTGCCCGCAGTTGTGGGCACAGCCACGATGGGCGCAATGGCGTCCGCATCCGCGCGGGTCCACCAATCGCCGATGTCCTCAAAGTCCCACAGCGGGCGGGTTTGCCCGGCTAAAAAGGCCACCAGCTTGCCCAGATCCAGCCCCGAGCCGCCACCAAAGGCCACAACACCGTCATGGCCCCCGTCTTTGAAGGCACGCACACCATCTTGGGCGTTTTTTTCGTTTGGGTTTGGATCGACATCGGCAAACATTGCGCGCCCAAGGCCTGCCGCCTCAAGCAGGTCCAGCGTCTTGGTTGTGATGTCCATTTCTGCAAGGCCCCGGTCGGTGACAAGCAGCGGTCTGGAGATCCCGGCAGCGGCACATGCGTCCGCGATCTCAGATATGCGGCCCGCCCCGAAACGGACGGCGGTTGGGTATGACCAATTGGCGATCAGCGACATGACATTCAGGCTTTCTTCAGGTGATAGGATTTTGGGCGGGTCAGGTTGTGATAACCGATCAGCGACAGACCTCCCCCGCGCCCGGTGTCTTTGCAGCCCGTCCAGCACAGGCCCGGATCAAGGTAGTCAGCGCGATTCATGAATACCGTTCCGGTTTCGATCTGATCTGCAATGGCTTCGGCGCGCAAAGCATCTTTTGTCCAGACCGAAGCGGTAAGCCCAAAATCGCTGTCATTCATCAGGGCGATGGCTTCGGCATCGTTCTTGACCGGCATGATGCCGACCACCGGGCCAAAGCTTTCCTCGCGCATGACTCGCATGTCATGGGTGACGTTGGTCAGGATTTGTGGCGACAGGTAAGCGCCACCATCGTCTTGGTCAAAGATGGGAATATGCGCCGTTGCGCCTTGATCCACCGCGTCCGAGATCTGTGATCGCACCGTGTCGGCAAAGCGCTTGTGCGCCATGGGTCCCAAAGTTGTTTCCGGGACCAGCGGATTGCCAAGTTTGTAGTTGCTGACAATCTCGACCGCCTTGGCCACGAAGCTGTCAAAGTGCTGTTCGGCCACGTAGATCCGTTCGATCCCGCAACAGCATTGTCCCGAGTTGAACATCGCCCCGTCGATCAGAGTGTCCACTGCGGCGTCGATATCGGCGTCGTCGCAAACATAGCCGGGGTCCTTGCCGCCCAGCTCCAGCCCAACGCCTGTGAACGTGCCCGCTGCGGCCCGTTCCATTGCTTGCCCACCCGTGACGGAGCCCGTGAAATTGACAAATCCAAAGGATCTGGCGGCAATCAGATCAGATGTAATTTGGTGATCAAGAAAGACGTTTTGAAACACGTCTTCGGGAATGCCTGCCGCATGAAAGGCCGCCGCCATATGTTCACCGACCAGCGGTGTTTGGCTGGCATGTTTCAACATCACCGCATTGCCCGCAATCAGGGCAGGTGCCACCGTGTTGATGGCTGTCATATAAGGATAGTTCCAGGGCGCGACGACCAGAACCAGCCCATGCGGAACGCGTTTGATTACACGGCGAAAGGCAGCGCTGTCTTCGATCTCGATATCTGCCAGCGCGTCCTTGGCGATGTCTGCCATATAGGAGGCACGTTCATTGAAGCCGCCAAATTCGCCGCCATACCGGATCGGGCGGCCCATTTGGCGGGCAAGTGCCGGAACAATCTCGTCATTCATCGCGCCGACATTGGCGACACCAGCCTGCACGAGCGCGATACGTTCGCTCAAAGGGCGCGCGGCCCACGCAATTTGGGCGGCGCGGGCGCGGGCAACCGCCGCCTGCGCGTCAGATGCAGAGAGCGTGGCGCGCTCTGCGACAACAGACCCGTCGATGGGTGAAATACAGCGGATCATGTTCAAGCCCTTTCAAAGCCGCGCGCGACTTCCCAATCTGTGACCACGCGGTCAAATTCTTCCTGCTCCCACTCGGCGGCCCGCACATAGTGATCGACCACGTCATCGCCAAAGGCGTCGCGCAGGAACGCAGAATTGCGCAGGGTTTGCGTCGCCGCACGCAGGCTGCGCGGTATTTCGACAGCACCCCCGTCATCATACGCGTCGCCGGACGTGGCCGGGGCGAGGGGCATCTTATCCTCGATCCCCTTGATGCCTGCTGCCAGCATGGCCGCAAGCGCGAGGTAAGGGTTTAAGTCAGATCCACCGATGCGGCATTCGACCCGCACGCCTTTGGTGCCCTCCGCACACAGGCGGAAACCGGCTGTACGGTTGTCGACTGACCAGACGGTTTTTGTCGGGGCGAACGTGCCCTTGGCGAACCTTTTGTAGCTGTTGATGTATGGGGCAAGAAAGACGGTGTAATCGGGGGCGTAGGCGATCAGGCCCGCCATGTAGTAGCGCATGACGTCTGACATCCCCAAGGACGCATTTGGGTCGTAGAAAGCCGGTTCACCGTCGCACCAAAGCGACTGATGCACATGGCTGGAGCTGCCGATCTTGTCATGGTGCCACTTGGGCAGGAAGCTGGCGGCGTGGCCTTGCTGCCATGCGATTTCCTTGACTGCGTTCTTGGCAATCGTGTGGTGGTCGGCACAATCGAGAGCGGCGGCGTAGCGAATGTTGAGCTCTTCCTGACCGGTTTCGGCCTCGCCTTTAGTGTTTTCGACCGGAATGCCTGCGTTGAAAAGGTGATTGCGGATCGGACGCATCACGCTTTCTTCCTTGGTTGTTTGCAGGATGTGATAGTCTTCGTTGTAGCCGCTGATCGGTGCCAGATCGCGAAAGCCTTCTTTGCGGATGTCATCAAAACTCTTTTCGAACAGGAAGAACTCCAGTTCGGTCGCCATCATGGCATCAAACCCGAGCGCTTCCAGCCGTGCGATCTGCGCCTTCAGCATAGCACGCGGGGAGTGCGGAACGGGAGCATGTGTGTGGTGGTCAAGCACATCGCACAACACCATGGCGGTGCCCTCAAGCCAAGGGACAGGGCGCAGGGTCGTCAGGTCGGGGGCCATGATGTAGTCGCCATAGCCTGCTTCCCAACTGGAGGATTTGTACCCCGGAGGCGTCGCCATCTCGAGATCGGTCGCCAAAAGGTAATTGCAGCAATGGGTCTCTTCAAACGAGGTTTCCACAAAGTTCACCGCATGAAACCGCTTGCCCATCAACCGGCCCTGCATATCGACGAGGCAGGCAAGTACCGTATCAATCTCGCCTGCTGAAACTGCGTCTTTCAAAGCGTCAAAAGTCATATGTCCGGCCACGGGGCTGATCCTTCTGTCGGATGAGGCGCCCCCGTTTTCCGGGGACGCCCTTGGTGTTTTGGAGGGTTACTCGAAGTTGTAGGGGACGCCAGCTTGGTTGATGACGCTGTTGTACTCTTTGAAGATGTTGACGATCTTCTGGTGCACTTCGCCTTCCTGCGCCACTTCTTCCCAGAACTCCTTGGCGGCGTTTTCGACCTCGGCCCATTCGCCAGCTGGCACAGATCTTAGCGCCAACTTGTCACCATTGGCCCGCAGCGCCGCTTCACCGCCCCAGTACCACTGGTTGCGATATGTGTGCCCGGCTTCGGTCGCGGCCATGACGACAGACTTGAGGTGGTCGGGCAGTTCCGCCCAGCGTTCCTCGTTCACGAACCAAGACCCAATCCACGCACCCGAGATGTTGTTGGTCAGGAAATAGTCCGTCACATCGGCCCAACCTACTGTGTAGTCTTCGGTTATGCCGGACCACGCCATGCCATCCAGCTCGCCGGTTTGAACCGCGACTTCGGCGTCCTCGTAGGGGATGTTGACCGGAACAACGCCAAACTTGGACAGGAAGCGCCCGGCTGTCGGGAAGGTATAGAGTTTGAGACCGTCCAGATCAGCGACGCTGGTGATTTCCTTCTTTGTGTTGAAGTTGCACGGATCCTGCCCGGCAGCCGACAGCCATTTTACGCCAACCTTGGCATATTCCTCTTCCCAGATCTCCTTGAGGCCGTACTGGTTGAACAGAACTGGCACATCGAGGATGTGCTTGGTTGCAAAGGGAAAATAGCCACCGAACTGACGCAGTGGCGTCGGTGATGCCATCGAGTCATCGTCCGAGTGCACGCCGTCGATGGTGCCGCGTTGCAGGGCTTGAAACAGCTCTCCTGTGGGCACGATCTGGTCTGCGTAAAACAGTTCGACCTCAAGCTCGCCGTTGGAATTGGCGTTGATGTAGTCGATGACGGGTTTTGTCACATGTTCACCCAATGCGGCGCCCGCATAGGTCTGAAAGCGCCACTTGATCGCTGACTGCGCTTTGACAATCGAAGGCGTTGCCAGTGTGGCAGCCGCACCGATCCCCGCGGATGATAGAAACTTGCGTCTTGTGGTCATTGGAATGTCCTCTCTGTTGGTGCTCTTCTCAATACGTCCCGAACCCGGGATCTTTGTTTGTTGTCAATTTCCATAAACATACCCCGGCAACCAAAGTGCGATTTCGGGGAAGATCATGATGGTGGCCAAGGCAACGACCATGACCAGAACGAAAGGCAGGATCGAAGAATAGATGTCTCTTAACGAGATTTCGGGCGGTGCCATCGCGCGCATCAGGAACAGATTGTAGCCGAAGGGCGGTGTCATATACGCGATCTGCGTGGTGATCGTGTAAAGGATACCGTACCAGATCAGATCGAAGCCAAGTGCGCCCACCAAAGGCACGTACAGAGGTGCCACGATCACCAGCATTGCGGTGTCGTCCAGAAATGTCCCCATCAGAATAAAGCTGAGTTGCATCAGGATGAGGATCATCCACGGGCTCAGACCCAGCCGTTCGGTAAAGAGGCTTTCGATCGCCTTGACCGCCCCGAGCCCGTCAAAAACGGCCCCAAAGGCCAAGGCCGCCAGGATAATCCACATGAACATGCACGAGATGCCAAGCGTGTTGCGCACGGATGTCTCGAAGACTTCTCGCGTCATCCGCCCTTTGACAACCGCAGCCATGAACGCAGCAATTGCCCCGATGGCTGAACTTTCCACCAGCGATGTCCAGCCGTTCACGAATGGCACCATCATGGCAAAGAAGATAAAAAGTGGTAGCAAACCTGCGCCGAGAAGGCGGATTTTTTCGCCCATGGGCATGTCACGCTCCTCCGGGGGCAAGACCGGTCCAAGCGACGGGGTAATGCGGCAGCGCACCACGATATAGATCACGAACATCGCTGCCATCATCAGCCCCGGCAGTACACCTGCCAGCCAAAGCTGGCCCACGGGTTGCCGGGCAATCATGGCGTAGAGCACCAGCACGACGGAAGGCGGCACAAGAATACCCAGCGAGGATCCGGCTTGTATCACCCCTGTCACCATGCGTTTGTCATAACCGCGCCTGAGAAGTTCTGGCAGGGCGATGGTTGCACCAATGGCCATGCCCGCCACCGACAGCCCGTTCATCGCCGAAATCAGGACCATCAGCCCGATTGTGCCGACCGCCAGCCCACCCGATAGCCCGCCCATCCAGACGTGAAACATCTTGTAAAGATCATCGGCGATTTTGGATTCAGACAGGACGTAGCCCATGAAGATGAACATCGGCAGCGTCAGCAGCGGGTACCACTTCATCAGTTTGATCGCCGCGGCAAACCCAAGGTCATACCCGCCGCGGTCGCCCCACAGGAAAAACGCAGAGACCACCGCGACAAAGCCAATCGCGCCGAACACCCGCTGGCCCGTCAACAGCATCAGCATCATGGACGAGAACATGAGTATTGCGATGACCTCGTACGGCATCAGACTTTCGCCCCCATGTCGTGGCCCTTGATGCGCAGGATGTCCTTGAGCAGTTCCGAAATGGCCTGCAACAGCATCAGGAAAATCCCGACCAGCATGATGGCCTTGATGGGCCAGAGGTAGGGCCGCCACACGGACGAACTGCGCTCACCGCCATAACTGATCGAGTATTGAAAGCTCTCCCAGCCGCCCCACAGCAAAAAGATCAGATAGACGATCAAGAACAGCACGGTCATGGCGTCTATCTGGGCTTTGCGGTGCTCGCTCCATTCGCCATAAAGCAGGTCCATACGTACGTTTGATCCCATCTGGATCGAATAGGGGCCGCCGAGCATGTAATACGCAACCATGGCAAATTGGGCGACTTCGAGGGTCCATAGCGAGGGCGCAAAAAACGTCTTGCTTACAGATGACCACAGCAGGATCGCCATCATCACGAAGATGCCATACATGACGATGCGCCCAATGTATCGGTTCAGGACATCAACCGTTTGGATGTATTTCAACGCAACGCTTAACATGGCGCGACCTGTAGCGCTGCAAGGGCCCGTGTGACCCAAGTAGACAGCGTATCAGCCATCCTGAGTTGGGTGGCATCTTCCGAGATAAGGTCATTTCGTACTTCCAGCATGACGTTCAAATGACCGCCAGGCAGCGCATGTTCTTTCAATGTGTGCGTGACGCCATCGGCGGGTCCATATGGTTCGTTGCGCCGGACGATCAGCGACGTGTCCGCTGCGTCAAGGATTGCATCTGCCAGCCGCGCATCGGTGTCATGAAGGACGCCGATTTCTACCTCGCGTCGTTCACCATCGTAGATCGGCGTGAAGCTGTGCACGGTGATCAGCACGGGATCTGTCTGTTCCGCGATGGTCTGGGCGACAGCGGCGCGAAAAGGGTCATAATAGGCCGCGACGCGCTGCGTTTTCTGCGCAGCACTAAGATTCAAATTGCCGGGCACCTCCACCACTTCGCTGCGCGCAGGCATCGCATCAAGCGCATCCGGTGGGCGATTGCAGTCATAGACCAGACGCGAGATTTTGGCGGTGACCAGTGTTGCCTTGAGACGCGCGGCCATCGCCTCTGCCACAGACAACGCGCCCGGGTCCCATGCAACATGGCTCTTGCGGGCCGACTCGACCACTCCAAGGTTATCCAAAGCTACAGGGATGTGTGGGCTGGCATGCTCGCATACGATCACAATCGAAGATGTTGCGCTATGATGGCGCACATCCACAACCTCATGATCCAGCGTACTTTCCAAGTGATTCATTTCAGCTCCCACTCTGGAAAAGTCTTGCCAAGACCGGTTTCTGTCAACAAAATTGTGAAAAATTTATCATCCGCATACGCGCGCTGAAAAATTTAACCTAAAAACGAGGCAACTCGGATGGCCGATGCAAACCAGACAATCGCGGACCGCATTCAAGAGCGGTTGGACGACCTGACCCGGGCCGAGCGTCAATTGGCGTTGTCGATCCTTGGCAACTATCCGGCCTCGGGGCTGGGTCCGTTGGCGGCATTGGCGAAAGGCGCGAATGTGTCGGTTCCGACGGTGGCCCGTATGGTGCAAAAGCTTGGCTACAAGGGATATCCGGATTTTCAGGCCGACCTGCGCGACGAATTGGGGGCCATGGCCAAAGGGCCGATTGCCAAACACGAAACGTGGGCAGGGGCTGCCCCATCAGAGCATGTTCTCAACCGATTTACCGAGGCCGTGATCGACAACATCCGCAACACAATGGCCCATATCGACCCGGACGAATTTGACGAAGCTTGTGCACTGGTCGCGGATCCTGACCGCCACGTTCATGTCGTTGGCGGGCGGATCACCCATACTTTGGCGGAATACCTTTTTATGCACCTTCAGGTCATCCGACCCAATGTGACCCATGTTCAATCCACATCAAACACGTGGCCGCACTACTTGCTAAACGCCAAGGCCGGGGACGTATTCGTGATCTTTGATGTGCGGCGATATGAGAACAACACCCTGAAACTTGCTGAACTGGCATTTGCCCGTGGCGCCAAGATTGTGTTGTTCACGGATCAGTGGCGATCCCCGGTACATCGTATGGCAAATGTCACCTTGACCAGTCAGATCATCGTACCGTCCGCGTGGGACAGTGCGACCACTATCATGTTGCTGGCTGAAAGCATGATTTCCGCCGTTCAAACCCAGAACTGGGAAGACACCAAAGATCGGATGCAGGAACTGGAAGGGATCTTTGACAAGACCCGACTGTTCCGGAAATTCACTTGATACATTGACTGTCAAACTATTTTCAGACCGAGCAGGAAGACAACTACTCTGACCCATTCAGCGTGCCAAAGATTGCGGGGACGCTCGTTGCCTGTTGGGCTGCCAAGTCCGAAGCGCGGACCGCGGGTGAGCGTTCAACGCCCCCAACACGTGGGATGGCAGCGACAGCACCGCAAAAGTACATCACACTCAATAAGGTTGCGCTCGTACACGCCGTGTTAGGCTTTTTCGAAACTGATCACTGCGCTCCAACAGCCAGCGCGGTTTTTCAAAACCAAACGACCTGGCAGAGTTGATCCGATAGCCTGAGACCTTCAAAAGCACACATCTTCAGGACATGAAACGCAGGACCTTGTTTTGGATCGGGCTCTTGAGCAGGATGCCCAGATGGCCGGCTTGATCCTTGCCACCGCACAGGACGAAACACAGACGTTGGCGGCGCATATCAACGTGTTGCCGAACGTTGTGGTAACGTTCGACAGCAGGCCGATGAAAGTAGATGCAGACCTGTCCCATCACGGCTTGACCCACGCGCAGATAGAGCCATTTCGCTCCGCCAGCCTTCGCCACCGAAGGCCAACAGCGTAACGAAAGACGTGATACGAACCGGCAAAAACGCGTATATTGAGGATGCACAAAGCCCGGACTATGTCGATCACGTCATCGCGCGGGACGTAGGCTTTCGCCACATGCTCGGGGTCCCGACCCGCGTCGGTGGGACGGTATGGGTTATCATCGTTCTGACCTTCAAGAGCGGCAAGAAACCAGGACCTGCATATGTTGCCATGGTTGAGACTTTCGCGGGGCAGGCTGGCATTGGCATCGGCAACGCATCTCTGTTTGCGCAAACCCAAGCGGCGCGTGTGCGTGAGCAGGCAAGCGCACAAATCCTGTAGGTCATCAACGAGGCCACATCGGACCTCAAACTGATGTTCGATTTGATCGTCAAGAAGGCCGCAGAACTGTGCGGCGCAAGTTTCTGTATGCTCGACCGCTTTGAAGCAGAGCAATATCATATCTGCACCAAATACGGATTTCCGCCATCATTGGCCGAGCACCAGGTCGATACATTCGCCAAGTTTGGCCTGAAGTCTGATCTGTACCTGCCTGTGATTGTGACGTCGTCGATTGAAGGGCTCGACAGTATCGTGCGGTGTCTCGAATTGGGTGCAAACGATTACATTCTCAAGACTGTGAAGAAAGCGCTTCTCACTGCCCGTGTCAGCTCCGGCCTTGAGAAGGAACGTTTGAATGATCAGCAAAAACGCCTGCTCAGTCGCTTTGCGTCCATGGAGGTTGCGCAAGATCTACAAGCATCTGGCTTTTCCATTGGCGGCGTACACCAATGTTACCGGTATTAATGTTCTCTTGGGCGCACCGACCTTGAGCCATCTGGTCGACCCGGAGACCTGCGTTGCCATTCCATCAATCCGGTTGAAGGGCATCTCGGAGACGCTCACCGCCTAGGCGCTTTGAGGGGTACGGGCACACGCGGCCTGACCGTCGATGCGCCGTTTTTCAGCAGCGTCGCTTCAAGCGCGGCTGCGCCAACCGTCGATGACAGCGTTACCGATTTCAGCGACATCTTTGGCGGCTGTTGTCTTGCCCTCAACCCGTATCATGGCAAGCGCCCCCCAGAGCACGCCAAGCAAGTAGGTGGCGCGCTGTTCTATCAGGTCGTCATCGGCAATCATCTGGCCCCCTGACCGTGCATTTCTCAATGCGGACACAAATGACGACCTGAGCAGTTGGCGATATCCTGCTATGCGTTCTTTCACTTCGTCCGAGGCGCGGCGGACGTCCAAAACCGTATTTACCATCAGGCACCCCGCATGTGCAGGTGCATCAAGATCAGCAGGCGCACTCATAGCTGTAAATAGGGATTGGATCGCATCCAGATTCCCCTGTGCCACCATGCCGTCATAGACCTCCTGCGCGCCGAGATGGTAGCGATCCAAGGCCGCCAGAAACAAACCCTCCTTGTCGCCAAACGCGTTGTAGAGGCTGATGCGTTTGATTCCTGTGGCCGTCTCAAGCGCGTTGATCGGGGTGTCGTCAAACCCAGTTTTCCAAAACGCCACCATTGCAGCGTCTACAACCGTGTCTTCATCAAAACTTCTGGGGCGGGCCATATCACACCTGTTTTATAATTTATGGTATATAACTCTGGACAGCGCAGTTGGCAAACGCTACCCATTATATAACGTAAATTATAAAACGATTCTGAAACTAGGAGCGCATCCATGCGGTTCATTCTTGGTCACGCTGTCCTCTGGGCAGCGCTCGCAATTTCTTTGCCTCAGCCCATCTTGGCGCAGGGTAGGTCGCCCATACTTGCGGGCGAAATCGTCGAAGGCATAACGCTACGCAGGTTGATCCATTTGGAGTTTGATCAATCCGCTTCGGACATTTTTCCAAAGCTGCTGACGCGAGTGGATCTTTATGATCCCAACATTGTCGAAGTGCGCTTTGAACACGACCAAAGCCAAAACCCAGGGCGGTTCGGTGTCGGGACGCGTCGTATCTGCATCTTTGCGGATGGGCGGGAATTGGTTGAGCCGCTGGTCGCTTACGACCCGCCGCATTCATACGGCTACACCGTCGATGCGGATCGTTCGACGATGTCTTTGCCGGTTAGCGACATTGTCTTGCTCTATGCGTTTCAGGCGACTGATGACGGCGCAACCGACCTGACCGTTCAAGCCTATTACGATCCGCGCATTCCCGGCACGGGCCCTGTCATCGAACCCGTTCTGACCGGCACGTTGCGCCGCACGTTCCAGACCGCCGTGGATGTCTTCGGCGGCACATATCTCGGCGACGAGAAACCCTGAGGCGATCAGCCTCTGTCTTATCACTTCCCAGGAGTACGACCCATGACCTTCAAAAACACTCTTCGCAGTGTCGCAGCAGCGGCACTGTTGCTGACGCCCTCGCTTGCACTTGCACAAAGTGCCAAGGTTGTCGAAATCGTTACGTTCGATGCGCAATCAGGCGCAGATGCGTCCGCAGTGACGGCCGCCCTTGCCCCAATTGCTGCGCAAATGGGCAAGTATGACACGTTGGTGGCGCGCTCTGTGGCGGAAGGCCCGAGCGGCACATGGACCATGGTCAACTATTGGACAGACCGCGATGCGATGAACCGCATCAACGAAGAGGCTCTCACGTGGCCGGAATTTGCAGCATTGCCGGGTGTTGCAAATCTCGAAACGCTCCAGATGCAGCAGCTCGATATTGCGTCCTCTGTTGGTTTGGAGGCCGAGTGATGCACATCGCTCGCGCCATCGCGGTGGCGGCGCCGATTGAACACGTATGGACGATCCTTGCCACGGATTACGACAAGGTTGGCCAATGGGCGCGTGCGGTGCATGCGTCCCACCCCAACACGGCAGAACCGCCACTGAGCGGCGCGCCCGTTGCTGGCCGGATCTGTTCTGCGTCAATCGGAGATGTCACGGAGACAATTCGCACCTTTGATCCCGCCAATCACATCCTCGCCTATGATGCCAAGGCAAAGGCCATGCCCTTCTTTGTGCGCAACCTCAGCGGACGCTGGACCCTGCGCCAGAATGCCGACGCCACA
This sequence comes from uncultured Tateyamaria sp., assembly GCA_947501275.1. Lineage (GTDB taxonomy): Bacteria > Pseudomonadota > Alphaproteobacteria > Rhodobacterales > Rhodobacteraceae > Tateyamaria. The sequence goes on from CANMVD010000001.1 coordinate 1,395,566, forward strand.
GAGATTGATCTGTCCTTTGTCGCGGACATGATGCCGCCCTTTGGCATACTGATGGGCTGGGCGATGCGCCGTCAGTTCAGCACTGCAATCGACGAAACGCTCGAGGATCTGAAACACTTTGCCGAAACCGGCGAGGTCCATCCCGACAAGGCCGCCGTTCTGGCCGCCTGAAACCTAGGAATATCACTATGACTGTAGAACTCTGGTCCGTATTCGTGACCGGCGGCATGCTTTGGCTGTCCATCGTTGTCCAACAGCTTCACCTCGATAAAGTCGGTGGGACCGCATATGCCTTGTCCAACCGCTCGGATCCACCACCGGATTCGGCTGTACAAAGCCGCCTGTTGCGCGCCGTGCGCAATCAAAGCGACGTTGCTGCGGTCTGGATCGCGTTGGTCGTGGTCCAACAAATCAGTGGCGCGGCGGGCGCTTTGACCTATTGGGCCGCGCTGGCCATGATCGCATCGCGCATCCTTTATCTACCGCTTTACGCCTTTGGCGTGACGCCGTTTCGCAGCCTAAGCTGGGCGCTGTTCCTGTTCGCGGCCCCCGTCTTTGCCGTTGGCATAGTGTTGGGGCTGGACGCCATCAGTGTGGTTCAAACCCAATGAGTTGGCTTGCCAAGCGCAGTGCCTCGAGGGGGCGGTCCAAAGCGGACCGCGCCCTCGACATCTACCGTCGCGCTACGGATACTCTCGCCCTTGCGCAGATAGAACCAAGCCACAGTGTTCTCGAGATTGAGCCTGGAAAGGGCTGGTTCACGGGCCTTCTGCTGGAACACATTGATGCGTCGGGACAGCTGATCGTTCAGCAACCTGCTGCTTTGGACACCTTCTTTGGACAGGATGCGCGCAAGCGCGTGGAAGGTTCAGGCAATGTACAGGCGCGCTACAGCGCGGCATCGTGGGAGACATTGGAGGCCGCTGATGCGTCCATCGATCGGGTGGTGTGGCTGCAAGGCCCGCATGAGTTGTGGTTTACGCCGCACTCAAATGTTTCCTTCGGCCACCCGAGCAGAGTTTTTGGAGATATAGCGCGAGTTCTAAAACCGGGCGGCACCTTTGTGTTGGTCGACAACCTCGCTCCACCGGGAAGTAATCAGGTATCGGCAGGCGCGTTGCACAGAAGTGTGCCGCAAGAACTCAAATCCATTATTGAAGACACCGGTCTGCGCTTGGTCTATGAAGACTCAGCGTGGATCAGCGACACGGATGATCCTCTTGATGTGCCCACGTTTGATGCCAAGGCTCATTTGAAGACCAAGCAATTTGCGCAGGTTTACGTGAGATAGACCCACATGAAGAACAGACTGAAGGGCAACGCGCATGGGGATAGGTTTATCCTGTTGACGGGTTGCTCGTGCGGTGGGAAGTCAACGCTTCTGAAAGCCTTGGGCGCGCGGGGATTTGTGACGGTGCCTGAACCCGGGCGACGCATTGTCGCAGAAGAAATTGCAGGCGATGGCAGGGCCTTGCCGTGGGTGGATTTGGAAGCCTTCGCGCTGCGCGCGATCGCTATGGCAAGATCCGACTTGGAAGCGGCCCGCCACCATGATGGGATTGTCTTTTTTGACAGGGGTCTTGTCGATGCGACGACGGCTCTGGAGCATGCTGGCGGCCCACCCGTCACGCAAACGCATGGCGACAGGCAGACCTATGCCAAGCGTGTTTTTGTGTGCCCTCCTTGGCAAGAGCTCTTTGCCATGGATGCCGAGCGCCGCCATGATTTTGAGGCAGCGGTTCAGGAGTATCATCGCATCACGCAGGCCTTGGACATGCTTGGCTATGACACCGACGTGTTGCCGCGCGTATCGGTGCACGAACGGGTCGCGTATGTCTTGGCAGCACTTGAAACGGACGCGCCCTAGTCGGACGGTCGCCCGAGCGTGGATTGAGATGTTGCGGTGACCCGAATTTAGACAACAGCTTTGGGTTTTGCAGTATCCCACACCCGACTCTGGCGTTGGCGGAGCAGGTCCAAAGCGCTCTTCGATGTGTCCATAATTTGTCGCCCCTGATAAGCTGCGGTTGGAGGGAGGCCCAGTCGAGCAAGCGTTATCTAAGCCTTGCCCGCGCAATGGAGTACTCTCAGTCCGGCGCAGATACTTCGCTTGATGGCCCTTTCCGAAACGCCTGGGTCATTAGCGCCAATTTTCAACGCCAGGTTTCAATCGCTGCTGGCCGGACGGAATGCTCTTCTCAAGGTGCCAATCTCCTGCCAAACTCAGCGGAACGGATACATCCACACCTTGTAATCAGCGACCAGAATATGCGCCCGATCAATCTCGTCCTGCGTCATCTTCTTGACCACTTCTTCCAGCGAAATGGCAGCGTCGGGATCGCCGCCAATCGCGGACAGCGTGTACCACATATAGGCCCGCACAAGGTCGGGCGCTGGCATGCCGCGACCCACTTCGTAATACCATCCAACGCCCGATTGTGCGCCCGGATGCCCTTTCATGGAACTGCGCAGATACCACTCGAACGCACGCTCGTCGTCCCTCTCGACCCCGAGACCAAGCGCGTACATCACGCCGATCAGTTCCTCGGCGTCTGCGTTGCCAGACCGCGCCGCTGGCCACAACGCTTTATAAGCGGCCTCGTACGCGCCCGCTTCCATCAGATCGCGGCCCTCTTCAATCTCTGCCCACGCAGGCAACGCAAAAAACCAAAGAGCTATCGCAAGTTTGCGCATGTGATCCTCCTTTGCGGTACGCCAGTCTTTGCCAACGACCTGCCGCCGCCATTGGGGCCAGATGATTTCATCCAAGTGGATGAGGTACAAGCCAAACTCGGCCAGCTTTTGTTTTATGATCGCATTCTGTCGGGTAATCGCAATATCGCATGTTCGACATGTCATCACCCCGATCTTGGCACAGGAGATGGTCTGAGCCTTGGGATCGGAGAGGGCGGCGAGGGGCTCGGCCCGCAGCGCACGGCAGGTACGGGGCAGGACAGGATTCGCAAGCGTATCCCGCGAAATGCACCGGGGCTGTGGAACCTTGGGGCCAAGGACCTGCACGTGATGTTTCACGACGGTCGCCTGAGCATTGCTGAAACATATGAGAACGGGTTCAACTCTCCCGCCGAAGAGCGCCTGCCTGACGGTCTGGACAATCTACTGGCGGCACAGGCCATTTTCCCGCTGGTCGCGCAATTTGAAATGGCAGGGAACCCGAAGGAAAACGAGGTCGCCGGAGCCGTTCATAATCGAATGGACTACGCTTGGCCTATTCTGAGTGACCGGGTGCGGCATATCCCGGCCTATGCCGAGGCGTTCGTGCAGGCATTTTCCCACATCAACAGTGCGACTGACATCACGATTGCGGATATCGCCAACGCCCTGAGTGCCTTCATGATCTGGGAATGGAGCAGCTACGACGCTCCGTTTGATGCCTATTTGGCGGGAGATGGCAGCGCCCTCACGCAACGGCAGAAACGCGGGCTAGATCTGTTTTATGGCAGGGCGGGCTGCGCAGAATGCCACAGTGGCGCGCTGATGTCGGATCAAGGGTTTCACGCGCTTGGGTTACCGCCGTTCGGGCCGGGGCGGACCCGCACGTTTGATCCGATGGTGCGGGATGTCGGGCGCATGGGGGAAAGCGATGCGCTCGAAGATGCCTATGCGTTTCGCACGCCCATGCTGCGTAACGTGGCGCTGACTGCGCCTTACGGGCATAACGGCGCTTATCCGACCCTGGAGGGGATTGTGCGTCACCATCTGGATCCCATTGCTGCGTTCGATAGGTGGACTCCGGCAGTTGCCAATCTGCCGGATGTTCCATGGCTGAGCACAATCGACTTTATGGTTTGGCAGGACAGTCGCGAAATTGCCCGCCAGCGGGCAGCGGTGTCCATTACGCCGCAAAAGATCAGGGACGCCGATGTGGCCGACATCGTTGCCTTTTTGCAGGCATTGACCGGAGAAACAGCACGGCAAGGGCGCTTGGGGGTGCCTGATCACGTCCCCAGCGGCTTACCCGTCGATGCCCGAATCCCGCGCTGAGCTTCCCATGTCAGATTAACGTTTGCCCAATGGGTGAAGCGCCATAGGTCTTACTGTAACAACAACGCCGGATGGTAAGTTGGAACAGGCAGGATCGCAGATGACATCCATTCTCTCATCATTGTGTATGGCGGCGGCACTTGCAGCGGCCGCGGCAACAGCGAACGCGTCGGATTGGATCCCGCCGGGGCCGATCAAGATGCTGATAGGCTTTCATGCAGGTGGTGGCGCGGATACCCAAGCCCGTTTCATCGCTGAGGAGCTCGAGAAACGCCATGGCTGGGCCGTCATTCCGAAACAGGTGACTGGCAAGGGCGGTTTGAACCTCGCCGCCGCTCTGAAATCAGCGCCAGCGGACGGCACTGTCATCGGCATCGCCGTGACGGAGACGTTTGGCTACAACATGGCCGCAGCACCGAACGCTGGCATGACTCCCACGGACTTTACCGGCCTAACCACAACGGCTGGATTTCAGATGGGTGTCGTTTCTCTGCGCGAAAAGGGGTGGTCCACGATAGAAGATGCCTTTGCAGAGGCCGAGGGAGGTGCCCAATTGCGGTTTGGGGTGATGAGCCCTCGGCTGGCGGATATCGCTTATCTGTTGGGCAAGGCCAATGGCGTGGCGTTCAACATCGTTGAAGTCCGTGGGGGGCGCGCTGTTTTGGACGGTGTGAACGCAGGCGATCTGGACTTGGGCTTTATGGCAGGCATCCAAAGTAACGGTGTGGCGGCGGGTGATCTCGTCAACCTCGCGTCGGCACTGTCCGAACCGCTGAAACAGACACCCGAAGCGCCAACATTTGCCGACCTCGGGATGTCCTTCAATTCGGACGGCCAGTTTGTTTTTGTGGCACCTGCAGGATTGCCGGGTGATGTGCAAAAGGCGTTGGCATCCGCCATTTCAGACGTTGTGTCGGACCCTGAAACAGAGGCGGGTCAGCTGATTGCGAAGGCTTTTGGCGGACCTGTTGTTGTCACAGGAGATGCATTGCAAGCCCAGATGGCTGCCGATTATGTTGCCGCGAGGGAATTGCTTCTCGCGGCATCTCAATAGGCCTGACAATCCTTCGGGTGGTGTGACGGGCTGTCCAATTGCAACAGTTGAAAGTCCTCCATGACCCGTTCCGCCACTCGAACCCTAGGATTGTTGTGTGTGGTGTTCGGGCTCCTGTGTGTAGCGGTATGGATTCCTTTGGATACGGACAGTGGCCTTGTTGAACAGGTGCGCCGCCGTGTCTCCGTCGGTGACGCATTGGCGCCAATGCTGGCAGCATGCCTTGTCCTGTTGGGTGGTATTCTGACGGCTGTCTTTTTACCAGACACAACGGACACCCATCATGCGGTGCCCGGCGCCGTGTCGTTTGGGGCAAAGATGTTGGGCGTGCTCGTAATCGGGTTCCTGATCGCGCTTTATGCCGGGCCCATAGCTGTTGCGGTGTACAACATCGCGCAGGCGGAGCCGCTGGAGTACCGGCTGGTGAGCGCGTCACTTCCGTGGAAATACATCGGCTTTGGCCTTGGTGGCACATTCGCCATCGCAGGCTGCATTGCAATAGCTGAAGGGCGGTTACACTGGCGCGCGATCTTGATCGGGCTGGTCGCGGTCCTTGGCATGGTTGTGGTGTTTGATCTGCCTTTCGATGATCTGCTGTTGCCCCCGAATGGCGATTACTGATGGATGTGTGGTCCTACATCTGGGCGGGTATGTTGGCTGTATTTGCGGGGCCAGAGGCACTTGCCGTTTTCGATATCGGTATTTCGATCACCCTGGTGATGGTGATATTCGGATTTCTGTTGGGGATCGTTGTTGGGGCAATACCGGGTCTTGGCGGTCCCACCGCCATGGCAATCGCGCTGCCCATTCTGATCTCGGTCTTTGGCTTTGCCCCGGATGCACTGTTGCCTGTGATGGGATGCCTGATCGGGATCATGAAGGGCGCGACGATCGGCGGAGCGGTTCCGGCTATTTTGTTCAATACTCCCGGCACACCTGACAGCTACATGACAACGCTGGATGGATATCCAATGGCCCAACGTGGCCAAGCAAAGAAAGCTCTGCGTATCGCGCATTTTTCATCCGCTTCGGGGGATACGTTTTCTGATGTCGTGCTGATCGTGTGCGCCCCATTTCTGGCCTTGTTGGTCGAGGCCCACCTTGATCTTCCAGAAAAGACCGCTCTTTTAATCCTGTCGTTGTCCTTTGTTGCGGCGGCCGTTGGCGGATCTGTTGGCAAAGGATTGATCGCGACCGGATTAGGGTTGTTGGCCGCCTCTGTCGGCACGGGCGAGGATTTTTACCCCCGGTTGTCGCTTGGGGCTGCCGCCCTGAACCGCGGCTTTCCCATCGCTACATCTGTTCTTGGTGTGTTGATCGTAGGTGGCGTGTTTCACCAGATGACGCAAATTGCAGCAGACCGGATGCGCCAGTCGGTGCCCACTCCCATCCCGCAAGAGACAAACGGACGCCTCACTTGGGCAGATCGGCGGGCGCTGATGCCGGTCATTGCCCGCTCTGCCGTGATTGGCACCGTGATTGGGGCGTTGCCAGGCATTGGCTCGACCTTGGCGGCAAGCATCGGATACACCACCGCGAAAGCGCGGTATGCAATGCGCAAGGGCATCCCGGAATTTGGGCAGGGCGCTCCGCAGGGTGTAGCGGCCACCGAAGCGGCCAATTCATCTGTTTCCGGGGCGAACATGATACCGGTGTTGTCGCTGGGTATTCCGGGCAACACGGCGGCTGTGTTCCTGATCCTTGCTGCAGAAAGCATCGGCGGCTTTGCCCCGGGGCCATCCGTCTTCAGGTTCACCACGGACAGCGTGAACCCGGAACTTGTCATCGCCTTTGGTTTGTTCACCTGCATGTTCGTCGCCAACCTGCTTAACTGGACCATAGGCGGTATATTCATGCGCTCTCTCGGCTTCCTTGTGCGGGTGCCCAAACAGCGGTTGTTGCCCGTCGTGTTGGTGGTGACACTGACTGCGGTTTACGTGCAGGACCCCAGGATGGAGGTCATCTGGTTTACTCTTGGCTTTGGTGTCCTCGGATTTGGGATGCGACTGGTCAGTATGTCCCCATTGCCCTTTGTGATTGCGTTCATCCTTGGCGGGCGGTTGGAAGACAGCGCGCGCCAAGCCTTTGCCGCAACAGGGGGAGACCCTTGGTTCCTGCTGACACATCCGCTGGCGGCAGCGTTTGTCGCACTATCGGTGCTGATCGTTTTCATCGGTGTCCGAAGCGGGCGGGCTTAGCGCCCCTTCCACACTGGGTCCCGTTTTTCGGCAAAGGCGCGCGCCCCTTCCAGCTGATCCTCGGACCGATAGAGCTTTTCCACGGTAGGCAGCTTGCTTTGGGTGACGCGGTTGAGCGCATCCTGAAACTTGGAATCCTCTGCGTCACGCACGACTTCCTTGATCGCGGCATAGACCAGCGGAGGACCTGACGCGATGAGGCGCGCAAGTTCCCACGCACGGTCCATCAACTGATCTGCTGGAACGACCTCGTTGATCAACCCCCAACGATGGCCCTCTTGGGCGTCAAACCAGCGACCCGTCAACAACAGCTCCATTGCGACGTGATAGGGAATGCGTTTGGGCAATTTGATGCTGGCAGCGTCGGCCACAGTCCCGGATCTGATTTCGGGCAAGGCAAATGTCGCGTGATCTGCGGCGAGGATCATGTCAGCGCTGATCGCCAGTTCCAGTCCACCACCACAGGCAATCCCGTTGACGGCTGCAATCACTGGCTTGTTGAGATTGAGCAGTTCCTGCAGGCCCCCAAAGCCGCCCACGCCATAGTTTCCATCAACCGCGTCACCGTCCGCGGCGGCCTTCAGATCCCACCCCGGAGAAAAGAACTTTTCGCCGGCGCCTGTGACGATGGCCACGCGCAGGTCGGGATCGTCACGAAAGGCTGCAAAGGTGTCGCCCATGATCCGGCTGGTGGCCAGATCAATGGCGTTGGCCTTTGGGCGATCCAGCGTGACTTCAAGAATGGCACCCTCGCGCCGGGTTCGGATGGGGGATTGGGTCATGGTTTTGGCTCCGGAGCTTCAAAGGGATCGTTGTCTGGATCGGGGTTGCGTATGTATTCGGCCCACTGCGCCGCATTTTCGGCGGCTTCGGCCCCGAGGCAGCGGTCGATGACAACAAGGGCCATGTCCATGCCTGCAGAGACGCCAGATGATGTCAGGACATTGCGGTCTTCCACCCAGCGGGCGCTGCGTTGCCAGTCTATTCCTGTGGTCTGATCGACCACCCAGTCAAAGCCCAACTTATTGGTGGTCGCACGACGTCCTTGGAGAACCCCGGCCTTGGCCAACAGTAACGATCCGGTGCACACGGACGTTACAATTTCTGCGCTGTCTGCTTGCGCCTTGAGCCAGTTCAGAAACACCTGATTGTCGATCACATTGCGCGTTCCGCGCCCGCCCGGCACAAGCAGAATGTCATAGAGGGTGCCGTCACCGATCTTGTCCTGTGCCACAGTCTCCGGGCCACCGGAGGACTTGATGGGCCCTTTGTCCAACGCCACGGTTCGGATTTCAAAATCGTCGCGGAAAAACGAAAACATCTCGAGCGGGCCATACAAATCCAGCATCTCGAAATCAGGAAACAGAACAGCGGCGATTGTGCGCATGGACTAGGAACCTTTGGCCAAAGTGATCAGGGCGTCCACAGCTACAGCCTTGTCAGGGGTGCACAGCAGCGGGTTGACCTCAACTTCGCCGACCGTATTCGATTGCGCAAGAACATAGGATTGAACTGCCAAAACAGCCGCGATGATACCGGAGCGATCTGCGGCCTGTTGCCCACGATACCCGTTGAGCAAGGGGGCAATGCGCAATCGGTCGAGGGCAGAGTCAATTTCGTTTTTGGAGGCGGGCAGCAGGAGAGAAACCGTGTCTCGCAAGATTTCGGTCAGCACTCCTCCGGCCCCGAGCGTCAGAACAAACCCATGGGCCGGATCGCGCGTCACTCCAATCAGAAGCTCCGCCACCGCCCCATCAATCATCTCTTCGACAAGTACGTCAGATGTGCCGATGTCTTTTGCAATAGCCGAGACGTCTTGTGCTTCCACACCCAACCTGACAGCGCCCACGTCTGATTTATGGGCCAATCCGACGCCCTTGACGGCAAACGGGCCGGGATGGTCTGGCACGATCTGCGTTGCCGGACCGCTCACGCTGTAGGGCACTGTCAGTCCATGGGCGGCCAAAGCGGTCTTGGCCTCGGCTTCCGTGAGTGTTCGCGTGTCAGAAATCTCTTGGGCTGTGGCGATGGGTTCAGGGTGTGGTGCGCCGATCTGTGCGCTCGCTTTGATGGCCGCCAAAGCTTCGCTCAGGCCACAGAATGGAATGACGCCGCCCGCCATCAATTGCTTGGCTGTATCCAACGGCATCAGTTCCGGCACGGACGCAACCACGCCAAAGGGTCGCCCCGTTTCCATGCGCACGCGCAAAGCCGCCTCAACGGTGCATGTCCAATCGGTTGGGTCTGTGCGGGGGTAGTCAACAATCGACAGGGTCATATCGATCCCGTCGCCGGTCATGCCACCCCAGGCCTGAGCCATCTTGTCTGCGTCGCGCCAGATGTAGGTGTGATAATCCAGCGGATTGCCTAGCGCGACCATCGGCCCAAGGGCATCGCGCAGTTGTTTGGTTTGTCCATTGCTCAGCGCGGGAAACGTCAGTCCGGTCCCTTCGGCCATGTCGGCAATCAGGCTTGCCTCACCGCCTGAACAGCTGATCGATGCTATGGACGTCCCGGAAACAGGACCATGAACATGCAATAGTTTCAATGTTTCGAGAAGGTCGGGCAAAGTGGAGACACGCGCGATACCCAAGCGTGCCAGCAATGCCTCGGCCCCGGCATCACTGCCGGCCAGCGAAGCGGTGTGGGTCACTGTTGCGTCACGCGCCTTCTGAGATGCTCCGACTTTCAGCGCAACAAGCGCCACGCCGCGCGCATGGGCCTTGGCGGCCAAGGCCTCCCATTCAGGAACTTTGCCAAAGCCTTCGATATGCAGCCCGATGGCTGTCACGCGGGGGTCATCCAACAGCGCCATGGCAATCTGTGCCTGGCTGGTCTGGGCCATGTTGCCACATGTCACGGTGTAGGCGATGGGCAATGCACGGGTCTGCATTGTCAGATTGATGGCGATGTTGGAACTTTGGGTCAGAATGGCCACCCCTCGATCCACATGAGTACACCCATGTTGATCAGGCCACAGCAACGCGCCGTCCAAGGCATTGATAAACCCATAGCAGTTCGGCCCCAGAACCGGCATTTTAGCTGCCGTCTCGACCAATCGGGTTTGCAAATCACCTGCCGTTTCGTCCTCGGCCACGGCTTCGGCAAACCCTGAGGCAAAACACACCGCCCCACCTGCGCCGCGGCGCACCAAATCCGCAACCACATCTACGGTCGCGTGGCGGTTCACCCCGATAAAGCATGCATCAGGCGCCTCCGGCAGGTCCGCGACGGAAGGAAAGGCGCCATATCCACCCACCAAAGCCGCGCTGGGGTGAACCGGCCAGATCGGACCGTCAAACCCCATCCGTTCCGATTGCGCGATCACCGATGCGCACCAAGCACCGCCACCAACCACAGCGATGGAGCGAGGCCGCAGCAGGCGCATCAAGTCCATGCCGACACGCTCCCATTATCTGAATTGGCCCAGAAAGTGGGGCGCAAGGGCACATGCCACCTGCTGCCTGTGCTTTGAACTGGTGACACCACGTTAGGCCCCCAAGGGCCGCAGCAAATCGCGGCTGATGATGTGGCGCTGGATTTCAGACGTTCCGTCCCAGATGCGTTCAACGCGGGCATCACGCCAGAACCGCTCGATCGGGAAGTCGTCCATCAGTCCCATGCCACCGTAAATCTGCAATGTCGTGTCCGTGACCCGCGCCAGTGCTTCGGAGGCATACAGCTTGGCGGATGCGATCTCGCGATTGGCGGGCAGGCCTTCGTCCAGACGCCACGCAGCTGCCAATGTCAGCCAATCTGCCGCGTCGATCTCGGTGATCATGTCCGCAATCTGAAAGCTCACGCCCTGAAATTTCCCGATGGGCTGGCCGAACTGTTTACGCTCGGCAGCATAGGACAAGGCATAGTCAAAACAGCGCCGCGCCCGACCAACAGAAAAAGCTGCAACCGTGATGCGCGTCGCATAAAGCCACTCATTCATCACAGCAAAGCCACCATCAACGTCCCCCAGCACTTGAGCGTCAGGCAGTCGGCAGTCGTCGAAATCAAGGATGCAGTTTTTGTACCCTTTGTGACTGACCGAGCTGTAACCCTCGCGCACCTCGAACCCCGGTGTGCCGCGATCCACTAGAAATGTCGTGATCCGTTTTTTGGGGCCCTTCGGAGTGTCATCCACGCCGGTTGCGATAAAGACGATAAAGAAATCCGCGTGATCCGCGCCGGAAATGAAGTGTTTGGAGCCATTGATCACCCAATCTCCGCCATCCCGCACGGCCGAGCATTTCATGCCGCGCACATCCGATCCGGCATCGGGTTCTGTCATGGCCAGCGCATCCATCCGTTCGCCCCGCACGGCTGGCAGTAGATAACGTTCGCGTTGCTCTCCCTCGCAGGCCATCAGGATGTTCTGTGGGCGCCCAAAGAAGTGCGTGAGCGCCATTGATCCGCGCCCCAGTTCCCGTTCAACCAGCGTGAAATCCACATGGTTCAAGCCCGCGCCACCTACCTCTTCCGGAAAGTTGCAGGCGTAAAAGCCCATGTCGATGACCTTGCGTTTGATCTCCTGACCCAGTTCGTGGGGAACTTCGCCGCTGCGCTCGACATCCGCCTCGTGTGGGTAGATCTCGTTTTCGACAAAACTGCGCACCGTCGAGACGATCATCTCCTGTTCTTGCGTCAGTCCAAAATGCATGGGCGTGTCCTTTTCTGTTGGGGCAATCAAACAGGGACTTGCGCAAGTTTGGCGTGCGGAATTAGATGTCAATTATGCAGAGTTCGCCGAAAATCAAACCCGAACAGATTGATGTTCTGCTGTTTGAGGCATTTTCCAATCATTGCCTCGCCAACACGATTGAACCGTTGCGCGCTGCCAATACGTTGTCTGGACAGACGCTGTACAACTGGCGGATCTGCACGTTGGACAGCGCGCCCGTTCGCAGTTCAAGCGGGTTGCACCTGACCCCGGACGGCTTACCACAAGGTGGCGACATGCTGGTTGTCATGCCGTCCTATGGCGTGCGAGCGTTGCCCACCCGCGCCACATCGCGCGCCCTTGGCGCGGCGGCGCGGAAATACGCGCGGCTGGCCGGATTTGATACGGGCAGTTGGCTGCTGGCTCAGGCGGGCCTGCTTGATGGGTATCGCGCGACGATCCATTGGGATGAACTGGCCAGCTTTTCCGAGACCTTCACCGAGGTCGACGCTGTGCAGGAGCGCTACGTGGTCGACCGGGATCGGATTACCTGTTCGGGTGCCGCTGCGGCGTTTGATCTGGTGTTATCTATTGTCGGAGACGCGCACGGCCCCTTGTTGGCGATGGATGTGGCGCAATTGTTCATGACACCTCAGGCCGGAATTGCGCGCTCGCCCCATCGTGGACATGGGCGTGTCGTGCAGCGCGCCTTGGCGATCATGCAGGATACAGTCGAGGCCCCAATGAGCGTGCCTGCAATAGCACGCCGCGCCGGATGCACGCAAAAAACGCTTGAAACGCATATGAAGAATGCGCTCAAGGCGACGCCTCAGGCGGTCTATCGCCGTCTGCGTCTGAGCCGTGCGCGGCAATTGATCAGTGCGACCGATCTACCGGTGGCAGAAATCGCGGGGCGATGTGGCTATGAAAATGCCAGTGCGATGACACGGGCGTTTCGTGCCACCTACGGGCAGACACCGCGCGACATGCGCATGTCTTGAACCGCGTCAGGGCTGGCGTTGCGCGGCTTGTCCCGCCGCGCGGATCTGGGACAGCGTCGAACGCGGGGTCAATGCCTCGTCAGAGATCACAAGATCCAGCACCGCGCCGGTCTTGGAGGCCAAAGCGCGAGCGAAGGCTGCTGCAAAGTCTTCGGTCTGCTCAACCCTTTCACCATGAAAGCCATAAGCCTTTGCCAAGGCGGCGAAGTCCGGGCTTTTCATCGATGTGCCGGACACGCGTGCCGGGTAATGGCGTTCCTGATGGGCGCGGATTGTGCCGTATATCCCGTTGTTCAGGATCAGAATGATCGGGCAGGCTTCGGCTTGGGCTGCCGTTGCCAGCTCTTGCCCGGTCATCTGGAAATCACCGTCCCCGGCAAAACAGATCACGGTGCGATCAGGATGTGCGACTTTGGCTGCAATGGCCGCGGGCACACCATATCCCATCGCGCCTGATTGCGGTGCCAACAGGCGCATCCGCGGCCCAAAGGCAAAGAACTTGTTGGGCCAGATGGCAAAGTTGCCCGCCCCATTTGTCAGGATCGCATCGTCCGGCAGGGTGTCACGCAGATGCGCCATCACCGCACTCATATCCACGGGCGAAGGTTGCGGTGGCGCTTCGATCCCGGCCTCGTAATCTGCACGGCCTTGGGCCCGCCAGTCCGCCCACGGGCCTGCCACCGGGCCATTTGCGGCCAGCGCTGCCGCGAATGCATTGGGGCCTGCGTGAATGCCTAGTTCAGGGCGGTAGATCTTGCCCAATTCCGCATCCGACCCATGCACGTGGATCAGGCGCTGTTGTGGGTCAGGGACATTGAGCAGCGTGTAGCCTTCGGTCGAGTTTTCGCCAAAACGGGCGTTCACGGCGAGGATAACATCGGCCTCGCGCATCATCCGTTTGACCCATGGAACCATCCCCACGCCAGCCTCTCCGCAAAAGGTGTGCAGGTGGTTGTCGTATTGATCCTGATAGCGGAATACGGCTGCAACGGGGATGTCGGAACCCTCGCAAAATGTCTGCAAGGCGTCCATGCCGTCGCCCGACCAGTTCGTTCCGCCATAAAGCACCATTGGCCGCTTGGCCGTCGCCAAAATATCGCGGGCCGTGTCTACAGCGGTCGGGTCCGGGAACGCTTCGCTGATGTGCGGGGGCGTGCTGACAGGAGGGACTTCCGTAATTGCGGTCAGCATGTCTTCGGGCAAAGCGATGACAACGGGGCCGGGTCGGCCTGTTACCGCTTCCTTCCATGCGCGCGACAGCAGTTCGGGAATGCGTTCGACGTCATCAATCTCGACGGCCCATTTGGCGATGGGACCAAATGCGGCGCGATAGTCGATTTCCTGAAAGGCCTCGCGCCCTTTCATATGGGTGGCGACCTGACCGACAAACAATAGCATTGGCGCGCTGTCCTGCAACGCCGTGTGCACGCCGATGGATGCGTTTGTTGCACCGGGGCCGCGTGTGACCATGCATATGCCCGGCTGACCCGTCAGTTTGCCCCATGCCGCGGCCATAAAGGCCGCCCCGCCCTCCTGACGGCAGAGTACAAAGTCAAGCTGCCCGGCCGTATCGTGCAGCGCATCTAGCACCGCCAGATAGCTTTCTCCGGGCACGCCGAATGCCTTTCGAGCACCCATGCCGACAAGGCAATCCACCAGCAACTGTCCACCTGTGCGCGCCATGTCCATCCTCCGCCACTGTCAGTCGCAGTTGTGCCTGCCTTGGACCAAGATGCAAGGGACGGCTTGCGCGATCATGTGCTGGGGACCATTTTGGGAAGGACCCGTGAGAAAAGGACGGAACATGCTGCTCGATACCCCTGTATGCGACTTTGGCTGGCAAGCGCCCGAATTCACATTGCGTGACCCCGAGGGGCGCGCGCATCGGATGGCTGATTATCTGGGAGAAAAGGGCCTGCTCGTGGCCTTTATCTGCAATCACTGTCCTTACGTTCAGCGGATTGCGGACAGGCTGGCGGCTGATACATCCGAATTGATGGCAGATGGGATTGGCGTTCTTGCTGTGATGTCAAATGATTACCGCTCTGTGGCGTCCGACAGCCCTTCGGAAATGATGCGTTTTGCACAGCGTCACGGGTTTCAGTTTCCCTATCTGGTGGACGAAGATCAGGTCGTGGGGCAGGCATACGGAGCGGTCTGCACCCCCGATTTCTTCGGGCTCAACAGTTCTGGCGCGCTGCAATATCGCGGGCGTCTGGACGATGCTGCAATGGGCGATGCGACCGGGCGCAAGCGCGAGTTGGTGGATGCGATGCGCCTGATTGCGGCCACGGGTCATGGACCGACTGATCAAATCGCTTCGATGGGATGTTCGATCAAATGGCGCTAGTGGGTTTTTAATAAACCTGCGTCACCTGACATCAAAGATTTCAAAACGTCAGGTGTTTGACTGTCTTTCGCGTAATTTCGGAAACGCCTTAGACGTCCCTGTCATAGATCGGGTTTGACCACGCACGTTTGCCCGCGGCGTCGATGATCGTGACACGCAACCAGGGTGATTTGGAAAAGCGGTCGAGTTTGATTGTGCCGCGGGTGAGGGATGGGCCGTGGATTGCAACGCTCGCCGTGCCGTGACCCTGCACAATCATGCTGACCACGGCAGTGGATTCGATTTGGACTTCTGTGTCGGACCAGGTGATACCTTTGAATTCGGGACCGGTAGAGGCGTAAAAATGGCCGGCCTTGAGCGCGGTCAACAACGCGTCCGGGTCATTGGCTTCGGCCTTGACCATGACCCAGCCTCCAAAGTGATCGGCCGCTTCAAAATGGGCGTCGTCGGTTGCGCACAACGTCAGTTTCCGCCCTTCGCTCAGCAATTGATCGAGTGTGTAAAACCCATGTGGGCGGTCACATTCGACAGCACAGCCATGGTTGTAGATTTCGACCGCATGGGCCGCATCGATGCTGCGGGCATCTGCGGTTGTCAGGCCCGACCACTCGGGATGTGCGACGGCCACAAATGCGCCTGCGTCCCGCGCGCGACGCGCGATCTCGGGGCCGGTTTCCTGCGTGTCATTGGGGTGAAAGTCAGGCGTATGGGATGGCGCAAAGTCGGTGGGAAGACCCACGGCAAGGATGTGCCACAACTCACCGTTTTCCATCGCACCAGAATGCAGTTCAGCCCCAAGGATCGTTGTAAAGCTGTCGTCGCGAAATGGCGTTGTGTCTGTGATGGGGTAGTTAAAGGGCCCAACGAAATGGTCCGTCAGAGAAATGAAGTCATACCCTTCGGCTTTGTAGCGTCGGCAGACCTCCTCGGGGGAAATAGCGCCATCAGAGCAATCAGAATGGGTGTGCAAGTTGCCGCGGTAAAACTGGCCGGGCAGGGCAAAGATATCTTGGGTCATTAGGTCGTCCTGAACTGATTGGTCTGCATCCTGTCATCTCGACAGGATATGACACGCTGTTGGCGATGCCCAAGTCGTAAACCGCCGCGCTGGATTTACCAATCATCTTCGTCGTCATCCCACACCACTTGGCCATGGCGGCGGGCTTTGTTTTCCATGTTCCACTCGTGATGGGCAATGGCATCCATGACGTCGTCGTAATATGTGAATTGCCCGTTTTCCAAGACACCACCCGCATCACACATATTGCGCACCATGCTTTTGGAGTGGGACACGACAATCGCAGAAGATGTCTTCATCCGGTCTGCAAACACCTTTTTGGATTTCATTTTGAAATCCGTATCTCCGACCGAGGTCACTTCGTCCACGAGATAGGTGTCGAATTTGATACCCATGGACACGCCAAACGCCAAACGAGACCGCATGCCCGAAGAGTACGTGCGGATCGGGTGGTGAAACTGCGGGCCAAGGTCGGCAAATTCTTCGACGAAAGCCATCAACTCGTCCGTATCCACGCCATAAGCCCGTGCGATGAATCGGGTGTTTTGCGCGCCTGAGAGTTCGTTGTGGAAACTGCCGCCGAACCCAACGGGCCATGACACGGTGCCTGTGATGGTGATGTTGCCATGATCGGGCTGCTGGGTGCCGGCGATCATGCGCAATAGCGTCGATTTTCCAGACCCGTTACGCCCAAGCAATGCAACGCTGACGCCATCGGGAAAGACAGCGGATACATCCATTGCACACACCGTACGGTGGCCGGATTCATAGTAGCTTTTCCAGATGTTCTCGAGGCGGATCATGCGCAGGACCTATCGGCGGTCACGGATCGCATAAGCCAACAGAACTGCCGTGGCCCAGCCCAGAAGGATGAACAGGGTCGACAACCCCATGATGGTCTGCCGCCGTGGGTAGGTCGACCGCTCGGCGCGTGTCGGAGAAATATACGCCGCCAAGTAACGGCTTTGGCGTGAGGCTTCGGCCTGGGATTGGTCAAAACCGGACAGAGCCGACAAATAGGCCTGTTCGGCAAATTCGCGGTCCACCGTCAGTTCTTCGAAGTCGCCCAACAGCACCGAATATGCTTCGCCCGACAGCGCACCCACCTGCCCGAATTTGCGACGTTCATCGTCAATTCGGGCGCGAATGACTTCGATTTTGCGGTTGGCTTGCACAACGCGGGGGTCATCAGACGACGTAGTAACGGCCAAAAGGTCCAGTTCGATCAGGCTGTCTGCAAGTTGTTGCTGTAGGGTATTGAGCAAACCGACTTGCCCCTGAATATCGATCTGCGGATCAACCAACTGGTGCGTGTTGCGAAAATCAGTGATGGCACGGCGGGCGTCCTTGAGGCGCTCAATTGCGACCTCGAGTTCGTCACGGGAATATCGTGTTGCGTCGGCGCGGGCGATGGCGCTGAGTTCATTGATCTTGGCCGAGCTTTCTTCGAAGATTGCGGTTGCGATGCGCTGCGCATCATCCGGGTCAAACGCCAACACGCGCAACTCAATCAGCCCGGCAGATCCATCATAGAAAATCTTGACCATCCGGCCCCAGAACGACACGAGATCCTCGATGGTGCCATCCTCGGGGAACGTGAAAAACGGATCGTTTTCCGGTTTGGAATACAGCGCGCGCAAATCCATGCGCTCATCTATGCGGGCGACAAGTTCCTGACTCTGGATGAATTCGTACAAGATATCGGGATCAGATGATGTGGTTCGGGAAATCTGGGTCAGACCGCCCAAAAGCTCCATGGCGGAAGACGCTTCTTCGGTGCGCACGGAAAAGCCCACGTGGCTGACATATTGGTCTGCAGCGCGTTCAGACAGATACCACCAAAGCACCGACAGCGGAACCATCACAAAAATTAGATAGCTTATTAGAATGCCCCAATGGCGCCGTTTGGGTTTGGCAGGGCGAGCAGGGGGAAGAACCTTGATCTTGTCGATGAGGGCCTGCTTCCGGGCCTCTTCCTCTTCTTTCTTGCGCGCGTTCTCCAGTCGTTTGAGGTGCTGGGGATTGGGTTCTTTCTTCTTGCCCTTTTTGGCCTTCTTGCCCTGATCTGCTTCAGGATCGTCAACGGCCTCGTTCACGTGCTCGGACAAACGCAATGTATCATCCTCCCGCACGGGATCTGCATTTTTTGGTGGAGAGTTATCCGTAGCCAACGGGTGACCTTCTCAGCGACAACGTACTTTACCTTAGACCATGAGCAGTCAGAATAAAACCGACTTAACCGTGCGTTACGCCATCCGTGGGGAGTTTGTCATTTTCTTTTTCGGCCTTTGGTCGGTCATGGGCACCGTGATGAGGGTGCGTGTGGGGACGCAAGTGTTGCAGCGAAGTCCTGATCCCAGCGATTTTGCGTCACCGCATACCTGATGTTGAAATCGCGGTGGCTCGTACGGCGACGCTATGCTACGTCAGGTGCAAACAATTCAACCCACGATGGGCGACTGCGTGACAGACATAATCTTATGCGCCACACAAAGATGTGGTTCGACCATGATCGTCGAAGATATGCGCAATACTGGTGTTTTAGGCATGCCCGAAGAATGGTTTTTGCCATGGACACCGGAAAAGACGGAAGTTGTGTGGCCGGATGCGTTTGCATCTGTGCGGCGCAGGGCGACCAGTGAGAACGGCGTCATGGCAGTCAAAGTCATGGCCAATCAACTGCACAACGTTGAGGGGTGTCTGGCCACGTTTGTGGACACGGAGATGCAAGGCGCTTTCGGTCGTTTCTACGAAAGCTTCAAGGACGCCATTTGGTTCAAGCTGAGCCGACAGGATATCGTAGCCCAGGCGATCAGCCGTGTCATGTCACGGCAGACCGGCATTAACCACGCCACAGCCAGTGAAAATGACGCGCATTTCGCTGGAAACCTGAAGGCGGGGTATGACAGTTCCTACAACGAGGCCACGGTTTACCGTTACGGTGCGATCCTGCGTGAGGTGTCCGCCATCGCGATCGAAAATCTGGTTTGGGACCGGTTTTTTGAAACTTTTGGCATCACGGCGCAGGAATTTGTCTACGAGGACGTGGCCAAAGACACGGAGATGCTTCATCTGGATGCCATCGCGGCGGCTGCTGGCATAACCGAGCCGCTTGAAAAGTCCGAGCGCAAGCTGGTGAAAATGGCCAATCAGCGCAATGTGAACTGGCGTAACCGCTTTTTGGACGACGCCGCCGCGCTTAACTTTACGACGCGCAAAACCTAAACCGTGTCTGCGTTGGTGCAGTTGACATCGATACGCGCCTTGGGCTTGCTGCCACAGCAAGTAAGCCGCACACCAGCGTGCAAAGGGCGAGATGCGTAATGGCAGTTTCGATACTCAGATCAGGCCAGAAAACGCGACGATTCAAAACGTTGCGCGCGATATTCGCGCTTTTGGTGCGCGAGATGTCGACGACATATGGCAAGTCGCCCGGCGGCTACTTCTGGGCTATTGCCGAACCGGTGGCGGGCATTGCCTTGCTCAGCATCGCCTTTTCGCTGGCGCTGCGATCGCCACCTCTGGGATCAAACTTTCAGATCTATTACGCCACGGGTTTTCTACCATTCATCTTTTATCGAGAGATTGAAACTAAGGTGCAGGCCTCGATCCGGTTCTCGCGCAAGCTACTGTTTTACCCCTGCCTCAGCTATTCCGATTCCCTGTTTGCGCGCCTGTTCCTGACAGTCATGACGCAACTGTTGGTGTTCTATCTCGTAATTGGCGGGATCCTGCTGACATGGGAAACGCGCACTTCAATCACCCCATTGTATGTTTTCAGCAGCCTGTCGGCGGCGGTGATCCTTGGCATCGGGATCGGTTCGATCAACTGTGTGCTCACGGCCTTTGCGCCGGTCTGGTCCCGCATCTGGGTGGTGATCAATCGCCCGCTGGTCATTATGTCAGGTGTTATTTTCCTGCACGATAACGTGCCCGAGCCCTGGCAATCTTATCTTTGGTGGAACCCGCTGATCCACGTGGTTGGCGAAATGCGGCGCGGGTTCTATCCCACGTATCAGGGTGAATATGTCTATATGATTTACCCGTTTGCGGTTGGTCTGGGTCTGACGGTCATCGGTCTGACCCTGCTCAACCGCTACAACCGGGACATCGTGAACGAGCTGTGATGCCCGTGCGCTCATGCGGAACTTTTAGCCTACCTTGTAGCCAAAGAAGGTCGTTTCATCGGCCATAAAGTAACCGGACTCGGATCCGAATTTACCCTGCAATTCGACCGTGTCACCGGCGACAAGCGGGATGACCGCATGCGTATTGATGAACGTCAGTTCGTTGTCGTGGTTGCTGGTGATACGCCCAAAGCTACCCGGCACTTGTACTGATCCGTTTTTGACCAACCGGATGTTCATGCGGGCGTTGTCGGATTGATCCCGTTTGAAAAGCAAATGCCCACCAAACGAGTAAAGCCCATCCACCGGGGCCGTGAATTCGCTTGTGGTTGCGTCAAACGCGGCTTGGTCATTGTAGCTCAGCGTGTTGATGGCGATTTTGATCCACGCTCCTTGCGCACCAAAATTGTCAAAATTGGTTGTACCGCTGAAGCGGGGCAGGTTTGGCTGCTCAGTGATGCCGGTAGCCCCGTCCACGATTAAACCGTCCAGAAAATTGCTGCCGTCCTGGGACACGGACAAGCGTAGATTGTCGGTGCCGAACAATCCCAATAGTGCACGAGTGGCAAAGTCTGTCTGGAACACGAAACCGGCGTCATCCGCCGCTGATTCCTTGTTAATGGTCTGCATCAGGTCGCCCGTGCCTCCATCGGCATCATAAAGCGCAGTCCACAGGGCAGCGTTGAGTTTGGCGGTAAACGGAGCACTGCTTGTATCCGCACCAAGGCCAATGCCCGTGAGATTCTCGAACTGGGCACTGCTGACTTCGATCCATGTGCCGCCGTCAAAAATCCGAAGGGATTGTGTATCATTAAAGTAAGCACGCCACCCCTCAGACGGCGTGTAGAACGTCCATGCGCCATTTTCAAAGCTGGCGATCTTGCCACTTTGTCCAGCCCATTCCAGAGCACCGCCGGCGGGCACTGCATAACGCATGCCGTCTGTTGGGGCAGCAGGTGGCGTCGTCTCTGCGCCTGAAATCAAGGTCAGCTGAACCAGCGCATCCAGAATTGACAGAGCCGCATTATGGGTCACATGCTTTTGTGCCTGAGACGGTTGCAAGATCGGAAGCGAGAGATTGGGCAGGATGTCTGGCATGGGAATGTCCTCGATATCGCGATGGGAATGACGCGTTGGCCGCAGTGTTTAGCCAACAACTGGTTTCCCAAATCCTGCACCAACGTCCCGGATGTTTACCTCTCGTTTACGATTGGTAGAGGTGTAGCCTGCTTGCGTGCATTGCAGTTTTTTCTTGTAGACAAGTGACTCCTGCCCGCCTGCTTGCTACATCGCCGCCAACGAGCCGATCCAATAACGAGGAGAGCAGGCGTTGCAGATCGAAAATACCGCGCTGGAAGGCGTCAAAATTCTGACGCCACGGCGCTTTGGTGATGATCGCGGGTTTTTCAGCGAATGCTGGAGCAAACGCGCGATGGCAGAGGCCGGCCTTGATGTGGATTGGGTGCAGGACAACCATTCCCTGTCGATGCAGGTTGGCACTGTGCGCGGTCTGCACTTCCAATCACCTCCTCATGCGCAGGCCAAACTGGTGCGATGTGGCCAGGGTGCCTTGATCGACGTGGCTGTGGACATCCGCAACGGCTCACTGACATTCGGGCAGTCCGTTTCTGTGGCGCTCACGGCAGAAAACGGCAAACAGCTGTTGATCCCGGCCGGATTCCTGCACGGGTTCGCGACCACAGCGCCCAATACCGAAGTCTTGTACAAGTGCTCTGATTATTACGCGCCGGAATGTGACGGAGCGGTGCGGTTCGACAGCGCCAGTCTGAACATTGACTGGGGTCTTGGGGACATCCCTGCGGTTCTGAGCGACAAAGACAAAAACGCGCCCGATTTTGCCGATTTTGAAAGCCCGTTTGATTATGAAGGACCTTTGACATGAAGCTGATTGTGACCGGGGGGGCGGGCTTTATTGGGTCCGCTGTTGTGCGTCAGGCCATCGCCCAAGGGCACCAGGTCGTGAACTTTGATGCGCTCACCTATGCCGCATGTCTGGAAAACGTGGCGAGTGTTGAAGGCAACAACAATTATTCCTTTGAAGAGGCCGATATCCGGGACCGCGCGGCGCTTGACCGCATCTTTGCCACATACAAGCCCGATGCGGTGATGCATTTGGCTGCTGAAAGCCATGTGGACCGGTCAATCGACAGCCCCGGTGACTTCATCGAAACCAATATCACGGGCACATATAACCTGCTCGAAGCGGCGCGTGGGTTTTGGGAGGCGCAAGGGCGTCCCGACAGCTTCCGTTTCCATCACATCTCGACCGACGAGGTGTTCGGCACGCTTGGCGACACAGGGCAGTTTACCGAAGAAACGCCCTACGCGCCCAACTCGCCATATTCCGCATCCAAAGCCGCCAGTGACCACTTGGTGCGAGCATGGTTCGAGACGTTCAAACTGCCCATCGTGATGACCAATTGTTCAAACAACTACGGCCCGTTCCATTTTCCGGAAAAGCTGGTGCCCGTGGTGATCATCAATGCGCTGGATGGCAATCCGATCCCGGTCTATGGCAAAGGCGAAAACGTGCGCGATTGGCTGTATGTCGAAGACCACGCGGACGCTCTGCTGACCGTTTTGCAAAAGGGCGAACTTGGGCGCAGCTACAATATCGGTGGCGAGAACGAGGCCCGCAACATCGACATCGTGCACATGATTTGTGCCACGCTGGACAAAATGCGGCCCAAAGATGCGCCCTATAGCGATCAGATCGCCTTTGTGACAGACCGCCCCGGGCACGACATGCGCTACGCGATCGACCCTACCCGCATTGCGACAGAACTGGGGTGGCGGCCTTCGGTCACGCTGGAACAGGGTCTGGAAAAGACCGTTGCGTGGTATCTTGAGAACGAAAACTGGTGGCGCGCGTTGCAAAACCGCGACGGAGTAGGGACACGGCTGGGCAAAGCCTAAGCCAACACAGGCGAGGCACGCATGCCCATCAGTATGGTCAACGGTCAGCTCCTTTACTTTGCGCACATCCCCAAGTGCGCAGGTTCTTCTATCGAGGCCTATCTGCATGGCCGATTTGGCCGCCTTGGAATGTTGGACCGGGCGCATTTTGATCGGCCCCGCCGTTGGACGCGCTCGTCTCCGCAACACGCTCTGTGGAAAGACATGGAGCGGCTGTTGCCCGCGGATTTCCTTTCAGCGTCTTTTGCGGTGGTGCGTCACCCTGTCGAACGTCTGAAATCGGTTTTCACGTGGCAGCGCGAGTGGCAGGAAACGATCCCGCCCAACACCAGCTTTGTCGAGTTCCTTGATATCATTGAAAAGAACCGCCCCGCCGCCAAACGACGCTATCCTCTCGATAACCACGCAAGCCCGATGACGTCATTTGTCCCTCCCGACTGTACGGTCTTCCGGCTTGAAGATGGCCTGCACGCAGTGGTTGAATGGCTTGACTCTCTTGCGGGAAACACCCATGGCCCTCGCGATATAGGTGTGTCAAACCGGACGTCTGCGCAGTTGGAACGCAAGGGGAAAACTGTGCCGAAAGTCGCACTGACATCCAACGATGTTTTGCGTATCGAGCAGCTATACGCAGATGATTTTAGAAGATTTGGATATAGTTTTTTGGGTAACGAGGAACAGACAACATGACGACGTTGGTGTTCGGAGCCACAGGGCAAGTTGCGCAAGAGCTTTCTCGACTTGAGGGCATGACCTGCGTTGGCCGTGCGCAGGCCGATCTGACCGATGCAGATGCCTGCGTGGACTTGATCGCACAAACCAAGCCCAAGGCTGTCATCAACGCAGCCGCCTACACCGCCGTAGACAGTGCAGAAAACGAAGAGCCGCTTGCCACACAGATCAACGGCGCTGCACCTGCCGCAATGGCACGGGCCTGCGCAGCGCATGACATCCCATTCGTGCATATTTCGACCGACTATGTTTTTGACGGGAGTGGGAGCACGCCGTGGTCCGTGGATGATCAGGTTGCGCCGCTTGGCGCCTATGGTCGCTCGAAATTGGCTGGAGAAGTGGGCGTGCGCGACGCAGGTGGCACCCATGCCATCTTGCGGACGTCGTGGGTTGTGTCTGCGCATGGCAACAACTTCGTGAAAACGATGTTGCGGCTTGGGGCGGACAGGGATGCGTTGAACATTGTTGCCGACCAGATTGGTGGCCCGACGCCTGCCCGCGCAATTGCCAAAGCCTGTGAAAGCATCGCACAGCAACTGCGGACCGATCCTGCCAAAACAGGAACTTACCATTTCTCGGGACGTGAGGATGTCAGCTGGGCGGACTTTGCACGTAACATATTTCAACAGGCGCAACTGTCCTGCAAGGTCAGCGACATTCCGTCTTCAGACTACCCCACTCCGGCAAAACGCCCGCTCAACAGTCGCATGGACTGTGGCACCACATCGGCAACCTTTGGCATAGAGCGGCCCAATTGGCGCGATGGGGTGGCAGACATCTTGCGCGACCTTTAACTGACACTCAACACGACGCCCAATATCAAATACGGACTTCTTCAAATGACGCAGCGCAAAGGCATTATTCTTGCAGGGGGATCAGGCACCCGGCTGTATCCCATCACGCGCGGTGTGTCCAAACAGCTGCTACCCATCTACGACAAGCCGATGGTGTATTATCCGCTGAGCGTTCTGATGCTGGCGGGGATTCGCGAAATCGCCGTGATTACAACGCCACAAGACCGCGACCAGTTCGAACGGTTGCTGGAAGACGGCAGCCAGTGGGGACTGTCGTTTACCTATATCGAGCAACCGTCGCCTGACGGTCTCGCACAAGCCTTCATTCTGGCCGAAGACTTCCTGGCCGGTGCACCATCGACGCTGGTTCTGGGGGACAACATCTTCTTTGGTCATGGGTTGCCCGATCTTTTGGCCGAGGCAGATGCGCGTCCCGCCGGTGGTACTGTCTTTGGATATCAGGTCGCGGATCCCGAACGCTATGGCGTAGTGGATTTTGACGAAAATGGCATTGTGCGGTCAATCATCGAGAAACCCGAGGTGCCGCCGTCAAACCATGCTGTGACGGGTTTGTATTTCGTCGATGGCACTGCACCGCAAAAGGCACGCGCCGTACAGCCGTCACCGCGCGGTGAACTGGAAATCACGTCGCTTCTTGAGATGTATCTCCACGAAGGGGCGTTGGATGTGCAGCGCATGGGACGCGGCTATGCGTGGCTGGATACAGGAACGCACGGCAGCCTTCTGGATGCGGGTAATTTTGTGCGCACAATCCAGAAGCGCCAGGGACAGCAGATCGGTTGCCCGGAAGAGATTGCCTTTGAGATGGGCTTCATCGACCGCGCGGCATTGGATGCGCAGGCCGAGCTTTACAAAAAGAACGACTATGGCCGGTACCTGAGCAGACTGTAAGCACATGAATACCGCGCCACATACACCCACACTGGGCACCAAGACCAAGAACATTTGCCTCAGCGTAAATGTGCGTAAGCGTCTGCAACGCAACCGAACGGTTGTGGTTGTCGGCGTGGAACGTGGCGGTACGTCCATGGTCGCAGGAGTGTTGCGCGCCCTCGGTTTGCCGATGGGTGAGCGCGCAGGGCTTAATCACGAAGACCCCGCGTTTCTTCAGGACGACAGCGAGAAGCTGACCAAGGCTATTCGCAAGCGCAACAGGATGCATGCGGTCTGGGGTTTCAAGGCCCCGAAGGCCGCGCTGAACCTGCCTTTCTTTGATGATGCCTTGCGCAACCCCCACTATGTGGTCGTCTACCGCAACAGCCTGTCAGTTGCCGACAGTTGGCGCCAACGTGGCGCAGGCGAAGCGATCTCTGTGCTCAAACGCATCGGGACCTATCACAACGCTATCCTTGAACTGGCTGAGCAGACCAAGGCCCCGGTTTTGTTCGTGAACTACGAACGGGCCGTCGTAGATGATGCTGCCAAACGGGCGATGGTGCACGAGATTTCAACCTTTGCAGGGCTCGACGCGGATGGTGAGTTGTCCGACCGGGCCATTGGCATGATCACCGGCGACGGCAAAGGCTATGTGAACCTGCCCGAACACCATTTTCTGGTCGAGCCGCAACAGATGCCGGGCACCCGTGAAGACTTGCCCCTGATCGAAGAGCTTGGACAGGAACGGGATGCGCGTGGCTGGGTGCAGCACGCAGACTACAAACCGCTGATCACGTATCGCTTGGCCTCCGGGGGCAACTTGCCGTCCCGTTTCTGGGTGGATGTGGATTTTGACGGCACGGCGATGAACGTCAAAGACAATCCGCTGCGGGTGTTCTTCAACTTTACGGGTGACTATTTCACCGGGCACTGTACACGCCCGCCGGTGCAAGTTGGGCATAACCGCTTTTGGGTCGAAACAAGCGGGAACGCGACACATATTGGCTTTGGGCCAATGAATGTGCCATCTGGGCTTAAACTGACGGCGCGAGCCTACGTGGCCCATCCCGATGACATGCGTGCCGAATCTGCCGTGAACAACAAGGCCAACGGGCACCAGAAGGTAGAAACGTAATGGGCCCAGACAGTGTGAGTATCATCATCCCGGTCAAGAATGGGTTGCCCCATTTTCGCGAGGTATGTGATGCGCTGGCAACTCAGGACTATGACGCGCCATGGGAAGTGATCTGCATCGACAGCGGCTCCACTGACGGGTCCAAAAAGATCGCTCTGGACCACGGGTTCCGAGTACACGAGATCAGGCCGGAAACCTTTGGCCATGGTCGAACCCGCAATGTCGGGGCCGAAATGTCGACTGCAGACTACGTTGCCTTTTTGACCCATGATGCGATCCCGAATGATACTGAATGGTTGGCAAAACTCGTTCAGCCCATGCGCGATGACACACGTGTTGCAGGCGTTTTCTCGCGCCATATTGCGCACAGTGATGCAGACCCTTTTGTAACCTGGGAGTTAGAGCAGCACTTCAAGGGCCTTGCCGATTTCCCGGTGGTCGAAATCACGGATCGCGCGGCATATGATGCCAATGTTGGTTTGCAACAAATCTACCACTTCTACTCGGACAACGCCTCGGCTCTGCGCAAATCCGTATGGAACGACATTCCATATCCAGACGTGCAATTTGCGGAAGACCAGATTTGGGCCAAGACTGTGGTTGAGGCCGGTTACCGCAAGGCGTTTGCGCAGGACTCGGTTGTGCGGCATTCCCATGCGTTCGGCATGTGGGAGACCTTGCAGCGCTCGTTTGACGAAAGCCGGGCGTTCAACCGCCTTTTCGGATACAAGCTGTCACCCACATGGCGCGATGTCTTCCGATCTGCGGGTTACTTATTCAAACGCGACGCTCAAAAAGCGTGGTCCGAAGGGTGGTGGAAGTCGTATCCGGGCACAACGCTAAGCCGTTGCGGTGCCGCATTGACGCGCCCACTGGGACATTACCTGGGTCATCGACCAGGTCTGCCATCATGGTTTGAAAAGCGCCTGTCGCGCGACGACTGGATCCGGTCACTTGGCCACAGCACTGACGAGAGTGAAGAGAATATGAGTGTTCTGAAGAAGGTGGCGCGGTATCGGACTGCACATGGAAACCGGGCAACTGTTCGGGCCATCGCACGTCGTCTGAAACACGGCACAGCTGCACCATCACCACAATTCGAAAGCATCGCGCCTGCCAGCGCAGGATCTTCACCCCAACCTGCTGGATTGGCACAAAAGATCGATGTCATCGGGTTTTACAACGACATTCTTGCCCATGATCACGGTCATACGCTTGAACTGGAAAAGGCGGACCCGGCCAAGAATACGTTGCAATGGGTTGTGCCCAACTTTGGGTTTGGATCAGGCGGGCATCTGAATATTTTCCGCTTTATCAACAATCTGGCGGATCTCGGCTATGATCAGCGTTTGGTCATTCTGCCGCCATATGAATGGTCGTCGGCGGAAAAAGCCAAGCAAATGATTGCCGAATGGTATCAGCCGCTCAAAGCCGAAGTTGCCTTGGGCGTGGACGGATTTGCGCCGTCACACAAGACCATCGCGACAGGCTGGCAGACTGCCTATTGGGTGGCCAAATATCAGGCCACGCGCGACCGGTTCTATTTCATTCAGGATTTCGAACCTGCCTTTTATGCCAACTCGTCCGAGTATTTCATGGCCGAAAACACCTACAAGCTGGGCCTCAAGGGGATCACGGCTGGCACGTGGCTATCGGACATGCTGCACGAAGACTACGGGATGAAAACCGGCCCGGTGTCCTTTGCCTGCGATACCGATTTTTACAAGCCCGGCGACCGCCGCCCCGGCGACAACTTCAACTTGCTGTTCTATTCGCGTCACGTGACCAAGCGGCGGTTGTTCGAACTCGGCATGTGTGCGTTGGACAAGGTCTGCAAGACGCATCCCGAGGTGGCTGTGATCTTTGCGGGCGGTGATGTCAGCGGGTTCCGCGTGCCGTTCCACCACCTCAATGCGGGTGAGCTGAAGCTGAGCGAGTTGCCCGACCTTTACAAACAGACTGACCTTGCGCTTGTACTGAGTGGCACAAACCTGTCGCTGCTGCCGCTGGAACTGGCCGCATGCAAGTGCCCGATTGTCATGAATGACACGCCGTCTTCGCGGTGGTTGCTGCCCGAAGACGCCGCCTATTACGCGCCAACTGATCCAGATGCGATGGCCGAGGTTATCAGCCGCGCCATCACAGACACAAAAGAACGCAACGCCAAGGCCGAAGTGGCCTATAAGATATCACAGGACAGCGACTGGTCCGTTGAGGCCCAAAAGGTCGCACATTTGTTGGAGACGCTGTGACGTGATTGGGTTGGTAGGGGCATCCGGCTTCATTGGACGCAGTATTGCTGACCACCTGAATGCGCGGGACGTGCCCTACGCCGCCTTGATGCGTCAGCCCGATGCGGTGCCTGATGGTGCTTTTACCAGTGCCAAACGCATCGCGCGGTTTGCCATTGGCGGAGATATGGACAAGGCCGCATTTGATGGGGTCGATACGGCTGTTCTGGTGGGCTGGGCGACAAAACCCGGATCAGAACATGGCGGATTTCCCGGTGAGATTGGCCTGAATGTGCGCCCCTACACCGAACTTCTCACCGATCTTGCCGAAACCGGGGTGCAGCACCTGATCTTCATCAGTTCTGGCGGCGCGGTCTATGGCAACGTGGATCAGTCCGAGCGCATAGATGAAGATCACATTTGCACGCCGACCACCTCTTACGGCTACGGCAAATTGTGCACTGAAAAGGCGATTGAAGGGTTTTGGGCGCCTCTTGGGCGCCGTTACACCATTGTTAGACCCTCCAACCCGGTTGGGTTGCATCAGGTACAATCTGCGGGGGTTCACGGGCTGTTTCCATCTGTTCTGACAGCAATGTTGAACAACCGTCACGTGCGCGTCTTCGGGGACGGTACCACTGTCCGTGACTACTTTGCTGTCGAAGATCTGGCAGATCTGGTTCTGAAAGTTGCTCAAAGCGATGGTGGCAATACCGTTGTCAACGCTGCGTCCGGAGCAGGTATGAGCGTGAACGAGGTTATTGGCATCTGTGAAGACGCCGTGGGTTGTGCCGCGCAGCGCGACATCCTGATGGATCGCCAACCTAACATTGCCTACAACGTTCTCAACATCGACCGGGCACATCGTTTGTTCGATTGGCAGCCCACCCGCGATGTGTCCGATGTCGCGGCTGAACTTGTCAGTGCCATGCGGCGCACCCTGCGCTAGCTTCAAACCGTGAAAAGCCCGCAAAATCAAACCAGCTATGCTGAGGCGCGCCGTACAGATGGTGCTTTCCGCGGTGTCGGTCCGCGTGCGACATAGAAAAGAACATAGCCGGTTCATCCGGTTAGGCTCGTGTGGCCTGTGCCAAGGAATTGCGCCAACACCTTAGGCTTTGAATGAAAAAGATGCCTTGGCGTTTGCGCCACGCGTCACAGCAAGAAGTCATCCGCAGACAGATCGGCTACGCCTACAGCTTCTAACAGGATCGTGCCCTCGCCGGTGTTGATCAGAACACCATCAACGGTCGCTGTGGTATGATTGTTCATAAGGTCGTTGAAGCCATTGATCGCGCCCATTTCTGTGAGATCGATTTTTTCGTTTCCGTTGTTGGCATTGAAGTCGGTGATGACATCATCGCCGTGGCTTGCACCAAAGATGAACAGATCGGCATCGCTTCCCCCTGTTAGAGTATCATCGCCATAGCCGCCGTTCAGACGATCGGACTGATTGCCGCCATAAAGCGCGTCGCGCCCTTTGCCACCCAGCAGATAATCTGCGTCTTCGCCGCCGCGCAGCACGTCGTTGCCCTGACCTCCGCGCAGATGATCTTGCCCGCGCATACCCTCAAGGGAATCGTGGCCCGTGTTGCCTTCCAAACGGTCGCGGCCCTTGCCTCCGTCAAGCGTGTCATTCCCGTCTTCACCACGCAGAAGATCACGGTCTGATCTGCCCCGCAAAAAGTCGTCTCCCGCACCGGCATCAAAATAGTTGCGGCCGTGATCGCCAGAGATTGTGTCTCCCATCACCGTGCCGACAACACCTTCGATGGAAATCAGGACGTCATCCGACAATTCGCCAGCATTGCGTTCTGGAAACAGAAGGTCGAGCTTTACGGCTTCGCTGAAACTCTCAAAGGTGATTGAATCCGTGTTCTCGCCGCCATCCAGAACATCCGCCCCTGCAGACGCAAAGAACATGTCGATCGTCACATCTCCGATAAGTTCATCGTCTCCGTTGGTGCCAAAGAATGACACAACTTCGTTCGGATCAGGTGGCGCGATGGTTACAACGCTGTGGTTCAAGTCGATCTTGATCGCGGCCAGCAATTGTTCTTCGGTCAGACCCGGTGTGTCAGGATAATAGACGCTGACATTCACGTCACCCCAGTTGATGACGTAGCGGGCGGACAGCGCTGTGATTTCCAGTTGGCTGGCTTGGTAAAGAAAGCTCCACCCCGAAAGGTCGATCACGTCCTTGGTGTGGTCAAAGTCGAGAATGCGCACCTTGTTCGTAGCGCCGCCCAGCACAAATACGTCTTCGCCACTGCCGCCGGTCAGGCTGTCGTCGCCAGATCCTGCGACAAGAATGTCGTCCCCATTGCCGCCGATCAGGTGGTCATTGCCGCCCTCACCGCCCCAGATCACGTCATGCCCGCCCGTGCCGTTCAAGGTATCGTTGGCGGTGCCGCCCGCGATGACATCACCTGTCGCGCCGAGCGTGAATTCCAGCTGGCCGATACCGGCTTCGGCTTCGCTTGAGACAAAAACCTGTAGCTTGTTGCCGTCCAGCGTGCCCACAAGGCCCGACACATTTTGCAACGGAATGTCCAGTTGATCTTCGACGGATCCGTGATGGTAGAGCCGACCATCAGGCAGCAATTCAAGCAACGTGATCCCATCGTCCGACCCGGCCGCAAGGACAAAGGCACGTTCTTCGGCCAGCACAATGCTGACCTCACTGGCGCCTGCGAAACGTGTGGCTAACCCATCAAACACATGATCCGTCAGGGTTAGTGCACCGTCGTCTGCGATACGAAAGACTGATAGCGAACTTGTCCCGCTCGCGGCCAAAATACCGTATTGGACACCATCCAGTGTCACCACATCAATCTGACCTTGGAGATAAACGGCCAACCCGTCTGTTGCCGTCAGTGCATCAACAAGGGTCAGGGTGCCATCCGGGTTCATGCGATAGGATTGTACGGTCTGACCAGTGGCGTCCGATACCAGCAAAATGTTGTTGTCACCCGGTTTGGTGATCGCAACATCCGCGACGGTGCCGCCTGTGTCGATGTTCTGGTGAAACCCAACCGCCAGATCGCTGCCCAGTGTCTGCACAGTAAGGCCCGTCTGCCCATATTGCGCCGTGATAACAAAGCTGCCCTGCGCCGTGTTGGCCGACGCAGCCGATGTTATTGCGCTGTAAAAGCCACTCGCGGGCGTGAAATCGATCGCAGTGGAAAAATTACCGGCATTTTGCACGCGATAAGCACTGAAGTCAGATACGGACATGCCCGTGAGTACCGCGTGTACTCCATCCGGTGTGTCGATCAGGTCCAAACCACTTGAAGGCAGACTCCCGCCGCCAATGGTGCGCGCGGCCTCAAGAGTCGGAGTGGCACCATCCAGCACCTCATATGTCAAGATGCGGCCTGAAACCCGATCTACGGCATATAGCTGCAAGGCGCTACCCGTCTGCAACAGTGTCAGATCCGACACTCCCCACAGGGCGTCTCCTCCACTGTCAGCAAAGACGTTTGTTGAAGTCAGTTGATACATTTACCCAGCTCAGAAACAAAAAACACTTGTGTACTGGCGGTAAGATCGGGGTGAATGGGATCAAGGGCGTGAAGACATTGCGGCGCAGCCGTGACGCTCGCGGCGAACTTTCTGCAATTTTTCTGCGTCCGCGAAAGGCTTTGATAACAAAGTTAATGCTGGCGCGTGGATTTAACGCCTTGTTAAACAGATACTGCCGCGTGGAGCACATCGCGCTCCATCTCGGCGGCGGTCCCGCTAAGTTTTTCAGCTCCACGTTCCAGAACGACAAATCGATCCCCAAGTTCGAACGCAAAGTCAAAGAACTGTTCGACAAGCACAATCGCCATGTCGCCACGTTCGCGCAGTTGCGAGATGACCGTACCGATTTGTTTGATGATGTTGGGCTGGATGCCCTCGGTCGGTTCATCCAGCAATAGCAATTTAGGGCGCGTGATCAGGGCACGGGCAATGGCGAGTTGTTGCTGTTGCCCACCGGACAGATCTCCACCGCGGCGGGCCAGAAAGTCTTTGAGGATCGGGAACAACTCAAAAATCTCGTCCGGGATGTGGCGTTGGTCCCACGGCAGACATGCAAATCCAGTTTCAAGATTTTCGCGGACGGTCAGAAATGGAAAAATCTCGCGCCCCTGGGGGACATAGGCGACACCTTTTTGTGCGAGCGTATTGGCGCTGACTTTGCCGATGTCTTCGCCATCAAGCACGTAGCGACCACCCGAACGCGGATGCGTTCCCGAGATCGCCTTGAGCAAGCTCGTCTTGCCCACACCATTGGTACCCATGACACAGGTCACTTCGCCTTGCGCCGCCGCCAGGTTGACCCCATTCAGAATCTGGCTGCCGCCATAGTGCAGCGTCAGCGCTTCGATGTTCAGCAGGTTATCGGCCAAGGTAGACCTCGATCACTTTGTCATCATTGGTTACGTGGTCCAGTGAACCTTCGGCGAGGACTGAACCCTCGTGCAGAACTGTCACTTTGCAATTGAGGCGGCGCACGAATTCCATGTCATGTTCAACAACCACAACAGCGCGGGTCTTGGCCGCTTCGACCAGCAGGGCAGTGGTGTGTTCACGCTCGGCCGGGGTCATGCCCGCCGCGGGTTCGTCGACCAGCAGCAACTTGGGGTCCTGCGCCAGAAGCATCCCGATCTCCAGCCACTGCTTTTGACCGTGGCTGAGTTCGCCTGACTTACGGTGCAGTGCGTCACTCAATCCGATACGGTCTGCCATATCTGCAACCGCTGCATGGTCGTCGCGTTCAGGGCGAAATCGCAAAACCGACAACGGGCCGCGTGGCTTTTGCAGGGCGAGCATCAGATTTTCCGCTACGCTTTGATCTTCAAAGACGGTTGGGCGTTGGAATTTGCGACCGACACCGGCTTGGGCGATCTGGCTTTCAGACAGTGCAAGCAGAGAGGTTGATTTGTCCCCCCACAGCACGCGCCCCTCATTGGGTTTCGTCTTGCCGGTGATGATGTCCATAAAGGTGGTCTTGCCTGCTCCGTTGGGTCCGATAACGGCACGCATTT
Organism: uncultured Tateyamaria sp.; assembly: GCA_947501275.1. GTDB lineage: Bacteria > Pseudomonadota > Alphaproteobacteria > Rhodobacterales > Rhodobacteraceae > Tateyamaria. The sequence continues at coordinate 1,429,729 of CANMVD010000001.1, forward strand.
CGGCCTTTCCGATCTGGAACGACAGATTGTTGATCGCCTTGAAGCCGTCAAATGAGACCGAGACGCCAGAGACTTCGAGAAGCACGCTCACGTGTCAGCCTCCTTTTCGCGCAAGGCACCTGCGTCGGGACCAAGGTCTGCACCGTGGCGTTCAGGGGTGCGGCGGTTTTCAATCAGATCAAACAAACCACCAATGCCACGCGGCGCAAACAGGGTGACAGCCACAAATGACAGCCCCAAAAGGATGGTCCACCAGTCGACCCACTGGATTGTGTAGACCCCAAGGTTGATGTCCGGGGCCTGCCCGCCGGTGAACCACGTCGACAACAACGAGACGAATGCGGCCCCGATCACGGCACCATAAAGGCGTCCGCGCCCGCCAATGGCGACCCAGACCGCAAGATAGATAGATGCGATGGGGGCGATTTCGGCCGGGTTCACGATGCCGGCTTGTGGATAATAAAGCGCCCCGGCAATCGCCGCGAGGATGGCCGTGAACGTGAAGATGGTGAGCTTGTACGCTTCAACGGAATAGCCAAGGAACCGCACGCGGGCTTCATCGTCGCGAATGGCGCGAAGAACCGAGCCGAATTTCCCCGAAACCATCCAGGCACACAGGACATACCCTCCACCCAAGGCAATGGCCGCTCCCCAGAAAAACCAAAGTGACACGATAGCTTGTGGTACTGCGTCCAGTCCCGGCAGGTTTTGCAATCCCGAAAGCCCGTTGTTGCCACGCAGTCCGCTGTCATTTTGAAAGAGGTAGAGCGACAGCGCCAACGTCATCGCTTGCGTCAGTATCGACAGATAGACACCAGTCACGCGACTGCGAAAGGCAAGCCAGCCAAACACAAAGGCGATGAGCCCCGGTACGAGTACGGCGGCAAGCAACTGCAGGGGCAACGAATGCGCGACAGCCCAAATTGACGGGAATTCAGACGCGCCCACAACGCCAAAGATCTGTGTCGCAATCCCGTCGGATATCTCTTGGGATGTTGGGGGCAGGGGCGCTTGGCTGAGGCTTTCGACTACGATCAGCTCTGTGCGCGCATACATCAACCACATGCCGATGGCGTAGCCGCCAATCCCGAAGAAAGCCATATGGCCAAGGCTCAGAATGCCTGTATATCCCCAGACCAGATCCATCGCGAGTGCGACAAGACACAGGCAGAGCGTCTTACCCAGAGTCTTGACGAATGAGGTTGAGATCACACCAATGCCAAATCCTTCGGCCAGCACCGTGACGCAAAGCGTAAAGAGCGCGAGGCTGGCGATGAAGATCAGGACCGAGGGATTGCGTGCGATGAAGCTTCGGGACTGGAGGCCAGCCTCCAGACCTCCGGGGCTTTTCTTGAACAGAGAAGAAGAGGTGGCGTCAGTCATCGGTTATGCCTCTGCCGCCCGGCCTTTGAGCGCGATGATGCCGCGCGGCCGGAATTGGATGAACAGGATGATGAACAGGATCATGTAGGTTTGCGCTGCCAATGTGTTCGACGGGTTCAGCCATTCGATCCCCTTTTGGGTAAAGCCGACCATCGTTGCACCGAGCAGTGTGCCCCAGATGTTTCCGACGCCGCCGACAACTACTGTCATGAAGGATTGCACAATATAGTCGGAGCCCATTTCCGAGGTGACTTTGGCGTAAAGCCCGATGGCAACGCCTGCGATCCCCGCAATACCGGAGCCAAACCCGAACGTGAGCATGTTGATCTTGTCCGGGTTGATCCCCATGGATGCGGCCATGCGCGGGTTTTGTGTCACTGCGCGGACCTCAAGCCCCAACCGGGTGCGGTTCATCACCACCCAGAACAAGGCCAGAAACAGCAGGGCGAGCACAAAGATCGCGATCCGGATGTAGCTGATCGAGACGATGTCGTTGATTGCCCATGACCCATCAAGCCAGCCGGGAGCCGTAAGTGGGCGGGCTTGTGTGCCAAAGATGTTTTTGGCCAGTTGTTGTAGCGCAATGGAGACCCCAAACGTGGCAAGAAGCGTTTCAAGCGGACGGTGGTAAAGCCAGCGGATCACAAGCCGTTCCATGGCAACTCCGGCCCCGAACGTGACGGCAAAAGCAAGTGGGATCGCGACAAGGATCGACACAGTGTAGTCGGGCACAAACAACTGCACCACATACCCTGTATAGGCCCCCATCATGATGAACTCACCATGGGCCATATTGATCACGCCCATGACGCCGAAGGTGATGGCAAGCCCAATGGCTGCGAGGAAGTAAATCGAGGCCAGTGACAGCCCGTCCAGAACCAGATCCACGCTTTGGTTCAGTGCGACCTTGGCTTCGATGTCTTGCAGGACGGTGCGTGCTGCAAGTGCAACTTGGGGCGACGCACCGGTGAACACCTCAAAAAACGCAAAGGAGGAGAGAGCGGTATCCATGTCCGCGTCTGTGACGACGGGTTGAGCCGCTCCACTTCGGCTCAACGCTGCGTAGGCCTCAAGGCGGGCAGCATCCGTGTCCAAGGCGGCGATTTGAACACCTGCAACGGTTGTCCCGTCGATGTTGGCAATCAGGGTCTGACGGATCGTGTCGTTGTCAATCCGTGGCGGGGCCAGATCAGCAGCCACCAGTTGCGCATAGGCGGCCTCGCGCGACAGGGCCTCAGAGCCGACCGCGACTTCTATTGCGCCCTCGGGCAGGGTTTCGGCCACTTCGATCCGCGTGGCGACCAGTGGGTTCAGCGTGGCACGCACGTCCACCCCCAGATCACCCGCGAAGGCCTTGATGGCGGCGATGCGTTCATTGTCATCTTCGCCAAATCGGATGGTCAGCACCCGCTCGATCCGCATCTTGCGCTCTTTTAAGGCCGCGTCATCCTCGTTATCGATCGCAGCGCGCAGGGCCGGGAGGTGCGATGGCTCGGCATCCCGCTCAATCGCAGCCAGCGCCGTGGCCCGGGCACGTGGATCCGGGTCGGACAGTTGGAATTGAACCAACGCGGCGGCGATCAGGCCGCGAATACCGGAGTTGGGCTTGAGTTGTTTGTAGGCTTTGGCCTCGGCCAGGCCAATTTCAGACCCGTCGGCCACATCAAACAGTCGCAGCATCCGGTCGGGTGCTTTTTCGGCAAATACAAACAGTGTGGTGTCCTTGGCATACCACATGTCTTTGTCTTGCCAGCGTTGCATGACGGTTTGCGCCTCCGGCAATCCACTCGACGCAAGCGCATCAATGGCTGGCTGGATCGTCTTGCGGGACGATTTTGCGATTATGTCGGCATGGGTTTGCAGAAGTTGCTGGATGGGCGCGTCGACCTGTTGGGCCCTGAGCCCAAAGGGAGCGATCACAAGCAGACACGCCATTAGGATCTGGAGGAGAGGTCGCATGGCATGTCCTGAGAAGATTTATTGAAGAAGGATGCCCGGGCAGTGTGAGGGAGGAATGACTGCCCGGGCAGGTCTATGCGATCAGATCAGTAGTTGGATTTGATCTGTACGCATGTGCTTGTTTCAGTGTTGTACATACCACAGCCCAACTCGGCCCAGTCGGACTTGAGCACGGCACTTTCTGGCAGGAAGTCTGTCCAAGCATCACCCGGTACTTCAGCCGTTTGACTGATGATGTCGAACTGACCGTCTTCTTGGATTTCACCGATCAGGACTGGTTTGGCCAAGTGGTGGTTGGGAAGCATTACGGCTGTACCACCGGTCAGGTTCGGGAACTCCTGACCGTACATCGCAGTGCGAACCGCATCGACATCCGTTGTGCCGGCAGCTTCGGCCGCGTTCACCCACATGTTGAACCCAATATAGTGAGCTTCCATTGGGTCATTGGTCACGCGCTCTTCACCCATGCGGGCTTTCCACGCGTCCACCCACGCCTCGTTGGCCTCGGATTCGGCAGATTGGAAGTAGTTCCATGCAGCCAGGTGCCCAACAAGGTTGGATGTGTCCAGACCGGCAAGCTCTTCTTCGCCGACCGAGAAGGCCACAACGGGGATGTCATCGGCCGAGATACCAGCGGCTGCCAGTTCCTTGTAAAATCCGACGTTTGCATCGCCGTTAATGGTTGAAATCACGCCAACCTTTTTGCCATCCGCACCCAGTGCCACTACGTCAGCAACGATCTTGGACCAGTCGGAGTGACCGAAAGGCGTGTAGTTCACGAAGATGTCTTCGGCTGCGATGCCTTTGTCCTTCAAGTAAGCCTCAAGGATGTTGTTTGTGGTGCGTGGATAGACATAGTCGGTCCCCAGGAGTGCGAATTTCTCGACCTCAAGCTCTTCGAGGAAGTAGTCCGTGGCGGGGATTGCCTGCTGGTTAGGAGCAGCACCGGTGTAAAAGACGTTTTTGGAGCTTTCTTCGCCCTCGTATTGCACGGGATAGAACAGCAGGCCGTTCAGCTCTTCGATCACGGGCAGTACAGATTTCCGCGACACAGATGTCCAGTTGCCAAAGATCACGTCGACTTCGTGCACGGTTAGCAGCTCGCGTGCTTTTTCAGCAAACAGCGGCCAGTCAGAGGCAGGGTCGACCACAACAGCTTCCAACTCGCAGCCCAGCACACCGCCAGCCGCGTTTTGCTGTTCAACCAACATTTCCATGGTGTCTTTGAGCGTCGTTTCAGAAATTGCCATTGTCCCGGACAGCGAGTGCAGGACGCCGACCTTAATCGGGGCATCGCATGCGTAGGCGGCGCCAGTGCCAGCGAGAAGTACAGCGGCAGTACTGGAAAGGAGTTTACGTGTCATCTTCAGTCCTCAGTTGTGACGCGTGGCTCTCTTGTGCAGGCATTGAAAATTGCCCATACGCGACCCGCGCATTCATTTGCGTGGTGCGGTGGGTTTATGGTTTGCAGGCCGAGCCCATCGCACATCTTTTCATCGAGCAAGTATCGCTCGGACACCGGGTTAGGCATTGTGCGTTCAGTGCAGGAGTCGATTTGCCGCAAAAGATGGCTTTTGTCGGAGTGGCCGCCCAAAAAATCAGCGCGTTTGATGATTCAGCCCAAAACTTGTGCGATGATCTGCTGTGCTGCCGCTGCTAGCTGTCCAAGAGCAAAGCGCGGCATTGGCTAACGAGCCGCTCTGCCCGCCTTTGAGCGTGACGGCTGCGCGTTGGCGTCGTGCCGAAACTTGCGGTCGTCAGCAACGACGCGTGGGCCATCTTGGTGTCCACGCGCACGATCAGCGCTTCGCGTTCACGCCCCGCCGGAGTGACGGCGTCCAGCAATGAAATGAATGTCATGCGTTGCGCTTTCAGCTTATCAGCACTTTCAGTGTTGAGCAGCCAAGCGTGCTCCATCTCGGCCGACATGCGTCCGACGCAACCGGCGAAGGTTTTGAACAACCCATCGCTCGCGGCTGCCTCTGTCACGCTGACTGCTGATATAACGCCTGCCAGCAGGTATGTTTTTATTCTGCTCACATATGCAGCATCTAACTAAAAAAATCGCCTGACAAGTGTGCAGAATGAAAAGTCTTAGTAATTTCACCTATAGGTGGCGCGCCCAAACGCTGCTGGATGGTGCCTTGGCGCATCGTCATGTTAAAAACCGATTTTGGGGTTCGCTGTTCCGTTTGATCGATTTTTCTTCGTATAGTGCAGCCTGCAACACATTTGGAATGAGACGCGTTTGATTATGGCTGCCAGTGACACGACTTTTGCGCAGGACAAGACCGGGACAACCGTGTCGATCACACAACAAGTCTATGGCAAACTGCGTGACCAGATTGTAACGGGCGCTTTGCCGCCCGGAGAAAAGTTGAAAGTTGACACGCTCAAGGAGCGCTTGGCAGTAGGTGCGTCGCCCATCCGTGAGGCGTTGAGCTTGCTGACCTCGGATCAGCTGGTTGAGCGTCTGGATCAGCGCGGATTTCGCGTGGCCAGCGCGAGCGGTGCGGAATTTGCGGAGATTTTGAAGTTACGGTGCGCGCTCGAAGATATGGCACTGCGTGAAAGCCTCGCGGCGTCTACGTCGGAATGGGAAGAAGCGCTGGTGCTGGCCCATCACCGTCTCGTGCGCGCATCACGCGATGATGTCGCCACATTCGAAGCGCACCACAAGGCGTTCCATATGGCACTGCTGAGCGCAGCGACATCTCCCATTCTATTGCGATTTTGCGACAGGCTTTATGATCTGAACATCCGCTATCGGTATCTTGCCGGCCGTACGGACAGTTATCAGGCCCGCGATGTCAGCAGCGAACACGCAGATATTCTGGCTGCTGCCCTGGAACGCGATGCGGATGCGACGTCGCAAGTTCTGCTGATGCATTATCGCCGGACAGGTCAGTACCTGTCCGAGCGTTTGGAGAACGCGGACTTCTCCCGCGTTTAGCTCAGCTTGACCGTGCCCGAAGACAGGCCCACAGACATCGACAGGTTGCCTTCGTTGATCAACCAGCGGCGCAATTCATAGGCTTTGACGCCAGCGACGTGCATCGGGTCTGCGTCAGCAAAGGCTTTGGCCGCTTCCCAACTTTCAGCGCGCCAGACTTGAAACCCGATGCCCGACATTTCAATCCCTGCTTCGTCTGACAATGGGCCGGACATGACCAAGTTCCCGGATGCCTCCTGAGAGGTCATGTAAGCGACGTGCTCCTTGAGGTGTTCAAACATGGCTTCAGGGTCACCCACGGGGCGGCTGGTCACGACAAAAACCTCAAAGGCGAGTGCGCCGCGGTCGCGGGCAATTCCCTTGTATTCGGCGAATGTAGGCATGGTTGAGTCCTTTACGGCAAAAATATCGATATTATTTGACATGAAGTCAGATTACCGTCAAAAATTCAAGAAACGAGGAGACGTTTGATGCGATTCATGGTGGGGAGTGGGGCAAACGGCTCGGCTGTTTATTTGGTGAATGGTGAGGTGGCGGTGAACCTGACTGCGCTTGAGCCCGGCCTTGGCACCGATCTAATGCCCCTCGTGGACGGCCAATTTGATGCGGAGTCTCTTTCGGCGCGCGCGGTTGACGCCCCTAGCGAACCGGTTGCCAACATCACCCCGATGCTGCCAATCGCCCGTCCGGGCAAGATCGTGTGCCTTGGTTTGAACTATGTCGACCATATCAAGGAAGGCGGATACGAGATCCCGACCTACCCTGCGCTGTTCATGCGATCTAGTACGTCCATGATTCCTGCCGGGGCACCGATGGTCCGTCCGTCTTGCTCGGAGCAGTTGGATTATGAGGCCGAGTTGATGTTGATCATTGGCAAGGGCGGCAAACATATCGCCGAAGCAGATGCGTTGGACCACGTCTTTGGCTACACAATCTTTAATGATGGGTCCGTGCGTGAGTACCAACGCAAGACGCATCAGTGGACACCCGGAAAGAATTTTGACGCAACCGGCCCCATCGGTCCCATGGTTGTGACCCCGGACGAATTGCCCGCCGGTGCACAGGGTCTCAAGATCGAAAGCCGCGTGGGCGATGAGATCCTGCAAAGCGCTGTGACGTCCGATATGCTGTGGACCGTGGAGCGCACAATCGCTGCGATTTCGGAGTATTCCACACTGGAGCCTGGCGACATGATCGCCATGGGCACGCCCCCCGGTGTAGGCCACGCGAAAAAGCCCAAACCGCGCTGGTTGCGCCCTGGCGAGGTCGTCGAGATCGAGATTGAAGGCATTGGCATTTGCGCCAACCCGATTGTGGCCGAAGAAGATATGGCCGCCGGAAAGGCCGCTGAATGAACGTGATGAGCGATCAGGAGCAGGCCGCAGTCCGTGCTGCTGCCCAAGAGGGGTTTCGTGATCTCAAGACCCGACTGTCTGAGCTGGATGCTGACGGAATTGACCTGATCCTGCGCGATGCACGCTCGCACTATGCGTGGAAAGACACACCGGTGTCAGACGATTTGTTACGTCAGATCTACGAGATCACGGCGCAGGGCCCCACCAGCATGAACACCTGCCCTGCGCGGTTCACCTTTGTGCGGTCTCAGGCGGGCAAGGAGCGTTTGGCCAAGGCTTTGAAACCCGCGAACGTGCCCAAGGTCATGGGCGCGCCGGTGACGGCTATCATTTCCTATGACACCGCGTTTTGGACCCATCTGCCGTTTCTTTTCCCACACGAGGATCGTCGCCACTTCTTTGAGGGCAAAACGGCACATATCGAGGATACGGCATTCCGCAATTCAACCCTGCAAGGGGCGTATTTCATGATCGCTGCACGCGCGGTTGGTCTGGACGTGGGGGCGATCTCGGGTTTTGACAACGCGATTGTTGATGCCGAATTCTTTGCCGACACCAGCTTCAAATCCAACTTTCTGTGCAACATTGGCCATGCCGATGAAAACGCGCTTTTTCAAAAGTTGCCACGCTTTGGGTTTGAAGATGTCTGCGAGGTTATCTGATGGCAGATGTCAAAATGAAAACCACCGTCAAGTTGCGCGCCAAGGCCAAAGGGACAAGCCATTCGCGCACTGACGTTGCCATCCGCGACCTAACCGCCGTGATCGACGAACCTACCGAACGGGCCGGAACGAACGCTGGGCCGACGCCGACGGATACGGCCCTTGCGGCCTTGGCCGGTTGCACCAACGTGATTTCCAACAAGGTTGCGGCCAAGATTGGGGCAGATTTGGGTCACCTTGATATTGATCTTGTCTGCGACTTTGATCGCCGCGGCGTGACGCTGGAAGAAGAAATTGATGTGCCTTTCGTGGCCATGACGCAAACCGTCACAGCGCATGGCACACTCAGCACCGAACAATTGAACGAGGTGGCCGCAGAAGTCGCCAAATACTGCCCGCTGTCCAAGCTGTTTGAGCAGGCGGGTACCGCATTGGAAACGATCTGGCGCAAAGCCTGAACACAGGCGCGCCGAAATGGGAGGATTGAACATGATCGCACAAAACATGCGCCGCCTGGCATTGGGCGTGGCATTGGCAGGTTTGACTGCATTGCCCGCGCTGGCCACAGAAACCATCCGTGCCGTTGTCATTGACGGCTACCCGGCGCGCGCGCTTTGGGTCAAGGAATTCACTGGTTTCTTCATCCCGGAGGTCGACAAGCGTCTCGCTGAAAGCGGCAACTATAAAATGGACTGGCAAGAAAGCTATGGTGGCTCCATCGTGAAACCCAAGGGCGTGCTCGAAGGGGTGGAGTTGGGTCTTGGTGATATCGGCATCGTCACCACGATTTTCCACAGCTCCAAGCTGCCAAGTCAGGCTATTTCAGCAGTCACGCCATTTATTGCAGCTGACGCGCGGGCGGTGGCCAAGGCCGTTGACGAGATCGCCAAAGAATACCCGACAATGCAGAACGAGTTTGCGGCCCAGAACCAGGTCTATCTCGCAACAGGTGTGGTGCTTGACACCTATCAAGTGTTTTCCAAGCAGCCCATCAACGCGCTGTCGGACATGGAAGGCGGCAAGGTCGCTGGTGCGGGCATGAACCTGCGCTACCTTGAGGGCATCGAAGGTGCTGCCGGTGTCCGCGGCGGTCTGACGGACTTTTACAACATGCTCCAGACCGGGCTTGTGGATCACGCGATGCTGTGGCCAGAGGCTGCCAAGACCTTCAAGATCGCTGAGGTTGCACCCTACATGTTGCGCGTTGATCTGGGGGCCGTGAACTCCAAAACCGTGACCGTGAACAAAGACTACTGGGATGGTTTGCCCGATGAGGTCAAAGGCGTGCTGCAAGAGGTGGCTGTACTGTACCGTGACCATGTTGCCGGTCTTGCCATGGACCGGGCAGAAGCCAGCCGTCAGGCCTATGTCGATGGTGGAGGTACAATTGTCGACATGGATGCGGATCAGCGTGCCGCGTGGGCCAATGCCATGCCCAATATAGCTGCCGAGTGGGCCGCAAATCTGGACGGCAAGGGCGAGCCAGGCACCGAGATGCTGAACGCTTACCTCGCCAAGTTGGCAGCAGCCGGCTTTACGCCTGTACGTGATTGGACAGCGGCCACGAACTGATCGCGGCCGGTCCTCAATAGGAGCCCGCGACGCCATGAACGCAGCCCTGAATGCGCTTTCGCGCCTGACCCACGGCATCGCCATTTCGGCCAATGCCGTGGGAACCCTTGTTGTGCTGGGCCTCGTGGCGATCGTGAACTACGACGCCATCGCCCGGAGCCTGTTCAACGCGCCCTTCCTTGGTGCGGTTGAGGTGGTTCAGTTTTCCATGGTCCTGATTGTGTTTCTGCAATTGCCGGACGTATGCCGCGTCAATCGTCTGACGCGTTCGGATGGTTTCTTGCTGGTGATCGGCGGCAAATACCCCGGCGTTGCACGGGCCATGCGGTTTTTCATCAACGGGATTTCGGCGGCATTCATGACGCTGGTGGCCGTTGCGATTTTCCCTGAGTTCCTCAAGATGGTCGAAACGCAGGACTTCTTTGGTGTGCCGGGAGTCTTTACCGCGCCATGGTGGCCGATCAAATTGGTCATCTTTGCAAGCGCCGTACTGTGTGTGTGCATCTTTGTGCTCAAGATCCTTGAAGGGCGTGATACGGATAGCGACGCCACCAAAGGAGACAGCGCGTGAGCCCGGTTGAAATCGGCGCTTTGTCCGTCGTCGCCATCGTCTTCCTTGTCTATATGGGCCTCTATATCCCCATCGCTCTGGGCATTGTCAGTTTCGTGTCGATCTGGCTGATGCGGGACAACTTCGATCTGGCCATGAATCTGCTGAAAATCGCCGTGGGCGACAGCGTCATGGAATATACGTTCGCTACCGTGCCGCTGTTCACCTTCATGGGGCTCATCGTGTCCAAGGCGGGGTTGGGCGCGGACATCTACGAGGTGATGAACTCGGGCTTTCGCAAAGTCAAAGGCGGCATTGGCATGGCCACGGTCGGGGCCAATGCGGTCTTTGCCGCCGTGACGGGCTCGTCCATCGCTTCGGCATCGGTCTTTTCCAAAGTGTCCGTGCCGCAGATGTTGAGTTACGACTATAACCCGCGCTTTGCCGTTGGTGTTGTTGCAGGCAGTTCGGTGCTGGGCATGATCATTCCGCCCTCTGCGATGCTGATCATCTATTCATTCGTGGCGGAACAGTCGGTGGGCGAGATGTTCCTCGCGGGTGTTGTGCCGGGCATTTTGCTGGCCATCGCCTATGTCGTCGCCATCTGGGCCATGGGCCGCTTTGCGCCCTCATATGTCGGCGGTCGCTCTGGCGAGGATATGGAGTGGATGACCCCGGCAGAGATCGCGGGCAAGACGCTGCCGACACTCTCTTTGATCGCTGTGGTTCTGGGGGGCATATATACCGGCTGGCTGACGCCGGTTGAAGCAGGGGCGGCGGGTGCCTTGTTGGGCCTCATCATTGCAGTGTTGAGAGGTCGGATGAACCTGCGCGGGTTCTGGGAGGCACTGCTGGAGACAGGACACATCACAGCGGCCATTCTGTTCCTGATTACTGCCGCTTCGATCTACAGCCGTATGCTGGGCCTTGCCGGTCTGCCCAATCAGTTGGGCGATATGCTGGGGTCAAGCCAACTCAGCTTTTTCTGGATCATGTTTGTCTACGTGCTTTTGATGATCTTTCTGGGCACGCTGCTTGATACGGCATCCATCATCCTGATTGTGGTGCCGCTGTTCTTGCCGTTGATCGAGCCGATGGGCCTGTCGCTGGTCTGGTTTGGTATCGTGACCGTTGTGGGGGCCGAGATTGGATTGTTGACACCACCCCTCGGGATCAGTTGTTTTGTGATCAAGGCCACGCTGGATGATGACCGCATATCGCTCAAGGACGTCTTTATCGGTGCCTTCCCGTTTGCCCTTGTCATGCTGGTGGTCCTGATCCTGTTGATCCGCTTCCCGTCGCTCAGCACGGCCATTTTGCCTTAGGAGAAAACTCATGCGCACTGTCACCAAAGACAACATCACCGATGTTTTCATGGGCTATTTTGGCGAAGATACCGATCCGCGCCTGCGCGAGGTCATGCAAAGCCTTGCATCCCATCTGCATGCCTTTGCCAAGGAGGTGAATCTGACCCATGCCGAGTGGCAAAAGGGGATCGAGTTTCTGGAATTCGCAGGTCGTATCTCCGATGAGCACCGCCATGAATTTGTGCTGCTGTCAGATGTGCTTGGCCTGTCTTCGCTGGTCGACATGGTGAACTCGGTGCCTGAAGGCACGTCTTCGTCTGTGCTTGGACCCTTCCACATCTCGGGTGCGCCGCCGATTGAATTTGGTGCTGACATGAAGGGTGAATACGAGGGGCAGGTGCTGCTGGCCTGTGGACGTGTAACAGACCCCGATGGCAACCCGATTGAAGGGGCAGAGATCGACATCTGGCAAACAGCGCCCAACGGTCTGTATTCCAGTCAGGACCCCGATCAGGACATCTATTCCTTCCATGGTATCCAGACCACGGGTGCGGATGGCCGCTATGGCTTTACCACCGTCAAACCTGTCAGCTACACTGTGCCGACGGATGGACCGGTTGGGGAAATCCTGCGCGCGACAGGCCGCCACCCATGGCGCCCCTCGCATCTTCATTACATCATCAAGGCGCCGGGTTTCCGGCCCCTCGTGACCGAAATTTTCCCGGATGATGATCCCTACCTCGACGAAGACACGGTCTTTGGTGTGCGCAGTGATCTGGTGATGAAATATGTCGAATGCCAGCCCGGTGATTTCCCCGATGGCTATGTGCTGAGCGGCAAAGTCAATGACACGTTCCTGCGCGCAGACTTTGATCTGAAACTGGTGCCGGAAGGCTAGGGAGCCTCAGCCAAGGCTGGCGAGCAGCGCAAGCGACGGATCCCCTGTCGCGGGCAATCCTTGGCTCTTTTGATAAGCCTCAATCGCTTTGCGGCTGTTGGGCCCGATCACTCCATCAGCACCGCCGGTGTCATAACCGCGGGCCGTCAGACGTTGCTGCAGGCGAATACGATCGACTTTCTTCAGCCCGTATTCGTCTGGGGGGAATTCGGCACGTATGGGCCCGCCTCCGGTGATCCGATCGGCCAGATGGCCCACCCCAATCGCGTAGCTGTCAGAGTTGTTGTAGCGTTTGATCACGTTGAAGTTGGAGGTGACGTTGAAACGCGGCCCGCCGGGTTGAGGTTGGAGTGTGCGCCCGGATGGCGCGCCGTTGCCGACTTCTCCGCCCCATTTGACACCTTTGGACCAGCCGTTGCGTGACAGGTATGCGGCGGTCGACGCCAGCGAATCTGCGGGGTCATCCGACCAGATGTCGCGCCGTCCGTCGCCTGTGAAATCAACGGCAAAGGCTTGGTATGATGTTGGAATGAACTGTGTGTGCCCCATCGCACCAGCCCATGAACCTGTTAGTTTGGCCGGGGTGATATCCCCGCTTTGCAGGATTTTCAGGGCTGCGATCAACTGCTTTTCAAAGAACGCGCCACGCCGCCCATCAAAAGCAAGGGTGGATGTGGCGGAAATCACAGGTACGTTGCCCCGACGTTCTCCGTAAAAGCTCTCTAGCCCCCAGATCGCGGTCACGATGTTCGCTGGCACACCGTAGCGTGCTTCGACAGCGGCCAGTGTGGCACGGTGCCGATTATAGGCTGCACGCCCCTTGGACACACGTTCGTCAGATGCGGCGATGGACAGGTAGTCTTCCAAAGTGCGCGTGAATTCGGTCTGGTTGCGGTCGCGTTTGACGACACCCGGCAGGTAGCCTGTGCCACGAAATGCGGCGGTTAGCGTCGTGTTCGAAATCCCCTGGGCGCTGGCCCGTGCGCGAAAGCTGCGGACCCAGGCGTCGTAGGCTGCGTTTGGTGCGGGCCGCAGATCGGCGGGAAGGCCGGTGGATCCTGCCGCGCGTGTGCGTGTTGGCGGGGTCGCGCCGCTACAGGCGACGAGACCGAAGGCGGATATACTGAAGATGGCTGCTCGGCGTGTGAGGGTCATGTGGCCTGTCACTCCGTTTTTTTATCACACCCAGCGTACCCCGAGACACCGGGGTGCGCAAAGCGTGATTTTTGAACGCAGTGCGGTCCTGCGCTATTTGCCGCCGCGTGGTTTGGCGGGCTTGCGCGAAGGATAGCCGCTGCCGCGCTGTTTGGCTGCAGCCGCCTGACGGGCGCGGTTTTTCTTGCTCGACGGTTTTCCAACTGGCGGTTTTGGGCCGCGCGAGACGTTGTCGTCCCTATGCGCGTGTTTGGGTTTACCTGCGCCTGTCGGCTTGCCCGCGCTGTTCGGCTTGCCGGTGCGGGGCTTGCGCGCCTTGTGTACGGCCGGGTCGGACGGCGCGGCTGGTTTGGCCCACTTCTTGGCGGCAGGTTTGGCACCGGCCTTTGGTTTTCTGGTGCGCGGTGCCGGATCGTCATTCCAGTCCACGGGTCTGGTTGTGCCGGGGCGGTTGCCTTTCGGGCGCTCTGTCTTGGGACGGTCAGCTTTCGGAGGCTTTGGGGTATCGTCGCGTGCGAAGGGTTTCTTGTCCGTTGTGCGCGGCGAGTTTGTTCGGTGCGGTGCGCGTTCAAATGTCGGCACGCCTTGCAAGCGCGTCAGCGCAGCACCATCCTCGACTGTCATGGCCGGACCAACGGCAGCCAGAAAGCCATCAACAGCCGCTTCGCGAATTTCGACAAGGGATACATCCGGCTGGATACGGATCGCGCCAATATCATCCCGCGACACATCACCCGCCTTGCACAACATCGGCAACAGTCGGCGTGGTTCGGCCCCAACAGCCCGCCCACCCGCAACCGAGAACCAGACGCTTGGGCCAAAGGCGACGCGGGGCTTGGGGGCTTCGTTTACGTCCGACAGTTCTTCAGGCGCAGTGTGGCGTTCGCGGTAGAGACGCAGATAGGCGGCGGCAATCTGGTCGGGCGTGAACGTGGTGGTAAGCGTGTCGACCGTCGATTTGTCATCTTCCGAGACGGCTTCGTGCCAGTCTGGGCTTGCCAGCATGCGTTCTTCGTCGCGGGCCATGACATCTTCGGCGCTTGGCGCATCGGCCCATTCCGCGCTCAGTTTTGCCCAGCCCAGAAGGCGCTGTGCCTTTTTCAAGACGGCAGGCGTGGCAATCATCACACTGACGCCACTGCGTCCGGCACGGCCTGTACGGCCCGAGCGGTGCAGCAGTGTTTCCTGATTGCTGGGCAGTTCCGCGTGGATCACCAGATCGAGGTTGGGCAGGTCAATGCCACGCGCCGCGACATCTGTGGCCACACAGACCCGGGCGCGTCCATCGCGCATGGCTTGCAGCGCATTTGTGCGCTCGCCTTGCGTCAATTCTCCTGACAAGGCGACAACCGAAAACCCTCGATTGGACAGACGTGTTGTGAGGCGGTTCACCATGGCGCGGGTGTTGCAGAACACGATTGCATTGGGCGCTTCATAATAGCGCAGTACGTTGATGATGGCGTTTTCTCCATCGCGGCCAGACACGCGCAAGGCGCGGTAGGTGATGTCGGCGTGCTGCTTTTCGCCACTGGTTGTTGCAATGCGGATGGCGTCGCGCTGATAGCTTTTGGCGAGCTTGGCAATCGCGGCGGGGACTGTGGCCGAGAACAACAGTGTTTGCCGTTCAGACGGCGCGCTTTCGAGGATGAATTCGAGGTCTTCGCGAAAGCCAAGATCGAGCATCTCGTCTGCTTCATCCAGCACAACGGCCTTCAATGCGTTGAGGTCAATCGAGCCGCGCATGATGTGGTCGCGCAGGCGGCCGGGCGTGGCCACGACGATATGCGCACCACGTGCCAGCGCACGGCGTTCATCGCGCATATCCATGCCACCGACCGTCGAGGCCACAACCGCTCCGGCTTTTTCAAAAAGCCATGCCAATTCGC
Source organism: uncultured Tateyamaria sp. (assembly GCA_947501275.1). GTDB lineage: Bacteria > Pseudomonadota > Alphaproteobacteria > Rhodobacterales > Rhodobacteraceae > Tateyamaria. The sequence goes on from CANMVD010000001.1 coordinate 1,445,409, forward strand.
GTTTGACCTGCAAGGCCAGTTCGCGGGTCGGCGCGATCACGAGGGCAAGCGGTGCATCCGCACCATCAAAGACATCCGCCTCACCAAGCAGGTTGGGCGCAATCGCAAGGCCAAAACCCAATGTCTTGCCCGATCCGGTTTGGGCTGAAACCAACAAATCCTTGCCCACTGTTTCCGGGGCAATCACCGCCTCTTGCACGGCAGTGAGGGTGGTGTAGCCACGCGCGTCCAGCGCATCTGCGAGGGTTTTCTTCACGGGAAGCGGTCCTTTGGGTCAAAACGCACGGCCTAAGTGGGGCGCAAGGTGGCGGCTCTACGCGGTTGGGACAGTGTTGTCGAGGCGTCAAAGATGCATGGCTGCCTTGCTGTGCTCAGGCTTTGACCCGCCGAAACGCAACCAACGCCCCGCGCGAGGGGCCAGGATCGTAGGTCAGGCCACTTTGTGACATGCGGTCAAATATCTTTTTGACCACCGCGCTGCTGTAGAGCCGTGGATGCAATTCCATGATCACATGCCAGACGTAACGTGGCCATTTTTGCTCGAACAGGTACTTTTCTGCCCCTTCGACGTCCATGATGACGACATCGGGACGATGCAGGTTGAGCAGTTCGAAAACGCTGATCAGGGGCACTTCCACCAGCTCTTTGGGGTTGCTTGTCGCGTCGGCAATGGAAGAGCCCCAAAACGCCTTGCCGGCACGAAACAACACACTCTCTCCCTCCGCGGCGTCGCCTGCCACTGCTGCATGAACGATCTTGGTCGTTTGCGCTCCGTTGAGATCGAGGTTGTTGCGGATGATGGGCAGCGTGGCGGGATTGGCCTCGACGGTCAGGATATTGGACGGGTCCGTGATCTGGGCGCACACCGAACTGATGTAGCCAACGCCTCCACCGAGTTCTAAAACGCGGTGCCCACGCTTGACCCGCATCCGCGCAGCCCGCGCCTCAGAGGATTCATAGCTGCCCTCGGACATCTTTTTCGTCAGATGCGCATTCAGCAACTCGTCTGGGATGTCCAGTACGACATCTTTGATTTCAAATCGGGGCATGGGCCTCCTCGGACCGGGGACAGCCGTCTTGTTGCATCTTCGGGCTGTGTGCAGCATCGGGTAGGGTGCATATACTCACAGGTCGATCTCAATCACGCCGTTTGCATCTTTGGCGCGCGATTGGCACAGGATGATCCCGGTTTTGCGCTGTGCCTTGGACAATACGAAATCCCGGTGTTCGACATCGCCTGACACAAGGCCGCATTTACACACGCCGCAAATCCCGTCCGAACACTTGAGGTCCACAGCATAGCCATTTTCGATCAAGACATCGGCCGCAGTATTGTCGGCTGGCACTGTGAAGGTCTTGTTTGATCGCGCAAGACGCAAGGTAAAGTCAAAGTTCTCATATTCGGGCTGCTCGGGGACAGAGAAATACTCCAAATGCTGCGCATCCTCCGGGATGCCCGCGCGGGTCGCGGCAGTTGTCACGCTGCTCATGTAGTGGTCGGCTCCACAGGTGTACACGTGCCATCCCGGCTGATGACGCGACATGATTGCATCCATGTCTGCACGCGATCCTTCATCCGAGATGTGCAACTCAACCTTGTCCGCCCATGGGAAAGAGGACAGATCGTTCAGGAACCCCATCTTGGCCCGTGTGCGCCCCGAATAGTGTACCTCAAAGGATGCGCCTTTGGCATGGAGTTCATGTGCCATTGCAAGCATCGGCGTAATGCCGATACCGCCCCCCATCAGGACGGAATGTGTGGCATCAGGCGCAAGCGGGAAGTGATTGATCGGACGCGAGACAAAGACGCGCCGCCCTTCATTGAAAATGCGGTGCATCAGTTTGGAGCCACCCCGCCCCTCGTCTTCGCGCAGCACAGCGATCTGGAAGTGTGAGCGATCTGCTGGATCGCCAGACAGGGAGTACTGCCGCAGGAAATCAGGTGCGACAACGATATCAAGATGCGCGCCCGCAGTCCAAACCGGCAGAGGTTGACCGTCGATGGGGGTGAATTCATATTTTGTAAGACCATCGCCCATGATCTCCGCTTTGGAGACGATGACCTGCAATACGGGGCTGTCCCCGTCGGCAGTATAGCGGTGCAACACTGGGTCGAGCGTGCCAGCGGCTGCACGGGCCTGATATTCCTCTGCCGTGATCAGTGCCTGATAGGCTTCGATACCCGCCTCGCGGTCCATGTGGAATGGATAGGGATGTGGATGCGGTGCCAGCGGAGCGGGGTAGACCGCAAGTGTCTGATCTTCGTATTTGAGATCGAGATCCTTTTGCAACGAACGGGCGTTTACCGGAATACGTGTTGGACGGTAGCCACCTGCCTCGGTGATTTCCAGATCCCACCACCACTTCTTGACCGGGTTCAACGTGCCGTTTTCGACGTAATCGTCCAGCTTGGCCAGCAGAGGAGCGGCAGACGGCATATTCATCGCTGCCCACCGAAACGGCTTTTCGGCAAACAGGCCCTCAAGATTCCACGGGCACGTTTTCATGCACCGCCCACACATAGCGCCACCGGGGGTCGTGATGCGGTAGGTGGTGCATTTCTGGCTGTCGGACTTCCAGATCTCGTAGCCGTTGAACATCAGCTTTGGCCCGGCCGTGATCGCACCCGAAGGACACTCGCGCGCGCACTTGTTGCAGGACTCGCAGAACTTTTGCAGGCCAAAGTCGATAGGTTTGTCGTGGGTCATCGGCAGGTCCGTGGTCACCACGCCCGACTTGAGGCGTGGCCCGAGGAACGGGTTCAGGATCACCTCGCCAATGCGGCTCACTTCTCCGAGGCCGGACAGCAGCAACAAGGGCGGTTGCAGTACTTCGCCGTCCAGCACCGTGTGAGCCTTGGCGCTATAGCCCAGATTGCGAATTTGTTTGGCAATCACGCCGCCCAGCAAAGAGAACCGCAAGTAGGCACGCATGGATTGCGCAACTGCGATCCAATCGTCCCCCGACGACCCCTCCATGGTCTCATATCCCTGATCGATCAGCATCGAGATGGCGTGATCATGGGGCGGGTCCAACACTTCGCCACGCGCATCATGGCTGTACCATGCCCACTCGGGGCATCGCGAAATTCCTGCGGCGTCGATGCCCAGATAATAGCATGTCGCCTTGATCAGCGCGGCCGCGTCGTCGGGATCCACACAGGTTTTTTGCGGGGCGGGTTCACCGTCTTGCAGCAGCACAAATGCACCAAGCGCACGGCGTTGTGCAGCCGAAGGCGCCGCTTTGCGCACGTAGTATCCGCCGCGTGCAGCATCTTGCAGGTGTTTTCCCATGTCTCCAAATGTCGCCCGCGCAAACATATCGGTGCGCTTGGGGACCCGGGCGACATTGGCCTCATCGATGTACGTTGTTGGGGTGTCGACCCGCTTGAGTGTCTCAAAAGGATGGGCACCATCGACAAAGCGCCGATCCTTGAAGGGCAGTGCGTTGCCAGCGTTCTTTGCAAACCCCTTGCCCATTTTCCACTGCAGTCCAAAGGCGGATTTGGGCTGATGTGAAAGCGCGGCAAGCGGTGCATCCGGCGCAACTTCAAACGTCGTGGTGATTGCGGCCAGTCCAAAGCGTGTGCCAATGTAGGGGTGGGACAACTCGCCATTTTCCACCGTTGCAAGCCCTGCGGCGACAGCCAACCGATTGAGATCAACGTCGGAGGCCGAGACCGTGTGCCCACGGGCATCGAACCCCAAAACCCGCAGGTAATTGGACAGAACGATGGCGGTTTCTGCCGCCAGCAATCCGGCGCGATGGGCCTGTGCATCGTTGATCCAGTCCGCACCGGGTTCATCCGGTTGCGGGTCGCGTGGGTTTTCGTACAGTAAAACAATGGCGTGCGTGTGCGCATCGATGCCCGTAGGTGCAGCTTCCATCGATTCCTTGAGGTCCGCCATTGTCAGATCAATGCCGGCAGCCAAAGTCTTGGTCTGGCGGGTCTTCAAATCCTGCGCCAGACGGTCCACGTCCGGGTTCTTGTACGGGCCATCCAGCACAGCCTCGCGTGGTAAAAGGCAAGTGCCGGTCAGGGCTGCATCACAGAAGTAGGAAAATGCCTTGAGATGTTCTGCGCGCTGCGTTGGATCGGCAGGGCATTCGGCGCGTTCGTCGTTGATCAACCCGTCGCGGATGGCATCCAGCATGGCCTGATGTTCGCGCATCGCATTCACGATAGAGTGGGGATCTTTGGCCCGCGTGAAAGACAGAGGTTGATGCGGTGGGACGGCATCGAGTCTCGCGGGTCCGGGCTGTCTGGCCAGCAATTCGGTTGGATACCTGCCCATGTGCACCGGGCGTGATTTGTCAGAAAAAAATCTGGCGGTCATATTGTGTGCTCAGGCCCGGGAAAAGAGGATTCGCAAGGCTTGGAGTTTAGGACAGTTGTCAGCCAGCGCGACCAAATTCTCTGTGTTCTGCCCTGAGGGTTGGCTTTGCCAAATACAACAAAATGCCACCAGCGACGGAGCATCATAGCAAAATGATTTTTGAGAAGTGGCTGGGACGGTAGGACTCGAACCTACAACCTACTGTACCAAAAACAGTTGATCTACCAATTGATCTACGTCCCAACGTGAGCGGGGTCATACGCCGGGCGCGCGCATCGTTCAAGACCGATTCTGTCAAAAAATTACATGACATGCGTTGCGCTACTCTTGCTGCATGCTTTCGCGGTTCAGAAGGTCATCCTCCCCACGTTCTTCACGTTCTTGATTGATGATGCGTTCCAGCGCGGCCTCGTCCGTGGCCTGCACATCCTGTGCGGCCAGATCAGCCGACGGTGTGGCCTTGACCGGTGCGGGCGTTGGCGTGGTGGCATCAGAGGGCTGCGGCGCGCCAACACCCAGCACGCGCAACGTGTTTTCCGGCATCACAATGCCCGCATTGTCAAAGGCCGCCAAAGACAGCCGCCATGCCTCGCTGCGCGCCTTGAGAAAGCTGGTCTCGTGCTGTGCAATCCACGCGGCGACATTGATGATGACTGCGCTGTCCCCAAGTTCTTCGATCCAGACGGATGGTTCGGGTGCGTCCAGCACAAATGGCAGGCTGCGTACGGTTTCCAGCGCGAGCGCCTGCGCGGCGGCCAGATCCGTGTCATAAGCTACGCCCAGCCCAATCAGAAAACGGCGTTCGTCGTTTCGTGTGTAGTTCACGATCCGGCTTTTGAAGACGGTAGAGTTGGGGATGCGGATATGGTTGCCATCAAAGCTGAGCAGGATGGTTGCCCGGCTTGTCAGGCGAATGACTTTGCCGATGTCGCCTTCGATCTCGACTGTGTCATTGGGCATGAAGGGTTGGCGAATGGACAGCATGATCGACGCGATAAAGTTCTCGACCGTATCCTTGACCGCAAAACCGATGGCCAGACCGACGATCCCTGCCGCCCCTAAGATCGTCCCAAGCAAGGCCGTCGCCCCGAGTATATCGAGCGCGATGACAATGCCGCCCACAAGAAACAACAGGCGCACGACCTGCCGGTAGATGTCCGCGATAAATGCATTGGGCGCGAGCCGGTCCCAAGGGTAGCGCATGCGCGCCAGCACAAATCCCAGCACAGTCACAAGGACGAAGGCCAGAATAGCAACTGTCGCCAAAGGCAGCAGGGCGATCATCTGCATCATGCGATCGCGGAACCGTTCGACAGCGGGGTTCAACCGTGCCACCACGTCCGTCGTTTCCGTCACCTCGTTTTCGATGGCCACTACGCCTTCGACCCGGCCTGCCAAATCGTTGAGGCGCGTGGCGGTGGCCGCGTCTACTGTGGTCCCGCGCAGGGTCACGATCCCTGATGAGACGGTCACCGTGACTTCTTCGTAGCCCTCCAGTTCGGACAGAATGTTGCGAATGCGTACCGCGATGGCTGCATCTTGGGTGGCGCTGTCGTCGACGGCGATGGTGCCTTGAGGCTGGTCGGTTGTCTGTTGCGCCGCCAGAGGAGAGGCGAGCAACAAGGCAATGAGGATCAGCGCGCGGATCATGTGCGCACATCCAGCAAAATGGCCCCGTCCCGCCCGCCACGCGCGACAGCATCATGGGCCAGATGGCAATCGGACAGGGCAAGGATATCGGCGATAGGACAGGTCAGCGCGCCTTGGCTCAATGCGTCGTGCAGATAGGCAATGGCTGCGTCCCGCGCCGGTTTTGGCAGAATGTAGATCAGCAGTATGTCCAGTGTTACGGCCTTGAACAGCATCGGCCCAAATGGAATGTGTGGTGTCATATCAAGGGCCGAACCATATGCGGCGATTGTGCCATTGGGCGCAATCACCTCTGCGTCCGTCGCGGCGTTCAGACCGTATTCGACTTCGACAATGCGGTCATAGAACGCGCCTTTGTTTGCAGCCAACAGTGCTTCGGCCGAGTTGGGTGCAGAAAAGTCGATGACTTGATGTGCTCCGGCGTTTTGTGCCGCCTCGATTCCTGTTCCGCGTGCGGTGGCCACGACATGGGCGCCACCCCAGCGAGCCAACTGAACCGCCAGCAATCCGACAGTGCCCGCACCGCCCTGGATCAAAAGGGATTGCCCCGCAACTGGACCATTGCCAAAGACAGCTTGGGCTGCCGTCAGTCCCGGAATCCCAAGCGTTGCACCGGTTTGTTCTGATACTCCTTCAGGCAGTGTCACGGCCTGTTCACTGGGCAGGCAGATATGGGTTGCAGCAGTGCCAAAGGGGCGTTGCCATTGCCCGTTCCAAATCCACACGCGTTGCCCGATCCGCGCATCATCCACACCGTGTCCGACGGCTGTGATCACTCCGGCTCCATCGCTATGTGGGACAATGCGGGGAAACGGCGGGGCCGTTACACCGGGGCGTGCACCGCTGCGCGCCTTGACGTCGGACGGGTTGACGCCTGAATAATGCATTTCAACCAGAACTTCGTCGGCGGCAGGGGACGGGGTGGGCAGATCAATGGCTTCCAGAACGTCGCTTGCTGCGCCAAAACGGGTGTAGGATATGGCCCGCATCTCAAGTAACCTCACAACGTGTAAATGCTTGGTTCTCTGCGTATCCTATCCGTGCGATCTCGGTAAGATACCAAATGCGATGCTCATCAAAGGAGTCTGAGAAATGGACACCCTACGTACCCCCGACGATGCATTCGCGCACCTTTCGGGTTACACATTTGCGCCGCATTATATCGACGTAGACGACACCGAAGGTGGGACGTTGCGCGTACATTACCTTGACGAAGGACCGCGGGGCGCCGCCCCCATCCTGTGTATGCACGGGGAGCCGACATGGAGTTACCTCTATCGTAAGATGATCCCGGTCTTTACGGCCGAGGGTCATCGGGTGATCGCGCCGGACCTAGTGGGGTTTGGTAAATCCGACAAACCCACGGCACGGACGGATTACACTTATGCACGGCATGTCGCGTGGATGAGCGATTGGCTGCGCAAGGTTGATCTGCAGGGCATCACCTTGGTGTGTCAGGATTGGGGTGGGCTGATTGGATTGCGCCTGCTTGCAGCGTTTCCCGAGCGGTTTGCACGATTGGTGGTGGCCAATACTGCACTGCCGACAGGGAGCCAACCGATGGGCCCGGCATTTGAGGCGTGGCGTGAGTACTCTCAGACGGTTGAGGATTTCAATGCGGGCCGAATTGTCTACGGCGGGACCACACGCAAGATCTCTGAGGACGAAGTCGCGGCTTATAACGCGCCGTTCCCGGATGATCGCTACAAGGCGGGGGCACGACAATTTCCGACATTGGTGCCAGCCTCGCCCGATGATCCGGAGGCCCCGGCCAATCGCGCAGCGTGGCAGGTGCTTGACCGGTTGGAACTGCCTGTGCTGACCGCCTTTGGCGCGGATGACACGATCATGGCGGGTGTCGATACGGTGTTTCAAAAGCGCATGACCGGCGCCGCGGGACAGGCGCATACCGTGCTGCCCGATGCGGGCCATTTCCTGCAGGAAGACGTGGGACCGGAGCTTGCCGAAGTAGTTCTAAAGTTTATCGACGCAACAAAGGGCCAGGGCAGTACCTGATCGATCTGCCTCATCCGACGTTGCCGAACATCGGAGAAATCAAGGCATGTTGTGATGACCAACTTCTGGAAACGCTCAGTCGCGCACCTCATCCATGTGCACACCCCACAAGCGTGCCTTGGGGGCCCAGCCACGATAGCCTCCAGAGCTTAGGCGGCACCATTCGATGTCGCAGTCACCCAGCCGTGCAATCACACCTGCCTCTAGCGCAACTGTGACCGGGGCGTCCGCCTCTGGGCGCGCGCGCAGCGTCAGCATATCTTGTTCCACAATCACGGTCCGCGTGCCGGACAGCAGGGAATAGTGTACCCAGCCACCCATACCATCCCGATCTTCAACGCGGCGCCAATGGCCATGCTCGGCGGTGATCCGCAGGGGCATGTCACGGCGCTGAAAAACCCAATCAATCCTGTGTGTCAGGGACGGGCCACGACGCACATTGCCTTCTGCGGCCTTCAGCGACACAAAACGCGGCAATGGCAGGTTGGTCACCGGACCCGTGTCACGCGCCACAACAGGCCCCGCCAAAGCGGCTAAAATCAGCGCAAAGCTGCACAGCTTGCGCAAGTCACCCCAATTTCGGACTGGTCCACTCATCTCTCGCCTCTTGATATGGCTGAGGTTCTTGTGCCTCATGCTCACATCCGCCACCATGACGCTAAATGGCGTGCGCGCCAAGACCGGGGAGGGTTTCATGCCGAAGGAACGTCTGAGTGTTGTCGTTACGCGACGGTTACCCGCCGAGGTGGAAACGCGCCTGAGCGAATTGTTTGACGTACGGTTGCGGGATGAAGACATCCCTATGAGCCGGGCCGATATTGTCGAAGCGATGAAAAGCGCCGATGTTCTGGTGCCCACGATCACGGATACGGTTGATGCGGCGATGATTGGGCAGGCCGGAGGCCGCCTGAAACTGATTGCGAACTACGGGGCGGGTGTCGACAACATCGACGTATCCACGGCGCGGCAACGCGGCATTCTTGTCTCCAATACGCCTGGCGTTCTGACAGATGATACGGCCGATATGACGATGGGCCTGCTTTTGGCAGTGAGCCGTCGCATTCCCGAAGGCCTTGCCGCCATGCAGTCAGGTGACTGGTCTGGTTGGGCGCCAACTGCGTTTCTGGGCGGGCGCATCGCAGGCAAGCGTTTGGGCATCTTGGGTATGGGGCGCATTGGTCAGGCTGTTGCGAAACGGGCCACAGCATTCGGGATGCAAGTGCACTATCACAACCGTCGTCGTTTGCGCCCCGAGGTCGAGGATGATCTAGAGGCAACGTGGTGGGAAAGCCTTGATCAGATGGTTGCCCGCATGGATGTTCTGAGTATCAATTGCCCCCACACACCGTCTACCTTCCATCTTATGAACGCGCGTCGTTTGAAACTGATGAAGCCGGACGCAGTCATCGTGAACACGTCCCGTGGTGAAGTGATCGACGAAAATGCCCTGACGCGGATGTTACGGTCAGGAGAGATCGCGGGGGCTGGTCTGGATGTGTACGAGCAAGGTCGTGAGGTGAATCCGCGTCTGCGTGAATTGCCCAATGTCGTCTTGCTGCCCCACATGGGGTCGGCCACGCGCGAAAGCCGGGTCGAGATGGGAGAAAAAGTGATCATCAATATCAAGACTTTTGATGACGGCCACCGCCCGCCTGATCAGGTGGTCCCGTCCATGTTGTGACTGAACCAACCGGAAAATAGTGCATTTTCCAACGAAGGCTTTGATCCTCAAAGCCTTGCGCGCGCCAGAGGAGGACCCGATGCGTTTTTGCCTGACTGTTGCCTTTTCCCTGATTTCCACCGCTGCCCTTGCGCAGCAAACCGCAGATGCAGTGCAACCCGAAGCTACCACATCCGGTACGGCCCAAGCATTGTCAGAAGCTGCGCAAGCGGCGATGGCGGCCAAGGCCGACGGAAGGCCAGTTGAGGCGGCGAATTACATGGTTGCTGCGGCAAACCCTCTGGCTGTTGAGGCAGGCGTTGCCGTTTTGGCCGAGGGCGGCACGGCTGCGGATGCGTTGGTGGCCGTTCAGACGGTTCTGGGTCTGGTCGAGCCGCAATCCTCCGGTCTTGGGGGCGGTGCGTTTCTGGTGTGGTACGATGCGGCCACACAAACACTGACGACAATGGATGGGCGGGAAACGGCCCCCCTGGCAGCGACACCGCGCCTGTTTCAGGACGATAATGGCGAGCCGATGGGCTTTTTCGACGCGGTTGTCGGGGGGCGTTCGGTTGGCACGCCCGGCACGCCTGCCTTGCTTGAGGCGGCGCACAAACGTTGGGGCACGCAGCCCTGGGCGGGTCTGTTTGATGCAGCAATTGATCTGGCTGACGGGGGTTTTTCCGTCTCTCCGCGTCTTGCAGGACTTGTTGAGCGCGACGCCGAGCGTCTGAGCACCTTTGAGGCAACAGCCAGCTATTTCCTGCCGGGCGGGACGCCTTTGCAGGTCGGCGATACGCTGGTCAATCCCGACTATGCCAAGACCTTGCGGGCCATGGCCGTGAGCGGGGCAGATGCGATCTACACAGGACAGATCGCGGAAGACATCGTGGCGACAGTGCAAAACGCGCCGGGCAATCCGGGCGTCTTGTCCACGCTTGATCTGGCCATCTACGAGGCGAAAGAGCGCCCGGCAGTCTGCGCGACCTACCGTGCCCACGATGTGTGCGGGATGGGGCCACCTTCGTCCGGTGCGCTGACCGTGGGGCAAATTCTGGGAATGATGGACAGCTATGATCTGGCTGCGTTGGGTCCTGACAGTGCCGAAGCATGGCGATTGATCGGAGATGCGTCACGCTTGGCCTTTGCTGACCGGGGCCGGTTTATGGCGGACAGCGATTATGTGCCGATGCCGACAGCAGGCTTGGTTGATCAGGCCTATCTGGCAGAGCGGGCAGCATTGTTGTCGGGGGACGCGGCGCTGGGCGAAGTGGAACCTGGGTCGCCCGCATTTGACCATGCATTGCATTGGGCAGACGACGACAGCATCGAACTGCCCTCGACCTCGCATATCTCGATTGTGGATTCACATGGCAACGTGGCGTCCATGACAACGACCATCGAAAACGCCTTTGGGTCGCGGTTGATGGTGCATGGGTTCCTGTTGAACAACGAGCTGACCGACTTCAGCTTTCGCACGCAACGCGATGGTGTTCCGATTGCCAATGCTTTGGCACCGGGCAAGCGTCCTCGGTCCTCCATGTCGCCGACGATTGTGATGAAGGATGGCGCGCCTGTTCTGGCCATTGGCTCCCCCGGGGGTAGCCGGATCATTGGGTACACGGCAAAGTCGATTATTGCCTATCTGGATTGGGGAATGGATGTTCAACAAGCGGTCAGTTTGCCTCATGCGGTCAACCGCTTTGGCACTTATGACCTTGAGGAAGGCACAAGCGCCACCGATCTGGGGCCAGCCCTTGAAGGTATGGGGTTTGAAGTGAATGTGCGCGGTCTGAATTCCGGTCTGCACGCGATTGCCATTGGTGATGGGTTGCAGGGTGGTGCGGATCCACGCCGCGAGGGTATTGCGCTCGGCGACTAGGTCGGCGCATCGAGGGAGAGAGTGATATGGTTCAGGCGACGGACTTGCCGCGCAACGAAACAGGTATTTCGACCGCATTGGGGGTGTTGAAGCAGCGGTTTGGCGACCGGTTCCATACCGGGCAGGCGATGCGGGACCAGCACGCCCACACAACCACGTGGATTCGCCCGCAAGCGCCTGATGCGGTCGTCTTTCCCTCGTCGACCCAGGACGTGTCAGAGATCGTCAAGATCTGTGCCACTCACGAGGTGCCGATCATTCCTTTTGGCACGGGTACATCGCTGGAGGGGCATGTGAATGCGCCTGCGGGCGGTGTGTCGGTGGATTTGAGCCAGATGAACAAGATTCTTGCGGTGCATGCCGAAGATCTGGATTGCGTGGTGCAGCCCGGCGTGACCCGAGAGGACCTGAATGTGTATCTGCGCGATCGGGGACTGTTCTTTCCCATCGATCCCGGTGCGAACGCGTCCCTTGGTGGGATGGCTTCGACCCGGGCGTCTGGCACCAACGCGGTGCGTTACGGAACAATGAAAGACAATGTGCTGAGCCTTGAGGCCGTGATGGCGGATGGCCGTGTGATCCGGACTGCACAGCGGGCAAAGAAAACTTCTGCCGGGTACGACATGACGCGGTTGCTGGTCGGATCCGAAGGGACCTTGGGATTGATCACGGAAATCACGTTGAAACTGCAGGGCATTCCCGAAGCGATCCGCGCCGCGCGTATGTCGTTCCCGTCCATTGACGCGGCTTGTCAGGCCGTGATGTCGACCATCCAGTACGGCATTCCGGTGGCGCGGATCGAGTTGATGGATGAATTGAATGTGCGGGCGGCCAATGCCTATGCGGGACTGTCTTTGCCTGAAACGCCGCTGTTGTTGCTGGAATTTCACGGGTCGGATCAAAGCGTGATCGAACAGGCGGAGATGTTTGGAGCCATTGCCGAGGATGCGGGGGGGCATGATTATGCGGCGACCTCCACGGCGGAAGAACGCAACAAACTGTGGAAGGCGCGCCATGATCTATATTGGGCGACCTTGCAATTGCGCCCCGGTGCGCAAGGCATTTCGACAGATGTGTGCGTGCCGATCTCGCGCTTGGCTGAGGCCGTGACGGGCGCACAGGCCAAGGCGGCTGAACTGGATCTGCTGGCACCGATTGTTGGACATGTCGGGGATGGGAACTTTCACTCGCTTGTGTTGATCGACATGGACAACGCCGACGAAGTGGCGCGGGCGGAAGAATTCACCGCTTATCTGGCGGATGAGGCCATTGCGATGGATGGCACGTGCACCGGCGAGCACGGCATCGGGCAGGGCAAACAGCCCTACCTGATCAAGGAACTGGGCGCGACAACCGAGTTCATGGCGGCGATCAAGGGTGCGCTTGATCCGTTGAACATCATGAACCCGGGCAAGATTTTCAGTGCATCTGCGCGTGGTTAGGATGCACATGGTACGGGCCTTGATCTTGTGTTTTTGCGTCTTGGCCACCCCGCTTTGGGCTGACGCAACATATCGTGTCACCGTCAGTTTTGACTGGCAGCAACCCGAGTTGGAAGATCCACACTGGTCGCGTTTGATCGCGTTCGCCCACACGCCCCGTTACAACCTGTTTGCGGATGGTCAGACGGCCTCCAGCGGACTTGGGCTGGTGGCGACAAATGGTCGGGTGACTGTGTTGCAGGCCGAGCTTGACGAGGGGCAGCGCCGTGGACGTGTAGGTGCGCGCAAAGTGGTGCCGGGCCTGGAAACCGGACGTGGGCAGTTTGTTTTGGAGTTGGAGGTGTCGCAGGAACATTACCTTGTGTCTTTTGCGACGATGCTAGCGCCCAGTCCGGATTGGTTCAGTGGCGCGGCGGGTGTGGATCTGCGCGATGCTGAGGGGTGGGTGGATGAGCTGACCCGGCCGTTGTGGGTGTGGGATGCAGGTGTGGACAGTGGCGCAGCATTTGTGTCTTCGAACGCGCCAACGCAACCTCGGGAATCTGTTCGATTGTTGGTGCATGGTGCGTTCCTGACAGAAACAGGCATGACCCCCATCGGTCATGTCCGGTTTGAGCGGTTGCGCTGATCCCAAGGACGCCTTGCGGCGACATGATGTTTTTGCGCTTGCCGCGCGGGCTCAAAGGGGGCGTTGCCCCCTTTGAAAACCCCCATGGTATTTTTGGTCAGAAGAAACCGTGGCGGCAAAGCGTCGTTTTCTTGCTGTGAGGGGTCGGCCTGTTGGCGCGTGTTTTGTGCGGGTTTTCTAGAACAGGCTTGGACCTATGTCGGGGAGTCGGGACATGAAAACGCAAGTCAAAGCGCTGGTTGTGGGTGGCGGCGCTGTTGGAACATCAATTGCCTATCATCTGGCGCGCGCTGGCTGGGACGATGTGATGTTGTTGGAGCGGGACGAATTGACCTCTGGGTCGACCTGGCACGCGGCGGGTTTGCTCCCCCTTTTCAACATGTCTTATGCGACTACCCATATTCATCAGTATTCCGTCGATTTTTACAAGACGCTTGAGGAAGAGACGGGTTTGAATGCCGGTTTTGCCGTGGTGGGCAATTTGCGCATGGCCCAGACGCCGGAGCGCATGGATGAGTACATGCTCTATGCATCTACGGCTGAAACCTGTGGGGTGCCTTATGAATTTCTGACCCCCGATGAGATCAAGGCGCGCTGGCCGTTGATCCGGACCGAGGATCTGGAAGGCGCGATTTATCACGAGACTGATGGCTATATTAACCCGGCAGATGTCACCATGGCGATGGCCAAAGGGGCGCGTCAGCGCGGTGTTATGATCGAGCGCAAATGGCAGGCGGATGCGTTTCGCTGGACCGGTGAAGCGTGGGAGGTCACGGTCACCAAAATGGTGGAGAAGGGTGGCAACCTGATCCCGTCGGACGAGCAGGTGGTGATTACGGCCGAGCATGTCGTGACGGCCAGCGGCAACCATGCGCAGCGCACCGCGCAGATGCTGGGCATCAAGATGCCCGCCATCCCGGTTGAGCACCAGTTTATCGTGATGGAACAGGACCCTGCGCTTGTTGCCTATCGTGGTGAGGGCCATGGCGAGCATCCTGTTATTCGTGATGCAGACGCGCAATCTTATGTGCGCGAAGAGCGGGGTGGCTGGATCCTTGGTGTCTATGAAAAGAACGCGCCTGCCCGTTTCGAATACGGTGTGCCGGACAGTTTCCGGGCGGATCTGTTCCAGTTGGATCTGGAGCGGATCGAAGAGCAGTACATGGCGATGATCCACCGTGTGCCGTCTTGCGAAGAGAGTGGGCTGAAGGACGATTTCAACGGTCCGATTTGTTATACACCCGATGGCAATCCATTGGTCGGACCAGCACCGGGTTTGCAGAACATGTGGCTGGCCGAGGGTTTTTCCTTTGGCATCACGGCGGCCGGTGGCACGGGGTATTACCTTGCTCAGATGATGGTGGAGGGAGAGGCCGAGATCGACATGGCGTCGCTGGATCCCAAGCGCTACGGTGATTGGATGACCACCGAATATGCGGCGCGCAAGAACGAAGAATGCTATGAGCATGTCTATATTCTGCACCATCCAGACGAGGAACGCCCCGCCTGCCGCCCCTTACGCACGGCCCCAGCCTATGACCGCCAAAAGGCGGCAGGCGCGCAGTTTGGGCAGGTCAATGGCTGGGAAAGACCCAACTATTACGGTCCCTTGGATGCACCCGACAGTTTTGATCACGATGCCCGGTCCTTCCGTCGTGGCGCGTGGTGGCAATATGCCGAGGCCGAGGCGCGGGCGGTGCGCGAAGGGGTTGGCTTGATCGACGCGACCGCCTTTGCCAAACACCGCATTTCTGGCCCCGGCGCGACGGCCTTTCTGGATTGGTTCACCTGCAACAAGTTGCCCAAGGTGGGGCGGATCAATCTGACCTATGCGTTGACGGCGGCAGGAACGACGCGCACCGAATACACCATCGTGCGGATTGCGGAAGACGACTATTACCTTGTTTCCGCTGGGGGGTGGCACGCCTATGACGAGGATTACCTGTACAAGGCGATCATGGAGAAGGAGCCGGAATTTGGCCGCATCAACGAAGAGGATGTGACAACCAAGTGGGGTGTTTTTGCCATTGCGGGGCCAAAGTCGCGGGATGTTTTGAATGCATTGGTGAAAGATTCAGATCCCGACACAGTGCTGTCAAACAAGCGGTTCCCGTGGCTGTCATGTCGCAACATTGAACTGGGGATGTGCCCGGTTCGGGCGATCCGTGTGGCCTATACCGGTGAGTTGGGGTGGGAGTTGCATCACCCGATCGAGATGCAGAATTACCTTTGGGATCAACTGATTGCCGCGGGTGAACCTCATGGGATGAAGTTGGTTGGGGCGCGGGCGCAGAATTGGTTGCGGCAGGAGAAATCCTATCGTGCGTTTGGGACTGAGCTGGGTCGTGATGCCACGCCGATCGAAGCTGATTTGCCGCGTTTTGTGGACCTGTCCAAGGACTTTCATGGCAAAGCCGCGATGGAGGCGATTGGCGTGCGCTCAAAATGTGTGACGTTGTTGATCGATGGGCCGGAGGGCGCGGATCCGTGGGGCCGTGAGGCACTTTATGATGGGGATACCCGTGTGGGCCGCTTGACCTCGGGCGGGTATTCCGTGGCCTTTGGGAAGTCGATCGGGATGGGTTATGTCCGGCCCGAATTGGCAGTGACCGGAACACGGTTGAAAGTGCGGATGTTTGATGCGCTTTGGGACTGCGAGATAGTAGAGGACAGCCCATACGATCCCGGTAATACGGTTATTCGACTGGATGGGTGAGGTCGGTGCGCAGCTCTGTTCGCCTTTGGCAAATGCGTTTTAGCCTCTGCAAAGCAGGCGCGTCACCCGGCAGCGTGGCCTTTGCCCCCGCGAGATGGCGCCCACCGACCCTTTGACTAGCGGATGCTGCGGGCTGCTTTCCAGCTTTCCCAGTCGCTTTGGCTGCCATTGAAGGCGTTGATGTCGATGGCGCCTGGCGTGTTGGGCAGTGTCCCCGTCGAGGTGTATTGCCAGAACGTCCAGCGTTGTCCCGGGAACGCCTCGCGCGGGGTTTTGGCTGTTGTACGCAGCCAGAATTCGTAGCCTTTCAAGCGGTTTAGCTCGTTTTCCTTGTAAAAGCGCGGTGTGGTGTAGATGACCGGGCGTTGTCCGTAATGGGCTGTGACCAGATCCATCCAGCGGCGCATTTCATCTCGTACCGTAGCGCCGTCGGGGCGTCTTTGGCAGGTGGGTGAGAACGGATTCCATTCCATGTCGAGCACGGGAGGCAGGGTGCCTTTTGTACGTGGAACGGTGTTGATGAAGAACTTGGCCTGTACCTCGGGCGCGGTGCAGAAATAGTAGAAATGATAGGCGCCGCGCGCGATACCGGCCCGACCAGCGCCGCGCCAGTGATCCCTGAATTTGACATCCAGCAAATCGCCGCCTTCGGTGGCTTTGAGGAACACGAATTCAATACCGACTGCCTTGGCGCGGACCCAGTCGACGGATGTCTGGAACCGTGCCGCGTCCATGCCGCGCACCGGGAATGTGCTGGGTTGGCGTCCATTGAACCGCACCGGGTCGGTGTCACCGATCACCATGGGCCCGGAGAAAGGGGCCGGTCCGGAGGTGGGGCCGCATCCGCTAATCAGGAGCGCAAGTGCCAGAGTGAGGGCGTATTTGAACATGGCGGTCTATTGCCCCTTTTCAGAACCGGGAGGGTGAGAGTGAAGTTATTGTTTTTGCGTCTATTTCCGGGCTGTGCCCCATCACGAGATCTGCCAGCAACTGGCTGGCGGCTGGGGCTGTCTGAAAGCCATAGCCCCCTTGCCCGGCACACCAGACAAAGTCGGGATCTGTGGCGTCACGCCCCAAAACCAATGTGCGATCCGGGGCAAAGCTGCGCAAGCCTGCCCATGTGGTTTCCACCCGCGTGACCTCTTGCGTGACATGTGCACTGTACCGGTCCAGCCCCTCTGCTATCACCATGTCGTCTGCCCATGCATCCATGGGTGCGACGGGGTCTTCTTCGGCGGGAGAGACAAGCAGTTTGCCAGCGTCGGGTTTAGCATACCACGCTTCGTTCACTCCGAAAAAGATCGGCCAAGTCGAAATCTCGTAACCGCCGGGGGCGGGCAGGCGCGCCATGGAGCGCCGCATGGGCTGAAGTCCGATTGGGTTCACCCCTGCCATCTGGGCGATTTGATCCGCCCACGCGCCCGCGGCATTCACCAGCGTATGGGCGCTGAATTCTTCCTGACCACAGCGCACAGTCCATGCATCCGTTTTTTCGATCGTGCTGACCTGTTTGCCGGTCATAACGCGTCCGCCATTTGCCCGGACGGTTTTTGCAAAATCCTGGATCATGCGGTGTGTGTCGATGTCCATGGCGTCGGGATGGTAGGCGGCGCGGGTGACAGAGGCGTTCAGGATCGGGACATGTCTGCGCGCTTCGTCCAGCGAAATTTCCGGACACTTCAAGTTTTTGGCATCGGCTTCGAACCCGTCATCTTCTCCCTCTCGCCCAACCAGAAGGAAGCCGCGAGGGGAAAGGTAGGGTTGATGGAAGGCGGCGCTCGCCTTGTTGAGCGTTATCACCGACGGCAGACCATAGTTCTGTTCAAACAAGGCTGCTGAACGCCCGGAGGCGTGATACCCAAGAGCGGTTTCCGCTTCGAGAACGCTGACTTCAGCATGTGCAGAAAGCCGCGCGGCCGCGGATATTCCAGCAATGCCGCCCCCTATGACGATGATATCGCTCATGCCTCTTCGATGCGGTCTGTGGCGGGAGGCGGTGTCAGGCTGAACCCGGTGATCTGCTCATAGAGGTCGGCCGTCATGTCGATCTTGAGCGCGTCGAGGGACGGGGCGAGTTGGTCGGCAGAGCGGGCGGAAACAATGGGACGGGGACGTGCCGGATGTGCGGCTGCCCACGCCACGGCGAGCGTGGCGGGATGCGTGCCCATGCCGGATGCCAATGCTGTCAGATCAACGGCGGCCTGCCGCATCCATTCGACGTTATAGCGCGTGGCGTAGCGGTCGTCTTCAGTCAGGCGCCCTGTGCCTCCGGCGGCATATTTGCCTGTCAGTAGGCCGCCCCCAAGCGGAGAATAGGGTGCGATTTCAATGCCGTGGTCAACCGCCATGGGAAATATTTCGACCTCGGCCTGACGTTTGACGAGGCTGTGCATGGGCTGGATGATGTCGATGCGCACATCGAAGCTTGCGGCGATGACCTGGGCCTTGACCACTTGCCAGGCGGCAAAGTTCGATACGCCGATATGTCGGATTCTCCCTTCGTGTTTCAATGTGGCCAACGCGTCAAAAGTTTCCTGTAGCGGCGTCTCATCGTCAAAGCGATGGAGGTAGAGAATGTCGATCACATCCATCTGCAGCCGTTGTTGCGATGTGGCAAATCCATTCAGGATATTGTCGCGTCCGGAGCCGCCATCATACGCAGCTTTGGTGGCGATGATCAGGCTGTCGCGCTCTGCCTGTGCCATCTCGCCCAAAAGGGTTTCGGAGGCTCCGCCTGTATAGACATATGCCGTATCAAAATGGGTGATTCCGGCTGCACGGGCAGCATCGAACATGGCGCGACTTTCGCTGGCATCTGCACGTCCTCCGAACTGCATGGTGCCAAAGGTCAGACGTGAAAGCGGGGTGCCGTTTAAGGAGGTAATCATGCCTCAATTCGTGCCACGGAGGCCGCGTACACGCAACGCTTATTGGTCGGAATAGGCTAGGGCGCCTTTGGCATCTTACTTTTATGGGCTTGGTGGGGTCACAGCCGGTGCATCCCGCGCGCGCTGCTTCGGCAGCGGATGCCCTAAAAACAAGGCGCGCGGTGTGATTTGTTGCCAATAGGCCAATCGCACTCGTCCGCTTTGGCGCGCGTGCTATTCTTGGGGCTAGAGCTGAGGCGAGGAGGACCGGTCGATGGCAGATGGGTTTGAGAACATGGTAGAGGAAGCGCTGACCTTTTTCACCAAGTTGGAGCAGAACAACACCAAAGATTGGTTTGAGCCGCACAAGGCCCATTACAAGGATGCGATTGCCGGTCCTGCGTCTTTCTTTGCCGACCTGACGGCTGAGGATCTGGCTCGCCTGACGGGTAAAGCTCACAGCCCTAAAGTCTTCCGAATCTATCGAGATGTGCGATTTTCCAAGGACAAGACCCCGTTGAACACCCATCTGCATGTGATGTGGTCTCCGGCGGACAAGGACGTTCTGGCCCCGTCGTGGTTCTGGGGTCTGTCACCATCCTATTTCATAGTCGGTATGGGCGTTATGGGATTGCAGGCCGACAGCCTGACCCGCTACCGCGCCTTCGTCGACAGTTGGGGCAGTGGCCTGCAAGAGGCGCTGGATGGGGCCCGGGCCAGTGTCGGTGCAGAGTTAAGCGATTGGGGGCCAGAGCCGTTGAAACGTGTCCCTAAACCGTATGACCCGGAACATCCTCAGGGTGATCTGCTGCGCCGCAAGGCCCTGGCAATTAGCGCACCGATGGGAGAGGCGTGGCGATCAGACGGGGTGATCAAGGCGACGGTGGCCAACATGCGTGGCCTGTTGCCAGTTTGGGAGATGTTTGACCGCCACCTGTGATCCGGTCGCCCACTTGATACGGATCAAGGACGGGCCTGTGTTGTCCTGATTAGGTGAGTCTCAACCAGACAGGAGTTGAGACGTGTCAGACACCACCAGTGCCGCTATCGCCCCTGTCGTGTCACCACAGGAATTTGACACGGCAGATTATCCCTATGCCAAGCGAATGAGCCGATCAGAATACGAAGCCCAGAAGGCGGCTTTGCAAGTTGAATTGTTGAAGGTCCAGCTGTGGGTTCAGGAAACGGGCCAGCGTCACGTACTGCTGTTTGAGGGCCGTGATGCTGCGGGCAAGGGAGGGGCGATCAAGCGTTTTACCGAGCATCTGAACCCGCGCGCAGCCCGAGTTGTTGCGCTCAACAAACCCACAGATGAAGAACGCGGACAGTGGTTTTTCCAGCGCTACATCAAGCATTTGCCCACGAGTGGCGAAATCGTCTTGTATGATCGGTCATGGTACAACCGGGCCGGTGTGGAACGTGTGATGGAGTTTTGCGCGCCCGGCGACTATCTCGAATTCATGCGCCAGACGCCGGAGTTCGAGCGGATGCTGACGCGGTCCGGCATTCATCTGTTCAAGTATTGGTTTTCGGTCACGCAAGACGAGCAGCGCCGCCGATTTGATGCCCGCGAAACGGATCCGTTGAAACAGTGGAAGCTGTCGCCCATTGATCGCGCCAGCCTGAACAAGTGGGATGACTATACCGAGGCCAAAGAGGCCATGTTCTTTTACACGGATACAGCGGACGCGCCTTGGACGGTCATCAAGTCAAATGACAAAAAACGCGCTCGCATCAACTGTATGCGTCACTATCTGGCGTCTCTGGATTATCCCAAGAAGGATCATGGTGTTGTCGCAACCCCTGATCCGTTGATCGTGCATTGTGCGGACCGGGTGGTGCATGACGCCGATCACATTCTCGCCGCCTCGCTGCATCCCAAATCCCGCAAGCGCTGAACCTGCTCTTGTCCCATTTGCTTTTAAAGGACCCTGATATGGCCCACACACCCCACGAATTGGCTGAAGACTTTCCGGAACATGCACACAGGATTTCAGAACTGCGCCAGTTGGATGCTCATTTTGCCCGCCTGGTTGAATCCTACCACACTGTGAATGGCGAGGTGCATCGCGCCGAGTCCGATGTTGAACCCGTTTCGGATGCGCACATGGCTGATATCCGCAAGAAACGGATGAGCCTGAAGGACGCAATTTATGCAGCTTTGACGCGTTAGCTTCAACGTGTTCTGATCCAACACTGCTCTGGTACGTGCGCGACTTTTGGCGGCATCTGCGGGCGGACAGTGCATCCTTCCGGGTGGGCAAAGCAAAGACGTGAGTTTTGGACGAGGCACCCAGTGCGCTGATGTGTGGTGCGATGTCGGGTGGTGCAGTGCATTTTAGCTAAAGTGTTGGAAGACCGATCGTTCCGGGCAAGATCCTGTCAACCAGTGCCATGTCATATCCGCGACAACGCGAGGATTTCAGAACGGAGTTGGCATGCGTTTGATCAAAGGTCTTGGGACTGGTGTTGTTGCAGTGGGGGTATTGAGCGCAAGTGCCGCCCTCGCCGAATTGTTCCCGATGGCGAACCGTGCCAGCCTGCTACCTGCCGTGTCTCAAGCGCCCGGTGACGCCGTCCTGACAGCGCGTGCGCCGTCTGCCTCAAGCCTATTTGCAGGTAAATCCAGTGGCAGCCTGTTTGCTCCTGTGGCCTTGCCACGGGCCGTTCCGGACAACAATGACATGGGGCTTGGCGCGTTGGCATTGCCGAACGTCCTGACCGATGGCGGTCCCATTGCCAATCTGCGCAATCTGATCGCAAAGGCCGAGGCCGGGGCCAAAGGATATGATGCCGTTCAATACGGCGCGACGATCAAACCTGTTGCACCGCCTACGGCGATGAGTGTTCAGCAAATTTATGATTGGATCGATGCCACCCCCGGCCAACCTCATGCCATCGGCCGCTATCAGTTTATTCCGGCTACCTTGCGGCGCTTGGTCAAGCGGGCGGGTCTTGATCCAAAGGTGCGGTTTTCGCCGCAGGTGCAAGATGTACTTGCCGATTTGTTGCTGGCCGATGCAGGGATTGAGGATTTCCTTGCGGGAAAACTGCCGCGTCACAGTTTCATGAACAATCTGGCGAAGATCTGGGCCGGATTGCCTAACCACACCGGCCAATCGCACTACCATGGTTACGCAGGGAACAAGGCAACCATGACCTGGGCGACGTTCGATGCTGCGATGGTTCGCATATTCTCCGGGTGACGAGGACGTGCATGTTCGTTGCGATTGCGCACGGCGGCGCAAACGGATGGGTGCCACAGCCCGTGCGCGTCAGGGTTTCCATCGTGCAGGGAGGGCCAATTGCGCCTGAGGTATAAAACAGGTTGGGCTGCCGTTAATCTGACAGCACTTCGTCTTCGGTGTAGAAGCGCCAGATTGCATCAAGCGTGCCATCTGCGCGCATGTCTTCAACGGCACTGCGATAGCTGTCGGCCACATCTTCGCGCAACGCCGTGCTCGCCACCAGATAGATGGGAACTTCGCGCGCAATCTCTCCCAAGGACAGAGTGGTAGTGATCCCGAGTCGGTTCCAAACCTGTCGCATGTTTTCTTCGGCTTGGAACCACGCATCAACACGGCCCGCCGCCAGCATCCGCGCGCTGGATTCAGGCGAAACGGTCAAGACAGTGTTGTCGTACCCCAGCTCGCTCAGCATCGCCTCAGCCGTAGTGCCGCTTTCAATGGCAATGCGCGTCAAGCGGCGCGCATCTTCAATGTTTACAATCTGTCCGTCAGAGGTTGCAAAACGAAGACGAGCACGCTGAATTTCCACAAGCCACTGAAATTGGTCGTTGTGTTTTTTGCCAAAGAACAAGGCGGGCATTATGACGTCAGTTTCTGTGCGCAACGCCAGCATGGCGCGCTCAAACGGCATGAATGTTATTTCGACCTCACGACCTTCACGGCGGGCCGCTTCCTGCAACACCTCGATGGCATATCCGGGTTTTGCGTCATTGGCTGCGATCATCAAGGGTGGATAATGCGCGGCAACCACGGTGTCTGTTGACTGTGCCAACAAGGTAGACGCCCCCGAAGCGATAACCAGACATGCGGCGGCAAGACTATGTGCGAAGCCCATCTGATGTTCCCTTGTGCGGCAGTTCTAGTCGTGGTTGTGCGTCTTTGTGACCGTGGTTTTGCAAATATAAACACCAAAAGCCAATGGTTTGTTAACGGCTGGGCCAAACAGCTGCGTCCTTCGGTGGTAAAATAGTACATAATTTCGCAGTAATTTGTATTATTTTTGAGGGGCTTCTGGCCTTCGAAGGGGATGTTGACTGGACGGGTCACAGTTTTGGATTGGACCACAAAAAAAAGGCCCTGCGTAGTGCAGGGCCTGATCTGTATCGCGTGTGAGAGGCAGATTACTGCGGGATTTCGCCTTCGATGCCTTCGACATAGAAGTTCATGCCTGCGAGTGTGCCGTCATCAGCTGTTTCACCTTCGGCCAGGAAGGGCGAGCCGTCTTGCTTGTTCAGTGGGCCAGTGAAGGCGTGGTAGGATCCATCTGCAAGGGCCGTTTTGAGTGCCAGTGCTTCGGCTTTGACATCCGCAGGCACTGCGTCGGAAATTTCACCGATGCCTACCATGCCCGGCCCGATGCCGTCCCATGTGTCTTTCTGCTCCCATGTGCCTTCCATCACAGCGCGCGTGCGCTCGATGTAGTAGGGCGCCCAGTCGTCAATGATCGAGGAGACGCGTGGGAAGGGCGCGTACTGGCCCATGTCAGAGGCTTGGCCGAACGTCACAACGTTGCCTGCTTCCTGAGCGGCCGCTTGCGGCGCTGTAGAATCGGTGTGTTGCAAAACCACGTCCGCGCCCTGTTCGATCAGAACCTTGGCGGCGTCTGCTTCTTTGGCTGGGTCGAACCATGTGTAGACCCAGATTACCTTGAATTCGACGTCAGGGTTCACTTTGGCCGCGTGGATATAAGCCGAGTTGATGCCCCGGATCACTTCGGGGATCGGGAAGGACCCGATATAGCCGATGATGTTCGACTTTGTCATGTTCCCGGCGATGTGCCCTTGGATCGCGCGCCCTTCATAAAAACGAGCCGAATACGTCGACACGTTCGGGTGCAGGCGCTTGTAGCCTGTGGCGTGCTCGAATTTCACGTCCGGGAACTTGGCCGCGACGTTGTTCGTCGGGTCCATATAGCCAAAGGAGGTGGTAAAGATCAGGTCCGCACCGTCCAGCGCCATCTGTGTCATGACCCGCTCGGAATCCGGGCCTTCGGCCACGTTTTCGACGAATACGGTTTCGACCTTGTCGCCAAATTCCGCTTCGACCGCGAGGCGGCCCTGATCGTGTTCGTAGGTCCAGCCGCCGTCGCCGACAGGGCCGACATAGACAAAACCAACCTTGGTTTTTTCGTGGCCGTCGGCATAGGCAGCGCCGCCGACTCCCAGTGCCAGCACAGCGCCAGCAAGCAGTTTTCCGAATTTCATGAGTGGATAAACCCCCCGGTTTTATTGGCCTCTAACTTGAGGCGTGGAATGTGCGCCCCAGTGAGCCGGGGGCGCGCGATTTGTCCGCGCTTAGAATCACCAGAACGATGATCGTCACGATGTAGGGCGACATTGCCAAATACTCGACAGGAATGGCAACGCCTGCCCCTTGCAGGTTTAGCTGTAACTGAGTGATTCCGCCAAAAAGATAGGCACCCAGCAACACCCGCCAAGGCTTCCACGAGGCAAATACCACCAGGGCGAGAGCAATCCATCCGACACCAGCCGTCATCCCTTCGGTCCATTGGGGCACCCGGACGAGGCTGATATAGGCTCCGCCCAAGCCGGCGCAGGCGCCACCGAACATGATGGCGGCGGTCCGTATCCGTTTGACCTTGTACCCAAGCGCGTGTGCGGCATCGTGGTTTTCCCCGACCGCACGCAGCACGAGGCCCGCGCGGGTGAAGGTCAGCGTGGCCCAAGTGCCTGCAACGATGGCCAGCCCAAGGTAGACCAGCAGGTCATGCCCAAAGACGATGGGCCCGATCACCGGGATATCGGCCAGAGCACCCAGTGGCGTGGCTTCGGTACGAGGTGGTTTGATGCCCACATAGCTTTGACCCATCAGCGCCGACAGGCCCAGCCCGAACAGAGTCAGAGCAAGCCCGGAGGCGACTTGATTGGCGAGCGCCACTTGCGTCAGGAATGCGAAAAGCAACGACAGCACCGCCCCACCGACGGCAGCGGCGATGAACCCAAGCGCAGGCGAGCCTGTGTTGACGGCGATGATGAACCCGCAGACAGCGCCTGTGATCATCATCCCCTCAACCCCAAGGTTGAGTACGCCCGCCCGCTCGACCACCAGCTCTCCGATAGCGGCAAGCAGAATGGGTGTAGCCGCAGCGATCATGGCGGCGATCAGCAGAATGGGATTGATAGCGGAGAGGTCCATGTCAGGCCCCTTCCGTTGGCAAGCATCGGATCATCAAAGGTTCCTCGCTATCACTGCGATCCACGTTCAGGATCATTACGTCATCATTGGAGAATACCGCGCGACCGCGCCATTTGGCACGGGCCGTCTCTGCCCAAAAGTCCCCGGCCAATTGCAAGGCGCCTTCAAAATGTGTCCACGTGCCGCGCCAACTCAAGTGTCGGAAATCTCGGCCATCGAACGCAAATCCCTGCCCGCCGAAAGCGCTTGAAGGGCCATTATCGGCAAGTGTCAGTCGAAAAGAGAATTCGGGATGGGGCAGCGCATCGACAGCGTCCGCATTGATCATGGGAGCAACACAATGGTGGTAGGAATTGGCCAAGGCGGGCTGGGTTGTCAGTGCAAAAAAAAGAGCCATCACGCGCATCACGCCACCTCTGCCCGGCCAAACCGTACGCGGTAGTTGGCCAGCACATCCAGTGCCAGCAGGAAAAACAAGAGCATACCCTGAAACACCTGAATGGCCGAGGCGGGCAGACCCAACTGACTTTGGGCGATGTCGCCGCCGATATAGGTCAGCGCCATGAGCAGCCCGGCAAAGACGATGCCGATGGGATTGAGGCGGCCAAGGAAGGCGACGATGATCGCGGTGAACCCATAGCCGACGTTGAAATCGATGCTGATCTGGCCGGAGGGGCCTGCGACTTCGAACATGCCCGCAAGGCCCGCCAGCAGGCCGGACATGCCAAGGCAAAACAGGATCAGGCGGGCCGGGTTCACGCCACCGAATTTGGCCGCACGCGGGGCCTCGCCCGTGACCCGTATGGCAAAGCCAAGGCGATGGCGCGTCAGCAGGACATAGGCAAAGATCACGGCAATCAGCGCGGCCACAACACCCCAATGCATGCCTGTGTTGGCGATCAGTTCAGCGTTATGGGCCGACGGATATTGTTGCAGGTTGCGCGAGCCAGGAAAGCCAAATCCTTCAGGGTTTTTCAGCAACCCCAATGACATGGAGGCCAATAACTGCTCGGCCACATAAACGAGCATGAGCGACACCAAAATCTCGTTGGTGCCGAATTTTACCTTCAAAACGCCCGGTATCATGGCCCATGCCCAGCCGCCCAAAGCCCCAGCCGCGACCATGATTGGAAAGATGAAAACACTCTCGGTCGGGTAAAAAGCAAGCCCCGCACCTGCGCCACAAATGGCGCCCACAATGTATTGCCCCTCGGCGCCGATGTTCCAGATCCCGGCGCGAAAGCCCAAGGCAAGGCCGATGGCGATCAACACCAAAGGCGCGCCCTTGATCAGCAATTGGGGGCGATAAAAGAACGAAAACTCGCCAAAGATCGGCTCCCAAAAGATAGTGAGAATGGCTTGGATCGGGTCCTTTCCGAGGATGGCAAACAAGACCCCGCCAAAGATCATGGTCAACACAACCGCTAACACAGGCGTGGCATAGGCCATCACCTGCGACGGCTGCGGACGCGCCTCAAGCCGGATCATGGGCGCATCCCCCGGTTTCTTCTGACCAAAAGCACCACCCCCGGAGGGCCCATATCACACATGCGCCACCTCCATGCCGTGCGCGCCGCCCAGCATCAATCCGATCTGTTCCACATCAAGGCCCGCTGTCGGCACAGGCGCGCTCAGTCGGCCTTCGTTCAGGGCTGCAAACCGGTCCGAGATTTCCATCAATTCATCCAGATCCTGCGAGATCACCACAAGTGCCGCACCACCCGCTGCCAGATCAAGCAAGGCCTGCCGGATTGACGCCGCAGCCGCCGCATCCACGCCCCAAGTAGGCTGGTTCACGACCAGCACTTCCGGGCGTTGCAACACTTCGCGACCGATCACGAATTTCTGCAAATTTCCGCCGGACAAGGACCGCGCTGCATTTTCTGGCCCGGGCGTGCGCACATCAAATTCCGCGATGATGCGCTCGGCAAAGGCACGGGTTTTGGTCCAGTTGAGCAGGCCACGTGACGCCAGTCCTTCGCGTGCGGCCCCAGTCAGCATCGCGTTCTCTGTCAGTGACATGTTGGGGGCGGCGGCATGACCCAACCGCTCCTCGGGCGCAGCCAGCACACCCAAGATACGCCGTGCATCTGGCCCATCGCGCGCCAGATCGCGCCCGTCGCATGTGACCATTCCCACCGCACATGGCAATTCGCCTGACAGCACGCTCAGCAATTCGTCCTGCCCGTTGCCCGCGACACCGCCAATACCCAGCACTTCACCTGTATGGACTTCGAAACTGACATCGCGCAGCGGCATTCCAAAGGCAGATGGGGACGCAATGGATAGCCCCTCAACTGCCAATTTCACGTTGCCCACATCATGAGCGCGTGCCTTGGGTGTAGCAAGCGAACTGCCCACCATCATTTCCGCCATATCACGTGCCGATCGCTCTCGCGGAACCGCATGCCCGACGACCTTGCCGCCGCGCAGAATAGTGGCAGCGTCGCACAAGGCTCGGATCTCTTCCAACTTGTGCGAAATATACAGGATCGACGTGCCCTCGGCACTCAGTTTCCTCAGTGTTTCAAACAAGATATCAACCTCTTGCGGCGTCAGCACGCTGGTGGGTTCGTCCATGATCAGCAGCGAAGGTTCCTGTAAAAGACAGCGGATGATCTCAACCCGTTGCCGCTCGCCTGCCGACAAATCCCCCACCACCCGGTCGGGTGACAGGGGCAGGCCATAGGTTTCGGACACCGCCCGGATTTGGTCCGCCAGCGCCCGCATGGGCGGCGGTGTTTCCATGCCCAGGGCGATGTTTTCGGCAACGCTGAGAGCGTCGAACAGGGAAAAATGTTGAAATACCATGCCAACGCCTGCACCGCGCGCGGCCCGTGGGTCCACCGGGGCAAAGGCCTCGCCGTGCATCTGCATCTCGCCTGCATCCGGTTTGACAAGGCCGTAGATCATCTTGACCAACGTGGACTTGCCAGCCCCGTTTTCGCCCAGCAAAGCATGGATTTCGCCGGATGCAATGGTCAGACTCACGCCGTCATTTGCGATCACGCCGGGATAGGCCTTGGTCAGGCCTTCGAGGTGCAAAAGGGGCGTGTTCATGCCCGGATCTCCGATCGTTCTGCGCTGCCAAAGCGGGTATGGGCCAGTTCATGCGTCACGCCAAGCGCAATCAGGTGTGGGTGCTTGCCCAAACTCGGGTTGCCAATGGGGCATGTGATGCGGGCGATGTCTGCCTCGCTGTGCCCCAAAGCGGCAAGTCGCTTGCGAAACCGCGCCCATTTTGTTGCAGACCCAATCAACCCGCATGTGCCAAACCCATGTGTCAGGGCGGCATGGCACAAAGCAAGGTCCAGATCGTGCGCGTAGGTCAGGATCAGGTGATCCGCCTCACGCGGTGCATGGGGCATCAGCCGGGTTGGATCTGCAGAGGCGATGTCGGTGACGCCTGTCGGTATCTTCTCCGGAAAGCGATTTGACGCAGTATCCACCCAAGTCACGGCATGGCCCGGCAGGTGTTGCATCAGATCGACCAACGCGCGGCCCACATGGCCAGCCCCCCAAATCCAGATGTCGCGGTCTTGTGGCTTGACCGGTTCGATCATCCAGCCTTCCAGCATCCTGGCGCTGTTGACCTGCCCGGTCTTAAGGGCCCGCTTGACCGACAGCGGCATAGTGCCTGGGCCACGGGCGATGACGTCCAATGGCACGGCTTCTGCCCGCGACAGGTCATAAACTTCTGACAGGATCTCAACCGCACCGCCACAGCATTGCCCAAAGGCGGGTCCAAGCGCGTGGCGGCTCAGCGCATCCTGCGCCAGACGGCGTGATGCGCGGGCCACTTCATATTCCAGTGCGCCGCCTCCGATGGTGCCGGATTGTCCCGTTCCCCACACCAACATAGCCGCACCGACCTCGCGCGGGGCGGAGCCCTGAACACTGGCAACAACGACGCGCACAACTCGTCCTTCGGCGCGGCATGCAGCGATCAGCGCGTCCCGATCAAACATCACCACGCGCCTTTTTGACTGCCCGCAATACCGCTTCGCCTGTGGCGGGCGCATGCAGGTCCGGATAGGATGGTCCACAAGCAGCGGCCGCATCACTCAGCGCAAGAAACGCGGAGATCCCTAGCATCAGTGGCGGCTCCCCGACCGCTTTGGATTTATAGATGGTGTCCGCGTGGTTCTCGCCGTCCCACAAGGCGACGTTGAAGATGTCGGGGCGGTCAGCGCAGGCGGGGATCTTGTAGGTCGAGGGCGCATGGGTGCGCAACGCGCCGCTGTCGTCCCAGACCAGTTCCTCGGTGGTCAGCCAGCCTGCACCCTGCACATAGCCTCCCTCGATCTGGCCGATATCCAGCGCCGGGTTCAGCGACGCACCGGCATCATGCAGGATGTCGGCGCGTAAAATACGGTTCTCGCCAGTCAGCGTGTCGATGACAACTTCGGTCACCGCGGCACCGTAGGCAAAATAATAAAACGGTCGGCCGTGCCCCTTGATACGGTCCCACTGGATGTCCGGTGTCTTGTAAAAGCCGGTCGCGGACAAGCTGATGCGGGCCTGATGGCACAGGGCCGCAACCTCGGCAAAGCTGTATTCCCCCGCGCCCGCCTGCACGCGTCCGTCATAAAAGACAACGGCATCAGGGTGGCATTGATGCATTTCAGACAGATGTTCAACCATACGGCTGCGAATGGTATCACAGGCGGCCTTGACCGCCATGCCGTTCAAATCGCTGCCCGAAGAGGCTGCGGTTGCCGATGTATTGGGCACCTTGGCCGTGTCGGTTGCGGTGATCTTGACGAGGTCCATTGGGACGCCAAAGCGGCTGGCGGCCACTTGGGCCACTTTCTGGAACAAGCCCTGGCCCATTTCCGTGCCACCATGGTTCAGGTGGATCGAGCCGTCCATGTAGACATGCACCAGGGCCCCGGCCTGATTGAGGTGGGTTAGGGTAAAGCTGATGCCGAATTTGACGGGCGACAGGGCAATGCCCTTTTTCAGAACGGGATTGGCGGCATTCCAGTCGGTAATTGCTGCACGGCGTGCATCGTAATCGGCACTGCGGCGCAATTGCGTCACGAGATCATCCAGAATGAAATCCTGAACCGGCTGGCCATAAGGCGTGGTCTGCACAGAGGCGTCCGACGCATCCGCAGTCTCTGTTCCCGAAAAGTCCCCGCCGGAGGCATAAAAGTTTTTCTCGCGCACGCTCAGCGGATCAAGCCCGAGAGTCGCGGCCACATGATCCACGATCCGCTCCATCCCGATCATACCCTGTGGCCCGCCAAATCCGCGAAAAGCGGTTGCGGATTGCGTGTTGGTGCGCAGCCGATGACTTTCGATGCGGACATGCGGCAGGAAATAGCCGTTGTCAGCATGCAGCATCGCGCGGTCAGCGACGGGCAGGCTCAGATCCATCGCCCAGCCGCACCGTGTGTAGTGACGCACATCAAGCGCCGTAATCAGTCCCGTCTCATCAAATCCCACATCGTAATCGATGCGGAAATCGTGACGCTTGCCAGTGATGATCATGTCGTCATCTCGGTCATAGCGCATTTTGCAGGCCACGCCCGTCAGACGGGCTGCAACTGCGCAAGCGACGGCCAGGGCGTTGCCCTGGCTTTCCTTGCCGCCGAACCCACCGCCCATGCGACGGGTTTCGACACGCACGGCATGCATGGGCAGGCCGATGGCATCTGCCACCTTGTGCTGAATTTCCGTTGGGTGCTGCGTGGACGAGACGATATGCACATCGCCATCCTCACCGGGCAAGGCCAGCGCGGCCTGACCTTCGAGGTAGAAATGCTCCTGACCCCCAATGTGAAATTGCCCTGAAATGCGATGGTCCGCCACCTGCAACAGGGCCAAGGCATCGCCGCGCGCATAGATGCGTGGCCCATCCTCAAACCGCGCATTGGCCGCCAGCGCGTCCTCGATCGACAGGATCGGTGTGCTCTCTGCGATCTCTATCCTGGCCTGCCTTGCGGCGTAGCGTGCGGCAAGGTGACTGCGTGCAATCACCAGAAAAATAGGTTGCCCGACATAATGCACCGCCCCGTCCGCCAGCAATGGCTCGTCGTGGACCGACGGCGACACATCATTGGCAAAGGGCAGGTCCTTTGCGACGAGCACAGCCACAACATCCGGAGCTGCGTGCACGGCGCTCAGGTCAAGATGCGTGATGTGCCCGCTGGCTTTGGGGCTGGTCCCGAACGCCAGGTGCAATGCCGTATCGGGCAACGGTGTGTCATCCACGTAACGCGCGGCACCGGTTACATGCAGGTGGGCCGTGTCGTGGGGCAGGGGTTTGGCAACGCTCATGCCTGCACTTCCAGCACATTTGCAGCCTGTCCCTGATCTTCCAGCCAGGCGCGCAGCAGCATGTTTTGCGCCACTTCCATGCGATACTCTGCCGAGGCGCGCATGTCGGACAGGGGGGTGAAATCTTCGGCCATGGCTTGCATCGCCGCACCGACGGTTGTGTCGGTCCATGGCTGGCCAATCAATGCGGCTTCGGCTTTGGCAGCACGCATCGGCGTGCCTGCCATGCCACCAAAAGCTAGGCGCGCCGTTGCAATGACCCCATCGTTTTGCTCGATCCACAAACATCCACACACAGCAGAAATGTCCTGATCAAACCGTTTTGACAGCTTGTAGCACCGCAGGTGGTCTGCCTGTTTTGGGATCGTGATGGCTTCGACAAATTCGTTGTCTGCCCGGTCCTGTTGGCCATAGGCGATAAAGAAGTCTTCGAGAGGCATAGTTCGTGTGCCGTTCACGCTGCGTAGATGCAGCGTTGCGCCAAGTGCAATGAGTGCAGGCGGGCCATCCCCGATGGGGGAGCCGTTTGCGATATTGCCCCCGATGGTGGCCGCATTGCGCACTTGTTGCGACCCATAACGCCGGATCAACTCGGCAAAGCCGGGGTGCAAGGGGGCGATGGCACTGTGCAGCTCTGTCAGTGTCGTCGTCGTCCCAATGCGGATCGTGTCCCCGTTGTCAGTGATCCCTGCGAGGTCGGGAATGCGGTTGAGGAAGACGACGGGTCCGAGATCGCGGAAATCCTTGGTCACCCAAAGCCCGACATCAGTGGCCCCCGCGATGAGCGTCCCATCCGGGTTTTCATTCAGCCACGTAGCGAGATCTTCCGGGGTTGTTGGGGGCTCTGCCCCCGTCCTTGCGGACTCCCCCGGGATTTTTAGGGGACATAGAAGATCTGCGTCGCGCACATGATCGGGGACGGGCGCCTTTTCAGCAGCCTTGGCGGCGCGGATGATGGGCGCATATCCAGTGCAGCGACACAGGTTTCCGGCCAGTTGCGTGTCGTAATCCGTGGCGCCATTCAGGTGTGCGGTCGCCATTGTGGCAATGAAACCGGGTGTGCAGAAACCACATTGCGAGCCATGGTGGTCGATCATCGCCTGCTGCACCGGATGCAGCGTGCCGTCCGGCGCACTCATCCCTTCGACCGTACGCACTGCCTTGCCCGCCAGCTGGGGCATGAACAAAATGCAAGCATTCAGCGCGCACGCGCCGGAGTCGTCCGTCACCATGACCGAGCAGGCGCCGCAATCGCCCTCGTTGCACCCTTCCTTGGTGCCAGTGAGGTGCTGTGTCTCGCGTAACCAATCAAGCAATGTGGTTGTGGGCGTGGTGTCCGCCGTGATCTCGCTTCCGTTCAGAAGAAAGGTCGTGCGCATATGGGTTTGCCTGCCGCGTTACCGTCGCCCGCGTGATGCCCCCCGTCGATGCGGCGTAGACAGGTGGGCGGGCCGCTGACGTGCAGAGTAGGCGACGGTTTCACCGCTTGGCAAGCCAGTGCGGGCTGTCAGGCGCTCAATTTTGCAGCAAGTGCTTCGAGATTGGTCAATCCGCCCTCCCAGCCTGCCTGAAATTCATCCAGACCCTCAGGGCCAACAAAGGAAGACACTGCCACTGCAACATCGAGCCGTGTGCCCGTGTCCTGTGGCGTTAGGCGATATGTGACCAATGTGGTGGCCATTGTTGCGCCCTCTGCGTGCACAGTTTCGGTGAACACAGCATCCTGTGGTGCGTCGATCCGGTACCATCTGGTGTCAACGGTAAACTCCGGAGCTTCAGCAGGTCCGCAATGATGGGTCTCTTGCCCACCCACGCGAAAGTCCTCTTTCTCCGCCTCAAGCACCATATCCGGGCCCGGTGCATTCCATGTGCCGCGCATGGTGGCATCCGTCATGACGTGCCACAAACGTTCCGGACTCAGCGCGAAGGTGCGGGTCAGGGTGAAATTGCCTGTATCGGTTTCGGTACTCATGTGCGGGTCCTTTCCAATTGGTCCGCAAGGCGGGACAGACGATCAAGCCGACCCTCCCAAGCCATGCGATATGTGTCGATCCACGCCGTGCCTTGGACCAAAGCATCCGGATGCAGGCGGACGGTGCGTACGCGCCCTTTCTTGGCGCTGGTGACCAATCCGCCATCTTCGAGCACCTTGAGGTGTCGCAGAAATGTCGGCAGCGCCATGTCGTGGCGTGCGTGCAGCGCGCTGACCGGGGCGGGCCCCTTGGTCAGATCCTCAACCACGGCTCGGCGTGTTGGATCGGCAAGTGCTGAGAAGAAGCTGTCGAGATAGTTAGTCATATGGCTAGGTAATACAAGGCAAGGGTTCGAGTCAAGACACTTAGCAGTTAAGCTAAGTAATGAGCTGTGGATAACAGCCACTGGGGCTTTCCGCTGAGCGAGCCACGACATATGGTCAGGCCATGACAGATGCCCCACGATTCATTCACCTGCGCACCCATTCCGAATATTCGCTGCTGGAGGGGGCTATGCGCCTCAAAAAGCTGCCCGGTTTCGTGCGTGACGCAGGGATGCCTGCCATCGCCCTGACAGACACGAACAATATGTTCGCGGCCCTTGAGTTCTCGGTTGGAATGGCAGGGGCCGGGGTTCAGCCGATCATCGGCTGTCAGGTCGATGTTCAATACGTTGCCCCGCGTCCGGGCGAGCGCCCGCGTGATCCTGCTCCGGTGGTTTTGCTGGCCCAGAGTGAAGCAGGTTACGAGAACCTGATGAAGCTGAACTCGTGCCTGTATCTGCGCGAGGGGTCAGAGTTGCCCCATGTCACGGTCGAGGAATTGGCGGCGCTGTCTGGTGATGTGATCTGTTTGACCGGTGGTCCGAATGGACCTGTCGGGAAGTTGTTGCAGACATCACAGCGGCCAGCCGCACAATCCCTGATGGACCGGTTGAAGGCAGTGTTTGCGGATCGTCTATACGTGGAATTGCAGCGCCATCCCGGCGAGGCTGGCCAGCCAGAAGCAGAGCGCCTGACCGAGCGTCCTTTGATTGAGATGGCCTATGCGATGGATTTGCCGTTGGTGGCGACCAACGATGTCTACTTCCCTAAGCCGGATATGTATGAGAGCCATGATGCGCTGATCTGCATTGCCGAAGGGGCCTATGTAGACCAGCAGGAACCGCGCCGCCGGTTGACGGCTCAGCACTATTTCAAAAGCCAGGCCGAGATGGTCACCTTGTTTGCCGACCTGCCGGAGGCGATTGAGAACACGGTGGAAATTGCGCAGCGCTGCGCGTTTATGGCCTATCGCCGTGACCCGATCTTGCCCAAATTTGCCGATGACGAGGTTGAGGAACTGCGCAAACAGGCCAATGCGGGTTTGGTGGAGCGCCTCAAGGTCATTCCACACGCCGCCAGCGTTGAAGAGTATCAGAAACGCCTCGATTTTGAGTTGGACATCATCGAGGGCATGGGCTTTCCCGGCTACTTCCTGATCGTTGCGGATTTCATCAAGTGGGCCAAGGATCACAACATTCCGGTTGGGCCGGGCCGTGGGTCGGGAGCGGGATCCCTTGTGGCCTATGCCTTGACGGTCACGGACCTTGATCCGCTGCGCTATGCCCTGCTGTTTGAGCGGTTTTTGAACCCTGAGCGGGTGTCGATGCCCGACTTTGATATCGACTTTTGCATGGATCGCCGCGAAGAGGTCATTCGCTACGTTCAGGAAAAGTATGGCCGCGACAAGGTGGGGCAGATCATCACCTTTGGTGCGCTTTTGTCCAAGGCCGCGGTACGCGACATTGGTCGTGTCTTGCAGATGCCATACGGGCAGGTGGATCGCCTGTCGAAACTGATCCCCGTCGAAGGCGTCAAACCCGTCAGCATCGAAAAGGCGCTGGCGGATGAACCGCGCCTGCGTGAAGAGGCGAAATCAGAAGAGGTCGTAGCCCGACTGTTGGAATACGGCCAGCAGGTTGAGGGGCTGTTGCGCAATGCCTCCACCCACGCGGCCGGTGTGGTGATTGGCGACCGTCCTCTGGACGCGCTGGTGCCTCTTTATCAGGATCCGCGGTCAGACATGCCAGCCACGCAGTTCAACATGAAATGGGTGGAACAGGCGGGGCTGGTCAAGTTCGACTTTCTTGGTCTGAAAACGCTGACAGTGATCCAGAACGCCGTGGAGCAGATCCTTGGGTCAGGCCGCCCACTGCATGTGGCAGCCGATGGCACGGAACTTTACGCGCCTGCGGACGGGATGGAGAACGATATTGGCGGCATCCCGCTGGATGATGAGCCGTCCTACAAACTCTATGCGGCGGGCAAGACGGTTGCGGTGTTTCAGGTGGAAAGCTCGGGCATGATCGACGCTCTCAAGCGGATGAAGCCGGACTGTATCGAGGACATCATCGCACTTGTGGCTCTGTACCGACCCGGCCCGATGGAAAATATTCCCAAGTTCTGCGAGGTCAAGAACGGGCTGAGTGAGCGCGAACAGCTGCATCCCACCATTGATCACATTCTGGACGAGACCCAAGGGATCATCGTTTACCAGGAACAGGTTATGCAGATCGCGCAGGAAATGGCGGGCTACAGCCTCGGCGGGGCCGACCTGTTGCGGCGCGCGATGGGTAAGAAGATTCAGGAAGCGATGGACGCCGAACGCCCCAAATTCCTGAAAGGCGCGGCTGAAAACGGGGTGGACGAGCCCAAGGCGATCGAGGTTTGGAACCTTCTGGACAAGTTTGCCAACTACGGATTCAATAAATCTCATGCGGCGGCGTATGCTGTTGTCAGCTATCAGACAGCATGGCTGAAGGCGAACCATCCGGTCGAATTTATGGCCGGGGTGATGAACTGCGATATTCATCTGACCGACAAGCTGGCCGTCTATTTCGAGGAGGTCCGCAAGGGGTTGGATCTGCCATGGGTGCCTCCGTGTGTGAACCGGTCAGATGCGACATTCAAGGTGGTCGAAGGGGCGTTGGTCTATGCATTGGGGGCGTTGAAAAACGTCGGCGTTGAGGCGATGCGTCTGGTGGTTGAAGGCCGTCGTGCAGACCCGAACGATGCTGGCAGCCCAGACAAGCCGTTTGTGAACCTGTTCGACTTTGCCCGCCGGGTGGATTTGAAAAAAGTCGGCAAGCGCCCGCTTGAGATGTTGACGCGGGCTGGGGCCTTTGATCAGCTTGATCCGAACCGGCGGCGTGTGTTTGACGCGCTTGATGCGCTGAGTGCCTATTCTGCGGCGATCCACGATCAAAAGGCCTCCAATCAGGTGTCGCTGTTTGGCGAAGCGGGTGATGACCTGCCCGAGCCGCGCCTGATGCCCGTCGATGATTGGTTGCCCGCTGAGCGTCTGGGTGAAGAGCACAAGGCGGTTGGATTCTACCTGTCTGGCCATCCGCTTGATGACTACATGGGGCCGTTGAAACGCAAAGGTGTGATCACACTGGATGAGGTGACTGCGAAAGCCGAGAACCAGCCCTTGATTGCAAAACTGGCGGGGGTGGTGTCGGGATTGCAGATCCGCAAATCTGCGCGTGGCAACCGCTTTGCTTTTTGCCAGATGTCCGACACGACAGGGGCTTATGAGGTTACTCTATTCTCCGAAAGCCTGGAGAAGGCGCAAGACCATTTAGAAACTGGTGCCAAGGTCATTGTGACCGTCGAAGCGACAATGGAATCTGAACAATTGAAGCTGTTGGGGCGCTCTGTGGCCCCGATCGACACGGTGGTTGCCGAAGTGGGCGGCATGGGTTTGCGGATCTATGTGGACGAGGCTGCAGCGATGGCGGCCGTCGCATCGGTGTTGGAAGGCGCGGTCAAGGCAGCACAGGGGACTGGGCGCGGGCCGATTTCGGTCTGTTTGAT
This sequence comes from uncultured Tateyamaria sp., assembly GCA_947501275.1. Lineage (GTDB taxonomy): Bacteria > Pseudomonadota > Alphaproteobacteria > Rhodobacterales > Rhodobacteraceae > Tateyamaria. Next base: position 1,483,126 of record CANMVD010000001.1, read on the forward strand.
GGATGACAGTTTGCCGGGAGAGGTCGAAATGGATCTGGGTGCTGAATTCCCGGTGACGCCACAAATTAAGGGCGCCATCAAATCGCTTTCCGGGGTGGTTGAAGTAGAAGAGATGTAGGCGGGGGCCCGCCGCCGCGCTGGACGCAGTTGCGCGGATTCGCTACACCTCCTGAAACCGGGGGGATGCCGTCCATGCGCAAGTCATTGTTTGTACTGCCAGTCATGGTCACGCTTGCCGCTTGTGGTGATCCCTTGTCAGGTATCGAACGGGTGTCCGAACTGCCCGAAGGCCTGCCAGCCTCAAGCAGCGCTGCTGCTCTGCCGACCCAAGCTGAAATAGACAATCGTGAACCCATTTTTGCGGGGCTGTTTCGTCGAAACCCACCAAGGGAAGATCCCGCTGTCGAAGCCGCTGTAAGCGAGGCCATCACAGGCGAAGTACCGCAGATCGCACCTTCTGAAGCTGCTGATGACGTCGTTGTTGCCTCATTGGATACGACAGAAGTTGAAGCGGCGTCCGTTGAAACGGCCCGTGCGGATCCTGCCATCGCAAGTCCGGCGGATGCCGTAGTGGCTGCTCCTGATCAACGCCCGCAACGCGGAGGTGTTCTGACATGGTTGCGCCGTGCTGCGCAGACCGTCCCGGATGCAGGCGCGACCGGCGAGGGCACGCCTGAACCAATCGTCGCTTCGCTGGACGTCGATGCAGACGGGGACACGCCCGAAAATTTGGCTACTGTTGCCCCTGTCGCCTCACCTCTGGTCACTGTGGATGCTGAAAAAGCAGCCACAATCGTCGCATCAACATCCGTGGCAGAAACGGCGCGCGTTGCACCTGAACCTCAGAAAAGGCGCGGCCTGTTCGGGGGCCGAACGCCTGTTGCCTTGTCTGCCTCACGCAATGGTCCAGACGCGCGCGATGTGCCAGTGGGAACGGTGTTGCCGTTTGGCGAAGTCGCCCGCGTGTGCGATGCGCGCCCTGCGAGCATGGCAAAGATAGTGGAGAAGGCGGCGGGCAAGGGGCGCGGCTATGTTCTCTATGACAGCGCGCCGGACACAGCCAGCCCGCGCACTTTCTACGTGACCGGATTTGACGACAACTGCCCGCGCCAATTCACTGCCGCATTGGCCCTGTTTGGCACTGCCGAATTGCACGAACAGCTGCGCTATGGACTGCCCGCCAAGGAGTATCCTTACTCCACAACGGACGAAGCTTATGAGAAGGTGAAGGCCAAAGTGTGCAATGTCGGGCGTTCCAAGCCATGCGGTGCACGCATCGGCCGGTTGGAAAAAACAACCGTATTTGTCAGTGTCTATGAGAACTTTGGTGAAAACGCTCGCTGGGCCGACCTGCTTCTGCACGACGGAACTGTTCTGGCGGCTGCGTTAAAAACACCCTGAACTTGGTGTTGTCGGAGGCTCCTCAGATTTGCCGAAGGGGCCGGATTTGCGGTTCAGTAGTGTGGCGGCTGCTCATCTCCGATGACCACGCCCCCCCCGCCTTGCGCCTCGCGCGCACCTTCACGCTCCATCAACAGTTGAACCCGCCGGGTGAGCAGGGCGATCTCGCGATCCTGTCGCGCTACGATGTCCGATAGGTCGTCCACTTGGCGCATGAGGTGCGCCATCCGTTCTTCCATGTCCTGCATGTCGTTCCTTTCGCGCATCACGTGATCGTTCACGTGCCACATGGGCCACATGGGTGTGCAACGCAAGGCGTGGCGCACCTTGCTCCCTTTGTCCGCCTGCGATATCCCGCGCTCGAATGCTGATCGGAGCACGTTATGGCCAAGCCAAAAAAGACCCCCCGCCCCAAGGCACAGACGCCCAAGGGTTTTACCGATTATTTCGGCAGCGATGTCACCGATCGCGCAGACATGCTGCGCGCCATCGCCGGGGTCTATCATCGCTATGGTTTTGATGCGTTGGAAAGCAGCGCGGTCGAGACTGTCGAGGCGTTGGGCAAGTTCCTGCCGGACGTAGATCGCCCGAATGAGGGTGTGTTTGCATGGCAGGAAGAGGACGGCGATTGGCTGGCGTTGCGCTATGATATGACGGCCCCTTTGGCCCGGGTTTATGCCCAGTACCGCAATGATCTGCCCAGCCCCTATCGCCGCTACACGATGGGTCCCGTTTGGCGCAATGAAAAGCCGGGACCGGGCCGTTTTCGTCAGTTTTATCAATGCGATGCGGATACGGTTGGCACCGCGTCCATGGCTGCGGATGCGGAGATTTGTGCAATGCTGTCGGACACGTTAGAGGCCGTTGGCATTGCCCGTGGCGACTATGTCATTCGCATCAACAACCGCAAGGTTTTGAACGGGGTGATGGAGGTCGCGGGCCTTGCAGGCGAGGACAAAGCGGCGGCCCGTGGCATCGTGTTGCGCGCCATTGATAAATTGGACCGTTTGGGTTCGGACGGCGTGCGTGCTTTGTTGGGTACGGGTCGTAAGGATGACAGTGGAGACTTCACTGACGGTGCCGGTTTATGTGACGCTGACGCGGATGTCGTCATGGGCTTTGTGGATGCGCGTCGTGACACGGGTGCACAGACTGTCGCTCGGTTGCGTGAGCTGGTTTCTGGCTCCGATATTGGGGCCAAAGGTGTGGATGAACTGGAAGAGATCGCTGCTCTTCTAGACGCAGGCGGTTATGGCCCGGACCGCATCATCATCGACCCGTCCGTTGTCCGTGGTCTTGGCTACTACACCGGTCCCGTCTATGAGGCTGAACTGACCTTTGATGTGCAAAACGAGAAGGGGCAGACTGTCCAGTTTGGCTCCGTTGCAGGTGGGGGGCGCTATGACGATCTGGTCAAGCGCTTTACCGGCCAAGAGGTGCCCGCCACGGGTGTGTCCATCGGGGTTGATCGGCTGCTGGCCGCGTTGCGGGCCACCAAGCGCATCGGAACCGAGGTGCAGGGCCCTGTGGTTGTGACCGTCATGGACCGCGACCGTATGGCCGATTATCAGGCCATGGTGGCCGAATTGCGTGGGGCGGGTATCCGCGCAGAGGTCTACCTGGGCAACCCCAAGAACTTTGGTAACCAGTTGAAATACGCGGATAAACGCGGCTCCCCGGTGGCAATCATCGAGGGTGGCGACGAGAAAGAACGTGGCGTGGTGCAGATCAAGGACCTCATCCTCGGGGCCAAGATTGCAGAAACCGCGACCCATGAGGAATGGAAAGATCGCCCCAGCCAGTTTGAAGTCCCGCGCAGCGAGATGCTGGCCAAGGTGCGTGAGATCCTGGGGACATGAGCCGCGCCCGCGCCCTTGCCCTGCGCGACGGATTTGTCAGCGCGGGCGCGACGGTTGTTGAACCGCCGATCCTGTTGGATGCCGACGTGCTTTTGGACCTGTATGGCGAGGACATTCGAGGCCGCGCCTACATCACCACGGACGCCTTGCGCGGAGAGCAGATGCTGCGCCCGGACTTTACTGTACCCGTGGTCCAGATGCATGTGGCGGGTGGGCAGGAACCTGCACGCTATACCTATGCCGGCGAAGTGTTTCGCCGTCAGGACGACGATCCCGAAAGGGCCAATGAGTACCTGCAGGTTGGGTTTGAGGTGTTTGAACGTGACGATGTGGCAGGCGCGGATGCAGAGGTGTTTTATCAGGTTTCCCAAGCGGTTGGTCACCTGAACCTGCGTGCCGCCATGGGCGACATCGGTGTGTTGATGGCTGCCGTCAGTGGGTTGCGCACAAGTGAGAGGCGCAAGGCAGCCTTGCGTCGTCATATCTGGCGACCACGTCGGTTCCGCGCCTTGCTGGACCGCTTTGGCGGGCGCACCCTTGTGCCGCAGAGCCGCGCGGCGGTTTTGGCTGGCACAGCGCGGGCAAGTGGACCGTTGACTGGTGTGCGCAGTCAGGCCGAGATTGATGCCCGCGTTGCAGCCTTGCGCGCAGATGCCGAAGAAGGCCCAATAAGCGGGGCCGAGATGGAGGGATTTGACGCCCTGTTGGCGGTGCGTGAAACGCTGCCATTTGCGGTCCGGCAGTTGCGTGATCTGAGTGTGGATCTGCCCGCCATTGCAGCGGCAGTGCGGCGCATTGATGCGCGGGCAGAAGCGCTGTCAGCCAAGGGTATTGATGTCGAAGCACTTGAATTCGAAGCAAGCTTTGGCCGCACGTCGATGGAGTACTACGACGGGTTTGTTTTTGGCTTTTATGCCGCGCGCCGTCCTGATCTTCCGCCCGTCGCCAGCGGAGGGCGTTATGATGCGTTGACTGAGCGCCTCGGCGGTGCAGGCGCGTGCCCGGCCGTGGGTGCTGTCATCCGCCCTGGTCTGGTTGCCGAATTGGAGGCCTCGCCATGACCCTCAAGCTGGGTGTTCCGTCCAAGGGGCGGCTTATGGAGAAGACGTTCGAGTGGTTTGCCAAGCGGGGTGTGACGCTGTCTCGCACCGGGTCGGATCGCGAATATGCAGGGGCGGTTGCAGGGGTCGAAGGCGTGTCGCTTGTGTTGCTGTCCGCGGGAGAGATCCCGCGCGAACTGGCAGCGGGTCGCATCCACTTGGGTGTCACAGGTACGGATCTTGTTCACGAAAAGTTACCGCTTTGGGAACAACAAGTTGAGCCCGTTGAAGAGATGGGTTTTGGTCATGCGGATCTGATCATTGCGGTCCCTGCGGCTTGGGTCGATGTGGACCTGACGGACGATCTGGATGCGGCGGCGGCGGCCTTTCGCGAGACCCACGGATTTCGGTTGCGCATTGCCACCAAATATCACCGGTTGGTACGGGAATTTTTGCGTGATGCGGGAGTCGCAGATTACGCTCTGGTCGACAGTCAGGGCGCGACAGAAGGTACCGTTGCCAATGAAACGGCTGAGGCGATTGCGGATATCACCAGCAGTGGTGAAACGCTGCGCGCCAATCACCTCAAGATCCTGTCTGATGGGTTGATTTTGGCGTCGCAGGCGACGTTGTGGCGTAGCCGAACGGCACCTTTGGACGAGGCGGATCGGGCGGCGCTGCGCGCGTTATTGGCACAACTGGGCTGAGTGGATCTGTGCCCTGCACCTGACATTTCTCAGCAATTGCAGACATCTCGACGCGGCGCGTTTGCACCACACGCGCCGTGCGCAGCAATGGGCCGGAGGCTGACTTTGGAGCGGGTGCCAGCCCAAGTCTGATGGCGGACGCCTACCCGCGGTCAGCCACGCTGCTTTGGTAGCGGTCAAGTTCCTTGATCAGCCTTTGCCCATTGGGCGTGCTCGACCGTGCCGTAAATTCATTCCAGACCGCGCCAAAAGGCATGTCCTTGAATTCCTCGGTCACGGTAAGTCGTGTTGTAAAATCCAGAGCGGATTCAGCGGATCTGAGCGTGTCTAGCGGCATTAAGAGCGCGCGTAGCAGGGCCTTTTGCATGTTGCGCGTGCCGATAACCCACGCGGCTGTCCGGCTGATCGTTGCGTCAAAGAAATCGAGCCCGATATGGGTGCGGCCAAGCAGGTCGGCGCTGACCAGTTCCTGAGCCATTTGCAGGATGTCATCGCTGAGCAGGATCACGTGATCGCTGTCCCAACGCATCGGGCGCGAGACGTGCAGCAGGATTTCGTCCAGTGACAAGGCTACAGCGCTGAGTTTGTCTGCGATGTTTTCTGTGGGATGGAAGTGGCCCATATCGAGGCACAGCAATGTCCCTTTGCGGATGGCGTAACCCATATAGAATTCATGGCTGCCGACTGTGCAGGCCTCGACCCCGATGCCAAACAACTTGCTTTCAACCGCGTCCAGCATGTGCGCCTTGTTGTGCGGATCCGCAAGCATGGTGTCCAGAGATGCCTCAAGACGTGCGCGTGCAGCCATGCGGTCAATGGGGGTGTCCTTGTATCCGTCTGGTACCCAGATGTTGTTGATGCAGGATGTCCCCAGGGCTTCCCCCATTTGTGCGGCAATCTCGCGGCTGCGTTTGCCGTGCTCGATCCAGAAGTCGCGGATGCCTTGATCCGGGTGGCTAAGCGTCAGATTGTCATCAGCCTTCGCGTGGGCAAAGAAGGTCGGGTTGAAGTCCAGCCCGATGCCCTGATCCTTGGCCCAGTCGATCCATGGCGTGAAATGCGCCACCTCGATTTCGTCACGGTCCGGCGTGGCGTTTGTGTCCAGATACATGGCGTGCAGGTTCAGCCGGTGCGTGCCGGGGATCATGCTGTAGGCAAATTCGAGATCAGCGCGCAATTCGTCGGGTGTACGCGCCCGCCCGGGGTGGTTGCCGGTGGCCTGAATGCCGCCGCCTGATGATCCGGAGCGGGTTTCAAACCCCACTACATCATCGCCTTGCCAGCAGTGCATGGAGATTGGGATGCTGTTGAGCCGAGTCAGGGCGGTTTCTGTGTCTACGCCCCATTCGGCAAAGGCGGCGCGTGCGGAGTCATAGCTCATGATCTGCCCCTACCGTGTGAAGGCCTGGACGTTGCCAGCATCCACATTGATGATGTTGCCCGTCGATTTGGATGAAGTGTCAGCCGCGAAAAAGTAGCAGGCCTCGGCGATGTCTTCGGGCAGGACCGAGCGTTTGAGCATGGAGCGTTGGCGGTACATTTCTTCGAGCCCGTCCTTGTCGGTGCCATAGGTGTCGGCGCGTTGCTCCAGCCAGTCGCCTTCCCAAATCTTGGAGCCGCGCAAAACGGCGTCTGGGTTGACGACGTTGACCCGTATTCCGGTCTCGGCCCCTTCGAGGGCAAGGCAGCGGGCAAGGTGGATCTCAGCGGCTTTGGCTGTGCAATAGGCGGCTGCGTTGGGCGAAGCGGCCAGCCCGTTCTTGGACGCCACAAAGACAACAGCGCCGCCGATATCCTGTATGCGCATCACGCGGAATGCCTCGCGGCTGACGAGGAAATAACCGGTCGACAGGATGTCCATGTTCTTGTTCCAGAGCGCCAGTGAAGTCTCCTCGATAGGGGCAGAGGAGGCGATGCCGGCGTTGGAGACCAGAATATCCACCCCCCCGAATGCCACGCAGGCCTGGGCAAAGGCGGATTTCACTGCATCCTCGCTCGTGACGTTCATCACCACGCTGTGCACCACGTCTGTACTATGCCGTTTGCTGAGGGTGTCGTAGGTGGCGGCGAGTGACTCTTCGTTGATGTCTGCCAGTACGACGCAGGCCCCTTCGCTGAGGTAGCGTTCGGCTGTGGCGGCCCCGATGCCACCCGCGCCACCCGTTACCAGCGCCACGCGCCCGGCGAGCGATTTGGGTTTTGGCATGCGTTGCAGCTTGGCCTCTTCCAGAAGCCAGTACTCGATGTCAAAGGCTTCTTGTTCAGGCAACCCCTGATAGTCGCTGACTGCAGATGCGCCCCGCATCACGTTGATTGCGTTGACGTAGAATTCGCCGGAAATGCGGGCGGTGGCCTTGTCCTTGGCGAAAGTGATCATGCCGACACCCGGCACCAGATAGACGACCGCGTTGGGGTCGCGCAGTGCGGGGCTGTCATCGTGTTTGCAACGCTCGTAGTAGGCCGCATAATCCCTGCGATAGGCTGCGATCTGATCGGCCAGCCCTGCCAGCACCTCGTCGATATTGCCTTTGGCGGGGTCAAAAGGCACGACAAGTGGTCGGATTTTCGTGCGCAGGAAGTGATCGGGGCAGGATGTGCCCATCGCGGCCAGAGCCTCCATATGCTTGGCGTTCACAAATTCCAGCACGGCGGGGCTGTCATTGAAATGCCCGACCATGTGCTGATTGCCCGATACAAAACCCCGGATGGCAGGCATAAGACGCGCTGCAATGTCTTGCCGTTCTGATGCTTGCAAGCTGTCATGAACAGCCCCGCCAAAGGGTGCCACGCCGTCGCTGCGTTCAGCCAGCCAGCGTGTTGCGACATTGATCACGTCGATCGTTTGGTCATAGCAGCCCTTGGCCGTGTCGGCCCATGTGAACAACCCATGGCTTTCCAGTACCACGCCGTCCGCGTCCGGGTTTTCAAGACAGAACTTCTCCAGCCACATGCCCAATTCGTATCCCGGTTTTTTCCATGGCAGCCAGCCGATGCGGTCGCCAAAGATCTGCTGTGTCAGTTCCTTGGAATTGCGCGAAGCGGCGATGGCGATAATGGCGTCGGCGTGCACGTGATCGACATGCGTGCGCGGCACGTAAGCGTGCAGGGGTGTGTCGATAGAAGCGGCGCGGGGGTTCAGTTGGAACGTGCAGTGGGGCAGGTAGCCTACCATTTCGTCCTCGAAATCGACCCCGCGATAGAGCGATTTGAGCGAGTGCAGCTTGTCCATGTAGAGCGTGGCAAACCCGTCCATCTTGATTGAGCCGATGTCGCCGCCCGATCCCTTGACCCACAGCACCTCGACCTGTTCGCCCGTCAGGGGGTCGGTTTCCATCACTTTGGCCGATGTGTTGCCACCGCCGAAATTGGTCACGCGCTTGTCCGAGCCGAGGATGTTCGAGCGATAGAGCAGCAGTTCCGATTCGCTCATGGCGTGTACGGCACTGTCGTCCCAACGGCTTTCAAGAAGTTGACCTTCCAGTGATTTAAGCATGTTCCCTCCCCCTTGGCGCAGTGCACCCATCTATCGCTTTCGGGGTAGAGTTGATCGCGGCGCGGCACTTTGTCAATCATTATCAGTCATAAACAATCATGAGAAATACTAATTTGATTGAACATGATTGTTAATGATTGACAGATGCATCGAATCTCGACAGCTTGTGTGATCAGGGAGGCCAGACATGCACGAAAAGGAACGCCATACGATCATCCTGTCCGCGATCGAGGATCGCCCGGTGGTGACAGTGATCGACCTTTGCAACCTGACGGGTGCGTCAGAGGCCACTATCCGCCGGGACATTGCGACCCTTGATCAGGCGCAGTTGCTGCGCCGGGTGCGCGGCGGTGCAGAGGCGTTGAGTCCGCCGCAGTTTGTCGGTCTTGCGGGCCGTCCGTTTTCTGTCAACGAGACCATGCGCATTGAGGAAAAGCAGGCTATTGCGGCAGCGGCTGTCGACATGTGTGACGATGGCGATGCCATCATCATCAATGGCGGGACGACCACCTTTCAGATGGTGCATCCTTTGGCGGGTCGTCGGATGCAGGTGTTCACGAACTCCTTTCCGATTGCCGAGCATCTTCTGAAGCATTCCAAGAATACAGTCATGTTGTCGGGCGGAACGATCTACCGCGAACAGAACATTATCCTGTCGCCGTTTGACAATGACGTCACCCGCAATTTTTGCGCTCGGCGGATGTTCATGGGCGCGCAGGGCCTTGGCCCGTTGGGGTTGATGGAGGCAGATCCGTTGCTGATCCAGGCCGAACAGAAGCTGATCGGGCAAGCGGATGAGCTGATCGTGTTGGCCGACAGCACCAAGTTCCAGCAGCGCTCCAGTCTTGTGCTGTGCCCGCTCAACCGGATCACAACCGTCATCACTGACGATCAGATTTCAGACAAGGCGGCTGCCATGTTGGAGGCTGCAGAAGTGACGCTGATCGTGACCCAAACCGGGGGCGTTCAGAAAAACGTGGCCTCGTAGCGGGGCCTTATACCGCGCACGTACTTTAGGGAGGAAACCAAATGAAACGTCGCACTTTTACCAAACTGACAGCGGGCCTCAGTCTCGCAGCCAGCCTGTTCGGCACCACGGCTATGGCACAGGACAACATGCGCATTGCACTTGTCGTGAAGGCGCTGGGTATCGGCTTTTTCGAGGCGGCTGCTGAGGGGGCCGAGGAAGCCGCCAAAGAACTGGGTGGCGTCGAGATCATCTATACCGGTCCGACGGACACGACGGCGGAGGGTCAGATCGAAGTCATCAATTCGCTGATCGCTCAAGGCGTCGATGCCATTGCGGTTTCTGCCAATGACACGGATGCCCTTGTCCCGACCCTGAAAAAGGCGATGCAGCGTGGTATCACGGTGATTTCGTGGGACTCTGGCGTTGCCGAAGAGGGCCGTCAGATGCATCTGAACCCATCATCGAACGCGCTGATCGGCAATATGATCATCAAGCTGGCGGCCGATCATCTGCCGGACGGTGGCGATGTAGCCGTGTTGTCGGCCACGACGACCTCGACCAATCAGAACATCTGGATCGAAGAGATGACGAAGGTGATGGGCAACTATCCCGGCATCAATGTGGTTGGCACCGTCTATGGTGATGACCTTGCTGACAAATCCTATCGCGAGGCGACAGGGCTGATGCAATCCTATCCTGATCTGGATGCCATCATTGCCCCCACATCCGTTGGCATCGTGGCCGCTGCACAGGCCGTTGTAGACGCGGGCAAGGTGGGTCAGGTCAACGTGACCGGCCTTGGTCTGCCGTCGGAAATGGCGGGTGCCATTGAAAACGGCGCATCGCAGTCCTTTGCGATCTGGAACCCGATTGATCTGGGATACTCTGCTGCGATGATTGCCCATGCGTTGGCTTCGGGTGCGGCAACGGCCGAACCGGGTGCCGAGATTTCCATCGGCCGTGTTGGCACCATCACGCTGGACGAGTCCACGTCCGCCGCGATGGCGGATCCCTTTGTTTACGATGCATCCAACATCGAGCAGTTCAAGTCGATCTTCTGATCTACCTGAACCCATCTCCGGCGCATCCCGTAGCGATGCGCCGGAGTGCCCGTCCCTCCCTGAAAGCCGAGACCGTCGATGCTGAAAGACCCCGATACACGCCCATCGGCGGATGGCATGGCCGATGAGGTTGCAGTCTTGGCACTGGAGGGCATCACCAAGACATTTCCGGGTGTCAAAGCCCTGTCAAATGTGTCGCTGCGCCTGTTTCCGGGCAAGGTCACGGCCCTGATTGGAGAGAATGGTGCGGGCAAATCCACAGTCGTCAAGATCCTGACCGGGATCTATCAGCCCGACGGTGGTCATGTGTGCGTCAACGGACAACCAACCCGTTTCCCAGCCCCGCAGGCGGCGGCGGATCATGGGGTCACCGCGATCCATCAGGAAACCGTTCTGTTTGACGAATTGTCCGTGGCCGAGAACATATTTCTGGGCCACGCGCCGCGTGGTGCCTTTGGTCTGATTGATCGCAAGGCCATGGCGGCCCAGTCCAGTGATATCCTGGGCAGCATTGGCGCGCGCATTGATCCCGGTCACAAGCTGAAGGATCTGGGCATTGCCAACAAGCATCTGGTTGCCATCGCCCGCGCGCTGTCGATCGATGCCCGTGTGGTCATCATGGATGAACCCACGGCGGCTCTGTCCCACAAGGAAATCGAAGAGCTTTATGAACTGGTCGAGAGTCTGAAGGCGCAAGGCAAAGCCGTTTTGTTCATCAGTCACAAGTTCGACGAAATTTTCCGTATTGCCGACAATTATACTGTCTTTCGCGATGGTCAGTTGATCGGAGAAGGCGCGATTGCGGATGTTACCGAGGCGGATCTGGTCAAGATGATGGTGGGCCGCGATGTCAGCCAGATCTTTCCGGCCCGCGACTCTGATCCCGGTGAAACCGTGTTGCGCGTTACAGGCTATTCCCATCCGACCGAATTCGAAGATATCGGGTTTGATCTGCGCACAGGCGAGATCCTCGGGTTTTATGGCTTGGTCGGGGCCGGTCGTTCCGAGTTCATGCAAGCCTTGTTTGGGATCACCAAACCATCGGCAGGTCGGGTCGAGGTGGACGGGAAGACCGTGCAGATCAAATCCCCGGCAGATGCGGTGGAAACCGGCATCGTCTATGTGCCCGAGGATCGAGGCAGTCAGGGCGCCATTCTGGATCTGCCGATTTTCCAGAATGTCACTTTGCCGTCTCTGGGCCGATTGTCGGCCAGGGGCTTTTTGAAGCTGGCGCAGGAATTCGAGCTGGCCCGTGAATATACCGAGCGTTTGGATTTGCGTGCGGCGTCTCTGGACACGCATGTGGGCAATCTGTCCGGTGGCAACCAGCAAAAGGTGGTGATTGCCAAGTGGCTTGCGACCCGGCCCAAGGTCATCATTCTCGATGAGCCCACCAAAGGCGTCGACATCGGATCCAAGGCGGCGGTCCATGCCTTCATGGCCGAGTTGGCGGCGCAGGGTCTGGCTGTGATCATGGTCAGTTCCGAAATTCCCGAAGTGCTGGGCATGTCAGACCGCGTGATTGTCATGCGCGAGGGGCGCATTGCAGCAGAGTTGTCCAAGCCGGACCTAACTCCCGAAACGCTGGTGCGTCATGCCGCCGGAATAGAAGGGCCAACCCCATGCTGAAACGATTGCTGACCTCGCGCGAGGCCCTGCTGGTGGGGGCGATCGTGTTGTTGCTTGCGCTGATCGCCTCGCGTTTTCCGGCCTTTATCACGCCTGCCAATCTGGCGAATGTGTTCAATGACACGTCGCCTCTGATCCTGCTGGCCATTGGGCAGATGATTGTCATTCTGACCAAGTGCATTGATCTGAGTGTGGCGGCCAATCTGGCTTTGACGGGTATGGTCGTGTCTATGGTCAACGTCGCGGCACCGGATTTGCCCATTCTCGTCATCCTGGCCATTGCTGTGGGTCTGGGCACGTTACTGGGCATGATCAACGGTGTTCTGGTGTGGAAGCTGGCCATTCCCCCGATTGTCGTGACCCTTGGCACGATGACCATTTTCCGCGGCATCATCTTTGTCATTTCGGATGGCAAGTGGGTCAACAGCCACGAGATGAGCGCCGCCTTCAAAGCGTTTCCCCGCACAGTTCTACTGGGCTTGCCGGTGCTGGGGTGGATCGCCATTCTGGCCGTGATCCTGTTCACCATCGTGATGACCCGCACGACATTGGGGCGCGCGTTTTATGCAGCCGGGGGCAACCCGCATGCGGCAACCTACGCAGGCATCAATGTGGGCAAGACGCAGTTCTGGGCCTTTACCATTTCCGGCGCCCTGGCGGGGCTGACGGGTTATTTGTGGGTCTCTCGATTTGCGGTGTCCTACGTTGATATCGCCGGTGGCTTTGAGCTGGACGTGGTGGCGGCCTGCGTGATCGGGGGCGTGTCGATCATGGGAGGCATAGGCACGGTGGCGGGTGCGCTGCTGGGGGCTTTGTTCCTTGGTATCATCAAGAATGCGCTGCCGGTCGTTGATATCTCGCCTTTCTGGCAGATGGCGATTTCGGGTGGGGCGATCATCATCGCTGTTGCCCTCAATGCCCAAGCCAACCGCAAGAAAGGCCGTATTATCCTCAAGCGCGCGGAGCAGGTCTCATGAGCAGTACAGATCGTTTCATCCCTGACCGGTTGCGGTCTCCGTTTGAACAGCGCCTGAAAAGCTGGGAGACGCTGTTGCTGGCCGTGGCAATTGCGATCTTTGTCGCCAACAGCTTTGCCTCGCCATATTTCCTGAACGCATGGAACCTGAGCGACGCGACCTTCAACTTTACCGAAAAGGCGATGATCGCCTTTGCCATGGCGCTTTTGATTATCTCGGGCGAGATTGATCTGTCGGTGGCGTCCATTATTGCACTTGCTTCAACGGCGATGGGGGCGGCAGTGCAAGTGGGGATCGGCACGCCGGGCCTTGTGTTGATCGGCCTTGGGGTCGGTCTGATCTGCGGGGCCTTTAATGGCGTGCTTGTGACGCGCCTTGGCCTGCCTTCGATTGTTGTCACCATCGGCACCATGAGCTTGTTTCGTGGCATCAGTTCCATTGTGCTCGGCGATCAGGCCTATCGCGGTTATCCCGACAGCTTTTCGTGGTTCGGGCAGGGCTATGTGTGGTGGGTCATTTCGTTTGAGTTTGTGCTGTTTGCCATCATTGCGCTGATCTATGCCGTGCTGCTGCACAAAACCAATTTTGGACGCGCTGTTTATGCCATTGGCAACAATGCGACGGGGGCAATGTTTTCGGGCATCCGGGTGCAGCGGGTCAAGTTCATCCTGTTTCTGCTGACCGGATTGATGTCCGGGGTGGCTGCGATCTGCCTGACGGCCCGGCTTGGCTCGACCCGCCCGTCCATTGCGACGGGGTGGGAGTTGGAGATCGTGACCATGGTTGTCTTGGGGGGCGTCAGCATTCTGGGCGGCTCCGGTACAATTGTGGGCGTGGTTATTGCGGCCTTTGTAATGGGTCTGGTTACCTTTGGCCTTGGATTGTTGAACGTACCGGGCATCGTGATGTCCATTGTGATCGGGGCGCTGTTGATCGGTGTCATCGCCTTGCCCCGCCTGTGGACCATGTGGCGAGGGCGGTGATGGAAAAATATGCGTTCAAAATGCAGTTGCGGGCGGGGTGTCGCGCCGAGTACATCAAACGCCATGACGAGATCTGGCCCGAGCTAGTAAAGTTGCTGAAAGCGGCCGGAGTGTCGGACTACTCCATTCATCTGGACGCGGAAACTGACATACTGTTCGGGGTTCTGTGGCGCTCGGATGGGCATGGTATGGATGACTTGCCCAGCCATCCTGTGATGAAAAAGTGGTGGGCCCATATGGCAGACATTATGGAGACCCAACCGGACAATGCGCCGATTGCGGTCCCGCTTGAGACTGTTTTTCACATGCCATGACGCATCACGTCGCCGTCATAGATATTGGCAAGACCAATGCGAAACTTGCCCTTGTGGACCGCGAAGCCTTGAGCGAGATCACGGTGATCACGCGCCCGAACAAGGTGCTGCCCGGCCCGCCGTGGCCGCATTTTGATGTTGAAGGGCATTGGGATTTTCTGTTGCAGGGCTTGCGCGATTTTCATGCCAAATATGGCGTCGATGCGATTTCCGTCACGACCCATGGGGCCAGCGCCGCGCTGCTGGATCGTGAGGGCAACCTTGCGGCTCCTATCCTTGATTACGAGCATGACGGCCCGGATGAGTTGGATGCAGACTATGCCCGCATAAGGCCCGCCTTTGCACAGACGGGCTCGGCGCGACTGGCGGGGGGGCTGAACATCGGGGCGCAGTTGTTTTGGCAATTCCACCGTGATCCAAGCCTGAAAGATCGGACGCATCAGATTGTCACCTACCCGCAGTTTTGGGGCGCGCGGCTGACCGGGGTGACTGCGATGGATGTCACGTCATTGGGCTGTCACACGGATCTATGGGCGCCGGATGAGAGCGGGTTTTCCGAACTCGTGGATGCGCTGGGGGTCAGGGACAAACTCGCGCCCGTGCGAGCGCCATTTGATGTGTTGGGCCCTGTCTTGCCTGAGATTGCCGCGCGCACCGGACTGGCGCCTGATACGCCCGTCTATTGCGGCATTCACGACTCCAACGCCTCGCTCTTGCCGTATGTTCTGGCAAGGGATCTGCCCTTTGGTGTCGTTTCGACAGGAACGTGGGTGATTGCGATGGCACTGGGCGGTCGGTCAGTGCCGCTTGATCCCGATCTGGATACGTTGATCAATGTCACAGCACTTGGGGATCCGGCTCCGTCGGCCCGGTTTATGGGGGGACGCGAGCATGATTTGGCCACAGGTGGTTCCTATCCCGAACCCACACCCGGTGATCTGGCGGATGTGCTGACGGGCGAGGTCATGTTGTTGCCCGCGGTTGTGCCGGACACGGGCCCGTTCAAGGGATCGCACATGCGGTGGCTGGGCGCGGAACCTGCCAGTGGCACGGGCGCGCGCGGTGCCGCAGTGGCCTTGTATCTGGCGCTCGTGACCGCGCAGTGCCTGTACAACATCGGTCATGAAGGCGTGCTCATTGTCGAAGGGCCCTTCGCGGGCAATCGCCTTTATCTTGAGATGTTAAACGTGGCGAGCGGGGCGCAGGTGCACACGTCATCCGGGACAACCGGCACCAGCCTCGGAGCAGCGCTGTTGGTGCAAAGCGACAACGCGCCCAGTGTCGCGCTGGAGCCTGCCGTGCGCGTTGAAGCAGAGCGGGCTGCGGCACTGGCGTCTTATGCGTCTGCTTGGCGGGATGCAGTGCAGGCACACACTGCTTGAAGAAGGTGCAGGTGCTGATCCGGGTCAGTGGGGCAGGGACGCTTGGTCCGCTACAGCACGCCAATCTCAGCCAAAGCGCGGTTTAATTCGACAGGCAACGGCTCTTCCTGTGCGCGGCCTTTGGGCAGGTCAGGCGGGCTGTCTTCGATCTTGAGGTAACGCCAGCCCTGAAACGGGCGCTTTATCGCGCCCTGTACGCGGATCAATTCGGGATCTGACACGATGGCACAGCGCCGGATGCCGTCACTGCCGATCACCTCGTCCAGACGGATCACCCGCTGACGGCAGGTAACCACGCCTTTGACAACCCAATAGATAGACCCGCCATTCAAGATTTCCGCTTCTCGTTTGGGCCACATGCGCGTGACATGGCGCGGATATCCATCCGCCGTTTGTGCCCGTTTCGTGGATTGCCACGCGACCAGATCGTCAAAGCTGTCACTGCCGACGGAGAGTTTGACCAGATTGACGATTTTTTCCACAGACTTGCCCACAGACTCAAAAGACCCAACACCAAATATTGTAGCGCAGTTGCGCCGGGCTGCAACCTGTTGTGCCTGAGGCGCCCCTAGATTTGGTAGTGTGGGTGTCAAGCGCATCTATTGGTTGTGGTTTGCATCAGAAATGGTACCTTAGTTCCCTGCACGGCGACTGACAGAATCGGTGGCCATATTGGGGATGCTCTGATGACACGTTTTGCCGCGCCGATTGCTGAACAGATCTGGGACATGAAGTACCGTTTCAAAGAGGCAGATGGCACGCCCATTGATGTCACTGTCGAAGACAGCTGGCGCCGCATCGCCCGCGATCTGGCGAAAGTCGAGGCAGACCCGACAGCGTGGGAAGACACATTCTACGCCGCCCTTGAGGACTTCAAATTTCTGCCCGCAGGCCGCATTACGGCAGGGGCTGGCACAGCCCGGTCCGTGACCCTGTTCAACTGTTTTGTCATGGGCACGGTGCCCGACGACATGGGCGGCATTTTCGAGATGTTGAAAGAGGCGGCCCTGACCATGCAGCAGGGCGGCGGTATCGGATACGATTTCTCCACCATTCGCCCCAAGGGCGCGGATGTGAAAGGCGTGGCGGCGGATGCCTCGGGCCCCTTGTCCTTCATGGATGTGTGGGACGCGATGTGCCGCACCATCATGTCCGCAGGCTCGCGTCGCGGCGCGATGATGGCGACCATGCGCTGCGATCACCCGGATATCGAGGATTTCATCACCGCCAAATCGGACGCAGCCCGGTTGCGGATGTTCAACGTGTCCGTCCTGATCACCGATGCCTTCATGGACGCGGTCAAGGCGGACGAGGCGTGGGATCTGGTGTTTGACGGCAAGGTATACCGCACCGTGCGTGCGGTCGATCTGTGGAACGGCATCATGAAGTCGACCTATGACTATGCCGAACCCGGTGTTATTTTCATCGACCGGATCAACGCGGCCAACAACCTGAATTACTGCGAGACGATTGCGGCCACGAACCCCTGTGGTGAGCAACCCCTGCCGCCATATGGTGCGTGTTTGTTGGGGTCGATCAATCTGGCGCGGTTGGTGTCGGCCCCGTTCGAAGAGGCCGCCGCATTGGATGAGGCCGCACTGAGCGAACTTGTCGCCACGGCCATTCGTATGATGGACAACGTGGTGGATGCGTCGCGCTTTCCGCTCGAGGCGCAAAAGCGTGAGGCGCAGGCAAAGCGCCGCATCGGGCTTGGTGTGACGGGCTTGGCGGATGCGCTGTTGATGGTGGGCCTGCGATATGGCTCGGACGAGGCGGCGGCTCAGACCGAGGCGTGGTTGAAGGCAATCGCACGGGCGTCGTATTTGGCATCTGTGGATCTGGCCCGCGAAAAGGGCGCGTTTCCATTGTTTGATGCCGAAGGGTATCTGGCCAGCGGCACCATGCAGGCGATGGATGCGGATGTGCGTGACGCTGTGGCCGAACATGGCATCCGCAACGCGTTGCTGACCTCGATTGCGCCGACGGGGACAATTTCGCTTTATGCTGGCAACGTGTCGTCGGGCATCGAGCCTGTCTTTGCCTATGCTTACACCCGCAAGGTGTTGCAAAAGGATGGAACCCGCACCGAAGAAGAAGTCGTTGATTACGCGGTGCAAATGTGGCGTGACAAGATGGGTGAGGCAGAGCTGCCCGACTATTTTGTGAACGCTCAAACCCTCGCACCGCAGGATCACGTCAAGATGCAGGCGGCCGCCCAGAAATGGGTGGATTCCTCGATCTCCAAGACCATCAACTGCCCCGAAGACATCAGCTTTGACGCGTTCAAGGACGTGTACATGCAGGCGTGGGATACCGGATGCAAAGGCTGCACGACCTACCGTCCGAATGCGGTGACGGGGTCGGTGTTGAGTGTGGCGGAAGAGAAGCCCGACTTGGTTGAATGGATCAAGTCGTCCATTGCGAATGCGGGAACCACCCAAGCCAAACTAGCAAAACGCCTCGATGAGGTTTTGGACCACGAGTTCAATGAATCCAAGTTGAGCAGGATTTTGAATGGTCATCGTAAAATTGCGGCGGATGAATTGACGGCGATATCACGTTTATTGGAGGTCGCGGTTCCCGGTGGTGCTGGGTCAGCTCCAGTTGTTGCTATCAACGACGCCGAACCCCAGACACCCCATGGCGATGTCATCTATATGGCAGAGCCTCTGGACCGCCCTAACGCATTGGAAGGCAACACATATAAGGTCAAATGGCCCGACAGCGAACATGCGCTTTATATCACCATCAACGATCTGGTCATTGGCGGGCATCGCCGTCCGTTCGAGGTGTTCATCAACTCCAAGAACATGGAGCATTTCGCCTGGACCGTTGCGTTGACCCGGATGATCTCTGCAGTGTTCCGGCGGGGTGGTGATGTGAGCTTTGTCGTGGAGGAACTCAAGGCTGTGTTTGATCCGCGCGGTGGTGCGTGGATGCAGGGCAAATACATCCCGTCGATCCTGGCTGCCATTGGTAGTGTGATCGAACAGCACATGATCCAGATCGGATTTATCGAGGGCGAGGGGATGGGCCTGAAGTCCGACCCGCAGGCGGATGTGGTCGGCCTTGATGCACCCAAGGGCAAAGCCTGTTCCAGCTGTGGGAGCTACGAGATGCGCATGATCGAGGGGTGCATGACCTGCGCGTCCTGCGGTTTCTCAAAGTGTGGTTGACGTTAGTGAATTGTAGCTGTGTGAAACGCGTCTGCTGACATGGCCATTTGAGCGCATGCAACGGCTTCTGTTTCAAGTTCCAATGGTCACGGAGTGTCAGTAAACTACATTAATATCAGTAGATTATCTTGCGCGAACCAGATCTTCGATCTCGGAGATGAACGCTGTCATCGTGGTCTGGAGACCTTCTCTGAGCCCATTTACCGTATCAAGCGTCGGTTGGTCTTTTGCGTCTCTAGAAGAGAGATGTAACGCATCCACACACCAGACCTGTGTGCAAGTTCCTCTTGGCTTAGCCCAAGCTCCGACCGGCGCCAACGCATCACAAATGCAAATGAATTGAGTAACTTATCCGATTGCTCTTCCATGCACTCGGCTTCGCGGGTCTTTACGATTTTGCCCATGAAGTATGCTGTGAATTGCGGGAGTTGTTTGCCTAGCTGTCTTCTCTGTTGGTGCTCCGTCAAGGGTCTATCTGCGGCGGCTTTGGGAACAAGAAACAGTGAAAATTGGTAAATTTATGGGTCAGTATTCAACGCAGGCTTCTGAGGAGGAAGTCAACGACACAAAGCAATTTCGAGACCAGGCTTGCCTCAGTATTTGCGCTGAAGGTAGCTGCTGGCTCTATTTCGCCCGAATAGAAGCCGCTGAACCTGAAAGAAAAGCCGCGAAACTGGAACGTATTGATGGAGGCATTGCCATCTGAATTGTCAAAATGCTCCGGGATGGATTTGGACCCAGAGAATGCCGACCACCCTAACCCGCTAAGTCTTTGGAACTTCCTAAACGGTCGCGAGATGTTGATCAGTTCCAACAAGCAAGGTGGCTACGAGCTTAGTATCGACTACTGATCCAATGACGATCCGGTATACTGTGGCGGCGCATTTTGGTCATGAGAACATCATGGGCTTTTTTGATCGCCCCTGTTCCATACTGGATGAATTGGATGCTGCCTTGATCGCAAACAAGTGCGACAGAGTTTGCGAGGATGACGACCGGATTGTAGGCGAACTTGTTTTCGGCCTTAGGGCAAAGGATGCTGGCCACCTTAAGGCGATATTTGATCAACTGCCTGGCGCTCTAAAGTACCTGATCGCCGGGAATCATGATCGTGTGTTGACGCTAAATCTGCCTTAGAACACCGGGTAGCCGTTTTGCCGAACTGCGTGACGGCTCGCTCAGGCAATCGATCACTCTTTGCCACTACCTATGATCATATGGAACCACCCGAAACGCGGCGCATAGCCTGAACACGCAGCGATCGATCCAACGTTTGCGGTGAGACCAAAGTAACGGATGCTGCAGACGGCACGAACGTCTGCATTTGAGCGTTTGGCAAGTATTGTGCCTTGTGACGTTGGCCTGCAGCGAACCCTTGAAGCCACGACACCACTATCCAATGGCGTTAATTGCAAGACACCACATTCGATTTCAGGACCAGATTGCGCAAAGTGGTTAGTTTGTCAGAAGCAGCCGGAAAACGACATCTGGTCGCAAGTAAGAAAGACGTACCCGAAGCCGCGTGCACATTGGTCGCTGTCAAGACCGAGTACCCTTCATGCACGAGCGTCGAATACCTGAATGGTTACGCCATGCGCCCGCGCCAAGCGTGCGCGGTTTTGCCGTTCTTGCCGGTACAGAGGCCGTTGCCAGGGGCATTCTGATATCGGTCTTTCCGATCGTGATGTACTCTGCACTTGGCGACGCGCGGGTTGTTTCAGAAGTCTACTTCGTGGTTGGCGCGATTTCACTACTGATCGGGCTTTTTGTGCCCTATCTGATCCGGTACATCCCAAGGTGGTGGGTCTATGTGGTCGGTGTGTTGATGTTCGCCATCGGCGCAGGTGTGGCCATCATCGACAGCCCCATTGCCGCAGTTCTGGGGCTGGCGCTAACCACTTTCGCGGTGGTGACCACCTTTGTCTGTTTCAACGCCTACGTTCTTGATCATGTGGCCAAGATCGAACTTGGACAGTTCGAGACATCCCGGCTCTTCTATAGTGCGGCGGGATGGACGGCTGGCCCGGCGCTTGGCACGTTTCTTTATGACTGGTGGCGACCAGCGCCGTTTCTGATCGCGGCGATTGCTGCGAGCGCCATGCTGTTGATCTTTCTGGTGATGCGCCTTGGAAACGGCAAGCTGATCACAAAAAGCCGCCGTCCTCCGGCCAATCCCCTGGCCTATTTCCGAAGGTTTCTTGCACAGCCCCGACTTGTGACCGGATGGATCTTTGCGGTGGTGCGGTCCTGCGGTTGGTGGGTCTATGTGGTCTATTTGCCAATTTTCGCCGTGGAAAACGGGTTTAGCAGCCAGCTTGGCGGGATCGCTCTTTCGCTGTCCAACGCGGCCCTGTTTCTGACCCCACTGATGCTGCGCTTCATGCAGCGTCGTTCGGTGCGAGCGGCTGTCCGGACCGGTTTTCTTGTGTCGGGGTTGCTGTTTGTTGCGGCCGGTGCGCAGCACGGTATCCCGGCATTGGCGGTTGCATGTCTGATGGCCGGGTCCGTCTTTCTGATCCTGCTTGATGTATCCGCGGGTCTGCCCTTTTTGCTTGCCGTCAAACCGTCAGAGCGCACCGAGATGTCCGCCATTTATGCTAGTTTCCGCGATGTCTCGGGCATCGTCACCCCTGGGGCCGCCTGGCTGGTTCTTTTGGTCGCCCCACTTTCCGGCGTGTTCGTGGCGGGTGGTGCGGCTTTGGTGGCCACATGGGGCCTGGCAGGCAAACTGCATCCGCGGCTGGGTCGGGCGCGCATTTCTACCGAAACAGCACCGACGTCGCACGCCAGCGTTGTCGCGGACACCGCGGCTATGCAATGACGTGGTGCGCCTATGTGGGCCCGCCCGTGTCGCCGATATCCCAGAAAAGACCGGTCATCAGTTTCAATGCGTCATGAGAGACGGATTTCAAGACATGCTCGTTCGGCGCGTGCTGTGAACAGCCGCGATAGGAATGCGGCACCCAGACGGTTGGAAGGCCAAGGATATCCGCGAAGACCTCGTTGGGAAGCGAGCCTGCGAGATTGGGAAGGATATGCGGCGCCTTGCCGGATGTTTGCTCAAGAGATTGCGCAACGAACGTCACCCAAGGGTGGTCCGGTGACAGCCGCGTGGCGCTGAAAAACGCGCGTTCGTGCGGGACGATCTGAATGTCGTTGAAGCCATGCGCATCGAGATGTCGACGCAGCGCGGGCAGGATGTCGTCCAAATCCGTGCCGACGACAAATCGAAGCTGGCACGCGGCTTTGGCATGGCCCGAGATCGCATTGACCGGGGCTTCGGGGATGCCGCTTTTCATGGCAAGCACTGCGAAGCTGTTCCAGCCGAATACGCGCTCGGCTGGCGTCAGGCTTTCCTCACCCCAATTCACGTCGATTTCGGGTCCGCCGTCGCCCTTGAGGGGCAGGTCTTGCAGAGCGGCGCGGACATCCTTGGTCAGGCTGGTCGTGCGCCATTCGGGCACCTGAATTTGGCCGCGCGCATCGGTGATTGTCGACAGGGCTTGCCCCAGGATCATCGCAGGGTCGGCGAGAAGCCCTCCCCAGTTTCCGGAATGGTGCGCGCCGTCTCGGAGGTTCACGATCAGGTCGAATGAAATGCCGCCCCGCGCACCCATGAACATCGTGGGCGTGTCGGACTGTAGGCGGGGGCCATCGGATGCAATCAGGACGTCTGCGGCCAAAGCATCCTTGTGTGCGGCGCAGAACTCTGACAAGCCCGGCGAGCCCATTTCCTCGCCCATCTCGATCAGGATGCGGCTGTTGAAACCAAGCGATCCGCGGGTGTCGATGACGGCTTTCAGGGCCACTAAGTTGATCAGATGCTGTCCCTTGTTGTCGGCGGTGCCGCGTCCATAAAGTCGGTCGTCTTCATCGACCAGACGAAACGGGTGCAAGCCGTCGCGCCATTGGTCGGTTTGCGCGCGGATCACATCACCATGGCCGTAGGTCAGGATGGTCGGCAGAGTGCCGCCTTCGATACGTTCGGCGATCAGAAAGGGGCCCGCATCCTTGGCCGGGTTCGGATGGACCTTGCAGGCAAAGCCCGCGGCCTTCAGGCGAGGGATCAACGCCTGTTCCAGGTATCTAGGAAGCTCTGCCGCTTTGTCGGGCGTTTGGCTTTCCGTTTCATGGGCGACCAGTTCGCCCAGATCGCGGGTGAAGCCGCCGGTTTCGAAATATTGCGTGGCGGTGTTTATGGCGAAAGCGCGTGTCATGGGATGCTGTCAGACCGGCGGCCGCGCATCGTCGGGGATCGGACAGGTATACGGCGTCTGCCCCAGGTGATCTTGGTGCGTTTCGCGCGCGGCGTCGATCAGGGATTGGTTTTCGACCAGTCGGCACGCCGTGGCGGCCATTGCCTTGGCCGCATAGATCATCCCTTTGTGGGCGGCCGGGGCTTTGCCTTGGGCCACGGTCTGCCAGGTGTGGAACGGCGTTCCAATGGCGCAAGTGGCCACCCGCGCTTGAACGGTCGGCACTGCCCAACTGACGTCACCCACATCGGTCGAGCCTTCGCCACCTTCGCTGTTGCGATCGAGCGGAGCGACAAAATCGCAAAGCGCGAGGCCCTTGACCGGTTTGGCACCGATCCGCTTGAAGGTCGTGTTGATGTCTGCTGCTGTCAGCGCGGTCTGGATTTCGCGTGCAAAGGCGTCATCGGCGTCGTCAAAGGCAACGGGACCAAGCTTTTCAAGTTCGTGCTGCATGGTTTCTTCCAGGGGGCGGTTGCCAAGCAGGTTGGAAACGCCGGAGAACACCTGACTTGTAACTTCAGTTCCGGTCATCAGCGCCGCGCCGTCAGCAATTTTTCGTACCCGCGCGACAAGGTCGCTTAGCTCGGGCAATGTGCTGGCGCGGACAAGTTGCCGCACGGTGGCTTTCGCTTGCACCACGTTGGGGGCGACCCCGCCCGCGTCAAGGTAGGCGTAATGCACGCGCGCGCTGTCGGGCATGTGTTCGCGCAGATAGTTCACACCTATATTCATCAACTCAACCGCATCAAGCGCAGAGCGGCCCAGTTCGGGTGCCCCAGCGGCATGTGCGGCTTTGCCATGGAAGGTGAAATCAATGCGGGTGTTCGCAAGCGATCTGGCCTCATTCACCCCGGTGAAGGTTGCGGGGTGCCAGGAAATGGCAGCGTCCACATCGTCGAACAATCCTTCGCGCACCATATAGGTTTTTGCCGCACCGCCTTCTTCTGCCGGACACCCATAGTAACGCACGCGACCCTTGATCCCATTCTCGACCAGCCAGTCTTTAACGGCGGTGGCTGCAAGCAGCGCGGCAGCGCCCAGAAGGTTGTGGCCGCACCCATGGCCATTGCCGCCCTCTTCAAGCGGCTGATGCTCGGCCACGCCGGGAGCCTGGCTGAGATAGGGCAGCGCGTCAAACTCGCCAAGGATCGCGATGACAGGTCCCTCGTTGCCGGCCTCACCCATCACGGCGGTCGGGATGCCGGCAGCATTCTCGGTGATCTTGAATCCTTGCGCCTCAAGCATCCTCTTGTGTTCCGCGACCGACTCGAATTCGGAATAAAGGGTCTCAGGCGTGTCGAAAACGCGATCCGACAAGGCGATGAAGCTATCGCGGTGGCGGTCGACGTGGTCCCAGATTGGATCGGCGTTTTTCAAAGGGAACTCCAGCTTTACAATCAAACGGTTTCGGCGTGTTCAAGAAGGCAGGCAGTTTCGCGCCCGTCGCGCCCGGGTTTCAGGTCGGGCACGGTGGAGCGGCATTCTGCGGTGGCAACAGCACAGCGCGGATGGAAAGTACATCCCGGCGGCGGATCAAGCGGCGAGGGAATTTCGCCCTTAATCGGCTCGAATGCCCGGCGGCGCTGATCAAGGCGCGGCGCTTCGGTCAGGAGTGCCTTGGTGTAAGGATGGCGCGGGTCGGAGAAAATCTCTTCGGTCGAAGCACTTTCGACAATCCGGCCCAGATACATGATCGCAACACGGTCGGCGATATGTTCGACCACGCTCAGATCATGGCTGATGAAGAGGTAGGTCAGGCCAAGTTCTTCGCGCAAGTCCATGAATAGGTTGATCACCTGCGCCTGTATCGAAACGTCCAGTGCGGCGATGGCCTCGTCACATACCAGGAACTTTGGCTTCACAGCGAGTGCCCGCGCAATACCGATCCGCTGACGCTGGCCGCCGGAAAACTGGTGTGCATAGCGTTTCTTCAGTGAGGGGTCGAGCCCGACCTTGCGCATTACGTCATCCACATAATCGGGGATGTCCGCCTTTCCGATGATCCCGTGCATCCGGGGCGCCTCGCCGATGATATCCTCAACCCGCATCCTCGGGTTGAGGCTGGCGAACGGGTCTTGAAAGATCATCTGGATGGCCAGCGTGGCCGCGCGTTTGTCCGCGCCGGTCAGCGTGGCCACATCTTTGCCTTCGTAGAGCATCTGCCCGTCGCTGGCCGCATGAATGCCTGCGACGACGCGCCCCAAGGTGGATTTCCCGCACCCGGATTCGCCGACCAGCCCTAGAACCTCACCTTGTCCGATCGACAGGTTGACCTTATCGACCGCGTGGACCGTTTCTTCGCGGATGTTCGCGCCAAGGCGCTGAGCAATCTTGCCCGCCACGTCCAGCCGCTTGGTGAACCGTTTCGAGACGCCTCGAATTTCGACCAGCGGTTCCGTCATTTCACCGCCTCCGCCGCGCGCTGCGGGTTGAAGCACCGTAAACTTCGCTCGTCGATGTCTTTGATCAGTGGCTGTTCGCCACAGGCATCGGTGCGGGCATGGCAGCGCGGCCCGAATGCACATCCCCTTGGAAGGTCCAGCATATTCGGCGTCATCCCCTCGATCTGGAACAGACGCTTGCCGCGCCGGTTCGCCGTCGGCACTGATCCAAGAAGGCCAACGGTGTAGGGATGCAGGGGCCGGTCAATCACGTCGTCGATGCCGCCCTGTTCAACGATCCGACCGGCGTACATGACCGAGATCCGTTCGGCTAAACCGGCCACCACGGCAAGATCATGGGTGATCCAGATCATGGCCGTGCCGGTCTGTTTCGTCAGCTTCTGGGCTTCATGGATGATCTGCGCCTGAATGGTGACATCAAGCGCGGTGGTCGGCTCATCGGCGATGATCAGGTCCGGCTTGTTCAGAAAGGCGGTCGCAATCGCCACGCGCTGCCGCATCCCGCCCGACAACTGATGTGGATAGGCCCGCAAGCGCTCTTCCGGAGAAGGAATACCGACCAGACCAAGCGCATCGCGGCTCCGTTCCCAGGCGGTCTGCTTTGACACGGATTCATGCGCCAGGATCGCTTCGATCATCTGCGTATCGACCCGCAAGACCGGATTGAGGGTCATCATCGGGTCTTGAAAGATCATCGAAATGCGGTTGCCGCGGAGCCCTTGAAGGCGTTCCTCTTTGGCATTCGCGATCTCTTCGCCGTTGAACTTGATCGAGCCTTCGACAATGCGCCCCGGCGGATCAATCAGGCCGATGATGGAAAAACCGGTGATCGACTTGCCCGAACCGGATTCACCGACAAGGCCCATGATCTCGCCTTTGGACACCGTGAAATCCACGCCGTCCACCGCCTTGACCACACCGGCATGGGTGAAGAAGTGGGTCTTCAGACCGCTGACCTCCAGAACCGCGCTCATTTCTTCAGCCTTGGGTTCAGGACATCGCGCAGGTGGTCGCCGACAAGGTTGATCGAGACGACCGTGAGCAAAAGAGCGAGGCCCGGGAAGACGGATATCCAGTAGCGCCCGGACAGCATATATTCGAACCCGTTGGCGATCAGAACGCCAATTGACGGTTCGGTCTGCGGCAGGCCAACGCCAAGGAAGGAAAGTGTTGCTTCCAGCGAGATTGCGCTGGCAGTCTGAACTGTGCCTACGACAATCAGGGGCGCCATGCAGTTGGGCAGGATGTGGCGGAAGACAATCCTGAACCGCGAAATGCCAAGGCACTGCGCCGCTTCGACATATTCCTTGCCGCGCTCGACCAGCGCGGTCGCGCGAACCGTGCGCGCGTAATAGGCCCATTGTGCAATCACCAGCGCAAGGATGATCTTGTCGACACCTTTGCCGAGTGCCGCGACCATCATCAGTGCAACCAGCGACGCGGGAAACGACAGTTGCAGGTCGACGATGCGCATGATGATCGCTTCAATTCGCCCGCCCGCGTAAGCCGCAACAAGGCCGATTGCCATACCGATCAAAAGCGCGATGACACCTGAGGCAAGACCGACCGTCAGTGAGATGCGCAGCCCATAGAGGATGGCCGAGTACAGGTCGCGCCCGGACCCGTCCGAGCCGAGCCACATAGTATAGCCATCAAAGGCCTCGGACCCCGGCGGCAAGCGGCCATCCATGACGCTGACCTGCGCCAAGTCATATGGGTTTTGCGGTGTGATCCAGGGGGCAAGCACCGCCAGCAGCACGATGATCAGGAACACCCCAAGTGCCACTGTCGCGATCTTGCTTTCGAAGAACTCGGCGCGGAACCGCTGGAACGGCGTTTCAACCTTGGTTGGCGGATCGGCGGCCAGTGTGGATTCGGCGGTTACATCGCTCATGCGCCTTGATCCTGAAGTCGGACCCGTGGGTCGAGGATGGAGTACAGGATATCGACGATCAGATTGATCAGGACGAAGAACAGAACAATGATCATCAGGTAGGCGACGACGACAGGCCGGTCGAGTTGCAGGATCGCGTCGATCAGCAATTTGCCCATACCGGGCCAGGCAAAGATCGTTTCGGTCACGACCGAAAACCCGATCAGGCTGCCGAATTCTAGCCCCATCACGGTAACGACCGGGATCAAGATGTTTTTCATCACATGCACAAAGATGATGCGCCGGGTCGACAGCCCTTTGGCGCGGGCGTATTTCACATAGTCCAGCCCCATTGCCTCGCGCACACCGGCGCGTGTCAGCCGGATCGCGAGTGAGATTTTCAGAAGCGCAAGGTTGAGAGCGGGAAGAAAGATGTGGCTTAGCCCGTCCAGCGTGAACAGGCTGCTTTGGATGCCCAGAAAGCTCCCAAGATCACCGCGTCCTGTTGCCGGGACCCATTGAAGCTCGACGGCGAACAGCATGATCAACATAAGGCCGACCCAGAATGTGGGCAGTGAAAAGCCGAAGATCGAGGCAGCCATGATCCCCTTGGACAGCCTGCCGTCCGGATAAAGCCCGGCGTAGAGCCCCAGCGGTATGCCAATGACAATCGCCAGAAAGAGGGCCGAGAACGCCAACTCCATCGTGGCCGGCATATGGTGCAAGATCAGTTTCAGCGCGGGTTCGCCAAAGATGAAGCTGTTGCCGAGGTCGCCTTGTGCCGCTCCTTTTAAGAACAGCCCGTACTGTTCCCAGATGGGACGGTCCAAACCAAGTCTGCTGATCGCGGCTTCGATGTCGGCTTGATCCGCGTCGGGGCTGACCAGCATGTAAACCGGATCACCAACAATATTGACGCCGAAGAAAACGATCACCGACATCATGAAGACGACAAGCAAGGCTTGCAGCAGTCTGCGGATGATGAAGACGGTCATAAGGGCGTTTCCCGGACAAGGGTTCCGGGCCGCTCACGGAGCGGCCCGGATGTTTTGCGATTACTCTTTCACGACGCCTGTCGCGAGCGTGTACTCGTCGGTTCGTGCGACGTAGCTCAGACCTTTCTTGGCCGCCCAGGTGTTGACCTGGAAGTGCGTCGGAATAATCGCCACGTTCTCAATGGCCCGTTCCGTTGCTTGCGCCAGAAGGTCCTGACGCTTGGCATCGTCAACCGTGCGCAAAGCCTCTTCGATCAAGGCATCGGTCTCGGCGTCGGCATGGCGACCGCGGTTCGATGATCCGAAACCTGCATCCTTGTCGTAGGTGTGGATCAGGGATTTCAGCGGCGACGACGCTTCGCCAGAACCCGCGCCCCAACCGACAAGTATGAAGCTGAATTCTGGCAGGCCGTCAGGTGATCCCTTCGAAGCGCGCCCGAAGTATACGGATCGGGGCATCGTTTCGACCGCTGTCTTGATGCCGACGCGCGTCAGCATCTGCGCAACCGCCTCGGCAATTTTCGCGTCGTTGATATAGCGGTCGTTCGGTCCGTGGATCGTCAGTTCGAACCCATCGGGATACCCGGCCTCGGCCAGTAAGGCCTTGGCCCCGTCAGGATCGTAGGCGACGACATCAAGCTTGTCGGACACACCAAAAAACCCTTCGGGCAAAAGCTGACCGGCAGGAAGGGCGACACCTTCCATGACCCGGTCCACGATTGCGTCACGGCTGATCGCCATGCTGATGGCTTTGCGCACGCGGACGTCCATCAGCGGGTTCTTTATATCGCCACCGCCATTGGCCTTCACGAAGGGCGAGTTCTCGCGGAACTGGTCCATGTGAAGGTAAATCACGCGGTTCGAAACACCCTGGCTAAGCTGGATGGCGTCGTTGCCTTTCAAGGTCGTGATATCGGTTGTCGGAACACCCGAGATCATGTCGACGTCACCGGCCAAAAGCGATGCGACGCGGCTTGGTCCCGATGTGATCGGACGGAACTCGACTTCGGACCAGATCGCCTTTTCGCCCCAATAGTCATCGTTCCGCGTTAGCACGATGCTTTCACCTGGAGTGTAGCTTTGGAACTTGAAGGGGCCAGTGCCGATTGCGGCTGTGCCAGCGTTGAATTCCTCAGTAGTTGAGGTGCAGCCCTGTTCCGAGATCACGGGGATCGTCGAAATATCGTTGCCCATCAATGGGTAAGGTGCAGCAGTCTTGAAGTGGACGGTGTAGTCATCAATCTTGATGACTTCCTTGCCCTTGAGGTACGTGCCATAGCCCGAGGGCGAGTTCGGGACGTCTGGCGCGCGGGCCATGGTGCAGACCACGTCATCGGCGTTGAAATCGCTGCCGTCGTGGAACTTGACGCCTTCGCGGAGTTTGAATTCCCATGTCAGGTCGTCAATGGGCTCCCACGAGACAGCTAGACCCGGCGACAGACGCTGCTTTTCATCCTGAGCGATCAGACGGTCGAAGATGTGGACCGACATCGCGTTGTTGGGCCCAAGGTTGTGGAAATGCGGATCGAGCGACGTCGGCTCGGAGGCAAGACCAATCGTCAGTTTCTCGGCAGATACGGCACCAGCACCCATGGCCAGAATGCCGAATGCGACTGCTGTCGCAGTTGTGAGTTTCCTCATCAAAAAGACTCCCTGTTCGTTTGGCGCTTGAGACGGTCCGAATCCATGTTCGACATCTGCGCCCTGAGAAAATGCTAGCTACCGCAAAAATCATTGCCAATACTCAATGCTATGCGATTTTGCATAGAGCAATCCAAGTCCTTGATTGTTCGCCCGCCCTTACCAAAGAGAGGATGGCATCATGACGGAACATCGGCACAGGTTGCGAGAATTTGAATCCCTGAGAGCCGTCATCACAACGGGCACCACCATCGGAGCAGCCCGTCGGCTTGGGATCTCTCAGTCGGCCGTAAGCCGCGCCTTGTCGCAACTAGAGGCCCGGGTCGGGCGGTCTCTGTTCCTGCGGCGGTCAGGGCGTATTGATCCGACGGACGAGGCGTTGAGGTTGAACGAAAAGCTGGACCCCATTTTTGAAACGCTGGCCGACATCGAAGGGGCGGAATGGGCCACCCCCGACGACGCTCCATTGCGGCTGATCGTGCCTCCCACTCTCGCCCATCACTTTGTCATTTCCCGCGTTGCGAGCTTTCTGAAAATGAACCCGGGCAAGCAACTTCAACTGGATATTCAAGCCACCGACGTGCTCGTGGCCGGCATCCTCGACCTGCGCTACGATCTTGGCCTGACCAGCGCCATGATCCAACGAACTGGTGTGCATCTTGTGCCGTGGCGTCGCAGCCAGGTGGTGTGCGCCATGCCAACAGACCATCCGCTGTCCGAAAAGCGTATTGTGACGCCGCAAGATCTGGAGGGGGTCGCACTGGTTGAGTTCCTGCGAAGATTGGGAACGCGCGCGATCACCGAGCAGATCTTTGCGCGTGCGGGCGTTCATCCAAAGCAGGTGGCCGAGACGGCAACGAACATGGCGGCACTCGAACTTGTGCGCGAGGGCTTGGGTGTGACCCTTATCAACCCGTTCCCGTTGCTGTCGTCTGGTCTGGAAGGCATTGTTGTCCGCCCCTTTGACGCGGCCATCTTTTACGACACCAGCTTTGTTCTTCCGTCCGGGCGGCCGCCCTCACAACTTGCGCGTCAATTTATGCGGTTTGTGAAACTGACAACACCGAAAGACAAGTACTCCGAGCCAGTCTAGCGCGGCGGATGTGCCGACCACTCGGCATCCTCATCCATGGGATAATTCGGGCGAGGCAAGTGTCCGAACGGCCAACGGTCGTGGACCGGCGATGTCAATCCTGCCGTGTCGACTTCGTAAACCTGGTTTGGCGCGAACCAGCCCGAGAACCCTGCGCGAAAGTGGCCCCGGGATTTCACTACGACGGTTCGGGCGGCTGCGATATCCAGACCGAACATGTGAAAGAACACCGGGTCAGCGGTTTGCGTGCGATCCGAAATCACCACAACCGTTATGCCCCCAATGCGAAGTGCCGCAGACGGTCCTAAGGCCATGCTTCGACCCGCCGTCATGCCTCTTTCCCCCACCACATCGCCGTCATGCAGCGCCAGAACCTCCGCGTCCGCCTCAAAGGGTACGTCCCATTTTGCCCATTGGACCGAGGTGTCGCATGACCTGTTAAAGCTGGCCATGAACTGGCTTCCGAGGCCGACCCCATGGGCCTCGCGCGCAAGCTCGGGATCACAGAACGATCCAATCAGGCAGTCGCTCACGTCCGCTTTGCAAAGCGCCGCCAACAGCTCGGTCGTGCGACCGCTTCCACCGCCGCCGGGATTGTCGCCCGCATCGGAAAAAATCACCGGCTTTCGCGTTTGCGTGGCTGCAATCGCCACCGCATCGCCTAGGGATGCCAATTGCCGCACGAAGTCCTTGCGCAAAGACCAGGCCATGTCCGCCAGCTCCATCGCCAAAGCTTCGGCAGTGTCTGCGTCTTCGCGGGCCGTCACCACAATGCTGAGCCCGTTGTCGGGGGTGTCGGAGAACAGGAAATTACCGAAAACAGAGACGTTTATGATTTCGCTTCGGTACTCGGCCTGTCTGCGTTGCCCATAGTCGATCAACGAGCCGTAAGGGTGTTCGGCACTGAGAAGCGTGATTGAGGCGGGAACCAGCGGCAGTTTGATATGAGCGATTTTTGGTCGAATGTCAGTTGCCAATATACGCCGCAGAGAAAAGGCGGCTTCTTCGCCGCGTTCGATCTGATCCACGTGCGGATTTGTGCGGTAACCCACGATCACGTCGCAGGCATCGACCATGCGCTGAGAGATATTCGCGTGCAAATCAAGTGTCGCAATGATCGGAACCTCTGAGCCGACCACTCTGCGAATGCGCGACATCAGCAATCCGTCGGGGTCGTGATCGTGTTCGGCGACCATGGCACCGTGATTGCAGATATAGACAGCGTCCACGGGTTCGGCCGCGCGCAGGCTGTCTTCGCATGTTGCAATGATCTCTTCGATCACCGCCGCGCGCACTGGCCCTGCTGGATGACTGGCCGCTAGCATACAGGGCACGGGCGTCCAGTTTCCTGTCGCATCCATGGTGCGAACAAAGGTGGCGAACTCGGTCGCCAGTTTCGGTGTAGGTGACCTGGCCTCATCCATCAGGTCTTCGCCGGTGAGCCAAGTCAGCGATGTGAAATCGCTTTTCTCGGCGGGCGGCGCAAAGCGGTTGGATTCAAGAATTGCACCAAGCAGAGCGACCCTAGGATTTGGCATGCGTTTGTCCTTTCGACAACGGACACGCTGCGAGAAAACAGGAAGATCTGTGTTGGATCAATCCTTCCGGCCCCTTGCATCGGTTTCGCCATTGCGGAACGATTAGTCATGCTTACCGATGTTTCGGGAGATTTCGTGAAGATCGTTTGGGCTGACGACCCCGACGTGCATCTGATGCGCGGTGCGCCTGTTCGCCCGCCTGCGCGCTTCAATCGGCGCGGTCAGGATGCCTTGTATCTTAGCCCAGATGTCGAAAGCGCCAGAGTGGCAATTGGTCAGGACGTCAGAGAAGGAGATCGACCTCGTGTCGCACTAACATTTCGCGTTGAGCGATGCGCGCTGTTCGATTTGCGAAGCCCCAAAGCCGCCGACATCTATGCAATAGCATCGCAACCCTGGCGGGCGTTGCTCGCTGCAGGCGGCACACCGCCATCCTGGCGCGTAGGTGACCAACTGAGGGAGAATGGGTATGTCGGATTGATAGACCCTTCCCGGCGAAGACCTGGGCTTTGGCACATCACTCTTTTTTGCTGGAACGAGCCCGGCGCCCCCATCGTTACTCGACAAGGAAATGCGGTTTCTGTTTCAGTTTCGCCGGATTATCGATGAGGTCAATTATTTGGTCACGACCGCATTCCAAGAAACTGCCGCATCAGGGAGCGAGGATGTCTTTCCTCCTGAAAAAAAAGTCGTCGGGCGAGCCCGTGACCAGCTTTAACCTCGTACCGAATGAGACGTTCCCCTTAGTTGCAGGCCGTTCGAAGTGGTTATTCAAAGTATTGGCGACAACGACCCTTTTGCCCCGCGTAGTGTGAGTTCAATTGAGTTTGGATTTGGCGGCCGCAGCGAATGGCGGCCAAGCGGGCTGCGATCTTAGCATCTCGACCAGTTGGTGAACGGCAGGAATGGGCCGCCCGAGACGGCGACCTAAAAATTGTAAGGTTTCTATGGCGTCAACGATTGCTAGTACCTCCTCGAGTTCGACCCTTAGCTACTGCTTTGACTATCCATCTTGGTGTGCCCAAACAAAAGCTGAACCGCCCGACAGTTTACTGTATTCTCGTATGCCTGCGTCACTGTTTGACATCAGGACCACAGGTGCTGATGTCAGACAGTTCTGTTCAGGCGAGGCGCTTCATGAACGACCAGAGGTGACCTTCAAGATCGCGTGCGCTGTACTCGCGATAGCCATAGGGTTGGTCGACAGGTTCATACACAATCGATGCCCCATATTCACGCGCGTGCTGAAAATGAGCATCCACGTCCGCGACCATGACAGCGATCGTTGAACTGGTGCCGCCAAGCGCCCTTGGCGATGACAGGCCAAATTCTCCCGATTCCGGATGGAGCCAGATGACACCGTTCCCGGCCTCGATCTCGCCATGCTCCACGGTTCCGTCTGCGTCGCGCCTCAGCTCTCCCGGACCCAGTGCGAATGCGTCTTGAAGGAAGCGAAACGCCTGCTCAAGATCCTCATAAACCAGTATCGAAACCCGGTTCTCAACGGTTTGTTCAATCATTGCCATGTCCTCCAAAAGCGAAAGCATATCAGCGCTGTTGTTGGCCAAGTTGAAGTCTTCGGACGACAGCAATCGCTTGATCCGCGCTCTCAACCGGCTCTCAACGGCGATCCGCCGCTCAAGCTCTGCAAGTTGCGATGTCATCGTGCCCTTTAAGTCCCACGCCGGATCGTCAAGTGCATGAACAATCTCGGACAGCGGAAGCCCAAAGCCGCGCAGCATCTTGATGCGATAGAGCCGCGCTACATCGGCTTCTGTATAGATGCGGTGTCCTGCCTCCGTTCGCTTTGAGGCACACAGCAAGCCAATTTCCTCGTAGTAGTGCAAAGTGCGGATTGTCAGACCCGCTGCGGAAGCGATTTCGCCAATCGCCCGATCTTCGTTCGCTGTGTGTTTTTTGCTCATGGGATTGAGCATACGGCCTCACGCGGCGTTAGGTGCAAGGGAATTTTTTGACAAGTTTTCGACCGAAAACACGGCAATTTTTTTTGATGAGACGAAGGCAACAAAGGCTTTGGCTGGGACGGGTGGATCGAAGAGTTAATCAATGGCGGTGAAGACATTTTCCTCCATCCAATGGAGCAGACGCAGCGAATGTCGGTAATGCGGGCCGCGTCTGCAGCATCTGGGTCGCCAAGTGGCCAGCAGCTTTGGGCCGGACTATTCCTGTCAACGTCGCATCAGTTGGCCGCTTGTAACTCGCGGTCTTGCCTGGGTGCTTTGCCGAACTTGCGCGAGTATTCTCGCGAGAACTGTGCGGAGCTTTCATAGCCCACGGCAAATGCAACTTCGGATATCTTGGCACGGCTTGTCCGCAGGTCGTCTCTGGCCTTCAGCAAGCGCAAGTCCTTTTGGTATTGGAGCGGCGACGTTCCGGTCACGGCTTTGAATTGCTCGAAGAACGCGGAATTACTCATTCCAATCCGCGCGGCCAGCTCCCCGACGACGATGGTTTGCGACAGGTTCGCTTGAATGTCCCGCGTCGCAAGAAAAATCCGGCTCGCGGCACTTTCATGCCAGAGAAGTCTTTGCAGGGTCTGCGCATGTTCCCCTATCAGAAGTCTTGCATGGATTTCGCGGGACGTGATCGGTGCCAACAGTTGCCTTGCCTCCTCGTCCTCACACTGAAGGAAGTAGCGGAGAATTGCGTCTGTCAGATTTGGATCGGTGTCACACAAGCAGATCGAGAATGGATCAGTAGACTGTGTTTTCAACGCGGGTGGCACCGCAGGGGCCAACGACCTGAGAAGATCGAGGTCAAGTGGAAAGACCAAAGCCGTGTAGGGGGCATCGGAAGACGCCTCAATAATCCGCGAAATGACCGGGAGTGTATGGCTTACGACGAGGGATTGCCCGGCGCCGACCGTCAGTGTTCGGGCGCTGGATCCGACTTGCTTCGCACCCTGCAGGATCAGACAAAGAAGAGGTCGATAGACTGTCGCATTCAGTTCGGTCGTTGCGTGATGCCGGAGCAGGTGGGTGCCGCTGTGCGCATGAAGGATTGCGCCCTCAGCGACGCCTGCCTTATCGAGCAGCGCGGTAACATGTGACAACAGGATTTGGCTGTTCATGTCGTTGGCCTCCCATTTGACGCCTATCGATAGCATCACCACCCGTTCGACCATAACAGAAATCGTCACTTCTGGAGGAACGAGCAAGTATTTTGGCCAAACAGGAAAGATTGAAGCCCACGTTACGACTAACGTGATCATGCCACAGCAATGGAGATCGACATGCAGAAGGTCATGATCACCGGTATCGCAGGCGGGTTTGGAAAGCCGACTGCGCTCACGCTCCTTGAACAAGGCTATCAGGTTGCAGGAAGTGTCCGACGCCGCGCGGGAAAGAGCGCCGAGACAGTTGCAGAGCTTGAAGCTGCGGGGGCGTTCATCGTCGAAATGGATGTGACCGACTCGGCCGGTACCGAGCGTGGGATGGCCGAAGCCATTGTACATCTCGATGGCCTTGACGTCCTGTTCAACAATGCCGGGATCGGCTCATACGGTATACAAGAGTTGATGTCGCCCGAGGATATGGCGCGTGTCTTTGAAGTGAATGTCATGGGCGTGCAGCGTGTGATGCGTGCGGCGCTGCCCCATATGCGGGCGCAGGGGCGGGGGACGGTTCTATACACTTCCAGCCTGATCGGCCGGATCGCCACGCCGTTCTACGGGACCTATTCGGCCTCGAAATGGGCGCTGGAAGCGATTGTCGAATGCTATCGGACGGAGTTGTCAGGCTTCGGGATTGAGTCTTGCATCATCGAACCGGGCGCCATGCCGACTGCCTTCTTTGACGGAATGGTTACGCCCAAAGACCCGGACCGCGAGGCAGGATACGGGGAGTTTGCAGCGGTGCCCGCAATGTCAGCCTCCGGTTTGGCCCAGATGCTGGAGGCGACCCCCGATCAACGCCCCGAACGGATTGCTGAAGCAGTCGTCGCGCTTCTGGAAAAGCCATTCGGGCAAAAGCCGTTCCGTACCGTTGTCGATCATGTGGGCGTTGGCCCGCAGATTGAGCGGTACAACAACGTGCTGCACGACGTGACGCGCAACGTCATGATCAGCTTTGGTATCGAAGACATGTTGAAACTCAACGCCTGAAGGAGAATTCCTATGAAGACCATTCTTATCACCGGCGCCTCCTCGGGCATCGGCGAGGCCACGGCGAAACACTTTCATGCCCGCGGATGGAACATCGTCGCTACCATGCGAAGCCCTGACAGCGCGGGTTATCTTGCCGATTTGGGCAACGTCCATGTGGCGCGTCTCGATGTCACCGATCCCGTTTCAATCGCCGAAGCCGTTGCCGCCGGTATCGACCGGTTTGGCCAGATCGACGTCCTTCTCAATAATGCGGGCTACGGGGCTTATGGCGCGCTGGAAGCCTTCTCGATGGAGCGCATCCGCCGCCAGTTCGACACCAATGTCATAGGCTTGATGGAAGTCACGAAGGCCGTGTTGCCGCATATGCGCGCAAACCGTGCAGGCACAATCATTAATATCTCGTCGATCGGCGGCCAGATTACCTTCCCGCTCGGCACGCTCTACCATGGCACAAAGTTCGCCGTCGAAGGCCTGTCGGAAGCGCTTCACTATGAACTTGAATCGCTTGGGATCCATGTCCGCATCGTCGAACCCGGAATGATCAAAACCAACTTCGGCGGAAGCTCTTTCGACTTCGCTATGGATGAGGACCTTGCGGACTACGCGCCGATGGCCGAAGCCATGGGACGGGTGTTTGGAAAACTGGCGTGCAACCCATCAGCGCCCGAGACTGTTGCAGAGGTGGTCTGGGACGCGGCCAATGAGATCGGTCATCGCCTCCGTTACCGGGCGGGTGCCGATGCAGGTGAGCTGTTGGACAATCGCAAGGCACAGGACGACGCTACCTTTATCGGCGGGATCAAGGAGTTGATGAAGGCGTAATGATTTGCGGAACCGCAGCGACAGCAAGGTCCGCTTTCAGGAATTTGCGCTGCGGCATCGCTTGCCACGACGAGAGCCCGATAAGGGCAGTCCCTGAGAGAATTGACCAGGCATCTTATCGAGGATGCTGCAGCGGCCCGAATGAATGGCAAGAGCCCAAACTTCTCTATGCTGATGCAGGAAAGAAAATCCTTTGACGCAGAATACTGCCTTGCACACGATTTGGACGCGTTGCTCTCCTTTGGTACTTCGACAGAAAGAAAAAAATGACGTAAACAGCACGGGACTTGCACAAAAGCTAACGTGCCGAGAGGAAGGGTTGGGCTAAATCAACCCTTCAATCGCTCAGGAGGCTGAATCCAAGATGCATCCCTTATGGGTTGACGGATTTTCAGACAAATCGATTCACAATGTTTTCGAGCCGTTCTTGCCTACCGGAATTTGGTTCGGGGTTAATAAGGTTCTTGCGGGTCAAGGACTCTATTTCTGTCAGATCTGAGTTCATCAACTTCTTGCCAAATTCGGTCTCCCAACCCGAATATCGTGCGGTACGCTGTTTCTCCAAAGCGCTGCTTTCATACAGAGCTGCTGCCGCTTTCAATCCCGCCGCACAGGTGTCCATTCCGCCAATGTGGCCCAGAATCAAGTCTTCAGGGTCAATTGACTGTCGGCGCAGCTTGGCGTCGAAGTTTGTACCGCCAGTTTTGAACCCACCAGCACGCAGCACTTCGTAGTAGGCCAGTGCTACTTCGGGAACGTTGTTGGGAAATTGATCCGTATCCCAACCGGATTGATAGTCATTTCGGTTCATGTCGATTGAACCAAAGATGCCCAACTCGCGCGCAAGAGCCAGCTCGTGTTCGAAGCTGTGCCCTGCCAAGATCGCGTGGCCTTGCTCAATGTTTACCTGCACCTCGCCTTCCAACCCGAATTCCTTTAGAAATCCATAGACCGTGGCGACGTCGTAATCGTATTGGTGCTTGGTCGGCTCTTGCGGTTTTGGTTCGATCAGGATCGCGCCTTTGAAGCCCGTCTTGTGCTTGTAGTCCACGACCATTTGCAGCATTCGGCCCGCTTGCTGACGTTCGCGCCCCAAGTCTGTGTTCAAAAGCGTCTCATAGCCTTCGCGCCCGCCCCACAGTACATAGTTTTCTCCGCCGAGCTTCATCGTTGCGTCCATGCAGGTCTTGATGGTCGCGGCGGAAAAGGCGAACACCTCTGGATCGGGATTGGTCGCGGCACCAGCCATAAAACGACGATGCGAAAACAGATTTGCTGTACCCCACAGCAGTTTGACGCCTGTCTCGTCCATCTTTTCGGCGAAGTAATCGACAATTTCTTCAAGATTGCGCGTGTTTTCGGCGAAGTCCCGACCTTCGGGACGGACATCTGCATCGTGAAAACAAAAGAACGGGATGCCCAGTTTTTGGAACATGTCAAAAGCCACATCGGCCTTTACTTTGGCCAGTTCCATTGTGTCGCCAAACCAAGGACGCTCGAAGGTTTGTGCGCCGAATGGATCGCCGCCAGGCCAAGCAAAAGAGTGCCAATATGCTGCGGAAAAGCGTAGATGTTCTTTGAGCGATTTGCCCATCACAATCTCTTCGGGATTGTAGTGGCGAAAAGCAAACTCGTTTGCGCTGTCAGGCCCTTCAAATGGGATTGTGGGGATGTCTTTGAAGAAGTCGGTCATGTTTGGCTCCATGCTTGGGGCTATCAGCGGCTTAACGCTGTCTCAGAATGGTTTTCAGAGGTGTTTTTGGGTCCGCCAGTGCCGCAGGATCAGGCGTAACGCCGGCTTCCATGAGTTTCTGGATGATCTTGATGTCGCGTCCGACTGCGTTCCCGTGGGCGAAGCCTGCCGCATAAGTAATGTGTCCGTTAGAGTCGGTTTCGAGTGCAATTGCGCCACCGCCTGCCAGGGGGCGCAGAATGTGAGATGCCTGTCCCATGCGCGTACCAACAACTTGCAGCGTGTGATCAAACTGGTCTGACCAAAACCAAGGCGGAGGGGCAGGATCTGGTGTGATGCCAGCCATGGCTTGTCCGGCGCGAAAGCCCTGATCGGCTGCGACTTGCCAGGATTCGAACCTTGCCCGCGCCTCACCCGCGACTGGTACGTTGCAACAGTCACCTGCGGCGAAGATATTTGGTTCTTGAGTGGCGAAGCGTTCGTCGACAACGATCCCGTTCTCGACTTTCAAACCCGCCTGATCGGCAAGGTAGGTGATGGGCGCAGACCCAATGCCGATAATCACATGTTCGGCCCGGACGCCTTGCTCTGATGACAGGAAAGCTACATTGTCTTCAATCGTGGTGACGGACGTGGCGGTGTGTATCGATACACCGCGATCTGCATGCAGCTGCTGCACCATTTGTGAAATTTCGAGTGGAACGGCACGGGCCAAAATCCGGTCATGCGCCTCGACCACATGCACGAAAGCCTTCCGCGCAGAGAGGCACGCGGCCAGCTCCAAGCCGATGAAACCACCACCGATGATCAGCACATCCGCCCCTGCGGAGATGTTCCGAGCCAAAGTCAGTGCGTCGGAATAGCTGCGCAAGTAGCGCGGTTGTGCGTCATTCAATGCATCGGCAGGCAACCGTCGTGGGGCTGCGCCTGTTGCAAGCAGCAGCTTTGCATACGGTAGTGTTTCGTTGGTGCTGAGCGTCACCAATTGGGTGTTGCGGTCGATGCTGGTGACTTGGGTTGCGCGTCTGAGGTCTATGTCGTGAGATTGATACCAATCATCTGGAAATATCGGCCGTAGCGGTGGTCCATCAGCGTCCCACTTGGACAGGGGAGGGCGTTCATAGGGTAACTGTGTGTCGTCCCCAATCAGTGTGATCCGACCCCGATATCCTGCCATGCGGGCACCGTGGGCCGCACTCACACCGCAGTGGCCGGCCCCAACAATGACAATTCCCTCTGTCATCCCCGACCCGAAAGTGTGCGAAACTTCCCAGACGGAATTGGAAATGGATCGTCCGGCTGCTTCTGCGTAGCTGTGATCGCGGCGTCGCTCTGTGCAATGTCGTTGGCGCTTGTCAGTACCTTCAAATTGACGCTGTATTGCCGCGTGTCACCATGTTCGAGCCAGATCATTTCGTCGCGCTCACGGGCGAAGCCGTTCCCCAAAACGTGATGGGTCGAAGGTTCGATGCCGAACGCGTAGCCGCCCGATTGCAGGTGTTGCCATTCGTATGTGCAGGGCAGTTCAGATTTGCTGGTCGTGACTTCCAGACCCAGTGACAAGGCGTCGTTGACCAGTGCGATGGCGACTTTGCCGTTTGCATCAGGCGTCATTTCATGCTGCCAGACCTGTTCGCGGAACGTGTCTGCGGGGCCAGACGGACGCGCGTATCCAACGCCCTGATCTTCGTACGTGTCGGCATGGGCCGCCCAAACCACGTCTTCGATTGGGGCCACGTAGCGGGCACCATCGGACAGAACCGGGTAGCCCACGTTGATGTGGTAACACAGCATATGCGGTGTACGGTTGAAGCCGCGATTGCGGACCTCATCGTTGAGGTGAATGTCGTTGGTGCCAACCTCGATTTCAATCCGGCGAGTCAACTCAAGGTCTTCGGCGAAGACCGCGGATTGGCGGACAACGCCTTCAGCCCACAAGAAGCAGCGGTCGCCCTCCCAGCGTTCGCCGTAGCTGGTCAGGCGCGCGGGCAGCATGCTGACGCGACCATGAATGCCGTAAGACGCAGTCGGTCGGCCGGGATAATTGTATTCCAACACATCCGCCTGATATCCGCCAAGGATGTGATCCAGCCCGCAGGTCATCAAAAGCCCGGAGAAGGAACGCATGAACCCAAGTCCGTTTTCGCCTTCGGCATCATGGAGCGCCGGCGAGCGGAAACCTGCGGCAGAATTCCAGCCAATGGCCATGCCGTTGTAGTCACAACTGCCGATATCAAGGCAGCGGTCCACCATAAGGGTGAAGCGCAAGCCCGTACCGGTGCGAAACTCCAGCACCCTTTGCCCCGCTTCGGCGCCATCTGCCAGCGTCATGAGCCGCACCCCAGCGAATTGCGACAGGTCACCGGAGAGTGCGGCGACTTCGCGCCGGGACAGGTCTTGGCCGTAGAGTTTCATTTGGCGGCATCCAGCTGCGACATGAATTCATCCATCTCAGCCGGATCCATTCTTACGATGTGCCGGTCCTCTGGATACGCGAGGCTATCCACGTCAGCCTTGAATTCGCTGAAAGCGGCGATGCGTTCGTTTTGAAGCCGGGCATATTCGCCGTTGAAGTCGCGGTAGGTCTTGCCGTGGCGCGGCATCTTGCCTTGCGTCTGGCCTAGAATGTCATCTGCAAACAGGTATTGCGCATCGCATCCGGTGCCTGCGCCCATGGAGATCAGGAAAAGCGAAGTGCGTTTGCAAATTTCCTCGGCGACCTCAACGGGCACAACTTCGATCTCTGCGCCAAATGCGCCGGCGGCCTCGTATTTGCGCACGGCGTCCATAATTTCCAATGCTGATTGCGCGGTCTTGCCAACTGCTTTGAAGCCGCCGGTCCATGTGGCGCGGGATGGGATCAGACCCACATGACCGATTACGGGAATCGCTTCGTCGGCCATTTTCTTGACCGTTCCGAAACCGGCACTGCAGTAGACGGCGTCCGCACCTGCGCGGTACATCTGGAAGGACCATTTGAGGAAATCATCGGGGCCACCAATCTCATAAAAATTGTCGCCGGGCATGGAAAAGAGGCTGGGCGCTGCGTCGCGGTACTCAGGGTCGAGCAGCAGGGCAGGAGGGATCGATACGATGTCGATGCCCGCACGTTCTGCCGCTTCTGCTTCTTGCAGGGTGAGCACGCGCAACATGGACAATTGCCGTGTTCCGCGCATGGCGCGCAAGTCTGCGATGGTCGGTCTTTGACGGGGCATTGCGCTTACTCGCTCAGTTGGATTTGGATATGACCATCGACAATGCGCACAGGGTATGTGCCCAGATGGTTGCAGGCGGGCAGGCGCGTGGCCTGTCCGGTTTTATAGTTGAACTGGCCGTTGTGTTTTGGGCATTCGATGATGTGATCCATCACCAGCCCATCAGCCAGATGCACCTGTTCGTGTGTGCATAGCCCGTCGGTTGCAAAGAACTCACCTTCGGGCGAATGGTAGATGGCATAGCTGCGCGTGCCGTGGTCAAAACGGATGACATCCTCTTCTTCGATGTCATCGGTTACGCATACATCAATCCAGTCAGACATGAGGCCTCTCAAATTTCGTGAAGGTCTTCGCGATAGGGTTTCGCGGTGGGCGGCAACGCGCGGCGGACATAGTAGTCTTCGTTGCGCAACTGGCGCAGGAACGCGGGGACCATTTCGCGGTAGCCATGCCAGATTGACGGGTTTGCCGCGGGCAGATCGTGTTTGATCAGATCATGCAGTTCGGGCAGGGCGTGGAACGGCACCATCGGGAACATGTGGTGTTCGACGTGGTAGTTCATGTTCCAGTAAATAAAGCGGCTGACAGGGTTCATGAGAACGGTGCGGGAATTGAGCCGGTGGTCGGTGACGTTGTCGGCCAGCCCGCCATGTTGCAAGAGCCCGGTCATCAGCATGTGCCAGCAGCCATACAGGCGCGGCCCGCCTATCAGGGCAAGCGGCAGCCAAGATCCGATGGCGAAAGCGCTCGCAAGCGTTGCGGCATAGATCACCACATGTACGCGAGCGGCGGTAATGGCTTTGCTGCGTTCGGCGCTTGGCACAAAGCTTTCTTCGTGTTCCTGAAACACGCCGCCGGCGTTCAACAACAGGGCTTTTAGGGAATACCAAACGTCAAAGATGCCGACGAAATTCAGGATGACCTTCAGCAAATCAGGCGGACGCATCACTGCAATCTCCGCATCGCGCCCAACGATTACCGTATCAGTGTGGTGGCGCGCGTGGCTCCAGCGCCAGGTGACCGGGTTGCGCATCACCAGAAAGCTGGCGAACTGGTAAACCGCGTCATTCATCCAAGCGGTCTTGAACGCAGTCCCGTGGCCACATTCATGCCAGCGTGCATCACAGGCCGAGCCATAGAGTACGCCGTAGATCAGCATGACCGGCAGCACCCACCACGACCCCCAGAGCGCGACAACACCTGCACCGGACGCAAAGAGAAGGCCAATCCAGATCGCAGTGTCGCGGATCGCAGGGCCATCGCTGCGCTTCATCAGCGCCTTCATCGCCTTGCGGTCCACATCCGTGTGGTACCAGTCGGCAGATGCAAGGCCACGCTCAAAGGCTTGCTGCGCGTTCTGTTCAGACAGTCGATAATCGCGTGGCGGAATGTCGGTTGTCGTTGAAGTCACGATTGGCTCCTGTGCTTTGACGTTTTGGGAGGCCCCGAACCGATGCGGGTCCGGGGGAGTGAATTACAGACCGTTTTCCAGTAGCTTTTGGTCCAGGAAGGCTTTGGCGCGTGGCACGTCGCTTTCATCCAGATGCTCAATGATCATCGAGATGTTCGGGTGCTTCTTGGCCAATCGCTGAAGGTAGAGGTCATAATTCAGCACACCCAGACCCGGGGCAGGCAGTTCAATGGCACCGACACCGCGGAATGTGTGGCTTTCGGCGGCGTCATCATCGCCGATATCGGCATGCTTTTCCGCGCCATCATCTTCGGCGCGCGCGACATCCTTGGCGTGGGCCAGATAGATCTTGTCGGACAGGGCATCAAAGACTTGGTTCAGTGTCTCGTCCATCTTGTCGATGTTATGGTCCTCGAAGTAGTTCGTAGGATCCATGATCAGCCCCAGTCCGGGGTGATCCACCTCAGCAAACATGCGCAACGTTTCCTCGACAGAACCGACGACGTTGTTCAC
The DNA here is from genome assembly GCA_947501275.1 of uncultured Tateyamaria sp. GTDB lineage: Bacteria > Pseudomonadota > Alphaproteobacteria > Rhodobacterales > Rhodobacteraceae > Tateyamaria. The sequence continues at coordinate 1,527,696 of CANMVD010000001.1, forward strand.
ATAGGTTTCCAGCAGGAACACCGCGCCATGGTCGTAGGCGTATTGGGCCAGTTCCGCGATCACTGTGCGGCAATCGTCCCAGCCCTCTTCGGTTTTGTTCTTAGGGTGGTGGACCCAGTCACTTTCAGTGTCGAACGTGCCCGTTTCCGAACAGACAAAGGGTGAGCCGAGGTACTGTGCGTGGCGCAAGATCTCCTTGAACCGGTCGAGCAGTACTTTGCGCTTGTCGGGGTCGGGATTGATGATGTTCGTATAACACGAGATGGCCGAGACCGGCAGGTGATGACGCCGAAATGTCTCGCGGACCTGAATGCACTTGTCCTTGGTGATCTGTCCGTCGGATACGTCCAAATCTTTGAAATGCATATCAAGTTGGACGCAGTTGAAGTCATGCGCCCGGATGACCTTGGCGGTCTCTTCCAGCGTGTAGGGGAAATACCCTGAGAATATCCCTGTTTGCATCATTGTTCCGTTCCTCCCGTTTTAGTGTTTGATGTCGTTCATGTTCACGGTTTTTCCGTGTTCGATTGATTGATACGCGGCCTCGACCAATGCCATTGTGCGGACGTTGTCGGCCACGTTCAGTACCGGTTCCGTCCCGGTCTCGACCGCGTATTGCAGCTGTTCCATCACGCCGATGAATGCATGCGGGAACCACATGGTGTCCCACTCCGGCGTGACCCATTTCCCGTCCGAATGGGTGGCACTTGCATAGCTAAGCGTGGACGGCGCGCCTGTCGGCCAGCCGATGCTGCCTTTGGCGACACCTTTGGTGCCTTCGACGCGCCACGTGATGGTTTGGTCATCTTCGAACCCCTCTTCACGGGGCCCGGCCCAGACATCTTCGAGCGAGAGTGCCAGAACGCCAGAGGCAAAGCGCAGTGTTGTGGCGACAATGCCGTCATCATGTGAAAAGGCAGTGCGCGGATCTTGGCGCGTGACTGATGTAACCTCGGTCACTTCGCCAAAGAGGAAGCGTAGAGCGTCCAGGTGATGAACACTCATGTTCGCCAGAGTCAGACGATCATAGTCTTCCAAGAAACCCTGCCAATGGGGGATTGCGTTCATGTTGATCTGAGCAAATACGGGATCACCAAGCGCGCCCATGTCCAAAAGCTGCTTGAGCACTTGCATGGATTGGTCAAAACGCATGTTCTGGTTGACCGATAGTATTTTGCCGGCGGCTGCGGCTTCGTCCCTAAGGGCAATCGCCTCATCCAAGGTCAGCGCCAGCGGCTTTTGCGCAAGGATCGCTTGGACGTTTGGTGCGGCCAGCGCCGCGCGGATCAACGCGGGCTGTTGGTCGGGGGGATAGGCGATATCGACAATCTCAACGTCCTGATCGGCGATGAGGGATTCCGGTGTGTCATGGACAATTGGGATCGACCAGCGATCCGCTACCGTCTTGGCGCGGGATTTGGTGCGCGATGCAATGGCCACAACGTCAAACCCGGCCTCAGCGTAGGCCGCGAGGTGGCACTCGGCCATGATCATACCAGCGCCGATACAGCCGATTTTGTATGTCTTCACCCGGATGGCCGGGTCGGGTTGCAGGACCAGTTTTGTCATTTTCAGTTGCCTTTCTTCATGCCGCGGGCAGTGCGTTGCCGCGCGCGTCAAAACAATGCAGGCTACCGGCATCCACGCTAAGCTGCACGGGCGCGCCGATCTCATGGGCTGGCTGGCCCCGTAGCGCGGCTTTCCACGTGATGCCCGCAGTTTCCACCGAAAGCACAGTGGTTGCGCCAAGCGGTTCGATCGCTGTGACACGCCCGGGACCATCCTTGCGCGCCACCTTCAGGTTTTCAGGTCGTATGCCGACCGTTTTGGCGTTTCGGTTCATCCTTGGTGTATGCGAGAGCACTTGCACAGCCTCCGAGGCATCCGCCATGTTCATTGCAGGAGCGCCCAGCATAGACGCGACATAAGCGCTGTTTGGTGCATCATAGAGGTCATGCGGCGCGCCGATCTGGCGGACGCGGCCCTGTTCGAGAATGAGCATTTGGTCAGAAACCGACATCGCCTCTTCCTGATCGTGGGTCACGTAGATCAGCGTTTTGGCCATATCCTGCTGCATCCGTCGCAGTTCAACGCGTGTTTCTTCGCGCAAACGCGCATCAAGAGCTGAAATGGGATCGTCCATCAGATAAGCGACGGGATCGCGCACCAGCGCTCGGGCAATCGCCACGCGCTGCCGTTCGCCGCCGGACAATTGGGCAGGCGGTTTGTGCAAAATATGCGCCATATGCAGCTTTTCAGTTACCTCTGCGACGCGCGCTTGGATCGTGGCCTCGTCGATTTTGCGTTCCACCAATGGGAAACGCACGTTGTCCAAAGCGCTCATATGCGGAAACAAGGCTAGGTTTTGGAAAACCATGGCCACATTCCGGTCCGACGGTCCGACATTGCGCATCGGGCGATCATCAAAGAAGATCTCGCCGCTATCAGGTGTCTCAAGTCCGAGGATCAGTTTCAGGATTGTGGACTTTCCCGACAGGGGAGGACCAAAAAAGCAGAAGAACGCGTTGTCAGGCACTTCAAAGCTGACCCGGTCCACCGCGCGCAGATCGCCATAGGATTTGGAGACGTTTTCAAACCGAATAGAAGCCATCAGTGCGCCCTCCCTTTCAGTGCTTGGCCCGAGGTGGGATCAAACAGTCGAATGGCCTCATCGGAGGCCGAAAAGGTCCAGTCGCTTCCCGCAAGTGGCGGTGTTGCGTCAGATGGTAGAACCGCTTTTGCAGTTGAGCCGCTATGTTCCAGATGCACGATCGTGCGCGCACCAATCCGCTCAACAAACCCAACATGCATGGTGAGGCCGGATTGAGATGCGTTCACCTGTTCGGGACGAAACCCAATCTGAATGTTTGGCGCTTTCTTGTCTTTTGCGGCAGCTTGCAGCGTTGGCGGCACATCAAGCGTGCCCAGACCGGGGACTTCCACCGCGACCACACCTGCATTTTCAACAAAGCGACCGTTCAGGATGTTCATCCCCGGCGCGCCAATGAACTTGGCCACGAACGTGTCTGCAGGCGCGTTGTAGATGTCCAGCGGTGTGCCGACCTGCAACAACTTGCCGTGGTCCATAACCGCAATCCGGTCAGCCATTGTCATGGCTTCCAATTGGTCATGGGTTACATAGACCATGGTTTGATCGAACTCGCCTTGTAGGCTTTTCAGCTCGGACCGCATGACCGCACGAAATGCGGCATCGACATTGGACAGCGGCTCGTCCAGCAAGAAAATTGAAGGTTCCAGAATAGCCGACCGACCAATGGCGAGACGTTGCAGGATGTTAACGGAAAGGCCGGCGGCGCGGCGGTCCAACATGGTGTCGAGTTGCAAAAGCTCCGCGAACGCTTGAACCCGCTTGTTGATCTCTGCCGCTGGGGTGCCTTGTGCCCGCAATCCGTAAGCCAGATTTTCACGCACCGACATATGGGTGAAGATCGCGTAGTTTTGGAAAACGAAGCCGACGCCGCGCTTGGCCATTGGTACGTCAACCACATCTCGACCGTTGAAACGAATGGCACCTGAGGACGGGCGCAACATGCCTGCGATCATGTTCATGGTTGTCGATTTCCCGCAGCCCGACGGACCCAGCAATGCCATGAATTCGCCGTTGGCAATCGTCAGGTTCATCTCCGCCAATGCGGTGAAATCGCCAAAGGTTTTGCCGAGGTTTTCGAGTGCAATCTCGCTCATGGTTTTTGCCCCCGCTGCATGCGCTTGATGGCAAACACTGACACGACGGACAGCACGATCAGGATCGCAAGGGCAATGGCCGCGACGTAGCTCCAGATGAGTTCCTGCTGTGTCACCTTGTAGATGTAAACAGAGATAGTTTCGGTTGCGACGCCGGGGCCACCACCTGTCATGATGAACAGCGTGTCGAAGATTTTGAATATCTCGATGACGCGAATGGCCAGTGCAATGATGATGATCGATTTCATGCGCGGCAGGACGATGGTGAAGAAGCGTCGCCACCATGATGCGCCTAGCAGGATGGCCGCCATTTGCTGGTCTTGTGGCACGCTGATCATGCCAGCCAACAGGATCAGGAACATCAGCGGCGTCCACTGCCAGATGTCGGCGATCATCACGGCGATCAGGGCAAGATCAGGATCTGACAGCCAAGCGATGCGCACGGGATCACTGGTGAAAAAAGACAGGAGGTCATTCACAGGACCGCCTGACTGGAACAGCATGAAGAACATGTATCCCGCCACCGCAGGCACAACCATCATCGGCACCAGAAGCGTGGAATAAAGCACGCGCTTTCCGCGAAAGTCGTCGACAAAAAGGACCGCCAGTCCGAGACCCAGCAGGAACTGGACCGGCACACAAATGGCCATCACAAACATGGTCCGCCATAAGGCGCCCCAAAAGCGGTTATCCGCCATCAGGTCAGCGTAGTTGAGCAGCCCAATCCAAAGCTCATGCGCCTTCCACCACGGGATGCCGTCCAGTGGCGACCAGTCGGTCAGCGAGATGTAGACCTGCATCAAAATCGGGAACAGCGCGATAAACAGGACAAGCAGTTGCGCGGGCAATGTCAGCCAAAGACCCAGACGTGCGCTTTGCGTTGCGGGCGCGTCGATCTTTTCAACAGCAGGTGCCATGGCGGAGACGTTGGTCATTCTTTTAAGGCTCCGAAGGTCAGGCCGCGCACGAGATGCTTTTGAATGGCGATGCCCATGATAATCGGGGGCACAGCCGCGATCACGCCTAAGGCAGCTTTGGCACCATAGAGTTGTCCGGTCATCGAGGATGATAGTGATGCCATGTAGACAGGGATCGTTGCCCAGTCGCGTGTCGTCAGCAAAAGCGCGATCAGGTAGTCAGACCAATTCAGGATAAAAACAAACAGCGCAGATGAGGCGAGCGCGGGGCGCATCATGGGCAATGTAATCCGCACAAAGACGCGCCAGCGTGTGCAGCCTTCAACCAGTGCCGCGTCTTCGATCTCGCGTGGCATGTCGTCAAAGAAGGTTTTCATCAGCCAGAAAGCAAAGGGCAGTGTGACGATGCCGTAGATGAGCGACAATCCGAACCAGTTGTCGATCAGGCCCAGAAAGGACCACATGATCATGACGGGGATCATTACCGCCATCGGTGGGAATAGCCGCAACTGGATCAGAGCCAATGGCAGGTTGCCACCCTGGCCGAAGCGGGAAAGACCGTATGCTGCCGACGTTCCCGCCGTCATCGCAATCAGTGTGCCACAGGTTGCCGTGAGCAATGACGCAAAGATTGGGCGTCCTGCCGTGCGTTCTAATGCGACGATCAGATCAGTAGAGGATTGACCAAAGATGAACCGGAAATTGTCCAGCGTCGGGTTGCGTGGCCACCACGTCAGATCGGCACCCGCTGCAGACCATTCGGCAATCGGCTTGAATGCCATAGAGATCATCCAAAGCGTCGGCACGAGCGAAACGGCGACAATACCAAGGATCACGGCGTATCGGAAAATCTCGAAAGGGATCGAGCGTTGCATCGGTCATCCAAATTCAAATGAGCAGTTTAGAAGAGGCAGGCGGGAGGCACCTGCCTCTTCTCGTCGGCGGCAATCAGACGGGATCAACCAAGTCTGGCCATGCTGCTTTATTGGCGCGCACCGCTTCGACAAGCTTGTCTTCGCCAACTCTGCGCGCAATGCGCTTCCATTGGCGTTCGGTGTTTGCCATGGCGTCTGCGGCTGACATCGAACCGGTCAGGGCTGCTGTCAGGTTTTCGTCCAGCGCGTTGTGGAAGGCTGTGGCGCCCGGATAGTTGATGGTTGGCACCGTGCGGCGTACGGACTCGCGGACAATGTCCATGTGGTAATCATGGTAGGTTTCGCGCACCAACGGGTCTGCGAAGTTGGCCAGTTGGAACGGATCAAAGAAGCCGCCCGGGTTTGCCGTCATCCATGAATAGATGCGTGATGAGCCAAGCCATTGCAGGAACAGATAGCACAGCTCAGGATGTTCTGACTGGGTCGATACGGAGGCCGAGAGGTTGAACCAAAGCACGGTCCGGCTGATGCGCCCATCTGCATGGTCTCGACCCGGTGGCAGGTGTGATCCGACTTTGCCCGTGACGCTAGAGCCGTCGTTGGCCGGATTGTCTAGGAATTTCGGTAGGTTGGAGAACGCGCAGGTCATTGCTGCCCCACCGGTGGCAAAGTTGCCGTATTGCTCTGGCCAGCCCCATGAGATCGCATCGGCCGAATGATGCGACAGCGATGCAACGTATTCTTCCGTGGCCAATACGCCTTGTTCGGAATTGATCAGTGCGGTGCCGTCATCGGCAAACAGGAACTGATTGGGTGATGCCATCGTTACATAGCGTTGATACCAGTTGGTATAGCCCCAGCCTTGATTGCGAAGATCACTACAGCCGATCAAACCATCGTCGGGGCGGTGGAAAAAGGCTGCGATCTCATCATGTTCTTTCCACGTTTTCGGTGGTGCCAATGCGTAGCCGTGTTTGTCTGCAAAGGCGGCTTGCTCAGCAGCGTCTCCAAAGAGGTCCGTGCGGTGGTTCCAGGTTTGGAAATCGCCATCAAGGCAAACCCCATAGGTGGAGCCGCGGTACCCGTTGAGCAGGCTTACACCCTGTTCACCGCCCACATAGCCGCGCTCTGGCGCTTCCCATTCAGGTTTGTGGGTCTCGACATATTCGTCGAGGTTCACGATGCCGCCGGATTCAGCCAGATCGCCCAGACGGTTCCATTCCACGGCGTAGATATCAAATCCGCCGCCCTTGGTTGAAATGTCTTGCATCACTTTGGTGAACTCTTGGCCGTTGGGCACACCAACGATGTCCAATGTGATGCCGGTCTCCTGTTCCCACAGCTCTTTGATCGACGGCGCCCCGGCAGGGAATGGCTGCGTGATCTGACCGATGGAGCCATCTGACAACCCCAAAACGATGCGTTCAGGTGCTGATCCTGCGTCTTTCATGCTGCGCACAGCTTCGATAGCGCGGCCCTCTGGCGTATCGGCCCCGTATTGATAGCGCTCAGCGCCATCAAAGCCGGTGGGGCCGCCGATCATACCATCGGCCAACCCAGAGGCGGCGCGCGCGCGATCAGGCCGCAGATAGAGTGGTGTCGCAACCGCGAGGGCCGCAGCACCTGATGAAGACGCCAGAAACGAACGTCGTGACAGTTTCGATTGAATAGGCATTTTTCCCTCCCAAGGGATCTGAACGTCCCCACTGCATGCAGAGTTGATTGGAAATGATCCTTTCGCAAACATCATTGGCCTTCATTTCAGACCATTTTCCACCTATTAGCTTGGTGAAGCTCTGAAATGACGGAAAAACTCTTTTCTTTCGTAGAAATGATGTTTTTTGATGGGCAAAGATGGTTCCAATCGAGGCACAGCCGTGAAAGTCACTTTGGCAGAAATCGCACAGGAGGCCGGAGTTTCGGTCACGACTGTGGATCGTGTCCTGAACGACCGCACAGGCGTACGCGAGCGCACACGCAACATCGTGTTGGAAATCGCACGGCGACGCGGCTGGTTTGGCCCGGTTGAAGAAGAAAGTGCGATCCGGATGGATTTCGTCCTGCCTGCCGGCAGCAATTCGTTCATGGGCTTGTTGCATCAATACCTGCTGGAAGAGGCGCGCAACTATGGCGGTATTCAACCAATGGTACATGTGGTCGACGGCCTTGATCCCGATCATATGGCTTTGCGTCTGAACTCATTGGTGGGCAAAACGGATGCGGTCGGGCTAGTGACTTTGGACCACCCGTCAGTACGTGCCGCCATCGAGAATCTGTCGGAAAATGGAGTGCCTGTCGCATCATTGGTGTCAGACCTGCCGTCTTTGCAAAAGGCGGGTTACATTGGGATCGACAACCGTTCTGCTGGGCGTTTGGCCGGATTATTGATGGGGCGGTTCTTGCATCCAGACAAAGACCATAACGTTGTTATCGTCATTGGTTCCTTGAGCTATCGAGGCCATGAAGAGCGTGAAATGGGTTTCAAGTCCATTCTTGCGCAGGACTACCGCAATCTGACGATCTCGGAAATCGTGGAGGTTAGCGACGATCGCGACCGCGCATATGATGAAATGCGCCGTATTCTCGCAGGCAACCCGCCGTCTGCAATATACAGCATCGGTTCCGGGAACCAAGGAATCGGACAAGCCTTAAGTGAAGCACGGATTCATAAGGAAACAGTATTTATTGCCCATGATTTGACGAGCGCGACGAAACGGATGCTTTTGGATGGAACGCTGGACGCCGTGATCGATCAAAATCCAAGGGTGGAGGCGCGCGAAGTGGTGAAATTGCTTGCTTCTGCAGTTCGTGGTGCCGCCGAGCCTCAATACTTGCCACGCTTGCAAGTGGTGTTTGCCGAGAACATTCCTGAATTGTGAACTACTATCCGTTTGAGGCGTAGCGAAATTCAAAGTCTGAGAGTGTTCGAGAGTTGTTCATTGTTTGGCTGGTCAAAATGCAAGGAAGCCAGCAGTTTAAGAGGCCATCCGAACGATTGCATTGCCTTGACCTTTCAAATTCGAAGTACTCTAGGTTTCTCAATCGCAGCGAATGGCGGTTAGGCGGGGTGCGGCTGCAGCATTTCGATCAGCAGATGAACGGCGGCAAAGGGCCGTTTCAATCATTACCGTCGTGTGATGAGTTTCAGCAAGATAGACCTTACTGAATGGTTTTTCCTTCTTTCGCCAAGTTCACAAAAGCTCTGAGACGTTGGGTCATATGACGTTTGCTTTGGTAGTTCAGTGAGTAGCGCGGTAGCGGTGACAAATGTTTATCTAGCACAGAAACGAGACGACCGTTTGTCACATACGGCGCGGCAATCTCGGCGTAGACATATGCCAGACCCAATCCGTGGCTGGCATAGTGCAATAGGGACCGCATGTCGTTTGCGACGAGACGTGGTTTCGGTTGCATAGTAAACGGCCCATCGGCTCCGACGAAGCCCCATGGGGCGTGGTTGCCGCCTACGCCAAAGGCATAGCAGATTGCATCATGGTCCAAGATATCGCGTGGTTCTTTGGGTATACCTTTGGCCGCGAGATAGTCCTGTGACGCAACGATCGCCATTGAAAGCTCGGGGCCCACGGCAACCGCATGCGTGTCAGGGCCAAGCAATGTGTTGGATCGAATGGCAGCATCAATGCCCGAGGTCAGTAGATCAACTTTCTTATCATCGTAAATCAATTCGACATCGACGGCGGGGTAGGCGGCTGCAAACCGGGCGACAAGATCATCCAGAAAAAACGGCCCGGCGCTGTAGGGGGCAGACAGGCGCAGCGTGCCAGTGACTTCATCCTTTTGATCATCAAGGTCGTTCATCGCACCTTCGAGTTCAGCAATGGCTGGAAGGCTACGGGCATAAAACTGTTCCCCTATCGGTGTCAGTGCCACAGAGCGGGTTGAACGCTCAAACAGGCGCACACCAAGCCTATCCTCAAAACGCTGGATGGCTTCGCTTACCGATGCAGGTGCCTGGTGCAGATGTTCTGCTGCAGCACGAAAGCCACCGCGCCGGGCGACTTCGACAAAGACGCGGATATCTCCAAAACTGCTTCTGCTCATTGTTCGCATTTTCGATCACTGTGTTAGGCAACGGCCGGGTTATCCTTACGATAGCAATCGCTTAGTTTTGTAACAAGCCGCAATCACAAGGAAAACGAAATGTCCAAGATCACCGAGATTTTCATCCTGAAGATGAAAGAGGGCGATGACGTTGATGCCATCCGCGAGGCAGCACGGGCAGACTTTGTCGCACTTGACGGCGTCACATCTTGGGAGACGTTGATCACAACCGACCAGTCGCGTGACACGCTTTACGCTGACATTTTCACCTTCCCTGATCATGAAACTGCCAAGCGCGTGACGCCGCAGTTTGCGGAGCGCCTGGCGACGAAGGCCTTCCTTGGCCAGATCGACGAAATGATTGTCGGTCAGTTTTTCACAGCCCACCAACCTAAAGCATCGGAGTAAGATCATGACCGAACGGGAAGAAATTGAGGCCGCCATCAATGAATGGAACAGCGGCTTGGATGGCGGTGACATCGAACGGATGGTTGCCTCATGCCACCCCGACGTTATGACCGTAAACGAGCGTCAGCCTGTAACTGTCGGCACCCAAGCCATCCGCGACAAGTACAGCCCACGCATTGCTGCCGCCGACATCACCTCCGGATATGACATCGAAGACCTGCAATTCTACGGCGACACCGCAATCGTATCCGGCCGTTTCTACGGCACTATGAAAATGCGCGACACCGGCGAAGTCAGAAAGCCAGAAGGCCGTTTGGTGCTTGGCTACAAACGCGACGAGAGCGGCGCGTGGAAGATGTTCCTTGATCTGGACAACAACGGTCCTGCCTAAAACCTCCCTTGATCGCGCTGTTATAGCGCGGTGGGAATTTTCACGCCTTACCCGGAGCTGTACTGATGACAACTTTGGAAATCGTCACAAAAGAGATCGTCGACCTGCATGATTTCTTCACCGATTGGTTCAACGGCACTGCAGATCGTGACCATCTTGAACCGCGCTTTCTGTCGCGCCTGCATGAGGACGTGCACTTCATTCCGCCGGAAGGCCAGGTGATGACCGGGGCCGTTCTGAAAGAGGGTTTTGCACGCGGCTACGGATCGAACTCCGAATTCCGCATTCAGATCCGCGACGTGGATGTGCGCTATGAGCGCGAGAACCTCGTGTTGGCAACTTACACCGAGTGGCAAACCGGCGCGACCCTCTCCGCCCAGGCCAACAACGCCCGCATCACCACTGTTCTCATGGAAATGACAACGCCGGTGACTTGGCTCCACATCCAAGAAACCTGGTTGCCAGAGACCCTCAGAGCCGCTGGCTCCTTTGATTTCTGATTTTGCCATCCTTCACACACACCAAATGAACGTGAACCCCATGTCCAAACGTATTGCTCACCAACCCCGCGAGATTGCCAATTGCGTCAGTGCTTATCTGCAAGAAGGTGACCTCGACGGTATCGCCTCCATGTTCCACCCAGACTGTCAGGTGTTCTTTCCACCTGATCAGCCGCCAGCCACTGGCATTGCCGGTGCGCGCGCCGCGTTTGAGGGTTTCATGGAGCTGCGGCCCGAAATCAAAAGCGACGTATTCAGCGAAGTCATCATCGGCGATATCGCCTTGCTCCGCGCCAATTGGAGCGTCGTCGCACCGGACGGCAATGTTATGGCGGAAGGCCAATCCACGGAAGTGGCCAAGAAGCTGGAAAACGGCGGCTGGGGCTATCTGATCGATTGCCCGAACGGCCCGCCAAACCTCGCTTAACCCCTCACCGAACGGAGGCTCTCATGACACTTCAGCATTTTAACGAAGGCGAACTGCATTTGCAGGAGCAAACCGGGGATCGCGAGAAAATCGCGGTGATGACCCGCCACTTGATGCACGACTTCATGCCGGACCAGCACCGGGAGTTCTTTGAGGGGCTTGAATACATCTTTCTGGGCACAGTGGATGCGCAAGGTTTGCCCCATGCGTCTATCGCGACCGGTCCTGTGGGGTTCGCTTCATCGCCTGATCCCAAAACGTTGGTGATCCAAATGGGCGATCGTGCCGGAAACTCCGCATTCGAGGCGCTGGATTTGGGGCAGGCGGTCGGTGTCGTTGGGCTGGATCTGTCCAATCGGCGGCGCAACCGCATGCATGGCAAAATCACTGCGATGGATGCCGCTTCGGTCACGATTACTGTGGTGCAAAGCTACGGCAATTGCCCGAAGTATATCAACGTGCGCGAGATATCCGAGCGTGGGCAACCCATCGCCGGGGGCGAAGTCGAAGAGCGTGATGTACTCAACGCCGACGATACAGCCCTCATCAAAGCAGCAGACACATTCCTGATCGCGTCCTACGTGCAGGATGGATCAGGCGCCCCCTATGAAGGGGTCGACGTCAATCATCGCGGCGGGCAGCCGGGATTTGTCTTGGTCGACGGGTCGTCGCAGATCACCATACCTGATTACCGGGGCAACAACCTGTTCAACACCTTCGGCAACCTACTTTTGAACCCTGATGCAGGTCTGCTGTTCATAGACTTTGAAACCGGTGACCAGCTGCATCTTCACGGTAAGGCCTCGCTGATCGAAGACGCTGACGAGGTTGCCCAAACCTCCGGTGCTCTGCGCCTATTGCGTATCCAAATCAGCGGTGTTCGCCGCACCGCCAAGGCCACACCGCTTCGGTGGTGCTTGGTTGAGCACTCTCCTGTCAATCCAGACCTTGCTCCAGAAAAGGAATGATCTCATGACCCTAAAAATTCTTGCATATGGCGCCAACGGTGCGCAGATGGCGGCAGGAACGCAGGCGCTGGTCGATGCCGGGCATGACGTGCGTGTCTTCACACGCTCCGAGGCCGGAGCCGAGCGATGGAGAGCCGCTGGCGTTGAAGCCATTACTGGTGACATGGCGGATCAGGACGCGCTGATTGCCGCGAGTGATAAGCGCGATGCGCTATTTCTTCATGTGCCGCTGATCACTAATCCTGATGATGACCGGAATGCCTATGGGTTGAATGCGCTCAGCGCCGCCCAGACAACGGGCGTTAAGAAAATCGTCTGGAACACAGGCGGTCCGATCATGGACCCCGCTTCGACGACTGATCCAGGAGCTGTGTTGCTACGGGCATTGCAGGAGGACGGGTTTTCGTTCCTTGGCCTGACCCCGGTCACTTACATGGAAAACCTGCTTGGTCCCTGGACCACCGCCGGTCTTGCGCAAGGCAAATTGCCTTATCCAACACCAGCCACTTTCAAGATGCAGTGGGGCGCTGCGGCCGATTTCGGGCGGGTGGCAGATAAGGCTCTTCAGGGCGAGCTGCCCAATGAGGTGCTGACACTTGGCGGCCCTCAGGCCCTTGATGGCGACGATCTGGCTCGGATCATGGGGGATATGCTTGGCACCGAGCTGGCATTTGAAACGATGCCAGCATCTGAATTTGAAACACATCTGGCCAAGATGGGGAGCCCTCACGTCGCCAGTATGATCGCGGGCATGTACGGCGGCATTCAAGCCAATCCCGATCAGTTCCAGCCGGGCTTTGTGACCGATGCCGGCGCCTTCGAGGACCGCTTCAACATCAAACTGACATCCTTCTCTCAATGGGTGTCGGATCACTCCACAGCTTTCAAATCCTAAGGATAAAGACATGAAACTCTATGATCATCCCGTGTCTGGTCACGCACATCGAGCGAGCGCGATGCTGTCGCTACTGGGCTTGGACTATGAAAACGTCATCGTTGATTTGCAAAGCGGGGCGCACAAGCAACCTGAGTATTTGAAACTCAACCCGCTGGGGCAAGTGCCCACGCTTCAGGATGGCGATGTGGTCTTGCGCGATTCAACCGCGATCCTGACTTATCTTGCACTGCAATATGATCCTGCCCGGTCCTGGCTTCCCAATGATCCTGAGCTTGCTGCCAAGGTTCAGGAATGGCTTGCAACCAGTGTAAAGGAGATCTTTGAGGGACCCTGTGGCGCACGGATCTCTAAGTTCTTTGGGGCCCCCATCGACTTTGAAGGGGCAGTTGAGAAAACGCACGCTCTGATGAAGACGCTCTTTGAGCCGCATCTGGCAAAGAACGATTGGCTTGTCGGCACGGCCCCTACAATCGCTGATATTGCCAGTTACGGCTACATCGCAGCGACCACCGAGACCGGGATTTCGCTGGATGATTATCCGAACGTGCGCGCTTGGCTTGCACGGATAGAGGCACTGAATGGCTTTCCTAGAATCAAGACTGTGGCCGAGGTCATGAATGGCAGCCCTCAGGGCTGAAAAAACCGGATATCGGCAGCGTACAAATTGGCTTGCAATTCACATGCGTACTACGTTTTGCACAGGCGTCACTCACGTCCGCTTTGGGAATGTTCGCCGTGGCGCGCAACGAAATGCTGAACGTCGGTTTTGGGCCGTCAATTGAAGCAGCCAGAAACAAAACGGCCAAAAAGCTCTGTCTTTGATGCAGATCGTCCTTCGGGCGGATAGACAAACCAGATGGGTGCTTCCGCTTGCCACAGCGACCCCGTTGCAACTTCAACAATCGCGCCTGCATCAAGTTCTGCTTGCACGGCCAATCGAGACTTGATGGACAAGCCAAGTCCCTGTGTTACGGCCTCAGTCAATGTATCGGAGTTTGAGACGAGCACCGTAGCCTGGACAGTTGCGTCCTGCCGCTTGCCCTTTGCGTCGGTAAAAGACAAGCGGGTTTGCCAAGGCAAGCAAATCCACGGCAGGTCAAGTGCGTCTTGCCAAGTGGCTGGCGTGCCATAGCGTGCGAGAAAGTCGGGGGAGGCGCATATTATGCGGTCATTGTCGCTCAGCTTGCGAGCGACTAGCGCGCTATCGGAGAGCTTGCCTACGCGGATGGCGCAGTCTTGTCCCTCTCCGGACAGTGATACAAACCGATCCACCGCGAGAAATTCGATCCGCATTTGAGGATGCGACTGCAGAAAATCGGGTAAACGGGGCAGAATGAACCGGGATAAGATCCAAGGCGACATCGTCGCACGCACCAAGCCACGAAGTTCTGCCGCTCCGCTACCTGCATCGCGCTCGGCTTGCGCAAGATCGGCAAGGATTGCTTCTGTTCGCTCAAAGAAGATCTGCCCTTCATCAGATAGTTTCAGTGCCCGACTGTTCCGGTGAAAAAGTGTAAGTTTCAGGGCCGCTTCCAGCTTGGCAAGCCGATGGCTGGCCGTAGCCGGAGAGATACCTACACGTCGCGCCCCCGCAGTGACCCCTTCCGCGTCCGCAATGGCAACAAATGTCTTTAGGTCATCGATCGAGTACATTCGAAATCTTCAAATGGTGGTTTCTGTTTCGAGCGTCTTCCTCTGAGTATTTCAGGCGCGTTACTGAGATGTCAAATCAATGGAGGAGAATTTATGAAACGTCTGTTGTCTGCTGCTAGCACCATCGCTGTCTTGGCCAGTCCCGGGTTTGCGGCCGGGTTGGAAACCTACCTTGAATTCCCGAAGGACATGCCGCCGGGCAATCTGGCGATCGGACCGGATGGGCGCATGTTCATGTCTGTTCATGAGTTCTACGGCCCCGAACTGCGTGTAGTCGAAGTGATGCCGGACGGCAGCACCAAGCCCTATCCGACCGATGAGTGGGCGCGTGCGCCGCAGGATGATGGGAATGGGCTGCGAGGAGTCCTTGGGTTGCGCGCCGATCGCACCGGTATTCTTTGGATGCTGGATGGACAGGGCGAGGGCCAAACCGGGCGGATCGTCGGGTGGAACACCAACACCGAAGAGTTGCAAGCCATCTATTATGTGGGCCAGCCTGCGGCGCGCCCAACTTCTTTCCTGAACGACCTCGCAGTCGATCTGGAAAACAATGCGATCTACATTTCAGACACAGGTGACGGCATGAATTCCGCCATCATCGTGATTGATATGGATACCGGGCGCGCACGACGCGTTCTCGAAGGAAGCACCTTCACCGTGCCTGAAGACAGGCCCATGATCATCGATGGACGCGAAATCATGCTTGGCGGTAACCCGGCCAAGATCGGGATCAATCCGATCACTATCGATCCGACGAACACATGGGTCTACTTCGCACCCATGACGGCGGCTTCGATGTACCGTGTGCGCACTACGGATCTCTTGGACGACAGCCTGAGTGATGAAGATCTCGCCGCCAAAGTCGAACGCTACGGTGACAAGGTGATCTCCGACGGCTCAACAGTAGATGCGGCTGGGAACGTTTACATCACGGCCATGACTGACAATGCGATTGGCGTGACTAAACCGGATGGAACCTATGAGGTGCTATACCAATCCAACGAAGACCTGCCATGGCCAGACGGCTTTGCGATGGGGGGTGATGGCTTCGTCTACGCGACGATCAACGAACTCCATCGCTCCCCGGTTCTGAATGGCGGTGAAGATGCATCACTCGGCACCTATCGTATCGTGCGGTTTCCGGCCCTTGGGACGGCAGTGAGCGGGAGATAACGCAATGCTTTATCGTTTGGATTTCACCGTGGAATACGATTCCACCATGCAGCAACAAGGTCTGCTTGGCGTTTGGGCTGAGGAGGCCGAGGCCGCTCTCGGCGCCAAGTCGGCAGGCGTTGTAAAGGACCTTTGGAAAGTGGTCGGTGAACGCAAAGTCCTTGCCATCGTCGAAGTTGAAACACCTGATGCGCTGGACCAGATACATTTTGATCTGCCGATCATGCAGAAGATGGGGCATCACGTGCAGGTCGATGTGAAGTCACTGCGGCGCTACGAGGACTTCGCGGCCGACGTCAAAGACCGTATTGGCCGCTGAGTTAAAGGCATCCACCATGACAAAAATGGTTCATTCCTGCATCCGCGTACTTAACGGCGATAGATCCGTCGCCAGGTACAAGGACGCCTTTGATCTCGATGTTGTCGACCAACTTGACTGTGAGAGTTTCCTTCTGACCTATCTTAGGAACGCAGCAAGCGGGTTCGAGCTTGAACTGACGCTCAACAAGGCACGCCAGGAGGAATATGATCTTGGTGACGGCTATGCGCACCTCGCCTTTGTTGTGGAGGATGCCGGTGCGCATCAGGCCGCCCTGACCTCAAAAGGCATCGAAGTTGATGACCTTGTGGATTTTCCTCTGGCGGTGATCTAGTTGCGCGGTTCTTTTTCGCGACTGACCCTGGTGGCTACAAGATCGAAGTCATTCAAAAAGGTGGGCGCTTTTACCAACGCCCACCTTTCCAAAAACGACCTACCTACAAGGAAAGAAGTATGCTCCTCCCTCGTCAAAAAACACCCCAACTGAGCTTGCCGACCCTCGATGGCGAAACCTTTGATCTTGCCAAGGAGACGTCGGAGCGCGGCACCGTCATCTGCTTTTATCGAGGGCTTCATTGCCCGATCTGCGCCACTTATCTGTCTGAACTTGAAAAGCGCGTACCCGACTTTGCCGAACGCGGTGTTGGGACCATTGCCATCAGCAGTGACGGTATAGAGCGTACCCGAGCGATGTCTGATAAGATCGAGAACGAAAGTTTGCGCTTTGCATACGATTTATCATTGGCCAAAGCGCGCGAGTGGGGCCTGTATATTTCGACATCGCGCGGCAAGACATCCATCGGCATCGAGGAACCGGCGCTCTTTTCGGAACCCGGTCTGTTTATGGTGACGCCCGAGCAAACCCTTTACTACGGATCGGTTCAGACCATGCCGTTCGTGCGGCCACACTTCTCCGAACTCGTCAGTGCTTTGGATTTCGCGATCGCGAAGAATTATCCAGCGCGCGGGGAATACACTGGGGCTGTTTGATTGATCCGCTTTCCATTCATTGTCTCAAGTGAATTTTTTCAGATGTTTCTGAATGTCGGCTTTGCGGGCTGCAGCTGCAGCAGCCAAGCACAACGCTGACAGTTCGCTTAGGGGCGGAAGAGACAGCAAGTGGTGTCAGTACCCGCTGAACTGCTCGAGTCGGATGTCTTCTTTCCTGACTCCCGCCTTGGTCAGCGCGTCAGCCATCGCTGAAACGAATGCTCCAGGTCCGACGCAATAGTAGATCGGGCCTGTGAGGTTTTCCAGATGCCTGCGCAGCATGGCCTCGTCGATCCAACCCGTCTCGCCCGACCAGTCATCGCTGTCGCCAACATCCGACATCGTGGCAACCAGTTGAAAACCAGAGTTTGCCGCGTCCAGATCCTGCAGCTCATTCAACATCGCTGAATCGGCAGGGGTGCGGTTGGAATAAAACAGGGACGTCTTGGTTAACTGGCCAGAGTGATCAGCGTCGCGGATCATCGACAGGAAGGGGGTGATGCCGATCCCACCCGCGAGGAACACTGTCGGGCGATCTTGGGTTTCATCCTTCGTAAAGTTCCCCAATGGCCCCGCGATTTCCAATTCCTTGCCCTCCGGCATCCCTTTCAGGGCCTGTTTGAAATCGCTGGCATCGCGCAGACGCGTTATGACTGTAATGCCCGGCTCATGAGGGGCACTTGCGATTGAAAGTACACGTGCCTCGCCCGTTGCTTTCTCCGAACCAGGGGCGATTGTCAGCCGGATTGCCTGACCTGGCGTGAACGTGAACCCAGCAGGTTTCGAGAGACGTAGGGCAAGTGTGCCATGCGCAACCATTTCGCGTCCCAAGAGTGTCGTAGAGGTTGCCTGGCTGCTGCGTCCTGTGAGGCGGATTCCATCGCGCATGTTCAGTCCCATCAGGGTAAGGTTGGTCGCCCCGGCGATCAGCTCTACGCCCTGCAGTGCGTAGAATATCGTGTCGAAGTTGCCAGCAGATGCTTTGGACTCCAGTAAGAATGCCATCGGCAGCAAGATCAGAATCCCGTTGGCCGCGATGATCGGCATCCGCTTTTTCTTTGCAGACACCAGCGACTCCGAACGGCCTGCACCCAATGACATCCCGGATCCGCCAACAATGGCCATCGCGGGGATGAGGATGAACATCCCATAGAGAATCCAGCCCTTTACGGCGGCGACGGTTTCATACGATCCGAATAGCTCTGAAAGAACCGTTGAGGTCCAGAACAAAAAAATCATGAACAGACCGATAGCGCCTGCGATGGCGTGAATGCGGGTTTTCATGTGACTATCCTTGTTGGAATACAGTTTACGTGAGTCATCAGGCCATTATCGCGATGCAGCCAAAAACGGCCGAAGCAAAACCGAACCCAATGCGGAAGTAGTGGATCGTCAGCCATTGGCTCAGCTTTGCAGCAGCAGTTGCCTCATCCATCGTGCCACTGGCGAAGGCCGTGTTGGTTGGCACGAAGAACGCGAATGTCAGGACAGCGACGACGAGGATACAGGCAGCGCTGAGTAGCCAGTACCTCAACTCTGGTTGGCCCCATGACAGCCAGACCGATCCGATGAGAGCAATAAACGTTGGCATGAAGACAATTGGGATCGAGCGCGAGACGAATTGATCGTTGGCCGCGAACCAACCGAGGAAGTCTTGTATTGGCAGGCTACGCCAGTACCCGCCAAACGTCACGCCGATGCTGAGCATAACACCTGCAAACCCGGCTGCGCCGCAAATCGTCAGTATGTTCAAAACTGCCTTGAGCATGATCAGGCCCCTCTGTTCTTTGAGCTGAACCACATGCGCCAGATCAGCCCGTCTTTTTTTATGAAGTGGTGGTAAAGAGCGGCAGATCCGTGGAGCAACAGGAGTGCTAGCAAAAGCCGTGCGCCAAGCCCGTGCGGAATGCGCGGCAGTACCTGGGAAAATTCGGGCAATGGGCCTTCAGATGTTCCGGACAGGATGTCACCCGCGCCTGAAAGCAAGACGGTACTGATCCCGCTGACTACCATGCTTAGTATGACAACGTAGAAAGCTACGTGGATAGCTTCGGCGGACAGTGTTTGCCAAGCTGGATCGTCGGACACAGGGGCGGGCTTTTGATCAACACGCCAGCACCAAAACAAGCAAAAAAATGTGAGCAGTAAGGCTAAGACACTCAGCGGCACATGAAACATCAAGATTGCTTTTTTGGTGGCACTATCCGTCAGTGATGTTGCCCGGAAACCAGAACCAAGCATCGCAAGGATGACGATTGCGCTCAGCCAATGAATTGTGACAGCGACCGATCCGTATTCGGTGGGGGAGCTTTTCATATGACCTGCCTCCTGATCCAGAGTGACCGGGACTACTGTCCCGTGATCGCTGCGCGGTAGGCGATGTTGATCACGTAGCCGTTGTGAAACGCGTCTCGTGTGAACAACGCATCGTCGCTGGTGTCAGCGCGGCGGAAATCTGCAACCACAGATTTGTGATATTCGGTTAGACTGTTCTCGCTATTCGCGTGACGACTCCAGAACGCAAAGACGACCTTTTGCGCCGTCTGGCAGGCACTTTGCCGTCCTTCGTCTTCAGCAATGAAGTTGAAGCCGAAATCCCATTCTGTGAACTCACCAATGTCGGCGGCGCGTTCGGGGCTGTCTTCGATGGACACGTAGATCAGGTTTGCGAGATCGCGCCCTGGTGCCACCTCGTCGGATTGAGCTGATGCTGCGCCCGGAAGAGCCAGAAGAAGCAAGCAACTTACTGTCAGCGTTTTCATCTCGTTATCCCCCCTGATTCGAATTGCATAGCAAGCTATATACTATTACATAGTAAGCTATGCAATGTTAGTTGTCGTCTATGGAATTTGATCGAATGAACTCGGCGGGATACCTCGTGAACAACTTGGCCCGATTGCTTGTAGAAGTCCTTCGTAAACGGATCGCGCCACTTGGGATCGTCCCGGGGCAATTCCCGACGCTATTGGCTTTGTGGGAGAAAGACGGCCTAACCCAGAAAGAGCTTCTGGCTCTCGTCGATATAGAACAGGCGACTCTTGCCAATACGCTTACCAGAATGGAGCGAGACGGCCTCATTGTTCGCAAGGAGCATCCCGCTGATGCCAGGGCGCGCACGATCCATCTGACCGCGCAAGGACGCTCTATACGGGACTCGGCCTATCAAACTGCAATGCAGATCAACGAAGAAGTGCTCGCCGATCTTTCCGATAAAGAAACACAGGCGTTTCTGGACTATACGCGGCGGATCATTGGTAAGATCAAGGACGTTGAGAGCGCTTCCTAGCGGATGCAGCAAGGCCAGAAGGTTGACATGGTCTGGGCTTACTTCTTGGCCCGCCTTGAACGATTATACTGCGAGTTAGGCGAGACCCGTCCAGTCGCAGCCACAGCGCGTGTCCGGTTTTTTGAAGCTGCGTTGCCGAATAGCCTGGCGCGACGAATGCCTGGAATGAGCCGACGTAGCGGCCACCAAGGATGCTGTAACACTGGGCTGTTTCGAAGGTCTGGAAGGAGCTCAGTCTGTAAGTCTGTTTTTCTGGCTGCGCGCGCTCGCAGAAAGGATAACGCTGCAACGGCATAAATTTCGGTACTGCCGCGCAGCAGGAATAGTTGTCATTCAAACAGATCACAGCGGAGATAAAAGGCGAAAGGATCAAGTCTGGTTTGTTGTGGCGTGATGCAGGCTTAGAAATGCCGCCTGAGCCACGGACCCAGTGTTACAAAACCTTCACTTCGCTTCGATCTATATTTCAATTATTCATGAATTATGGACAAAACGATTCCCGATCGACTTTCAACGCTTGGACATCCGCAACGGCTTGCCGTGTTCCGGCTGCTCATGCGTCGCTACCCTGATCGCGTCCCTGCGACCGAATTGGCTAATGCTCTCGACCTAAAGCCCAATACGCTTTCCACCTATGTCAGCGCGCTCATGCAGACCGGCCTGATCTCGCAAGAGCGGGTCGGCACATCGCTGCGCTACGCGGTGGATATTGAGGTGACGCAGGCGACCATTGGGTTCCTTCTTCACGACTGCTGTCGGGGGCGACCCGAAATCTGTCTTCCTTTTGATCATGATGCCACAAACAAGAGTGCTGAATTGACGGGTCAAAAGTTCAATGTCTTGTTCATCTGCACCGGCAATTCGGCCCGGTCGATCTTTGCCGAAGCTATCCTACGCGACCTCACACCGGATCGATTCAACGTCTATTCCGCGGGCACCAAGCCGAAATCGGAGCTAAACCCATTCGCGTTGGAAGTGTTGGAGCACAACGGCCATGACGTGTCTCTTTTGCGCGCCAAGAACATCGGAGAGTTTCAGACCAAGGATGCCCCCACCTTAGATTTTGTGTTCACTGTTTGTGACCAGGCCGCTAACGAGGAGTGCCCTGCGTGGCAGGGACAGACGATCAGTG
Source organism: uncultured Tateyamaria sp. (assembly GCA_947501275.1). Taxonomy (GTDB): domain Bacteria; phylum Pseudomonadota; class Alphaproteobacteria; order Rhodobacterales; family Rhodobacteraceae; genus Tateyamaria. Next base: position 1,549,400 of record CANMVD010000001.1, read on the forward strand.
CCCACTGGGGGCTGCCTGATCCGGTCAAGGTTGATGGCACAGACGCGGAAAAAAGCCTCGCGTTCCGACAGACTTATGGCGCGTTGCGCAACCGCATGACGGGGTTTGCTGCGCTGCCGATTGCGTTGCTTGACCGTGTTTCCCTGCAAAGGGCCGTGGATGACATCGGCCAAATCAAAGACAAAGGATAGACCAATGACTGTCTATGCCCTCAACGGCCTTGGCCGTATTGGCAAACTTGCCCTGAAACCGCTGCTGGCGCGGGGTGCGCAGATTGCGTGGATCAATGATGCGGTTGGCGATCCCGAGATGCACGCGCATCTGTTGCAGTTTGACACGGTGCACGGTCGTTGGGATGCGGAGTTTGCCCATGACGATGACAGCGTGACCATTGACGGAACACGCCTACCGTTCGTTGGCACCCGAGACATTGCCGACCTGCCGCTGGACGGCGTCGATGTGGTGATCGACTGCACAGGGGTGTTCAAGACCGAAGCCAAGATCGCGCCCTTCTTCGCGGCTGGTGCAAAAAAAGTCGTCGTGTCGGCCCCTGTGAAGGACGGCGATGCCGCGAATATAGTCTATGGGGTGAACCACGATATCTACGATCCGGCGGCGCACCGTATCGTCACTGCCGCCAGTTGCACAACGAACTGTCTCGCGCCGGTGGTGAAGGTGCTCCATGAAAACCTACGGATCAAGCATGGGTCAATCACCACGATCCATGATGTGACGAACACACAGACCATCGTAGATCGCCCCGCCAAAGACCTGCGCCGCGCGCGTTCAGCGCTCAACTCTCTGATCCCGACGACGACGGGAAGTGCGACGGCAATTACGTTGATCTACCCCGAGCTAAATGGGCGGTTGAATGGTCATGCGGTACGGGTGCCGCTGCTCAACGCCTCACTGACCGATTGTGTGTTTGAGGTTGAGCGAGAGACAACAGCAGAAGAGGTGAACGCCTTGTTCCAAGCGGCTTCACAAGGCCCATTGAAAGGCATTCTGGGCTATGAGGAACGTCCGCTGGTCTCAACCGATTACACCAATGACGAACGATCCAGTATCGTCGATGCGCTGTCCACGATGGTGATCAACGGCACGCAGGTGAAAATTTATGCGTGGTATGACAACGAAATGGGTTATGCCCATCGTCTTGTCGATGTGGCGTTGATGGTCGGGGACAGCTTGTGAACGACAGCGCGACGCGTGCGGAGGGGCTTTCGGCCTATATTGCCGTCACGGCGGCCTATTGGGCGTTCATGCTGACCGACGGCGCGCTGCGGATGCTGGTTCTGTTGCATTTTCATACGCTGGGGTTCAGCCCTGTGCAGCTGGCCTATCTGTTTGTGCTGTACGAGATCGCAGGAATCGTGACGAATCTGTGTGCAGGCTGGATCGCTGCGCGGTTCGGTTTGACGTCGACGCTTTATGCGGGCCTTGGGTTGCAGATTGTCGCTCTCTTGGCGTTGGCGCAGCTTGATCCTGCATGGGCCGTTGGGGCATCGGTGGTGTTTGTGATGCTGGTGCAGGGCGCGAGCGGGGTCGCCAAGGACCTTGCCAAGATGTCGTCCAAATCTGCGGTCAAATTGCTTGCCCCGACGAGTGATGCGGGATTGTTCCGATGGGTTGCGTTGCTGACCGGATCCAAGAATATGGTCAAAGGTGTGGGATTTCTGCTGGGTGCCGCGCTCCTGTCGACAGTGGGCTTTGTTGGTGCTGTGCTGGGGATGGCGGCGGTTCTAGCGATGATCCTGTTCGCTGTGTTGGCTTTCATGCCAGCGGGTCTTCCCAAAGGCCGCAAGGACGCAAAATTTTCCGAGATCTTTTCCAAATCGCCAAACGTCAATTGGCTCAGCGCGGCGAGGGTTGTCCTCTTCGGCGCGCGGGATGTGTGGTTCGTTGTCGGTATCCCGATTTACTTCTACGCGGTCTTGTCGGATGGAACGGCGCAAGGCAATCGCACGGCGTTCTTCTTGATCGGGACGTTCATGGCCGTGTGGGTCATTCTATACGGGGTGGTCCAAGCAAACGCCCCAAGCATCCTGCGTGCCAAAACGCGCCCCGCGGCTGAATTGCTTGCCGCGGCGCGCAGATGGGCGTGGGCGCTTGCAATAGTGCCCGCGGTTCTGGCAGTGGCCGCTCTGGTCGCAGATGGTCCGCAAAATTGGCTAACGTTCAGCGTGGTCGCGGGCCTATTGGTGTTCGGGGCACTGTTTGCCGTGAATTCCTCGCTCCATTCCTTTCTGATCCTGTCATTCACGAAGGCAGAACGCGTTACGATGGATGTGGGGTTCTACTACATGGCAAACGCTGCGGGGCGGTTGATTGGGACGCTCGCATCAGGGCTGAGCTATCAGGTCGGGGGGCTCCCCATGATGCTAGGGGTCTCGGCGGGCATGGTCGCACTCTCCGCCGTCGCGGTGAGTTTTCTAACAACAGAAGACGGGCAAACGGCATGACAACCTTCAAGACAATTGGCGAGGCGCTATTGTCTCCCTTGTGTTTTGGCACCATGCAATTTGGCGGCACAGCCGATGAGGGGGCGAGCCCCATTGTTAGTGCTCGAGTAGTTGAACAGCTACGACCATCATTGGCTGCGGCGCAAACATCGCTGAGTGACGAAGACTACGAACGGATCACTGCCCTCAGCCATGCACCTGCCCCTGCGACAGAGCGCCTTGAGGAGACGTAGCGGCGTTTATGCTGGCGCGGGCGTCAAATCTTCCCATTGTTCGCCCATCGCAATGATGCAGGACGTGCCATTGGTGTAGGTCTGCACCAAAGTCCAATCCTGCGTACGCGGGTCAATCCAGACCTCAAGCAGTGTCTCTGGCCCCCGCAAGCCGAGGGCGCGGCGTTCAGATTGCATCACAGTGCTGAGCATCCGTTCCAAGCGCGCGCTGTCATCGCAAATCACGTCCGCCGTTTGCGCCAGGGACATAACGGGAAAGGCCAAGAAGGCCGCCAGGAAAATGAAAAAATAGCGTGTCATGCGATCACATTAGCGGGGGGAGCGTTAATGTAACAAGTATATGACAGAGTTATTTCCATATGTGTTGCAGCAACGATTATGAGGCGCAATTTGAAGTTCGGCACGCTTCAGCGACCGACTTGCTGTCACGTGGCTGTTAAGAAATCATCAAAAATCTGATTCAAAACTGTCACCCAAGTGTTGAATTGCAGGCTTAGCCACTCCGAGAACGCATCGGGGGATGACATGCTAAGCATTAGCGGATTGACCAAACGGTTTGGCGATAAGATCGCTGTAGACGCAGCCAATATCCAGATTGATGCACCCGCCATGATCGGTATCATTGGACGATCTGGTGCTGGCAAATCGACGCTGTTGCGGATGCTTAATCGGCTCAGCGATGTATCGAGCGGGAAGATCCTGTTCGAGGGCGAAGACGTGACTGCAATGCGCGGTGCCGCGCGGCGCCATTGGCAGTCGCGCTGCGCGATGATCTTCCAACAGTTCAATTTAGTGCCGCGGATGGATGTGGTGTCGAATGTATTGCACGGCACGTTGAACCGCCGTTCGACATTCGCGACGATGTTCAACCTTTATCCGCAGTCCGACATTCACAAAGCCATCGATATTCTGGACCGTCTTGGCATCGCCGAACAAGCGCCGAAACGTGCAGAGGCCCTGTCAGGTGGCCAACAACAGCGAGTGGCGATTGCGCGCGCGCTGATGCAGGACCCCGCAATCATTCTGGCGGACGAACCAATTGCTTCGCTTGATCCAATGAATGCGCAGGTCGTGATGCAATCCTTGCGCGACATTCACGAAGAAGACGGCCGCATGGTCATCGCGAACCTGCACACCTTGGTTACCGCGCGGCGTTATTGTGACCGCGTCATTGGTATGCGTGATGGGCGCATCGTCTTCGACGGCACGCCCGCACAACTCACAACCGGTGTTGCACGCGACATCTATGGGGCGGGCGCAGATTTTTCCGAGGCTGCCACATCCACCGAAATCGAAACGCTGGACAGAACCGAGCCGCCTAAAATCGAGGCTTATGCCTGAGCCAGTTTATCTGCGCCAACAGGCGCTCAATTACCTCCATGGAGACTCTGATGAAAAAGTTTATCGCTGCCGCGTTAGCAACTACGGCCTTGGCCACGCCCACCTTTGCACAAGAAATCACCGAGTTCCGCATCGGCATTCTTGGCGGTGAAAACGCACAGGACCGCATGAACAACTATGCCTGCATGCAGGAATACACCACCGAAGCGCTTGGCGTTGAGACAAAACTGTTTGCGCCAGCTGACTACAACGGCGTTATTCAGGGCCTGCTGGGTGGCACAATCGACATGGCATGGCTCGGCGCGTCCTCATATGCAGCGACGTATCTGCAGGACCCGGAAGCCGTCGAGCCCGTGCTGGTCAAGCAGAACCTTGATGGCTCCATCGGTTATCACTCCATCGGTTTCGCGCGTGTTGACAGCGGCATCGAAGCCCTCGAAGACGTTCAGGGCAAGGTATTTGGTTTCGGTGACCCGAACTCCACGTCCGGCTACCTGATCCCATCCATCGAAATCCCTCAGACAACGGGCGCCACGATGGAATCCGGCGCCTACTTTGGTGAAGTGAAATTCACTGGCGGCCATGAGCAAACGATCATTGCCGTGGCAAATGGAGACATCGACGCGGGCGTAACTTGGGCTGACGCTCAGGGCGAATGGGAAGATGGCTACAACTCCGGTGCACTGCGCCGTGCGGTTGATGCGGGTCTTGTCGATATGAACGACCTTCAGCAGATCTGGATTTCCAACGTGATCCCCGAAGGTCCGGTTGTGCTGCGCGCCGACCTGCCCGAGGACGTCAAGGCCACGATGACCGAACTGGTCGACACGCTGTATGAGCGCGATCAGGATTGTGCCTACGGTGTGGCTGCGGGTGAAACGCTTGGCTTTGTGCCGGTGACCCACGAAACATACGAAAGCATTGTTGCGGCCCGTCAGTCTGTGATTGGCAACTAAGATATTTTTATGACGACTCCGGTCGCTTCGCATGCGGGGCGGCCGGTATTTTGTGCGGGGACACCATGACAGCAACAGACACGGCAGGCGCGCCAAACGTCGGTGACATTCGCGAAAGCTACCTCGCACAGGTTGGGCGGCGCAGGCTTTACAGCGGTTTGGCTCTGCTGATCTTCGTGATCTTGATGGTATCCGGTTTTAACGTTGCCGATGAGCGCAATGCAGGTGGTTTCTGGGAAGGGTTGCATCAGATTGGCGACTACCCCGGCGAAGTCCTGGCCGAAGCCTGGGAAAAACGCGCCGACCTGCCAGGCCTGATTGCCAAGTTTTTCCCGGCCCTTGTCGAGACAATCAATATCGCGGCGATGTCGACGATCATCGGCGCAATTGGTGGCCTGATCCTGTCGCTGTTGGGGACGCGGGGCCTTGCGAAATGGCCACGCTTGATACCGCTGTTTCGCCGATTTTCCGACATTCTGCGCGCGATCCCCGAGATTGTGATCGCGCTGGTTCTGATCTTTGTTTTGGGTGGTGGCCCTGTTCCCGCGATGATTGCGATCGCGCTGCACACCGCCGGTGCGCTGGCCAAAATGTTTTCCGAGGTTGCCGAAAACGCCGACCTCAAACCTGTGGAGGGCCTTGCATCAACCGGGGCCACATGGACACAGCGGATGCTGCTGGGCGTGTTGCCGCAGGTCGCACCAAACTACGTAAGCTACACGCTGCTGCGGTTTGAAATCAACATCCGCGCCTCGGCGATCCTCGGCTTTGTCGGCGCTGGCGGCCTTGGATACGAATTGCGCAATGCGATGGCATGGGGCCCCGGTCGGTTCGATGAGGCCGCCGCTATCTTTGTTTTGCTGTTCGGCACGATCGTCTTCTTTGATCAGGTTTCAAGCCGCTACCGCAACCGTTTGACCGAAGGACAGGCCCAATGATCTCCGTAGATATTCAAGCCACTAAGGCGCATGCGGAAGGTCTGTTTCGCCGCAAACGTCTGTTCGCCTTTGGCCTGCCTGCGCTGATCTTGGTCTATTTCACTTACATCTTCTTTGCGTTTGATGTGCCGGGCTTGGTCCAGCGGGCGAATATGGACAATGCGCGTGCGCTGACGTCCGATGTGTGGTCACACAAGGTTCACATCACGCGCAATAACCGGAACGGCGAAATCGCCTATGCGGTTGAGGGCGAACGCAAGGGCGCATACCCCGAAGGCGAGCGTCCCGCATGGGTCAGCGGCACTGATGTGATAATGGTTGATCTGGGCGGTGATACGATTGTGCGTTTTCTGCCCGACAACCGCACAGAGTTGGACATTCCGGGCTTTGGTCTGATCGAGGCGCAGGCCGAAGGTCGCACGGTCACCACCAATCTACCCGCTGATCTGCCTGATTGGATTAACGCGTCTGACCGCCGCGTTGCGATCACCACGCCCGCGGGTCGGATCACGTTGACCGGAAGCCGCACGGAGGTGTTCAACTATTTCGCAGGGTGGGAGTTGTTTTGGTTCACGCTCGACAGCTCCTATCACGGCGTCGGTATCGGGCAGATCCTATTCGGCGCACAGATTGATCCTGACCGTGGCAATATCAGCGGTGCGGCTGCGGATTTTTGGCACAACAAGATGTGGCGTCACAAAGATGTTGCTTGGGCGATTGGAGAGACGATCCTGATGGCGTTCCTCGGCACCATGGGGGCCGCGATCATCGCGCTGCCACTGGCGTTCATGGCCGCCAAACGATTTACACCAATCCTGTTGTTGCGTGCCGCCACGCGCCGCCTGTTTGATTTCGTGCGCGGCGTGGATGCGCTGATCTGGACGGTTGTTCTTGCCCGTGCTTTTGGTCCGGGTCCATTGACTGGTGCTTTGGCAATTTTAGTCACCGACACGGGAACATTCGGAAAAACATTCTCTGAGGCGCTTGAAAACGTCGACGACAAACAGATCGAAGGTGTGACGTCGACAGGAGCGAGACCGTTGCAACGGTATCGGTTCGGGGTGATCCCGCAGGTTGTTCCAGTGCTCCTTGCGCAGGTCCTCTATTTTCTTGAATCCAATACTAGGTCCGCAACGATCATCGGCGCGATCACGGGGGGCGGCATTGGCCTGATGTTGACGCAGGCGATCCAGACCCAAAAAGACTGGGAGGAAGTCGCCTATTACATCATCCTGATCATCATTATGGTCATGCTGATGGACTGGCTGTCGGGCTGGTTGCGCGGCAAATTGATCGGAACCAAAGACGGATGACGACCTATCTGATTACGGGAGTGAACCGAGGTCTAGGAGCTGCATTGGTCGCGGCTGGCATCTTTGATATTTTCTCGGGACTGTCGCTTGCAGCGACAGGTAAGTTCTTCCGCTTTTCCGGTAAAGAAATAGAGTTTTGATCATGTCCCGACTAAGCGCGACCGACCCTTTCATCCACCCCGATTGCGACATCACCGACTGCACCCTTGGCGCTTATGTCGAAATCGGGCGCGGCAGCAGGCTGAACAACGCGACCTTCGGGGATTACTCCTACTGCGACCGTTATGCCGACATCGCAAACGCGCGGGTTGGAAAATTCGCGAATATCGCCGCATTCTGCCGGATCGGTGCAACGGACCATCCACTGGACACTGCCGCCTGCCACCATTTCCTCTACCGTTCGGCGGATTACTGGGATGATACGACCCGCGATGAGGCGTTTTTTGCCCATCGCCAGTCCCGCATCGCCCAAATCGGTCACGACACATGGGTTGGTGCGGGTGCCATGATCAAACCCGAGGTCACATTGGGGGATGGCGCGGTCGTGGCCGCAGGGGCCGTGGTCACAAAGAATGTCGATCCTTACACGATTGTCGCTGGCACACCTGCCAAACCGTTGCGCCTGCGTCAGCCCCGCGACATCGCGGACCGCCTTATCGCGCTGGCGTGGTGGGATTGGGATCATCAGGCATTGCGCATGGCATTGGATGATTTTCGAGCAATGACGGCAGAGGCGTTCCTGGAAAAATACGAAGACTAACCTCTTCGGCTCCACCTTTTCATAAACCTTTGACGTCGCTGTTATCTGCCAGTCATACGGGCCGATCACCCTATGCGGACATGAGCACCAAAGGAAAACATCATGCTTCGTATCATTGCTCTCACGACAGCGACATTCGCTGTTGCGCCTGCCGTTGCGCAAACGGCTGAACGGGTCGAGTACGGTCCGCGTCCGTTCTATCTGATTGATCGCATGGAAGACGGGACGCTCAAGGATCAGTTGCAGTCTTGCCGGAACCAAGAGGCATCCATGTCTTCGTTTTCCATCGGGCACCGTGGCGCGCCGATGCAGTTCCCCGAACACACGGTCGAATCCAACCGAGCCGCGGCCTTGATGGGGGCAGGCATTCTGGAATGCGATGTCACGTTCACCGCAGACCTTGAGCTCGTGTGCCGTCACGCCCAGAACGATTTGCACACAACCACCAACATTCTGGCAACACCGCTGGCGTCCACCTGCACAACGCCGTTTACGCCAGCCAATGGCGATGCAAGTGCTACTGCCGAATGCCGCACATCCGAAATTACGCTGGACGAATACCGCACACTGACGCCCAAGATGGACGCGGCCGACGGATCCGCGACGACCGTAGAGGCCTATCTTGGCGGCACAGTTGGCTGGCGTACGGACCTTTACTCTGCCGAACCCGCGATGCTGATGACGCATGCGGAGTCCATCGAATTGTTCCGCGACCTGGGTGCGCGGTTTACACCAGAATTGAAGTTGCCCTCGGTCGAGATGCCCTTCAATGGGTTTACGCAAGAAGACTATGCGCAAAAGCTTGTTGATGAATATGTGGCCGCTGGTGTTCCGGCGTCGGATGTCTGGTTGCAGTCGTTCAACCTCGACGACGTGCTCTATTGGATCAAGGCTGCGCCGAAGTTTGGCGCCCAGGCCGTCTACCTGATGGATGAATACAATATTGACGGTTATTCACCGATGGACGCGTCGACATGGCCCAACACGATGCACGAGCTGAAGGCCATGGGCATCAACTACATCGCGCCGCCCACGTGGATGTTGGTGACGCTCGAAAATGGTGAGATTGTCGCGTCCGAACTGGCAATTCAGGCCAAGGCTGCGGACCTCAAGATCATCACATGGACCATCGAACGCTCTGGCCCACTCGTGAATGGCGGGGGTTGGTATTACCAGTCTATCGCAGATGCGGTGAACAGCGACGGTGTGATGTATGAGCTGATCGACGTTTTGGCACAGGACGTTGGGGCTGAGGGCATATTTTCGGACTGGCCCGCGACCGTAACCTATTACGCGAACTGCATGGGTCTCGAGTAATCGTGCCCATCGGAACGCATCGGCCTCGCCGGTTTCGTGCGGGGCTGTTTTAGTTTTCCAAGGTGAGTGTGATCCGATCCCCGACAAACCACGTGCGCCCGTATTCTACCGGATTGCGCTCTTGATCGACATTCACCCCGGACGAGCGCAGCAGCGGGTCACCTTCCGTCACCTGTAAATGCAGAGCATGTGTCGCGCTGGCGCGCACCGCCGTCAGACGCGTTGACGCACGTGTGTAATCTGCCACACCGACGGTGGCCAAAGCCTCGGTGACACTGCCTTGCGCGCCAAAGGCTGCTGAAATGCCAGGGGTCCGCGCCAGTGGAAAGACGCTTTCGAACACTGCGATGGGCTGACCGTCGGCCAAGGATAGCCCGTGGTAGGAACAGACCGGGTCACCCGCATTGATGGCGAGCGCTTTTGCTTCGCCGTCTGTCGCAAACCGGTCTTCGACCAACAGGACGCGCTTTTCCGGCAATCGTCCTGCTGCGATCAGATTGTCGTGGAACCTGACCTTGCGCCCGATGGGATAATCGGTGGGTGTTGAGGCTACAAAAGCTCCCGCACCGCGCCGGGTGCGGATGAGCCCTTCTTCGACCAATGCAGAAATCCCATGGCGCACGGTGTGGCGGTTGACGCCGAACCGTTCAGCCAACGCCGCCTCGGTCGGAATCTTGTCGCCCGGCGCATAGCGGCCCTCGGCCAGTTCACTGCGCAAGGCTTGCGCGATGGCCTGCCAAATTGGCGTTTTAGAAGATGTGTCACGCAAAATTCACAAATCTCCGCTGGGGGAATCGAGGGAATATGTTAATATGTGTCTAGTTGTATAGAATATCGAGAAGTTGTCGAGATGAAAGATAGCAGCGAAGACCATGCACCACGCCAGCATTGGCTCGGTCTTATGGCCAAGGCCCCCAAGGGACGCGTTGCCACCCTGCTGGACCAGACCATGACCCGCCCCGCGTTCACATGGTTGCGAGCGCCCGAGGTGGGCAGCACCATGGTGCGCGCTCGGGCCGGTGCCACAGGTAGCCCGTTCAATTTGGGCGAAGTCACTGTGACACGCTGTGCGCTGACTCTTGCGACGGGCGAAGTCGGCCACGCTTACATTCAAGGGCGCAGCAAGGACGATGTAGAGGCCGTGGCCGTGGTGGACGCCCTTATGCAAACCACGGCCGCAATGACATTGCAGTTGCAAGTGTTGGACGTGCTCGAGGCAGAACAGACGGCCAAAAGGGACGCGCGCGCCGCCAAAGCTGCCGCCACCAAGGTTGATTTCTTTACGATGGTAAGAGGAGAAGACTGATGCAGGCTGAGACCCTGAGCGGCGGATTCGCTGACCCGGCCATCGCCTCAGCGGCTGCGTTCCGTCAGGTGATGGAAGCAATGGCGCGGCCCGGCACGATCCACACCCTAACAGGCGCCGCCCCGCCAGCGCCTCTTTCCCCTGCGACCGGCGCTGTCTTACTGACGTTGTGTGACCCTGATACTCCTGTGCATCTGGCGGGGGCGCTGGATTGCAATGCGGTGCGCGCCTGGGTCGCTTTTCATACAGGCGCGCCGGTCGTTGGGCCATCTCATTGCATGTTTGCAGTGGGGGGCTGGAACGACCTTGCGCCGCTCAGCGCTTATCAAATCGGGACACCGCAATACCCTGACCGGTCTGCTACACTGATCGTTCAGGTTGAGAAGTTGGAGCCGCATGGTGCCACATTGTCCGGCCCGGGCATCAAGGGCACGCATAGTTTGTCGCTCCCTGAGACACGGGCGTTTCAAAAGAATGCAGGGCACTTCCCGCTCGGCCTCGACTTTATCTTTACGTCTGGCGACCACGTGGCGGCCCTGCCGCGCACGACGGTCGTCAACCAGACAGGAGCGATCTGATGTATGTTGCCGTCAAAGGCGGAGAGCGGGCGATTGAGAACGCGCATGCTTGGCTTGCCGAAGAACGCCGCGGCGATACGTCCATTGCCGAGCTTAGCATCGGGCAAATCCGCGAACAGCTGGCATTGGCCGTTAATCGTGTCATGGCCGAAGGGTCGCTTTATGATCCGGACCTTGCAGCACTTGCGATCAAACAGGCACGCGGCGATCTGATTGAAGCAATCTTTCTCATTCGTGCCTACCGCACCACGCTGCCCCGTTTTGGTGCGTCCTTGCCAGTGGACACCGGCAAAATGGCCTGTGATCGGCGCATTTCTGCGACATTCAAAGACCTGCCGGGTGGACAAATACTAGGGCCAACGTTTGATTACACGCACCGTCTGCTGGATTTCAAACTGGCCGCCGAAGGAGAGGTGCCGGAGGCCGCGACACGCGAGGCGACGCCCGGCAATGTCCCCCATGTGACCGATTTCCTTAACCACGAAGGGTTGATCGAAGAGGCCGCTCATAATGACACGACACCGCCTGACCTGACCCGCGAACCGCTTGAAATGCCTGCAGAGCGCGCGCTGCGCTTGCAGGCACTGACCCGCGCGGACGAAGGGTTCACCCTTGGTATGGCCTATTCCACCCAGCGTGGCTATGCGCGCAATCATGCATTTGTGGGTGAATTGCGCATTGGTGCCGTGCCTGTCGAAATGGACATCCCCGAGCTAGGGTTCAGCATCGAGATTGGCGAGGTCACCTTGACCGAATGCGAAACTGTCAACCAGTTCACTGGATCAAAGTCTGAACCGCCCCAGTTCACGCGTGGCTACGGGTTGGTCTTCGGCCAAACCGAACGCAAAGCGATTTCAATGGCATTGGTCGATCGGGCGCTGCGTTGGGAAGAACTTGGCGAAGAAGACGAAGGCGCCCCCGCTCAGGATGCTGAATTCGTGCTGTATCATGCGGACAATATTCAGGCGACAGGGTTCCTGGAGCACATCAAATTGCCCCACTACGTCGATTTCCAAGCGGAATTGGAACTCGTGCGCAAGCTGCGTGAAGAGGCGGGTGCAAACAGCGTGCCTGAGGCCGCAGAATGACCCCTGACGTTGTGGTTTTTGATATCGGCGGCGTGCTCATCGACTGGCAACCGCATTTAGCTTGGGCCGATGAGATGGACGCGGCCGAAGCGCACGCGTTCATGGATCGGATCGCCTTCGACAAACTGAACTTTGCCTGTGATGCGGGGGCAACTTTTGCGCTGGCTGCATCCCGGATTGCAAACCCCGAAGATGCGGCACGGCTCGGCCGATATGTTGAACGGTATCAGTCCACAGTTCCTGCCAAGATCACCGGCACTTGGGATATTTTACATGCTTTGAAAGACGCCGGAACGCCCGTGCATGCGATCACCAACTGGTCGGCGGAAACATGGCCCGAAGGCTGCAAGGCGCATCCTGAGTTGTTGGAAGTATTCGACACGACGGTGGTCTCCGGTGAGGTTGGCGTCATCAAACCCTCAACCGAAATCTATGCCCTTCTGTGCCACCGCGCAGATGTAGCACCAGAACGGTGCGTGTTCATCGACGATGGGCTGCATAACTGTATCGGTGCACGGGCGGCAGGCATGGACGCGATCCACTTCAAGGATCCGGACGCCTTGCACAATGACCTTAAAGCACGGGGCCTGTTATGAGCGATTACAACTTCGCCTATCTGGACGAACAAACAAAACGGATGATCCGGCGTGCGATCCTCAAGGGGTTGGCTATTCCTGGTTATCAGGTGCCATTCGCATCTCGTGAAATGCCAATGCCGTATGGCTGGGGCACGGGCGGGGTGCAGGTGTCGGCCGCGGTGATGACACCCGATGACCGGTTCAAAGTAATCGACCAAGGGGCCGATGACACGACCAATGCCGTATCAATCCGCTCGTTCTTTGAGCGCACGGCGGGCGTCGCCACAACGACGAAAACGTCCGAGGCGAGCGTCATTCAGACCCGCCACCGCATCCCTGAAGAGCCGCTCAGAGAGGGCCAGATCCTTGTCTACCAAGTGCCGATACCTGAGCCTTTGCGTTTTCTGGAACCCCGCGAGAGTGAAACGCGCAAGATGCACAGTCTCGAAGAGTACGGGCTGATGCATGTGAAGCTGTACGAAGATATCAGCCGCCACGGCCATATCGCGACGTCATATGATTATCCAGTCAAGGTTGAAGGGCGCTATGTGATGGACCCATCCCCGATCCCAAAGTTTGACAACCCCAAGCTTGGGGATATGGCGGCGATCCAGTTGTTCGGGGCAGGCCGCGAACAACGCATCTATGCGCTGCCGCCCTATACCCAGGTGGTGTCGCTTGATTTCGAAGACCATCCTTTTGAGGCCTCTAAACCGGACCATCCTTGTGCCTTGTGCGGGGCGGAAAACAGTTACCTCGATGAAGTTATTACCGACGATGCAGGCGGGCGAATGTTTGTGTGTTCAGACACCGATTTCTGCGAGGCAAGACAGGCCGCAGGTCACACCGGCACGATGAACGGAAAGGATGCGGCATGACACCGTTGCTCTCGGTCCAAGGGGTCACAAAGTTTTACGGCCACCATATCGGCTGCAAGAATGTGGGGTTTGATCTTTACCCCGGCGAGGTCATGGGGATTGTCGGGGAAAGCGGGTCGGGCAAGTCCACTTTGCTGAACTGTATGGCGGGGCATTTGACACCTGACGCAGGCGCGGTCGTGTTTAACACGCGCAGTGATGGTCCGCGAGATACTGTCACGATGTCAGAACCCGAACGCCGCATGTTGTCGCGGACTGATTGGGCTTTTGTGCATCAGCATGCCCGTGACGGGCTGCGTATGGGCGTCAGTGCGGGCGGCAATGTGGGCGAACGCCTGATGGCCGTGGGCGACCGCCACTATGGCGATATCCGGGGTAAGGCGGCCGATTGGCTCGGCCGCGTGGAAATTGATGCGGGCCGCATCGATGATCGTCCCACGACGTTTTCAGGCGGGATGCAACAGCGCCTTCAAATTGCCCGCAATCTGGTAACAGGGCCAAGGTTGGTCTTCATGGATGAACCCACAGGCGGGCTCGATGTATCTGTTCAGGCGCGCTTGCTTGATCTGTTGCGCGGATTGGTCCGCGACATGGGACTATCTGCAATCATCGTCACCCATGACCTAGCCGTGGTGCGCCTTCTGGCGGACCGATTGATGGTCATGAAAGACGGCCACGTAGTGGAGGCGGGTCTAACCGATCAAGTGCTCGACGATCCTCAGCACGCCTATAGCCAACTCCTCGTCAGTTCTGTTTTGCAGGTGTGAATATGATTGAACTCAGAAACGTGTCCAAAACCTTTACGCTGCACAATCAAAACAGTGCGGTGATTGAGGTCATCAATGATGTGTCATTGTCCGTTGCGGCGGGCGAATGCGTTGCGCTGACCGGAGCATCAGGTGCTGGAAAATCCACCCTGATGCGGATGATCTACGGCAACTATCTCACGCAGGCCGGGCAAATCCTGATCGACGGCGTTGACCTAGTTCAGGCCGAACCGCGTGATGTGATCGCCTTGCGCCGTGAGACCCTTGGGTATGTCAGCCAGTTTCTGCGGGTCGTGCCCCGCGTCGCAACGCTGGATGTGGTAGCCGAACCGCTGCGCGCCGTTGGGGGCAGCGCCGAAGATGCGCAGGCCCGTGCCGAAGAGTTGTTGGCCAAACTCAATATCCCACAGCGACTTTGGTCTCTGTCACCTACAACCTTTTCGGGTGGTGAACAGCAGCGCGTGAACATCGCACGTGGCTTTGCCCACCTTTATCCTGCGATGTTACTGGATGAACCGACCGCCAGCCTTGATGCAGAAAATCGCGAAATCGTGTTGTCCCTGATCGAAGAGGCCAAGGCCCGAGGGGCAGCAATTATCGGTATCTTTCACGACGAAGCCGCGCGCGTCCGCGTCTGTGACCGTGAAATTGACGTGAGCCAGTTCACGCCTGGAATTGCGGCATGAAAACTGGACGTCTCATTGCCGTTGTCGGCCCGTCCGGTGTTGGCAAGGACAGCGTCATGGAGGGGCTCGCCGCAGCTTGTCCGACGTTGCATCTGGTGCGCCGCACGATTACCCGCGCGCCGGAATTGGGTGGTGAAGACTACGATGCCGTCAGCGTGGAAAAGTTTAATGAACTGGCCGCAGCTGGGCATTTTGCCGTTCGTTGGGGCGCCCATGACTTGCAATATGGCGTTCCGGCGTCTGTCCAGACTGTGCTGGCAAGCGGTCAGGACTGCCTTGCCAATTTTTCACGCTCCGCATTGGTCGCAGGTGATGCAGCCTTTGCCCATTTTTATGTCCTTAACATCACCGCTAGGCCCGAGACGCTTGCATCGCGCCTGAAGGCGCGGGGCCGCGAAAGCGAGGAACAAGTTGCAAAACGTTTGGCGCAAGCGAACAAACCGTTGCCCAGTGGCCTGAACGTCATGACGATCAGTAATGACGGCGCGCTTGAGGACACTGTCGCATTCGCCCTGTCGCGGCTTCAATCCGTGAGGGTATAGCGTTGGATCATTTCAATTCGCCCATCGAGACGCTCACCGCACAAGGCAATGCCGCGCAACTCATCGCGGTTGGCCAATGGCGCAGATACGCCAGCGAAATGTCATCCAAACCGGGCACACCTGCCGGACGAGTGGCACTGCCTGTCCGCACATCCCATCCCAGCCAAGTCGCCCAAAAAAACTGGCCAATGCGTCGTAAATCGGCGCGTCATAAATCGCGAAACGAGTGTATGTCATGAATTATCCATTTGGGCCTGCTGATATGGGCCGCTCGGATGACACTACTGTGTCGGACGATCTTTGCCTCGCCAATGCGCAACTGGTCTTGCCGGATCAGGTTCTGACAGGATCCATCGTCATTGAACAAGGCGAGATCACCGAAATTGTCGAAGGTGATCATAGACCAAGCGGTAGCTTGGATTGTGCCGGGGACTTCGTCATGCCCGGTCTGGTCGAGTTGCACACCGACAACCTCGAACGCCATATGGAACCGCGCCCGGAAGTCGACTGGCCGCATTTGCCTGCACTCATCGCTCATGATGCGGAACTGGCATCGGTCGGGATCACAACCGTATTTGATGCTTTACGCGCGGGATCCATTCATTCCGGCAAAGGGCGCTACATTGATTATGCCCGCGCGGTGGCAGATGAGCTTTTGGCTGCCCGCGCTCAAGGTGTCTTCAAGATCAGTCATTTCCTGCATCTGCGCGCGGAGATCTGTTCTGAAACCCTGCTCGAAGAACTAGCCCGTTTCACACCCGATGACCGTGTCGGCATTGTCAGCCTGATGGATCACACGCCCGGCCAGCGCCAATTCCGCGACCTGACCGCCTTGCGCACCTATGTCGCCAAGAAACGTGGCATGGATGACAACGACTTCGCTGAACATGTGGCGAACTTGAAAAGGTTGCAGTCTCAGTTTGGCGACGAGCACGAGAAGGGTGCCGTGTTGGAGGCCCAGAGGCTGGGTGCGGTTCTGGCAAGTCATGATGATACGACGCGCGATCACGTTCTGACGAGCCACAAAAACGGCGTCGGGTTCGCTGAGTTTCCAACCACCCGCGAGGCCGCGTCAGCTTGCCGGGACCATGGTATCGCCGTCATGATGGGCGCGCCAAACGTCATCCGCGGGGGATCCCATTCTGGCAACGTCGCCGCAATGGAACTGGCGCACGCCGATCTGCTGGATATTCTGTCGTCTGACTATGTGCCGGGTGGTTTGTTAATGGCGGCCTTCCGCATCGCCGACCTCTGGAAGGATCTGCCACGCGCGATTGCGACAGTGACCCGCACACCCGCAATGGCGGCGCGATTGCTGGATCGTGGCAGCCTGCAAACAGGTCTGCGCGGTGATGTGTTGAGGGTCAAAGATAGCCAAGGCACCCCAGTTCTGCGTGGTGTGTGGGCCAAGGGCGCCCGCATCGCCTGATGCGCAATGAGAAACCGGTAGCGCAGGCGAATTTGCGGTTTGCGCCTTCGCCTACCTGTTACAATGTCATGTTTCCGTCGTTCGGGGGGCCTGCATCAAGCGCGCTTTCATCCCCGAATTGATAGGAAAGAGACAAGACCGTTCGCACGCTACTTTTGACGTCTTCACTCGCTTGCTTTGCGCTGCCAGCCTATGCGCAAGACATGAACTTCAACCGGATTGCGTCGTTTCAAGTCGCTGATAACCTGCCGGAGGCCGAAGAAACCTCGGCTGAGATCATTGCGGCGACTGCCGATGGGATGACGCTGGTCTATACGGACAGCCCCGGGGCCTCGATTGGCTTTATCGACATCACTGACCCGGTAAATCCGGCCCCACTAGGTGTATTTATGCCGGAGGGAGAGCCGACATCTGTTGCGGTGATCGGGAACTATGCACTTGCTGCTGTTAACACGTCCCAAAGCTACACAGAGCCATCGGGCTTTCTGGTTGAGATCGACATAACCACGCGACAGGAAATCGGGCGTTGCGATTTACCCGGTCAGCCTGACAGCGTCGGCATCGCACCTGACGGGTCTTTCCTTGCTGTCGCGATTGAGAATGAACGTGACGAAGACCTTGGCGATGGCCGCGTGGGTCAGCTGCCGGCCGGTTCCGTGTTCATGGTTGATCTGACAGCCGAGGGCCTGATCGCGTGTGACACGGCCCGCGTCGTCGATGTGACGGGCCTTGCCGCTGTCGCGCCCGAAGATCCGGAGCCTGAATTTGTCTCCATCAACGACGAAAACGAAGTTGTGGTCACGATGCAGGAAAATAACCACATCGTTGTCCTGTCCTCTGCCGGTGAGATCCTCAGCCACTTTTCAGCGGGCGAAGTCACGCTGGAAGGCGTCGACACCAAAGAGGAAGGTGCGCTGAACTTTGATCAAACGATCACTGTCCCACGCGAACCTGATAGTATTGCGTGGATCGACAACACGCACTTTGCCATGGCCAACGAAGGCGACATGGATGGCGGTTCGCGCGGCTGGACGATCTTCAGCCAGGACGGTGACGTTATCTATGACAGCGGCGTCTCGTTTGAACACGCCATCATCTCGGTGGGCCACTACCCCGAAGAACGCTCTGGCAACAAAGGAGTGGAACCCGAAAGCGTGACGTTTGATGTCTATGGCGGCACACCTTACGTCTTTGTGGGCGCGGAGCGGTCGTCCATTGTGGGTGTGTATGACATTACCAATCCTGCAGTCCCTGAATTGACGCAACTTCTGCCGTCCGGCATCGGGCCGGAAGGCTACGTGACAATCCCCGAACGCAACCTGTTGGTCTCGGCCAACGAAGTCGATGACGCAGGCGCTCGAGCGCATGTCATGCTCTTTGAATACCAAGAGGCCGCAGCGACCTATCCGCACCTGACCTCTGCAGGTATGGATGAATTGACAGGATGGGGTGCGATCTCCGGTCAGGTCATGGCCGAGGATGGCACGATCTACGCAGTGTCTGACAGTTTCTACGGTATGCAGCCCACGATTTTCCATGTCGACGTGTCAGAGACACCTGCGCAGATCGTGGACGCCATTCGGGTCACGCGCGAAGGCCAACCCGCGCAACTGATGGACATGGAAGGCATTGCGCTCGATGGCGACGGCGGCTTCTGGATCGCGTCCGAGGGTCGGTCTGACCGTCTTGTGCCCCACGCGATTTATCACGTCGGCGCAGATGGCGCGATTGAGGATTTTATCGCGCTGCCAAATGAACTTCTTGCCGTCGAACGCCGCTTTGGGTTCGAAGGGATCACGCGCGTGGATGACATGCTATATGTCGCCGTGCAGAGCGAATGGCGCGATGATCCGGAAAACCACGCCAAGGTTTTGGGCTACAATCTGGAAACCGAAAACTGGTCAGTGATCCACTACGCCAAAACCGAGCCCGCAACCGGTTGGGTCGGCCTGTCGGAAATCGTCGCACATGGCGATTTTATGTACTTCATTGAACGCGACAACCAGCACGACACCCGCGCGGTGACCAAGATCATCACCCGCGTGCCGATGTCAGCAATGAACAGTATGGTCGCCTTGGGTGAAACACCTGCGGTGCTGGAGCCTGAACTGGTCGTGGATTTGTTGCCCTATCTGACATCCACAGGCGGTTATGTCCTCGACAAGGTCGAAGGTCTGGCCATTGCAGAAGATGGCACGATGTGGGTTTCTACAGACAACGATGGAGTCGACGACCATTCCGGTGAGACGATGTTCTTCCCCATCAGCGTGGAATGACACATAGCACTACGACGCCAATGGGCCCCGCCGCACTTTGCGCGGGGCTCGTTGTTTTTCATTTGAAGGCTCGCACCTCGCTTGGCAAAGGGGACCCCATCTGCTGAACACAGCGCATCTGGTTTCAGGCATTCAACTGCAAGCAATTTCGACAGACTAAGATCGGCACTTTTTAGAGCCGCAGCAAACATACTCTATCCGCCAGATACTGCGCTTCGCTGCCGAAACGGCAAAATGAAAGCAGCCGTAGAATTGTAAGACTTTGACATCTGCAAAGCTGAGACACAGCAAGATCAGTCAGTTTATTTGAATGGCCGCTTCAGTGAGACTCGCCGCACTTAGAAACGCAATCGCTGCAGATGCGAGACCTTGCTGCGTTAGCGAAAGCCGAAAATCCAAAGTCTGGTTTGTTTCGCGCTTGGTGAGTTCGACAAGTGTGTGATTTTGCGATCCTACCGAATGTCGGCAAGGCAGGTTGCGATTGCAGCATCGAGGTAACGTGGCCAAGGGCAGCAAAGGTCCGGGAGAGACAGGAAGACGTTGATGTGGCGTTCTGGGTTGCGCTGCGGCGACAATCGCCAATCACGGACCAGTCTAACCAAGTGGCGATTTGAATTGACAAAAGTGACGCGCATTACCGATTTCGGTTGGTGTTGCCGCTGTGACCGGTCATAGAGAACAATGCTCTCTGCATCCTTGAAATCAGTCCTACAGCACGCAAGATACCTCCCACTGTGGTCGGCTCTGACGGCTGTTCGATGGCGCTCATTTGACTCTCGTTCCGGTGGATTGGGTACGACGTTCAGAGCCGTCATGCGTTGGTTTCCTCCGGCCAGTCGCCGATTTGACCGCGAAGCCATACGGGTTTTCCCCGAGATGAAGCGCCGCACCCGGGCTAAGCTCGGCCAAGATATGGGCTGGCATATGGGGCGAACGCTCTTCGAGATCTATCACGATGCTGAATTTCAGACTCAACACCACAAGTTCAACGCCTCCGGTCCGGGACTTGTTGCCCTGAAAGAGGCTCAAAGGCTTGGCAAGGGAGCCATCGTTGTTTCTGGCCATTTCGGACAATGGGAAGCTGTTCGCGCTGTGATCAAAATGAATGGGCTCGAAAGCGGCGCAGTGTATCGACCGAACAAGAACCGCCACTACGAGCGTCGCATTCGCGCTGGGATCGAAGCGGGTGGGAAACCGATCTTGGCAACCGGGCACGTAGGAACCAGGGCGCTTGTGCGGCATCTGCGAGATGGTGGTATCGTTTCAATCCTGTTGGATGAAAAATATTCGGAAGGCGTGAGGATACCGTTTCTTGGCCATGATGCCCTCACATCTCTTTCGGCGGCGCAACTTGCGCTCAAATACGATCTGCCCATGATTCCTGCATTTGGCACACGACTAGGTGATGGAAATTCTTTCCGCGTAGAGTTCGAAGACCCAATCCCCCATACCAACAGCATCGAAATGACGCGTGCCTTTAACGACAGTCTGTCTACGCGGATCATGGCGAACCCAGAACAGTGGTACTGGATGTTGAAACGCTGGGATGGTGCATGAAGGAATGCGCTTTACCTGCCGCTCACTAAAGTTGCAGAAACGCAGTGCCCTCGACCAATAGCCTGTTTGGCCAGGTTGAGCTAGAGCGACAGGTGGACAGCTGAAGGTCCGGATTGCGCCGACCTCTGCGTCGCAACTTGATCAACGGAGTGGGCATTCTGCATCCGATACAACGTCCGCTTCGAACGCAGCTTGTGCAGCGTCCAGATTGGATGCCCAATGGCGGCAATGGGCCGTAAACATTCACTTCTAGTCAGCTCGCGTCGATAGCATCTGTATTGCTTCGCTGTTTCACCAAAACGCCTCGGCGTATGGCGAAACGGTTGAGATGACTTTCAGACTGTTGCGTCGATGTACAAATCCGTGAGCCGTTGACGCGTCATGAAATGCGCGCGGCTGAGCTACTCGACTGGTGAGATGCGTTTAAGATAAAGCGCGATGGCTCGTCTATCTTCGACCGGCAATTGCGCCAGGTTTTCAATAACATCAGCCATGTGACCGCCTGCGGTGTCGTATTCTGGGGTGAAGCCCGACGTGAAATACTCAACAGTGTCGCTTAGAGACCAATCGAACTTAGCCGGTGTGACATTGGGGATGTTTCCCGAGCCGGTCGGGTTTGGCGCGCCTGCCATCCAACGCGCGTAGTTTAAGCCGCCCAGTACGTTGCGCGACGTATGGCACTCCCCGCAATGCCCAAGGGCCTCGACCAGGTAGCGCCCCCGAAGCTCTTCCTCCGACAAGTCGCCCTCCAAAACCCATTCCGGGTCATGGAACAGCCATTTCCAAGCACCAAGACTGCGCCGGATCGAAAACGGAAAACCGACATCGTGCGGGCGGTTTGGCGCATCAGTTGCCGGCAACGTCATCACGAAAGCATGGAGCGAGACAATATCCTCAGGCGTAGCACGGGCGTAGGAGGTATAGGGAAACGCTGGAAAGTAGTGCCGACCGTCTGGCGACACGCCATGATGCAGTGCGTTGTAAAAGTCGATTGTGGACCACCTGCCAATGCCGAAATCGGGGTCCGGCGATATATTTGGTGCGTAGAAGGTTCCAAAGTCGCTTGGAAAGGAACGACCGCCCGCCATAACGAAACGCGCGTCGCCTTCGGCACCGTCGGCCGCATGACACGACGCGCACCCCCCTGCATGGAAGACCAGTGCTCCCCGAGCGAGGTCTGGTTCCAACCCGGCAAGGACCGACGCGTCCGAAGTGACCGGGCGCGTGACCCACCAAAAGACCGCCATCCCGGAAATTGCCAGGACGGCGATGGATTTCAGCACAAGGCGCACTTAATTCATGGGCTGGCGGTACACCTTGTGACAGGCGCCGCATGCGCCACCGACAGCGCCGATGCTTGCCTGAACGCCTTCGAGTGACCCCGCAGCTGCCTGCATCGCCGCAGCCGCATCTGTCATGGCTGCAGATTTTGCCATTAGGTCATCCCAGTTGGATGGGTCCCACGCCGCAGGCAACGCACGGGTCTCGTCCCCCAGCTCATCCGTGGACGTTCCAGACGGCCAGTATGACATTTGTTTCATCGTAGCCAGCATCGCCAGATTGTCGGCGGCAGCCTGTGCTTGGCCGGCGTCATAGTCCGCTTCGCCTTTCGCCATACCACCCAGAATACCCAGATTGTGTGCGTAAAGTTGCATGTGCGCCTTGCGGGCCTTGACGGCGGGATTGCCGCCATGTCCGCCTGCGATGGCGATGGTCCCTGCGACAACCGCCCCTGCGACGCCCAATATTACGCCTTTCTTCATAAGCATGGTCATGCCTCCATAAAATCCCTTGGTGCAGTTAGGGTACCTGTGTGAAAATGAATGAACAGTTGTCATTATTGCAGAGGCGCCGTTAGAAAATGCATAAGGAGAACTGGGACGATCTGCGCTTTATGCTCGCGGTGGCCGAGAACGGTTCAGTTTCGTCAGCAGCGCGGGTTCTGGGTGTCAACCACGCGACAGTGTTGCGCCGGATTTCCGCCTTTGAGGCCCGTCATGGCGGCAAAATCTTTGACCGTACTCCGCAAGGCTATGTGATCCCGCCGGATCGAAAAAAGGTGGTGGACGCCGCGCGCGAGGTCGAGGCGGCGGTGCATTCGCTTGATCGTTTGATCAAAGGTGCGCAGGCGCCGTTGCGGGGCACCGTCCGTGTCACGTCCACTGACACGCTCTGCCATGGATTGTTGCCCGAAATGCTTTCTGGCCTGGCACGGAAGGCTGGTGACCTTCGCTTCGAGTTGATTTGCTCCAATTCGCATCTCGATCTTGGTCGGCTCGACGCTGACATCGCAGTGAAACCTGCGACCGAACTGCAGGATGGGCTGGTGGGCGCATTGGGCGCAAGGCTGGGTTTTGCTGTTTATGGCCATGCTGACTTGGCGTGGCTTGGTATGAGCGGTGCGATTGCGCGATCAAAGCCTGCGCAGTGGCTGAGCGAGAAAGTGCGGGAGAAGGATTTTGTATCAAAGGCAGACAGCTTTCTCACACTGCGAGAAATGGTGGCAGCCGGAGTTGGAAAGTCCGTATTGCCGTGCGTCCTTGGCGATGCTGATCCGCGTATCGATAAAGTCGAGGATGGTATGCCCGACATGTCTGTCGGGATTTGGGTGGCTTGCCATCCGGATATGGCAGACGTTCCGCGCATTCGCGCGGTGTACAGGCTCTTGCTCGAAGAACTGACGGATAGATCGGACGTGTTTCTCGGTATGACTCGAGACGCGAACACGGCGCCAAAATGAGCTAACCCGGCAAGCGTTGCCTTACGACAGGCGATCATGGTTCAGCCATTCGCGACTTTGCGTTTACGGTGATTGTCCGAGAAGAGGGCTAGGACTGTCGAGTGCCAGTCGAAAGTCGGATTTCGGTGATGCTCAATGAAAAATCACTCGACGCGAAAGCACTTTTAATCTGCCTTGGCGGTCCGAAACGGGCCCATAGTCCCCTACGCCACGTCTGTCTTTGTGGTGTGTTTGCGAACGGCTTCTTGTGGGTATTGGCGTCTGTGACGACCGTCAATTGTCTAAAACAGTCGGGCCATAATTCCAAACTTCTCATCAGACGAAAGTCTGAATTGGAATCAGACCAATGCGTGTCGTCCCTCAGACCCAATCCCGATGTGAGCAGGACAACTACCCGCCAATATCTCCGTATCGAAACCACAGGCGCGTGACATCACGTCCATAAACAACGGAGCCAAAAATGAAGTTTTCACACCTCCTTCTTACAACATCACTATGTGCAGCAGCAGCAACCGCATCTGCCCAAAGCCGTCCCTTCAGCGATGTTGACGCCAACAACGATGGCGCACTTACGATCGGCGAACTCGTCTCCGTGTTTGGGCAAAGTTCGGCGGAGCGCATTGTCGCGCGGGCAGATCGAAATTCCGATGGCGAACTGACCAGATTTGAAATCCGCGCATCCTTTTCTGACGATGAAGACGACGACGAAGAAGATTCCGATGAGTCAAGCGATGAAGAAGACGACGAGTCGGATTCCGATGAGAGCGATGAAGGGGATGAATCTGATCACGGAGAGTCCGACGAAGGCGAGTCAGATGAGGGGGGATCCGACGAAGGGGACGAATCTGATGACAGCGAGTCCGACGATGGGGAATCCGATGGCGAAGGCGGAGAGTCAGACGAAGGCGACGATGACTGACACAGGTTTCCAAGAGCCTTGAAATCAGAACTCACGAGCACCCTTGCATCGCAAGGGTGCTTTTACCCGTCAACAGGAACCCAAGTCATGATGCTTGAAGAAACCAAATTTGAGAAACTTTTCTCAACACCGATCTTGCGCTTTCGCTTGCCAGAGTTCGAAAAGTTAAACGAAGCTCTGCTAAAAGAGGGCGCCGCGCTGCGTGCGCAGTCAGAGGGTGTGGAGAAATCAAACAGAGGGGGCTGGCACTCAGCTGGCAATCTGTTCGAAAATCAGGCAGCACCCATCAAGATCCTACGCGCGATGGCCCAAGACTGTGTGCTTGCTGGTATGAAAAGGATTGGTGCCAAGGCAGATCTGAACAAGTTGAACATGAAGCTGTTTGCCTGGATGAACGCCAATCCGTCCATGGGTTACAACGCGCCGCACACGCACCCCGGCGCGCATTGGTCAGGCGTGTATTATGTCTCGCAGCCAGAGGTAGAAGAGGGCAACTCAGGCATGATTGAGTTCTTGAACCCGCGCACAGATCTTCCGAATTGGCGGATCTTGGACGCGCCTGCGTTTAGAACCAAAAAGAAGTTCCGACCGATGCCCGGCGATATGATCCTTTTTCCATCGTATCTGGTGCACTGGGTTTACCCGAACGAGACAGATGAACAGCGTGTCACTGTCGCGTTCAATGCAACTTTTCGGAAAGCGAAATGACAGACTGGCCCGATGAACGGAGGACGTTCTTCAGGCTTCGGTCCGAAGTGGCATAAGATCCAATCGGTGACGTCACAAGATCCATTGCGGAAGAAATTGTTCTTGCGAAACGCAGTCGCAGCGGCACCGGACTTTAAAGCCGTGATCGCGATCAGGTCCACGATAGTGCCGCGAGTGACCACGGTCGCCCAGACTAAGGTCTGGGGAACAACGAAGACAGCGCTGAAACCGGCTGACAACTATGGAACACGCGATCCAAGCAGTGGTGGCCGCTGATTCATCAGTACGTTCGAATTTTGAACGCGGTGCACTACTGGCGACGCGTTTTACTTTTTCGGACCTTGGTCGGATGCGTAAGACTGGCGATAGAACTACTTAGATTGAAACAGAAGTACGGTCACATGCTCAAGTTTTCGCAATTTTTGACAGTCCTATTGCTGGCATTGACAGTCACCATTGCCCCGGTTCGATTTGCCATAAAACCAAATGGTTCACTGACAATTGAGCTACCAATGGCTCTGGCCAAAGATGGCGATGACGGTGAGGGAGACGATGGCGAAGGGGATGACGGCGAAGGAGACGATGGCGACGATGGAGATGATAGCGAGGGTGATGACGGCGAAGGGGATGATGGAGAAGATAGCGAAGGAGACGATGGCGAGGGCGACGACGGTGACGATGGAGATGATAGCGATGAGGACGATGCGGATGATGATGAAGGCGAAGACGACGATGAAGACGATGATGAAGACGGGGAGGTGGACGACGACGATAACGATGAAACAAATAGAGCTTCGCCAAGTAATCGAAGCGTTTCCCCCGACGGAGGCTCATACAAACCAAGTGGCGCCATTTCCCGAATAGAAGTTTCCAGTTCTGGAATTAAGATCAGATATGCAAATGGTGCACGCGAGGAAATCGAGAATGGCCGGTACCGTGTTCGTGACGAAAACGGGCGACGCGTGGTGCAGCGTCGTGCAACTGGCCCCGACGTTGTAAGGCTGCGCGCGCTTTCGGAACGCGTCTCGATCCAGAGCGTCGTAGGTCGCCGCCAGCCTGGGTCTGCCATCGAAGGTGTGGTCACCCAAAGGAATTCCGTGACCATAACTTATGCAAATGGATGGACGGAAACACTGCAACGCAATTCATATACGCTCAAAGACCCTTATGGTCGGACAGTTGTGATGCGCCCAGCGACCGGTCAAGACAAACGGCGATTAGGCCGTATTGCGCAGCAGAACCGATAGATCTCAGACTTTGGTGTCGCGCCACTCATTGTGTGCCATCAGCGCCGCCTCGACACGATTGCGCGCGTGCAACTTGCTCATAATTGTCGTCATGTAGTGTTTAACGGTCTTTTCCTGGAGGTCGAGTTCCAGCGCAACTTCCTTATTGCTTTGACCCTTCGCAACCAGCCTCAAAATATCTTCTTCCCGTTTCGTCAGATCGTCAAAGGGTGACGCATCTTTTTTGGTTGGTTCCTTGGACATAAAAGTCAAAACTTTAGCGGCCAACGATGGCGACACATGCGCTTCGCCCTCCGCCGCACCCTTCAGGATGCGACGCAACTCGCTGGCGGAAACGCCCTTCAGGATGTACGCTGTCGCGCCCAATCTCAATGCTTCCGCCACGTTTTCATCGTCCTCGGAAACTGTGAGCATCGCGACGTGCCTTGCTGTTCTGGCGGCGCCGATCTCTTTAACTGCGGTCAATCCGCCACCCGGCATGGATAGATCCAATAGCGCAAGGTCAGGACGCTTCTGAGCGGATAGTTCAATCGCCTCGGATGCATTTGTCGCAATACCTACAACACGAAACTCACCAGTTTCCTCCAGGCTTTGGATGACACCGTCGCGGAAAATGGGATGATCATCAGCGATGAGAATTCGAATTGTCATATACTTCTCTCCGAGAGTGGCAGAGCTAGCACAATTTTGCTGCCATTGCCGAGGTCCGAGCTGACCTGCAATTGACCTCCAAGCGTTGCTGCGCGGTCGCGCAAACCCAACAGGCCTTGACCGCCATCCGGTCGAACAACCATAGCGTTTTGTGGATCAAAACCTGATCCATTGTCCGTTACTTCGCAAGTAAGAGAACCATTCTGGGCTGCGGCAGTGACTGTAACTTTTGTGGCTTCTGCGTGCCGTGCTGTGTTACCAAGAGCTTCCTGCAGAAACCGATAGGCGCAGAGTTTGATCGAGTAGGGGGCTTCCTGATCGAGCGCGGCGGTGTGGTTGAATGACACTGTGGCGTTATATGCGTTTTGGTGATCCTGAATGGCACGATCAATTGTTTGGTTTAGGGAAAGGTCATTCAGGTCTGGTAACGCCAGTCCACGAGAAATGGCGCGCAGCTCTGTCATGGCTGCATCTAAAGCCTGCCGAACAGTTTCCGCTGTCTTTTGTTTTTTTGGTTCCGCTTCCTCAAATCGCAAACTGGCAAGTGAGAGATGCTGGGCAACCCCATCGTGCAAGTCTTGCCCAATCCGTTGCATCACTCTGTCCGCCTGCGCTGTCGATCTTTGTGCGGCCGCTGCAATATTGTCTTTAAGTCTGCTGTTTTGATCCGAGACACGTTGCGTCTCGGCCAGCTGTTGCTTGAGTGCGTTTTGTTGCCGATCAATGAGAAGACTGCCAGAACGCACGATCCCGACGAGAAGCAAGCCGCTGAGTGCAAACACCGCGAAAACGATCAGCCAGCTATTTCGCCTTGCATCTGCCAATTCCAGCGCCAGCATATCGGCGTGTTCATAAAACTCTGCAACAGCAACAATTTCGCCGGTCCAGACTTCGCGAACAGGGCTGTAAACTTCCAGCAGTGGTATTTCCAAGGCGGCTTCTGCTGCGTCCTCAAGGTCACTCAGATCTTCAAAGCTTGCTGAAATTTGGCCCTCCCAAGCCGCCATTTGATCGGCCGAAGGCGGAAACACTTTCCCACGCAGCTCTGGGTTCGACGCTTCGACGATCCGTCCGCCATCCTTCCAAATCTTGTAGGAAACCACACGATCCCCAAGCGCAGTACCGAGAAAAATTTCACGAAGTGCAGCACGGGCTGGGTCAGACAAACCATCTTCTGCACTTAAATCCGCGCTGAGTGGAGATATGTAGCTTTCCATGTAAAGAGCAGCAGACGTCGCCGAATTTTGAACGACGCCCTGTTCAATTCTGCTGGCAACCCAACTACCCACGAAAACAGCCGCTGCGAGCATTACCAGCCCGCCAGCCAATACGAACTGCCGCAGCAAAGACTGTTCAAAAAATGTCCGTATCAACGCCATGCACTGTCAATAAGCCAAAAATAGCCTGCCTTCCTACCGACTAAGGTCCGATTTGAACCCATATCCGAACTCGATGCTTTCTCGCTTCGAAGAAGTCTTCGCCGCGCCCGCTGTTGTTCGCCGCTGTGGCAAAGCGGGCGGTGCGGCCGTTTGGTTCGGTTTGAGGAGCTGCAACGACGTTTTTTACGAACCACCAACTTGTCTTCGGCCTAGTTTCGTTGTCGTGATGACAGTTTGGTTTGACGGACCACAACACAGTTACGGTCCCCACTGATCAAGAGGAACTCATGGCCATCAGCCAGCATTCTTTGATTTCAAAGCAAGGTAAGGTCCAATATCCGGCTGTTCATGTGTGAAGACCATCGTCCACTTCATGTTATGGTGAGCAACGTAGATGTCGGCTCGTTGTGGAGTTAGGTCAGGATAACTATCTGAAGTGCAAGCATATGCCCACGTGTCCTCTTCGTCGAAAACAATGTAAGGCGCCGGCCACATGTTCTTGTAGGCAGTGAGGGCGTCCGATCCCGCTACCGCATCTTGAAAGCCACAGCTGAAACCGTGCCATCGAAAGCGGTTGTGAATCCAAGCACCAGTTTCTTTCTTCACTCTCGCCGCATAGAGATCTAGCCACCGCTCCCTGATGCTTGCGCTCTCTTTTTCCGGGATAAAGCTGAAGTCTACATTGTGTTCTGAAAGAACGGTTTCGATTTGAAATTTCTTAAGTCTCATACTTGCGTCGCTCATATGCTGCGCTTTGGAGTCTTTATGAACATCGCACTTGTTCTTGATCATGTCTAACTCGCGTGCAGCGAACCGTCTCTTCCTGCAGTCATGCGGCGCTGTAGAGTATGCACGCCCGGTTCACCGTGTCGTGCAGCGACGCCGCCAAGCCAATCGATGCTGGTTATGGGCCGTCCTTGGAAAGAATAGACCGCAGGCATCGGCCAATACTGTGCTGTTTCAAGGGGTCGGACGGCACGCAGTCCTTCCGGTGCAGTGGTGTGCAGGGATCTGCGAGTTTCGCCTCTAGGGCGGGGTTCGAATTCAGATTTGGAATTGTCTGGGGAGATCAGAATTCACCAGCTGCGATCCTGTCTGGTGAAACCACTACGAAAGTACACAAGGGAGATACCATTGGAGAACCATGTAACGAAACGCGTGCGACAAAACCAAACCTTTGCTGTCTAATCGCTTTTTCGTCACTCATCGGACTTCGCGACGGGGCGTTTCAGTGATTTGGCCAACCAGATGATGACCCCGGCCAGGATACTCCAAAAAGCACCACTGATACCCAATAGCGAGACGCCACTGGCAACAATCAGGAATGTGACTGCAGGGCTCTCGAGTTGCTGGGGCTCATTGAATGCAGCGACCAATGCACTGACCATGGCTGGGATCAGCGCGAGCCCCGCAACTGCAGTAATCAACTCAGCAGGCGCAACGCTCACCGCGGCAGTAACAAGACCAGCAGCACAAGCAAGAGAGATGTAAACGCCGCCCGATACAACCGCAGCCCAGTACCGCTTTTCCGGGGCAGGGCCTGCGTCTTCGCCAGCCATCATAGCGGCTGTGATGGCCGACATGTTGACGGGAACCGCGCCAAATGGTGCTGACACCAGACTGATGAGACCGGTGCGCCGCAAAAGCGATTGTCTTTCCACTGCGTAACCGTGGAGTTCCAACACTGCAAAGCCCGGAACATTCTGACCAGCCATCGTTACGAGGTAAAGTGGGAGCGCAATGGAGATGAATGATTGCAGCGTAAAGATCGGCCAAACATATTCGATATCTGGAAATGCCGTGGGAGCTGTGTCTTGCGTTGCGCTGGACGGGTCCACCATTACCAGCAGCACCAGCACAAACGCCGCGACTGCCAGTGGCATGGCGGCAAGCCTGTGCCACATCAACCCGAAGATCCACGCGCAAAGAACTGGCATGACCAGCAAAGGAATTGCACCCAAAGCCACCGCTGGAGCCAAACAGAGTTTGAGAAGAATGCCAGCCAGCAGTGCATTTGCAATTGGCTTGGGGATCGCGGCGACGACCCGCCCAAGAAGCGGAACAAAGCCTGTCAATACAATCAAGACGGCACAACTGATCAAAGCGCCAACCGCTTCGTTGAATCCACCGGGAAGGATCGCAGCCGTCGCCAGAAAGGCGGCGCCCGGTGTTGACCAAGCCACCGCACTGGGGACCCGAGTGGCAAGCGGTAGCCAGATGCTGCACAGCCCCATAGCGATGGTTGCAAAGAACAGGCCCGTGGCAGCCTGCGCTTCGGTAGCGCCCATAGAATGAAGTCCGGCAAGAACGATGGCAAACGACGCAGCGTAGCCAACGAAAGCCGCAAGTATTCCCATGTACAGCGCGGGTGCGGAAAAGTCGCGGATCATCGGGCGCATGCTCTTTGTTGAGTGATTTGATTTCAGATAACGCGCGAGGATAGGGCTTGTCACACTCTACCTCGCAGCCATTTGCGACACCATAATTGGCGCGTGAGGTCTGTCGTAGGGCGTGACAACGTCATTCAAGGAAAAGTGCATAGTGATCAACGGTCGCACTTGGGGCTGGCCTCGCCCGATTTAGGAAAAAGCAGCCCTCATCCTTTTGCTGAGTGCGTCCCCGGTGCCAGAGCGATCAGAATTAGTTTGGGTCCGTTTTTTCCGATAGCCTTTCGATAAACAGGTGCTGAAGGAGGATGATCGTCTTACCGTCGCAGATTTCGCCATGTTTGATCATTTCCATCGCCTCGGGCAGGGCGACCTGCATCACTTCGATGTCCTCGCCCTCATCATACGCGCCGCCACCGTCGTTGGTTTGATCGGACGCGGAGTAGGTGCCTTTGAAGAATGACAGATACTCTGTCACAGAACCCGGGCTCATGTAGACGTCAAAAAGATGAATGAGGGTGTCGACCTCAAAACCAGTTTCTTCGATGAGTTCTGCGCGCATGCGGTCGTCAGCACATACGCCGTCCAACAATCCCGCTGGCGTCTCGATCAGCGAATGCAGGCCACCGTTCAAGAAAACAGGAAGTCGGAATTGACGGGTCAGCAACACGCAGTCTGTCTTGGGGTTGTGAAGAATGCAGGTCGCGCCATTACCACGATCGTAGGTCTCACGTGTCTGACTCTGCCATGTGCCGTCGCGCCTGCGCAGCTCGAATTCATGCTTCGTTAAAATGCCCCAGTTATCAGACAGAATTTCTTTTGAAACCGGGCGGTAGTATTCATTTTGGCTCATGACGTCTTGCTCCTGCGTCCGGAATGCCATATCGTGCAAAAACGTGCAGAGTCAAGAAAGGTCGTGCAATGCTCAACCACGAACGAAAGACCCACCTTCTGTCCTTGCTTGAGAAACAAGGCAGTATCGTTGCCAAAGAAGTCAGCCGTAATCTGGGTTTGTCCGAAGACACCATCCGGCGGGATTTACGCGAACTGGCCAAGGTAGGCCGACTAAAACGCGTTCACGGCGGTGCGGTGCCTGTCGCCCCGGCCAACGCGGCCTTTCCGTTTAGAACCGGGATTGCGACACCTGAAAAGGTCCAGATCGGCAAGTATGCTGCCGCTATGGTCGAGCCGGGTCAGGTGGTCTTTTTGGACGGTGGCACCACAGCACTTCAACTCGCCAAACATCTGCCGCAGAGACTGGATGCAACGATCATCACGCACAGTCCCAACGTTGCTCTGCAACTCTTGAACCACGATAGGCTCGCGGTGGAGATTGTCGGCGGGAGATTGCTGCGCCATTCCATCGTCACCTGTGGCGCTGCAACAATTGCTTGGCTTGATCGCTATCGCCCGGACATTGCATTTATCGGTGCCACTGGGCTGCACGCCGAGCAGGGGGTCACAACTGGCGAAAGTGAAGAGGCGGAAGTCAAACGTGCAGTTATTGCGAAAACGGGCTCAACCCTGATTTTGGCGTCATCAGAAAAGCTTGGCGCGGTGTCTTCGTTTGAAATTGCACCATGGGCGGAGATTGACGGACTGGTCGTCGCGGAGGCTGCCGCCAAGAAAGCGAAGGATCTGTTCGTTGATCTGAATTGCGACATTCACGGCGCCAAATAGATCAGCATTAAGGGGCTGTTCAAGAAAACTGCAGGTTCATCTGCGCAATGAGACCGTCGGAAACGCACCAAACACAGCTACACTCGTCATCGCGGCCGGTTTGAATCCGTCGATTGTCATGCTGTGCGATCTGGCTTGGGTCTTGTGCACGCGGCGCCTGCTACCCCTCGCGCTCATGCGGATTGGAGGGCCGCGCAACAGGTTGAGCGGTGGAATGTTTATGGGTGCCGGTGATGGGCTGGCCTTGACGCGCACTCAGACATCACGGTTTTGCAACGGGTTAACGCTCACGATGCATGTCAACAGCGTCTTTGGGGCACTTGAAGCGGCTAATAGGAATCTCCGCAATACAGGTAATTTCGACAAGTAGTCTCGGATCATAGAGAGATGAAACCTCCAGAGTTGTCGTGACAGGAAAGGGGGCGTCGAAATAGGTGGCGCGAATGTCTCCGCATTGCATGAAAGCCTGAATATCCGTGGTGAATTGCTGGATTGAGACGATATCACTCGTACTCCCGCCTACTGACGCAAGGATGGCCGAGACATTCTTGAGTACTTGCGCCACCTGCGCACGCATATCACCTTCACCGACCACATTCCCGTCGGGATCAAGCGCGACCTGTCCTTTGAGATACAGAGTTTGTCCTGTCCCTGCGATGACGGCTTGGGAAAATGCACCAAATGGCTTCCACAAGCCGGGTGGGTTGAAGCTTTTTGCCATGCTTTGTTCCTTTTTGCCGAGAATGGATAACGGGCCACTTTGTGTGTGGCTGAGATGCTGGATTATCGCTTGAAACGCGGGTCATAATCGGCAGTGGCATCGACCACGATTTTTGCCCCCAAAACGATAAATATAACGCCAATGGCGCGGTTGATCACTAACCCATACCGTAAGAAACCGTATCGGATCGCTGGCAGTCCTGTCCAAAACACCACCAAGGCTGTCGCTACAATGAACCCACAGAATGCCGCGATCACCAGAAAGGTGGCGTTGCCAATCACCAACGTGCCCTCAAACCGGCTGAGCACGGAGGCAAACATCGCTATGGCGAAGGGGTAGGCCTTGGGATTGGTGAGTCCGAAAATGAGACCACTGCGCCAGGGATTGACGACCAACGGCGCCGTGGTGGTTTGGGAAGAGATCCACGCCCGTCCACCCAAATAGATCAGGTACATTCCACAGATCATACCAAGCGCCTGAAACAATGCAGGGCCCAAATATGAGGTTCCAATGATGGCAGCAATGGCCAGGCTCGCCCAAAACAGATCGCCCAGCAGGTGACCGACCAAGAACGTGCAACACGTGCGGCGGCCTTTCGTTGCCGACAGGTTCAGGGCGGCCAATGTCGCAGGGCCAGGGATCAGCACATAGGCCATGCCCGCCAGGAGGGTTGTGAGGAAGACGTCGATCTGCATGGGGTAAGCACGGCGTTTAAGACGGGAACCTTGGAAGGTGAATGACAACGATGTGTCCAGATGCTACCCTATGAATAGCGCAGAATGCTACATAAAAGATAGCGCAAGGAGGTCTTCTTTGACCATCAAAATACCACTGCCCGGCGAACCGGTTCGAGGGTCAAAAACAGGCAGGCCGGTGATGGCGCTCTTTGATTTGTTGGGGCGTAGTTGGGCCCAAGGTATCATCTGGCAACTTGCCCCTGCGCCATTGACCTTTCGCAAACTGCAGCAGGCCTGTGATGACGTGTCGCCGACGGTATTAAACAGACGGCTCGGGGAGCTGCGTGAAGCGGGCTTTGTTGAGCACCTCGGCCAAGGTTACGGTCTGACACCGCTTGGTCAGGACCTGTTTAAACAGATGCAGCCGCTGGATGCGTTTTCGCACCGATGGGCAGACGCAGTTCAGGCAAAAGAGTCTTCCGTCATCCCGTCAAAATAGTGCCTACACCCAAGAACGAAACGACAGCGCCCAATACGCTGCGGGCACTTGGGCGCCGGCGGTATTTGATCCACAGCACGGGCAATACCAGCACTGGTGATAGCGACCCCAAAACGGACGCCACAACAGTTTCCATATGCGCCATCGCATACAGCAACAAGGACGAACACAACACATACCCCAAGAGCCCGGGAAACGCGGTTTGCCCAATCAATTGAGGGGTGAGTGGTGTCTCCAAGCGAAACCGTGCGCCAATCATGACCCAAGCCAGCGATATAACTGCCGCCGCCCCTGAAAGACGCAGGGCAGTCAAGGCAAGCGGGGCGGCGCCAGCTTCCAACGCGGGTTTGACCACCAAAAACCCGACGCTTTGGCTGGCCGTGGCTAGAACGCCAAGCGCGATGACCTGCCACAGTGGCGCGTCATATGCAGTCTCTTGCTGATCAGGTGCGATGGCCAGGATAATTCCTGTCATGACGATCACAGCCCCGATCGTTTCATTCAGGCTTGGTAATTCTCCGAACCAAAAATAGGCGGCCACTCCGATAGAAAGGGGTTTCAGCGAAAGCAACAACTCAGCGCGGCGCGGTCCACCAAGGCGCAAGCAGCCCATCATCGCGAGGTTGCCGACCACGATGCCAATGACCGAGCTGATGACATACGCGCGCCATTGTCCGGCGTCGATGCTGACCCATAAGCCAAACGCACTGCTGAGCGCCATGGCTGTCAACGCACAGATGATCAACTGCACATGCGTGAACCTGAACGCGCCCAAAAGCCGCGCGGGCCGCTCGGCGAAAACGATCCCAGTAGCCCATCCAAGCGATGCCAGTAGGGCGGCGCTCCCTGCCAATAGCGACAACCTGAATTTCCCCTTGCTACTTTTTGTGTAGCATGTCTATATCTGCTATTGAAAGAGTAGCAAGTGTATTGTCACGGGAGCCAAAATGGCACACGCAACGCATGACGCGACGATCGAATGGTCGTTGGATGGCGCGGATTTCGCGAAGGGCAAGTACACGCGCATGCATATCTGGAGCTTTGATGGTGGCGCGCGTATCCCGGCCTCTGCCGCACCACAGATCGTGCCCGTGCCTTATTCAGATCCTGGCTCTGTCGATCCTGAGGAAGCCTTTGTCGCGGCCATTGCGTCATGCCACATGCTTTGGTTTCTCAGCCTTGCGCAACAGCAGGGCCTCATTGTCCTCACCTATCTCGACCGGGCTCAGGGACGCATGGAGCGGACAGATGCCGGGGTGTCCTGGGTCAGCACCGTGACCCTACGGCCCAAGATACAAGTGTCCGGAGACCAGCCCGGCCCTGACGTATTGGCACGACTGCATTCTGCAGCGCACGCACAATGCTACATCGCGAATTCACTCAAGACCTGCATAGAAATTCTGCCGGAATAAGCTATGCGCTGCGGGTCCTTTTCACATGTTGACTGAGGCAACCTGTAGTCTCCCATTGGCATGGTCAGCCCAGGCTCTCGGGGCGCTGTCGCCGGAACCAAGTGCAGCTTTAGTATTGGAGCTGGCAACACCGCAGGCGCGCGCGGTGGCATGTGGCTCAGTTGTCCTTGCAAGTGCAACGGTGTCAGGCGCCACCATAGTTCTCGCACAAAGCGAAGACGTACTGACCGCTTTTCGGCTCATCGGCGCCGGATACCTCTTTTTGTTGTCTTGGAAAACGCTTCAACCTACGTTCAGCACCCTTTCCGCCTCAGCAAGTATTCAATCACCACATACCTCGTTTGGCACAGTGTCGATCCAGAGCGCGGCTTTGCAACTCAGCAATCCCAAGGCAGTCTTGTTCTGGTTGCCCGTTGCAAGCATCAGCGGTGTCGCTGACGCTCCTGCAAACACGGCGTTCCTTTTCGTTCTTGGTGCGACTCTGGTGTTGTTCCTGTGCCACGAAAGCTATGCAATCGCGGGGCCCAGCAAGCAGATGCGCCGCATGACGGCACGCGTTGAGTGCACTGGTGGCATCGTTCTAGCTTTGGCATTTGCCGGGGCAGGGCTTCAGTTGCTGGTGTCTGGCAAATGATTTCCCCGGCCATCAAGTTGCGCATAGCGGTTGCGATCGCACTCTCGGTCCTGTCCTGGGCCGTGACCTTTCCAATGATTACCTTTGCTGTGGTCTATATCGACCCAATCGCGTTGGCGGCCGTGCGATTTACATTGGCCGGGATAGTTTGCCTAATCTGGTTGCTTGCGATGCGGGCAAAAGCCCCGCTGCGACAGGATTTTGGCACGCTGCTGATCTTTGGGATCACTGGCACTTTTCTCTATAACATTCTGCTGAATGCCGGGCAGCGAACGATTTCGCCGGGTGCGGCGAGTTTCATCATTGGGACGGTGCCCGTTCTGACGATGCTGTTGTCGTGGATGTTTCGCAAGGAACGCATTGGCAAGCGGGTGTGGTTTGGGGCGGCTGTGTCGCTGTGCGGCGTGGGCTTTATTGCAAGCGGGCAACCGGGTGGATTTTCGTTTGGCTCGGGGGTCAGTCTGGCCTTTGGGGCCGCAGTGTCATCCGCGGTCTTTTTCATGGTGCAGCAGCCTTTGGTTCGGCGATACGGGGCACTGACCTGCACGGCCTACGCGGTTATCATCGGAGGTGTTTTGTTGCTGCCGTGGCTGGGAACGGGCCTGCGCCAGATGCTGTCACAACCAACCAGCACCGTGCGTATTCTGTTTCCGGTGATAGCGTTTATGGCGTTGTTTTCCGCGTTTTTTGCGCATGCATCCTGGGCTTATGTGGTGAACCAGCTTGGGCCATCGGTTGCCGCGCGCTTTCTCTACCTGACGCCTCCCACGGCCTTGATCCTCGAGGTGATCTGGACGCGCACGTGGCCGGGGAGCCTGACGGTTATCGGGGGCGCATTGGCCGTCATCGGTGTCGTACTGGCCACGTTGCCGCAGGGCGTATACTCGAAATGACAATCGGGCAGGTTTCATGACACGGCTTGCCCCATTTTTGTTTGTCGTCCTCTGGGCGTCCGGCTTTGTCGGCGCACAGGCGGGCATGCCGTACGCAGAACCGGGCACATTCCTGTCGCTCCGGTTTGCTTTGGCCTTTGGGGTGCTTGCCGCCTTGTCCTGGCTGATGCGCGCGGCACCCTTGTCAAGGCAGCAAGTCCTGTCCTCGGTTCTGGTGGGGATGTTGGTGCACGGTATCTATTTGACCGGTGTTTTCTGGGCAGTGCGACATGGGATGCCACCCGCAGTCGCCGCAGTGGTCGTCGGGCTTCAGCCGTTGCTGACGGCCCTGCTGGCGGCTTGGTTTTTGAAAGAGCCGATGACCGTGCGGCACGGTTTCGGGTTTGTTTTGGGCTTTGGGGGCGTTGTGCTTGTACTGGCTCCCAAGCTGGATGTAACGGGCTCCGGGATCAATACCGCAACGGTCACGGTGGTCCTGATATCCTGTTTAGCCATCGCATGCGGCACGGTGTTACAGCGTGCTGCGGGGGCGAAGACTGACCTGCGATCTGGCATGGCAGCCCAGTACCTTGGTGGATTACTTCCGCCCGCGATCCTGATGCTGTTTGAGACCCGCGTGGTGATCTGGAGCGGAGAACTCGTCTTTGCCTTCGTCTGGCTTGTCTTCGTCCTTTCGATCTTTGCTGTGATGCTCTTGATGTGGTTGATCAATCGCGGCTCTGTCATGCAGGTCGGTGCGCTGTTTTTCATGGTACCGGGGGTGGCGGCGGCGATGAGTTGGCTGATATATGGCGATGCGCTCAACGCGGTCCAAGTTTTGGGAATGGCGATGACAGCTGTTGCAATCTGGCTGGTACAACGCACGGTCTGACGCAAGCCGTATCAGGCGCTTGCTTTGCTCAGTGGTTTTGCGTTTTTGCCAAGACGGCCACTCCCAGGATCACAAGGCCCATCCCGAGGCCAGTCGCCAAAGTGAATGGTCGTTCTTTCAGGCCGAACGCCCCAAAATGATCGAAAATCGCGGCGCCGACCAGGTTGCCTGTCACCACGAGAACCAGAAATACGGTTACACCCAGAACTGGGATGCTCTGCATTGAAATCACGACATGCATGGCTCCGATCATACCGCCCAGCCAAACCCATCGCGGCAGTTGTCCTAACGCCTCGAAAGTCAGCGTCCGAAAGCTTCCACTCGCGAGGGTGAGGAGACCCGACACCAATGCCGCGCTGAGAAAAGCGAGGAAAACAGACAGCAGATAATCTCGGCCCAGCCCCTCGGCCAATCGGGCGTAAATTGGCCCTTGGGCTGCCACCAGTACGCCACCCAACACGGCAAGTAGGCTATAGATCAATACCGTCGGCATCGCGGCTCACAGATATCTGTACATGTAGGTGGTCGCGTGCCGTCGACTGCCGTCCGGATCATAGGCAAAGTCGGGAATGACTCCCGCCTCTTTGAATCCAACGCTGCGGTAAAGCGCTTCGGACACGTCGCCCGTGCGCGTATCCAGTGTGATCAACGTCTTGTCCGCCTTTTTGGCGGCGTCCAGTGCAGCGTGCATCAACGCTGTTCCTACACCGCGCCGTCTGCCGCGGGGATGTACGATCATCTTTGAAATCTCGGCGCGGTGCCGTTGATTGGGAGGCATAGCCAAAACCACCTGAACAGTGCCAATCAAGTCTTCCCCGACAAAGGCACCAAAAAGCTTTTTGTGACCTGTTTCTACTCCGGATTTTACATCTTTTTCCCAGAATGCTTTGGCCTCGGCGATGTTCAGCGGTGCCATAAAGCTGATCGCGGCGCCGCCCGCGACACTATCAATCAAGATGGCGCACAGCTCGGCAAGATGGGAATCCAGATCTTCTGTTCCAAGGCTGGAAATTGTGATGCCGGTCGGGGTCATTTTAGTGCGATCACATAGGTGCATGCGGTGTTGCCCGTTCGAAAAACGGTTTCCCCGAACAATACATAACGCAAGCAATCGCCTGCCTGCATCGCATGAACCTTGCCCTCTATTGAAATCTCGATTTGGCCTGACAAGACATAAACGTGGTGTTCTTGTCCGGGGATGGCCGGAGCGGTGTACGTGATTTCCTGATGTGGCTCGAATGTGCCCTCAATCAATTCGACGGCAAGTGGCCCGCTGGGCGGTGATACACTCCGGCGCTGAAAGCCATTCCTTGGATCATGCCAGACCGTTTGATCCGCCCTTGAGATCACGGGTTGAAACACCTGTTCCATCGGCGCCAAGAGGCGTGAGATCGGCAAGGCGTAGACCGTGGCCAGCCGTCCAAGCGTTTCTGCGGTCGGGCTTACTTCCGCGTTTTCGATGCGCGAGAGGGTTGCCCGGCTGATCCCACTTTTTTGGGCAAGCAGGGCCAATGTCATCTGATGTTGTGCACGCAGGTCGCATAAATGAGCAGCCAGATGCGTCGAGTTTTGTGTGTCAGTGATTCCCATATACGGAATATTTCCCGTAAATGAGTTCCGCGTCAAGGGCCTACGCTCTTGGGCAGGCAACCTGAGCAAAAGGCTTCGTCAGCCCGGTGATTGGGTTTGATATCCCGAAAGACTTTCTACGAGTGGCGCTTCAGGGCGCGCGCTATTTCCCTAACGGGAATCTGGGGGACCAGATCTCGATCTTATGGCGTTCTGGCTGCGAATGTCGTTGGGTAGGGGGGCTGTGTTCGCAGCATTCGGACGTCGTAATCAACGTCGAATGCAGACCGCCTTCATCAGGAGGGTCAGCACCTGCTATCAAGATGCTGAAGTGTCTCCGGTGGCGGCAACGAGCAGGCTCGCTCCGGTCTTTCGTCATGATGCAGCGAACGTATGTCTCCGAGACTTGTCATTCCTGACATCCTGTGGATTGCTACAAGCCCACGAGTTTTTGGAGACACCAGAATGATCGACCCCGCAGTATTGCTAACCTATTCGTTGATCGTTCTTGGCTTTGTTTTCATTCCCGGGCCCGCAACTCTTTTAACGGTTGCACGAGCCACAACTTCTGGAACGAAAGTCGGAATTGCGACTGGAGCAGGCATTACCGCGGGCGACTTTCTGCATACTATCATGGCTGTGGTTGGTATCTCGGCCATCATTGCGGCATCTGCCACACTGTTCACCATCGTGAAATACCTTGGTGCCGCGTATTTGGTGTATCTTGGTTTGAAGGCGATCTTTGAGAAGACCTCGGTGGATCTTGGCCAGGGTCGCGTCTCGATCACGGCATCTCTCGCCTTCAGGCAGGCGATCCTTGCCGAAGTTCTAAATCCCAAGACCGCTTTGTTCTTTCTTGCGTTTCTGCCGCAGTTTGTCGTCCCAGAGAAGGGATTTGTGGTCCTACAGCTTACGACTCTTGGAATCGTATTCGCCCTGATCGGTTTCTTCAGCACAATCGTCTATTCCGTTGCTGCAGGTGGTCTGGGCATCTTTCTGCGCCGTAATCCGGCTGTCCTGAAATGGCAGGGCAAGGTTGTTGGTAGCATTTATTGCGCTCTGGGAATTCGGCTCGCGCTGCAGGAGAGATAACTGGTCCTCGCGCTATGGCGGCAGATACATCTCAAGTATCGCTCGAGTAGCTTACTGCTTCGCTCTGTAGCGATCTGTCGAAACCAGCGCCAAATCCGATGACATCTAGGTTGCGATACCGTTGACTCGGATCTGTTGGGTGTCCTATCGCTCTATGTCATGATGAATT
The DNA here is from genome assembly GCA_947501275.1 of uncultured Tateyamaria sp. GTDB lineage: Bacteria > Pseudomonadota > Alphaproteobacteria > Rhodobacterales > Rhodobacteraceae > Tateyamaria. The sequence goes on from CANMVD010000001.1 coordinate 1,590,653, forward strand.
CGTTTTTCGCATCTCAGGGCTATTATCCTCGGCTTCTATAGCTGCGGACAATTCATCATTGGTTTTCCGCTGCCCCTGACAGCGGTCAACGTACATTCGACCTTGTGCCGGGCGGCAAATTAAAGGTCAAAAAATGATCAACAACGGTAGAAGTCAAAACAAGTCTCTGGGCATTGTAGGGTTTGGTGCATTTGGACAACTTGCAGCCCTTCATCTTGGTCAGCATTTCGAAATTTCGGTCTTCGATCCGTCCGACGACGTTGCCAAGGTTGCAAAGCAACTCGGAGTGCGCCGGTCAACATTGCACTCGGTGTCACAGGCTGATGTAATCCTCATTGCAGCACCAGTGTCCTCATTTGAGCAGATTGTCGGTGAGATCTCAGTCGCTTGTAAACCTGGCGCGCTGATTATCGATGTCGGTTCTGTCAAAGTGGTCCCTTCTGAAATCATGCGACGGCTGCTGCCCAACTACGTGGACATCATAGCAACGCATCCCTTGTTCGGCCCTCAGAGCGCAGCGTCAGGTCTTCAAGGCTTAAAGATTGCTGTCTGCCCCATACGGGGAAGGCAACATGCGAGGCTGGCTGCGTTCTTGCGCAAGGTTCTTGGTCTGACCGTGATCATGACGACACCAGAGGACCACGACCAAGAAGCCGCCGTTGTTCAGGGGCTCACGCATCTCATCGCCAAGGTACTCCTGAGGATGGGACCGCTGCCAACGCGCATGACAACAAAGAGCTTTGATTTGTTATGTGAGGCGATTTCCATGGTTCAACATGATGCACCGGAAGTATTCGAAGCGATTGAGAAGGCCAATCCTTACGCTGAGACTGTGCGGCAACAGTTTTTTGATTTGGCCGCTGGTTTGAGTGTTGAGTTGAACTCAGTCTTGCGGACAAAGCCATAAAAGGAGACCGATTTCTGACGCAGAAACATCTATGGGTGACTTCTCCCTAGGTCTAAGACTCGAGCTATGCTCGGGTTTTTTTAGCTTGCAGCGAATGGCGGCAAAACGGTCTGCGTTTGCGACATCTGATCAGAGTACAGAAAGTTCTGGATGGCTTGACCTTGCCGAGGCAGTTGTACCGTGGTTGCGATTTGCTGCGGTCTATCTGGTAGCTGCAACTAGCCCAGCCTTCCAGAATTCCGCGTTGCAACGAATGTCCGGTTGGAGCGCTGGCTCCTCTGATCAGCGCGGTGGGTACCGAGACCCTCATTCAAATATCGATGAAGCGGCGCACGCGTGGCTCCAACAGACGTCTATGTGGATAGAGTGCAAGGACCGGAACCTGACCATTGTCGAGGCGAAGGCGGACTGGGCCCTGAGCGCGGACCCAAGTGCCGTCATCTTCTTGCAGATGCCAGCCCTGCTTCTCGCTGCGGTTGGCGAACTGAAGCAGGTCTACCTCGATGTGCCGTCCGGTCCGTTCTTCGGCTTTAACCGTGACGGCGCCTAGATCGGCCAGGGCCAGATCCGGAATTGGTGGCGGCAAGGGATGATGGGCAGCGCGTCCGCGCACTACCAGTACGTCAAAGTCTATTCAGAGACCGACCAGACAGGCGATCTGAAGGCGATCAACGTGCCGGTTCTCATGATGCATGGGTCAGATGACCAGATTGTGCCGAATGCAAACTCAGCTGAGAAGGCTGTGAAGCTCCTGAAGAACGGCACGCTCAAGGTTTATGATGGCCTGTCCTACGGCTTCTTCGCGACGCATTCTGATATGGTCACCACCGACCTTCTGGCATTCGTCAATGCGTAATCCAAGACGGTGACAGGGGTAGACTTGACCCTGTCACTCTCTTCGTCGTGTTGATGAAAATCATTCTGTTTCGACTGGTGTCCGTGCCCGGTAAGCTGCAATTTCGTCGCGGGACTGCTTGATCAGGTCGCCGACGCTCTGGGCCGCAAGAGTATCCAGGAATTTCTGTCGAGCCGCATCGAGCGCCCCTAGGGTCGCGGTATTCGCGGATCGCTCCAACAGGCATGTCGGTGTGTCGCCGGATGCGCCGATTGCAAAGAGTTTCGGCTCGCCCAGTGCTGCATAGACATCCGCCAAGGACAATTCGGCAAGCTGTTTTTCAAGATACCAACCGCCACCGTGCCCCTTTGTGGAACTAACTATCCCGGCCTGGCGAAGCAGTCCCATCGTGCGTCGCACAAGGGAAGGATTGGTGTTCAACATCTTCCCAATCATCTCGGAAGTGATTGGCTTGTCGGTCTCTCCAAGATGCATCAGGACGTGCAAAATGCGGGATAAGCGGCTGTCAGTTCTCATCGTCTCCTCCAGTAACACCAGCATACAGGAAAAGCCTTCATGTGACAAATAAAGGCACATGATATTGACTCGCCGTATCATGTTACTTAAAAAGTTACGTTAACTGATCACTCGGCGATGGAGCAATCTGCGATGGAACAGTCTTTCACCTACCAATCCCGAGGCCCTGCAATGTCCCGGCACTGGCTTGCGGCGGCATTTTTGTTCGTGGCTGCTTTTATCAACATGCTGGACACCACGATTATCAATCTCGCCCTTCCAGCGATTCAGACTGAGTTCACTGCATCACATAACGCCGTGCAATGGACGCTGGTTATCTATGTCCTGACCTTCGCTGCGGGCCTGCTGCCATTTGGCCGCTTCGGCGACGCTTTCGGCCGCCGTCGACTGTTCCTCATCGGACTTTTGGGCTTCCTTGTTGCTTCAACTGCCTGTGGCTTTGCCCCTTCGATCAAACTTCTGATCCTCGCGCGGTTCTTTCATGGCCTGACGGCGGCCGTGATGATGTCACAGGTGCTTGCAATCCTACACGAGAACTTTCCGGAGGAGGGGAAGGCCATAGCCATCGGGATCTTTGGTATGGTTACGGCCATGGGTGCAATGGCCGGGCCCTTGGTTGGTGGGATTCTGATTTCAGCCGATCTTTGGGGGTTGGGATGGCGCATGATCTTCCTAATCAATCTGCCATTTGGCCTTATCGCTGTGGCAGGAGCCTATGCCTTCGTTCCGGTGAGCCGTAAGGCCATGCGACAGGCAGTTGACTGGCTTGGTTCTGTGCTTTTCGCCATTACAGCACTTGGACTGCTTTACCCGGTGATGGAGGGACATACTCTGGGATGGCCAATCTGGCTCGTCGGTCCGCTCGCAGTGTCGTTCGCCAGCGCCGTCGCTCTGTTGCGGCTGCAGCATCGCCGCGCAGCCTTGGGTCAGCCGCAGCTCCTTCCTGTTACGCTGCTTGGCAACGTCCGATTTTTGGCGCGGGTTGCCATTGTTATGCTTATGTTCATCGGAATTGCGGGCCCGATCGTTGTTCTGGCTATGGTTCTGCAATTCGGGCTTCAACTGTCGCCGGACCGCGCTGGCCTCATTTTGGCCGCGCATCCTCTCAGCATCGTGATCGCGTCTATCCTGTCGAGCCGCATGGGCGCCAAGCATTTGGAGCACCGCGTCACCGTGGGCATCGTTTCATTGATGATCGGCATGATCGGGCTTCACCTGACTGTGGCCCCTGACGTGCCCCTGCCCGTGATATGGGCGCCGTTGGTTCTGGTTGGTGCCGGGGTTGGTACGGCCACGGTAGCGATGTACCAGAGGGTCCTGAGTGAGGTGCCGGAGGCAGATGCAGGTGCAGGATCTGGTGCGCTTCAGGCATTCCAGCAGATCGGAATAGCCCTGGGCATTGCGCTTGTCGGGCAAGTCTTCTTCATGGCTTTGGACGACGCCCCCGATGCCATGTCCTATATCGCTGCGCTGAAAGTTGCCCTGTGGGTGCCGATCACTCTCTTTGCAAGTCTCAGCCTCCTCTCCTTGAAATTGAACGTGAAGGAAAGCCGGGATGCCGCTGCCTAAATTGAACTCAAAATCGCCCGAAGACTTCTGGGAGGCGCTTTATGGCAAAGCTTCACCCAATACTTCTGGGAATCCATCGGAAATCCTCGTCACTCATGCCGCTGATCGCGCACCGGGACGTGCGCTTGATCTGGGCTGCGCCAAAGGGGACGACGCTGTGTGGCTTGCCAAGCAGTGTTGGGATGTTCTTGGTGTCGATATCTCGAAAGCTGCCTTGAGCATCGCGGCCGGAAACGCAGAACGGAACGGCGTGACGGAACGCGTCACACTGGAACAACACGATTTGACCAAGAGCTTCCCGAAAGGGGCCTTTGATTTCGTGTCTGCGCTTTTTCTCCAAACGCCATTTGATTTCCCGCGCGCAATGGTCTTGCAGTCCGCAGCGGCGGCTGTGCGGTCATCCGGTCTTTTACTCGTCGCCACGCACCAGACCTACGCTTCATGGTCTTGGAGCGCTTCCAGTGAAACCGAAGTAACAGCAGAGATGCGTCTGTCTGAGATCGGCCTCAATCTTTCCGAGTGGCACCAAGACTTTGTCGGCCCTTTTGATCGACGGGCGAAAGGACCAGAGGGGCAAGTTGAATCCGTCACCGACGCCGTCCTTGCCCTGCGACGTCGGTAGTCGCACCTGCGACGCAATCATCACTCAACTCGTCATCTTGACCTGAAAGGGCCACTGGAAATGCGCCCTCAAAACACGCCGTTCTTCTCAACGTTCTCGCGGCTCGTCTTGGCAGCGCACCTCGGAAACTATCCAGCGACTTTCGGTGGTCATATTGCCGAAAGTGATGCCGCCGCGTTCACCGTCGGTGACAACTAGCCAGAGCTACTTGGCGTGATTTCGGCGAACGCTTGGAATGATCCCAATATCGACGCAGCAAACCGGGCTCAGCATGGCGGAGAAACCGGTCACAAGCATAACCAAAGGAGATGCAAAATCGTTAAACTCGGGGAGGACAGTACGATAGCAAGAACTGTCCGCTTCGCGCATCAGACCATCAAAGCAGTCCTTCAATGAAATTCGTGAACGGCAGCAATGTCCGCATTGCGAGTTCAAATGGTGACGATGCAGGCTAAAGACTTGGTCGTGGCGCAGCTAATATTTTGCTCATTTTTGCCAGTGAATAGGCCTTCTCTACGGGATCGGCGAACAATCACGAAGCGGTCGGCCTATAAGCCAAATAGTTTTCTTGAATTGCGATTTGGTCGACGATGAACTTTGCATCGTGCCAAACGCCCCAGATGAAGGACGACCCTCGGCGCGATTGCCAAGGCAAGCCAACGAAATAGAGACCGGGAACCGGCGAGACGCCTCGTTGATGGATCGGGCGGCCTAAATCATCCAGTGTATCGGCTTCGAGCCATCCATAGTCGAACTTGAAACCGGTGGCCCAAATAATCGTTCCGACGTCGTGATCCCTGAGATTGAGGGTACGGATCGGGTTGATGACACAGTCTGGATCGTTTGGAATGGCCCATGCCTCCGGCTCTTCCGGCAGATCAATTCCGGTCCGCGCGACGTATGCATCGGCCGCCTCTAGCAAACCCAGCATGTTCGCGTCGCCTGCATCCAGGTTTGTCTTGAGGTCGTCAGCAATCTGCAGTGCGCCGTCCTCATAACCCGACGACATGCCCAAAAGCGTGATCCCACGGTCTGCAAGGCGTCTGAAGTCGACGGTTTTACCTCCGTGTGCACCGCTAACAGCAATGGTGACGTGTTCGGTGCCGGGTGCCGGTGTGTCGAGGTTCCAGATGCCCAGCACGCCTAGCCACCACACATTGTCGCGGCCGCGGTACCGGCGCGGCGGGCGGTCGTGAGGGCCGATGGAAAAGTACACTTTGCGCCCGGCCTCGTGCAGTTCTTCCGCAATCTGAGACCCTGACGACCCGCCGCCGATCACCAGAACTGCGCCATCGGGCAAAGCGTCGGGATTGCGGTACGCGGTCGAGTGCATTTGTTTGACGTCCGCGGCCTCAGGAATGATGGGCGGGATTGCAGGTTTTTGAAACGGGCCCGTGGCGCTGACGAGGTGGCGCGCTTCGATGGGGCCTTGCGTCGTCTCAATCACAAAGCCCGGCCGATCAGCATGGGGGCGGGCGTGTTCCACCGTGACGCCGGTGCGCACAGGCGCGTCAATCATCTCGGCATAGTTTTCAAAGTAGTGCGCGACGCTTTCCTTGTCGGGAAAACTGTCGTTGTCGCAGGCAAAGGTCATGCCGGGAAAGCGATCGTGCCAAGCTGGTCCGTTCGCCACAAGCGAATCCCACCGTTCTGACCGCCAGCGTTCTGCGATGCGTCCGCGCTCCAGAACGACGTGCTCAATATCTTGAGCGCGCAGATGCTCACTGGTTGCGATGCCCGCCTGGCCAGCGCCAATCACCACTGCGTCGAACTTTTCCATGCTACAGATCCTTTGCTCATCGAACACTGTTTCGGGCGCTGACCTTGTCCCGCCTTGCGCCCTGAACAGAGATTGATTTTCTCTTGCCTTATGTCGATTAGTTTTTGTCTAATCATCGGTAAGCTGGACTTGTTCTGTGTTTGCCGTCACAGCCGCTTGAGTATGCGCGTGCGCTGGCCAGCGACTCAGATCAGGAGTGTGTACATGCCGAAAGACCATGTGGATCCAATTGATGCCCTGAGGGAAAACACCTCGGTCCCGTTTGAGCGTGCGCGCGCGATGCCGACAGAGGTTTACACCCAGCAGAGCTTTGTGGATGCAGAGCTGGAGCATATCTTTCGCAAGGATTGGTATTGCGTGGGACGCGCTGACGCGTTGGCGGCGCCGGGGGATTATGTAGCGTGCGAGCTGGCGGATCAGCCGATTGTCGTGCTGCGGGACCGCGACGGCGTGTTGCGCGCCATGAGCAATGTCTGCCTGCACCGCATGTCTACGCTTTTGCACGGGCGCGGCAATGCCAAGACAATCGTGTGCCCCTATCACGCCTGGACATACAATCTTGACGGAAAGCTGCGCGGCGCGCCCGCAATGGCGCAGAACGAAGGGTTCTGCAAAGATCACTACGCGCTGCCACAGGTCCGCTGCGAGGAATGGTTGGGGTGGGTGTTTGTCTGCCTTGATCCCGATGCCGCACCGGTATCGCAGCAGCTATCCGAAGTCGCCCGGATGATCGAAGGCTACGACATGGCCAATTATTCGGAGTCTTTCTACGAAGAACATGTATGGGACACCAATTGGAAGGTGCTGGCCGAAAACTTCATGGAAAGCTACCATCTGCCGGTTTGCCATGCCGGAACGATTGGTGGGTTGTCACGCCTAGAGGATATGATTTGTCCGCCCGGTCATGCGGCGTTCAATTATCATACTATCCTCAAGGATGAATCTCTGCGCATCGCAATGGCGCATCCCGACAACAACCGGCTGCATGGCGATGAACGGCGCACCACCTATCTTCTGGCGCTCTATCCAAGTTTGATGATCACGCTGACACCGGGCTATTTCTGGTACATCTCGCTTCACCCCAAAGGCCCCGGTCAAGTGCATATCCGTTTCGGCGGAGGTATGTCGAATGACTTCAAGGATGACCCGGACCTGCAGGACAACTTCACTGCGCTCAAGACTCTGCTCGATGACGTGAATGTGGAGGATCGGGGCTGTACCGAGAAGGTCTATCGCGGGCTGTGTTCAACCGCCGCAACACCAGGTCACCTGAGCCATCTGGAGCGTCCCAACTATGATTTTGCTCAATACCTGATGGCAAAGATGGATGCAGGGAGCGCGGCACACCATGGCTCATGAGCGCATCCGGCGTTTCAATACCGCCGATACCTACCCTGAGCAGTCGCTCGACAACGATCTTTGTCAGGCGGTTGTCACGCGCGGCGGGCGCACCGTCTGGATGCGGGGGCAATGCCCGCAGAATCTCGATGACGCGAAGAACATCGAGAGCCATGATCCAGCGGAGCAGACCCACAAGGTGATGCAGAACATCCAGCAGTTGATCGAAGAGGCCGGTGGCGAGATGGCGCATCTGGTCAAGGTTGTCGTCTACATCACCGATGTGCGTCACCGCGAGGCGGTGTACCGGACCATGGGCGAATACATCAAAGGCGTGCATCCGGTGTCCACGGGGTTGGTGGTGCAGGCGCTTGCACGCCCCGAATGGCTGGTAGAGATCGATGCCACCGCCGTGATCCCGGACGAGGGGCTATGACCTTTTCGCTTGTGGCTCGCTGTGCCGAAACCGGGATGTTCGGGATGGCAATATCCTCCTCCTCCCCCGCCGTGGCCGCGCGGTGTTCCTATGCGCGCGCAGGCGTCGGAGCTGTTGCCAGCCAGAATGTAACCGACCCACGCCTTGGCCCGACGACGCTCGATCTAATGGAACGCGGCATGTCGGCAGCCGATGCTGTACGAACAGTCACAAGCGAAGCTGCGCATATCGAGTACCGACAGCTCTTGGCGATTGACACAACCGGGAGCACTGCCATTCATTCCGGAAAAAACGTTCTGGGCAACTGGAACGAGGCGCAAGGGATCAATGTCGCCTCTGGAGGTAACCTGCTGGCCCATGACGGAGTTCCGGCAGCCATCGTTACAGCGTTTGAGGCGTCGACCGGCCATCTGGGCGATCGTTTGATTGTCGCGATGCGCGCGGGCCTGAAGGCGGGCGGTGAGGCAGGGCCAGTGCACTCTGCTGGCATGCTGCTGGTCGATCAGGTCGCTTGGCCCGTGGCGGAGCTGCGCTGCGACTGGTCTGAGAAATGCCCGATCGAAGCCGTGGCCGCCGCTTGGGATGTCTACAAGCCGCAATTGGATGATTACGTGCGGCGCGCACTCGATCCCGCTGCAGCGCCATCCTATGGGGTTCCCGGAGACGCATGAACCGCACAAGAAGGAGGCTGGGATGACCAATCTGCGAGACAAACTTCAGACCCTGGCCGCTTTGCCTGCGGATCGGCCCATGGGAATGCCCGGTGGTTTCTATACCTCACAAGACCAGTTCGAGCATGAGGCGCGCACTGTCTTGCGCAGCGGCTGGCATTGTCTCGGCCGGGTTGATGAAGTTCCGGAGCCGGGTGATTTCTTTACTGCGCAGCTTTTGAATGAACCGTTACTCGTGGTGCGCGGCGATGACGGCACCGTTCGGGTTCTGGCCAATGTGTGCCGCCACCGCGGTATGCCGCTGGCGGAGGGGCGTGGCAGCACGAAGCGGTTTGTCTGCTCGTATCACGCATGGGCGTATGGACGGGATGGCGGATTGTTGCGCGCGCCCCGGATGGAAAATGCCGGGTTCGATGCCAAGTCATGCAAGCTGCCGGAACACAAGGTGCAGCTTTGGAACGGCTTCCTTTATGTGAACCTTGACCCGAGCGCGGGATCCTTTGAACATGCCGCACTCGACGAGATGTTGGCGCCTTATGAGACAGCGGACTTCAGCATCGTTCATGTGGCCGAAGAAGACTGGCAAACCAACTGGAAATGTCTGGTTGAGAACTTCATGGAGGGCTACCACCTGAGCGTGGTTCATCCGCAGACCCTTCATGGCTATACGCCGTCAGGGTTGTCCCGCAAGCTGGTCAACGGGGATGGCTACACGTCTTATGCCGCGAACTACCCCGACAACATCACACCGCGAGGGGATGGGGCCCCGGGGCTGAGTGAAGCGGAACGCAAAAGGTCTTCCCTTTTTGCCAAATTCCCGACCCAGGTTGCCAGTCAGGCCGCAAGCTTGCTGGTATCGCTGTCGATCTTCCCGATCCACGCCAGTCTGATCCGTGTCAAATGGACCATGTCGGTATATCGCGACAATCTGGATCACGACACGATCCAGCAGCGCATCGCGCTTTGGGAAGAGGTCAACCGGGAGGATCGGGAAAAGCTTGAGCGCATGCAGGTCTCGCTGCATTCTGCACACGCAATTGAAGGTCCATTGGCCGGGGATGATTATGAAGGTACGATCCGGGACTTTCAGGTGTGGCTTGCCCAGCAGGATGCGACCTTCGGCGCGGCTTGACGGGGGGTGCCGGCTTGTCTCCCGCGCATCGGTCGATCCTTCAGGAGCGCTGACGTGTCCCGGCTGACCCTCAGGCAGCTGGAGTATCTGGTCGCGGTTGGCGAATCCGGCAGCATTGTGCGGGCGGCAGACCGGCTGAATGTGTCCCCGCCCTCGATCTCGTCGGCCATCACCCAGCTAGAGGATGAATTGGGCATTTCACTTTTCGTGCGTCAGCACGCTCAGGGCCTTTCGCTCACCCAAGGCGGACAACGGGTGTCTGAGAAAGCGCGCCAGGTCCTGAACGGCGCGCGCGAGATCGCGACTATTGCTGCCGATATCTCCGGCACCGCACGCGGCCCTCTGGCAGTGGGGTGCTTGTTGACCTTCGCACAACTCGTCCTGCCACGGCTGCGCCGCGGGTTTGAAAGTGGGTATCCCGATGTCAGGATCGTCCAGAGAGAGTTGAACCAGGCAGAGATATTGCTCGCCTTGCAGCGCTCGGAGATCGATATCGCACTAACCTATGACATGGACATCCCGACGGATCTGAACTTCATCGGGCTTGTGCGTCTTCACCCGTTTGCCTTGTTACATGCCGGGCATGAGTTGGCTGAGCAGACATCGGTGTCGATTGCCGACTTGGCGGAACAGCCGATGATCCTGCTCGATCTACCGATCAGCGCAGATTACTTTCTGTCTTTGTTTTCGGCGGCCCCGCAACAGCCCCGCATTGTGGAACGGACGCGAGACATGGCCGTGATGCGGTCGATGGTCGGTAACGCCTTTGGCTATTCCATCGCGAACGTCAGACCGCAAAGTGATTTTTCGCCAGACGGTAACCCGCTGGTCTGCGTGCCGATTTCGGGACCTGTCCGGTCCCTGCGTATGGGCCTTTTGACCACGCATGGCGCAGAGAAATCTCGCACAGTGCAGGCGTTTATCGACTACGCGCGGGAAAAGGTTCGCTCGGGTGCCTTCGACGCAATTGGCGGTGAGGCTTTGACATGACCCTGTCGTTTGAAATTCTGGATCGCTTGGTGGCGTTTGAAACGGTGAGTGACCGCTCGAACCTCGCCCTGATCACTTACGTTGAGGATTTTCTGCGATCTCGCGGGTTTCGGGTGCAGCGCATCGCCGACTCCGAGGAAGACAAAGCAGGCCTTTTCGCCGAGATCGGGCCGTCGGTTGACGGTGGTCTGCTGCTCTCTGCGCATTCTGATGTGGTGCCCGTCGCCGGGCAAGACTGGAGCGTTCCACCCTTCAAGTTGACCCGCCAGGGCGACCGGCTGTTTGGGCGCGGCACGACCGATATGAAGGGGTTTCTGGCCGAGATGCTGGCCCTTGCAGATAGCGTGCACACCCGAGACCTGAAAGCACCACTGAAGCTTCTGGTGTCCTACGACGAAGAGATTGGCTGTGTCGGAATATCACGCATGAAGGACCGCCTGCCGCCGCTGCTGGGACGTCCGAGACTGGCCATCGTAGGTGAGCCGACTGACATGCAGGTGGCCATCGGTCACAAAGGCAAGCGAGCCTACCGCGCTAACATTCGGGGAGAGGCTGGCCATTCCGCGCTAGCTCCTAATTTTGTCAACGCGCTTCATGTGGCTGTCGATTTTGTCGGCAAGTTGCGAGACATGCAAAAGGCCGTGCGCGACGCAGGGGCCCGTAACGCAGCATATGACGTGCCTTACACGACCTTCCATGTCGGTCAGCTTTCGGGCGGTACGGCGCTGAACCTCGTCCCCGAAACAGCGACGCTTCTTTATGAGTTCAGGCATCTGGTCGAGGATCACCCGGACGATATCGAAGCGCAGATACGCCGGGTGGCAGAGGACGTCAGGGCTGCGTTTCCAGACTCCGCGGAGATCTCGCTTCAGGTTTTGGCGGGATATCCCGGCCTTTCTGTTGCGGCGACAGACCCGGTGGTCTCTCTGGCGCGTTCCTGGTGCGGCGGCGACACAACCCATGTTGCCTTTGGCACCGAGGCCGGTGTGCTTTCCGGACTTGGCGTTCCAACCGTCGTGTGCGGGCCGGGATCCATGGTTGGACAGGGCCACAAGCCAGATGAGTTCATTTCCATGCAGCAGTTGAATGCGTGTTCCGTCATGCTTCAAAATGGTGCCAGACGGGCCTTGTACAGAAGTTAGGGCAGACCAGGTACAACCTCCACAAAACCGTAATTTGCGCCTTAATGGGGTTCAGCGCCATCTTGATACCCTACTTCTATTCACACAGCGTTAGTACGTGGGGCGCCGATGATCCCAGCAATACAGCTCGAAACACATTTTTTGCGATTGTAACGTTTCACTGAAACGTCTTCGAAACCGCTTTGATGTATATGAACACTTGACGCGCGTTGTTGCAGTTCATGATGTTTGCAGCATTTTGTGAGTACAGGCGCACAGCCGACCTCGCAGGCTGTGCAGCGTCAGCCCAATGTAAGCCGCCGAGCTAAATCAAAGACGGCCCAAAGCTGCCTTCAGACGCAGTGCAGCATTGCCCCCCTGCAAAACATACTGATATCACGGACGGCGCATATGAGACATTTACCGCCCATCAGAAATGCTGCAGTCGCATTCCGCCTTGCTGCCATGCGCACAGAATTTCTTGAGTGTGAAATCGCACTGTTCAGAGCCAAGTGAAATTTTCCCATGGTCACAACATGATCCGCTCGTAGGGTTCAGTTTGCGAGCAATTCGCGCAGAAGCACGCCTGCGGCGGCCCTGTTAGCTTGCCGTCGCAAGCGATTTCTTCGGGTCGTAGAATGGCATGGGTACTACTGTGCAAGAGCGCTTGTCGCTCAGCTTGTCGACCTGCAGCACCGTGTCCAATTCCGCGTGATCCACACTGATCATCGCAAGTGCGATATTCTTTTCCAGTCTTGGAGAATAGATCGCCGATGTGACCGTGCCGACCATCGCGCCATCTTTCACGACAGGCCAGAAGAAGTCGTTGGACCCGATAAAGGGATCGCCATCAATTTCGAGGCCGACAAGCCGTTGCGACACGCCCGCGTCCTGAATTTTGGCCAAGGCCGCCTTGCTGACAAAATCCGCCTCCATGTCCAGATCGACAAGCCGATCCATACCCAGCTCATACGGGTTGTTCGCAAGGGTCATATCCGCGTGATAGGACAACATGCCCGCTTCGATCCGCCTGATGCTCGATGTATGGCCGGGCTTCAGACCCAAGGGTGCGCCCACGGACATAAGATGTTCCCAAAGCCGGTCACCTTGTGGGCCATCGCGCAGGAAAATCTCGTAACCCAATTCGCTGGACCACCCCGTGCGCGAAATGATCAAAGGCACGCCGTCCCAATCAAATTCCATGAACCGGTAGTATTTGAGTTCTGTCGGCGCATCACCGAAGGCTGCGCGCAGGATGTCGCGTGACTTGGGGCCCTGCAGCTGCAACGGTGACACGTCGGGTTCGGAAATCTCGACATCCATGCCTGCGTTCACCGCAATGCCGCGTGCCCAAAGCAACACGTCACTGTCGGCAATGGACAGCCAGAAATGATCTTCGGCCAGTTTCAACAGGATAGGATCGTTGATGATCCCGCCGTGCTGGTCGGTGATCAGCACGTATTTGCATTGTCCGATCTGGCATTTGGACAGATCACGGCAGCTCAGGAACTGGGTGAATTTCGCCGCGTCCGGCCCTTTGATTTCCACTTGACGCTCGACAGCGACGTCACACAGGATTGCCTCATTAACGAGGTTCCAGAAATTCTGCACCGGATCTCCAAAATCGCGCGGGATATACATGTGGTTATAGACCGAGAACCCCTTGGCCCCCCACCGCAATGCGGCGTCGGAATAGGGGGATTTTCGCACCTGCGTGCCAAAGCTGAATTGGGCAAAGTTAAGTTCGTGGGCCATGGGTTTTGTCCAGTCGTTAATGTCAGGGGTCAGCCTTGTGAGCGGACCAGATCTCTCAGTTCGTTTTTTCGGATTTTTCCGGTCGTGGTTTTTGGCAGCTCGCCAAAGATCACCCTTTTAGGGCGTTGGTATCCGGCAAGGCGGGTCTTGGCGTGGGCCAGCAATTCGTCCTCGGTGGCGGCACCGGAAAGCTCAACAAAGGCGCAAGGCACTTCGCCCCATTTCTCATCTGGCATCGCCACAACGGCACAAAGGCTAACGGCAGGGTGCGAATACAGCGCCTTCTCGACCTCGATGGAGGAGATGTTTTCTCCGCCAGAGATGATGATATCTTTGGACCGGTCGCGGATTTCGATATAGCCATCGGAATGCTGCACCGCGATGTCGCCGGACCAGAACCAGCCGTCTTTGAAGGCTTTGGCCGTCTCGTCGGGGGCTTTCAGATAGCCTTTCATAACGATGTTGCCGCGGAACACGATTTCGCCCAGCGTCTCGCCGTCCCAAGGCACCGGAGCGCCGGTATCGGGGTTCAGGACAAGCACGTCTTCCTGCAACTCATAAGCCACGCCCTGACGGGCTTTCAGGGTTGCTTGTTCTTCCGGTGGCAACTCCGCCCAATCGGGTTTTTCCGCGCAAACAACGGCGGGACCGTAAACCTCGGTCAGGCCATAGACGTGGGTGATCGAAATCCCCATCGCCTCCATCCCCGCGATCACGCTGGCAGGCGGAGGGGCGGCGGCGGTCATCATCTTGATCTTTTGCGGAAAGTCACGTTTCTCCGTAGCGCCTGAGATCATCGACATGATGATCGGCGCACCGCACAGATGCGTGACACCGTGATCGGCGAAGGCGTCGTAGATCGCGTCGGCCCTTGGCGCGCGCAGGAACGCATGGGTTCCAGCCAGCATGGTGATGGTCCATGGAAAGCACCAGCCGTTGCAGTGAAACAGCGGCAGCGTCCAAAGGTAGACCGGATGATGCGGCATTTCCCATGTGACGACATTGTTGACCGCATTGGTCCATGCACCGCGATGAGAATAGACAACACCCTTGGGCCGCCCTGTGGTGCCTGACGTATAGTTCAGCGCCAGCGCGTCCCACTCATCTTCCGGCAGGGCATAGGCGAAATCCGCGTCGCCCTCGGCCAGCAAGGCATCATAGGTCAGTGCGCCGATTTTCTCGCCGCCCGGTCCTTCGCTATCCTCGATATCGACGATTAGCAGGTCACGACCTGACTGCGCGACGGCCTCGGCCGCGATGCGAGAGAATTCAGTATCGACCAGCATGACACGCGCTTCGCCGTGCTTCAGAATATAGGCGATTGTGCTTGCATCGAGCCGCGTGTTGTTGGCGTTCAGGACCGCCCCCAACATGGGAACGGCCAACGCGCATTCCAGCGCTTCGGGGATGTTTGGCGCGATCAGGGCAACGGTATCGCCTTTGCTGATACCGCGCTTGGCCAAGGCAGAGGCCAGCCGTTTGCAGCGTTCCGCGACCTCGCCCCAGTTGCGCCGAATGCGACCATGGATTTGGGCTGGCAACTCCGGATGTACCCGTTCAACACGTTTCAGGATCGAAACCGGTGAAAGGGCTGTATGATTTGCTGCAGTGCGGGCGAGCTCCGCGCCCGCGTACGTCATTCCCCGGTCCATTCCGGCATCGGTTCCTTGCGGGTAAAGGCCCCGATCCCGGCTTCGGCATCCCTGGCCATCATGTTTTCAGCCATCGTGCGTCCGGCAAAGGCATAGGCCTCCTCCAACGGCATCTCGGCCTGCTCATGGAAGGCCCGCTTGCCGATCTTTACGGCGGAGGGGGACTTGTCGGCGATGATACGCGCCATTTCCATGGAAGAGGTTTCTAGTACAGGCAGCGGGACCACTCGATTGATCAGGCCCATGTCCGCGACACGGGCTGCGGGCAGGAACTCCCCCAACAACAGCATTTCCATCGCCTGCTTGCGCGGCACATTCCGGGACAACGCGACCATGGGTGTCGAACAAAAGAGGCCGATATTCACGCCCGACGTGGCAAAAGTTGCATCCTCGGCGGCCACGGCCAGATCACAGGAGGCCACAAGCTGGCAGCCAGCCGCTGTGGCGATGCCCTTGACCTCGGCGATCACCGGTTGCGGCAGGCGCACGACGCGCAGCATCATTTCCGAACAGGTCGCAAACAGGTCCTGGAAATACTGGAATCCACCGTCCGCATCCGCGCGGCGTGCCGACATCTCCTTGAGGTTGTGACCGGCACAAAAGTGGCTTCCGCCACTGCGCAAGATCACCACCTTGACGCTTCGGTCCTCTGCGATCTTGTCGAAAGTATCGGACAGGGCGTGCAACATCGCCTCGGACAGCGCGTTAATCGTCTTGGGCGCGTTCAGCGTTAGAACGGCCACGCCGTCTACGTCATGGCGCAGAATAAGGTCCGGTTCGATATTCTCAGTCATCTAACTATTTCTCCAACGCGGGATTTTCCACGACCTTCAAATCTTCAGATCGAGGCGTGGTTTCCAGAAGGGTCGGAAGAGTTCGATTTTGGGGCAGCGGTTCATGACCACCTGCAAACCCGCGTCTTCTGCGAATTTGGCGGCGCGGTCGTCGTATACACCGATCTGGCCCCAGAGCACTTTTGCGCCAATAGCGATGGCTTTTTCGGCAAAGCCGTACAGCTCTTCCTTGGGACGGAAGACGTCAACCATGTCGACGGGTTTGTCGATCTCTTCCAATGAGCGATAGACTTTGAGCCCGCGGATTTCTGTCACGTTCGGGTTCGGATTAACGGGAAGGATGTCATAGCCGATCTCGTTAAGCTGGCGCAGCACACCGTAGCTGAACTTGGTCTTGTCTGCGCTGGCGCCGACCATGGCGATGGTATTCACCGATTTCAGGATATCAGCCAGATATTGCGGGTCATATTCATAGATGTGATCAACGTCTGCTTCGGGCACAGGTCAACCCTCCTTTGAAGTGGCGATATCCGCCTTCAATTCGTGTGGTTGGAGCGGGTCGAGAAACGGGTTCCGATAAAGCCGGTCATGGCTCTCAACCCCAATCTCCAGTGTGATGTCGGACGTTGCGCGCGCCACGCACAAGATAACATAGCCGTTCTCGATCTGCCGATTGTTCAGCGCGACTTGCCTGCGTTGGTCAATCTCGCCCGCAGTCAGTTTCGCAGCACAAGTGATGCAGCCGCCATACTCGCATCCATAGGGGAGATCGACGCCTTGGTCGCGCAATTGCTCCAACAACGGGCGGCGCGCATTGACTGCGTAGGTTGCGCCGTCGCGGTTGGCGATGGTGACAGTATGCGCTGTCATAGCCAGATATCGCTTGTGCAATCGCCACCCGGGTAGCGCGCCTCGTGGCAGCGGGAGGGGCCATTTGGCTCCTTGCCGAAGTCCACGATGAAATCAGGATTAATCGACATGCCGCCATTCACCGGATCACAGTCGATCTGCACCATGACCCCACCTTTGGTGCGGATCTCTGGATAGAATTGATTGTCCCAGGTCGAGAACAGCGAGGTGGTCACATAAAGGCGTTTGCCGTCGAGCGAGAGCTGGAACATTTGCGGCCCGCCTGCGACCTCAACCCCGTTGACGACAGGCGCCTTGCCCAGAAGCCCGCCCATGAACACCTGCCCGGTCAGCACCGGATTGTGTGGATCGCTGATGTCGTACTGGCGCATATCGCCGTGCAGCCAGTTGTTGAGATAAAGGTATTTGTCATCCATCGAGATCAGGATCGCGGACATCACACCGGGCAGCGGGATCGGCCAGTCGGGATGCATCTCGTTGTCAACGTCGATGATCTTTTCCCATTGCCACTTGCCCGCCTCATCTTTCCACCAGTGGATCACATTGGTTGAAAGCGCCGCGCCACAGAACCCGTGGGTGCTGTCTGGATCATGGTGGAACTTAACCTCCAGCGGCAGCAAGCCGTCTTCACCAAGGTAGAAACTCTCGACAGGTTCGCGCGCCTCGAAATCCCAGAAATGAAGCTCGCGCCCATATTTCAGATGGCCCACTTCTTCCAGATCGAACCCCGGCATGAAGGTATTGGGCGCGGCCCATTCCGATGACACCATCACGTTGTGGCGGGGCTGGTACCAGAAGTCATAACCGAATTTGATCTCGCCCATCGAGCTTTCCCAGCGGCCCTGAATCTCGAAATCTTTATTGAGATGCAGGTAACCGCCCGGCGCCTCGCCCTTGGCATCGCCCAGCATGGAAATGATGATCTCGGAGCCCAGACAATGCACGGTATGCGGCCCGCTGAGGTTGGTCTTCGCCTTGATCTCTGACCCCTCGATGACCTTGTGCAAACGCGGCGCGCGCGGGTCTGTGGCTGTGTCCACGATATGTAGGTTGTTGGACCGTACACCCGGCAAGATCAGATACTTGCGCGACATTGACCCGTCATCGAAACACGACGAACAGGCGTTCCACCCCATGTGGTGCAACTCATCCCCGATGCCCGGCATCTCCAACCGGTGGATCACCTGAGAATAGGTTGGACTGTCAGGATCGACGTCGACCGTGGCGAGGTAATCGGGTTTCTGAATGCCTGTGCCTGTGTAGATCGCAATCGTATAAAGCAGCTTTTCACGGGGCGCACGGATCGCCTCGGCGGGCGAGGCGTAGCCCGGTCCACAGCATTCTGACATTTTATCCTCCCTTGCGGTCCCCTGAAGATGCTCATATAATGATAATCGAATTCTCGCAAGGTGAGAAAATGCACCTCGAACGCCTCACGCTCATTTTGGAGATCGTCGGTCAAAAGAACGAAGCCACAGTCGCAGATATCTGTGCGCATTCCGACCTGCCCAAGCCAACCGTATACCGGCTGGTTCAAGATCTTATCGCTGTCGGATTGCTGGAGCCCGTCGCCCGAGGAACATTCTCAATCGGGCTTCGCCTGAAGCAGATCACCCATAGTGAGCAGTCCGATCGCGCCTTGCTCGAAATCATCGGACCGGCATTGAGAAAGGCGGCGGACAACTTTGGCTCGGCTTTCTTTCTGTCACGTCTTCGTGGAAAGTCGGTGGAGATCATTCACGTCGAAACTCCTGACACAGGTGTTTCATACCTTCACCCCGGTTTGGGCAAACGTCCCTTGCACGCTTGTTCCTGCTCGAAGGCCGTTGCTGCGTTTTCGCCCGACTTGTTTTTGACCAGCGAAATGGAGGGTCGCCTGCGCGCCTACACCGAATTCACATTAACAAGTGTACAGGACCTGGAAGCCGAGTTCGAAACCATCCGCAAGCGCGGCTTCGCTGAATGCGTCGAGGAGATTGAGCGCGGCATGTGTTCGGTAGCAGCGCCGCTCGCGACAAACGGGCCGGGTGCCACGCTGTCCATCGGCGCGACGGGTTCGGTACGGGTCTTTACCCCAGCCTTCCGCGAAAAGTTGGGGCCCAAGATCACACAGATTGCACGTGAGATGTCTGCAAATCTAGGGTGGGATGCAGCGCAGGACACCAAGAAATTGGGCTGATCAACGGATGCTCATTGTATGAGGTCTGTTCCATACTCACCATCGATGCAAACCCACAGAAGTGTCGAGCGGGCTGATTGCTGCCACCATTTGGCGCCGCATGTTGGGTTTCCCAGTTCTTAACGAATGATTGTTTTTGAAAGAACAGTCCTAGACAATTCGAATACGTCTTTCCCACCCGATGTGTTTTTCGCTGCTTCAGCAATTACGTGCATAGCAGACTGTGCAGATTAGAATTCAGAATGTAGCCTTGTCGCTGACTTGATCCTTGCCTCGTACATCTTCGCCGCGCGAGGATTGAATAACAGGTATCGCTGCCACTGCGCTGCGTCATGAACCAAGCAGGTGAGGTAATTTCCACGCTCCGAGCGCGTGCAGCATAATGTTACAATGGTCGTATTGGGCTCAAAAGTGACTTTCCACACGAAGTCTCGATTTTTCAGTTGCAACCCGCATGGCGGACATTGACCGAACCAACCTATCGTTTGCTTTGCGGACAGCTGTTCTCCCAGGTTTCACACGTCTCTTGACCAAGGGTTCCCCATCACCGGGACAAATACCTCGTCATCTATGTAAGAAGCGATCAGTCGGTCGATAGCTTTGCGTGTCAGCAAACTGTGTTCGCGCGCGTACCCCAAGCTGGCAACAAAACTCCAGTGAGAGTGCATCATCGAAACAAAAAGAAACGATAGTTCTTCACAGGCTTTCCCGTCCAATTCCGGATGCGCAATAGCCAATTCATGGATCATTACCTGGCCAAGAACACTGTATTGACCACACATATTCTCTCTTAACCGATCCGACCCAACCGAATACGCAATCAAAGTATCATAGACCTCCAGATTGGCTGGCATGGGGTGTCCGTCTGCCAAATCAAAAAAGAAGTCCAAGAAAAATTGCAGCCTCTCGACCTGGCCGACATTGACCACCCCTGCCACAAGCAGATCACGGTAACCTTTTGCGAGATAATTGCACAGTTCGACGATGAGATCCTCAAGGTCGGAAAAGTAGTATCTGATCAACTGACGGGATAGATCTGCTTCCTTCGCGATATTCTCAAATGAAAGGGCTTGCGCGCCCTGAACTCTCAACAGGTGTGCCGCGGCGTCAAGTATCTGCGTCTTCTTATCGGGGGACTGATCAGCTTGCTTCAACTCAAAATCCTCACTTCCAGATCAAGCACATGCCAAAAAAATCTTGTAACATCACGCGGTAGCATAATGTTTGCTTGATAAATGGGGCAAGCGGTCAAGGCAGCCGTTTGATTCGGATCACTGACACTTTGAGATCAAAAACCTCCCCAGACCAAGGAATCCGGCACCACCCGTGTTTTTCGTTTTGAAAAATCCACTGTGATAAATCCTAATCAGAACGTGCGGAGACGGCCTAGAACTGCTTTCTTTTGGTCGCCACACAACCCGGCGCGTCCCCGCATCAACGTTGGCATCTCTATTCAGTTGAAGATGGGATTTTTCGGTCCGAAAACTCGCGGCATTTTCACTTGATAGCTGGGAAAATCGGCATCCAATCTCCTGATACTGCCTTCTGGCATGGATATTGAAACAATAGATGGATGGTAAAATGGTATACGCGAAGAAGTTGGGCGCGTGTTTGTACGCAGCAATCACAGCGATCACGATGGCAACAGCATCGGCGTCCTTTGGCGCAACAGTTGAGCTTGTTTCGAATGGTGGATTTGAGGACGGAAATGTCGGGTTTTCGACGGACTTTGCAAATGCAAATGGCTCAACTCCGGGTCTCGCCTCAGTCTCTGTCTTCACTGGCAACTATTTTGGGCTCAATGCGAATTCGGGCAACGCTTTCTTGGCTGTCAATGGAGGGAATGTAGTCAATGCGCTGCCGACAGTTTGGGAACAAGATATCGCAGTCGTCGCAGGTGTGGAATACTCGTTCTCGTTTGAACTGGGTGGTACTTCAACGCAATCGACGCCTGTTGGACAACTTTCGGTTCAATTTGATGGAGCCGAAATTCTCAATGCGTCGGCCCCCGCAAGCGCAACATATCTGTCTTATGGGACGTCATTTATCGCATCGACCACAGGGACATTCTCCTTGGCATTTGTCGAACAAAGCATCGGTTTTGGCGGTAATGATTACGGCTTGGACGACATTTCGCTGACCTTCGATGATCAGGTGGTAGCGCCTGTCCCCCTTCCAGCCGGTGGTCTCCTACTGTTTTCCGGATTGGGTTTAGGTGTGCTGTTACGGCGGTCAACCAAAAGCACTTGAGGTCGGTTTGGAATTCATATTCGCCTTGTCGAGTAACGCATTAAATGGCCAATTTGCGTGGTGAGCAGAACGCGTCCAAGACGAACGGCGTTTTGGCATCGATTGCGAGAGCGCCTTTCTGATCATGCTTTGCCCGTTTGCTGTGGCGTAGAAAAGATCTTGGCCTGTTTCCAGAGGTTCGGAGGGATGGCGATGAGCAAGAATTCGTCATTTTCTCCACATGGGACGCGAAATCACAGCCTTACCAAGCCAAGAATGCGCTTGGGGTGCGCGAAGAGTGTCTCGACCTCCGTTAGGAGCCTTACTGAGATCTTGTATTGGGCTGACTTGCGGATGTCGCGGGCATTTTCGTGTTCTTCACGGGTGATCTTGCGGCAGTCCACCTTGGGGCAACATTTGGTTTGGTAGGGCAAGCGTGGCAAGATCAGAGAACCATGTGAGCTTGGGCTGCACAGAGGTCGCGGCACAGACGATTGACCAACCCTTCTTCGATGCACCGCGCCACGGCTGTTTCGAACAAGTGGCGCAGCAGTTCGCTCTCTCGAAAGCACTCATGGCGGTTCATTGAAAAGGTACAGTGTTCCGGAACGCGGTCCGCCAGATCGAGCCAGCAGAACCAGCGATAGACGGCGTTCCTCTTCGCACTGTTTACGTTCGCTTGACGATGTATTTCGCCCGTGCGGGGAATGTCCGCAAAGCGGGCTGCGGTCGCAGCATTGCGGAACAGTCTCGAGTGACCGCTTTGAAACCGTCCGTGATGTCAGCATCTTTTGCAGGAGGGGCAATGCTGCACTGCGTCTGAAGGCAGCTTTGAGCCCAATCTGTGAATTTGGTTTTCCCGCTGCGAGCGCTTGCAGCGAAAAAATTGCTGTTAGTGCTCAATCTACAACGCTGCGCGGCAGCAACGAAAGTCGCCATTCGTTCGTCGTCAGCCGCTTGGACGTTATTCGTGAAGGTAAGGTCGACTCAAGGCTCTCAACTGCCGAAGCACATGCAGCACCGACGTAGTCAGTCGGCTCCCGAAAACTACCCTTGCCAAGGACGATACAATTCCACTGCCAGCGCGGTGCTGGTGATTGGGTTTGGAGGGAGGATCGGAGGGCAAATCATGTCAAGAGTCCAAATTCCAGCAATAACCCCGAAACGCAGAGCCTGGAACAAGGGGCGGATCATCGGTCAAAAACGGCCTTTGCTGCCCAAACAGGTCTGGGCAATCCGGGCAAGGCTCGAACTCGCGGGTTATCTGCGCGATCTGGTTTTGTTCAACGTCGCCATCGATAGCAAGCTTCGCGGCTGTGATCTCGTCAAATTAGCCGTGTCTGACCTGGCAAAAGATGATCGTGTGCGAGAACGCGTTTCGGTGATCCAGAGCAAGACAAAGCGCCCAGTTCAATTTGAGCTGACGGAAAACACGCGTGAAACTGTGCTGGCGTGGGTTAAATCACCCGAGATGTTTGCTTGCCGCTTCATGTTCCCGAGCCGGTTCCATGGCAGGCCGCACATCTCCACCCGCCAGTATGGTCGGCTTGTCCGCGATTGGGTGACTGCGATTGGTCTTGAACCAAGTGGTTATGGCACGCATTCACTTCGTCGTACAAAGGCTGCAGAGATTTACCGCAAGACAGGAAACCTCCGCGCGGTGCAACTGCTGCTTGGTCACACGAAGGTCGACAGTACAGTGCGCTACCTTGGCGTTGAACTCGAAGACGCCCTGAGCATCGCCGAATGAATCGACCTCTAAGCGATGTCGGCGAACGGTGTCTGCCGTTCGTCGATACAGAAGAGAACTAAGACTACGCAGCGGCGAAACCGAAGTGCGAGCCCAACCGATGAATTCATCTATTTCGCTCCATGCGTATGCGACGAGATAAACGTGGCTTTCGTGACAGCTCTCATCCTGTTCCGCAGTGTGTGATGCGGCAGTTCGGGCAGTTATTAGCAATAGACGAACGTCTCATTCACAGGTCGTGGAGAAGTTGCCGCCAATTTTTGATAAGCGCATGCTAGCTTTCCTCGCTCAACGCGGAAAGATCAACTGATGCCGAAACCGTATTCCGTGGCCCAAATCTGATCCATCATGAAATCGATGAAAAGATGTGCCAGCCCATCTTTCGGGCTATTGGCGGGATAGATTGCGTAGACGTCGATCGGGCGCAGCTTCACCTCCGGCAGCAAGTGGACCAGACGGCCAGCGCGGAAATCATTTGCCACAAGCGGATAGGTTTCGATCATGAAGCCTAGTCCTTCATCGACAAATTTTCGGGCCACCGTGAGATTGAAGCACGTGGCCGCTGTCCTCGGTGTGCGTTCCGGGGCTGTTCCATCTGCCAAGGTTGCCAAAGCTGACCAAGGCACTGGCAGGCTTTGAAGCCAATCCCAGTCGGCCAAGTCATCTATCGATTGCGGCATGGGTCTGCCCTGCACGTACGACGGTGCCGCGAAGACGCTGAAATGGACATTACCCAACTTGCGCGCCTTATAGCTGCTGTCGTCAAGGTTGCCAGCGCGCCCCCTGATCGCGACGTCAATGTTCGATCCTGCCAAAGGGATCGCACGGTCTTCAAGCTGAATAGACAGATGCACATCAGGATAGGATTGAGCAAACCGCGTGAAGGTCTCGACATAAGGACTGTGCGAAAACGGGGTCGATGCGGCGATTGTCAGCGTGCCCGTTGGTTGCGATGCCCGTCGTTGAACCGCCGCAAGCCCATCGATTGCCGCGGACGTCATGCGCTGACTGGCTGCCAAGAGCGCCACGCCTGCGTCAGTCAACGACATGCGACGGGTCGAGCGATACAGCAAAGGCGTGCCAAGGTCTTCTTCAAGCTTAGAGATATGGTGGCTGATCACGGATGGAGAGAGGTTCAGCTTTTTCGCGGCCTGTCGAAACGACCCAAGCTCGGCCACCGTTTGAAAGATCGCCATGGTTCTGAGTTGGTCAAACATTGTTCGATCTTATGAAATTATAAAACGCATTATACATGTATACCCAGATAACCGCAGACGTGCCACCCTTCAGGCGTTCCGGCAGTTGGCCGGAAATCCAGATGTTTGAAAGGACACATCATGACACTGCTCGTTTCTATAACCCGCGTCTCCCACATCCCGGTGGGCGCTGAACTCGAAGAATTTCACGCCGCCCACGCAAGCCTTTTTGGTGAGGCCGTCGGCAAGATGACGTTTCTGCGCGACCCGCAAGATGCCAATCAGGTTGCTGTCGTTGGCGAGGTCCATGACCTTGAAAAAATGCGCGTGATTAGCCGGACGCCGGAAGGTGATGCCATGATGCGCAAGTACGGTTTCATTGAGCAGCTGAGCTATTTCCTGGAGGACGCTTAAGCCATGTGGATTCGATGGGGAAAACGTTCGACCCGAAAAAACGCAAGCTCAAAAGATGCAGGGTCAGCGAATGAGCGGTTTGACCTGAAGCTGCAGGAATTCGTCATCGCGCAGCAGCACTTTTGCCTGTTCGCAGCCTGAAGGATTGCGGTCTTGCAAGACGCAAAAAACCGCGCGATGCGTCACGCCATATGTATCGCGCGCAAGGGTTAGGATTGATCCCGCTACGCGATGCCTTCAACGCCAACAAGGCGCGCTGAGCTGCAGGCGTCTCTGACAGCCTTCAAACCTTGATATGTTTCTCCGTTGTAGAAGTCTTCCCAGTGCGACAGTGAGGGGAACTCGAGCAGGACAATCCGGCGCGGCTCCCAATCGCCTTCATAGACTTTGTGGTCGCCCCCACGTGCAAGGTATTTAGCCCCTGCTTTTTCTAATGCCGGTTTTACGCCAAGCATAAACGCTTGGTATTGATCCATGTCGTGAATTTCGACGTCGAAAATGACATATGCTGTCATGGGTTTCCCTTTTTGAATACTTGTCCGGAATGAGTCTTGCTTTTTCTAGCCTGACAGCGGAATGGCCACCTCAGAGAATTGGCGCGTTATCTCATCCTGATGCGTGGAATAGGCCTCGATCACGAGTTCGCGCAGCCAGGTGTTCGCCGGATCGGAATTATTGCGGGCGGACCATGCAAAACGGTGCGGAAAGTTGGTTGGGGCGGCGACCGGTTCCAAGACCTCCAGATCGTACTGTTTCCAGTTTTCTTCCATCGCGGCGCTTGGCTGCGTTGCGATGAAATCCGTCGCAGCAAGCATTGGGCCGACCAACGAGAAGTCCTGAACCTTACCACCCACTGTTCTGGGCCGGTCGCGTTGCCTGTGCTCTGTTTCAATCGGCTTGATGCCGTGTTGATCCTCGACGGCGACCTGAAGGTAACGGTACTGTTCTGCGGTCTCAGCACTCCAGTTCTTCGCCGCTGGATGCTTTTTTCGCACAAAGCTGAAAAAGGTGAACGGTGCCAAATCGACCACTTCGATCCCGTCGCCCAGATGGGCCGGGCCGCCAACCTGCATGAGGTCGATCAAGCCATCCGCCAGATCAGTGCGATTGATCGGCTTGATACGTACCCAATCGATCATCACGTTCGGCGCTTCCTTGAGGATCAAGGCGGTTGTGCGGGCCATGAACGCGGGCGACGAATGCAAGGCAATCCGAAAGAGCCTGTTGCTGGTCGCCGGGTCAAACGTGTCTTGCGGCTTCAACGCGCGGCGCAACCCCTGCAGCACTGGCCCCAAATCCTCGGCCAGGCGCATGGCCGTTTCGGTTGGCTGCATCTTGCCGCCCACCCGCACAAAAAGCGGGTCGTCCAATTGCGTGCGCAGGCGCCCAAGCGCATGACTGACCGCCGAAGGCGTTACATTCAGTATTTCCGCTGCTGTCGCGACGCTGCCGCCCGCCATCAATGCCTCAAAGGTGGAAAGTAGATTAAGGTCGATTTTATGTAATTGAATTTCGTTCATGTCGGTCTGAAATCGTTTCGCTGGACTAACGTCACCCTGCAGCGAATACTCAGCCCAAGTCCAACGAAAAGCACTGCGCAAACCTGAGGGCCTTTGACAAGTGACTGAATTTCATCAACCTTCTGAATATGCGACCTTTTACCCCTGCCCCTGCCGATTTTCCGGGCAATGAATTGAGACCCTGAATTGAATTTCCGGCGGACGCCGATCCACAGCGCCTTTGTGTTGCGCTGACAGAGATGGTCTGCCGCCACCAAAGCCAACAATCGGAGACGAGACCATGACAGTTACAGAAACACCCAAAACAGAGACCCGCGTATTAAGCGGTGACATGAATGGCCAGATCTGGGGCGCGCGCGCCGCCGATTGGGCTTCGATCCAAGAGGCACAATGCGCGGCTGGATACCATGCCGTTCTCGACAAGGCCTCTGTCGGATCCACGACATGCCTGCTTGATGCGGGTTGCGGGGCGGGCATGGCGATGCAGCTCGCAGCGGAACTGGGTGCTGATGTTTCAGGAATTGATGCATCGGCCGGACTGCTGGAGGTCGCCCGCGACCGTTTGCCAAATGCGCGTTTTGAGCATGGGGACCTCGAGATTCTGCCTTTTGAGGATGACAGTTTTGACGTCGTCACCGGTTTCAACGCGTTCCAGTTCGCGGCCGACCCCGTAGCGGCGTTGAAGGAAGCGCGCCGTGTGACAAAGCCCGGCGGAAAGGTATTTGTCATGACCTGGGGTGAACCCGGCAGTATGGAAGTCACGGCGTTTATCGCCGCCTTGAAACCGCTGCTTCCGCCGATGCCCGCAAACGCGTCGGGCCCCTTCGCCTTGTCCGAACCCGGCAAATTGGAAGAGCTTGCATCAAGCGCGGGTCTCACCCCACTCGAGGTGTTCGACGTGGACAGCCCATGGACCTACCCCGACCTCGCAACGGCGCTGAAGGGTCTTGGGTCGTCAGGTGTTGCCTTCAAGGCCGCCGAGACAAGCGGTCAGGCAGCGCTGGATGCAGCACATGAGGCGGCGATCGCCCCATTTGCCCAGCCTGATGGCGGCTACCGGATCGGCGCAACCTTCCGTGTTCTCATGGCCGAAGCCTGAGAGAAACTCATCACGGTCTTTACCCGTCGTCTACAAAGACCACGAAGGATGACGCTTGTGTTTGTATCAAAGCTTACCTTAAGTTAACTTTTGCAAGTAATTCAACGTCAAACAAATTTGATCTCGATTTCCTATCGGAGACAGCAATGCGCCAGATAATTCAAGTAGCCGCAATTGCGGTCGCAACACTCGGCACTGGCGCAGCAACAATGACTGTGATGAACGAGGACATCCCCGACCTACAAGTGCCGGAAGGCGCATGGGAATCCTCTGGCGCGTTGGATGGAAAGGCTTTCACAGTTCTTGGCACCGATGTTGAAAGCGGTGCGGTTCTCGAGGACGAACTGATATTCCGCGAAGGGACCTTCCAGTCCACAGATTGCCAAGAATACTGTGATTTCGGCTGGTCTGACTATCAGACGAAAGACGTCAATGGCGTGATCCATTTCACCGCCACCACTCTTTGTCCGGACGCACCGCACACGGTAGTCTGGTACGGCCAAGTCGAAGGTGACACGGTCACGCTCGATGTGACATGGACCACCCGTCGTTGGTACTGGACAAACCAGATGATGATCCAAGGCTCGGGTACTGCCACAAATTTCGACGCCGCGACCGCTGTAACGGGCTGAGATCGACTCGATGCGCACGTCAAGCCCCTCGATGGGCAGTATCCTTTTGCGCATCGTGATCCTGATCGCAGTGCTGGTGCTGGCCACCTGGGGCGCGCACGAGGTGCGCGATGCCCTGAACCTGCAGATCAGGCCTGATAACGAGCAGCAAGTTCACCGCATGATCATGTTTGGCGCGGTTGCCTATATCGGGCTTCTTGCGCTCCCGTTCGTGCCGGGGGCCGAGATCGGATTGGCCATGCTGGCCGCCTTTGGTCCCGCCATCGCCCCGCTGATTTACGTCTGCACGGTGGCGTCCATGGTCCTCGCCTACACTGCGGGACGCTTTTTGCCCATCGCGGTCTTGCAGCGGTTCTTGTCCACCGTGCGAATGCACCGGGCCGCTGATCTTGTTGCCCGTGCAGCACCACTGTCAGGCGACGACCGCGTGGCGATGCTTCTGGACGGACAATCAGCGCGGGGAATGCGGATGGCCGTCCGCTATCGCTATGTTGCCTTGGCATTGGCGGTGAATACGCCCGGCAACTCTATCATCGGTGGTGGTGGCGGCATCATGTTGATGGCCGGGTTGAGCGGGATTTTCTCTCCGCTGGCGACGGTTGCGACGATTGCGCTTGCTGTCTCACCGGTGCCGTTGGCCGTCGTGTTTTTTGGATTGCGTTTCTAATGGCGGGCGTTGCGATTTATTTTGGCGTCCGCGCAAACCGCCCGATAAAGACATGAAATCAAGGCGAATTAACCGGGCCTTGGCGGACTGTGCCACCCACTTGTCAAATGTATCCGAGATGCTCATGCTGATCGGGCAACAAAGGAAATCTCATGCTGCGTCACATTGTTCTTGTCTCTTTCAAGCCTGAGGCCACCGAGCAGCAGCTTGCGGCTTGGCGCGCTGCCGTGACGAACCTGTGCGAGACGGACGACGAGGTGCTTTCCTTTGCCCTCGGTACGAACGTGGGCAGTGGCCCGAACCACCATGATGCCGCCCTCGTCGCTGACTTCGCGGATATGGACGCGTTCCGCCGCTATGTGTCCAGCGATGGCCACAAGGCCTATGTCGAAGACCACGCGAAACATGTGACGGCCAAACTTGCGGCAATCCAGCATGAGATCTAGGCGCATCCCGTAGATGGCCGAACCAAACTGGAGCGATTTCCGTATCATTCTAGCCTTGTCCAAGGGTGGGTCTGTCACAGGAGCCGCGAGACTGCTTGGCGTGGATGCCTCGACCGTCAGCCGTCGCCTCGCCGCTGCCGAAGAGGTGTTTGGTGCCACGCTGATCGTCCGGGGCGGCAACACGTTTGAATTCACCGCTGAAGGGCGCGCCGTCTTGGAGACCGCAGAGGCGATGGATGCCAAGATCAGTGCGACAACCTCTTCAGTCCGCTCGATGCGCCAGAAACCTGAAGGCACCGTGCGCATTGCCTGCGTCCAGACCGCAGTGCATGTGTTGCGTCCGCTGGCCGCGCAGATACCCCAGATGCATCCGGGGTTACGGGTTGATCTGATGGCCTCAATCACCAGCGTTGACCTTGCAAAGGGTGAGGCGGACATTGCAGTTAGAACAATCGCGCCGAAGGATCCGGGCCTTGTGATCGCCCATTCCTTTACCTGGGGTAGCTGTCTTTATGCATCGAAAGACTATCTTGCCAAACATGGCCGCCCTGAAACGCCTGAGGGGCTTGCCAAACATCAACTTGTGCGGACGGGGACGCCGTTGCTCGGTACGCCCGCATTCGGCTGGATTGAGCAATTCGCCGACCCGAATGCGCCTGCCATGCGTGTGGAAAACACCGACTCTGCCCGGATCATAATCGAACAGGGCGGCGGCATTGGTGCGCTGTTTTGTGTTGTGGGTGACAGCTGTGCATCGCTGGAAAGAGTATTCCCAGAGCCCTTTAATCAGATGGACTCTTGGGTGCTGTATCACGAGTCCGCGCGCGGCTCGGCTAAGGTGCGGGTGGTTCTGGATGCCTTGATCCCGTTCTTGCGTGAACGACAGTCGGTCCTATCCGGGATCTAACCACCATTATCTGCCTGTAAATCTGTTTGCGTGGCTGGCGCATCGAGGTCTGACCAGAACCGCGGGTCGGTGTCGTGCAAAGTGATCACCGGGTCTGAGATAACCCCGCCCGCTTGCATCGCGTTGCGGACCGCGGGGTCGTTTGCAAAAGCCAAAGCGGCGTCTGCATCGGTCCATTCGAAGATGGCCATGACGGTGACGGGCGGGCCGGGCTTTGTCAGGATTTCAAACTGCAGCTCGCCTGCGCTTTGTCTTGTGGATAGGCCACTGTCGAACACCTCGCGCCAAGGGGCGTAGGCTGCGACGTCATGCTGGACGATCATCCAGACTGTGTCAGGTTGGCCTTGGGCTGCAACAGGCAGGGCGA
This sequence comes from uncultured Tateyamaria sp., assembly GCA_947501275.1. Taxonomy (GTDB): domain Bacteria; phylum Pseudomonadota; class Alphaproteobacteria; order Rhodobacterales; family Rhodobacteraceae; genus Tateyamaria. Next base: position 1,621,068 of record CANMVD010000001.1, read on the forward strand.
TGGCGCAGCACAAGGCTGCCGCGAATTGAAAACGTGTCATGTGAAATAGTCCTTTGAGAAATGGGGCGCCGCCAAAGGGTCCGGCGGCGCGGTTTAGGGCGGCAATTAATCAGCGGGCTCTTCTTCGAAGTTGTCCCAGAATTCGTCGCGGCCGTTGCTGCGTGGGAAGGGCGTGTCAGGGACTGGGACTTGAAGAAAATCGCAGAGCGGCCCCCAGCCATCGGACGGCGTGAAGACCAGCAAGCGATCGGCTGGCACCAATTCGCGAACAAGGCGGTTGTTGCGCCGGTAGGCATTCAGCGCCATCTCCTTGTCCGGCATCCCGCCAAAGGTATCGTCGATGTAGAATGGCGTCAGCTTCACAAAGATGTCCTGAATATGCTGCGGCATGTTTTGGGTGAGGCGTTCGTGGTTGGCCCAAACCTTCAGCACCGTCTTGCTGAAACTGGCCCACCAGTCTTCTTCCGGGCGTTCGGTGTGCAGCACCTTGGCATCAGGGAAGGCATGGATCGTCTGTTGCCAGACACGGCCGCCGGGGAAATCAACCTGCGACCCGTAACCTTCAAACACAATGTCCCAAGAGATGGGTTCGCAGCGAGCAACCTCGGCCCATTTTTCGACCTCAGCCGGGTCCGCGAACAATTCCATCATGTGGTGGCAAGGTCCGAACCCGAGGGCTTCGAGGGCTGTTTTGGTGGACAAAGTGCCGGTGCGGCTCATGCCGGTTCCGATGATCTTGAGGGACATTTGATTTCCTTCCTTAATGCGTTCAGGTGCTGTCAGGAGGCCGCACGCGATCGGCCGGTGACGGGCCAAAAGACCGACACGGCGCGTTGCTATTGGCTTTCCATTTCAGCGATGATCCGAACCTACTGGAAGCCACGCTTGGAAGCGCCAGAGAAGATCGCAAAGACCGATTGCAAAAATGCCTGCGGCCCTTGCGCCCGCGCAGCCGGCATTCACGCCCCCGTCGGTTCTCCACCAAAATGCGCCCAGAATTCGTCGCGCGCATGGCTACGTGGGAAGTCGCCTGCAGGCACGTCCACCTCAAGGAAGCGGCAAAGCGGATCCCAACCATCCGTTGGCGTAAAGACCAGCAACCTGTCCGCCAGGATCGTGTCGCGGACCTTTTCGTTGTTGCGCCGGTAGGCCTTGATCGCGCGTTCCCGGTCGGTCCCGCCGATGAGGTCCTGCACCACAATTCTATCCATCGTCTCGAATATCGGAACGAGCGGCGGCGGCAGGTCCAATCGCGTCCGATGTTGCCAGAATTTGTTGATCGTGCCGGAATAGCTGGCCCACCAGTCCTCTGCCGGCCGCTCATTGTGCAGTACCTTGGCATCGGGGAAGGCGATGGACAATTCGTGCCAGACAGCCGCACCGGGAAAATCGACCTGCGCGCCGTAACCGGTAAAGGCTTCGGCCCAGTCGATCTCTTTACCTTCGGCATGTGCCGTCCAATAGGCGGGCTGGTCGGGGTTGCCCATGACCTCGGTCATGTGATGGCAGGGGCCAAAACCCAGCTGCTCCAGCGCGATCTTGGTCGACATGGTGCCGGTGCGCCCAAAGCCTGATCCGATGACTTTCAAAGACATAACGTGTTCCTTTTTGTGAGCAAATCAAAAGACACACCTGTCCCGGTCGCAGGACAGCGCCCTGCGGTCTTTAGTCTGGGAGTGATGGAGGGTGTGGTGTCGTCGCTCTTTTGTTTGCGGTTTCGATGACAAGAGTATTCACTTGGACCCAGCGGAAACCTAACGAAACGATTTCAGCGGTCATGAAGGAAATTCAGCTACACCGGATCGACCTGAATTTGCTGGTCGTATTCGAGGCGCTTATGCTTGAAGGCAGCGTCGCGGGGGCCGCGTCGCAGCTGAACAAAACGCCATCAGCGGTCAGTCATGCGCTGGCCCGACTGCGGGAACAGGTCGGCGACCCCCTGATGGTCAAGGTCGGCGGCCGCATGCAGGCCAGCCCGTTTGCCCTGCAACTAATCGAAGATATCCGGCCACTCCTGAGCGGGATCAAACGGGTGCTGCAACTGCCCGAACCGTTCGACCCCAAAACCAGCGCCCGCACATTTCGCATCGAATGCCCGGTGTCTGCCAAAGTCTTGTCGACTGTCGCAAACCGTATTCTGGAAGAGGCGCCGGGCATCAACATCGACTGGCTGGCGGCGCCCCACAAACTTCAAGACGCCGTGGCCGAAGGGCACATCGACCTTGCAAATCTTGGCGGTGACAGTGTCTTGCCTGATGGCGTAGATGAACAAGAAATGCCGCCGATGAAATTCACAAGCTTTGTGCGCGCAGGACATCCGGCGATCACGCAATGGGGGCCGCAGGCTTGGAACCACTATGGCCATATCAAAGTTGCCATCACCAACGCCGCACGCAGTCCGGTTGATGAGGCGTCACCTGCGCCAAAGCCCGAACGCCGGATCGCTGCACGGATTTCAGAGTTTTCGGCCGTCGGACCGCTGCTTGCCTCAACGGATCTGATCGCAACTCTTCCACCCGAAATCATGGCATGGGACATGGAGACTTACGGGCTGGTGCCGCTTCCAGCCATCAACCCAATGCCACCGTTCCGCGTGCGTTTCTTCTGGTCATCGCGCACGGCAAACGATCCGGCGATGGTGTGGGTGCGCAATCTTGTGATGGGTGCGTATCGCGAGGCCCACGTGGAAGCGACAGCGCTTGTGGCGGCACGCATGGAGCGGGAAATGACACTATGACGCCCCTCCACAGGCTCGACCTCAACCTCCTCGTCACCTTCGAGGCGCTTATGGATGAAGGCTCCGTTGCCAAGGCCGCGGAACGGCTGAACAAGACGCCATCCGCCGTCAGTCACGCCTTGGCCCGACTGCGCGAACAGGTTGGCGACCCGCTCATGGTGAAGGTCGGGGGGAAGATGCAGCCATCGCCATTTGCTGAAAGCTTGATCGAAGACGTGCGGCCAATCCTGCGCAGCATCCAACGGGTTGTAACCCCCCCCAAACCCTTCGACCCAGCGACCAGCACCCGCACCTTCCGGATTGCTGTCCCCGCGATCACGGCACTGATCGCTGAGGTCTTTGCGCGGATCAATGAGGCGGCGCCCGGCGTGGCTTTGGAATGGGTGAACTTGGGCCCGCATCTTTACGATGCAGTTGCCAATGAAGAGATCGACCTTGCGCTGCTTGGCGCAGACAAACCCCTGCCAGAAGGATTGATGGAACAGGTCATGCCAACCCTGCAGCGCTATACCTATATGCGAGCGGGGCATCCGGCGGCGCAGACTTGGAACAAACAAGACTGGCTTGATTGGCCCCATGTCATGGTTGGCATGTCAAATGCCGCGCGCCAAACGGTAGAGGATCGTGTTGCACGCGATGGCATGGAACGCCGGATTGGCGCGCATTTGCCTGAATTCTCGGGCGTCGCACCGCTTCTGGCGCGCACGAATATGCTCGGCACCACGGTGCCTCTGTTCATGACTGACGATATGAAGACCTACGGGTTGATCGCCAAGCGCCCACCGGTCGATCTGCCGGACATCACCTTTCGCTTCTTCTGGAGCGCGCGTCTGTCGCAGGACCCTGGCGACAAATGGCTTCGGTCAATCGTGATCGACGCCTACAATTATATCAACGAAAAGGCTTTAGACGCTCTGGGAGCCGACGCTTTCAAAGGAGTAGACAGGTGACTCATGGCAAACCCTAACTGGAGCCATTTCCGCGTCATTCTCGCCCTAAAGAACGCTGGCTCGATAACCGAAGCTGCGCGCCTTCTGGGCGTGGATGGATCGACGGTGAGCCGCCGGTTGGCCGGTGCCGAGCAGGCCTTCGGGACACCTCTCGTCATACGGGGCGGTGGCGAATTTACCTTCACGCCCGAAGGCTTGGTCATTGCCGACGCCGCAAAGCAGATGGATGCGGTGGTCCATTTCGCCCAGATCAATGTAAGCGCGATGCGCCAGCAGCCGACCGGCTCTGTTAAGATCGCTTGCGTCCCCACCGCGGCCCACATCCTTCGACCTTTGGTACACCAAATTGCCGAGGCATATGATGGACTGAACGTCGATCTTATCAGTTCAATCTCAGCCTTCGACCTGGCGAAAGGCGAGGCAGATATCGCTGTGCGCACCCGCGAACCTAAGGATCCGGCGCTCGTCGTCGCCTATTCGTTTACCTGGGGACGTGCCTTCTATGGATCAAAAGCCTACTTTGAAAGGCACGGTCGCCCAAGCACACCCGAGGACTTGCGTGACCACACACTTGTGCGGATCGGAACTGGAAATTCGCCTTCAAAAGCTTCGGCTTTGATTGATAGCTTAGACAATCCTGAGCGTCCCAGCATTCGGGTGGAAAACACAGATTCTGCTCAAATGATGATCGAGCAAGGTGCTGGCATCGGCTCGCTGTTCTGTGCCCTCGCGGATACGAACCCCAACATCGAACGGGTCTTTCCCGACCCATTCGATCAAGTTGATTCCTGGGTCATCTATCACGAGTCTGCGCGTGGCTCTCAGCGTTTACGGATCGTCTTGGACGCCTTGGTTGGGTATCTCAAAGATAACCGCGCCGTACTGACCGGTTGGCGTGAACGCGACCAACAATAACGATATACCAGACGAGGTGATTGCCTGTGCGCAAATCTCCATTTCACAGGAATTGAATGACCGTTTTGGCGCTGTGAGCCGCAACGCAGTTGTATTCTTGCCGCAAGAGCAAAAAAATGCCGCATAAGCAATAGCCGCAACTGCACAAGTCCGGTTTGTCCCGCTTGGTAAGTTCGACAAGTGTGTGATTTTGCGGTCCCACCAAATGTCGGCAAGGCGGGCTGCGACCGCAGCAATGAGACGAGATGCCCTTTTGCTGCAAAAGACCGGACATTCTTGTCGGATTTCTTCTTGACCTGGAGTTACTCAAGGCCGGTATTCGCCAGCCTAAAGGAGGACTAATGTCATGCGCATCTCTGAGGCTGCAGCTCGGTCGGGACTCAAAGTTGATACAATCCGGTACTACGAGGCTGAAGGGCTTGTCCCAAATGTAGTGCGGGGTTTGGATGGGCAGCGGCGGTTTTCGCCCGAGAACGTAGACTGGCTGACTTTGCTCTACTGGCTGCGCGAAACCGGTATGCCGATGAAGGTGATGCAGCGGTTTGCGGCGCTTTATGCGCAGGGGGATGGGACAATACCGGATCGGAAGGAAATACTCCTCGATCACTCCCGGCTATTGGCAAAACGCAGGGATGATCTTGATCGGTGTGACGAAATTCTCTCCCGAAAGCTCGAAATTTATGAGGAGTACCTGCGATGAAAATCATTCTTGTTGGCGCCTCAGGCGATGTCGGACAGGCCGCCTTTGCCGAGCTTTCGCAGCGCCATAACGTGGTTCGCGTTGGGCGAAACTCCGGGGACGTGCGCGCCGATATCTCTGACCTTGGCACAATTGAAGCCATGTTCGAAAAGGTTGGAGCCTTCGATGCGCTCGTCTCTGCGGCTGGCCACGTTCATTTTGCCCCGCTTGCGGAGCAGACAGATACGTCGCTGAAAATGGGGCTTGAGAACAAGGTTATGGGGCAAATCAACCTTGTGCTAGAGGGCTTGAAGCGGATCGCGGGCAACGGTTCTTTTACGTTGACCAGCGGTGTCCTGGATCGTGATCCGGTAGTCGCTGGCACGGGCGCGGCATTGGCAAACGGTGCGCTGGCGGGTTTCGTGACGGGTGCTGCAATCGAGATGCCGCCCGGGGTGCGCATCAACGTGGTGAGCCCGGGGCTGCTTGATGTATCCGACCGTCGCTATGGCGCCTTGTTTCCGGGGCACGCGCGTGTATCGTCGGAGCGGGTCGGACGGGCATTTGCCAAATGCGTCGAAGGAGCGATCAACGGTCAAGTGGTGATCGTGGAATGAAGGTCGCATATCTCATTGAGCCGCCTTTCAACTATGTTGATGAAGCGGGAGACGTGACCGGGTGCGATGTCGATCTGGCGCGGTACGTGCTTGATAAACTTGACATAGACGATGTGGAGTTTGTTGAAACCGAGTTTGCCCAGCTTTTGCCCGGCCTCGCCCGAAACGACTGGCAAATGACAACAGGTCTTTTTGCGTCCCGCGAACGGCAGCGTATTGCGTTGTTCAGTCGGCCGATCTGGGCACTGCCGGATGGATTGCTTGTCCGGATGGAGGATGCACAGTCTCTGGCCGGGTATAGTAGCCTAGCCGTTTCCGGAGAACCAAAACTCGCGGTCATACGGAACCAGGTACAGCATGCGACCGCTCTTGAATTCGGGGTGCGGCCGGCCCAGTTTCGCGTGTTTGAAACCTACGCAGACGCGGCGCAGGCGGTTCAGGATGGTACGGTCACTGCGTTTGCCAGTGTCGCTCAGGCACATAAAGGCTACCTCCAAACGAGAGCTGCCACGGGCCTAGCCGTCATCCACGTCCCGCTCTTTGAACGTGCTCCGGCCCTTGGATGCTTCGCATTTGCCCGGGCTGCTACCGATCTCAGAGATCGTGTTGATCACGTTCTGAATTCGTTTATCGGCAGTACAGAGCATCGACGATTGGTGAAGACGTTCGGGTTTGCGGACGCCGAAGTTGATCGCGTCCTTTGAGCTCAGCGGGCAAGGAATGGCTTGCGGATGTGGACCACGGTCATGGCGGTCGACGTCAATCGACGGTCTGATGAGCCCCGGTAGGTTTGGTCAACGTCTCACCCGGGTGAATGTCAGATTAGATTTCAATGATGTTGTGTTCCGGATCGCAGAAAAACAGCGCCCGGTGGTGCCAATTCTGGTTCGTTGGAGGTTCGATGACGTCTGTTCTGTCTTTGGCCAGCCGGGTACGGGCAAGATCAACGTCGGCTGGCAGTACACGAAAGCCGATCTTAATGGACGCAGATGGCGTTGACCGTTGATGTGCTTGGTCCGTCGTAGCGGCGACCGTGTTTCCTGAGGCCAAGAAACAAGCTGCCGACCCGAAAGAAGATCATCTGTTCCGGAAAATTCTCTTCGACTTGGAACACAAAAAGCGGTTGGTAGAACGGGTTCAACTTTGCGAGGTCATCGCAAGGAATGATCACATAATCCAAGCTGCGATTGCTCAGTAGGTCAATCTGTGCAGTTAAACGCACCAATGTCTTGGAGAACCGAGTAGGTGATTTTGGTTCGCATCGATAAATATCGCGTGTCTGGCATATCCATGTTCAGTGCAAAGATGTAAGTCTCGTCCGAACACTCCAGCCAGCCAACGTGCCAGCCTACGTCCATGCTGTTCTCACTGTATCTCCAGCCGGTTTTGGATCGCATGATCCAATTGCCGCCCCTGTCACTTTCCATGATTTCGAACGCTGTTGCATAGGTCGCCTCTGAAATCTGCAATTGTCTGGATGCCAAATTAGATAGAAATGCAACTTGCTCGACTGCGGATACCCTGAGCGTATCGTCAAGCCAGTATGTGGTGAGTTGATCGGCAGAGCCGACATCTCCATTGCCATACTCAAAGCTAGCCAGACTTTCCGACAAAGTCTTTCGTCCTGCGTCCCGTGCGAGCCCTTGATAGACCCAAACCGCCGAATTCTTGAATGCGGAGGCTAGTGTCTGATCCGCGTTCCACTTGCGGGAGCTTCTAATAACGCCATCCCAGTCGAAGACTGTTTCCGGAGTGGCCAGTCCATGTTCCAGTGCGATCAATGTGTGAGGGATTTTCGAGGTCGATGCGGGCGAATACCGCTGTTGAGCGCGTTCAGGATTGCTTATCCATTTCTGGCCGTCAGACCTGCGGATGACGACTACGGTAGAGTTTTCGATCTGATTTCCTGTGGACTGAACGACATGCCCGACATCGTTCGTATTCGCTGAAACGCTTGACGAAAGGATGGTTACGAATACGGCCAAGGCTGACACGTTGCGCTTCGTCAGCCGCTTGGCTGATGTCTTTGGAATGGCTGCGCGCCACCACTCAATCGCTGTAAGAACTGAATTCATCTGTTGCTCGATGGATGTTCGGGTGATTGCTGCCCGGCCAACCACCAGTCGTGCATTTCGCGGAACATTTTCGTAAGAGCTCTCGCTCGATCTGTCGCGGAGTATTCTACTCGTGGCGGCACTTCTGGATAGACTTTTCTCGACACCAATCCGTCTGCCTCCAAAGCACGCAGCTGGCTCGTGAGCATCGTTTGCGTGATCCCGTCAATGGAGCGTTTCAGTTCGCTGAAACGCTTTGTGCCGTGGAAGATCAGGATTTGTAAGATGATAAGCTTCCACTTGCCGCCGATCAGTTTCGCAATGTCAGGCATTGGACAAAGCTCAATATTCTCAGAGAGTTGTGATGATTTTCGGCTCTTGGATTTGTCCAGTGGCATGTCTTGTACCCTCTAATAGTACTGTTTTTGATACTACATCAGAAATTTCTGCCTTCTTGCGAAAGCATAGTGCACCAGTATTTTCACGACAAGCAAATGTGAAGCTACAGGAACGGAACACCCGCACGGGTAAAACACTTTGATGGAGCAATGAGATGAAGCCTGAGAAAGTCGCCACGAGAGAAGAATGGCTGTTCGCACGAAAAGCACTGCTGGCGCGCGAAAAAGAGCATACCCGACAAAAGGATGAAATTACGCGGGCGCGGCAGGCACTGCCGTGGGTCAGAGTTGAAAAAGACTACTTGTTCCAAACATCAAAGGGGCAAAGGGCACTTGCTGAGCTTTTCGAGGGTCGTTCCCAGCTCATCACCTATCATTTCATGTTCGGACCTAACTGGGATAGCCCTTGCAAGAGCTGCTCGTTCTGGGCTGACAGTTACCATGGCCTGAACCCACACCTCGCCGCTCAGGACATCACGCTGATCGCTGTTTCATCTGCGCCTTTGGAGCGCTTGCTGGCGTTCAAAGAACGCATGGGCTGGGATTTCGAATGGGTGTCGTCACACGGCAACGATTTCAACTTCGACTACGATGTCGGATTTGGCCCTGAGCGTCCGGATGACCTGCCGAACTCCTACAATTTTGGAACGATGCAAAATCCGCATTTAGACGAGATGCATGGCACCTCAGTCTTTGCGAAGGGTGATGATGGCGACGTGTACCATACCAATTCAGTGTATGGTCGCGGGCTCGATGCGACGAATGCGGCGTATGCTTACATCGACCTGACACCCAAAGCGCGTGATGCTGAACCAACAAGCGGTAACCCGATGGGCTGGCTGGAGTATCGTGACTCATATTGAACGCTTGGGCCCAAGGTCGCGCCAAGGCGTCGTGCTCTGCGTTGCTGTCATCGTGCTGTCGTGGGTTTGGCTAATGAGTGGTGCGGGCATGGGAATGCGCATTTCGGCCATGACAACTTGGAGGTTCCCACCGGGCGGCGAGAACGCAATGATGCCGATGACTTGGAGCATCGGCCATGCGGCACTGATGCTGGTCATGTGGTCGACCATGATGTGGGCGATGATGTTACCGGCGTTGCTTGCGGATGTTCAGCACACGCTGCGTTCGGAGCAACTCTCTATCGCATTTGTAGTTCACTACATGTTGACCTGGACAATGTTCTCCGTCGTGTCCACGGCTTTGCAATTCCTCGCGGAATCAATGGGATGGCTCGACAGTATGCATATGTGGTCGATTGACCCCGGCTTTTCGACTGTCTTGGCAGGTACCGCCGCGTTCTCTCAGTTGGTGCGATTGGGGCCAGCGCATGTGATGTACGCGCCCGCGTGTGCAAAGCGGCTTGGCCGATCGACCTATGCCCTGAATTGCGTGGCCACGACCGGTCCGATGATGATGCTGCTCTTCGTCGGGGGAGTGATGAACCTGGTCTGGCTTGTTGGCTTAACCGTGTGGACGATCACGCGAAAGCGCTGGCCGCATCCAAGATGGCATGCTGTTGCAAGCACCTTGATCTGCTGTCTTTTGATTGGTCAAATCTGGGCTTGAGGACATATTGAAGAAAACGACTGTTTCGGCGGTTGGTTACTTGTCGGTCGTGGTCCCGTGGCGCTGATCTGGCACGGTGACTTGATCGAAGATGTACCCGTGTCGTTCGGCTACATTTAATGAGAGCCGAATACCCCTCTTGGTCTTGTCGCAATCGTTCCGCAGGGCATTCTTCAATGGTTATATCTGCAAATGCTTGCTGGTATCCAACGGGGTGTCGCAGGGGCCATGCTGTTCTGTGCCTTGTTGGGCGTGTTCTTCTGAGTATCTCATGTGCGGGTTTTTGCGCGAACAGAAGGTCGTAGGGCATCAGCATCGCTGTACGCATCGCATGCGGCACGGCGCCCCTCCCAGCAAGGGGTCGCTGCCCAATTGCCGGGCTCGAAAACCATCTGAAGGGTCTTCTTCTTCAGGCGCACTGGGGAACTGAATGCCCCCTTTGACCGCCCCAAAAGCTTGAGTCGCGCGCTCTCTCTTCGTCTGTTTCGGCCGCTAAGTTCGGCGATCAAGGGGCCCATTGTGTAAAGCATCTGGTTCCAGTTGTCGGCGCTGGCAGTACCCTCTTCGAAACAGACATGAACCATAACCATAGGGGTTCAACTGCTTTGCACAATCCTCTCCAGTGTGGCCAGCCCGGGGGACAAAAGCGTCAGCGTTCTTCACTGAGAAATTGAGGGACAGACACGGTATCATTGACCGTACTGAGGCAGTTTTTTATGCCTTCTTTCAATTGGTTAAGACTCTCACTAACTCCTTTTCATGCGCACAATCAGGTGTGGCTGAAGATGTATAGGGAGACTGCGAAATGAATGAATTTGTAACTCTGGGGCCAGACGCCAGCATCGGCGACATCCTCTTTGCGAACCCTGAAAGGTTCGGACCAATCCTGACCTTTGCACAAGGTGTGATGCGCGGATCGGGCACCTTGAACCAAGCGGATCGCGAACTGCTGGCCGCATATGTGTCAGCTTTGAACGCATGTTCCTTCTGCCATGGCGTTCACGCAGCGACGGCAGAAAAGTTTGGTGTGGGGGCTGATCTACTTGAGACTTTGATGACCGATCGAAGCCTTAAGGCACTGGACCCCAAGCTCCGACCGATATTTGCTTTCGCGCATAAACTGACGTTGGAGCCTGCTCGGGTTACAAGCGCTGATCGACAGGTCGTCTTACAAACCGGGTTTGACCAATCGGTTATCGAAGAGGTTATCGCCATTGTTGCTCTCTTCAGCTTTTTTAACCGGTTGGTAGACGGGTACGGCGTCAAAGGAACCTCTGAAATCTATGCCCGTGACGCAGAGATGTTGGCGTCCTTTGGCTATGTGCCACCCACTCAATGACCAGTGATCATCATTCCAAAGGGGAGGCTTTGATGTCGACCAATTTTCAAACAGCTCTGATCGTGGGCGGCAGCCGTGGTGTGGGCCGCGAACTCGCCATCCTTCTTGATGCCAAAGGAACAAAAACGCATGTCGTGGCACGAGGATCGCAAGACCTTGAGGCGATGTCGACGAGTACGTCCAGCATCGAAACCATCCCAAGAGATGCCACTGAGCAGGGAGTTGCAGATGACTTGCTTGTTGACTTGCAACCAGACCTGCTTGTCCTGACAGCTGGCGCGACTCCGAAAATGGTGCCGTTTCATCAGATGGACTGGCCAGAGTTTAGCGCAGCGTGGGAGACAGACGTGAGGATCGCGCACAATTTTCTCACGGCTGCGCTAATGTTGCCAATAATGCCGGGTGGAACGATTGCCAGTTTTTCCAGTGGCGCGGGACTCAGCGGCTCGCGTTTGTCCGGCGGTTATGCGGGGGCAAAACGTATGCAACACTTCCTGACCGACTACGCACGACAAGAAGCGGACAAGGGCGACCTTGGTCTTCGGTTTGTGTCAATCATCCCCAAACAATTGGTGGAAGAGACTGAAAAAGGACAAGCCGCGGCCATGGCCTATGCTGCGTCGTCAGGCATTCCGCTTGAGCGGTTTTGGGCACAATGGAACGCGCCGTTGACCGTCAAAGGTCTTGCGCATCATGTGGCAGAGGTCGTGTTCCAGCCTGATCGGTGGCCCGGGCACGCCTACGCCATTACAGGTGATGGTCCATCTGAGTTGAGTTGAGTAAACGGCTCTACATATTCGCAAAAGCGGCGAGGAGGCAGCCGCGCGGTAACAGGGTCGCCGCGCGGTGTTTGGAGATTGGAAAGAGTAGGGACATTGCCATTCCGGGACATGTTGCTTGACGCCTAACGAGTCCCGAGCTTGAACGGCCCGAGCATCAATGCTCCATCGCCATAACCACCTGACGCGAGACAGCCGCAGTGCGATGCTGGAACGCCTCAATATATTCCGGGTTCGAATACAACGCCTGAAATGCCGCCAGATTGGGATATTTGCCAATCGCGATCAGGTCCCAATCCTGCTCGGACCCAAGCAGACTGCCGGCAAATGGAGCAACAGCCAGAAATTCGCCGCCAGCCCTGTGCATCGACGGAACACTAACATCGGCATATCGCTGAAAGGCTTCGTTGCCTGAGGCCTCGGGAAACGAGGTGTGTCCGTAGTCTGCTGTCTCGCGGAACTTGAAGAAGTTGATCAAGCTGAAGCCGCAGTCTGGGTCCCGGTTCAAAATCCGTCGCCATTGTTCCTGTGTCGGAGCAGTGCCGTCGGAGCCGTCCCCATATGCGTCCAGCATGGTTTGCACAGTTTCGTTGACGTTCATTCTTGCCTCCATTTTAATGACGCGTGTCAATAAACAGGATTCGTTACACGTGTCAACAAACATAAGAGGCGACAAAACCCGCTCCGATCTGCTGGATGCTGCATGGGACTTGGTTTCAGAGCAGGGCGCTGATGTTTCGGTGTCAAAGATTGCAAAGGCAGTCGGGATTAGCCGGCAGACTGTATATCTGCATTTCGGGACCAGAGGGGGTTTGCTGGTTGCACTGGTCAGGCGCGCTGACGACAGGTTCGAAATCAGGGAGCAATTCGAAGCAGCATTAAATCTCGAATGTCCAACAGACCGGTTGTCCATGACATTGAAGGCGTGGCTTGAGTTCGTTCCCCGAATCTATCCGGTTGCCAAGGATCTTATACGCCTGCGCGAAACCGATCCCGAAGCCGCCGCAGCCTGGGCAGATCGCATGGAAGAGCTACGCGAGTGGTTGTTGGACTTGATGCGGAGCATCGAAAGAGATGGCGCACTGAAAGAAGGCTGGTCTTCGCAAGAGGCAAGCGAGTTCTTTTGGGCTCACACAAGTGTCCAAGTTTGGGGGCTGCTCAAATACGATTGTGGGTGGGATGAACAAGTTATTGCAGCCCATCTTGAGGCAACACTTGCTCAGACCCTGTTGCAGGCGGACTAATTGATTTTGGAGACTTTCGGCATTCTGTCACGCAAGAGACGTCACGTGCGAAGAAGCCCCAATTTATTGTTCGGAAGAAGGCAGAGTCACAGTGCAACTCCTACTTTTGTGCAATCGATCGACGAACATGGAATGCCAGTAATGACTGTTGTTGGAGCAATCCGTGGCGATCATTTTCGAGATGGAACAGGTTGCGTTTCCTGATCTGAAAATCTGGTGTTGACCCCCGAGATTACCGATCACCTAGGTCCACTGGTCTACGGCATGTACGAATTCCAAAACAAAGAACGATGGACCGCTTTCGCACCAGACCCCACGCAAGAATGATCCATCGGGATGTCCCAACATTGGGATAGTCTGGCGGTTCAGGAAACCTCCCACTGGAATTGTCCGTTATGCAATTGTCCGAAGCCGCATCCGCGTCCACCGAAATTCCTCACCTGTTTGGCAAAGTGCGAAGGCAGACTACTGCTCTGGTAGATCCGCTTTCGGCTGAAGACATGATGCTGCAGTCTATGGAAGACGCAAGCCCCGCGAAATGGCATCTGGCGCACACCACGTGGTTTTTCGAAGAGTTCATTCTGAGGAAGTACCAACCAGAGTATCGCTCACCTGATGACCGCTTCGCTTTCCTGTTCAATTCCTATTACGCGCAAGCCGGGCCGCGCCACGTGCGCGACAAACGCGGACTGATCTCTCGCCCCGGCTTGAAAGACGTTCTTTCGTATCGCGGCCATGTCGAAGATGCTCTGGAACAGCTTATCAATGCCGGTAACGGCGACGCTGAGACCATTCTTGAGCTCACGGAACTTGGCTGCCACCACGAAATGCAGCACCAGGAGCTGCTGGTGACGGATCTTCTGCACGGCCTGTCTTTCAACCCGTTGTTGCCAGCATACCAACCACCAGAACCCATGCCAGTTGAAGCGCAAGTCGAGCTTCGCTTTGACGGTTTCGATGGTGGTCTGGTGGAGGTTGGTCATGCAGGAAACGGGTTTGCCTATGATTGCGAGGAACCGAGGCACAAGACCTACCTGAATGCCTACAAGCTGGCGAACCGCGCTGTGACAAACCGGGATTGGATCGCGTTCATGGAAGACGGCGGCTACGAAAAGGAACCGTTGTGGTTGTCGGAAGGCTGGGCTGTTCGTAGCAGAGAGGAATGGACGCACCCGCTGTATTGGTGGAAGCAGGATGATGAATGGTGGTCGTTCACGCTGCGCGGCGCGCAGCCCGTGAACCTTAACGCACCGGTGGTCCATGTCAGCTATTACGAGGCCGAGGCCTTTGCCCGGTGGGCCGGCGCGCGCTTGCCGACAGAGGCCGAGTGGGAAAACGCGGCAGCCGGAACAACGATCGAAGGCAACTTCATGGATCGTGGCGCATTCCGCCCGCTGCCGGGAACATCCTTATGGGGCGATGTGTGGGTCTGGACGCAGAGCCCGTTCACGCCTTATCCGGGGTTCCGGGCACCCGAGGGTGCAATTGGCGAATACAATGGCAAGTTCATGGTTAATCAGATGGTGCTGCGCGGTGGCTCCTGCGCGACGCCAGCGGCACAGATGAGAGCCACATATCGCACGTTCTTTTACCCTCACCAACGGTGGCAAATGCTTGGCCTGCGCTTGGCTAAGGATGCAGACCAGTGAACAAACCAATCCGAAACAATTCCCTACTTGTCGCGTCGGCGCGCACAGGGCTTTCGAAACTTCAGAAAAGTCTCGAAGCCAAGTGGTTTTACGACCACGCGGGCAGTGCGCTGTTTGAAAAAATCACGGAACTCCCGGAATACTACCCGACACGCACGGAAGTCGGGATTCTGAATGATAACATTGATGCAATCGTGCATCTGTTTCCGGAACCAGCGTCACTCGTCGAGCTGGGAAGTGGCGCCAGCACCAAGACGCGCTTGCTGCTCTCGGGCGTTCCTAAAATTGACACCTACGTGCCGCTGGATATTTCGGGCGACTTTCTGATGGACACAGCAACAACTCTGGCCTCGGACTACCCTTCCATTACCGTCCAGCCTGTTGTCGCAGACTTTATGGAGCCCCTGAACTTTCCCGATGACATACAAATCAGACCAAAAGTGGCTTTCTTTCCCGGCTCAACCCTTGGCAATCTGGACGCCGACGCTGCTGTTGAATTGATGTCCCGCGTGAGAAGTTGGCCAAACGTAAAGGGCTTCCTGCTGGGCGTCGACTTGGTGAAAGCCGTTCCACGATTGATTGCGGCATATGATGACGCAACCGGGGTGACGGCTTCATTCAACATGAACATCTTGCACCGCCTGAACCGAGAGGCCGGTGGTACAATTGATACGTCGGCGTTCCGCCACGAGGCTCGTTGGAATGGTCGCGAGTCGCGCATTGAAATGCACTTGGTTGCGAAAAGGGCCACAGAATTCCTGATTGATGGCCAGGAATTCTCGATGCGCCGTAATGAGAGCATCCACACAGAGAACAGCCACAAATACACCTTCAAACGCATTGAGAAAATGGCGGACAGGTCTGGGTGGCACGTCAGCAAGTTTTTCACTGACGAGGGCGACGATTTTGCCGTTGTGTTCCTCGAGCCTGCTGGCCGGTAACCGCTCGGATCAACACCGCAAGGAAGGGCTTTTGCAAGTAACGGCAGGCGTTTTTTGTTTGCTCAGAAGTGGTTGCACCAAATGCCCGACCTGCATTTGCAAGCAATTGGTGAGAGTTCGGTTGCCAACGAGCACACGAGGCCATGAGGTGCCGTTTTTGGGGCGCCTTAGACAGTGTTTGCGGCAAAGTTCTTTGGTCCTGCGGCAGAGCCGAGGAAAACGAAGAGCGCCTTACGGGATGTAAGAGAGAGAGCTTTCTGCGCCGAGAAATAACCGCGCGGCAAGCTACGACATCCAGCGCGGCCTGCCGCGAGAACCCGGCATAGATGAACCTCTGAAATTGGCTGGGTGCCTTGTGGCCCTTATTGCGCAGAACCAGCAGCGCGAAATCGTTCAACGCCTCCCGATTTGGATCTTCAAAGACTTTGCCCTGACGGACTGACTTACTTCGTTCGTCGATGTTGCCGAAGATTTCCTGCGGATTGAGGGTCGCATGGCCCAATAGATTGTTCTGAGTCTGCCAGTAGGAAGTCAGCCGAGGGGCGCTGCGGGAGAGGACGCCAGCAAGGTTTGGGATCATGCCGACATTGCCGACATGCAATTTGTTGGCTTCCTTTGGCGCACCCGGCGCGGGCTCTGCTGTGTGGATCGCAAAGCCGTGTGCGGTACCTTATGGGGCAGTTGTGTTTGATTTCCTGTTTGAGGTTGCAAAACCAAACTGAGTTGACGAAAAACGAACCGATACGGCCAATTTTGCGTTGGGTGTGGCTCAGGAATGCACCAGAGGACTGGCGATGCAGAACGACTGGAATGACCTGCAGATTTTCCTTGCATTGGAGCGCGGAGGCACCGCCCGAGCCGCCGGCGCGCGCCTGAAAGTCAGTCATTCCACCATATCGCGCAGGCTCGACGCAATGGAGCAGCGCTTTGGCACCAAGCTGTTCGACCGCACGCCGGATGGCTTCGTACCCAACGCATCTGGAGCGCGCATTTTGTCCCGTGCGCAGCAGATTGAAGCCGAGATGATGGAACTGGAGCGCTCCGTCATCGGAAATGACATTCGACTTCAAGGCGACATACGTCTGACCGCGCCGCCGCCGGTGATCGAATATATTCTGTTGCCGCTACTGGAGCAGTTTCAGAAGGATTACCCGCTCATCACCATCGAGCTGAATTCAACATATAAACAGGTCGACCTCTCTCGACGTGATGCCGATTTGGCCATTCGGTTTTGTGACAAACCTGACGACTACCTCGTGGGGCGGCGCTTGCCAGAGTTTCGTGAAACGGTATTTGCCTCACCCGAATACATCGCCCGACACTGGGACGGGGACACGCCGGTTAGCCCAGAATGGATTGGTTGGCACGAAGATGGCCCTTTGTCGCTGCGTGCGCGCAGGGAAAACTTTCCAAAAGCCCCGATCAAATGGAAGATGCCAAATCTGGGACTTCACGCCCGCGCTGCAGTTCAAGGCATGGGAATGGCTTCACTCCCCTGTCCCATGGGGGACTCGATTCATGGTCTTGTTCGGGTTCCCGGGGCAAAACTTGTCAATTCCTATCCAGGCTGGCTTCTGACACATCCCGATCTGCGCCGCATGGAACGGGTTCGTGTCTTCGCCAAATTCTTGCATGAATCGATCAATGCTCAATCGGATTTCATCGGCGGAACTGTCTAGCCCCCCTTGATTCCGGGCCACTGATTTTGGTTTTTTCAACAGGATTTCCGGTACGGGTGGGTGCATTTTTGCGCCTGATGAGGGCGGTTGTGATTGCACTGCTTGAGCCACTGAGTGATGACAATCTGAGCTTGCATTGTCGTTGCGAACCACTCTGCATTCAGGTCCTCCCGGCGCAAGGTCCGGTTGGGCCGCTCGCTGTATCCGTTCTCCCAAGGTGATCCCGTGTAAATGCGGATTGGCTGGGGTAGGGCGGCGATGGGTCTTGGACAAAGGAGACACCATTTCCAAATGCGCCGCAACGACACTCGCTTTTGAAGTGTTCATGCCGAAAGAAGTGGCGACAAATGGTGTGGGTATGATCTGCATTCCGGCGTTCCTCGGTGGTGCTGACTGTCGCATCGTCCGAATTCCTAGCGTTGCTTTGAAGAAAGAATGATCGCTATGACTTCTGCTTGGCGATTTCAGGGGCACAGCTAGAGTGCGTGCTTTTGTGGATCAATTCGCCAACCATTTTGCAAAAACCGACACCTGTTTCAAAGCTGATCAACCGGTATCCATGTGTGGTTCAAATTTGCAACGGGGTGACTGCAAAATTGACTGTTTTGGTTCTTTTTTGGGTTCAATATGGTCTCCTTGTCGCCATCACGGCGATCCACCAACGGAACTCCACATGCTCTCACTAGCGCGCCGTTTGTTCTCGGTAGTTGCCGCCGTCGTTTTTTTCACGCCCGTTGCAACATTGGTCAAAGATAAAACAGTCTTGCTCGATTTCGGCGTTCTCAACAACGGCGTCGAACTGCAAGAGCGCAACGACTACGAAAAACTGATCCGCCTTGATACGGAGCGCCATGGCATATCGGTGCTGCATACCGGTCGACTCAATGAAATCAAGAACATGCGTGCGCTCACCATTTACATGGTCAGTTCCGCTTTCGAGGAACGCCTGATCACAGATGCCGCCCTTCTGGTGGATCTGGTTATGAGGAATGACAGACTTGGCGCAGAAGAACGTGCAGAACACCTGGCTTCCATTGAACCTATCGCGGCTAAATGTGGCTTCTTCAGGATGGCCTCCTTTCCTTTCAGTGCAAAAGCTGCTGGACGTGGCCTGGAAGAGCCTCCTCAACTGAACCTGTGGCGGGTGGAGGACCCCGCAGGTCTTCAAACGCTCTTCGCTAATCCTGAGTTCGCAGCATTCAGCGAACGCCGCAGCGAGTTGCACAATTTCGACAAGCTGACGTTGTTCCTCGCATAACCGGGGAAAAGATTGCCAACGCCGTTAGACCAAGGTGACGCGCACACGCCCCGATCAGACACAGCTAACCAAAACTGGAGGAAAAAATGCGCACTCTGGAACAAATTCTGGAAATCAGCATAAAACGGAAAGGCAGCGGAGAGGCTGTCTTTGACGGGTTTGAACCGTCGAAATCTTCTGATGTGATTGCTGCGATACCCGACGATCGCTGGCTTGCCGAAATGACACGCGCCGTCTTCCAGGCAGGTTTTAACTGGAAAGTTGTTGACCGTATGTGGCCGGACTTTGAGGCCGCGTTTTCCGGCTTCGACATCGGCCGAAACGCTATGATGAGTGATGACCGCTTTGATGAGCTCTGCAAGGACACGTCCATTGTGCGCTACCCTCAAAAGATCCAGTCAGTGCAGAAGAACGCCGTCTACATTCAGGAGATTGCCGCCGGGCACGGTAGTTTCGGGGCGTTCATCGCGGGCTGGCCCAGCGATGACTTTGCAGGATTGTTGGAAACCTTGAAGAAAAATGCCAACCGTCTGGGCGGAACGACTGGACAGTATTTCCTCCGAGCCATGGGCGTCGATGGCTACATCCTTTCCAAGGACGTGGCGGCGCGTCTCATCGCCGAGGGCGTGATCGACACAGCGCCTACCTCCAAATCCGCCATGAGGTCGGTGCAAAACGCCATCAATGCGTGGTCAGAGGAGTCCGGCCGGTCCTTGAAGGAAATCAGCCGCATAATGGCAACGAGCTGCGGATAACGCACCTGCTTGCTCAATAGCGCACGGAGACACGCGCCATGACTGTCGAATTTAACCCGTCTTCGATGACAACGGCCCAAAACACCATCGGACCAGAACTGGCGGTACTCTGAAAAACGAGCGGTTTTTTGGCGTCAGCGTCGAGTTTGTGCGGTTTGATCGCTCACGCGACCCTAGCTCGTAGGGGAAGCATCATTGGCAATACGCGTTGGAGATACTTGCCGAGCAATGTGCCCAAGGCTGGCCCACAAACTTCAAACGCAAAAGCCGCATCAACCCTAGTGGCGACAGTGAATCCTTCAGGTCGATGCAGCGCTCGGTGAAATGACCCGCATAAGCGAGGTGTGTAAAAAACCTCTTGAGGGAACCATCAGATGGCCCAGTGGAACCCCGTCGCCTCCTCAGACACTTTCCACAGCTTCTCTATGACTGTCTTGTCATAAGCATGGGGATTGAGCGTGCCCTTCCCGACGGGCCCGCCCGTTTGCATCAACCCCGTAGGACCATAAAGCGCACGCTGCTCTAATCCGTCCTCGGTCGCGCACATAATCTCGGGATACGCACCCTTTTCGGCCGTTTGCACCATCGGCGTCTTGCTCATGAGCCACCAAATCAACCGCGTTAGACGACTTCCACTTGTGCTGATCAGTGATGTTGCGGATGCGCCCGGGTGACAAACGTAGACCTGTACCTTCTTGCCTGTCCCATTGAGGCGATTCTGCAACTCATAGGCAAACATCATCTGTGCCAGCTTGCTTTGGCTGTAAACAGGATTGGCGCTGTAGTTCTTGTCCCAATTCATATCGTCGAACTGGATGGTTTTGATTCCCATGTTGTAGCCAAGACTGGCGACAACAACGATGCGGCCGTTGCTGCGTTCAATCAGGCCAAACAACATCCCACACAGCAAGAAGTGACCGTAGTGGTTTGTGCCTAGCTGGCTTTCGAATCCGTCAACGGTCAACTTCTGTGTGGGCACTTGTGCGATAGCCGCGTTGCAGATCAGCGCGTCGATTTGCGGAACTTTTTTCGCTACCTCGTCTGCCGCGGCACGTACGCTTGCCAGATCGGAAAGGTCCATACGTATGAAACTTACGTCAGAGTTGGCGCCAAACTCTTTTTGCAGATCTTTGACAGCAGCGGAGGATTTCTCCACGCTGCGATTCAGCATCACCACCTTTGCGCCTTTGGACAGAAGGATGCGTGAGGCCTGAAATCCGGCACCCGCGTTGCCGCCGGTGATCACAAAAGTCTTGCCTGCGAGAGAACCGAGACGCTCTGGCGTCCAGCCTTTTGGTCCGAATGTCGTGTCAGCCATTGTTTTGCTCCTTATGAGGTTCGCACTTCAGCCGCGCGATTCACGTTAGTGCCTTGGAGATGTCGTTAGCTCTCGCTGGTCTCTGGAAATAGGCTGGATCGTCGCGAATACTTGCCTGATTGTATCAGTTGGGTTGTCAGTGTGATTTCTACCCGACTACACTGGCCGAATGAGCAAACACGGTATCAAACGGCTTGTCGAAGACCGCACTGACCAAGACGGTTTGACGGAAACGGGCATCCCGGGCGTGCGCTTGTTTCGTGCGACACAATCGATCCCGTGTGTTCCGGCGGTGTACGAACCCAGCGTCGTCGCCATTGTGAGCGGCTCAAAGGAGGCCATCCTGGATGGCCGGAGATTTGTCTACAACGACAGCAAGTATTTGTGTTGCCCCATGTCAATGCCAGTCAAAGCCGGCACACCCAACGCGTCTGTCGATGATCCTCTTTATGGCGTGTTCATTTCGCTGGATCAGCGTGTCATGACCGAACTTGCGCTTGAAATGGAAAACGTTGGTGGCGCGCCTCCTGCGGTCCGGGGCGGTTTGCGGGCGCAGGGGATCGCATTGGCAGAGTGGGACGAAGGTTTCACCGATGCGCTGCAGCGACTGCTGCAGCTTGGCGCAAATCCAACCGACGCGGCAGTTCTTGGCGATGCCCGCCTGCGCGAACTCTACTACGCGATCCTGCAAGGCGAGGCTGGCTTCTTTGCCCTACAAGCCTTTGGCGCTGGCAATGCCATTGCACGGGCCATTGCGCATGTGTCGTCCCATTTGGAAGCGCCAATTTCGATTGATGAGATGGCGGCCCGTGCAGGCATGAGCCGTGCCGTTTTTCATCGCAAGTTCAAACAGGTCACAACAATGGCCCCGATCCAATTCGTGAAATCAATGCGCCTCAACAACGCTGCGATGAAGATTGCAGAGGGCATGACAGTGAACGAGGCGGCAATCGACGTGGGGTATGTCAGCCCGTCTCAATTCAGCCGAGAGTTCAAACGCATGTATGGGCAATCACCACGGCAGTGGAGTAACAGCCATCATCTTGCACTTGGAAATGCGTGATTGGTCGTGATGTCCGCCTATACTGTGAGCGCGCTCTGTAACGCATTTCGTGATGGCAGCGGCGTCCGCTATGCGGGTTGCGGCATGTTGGTTCAGTGCGGAAGGTCCGGTTTGGACTGCTCTTGCTGAAGTTGCGGCACCTAACTGGCGTACTTGCTACAAACGAATTAACGGCTTGTAAGCGCCTCTTTAACTAGATGCTACATCTTTCATGGACCCCGCTAAACTGAGTTTGAGAACTGCGGTGATCCGGGCTCAAGTTCCAGAGCTTCGATTGCTCCCTGCTCAGAGCCTCGCCTTCTTGTTCACAAATGGAATTGCACGCCGCAAACCCACGATTGCATGAGAACTGGCGCACAAGGACTCGTTCGGGTGTCAATCTGTTACCTTCGACCCTTGCCAAGGTCTGCGGGTATTTCGGAGCCGGGCGAGCGCGGTTGCCGGAATTGATTTGATCGCGACAGTTGTCATCGCCGCTTCGGGGCTTTTGCGCGGCGCATTGACCGCCATTGCAGGTGGTTGATGGCGCTTGAGTCGGTGACTTTTGGGGTCTCAGATCCCCCGAAAGGGCACTGACGCGCGTTAGTTTGCTGTGATGTCCTGAATGACACTGAACCCTTCGAAGGTGGGCGCCCCTTGGTGTAATTTTGCTGTGTTGCCTGCGTTTTTGTGGGCGGCGCGGAAGGCGTCGGATCGTGTCCATGCCCGGAACGCATCTTCTGATGCCCAGACGGTGTGTGAGGCATAAAGTCGGGTGCCGTCCTCGTTCTCCGGACCCTTCAGCATCTGAAATTCCACAAATCCGTCCATGTCCTTGAGGTGGCTGTCTCGACCAAGCCAAAGCTTTTCGAATGCCTGTGCGTTTTCGTGCGAAACAGTGAAGCGATTCATGGCGATATACATGTGCTGTCCTTTCAAACTGGAGTAAGCGCGACGAGGTGATTGTCGAATGCGTATTTGTGTGTGGCGAGGTGGGTAAATGTGCTGTCCTTGAGTATATGCACCCGTCCTGTACCATCCGTCACGAGGCACATGCCGTCCGGAGTCGCGCAGAGTCCGCAGACATCTCTGGCGCTGTGCGTTCCGCTTTGTGTTCCTGTGCTGTCGAATTCGAAAGTCATGTTGCCACGCGGGGCCGAGGCGGCGTAGCGGCCGTTTCCATAGGCGCTGACGCTGCCGATATAGCCGTCGAGCTTGCGCAGGTTGGTGTCATCCATCTGGGCCGGGATCAAGGTGCCATTGCCTGTGTAGAGCGCCACAAGCGGGGGCGCATCAAACCGGTCGCCCTGCCATTGGAAGCCACAGACGATATTGCCATCGCGTCCTGCCGAGATATGGCGCAGGGAGTTTTGGTGCTGCGTGTCCGGCCCTTCGGCCATGTCAGCCAGCCGACCGTCTGCGTCAAAGATCGCGAGGTTGGGGCGCATCGTGTCGAGGTTCAGTTTGTCCCGTCCCGTTGCGGGGTGCGTGCGGATGCCGCCATTTGCGACGGCCAGTTGGCCACTGGGCGTGCGCAGGATTTCGTGGGGTCCGATCCCGGCTGACGAGAAACTGTCCAGCCGTTTGTAGCGGGTGCCGCTTTCCCACACGCCGATCCAGCCAGCGCCTGTCGCGATGTCATTTTCGGGCGTGAACAGAAACGCGCCATCTGCCGAAAACGCGCCATGGCCGTAGAAATGGCGCCCTGTCGGGGCATGCAGCGTTTGCTTGACCCTGCCGCGTGCGCAGTCAATGACTTTGGCAAAGGTGCCGGGGCGGCGGGCGATGGCGACCGCTTCGGCCACGTGTGGGTGCGCTGCGGCCGCGTGCCCGCGTGCGGGCAAGGTGATCTCAAAGGTGATATGCCCCGTGCGCGCCAGTCCCACCAGCACGTGTTGGCCATCCGGGCGCCGCGCGGCGCTGAGTGCGATAGGGTTGCCCGCATCGGCCCAGCCCAGCGTTGGCGTCAGTGAGGCAGAGGTCAGCCCCGCGAGAAAGGTGCGCCGTGTGGGCATCAGTCACCGTCCAGGCTGTTGAACCCGGCGGTGATCCCGAGGGGTGTGCCGATTTCGTCAATAACGGCGATCTGGATGGCCCGCACAGCCTGCTGGATCAACTCGACCCGGAAGCGCCCGCCGGGGTCTGCGACACCTTGCAAGGCGGGATCGTCCAACGCGTCGGCGCGCGCACGGGCGGCGGCAAAGGCCGCTTTTGTCGCGCTCAGGTCACTGTCAGTCATGGCAGCGGCAAGTGTTTCCAGCGCAGCCAGCTGCAGTTGCACATGGCGCAAGGATCGCTCGGATCGCCGCGCTTCGGCGCGCAGGGGGCGCGGACGCTCGAACGTGCCCAGGGGGCGCCCCAACCGCTGGTCGTGCAGGAATGCGAGGCCGGTTGAGAGCGCTGTATAGAGCGCGCGCCGGGCTTCGTCTTCGTTTTGGAAGCGGGTATTGCCATCGGCCCCCGCGCTGCGCATCAGGGTGGCAAAGGCAGGCCAATCCGCGTTGATCGCTGCAGATTTGCGGGCCAGATCCCGGGCAATGGCTTGGGTGAGGCGGCAGGCATATGCCGCATCGGTTTGTGTCTCATAGAGCAGCCGCTCGAGCGCGGTGAACCCTTGGGCCGTTGCCGAGACATCGCCAAAGGCCTTGGGTTGATCGACAATCGGGTCAGCGGCAGCGGTGAGCCGGGCAAGTGCCTTTCCCGTGCTGTCCTTGGGGTCGGGCCAGTAGGACATGTGCAGCGTCAGGGCCTGATCTTCGATCGGTCCAATCTGGATGTGGCTGATGCTGATCCATGCATCATAGGCGGCGTGGAAGGCGGGGCGCACGGCCTCCGGGCTGCAATCGGCTTGGGCTGTGTTCGCCAGTTCAGCGGTGCGCATGCTCAGCGCTACGTGGCCGGGCAGGATATGCGTGTCGATGGCACGCTGGACGTCTGCAACGGCAGGCAAGGCAGACAGGGCGGACAGGCAAAGGGCGATGGCAAGGCGCATATCAGAGGCTTTCGAGAAATCGGATCAGGGCGGCGCGGTCGGCGGGTGGCATGTCGATCACGGATTGCTTGTGTGGCTCCGCTTCGCCGCCATGCCACAACACCGCTTCGAGCAGATTGCGGGCACGTCCGTCGTGCAGGAAATAGGTGTGGCCAGACACCGTTTCAGTCAGCCCAATTCCCCAAAGCGGCGGCGTGCGCCATTCGCGGCCATCTGCGCGCGCCTCGGGGCGGTTGTCGGCCAAACCCGGCCCCATGTCGTGCAACAACATATCGGTATACGGCCAGATCAATTGAAAGCTTTGTTCGGGCTGACCGTCGAGCCTGTGGGTGACGTGTTTGGGCGTGTGGCAGGAGATGCAGCCAGTTTCGTAAAAGACCTGTTTGCCGCGCAGGACTTGGGGCTCGCCCGTATCGCGCCGGGCAGGGACGCCCAGATTTGACGCATAAAAGGCGACAAGAGCGAGGCCTGCATTCCCTATTTCGGCACCGTCATGCGCAGGCGTGTTGCCATCAGGTGCAGCACGGCATTTGGCTTGCGCCGGGGTGCAGTCGCCATGCCCTGCCGGGAACAAAGTGGTGGAAATGCCGATGTCACCGGCAAAGGCCCCGGCAGATTGTTCCCACACCGATGGCTTGCCGGCCTTCAGGCCAAAGCGACCCAGCATCGGCTGCCCATATTCGGCGGACATAACAATTTGCGCGCGCCCGGAGATGCCATCGCCATCCGTGTCATCGGGATCCGCAAGGGCGAGGATGTCTGTCGCTGGGATCGCATCAAGCAACCCCAGACCGATCATTTGCGGAGCGACGCGTGGGCTGATCATCGTGCCCGGGTGCAGTGGTCCATAGCTCAGATCGCCCAGTGCGTGGTGTGGCGTGCGCAGCGTGGCGGTTTCCCCACCCGACAGCGCGACAGTTGTCTCTGTGTATGTGACGCTGATCCGGGCCTCCGCGGGAATGCCTGCGACTGAAAAATCCTGAATCTGTCCACCATAGGTCGGCTCTGGCTGGGTGGCGATGTAGTCCTGGATCGCGTCCGGCGTGGGCCCGCCGGGAACGGAGATCCGCAGCAGCAGGGAGGTTGCGCTGTCCTCGGGGCTTTCGGGCGGGTGACCCCGCCCGTCCTTGAGGTGGCACCGCTGGCACGAGCGGGCGTTGAACAGTGGACCCAGCCCATCGGATGCCAGCGTGGAAGACGGTGAGGACACCCACAGCTTTTTGAAAAGGCCGTTCCCGACCTTGAAATCCAGCTCTTGTTCAAAGGTGATATTGTCGGATGGTTGGGAAAACGCATTGCGGTTATTGAGGGCGCGAACGGTGGCTGCCCCGGCCGGATTGCTTTCAAATTGTTCGGGTTTTGTGAAATCCGTGGTTGGTTCGGTGACACGCGAAATACGCTCCGCCTCGGCCGCGGTGCGGGGGATCACCGGCAGGTGCAGGTCGGTGAGCGTTGCCTGCGCCAAAGCTGAATTGGCGAGGATGCCGATCAGAATTGCGGGCGCAAAGGTTGTGATCCTGTTCATAACTTATAAATATACTCAGGAATTCAGAATGGCGAGGTGATTCCTGCCATTCATAGGCGGGAGAGACTGCGACATGGTGCCCTTGCGACTGGATTTGGCGGCAAATGCACGCCGCTTTGCGCACCCGTCGTGCAAGATCTCAGACAGCGCATTCGCCTTTCTCAACCACCTGCGTTTCACATCCATGGCGTGCCGCGCGAAACCCCGCGCCGATCTGTTCGAAGCCTGTGCGCTGCTGCACGTCACGCGGTCAGCGAATCTGCAGGCGCATTCCGATGCATTGATGCGATGTCTGGCTCAGGCGCTTGGAAAACAGCCCATATTGCATGCGCCTGGGACAGTAGAGACAAGTTTTGATGAAAACTGGCTGCTGCAACTTGAACAAGCCACGGTTGGGCGGGATGATGCTAGCATTGCCTTCCTTTTAACGTCCCGTGTACTGCCCGAACATCGTCGTCTCATCCTGTTTCTGGTTATCCGGATTTCGGCCTTGTCTCCACTAAATTAGAATTATTCTAAAAAGCTCTTGCTTCCGGGTGTGAGCCATCTAATTATTCAGAAGCGAGCCAGCCAGTATTGTGCAAGCCAGCATCCAAAACATAAAGGAGCTTGGGATGACCCAAACAGCTGTTGCGCTGTCCACAGACGCGCGCGCCGCAATCGTTGATGCGCTGAATCAATCCGTTGCGGAAACTGCCGTTGCAACGATGCTGGCGCAAAACTTTCATTGGAACGTGAAGGGGATGGCCTTTGGGCCGCTGCACGATCTGTTCCAGAAAATCTACGAAGATCACTTTATCGCCCAGGATGATCTGGCCGAGCGCATCCGGGCGCTGGATGCCCATGCTGAAGGCACTTTGGCGGGCATGTTGAACCGCTCGAAGGTCATGGAACATGGTGGTCACGCCTCTGACAAAGAGATGATCAAGGCCATGCAGAACGCGCAGGAAATATTGGCCGCGACGTTGGCCGGTGCCGGCGCGACGGCAGCAGAGGCGGGCGATACCCTGACAGAAGACCTATGTATTGCGCGCGGTCAGGTGCATGAAAAGTTCGCATGGTTTTTGCGCGCACATCTCGCCTGATATCCGCTTCGATGCGCTGTAAATGCCCGGGATGTTGAGCGGTCTTTCCGGCAGCCAAGTATCACACCAGCGATCCGCAAACGCACGAGATCCAAGCCACGTTGTTCAAGCCTGCGCTGGCTTGGCAGCGATCAACGCAGCAGGGTCAGGCGGCGTTGCGCACCACATCAACGGGCTTGGCTTTCTTCTTCAGGCACTTGCGCAGATAGTGCGGTGTCCAGTGGCTGTATTTTCCAAGCCGGGACTGCTGGCCCACCAACATCTGAACAAATGTCTTGCGGTGCTTGTCCTTCTTCAATGCCTTGAAAAGTGATTTTTGCGACTTGGTCATCGAACAACCGATGCAATGCCCGTCGCGTTTGAATTTGCAAACGTCGATACAGGGGCTGGGTGTCTTGGTCATGGGAAACCTCGCGGATGTCGAAAAAGCCGGGTTGTGTGATCTGAATTGGCACTGCGCGCACCGGCAAACGCGGGTAAGCCGATGCGCGCCTTTGCTGCCCGGATGAGCAGCGGCGTGTGCGGGTGCCTCAGTTGGGGAACAACGGCTGGGTCCGCACACAGATTGGTGTCACTGAAAAACCGCGTCGGGGTTGTCGAGGCTGTCCGAGCCCTCAATCGCAATCGCATCAACCCCAAGCGCAACTACAGCCCGTTCGATTGAGCGTGTCTGATCAATCAGTGCGTTCACGCCGCCCATGATCAGCGCCTCACCCGGTGCGTTGCCCCGTTCCAGCATTGAATCATAGGCAAAGCCCGCCTCGGCGGCGATCTTCATTTCCAGCATCTCCAGCACGGCCGTGTCCAGTTTGGCCCGCAACTCCGCATCGACATCTGCGTCGACCGCGGCAACCAGCGATGACAGGGATGCACCCGACACAATCGAGCCGTCCACGCGCGTGTAGCTGCCAAGATAGACGTTGCGGATGCCCACCGCGTTATAGAAGTGGTCATTGTGAGTGTTGTCGGCAAAGCACGAATGCTCTTCTTCGGGGTCGTTCAGCATCACACCGAGGCGCATTCGCTCCCCGGCTGTTTCGCCGTAAGACAAAGAGCCCATGCCGGTCAGGATCGTGCTGATCCCGGCGTTTTCGTCTGCGGTCAGTTGGGCGCGGGCGTCCCCGCTGTCCTGCCATTGCGCCACCATCCATTCCAGATCGGACACCAGCAGTTCCGTTGCGGCTGTCAGATAGTCGGCGCGGCGGTCGCAGTGCCCGCCGGTGCAAGCATCACCGTGGGCGTAGTCCGTCCAGGGGCGATTGCCGGCACCTGCCCCGTGGCCGTTCAGATCCTGACCCCAGAGCAGAAATTCGATAGCGTGATAGCCGGTGGCGACATTGGCCTCGACGCCGTCCGCCTCATGCAGTGCTGTTTCGAGCAAGGCTGGCGTGATGTCGGCAGCGTCAATGGTGTCACCTGACAAGGTGAAAGACGGGTGCGCAATCACGTTCAGCACGGCGTATTCATTTTCGTTCGTGGCACCGCCATAGGTGGCGTCAACATAGTCGATAAGCCCCTCATCCAGCGGCCACGCATTCACCTTGCCTTCCCAGTCATCCACGATGGCATTGCCAAAGCGGTACACCTCGGTTTGTTGATAGGGGACACGGGCGGCAAGCCACGCCTGTCTGGCGGTTGCCAGCGCATATGCAGAAGGGGCATCGGTCAGCGCGTTGACGGCGGCAAGCAGGGTTTGCGCCGTTGTGAGGCTGTCGGAATATTTGGCGAGCGCAATGTCGGCGTAGTTATCCAGAACCGCAGCTTTGTCCGCGAGGGCAGGGGTGGCTGCCAAAAGCACTGTCCCAAGTGCTGTTGTCAAAGTGAGTTTCATTGGGTGGCGTTTCCTTGGTTTTTGGTCTGACAAATCAATGCAGGCGGGCCACAAGGTCCGGATCTACAGGGGAATGTGTTGTGGGTTCGCGGTGGACGCGCCGGATGGTGTCGCCCACTTCGCCTGCCAGAATGGCGATGTGTTCTGCGTGCGCGGGGCCAGAAAGCAGCGTGGCAATCAATGCGGCGTCGTTCAGGTGGCCATCCGAGGCTGTGCGGATGAGGTGCACAAAGATGCATTCGTCAGAACCGACGCAATTGCATCCAACTTCGTGCCGGATCAGCGGGCGGTGCGCGGTGCCAAGCACCTTGCATACCAGCCGCTCGAAACTGGCCCAAGCACGGTCGGCTTCTGAGTCGGGAAAGGCCTCGGCATAATCTCGTCGTGCAAGGCGCTGCGCGTTTGGTCCATCACACCAGAGCCGCAGGTTCAGAACCAGATTGACCTCCCATGCTTCCATGTGATCGAGAGCCGCCACAGCGACGCCGCCACGTCTTTGATGTTCCGAGGTCATTTGTTGAGGATCAGTTTGCCTGCGCGGGTGATGCGCAGATAGTAGATTTGGCCATCAAGCACGATTGACACCTGGCTGCCGTCCTTGATCAGATCGCGAGCGTCATACGTGTCGATCTGCTTGTGCTGGGGCGGGGCGCTTGGTTCGGGGACGTCTGCCATGATGTTCATGTGGTGCGCTCCAGGTGGTCGAGCATACGCTCGACATATTGATCGGCAGGAACAGCGCCCTCCATCACCTCTTGCAACAATGCTTGGCAGCACGGTTTCTCAATGCACTTGAGGGTTCGCGTGCTGTCTGTGTGCTTCGGTTCCGCCATGTCTCTGCTCCTGTCGGATCGGGGCGTCCGGGCTGCCCGCGTGCGGGTGGCTGAGACTCGGTACAGATATGTTGATCGTTTTTGTCAGGTACGTCAATCCTGAGTATTAAAGTAAGAAAAGAAAAAGGCGCGGGATTGCCCGCGCCTTCTACGTTTTTTGGCGGATGTCGGCTTATTCCCAGCCGACTTCGTTAAAAATCTTTTGTGCGGTTGGGACATTCTTGGCCACTTTGGACAAATCCACCGCGTCGGGGCGGAACAGACCCAAGCTGGCAACGGACGGGCTGAGGCCGACGCCGGGCACTGCCGGGTATTCGTCATTGCCTGCCGAGAAGTACTGCTGTGCCTGATCCGAGGCGAGGTATTCGAGGAACAGGATCGCGTTGTCTTTGTTCGGGGCGTTGGCTGCGACGCCGGCACCGGAGAGGTTCATATGTGCCCCTTCGCCATTTTGAGCTGGGAACACCCAGCCGATATTGGCACGTGCATCTGCGGACAAGCCGTCCACCTCTTTGCGCACAGCGCGCGCAAAGTAATAGGTGTTCGAGATCGAAATATCGCATTCGCCGGACACAAGCCCGCGCAGCTGGTCCGTGTCGCCGCCCTGTGGTGCGCGTGCAAAGTTGTCCACGACACCTTGCGCCCAACCTTTGGCGGCCTCTTCGCCATGGTTTTCGATCACAGCAGACAGCAGCGTTTGCGAATAGACGTTGGAAGAGGAGCGGTGGCAGACTTGGCCCTTGTAGGCCGGGTCCGCGAGGTCAACATAGGTGGTGGGCGGGTTTGTTACGTCCGTCTTGTCGTAAAAGATGATCCGCGCGCGTTGCGAAAAGCCAAACCACTGGTTCTCTGCATCCTGAAGGTTGGCGGGAATGCGGGCTTCGAGCAATTCGCTGTCGATGGATTGCAGCACGCCTGCCGCCTTGGCGCGTTCAAGACGCGACGTGTCTACCGTCAGAAGGATGTCAGCAGGTGAGTTGGCACCTTCGGCTTCCATGCGGGTGATCAGTTCGTCTGCCTTGCCCTCAATGCGGTTGATGGTGATGCCCGTGGCTTCGGTGAAGTCCGAATAAAGCCGCTCATCCGTGTCATAGTGACGTGATGAATAGAGGTTCACTTCGCCTTCGGCAGCGGCACTTGTGGCAGTGATGGCCACCGCGGCAAGTGTGACGAAAGAAGTTTTGGCGGTCATGGAGATGCTCCTGTATCCCATCGATTTAATTCTTACTGAAATAGTCAATTACAGAGGTTGCCGGACAAAGCAACCCTTCCAAAGTAAAATTGTCAGGAATCTATTCTGCGGGGCTGATATTTGCCGTCGCCCCGTCTGGCCGGCACCAAGGCTTGCCTAATTTCGCCACCATCGAAGTGATGTTCATCACCGGCGATGTGACAGATTTTGGGTGTGAGAAGGGTATGAGCTTCGTTTTCTGATGCACAGGCTGAAACGGACCAATGGTGCAGTGTCGAGCAATCATGATGACGTGGAGGTGATGCGTACATATTATGCAGCTCAGCCTTGAATGATCATGCAGTGTCCAGTCAACGGGCCACGGATTTTGGCGATCTCGCGGTGGCAGCGTTGGACAGCAGCTTGGCGGATCACGCTATGGTCATCCAAGTGACGCGACCATGTCCTTTTTGGGCGACGTCGCTTGATGGCTTGTCATGGTAGTACACAATCGTGACAATGCATCACCCACCGATTTTGGCGGGGATCGAGGAAATGGACATTAAAAACGCACGTTACATCAGGCAGTTGAAATCAGTTTTGGCACATTTCTCTGGCGAACTGAGGTTGGCCTGTGGCCATGTGAACCGCAACTTTGTGGCGTCGCTTTGCAAGCTGATCGCCCACATCGCAACCGGCGCACCCAATTGCCTGACGACGGAGCCGGGTGGCATTTTGCGGCACGACACGCGCACCGGCGTCATGAACTCTCACATTCCTGTCGGAGATCGCCCCGGCCAAAACCTGTTCTACCCGGCCACGTAACACATGGAAGACTCCAGCATCATTCTGTTTGCATTGCATATTGCTGGCGCTGCTGCCCTGTTGATCTGGGCCGTGCGATTGCTGCGCACCGGCGTAGAGCGCGCTTTTTCGGTTCAGCTGCGCGCCTTTTTGCGCCGCTCGGATGCCAACCGGTTACAGGCCTTGGGCAGTGGCGCGTTGGCTGCATTATGCCTGCAAAGCGCGACGGCTGTTGCCGTTCTTGTTTCGAACTTCGCCACCAAGGGCGCTGTCGGTTTGCTGGCTGGCATTGCGATCTTGCTGGGCGCGGACATTGGCTCAGCGATTGTCTCGCAGATCCTGTTGGTCCGCCAAGACTTTCTGATCCCGCTGCTTTTGCTGTGCGGCGTGGTGCTGTTCCTGCGCAGCACGCGCAACGAAATCCGTCAGTTCGGCCGCATGATGATCGGGATTGGGTTGATTTTCGTCTCGCTTGATATGATCCGTGCGGCGACCGGCCCGCTGATCGGAAGCCCTGCCACAGCCAGCGTCATGGCCTATCTGGCGGGCGATCTGGTGACGTCATTCCTGATTGGGGCGTTGTTTGCGTGGGGCGTGCATTCATCGGTGGCGGCAGTTTTGTTCTTTGTCACCCTGACAGCGCAAGGCCTGTTGCCTGCCAGTGGTGCTGCCGCCATGGTTTTGGGGGCAAATGCAGGGGGGGCCATTCTGGCCTATGTGCTGACCCTTGCCGCACCGATGGCTGCGCGCCGTATGGTCATCGCCAATCTGCTTTTGCGGGGCGGCGGTGCTGCGATTGTTCTGGTTGTTTTGCTTCAAAGCGGGGGAAACCTTGGCTGGTTGGGCGCGGAGTCAGCCCGTCAGATCATCAACCTGCACCTTGTGTTCAATTTGGGCCTTGCTTTGACCTGTTTGCCCTTTCTTGGCTGGATCGCGCAGGCAACGCTGCTGCTGACCCCGGACAGGGATGACAGGGCCAACCCGCTGGCCCAAAGCTCTGCGCTGGATCCCTCGACCCTCGATCAACCATCACGTGCTTTGCCCTGTGCTGCGCGTGAAGTGATGAAGATGGGAGAGGAAACGGAGATCATGCTGCGTTCTTCCCTTTCATTGTTTGAAATTTGGGATGCGCCCACTGCCAAGGCGATCCTTGAAAAGAGCACTCGCGTCAGCACCCTGCACACTGACATCAAAGGTTTCCTGGCACAGCTTGATCACGACAACCTGTCTGACCAAGAACGAGAAAAAGCAGCAGAATTGGCGTCTATTGCCCTGAACCTCGAGACTGCAGCGGGGGGCATTTCGCAAGGGCTTGTGGCACAGGCAAATCAGTTGAACACCGAAGGTCTGGCGTTCTCTGAAGGCGGTTGGTCTGACCTGACGGATTTTCACGACAGGGTTCTGAACAATGCCCAGCTTGCGTTGAACGTGTTGATGACGGGTGCGCCGGATGCCGCGCGCCAGTTGTTGCGGGCCAAAGACAAGGTGCGCAAGGCCGAGCAAAAGCTACAGGAACGCCATCTGGCCCGGTTGCGTGACAACATTCCCGCCAGCTTTGAGACCAGCCGTTATCATCAGGACATCCTGCGCACTCTGAAGAACATCAACGCTGCATTTGCCACGATTGGTCATCCGATTGCTGTACGCTCGGGCGATCTGCTGTCCTCACGTCTGTCCTCGAAGCCGAAGGCCAACGCCGGCTAGCCCTACCAAAACATTGCGTGACGCCGTGGTGTGTTCAGAGGAAATGCCCATAACGATCAAACTGGCAATCACGCATCATTGGCCAGCTTGAACACTTCAATCGGTTCACGAATACCTTTGAGACTGAGTTCGCCACGGGTCTCGATTGTGAAATCATCCTCAACTGCAATTCCGGCCCGCGCACTGAGCAGGATTTCCCCATCCGTGGCCTCGTCGCACAACCGCGACGCCAGATTGATCGCAGTGCCCGAAGCCGTGTAGTCGAACCGCCCCTCAAAGCCCACAAGCCCGACTGTGGCATAACCAAGAGAGACGCCAACGCCAAAGCCAAGGCGATGGCCCAGTCGTTTCCAGCCCGCACACAGTTCGCTCATCCGCTCGCGCATCGCAATGGCAAGGCGCACCGCGGCCCCAGCAGGGTCATCACATGGCACCGGGTCGTTGAAAAGCACCATGACGCCATCGCCCATGCGCAAGTCGACACCCGCGCCGTGAGCGTTGATCAGTTTACCCATCTCTTCGTGATAGGTTTGCAGCACTTCAATAGTTTCCTCGGGCTCTGCGGTTTCGCAGAACGCGGTAAAGCCACGGATGTCGCAGAACAGGACGCCCAGCAGGGCACGGTGGCTTTGCAGCATCTGCTCAGACCCTGAAGACACAACCGTGTCAGCCACGGCAGATGGCAAAAACCGCTTGAGCCGGCCCATCCGCTCGATCTCGCCCACCTGTGCTTCGACTTTTGCCGCGAGTGAGGCGTTCAGCATCTGAACTTCGGATGTGCGCGCCTGCAAGTTTTTAAATTGGCGCGCATTTTCGATGGCGATGACGGCTTGCGCGGCAAAGGTTTCCACCAGCGCAATTTCATCAGCAGTGTAGGGTTTGACCTCTGTGCGGAACAGCACAAGGACACCTTCACCCCCCTCTGGCGTCATCAGCGGCACAAACAGGTTCGTGCGGATGCCGGAGTCATCCACAACGGACGTATAGTGCGGCACACCGTTGCGATAGCCATCGGTATCGGCCATGTCTTCGACGTGAACCACGTCGCCCGACAGGATCGCCTTGGCCGCCATCGAGATGTCGGGGTTCATCGACACTTCGCCGCGCGCATAGACATCAAGCGTGTCCTGACTGACGCCGTAAGACACCGCCATACGTTGAAATGCATCTCCCTCGGAGCCCAGCGTCAGGGCACCTGCGCTTGCACCGCTCAGATCAATCGCCTTTTTCAGAATAGTGTCAAAGACGGGTATCATGTCGTCGCGGTGTTGGTTGATGACTTGCAGGATCTCGCGAGTTGCAGCCTCTCGCTCCAGCCGATCCCTGAGATCCCGGAACTGACGCACGTTTTCCAGCGCGATGACGGCTTGGGTGGCAAAGGTTTCGACCAATGCGATCTGTTCATCGCTGTAGGGGCGGACCTCGTGGCGGAAGATGATAAAGCAACCGATGCCTTCGCCGTCCCGGATGAGCGGGACAAACAGATTGGTGCGAATGCCCTGCACGTCACACAATTCGACGACGTTGGGCACGCCCGCCCGGTACTGGTCTGTGTCCATCATGTTGTGCAGATGCACCGGGCGCTGCTCGATGATCGCCCGCGCGGCAAATGATTTGTCGGGATCCATGGGCACACGGCCCTGACTGTAGAAACTTTCCGTGCTTTGCAACGCGCCGTGATGGGCGATCATGGTTTGCGCCCCATCCGTCTTGCGGCCCAGAACAAGCGCCGCGAAAGGCGCGTCGCACAGTTTGCGAGCGTTGCTCAGAATGGCGTCGAACACCGGTCCCTCGTCATCGCGGGCATTGCTGATTGCGTCCAGAATTTCGCGAGAGGCCGCCGCCTGATCCAGACGCGCCTCGATCTCGTTGATGTGCAGCGAGTTCTTGATCGCGATGGCGGCCTGGTCGGCAAAGGCCTGGGCCAGTTCCAGGGCGCGGTCGTTGAACGGATGCACGCGGGTTCGGTAGACGCTGAAGACGCCGATCAAACGCCCGCCCGCCATCATCGGGATCGCAGCAAGGGATCGCGCCTGCCCGTATGTCACGGTCGCATAGCGCAGCGGGTTGTCGTCGTAACTGACGTTCTCCGCGTTCACATCGACAACGCTGACCGGTTTTTGTGTTCTGGCTGCACGCCCCACGGCCGTGTCCGGCCCCGGGTGGAACAGCCCCTGTTCGGCCAGCCATTTGGCAAAGGGCGCACTGATATGGCTTGAGCGCATTTCGGAAAAAGTGAAATCCCCGTGGTGTTCCATCAGAATGCCGAATTCCGCCTCGCAGATTTCAAGCGCTTGTTCGAGAACTTCGTCGATCACATCATCCAGATCGCCGCTGCTTTCGTTGATGATGCGCAGCACGCGGGTCATCGTGCGCTCGCGGCGCATCGCCTCGTCGAGCTCCAGCGCCAGATCAGCTGTCAACCCGCCTGAATCCTGGCCGTTGGCCATGTTGGCTTCCGGATCCGCAAGCGCCTGTGCAAGTGCAATTTTCGATGTGACGTTCAGCTTGCCGTAGACTGTGCGCAAATGAGAGCGCACGGTTGTGGGAGAAATCCCGAGGTCGCGGGCAATCACCTTGTAGCTGGCGCCATCTGCGTAGGCGGCGGCCACTTCGGCCTCTCTTTTGGATAGCGTTTCAATAGGTTGCGCCGCGTCTGACATAATACCCCCGGCCGAATGTTGGGGCACAATACCCTACATTCCTCCTACATCAATTGGTTCATTTGAACGATACTGTCGCTTGCACGCATTGCGTAACTTGAGGTCATGACGTTGCGGGGACTGACCCCCGGGCGCTGCATTTTAGGAGACGACACAATGGGTATGACGGATATAGCACAATCCTTTTTCGAAGCCTGCGAAACCGGCAAGGGTTGGGACGAATGTGCACAGCATTGCAATACAGATGCCAGCTTTTCCTGCCAGTCCGGGGCGCTGGCGGAAACGCACACATTGGAGGCCTATACAGAGTGGATGAAGGGGTTGCTGACGCCAATCCCGGATGGCCGCTACGAGCTTAAAGGTTTTGCAGCAGATGAAGATCGCAGCATCGTTTTGGCCTTTGCCGTTTTCCACGGCACGCAATCCGGTCCCGGTGGTCCTGTTGAGCCGACTGGCGCGCAAGTCGCGTCTGACTACGTCTACGCGATGGAGTTTGCGGGCGGGAAGATCGCCCATATGACAAAGATCTGGAACGACGGTCACGCATTGGCGCAGCTTGGCTGGGCCTGATATCTCCAGACAGGGGCGGCATGCACGCCTCTGTCGCAATATCCCAAGTCAGAATTGAAGCCCAGGGTGGCCAAACCACGCGGGAAACGGACCAACCCGTCGGTGCCCGCATATCCAGCCGTCTCTGTTTGGTCGAGGCGATTTCCAAGGCGTATCTGACCCTTATCAGCGTCAGAATTCGCTGCCGTATGTTGCTGATATTGAAGTGAGTTTTGTGCACTATCCCGCATTGCGTGTGCTCTCTTCGTAACAGGTGACGCCGATTTCCAAGATTTCCCCATGAATGTGCAAAATTAATGATGCACATGCGGTGAAGAACAGACCGAATGTCGCCAGTGCTCTGCCAGCCGACGCGCTGGCACCTAAACAATAATCGGCAAAAGCCGAGCGTGAGGGATGAAGATGTCGAAGCTCAAAGCAGCCGTGAGTGCGGTCATTGCCGCTGTCCTCTCAACTGTATCTGCCACGCCCCCGGCTGACGCGACGCCATTCACCACGAATGTTCCGGGAACGAATATCTCGCTGCCAAGCGCCTACCCGGAGGCCGGTGGCGTTGTCATCGTCATGGAAGGCGTGAATGGACAGATCTACTACCAGTTCAGCGACCCTGACGGCGCTTTTCGCGGCTTCAATTCCAACGGTCAACCGACACGGTTTCGGGGGAACCCCTTTACGATCAACGACCCGATCCCGCTGGATTGTGGCATCCGGACGTGTACCGAATACTTCGGAGGCGCGATTGCGCGCGTTTATGTCCGCTTTTCTGCCTATGACGGCGATACGCAACCGGGTGGGTTTGACGAGAATGACATCAGCCTGATCCTGAATGGGGTCAATGTCGGAAGCTGGTCCGGGCTCACAACCGAACGGACCAACAATTCAGGCACAGTCAGTCAAGGGTTTACCACGGGTTTTGGCAACAACACGTTCAACACCGGTTGGTTCACCTCAACGAACCCGACATTGCTGAACAGCCTTTTGACGACCGGGCAGACGTCGACACAAGTGCTGGATGACGACCCCAATGACAACTTCTGGGATTTTCGCCGCGGCGACAGTCTGGACAATGAAGCACTGCGCACAATTGCACCGGGGTACGAGTTTGAAAAGACAACAACTGCAACATCTTACACAAATGTAGACGACACTATCCTCTATACCTACAAGGTTACCAATATCGGTTCGGTGAACATCAACAACCTCACGATTTTTGATGACAAGGTGGACGCGCAAGGCAGGTCCGTCACTTGCAACACAACGACAATCAACGAAACCACGGGCGGCGGCACGGCCGAAGTAGCAACCTGCACGGCTACTTATACCGTGACGCAAGAAGACATCGACAACGGCAGCCTGACCAACATCGCGCGCGCCAACGGGGTTCCGGAATTTGGCCAATTGGGCGCAGTCGAAGACAGTGTGACATTGCCGGGTCCGGCTGCTGCTCCTGATATGATCGTCACCAAACAGGCCGGTCAGGCAACATTCACGACCGTTGGTGAGGTGATTTCCTACGACTACACGCTTGAGAACACGGGCAACACCACGCTGACCGATCTATCCATCAGCGATGATCGTATTCCCTCGCTCAGCTGTGCGCAGGCGTCGTTGCTGCCCGATGAAGTGCTGACCTGTTCGGCGACTTATACTGTGACACAGGACGATCTGGACGAGTTTGCAATCAACGGCACGCCCTTGACCAACACGGCAACAGCCGTCGGGCAGGACCGGGGCGGTGCGACCCTGACCCGTTCTGTAAACGAGACCGTGGACGGCCCTGCGGCGGCGCCAGCCATCGTGGTGACCAAGACCGCGCTGCAACAGGACTTTGATGCGCGTGATGACGTCCTGCAATTCAGGATCGAGGTAACAAATACCGGCAATGTCACGTGGCCAGGGCCGCCCAGTATTACAGATGCGTTGATTACAAATGCAGGAGGCAGCGTCAGCTGTCCGCCGGGGTCCGTGCCGCCAAACGGCAGCGTGATTTGTACCGCGGATTACACGGTCTTGCAGAATGACGTGAACATTGGCGAAGTCCTGAACGAGGCAACAGCCAGCATCACCGTCGGAGGCACAACCGTCAGTGCCACAGACGATGTCACCGTTCCTGCGGTGCAGACATCGGGCCTGACACTGCTCAAACAACTCAACAGCGCCAGCGCCACCAGCTTTGATGCACCAAACGTCACATTGATTTACGACTACGTGCTGACAAATACGGGCAACGTTACGCTGAGCACACCACGTGTGAGCGATGACAAGATCACTGTTGCCTGCGCAGCCACCGAAATCCTGCCCGGCATGTCAGTTACGTGTACCTCTGACAACTACCTGACAACACAGGACGATGTGGATACGGGCAGTGTCACCAATATCGCTACGGCTGCTGCTGACGATCCGGACGCAACCGAAGTCACCAGCGCGCAGCAACAGGTGACTGTCGACGCTGACCAGATGCCAGAACTGACCCTCGACAAGCAAGCGCCCGTGGTGCCGCCTGTCGATTTCTTCGAAGGTCAGACTGTCACCTACACCTATGAAATCACCAACACGGGCAACACAACCTTTACCGGGCCGCTGACGGTGAATGATGACCGCATTTCCGGCCCCATTGATTGCGGATCGGCTGATCTGCCGGTGAATGGCGTGCGCACGTGTCAGGCGATTTACACTGTAACGGCTGCGGATGAAGATCTTGGTTTTGTCACCAACACTGCAACCGCGACGGATGGCACCACAACGTCGAACGCGGACACCGAAACCGTGCCTCAGGCGGGCACCGATGCGATCGAGCTGACCAAGGTTGCCGATCTGACGTCCGTGTCCAGCCTGTCGGATGTGATCACCTATACCTTCACCGTGACGAACGTGGGCGATCGTTCCATCGGGACGTTGCGCGAGATCACGGTCGATGACCCCCGTATTGGCACGGTAAATTGTTCTCAGCCGGATCGGATTTTCCCGGTGGGGCAGGGCACACCCAATTCCATCACCTGTACCGGCACCACCAACCCGACACAGGACGAGCTTGACGCGGGCGAGGTTGTGAACACCGCAACAGCGCAATTTACACGCCCGAACGGGGGGACTCCATTTACCGTTGTTTCGCCGTCGGCTCAATCTGTTGTGCCTGTGGCCATCACGCCCGCATTCACCCTCGACAAGATCGGCCCGGCGCAGTTCACGTCTGTGGGTGAGCAGATCACCTACACATTCCGCGTCACCAACAGTACCGAACAGACCATCGCGACCGCCACTGTGACGGACCCGCTGATCCCCGGACTGTCTTGCGATCTGACGGATATTGGCCCGCTTACCTCGCAGGACTGCACCGGCACATATACCGTGACACAGGCCGATGTAGACAACGAGACCATTACGAACACGGCCACTGTCAATGGCATGTCCAGTACAGGCCAGACATTGGACCCGGCCTCTGACACCGAAGTGATCCCGATTGATCCGGCGGCAGCGACGCAAGCTGTCGATCTGTCGAAAACGGCGAATGTGACCGAGTTCAATGCGGTTGGGGATCAGATCCGCTACAGCTTTGCCGTGGCCAATACCGGCACACAGACGTTGACAAGTATTGTCGTTACCGATCCGCTTGTGTCCCTGACTTGCACGATTCCGGTGTTGGCCCCCAACACCTCGGACGACACTACTTGTCAGGCGGTTTACACCGTTGCGCAGGCCGATCTGGATGCCGGTGCTGTGAACAACACTGCCAGTGTGGCCGCCCCCGGCACTCCGGGTGATACCAGCACGTCGTCGGTTCCTGCGGCATCTCGTGATGCGTCCTTTAGCATCGACAAACAGGCTGATGACGCGGTGAGCGTAGTCGAAGGACAGATTGTCACCTACAGCTACAAAGTAACGAATACGGGCAATGTGACCCTGTCGAATGTTGTTCTGAGCGACACCCATACGAGTGCCGCAGGCACGCAAGCCCTGACCATCTCAGGTGGCGGCAATACGGGCAGCATCGCACCGGGCGACGACGTGACTTTGACGGCCACTTACACGGTGACCCAAGCCGATATCGATGCAGGCGACGCGCTGACCAACACAGTCAGCGGCACTGGTACACCGCCCACCGGCGTGACGCCGCCCACCGCGATTGATGACGAGACCGTAAGCGTTGCTTCCGCCAACCCGATATTGCGTGTGGTCAAGACAGAGGTGGACGGCTCCGGCACCTTTGGAGCGGTCTTAAGCAGTGAGGCCTATTCGTTCGAAGTGTTCAACGATGGCAACGTGACCCTGTCCTCTTTGGTGCTGAGCGATGACCTAACCGGATTTACCTGCGCATTGGACGATCTGCCCCCGCTGACATCCACGACCATCTGTACGGGCGGGGCTGCTCTGAGCGACAGCTACACCGTTTTACAGTCAGATGTGGATGCCCGGTTCCTGACCAACGAAGTCAGCGTCACTGCTGCGGCGCCGGATGGATCCACGCTGACTGACACGGACAGCGTGACATTGTCGGGTCCAACGCAGGCCCCCTCCATCACCATGGTCAAAACGGCAACCGCCGGGGCTGGGTTCTCTGTCTTGGGTGAGACGCTCAGCTATGATTATGTCGTGACCAATTCGGGTAACATCACCTTGACCGAAGCGATCACGATCTCTGATGACCGGGTGTCGGTAACGTGTCCGGCGCTGCCGCTTGGCGGCTTGGCCCCCGGGGCAACGCTGACCTGTACGGCGACTGACACTGTCACGCAGGAAGATCTGAACACCGGCAGCGTAACAAACAACGCAACCGCCAGCGTAACTCAGCCCGTCGTGCCCGACACACCCGCCGATCCGACCACGATTACATCCACGACACCTTTGCAAACAGAGGTTGTCACTGCCACGCAGTCGCCGGGTCTGTCGATCTCCAAGGGGCTGGCCAGTGTGTCGGCCAGCAGCTTTACCGCTATCGGGGATCAGATCACCTACGAATACACGGTCACCAACAGCGGCAATGTCACAATCACTGACACGATCAACGTCAGCGACGACAAGATCGCGAGCGGCGCTGCGCAATTCTGTTCTGACGCTGATCTGATGCCCGGTGACAGTCTGACCTGTACGTTGGTCTGGACGGCCGATCAGGGGGCCATCGACGACGGTGAAGTGATCAACACGGCCAGCCCAGTGTCGACCTTTGGTGGCAACCCGGTCCCGTCTACCAGTGACACGTTGACTGTGCCTGCGGTTCAGACGCCTGCGCTTACAATGCTCAAAGAGTTCGTAACAATCCGCAACGCAACCCCACCACCCGTAGTTGGGGATTTTGCGGCTGGCAATACCGTTGTCTATCGCTACACGGTTACCAATTCGGGCAACACCACCATCACTACAGAACCGGTGGTCAATGACAATCTGATCGCCAGCGCGGATATCTCAATTGATGCGGCGTTCCCCGCAAGTGGGATGGCACCCGGTGACAGCGTGACCTTCACCGGTGAATATGTGCTCACCATTCAGGATATTCAGCTTGGCAGTGTTACAAACAATGCCACGGCCACGTCCAATGGCGTCACATCGAACCCGGACGCGGAAACAGTGCCAACCGGATCCACCCCTGCGTTAAGCGTTGTGAAATCGGCCTTGCAGCCTTCGTTCACCGCGGTGGGTGATGTGATTGACTACGAATATGTGGTGACCAACACGTCGCCCGGTTCCCCTGCGCCTGCTTTTGCCAATGCGATCACGGTTGCGGATGATCGCACGACTGTGACCTGCCCTGCGACACCCGGCGGCCAGTTGCGTGTGGGTGAATCCGTGACCTGTACTGCGTCCTACACCGTCATTCAGGAAGATTTGGATGCTGTTGCCGCCGGGCAAGCGGGTGGTTTTGTCACCAACGTTGCGACCGCAAACACAGTCTTTGGCGGGCAGGACGTGCAATCGCCCGCAGATACTGTCACCGTGCCTGCCGTCAATGACCCGGCCCTGACAGTTGCCAAGAGCGTCTCGGGCGGACCGGACCCGGCCGGTGCTGGTGATACAATCACCTATGCGATCCTCACCACAAACAGCGGCGATACTACAGTGAACGGTGTCGACGTGAGTGATCCGATGCTGGCGTCTCTCAGCTGCTTTGCGGGCGCAAGCAATGCAGGAGCGCCTGTGACACTGCCAACCACGCTTGCGCCCGGCGCGCAATTGCTGTGCGAAGGCGACTACATCATCACACAGGACGACGTGGATGATCAGAACCTCGTCAACACAGCCACGGTGCAAGGCACCACACCGGCAGGCGCGGCCGTGAGCGGGACGGGAACAGTTGCAGCGCCACTGGAAGTTGACGCCCCAGCCGTGACCGTGCTCAAAGCCCTGAGTGCCAGCGAGCCTGACAGCAGTTTCAGCATTGTCGGTCAGGTGATCGAGTTCACCGTGACCGTGCGCAACTCCGGTAATGTCACGCTGAGTTCGACAACGGTCACCGATGATCTGTTGCCCGGCGAAAGCTGTGATGTTCCCAGCCTTGCCCCGGGTGACGAAGACACCAGCTGTACCTTCGCTTACACCG
This sequence comes from uncultured Tateyamaria sp., assembly GCA_947501275.1. Classification (GTDB taxonomy): domain Bacteria; phylum Pseudomonadota; class Alphaproteobacteria; order Rhodobacterales; family Rhodobacteraceae; genus Tateyamaria. The sequence goes on from CANMVD010000001.1 coordinate 1,664,701, forward strand.
TCACGCAGGACGATATTGATGCCGGCGAGTTGACCAATGTGGTGCGCGCCAGTTCTGTGCCTGTCAGCGATCCGGGCAATCCTGTTACGGATGACGGCACGCTGTTGGTGGATGGCCCAGCAGCGGAACCTGCGTTCAGCCTTACCAAGACGGCTGATGTGGCCACCTTTGCGGCACCGGGTGAGACGATCACCTACAGCTACCGTGTGTCGAATACTGGCAATGTGACGCTCACGGCACTTCCGACCATCACGGATGACAAGATTTCCAGTGTCGCCTGTCCGCCGTATCCTTCGGGGGAATTGGCACCGCAAGACAGCATTGTTTGTACCGCGACCTACCTGACCACGCAGCTTGATGTGGACAATGGCGGCGTCACCAACATCGCATCGGTCCAAAGCAGCGAAGTGCCATTTGATCCAAACGATCCCGACCGGGCCGAGGCGACCGAAACCGTGCCTGCCGCGCAGGGTCCTGCCTTTACCATCGACAAGACGGTGGACGATGCCTCATTGGTCGAAGCCGATCAGGTTCTGACCTACAGCTACCGCGTGGTGAACACAGGCAATGTTACCCTGACCGACATCACGCTGAACGATGCGCATACCAGCGCGGGTGGGACAACCGCACTGACATTGAGCAATGGCGGCGTGATTGCCAGCCTTTTGCCAGGCGCTGAGGCGACGCTGACGGCCACCTATTCCGTAACGCAAGCCGATCTCGATGACGGTGGCGATATCACCAACACCGTGTCGGGAACCGCGACACCGCCCGGCATATTGACCCCGCCCGTGGCAGAAGACACCCAAAGCGTGACAGTAGCGGCTTCCGATCCGGAGATCACTGCGATCAAGACGGTAAGTGCCAACACGGGCACCGGTGTCGGTGATACCGTGACCTTCGATATTACCGTGACGAACACCGGCAACGTCACCTTGGACACTGTGTCCCTGACGGACACCTTGCGTGACGGAAACGGGCAGGCGATCACACCTGCGCCCGTGCCTGCATTGGTCTCAGGCGACGGTGCAATTCTTGATGTGGACGAAGTGTGGACTTACCGTGTGAGCTATACGCTGACGCAATCGGATATCGACAGTGGTGGCCTCAGTAACTCGGTTCTGGTGCGGGCGCAGGACCCAAGCGACACACCCGTCAGCGACCTGAGCGACAACAACATCCCCGGCGACGGGCCAGACACGCCAACAACCTTTGAACTGCCCGCACAGGCGGCGGTGACCGGGCTAAAATCCATCACTTCATCGGGCACCAACGTCGGGGAAACTGTCAGTTTTGCGATCACTGTCACAAATGTCGGCAACGTGACCCTGACAGATGTAGGCATAGCATCAGATACATTGGAACGCCAAGATGGTACTCCGCTGGCGCTGGCCACCGGACCCACGTTCTCGTCCAACAATGCAGGCTCGCCCGAAGGCACGTTGGAGGTCGGAGAAATCGCGACATTCGTGGCGACTTACGTGTTGATCCAAGCCGATATCGACGCGGGCGGCATTCGCAACTCTGCTGTGGTGGCGGGCACACCGCCGCGTGGTCCGCCTGTCACTGACGTTACCGACAATGGTGTGCCGGGCGATGGCGACGACACGCCAACCTCTCTCGATATCACAGCGGCACCTGCCTTTACGTTCAACAAGGCCTATACCGGTGCTGATGCGAGCTTTGACAGCGAAGGCGATGTGTTGGAATACACGTTCACGCTGGTCAACACGGGCAACGTCACTCTGCGCGATGCGATCGTGATCACCGATCCCATCATCACCAACCCGATTGTGTGTGACCCCGTGTCTGCTGCTGCACCATGGCCCCCGACCGAGACACGCACCTGCACGACCACCTATGCGGTCACGCAAAATGACGTCGACAACGGCGAAGTCCTCAACACCGCCACCGCCGCAGTTGGGCCAGCATCCGATCAGACTGACAGTGCAACTGTTCCCGCCAACCAAACTCCCGCTCTTGAGCTGCAAAAGGTGGCCGACAGTGTTGATCCGGCGACCGAATTCTTTGTGGGGGCGCTGATCAACTATACCTACACCGTGACAAACACGGGCAATACGACCGTCGACACGCCCATCACCATCAACGACAACCTCATCCCGGCAAGTGACATCACGTGCCCTGTATTCCCTGCGGATGGCATCGCGCCGGGCGGCACATATGTGTGTGAAGGTGTCTATACGGTGACCGCAGGCGATGTGGACCTGACGCTTGTCACAAATCTCGCCACGGCCACGGATGGTGTCACCACGTCACCGCAGGTCACTGAAACCATTCCAAACAATGCTGTTCCGGCGCTTGAGCTGACCAAAGAACTGTTGGGCGTGACTGACGCAAGTGACGCGGCACGCGCGGGCGGGTTTGAAGCGGTTGGCGACAAGTTGCTCTACCGCTTCAGCGTCGTGAACACAGGCGGTCTGGCCTTTGTGAACGATGTGGTCATCAACGATGCTCTGCTTTCGGCTCCGCTGGTGTGTTTTACCGCATCAGGTGCAGATCCTGATTTCCGTCCCGGCGAAACTGTGACCTGCGAGACAGATGCAATCGCGGCCTATGTAGTGACGCAGGACGATCTTGATGCGGGTGAAGTGTTTAACGAGGCCATCGCCGAGACCAGCGCAACCGGGCTCACAGCGCCGGTGATTTCGGATGTGTCTTCGGTTACCACACCAGCGGCAACAGATCCGATGTTCGAGCTGACCAAGACAACCGTGGCAAGCAGTTTTGCGACTGTTGGCGAAACGATCACGTTTGACTTTGTGCTGAGCAACACGGGCAACCAGACCCTGTCCAATCTCGAAGTGACGGATCCGTTGATCCCAACCCTTGTGTGTTCTGTTGCATCACTTACGCCGGGGGACGATCTGACTTGCGCAGGCGATTATGTCGTCACGCAAGAGGACATTGATGCAGGTACGTTCAGCAATACGGCCACTGCCACAGGCATAACCCCATCAGGTGTTGCAGTGCCACCGGTCACGAGCACTGCAGTCGTGCCTGGCCCCTTGAGCGATCCGTTGACACTTGCACTGACCAAAACGGCGACGCCGTCGCCCTTTGGTGCAGTCGACAGCACGGTGTCTTACGGGTTCTCGATCGAGAACACCTCGCGGTTCACCTTGGTGGATGTGACGGTCACCGATCCGTTGATCCCGGGCTTTAGCTGTGTGATTGCGCAGCTTGATCCCGGTGTGACCGACAGCACAAGCTGTGCGGCGACCTACACCGTCACGCAACAAGATGTGGATCGCGGATCGCTGGAAAACACCGCCGAAGTGACGGCGGGCGATTTGTCCGGCACACGCACCGTCACGGTGAGCGATACGATCACGACACCGGGGCCTGCACGTGTGCCTGCACTTGAGGCCACGAAGACGGCAAACATCACAAGCCTGACGCCCGGTTCTGACATCGTTTACACGCTGCGTGTGGTCAATACGGGCAATGTAACGCTGGATGTGACCGGCGTGAGCGACACCATGAACCGGATCAATACCGGCGCGCCGACGTTCCTGACGACGCCCTTCGCCCTTGTTGCGGGTGACAGCAACAATGACGGTTTCCTCGATGTGGATGAGGTGTGGGAATACAGCGCGACCTATCGCATCACGCAGTCCGATCTGAATGCGGGCGGGGTGGAAAACTCGGTTGAAGTAACGGCCGTTGGCCCGACAGGCACAGGGCCCACCAGCGACACCTCGGATGACGGAGATGATGGTGATGGCAATGTGAGTGACGATCCGACCGTAGTTGAAATCACGCTCGATCCGCGCCTCGATGTAACCAAAACCGTTGTTACATCCGGCACGCAAGCCGGTGACACGGTCGTGTTTGAAATTTCGGCAGCCAATATTGGTAATGTGGACATCAGTGGCCTGTCGATCACCGACACGCTCAGCCGGGCAGACGGGACACCGCTTGGGACCCAACCGGCCGTTCCCATCGGCGCCATTGGCGATCCGTTGTCTCCGGGGGCGACTGCCGTTTGGCGGGTGTCTTATGAATTGACGGCTGATGATGTGGATGCAGGTGGGCTGTCCAACGCTGTTGTTGTCAGCGGTGTCGGCCCCGGCCCTGGATTTGTCCCGGTGACGGACACAGGCGATGATGGCGATGACACGGACGGCAATACCAGCGATGATCCGACTGTTCTGGCCATTACGCCCCAACCCGAACTGGTGGTTACCAAGACATCCGCCAACCAGACGACAGCCCCGACGGCACCCGGCGAAACCGTATCGTTCGACATTCTGATCGAGAACCTTGGCAATGTAACGCTGCGCGATCTGGTCTATACCGATACGTTAACCCGATTGGATGGCACGCCGCTCACCCCGAGCAACACGCCACCCACAGGTTTGCCGGAATTGGGAGCAGGGGACAGTACAACCGTCACGGTCAGCTACATTCTGACCCAAGAGGATTTTGACGCAGGCGGTGTTCAGAACGTGTTTGAAGCAACCGGCACAGATCCGCTTGGCCTGCCGATCACGGATGTGTCTGACGATGGTGACGATACAGACGGCAACACACTGAACGACCCAACACAGGTCCCGATCCCGGCGGTTACGACCGTGACACTCAGCAAGACTGCGGATGTGCCCACGCGTATCCTTGGGACGGTGTTCGAGGTTGTCTTTACCCTCACCCTTCAAAACACAGGCAATGTCACCCAGGCGGACCTTGTGCTGGAGGATGATCTGACCGTCTTTGTCGCGCCTGCGACCCTGACATCGGTTGCCACGCCCGTTGCCACAGGCTTTACGACAGGTGGCGCCAATGGTGGTTTTGACGGCCAGGGGACGCTGAACACATTGGCACCCGGTACGTCGCTGGCTCCGGGCGAGACCGCCACTGTGACTATAGCCGTACAATACGACACAGCCGCAGGGTCGCCTGCGGGAACGAATACGGCATCGCTGACGTCCGATCGCATCGCGACGGCTGTAACGGCCTCTACAGCGGTCAGCAGTTCTGAACCGGCGTCGGACATTGTCGCCGGCAAGCGGTTGATCAGTGGTGGTATTGTCCAGCGTGGGTCGGTTGTGACGTTCGAATTGACGTTCGAGAACCGCAATACCACTGCAGAAAGCGGTTTGACCTTTGTAGATCAACTGCCGCCCGGCCTGATCTATGTGCCGGATTCTGTAACCTTCAATGGTGCAGCGACGCCTGCACCTACACTGAACGGGCGTGCGGTGACGTGGCCGGGGCAAACGCTGGCGGCAGGGGAGTTGGTCACGATCCAACTGAGTGCGCGCCTGACCGGCGGGGCCGGAGAATACACCAACAGCGCTTACGTGATCGGGCCAGATGGGTCGCGTGCGTCCAACACCGCAACCGCTGTGCTGCGTGTCAGCCCCGAAGCGGTGTTTGACTGCGGCGACATCATCGGAAAGGTGTTCGATGATCTGAACGCGGATGGTTATCAGGATCCGCCACGCACGCTTTTGCGCGATGGCAACACGGCCGCGGTGCGTCGCAAGCTCGACACGTGGACGCCAAAGCAGATCCAGGAGGATGGCGGTGAGCCGGGCCTGCCCGGTGTCAAGCTGGTGACTCCGCGTGGCGATATCATCACCACAGACAAATATGGTCGTTTCAACGTGCCGTGCGCGCTTTTGCCAAATCAGCGGATAGGCTCGAACTTCCTGCTGAAACTCGATGATCGCTCGTTGCCCACTGGTTACCGCGTGACCACCGAGAATCCGCGCGTGATGCGGGTGACGGCAGGCAAGATGGTCGAGATGAACTTTGGTGCGCGTCTTGGCAATCTGGTCGAGATTGATCTGACAGCCACCGCTTTTGCTGGTGATGCGCCCAGTGCCGCATTGGTTCAGGGGCTGTCAGGGCTGGTGGGGCAGATCAGAAACGAACCATCGGCTATCGTGCTGCGCTACTACCGCAGCGATGAAACGTTGAGTACCGCGCGTGCCCGGTTGCGCGCCGCGGAAGCAGCCCTGCGCAAGGCGTGGAAGGGTCGAGGCACCTACCGGTTGGACGTCGAACGGTCCGTCAGGCGGCTGCAGTGAGGGTGATTGGTATGAAACGGGTTTTCGCAACAACTGCATTCTTACTGGGGTCTACTGCATTCCCGGCGCTGGCGCAGGACGGATTTGTTATCCAATTGAATGGGGACAAAGTTGCGGGCAGTGATCCTGTCCTTGAACGTCAGATCAAACGTATCGATGAAGTGCTGGAACGCGCGGATGTGCGGGTTCAGTATGATGGGCTGGATGTCACCCCGCGCCTTGATCTGGAGATTGAGGGATCAGATGAGGGTCGCCGCGCAGGCGAGATTGTCACCCTGCAATCCGCGTTGAACTATCCGGGTTTTGTGACGCGGGGCGAAATTCTGATTATGGATCTGAATGCGCGCGGCGGGCCAAAGACATTGGGGCGCTATGACATCGCGCCCAATGGCCAAGTCAAGGTGAAGGTACCCGAAGGCGACAATATCGTGGCCTTGCACCGGGTCTATGATGCACGTGGCCGCTATGATGAAACCGCGCCATTGCGTCTCAGCCGAGGTGATGAACGCGACCTTGTGGACGGTGTCGAGGACGGCAATGACGCCACCGCGCGCCGCCGTATTCCTGTGTATGGGGGGGCGGTGACGGTATCAGGTAGCAGCGTGGCTACCGGAGCGCAGGTCAGCACGTTGGGCGAAGTGATCCGCCCCAATGGATCGGGCGAGTTTGTCATTCAGCGCATCCTCCCGCCCGGCGAACATGCCGTTGGTGTGCAAGTGCGCGGTGCAGGTGCAGCACCGGTGGACGTCGTGCGTGAGATCGAAGTGCCTCGTTCGGACAGCTTCTATGCGGTGCAACTGGACCTGACGCTTGGTTATAGCGACAGCGATCTGGATGGGCGCGACTACTACCAAGAGGGGCGCGTCGCAGGCTACTTCAAGGGCCGCTTTGCGAATGGCGTGGAACTGACCGCGCAGGTGGACACGGGCGAAGGCGACCTTGATGATATTTTCTCCGGTCTGGGGGAACGCGATCCGCGCTCGACTTTCTTGCGGCTGGATCCGGATGATCTTTATCCGACATATGGCGACGACAGCACGTTGGTTGATGACACCCCGACCTCCGGCAAGTTTTATCTGCGGGTGGAGAAAGACAACAACTATGCGCTTTGGGGCGATTGGCGCGCCAATATCGCCAACACAACCTATCTGCGCAACGATCGCACACTGTACGGCGCGAGAGGTCACATCGAATCCAGGGACGTCACATCACAAGGTGAGCCACGCTGGCAGTTCGATGCCTATGCCGCGCAGCAGGATACGCTGACGCAACGGGATGTCTTCCGGGGCACGGGCGGGTCCGTCTACTTCCTCAGCCGTCAGGATCTGACCATCGGTTCGGAAACCCTGCTGGTGCAGGTGCGCGATGCGACAACGGGGCGGGTGATCTCGACTCAGACACTGGTGGCTGGGCGCGACTACACGATCAACCACATCCAAGGCATCGTGACCCTCGAAGAGCCGTTGCAATCGGGGTCTGGCTCAAACAGGCTTGTCGTGACGGACGTAGGCGGTGCTGCGGATGTGAACCTTGTTGCGCAATACGAATTCACCCCTGACGCGGGCGATATTGACGCGTTTGCCTATGGTGGGCGTGGCGAGGTCTGGGTAAATGACCGTTTGCGCTTTGGCGCAACTGTGCAAAGTGAACAGACGCCTTCGGGCACACAGGACTCCTTTGGGCTGGATCTGCGCTATCAAGTGAATGAGGAAACCTACCTGAACCTTGAATATGCCAAGTCCGAAGGTCCTGGTTTCAGCTCAGACATCTCGACCGACGGGGGCCTTGTTTTCGACGAAGCCACTGCGGTGGCGGGGCGCGGAGAAGCCTACAGGATCGAAGGGCGCGCTGCGCTGGTTGATCTTGGCATTGCTGCCGAGGGCGCCATAAGCGCCTATTTCGAAGAACGCAGCGCCGGGTTCACAACGCTGGATTACTCCACTGTTGATGACGAAACGTTGTGGGGTGTTGCGCTTGATGTTGCGGTGACAGATCGGCTCGATATTGCGCTGTACTTTGACAGTTTCGAACAGGATGGCGGCAAGATCGACCGCGAAGGTGGGATCGAAGCCAACTATGCACTGACGGATCAAGCGACACTCAGCTTTGGTCTTGAGAACCTTGAACGCGAAGGTGTGTCCGGATCGGGGGACGGATCGCGTACAGACGCGGTTGTGCGCCTTGGTTTTGAGCCCTCTGAAACACTCAGCTGGTACGTCTTTTTGCAAAAGACATTGGAGCGTTCGGGCACGCTTGAGGACAATGATCGCGTGGGGCTGGGTGGCCGTTTGGCATGGGCTGAGAATTGGGAACTCGAAGGGGAAATCTCTGACGGTGACAACGGCACAGGCGGACGTTTGCTGATCCGCAATGACAAGGGCGAGGCTGGCAACACTTACTTCGGCTATGAACTTGATCCTACACGTGAAATTTCGGGGTTGAGCCGGACGGAAACAGGCCGGTCCCAAGGGCGTTTCATCGTGGGAGGGGAACGCAAGGTCAGCGGAACTGTGACCATGTTTGGCGAAAATGCGTATGACCGGTTTGGCCGCTACAAAAGCCTCACCTCGTCATACGGCATCACCTATGAGCCAACGGAGCGACTGTCTTTCCTGACAGCTTTCGAAACCGGGCAAGTGCGCGACGAGGTGAATGGCAACTTTGACCGATACGCCTTGTCCCTTGGTGTGCAGTACCAATCCGAAATTTGGGAAGGCAAGGCACGGCTGGAATACCGACAGGAAGACGGCACAGGCAGTGCGTCGACCCGCGACAGTGACACGTGGTTGTTCACGGGTTCAGGCAGCTACAAGATTGATGAAAGCCAGCGCTTGGTCTTTTACGCCAAAGTGTCAGACACCGACGGCAACGGCGGTATCGCACCGGATGCCAATTTTACTGATCTGTCTGTTGGCTATGCCTATCGTCCGATCCACGACGAGCGGCTGAACGTGCTGTTCCGCTATCGCTATCTGGACGACGAATTTGGCCAGAGGGTGCGCGACAGCAATGACCCCGGTCCGGTTCAGCGCAGTCACGTGTTCAGCGTTGATGCAGAATACGATCTGACTAAGACATGGTCCTTGGGTGGCAAGATCGGTGCCCGGTTCAGCGAAAGCGCGTTGACCAGCGCGGATGCCTATACTTCAAACGATGCGGTCTTGGGCATCATGAATGCGCGCTGGCACATGCTGGACAAATGGGATGCCCTGTTCGAATTGCGCGCTCTGGATCTGCGCGACGTAGGCACCACCGAAGTTGGTGGGCTGGCCGCTGTCTATCGGCACGTCGGCAAAAACGTGAAGCTGGGTATTGGCTACAACTTCACCAATTTCAGCGATGACCTGACGGACCTGACTTATGATGACAAGGGCGCTTTCATCAATGTCGTGGCTAAGTTCTAAGTGGGTACGCCAGCCATATGTCCTGCGCGGCAGTATCGTTTGAGATCAAATGATGGGGCAGGTTGCGCCGCCTCACGGGTCTGAAGTTGCATCTGTTCTGACAGGCCGGGGTCAGAAGGGAGCGAACCCGTCTGACGGATCAGCTTCGGAATATGGGATCTGCCCGTTTTCCCCCTAAAGCCATAGTACAGAGTTCGACCGTTGCCCGTGTGATCGGTGCGCAAGCGTGCCTAATGCTTTCATGGTTGGTCAGCCATGCCAGATTCAAGAAACCGCTTTTCAACGCTGTGATCCCAATGTCCGCACTGTCCGCAGACGCATCAGTAGCCGGGCACTGGAGCGGCATGCCTGATCATAGTTCGTGACTCAAAACCGAATGAGATGCGCATGACCAAGACCATTCGTATGACGGCATCGGTCTTTTGACGGCACAGAACCTTGCCAGCGAAGGTCCTGGAATCCTCCTTCATTGGCGAGGTGCTGCCAAGTTCGAAGCGGCAGAGGCCAAGGTCGGGGAGATGTCGAAATCTTTGCCGCTGATCTGTTGCGCATGGTGGATGTTCAGGCGTTTTCTGCGGAAGCTATTGAAAGTATTGTCTTCTTGATGGGCTTACTCGCAACTCTGGTGTGTTCAAAGTGGCAAATGCAAGACGGAAGCAGGCCATGACGTGCGCTTTGTCTTTAACACGTTTGTGCCATGTGCGCTGACCCTTGCGCCAATGCCGACTTTTTCCGAAGATGATCGCGTAGTGATACTGTCTTCGGCGGCACAGGCACCCATCAACGTGGACGCCCTGTCCGTAATGGCTCAGCTTGAGCGCATTGAGGCATATGCACATATCAAACTTGCCACCACGATCTGCCCCCGTGAGCTTGCGAAGGACCTGCCCAATGGCCCCATCGTTAAGGCCGTGAATCCGGGCTTGATGCTTGCCTTCAAGATGGTCAAGGAAGTCTATGGGTGGCAGGTCATCACCCGAGATATGGCGATGGGCTCCGGCTGACGAGGTGCAAAACGGCGGCAGCCAAAAACAGTGCCAATGGCATTGCAGGTCATCTGCACCCGCTCTGACTGTTGTCCAGAAAAGGCTTCGATCCGAACGCCGATTGCTCGCCAGATAGGGCGATCACATCATTTCGTGAGACGCCGTGGCGATCAGGTTCTGGGCAACCGCAAAGCGCATGAGCGAGGCCCGGTCCGTCAGGTTCAACTTGCGCATGGCGCGTGATTTGTAGGTGCTGACCGTCTTGTCGCTTAGATCCAGTTTGAAGCCGGTCTGTTTTTGGCTCAGCCCGCTGGCGAGTGCCGTCAGTACCGCCAATTCACGAGCACTCAGCAGTGCCTTGGGGTCGGTCTGCTGCTGAGACGGTGCAACCACGCCTGAGTGCACGCGCTGGAATTTTTGTGCAATGATCGGGCACAGAAAACGCCCCCCATAGGCGGCCGTCACAATGGCCAGATACAGGATGGACAAGTCCTGTTCCTTGGAAGCAAAGCAATCAACCCCTGCATCCAACACGTCATTCACGGTCTCATTTGAGGTGTCAAAACTGTAAGCGACGCTAAAGACGTCCTCACGATCCGCAATGGAGCCAAGATAGTCACGCGCGGAACCATCGATTTGCGCCGGGTCAAATACAACAACCGTTTGATCGCCGCGTTCCACATCTTCGGAAATCTTGGTTGGATCGAATTCTTCCGCGTGGCATTCCAACGGCTGGAAAGCTGACAGCGATGCGCTGACGCATTTGGACAAAACGGGATTTCGGTCAATGATGCAGGCCACGATGGGCCCGCGACCGGGTGCAACTTTGTGGTCCGTTGGTTCAAAGTCGATGGGCAAGCAAGCGAGGTTCATAGCCTTCTCCGACAGTCAGTTGCATTGTGTTATCTCGGCACACGCGATGCGGTAGTCGTCCACCAGAGCCCAACCTTAATATTCCCTGAATGGTTAACAGGTAGTTTATCCTTCTTCTGGCAAACCTGCGCAGCATTTTTTGTGACTGGATTGATTTGACTGGTAAATTGGCGATTTTCTGAGCCAAGTTTCGCTAAACGCGCGAAATTTCGCCGAGCAATGCAGTGAATTTCATCACTTGTCTAAATACTACTCACGCGGGAAACGCTGTTGATGCCGCGCTGCGGCGTCAGATTCGCTTTTTCGGAGAATCGTTTAGTCGGACGTTGCGGGCAGGGACCCGGCAAACGTGCCGTGTTGCCAAAGCAACAATTGGTCACCGCCAAGTTTGGAATTCTTCCATGGCCCGGGCGGAACGTGGTCCAGCAGGGGCGGGTTGTTATCGGCCAATGCCAAATTCATATAGGCGATGAGCCAGGCAAACTCGTGCGGTTCAGTGGTTTCGGTGCCGTCGAAATAGCTTTGTTCTTTGCCAGAATAAGACTGTGACGCTGTCCCATCCAAAAGGTCGTTCAACCCAAAAGCCACCACTTCGGGCAGCCGTTCCATGCAAGGCAAATCCGCCGCAATCTCAACTTGCTGCAAAAGAGCGGACGCGACCACAAGCGGCGCAGTTGCGTGCAGTTGATAATGCAACGCGTATTTTCCACGCCGCATTTCCTGAGGTAGACTTCCATCGTCATTGGCGGTGCAGATCAGGTTGTTGATCGTCGTGGCCGCGACCTCGAGCAGTTCCTGATCATCTGTCGCCAGTCCGGTGGCGGCAAAACCCAGCCCGGCCCATGCGCGCAAATTGCCTTCTTGCGCGCCGGGTGGGGCTTCGTCTGCCCAGAACGCAATTTGGGTTATGCTCATCCGGCGCAACCACTTATCAATTTCGTCAAGGCGATGGGAATGTGTGCCCAGATCCCTGATCTGGATGTATGCCATCGCCAAACCTGCGATGCGTGAGCCAACAGAGATCCGTGCCGTCAGGGTCTGCAGATCTTCAAGCGCGCCGACTTGGGCCCATTCGTGCATGGCCCCGATAATGCAATCGGCCCGCTCTTCTGGTGCGTCGCCTTCCAGCGCCTTGTTGGCTTCCGCGCTGATGATCCGAATGAAATCATCAATCGGCTTGAGCGCAGCGGTCACCTCAGCGTCCCCCTCGGGGTCGATGTCAGATCGTGATTTGCTGTCGTCCTTGTAGCGACTGCCAAAGGCCAGCGAGATAGTCGGGGCCGGCCAATCATCGCGCGCGCAGGTCGGTTGATCTGGCGTGGTAGCAATATCATCCATACCCCGCGCGGGCGCTGGTGCCCCAAGTGACAGTGTCATTGCGGCACCCAGAAGACAGGGCAATATCTGCTTCATTGGCTTGGCAACGCGGTCAATTTCATAATCGCCATCATCTCGTCGGCCTTGGCATGTCCACCGGCAGAGGCGGCCTCCATCCAGCGGAATGCAGCATCGCCGTCCGCCTTGGTGCCAATCCCATATGCGTAGGCTTGGGCCAGTTCGTACATGGCGCTCACGTCTCCTTTTTCTGCGGCGCGAGCAATCCAATCGGTGGCTTCGACGATCTCGGCGGGTCGTGTTGCTGTGTCCCGGATCATGCGTCCGAATTCGCGCATAGCGGCCGGATCACCGCTGTCGGCGGCACGTTGGTATTGTGCGCGGACATCAATGCGGGCCTCAACGGCAGTTTGAACCGGCATGACAGATCCACGCAAACGTCCAAGTGCGCTGGCCAATGCTTCGCCTTCGTTCTCAAGCAGAACGGATGCAAAGACGACAGAGGCGGCTTCCGGATCGAAAAGAGGATTGTCGGGATCGGTGTATTGCGCCAACAGGCGGTAGTTGGCGGTCTTGGACCCTGCGGCGCGGGCTGCTGTGTAGTATTTGATCATGTCGTCGCGCCCGTTCGGGCCAACCAGATCACGAAAGCTGTCACCCAGCTTGACCAGTTTCCAAGGGGTGTCCTCGGTAAGCTGCCCTGCAATGTTGATCCAGCGTTTGGCGCTTTCGGTATCTTCGACCGTGCTCATGGCTTCAGCCACACGGACGGCGGATTTGAAGTCGCAGATCATGGACGCGATGATACGATCCAAGTAGTCGGCGCGCCGGTCGGTCGAGATGAAACCAAACGCAAAGATCAGTGCCTCAAAGTCGCCGCGTGCCTCGATCGTGTCGGCAAAGCGGGCGTAATACGTCTCGGCCACCGTGCTGCCGCCACCATCCACGCGCACCAGCAGATTGATGGCGTCGCCGTTACCCCGTTCCGCAAGGGGCAACAGCACATCCTTGGCCTCTTGCCGGCTTTCGATGCCGCCCCCTTCGATGTCCAGCAGCAGGCGGGCGAGATCGACCGCTGCACTGTTGTCACCATTGCGTACGGCCTCGCGCATCAGATTGAGGGCGGACCATTTCTCATTGTCGGTGGCCGCCATTTCAAACGCAATCTGAGCACGCGCGCGCAGCACTTCCTGATAGTTGCGCGAATAGGCGGTCCAAAAGGCGCGTTGCTCAGGCGTGGCGCTGTCGTCCAGATCCAGATAGGCAAGGTAACTGGCCAAAGCCGCCGGCCGCCCATAGAGCGCCTGACTTTGCATGGCAACGCGCGTCTCGTCGTCTTCGCGCCAGCTCCGGTCCACCAGATCCTGCACCGAGAGCGTAAGAGTGGCCGTGCCTGTCGCCTCTTCCATTTGCTTCCAGTATTGGGCTTCGGCGAGCCGGGGCGCGTTGGGCACCTTGCACATGAACGCGCCGCGCAGTTTGTTCATTGGCGTAATGGACCCTTGGTTCATCACGGCGGAGGACAACAGATCAATCCCCTGTCCAAAGCTGTTCATGTCTGTGCGGTCGCGCAGTTTGATGGTGCCAAGACGCTGCATCGCGTCGCTTTCACCCAAGGCAACCGCCTTTTGCAAAAGCGCGCGCGCTTCGCTTTCTCCGGCCCAACGCCCCTTTTCCTCAAGGGCGACATTGGCGAGGCGCGTAAAGACCCATCCGGGTGGATTGGGCAGATCGGCCAAATCGCGCAGGGCTTGGGCCTGCTCGCTTTCATAGCCCTTCAACGTATCGGCATGAGTTTCCAAAAATAGGGAATATCGGCTGAGAGCCGCGCGGGTCCCCAATGCGGCAGCTTTTGCATATAGGACCCGCGCGGTTTCAAGATCGCGTTCGACCAAAGCGCCCTGTTCATGGATCAGTCCCAGTTCCAATTGCGCATAGGGCAATCCGGAGTCCGCAGCTTGGGTCAGGTATTTCACCAGCGTGTCGTTGTCTTTGACAAAGCCTTCGCTTTCGAGGTGATATTCCGCGACTTTCCAGGCGGCCGTGGCGTCGCCAAGGTCCGCGGCAAAGCGGAACCACGTTTCGGCCACCGCCAAATCGCGTTGCACCAGCGTGCCACTGTTATATTCGCGCGCAATGCGCCAGATCCGGTCGCAAATGGTGCTGTTGAGTTCGCCAACCAGCGCGCCCAGAGCCATGGTCACCGACAGGTCGGTGTCGATGTCCCAATTGTCGATGGTGATCCCGTTCTGGGTCATTCCTGCCAATTCCAACAGCGCATCGGCATTGCCCGAATAGGCGCTGGTCACCAAAAACGAGAGGCCCCGTTTGGTGTCCTGTTCGATCCCGATCCCTTCCATGAGGAAACGCGCCACCGCATTCTGAAACCGAGGAGAGAGCGCATCGGCGCGCGCCAGCAACTGGTGCACCATGCGTTCGTTTTCCACCTCGCTCAGCCGGCCCGCAGCGAGACGCAGTTCGATCCGGTCCAACAACAGGTGGTTTTCGGTATATTTTGGATCAATCTGGCGGAGCCGGTCAAATCCGGTTTCGATCGTGTCGAACCATTCCGTCGCATTGATTTGCATCAACCGCCGCAGATCCCGTTTGATCAAGGTGGCGTCGTCGTCGTGGATGCTGCCACCCTCCCATCCGGTCCATTGCTGCGTCATGACCTCGTCCGGGACCCGTCCGATACAGATCTGTTGGGGCGTGATCTCGGGGGGCAGGAACTCCAGCGCAAGGGGCTCCGCGACAGCGGCACTGGTTGTTAGGGACAGCGCGAGAAGCGCGCTTGCCGCGCTGGAACAGAGGGTGGGGGCGATGCGAAGGGGCATGGAGATGCGTCCTTTCCGGGCTCGGTATCAGTAAAGAAACACGTTGTTGGTGGCAAAGCCGTCATAGGCCCCTGCGCTGCCTGTGATGACGATGGTCACCCCTTCCTTGCGGCGCAGTTCGACAGCCGGAATTGTCGCCACAACCTCGTCGCCATTGCGCACTTCGAAATCGAGCGTCAGCGGTGCCTTCAGTGCGGCGGCAAACATGGCGTTGGGGTCGATCCCTTCGGCCACATTGGCATTGGCGGCGGGCACAAAGAGTGACAGGGCAGGCAGGTCAGACAGGTTGTAAAACGCCAGATCCGCCTTGGCCGGGCTGGCGATGATCGTGTCCTTCATCGTGGCGGCCGCGCCACCTGATGCAAGGGTGACAGTGTAGAACCCCCCCTTTTCCACGCTCACAACAGTGTCTGTGTCGCCCGCTGTCACGCTGACCTCACCTGGGGTCACGCTGACATAAGGGGACACCGCGTCCATTTTGTTCATGGCCTTGGCTGCAATTGTGCCAGATGCCTCACCCGGTGCGATCAATCGCACAAAGCTCGCATCGGGGTCAGGCGCAGGTTCATAAAGCCCGTTGTCGGCCTGAGGCAGGGCAGGTGTTGCCATCAGGGCAAGGGCAAAAAACGGGGCGACGGAACGTATGGTCATGATCAGAGGCTTTCTTTGAGGGGGCGACAAAGGTTGAGAGTGGCGGAGGCGGGCACGGGACGATCAAAGGTGACGTCCAGCCGTTCGATGGTTTGGGTGCCAAACACTTCAAGGGGCATGTAAAAGTGCCCGGTGGCACGCAAACGGCTGTTGCGCGTCAGATAGTTGGTGCGGCTTGTGCCGTCTGCAAAATGAGCGGTGAAGGTCGCGCTGCGTGGTCCTTCGGTGCCAGCTGCGGCGTGGATCACATCATCGCCGCGCCGCACTGTGTCGGTGAGGTCGATGCTCAGACCGGTGCCGCCGTCATGCGCCACATCAAAGGCCGGGCCACATGTGTCGGATGCCGCAGCGATCAGTTCCAGCATGGGCTGCTCACCGTATTGCAGCAGGTTATTGTAGATCGGGTTTTCCCAGATCAGGAAGTGCGGCGGGTCGGCGCGAAAGTCATCCGAGGTTACATAAGACAGCATCGCCCCGAACTGGTTGCCGCCGGTGATGGCGTAATTGAACACCTCAAGCTCACTGTATTGCGAAAGCCAGCCGTCAAAGTTTGCGATCTCCATGTCCGCAAATGATGTGCCGGTGATCACGACCTGCGTGCGCGCTTCGTCAGATCCAAACAGATCCGCGGCACCCAAACTGACGGTCGTTTGCTGTTGTACGGTTTCGTAGGTCATCGTTTCAGCCTGCGGAATTTCCGTCAGGCACCTTTTCTGGATTTGACGGCGCAGGCCCGAAAACGCGCGCGTCGTGCCGGTCTCGGTTGTGATGTAGCTGGTTTTGTCGAGGTCCGCGTAATCGGGATGGGCTTGCAGCGTCTTGGCGACGGTTTCCGCGACAAGCCGCGCGCCCTCAGCATTCCAGTGAAAGTCGGTGCCAAAGAACGGTGCGGTCTCGGCGTTGCGCAGGGCGGATTGCGCATCTGCTGTTGTGACGCCTTGCGCCTCGAGCCGGTCGATTAGCGACCGATACACCCGATCCGCTTCGTCCACACGGAACCCATACAATTTGGCGACATCTGGCAGTTGGTCGGGCATGGCCTGACTTTTGGTTGGGATCGGCAGGTAGATCAGCGTCGTCCCGCGCTGTGCCAGATTGTCGGCCAGTTGCCCCATCAGCGTTACAGCGCGATCAGAGAACGGGTGTTGCAGGCGGATATCGGCGTAAACGCGGTAAAACACGCCTTCTTTACCCTCAAGGATCGGGGTCAGGTTGTCGTTCTCCAGATGCGCACAGCCATAGGCGGAAGGTGCGGCAAATTCCTGCGTTGCGCTTTGAGCAGCGGCTGGGGAGGCTCCAGTCAAGGCGGCAGCAAACGTCAGCGCGCAAAGGGGTGCGGCATGGCGGGTCATAAAGCGGTCTCCTTTTGGTGGAACATGTCGATCGCTGCGATGGGCGAGACGTACTCTTCCGTCGGTGGGGGCGGGTTGGTGTCTTCTGCCGCAGCGGCGGCGACGGCCCGTCTGTCCATCAGCGCGAGCAAGTTGTGCGCTGTGGTTTTCACCGACATCACGTCAGAGCCCATGGCGATATCAAGGAACCTGCGGGCCTCGGCCAGTTGCTCGGGGCTGTTGGCATCGGGTGCCTGCATGATTTGTGTGGCCAGTGACAGTGCGATGCGTGTGTCACCGCTCTCGGCCAGTGTTGTCAGCAGATCGACCGCCTGATCCGACTTGTCCCCAAATGGCGTTCCGAGGTTGTAGCGTTGCAGCAGGTAAAGCGCGGCCTGCGTGTTCTTTTCGTCAATTGCGTAACGGCGCAGCAGTGTTTCGAGGCGATCCAGTTGCTCTTGGTCTGCCTGGGCGAATTCTGGGTAGTTCATCAGTTGCACAAGGCGCGGGATACCTCCTGCGCGGCCGCTGTCAGCGGCGGCGGCATAGTACGCCACCATATCGAGCGTGAGGCTGCGATCTTCGAGTGCATTGAGCCGTTCGGCATATTCCCACGCTGCAAACCCATCGCCCTTGTCAGCAATGGATTTCAGATCGTCTATCTTGATCTCGCGCCCCTGCACGAGCGCCGTGCGTTGGCGCAGCAAATACGGGGACAGACCGTAGGGGTTGGGTTGGGTGCGTGCCTTGCGCACGGGTTTGGGTTTGGCTTCCACCTCGACCATAGGTTCTGCCGGCGTGCTGACGTGCGTAGTGGTGCAGGCCGACAAGACGACACTGGCGACAAGGACGGTGGACAGGGCAAGGTTACGCATCTTGTTCCTCCTCGGCAGGCCACAGCGCCGGATCGGCCAGATACCGCACCGGGAATTCCCAGATCACCAGCTTGGGCAGAGCGTCGAGTGTGGCGGCCCCTTCGTTCAGATAGGCAAGCATGGGGGCCACGGGCCCTTGTCCCTCGGCGGCCATGTTCAGCACGTCCTGTTTCAGCGCGACCTTGAGTGCCTCGCCAAAAGACCAGTTGGGATTTGCGCTGTAACTTGTGCCGATCAAGACAACGTCGCTGGCGTCGTCATTGCCAAACAGATCAAGACCGGTCGTTTCAGCCGGTTCGGCCACCCAAGGTGTCGCCGTTTCAGGCTTGAGCCCGACAAGCGGGGCCAAAGTGTCAGACGTGATGAAGGTCACAAGGTCCCCGTGAAAGGAGACGGGCTTGCCGGGCACCCGGGTGTAAACTTCGTCCCCCTGCGTGGCAAAGTCCGAGGCCGCAAAGGCGTGAGCGAGCCCTTCGGCGGTTGCAGGGGTCCAATGAGTGTCCGTTTGGAAAAACGCGGTCTCGGCAGGTTGGCTTTCAAATACCGGGCGGCTGTCGAAATGGGATATGTCACGTGCGCTCAGCGCAGCAAGGAACTGGTCATACTCGGCAGCACTGCGCCGGGCTGCGGGGGATTGCCGTGCTTGTTCCGCTTCAATCTCCAGCTTGCTGGGCAGAGGGAGGATTACCAACGTTGTGCCCATGTCAGCCAGTGCCGCTTGCATCCTGGCGATCCCTGCGACTGTGTCGTTGATCGAACGCGGCGCCGCATCGGCAAAGCGGAACTCTTCGGAGGTAAACAGCCAGTCATCGGCCCCGACAACCACGCCGTAGCGCCCTTCGGACAACAGCGCGAAACGCAAGGCGCCGATCCAACCCACGGACGGGTCCTTGTGCAGCAGTTTGGCGCGGTAGGTGCTGTCGATTTCTGCGGTGACGGCCCCTTTGGCAATGTCCGTGGCTTGAAGCGCGATGCCATCCTGCGTGAACAGGGCCACATTGGCGGCGATGGCATAGCCAAAGAACAGCGTTGGCAGTGTGAGTTTGGCGAGAAGAGGGATACGGGTCATCAATCAAGCCTCAGAACTGAAAGTAGAGGAAGGGGGAGAAGCTTTGCTCGGCCAGCTTCATGATGGTGAGGGCGCACAGAACCACCAAACCGGCAGAAATCAGCGCCTGCTGTGCAGGGGCTTGGGTGATTGTCATGCTGGTGCCTTGCAGTGTCGGATGCGGTTGGACCATGCGCGCGGCCATCCATGGTTCGAGCGCAACGATTATGAACGCAACAACCAGCAATGCGATGCTTTCACCAGAAACGGAGAACCAGATCATTGGATCCGGGTTTATCCCGTTCAGCCCAAGCATCCCGGCATACATCTGACCTGCGATCCCGACGGTCTCTGCCCGGAACATCACCCACCCGATGAGCACGAGCATCAGGCATAAAGGCAGCGACCATGCCCGCTCACGCGCCGTGCGGTCAAAACCGGTGGCCCGCTCGATGCTCAGGATCGAGCCGTGCCAGATGCCCCATAGCACAAAGGTCCATGCCGCGCCGTGCCATAGGCCCCCCAGCGTCATGACCGTCATGAGGTTCATGTAGGTGCGCACAGATCCGACGCGATTGCCACCAAGCGGGATATACAGATAGTCGCGCAGCCAGATCGACAGGGAGATATGCCAGCGCCGCCAGAACTCGGTGATCGAGCGCGAGATGTAGGGCATGTTGAAATTCTCGACAAAGCGGAAGCCCATCATCATGCCAAGGCCAATGGCCATCGACGAATAGCCCGAGAAGTCGAAGTAAAGCTGCGCCATATAGGCTGCTGCGCCAAGCCACGCGAGTGCCAGACCCGGGCTTTCGGTTGCAAAGGCGAGGTCAGCCAGCGGCGCGAGGCTGTCGGCGATCAGGACTTTCTTGGCCAACCCGACAACAAAGCGCGCCATGCCATCGCAAAACAGTTCGACCGAATGTTCGCGGCTGCGGAACTGATCCTCAAGGTCCTTGTACCGCAGGATCGGCCCCGCAATCAGTTGCGGGAACAGCGCGATGAAGGCCGCAAAGTCAATCAGGTTGGCGTCTGATTTGGCATCCCCGCGCGAGACGTCGACAAGGTAGCTGATCGACTGGAATACATAGAACGAAATGCCGATCGGCAGGATCAGACGCCAGTGGATATCAAGCCCGGCGGCATCGGTGCCCAGAAGGGCAGCAAAGCTGTCGATAAAGAAGTTGAGATATTTGAACACACCCAACACGCCCAGACATCCTGCGACTGCGATCAAAAGTGCGGCCTGGCCCAGCCGCGTGCCGCGATAGGCCGCAATCAATCTTCCCATGCCGAATGCCCAGAGGGTCGTCAGGATCACAAGCCCAAGGAAGTCGACCCGCCACCATGCATAAAAAACATAAGACCCCAACAGGATCGTGGCAGAACGCCAGCGCAGCGGCGTCAGATAGTAGAGCCCCAGAAAGACTGGCAGGAACAGGAACAGGAATGTTTCTGAAGAAAAGACCATGATTTATGCTCCTCCCGGCATTGTGCAATCAGGAACCAGCAAGGGATCTTGAGCATGTGCCCCGTCAAAGAGGACGGGTGTAATGCCACGCAAATCCTGAGCCACGCGCCGCGCCTCAAGCATCAGGTCGCCATCCAGAAAGCGCGGGAATTGGTCTGAAAAGTCGTTATTGGCCAGCCGCAGGGTGCCAGAGGACGTCCCTTTGATCCCGGCGCGGTTTTCGATCAGCCGGTTTCCGGTCAGCGCGACATCGGCGTCCTTGGGCTGCGTTTGCAGTGTGATCCCGGCCCGTTTGGAGCGTGTGACGGTGTTGTCAGACAGGGCCACGCGGGCGCTGGCTTTGACCGTGATGCCGCTGCCTTGGGAACCCAGTATGCTGTTGTTGGTGATCGACAGGCAAAAGGCGGTGTCGAGTGTGATCCCGGATGCCTGAGGCGCAATGATGGTGTTGTTGGACAGGGACACGCCGGCTGCGCGGCTGTCGACCATGATACCTATGCCCTGTGGCGCCGACAGGGTTGTGTCATCGACACGAATGTCGGTGGAACCTTCGGCAATGCGGATGCCGTGGCCATTTGGGTCAGTAATGGCTGAGCCTGCAATTTCGATACGATTGCTGGCGCGCACCACAAGACTTGTGTCGGTTGTGTCTTCGAACAGGTTGCCATCCAGCGTGGCATCATCGACCGAAATCAGGGACAGGCTGCCAATGTGTTCAAAAACGCTACCGCTCACGCGGCTGTTGCCATTGGCGGGGAAGATCCCGCGATTGATGATGGCAACGCCCGCAAAGGAGGGGATGGTGCCAAAGCCCAAATGGGCAAAACGTGCTTCGTGTGCCCGCATATAACCTTGGCCTGCGACCAGAACGAAAGGGTGAAAGGGTGCGCGCGCTGCTTCCACGCCGCGCGGGGCGGCGCTGATCATTGCTCCGTTGATTTCTAGCTGCCCGAGCGAGGCAAGGAACGCACCACTTGAGCGATCCAGAAACAGATGTTCACCGGGTTCGATAACAAGATGCGAGTCGGGCCAAACCAGCAGAGGCCGGGTCAGATGATAGCTGCCATCTGCCTTGCGTGTCAGGCCTTCGGGCGCGGCGGCAGCCAGATCTGACAGCGCAAGTCGCCCCCCCCGAAGCACCAAGGCGGGACCCGGCGTATCGCCCTGAGCCTGCAAAATAGCGATTTGCCCGTTCGCTCCGACCTTCTGCGCCAACTGCGCCAGAACGATGCGAAAATCGAGCAGACGCAGGTTGCCCTCCTGCGCGGAACCTGCGCTGGCCAAACAGACGCCTATCAACGCGCTAAGGATATGTCGGGTGATCTTACGCACCGCTGACCTCGCGCAGTTCTTTGGATGGGGTGAGTGCCTTTTTGGCGGTCAGGACCATCAGTTTGCCCATGTCGTCGCCGCGATTGGACAGCACATAGCGTGAGCTGCCCTGCAGTGCGTGGCGTTCACCCATGGCCAGCGTGTCACTGGGACCATCCAGCGCGATCCCGAATCGGCCCGACAGCGGCATGACGCTGGTGGCTTGCCCGTTGGTACGCAGCGACACTTGCGCGCCGGGTTTGACATCCAGCACGTCCACGTCGATTTCCTGCCCTTCTGTCAGCTTGCGCTTGGCCCCCCAGCTGTAGTGCTGATCAAGGTGGCGCTGAGCCTCACGCCGATTGCCCGCTTCGAGTGCGCCCACGACCTGCTTGACCTGTTGCGTCTGCGATCTTGGGGCGACAAGCAGCGCGTCAGGTGTGTCGACAACCACCAGATCACTCATGCCGATAACCGTCACTAGTCGGTCTTGCGCGCGGATCAGCGAATTTGACGTTCCAAAGACCAGCACGTCGCCATCCGTTACATTGCCGTTCTGATCCGCTGTCCCGATGTCATAAACGGCTGCCCAAGACCCGACGTCATTCCATGTGACATCAGCAGGGGCCAAGGCCACGGCTGACGAGTTTTCAAAGATGATCTGTTCAGTGGCGGCACCTGTCGCCTTTTCAAATTCGCTTTCTTTCAACAACCAACCGTGTGGCGTGGCCTGGCCTTCGGTTACGGCGGCCCGTACAGCGTTCAGCGTTTTGGGGTCATAGCGGCGGAATTCTTCGATAATAGTTGCGGCGCGAAACATCGACAGACCTGACGCCCAATAGGCGGCACCGCTTGCGATCAGCGCGTTCGCCTTGTCGAGGGGTGGTTTTTCAACAAATGCGTCAACCCGGTGCAGGCCGTCATAGTTCAGGAACTTGCCCCCGTCCGTGATGTAGCCATACCCCGTTTCCGCATAAGCAGGGGGGATGCCGAAAATAACGATCCGTCCCTCCTCGGCGGCGCGGCGCATTTGGAAAAACATCGCATTCATGTCGCCTGTTATGGCGTGATCAGACGGCACAATTATCATGATCGCGTCTGGATCCTTGTCCGCGACCATAAGCGAGGCTGCCAGAACCGCAGGACCGGTGTTGCGGCTCAGAGGCTCGCAGATCACATCACCGCTGCACTGGATTTCGTCCATTTGTTGGCGGACCAGCCCGGCATAATGCCGATTTGTCACGATCTGAGGTGGCGCAATCCCATCCACCATATGCCGCTGCAAAGTGGCTTGCAGAAAACTTGTCGTCTGGCCGCCGCCCACAGGTTGAAACTGTTTTGGGCTTTCGCGACGTGAGGAGGGCCAAAGGCGCGACCCGGATCCACCGCACAGGATAATCGGATAGAGGCTGGTCATATCTGGGATCCTTCATGTGGCGTGGGTATGGCGCGCATGGACAGCATCAGTTGCCTCCTGCCGCAATGCGCACAGGCGCGTCTTTTGAGGTGTGAAGCAGATCTGCAAACCAATTGGTCACATCCGCTGTCGAGATCAGACCCGGGCGCGACAAGCGCACGGTCATCAAGGTGCCTGCTGCGCTGATGGGCAGCGCCGTGTCAGGTTCAAGCGTGACTGCGACTGGCCCGGATTGGGCACTGGCAGTGATCTCGCGCGCCGCATGTGCGCCCAAAGTCGCGCCAATTTCCGATCCATCCGGTGCAACCAATGCGATGGTGTAGCCTGAAACGACCGCCGAAAGGCTTTCTTCGCTCAGTTGCGCTCGGATCACGGGCGCACTGCCCGCATCGGCCAGTTGCAAAACAGGCTCGCCAGCCAAAACGGTCGCACCTTCAAAGGTGGCCACGTCCGCAATGTCGCAATCACAGGGCATCTTGAGGCTGAGCACGATGCCGGCGTTGGACAGGATGGAGAACGCAACCTCGCCTTCCTTGGCTTGGGCGTTGAGGTAGTCGATCTGCCCCGAAGTCGGTGCGCGCAACACCTCGCCGGGCAGGCTGACAATGGCCGGGCGGGCTTCGGTTACCGTCAGAACGCGACTTTCCACGAGGCTGAGCGCACCCCAGACCAGACCGACGGTCAAACAGGCGGTGACGGCTCCGCGTGTTGCGCTGCGCAGGACGCGCGCAAAGGGATTGGACCGCATCTGCGATTTCGGGGCATTACGTGCATCCGTGGCCGGACGCAGCATCGAGCCAAGATTGATCAGATCTCCGGCGATGTAGGAGTTCATGATGTGGCGGAGCTGCGGCAGATGGGGCCCGGTTGGATCTGTGAACGTGAAGCTCAGAGCGTTCACATCATCAGCGGGTGCGAAGTGCAGTGTCACTTCGGCTTCAAGCGACACGGTGAACCCCTCGAATACAAATTGCAGCATGGCGAGGGCCCGCTGTCCGTTCATGTCACGCCGTGGCAATCCTTGGGCTCTGCCTGACACTACAGACAAACCGGTGCCCTGATAGCGGCGATTATCGATGAACATCTCGTAAGGGATGGGCATCATAGGATGTTCGGCGGCCGTCAGGTGAATGCGCGGCGCGGGACGCTCTGTTGAACGTTTTTCCAGGGTCGAAGCGGTGGTCGCGACAGTCATTTAGATGTCCTTCACGTCAAATTGTCATGTGGTTGCAGACAGATAGAAGATGGCCAGGACGAGCCAGCCTAGGGCCAGCGCGTGCATCGCCACTGAGCCAGCAGCGCGCAGTCGGGTGCCGATTCCGGCTCGGATACTGAATTGGGTGTCCTGGCGGGTCCATTTCTGGCGATCGAGGCGAAAGCTGACATAGCTCTTGATGGCCGCGCCCACGATCTGTCCAAAGTAAAGCAGGAAGGTGTAAACCACGGGAAAGCTGCGCCCGCGAAAAGCGGCAATGATCGCGCAAAACACATAGCGTGTGGCCATGACCCACGCGATGTAAACGACAAGCACCAAGGGCGAGACCAGTATGCTGGCAAACAGCACCGAGATTGGTCCAGTCAGCGTGGTCCAGATAGATACCCGCTGATCAAGGATGGACCACCATGTGAACACACCGACACGGCGTGGCCCCAGATCAAGCGCACGGGCATTGGTGCGCATCATGTTACCATACCAGCGCACCATCAGCGTCGTTGCGCTGTCGAAAAAGCCGACACGCGGCTGGCTTTCCATCGACACGGCTACGAGGTCGGGGATGTAAACCATCTTGTAGCCGTGACTCAGTAGCCAGAACCATGTGGATTTGTCGTCGCCTGTCAGGAACTTGATCTCGCCCAGACGCCAGTGGTCGATGGAATCGTCCCGCACCTGCCGGATAAATCCGGGCTGCGTGGCGAGATCAGCGCGGAATACGCTCATCCGGCCGGTCAGCGTCAGCACGCGTTCGGACAGCGCCATGGAACTCATCATCACGTGGCGTTGGGCAAAGCGCAGGTTGAACCATTTGCGGAACAGGCCGTCGCGTTCGATCAGCGCCTCTTCGTCGGTAGTCAGTGCACCGACATCCGGGTCGGTGAATGCGGGTAGGGCCTTGATCACCAGATCGGCAGGCACACAGCTGTCACCGTCGACAAAGGCCACGATGTCGTGGGCCGTGGGGCTGTGTGCCGCGATCAATTCCAGAGCGCGGGCAAGGGCATCACGTTTGCCGGTGCCGGCTATACGGTCCACATGCAGGCGCACATGATCATGGTCAATGTCCATCCCGTCATAGATTTGCTGGATCAACCGTGCGTCAGCGGTATCAACAACAGAGGATATCACAGTGGCCCCGCCGGGTGCCGCCGCAGCAGCAGTAAACAGCGCGTGATAAACCGGTGCGGTGACTTCGGGGGCGATTTTGTAGCTGGTGGCAAGAAAGAAGGCGTGTGGCTTGATTTTGCTTTGTGCAAAGGCACGGGCGCGTTGGCGCCGCTTGATCGGGTAGACCACACGCAAAAAGATCAGGGCGCGGGAAAAGTTCAGCATGGCCCAGCCATAGCGCCATGCCCCCACAAGGCCGACCACAACCAACGCGCCTTTGACCTCGGCAATGTTGATCGAGTTGGCCGCGCTGCTCAGGATCACGATCACCGACAGATAGGCGATGTGGCTGAGGGCGCGTATGGGCGTCAGCCCCTTCACCAGCAGATCCCGTTGTAGTGGCCGTCCGAGATGCGCGTCTTGCTGATGCGGGTCAAATCAATGACAGGCTTGTTTTCCGCCGCCGTGAGGATTTGATCCACAGTATCGCTGTAGAAATTGCCGACGATCAGGCTGTCGGCCCCGTCAATCAGGGCGTCCACTCCGTCAATCAGGCGTTTGCCCAGATCAGGCACCACGTCGTTGCCGCGCCCCGCCGCACTGAGGTTTTGTGCATAGGCGGCATGGACATACGGATCGTAAATCGAGATCGCGATACCGTCTTCGATCAGGCGGGCGGCGAGTTCGGCCAAGGGGCTTTCCCGCAAATCGTCGGTGCCCGGTTTGAAGGAAATGCCGATCATACCGGCGGATTTCACGCCGGCCTCTTTGATCATGGTGCGTGCCCGTGCGATCTGGGCCTCGTTCGCCTCCAGCACGGCGTCAAGGATCGGAACCTGCACATCGCGGGCCTTGGCAAAGTGGCGCAAAGCGCGCACGTCCTTGGGCAGACACGAACCACCAAAGGCAAAGCCGGGTCGCATGAAATAGGGGGACATGTTGACCTTGTGATCCGAGCAAAGGATCTGCATCACGCGCTGCCCGTCTAGGCCCGCAGACTTGGCCACGTTGCCGATTTCATTGGCAAAAGATACTTTGACCGCCCGCCATGTGTTTGAGGTGTATTTGACCATCTCCGCTGTCGGAATATCGACGGTATGGATGTCGCAGGGCAGATGCGCGTTCAGTTGTGTCAGGAAATTTGCAGTCGTGTCGTCCATTGCGCCAACCACAATCAGGCCAGGATTGTCGTAATCCTCGATTGCGGTGCTTTCACGCAGAAACTCAGGAAAGTAGCCAACGCCAAAGTCCTTGCCTGCTACTTTGTTCGAAGCGGCCTCAAGCGCAGGAATAGCGACGCTGTCGGTGGTGCCGGGAACCGTGGTGGAGCGCACCACGACCGAGTGGAAGGCGGCCTTGGACGACAGTGCGGACCCGATGCTGTCACACACGCTTTTGACATAGGTTGTGCCAACGGCACCGTTTGGGGCACTGGGCGTGCCAACACAGATAAAGGACGCTTCGGTTTCGGCGATGGCATCGCTCACGCTGGTGGTGGCTGTCAGGCGCCCGGACCGTACGGCACTGGCAATCAGTTCCGGCAGGCCGTTTTCCACAATCGGGCTTTGGCCCTTGCTGATGGCGTCCACCTTGGCCTCGTCAATGTCGACGGCAACGACGTCATGACCGTCGCGCGCCAAGCAGGCAGCAGCAACAACGCCGACATACCCAATTCCAAAAACGCTGATACTTGCCATGTTCCGTTCTTCCTCGTCTGGCGCTTGGTGCGCATCAATACGACGTCGAACAGAGCACTTTTCTGCACCTGCAAAGAGTCAGGAAAAGGGAAGATCGTGTCAGGGTTTCTCCTACAAAAAATGTAAATTTCGGACGAATCCCTACATGATTTGTAAGGGTTTTTTCCCCGTTGTGGGGGCTGGCCGGCATCTTGCATCAGATAAGAGGAAAATTGCCTATGGATGGATCATGCTGCACTTGCAGCATTTTACGAATTCTGAAGTCTTGCCCTCTAGACCAAGGTCAATGGGGTCGGGGCTCGCTGATCCTGCATTGCTTACGTCCGTTTGGGAGAACGGACGTTGGGGAGGCGTGCAGGCAATTGCGGTCCTAACGGTGAATACATAACGACACATCAACGCCGCTTAACCAGCGACGCCGGATGAGTGCGTCCTGATCCTGCCGAAAACAAACGAAGCAGTGAAAAGGAAGTCCTCATGAGCATTGATATGCCCGACCCGTTTTTTATCGACGTCCCTGTCGGCACCAGCGCACCTGATCTGCAACAGATCATTGATACCGCACCACCAAAGGCCGCGATCCGGTTGGAGCCGGGGGATTACATCGTCACCCAGACCCTCGTTGTGAACAGGTCCGACATTACGATCCAGGGTGCGGGTGAAGCAGAGACGCGCCTGATCCAGTCTCAGGCGTTGAGCGGCGAAGCGGTGATCAAAGTTGGTCCGCAATGGATCGGGAACACGCTTGAGGAATTGCCCACGTTGGAACACTTGGCCACTAAGGGCGCGCGCATGATCCGGTTTGAAGAGGGTCATGGGTTGAAGGCCGGGGATGTTGTGTACATCACGCAAGCCAACACACCGGAACTATTTGCAGAGATCGGCGATACCGAATGGCAAAAGGACTCTCCGTTGCGCACGTTCATGGTGACGGTAGAGCGTGTGGGCGGCAATTCCGTTGCTTTGAGTGAACGTCTGCCCTTTGACTTTGATCCCGCGTTGACGACAATTCACAAAATGGACCCGCTTGCGGGTGTGACCCTTGAAGGATTTGAGGTCGTGTCGCCCTATGGCACGGCGGACCCCGGAGATTTCTCCAACACATTGCCTGATGAATACCGCAATGCAGCCATCGACATCTCCAACACGCTCGGCCTCTCGATGGATGACATTACTATCACCCAACCCGGTTCCAATGGTATCAACATCGCCAACTCGCTGATGGCTGACCTCTCTGAAATCACGGTGATCGGTGCGCACAACAAGGGTAATGGAGGCAACGGCTACGGCATCCAGATCCGGGACGTCTACTTCAGTGAATTCAGTGGAATAGAAGTCTATGACACACGCCACGGCGTTTTGTTCTCCAGTTACCAGACGGCCATTGGCAACCACGTTGATGTCGTGGGCACGAACCGTGACATCAATTTCCATGGCGGGCTGGATGCCGACAACACGGTCGTCGTGGAAACATCTTTGCGCGACGATGTGGAACAGTTTTACCTCGCCAGTACCGTCTACTTTAACGAAGGTGAAAGCTGGGGCGCACCAACGGACCCGGACGCCAACGTGGTTGTGTTTCACTATGCCAATGGCACAACGCGCGTCGATCACATTGTTGCCCATGACAGCGGCGCCTGGATCTCGGGCTTTCAGGGTGCCGATCACCTCTATGGCGGAGACGGGGACGACTTTGTCTTTGGCGAGACTGGGCATGACGTTCTTTATGCCTCAAGCGGACATGACATTTTGGATGGTGGTTCAGGCATCGATACTCTTGTGCTGACAGGGGATTTGGATGACTACCTTATCATTCAAAACGGCGACGGATTTGTGATCCGTAACGGTGGCGACAGCACAGAGGTCGAGAATGTCGAACGGTTTGAATTCGCCGACGAGACCCTGACTGAATACCAGATGGGCACCTTGTTTTGACAGGGGTGCGGCGGACCAGCCGGGCCGCACGCATCGGCGCAACAAAAAAGCAACAGCGCGGGTATCGCTGCCGGAGCGGCATCGAATGTGCTCTGGCAAAATGCAACTCAAGGGTGGTATTCAGATAGGGCCGGGGGGCGCAACAGAGCGGGATTTGTTTATGCGTCGTGTGATTTTGGCGGCATTGGCCGCAATCGTCTCCTTGTGTACCACTGCAGAGGCTGCGGATCGCACACGGCTGGGATTTGGTCTGCTGCTCAACAATGATTTTCTGGGTGACGGCGATGATCGCTGGCGCAGCGGTTCGATTGCGACATCGCGCATTTGGGGGCCAACGTGGACTGGCGTTGCGCCGGAACGGTTCGGCGACCTGTTGGAACTGCGCATTCAGGGCGAAGTCATCACGCCCTCGGATCTGCGCAGTCCGGACCCGGCGGATCGGCTCTATGCCGGTGCGCTGTCGTTAGGATTGCACACGCATATGCAACGTGGTGCCGCTGAATACGCCTTTGGCGGCGATCTGGTTTTTGTCGGACCTCAAACACAGTTGGACAATTTTCAGGATGGGCTACACGACTTTCTTGGAATCTCGCGCCCGTCTGATGCCGTTTTGGATGCCCAGATTGACAACTCGATCAACCCTACGCTTGTGTTTGAAAGCGGACGCCGCATCGCTCTGAGCGACCGTTCAAGTCTGCGTCCGTTTGTCGAGGCGCGTGCAGGTGTCGAAACATTGGCGCGTGTGGGATTTGACTGGACGTTCGGCGAACTGGGCCAGTCTGAATTGCTGATCCGGGATCCGATCACCGGACACCGTTACCGTGGTGTGACCAGCGACTGGAGTGGGTTCAGCTTTGTTGTCGGCGCGGACGTGGCCTACGTCGAGGACAGCGAGTTTTTCCCGGAAGATCGCGGGCCTGTATTGGACAACAGCCGCGAGCGTTTGCGCGCTGGCGTGATGTGGCAGGGTAAAAACGGTGCGTCCGGTTTTGGCGGACTGACCTATCTGGGCGAGGAATTCGAAGGCCAAGAGGAGGGACAGCTGATTGGATCCCTGCGCGTACGTTTCGGGTTCTAGGGCGTGTCCTTCCAAGGTGATGCATTCGTGCACCAGTTGAATGCCGCAGTGCAAGCATCTGGAATCTGACACAAAAATGATCTTCACCAAAAATTAACCTTTTGCTAGCGTGCCAGTAATAAAAAAATAAGGCAGGCATACAGGCAATGAAGACGGGCTTTCGTGGCACGTTTGTCATCTCCTGGTCGCAAACAGAAGTGGACGGTCTTGAGGCCGCGCCGATGGTTTCATTGGCGGTTGGGGCAGCGTGGGCATGGCGCGGAGACGCCGTGCGTGTGGATGGACCACAAAATGTTTTGCGTCTCGAAGGGGCAGACGGATCGGAAACGATGCGCAGACGGGCTGCGCGCATGGTACAACGTTTGGTGGGTGCCGCGCTTGATCGTGCGCCGATGACAGACGGTGCGCCATTGGACGATACAGCACCGATGGTCGACAGCAGTTTTGTTGTGACCGATGGCGCCCAAAGCTATACCGTGACCGTTATCGAAGTGGGTGGCGGTGCACAGCCTCTTTTGATGTTCATGGATGAAATCCCGCCTCGCAACACTGAGCTGTGGATCGTTCATCATACGCTCAACGCCAGCCATGGAAATTCGACCGGTGAAGAAACCGGGGGTGTTATCTGTTTCACACCGGGTACGTTGATCGAAACACCCGAGGGGCTTCGCGCCGTAGAAGACCTGCGCGAAGGCGACCGGGTGCAGACCAAGGACAATGGTGCACAAGACATCCAGTGGGTGGGTAGCCGCCGCATGACGGGTGCGCGTCTGTTTGCGATGCCGCGCCTGCGGCCCGTGCGTATCGCTGTCGGAGCACTGGGCGAAGAACGCCCTGACGGTGATCTGCTGGTGTCGCCTGAACAT
Organism: uncultured Tateyamaria sp.; assembly: GCA_947501275.1. Lineage (GTDB taxonomy): Bacteria > Pseudomonadota > Alphaproteobacteria > Rhodobacterales > Rhodobacteraceae > Tateyamaria. The sequence goes on from CANMVD010000001.1 coordinate 1,696,192, forward strand.
CGGATGCTGGTGCAGGGAGAAGTCGCGCAATCTCTGTTCAACACGCCCGAAGTTCTGGTGGCGGCCAAGGATCTGGTAAATGGCTCAACCGTGTCGGTTGACCTCAAGGTGCGCGAAGTCACTTATGTGCACCTGCTGTTGCCCCGGCACGAGATTATCCGTGCCAATGGTGTCGACACCGAAAGCTTTCATCCCGCCAACACCGCGCTTTCGACATTGGGTGATGCAGACCGCGCGCGCCTTTTGGCGCGACTGCCTGATCTTGAGTACGACCCGCACCGTTATGGTGCCTATGCGCGTCGCAACCTGAGTGCGAGCGAGGCCGCGATCCTGCGTCACGCCGCCTAAGACAAATTTTAGGTGGCAAACAGGTCTGCATAGGTGTCCCGCAACGCTTTCTTTTGCACCTTGCCCATGGTGTTGCGCGGCAGTTCTGGCACCACAATCAACCGCTGCGGATGTTTGAAGCGCGCCAATGAGCCGCTGATCTCGGATTTGATGGCGTCAACATCGAGCGTGTGGCCCGGCAATGCCACAAGGATGCCCACAATCGTTTCGCCAAAATCCGGGTGCGGCACACCAATGACGGCACTTTCCAACACTCCAGTGGCGTCATCCAGCAGCAACTCGATCTCTTTGGGATAGATATTGTATCCCCCCGAAATGATCAGGTCCTTGTTCCGCCCGACGATGCTCACATAACCGTCTTGGTCAATCTGTCCCAAATCTCCGGTGATGAAAAAACCGTTCGAGCGCAATTCTTCCGCCGTCTTTTCCGGCATCTGCCAGTAGCCTCGGAACACATTGGGTCCACGCACTTCGATCTCACCGATTTCGCCTTGGGGCAGGGTTTCACCTGTCTGGCTGTCGGTGATTTTCAACTCGACACCGGGCAGCGGAAACCCAACGGTCCCTGCGCGACGCTCTCCGTCATAGGGGTTGGATGTGTTCATGTTCGTTTCCGTCATGCCATAGCGTTCGAGGATACGGTGGCCCGTACGCTCTTCGAATTGCACATGGGTTTCGGCCAACAAGGGCGCACTGCCAGACACAAAGAGACGCATATGCCGGGCCAGCTCGCGGGTGAACCGAGCGTCCCCCAAAAGGCGGGTGTAAAAGGTCGGCACGCCCATCATGGTCGTTGCGCGCGGCATGTTTGCGATAATCTGATCCAGGTCGAATTTTGGCAGGTAGATCATCTGGCTGCCTGCCAGCAAGGTGATGTTGGTGGCCACAAACAACCCATGTGTATGAAAGATCGGCAGGGCGTGCAGCAGCACATCCTTTTCAGTAAATCGCCACTCTTTCAAAAGGGCCTCTGAATTGGACAGCAGGTTGTCTTGCGTCAGCATCGCCCCTTTGGAGCGCCCAGTGGTGCCGGACGTATAAAGAAATGCGGCCAGATCATCGCCACTGCGGTCGACCGTGGCAAAGCTTGTGGAATAGCTGGCCGCCTTGTCTGCGAAACTGCCTGCGCCATTTGCGTCTAGTGTCTCAAGTTGCGCATTACACCCGTCCGTGATGGACTTCAGAGCCGCTGCTCCGACAGGATCACATAGCAGCACCTTGGCACCGCTGTTCTCAACGAAGTATGATACTTCGTCTGCTGTGTAAGCAGTGTTCAGGGGCAGGAAAACAAAGCCGGCCTGTGCACACGCGGCATAAACGGCCAGCGCTTCGGGCGACTTGGCGATCTGCACTGCAACCCGATCCCCGGCGTCCAGCCCAGATGAACTCAGCAGACCTGCAAATTGCGCTGCCCTGTCCAGAAACGCGGCATATGACAGGCTGTCGCCGTTCTCCAGATGCAGAAACGGGGTGTTCTTGCCCCGGTGTTGCCCGAACAGCGTGTCAAAAAGGGGGTTGGCCATCTTCGGGCTCCTTACGTCAGGTCTTGGGTCCCACACTCGCGCTGAGGGTACGGACGTCTTGAGACGCCGCAACTGATTTTTCAGCTACAAAACGCTCGTGGTTTGTGGCGATCTGGGACAGGTCATAAAGATAATTCACCATGGCGCCACCAGATTGTCTAAGCCCGTTTTCAGACGTGTCGGCATGCGCGTGGACTGCATGGACCATTGCGCCATTGCCGAGGTGAAACCGCGCGACCGGATCGATGGGCATCCCATCATCGCGCTTGGCTTCGAGCAGGTAATGTGCGGCGAGAGCCTCATTACGATCCGCCTGTGGCGCACTGAAACCCTGTTTTTCCAGCCATCGGTTCAGGCCGGGAATGGGTGACAGCGTAACAAACGTCTTGAGCATCGGCAGGTCGCGCGCGAGGTCAGCGGCAACCTGTTTGATCAGCGAGTTGCCAAAGGAAATCCCGGCAAGCCCGTCCTGACAATTCGAGATTGAATAGAAGACGGCCGTGTCAGCAGCGTCCATGGCAATGGGTGCGCGTCCGTCCGCCAACAGATCCTGAACAGAGTTAGGCACCCCTTGGGTCAATGCGACTTCGACAAAAATCAGGGGCTCGTTGGCCATGGCCGGGTGGAAAAAACCGAAACAGCGGCGATCACTCGGCTCTACACGCCGCCGCAGATCGTCCCAACTGTCGATGGCATGTACCGCCTCGTAGGCAATGATCTTTTCCAGGATGTCGGCGGGGCTTTCCCAGTTGATCGGACGCAAGACAAGAAAGCCGCGATTGAACCATGACGCAAACAGGTGTTTGAAATCCACGTCCAAAGGCTGAAGGTCGGGGTGATCGCGGATCAGGGCCAACAGATCCTTACGCATGGACACAAGTTGCGCTGTGGCGCCCGGCACCTGATTGAGCCGCCGGATCAGCTCCTGGCGTTTGGGTTCTGCGGCAAGCGCAAAGGCGCGGTAGCTGCGTTCCGAGGGGGCTTCTTTGTAGTCCTTCAGGCTTTCCACAACTGCGACCGGGTCGATTTCCAATTCGTGGGTCAGAAATTCGAAAAATGCGCGCTTTTCGTCGCCACCCATGGCGCTGTAGCGGTCCAGGATCAGTCGGGCCAGCGTACTGCCGGACACCTCGCCATGGCTGCCCAACAGGTCGTGGGCCAATTCGGTGACACTTCGCCCCTTGGCGTCTTGAGACACGGCACTGCTGTAGCGTCGTTCAAAAACGGTCGAAATCAGATCGCCGAAATAGCTCATACCGCTCACCTTTGCCGTCAGATCTGTCGAATCCGGATACTCCGTGGACGGAGTTCGTCTCACGACGTGCATCCCAAGTCAAATATATTGTATACAATAATTGAATGATTGCATTTTCTTTCCTGTGCATGGTAGGGCTCTGCGATGGATGTTCGGCGCGCAAACCAGATTGCGAACACTTTGGAGCAGGGCGTTTTGTCCGGCGATTACCGGGATGGTGACAGGCTGGACGAGGTCAAGCTGGCCACCCAGTTCGAAGTGTCCCGCACACCAATTCGCGAAGCACTGCAAGTGCTTGTTGCCTCGGGCATGGCGGAACAGATACCGCGGCGCGGTGTCTTTGTACGCCAGCCGGGCCCGGTTGACCTGATCGAGATGTTCGAAACCATGGCAGAACTTGAGGCTGCATGCGGTCGGCTTGCCGCGTCGCGGATGACTGATCAGGGTCTCGACGAACTAAGCACAGCCAATGATCACTGCGCCCAGGCATTGCGCGCTGAAAACCCGGATCAATACTATGCTGCAAACGAAACCTTTCACCGCGTGATCTACAGCGCGGCCGGGAACAGCTTTCTTCAGAATCAAGCACTGCAATTGCAGAACAAGCTCAAGGCGTATCGCCGAATTCAGTTGCGTGTTCGTGGCCGGTTGAGCCAGTCCATGGAGGAACACACCACCATTCTGGAAGCGCTGCGCAAAGGGGATGCAGATCAGGCAGCCAGTGCGTTGCGCAACCATGTCGCGGTGCAGGGCGAAAAATTCGGGCAGTTGATGGCAAGCCTCAAACGCTAGGGTCCGCATCCGCGCGCCGTGTGCGCCTTAGAACCCCGGCGTTCCGGCGTCACTTGGATTGCGCGCCAGGTGCTTTGCCTTGATCGTTTCTGATGTATCGCGCGATCCGTCATGGCTCCACCCCGGAGGTGCAAAGGCATACATGGCCCGTTCACGCCATGTCAGCCCGGTTTGCGTGACGTCTCGCCAGATCCCAATCCATTCGTGAAACGCCACGCGGATGGGATTGAACGTGCCAAGATTCTGGACCAGTCCGTAATCCGGTTTTTCCGTCTCCAGTTCCGGGACATAGGTTCCAAACAACTTGTCCCAGATGATGAACACGCCCGCATAGTTTGCATCCAGATAACGCGCATTACGCCCGTGGTGGACGCGGTGGTGGCTCGGAGTGTTCATGACGGCCTCGAACCAGCGCGGCATCCGTCCGATCGCCTCTGTATGAATCCAGAACTGGTAAATCAGGTTCAGACCACCGCAAAACAGCACCATGGCCGGGTGGAATCCCAGCAGGATCAACGGTGCACGCACCACCATCATGAAGGTAAACGTACCTGTCCATGTCTGGCGCAGCGCCGTGGTCAGATTGTAGTGTTGCGATGAATGGTGATTGACGTGGCTGGCCCAGACCCAGCGGATGCGGTGCCCGAACCGGTGCACCCAGTAATAGCGCAGATCGTCCAGCACAAAGCACAACAACACAACCCCGACAGACGCCCCAAGGTTCAGCGGCGTGATCCACCACAGCGCCATAAAGAACCCCCAGGCAAAAAAACCCAGCAAGATCCCCGAAGCCACATTGCCCGCTCCCATGATCAGGGACGTGACAGCGTCGCGGGTCTCGTACCGCCCGCCGCGTCCCTTGATCACGATCCATGTCAGTTCAATGGCGATGGCTGCGATGAACAAAGGCACAGCCAGTTGCACAACATCCGGGTATTCAAGATCCATGGATTTTCCTCAGATATGACAGCCAAAGGTGCCTTTCGCTGTTGTGTAATGTGACGGCTATGCGCGGGGCGCCGGGGTCATCGAACCGAAAATCGACGCCCTTTCGGGTTTCCTGCCAACGGGACTGGTCAAGACGGCGCGCACTGGTGTCGGCGCCCATGCTCCACACAAGTCCATACCCCTGATCCGTGCGCAGAACGGCCCGATCACCTGCCATAGTCACGAGGGCTTCGAAACTGTCATTGTGATCGAATGTGTCATCGGGGAAGTGGCGCAGCCATTCCGCATGCACGCCGGCCATGTCTATTTTCCTGGTCTTTGAAAACCCCAACATGTGCAGTGCAACTGCCACGGCCGCGATGCCGCCAATCACCAGAACAAGCAGTATGGTCAACGGCACCCCGCACGCCCTCCCCGCTCAGAATGCTGCGTCGGTTCGGGGTGTTTTGTCAAAGATGGCGTGGCGTAATGCGGACAAAACCCATCTAGCGTTTTGAGGTGTGGATGACGCGGCACTTGCCGCGTGTATTGAGCTTGAGGGCCTTGCGGATGGCATCGGATGCGCGCGCCTTGCTGCCCGCGGCACCGGCTTGGCATTGGACGATTGCCGCTTCGCGCGCCGCTTTAGCGGTGTCACGATTGAGGCTGTAGCCCCAGTCAAATCCGTCGCTGATGGCAAAAGCGCTGTAGGTGTTCGGCTTTTGGCGTTTTTTGTAGGGTCCGTAAAATGCGTCGTGCGCAGTTGCGCCAATTGCTATGTCAGGGGACTTCGGATCATATCCCCGTGGCAAAGAGTAGGCGTATTCATAACAGCTTGCGGGATCCTTGGCGCGCGCTCTGCAAATGATCATCGCGTCTTTGCGGGCTGTGGCGAAATCGTGCAGGCCGCGTGCAGAGCCGAAACTTCCGTCCTCTTCGGTCGAAAACACCAAAACACCAAAGTAGTTTGGCCCATCACGCCATTTCCGGAACTCTTTGCGGCTTTTGGGGCCGAGTTTTTCCTGACTGACGATCTGAACGTTTCGCCCTTTCTTGTAGGACGCAACTTGTTGTGCGGCGGAAGATGTCGCCAGAAAAACCAATCCAACCAAAGTTAGAAAAAATGATTTGCGCCGCATGAAAACCGCTCCTTTTTGTCAATGAAGGAATGGTATCCCCGCACCCAGTAGCGGTAAAGTCGTTAGCTGCCTTCAGTGCCGATCAGAGCGCCTATTACGGCCTTGGCGCTGTCGCTCGACCAATCCGCGTCGCCGCGCAGGCGGGCGATTTCACGCCCCTTAGGGTCGATCAAGACGGTAATCGGCAGACCGAAAACACCCATTTGCGCCGCCAGTTTCTGTTTGGGGTCTTGGTGGCGGGGCAGGTTGTCCACGCCGATCTCGTCAAAGAACTTTACGATTGCGGCGGGGTTGTTGCGCCCGGTTGCAATGGTCACGACCTCAAAGGCGTCCCCGCCCAGTTCGCTTTGCAATTCGGCCAGCATGGGCATTTCGTGACGGCAGGGCGCACACCATGTCGCCCAAAAATTCACCAGGATGTATTTGCCCTCGTAATCTGCCAGCGATCCTGAACCGGCGCCGTCGGCAAGATCATAAGAGGCGTTGGACACAGCCTCGGGGGTAGAATGGAAGATCAGTTTCTTCATATCCCCGTCGCGCAAGGCCGCTGCGGCCTCGGTGTCGGCAAGCACAGGAATTGCACCCAAGGTCAGGGCCATATACAGGGCAGCGGCAACAATCTTTTTCATGTCTTTTCCTTAGGTGGGCACATCCATGACCGATAAATCTGCGAATACCATGTGGGGCGGCCGGTTTGCGGCAGGGCCAGATGCGATCATGGAAGCAATTAATGCCTCAATCGGATTTGACCAGCGCATGGCGTCACAAGACATCGCAGGTTCGCGGGCCCATGCCGCCATGTTGGCCGCCACAGGCATCCTGAGTGATAAGGATGTCGAGGCCATCCGGGAAGGCCTGCTCACGGTCTTGTCAGAGATCGAAGGTGGCACGTTTGAGTTTTCCACCGCCCTCGAGGACATCCACATGAATGTCGAGGCCCGCCTGAAAGAGGTCATTGGCGAACCTGCGGGTCGTCTGCACACGGGTCGGTCGCGCAATGATCAGGTGGCGACAGATTTCAAATTGTGGGTCCGGGATCAGTTTGATGCGGCTGAAGGGGCGTTGTTGTCCCTGATTGCCGCGCTTTTGGATCAGGCTGAAGCGGGGGCCGATTGGGTCATGCCGGGGTTCACCCATCTGCAAACGGCCCAGCCCGTGACGTGGGGTCATCACATGATGGCCTATGTCGAGATGTTTGGCCGCGATTTGTCCCGTGTGCGTGATGCGCGCGCGCGCATGAACGAAAGCCCCCTGGGCGCGGCGGCCTTGGCAGGCACGTCCTTCCCGATTGATCGCGCCATGACGGCGCAGGCCTTGGGTTTTGACCGCCCCGCCGCGAACAGTCTGGATGCTGTCAGCGACCGCGACTTTGCTTTGGAGTTCCTGAGCACGGCAAGCATTTGTGCGATGCACCTCAGCCGTTTTGCCGAAGAGTTGGTGATCTGGTCCTCGGCCCAGTTCCGGTTTGTCACGCTCTCGGACCGGTTTTCGACCGGGTCTTCCATCATGCCCCAGAAAAAGAACCCGGATGCAGCCGAGCTGATCCGCGCCAAGGTGGGCCGGATTTACGGGGCCAATACGGCGCTGATGATGGTGATGAAAGGCTTGCCGCTGGCCTATTCCAAGGACATGCAGGAAGACAAGGAGCAGGTCTTTGATGCCGCCGACAACTGGATGCTGGCGTTGGCAGCGATGGACGGCATGGTGCGGGACATGACAGCGAACCGTGCGTCACTGGCTGCAGCAGCAGGGTCCGGATTCTCGACTGCGACGGACTTGGCTGACTGGTTGGTGCGGGTGCTGGGCCTGCCGTTCCGCGACGCGCACCACATCACCGGGGCCCTTGTGGCTATGGCAGAAGGGCAGGGGATCGACCTGCCGGATTTGACGCTGGATCAGATGAAATCCGCTCATGATGGAATCACGAAAGACGTATTTGACGTTTTAGGCGTGGAAAATTCCGTCGCATCGCGTACATCTTACGGAGGCACGGCACCTGTACAGGTGCGTGCGCAAATCGCCCGCTGGAGGGAGACACTGGCATGAAACCGATCCGAGTGATGAGCGTTCTGGCAATTCTGGCCTTGGCCGCCTGCGGAGCAGATGGCGAACCCGTGCAACCGGACGCAAGCATAGCAATCGGTGTTGGATCCAATGGGGTCAACGTCGGGGGAACTGTGGGTGTGAACCGCGGGCCGCTGCGTTTGGGCGTGAGCCTGTTCTAGATCCATGAGCCCTGTTCGCGTGATCTATCTGGGCCTCGCAATCTGGGGCGCCATTCATCCGATGTACTACTTTGTGACGTGGTTCAACGCCAACGGCTATGACCTGATGGCGATGGTGGATGCCTGGCACGTGAACGCCGCAACCAGCGGACTGGTCTGGGACCTGACGATTGCAGCGCTCGCGTTGACGATCTGGATCATTTCCGAAGTGTCCGTGCGTCGCAACTGGCTGGCGTTGATCGCTATTCCGGCGACATTCTGCATCGGTGTCAGCTGTGGTTTGCCGCTTTATCTGTTCCTGCGGTCACGGCCGATCACCTGATCCCCCTGCATTTTTCTCAAACTTGTTCCATTCAAGAAACAATTGCGCCCAATTGTTGACGTTATTGCTGCCTAATTTCCCGCATAACAGAACAGCAGGCAGTATAAGGGCAACAGAAATGACAGATACAAGCGCTCAGGCACCCGGCGTCCTTTTGACAGGTCCCGATGCCCCCAAAAAACCCGAAGCCCCCGTAATCGCGCAGGTCATGCAGCAACATGGCGTGCACCCGCTGCGTCAAATGCGCGAGATTTTCTCGATGCGTGGTGGGGCGCAGAAACTGGGCTCGAACGAGTATTACAGCATGCGGGTCTATGATCCGGCCCTGTCCAAAGACGAAAAGCGGATGTTTCTGGGCCAGGGCGGCACCAACGCGCTGAATGCGCAGTTGAACCCACCGATCACGATCCCGAACCGTACCTTTATGGCCAACAAACTGCTCTACACGCAGTTGTTGTCGCAACTCGGCATCGCCACGGCCAAAACGCAGGCGCTGGTGTCGACATTCCGATCCGCCGGAGCTTTGCCGACCCTGCGCGATGCGCAAAGCGTTGCTGCATTCCTGCGCAATGACGCGGTCTATCCCCTGTTTGGCAAGCCGCATCACGGCTCCTTGTCCGAAGGCTCTGTGCGCATTGAGGCGATAGATGGCGACACGCTGCGATTGGCCAATGGCAAGACACAGGATGTCGACGCCTTTGCCGAGGAAGTCATGACCGAATATCGCGGCGGCTTCCTGTTGCAATCCGCCCTTGATCCACATCCCGACATGGCCGCAATTGCAGGTCCCGCTGTCGGCTGCGTACGTGTGGTGACTGTGAATGACGGATCTGGCCCCAAACCGCTTTATGCTCTTTGGAAGATGCCCGCGCCAACCGCCATGTCCGACAACTTCTGGCAAAGCGGCAGCTTGCTGGCGCATCTGGACCTTGGCACGGGCGCCGTGTTGTCATGTGTTCGTGGCACCGGCCCCAAGACTGAAGAACTGAGCGATCACCCTGTGTCTGGTCACCCCGTCGTGGGCGTCACGCTGCCTTTCTGGGATGAAACGCTGAAAACAGCCGTCGACGCGCACGAGGTATTCCCGGAGTTCGGCGTGTGCGGTTTCGATATTGCTGTGACGGCAGACGGTCCCAAGGTCATTGAATGCAACGACAATCCGGCACATGTGCTGTATCAACTGGCCACCCATCGCGGCCTGCAGAATCCGGAATTCGCGCCTGTCTGGGACGCCATCATCGCGCGCCAGAAAAAGGCTGTGATCCGCGTCAAAGAGGCCGAGAAGAAAAAGCCCTAGCGCCCTGCGCACATTGACCAATTGATCTGTGCCGCGCGCTTGGGTATGGCGCGTGGCATGGATCATTTCTTGTACCGAGATGGCGTCTTGCACGCCGAAGACGTGCCCTTGCCCGAAATCGCGGCAGCGGTCGGCACGCCATTCTATGTCTATTCTACTGCGACGCTTTTGCGCCACTTCACCTTGTTTGACGAAGCGTTGAGCGGCACAGAGCATCTTGTTTGCTACGCGATGAAAGCTGCAAGCAATCAGGCTATCCTCAAGACGTTGGCGGCCGCAGGCGCAGGCATGGACGTGGTGTCGGGCGGCGAATACATGCGCGCCAAGGCTGCAGGCGTACCCGGCGACAAGATCGTATTTTCCGGTGTTGGCAAAACCGCTGATGAAATCCGGCTGGCCCTGTCCGGTGGTATCCGCCAGTTCAACGTCGAATCCGAGCCCGAGATGGAGGTGTTGAACCGCGTCGCAGGCGAGGTTGGTGTGCGCGCCCCGATCACCATCCGCGTGAACCCGGACGTCGACGCCAAAACCCATGCAAAAATCGCCACAGGCAAGTCCGAAAACAAATTTGGCATCCCGATCGCGCGCGCCCGCGAGGTTTATGCGCTGGCGGCCAGCCTGCCAAATCTCGATGTCATCGGCATTGACGTGCATATCGGCTCGCAACTGACGGATCTGGCACCGTTCGAACTCGCCTACCAAAAGGTGGCCGAGTTGACAGAAACGCTGCGCGGCGATGGCCACACCATCAAGCGTCTCGATCTGGGTGGCGGTTTGGGGATTCCCTATGCCCGCAACAACGAAGCGCCACCTCTGCCCAGCGATTACGGTGCGTTGATCAAACGCACGGTTGGCCATCTGGGCTGTGAGATCGAAATTGAGCCGGGCCGACTGATTGCAGGCAATGCGGGCTGCATGATCACGCAGGTCATTTACGTCAAATCCGGTGAAGGGCGCGATTTCCTGATTCTGGATGGCGCGATGAACGACTTGATCCGGCCAGCGATGTATGAGGCGTACCACGATATTGTGCCTGTTCTTGAGGCAGATGCCGGGGTCGAGCAAACGCCCTATGACATCGTCGGTCCGGTCTGCGAATCCGGGGATACTTTTGCCAAGCAGCGCATGATGGCGCCTCTAAATGCTGGTGATCTCGTCGCTTTTCGCAGTGCAGGCGCATATGGCGCGGTGATGTCTAGCGAATACAACACCCGCCCCCTGATCCCCGAGGTGCTGGTGCATGGTGATCAATACGCGGTGATCCGCGCACGTCCGACCTTTGACGAAATGATAAATCGAGATACCATCCCTGAATGGCTTTAGACGCTATGGTGCGTCGGGCCGTCGGCAAGGACGCGTGAAACATGGCCAATTTCTCTCGACATGATGTGCGCCGCGGGCTGAGTGCCCTGCGTTGGCCATTGGCCCTGACACGTGCCGGGATGTTTGCCGAAGCCCTGTGGATCGCCACTTGGCCACTCGTCACTGTGGTGCTGGCGGTTTTTGCAATGCTGATGCTTGGGCTACAAGACAGCGTGTTGGTCGAAGTTGTCTGGGCAGTTGCGGTTGTGGCGGCCCTGAGTGGCATTGCCGCGCTGATTTATGCATTCCGCAAGTTTCGCATTCCAACGCGGGAGGCGGCGCTCGTCCGTCTCGATGAAACCTTGCCGGGGCGTCCTATCCAAGCCTTGATGGACACGCAGGCAATCGGGGATGGCGATGCCGCGTCGTCCGCTGTCTGGCGCGCGCACCAAGCACGCATGGCCCAGCGAGCAGAAGCGGCAAAGCCCGTTCCCGCCGATCTGCGCATCGCGCGCCGGGACCCTTATGCCCTACGATATATCGCTGTCTTGGCTTTTGCTGTCGCGCTGATTTTTGGCTCCATCCTGCGCGTGGGGTCCGTGACAACACTGGCACCGGGCGCAGGCAGTGGCCTTGCGACAGGCCCGGTCTGGGAAGGGTGGGCGGAAAGCCCACGCTACACCGGACGGCCCACGATCTACCTAAACGACATCACGGCCGAGACGCTGGACGTCCCGGTCGGCAGCCTCATCACCTTGCGCCTTTATGGAGAAGTGGGCGCTTTGACGGTGGCCGAAACTGTATCGGGCCGCGCCAGCGACATCCCCCCCGCCTCAGCTACCGAACAGGACTTTACCGTTGTGCAGTCCGGCGAGCTTGCGATCAACGGCCCCGGTGGGCGCACATGGGCGATCAATGTGATTGCAGATACTGCCCCGCAAGTCACCATGATGGATGATCCCGAAGCCAGTGCCCTTGGCGAAATGACATTACCGTTTCAGGCCAGCGACGATTACGGAGTCGAGGCAGGTGAGGCGCGGATTACGCTCGATTTGGCTGCGGTGGACCGCCGCCATGGTCTGAGCATCGCACCTGATGAGCGCCCAGAAATCACTGTCGCCCTGCCCATGCCATTTGCAGGCGACCGGGCACTATTCGAAGAAAACCTTGTCGAGGATTTCTCGGAGCATCCATGGGCCAACTTGCCCGTAACAGTTACCCTCAGCGTGCTTGATGCAGCCGAACAACAGTCCGAAGCCGCCCCTGAGGCAATTGTCTTGCCGGGTCGGCGTTTCTTTGATCCGCTGGCGGCGGCGATCATCGAACAGCGCCGTGATTTGCTGTGGGCGCGGGGTAACAGCACCCGTGTGGCACAGATCCTGCGAGCGGTGTCCCACCGCCCCGAAGAGGTGTTTCGCAAGGAAGTGGACCGTATGCGGTTGCGCCGCACGATCACGCGGCTTGAGACATTGGCCAGCTACGGACTGACCGACGAACAACAAGACGATCTGGCCGCAGACCTCTGGGATTTGGCTCTCAATATCGAAGAAGGTGATCTGACGGATGCGCTGGAGCGGTTGCGCCGCGCCAAAGAGCGGTTGAACCAGGCCATGCGTGAGGGCGCAAGCGATGCTGAGATTGCTGAACTGATGCGTGAATTGCGCCGCGCGACCGATGACTACATGCGTCAGTTGCAGCGTCAGGCGCAAATTGATCAGAACGGCGAGCAAGAAAACAACCAAGCGGGCCCGCAAGGTGACCAGATGCAAATGACGCAGGATGACCTGCAACGCATGATGGATCGCATTCAGGAACTGATGGAGCAGGGCCGCATGGCCGAAGCCGAGCAGGCGCTGCAGGAATTGCAGGAGATGCTGGAAAACATGCGCGTCACTCAAGGTGAGGGCCAGGGTGGACAAAGCCCGGGCGAGCAAGCCATGGAAGGGCTGGCCGAGACACTGCGCGAGCAACAGGGGCTGAGTGATCAGGCGTTCCGCGATTTGCAGGAACAGTTCAACCCCAATGCCCAAGCTGGTGAGAATCAGGGCAACGAAGGGCGCAATGGCGGTCAGGGCCGTGGCAACCAACACTCACAGGGTGGCGAAGGTCAGGGCGAAGATGGCTCGGGCGATGAAGGCAGCGAAGGAAACCAACAGGGTCAACAAGGCCAAGACGGTGATGGATCGCTCGCCGACCGTCAGCAGGCTTTGCGCGATGAATTGAACCGTCAGCAAGGCAGCCTGCCGGGTGCTGGAACGCCCGAAGGGGACGCCGCTCGTGATGCGCTGGATCGTGCGGGCCGTGCCATGGACGGTGCCGAACAGGCGTTACGCCAAAACGACTTTGCCGAAGCCATCGACAACCAATCTCAGGCAATGGAAGCACTGCGCGAAGGTATGCGTGCACTGGGCGAGGCCATGCAGCAAGAAGCGCAAAATGGCGAACAGGGCCAAGGCACCGCCGACAGCGACCGGCGTGCAGACGCGCGTGACCCCTTGGGGCGCGAGCCGGGATCAAATGGCAGCGTGGGCAGCGAAGAAAGCCTGTTGCAGGGTGAGGACGTCTATCGTCGTGCGCGTGATCTTCTGGACGAAATCCGGCGTCGCTCCGGCGAAGGTGAACGCCCGGATGTTGAACTGGATTACCTCAAGCGCTTGCTTGACCGGTTCTGACAATCAGTCACAGGTTTTGCGTACACAACCTGCGTTTTGAACCCAGTGAGTGTTTATTCGGTGGGGGTCTCTGCGCCGGCAGCGGCGTCCAGCCATGACAGAATTCCACTGACACGGCCATCCAACGACAGCCGCAGCGCATCTACTTGCGCCACGTAGGCGTTGAGCAATGGATCAACGGCTGGCAAAGCACGCGCGATTTGCGGTGCAAAAGCATAGATCAGGATCAGGATCACGGCCAATATTACCACCAGCATAAAGCCACGACGGAACCCGGACTTGCGAACAGGGGTCTCGATATCATCCGGGCTCGGACCTGCGGCCTCACCGGCCTGACGATCCCCGGCAGAGCGCAGCGTCGAGTTGATCTCTTCGATGTCAGGCAGCAGATCACGGCGTGACCCGATGGCCGCAGCAGTCGCAGCCGCCTCTGACACGTGTTCGGGCGCATCCACATCTTCTCCGCGCATCCGGGCCATACGGGTGCGGGCCTCGCGGGCGCGCTTCTCGGCTTCGCTCTCGCCTGAGTCAAGGCCAAGGTCGGGTTGCGTTTCCAGCGTATCCGCAGCGCGCGCCTGTGTTTCGAGTTCCGCCTCTTCGCGCAGGATGTCAGCGACAGAGGGATCAAGCTCGCGCTGCTGCGGGGCAGGAGGTGGGCTGCGCTCCTCATCCTCATCCGGATCATCATCCGGTTCTACAAGATCAGGCGCAATGTCAGCGTCTTCGCTTACCTCGGGCATGTGATCGGGGTGATGTTGGAACCATGTTTGACCGCAATTGGAACATTGCACGTCGCGCCCTTCGGTTGGGATGACATCCGCCACCACCTCATACTGCGCATCGCAATTGGGACAAATCAGCCGCATGGGTCATCCACCTTCCGCTTCGGTGCCACCATATGTTGTAGTCGTCGCACAGAAAAGTCATAACTGCACCGTTAGCGGGCAGGCATACAGATTGAAACCGGCATGATGCTGAGGCACAACAGGTGCAAAAGGCGGGGACAGGCGTGATTGAGCTTGAAAATGTGGCCTACAGCTATGGCGGGGGCGAGTTATTGTCGGATATTTCCGTCAAACTGGCCCCGGGCTCGTTTCATTTCCTGACAGGACCGTCCGGGGCGGGCAAGACGACCTTGCTCAAGCTTTGCTATGGCGCTTTGCTGCCGACTGCGGGGCATGTTCGCCTGTTTGGCACCGATGTGCGGGCGCTCGAACGCGATGATATCGCAATGGTACGGCGCAAGGTGGGTGTCGTACATCAGGACGTCCAGTTTCTCGATCATTTGCCTGTGGCTGACAACATCGCATTGCCTTTGACTGTTTCGGGGCGCCATGCAGAAGCGGCCGGCGCAGATCTTGGGGACCTCATGGGGTGGGTTGGTCTGAACACGCGGGCCGATGCGCTGCCGCCCGAACTTTCCGGCGGGGAGCGTCAACGTGCCGCCCTTGCACGTGCCGTGATCATGTCGCCCGAAGTGGTGCTGGCGGACGAACCTACAGGCAACGTGGATTGGGATATGTCCCAACGGTTGCTGACCCTGCTGGTGGAATTGAACCGCATGGGCAAGACGGTGTTGATCGCAACCCATGATCTGAGCCTCATCCGTGCGGCCAAGGCGCAGGTGCAGGCACGGGTACTGCGGATTTCGAACCGGCGCGTCCAATTGGCGGGAGCGGATCTGTGAGGCTGGATGTGACCATGTTGCGTGCGCTTTTGTCAGGAGACCGCCATGCAGACCGCGTGGTACCGCCATCCGGATTCACTGCCCAGCTGACTCTGTTCGCGGCGGGGGCCATGGCGTTTCTGGCGGTATTTGCGCTGGCCTTGTCGCTGGCGTCGGGGCGGCTAGCTGCGCGGTGGGGGGACGAGTTGGCCCAGACGGCAACGTTACGGATTGTGGCACCCGCAGATCAGCGGGCCGAGCAAACGGATGCCGCCTTGAACGTTTTGACAACGACACCCGGCGTGGAAACCGCCCGGGCGCTCAGCGACGCAGAGCAGGCGGCACTGCTTGCGCCATGGTTTGGTACGGAGCTGCCACTGGACACGTTGCCGGTGCCCCGTCTCATCGAAATCGAAACATCCGCCGGGTTTGATCCGACCGGACTGCGGTTGCGCCTTGCCGCCGAAGTGCCGGGAGCTGTGCTGGACGATCACGGACGCTGGCGCGCTCCACTAGTTGCCGCTGCACAGCGGTTGCGGGCTCTAGGATGGATCGCGGCCGCTTTGATCATGGCAGCCGTTGCGGCGATGGTCACGCTGGCGGCCAATGCGGCCCTTGCGGCCAATGCGCAAGTGATCGCAGTCTTGCGGCTGGTGGGGGCCACTGACAGCTATATTGCGCAGGCCTTTGTGCGCAGATTTACGCTGCGGGCGTTGATTGGATCTGCGGCAGGAGTCGTTGGGGGGCTGATCGCTGTGTGGCTGATGCCGACAGGTGGGGAGACGCCGGGGTTGCTGACTGGTATTGGGTTTCGCGGTGCCGGCTGGCTTGTGCCCCTGTGTGTGCCGCTTATCTCCGCTGCCGTTGCCTTGGCTGCGACAACCGTTGCGGCCAGCCGCGCTCTAAGGACTTTGACTTAATGCAACAGATCCGCGCTCTTTTGTTTATCGCCCAGATGTATGTGATGTTTGTGGTGATTGGCTTGGGCTATGTGCCTTACGCCATTTTCAGCCGGCATGGGGCGCGTGCTGCCTGCAAGGCCTTCAGCCGATATGTGTTCTGGTCGATGGAATGGATGATTGGCCTCAAGGCCCAAGTGCGCGGAGAAGTCCCGCAAGGCGAGGTTCTGATCGCCGCCAAGCACCAGTCGTTCCTTGATATCATGATGATCTTCACGGCACTGCCATCGGCCAAATTCATCATGAAGCGCGACATCCTGTGGACGCCCATTATCGGGTTCTACGCCAAGCGGTTGGATTGCGTCCCCGTCGAACGCGGCAAGCGCGGCGCTGCCATCGCCAAGATGGTGGCCGATGTCGAGGCCGGGCGGGCCAATGCGGGGCAACTGATCATCTACAGTCAAGGCACGCGCGTCGCGCCGGGCGTCAAAGCGCCCTACAAAGTGGGCACCGGCGTGCTTTATGAGCAACTTGGGCAACCCTGCGTGCCTGTGGCCATCAATGTGGGCGTGTTCTGGCCACGCAAGGGGCTGTGGCGCAAACCGGGCGTCGCTGTTGTTGAATTTCTGCCACCGATCGCGCCGGGCATGGACCGGGATGCGTTTATGGAACTGTTGGAAGCGTCGGTGGAGGGGAAGTCGGACGCCCTGATGCGGGAGGCTGGTTTTGACGTCGCGGATTAAAGATATCTCTGCGCTCGAGGCGCTCTATCCTGCGGCGGTGCCGTCGTCGATCCGGAAGGTCGCGGACCATGTCACGCCGCTGTATCGGCGCTGGATTGAAGGCGCGCGGTTCTGCATTCTCAGCACGGTCGGGCCAGAAGGTGTGCATGGGTCGCCGCGCGGCGATGATGGGCCTGTTGTGCGCATCGATAGCCCGCATGTGCTGGCCATGCCGGATTGGCGTGGAAACAACCGTCTGGATTGCCTGCGCGATATCGTCAGTGATGGACGCGCCGCGTTGCTGTTCATGGTGCCGGGAACAAATACTACAGTGCGCGTGAACGGTGCTGCATGGCTAAGCGATGATGCCGCGTTGCGCCAATCCTTCGCCAAGGGGGACAAGCTACCCACAACGGTGATCCTGTTTGATGTGCGCGAAGTTTACACCCAATGCGCAAAGGCACTGATGCGGTCGGACATCTGGGCACGTGATGACAGCGCGGGCCTTCCGACGGTCGGTGAAATCCTGTCGGATATGTCCGGCGGTGTGGATGGCGGTGCCGACTATGACCGCAACTATCCTGAATATGCCAAACCACGGATGTGGTAGCGTGTCTGAAATGAAAAACGGCGCCGGAAACCTGTGAGAGGTTCCCGGCGCCGGTTCGTATTTTGATATTAGGGCAGCAGTACTTTGTCGATGGCGTGGATCACGCCGTTCGAGGCAAAGATGTCGGCCTGAATGACATTTGCATCGTTCACTTTGACGCCTGTGCCAAATTTCCCGACCTGACCGTTCACATCCACCGTGCCACCCTGCACGGTCGCCACGGACTGGCGCGTGCCCAAAACGTCACCTGCCGTGATCTGACCGGGCACCACGTGATATGTCAGAATCGATATCAACTGGTCCTTGTTCTCGGGCAGCAGCAGGCTGTCGACCGTGCCGGCAGGCAGGGCTGCGAAGGCATCATTTGTCGGCGCAAAGACGGTGAACGGACCGGGGCCCTTCAGAGTCTCAACAAGGCCAGCGGCTTGCACGGCGGCCACAAGAGTTGAGAAATTCGGGTTGCCTGCCGCGATGTCGATAATGTCGTCGCCCGCAGGTTGGGCACATGCGGCCAAGGTTACAAGTGCGGCGCCACCGCCGAGAAGTTTCAATGTGCTGCGACGATCCATAGCTGTATCCTTTGCGTCTGATTTGAGGAGCGGTGCTTGACTTGCACCGGCGATGTTTCACCAAAACGACAAGCGCGCAGGAATTGGAACGCCCCTGTGACGCTTGCGTACGGACAAACGCGACAGTTGGCGGAAAAGTTCCATTGGGTCCGTTGGAATTGAGCAGGGTTTTGCCTCTGGCATCGGGCAACGGACCCGTTTGGGACGCAAAGGGGTTGTGACGCATGGCAGTTCAGGGATCGGACGCCTTTGCATCAGCTGGCTCAAGGGGGCGGTTCTTCGTGCCGCCCCTTTGGGGTCTCTGGGTTCCGTCTCGGCGGCAGGCCCAAGCCGAAACGGCAATCGTCACATGTGGATTGCGCCCATTCCGCACGCCAATGCAGCCTCACGCACTGCCTCGGAATAGGTGGGGTGGGCATGACATGTCATGGCCAGATCCTCGGCTGAGGCACCAAATTCCATCGCCACGCAGACCTCATGGATCAAATCACCCGCGCCGGGGCCGATGATATGAGCACCCAGAATCCGATCCGTTGCAGCATCGGCGATGATCTTCACAAAACCGTCGGCAGAGAAGTTCGCCTTGGCGCGCCCATTGCCCATAAAGCTGAACTTGCCGACCTTGAAGGCGTGCCCGGCCTCTTTCAGCGTCTCTTCGGTGGCCCCCACATTGGCAACTTCCGGGTGGGTGTAGATGACGCCCGGAATAACACCATAGTTCACATGGCCATGTTTGCCTGCAATGGTATCCGCCGCAGCAACACCTTCATCTTCTGCCTTGTGGGCCAACATCGGCCCCTCGATCGCATCGCCAATGGCGTAGATGCCGGGCACATTCGTCTGCCAGTGGGCATCAACCTGAACCTGGCCGCGTTTGGTCATCTCAACGCCCAACGCATCAAGGCCCAACCCGTCGGTGTAGGGTTTGCGCCCCGTGGCGACCAGCACCACGTCTGCATCTGCCACGTGGTCGCTGTCATCCTTGCGTAGTTTGTAGTGGACTTTGGCCTTGGTCTTGGTTGCCTCGACCTTTTGCACGGCGGCACCCATGGTGAATTTCAGCCCCTGCTTGGTCAGGATTTTCTTGAACTGCTTTTGCACCTCGCCGTCCATGCCCGGGGTGATGGCGTCAAGGAATTCGATCACTTCGACGTCGGACCCAAGACGGCTGTAGACCGAGCCCAGTTCCAGCCCGATCACACCGGCTCCGATCACAACCATCTTCTTGGGGACCTTGCCGAGTTCCAGCGCGCCCGTGGAGGTCACGACGACCTTTTCGTCCACCTCAACGCCGGGAAGAGAAGAGGGCTCGGACCCCGACGCAATCACGATGGCCTTGGCTTCGTGCACCTCGTCGCCGACTTTGACCTTGCCTGCTTCGGGTATGGATCCCCAGCCCTTGAGCCAATCGATCTTGTTCTTTTTGAACAGGAATTCGACCCCTTTGGTGTTTTGCCCGATCGTATCGGACTTGTATTGCAGCATCTGCTTCCAGTCGACCGAAGGGCTTTTGCCTTTGAGGCCCATAGTGGCAAAGTTGTGCTCTGCCTCGTGCAGCATATGGCTGGCATGCAGCAGAGCCTTGGAGGGGATACACCCGATGTTGAGGCAGGTGCCCCCCAGCGTGTCGCGCCCTTCGACCACGGCTGTTTTCAGCCCCTGCTGTGCGCAGCGGATGGCGCAGACATAGCCGCCGGGGCCGGAACCGATGATGATGACGTCATAGCTTGCCATTGAGTGTGGTCCTTTTGCTTGAGGTGGGGAGGGGGGCCAGCCCCCCGGCGCTGCGCGCCTCCCCCCGAAGTTTATTTTGCAAGATGAAGGGGATCTGGGTCACTTGCCACCCAGTTCTTTTGTGCGGATGAGCGTGGCAAGGGCTGCCAGCTCGAGAAGGATGGTGATTGGGTGGCGCAGCGCGCCTGCGAGTGTCGTACCTTGCCCCTCGAACGGGTCGGCGCCTAGGAAATAGTGCAGCCGGTAGGCCAGTGTGTGGATCACCAGCAGCCACAGGGCTGCTGTGGAACGCAGCCAGAGGGCCGCTGCGATCGCCACCGGCAGCGCCAGTGCGGGGGAGATCCGGAACAGGCCGGGCAGTCCGTCACTGAGTTCTTCGACCATGCGCGGCAGATTGAACTGAATGAAGTCATAGAGGGCAAAGGCCGCAGCAATGGTTGCTGCGGCTGTGGCGCTCCAGTAGAGCGCGCGCGGGATAAGGCCCGTTTTTGTCATCCCAGCAACGGCAGGATCATCATGACCAGACCGCCGATTGACACGAACCAGGTCACAGACCGCGCAAGTGGGATCGCGAGGGCATAGGAGGGGATATAGGCCACGCGTGCCCAGAACCAGATGGTGGCGCCAAGGGCGGTAGACTCGGTGCCGAGGTCTGTGACCTTGAGTATAAGCGCAAGCGCGATGAAGGCGGGCAGGTTGTAGACATAGTTCCTGAGCGCCCGTTCAAGGCGGCCTGCGACGAGGCTTGGGTCGCGTTCTTCATCCTGCGGGCCAAGTGCCCAGTCGAGCCCCTTGGAGAGGTCCGAGACTGTGGCTTGAAGGAACATATGCGCGATCAGGAGGATCACGGCGTAGGTGAGGTAGGTGAGTTCAGGGGTCATTCTTCAATTCCACATATTGCGCCAATTTGCATCCAAGCGCGACCGGAGGCCCCCACTTTCCGATGCCTGACTGTTCCGCGACGTCCGCAATTGACTGCCCGCCTAGCGCATCAGCATTTTCAATGCCAAACAACACAACGTTCATCGCCTTTTCGCGGGCTGGAGCAGTTTCGTATTTATCGCGAAGCATTCGAGCTAAGTCCGCTGTTGTCAAAGCTTCCACCCATTTGAAGTTCTGGAGCAGGGCTCCGTTTGCTCACCTTACAAATCCATCAGCAACCGCCGTGGATCTTCCAGCGCCTCCTTCACCCGCACAAGGAACGTCACCGCGCCTTTGCCGTCCACGATGCGATGGTCGTAGCTGAGGGCGAGATACATCATGGGGCGGATCACCACCTCTCCGTTGATGGCCATGGGGCGGTCCTGGATCTTGTGCATGCCGAGAATTCCGGATTGCGGTGGGTTCAGGATGGGAGAACTCATCAGCGAGCCGTAGACGCCACCATTGGAGATCGTGAACGTCCCGCCCTGCATTTCAGCCATGGACAGCTTGCCATCCCGGGCGCGCGCGCCTTTTTCGGCGATGGCCTGTTCGATGGCATGAAAGCTCATCGCGTCAGCGTCCCGGATCACGGGAACGACGAGGCCTGTCGGTGTGCCTGCGGCGATGCCCATGTGGACGAAGTTCTTGTAGACGATGTCAGTGCCGTCGATCTCGGCGTTGACCTCGGGGACTTCGCGCAGCGCATGACAGCACGCCTTGGTGAAGAAGGACATGAAGCCCAGTTTGACGCCATGCTTCTTCAGGAACAGGTCCTTGTATTCATTGCGCAAGTCCATAACCGCGCCCATGTCGACCTCGTTATAGGTGGTCAGCATGGCGGCAGTGTTCTGGCTGTCCTTGAGGCGCTTGGCGATGGTCTGGCGCAGGCGTGTCATCTTCACGCGCTCTTCGCGCGCAGCGTCATCTGCTGCCACCGGCGCACGCGGCGCTGCGGCAGCTGCCGGGGCCGGTGCGGCGGACGCTGCCGCGACGGCTTTGGCCACATCGTCTTTCATGATGCGCCCATCGCGGCCTGAGCCTGTGACCTGATCAGCGCTGATCCCCGCCTCGGCCATGGCCTTTTGGGCGGAGGGGGCGTTTTCGATGTCCTTGTTTGTGCTGGCGGCAGGCGCTGGAGACGCTGCAGTGGCGGCAGGTGCGGGTGCGATCACGTCACCTGAGGACGAGATTACGGCCAGTTTTGCGGTTGCATCGACGGTCGTGCCTTCGGGGGCCGTGATTTCCGCTAACACACCTGCGGCGGGAGCCGGAACCTCGACGCTGACCTTGTCGGTCTCCAACTCACACAGCATCTCGTCTTGCGCAACGGCATCGCCCACGGCCTTGAACCATGTGCTCACGGTCGCCTCGGTCACGCTTTCGCCCAAGGTCGGCACCATGACATCGACGCTGTCCCCACCTTCGGAGGTGGGCGCAGGGGCCGGTGCGGCAGGTGCCGCATCTGCGGGCGCGGAAGCGGGGGCTGCGTCACCGGCTGCGATTGTGGCCAGCAAGGCATCGACACCCACTGTGTCACCCTCGGCGGCAACAATCTCGCCCAACGTGCCCGCAACAGGCGAGGGCACTTCGACGGTCACCTTGTCTGTTTCCAGTTCACACAACATTTCATCAACGGCCACGCTGTCACCGGGTTTCTTGAACCAGGTGGCGACAGTGGCTTCGGTAACGCTTTCGCCCAGTGTGGGCACGCGGACTTCGGTACTCATGATCTTATCCTTTGATGGTCAGCGCGTCGTCGACGAGGGCTGCTTGTTGGGCTTTGTGCTGGCTGGCCAGGCCCGTCGCGGGCGAGGCCGATGTGGCGCGGCCCACATATTGGGGCCGGGTGTGTTTGGCTTTGATGCGGCTGAGGACCCATTCGATATTGGGCTCGATAAAGGTCCACGCCCCTTGGTTCTTGGGCTCTTCCTGACACCACACCATCTCGGCGCCCTTAAATCGCTCAAGTTCCTTGACCAGAGAGATTGCGGGGAAGGGATAGAACTGTTCGATCCGCATCAGATAAATGTCGTCGATCCCGCGCGCATCGCGTTCTTCGAGCAGGTCATAATACACCTTGCCCGAGCACATCACGACGCGCTTGATCTTGTTATCATTGGCCAGTTTCGTGTCCGAATTGCCGTGCTGGGCGTCATCCCACAACACCCGGTGGAAACTGCTGCCTGTGGTGAACTCCTCTGCCTTGGACACGGCCAGCTTGTGGCGCAGCAAGGACTTTGGCGTCATCAGGATCAGTGGTTTGCGGAAGTCGCGGTGGATCTGGCGGCGCAGGATGTGGAAGTAGTTCGCCGGTGTCGTGCAATTGGCCACGATCCAGTTGTCCTGCCCGCACATCTGCAAGAACCTTTCCAGGCGTGCTGAGGAGTGTTCGGGGCCTTGGCCCTCGAAGCCGTGGGGCAGCAAAACCACGAGGCCCGACATCCGCAGCCACTTGGATTCACCCGACGAGATGAACTGGTCAAACATGATCTGCGCGCCGTTGGCAAAGTCGCCAAACTGCGCCTCCCACAATGTCAGCGCGTTGGGTTCGGCCAGCGAATAGCCGTATTCGAACCCAAGCACCGCATATTCCGACAGCATCGAATCGATGACTTCGTATTGGGCTTGGCCGTTGCGCACGGCGT
This sequence comes from uncultured Tateyamaria sp., assembly GCA_947501275.1. Taxonomy (GTDB): domain Bacteria; phylum Pseudomonadota; class Alphaproteobacteria; order Rhodobacterales; family Rhodobacteraceae; genus Tateyamaria. Next base: position 1,719,763 of record CANMVD010000001.1, read on the forward strand.
TCAGCGGATAGTACCGCTCTTCCGTGTCTTGATTGATCAGGCCGGAGTGGCGTTGGCTGAACGTGCCGCGGGTGCTGTCCTGTCCGGCAAGGCGCACAGGATAGCCCTCGGTCAGGAGTGAGCCAAAGGCGAGTGCTTCGCCTGTGGCCCAGTCAAAACCGGCGCCGCTGTCAAACATCTGTTTCTTGGATTCAAGCAGGCGACCGACTGTCTTGTGCAAGGGGAAGCCGTCCGGAACGGTCGTCAGCGCGGTGCCCACTTCGGCCAGCGTTTCCGGATTGATCGCGGTCTTGCCACGCTCGTATTCCTCTTTGTTCTTGTCGAGGTGTGACCACTTCCCATCTAGCCAGTCGGCCTTGTTGGGTTTGTAGTCCTTGCCGGCCTCGAATTCGTCATTCATGCGCGCCTGAAAAGCCGCTTTCATGTCCTCGATCTCGCCCTCTGGGATCAGACCGTCGCGCACCAACCGTTCCGTGTAGAGGGTAAGTGTTGTCTTGTGAGTCTTGATCTTCTTGTACATCACCGGGTTTGTGAACATGGGCTCATCGCCCTCGTTATGGCCAAAGCGGCGATAACAGATGATGTCGATCACAACGTCCTTGTGGAACTTCTGGCGGAATTCCGTAGCGACCTTGGCCGCATGCACAACAGCCTCGGGGTCATCACCGTTGACGTGGAAAATCGGGGCTTCCACCACCAGCGCATTGTCGGTCGGATAAGGGGACGAGCGCGAGAAGTGCGGCGCGGTGGTAAAGCCGATCTGGTTGTTCACAACCAGATGCATCGTACCGCCTGTCTTGTGGCCCTTGAGACCGGACAGGGCGAAACACTCAGCCACAACACCCTGACCGGCAAAGGCCGCATCGCCGTGCAGCAGGATTGGCATCACGCTGATACGTTCGTCGTCATTGACCTGATCCTGTTTGGCGCGGGCCTTGCCCAACACCACCGGGTTCACCGCCTCAAGGTGCGAGGGGTTGGCTGTCAGGCTCAGGTGGACGGTATTGCCGTCAAATTCGCGGTCTGACGACGCGCCGAGGTGATATTTCACATCGCCTGAGCCATCGACATCCTCGGGTTTGAACGACCCGCCTTGAAATTCGTTGAAAATCGCCTTGTAGGGTTTGGCCATCACATTGGCGAGCACGCTCAGACGACCCCGGTGGGGCATGCCGATAACGATGTCCTTGACCCCCAACGCACCGCCCCGCTTGATGATCTGCTCCATCGCGGGGATCAGGCTTTCGCCGCCGTCCAGACCAAAGCGTTTGGTGCCCATGTATTTGACATGCAGGAACTTTTCGAAACCTTCCGCCTCAACCATCTTGTTGAGGATCGCGCGGCGCCCCTCGCGGGAGAACTGGATTTCCTTGCCCAGGCCTTCAATGCGTTCTTTCAGCCAACCGGCCTCATCGGGGTTGGAAATGTGCATGTATTGCAGGGCAAATGTGCCACAATAGGTGCGCTTTACGATGGCCACGATTTCGCGCATGGAGGCGACCTGCAGCCCCAGAACGTTGTCGATAAAGATCGGGCGATCCATATCGGCCTCGGTAAAGCCGTAGGATTTGGGATCAAGTTCAGGGTGCGGTGTCTGATCGCGCATACCCAGCGGGTCAAGGTCCGCCACAAGGTGGCCCCGGATGCGGTAGGCGCGGATGATCATCAGGGCGCGGATACTGTCCAGCACGGCCCGTTTGATCTGATCCTCGCTAACGGACACTCCGACTTCGGCGGCCTTGGCCTTGATCTTGCTGCCGGCAGACTTGGTTTCAGGTTCCGGGGCCCATTCGCCCGTCAGGGCAGCAGTCAGATCATCGCCGGGCTGGGGGGGCCAATCAGCGCGCGCCCAACTTGGGCCTTCCGCCTCGCGCTTGACCGAAACTTCATCATCGCCCATCGCCTTGAAAAATGCCTGCCAGCTTTCGTCGACCGCACCCGGGTCATTGGCATAGCGGGCGTACATCTGTTCGAGGTACTCCGCATTGTGGCCTTGCATAAAGCTCGAGGCGTGGAATTGTTCGTTTTGGGGATGGTCGGTCATTTAGGTACCTCAAGTTTTTCCCGGGACTACTTTAGTTCAACCGAATTGCTGATGATAAGCAGCGCAGATTTCATAGGCTTCCAACCTTGATGAACGATTGGCGAGGTTGTCGGGGCCGGTTTAAAAGATAGAACTGTGAACTCACTTGCTCCTCTGACACCGTTTCTGTCTACATCAGTCACAGAATAGCTCGCGGATCCGAACTCATGCTGGATACGTCTGTCTAATTTGGCCATATTCAGCAAACGCATCAGTCTTGAAGTGGTGACGTTGCTCAAATCCTCATCCGATGAGAGCAGAACACAGGTCAATCGGTTCAAGTATCGGGTGTTCATCTCTACGCCCTGCCATTGGGCAAGAAGAAGTGTTCCATTGCCGTCGGCGGCAAGCCAGCCATCATAGTCAACGGACAAGACAAAATTGTTCGATTTCGGGTCCCACAGCGGTGACCTGATCTGACGGATACCTGCAGGGGTCTTGGATAACACGTCGTTTAGCTCGGCGACCGTTCGGTCATTTAGTCCAAAGAAGACAGGGTTGTTTGCCAGAGCATTTGCTACCGTGGTTGCGTTGTGTGCGCTGGTTTGTATGAAACCGGTTTGCTGCAAAGCCTCAAAGGCTCTGTGTTTTTTAATCCACGGTTGCGCGCATGTATCGGCAACTTTGGCGATGCTTTCTACCTCAAGGGTTGTGCCACCAACACTGGCTTGACCAGCGGTGTCACAGGCGCACAAACCCGAAAACAGTAAGCTGAAAAACAAGGCCTTTAGTCTCACCCCTTGATCGCCTCCATCACGGCCTCGCCCAGCGTTGCGGGGCTGTCGGCCACCACGTTTCAAAGAATAGGCCATCTTGTTCAGCGCAAACAGCGCCAGCAGCGACACTGTCGAGGCCGCATAAATGGTCGTCGTCTGGTCGCCTGACATGTCGCCAGACGCAAAAAAGACCGTGTAAAGAATGGTCAGAACAAGCCAGAAGAGTGCCGCAACGAGAAAGAAATATGTCCGTGTCATCACAGCACCCTCACAACCAAAGCGACGGAACCAACCGCCGGGACAGGCTGCGTACAAGGTTTTTCGCCTTGGACGCTGTATCGTTGTAATTCTTCAACGAGACCGCGCCGACACCAATGATGACTGGCTGCGTGCGCATACGTGGCACGATGCGTGGATTGGTTTTGGAGGCCTCGTAAAGGTGATCAAAGAACATTAGCTCAACCACATGCGAATTCTTCAGATGTTTGCGTTCGGGCGTGCCGACTAGAGAGCGACGCCCCAGAAACTGTTCTTCGTATCCGCGTGGGGTATAAGCAAACAAACGCGTGTCCGCCCAACGATCCGTGCCAAAGAAGCTCAGGAATGAGGGCACAAGGCGCATGTCGATATAGACGTCAAACGCCTTGGGTGCGCGGGCAATGATCCGTGCAATATTGGGGAAAACCAGACGCCCGGTGACCTTCCAAAAGCGCGTCTCGGGATCTGCCTGTTTGACATGACTCTCATAGGCGCGATCCATGATCAGCATCTCGGAATGGCCCTTGCCGTATTCCGGCGGGCAGTCCGAGACGGTGGAGGCGAATTCGACCGGGATGCCGTTGGGGTTTTCGCGGGTGGCAATCTCCTCGAACGAGGAGAGATCACTGCCTGAGTTCTCGCAAAACAGAATGCCGTCCAGAACACCGTTGGGCAGGGACAGGTAGAACCGCAGCGCATTCTCATAATCGGCACGCCGCACTGCGGGGTCAGCACGCCGCGTCACAGCGCCGCCCGCCTCTGCCATGGGCGTGATAGTTCCGGTCATCTGAAGAATGTTCTTCGCCACGTGCGTGTGTCCTGACTGTCCCTAGGGCTTTGTCACCCCTTGATCGCCTCCATCACGGCCTCGCCCAGCGTTGCGGGGCTGTCGGCCACCACAATGCCAGCGGCACGCATGGCTTCGATCTTGTCCTCAGCGCCGCCTTTGCCGCCCGCGACAATCGCACCTGCGTGGCCCATGCGACGGCCTGGAGGCGCTGTGCGGCCTGCGATGAAACCAGCCGTTGGTTTCCAACGGCCTGCCTTCTTTTCATCGGCAAGGAATTGTGCAGCGTCTTCTTCGGCCGAGCCACCGATCTCACCAATCATGATGATGGATGTTGTTTCCGGGTCGGCGAGGAACATCTCGAGCACGTCGATATGTTCGGTACCTTTGATCGGGTCACCGCCAATCCCGACAGCCGAAGACTGGCCGATGCCCAGATCGGATGTCTGCTTGACCGCCTCGTATGTCAGCGTGCCCGAGCGGGACACAACTCCGCACGAACCGCGCTGGTGGATGTGGCCGGGCATGATACCGATCTTGCACGCATCGGGCGTGATGACGCCGGGACAGTTGGGGCCGATCAAGCGGGATTTGGACCCTTCCAGCGCACGTTGCACGCGCATCATGTCCAGAACCGGAATGCCTTCGGTGATGCACACGATCAAAGGCATCTCGGCATCAATCGCCTCAAGGATGGAGTCCGCTGCAAAGGGTGGCGGGACGTAAATCACACTCGCATTGGCATCGGTGACGTCCATCGCTTCGTGAACCGAGTTGAAAACGGGCAGATCCAGATGGGTCTGGCCACCTTTGCCGGGGGTGACACCGCCGACCATCTTGGTGCCATAGGCAATGGCTTGTTCGGTGTGGAACGTCCCTTGCGAGCCGGTCAGGCCCTGACAGATCACTTTGGTGTTTTCATCGATGAGTACGGCCATGACTGGTCCTTTTTCTTTACGTATCGGGTGTGGGGGAGGGCACACCCGGAAGGGCGGCATAGGGATCGGGATCAAGCGCAACCTGACCGCACAGATGTTGCGCGGGGGCCGGCAGCGGAGAGGCGAATTCGTTGACGTTGCGCGCCAGTTTGCCAAGACTTTCCGAGCCTCGGTACAAGCGGTTGTTTCTGCGCATCGGAACGGGCCAAGCGCTTGCGCAGGTTGGTTGGATTTGCAGAGTATGAAGGGTGTTTTCAGCCATTGGGCAACCCCATACCTGCTGGTAGACGATCAACGCGAATAAAGGTCTCGGTTGCGTTGTTGCGGGTCCCGATATGGACAACAGCCACACGTTTGCGCAGCAATTGACGGGCTTGAATATACAGGGTGCCATCACTTGCCGCATATGGTGCAGGCAAGGGGATCGGCGTGCCAAAAACCGGTGGGACAGCCATTTTTGTCAGGACGGCCCCAGCGGCGTTTGCGGCATGATCTCCGGCAAAGGTCACTTCGCAGCGTCGTTCCGCGTGATCCGGTGTGCCGGGGGCGGGTTCCAGCGACTTGTCCCAGAACGTAAGCTCGAAGGGCAATGGCGCGCCCGCCAGACCTTGCATGTTCGCCTTTGCCACAGCGGAGGTTTGCCCCGCCTTGAAGCAAAACGAGGTGAAGGCATCGATCGCCGCATTGGCCCGTGCGGCTGGCGCACAGACGATGGCAGCGGCGATGCACACGCCACGCACAGCAGACGAAAGGGAAATGGGGGCTAGCGCCAAGTGATCCACGCCCCTGTCAATTGCTGGCCCAACACATTTGTGCGCTGGTTGAGTTTCAGAATTGTGCCCGAAGGTGCGCCCACAATCTGCCACGCCTGTTGGGCATTGCTGGCTGTCACCGGGCGCAATGCGTATCCCGCCCCGGTGACCGCGCCGACAAAGGCGGTGGCTGCCGCTTGGGGGTCCTGGCGACGGACGGAAATCTGGCAATGGTTCACGTTGTTGCGGCCCACGCCATCTGCCACTTCAAGCAGGATGTTGCCGCGTGGTTCGCCGCCAATATAAAGCCCATCGCCCAACCGTCTGGGGGCCAGACCGTAGTCGCGCTGGTTTACCTGTTGCATACGCTCAACAACGCTGGCCATGCTGGGTAATGCACCTACGCAGGCGTCGGCAAAGGACTGGGCGGCAAGGCCTACAGTGCTCGAGGGACGCGCCCGTTGCGGTACGGCCTGAGCGACAGGGGTTGCGATGGGGCGTGACAGATCCACGGTTTCGCCACGTGCCTGCGCGGCCAGCGTCGCCGTTGGAATGTCTTTGGGTTGAATGGGGCGCGGCGCACTGCCCTGACGCTGCTCCAGCCAGACCGCGCTGGACGCCAAGCCAAGCGGGGGCAGATCCGTGCCACCGGGGCCGACATTTGGGCTCCCACAGGCTCCAAGTCCAAGGATCGCGATAGCGGCAAGAGAAAGATACTTCATATTATGACCCCGTAACAAAGAAGCTAAGATATGCGGTGCCACCAATGGCGCGGATGTCTCCGACCCTGGCATCGCTGTTGGTCGCTCTGACGGTCCGAACGACGCTTTGTAATGTGCCCGGCTGTGCAGTCATCACCATCGAACAGCGCCCGGGTATGATTTTGACCGAGACGTTTTGTGAACCGTGAAAATAGGTGCCGGTTTTGGAGTTCTGCACAAACCCGCCCAATTTGGCGAGGGCTGCTGGACCTTCGTCAAAGCTGGGGCGCGTCGCGATACACGCATCAGACAGAACCTGCGCCGCAAATTCTGCCTTGGCGTAGGCTGAGCCGGGACCTGCTGTCGCAGATCGCGCGATCGGTGCAACAACGGGCGCGGTGTCCGGCGCAACTGCCGCTCCCACGCTTTCATCGCACCCCGCAAGGCACACTATCCCCAAGACAAAGACCCCGGCGCGCATGTGCCTTACCCTTTGACCGCTTTCACGATCTTCTCGGCGCCATCTTTCAGATCGTCCGCGGCAATCACATCAACATCGGAGCTATTGATGATCTCTTTGCCCTTTTCGACGTTGGTACCTTCAAGGCGCACAACCAATGGTACCTTCAGCCCGACTTCTTTCACAGCAGCAATCACACCTTCGGCGATGACATCACAGCGCATGATGCCGCCAAAGATGTTCACCAGAATGCCTTTGACCTGCGGATCAGAGGTGATGATCTTGAACGCCTCGGTCACCTTCTCTTTGGTTGCGCCGCCACCCACATCAAGGAAGTTGGCAGGCTCGGCGCCGTAGAGCTTGATGATGTCCATGGTTGCCATGGCCAGGCCCGCGCCGTTCACCATGCAGCCGATCTCTCCATCAAGGGCGATGTAGTTCAGATCGTATTTGGACGCGGCAAGTTCTTTGGGGTCTTCTTCGGTTTCGTCGCGCAATTCGTTGATATCGGCGTGTCGGTAAATGGCGTTGCCATCAAAAGACACTTTGGCGTCCAGCACTTTCAGATCTCCGCCATCCGTGACGATGAGCGGGTTGATCTCAAGCATCTCCATGTCTTTTTCTTCAAACGCTTTGTAAAGCAGAGACATCAAGCCAACACATTGTTTGATCTGCTTGCCGGACAGGCCCAACGCGAATGCGATACGACGACCGTGATAGGCCTGATAGCCAGTCGCCGGGTCCACGGAAAAGCTCAGAATTTTTTCAGGGGTCGATGCGGCAACCTCTTCAATGTCCATGCCGCCCTCGGTCGAGCAGACAAAGCTGATGCGCGACGTCTGGCGGTCGACAAGCAGAGCGAGGTAAAGTTCGGTTTCGATGCCGGAGCCGTCTTCGATATAGATGCGGTTCACCTGTTTGCCGGCTGGACCAGTCTGGTGCGTCACCAACGTGCGGCCCAACATCTTTTTGGCCTCTTCTGCGGCTTCCTCGACGGACTTGGTCAGGCGCACACCGCCTTTGTCCCCGGCATCCGCTTCCTTGAACTTACCTTTGCCACGGCCACCGGCGTGGATCTGCGCTTTGACCACCCACATTGGGCCGTCCAACGCGCCTGCCGCTGTCTTCGCATCTTCAGCGCGCAACACAACGCGGCCGTCCGAAACAGGGGCGCCATAGCTGCGCAGAAGGGCTTTGGCCTGATATTCGTGGATGTTCATGTCTGGTCGGTCCCGTATAGATGATGCACGTCAATGCCTATTCCACGGAATCTGAAGGTCACGTAAACGGGTATTGTGTCGCAGTTGCGGGAATTTGATAATAAAATGCTCATTTGTGATCACACCCTAAAAAAGTGTGATCACAAAATTATCAACAGGCGTGTGATGGCCGGTCTATTGCGAATCTGAGCAGACTCTCAGACCGCTTTCATCCAGAACAAAAGTTGCCGATGTGGACAGTTCCGCCTGCAGCGCGAGGGACAGGTAATCCAACGCCGCTTTCGTTCCGCCGTCCCACGCCTGAGGCACAATCGCACACAGATGTTCCCGCAGCAGCGTGTCACGGGTCTGTATCAAGGTCGCCTTGAGCGTTTCGAGGGCTTTGATCTGGTCGGGCGTGATGCGTTTGCCCGGGATGTTGAACTGCTCCAACACATGCACGGCCTGCACGAGGCGGGCGACAACTTCGGGATCATTGTCTGACAATTTTGCCAGATCAATCACACCTTCGGCAAACAGATCTCCGTCCATGTCATAGACCGCAAACCGGTCGTCTTCTGTGATGAACAGATACGCGCTGGCATAGCCTGCTGCCCCGCCTGCGGCTCGGTTTTCGAGCGCGGCCTTGCGCAGGTATTGGTCAAAGTATTCTTCCTCGCCGTACCACTTGGGCTGCAGGTAATAGGCGTACATTTTGTGCGCATATTGGTTGTCAGGATCCAGGTCCGACCACGTGCGGTACAGGGTGTGAATGGAGCGCCCCGCTGCCGGATCGAAGGGCAATTGAGAGAACTCAAGCATCGCAATCAGGGGCGAGTCCGGTTCGCGCATAACGTATGGCGCCAACGTTTCCGCAGAATGGGCTGCGCATTTGCCAGCCGCCACCCAATCGTCCTCATAGATATCATCCGCATAGACGCCCCCCCGATATTCCCAGGCGTTCTGTAGCCGGAAATGGCTGGCGATCGCCGCCAAACAGTAATGTTCGGGGTACTTGGCCGCTATCGCCTCAAATTCATCGATCCGTTCTGCGTCAATGGCCGCTGCTGGGAAGGGCATACAGACATTAGGTTCGTAATAGCCTTGGGCAAAGCAATCCGTGATTGCGTCCAAGGCGGTGTAGATGAGGCGAGACCCGCTTGGGGCCGCCGCGCGCGTCCTGTCCAGATCCGCCATCATGTCTGCCAGCCCGGTCCAATCCTCGGCACCCACCAACACGCGGACTTGGTTGGTGACTTCGGCCTGTTTGGTCAATCTGGGATCAATGTCAATTTCGCGGTAAGCAATGCGATCGCTGTGTGCAGGATCGCTCAGATACAGTAGGTTCCCGTCGACATATGCGCCCCGCACCAGCTGCCCGAAGCCAAGAGCCCGCAATGGGCGCGCAAGCAGCACAAAAGGCAACGCAACAAGACCCAAGATGACGGTGAACGCGACGCCAATCGGGTTGGCGTTGCGGTCGGGAGTATTTGTATCTGCCATCGGTCAGGTCCTGTGTCACAAGGGGTGTGACGCTGATTAGAGGCAGATCGGGGCAGCAGTGAGGCGCAAAAATGAAATCTGCCGAAGCGCGGGCACAAAAAAGGGCGCTGTGGCCAGCGCCCCTTTGAAACTTTTGCGATGTTTGGAAGGCTTTAGGCCAGCGAACTGTCAATCCCCTTGCAGGCCTCAACCAGACCTTGAACCGCCTTGACGGAGGTGTCGAACATCTCTTGCTCTTCTTTGTTGAGCTTGATGTTTACGATCCGCTCGATACCGCCTGCGCCGATGACAGTTGGCACACCGACATACATGCCTTTCAGGCCCAGATCGCCATCGCAATAGGCCGCACACGGCAGTACGCGCTTTTGGTCTTTCAGATAGGCTTCGGCCATCTCGATCGCGGATGTTGCCGGGGCGTAAAAGGCAGAGCCGGTTTTCAGCAGGCCGACAATCTCGGCGCCACCATCACGGGTGCGCTGGACAATCGCGTCCATCTTTTCTTGCGTGGTCCAGCCCATGTCGATCAGATCGGGCAACGGGATGCCAGCAACCGTCGAATAGCGCAGCGATGGCACCATCGTATCGCCGTGACCACCCAGAACAAAGGCAGTTACGTCTTTCATTGACACATTGAATTCTTCTGCAAGGAAATGGCGGAAGCGGGCGCTGTCGAGCACACCAGCCATCCCGCAGACCTTGGCGTGGGGCAGGCCCGAAAACTCGCGCAATGCCCAAACCATCGCATCAAGCGGGTTTGTGATACAGATCACAAAGGAGTTCGGGGCGTGATCACGGATACCTTCGCCCACTGATTTCATGACCTTGAGGTTGATGCCCAACAGGTCGTCGCGGCTCATGCCCGGCTTGCGGGGGACACCGGCAGTGACGATACATACGTCTGCACCCGCGATATCGGCATAGGATTGCGTGCCTTTCAGCGATGCATCAAAGCCTTCGGAGGGGCCAGATTCTGCAATATCAAGGGCTTTGCCCTCAGGCGTACCTTCCGCGATGTCGAAAAGAACCACGTCGCCCAGTTCTTTCAGGGCTGCGAGGTGGGCGAGCGTGCCGCCAATTTGACCGGCGCCGATCAGGGCAATCTTGGGTCTGGCCATGGGTGAAATCTCCGCACTCTAGGGGTTTTGTTGGCGCGGTGCCTATCGCGACACGGGCGCTGGCGCAAGGGTGCTGCGTTGCAGCGACTATCCCGTCGGCGGCTGGCGGCACATTCAAATGCAGGCTAAGGGAAGGGGAACGCGCCATTTTCCAAGGAAAGGTCCCGATTTGGAGATGTCACTGGCCTTTTTTGCGCTGGCGGGGTTGGCCACCGTCTTTGCCGGGATTTCCAAGGGCGGTTTTGGGTCAGGAGCGTCTTTTGCGGCGGCGTCGATTCTGGCGCTGGTGCTCGAGCCGGGACTGGCGCTCGGTGTGATGTTGCCGCTTTTGATGCTGATCGACATGGTCACACTGCGGCCTTACTGGGGCAAATGGAACTGGCAGGTGTGCGTACTGATGATCCTCGGCGCTCTGCCGGGGGTAGGGTTGGGTGCATTGCTGTTCGTGCGAGCAGATGCGGATGTGATCCGGGTTCTGATTGGCGTGATTTCCATCGGTTTTGTGGTCTGGCAGATGGCACGCGCGCGTGGATGGCTGTCTATTGCGGACCGGGAAAAACCCGCTTGGGTGGGGGCGTTAGCGGGGATGGTGGCCGGGTTCACCAGCTTTGTCAGCCATGCCGGCGGACCGCCAGCTGCCGTGTATCTGTTATCGCTGCGCCTCAGCAAAACCGAATATCAGGCAAGCACCGTGTTGATCTTCTTCTTTGTAAACATCGCAAAATTTGTCCCTTACGCCTTTTTGGGGATGTTTACCCTGCAAACAGGAATTGCCAACCTTGCGTTGGCACCATTTGCGCTGCTTGGAGCGTGGATCGGGGTCAAGGCGCACCACATGGTGCCAGAACGTGTGTTCTTTGCTTTGACATATGTGATGTTGGTGGCAACGGGTGCCAAGCTGATCTGGGATGGTCTGACATGACGACCCGCCCCTTGAATGTCGCCGATACGGCGGCCGCTTTTTCGCTCTATCGAGACCTTGTGGGCGACGCCGATTTGGCGGGCCCCGAGCAGTTCGCCGTCCTGTTGGCGCATCCGGGGACGACGGTGTGGAGTGTGTGGGACGGGGCGCATATCCGCGCCATGGCGACGTTACATATCTTGCCCAATGTCACCCAAGGCGGGCGGTCTTATGCGTTGATCGAAAATGTGGTCAGCCACAGCAAACATCGCGGTGCAGGGTATGGACGGCAAGCCATGGAGGCGGCGATAGAGTCTGCCTGGGCTGCTGGTTGTTACAAGATCATGTTGTTGACGGGGCGTACCGCCAAGGCACGCGGTTTTTACGAGCGCCTCGGATTCTCGGCGGATGAGAAATGGGGGATGAGCCTGCGTCGCGCCCCGCTACGCCAGGTCTGATCGGTCGGAATGTCAGGTGATCCCGGAACTGGGTCGCGCATTGCTCAACCCATCAGTTTCGACAGTCAGAGTGTGAAACAAGGCTGCGCCGCGCGCGTCAGGCGCACCTTTCGGAGCGCCTGCATGTTTTGTCTCAGGCGTCATTGCCTTTGGCGGGCAACGCCTCGGCCAGTTCTTCAAATGCTTGCCCGGATGCCACCAGACATGTCATCCCGTTGGGGGTTGTCACCGTAATGGTCCATGTGCCGGACTCGTCAGAGGCGAACACCTCAATCACCGCATTGTTTGCGCCAAGGCCCATCGACTGGCGGGTTTCGCCATAGCCATCGGCCAATCGGTTCACCACAATCTCGCGTGGTCCGCAGTTGCGGGTCTGTTGCGCAATCGCAGCCCCCGCCGTCACCATATTCAGCGCAGCGGCCGCGGCCAGAGCGCCCATCGTCATCATCGTTTTAATCCGTGTCATCACGTTCAGCCTTTCCCAGCAAAAGACATCACCTCAGGTCATCTGGCCCATCCGGGGGTGTCCCGGCGATGACCGGGCGGCCCCGGTTCACTCAATACCCCAACCTCTCATCCGCAAAGTGTTCGGCGGCCCTGCCGAAACGGCCCTCCCGGAGAGATCGGAATGCATGCAGCCTGCGCTTCAGGGTTGAAATAAAGGTTAACGCCGCGCGCGGTGTTCCATGCAATTTGAACGATCCGGCGGAGAAAAACGGTGCGTGCCTAATGAGCAGTCAAAAAATTGCTGCAATGCGGCACGATTGCGCTTGAACTATCTGCAAATAAATGGCCCATTCCGCGCAACTTTATAACTTCAGGATAGGTGTCTTCATGTCTACCGCCCGCCCGCTCCGTTCCGTTCTTTACATACCCGGTTCAAAACCGCGCGCGTTGGACAAGGCCCGCAGCCTGCCGGTGGATGCGATCATCTTTGACCTCGAAGATGCCGTTTCGGTGGACGAAAAAGCGGCGGCACGCAAAACATTGGCCGAGGCCTTGGCAGCAGGTGGGTACGGTCAGCGCATGAAAATTGTCCGCATCAATGGGCTTGATACAGAATGGGGCGCTGATGACGCAAAGGCCGCCGCCGAGATGGGCGCGGATGCCATCCTGTTGCCCAAGGTGGATAGCCCGGCCCATCTGGACGCGCTGGCCGAACGCACCGGTGACACGCCGCTTTGGGCGATGATGGAGACACCACTGGGCGTGCTGAACGCCGCCGCCATTGCCGCGCACCCGAAACTCGAAGGGATGGTCATGGGGACAAATGACCTTGCCAAGGAATTGCAGTCACGCGGCCGCCCTGACCGGATGCCGATGCTGACCAGTCTCGGATTGTGCCTGTTGGCGGCCAAGGCACATGGCTGCGCGATCATTGATGGTGTCTATAATGCATTCAAGGATGAGGCGGGCCTGACCATTGAAGCAGAACAGGGGCGCGACATGGGATTTGACGGCAAGACCTTGATCCATCCGGCACAGGTTGACATCGCAAACGCGGCATTTTCTCCGTCCGAAGCGGATGTTGAACTTGCGCGGCGCCAGATCGCGGCATTTGAAGAGACAGAGGCCAAGGGACAAGGCGTTGCTGTCGTGGATGGACGGATCGTGGAAAATCTGCACATCGTGACGGCACGTGAAACCTTGGCCAAGGCCGAGGCGATAAACGCCATGTCGGGGAGTTGAACGATGTATTGGATTGTCCTGATATCAGGAGTCGCCCTATGGTGGGCGGCGCACTTGTTCAAACGGGTTGCCCCCGCACGGAGGGCGGCCATGGGAGATCCGGGCAAAGGGATCATCGCTGCTGTGCTGGGTGTATCCATTGTGCTGATGATCATCGGTTACCGAGGCACCGCGTTTTTGCCAGTTTGGCAACCGCCGGGTTTCCTCTTGCACGTCAATAATCTGGCGATGCTGATTGCAATCTTCATGCTCAGCCCAGCCCCAAAACGGGGCAAGATCCTGAGCGGAATGCGCCATCCAATGCTCACGGGCTTTGGGATCTGGGCCGCAGCGCATCTGGCGGTGAACGGCGATCTGGCGTCGGTCATCCTGTTCGGCGGCTTGCTGGTCTGGGCGATTGTGACACCGCGGCTGATCAACGCGGCTGAACCAAACTGGGCTCGCCCGCCTTCGGGCAGTTTTGCCAAGGACGCTATGTTCCTCGTCGGATCGGTTGTGTTGCTCGGCATCCTTGGCGCTATTCACAACTGGCTCGGCGTCTGGCCATTCCCGGGATAATCGCATGAAACTTTATCGTTTTCTGTCCGCAGAGGACACATCTGCCTTTTGTCACAAGGTGACGGAAGCGCTGAACAAGGGGTGGGTTCTGCATGGCAGCCCAACCCAGACATGGGATCACGCAGCGGGCGTCATGCGCTGTGGTCAGGCTGTCATCAAGGACGCGCCCGGCGACTACCATGCCGATATCAAGCTGGGAGAACAATAGATGCCCAAAACGAATGCGGGCCGGTTCTTTGAAGACTATCGGCTGGGTGATGTGATTGACCATGCTGTGCCGCGCACGGTGGGCGCAGGGGAGCGTGCACTATATCATGCGCTCTATCCGGCACGTCATGCGCTGTATTCGTCGGATACCTTTGCGCAGTCTTGCGGACTTGCCGCGTCTCCTTTGGATGACATGATCGCCTTTCACACGGTGTTTGGCAAAACCGTGCCTGACATCTCGCTGAATGCGGTGGCCAATCTGGGCTATGCTGAAGGGCGTTGGCTGGCGCCTGTCTGGCACGGGGACTCGTTGCGCGCACGCTCCGAGGTGATCGGTCTGAAGCAGAATTCCAACGGCAAGACGGGGGTCGTCTGGGTGCGTAGCACCGGTTTGAACCAGCATGATGCGCCTGTGCTGGATTATGTTCGCTGGGTCATGGTTCGCAAAGGTGATGTTGACGCTTCAGCCCCGGAGACCGTGCTGCCGAAGCTGGCTTCTGTCGTGGCGCCCGACGAACTGGTTGTGCCAGAAGGGCTGTCCTTTGAGAACTACAATTTTGCCCAGGCAGGTGAGCGCCACCGATGGGGTGATTACGAGATTGGCGAGCAGATTGACCATGTGGACGGCGTCACAGTCGAGGAGGCCGAGCACATGATGGCCACACGCCTCTGGCAGAACACGGCCAAGGTGCATTTTGATACATCTGCCCGCCCGGACGGAAATCGCCTGATCTATGGCGGGCATGTCATATCGATGGCGCGGGCGCTGTCTTTCAATGGGCTGGCCAACGCGCAGTTGGTTGTAGGCCTCAACAGCGGTGCGCATGCCAATCCCTGTTTGTCGGGTGAAACGATCCGGGCGTGGTCCGAAGTACTGGACAAGGCAGAGACTGGTGCGCCGGGCGTGGGTGCGTTGCGGCTGCGGTTGGTGGCGACCAAGGGTGGTGCGCCTTTTGCCCTGCGGGCCGAGGACGGGAAGTACCTGCCTGACGTGTTGTTGGATCTGGATTATTGGGTGCTTTGCCCGCTTTAGGTTGAGAGTGATGCGGTTCGCTGGGTGACGCGCATTGTCCGCTTGCGCGGCAATGACGACCCACCCACCGTCCCTTTGCGGCAGCGGTGTGGCAACTGTGTTGCTGATGTGGCATTTGTAGCCGTTCTGCCATGAAAACCGCTACATGTGGTGCACGACAACCACAGTCGCGCGCTAAGGTTGCATGCTTTCAGATGCCGCACTTTGGCCGGTCTGTGGCTTGGCGTATGATCACAAAAAAATGAGCAGCGCGTAAAATGGCACAAGAAAAGTCTCCGAAATCCTATGGCACCGCCGTGGCGTTGTGCGGTGTGTTTGGCACACTGGGCATTCACCACTTCTATCTTGGCGACTGGGCCCACGGTTTGGCCGACATCGCCCTTTTGGTACTGACCATTGCGTTCTTTGCCCAAGGCTTTGTGCTTTTGGCGATTGTGACGCTGTTGATCGATGTCGGGCACACAATCTTCGTGTTCTACATGCTGATCATTGAGAAATGGCGTGACGGAGAAGGTCGGCCCGTCACCCTATAAAGACCCCCCAACCACACATGTTTCCCGACCCTGTGTAAGTAAGAAAGAGATCCCCCATGACAGACATGAACTCTGCAGGCGCCGTCAGCCAAAAGAAATTTGTCCCAGCCGTTTTGCTGTGCTTCTTCCTTGGCTCTTTCGGCATTCACCGCTTTTACCTTGGCAAGGTCGGCACTGGCATCCTGATGCTGCTGACTCTGGGTGGCCTGGGCATCTGGACATTGATCGATTTTGTCCGCCTTGTCGTTGGCTCGCTTGGTGACAAGGACGGCCTGCCGTTGGCACGCTGATCTGGGCGGCCTCGGCGCAGACCGGGGCTGCTTGATCAATTTGTGAAGTGCGTTGCCCGTGCATGCGGGCTACGCTGCCACCCATGCGGTGGCTTTTTTTATGTCTGATGCTGTGCGCTCGGCCCGGGCTGGCCTGCGAATTGGCGCTTATGCTGGCTGTGGACGTGTCTGGCTCTGTGGACAAGCACGAGTTCCGTATTCAGATGGATGGATTGGCGGCAGGGCTACGCGACGGGATCGTTGCAGACGCGCTGGTGTCACAACAGGCCGAGGTCGCGATGGTGCAGTGGACGGGTGCATCGCGCCAACGCCAGACGGTGCCATGGACGCCGATCCGAACCTACGGCGATGTGCTGGCGCTTGCCGACACCATCCAGAACGATCCCCGCATCTGGCACAATTACTCGACTGCCATTGGCGAAGCCTTGGCCGTGTCGCGTGCAGCCTTTGCCAGCCAAGGCCACTGCACACGGCACGTCATTGACGTGTCCGGTGACGGAATATCAAACGAAGGGGTCGAGCCTGCCTTGCAACGCGCGGCCCTGAACCGCGAAAATATCACCGTCAACGCCTTGGCGATCGAAACCGACAAAACCGATCTGACCGCCTATTTCTTCGAGAATCTGATCACAGGTCCGGGTGCCTTTGTTGTCACCGCGGACGGGTTTGAGGACTATCCCGAACAGATCCGCCGCAAGCTGCAACGCGAGACGACGAAACAGGCAGTGTGGATGCTGGAATAGGCGGCTTGTGATCACGAGAATTTAGCCTGTGATCACAAATCCGCCCAAATTGCTCCAATGCGCCAAAAGACCGCGCTATTTGTGATGTGGCAAGGCGTGACTCGCGCGCGAAAAACAGTAACAAGACAACAGGGAACAAAAAGGACGCACTATGGCCGACGTCAATCGGGGCAACCGCCCGCTATCGCCGCATCTTTCGATCTACCGACCGCAACTGACGTCGGTGACGTCGATCCTGACGCGGATCACGGGCAATGCGCTGCTGTTTTCGTCGCTGCTCGTGGTCTGGTGGCTGCTGGCCGCCGCTACATCCGAGGCGTATTTCGCCGTCGTTGACGGCATCCTGACATCGTTCATTGGGGATCTTGTCATGACGCTGTCTCTCTTGGGGCTGTGGTATCACACGCTGGCAGGGGTACGTCACCTGATCTGGGACAATGGCATTGGGCTTGACCTTGAAACAGCGGAAAAGCTGGGCTGGGGCGCGATTGGCGGCTCCGTACTGCTGACTTTCCTGACCGTCATCGCGATATAAGGAGCGGATCATGCGTTACCTCACAGACCGCAAACGGGCCATCGGCATGGGCTCGGCCAAAACCGGAACAGCGCACTTCTGGGCAATGAAGGTTTCCAGCTTCGCGCTGTTGTTCCTGATCCCGCTGTTCGTTTTTACCTTCGGCCCGATGCTTGGTGAGCCGCACGCGGATGTCACCGCTTACTTTGCACGACCATTTCCAGCGATTGTTGCTGCGCTGACCATTGTGGTGACCTTCATGCACTTCAAGGACGGCGTGCAGGTGCTGATCGAAGACTACGTACACGGAACCATGCAAAAGGTGCTCATCCTCGCGATGATCTGCCTCAGCTACGCTGCCGCCGCGACGGGCCTATTCGCCATCGCGCGCCTGGCGCTTTAACCGATAGGAGGCCGAAATGGCTGCTTACGATTACGAGACGCACGAATATGACGTGGTGGTTGTCGGTGCTGGCGGCGCGGGTTTGCGCGCCACGCTTGGCATGGCCGAACAGGGCCTGCGCACAGCTTGTGTGACCAAAGTCTTCCCGACCCGTTCACATACTGTTGCAGCCCAAGGGGGCATCGCGGCCAGCCTCAGCAACATGGGCCCCGACAATTGGCAGTGGCACATGTATGACACTGTCAAAGGGTCAGACTGGCTGGGCGACACCGATGCGATGGAATACCTCGCGCGTGAAGCGCCCAAGGCGGTCTATGAGCTGGAACACTACGGCGTGCCCTTCTCCCGCACCGAAGAGGGCAAGATCTATCAGCGTCCCTTTGGCGGTCACACCACCGAGTTTGGCGAGGGCCCGCCCGTGCAGCGTACCTGTGCCGCCGCCGACCGGACTGGCCATGCAATCCTGCACACGCTTTATGGCCAAAGCCTGAAGAACAACGCTGAATTCTATATCGAATATTTTGCCATCGACCTGATCATGTCCGAAGACGGCGTATGTCAGGGTGTGCTGTGCTGGAAGCTGGATGACGGCACCATGCACCTTTTTTCAGCCAAGATGGTTGTGCTGGCGACGGGTGGCTATGGCCGCGCCTATTTCTCCGCCACATCGGCGCACACCTGTACCGGTGACGGTGGCGGCATGACCGCGCGGGCTGGGCTGCCTCTGCAAGATATGGAGTTTGTGCAATTCCACCCCACCGGCATCTACGGCGCCGGGTGCCTCATCACAGAAGGCGCACGGGGTGAGGGCGGATACCTCACCAACTCCGAGGGCGAGCGCTTTATGGAGCGCTACGCACCGACCTACAAAGATCTGGCCAGCCGCGATGTGGTGAGTCGGTGCATGACCATGGAAATCCGCGAGGGTCGCGGCGTCGGCGACCAAGGCGATCACATCCACCTGCACCTCAACCACCTGCCCAAGGAAACGCTTGACCTGCGCCTGCCGGGAATTTCGGAAAGCGCGCGAATTTTTGCTGGCGTGGACCTGACCAAGGAACCAATACCGGTTCTGCCCACCGTGCACTACAACATGGGCGGCATTCCGACGAACTATTGGGGCGAAGTCCTTGCACCCACCAAGGACAATCCCGACAACGTCTCGCCCGGTCTGATGGCCGTGGGCGAAGCGGGCTGTGCCTCCGTACACGGGGCCAACCGTCTGGGGTCCAACTCGCTCATTGACCTTGTGGTCTTTGGCCGTGCCGCTGCGATCCGCGCCGCCGAAGTGGTGGACGCCAAGGCCCCTGTGCCAACGCCCAACCAACGTTCGGTCGAGGCTGCGTTCTCCCGCTTTGACGGGTTGCGCTATGCCAAGGGTCACGTGCCGACTGCGGAACTGCGCCTTGAGATGCAAAAAACGATGCAACAGGACGCAGCCGTTTTCCGAACGGACAAAACTCTGGCCGAGGGCGAGGAGAAGATGAAAGGCGTCGCCGCCAAGCAATCTGATCTGAAAGTGTCCGATACTTCGCTGGTGTGGAATTCGGATCTGATGGAGACGCTTGAGCTGACAAACCTGATGCCCAACGCGGTCGCAACCATCACAGCCGCCGCCGCGCGCAAGGAAAGCCGGGGCGCCCACGCGCACGAGGATTATCCTGACCGTGACGACGAGAACTGGCGCAAGCACTCGCTTATCTGGTTTGAGGGGAACACTGCCTCGCTTGGCTTCCGTGGCGTGCACCTGCAACCGCTGACCAGTCACAATGATGGTGGGATCGACCTCAAAAAGATCGCGCCCAAAGCGCGGGTCTACTAAACCGAAATGGCTGTCGCCGCCCAATCCAAACAAACCGCAACGCTTGCCCCCGGACAGGTGCTGCGGATCTATGGGATGCGACGGTCTGGCAATCACGCGCTGATCGACTGGATCTTTCGCAATGCCGAACAGGGCAGGGGACTGTTTTTGAATGCCTGCAAACCGGGGCGGGATCCGGTGCGTTCTGCTCTCAGCGTCGGTGTGTTTGACCGTGGCAAGGAACAGGGCCTGAAAGGGCTTGGGCAAAAACTCGAAGCAGCGGGTGAGGCGCCCTTTACCGTGGTATCTTTCGAAGATGTCGTGCCGCCGGATGCGTCGGAACCGCTCTATGCGGCCCCTGAACGCAGCGCCATCATCTACCGCAGCTTTTTGCAATGGTCAGCCTCGCTCTTGCGCAAAATACAGGGCAATCGTCGCTATGGCGCGCTGGACCGGTCGCGCATCATGATGATCGCGCTCTCCAAGTATCAACAGATCCTCGCGCGCATCCAGCAAGGCAACAGCATCCCTTTGCTTTATGATGCGTGGATGACTGACGAAAACTATCGGGCCGATGCGCTCAAGCGGCTTGGTCTGCCGGGGCAGGACCTGTCGCGTGGCAACGTGCAACGCTTCGGGGGCGGGTCGTCCTTTCAAGGCAAGAAAACCGCGATTGATGATCTGATGACGGACAAGCGCAGCGACGCCATGGCCGATGATCTTGAATACAAACTCCTGCTTTGGACTGCAGCGCGGGATCTGCGGTTCATGGAACGACTTGCTGCCATCTTCCCCGAGGACGCAGAGCGGCTTTTGACGCTCTCGGATACGGCCAAAGCAAAGGTGACTCTGCCATGATACGCGTTCTTGCTCTCAGCGGCCTACTGGCCGTCACTGCCTGCGCCGAAGCCACCGAAGCAGTAGACAACGTCGCACGGCGCAGTGCCAAGGCGGCAGTAAATGAAACGCTGGTGACACGCTTCCCGGCTGTGCCGAAGGCGGCCGTGACCCCATTCACTGATTGCATCATAGACAACTCCACCGCTCGTGAAATTGGCGAATTCGCCAAGGACGCGGTGATCGGTGTGTCAGAAACAACAGCTGCGCTGGTCACCTCCGTGCTCCAGCGCCCCGAAACTCAACAGTGCGTCGCAAAGGCAGGGCTTGCCCTGCTCACTGCGTAAAAGGAGAGCCGCAATGGTCCAACTGACACTCCCCAAGAATTCCCGCATCCAGACGGGCAAAACCTGGCCCAAACCCGAAGGAGCCAAGAACCTGCGCAAATTCCAGATCTATCGCTGGAACCCGGATGACGGCAAAAACCCACAGGTCGACAGCTATTGGGTCGATATGGATACGTGCGGGCCCATGATCCTTGATGCCCTGATCAAGATCAAAAATGAGATTGATCCGACGCTCACCTTCCGCCGCTCATGCCGCGAAGGCATTTGTGGCTCCTGCGCGATGAACATCGACGGGATCAATACGCTGGCCTGCATCTACGGCATGGACGAGGTGAAGGGAGACGTCAAAATCTACCCGTTACCACACATGCCCGTGATCAAGGACCTGATCCCCGATCTCACGCATTTTTACGCGCAGCACGCCTCCATCATGCCGTGGCTCGAAACCAAAACGAACCGCCCCGCCAAGGAATGGCGCCAGTCCATTGAGGATCGCAAGAAACTCGACGGGCTTTATGAATGCGTGATGTGCGCCTCCTGCTCGACATCCTGCCCCAGCTACTGGTGGAACGGGGACCGCTACCTTGGGCCCGCGGCCCTGCTGCACGCCTACCGCTGGATCATCGACAGCCGGGACGAGGCTACCGGCGAACGGCTCGACGACCTTGAAGACCCGTTCAAGCTCTACCGCTGCCACACGATCATGAACTGCGCCAAGACTTGCCCCAAAGGCCTCAACCCTGCCGAAGCCATCGCAAACATCAAGAAAATGATGGTCGAACGGACCGTTTGAGGCTGTGAACGACCCGCTCTGGCTGGCCCTCTCGCTAACGGCGCTGGCGGGCCTGTCGATCCCGGTAGGGGCAAGCCTTGCGCTTTGCCGCATCCGGGCATTGTCAGACATGGCCGCCAGCGAATTCAAGCATGGCATCGCAGCCTTTGGTGCAGGCGCGCTACTTGCAGCTGTGGCACTGGTTCTGATCCCAGAGGGCAGCGAACGGCTGTTGCCGGTGCCTGCGCTTGCGTGGTTCGGTGCCGGGGCATTGATCTTTGCCCTGATCGACCGCGCGCTTGCTGCCAGTGGCAGCAAGGCCGCACAATTCCTTGCCATGATGATGGATTACCTACCCGAAGCCATGGCGCTCGGAGCGCTTGTCGTGGGTGATTTAAAGGCCGCCGTGCTGGTGGCCCTGCTGATGGCACTGCAAAACCTGCCCGAAGGCTACAACGCCATGGACGAGATACGGGGCACCAGCACTCAGCCACCGCGCATTCTGCTGGCTCTGTTTGTGCTGATGGTGCCACTGGGACCGGCAGCCGCCTATGTGGGCATGATGATCGACCCGAATACCGGCGTTATCGGAGCTGTGATGATGCTTGCCTCCGGCGGTATCCTTTACCTGATGTTTCAGGATATCGCGCCCAACATACCGCTCGAAAACGCGTGGGCGCCGCCTTTGGGAGCCGCGCTTGGCTTCTTGCTCGGGCTTGCGGGTGACTTGCTGATCTGAAGCCCACCCGCGTCGTTACGGTGAACAAGGTCGCGATTTTCACCGTGACGGGTAGCGATGCTGCGGGTCTTTTGACCGCACAATTCGAAAAGCAAATACATCAGGGACATCCACCATGAAAATCGCAATGGCCGAGTTTATAGGCACGTTTACATTGGTTCTGTTTGGTTGTGGCGCAGCCGTTATTGCAGGCTCAGACATCGGTCTTATGGGCATCAGCTTTGCCTTTGGGCTGGCATTGATTGCGATGGCCTACGGCATCGGGCACATCTCGGGCTGCCACATCAACCCAGCTGTTACACTGGGCTTTGTGGCCTCTGGCCGGATGAGCTTGAGCGAGGCAATCGTTCACATCGTGGCCCAGCTCGCGGGGGGCATCGCCGGGGCGCTGGTGCTACTGATGATCGCGTCCGGCAAGGCCGATTACTCTGTTGCTGCCAACGGTCTGGGCCAAAACGGCTGGGGCACCGGATATCTTGGGGAATACGTTATGCAGTCCGCCTTTGTGTTCGAATTGGTAGCAACATTCCTGTTTGTTCTGATGATCCTTGGCGTCACCGGGCAGGCGGGAAACGCCGCCGTTGCGGGACTCGCCATCGGGATGGCTTTGGTCGTGATCCATCTTGTGGGCATCAACGTCACGGGCGTGTCGGTGAACCCGGCCCGCTCAGTCGGACCGGCTCTTTTTGTGGGCGGCACGGCAATTGCGCAACTGTGGCTCTTTATCGTGGCTCCCATTCTGGGCGGGATCGCTGCTGGTGTTCTGGTACGCTCTGGCCTGATGGACGGCGACGCCTGATACCACATCGTTCCGGCGGCCGGCCGTTTCGGCATGGCCCCGGATCAAAAGGCATGGTTAGTCTTGCGCAACTGCGAGGAGACCTGCCATGCCAACACCCCCAGACGCTGACGCCCGCCGGGCTGTTGCTCCGGTGATCTGCTATCCGACAGACACGCTGCCAAAACCCGACATGGCGCTATATGGCAAGGTGCGTGAAGGCATGATCAAGGTCTCGGAAATCATTGCCGAACCGCGCGAGGCGGCCTGTTTCGAGGTGCCAGCAGGTTACGTCTTTCGCATCTCGTCAATCGAAGGGCCGCAGGTCGGTGATCTCAATCTGTGGAACGCGCACGATCTTGGCGAAAGGTTCTACTCGGGCAAGACGCGAGCGCTGCATGGCACGCACGTCACAACCGGTGAACGGATGTGGAGCAGCTTGCCCACTTTGCGGCCCATGGCTACCATCATCCACGATACACTCGACTGGTACGGTATCGATGCCTTTGGCGGCTCCGTGCACGATGTCATTGGCACGCGCTGCGATCCTTACACCGGCAATCTGCTTCAAGGTGGACACTACCACCACTGTTGCCATTCGAACCTGACGCGGGCCTTAGCTGAACATCTGAACATCCCGCTACGTGAGGCAGAGCCCCACATCCACGACGTTATGAATGTCTTTATGTGCACCGGGTTCACTCGGGATACCGGGCAATATTTCATGAAGGCTTCACCTGTGCGCCCCGGGGATCACATTGACCTGTTTGCAGAAATTGATCTGTTGGGCGCGCTGAGCGCCTGTCCGGGTGGGGATTGCGGGTCTGAACATACGTCTGATGTGGCACCCTGCCATCCGCTCAAGATCGAGGTGTTTGCCCCTCCGCCAGACGTTCTCAAAGACTGGACCAGCCCGGACACAAATGCCTATGACCGCACGCACGGGCGGTGACAAACAGGCCAAGAGACCTGGCTTGAGGCAACGTGCACCGGACCGGTATCTCTGTTCCCCAACAATCCCCGCCGGAGCCTCCCGTACCTGCCGCGCGCCGCAGCGCTGCGGCCCTGTAAACCTCATAGGCCTGGTGTACGAGCTGTGTCACGTCATGCGAAGTTCGCGTTCGAGAATCTTACGTTAAAGGCCAATAACGGCCCGCGGAAATCAGGCGAATGCCGCTTCCAGAGCGATTTCCACCATATCACCAAACGTCTTTTCGCGGTCTTCGCTGGGCAACGCTTCTCCGGTTTGCAAATGATCCGATACGGTCAGAACAGCGAGCGCACGACAGCCATGGCGGGCTGCCAGCGTGTAGAGTTCCGCAGCCTCCATTTCGACTCCAAGGATGCCATGGCGCACCATTTGTTCGTCCAGATCCGGGCGTTCGGCATAAAACACATCCGATGAATAAATGCCACCGACATGGGTCTTGGTGCCTTTGTTCCGGGCGGCTGCCACGGCGGCGCTGAGCAACGCGTAATCAGCACAAGGCGCGAAGTTCAGTTCGCGGAAGATGCCTGAAGACGGGGAGGTTATTGTGCTTGCTGTCATCGCAATGATCACGTCACGAATGCCGACATGGGGCTGCATTCCGCCGCATGATCCAATGCGGATCAAGGTCTGCGCACCATAGTCGCGCATCAATTCATTTGCGTAGATCGACAGTGAGGGCATACCCATGCCCGAGCCTTGAATGGTCACCCGGTTGCCGCGCCACATGCCGGTGAATCCCAGCATGCCGCGCACTTCGTTGACCAGTTCTGCATTGTCCAGAAAGGTTTCTGCCGCCCATTTGGCACGGTAGGGATCGCCGGGCATCAGCACCGTTTCTGCGATCTCTCCGGGTTTGGCTCCGATATGGACGGTCATGGCGCTCTCCTGTTCCGGCACATGTCATATGTGCAGTGGGTCGGCGCCACGATGACTTATCGCGTTTCAGACCTCAAGCGTGCTTGGGTCAGTTCCTTTGGTGATCGCGTCCTTGAACCAAACAGGTTGGCGGCCTTTGCCGGTCCACGTTTGCGAGGGATTGGCGGGGTTGGCATACTTGGCCACACCGGCAGATTTGGCAGCTTTGCCGCCCGACACTGGCATCAACTCGGCAAGGGTAAACCCGAATTTCGCTGCTGCTTCTTCCGCAGCTTTGCGCGCGTCTTTCTTGTCGCGCTTTTTGGCAGCGGCCAGTGCAGCATCAACGTCTCCGCGCAGTGCTTCCAATTCTTTATGCGTCATCTTTTCCAGATTTTTCGCCATTGTTTTGTCCCTTGTAAACGTATTTCCGCCGGACAAATAGAACGTCAACGCGTAATCGCCAATGGGCTAAGGTGTTGTATTTTGTGTCAATGTGAGCGGTTCTTCGCCAATTGCCACCCTTGCGGGAGGCAATTAAACCAATGCGGGACATTCAAGTTGGTCTATTCGGCCGCGACAGCTTTTGGGTCAGCCAAAGTCACAATGTCGGACATGATTGTATTCAATTCAAAATCCTTGGGCGTATAAACACGGGCCACTCCGAATGACTTCAGGCGCTGCGCGTCATCTTCCGGAATGATGCCGCCAACCACCACCGGGATATGGCCCAGACCCGCCGCGCGCATACGCTGCATCAAATCCTCGACAAGCGGAATGTGACTGCCCGACAGAATGGACAAACCAACCACGTGGGCGTCTTCGTTTTGCGCGGCCAAGACGATCTCTTCCGGAGTCAGGCGAATGCCTTCATAAGCGATGTCCATCCCGCAATCGCGTGCGCGCACCGCAATTTGTTCCGCGCCATTTGAATGCCCATCAAGGCCGGGTTTGCCCATCAGGAACTTCAGTCGCCGCCCCAGCCGGTCGCTGACCACATCTACCGCTTCGCGCAGATCGTCCAAACCCTCGGTCTTGTTCGAGCGTGCTGCGGAAACTCCTGTGGGTCCGCGGTATTCGCCGTGAACCGCGCGCATTTGGGCCGCCCATTCACCGGTGGTCACACCCACACGCGCCGCCGCGATCGAGGCGGGCATGACGTTTTCGCCCGCGGCTGCTGCGGCGCGTAAATCGGCCAGAGCGGCGGCAACCGCATCGTTGTCACGATCTGCGCGCCACGCCTCAAGGCGATCAATCTGTTCCTGTTCGACCGCCGGGTCCACGACCATGATCCCGCCATCTCCGGTCATCAAGGGAGAAGCCTCGCCTGCCTGATATTTGTTCACGCCGACCACAACCGTTTCGCCTTGCTCGATCCGGCCCAGACGTTCCGCATTGGATTGGACCAATTGCGCTTTCATATAGTCAATTGCGTCAATGGCACCGCCCATTGAATCAAGTCCCGCCAATTCGCGGCGTGCGCCTTCTTTCAGGGCTTCGACCTTGGCATCCACCGCTGGATTGCCGTCAAACAGATCATCGAATTCCAGCAGATCGGTTTCATATGCCATGATCTGTTGCATCCGCATCGACCACTGTTGATCCCAAGGGCGGGGCAGGCCAAGCGCTTCGTTCCATGCCGGCAATTGGACCGCACGGGCGCGGGCCTTTTTCGACAAGGTCACTGCCAGCATTTCAATCAGGATGCGATAGACGTTGTTCTCGGGTTGCTGCTCGGTCAGTCCAAGGGAATTCACCTGCACCCCGTATCGGAAACGGCGGTATTTCGGATCAGTCACGCCATAACGGGTTTCGCAAATCTCATCCCACAAATCCACAAAGGCGCGCATTTTGCACATCTCGGTCACAAAGCGGATGCCCGCATTCACAAAGAATGAAATACGGCCCACGACCACCGGGAAGTCTTTGTCTGGAATGCGTGGTTTCAGCGCATCCAGAACCGCTGTTGCTGTTGCCAATGCAAAGGCCAATTCCTGTTCGGGTGTCGCACCCGCTTCTTGCAGGTGGTAGGAGCACACGTTCATCGGGTTCCATTTGGGCACGTTTGTATAGCAGTACTCCGCCACATCCGCGATCATGCGAAGGGACGGCTCGGGCGGGCAAATATATGTCCCTCGGCTCAGATACTCTTTGATCAGATCATTCTGAACGGTGCCTTGCAGCGCGGATACATCAGCACCTTGTTCCTCGGCCACAGCGATATACAACGCCAGCAGCCAAGGGGCCGTAGCGTTGATCGTCATCGACGTGTTCATCTGTTCCAAGGGGATGTCGTTAAATAGCGTGCGCATATCGCCCAGATGCGCGACAGGCACGCCAACTTTGCCGACTTCACCGCGCGCCAGCACATGATCGCTGTCATATCCGGTTTGGGTTGGCAGATCGAACGCAACAGACAGGCCGGTTTGGCCTTTGGCCAGATTGCCACGATAAAGCGCGTTCGAGGCTGCTGCCGTTGAGTGGCCTGCATAGGTACGGATCAGCCAAGGGCGGTCTTTTTGGGTCATCGGAGCCTCGTGAATCGCTAAAGCAATAAAATTGCGTTCGATGGGAGGTATACGTAATTTTCTGGCGCAGTCAATCCGCTGCGTCGCGGCATTTCTGCCGCGCCCGCAAACAGATCGGCATTCCTGCCGCGCCTGCAACACAACGGTCTCTGCCATGCTGGCCCCGTCAGCGGCGTGTGCCGTCTCAATTTGACGGAGTGTGTTTTTTCCGGTGCGGCCAGAACGCAGCTGCCAACAAGAGCCACCCCAAAACACCTGTTGAATGCGCTGACAGGTTTGCAGGTCCGGTAAAAGTCATCAAGGCGAACAATTGCTGCGGAGGAGGCGGGGATTTGATCACCGATTGCGCAGGCAAGCCATCAAAGATCAGGCGGTAATAGGTGTAGTACCCCTGCGGCGACAGCCACACAAAACTGATAAAGACGACGCCCCACAAGAAGGGGCGCAGGATTAACGCTTTGTGCCATACCAGCACGCGCATTAGCACCAAGGCCAGAAGCGCAAAGATCAAAGACAGAATGGCGAGGCCTATCTGGCCCCACACTGTCAGCGTAAAGAATGAGTCAGCATCGTACATGCCCCACTCATGGCGCGATCATGCCCGCACGACCAGAGGAAAGTTTTAGATTGTGATGGGCCTGCACCCCTGCGAATGTGCCCAAATATGATGCAAACTGTTGAGCTTCCCTTATGGTTTTTTGTGCTGATCGTGGTGTTTGCCGCAGTCACCTTTGCATCGCATTTCCTGTTTCCCTCCGTGCGCTGGTTTTTTCGGCGGCGGCTCGAACGCGCGGTCTCCCGGCTGAATGAACGCCTGACACTGCCTATTGAGCCGTTCAAGCTGGCGCGACGGCATGATATGATCCAGCGCCTGATTTATGATCCCGAAGTCACCCACGCGATTGTTCTTCACGCCAAGGAAAACAATGTTCCTGAGAACGTGGCATTCGAAAAAGCCCGCCGTTATGCCCGCGAAATTGTGCCCAGCTTTTCGGCCTTTGCCTATTTCAGCTTTGGTATCCGCGCGGCGCGCTGGTTGGCCACTGCGCTTTACGAAGTGCGCACCAACCCGGGCAACGAAGATGTCCTGAGTGAAATCAACCCCGACGCGACAGTGATCTTCGTTATGAACCACCGTAGCAACATGGATTACGTGCTGGTGACATACCTCGCGGCCAAGGCATCGGCGCTGTCTTATGCGGTTGGTGAATGGGCGCGGGTGTGGCCGTTGAGCCGGTTGATCAAATCCATGGGGGCTTACTTCATCCGGCGTCGGTCAAGAGGGCAGCTCTACCGCAAGGTTTTGGCCCGGTACGTCCAGATGGCAACCCAAGGCGGCGTGACGCAAGCGATCTTTCCCGAAGGGGGCTTGAGCGTGAATGGCAAGCTTATGCCTCTCAAGATGGGATTGCTGTCTTACGTTGTCGAAGGTTTTGATGCAAAGGGGCGTGACGTCGTGTTTGTGCCCGTGGCGATCAACTATGACCGGGTTCTGGAAGACCGCGTGCTGATTGCGGCTGATCAGCGAGGCGACCGCCGGTTTGGTGCGCGGATTTCTGTGATCACGGGGTTTATTCTCAAGAACCTGTGGCAGCGCGTCCGCGGCAAATATGCGCGTTTCGGGGTGGCCGGTGTCAGCTTTGGTGTGCCTTTGTCGCTCAAGGCGCAGACAGAGCAGGGCGGTTCGATTGAAGATCTGGCAACGGCGCTCAAGGATCGCATCGCCGACGCGATGCCGGTCGTTTGTGTGCCGCTGCTGGCGCAGGTGTTCTTGCGGGCCGATACGGCCCTGAGTACAGAGCAGTTGGTGTCGTCCACGGCTGAACTGATGCCGCGCACCAAGGGCACTGCCCCTAGCATACCACAAGAGGCGTTGCCGGAGTTTGTGCGTAATGCGCTTTTGCTTATGGCCGCGCGGGGCATGATCGAGGATGAGATCGGAGGCTGGCGCGTGAACAAGGATGAACGCGCCTTGCTGGAGTTTTATGCCAACGCGCTTGAGGTTCAGGGAATGCCCGCACCTCAAGTTTCGGATGATGCTGCGCGCGCAAAGTCATAAAATTACAAAAAACGTCTCTCAGATGTTGCTTTCTTTCGTCTAGGGTCATATTCACGCCGAATAACGCTGGAACTGACATTGATTCTGCGCTGCGGCACAGCACCTGACCCAGGAGGCTCACATGGCACTCGATACGGAAACTGACATGAACATATCCTATAACGCGCCCAAGAAAGATCTGTACGAAGTGGGTGAAATGCCGCCCATGGGTCACGTCCCCAAGCAGATGTATGCATGGGCCATCCGCCGCGAGCGTCACGGCGAACCAGACACGGCCATGCAGTTGGAAGTTGTGGACGTGCCTGTGCTCGACAGCCATGAGGTGCTGGTTTTGGTCATGGCCGCAGGGGTCAACTACAACGGCGTTTGGGCGTCGCTTGGTACGCCGATCTCGCCATTTGACGGTCATGGTCAGCCGTTCCACATCGCCGGTTCTGATGCCTCGGGCATCGTTTGGGCTGTCGGTGACAAGGTCAAACGCTGGAAAGTCGGCGACGAGGTCGTGATCCATTGTAACCAGGATGACGGCGACGATGAGCACTGCAACGGTGGCGACCCAATGTATTCGCCCAGCCAGCGGATCTGGGGCTACGAAACGCCTGACGGGTCCTTTGCCCAATTCACAAACGTGCAGGCGCAGCAATTGATGCCACGCCCCAAGCACCTGACGTGGGAAGAGTCGGCTTGTTACACACTGACTTTGGCCACCGCTTACCGGATGCTATTTGGACACGAACCCCACGACCTGAAACCCGGCCAGAACGTCCTGGTGTGGGGCGCGTCCGGTGGTCTTGGATCGTATGCAATCCAGCTGATCAATACAGCCGGTGCGAACGCCATTGGTGTGATCAGCGATGAGACCAAGCGTGATTTTGTCATGGATCTGGGCGCCAAGGGGGTCATCAACCGCAAGGACTTCAATTGCTGGGGGCAATTGCCCACGGTCAACACGCCCGAATATAATGAGTGGTTCAAAGAGGCGCGCAAGTTTGGCAAGGCCATCTGGGACATCACCGGCAAAGGCAACAATGTCGACATGGTGTTCGAACACCCCGGCGAGTCCACGTTCCCGGTATCGACTTTTGTGTGCAAGAAGGGCGGCATGGTCGTGATCTGTGCAGGGACGACGGGCTACAACCTGACATTCGATGTCCGCTACATGTGGATGCATCAGAAACGTTTGCAAGGCAGCCACTTTGCCCACCTCAGACAGGCGGCAGCGGCCAACCACCTTATGGTCGAACGGCGACTTGATCCGTGCATGTCAGAAGTGTTTGCATGGGATGATCTGCGCGAGGCGCATATGAAAATGATGCGCAATGAGCACAAGCCCGGCAACATGAGCGTTCTGGTCCAAGCCCCCAAGACAGGCTTGCGGACACTGGAGGACGTGCTGGAGGCCCGGCCCTAAGAAAATACACGCTCCGCGTTAGTCAAATATGCCCGCGAATCACCTATACGTGTCGCGGGCATACTTGCGTTTGGACGGTGGTTAAACGGTTTCAAAGGCTTAAAAAATGCCCCCTCGCTATTTTTGGGGAGGAGAAATGCGTGAATTTTCAAGGGAAGTTAACACATGCTATAGTTGTGTTAATCTTTCATTAACCATTCGAAAGCGAGTCTGACAATGAAGAGTGACTGGATACTGGACGTTCTTGCAGACCTCAAGACGTTTGCCCATGCCAACGGATTGCCGGCCCTTGCCGAGCAGCTCGATGACACAGCAATCGTTGCGATGTCCGAGATCGCCGCGATGAAGGATACGCAGCATGGTCAGCGTCATGACGGCGAGGCAGCCGTTGGAATCTATATTGGAGGCGCTGGAGCAAGCTAACGGGCTTGACGGATTACAAGCAGCCTCTGAGGCACTACGTGATCATTATGGCGTGGCCCACATAGTTTATCATTGGGTCGATTCAGCCGGGGACCAATATGGTTGCGGAACATATTCAGATGCATGGCGAGAACGGTATCTCGAGCAGAACTATCTCCGCGTTGATCCTGTCATCCTTGGGTGTTTTCAGCGCTTTCACCCCGTAGATTGGAAACGGCTTGATTGGTCGAGCAAGGCAGCGCGTGCCTTTCAGGCCGAGGCCATCGCATACGGGGTCGGCAACCAGGGGTTCTCAGTTCCGATCCGGGGACCTAACGGGCAATTCGCCCTTTTTACAGTAAGCCACTCATGTGACGACGACACATGGGCGAATTGGACAGAAACACATCGACGTGATCTGATCCTGATCGCCCATGACTTTAACGAAACAGCATTGGAGCTAGAGCCAGACCGTACACCTGAACAATCACAGGCCCTCAGTCCGCGCGAAGTAGATGCAATGACCCTGCTGGCCATGGGTTACAGCCGCGCGCAAGTCGCGGACACCCTGTCGATTTCGGAACACACTCTGCGCGTCTATATCGAAAGCGCCCGCTTCAAATTGGGTGCACAAAATACCACGCACGCGGTCGCCCGGGCTATGAGTCGCGGTTTGATCGTGGTGTGACGTACACCCCGTTGCGCGGATTTATTTCGCACAGCGTACGCGTGTGTGGCTAGACGTTAACAAACGCATAGGTAGTATTTTGGTCATACCTGCCCCGGTCTGACAAGGAGTACTCCTATGCTGCGCTACGTTTATGCTTCTGAACTTCACAATTTCCCCAAGCTTGCTCGCACGATGTTTCGCGACCGCGCAGACCAGTTCAAGACCCGCTTGGGTTGGGATGTCACAGTCGATGCAGACGGGTATGAACGCGACGAATACGACGACCTGAACCCTCTTTATGTGATCTGGGAAGAGCCGGATGGCAGCCATGGCGGGTCCATGCGGTTCTTGCCGACCACGGGTCGTACCATGGTGAACGAGCATTTTGGCGATCTGATGTCCGGCCCCATTACCAGCCCTGTCATTTGGGAATGCACGCGGTTCTGTCTGACACGTGGCGCTGGCAGCCATGTGGCGGCGGCCCTGATGTTGGGGGGCGGTGAGATCATGCAGAACTTTGGTGTCGAGCACTTTGTCGGTGTTTTCGATGCACGCATGGTGCGGATCTATCGAATGATCGGCTCGTCCCCCGACGTGCTGGGCAGCACCGGTGAAGGGCGTGATCAAATCAGCGTTGGACTGTGGCATTTTGAACCCGAAGCCGCCGCCAAGGTGTCCGAGCGCGCGGGTGTTCCGTTGTCGCGCTCGCGGCAGTGGTTCGATCATGCATTTGGCACGGCGGCGCGCCAACCATTTGCCAAATCAGCCTGAACCGTCATCGTCACCTGCGCGCTTTTGGCTGCGCAGGTGCGCTATATTCGACTGACGAGCAGGCTTGGCTCTGGCCCCCGCTGCACGCCGCAGATAGTGTCGCGCCATGACGACAACTCTCGCTCTTTCCGACGATCAGGCCGCCGCTTTCGACAGTGTCACCGAGATGCTGCGCGGGGCGGGCATTGACCTTGACGATGCGCTGTTGATGCCGCCGAAATCCACGGCAACCTCTGTGATGGCAATCACGGGCAAAGCCGGTTCGGGCAAGACGATGTTGCTCAGCGAGATGTATAAGGCTCTGGAATCAGCCGGGGTAGAAGTGGTGTCGGGCGATTATGAGTCCCGCAAGCGGCGAGACAAACGCACGCTGGCGATCTTGGCTCCTACGAACAAGGCGGCCAGTGTTTTGCGCTTTCGCGGGGTGCCTGCCACGACGATTCACCGCATTCTGTACACGCCGGTCTATGATCCCGAATACGAACGCATCGCGGAATGGCTGGCCGGAAACGGTGACCGCCCAGAAGTCGAAGGGCTGACGGAGTTGGCCCTGGATCGCGCGCATGCTTTTTATCAGACAAACAAATCCATCCCCGGCGCACTGGCGGCTGCTGGTTTGCGTGGGTCTGACTTCATCACTGGATGGAAACGGCGCGAAGAGCCGCTGGATATCGGTTTTATCGACGAAGCCTCGATGCTGGACGACAAGCAGTTCGAAGACCTTAAGGAGATATTTCCCACTCTCCTGCTGTTTGGTGATCCCGCCCAGCTTGCGCCTGTGAACCAGTCGGGAACCATGGTGTTCGAAAAACTGCCCAAAACGCGGGTGATGCATCTGGGGCGCATCCACAGACAGGCCGCGGACAATCCGATCCTCGATCTGGCGCATGCACTGGCTGATCCCGATGTCGATTTCTACCGATTTGAAAAGATGGTGGAGGAAGCCGCTGCCAAGGATGAGCGTGTCGTCTGGGGCCAACGGGTCGAAGTTGATCTGATGGCGCGCAGTCCTGTGCTGGTCTGGCGCAACGCAACTCGTATTCGTCTGATCAATGCATTCAGGTCTGTTTATGACGCGCCCGATGACCGTCTTCTCGAGGGCGAGCCGCTGATCTGTGATGGGCTTGAATTACCGCTCAAGCATCGCAAAAAGCGGCTGGACCTCGAAGCGCGCGGATTGATCAAGGGCGCACAGGTGATCTTTCTCGGAGAGGGGCGCAAGCCGGGCTTTTCGCGGTTGCACGTGATGGGTGCAGAGGATCCACAAGTCTCGGCAGCGTCCATTGTCAAAATCGAAAAACCTGACGAGGAAGAGCCGTTCATCCCCTTTGCCGCGCGCATGGGAGCCACGTTCCTGCACGGAGCGGCTGTCACGATCCACAAAGCCCAAGGGAGTCAGTGGGACACGGTGCAAGTCTTTGCCCCTGATCTTTATGCCGCCGCCCGGATGGGGCGCAGTGAGGCAGGGCAGCCCTTGTGGAAACGGTTGGCTTACGTCGCCATCACGCGGGCGCAGGAACGGTTGATCTGGGTGGTGCGCAATCGGCTGTCTAAACCCGAAGCACCGCTGGCCATTGACGATTTGCGCAGCACGCCTGCGGCACCTTTGACACTGGATGCCACTGAACCCGAGATGTGATGCGAGTGGCCGGCAGATCGCTCAAGTGCCGTCAGAAACGCGACTAGTCGTCTAATTCCGCAGCAGTGAAAACGCTGCAGATGCGCCCCAACCTGCAAAGATTGCAATGGCAAGTGACATCAGCCCGTAGATCACCGGCTGTTCGCGGCTCAAGTTGTACAACCACCGCTCCAACCCGACTTTGTGCACGTCAATCGAGGTCTCGTATTCAGAGATAACTTCACCCTCACGCGTCAGGTAAATTCGTGTCTGATACGCGCCTTCTGTCAAGGCGGCAGGCAATTCGATGCGGGTGCGGAACAGGGTTTCACTGTCGACCACAACCTGTCCTTCCAGCAGTTGGAAATTGCCGGATCCTTCGCGAATTCGGATCAAAGCGTTCACATAGGCGCTGGCGTCAATGACGGATGTGGGCGTGCCGATGGACTGGATCATGCTGGGCACGGAAACCTTGTGGCGCAGGTTTTCTCGGATGCTTAGAACCTCATCGAACGCAGCACTTGTGGCAACGGCATAGTAACTGGGCGCAGCCTCAATCTCGACCCCGTCCGTATTGACCCAGATGCCAAATCGACGTTCTTTGCGCCGGACTGTTACTGGCACAGAGGGGCCTGCAATGGTCACGATGACACCCAGCTCGCCATCAGGAATGGGGGATTCGCGCTTGACGGCACCAAAAATGAATATCTCTGATCCGTTGAAATTCGTGGTGATGGCCACTTCGTCCTGGCTCAGGCCAAGGACAACCTCTTCGCTGGATACAGCGGCGGGGAGCAGCAAAAGGATGATAGCAAACAGGACGCGCATCAGTGTCCCCCCGCTGCGCCAAGCGAGAACAGTTCCGAAGGCATGACGAGCAAGTCAAAGGCGAGCTTGCCACACACTGCAAGCACCATCATCGCCAGCAGGATACGCAGCTGTTCGGCTTTCATCCGCACCCCGATCCGGGTGCCGATCTGCGCACCGATGACGCCGCCAAGCAACAGCAGCACGGCCAATACAACATCGACGGTATAGTTCGTTGTTGCGTGCAGCATCGTGGTGAATGCAGTCACAAAAATGATCTGAAAAAGAGATGTGCCGACAACGACTTTGGTCGGCATGCCAAGCAAATAGATCATGGCTGGCACCATGATAAAACCACCGCCAACACCCATAATGGCTGCCAACACACCAACGCACAGCCCAACCAACAACGGCGGAATGACCGAGATATAGAGCCCGGACACCCGGAACCGCATCTTGAACGGCAGTTTGTGGATCCAGTTGTGTTTCTTGCGTTTTGGTACTGCGCCGCCCTTGGCGGTTTTGCGAATGGCATTCAGGCTTTCGATGAACATCAGCCCGCCGATCACGCCAAGGAAAACAACGTAGCACAGCCGCACCAGCAGATCGACTTGTCCCTGAGCCTTAAGGTAGTTGAACAACACCACACCCAAGGCAGCGCCGATCAAGCCCCCGATCAGCAGCACGACCCCCATCCTGAGGTCCACCGTTTTGCGCTTGAAATGGGCCAGCACGCCGGAAAAGGACGAGGCAACGATCTGGTTTGCTTCCGTCGCAACGGCCACTGCAGGCGGGATGCCGATAAAGAACAAAAGTGGCGTCATGAGGAATCCACCGCCAACGCCAAACATGCCGGACAAAATGCCCACCATTCCGCCCAAGCCCAAGAGCAGGAAGGCGTTGACCGATACCTCGGCAATGGGCAGGTAGATTTGCATGAGCCCTGTTAGGACGGTGCGCCCCCGGAAATCAAGGCGTCACGCTGCCGCGCAGCAAACTGGCGTGACTATTGTGGGGAATCTGGACCTAAATCACGCCGTTCCACATATCTGACCCGGATTTGTCGCTGAACGCGACGCCGTATTTCGCAAGGGTCAGCGTTCCTTGACGTATGGCTCACCCCCGGCGCGCGGCGGAATCGCTTTGCCGACAAAGCCAGCCAGAATCACAACGGTCAAAATGTAGGGCAGTGCGTCCAGCAATTGCACCTGTACCTTGAAGCCCAAGGCGCCCTCGATGATGTCTGGACGAAGGGCAATGGCTTGCAAGTATCCAAACAGCAATGTGGCCCACAATGCATGCCACGGGCGCCACTTGGCAAAGATCAGCGCGGCCAAGGCGATAAAGCCGCGCCCGGCCGTCATGTCTTTGACAAAGCCCGCTTGCAGGCCTGTGGCAAGATAGGCCCCCGCGATGCCGCACAGGATGCCGCAGATCCCGACAGCTACAAAGCGCAAGCCAACCACGGATACACCCGCCGTATCGACGGCTGCCGGATTTTCGCCAACCGCACGCAGGCGCAACCCGAACCGTGTGCGAAACAGAATGTACCACGTGCCCGGCACACAGAGCAGCGCGACATAGACAAGGATGGAATGACCCGAGATCAGTTCTGCATAGATCGGTCCGACAACAGGCACCGCGCTGAATGCGTCAGCGAAGGGCAGCGTGATGGGGCCGAAACGGCCACCGTCTGTCAAAGAGGGCGTGCGCCCGCCCTGACTGAACCAGTCCTGCGCAATCAGGACTGTCATGCCCGCGGCGAGGAAGTTGATCGCAACACCCGAGATCAGTTGATTGCCGCGAAACGTGATTGACGCAAGCCCGTGCACAGCCGACAGCACCAGCGAGGCTCCAATCCCGGCCAACAAACCGAGCCACACATTGCCAGACACGGCAGCTATGGCAGCGGAAAAGAAAGCAGCGGCCAGCATTTTGCCTTCAAGGCCGATGTCAAAAATACCTGCGCGTTCAGAAAACAGGCCCGCAAGGCAGGCCAGCAACAGCGGCACCGCCAAACGCAGTGTTGTGTCGAGGACCGTGAGATCAAAGAGGGCGAGGAAGTTCATATTATTACTCCGCCGCTTTTACATCTTTGCTCCGCGCCGAGCGCAGGGCCAGAAAGATGCGTTCCAGTGGCATGCGCACCATGTTGTCGAGCGCACCGGTAAACAGGATCACAAGCGCCTGGATAACCACGATCAACTCACGTGGGATACTTGTCCAAAGCGCAAGTTCGGCCCCTCCCTGATACAGGAACCCAAACAGGATTGCGGCGAGGAAGACGCCAAAGGGATGACTGCGCCCCATCAAGGCGACAGCGATGCCGATAAACCCGGCACCTTCGACGGCGTTCAGCACCAGACGTTCTGCTTCGCCCATGACATTATTGATGGCCATCATGCCCGCCAGCCCGCCCGAGATCAGCATCGCGATCATTGTGATGCGCACCGACCCTATGCCTGCATATTTCGCCGCCCTTCCGGATTTCCCGTATGATCGGATTTCGAGTCCCAATGGCGTGCGCCAGATCAGGAGCCAGACGAGAACGCAGGCAATGAGCGCAATGATCAGAGAGACGTTGGCCGGGGCAGCCTTCGAAAAGGCAATACCAAAGGGAGCCAGAAGGTCGTGCAGCGAGGGCAGGTGCACTGCTTCGGGAAAGCGCGCTGTGGCCGGGTCCATGGCACCCTTGGGGCGCAACTGGTTGACCAGCATGTAGTTCAGAACGGCCGCAGCTATGAAGTTGAACATGATGGTGGTGATGACGATGTGGCTGCCGCGCTTGGCTTGCAGATAGGCCGGAACAGCCGCCCATACGGCCCCAAAGAGCGCCGCCCCCAGCGTGGCTGCGATTATCGCTATGCTCCAATGCGGCCAGTCTACAAAAAGCAGGACAAGCGCTACGCCCAGACCGCCGAGCATCGCCTGACCTTCACCGCCGATGTTGAACAGCCCAGCATGGAATGCCACGGCCACGGCCAGCCCTGTAAACATGAAGTTGGTCGCGTAATAAAGCGTGTAACCCCAACCGTAGGTCGAACCAAGAGCGCCCGTGATCATCAGGTTGACGGCTGCGACGGGGTCTTCGCCAATGGCGAGGATCACAAGGGCGGACAGGATGGCCGCAAGGATCAGCGAGATAAGAGGGACAAGGACCACCTCGGCCCATTTGGGCATCACGTCCATGTTTGGGTTCCGTTTTCTGAATGAGTGCTGCGCACGTGCGATGTTTTATGGGGGCGTTCGCCATTGTCTCTCGGACCAATGGCGAGGCAATGGCTCACCCCCCGGCCTGTTCGGCCTCCCCCATGGTATTTGAGGTCAGAAGAAATCATGAAGACACCCCCGCCATGAGCAGTCCGAGTTCTTTTTCGTCTGTCTCCTTGGACTGCCGTTCGCCCATGATCTGCCCGTCAAACATGACGGCGACGCGGTCGGCGAGGCTGAGGATTTCTTCGAGTTCGACGGAGACAAGCAGGATCGCTTTGCCCTGGTCTCTGAGGGCGACGATCTGTTGGTGGATGAATTCGATAGCGCCGATGTCTACGCCGCGTGTGGGTTGACCGACCAGCAGCAGATCCGGGTTGCGTTCGATTTCGCGGGCCAGCACGATCTTTTGCTGGTTTCCACCCGAGAAATTCTTGGCCGCGAGATGCGGATGGGGGGGGCGCACATCGAAGCGGTCCATCTTTTCCTGCGTGTCTATGCGAATGGCAGCGTTGTTCATCAGGATGCCGGATTGGTAACGCGGGTCCCGGTGATAGCCAAAGGCGGTGTTTTCCCAAGCGGCAAAGTCCATGATCAGCCCTTCGCGCTGGCGGTCTTCCGGAACGTGGGCGATGCCTCGTTCGCGCCGGGATCGCCCATCAGAGTGTTTTCCGCTCAGATCAATGGGCTGGCCATTGAGGGTGATTGTCCCCGTTGCGTTGGCGTACCCGCCGAGCACTTCAAGCAATTCGGACTGCCCATTGCCCGCAACACCTGCGATGCCGAGGATTTCACCTGCGCGCACTTGCAAATTGATCCCTTTGACACGCTCCACCTTTTGTTCGTCCACCACCCGCAGGTTCTGGATGTCCAATACGACATCGCCGGGGGTGGCAGGCACCTTGTCCACCTGCAACAGCACCTTGCGCCCGACCATGAGTTCAGCCAGATGTTCGGGGCTGGTTTCCGAGGTTTTAACCGTGGCCGTCATTTCACCACGTCGCATGACACTGACCGTGTCTGTGATATCCATGATCTCACGCAGTTTGTGCGTGATCAGGATGATTGTTTTGCCTTCTTCCTTGAGGCGGCCCAGAATGCGGAACAACTGGTCCGCTTCGGCGGGCGTCAGTACGCCGGTCGGCTCGTCCAGGATCAGGATGTTGGCCTGACGATAAAGCGCCTTTAGGATTTCGACGCGCTGCTGCATACCAACGCCGATTTCTTCGATGATCGCGTCGGGATCGACCTTGAGGTCGTATTCCTGTTCTAGTTCCAATAGGGTTTTGCGGGCCTTGGCCAGCGACGGTTTCAGCAGACCGCCGTCTTCTGCCCCAAGGATGATGTTTTCCAGAACGGTGAAGTTTTCCACCAGTTTGAAGTGCTGGAATACCATGCCGATGCCTGCTGCGATGGCAGCCTGGCTGTCCGGGATCTCGGTTTTCTGGCCCGAGATAAAGACTTCGCCCGCGTCGGCTTTGTAAAAGCCATAGAGGATCGACATGAGCGTGGATTTGCCCGCGCCGTTCTCACCGATAATGCCGTGGATGGTGCCCGGCATGACGCTGATCGAGATATCCTTGTTGGCCTGCACGGGGCCGAAGGCTTTGGAAATGCCTTTGAGTTCAATGGCGGGAGACGTCATGTATGGGCCTTCGGTTGGAAAAGGGCCGCGCCACGGTCAACGCAGCGCGGCCCCTGTTTTCAGATCTCGTGGATCAGAAGTCCAGAACGGGGCAGCTGTCGTTGGCGTAATAGGCCACAACTTCCAGATCGCCCGAAATGATCTTTTCGCGGGCTTCATCAACGGCGGCTTTCATCTCGTCGCTGACGAGGGGTGCGTTGTGCTCATCCAGCGCATAGCCCACACCGTCTTCAGCCAGACCCAGCGTTGTGAAACCGCCTGTTTC
This sequence comes from uncultured Tateyamaria sp., assembly GCA_947501275.1. Classification (GTDB taxonomy): domain Bacteria; phylum Pseudomonadota; class Alphaproteobacteria; order Rhodobacterales; family Rhodobacteraceae; genus Tateyamaria. The sequence goes on from CANMVD010000001.1 coordinate 1,760,110, forward strand.
CATCGCTTCGCCGGCCTTCATCGAATCGTATACGGCCACGTCCACACGCTTCAGCATGGATGTCAGAACTTTGCCCGAGTGCAGGTAGTTCTGGTTGCTGTCTACACCGATGGACAGGATGTCTTCGTCGGCGGCTGTTTGCAGAACACCGACGCCTGTGCCGCCTGCAGCTGCATAGACAACATCTGCGCCCTGGCTGATTTGCGCTTTGGTCAGCTCAGACCCTTTTACGGGGTCATTCCATGCGGACGGCGTTGTGCCGGTCATGTTGGCGATGACCGTCGCGTCAGGGTTTACGGCCTTCACGCCTTGGGCGTAGCCGCAGCCAAAGTGGCGGATCAGCGGGATGTCCATGCCACCGATAAAGCCCACGGTGCCGGATTTCGATGCCATACCGGCCATCATGCCCACCAGATAGGAACCCTGATGCTCCTGGAAACCGATCAGCTGCACGTTTGCAGGCACTTCGGGCATCCAGCCGTCGATGTTGACGAACTTGGTGTCGGGATAGTCGGGCGCCACAACGCTGACCGGATCGGCAAAGGCAAAGCCAGTTGTGATCACAGGGTTTGCGCCTGCTTCAGCAAAACGGCGCAGAGCCTGTTCGCGTTGGGCTTCGGATTGCAGCTCGATTTCGCGGAAGGTGCCGCCGGTCTCTTCGGCCCAGCGTTGTGCACCGTTAAAGGCCGCTTCGTTGAAGGATTTGTCGAACTTGCCGCCAAGGTCGAAGATCAGTGCAGGTTCGGCCAGTGCCGCGCCGGCTGACAGCGCCATTGCAGCTGTCGCACCGAGGATTTTCTGCATCATGGTCATGTGATGGTGTCTCCCGATTTTCATGGTTGGGGCAGGGGCAGCAGCGCCACTCACGCCCGGGGATCGCTATGATCTGACGGATTAGGCCGCAGGGGCGCAGGCGGGTCAACCGCTTTTTAACCATTTGGCCCAGTCTGGGGGGCGCTGACCTAGGGGCATGATGAAGCCTTGGGCGGGGGCTGTCAGCCCCCGCGTCGCCTGAACGGCGCCGCGTCCCCCGAGGATTTTTACGGAACAGAGACTGGGAGGGATGCGCGCAGCGTCAGCGCATCAGCCTTTGGCCCGGTGCGTTGGTAATAGTTTTTGCGCCGTGCAACGCATTCGAAGCCGAATTTTGCGTAAAGCGCGCGAGCCGCATGGTTGTCTGCCGCAACGTCCAGAAAGGCGGTTTGGGCCTTTTTTTGAGCCTGCGACATCCAGCTTTGCATCAGTTTTGCCCCAATCCCGCGTCCCTGTGCCTCTGCGAGCACGGCAATTGTCAACAGTTCAGCCTCGTCCGCGACAGCGCGCCAAAGTGCGAAGCCATCTGTATCGATTGTCAGGTGGGTGTGAGGTGCTGCGACAAGTGCCGCAATCTCCGCGCTGGTCCAGGGGCGCTCTTGAGTGAAGGCGCTGGCGTGAATCTTGGCAAGATCATCCGAGCTCATGTCAGGATCGTGGGGGCTGTATCGCTTGCGGGTGCGGCATCTGGTGCGCGCAGATAGAGCGGCGCCGGGGCTGGCGCAGGGTTTGGCCACAGGCTGAGTGCCTCCTGTGTGATCGCACCAGCCAGGTCGGCTGGCTCCGATTCGTCCGGGACTGTGCCAAAACGATCAACCAATTCGTCACGTGTTAGGAGTGCCGGGCCACCGGGCTGATCGACATAAAAGCTGTCGCGCGGGGCAGGGATGCAGATGGGTGCCGCCCCGTTTCGCAGGACCTTGCGTTGGGAAAACCCGTCCACGCCATATGCCGGAACGTCAAGGCCCAATGCCAAGCCGCGTGCAGCAGATACGCCGATGCGGATACCTGTGAAATTGCCCGGACCGATGCCAACTCCAAGCGCATCGAGGTCGTTCCACGCAGTGCCGTGCCGTGACAGCAGATCTTCGAGCATGGGCACGAGGGCCTCGGCCTGGCCCCGAGCCATGGGCTCACCGATCTGTTCAAGGAGCGTTTCACCGCGACACAAAGCGGCAGCGCACCATGCGCCGGACGTGTCAAAGCCGAGGATCAGTGGTGACGTGTTCATTTTGTTGCATCCGAAAGGATCGCGCGGGCGGTGCCGGTCTGGCGCGGCAGGTCGTCCTGGATGTGCAGCCAGACGGGCGCGTTTTCGGCGTGCGAGTGCAGTTTCGGGACCAGCATGTCGATTTGGTCAAACAGCCCGACCGGAACGTAAATCTGCTCTGGCAAGTAATCAAACCACGCCGCCAAAGGGGATCCGCATGTATCGCACTGCCACCGCTGCACCCCAGGTACGTGCTCCAGCGGCGTGCCCAAAGCTGGTTGCGCCGCAAGCGCGTGGCGATCAAAGGCGGCAAAGGCCGCGACCGGCGCGCCGGTCCAGCGTCGGCAGTCGCTGCAATGGCAATAAGACACGGTCTGAGGCGGGGAGAGGGCGCGCAAAACATGCGCGCCGCAGTAACACCGCGCGTTTAACGCACCGGAATCAGACGGCGACAGGGCGCACCTCGGTCACTTCGGGGATATAATGGCGCAGCAGGTTCTCGATTCCCATCTTGAGCGTCAGGGTCGAAGACGGGCAACCGGCACATGCGCCCTGCATGTGCAGGTAAACCACGCCGCGATCAAACCCGTGAAAAGTAATGTCGCCCCCGTCTTGCGCCACCGCAGGGCGCACGCGCGTATCAAGCAGTTCCTTGATCTGGCCGACAACAACACCGTCTTCGCCGTCATGTTCTGCATGGCCGGAAGCCGGTGCATGACCATCATCCATCACAGGCTGACCTGATTGGAAATGCTCCATGATCGCGCCCAACAATGCGGGTTTGATGTGGTCCCAGTCCACGCTGTCGGATTTGGTCACTGTGACGAAATCGGTGCCGAAAAACACGCCCGTTACGCCGTCGACCGCAAAGACGCGGCCCGCAAGTGGGGACTTGGTGGCGGCCTCCGCGTTCGGGAAATCCGCTGTGCCCATCTCTAGCACGGTCTGTCCCGGCAGGAACTTCAATGTGGCTGGGTTTGGTGTGGATTCGGTCTGAATGAACATCGGCGCATCTCCTGTGGCACCGTTCAGATATGCGGCTGCACCCGGGCTGTGTCAAGGTTTAGAAGCGTTCTAAAGCGTACGTGTTCGCCAGCGCGATCAGGTGATCGCCTCCAGCTTTTCCTTGCTCAGATCACCGGGCACGATGGTGATGGGAATGGGCAGTGCGCCGGCATTGCGCGACATTTGCGTGACCAACGGGCCGGGGCCTTTCTTGTCCGAACCGGCACCAAGGACCAAAACGCCAATTTCGGGATCGTCCGAAACCTGCGCGATGATCTCGTCCACGGGCTGGCCCTCGCGGATCACCAGTTCGGGGTCGATGTCCTGTTTGTCACGCATCCATTTGGCGAAGACTTCGAAATGGGCGTGGATCCGTTCGCGGGCCTCTTCACGCATGACATTGCCGACACCGATCCAATGGTTGAACTCATCCGGTGGTATGACGGACAGGATGGCGACACCGCCACCTGTGTGGGCTGCACGCATCGCGGCAAAGCGCATAGCGTTCAGGCATTCTTGGCTGTCATCCAGCACGACCAGAAATTTGCGCATATCTTCCTCTTACCTTTGCGCGCAATCATGACCCTGCCGGCGCGCAGTGGCAAACGGAAACTTGCCCGTCGGCTCAGGTGGTTGCGGCCCAATCCCAGTACATTTCGCGCACGCGGCGGGTGACGGGACCGATCTGATAGGATGTGTCCTCAAAACCGGTGACAGGTGTCACCTTCATCATGTTGCCCGACATAAAGACCTCATCCGCGGCCTCGAAATCAGCAAAGGACAAAACGGTTTCAACCACTTCGATGCCGTCAGCGCGCATATTGGTGATGTGACGCGCGCGCGTAATGCCAGCAAGGAAAGTGCCGTTGGGGATCGGAGTAAAGGCAACACCATCTTTGACCATGAAAACGTTTGCCGTGGCGCTTTCAGCGACATTGCCCATGGCATCCGCCACAAGAGCGTTGCCAAAACCACGTTTGCGCACCTCGGCCAACATACGTGCGTTGTTTGGATAGAGGCAGCCTGCCTTGGCGTTGACGACGTTGTCCTCAAGCACAGGGCGGCGGAAGCGGGTGCGGCCCAGCTTGGCCGATGCGTTTTGATCGGCCATGGGCACCGCTTCGAGGCAGATGGCAAAACCTGTTGATCCTTCCAAAGGCACGATGCCAGAGGCATCTCCGTCCAGCGCCCAATACATCGGGCGGATATAAACCGCATCCTGCGGTCCGTATGCCTGTAATCCCTCGCGCACTGCGGCGACGATATCTTCGGGTTGCATGGTCGGTGTCATCATCAGGGCTTCGGCGGATTTGTTGACACGTGCGCAATGCGCCTCCAGATCCGGCGCATGGCCGTCAAAGAAGCGCGCACCGTCAAAAACGGTTGTTCCCACCCATGAGCCATGATCAGCCGCCCGCATGATCGCGACGTCCTCGTCATGCCAAGCGCCGTTGTAAAACGTACGGATCTTTGTGCCGATACTCATGTGTGTTCCTCCCTCAGAAGGTGTCACGCTACCAAAAACAGGTCATACGTCCAGACCTTTTTCTCAGCCGTCGCTGTCCGGTGTCGCGCGCTGCAACTTGTAGACGCCCTCGGGCAAATCCAATGCCGCCGCAAGGTCGCGGGCCTGTTCGGGAGACAGCGAAATCTTGACCGTCGTGTCACTGCGCGGGTCATATTGCTCGACGGTAATGACTTCGGCAAAGCTGTTGATAATCACGTCTTCCTGAAGCGGGGCGGCCCCATCGTCGACCAGTGTGACAACGGTCGAGTCAAATTCGTGTTCGATAGTAAACATGAGGCCGAGGCTAGGCCATCGGCGCTGACTTGCATAGTGGACAACTGCCCGTGATCAGGGCTGGAAGCTGACGCGGCGCATGTTACACTTGAACCTCGTGTTTTAACCACTTGCGAGAGTCATCATATGATCCGCCTGTTTGCCGTTCTTTTTGCCGTGTCGCTTGTTGCCGCCTGTGACGAAGTCACGATCACGCCTGCGCCCGCCCCCGGGGGCGAAACGGCGGCGATCCAACCTGTCGATACGCCCCGCGAATTGCGCACGCCAGAACAATCTGCGCGCGCGTTTGCCGAAGTTGTGCGCCGGGTCGAACCTGTGGCAGAGCGCGAATGCCGTGCCCGTACCAGTGGCGTGGATTGCGATTTCCGTATCCTTGTCGATGATCGCCCGCGCCAACCGGCCAACGCCTATCAGACGCTTGATGATGATGGACGGCCCATTGTTGCCTTTACGCTGGCCTTGATTGCCGATGCACGCAACGCAGACGAACTTGCCTTTGTGATGGGGCACGAAACGGCGCACCACATCGCAGGTCACATCGCCCGCCAGCGTAGGAATGCCGAAGCCGGGGCGCTGATTTTTGCCGGTCTGGCCTCTGGCATTGGCGGTGATGCAAGCGCCGTCGAGGCGGCCACGCGAATTGGCGCAAGCGTGGGTGCGCGCACCTACTCCAAGGATTTCGAGCTTGAGGCGGACAAGCTGGGCACGATTATCACGGCCCGCGCGGGCTACGCGCCGGTGAAGGGCTCGCAGTTCTTCAACCGTATCCCAGATCCCGGTGATCGCTTCCTTGGCACCCATCCGCCCAACGCGCAGCGTCTGGAAATTGTGCGCCGGACGGCTGCTGGCCTATAGCGAAATCGGCCCGCATTGATCCGGATCAAAGCGGGCTGTTCACGCAACTGACATCCTGATGCTGACACAAGCAACAGGATAACTGCCATGACTCACGGATTGTACAAACGCCACGCCGATCTGGTGGATCGCATGGCCTCTGCCCGCGGCATTGATTTGCAAGAGGCGTCAATGCGCGCCGGGCTCTCACCAGATGATCTTGCGGATATGGTGCAGCGCTGCGCCGGCTGCGCCCACGCGGGCGCCTGTGCGGCGTGGCTGGATGCACGCCTCGGAGCGGTCAGTAAAACGCCAGTGTTTTGCCGAAACGCGGATGTGTTTGACGCATTGGGCCGCGCGTCAGGCTGACACACCCAATGTAACGGCCCCGAAAAAACATGTGGAGGCGGCGAGGACAAAGCCATGCCAAATCGCGTTCTGATAACGCAATGCATCACGCGCATAGAACACGGTGCCCAACGTATACAGCAACCCGCCTGCCACAATCAGCGCGAGGCTTGGGCCGGGAAGATGTTGCCACATGGGCCAGATCAACAGCACGCTGGCCCACCCCAGAGCGAGATAAAGCGCCAGCGACCCACGCCCGTCTGTCGCCCAAAAGCTCAGCTTGGCCATGGCGCCGATCAGGGCGATGCCCCAGACTACGGCCAATACGCCGTAGGCGAAAAACGATCCAATCAGTACAACCAGAGGCGTGTAAGTGCCCGCGATCTTGAGGTAAATCGCAGCGTGGTCGATCCTGTGAAGTACCGGGCGCGTTCGATCCCACGGCAACAGATGATATGCGGCCGAGGCGACCAAGGCAAAGATCAACATCCCTGCATAAACACTGGTTGCCGCGATCTGAGGCACCTCTTGGGTGCGGATCACGTAGCTCATCAGAAATGCGCCTGCCGTGATGGCACTGCCGACGCCAAGAACATGAACGGACGCGTCCGCAAGCGTTTCGCGCAATGAGTGGGGATATGCCATGACTGCAGCCTTTCGTGAATTTGGCCAGCAGTCTAGCGCGATAGTGGTCACGAATGCGTTGACGTTGCCACCCTTCGCAGATGCCAACGGTAAATCAGCGGGGCAAGAACAAAGTCATATGCCCAGCAGGCCACCCGGTAGATGCCCGGCACAGCCACCAGCCGCGCCAACCAGCGATAGCGTGGCATATCTTGCCACAGCACAAGAAATGCGGGGATGCCGCCATACACGGTTCCGTCCTTGACCACATGCAAGCGGCGCGCAGCCTCGTCTGCAGTAATATTCCAATGCTGCAACGCACCTGAATTCAGATCGTCAAAGCGAATGGGGATGCCTTCCCGCGCGGTGTAGGCCGCGTAGTGGTCAATCTCGAAGCTGCACACGGGGCAGTCAGCGTTGTAAAGGACGCGCGTTTCGTCTGTCATACCTTACAGATAGGCACCGCGCGCACGATGTCACCGGGCATTGCGTCGCACTCAGCGCGGTTTGTTTCCGTCAATCCACCGAGACATCAACGTGCGATCCTTGAAACAACTCTGCGGGATGTCCCGGCGTTTCAGACGCGCGATGCGCTCGGCGAACTGGACTTGCTTTGCACTGGGATAGTTGGAGAAACGGCTGGTCGGCTGCGCGTTTTTCGTCTTGTCGATCCACGCAGATAAACCTGTTCGATCCCGCAACAGCGCCGCTGGCAAAGCCGCTCCGGTCCGGGCAGCCAAAGACTGGGCATAACTGATTTGTTTTTCAGTTGCTGGCTGTGGCGGAGTTATGGGCAAAGCCCCCTGTTCTGGGTCAAACAGGCCGGGCAGGGAAGGATGATAAGACATGGCGTTGTTCCATTTGCTCGAAGGAGAACAAATATAGAACAAAACTTATGTAAATTCAAGACATCGGAGTTTTACGTTGAAAATCAACGCTAAAGACCTGAATGTGACCCGTCGCACAAGGGAGCATTTTCTGTTGCCTTGCATCCGCAAAAGAACAGTTTCTTGCTGTCTTGTGCCGTATACTTCATCGGCTCCATGCCGCTGCCCTGATGAGACCCGTCACAGAATGGCTGCCTTGAGGACATCCCGCAGGTGCACCAGAAGTATGTTTTGCCTGCCTCGACGTCGACCGGATAGGGGGCTTTCTGTGCGATCTTGGGCGTTGTCATGGCGGCGGTCCTTTCCGTTCCGGTATGACGAAAAGCTAACCGAGCGCGCGTTGGTTTCAAGGGCGAGGACGGGATGCAGCCAAACTGCACGCTTTGCAGGCGCGGTTTTTTCCCCTGCCCGCGCCAACTGCAACCAACGCTGCGGTAAACGGCGCTGTTGAGAGACGAAAACCCTTCCTAAGGTTCTAAAGCGGAACGACGCAGCTAACGGCCATCCAATCGGCCCCATAGGTCGTATTCGCCCGCTTCGTCCACTTCTACTGTGACGATTTCGCCTGACTTCAATGACTCGAAACCTTCGTCAATGAACAGGTTGCCATCAATTTCCGGAGCATCAGCCTTGGTGCGGCAAGTTGCAGCCTCTTCATCGACTTCGTCGACAATCACCTCGATCTTTGTGCCGACCTTGGCTTCCAGCTTGGCTGCCGAGATGGCTTGGGCCTTTTCCATAAACCGGTCCCAGCGGTCTTGCTTGACCTCCGGAGGGACATGATCGGGGAGTGCGTTTGAACGTGCGCCTTCGACGTTTTCGTATTGAAAACACCCCACACGGTCGAGCTGGGCTTCGTCCATCCAATCCAGCAGTGTTTGAAATTCTTCCTCAGTTTCACCGGGATACCCAACGATGAAAGTGGATCGCAGCGTGATATCCGGGCAGATGTCGCGCCATTCCGCAATTCTGTCCAATGTCCGTTCCGCCGCTGCCGGGCGTGCCATTCGACGCAGCGTGTCCGTGTGCGCATGTTGGAACGGGATATCGAGATAGGGCAGCACAAGCCCGTCTGCCATCAGTGGGATCAGTTCGCGCACATGCGGGTATGGATAGACATAGTGCAGGCGCACCCACGCCCCCAATGACCCAAGATCACGTGCCAGATCGGTTATGTGGGCACGGTGTCCGCGATCCTCGGCGTGTTTGATGTCTACGCCATAGGCCGAGGTATCCTGCGAGATCACGAGCAGTTCACGCACGCCTGCCTCAACCAGCTTTTCGGCCTCCCGCACAACCGCGTGGGCTGGGCGAGATGCAAGGCGTCCGCGCATGTCAGGGATGATGCAGAATTTGCACTTGTGATTGCAGCCCTCTGAAATCTTGAGATAGCTGAAATGGCGCGGTGTCAAAGACACGCCAGAGGCGGGCAAGAGATCCACAAACGGATCAGGATCCGGCGGCACCGCAGCGTGCACAGCGTCAAGCACTTGTTCGTATTGATGTGGCCCAGTCACGGCGAGCACCTTGGGATGCGCTCCGGTGATATAGTCAGGTTCCGCCCCAAGGCAGCCTGTCACGATGACCCGCCCGTTTTCGGTCAGGGCCTCCCCAATGGCATCAAGGCTTTCGGCCTTGGCGCTGTCCAGAAATCCGCACGTGTTCACGATCACCGCATCGGCACCGCTGTAATCGGGTGAAATCCCGTACCCTTCGGCCCGAAGCCGAGTCAGGATGCGTTCGCTGTCCACCAAGGCCTTGGGGCAGCCAAGGCTGACCATTCCAATGGTCGGCTGATTGGCGCGACGCGTCCGCTCCATGCGAAGCGGCGGCGCGAGGTCGGGGCGTAGGTTTGGCGGGTTTGTGCTCATGCCTTGCCTCATAGGCGATCACATCTGCGCCGAAAAGGGTGTGTTCACGCGCAGGCTCGCGTTAGGCTGATTCCAACACGTCACAAGAACGGAGCAGAGCGCATGAAATGGATCGCACGCATTATCGGGTTTTTCTTTGTTCTGATCGTTGTGGGGGTCATATCGATCTTTTTTCTGCCAGCGGACCGGATCGCGAAACTGGCTGCCGATCAGATACGCATCGCTACAGGGCGGGACGTGACCGTTACGGGAGACGTGGCGATGTCTGTCTGGCCGGTTCTGGGCATCAGTGCCGGTGGGTTGGAGGTCGGTAACGCGGATTGGTCCGATCAGGGGCCGATGCTCACGGCTGAAAATGCGGCCATCGGCGTTGATCTGTTGGCCTATATCACCAATCGCGAGATCAGGATTACCAATATCGAGGCAACAAGCCCCACAATCCGTCTCGAAAGCCGTGCGGATGGGCGGGCGTCCTGGGTCTTTACCGACGCCAGCGGTGAGGCGCAGATCGAGACAGAAACGGCCCCCGACCGCGCCCCTCAGGCGATTTCGATTGAGCGGTTGAACGTGACCAATGCGACGCTGATCTATGATGCAGAAGGAGCTGACCTTGTGTCATACTCCGGCGTCGATCTGACGCTGGACTGGCCGGAACGGTTGGGCGCGGCGACCCTGAACGCGACCTTGCGCCCCGCGGGCAGCCCTGTGGAGGTCGAAGCGGCCATCGAACGTTTCGCGGGCTTTATCACGGGGCAGGTACAACCTGTTGACGTGAGCATCTCGGCCGGAGGAGGAACCGCCAGCCTGAAGGGACGTGGCAGCACGTCAGGCGACGTTGCGGGCCGGTTGACGCTGGACATGCCCAGCACCGATGCGTTTTTTGCCGCCCTTGCCTTGCCGCAACCCGGATTGCCGCCGGCCCTTGGGCAAGCGGTGGATCTGAGCACTGATCTGACACTGACGTCGGATCGTCGATTGTCCCTACGGGATCTGACAGCCGACCTTGGCGGGAATGCGCTGAGCGGTGCGGCAGATATCAACCTCAACGGCACGCCCCAAATCAATGCACAGCTGAACGCCGGGGCGTTGGATCTGCGCAGTGCAACAGGGGCAAACAGCAGCGATGGAGGAAACAACGCGCCCGCACCTGCAGGCAGTGGCTGGCCTACTGACCGCATTGATGCAAGCGGACTTGCCGCCTTTAACGGAGAGATCGCACTGACGGCCTCATCTATCGATCTTGGGCAGTTCAAGCTGGGCCAAACCCGCACGCTTTTGCGCAATGACCGCAGCCGCATGGTTTTTGAATTGCGCGAGATCGCCGCCTATGCAGGAACTGTCACGGGCGAATTCGTGATGAACAACCGCTCAGGCCTGAGCGTGGGAGGCAAGTTAATCGCCCAGGGCCTGTCCATGCAGGACGTGCTGCGAGATGCCGCCGGGATCGAACGACTGACCGGAAATGCGAATGCCGAGATGTCTTTTCTTGGTGTCGGCAACAGCGTGGATGCAATCATGAAATCGCTGTCGGGCAAGGGTGCGATCAAGTTCGGGCAGGGCACCATTCAGGGCATTGATCTGGACCGTCTCATGCGTTCGGGCAGTGTTGGTGGCGGGACGACCGTTTTTGACAGCCTTGGCGGAACCTGGACCATTGATGCTGGCGTGTTGCGCAATTCGGACCTGCTTTTGTCATTGGCGAATTACGAAGCGCGCGGGGCAGGGCAGGTCGGGTTGGGTCAGCAGACCATCGACTATACGTTCACGCCAGTGGCCTTGAGGGCAAATGAAGGGACGGGCATCGCCATTCCGGTGCGCATTCGTGGCCCATGGTCCGACCCCAGCATTTTGCCAGATCTAGAGGCCGCAATTGATTTGAACCTTGGGGCCAAGATCGAAGAGCAAAAGGAACAGGTCAAAGCCAGGGCCAAGGAGGCTGTGCGCGCCAAAGTTGCGGAAGAGCTCAACATCACCGACGAAGGCCAAGACCTTGGGGATGCCGCCAAGCAGAAGCTGGAAGACGAAGTGAAACGGGGACTGCGATCACTGTTTGATTAGGCTTTGCAAGCCTCACGAGCCCGTTTGTTGCGTTTTCAAAACGGCTTTGGCGCCTTAGCGATAGACGCCAACCACATAACCGGGTGCCATCGACGCAGGTGATCCTCGCGAAAACAGACGCGAGAAAATGCTGGAACGCGTGACTGTTTCCACAGGCCTTTGAACGACTGGATCGGCGATCGCTACGGCCTGAACAGGTTCAGGCGCAGGCGCTGTTATTGGAATTGGGGTGGGCAATGGCACCGGTGTCGCCTGTGCGAATGGCGTGTCGGTTTGGCCATAGATCGTCAAAGCACAATGTGCCGTTGCACCAGCCTGCACATATAGCAAAGACCATGCGTTGGGTTGCCCGTTGTGGTCTGGCGCATATACGCAGCCGTTCTTCAACGTGATCAGGTGTACGCCTTGGGGTCCCACTTGGCCGATCACATCTGCATTGGCGGAATTGGCGGCCACAAAAAGGCCAGCGGCGAAGAACAATGGACGCATAATGCGTACCTCCCATCCCAGTATCAATTCCCCCGCGTCTGGTTCGGATGTCAGGCAAAATGGTCGGGAAGGTGGCGGAAATGTGGCAGGAATGTGGCAAGGCCCAATGGCGTCGCGACTGTGGTTTTCAGTGCACAGGTGTCTGGCGCGCCGCGTGAATTTTCGTGCAGTTCATAGGGCAGTGTAGGCAAGCGAGCGGCACGTGCCTGTCGCTGCTCTGGTGTGAATGAAGCCCGGAGTCCGGTCCTCAACGCGTTAGGTGACGCGTGATGTTTCCAGTGCTTCGTCAAACGCAGAAGCCGTCCATGTAAAAAACGTCGCCCAGAGAGGTTCAGAAGGTCTGATCGTAATCCCCGACACCCGGCTCTGTCCGGATCACCGCGTCGATGTCGGCAAAGATCGCGCGCAATTCTACTTCGCTTTCCGGGCTTTCGCACACCACAACAAGGTTGGGAGTGTTCGAGGATGCGCGCACCAGTCCCCAGCCGCCATTGTCGAGGATCACGCGCGCGCCATTGACGGTCACCACGTCTTTGATTGCGCGCCCCCCAAGTGTCCCGCCGTTCTGTGCCATGGCGGCAAGTTTTGTCACGATCCGCTCGAGGATGTCGTATTTCTCGGTGTCCGCGGCATAGGGGGACATCGTTGGCGTTGCATATGTCTTGGGCAAGGCACGGCGCAGATCGGACATCTTCATGTCCGGGTTGCGGTCCATCAACTTGCAGATCTCGACAGCCACACGCATGCCGCAGTCATAGCCACGCCCGATAGGCTCGGCGAGAAAGTAGTGTCCCGACTTTTCAAAACCGGCCAACGCGCCGATCTGCTTGACGCGGCGCTTCATATGGCTGTGCCCTGTCTTCCAGTAGTCAGCTTTCACACCGTGTTTTTGCAGTTCGGGGTCTGATGCAAACAGGCCTGTCGACTTAACATCGGCCACAAAGGTCGCGTTTGGGTAGATCTTGGCCAGATCGCGGGCCATGATCACGCCAACCTTGTCGGCAAAGATCTCCTCGCCTTCGTCATCCACCACGCCGCAGCGATCGCCATCTCCGTCAAAGCCCAGGGCAAAGTCTGCGCCGGATGCTTTGACCGATGCGGCCATGTCATGCAGCATTTCCATCGCTTCGGGATTGGGGTTGTAGTGGGGAAAAGTGTAATCGAGAGCGTTATGGCTCTCGATCACTTCCACACCCAAACGACGGAACAGTTCCGGGCCAAAGGCAGATGCGGTGCCATTCCCCGTTGCGCACACCACCTTGAGTTTGCGGGTCATTTTGAAGTCCCCGACAAGGTCTTGCATATAGGCCTCTTGTACGCCGTCAACGAACTCATATCCGCCACCGCTGCGGGTTTCGCCCTGACCCTCGAGAACGATGTCGCGCAGTTCCGCCATTTCGTCTGGGCCGTGGGTCAGCGGGCGGTCAAAGCCCATTTTGACACCCGTCCAACCGTTAGGGTTGTGGCTGGCCGTGACCATGGCCACGGCCGGCACATCCAGATGGAACTGGCTGAAATAGGCCATGGGCGACAGGGCCGGGCCGATATCCTTGACCTGAATGCCTGCCTGCATCAGGCCCACCATCAATGCGTTCTTGATGGACAGTGAATAGTCACGATAGTCGTTGCCAACCGCGATCACCGGCGGGATACCACGGCGCTGCATCTGGGTGCCGAGGCCAAGGCCAAGGGCGGTCATACCGGGCAGATTGATTTCATCCGGGTACTTCCAGCGGGCGTCATATTCGCGAAAACCGGTGGGCGCGATCATGGGGTCGCGCAGGAACTCCCACGTGTTCTGGGTGACCTGTGGCAGGGGTTTTCTCATGTCTGTCTCGCTTCGTCAGATCGCAATCGGGTTGGCCTTGGCCAATGCGTCGAATTTCATCAAGCTGTCGATCAGCGCAGGCATCTGATCAAGGTAGATCATGTTTGGGCCGTCAGACGGGGCGGTGTCGGGGTCGGGATGGGTTTCGATGAAAACAGCACCCACGCCAATCGCGACTGCGGCGCGGGCCATGACCGGCGCAAATTCACGCTGACCGCCGCTGGACCCACCTTTGCCGCCCGGCTGCTGAACGGAGTGGGTGGCGTCCATCACAACCGGGTATCCGGTTTGGGCCATCTGGGGCAGCGACCGCATGTCGGCCACAAGCGTGTTGTACCCAAAGGACGTGCCCCGCTCGGTCAGCAGGATACGATCATTCCCGGTGCTTTCGATCTTGGAGATGATGTTGGGCATTTCCCAAGGGGCAAGGAACTGTCCCTTTTTCACATTTACCACTGCAGCTGTGTTACCTGCCGCCAGCAGCATGTCAGTCTGGCGGCACAGGAACGCAGGGATCTGCAGTATGTCAGCGACTTCCGCCACGGGGGCGCATTGTGCCTCTGTGTGGACATCCGTGAGGACGGGCACACCGTTGGCGTCCTTGATCGCCTGAAGCGCAGCAAGCCCAGCCTCCATGCCGAGACCACGCCCCCCAGATAGGGAGGTGCGATTGGCTTTGTCGTAGCTAGCCTTGAAGACATATTGCGCACCGGCTGCGTCGCAGATCTCTTTCATGCGGCCAGCGATGTCCTGACCCAAGCCCTCGCTTTCCAGTGCGCAGGGGCCTGCGATTACCGTAAGGGGGCGGTCATTGCCGATGGTCAGGCCACCGATTGCGACATGTTTCATGTTAGCTGGTCACTTGTTCTCTGAGGATCGACGCGGTGAGCGAAATCATCAGATAGATGCCTGCAAAGACCAGAAATGCCAAGATCGTGTTTTCGAATGCACGGGGATAGGTCGGTTCTTCGGGTGCGATGGGGGCCACGGCCACTGTCAGATACCGCACCTGGCGACTTGCTTCGACGCGGGCCTGCTCCATCTGTTGCAATGCTGATTGCATCATCAGGTCACGGGCTGCGACGTCCGCTTGGGCCAAAGCGATGCGCGCGGCGCGTTCCGCCAACGAATTCTCGCCCTGGCTGACATCGGTCATGCGGTCGTTGAGTTTTGTCAATTGAGCCTGATACGCAGCGAGTGTATCGCGGGCACCGTTGACCCGGCTCTGGTTGGGGCGCGCGTTGTTAAGCAAGCTGGCCAGTTCGATCTCTTTTTCGATGATCTGGGTTTCGACCGTGCTGATCTGGGTGCGCAAGCTGGCGATGACGCCTTCGGGATCCAGCGTGGCGCCTTCGCCTTCGGTTTGCAGGCGGACAAGCACCTCTTGAGCTGCACGACGTTCCGCTTCGGCGCGTTCGAACCCTTCGCGCGCGTCCTTCATCTGGTCATCGCGTTTTTGTGCGGACAGGTTGTTGACGCGGTCCTCGGCATAACTGATCAGACGCCGGGAATATTGGGCGGACACCTCGGGATCAGCAGCAGCGACCTCCATGCGGATCATGCCTTCGGTCGGGTCGTAGCCGATTTTGACGTTCTTTTTGAACGTCTTGTAGGCTTCCTCGTTGGTCGGGTTGTCGCTCAGGCGCTGAATCGGGTCGATCCAATCCTGCGTGAAGTGCGACTTGAAGCCGATGTCGCGATCCAGCCGCAGCATGGCATCCTTGGACTGCAGGAAACCTTGCACTGCGATGCTGTCGGAGTTGGTGGCGAATTGCGTTGGCAACAACCCACCCAAGGGGCCAGCGCCGCCGGACCCCTCGTTCTGAATGATCAGAAACTCCGATTTGGTCGCATACATAGGCGTGGCGATGGCGTAAAAGTAGTAGCCCGCAAGAAACGTGGGCAGTGCGACAAAGAATGCGAGCCGCACCAGCAAGAGGCCCATTTTTTTGCGGCGACGGCGCGAAATATCGCGCTGAATGTTCTTGATGTCCTTGGCACGCCTATCTGCCGGGCTCAATTCGGTGGAGGGCAGTTGTTGCCGCTGTACCGGGACGGTCTGCGGCAACTGGACCTTGTTGCTTGCAACGACACCTGCACCTGCACCGCCTGTTTGGGCGGGTAGATTGGCAAATGCGTCAGGCGCTCCGCCTTCGTGTTGTTCTGCGCCGGCTTGGGGCACCACAAGTTCCAGCATGTTGGAGCGTTGGAACGGGTCGATCCCTTGTGCGCGCAGCAACCGAACAGCGTCAAAATCCGATGTTGCAGGCAGGCCGTGCTTTTGAGCAACTCGGCGCGCCATGCGCAATTGCCGCCCGGTCAGCCCTTCCTGACGGATGGCGTCAATGGTGTTTTCGCTTTCGACCTGTGCGGGCGCTGCAACGTCGCCACTGCGCGCTGTTGGCTGCGGCTGTGCGGCTTGCTCTTGACGCGGCGGTTGCGGGGGAGCGGCCTTGGCCTCACCTTCGCTGGCCGCTTGCCTCGAAGCAGCATCGGTGCCGGGCGTCGGGGGTGTCCGCTTGATGCGGAACTTCCTAGCTTTCGGTTTCGTAGTCATAAAGCCTCTTCGCCTCTTCCAAGGTGTCGAACATGTGCAGCTTGCCATCCAGCAGCACAGCAGCAGACCGCGCGAATTTCTCCAGCGTCTGGGCCTGATGAGACACGATGATAATGGTTGTGGTGCGCAGGCGTTCCCGCAATATCTCGCCCGCTTTTCGATTGAAATCAACGTCCGTACTGGACGGCATTCCTTCGTCGATCAGATAGATATCAAAGTCGAGGGCCAGCATGAGCGCAAAAGAAAACCGCGCCCGCATCCCTGACGAATACGTCCCGAGGGGTTGGTCGAAATACTCGCCCAAGTTGCAAAGCCAGCGGCAGAAACTCTCGACGTAGTCGGGATCAAGCCCGTACAAGCGCGCAATGTAGCGCGAGTTTTCGTGGGCCGAAATCTTGGGCAGGACACCGCCCATAAAACCCAATGGAAACGAGATGTTGCACGCGCGCACGATCTCGCCCTCATCCGGCTTTTCAAGGCCCGCCATCATGTTGATCAGCGTCGTTTTCCCGGTACCGTTTGGCGCAAGCACACCCAAGGAATGACCCAAGTCCACACGGAAAGATACGCGGTCAAGGATCACCTTGTGCTGCGTGCCCGTCCAAAAGGACTTGGATACATCTCTGAACTCAAGCATCCCGTGCTGCTCCGCGGTGTGCTGCTCTCACCCCCCTCACAGGTGGTGAATCCGGTCCCTCCTTACCAGAGGTGTGTTAACGGTCTAATTACCGAGTTTGACGACATTATGTCCAAGTTACGGACAAATGTATAGGCATCCATGGGGATTGTTGCCGGTATCAGAACGATGCATTGACCCCCTGCACGTATGCGTGAGCAGGCTATGTCTCTTGCTTTTGCACCTTGAAGATACGCCCGGCCACAATTGCGATGATCGCTGCGGCAAAGGAGAACAAGGCCCCCATCTTTGCGGCATCCTGTGTTGGCCCTGCATCAAATGCCGCTGCGGCAAAGAACAGGGAGACGGTAAATCCGATGGCGGCAACACAACCGATCACAACAAGGTCAATGATCCTCATACCTTCCGGGATCCCAAGCCCAAGCGGTCGCGCCGCAATCCAGCCCATGATCAGGATGCCCACTGGCTTGCCCACCAACAGCCCGGCCAGGACCAGCCATGTCGCGTCCCCTATCGCGCTGAACTCGACCCCTGCATTGAGCAGACCAAAGAAAAACAGCACAATTTCCACAGGTGTTTTAAGCGCGTGTTCGATCTGGTTGAGCAGGTCTGTCAGGTATTTCTCGGCCGCGGCAAAAATCCCGAAGGCGCGGTCGGCATGGGGTATTGTGGGGACAATTGGCAACAGCCCAAGAGAGGGGTGCAAGCCACTGGCCATGAATCCGTACCAGCTGAAACAGCCTGCAAGCGCATAGGGCCAGAAACCCAGCTTTGTGCGCATCCAAGTGGAATTGGGGCGGTCCTGTTGTCCCCGATCCAGATAGCGCGGCAACCAGTTGGCCACGAAAAAGACGGCGAGCGCCGCCGCCAAGGACAACAGCAACCATTCCAGAGCCAGTTCGCCTGACGGGTAGAATATCGCCAGAATAATCAGACCGGCGGCGTCATCGGCAATGGCCAACAGCAGCAGAAACCGCACAGCCGGATGACCAGCGCCGAAAACGATCCGCCCGACCAGATAGCTGAACGCAATATCTGTGGCTGTGGGTATGGCCCACCCATTTGCTACCGCATCGAACGTGGTAGAGCCAAAAAGCGTTGCGAGACCCAAGTAGACTGTGATTGGCCCCAACATTCCGCCAAGCGTTGCAAAAAGCGGTGTCGCGGCTTTCTTGCCGCGCAAAGACCCGTTTTTGAGGATCACCGCTTCCCACACCTCTTTTGCGGCGATGGCGAAGAACAGGGCCATCAGCACGTCATTGACGAGGTAGTGCACTGTCAGGGTGCGGTGTCCGTCATGATAGTGCCCGATAGGCGCATGATCCCAGATCACAAATTCGACGAAATGGTGGTAGCTGTCTACGTTGATGTTGGCCCAGATCAGCGCTGTGATCGCTCCGATAATCAGCAGCGATGAATATTCGGTCAGGAAACTCCAAACGCGGTACATGCGTGGCCCACCCCTTGGTCTTTGGTCATGGGCTTAGCCTATCACCGTGCAATGGACCAATGAAACGTACGTGTCTGCCTTGATTGTGAACTGCGGATCAGGCGACGATCTGCCAGGCGACCCCGGCCAAAACCGAACCGACAAGCGCAAAGCCAAGGTAAGCCGCAAAGACCCGGGGTTTGACCAGCGCCCATACGGCAAGGGCCGCGGGGATTGATGATACGCCACCTGCAATCATGAAGGACATTGCAGCGCCCGCGGCCATGCCTTGATCCAGCAGATCGCCGATCAAGGGCGCAGCGGCATAGCCGTTGAGATAGGCGGGCATTCCGACCAAGGCGCCCAGCATGATCGTGCCAAGACCACCGCCGCCCAGCACGTTGGCAATGAAATCAGCCGGCATGTAGTAAACCATCAACCCTTCAATCACATATGCCAGAGTCAGCCACTTGAGCAGAAACACTCCGTTGTCCAATGCGGTCGCCCGAAAGATCTGGATGCGTTCGGGCACCGACCAGAATGTCCAGACAGGCTTGGCCGAAAACGGTGCTTTGACGCCACAGCACCCGCCCACGGCAGGTTTTGCGCGCAATGGATCGGCAAAGACGGGCGTGCGCGCGAGCATCAGTGTCCCAAAACCGCCGAACATGCCCAAGGCCACGGCAGCAACCGTTTTGGCAAGCGCAAATTCGAGGTCAATTGCGCCTGTGGTGATCGCAAACATCGCCGGGTCCATCAGCGGGGAGGCCAACCAGAACGCCATCACCGCGGCCAAGGGTGCCCCAACAGCCAAAAGGGCTGCGATAAAGGGAATGACCTCGCAAGAACAGAAAGGAGACAAGCCGCCAAGGAAGGCTGCCATGATGATCATGCGGGTTGGGTTGCCCTCGAACGCCTTGGCCAACAGGTTTTCGGCCCCCGTCGCCTTGAGGTAGGCAATGGCAAACACAGCAAAGAGAATAAAAGGCAATGTGCCACCAAGAGCCCCGGTTGCAAACCAGAGGACGTCATCGACCTGTTGGACATCAAAGACAGCCAGAAGGGCGACAATGACAGCGACAGCTATCCAGACCCGATCTATGCGGCGCACCCACCCATACGACCGGGGGGACGAAGGCGAAGATGTCGTCGTGTCAGCCATGGTCATGCTCCTCATCTCGGATATCTCGATCCGCACAGCATTCGGTCAGAAGGAAATTTGACAATTCCTGCACTTCGTCAAAGGCAACGGCCGCGCAGATGATTGACCGGCCTTGGCGGGCTTGCGTCACGAGACCTGCGCTTGACAGGATCTTGACGTGATGGGTCAGGGTGGATCCGGTCACACCAGTGCGTGTGCCGAGTGTGCCGATGCTCAGACCTTCGGGGCCCGCGCGCACCAATGTGCGTAAAACCGAAAGGCGCTGTTCTGATCCTAATGCAGCAAAGGCAGATGCCGCGCGGGTCAGATCGAGGGGAAAGGGCGAATCCATTTTCATATTTCTAGAATTATAGAAATAATGTCAGCACGCAAGAGTTATTTCGATAAACGTCGAAATGTTGCCAAAGCGACCTGACAAGACTAGCTGCTCGTGAATGACTTTGCCTGACGATATTCGTGCGTGCCAGATCTGTGCTGAGCGTTTTGCTGCAACGGAGACGGGTCACGCGCCACGGCCGGTGGTCTGGTTCAAGCCGGGCGCGCGTATCTTGATTGCCGGGCAAGCGCCGGGGGCGCGCGTGCACGCCTCAGGTCAGCCGTTTACAGATCCATCCGGTGATCGGTTGCGCGACTGGATGGGGGTGGATGAAGACACATTCTATGACCGCTCCAAAGTCGCGATTGTGCCGATGGCCTTCTGTTTTCCCGGATACGATGCGAAAGGGTCTGACCGTCCCCCACCCAAGATTTGCGCCAAAACATGGCGCAATCCTGTGATGGACTACGTGGGCGACGTCCCCCTTGTGTTGTTGATCGGTGGCTATGCACAAAGCTGGCACTTGGGAGCCAAGTTGGGGGTCACAGAGACCGCCGCCGCTTGGCGCGACCATGCGCCGTCTGCCTTTGCCTTGCCTCATCCGTCGTGGCGCAATACCGGTTGGTTGAAGAAAAATCCGTGGTTCGAGGCAGAGGTGCTGCCCGCGCTGCGCGCCCGGATCAAGGAGATACTGGCATGACCAAGACGGCTTTGGATACCGCACATGCCGCAATGGCCGAGGCGCCTGCCGATGACAAACTCAGGCTGCGATTCTTTGAGCGGCTGGGAGATGCTGAGCTGTTTTTGCTGCTCGAAGGCGAAGCAGTCGCGGATCAGATTTCACCACAGGTGTTTGATCCGGGTACAGGTGCGATGGTGTTGGTTTTTGACCGAGAGGAGCGGCTGACGCAATTTGTGGGTGCCGCAGCACCCTATGCCGCACTGTCGGGCCGTGTTGTCGCCGAGTTGCTGGCCAGCGAAGGCTTGGGGTTGGGGCTTAATCTGGACGTGGCCCCATCATCATTTCTGTTGGACGCGGATGGGGTTGCCTGGTTGGCGCAGACACTGCGCAATGCACCCGATGCGGTTGAGGCGCGTCTTGCGGAACTGGTGGCACCTGCTGGCTTGCCCGACGATTTGATCCGCGCGCTGGATACCAAACTCGCCACTGCCACCGGTTTGGCGCAAATGGCCTATCTTGCAGGAACAATCGATAGCACCGGGGCGCGTGGTCATATGCTGGCCTTTGTGGGGGCAACGCCGGAGGCAGATGGTGCGCTGACACAAGCCGTCGCCGAAGCGCTGACATTTTCGGGGATAGAGGCGGGCGCGCTGGATGTTGCGTTTTTTGATGCGCGTGATCCGATTGCAGAGCGTTTGGCCCGTGTGGGGTTGCGATTTGATCTGCCACAGCCTGCATTGGTGGCTGCCCCGCGTGTGCCTGCCCCGGGAATGGACCCGGAACGCCCGCCCAAACTGCGCTAGTGTTATGGCATGGATCACGCATTTCGGCATTTGGTCACATCGGCGCGAGGCGGCCTGATATGCTGGACAGATCGCCGCTATGTGCTCATCATCCGCAGGACATTGTCGGGCCGCGGACCGTTTTGAACACAAGGATGAGATCCACATGCTGAACCGCTTTACGCTGACACTTGCCGCCGCCGCAAGCGCGCTGACATTTGCCACATCTGCCTTTGCAGGCGACCAGTACATCGATGGCACCGGCTTTGCCGTGTCGGGCTATGACGTGGTTGCCTATTTCGGACTGGATCAAAGCCCGGTCGGCCAGAGCCAGCCAGCGGGTGTTCCGGGCAAGGCCGCGATTACCGCCGAATACAATGGCGCGACCTTTGCGTTCTCGACCGAAGAGAACCGGGATCTGTTTGTTGCTGATCCGGCCAAGTATGCGCCCCAATACGATGGGCATTGTGCCTATGGTGTGGCGCAAGGTGGCAAGGTACCCGCCAACCCGAACTTGTGGCGCATTATCGATGACAAGCTTTACCTCAACATCACAAAGAACGTTGTCGGTTTCTGGGAAGAGGACATTCCCGGCAATTTGAGCAAATCCACCACCAACTGGGCTTCGCTGGATCCGCAGCCTGCGTCCGATCGCCCGGTGCCGCAGTTCACCAGTTCTGCCCCGAAGAGCTGATATGTCATTGGATCCGAAACAGACGCCCCCATCTGATCCGGCCTCATCCTCGGCGCGTATGACGCGTCGGGGTTTTGGCCTTTTGGGTGCTGGGGCAGTTGTCGGCGGCACCGTGTTTGCGGCGCGCTGGTTCAATATCTCGGCCGAGGCTGGTGTCGAGGGAACCTTGAGCACGCCTGACGCACATTCAGCGGCGGTGAGCGGTGCGGTTGTGCTGATCGATATCCGCCGCCCGGATGAATGGAGCGGTACGGGGGTCGGTGAAGGCGCTGTGCCGATTGACATGCGCCGTGACGATTTCACAGACGAATTGCTTAAGGTGACGGGGGGCCGGACGGACAGGCCTGTCGCTTTGATTTGTGCCCGTGGCGTGCGTTCACGCCGTATGACACAGCGTCTGACGCAAGCTGGCTTTACCAACATCATAGACGTCCCTGAAGGTATGTTGGGATCAGGTGCCGGTCCGGGATGGTTGAAGCGTGGCTTGCCCACCGTGGCGTGGAGCGCCAACTGAGAGGTCGGCGCGCGCTCTGTTTGCCGTTGGCAAAGGCGCCCGCCCGCCGACCCACATCATCTATTCCGCGGCTATGTCGACTGCGTTGATGCGTGCGCGCATGTCTGCCCGTGCGGCCCGCGCGCCAATCACGATTGCGGGTTCGCGTAAAGTGAGTGGGCTGTCGAGACGGAATGCCGCTGGTGCACGGTTTTTTAGGTTCACTGCACTGAGGGCGGAAAGCGGTACTGCACAGATCAGGCTAACCATGATCGGCGCCAACCACCAAGATACCATGCCGCTGACAAGGCCGATCAGGAGCAGCGCGCCGATGACCGTTTCGAGCCAGTGGAATTTCAGCAGGGCCGCCAGCGGGTAGGCGCGCGCGTCGCGTTGCTGTGGCGCCCAGCCTGAGTGCAGCCCACACATCGAACGCACAACGGCGCGGGTTTGTTGAATCATCATGATCGGTGCATATGCGATGGACAGGGCCACCTCGATCAGGACGGCAATCAGGAACGACCGGCGTCCGCCAAACAGACGTACCGCTGTCCGGTTGGACGAGATCAGCGCAGCACTTGTCAACTTGGGCAGCAGCAGCATGCCGTACATCACGGCCAGAAAAATTGCGCTGTCGATATGCGTCATCGCTGGTGGCCAATTCGGGAAGAGGGGATTGGCCTCGCTGAAGTAGGTGATCACGTTGGTTTGTGCATCCCGCCCCAGCAGCGCCCAGAATGCCAACAGGATGAACCATGCTGGAGACATCAGGTATGCGGCCGCACCCTGGAACAGATGGAACCGGCTGATCGGGTGCAAGCCGCGTGTCGCCAGCAAGCGCAAGTGTTGCAGATTGCCGCGACACCAGCGTGCATCGCGCAGAACGTAATCGATCAATGTTCCGGGAGTTTCTTCAAAGCTGCCCGACAGGCGCGGCAGAAACCGGACGTGCCAGCCCGCACGTCGCAGCAGTGAGGCCTCTACAAAATCATGGCTCATGATCACGCCACTGTTGCCCATGATCCCCTGCAAATGCGGCAAACCTGCCGAGGAGGCGAAAGCCCGTGTGCGGATAATTGCGTTATGCCCCCAGTAGTTGCCTTCGTCCCGCGACCAATGGGCCAGCCCTTCGGCCAGCAGCCAGCCGTAAGCTACGTTGGAGAACTGCTGCATCCGGGCAAAGAGAGTTTCGGCGCCAATCAGTTGCGGGAAACTTTGGATCAAACCGGCCTTGGGATCAGCGGCAAGTTCGCAGGCCAGACGGTGGATTGTACGGCCGGCCATGAGGCTGTCGGCATCAAGCACCAACATTGCCTCAAATGCGGCGCCCCAACCCGTGATCCAGTCCACGAGGTTGCCTATTTTCTTGTCTATGTTCTGTGATCTGCGGCGGTAGTGCACTGCAACATTTGCTGGCGCGGTTGCGCGCAAGCTCTGGAACGCCTGCCATTCCTGCGCTGCTATACCGGGATCTTGTGTGTCGCTGAGGACAAACAGCGTGTAGTTGTGCCCGCTAGGTTGCCGCACCAGATCAGACAGCATGGCGGATGCATTTCCGAACACGTCCCAAGGCACTTCGTTATAAATGGGCACCAGCAATGCCACGTCGATTGGTTTGACGTCGGGTGGGGGGCCTGCGGGGTCAAGCCGACTTGCCACACCAACACCAACTGTCGATACGGCCAGGGTAACCCATACGAAGGTTGCGCCGATCAATCCCAGCAGAATGTATTCCAATACGCTCATGCCACCGGCAGCAAACAGCGTTGACAGCCCCCAGATCATGGTTGCCGTGATCAACAGTGCCGGCAGGAAAACGGCGATACGCCAAACCGGATCTCGTGGCGGCCGTGGACTGTGATTCACATCGGGCGCACGGGAAAAATCCTGTTTCGGCATTTCCAACGGCGCGCGCGCTGGCATGTCCGCAAATGTGGGCGCGTGTTCGGTCAAGTGCGCGTCCACCGATAAAGCCATACTTCGCTGAGCGGCGCGCCATCCATGCGCAACTGGGCGCGGAATTCGGCCCAGTTGGCCTCGCCCGGTGTGAAAGTGAAGGCAAGGCGCGGGCCACCCGTCATGGGGTTGCGTTGAATGACACCTTCGGTCACCTCGCCTGCGCTTGAGCGCACAAGGCGGTCAATGCGGCTGAGGTCTTCGGGAACGTGCTCAGCGTCTTCAAAGTCGATGGCGAAAATGCGACCACCTTCGGGGCGTCCACCGGCTGCGGTATTGAGCACCCGCAAAGGCATGGCCGCCTTGGGTGCGGGGTCGCTGCCCCAGTCGAGACGATAGGTGAAGCGGTGTGATGTGCCTGCTTCGATATCCGCAGAGGGGCGCCAATAGGCGACAATGTTGTCGTAAATCTCGCGGTCTGTAGGGATTTCGACCAAAGACACGCTGCCGCGTCCCCATCCTTCGCCGGGCGTCACCCAGAGGCCGGGGCGGCGATGATACAACGCCTCCAGATCATTGAAATCTTCGAATTTGCGGGCGCGTTGCATCAGCCCAAAACCGCGTGGATTGTTGTCGCCAAAGGCGCTCATCTGCAAGGTCAAAGGGTTGGCCAATGGTCGCCAGATCACTTCGCCCGCGCCGTTGTGGATCATCAGCCCGTCATTGTCGTGCACGGCGGGACGGAAATCGTCAAATCGTTGGCGGTCCATGTCGTCAAACATGAACATGGATGTGAGCGGTGCGATGCCCACATGGGTCATGGTCTGGCGGGCAAACACTTCGGCTTCGACCTGCATGGCAAGGGGTTGGCCCGGCGTGATTTCAAATCGGTAAGCCCCTGTGCAAGATGGACTGTCGAGCAGGGCGTGCAACACGATTGTGGCAGCGCCGGGCGCTGGGCGTTCCAACCAGAAGTGGGTGAAGTCGGGGAACTCCTCGCCCATCGGGTCGCCCGTTTTCAAGGCCAGACCGCGGGCAGACAGCCCGTAAATGTCGCCTGTGCCGATGCCGCGGAAATAGCTAGCCCCCTGGAAAACGGCGTATTCTTCGAAGATGCCGGGCTGGCGCAGCTCTGCGCGCAGACGCAGGCCGGAATAGCCCAGCGTGTCGTCGATCGGAACGTCGGGGAATTTGTCGGTGGTGTCAAAGACTGCCAAGTCGAATTTCAGGGGGCGGGCCTGATCACCTTCGACGACGTAGGTGCGGATCGCTTGGGGGAAGTAGAGACCCGGGGGAAAGACGTCGATGCGTTGAGGTGCGTCAGAGCCTTCCCACAAGCCATTGCGGCTGTCGAACCAGATCTTGCGATACTGATCATAGGTCAGATTGCGCCACTCTTCGGGGATCAAGGGACGCGGCGTGTAGTCGCGTGCGGCCATCTCGCGGGCCATGTCGATAACGTCCGACGGCGAAAAGGCAGTGGTATCGCCCAGTTGCAGGCCGGGCTCCAAAGCCTCTTCGGCAGAGGACTGCGCCCATGTCGTATGGGGCGCTGCGGCCAAGGTGGCCAGTGCAGCAATGAATTCGCGTCGTAACATCAGCGGCCCCCTTTTGGTTTCCAAGGCACAGATTTGAACCACCCGGCAAGATAGGCCGTGAGGATCAGGCAACCACAACCAAACGCATTCACGGCCAAAACGGTTCCCGTTTCGCGCCCCAGCATGTCCATGGCAAAGCCGTTGAACCGGGCCACGAAGATCGACATCACAAAAACGGCGAGGGATTGCTGCCCGACCTTTAGAATGATCTGCAGGATGCGGTCCCAAACCCGCCCCAAGGCGCCAGCACCGGCACGGATCCTGTTACCTTTGTCCCCTGCGATCACCCACGCAAGGTAGGCCAGCGACAGGAATTGCACATAACGCAACAGGCCAAAGTCAGATTTGGAGATCCACTGGCGGTTCTCGACGCGCCATTCGCGCGCCCACTCAAAGCCAAACTCTCGCACCCCGATATTGGAGAGCGGCACATTGGCCAGCACAATGAAGGCAGCGATGCCGATCAGGACTGTATTTACCGGCGGCTTGGGTATCCAGCCGCGCATAAAGGCAAAGCCGGTGAAGAAGACAAGCTGCCAGCCAAAAGGATTGAGGAACCAGCGGCGCTGCCAGTCGTCACTGCCCACCCAAGGCTCGGCTGTAAAGTTGAGGTAGGGCAGGCCAAGGCTTTCCATGAACTTGCGCTGCGCAAAGAACCACAGGATCAGGCTGGCTGCCGCCAGAAGGCCAATGTGAACGCGCCCCAGAACGATGACAATGGGCATCATGGCGAGGATCACCATGTACATCGGCAGAATGTCGAACAGGTTCGGAACCCACTGCAATGTCATGAAGCGAAACAGCATATCAGGCGTTTGCCAAAGGTCCTCGGAATGCTCCACAAACAGCATCCAAAGGTTCAACTGGCCCCAGTAATTGCGGGTCGTGGCATCCAGATTGGTCAGGAAGGCCAGCATGGCGGCCGTGGCAAAGAACAGCCCGATATGGGCCCAGTAGACCTGCCAGATGCGATATATCACGCGCGCAGTGCCCAAGAGCCAACCGGCCCGGTCAAACGTGGCCCCAAAGGCGATGGCGCTGGCCATGCCCGAACAGAACACAAAGATTTCGGTGGCGTCGGAAAATCCAAAGCGCGCCGGGATCCAAGAGGTCAGAAAGTTACCGGGCGTGTGGGCAAAGAGGATGATGAACATGGCCAGACCCCGGAAGAAATCCAGACGGATATCGCGCACGCGGGCCGGATGGGCCTGCGCCGGCGCGGCTGCGGGTGCCACGGTCTGGGAAGGGTCAGCAAAGGTCATGGCCGCTGTCTACTTGATCTTGAACAACAAAGTTAGCCCCGCATGTCACTGCGCGGGGATACGCCGCGCGTCGCTGATGCTTGCCAGACGCGTTGCCGAAAAACGATCAATGGCACCAGCGCGGCGGGCAACACGGTCTTCCAGCAATGCTTCGGTCGCATCGACCATGCCAGCCCGCAGGCCTGCATCAATGGTCATGCGTTCAAACACGTCGCGTTGGGCGTGGCTGCCCCCGATCGTCTGCATGCCGGGACGGGCCGAGGCGAGGTTCTGAAATGCGGCATCATAGCGCCCTTCGGCGAATGCATTAAGGCCGGCCAAGGCGGCCTTGCCCGGATTGGCCACGCGAGCGGGCATTTCGCCTTGGCGCACCGCGTCCTGGGCAAAGCGCAGAGTCATCGCCTCTTGCGCTTCGGTCCGGCCAGCGGCGCACAGCGCCAATTGATAGTGCAGGTCGGCAAATACAACGCAGCCATCGTCGGTGCGGTGCTGGGCAAAGTCGGCCAGTTCGTCCCAGCGATCTCCAACATGTACGCCTTCCAGCTCAAGCCGCATGAGCAGCGAAGTGGCATTGGCAATATCGCGGTAATCGTCGGTCTTGTCGGCGCGGATCTGCTGATCGTAAAGCGCCATCACGATGTCCGTTTCGCCCCGGTCCAGATGCAGTAGCGCTTTGTGCCACCACACGTGGTATCGAAAGTTGTTGCAGTGATCCCATGCGCTCGTGTTGTTTTCGATCAGGGAAATGCCCTGATCCGGGCGCGATGTCATATCGTAGACGTGGGCCACGGCGTGCAGTCCCCATGCGTCGTCTCCCGCCAGTTCCAGACCGCGCAGGCCCGTCACTTCGGCGGCATCGTAATCGCCCGTTTCTTCCAGCGTGAAGGCATGGCAACCCAGCACATATCCTTCGAGGGCATGGCCCTTGTGTGCGTCCAACACGTTTTCGATGGAGCCGCGCATTCCCACGCCATCCCCGAGGATAAAGCGAACCGCGTGGCTGACCTTGGCTGAAAGTGTGTCGTTGGGCAGATCAGAAAGAACCCGCTCCATCGCCGCAATCGCGCCAGAGGGGCGACCATCAAGCCACTCACCCAAAGCACGCACCCACAAGCGTTCACGTGGAGATCCGCCGGCGCGGGCCAGTGCTGCGGTTGCGTCTTTGCCGGCTTGGTGGGCAACGTCCCAAAGTTCCTTGCGCCCCATCATCAGCGAAAACAGCCCCTTGGCCGCATAGCCCATGGCAAAGTCAGGCGCGCCCGACAGAACAGCACCCAAGTGCGTTGGGGTCGCGGTGCCGTGTGCCATGAAGGCGCGGATCATACCGTTCCATTCGTCGACGAGGGCCGGATCATCAAGACTGACCGGGGCCTGGCAAATGTCGTGCATCATGAGGGCGTTACCTTTCACCAAAAACGATATGATGGTTCTGATAAAGTATCTGGGGCAACTTGGCAGCGTTTGGCGACCCGAAACACGCAACCGTGAAGGGTGTGGCCCCCTTAAATGAACAAAAAGTGACCGAATATGCTGCAAAGCGGCAGAATCCAGCCAAAAGGCTTTGGTTAGCTACCTTTTGCTTGCGTATTTGCGTCGCCAAGTGTTGCAAGAACAGCCTTTGTATCCTGCCCAAAACGAGGCGGAGCCGTTCGGTACTGCACGGGTGTGCGCGAAAACTTGAGAGGATTCGCCAAAAGCTGGACGTGTCCGTCCGCCACATCGGCGTGCGGAACCTCGACAACCGTGCCGCGGGCCAATGCCTGATCGGATTGCAGCGCCTCTGCGACATTGTGGATGGGGCCGCCGGGCACTTTGGCTGCATGCATGCGGGCAAGGATCTCGTCTTTTGGCAAAGCGCGCAGAATGGGGGACAGGGCTGCGGTCAGGCTGACCCGGTTTTCGATACGCAGCAGATTGGTGGTGTAGCGCGGATCACGCCCCAACTCTGAGGCGTCCAGACAGTCGCAAAACCGCACAAATTGCGCATCGTTGCCAACCGCTACTAGCACGTGGCCGTCGCTGGCCTCGAACGCGTCGTATGGAACGATGTTGGGATGCGCATTGCCGCGCCGTTCGGGGACATCGCCCGACACGAGAAAGTTGCAGCCCTCGTTGATCAGCCATGCCATTTGGGCGTCTACAAGGCTAAGGTCGATATGTTGCCCTTCGCCGGTAGCATCGCGGTGCCGCAAGGCGGCCAATATCCCAATGGTCGCATACATCCCGCACATGACGTCAGCGATGCCGACACCAACCTTGGTCGGCATCCCGTCAGGCGCGCCGGTCAGCGACATCACTCCGCCGTAGCCCTGTGCCATCAAGTCGTATCCCGGCAGGTCGCGGTTTGGTCCTGTTTGCCCAAACCCCGAGATCGAGCAATAAACCAACCCCGGATGTGCCGCCAAAAGCGTGGCATGATCAAGGCCGTATTTCACCAATCCGTCGGGTTTGTAATTCTCGATGACGACATCCGCGCGCGCGGCCAGTTGGCGGACCGTCTGTTGTCCTTCAGTCGTCGAGATGTCGATGGCGACCGACTGCTTGTTGCGGTTGGCTGACATGAAATAGGCAGACAGGTCAGTAGGTTGCCCGTTTTTGTCCTTGGCGTAGTTTGGACCCCATCCACGGGTGTCATCACCCTCTGTTTTGGGATTCTCTACCTTGATCACGGTCGCGCCAAGATCCCCGAGCATCTGTGTCGCTGTTGGTCCTGCAAGGATGCGCGACAGATCCAGTACATAAAGCCCTTCAAGAGCGCGTGGCGTGTCAGATGCGCCCATCATAGGCACCCCTTTCGATCACGGCGGCGATCACGGTGAACGTATCGGCATTTTGTGCAGCTTCCAGTGCGGCTTCGAGTTCGGTGCGCGAGGTGACGGTATGACCCGCACCACCAAATGCGCGTCCAATGGCGGCAAAGTCGTGCTTGGCGAAATCCACACCTGCATTGTTCAATTGCCGCTGGCGTTGCTTCAGCTCAATCAGCGACAGCGAGGCATCTACAAAGACCACAAAGATCGTTTTCAGGCCCAACTCCGCAGCGGTCGATAACTCGCCCGCAACCATCAGGAACCCCGCATCGCCCGAAAAACTGACCACCGTGCGGTCGCGCTCAACCACTTGCGCGCCCATGGCCAAGGGGATTGCGCACCCCATCGTGCATAACGCGGAAGACTGCATCAGACCGCGCGGTGCATAGCACTCCCACATATGGCTCAGCAAAATGCGATGGGCACCACTATCGGCGGTGGCCAGAGCGGTGCGCGGCAGGGTCGCGCGGCACGTGTCGATCACCGCCGCAGGCCCCCAGACATCATCACGCGGAAAGGCCGCGTCCAAAGCCGACTTGGCCTCTTCGATCTGGCCAGCGGCCCATGTCGGGCGCGGCGTAACACCCTCTGCCATTGCCTTGAGCGTTTCGGCGCAATCCCCGATCACGTTTGTTGTGGCCTGGTGCATGTAGTGATGGTTCGGCTCTGCTGTGATGTCGATCATTGTCTGGATGCCGGGGAAATAGAAATCACGCCATCCGGTGCGCATCTCGATCGGATCGTAGCCGAGGCCGATGATCAGATCGGCCTGCCCGACGAAGGGCAGCAGGATCTTGTCCGCCTTGGGAGAAAGCCCCGCGCCGCCCAAGGCCAGCGGGTGATCTTCTGGCAGCAACCCCTTGGCTTTGTAGGTGGTGATGACGGGCACGTTGAACGTTTCGACAAAGTCGCGCAACACGTCCGCCATGTTGGCGCGCCGGGTGTCAAAGCCCTGATTCAGCGCATCTACACCGACAATCAGAACAGGCCGTTCTGCGCGTGCCAGGGCGGTTTGCATTTCTTGCAACTTGGCAGGGGCCGGAACAACCGGCTCGGCGACTGCCCTGCGCGGCGGAATTTCAGGGCTGATCGGGGTGACGGCTACCGTGATGGGGACATCAATGTGAACCGGGCCGGGCCGGCCTTCGGTAGCGATACCAACAGCCTTGTCCGCGATGACGTGGGCCGCGCCAGTGTTAAGCGTAAAGCTGGCCTTGGTGATCGGGCGGAAGACCTGAGTCTGATCCAGCACCTGATGAGTATAGGTCTGTGCCTCATCCGCATCGACGCATCCGGCCAGCACAATCATGGGTACGCGATCTTGATGAGCATTGGCCACCGCGTTCACACCGTTTAAGGCGCCGGGGCCAACAGTGGCCACCAGAATGCCCGGAGCCCCTGTGCGATGCCAAGCCCCTTCGGCCATGAAGGCGGCTGCGTTCTCGTGTTTGCACAAGACAAAGGAAATGCCCGCCCGCTCCAATGCGTCAACAAGGGTTAGTACTTCGCCACCCGGCATCCCGAAGGCATGGCGGCATCCCGCATCATACAAACGCGCAGCCAGAACGTCGGCAGCGCGTGGTGGAGAAGGGGGCAGATCTTTCATCGTGGGTGGTCCCGGACTTCGATTTCGGTCGCGCCTTCCTGTCACGGAGGGGCGATGGGTACAATTCACACCTGCGTAACGGTATGTTTCAAGTCAATTTGTCTCAGTCCTGACCATCAGCAACAAAATCGCATCTTGACCTTCCAGTGACAGGAACCCTTATCTGCCCTGACATGAGTGACACGGTTTTGAATTTTGAGGTGCAGGGACTGCACTGCGGGTCTTGCGTGGGCCGGGCCGAAGCAGCCCTTGGCCGGATTCCGGGCGCGCGCGATGTGCGGGTCAATCTCGCCACACATCAGGCGCATGTGGCAGGGGTCAGCGGAGAGGATGCATTGCGGGCCATGGCACAGGCTGGATATCCCGCCACAGTCGAGAACCATAGCTTGCATATCCCGGACATGTCCTGTGGATCTTGCGTGGGCCGGGTCGAGGCAGCCGTGCGCGACACACCCGGTATTCTGGATGCGCGCGCTCATCTGCCCACCCGTACCCTCAAGGTCCAGACATTGGGGGCTGTGTCAGATGTGGAAAAGGCGTTGCAGGAGGCGGGGTATCCACCATCCATCGCCACCATGGATGACATCGCAGGCGAGAGGGATGACCCGGTAAACCCGTTGCTGCACCGTTTCCTGCTGGCAGCTGCACTGACATTGCCGGTCTTTCTGACCGAGATGGGCGGGCACCTTTATCCGCCGTTGCACCGGATGCTACACGGGCTGCTGGGCCATGGAACGCTGCCATGGATTCATCTTGCCTTGACGGCGCTTGTCCTCGCAGGGCCGGGGGCGGGGTTCTTTCGGCGCGGCATCCCCGGACTGCTCAAGGCGCGCCCGGATATGGATGCGCTTGTCGCGCTTGGTGCCGGTGCAGCGTTCCTGTTTTCGGCTGTTGCGGTCATTGCGCCGACGCTTTTGCCACCAACAGGCGTGTATTTTGAGGCGGCCGCAGTCATCGTGACGCTGATCCTGATGGGGCGGTGGCTTGAAGCGCGGGCAAAGGGGCGGACGGGGGACGCTGTGCGCCGCCTGCTGGAGTTGCGCCCGGAGACCGCCATCGTGTTGCGCGCGGGCGTAGAGGTGACCGTGCCGCTCGAACAGATTGGAGCGGGAGACATCCTGCGCGCCAAGCCCGGCACGCGCATTGCTGTCGACGGCCGCATCACCGAAGGTCAATCACATGTGGATACGGCCATGCTTACGGGCGAGCCGATTCCGGTGCTGAAATCGCCCGGTGACGCCGTGCAGGCAGGGACGCTGACGACAACGGGCAGTTTTCTTTACGAGGCCACCCATGTCGGGCGCGACACCGTTCTGGCGCGGATCAGTGCCCTGACCGCCGACGCGCAGGCAGCACGTTTGCCCGTCGAAGCATTGGTAAACCGCATCACGGCCCGATTTGTGCCTGCGGTTCTGGGGCTGGCCGCGCTGACATTCGCGATCTGGTTGCTTTACGCCAATCTGGGCGCGGCTGTTGTGGCGTCGGTCTCTGTGTTGATCATTGCCTGCCCGTGCGCCATGGGACTGGCCACGCCCATGTCAATCATGGTCGGAACCGGGCGGGCGGCAGAGCTGGGTGTGTTGTTTCACAAGGGGGCAGCGTTGCAGCAACTGCAAGCGGCCAAGGTCATTGCTTTTGACAAAACCGGTACACTGACGGTCGGCAAACCCAGTCTGACAAACATCGTCAGCGCGGGATCAGAACAGGACGCGCTTCGGCTGGCCGCTGGTGTAGAGGGGCAATCAGAGCATCCCATTGCACATGCCATCCTTGATGCATGTCCCGACGTGCCGGTTGAGGTCAGCGGCTTTGAGGCTGTTCCCGGCGAAGGGGCGCAGGCCCGCGTCGAAGGTCAACAGGTCGTTGTTGGCAACGCGGCCATGTTGGCGCGCAACGGCATCTCGCCTTCCCAGCCCCTGATTGATCGCGCACAGGCATACGCCGATAAGGGCGCGACCCTTGTTCATGTTGCAGCTGAAGGTCGTCACGAGGCCACACTGGCGATCAGCGACACGCTGCGCGACGGCGCCTCGGATGCGATTTCCGATTTGAAAGGGCTGGGGCGCAAAGTTGCCATGATCACGGGTGACGGCGCCGCGGCAGCCAGACATGTGGCGCAGCAATTGGGCATTGAAGACATAACGGCTGAGGTGCGTCCTGACGGCAAAGTCGATGCCATTCGGGCCTTGCAAAAGGCGCATGGTCCGGTCGCATTCTTTGGCGACGGTATCAACGACGCGCCCGCTTTGGCTGCAGCCGAAGTGGGGCTGGCCGTAGGCGGTGCGTCTGATATCGCGATAGAGGCGGCAGATGTTGTCATGCTGTCCCCAGAGCCGGCAGCTGTGGCGCGGGCAGTGCGAATCAGCGCGGCGACCCTGCGCAACATCCGTCAGAACCTCGTCTGGGCCTTTGGTTACAACGTGCTTTTGATCCCGGTTGCGGCCGGCGTTCTGGTGCCATTCGGAGGTCCGCAACTCTCTCCTCAATTGGCGGCGCTGGCGATGGCCCTGTCATCGGTCTTTGTGGTCACAAACGCGCTGAGATTGCGCAAGGTTAGGGCATCATGAACATATCTGAAACAGCCAGGATCACGGGCCTGCCTGCCAAAACAATCCGCTACTACGAAGAAATTGAGCTGGTCCGGCCAGATCGGCAAGACAACGGGTACCGGGATTTCAACGACACCCACATCCACCAGTTGCGGTTCTTGGCGCGGGCACGCGCGCTTGGTTTTGGCATAGACGACTGCCGGTCACTGCTGGCGCTGTGGGATGACCGCGACAGGGCCAGTGCCGATGTGCGTCACATCGCACAGACACACCTGAAAGACATTGAACGCAAGATCGCCGATTTGTCGGCCATGCGGGCGACGCTCAGCCATCTGGTGGACACATGCGCGGGCAATGACAGGCCCGACTGCCCGATCCTCAACAGTCTGGCAGACACATGACACGACGTCGCTGTCCACAACGTCGATCGACGTGCGGCAGCAACTACATCACTGGAGTGTCAGATTTACCGACGGCGATCGCGGCGTGAAGACATTGGCTGGAACGCCACGCCGACATGGGCCTCGCAATAGGGTTTGCCCTGCTGAACAGGCAGACCGCAGAACCAGAAGTCGGGCGTTGCCGGGTCACCGACAGGCCACTTGCAGGTGCGTTCCGTCAATTCCATCAGGCTGATCTTCTTGGCCTTTTTCTCGACTTGACTGACCTTGGCCAAAGCTTCCGGGCTGATCTCGTTGGCGGATGGCTGCGGTGGCAGGGGCTGGCCAGCGGGAATAATCTGCTTTCGCGCCGGAAGCGACGGTTTTGGCACCGGAGGGGTGTCTGTGACCTTTGCCGCAGGTTCAGGCTTGGCTGTCGGTTTGGGCTTGGCCTCGGCTTTGGGCGCGGCTTTGGGTTTTGCATCAGCCTTGGCCGCTGCCGAAGTGCTGCCCCCGGTCCGGTTGGACAGACCCAAACGGTGCACCTTGCCGATCACGGCATTGCGCGTCACGCCGCCCAGCTCTTTGGCAATCTGGCTGGCCGACTGGCCCTCGCCCCACATCTTTTTCAGCAGTTCTACACGCTCGTCGGTCCAGGACATTCAGGGACATACCTTGCTAAAAAAGCGGCCGCTCTTGGGGGCCGCTTCGGGGTTTCGGATCAGCGCCCTATAGTAATGATGCAAATGGAAGTTACAAGGGTCGCTTGCGGGGCAAAGATGCCGAAGACCGCCGCCCTTCGCGCCATGCGAGCAGTAGGGCCCCGGCGATGATCACACCGGCGCCCAAAACAGTGATGCTATCGGGTATGACATTGTAAAACACCACGTCGTAGAACGCAGCAAAGATCAGCGTGGCGTAACTGAAGGGCGCGACGAAACTTGCGTCAGCCCGGGCCATGGCATTGACAAAGCAGGTCTGCGCGATTGCCATCGAGAAGCCAAGCGTCGCCATCAAGCCCCACTGCGCCAGCGATGGTGCGTGCCAAACCCAGATCACGGCCAGACTGGCCACGCAAACGCCGATGGCATTGTTGACCAAAAGTATCGATGCCGGGTTCTCGCGCCGGGTCAGGATCTTGATGATGTTCAACTCGAACCCAAGGATGATCGCGGCGCCAAGCGCCAAAAGAGCAGCCGGTTGAAAGCTGTCGGGTGTTGGCCGCAACAAGATCACGGCGCCAAGCAAGGCAATCACCGCCGCCAGCCAGCGCCACTTTCCGACCCTTTCGCCCAGCAGAGGAATGGCAAAGATCATGCCAAAGACGGGATTGAGAAAAGAGATCGCAGTCGCATCCGCAAGCGGAATATAGCCCACGGCTGCAAACATAAGGACCAGGCCGCACCACCCACCCAACGTGCGCGTCACGTGCAACCCCAGATGCGGGCGTTGCAGTGCGGGTCGCAAAATCAACGAGACAACGCCGAGCGCCACAAAGGCAAACAGGAACCGGCCAAAAACAATCTGAAATGGATGAAGCGGCGCGCCGAACTGATCACTGCCAAGCGCCTTGGCCAGCAGTGTCGTCGCCGCAATGAACGCCGACGCAAAAAAGATCAGTGTTGCGGCTAGGGCAGGGTTATGTTGCTTGGCCTCGTACATGCCACCCCAATGCGCCTCAAGTCAGCCTTGCCGCAAGGGCAAAAAGGGGCTGGCCAGACTGGCACGCCTTCGCTATTGCACAAGACATGATGAACACAACGCATCTCCGACGATCATTGCGCCGCGGCTAAAGCCGCTGTTCCTCATCTGTGCGCCTTGCGCATTTTCTCACCCTATCAGTTGTTGACCCTGCCCCCAGCCTCATGCTCACTCGTGCACTGACGCTTTTGGCTTTTTATCAAGGATGATCCCGATGATCTCTTCCGTTCTGCCGACCTATAACCGTGCGCCCCTCACATTTGTGAAGGGCGAAGGCACTTGGCTGATCGAGGAGGACGGGCGACGTTTTCTGGATCTGGGAGCGGGGATTGCTGTCAATGTGCTTGGGCACGCGCATCCCGCCTTGACGCAGGCCCTCACCGATCAGGCGAATGCCCTGTGGCACACGTCCAATCTGTACAACATCCCGCAGCAACAGACGCTGGCCGACAAACTGGTCGCCGCGACATTTGCCGATACTGTCTTTTTTACCAATTCAGGCACCGAAGCCTGCGAGTTGGCCGTGAAGATGGCCCGCAAATACTGGTTTGAAAAAGGACAGCCCGACAAGACTGATATCATCACCTTCTCGGGCAGTTTTCATGGCCGGTCATCCGCAGGCATTGCGGCGGCGGGATCCGAGAAGATGACCAAGGGTTTCGGCCCACTTTTGCCCGGCTTTACACATCTCGAATTCGGCGACCATGACGCGCTTGATCCTGCGATCACCGACAAGACGGCGGCCATCCTGATCGAACCCGTCCAGGGCGAGGGGGGGATCATCCCTGTGCCGGATCAGTGCCTTAAAGGTCTGCGCGATGTGTGTGATGAGAAAGGTATCCTGCTCATCCTCGACGAGGTTCAATGTGGAGTCGGGAGGACCGGCAAGTTGTTTGCCCATGAATGGGCCGGGATTACACCTGATATCATGATGGTGGCCAAAGGCATTGGTGGCGGTTTCCCCCTTGGAGCGGTCCTTGCCACTGAAGAGGCTGCCAGCGGCATGACGGCAGGGACGCATGGGTCCACTTATGGCGGCAACCCTTTGGGGTGTTCCGTGGGCAGCGCTGTGATGGATATCGTATCGGAACCGGATTTTCTGGCAGACGTGAACCGCAAAGCCGGCACATTGCGCCAAAAACTCGAAGGCTTGGTTGCCGCGCACCCGGACGTGTTTGAAAGCGTGCGTGGGTCGGGCCTGATGCTCGGGATCAAATGCAAGGTGCCGTGCGGTGATGTCGTGAATGCAGGCTATGCCAACGATGTGATTACGGTGCCAGCTGCTGACAACACCGTTCGATTGCTGCCCCCGCTTTCGATCTCTGATGAAGAGATCGGCGAAGCCGTTGCGCGTCTCGACAATGCCGCGGCGTCGCTGGCTGCCTGAACCTCCGGCACACCCATTTCCTCGCATGTAACGGGGGCACACCGCCTCCGCTACGCGCCAATTCAGAGATACTGAGATGACTGATTTCCTCGATATTCACACAACGTCGCCTGCCGATCTGCGCAAAATCATCGACGATGCACAGGCCATGAAGCAAGCCCGCGCAGATCGCCCCAAGGGTACGCCTGATGATGATCAGGTGCTGGCGGGGCACATGGTTGCGCTGATCTTCGAAAAGCCCTCGACACGGACGCGTGTGTCTTTCGACGTTGGCGTGCGCCAAATGGGCGGGCAAACCATGGTACTCTCCGGCACGGACATGCAACTGGGCCACGGAGAAACCATCGCTGATACAGCCCGGGTGCTCAGCCGCTATGTTGATCTGATCATGATCCGCACATTTGAAGAAGCCACGCTGCTGGAAATGGCCGAATATGCAACGGTGCCTGTGATCAACGGGCTGACCAACCGCACCCATCCCTGCCAGATCATGGCCGATGTAATGACGTTCGAAGAATTCCGGGGTCCCATCAAAGGGAAAAAGGTGGTGTGGTCGGGCGATGGTAACAACGTCTTTGCCAGCTTTGCCCATGCCGCAAAGCAGTTTGAATTTGATCTGACCTTCACGGGGCCGGAACCGCTGGACCCCGAGCGCAGCCTTGACGGTCTCTACACCATCGAGCGCAACCCCGACAAAGCGGTGGAGGGCGCGGATCTTGTCGTGACAGACACGTGGGTTTCGATGCACGATCCCCAATCCGCGCGCGAGCGGCGTCACAACCAACTGCGTGGCTATCAGGTGAACGCCGATCTTATGGCCAAGGCCAAGGACGACAGCCTGTTCATGCATTGCCTGCCAGCCCACCGTGATGACGAGGCGACGTCTGAAATCATGGATGGTCCGCATTCTGTTATCTTTGATGAGGCCGAAAACCGATTGCATGCACAAAAGGCGATTATGCGTTGGTGTCTCGGGGTGTGATGAAAACGCGCCCTCAGATCACCGTCGCCGGTGCAGGCAGCATTGGCTGTTTCGTCGGTGGTTTGTTGGCACATGCCGGGCACGACCTGCGGTTTCTGGGGCGGGAACGCATTGCCACGGCCTGTAAAAACAACGGGTTGCGTCTAAGTGATTATGCTAATCTCGACGTGCACTTGCGCGAGTTATCTTTTCATACTGATGCAGCGACGGCGCTCGATGGCGCTGATATGGTTCTGGTCTGTGTAAAGTCAGGTGCAACGGGCCAGATCGCAGGGGACATTTCGCAACATGCGCCCCATGCGCAGGTGATCAGCTTGCAGAACGGGGTCGCGAATGCCGATCTGCTGCGTGCGCATTTGCCCGGAGCGGATGTGCGCGCGGCAGTCGTTCCGTTCAATGTGGTTTCAAAGGACGCGTGCGCTTTTCACCGGGCGACTTCGGGTGACATTTTGGTCGAGGCTGGGCCGATGGCGGACTTGTCCAGCGCGTCGTTACGTTTTGTACCGCACGAGAATATTCAAGGCGTTCAGTGGGGCAAGCTGTTGATAAACTTGGGCAATGCGGTCAATGCGCTGTCTGACATGCCATTGCTTGAGCAGCTGCAAATCCGAGCTTGGCGACGTTTGCTTGCGGATCAAATGGCCGAAGCATTGAGGGTGCTGCAAGTGGCAGGCATCGCGCCTGCCCGCAGCACCGCGGCACCGCCCGCGCTGATTCCATACATCCTGCGCTTGCCCACGCCGCTGTTTCGCCGTGTCGCGGCACAAATGCTGACGATAGATGCCGAGGCACGGTCGTCCATGTGGGAAGACCTGATGCATCGACGCCCAACCGAAATTGACGCGCTGCAAGGCGCTATTTTGGACCTCGCAGGCAAACATGGACGTCAGGCGCCGCTCAATGCGCGAATGCGTGCGTTGATCAAGGATGCTGAAGCTGCCGGGCATGGTCCGCCCGGGCTGAGCCCTCGCGATATTCGCCCTTAGTTAGGGTGTGATCTGCTCAGCTTGATTTGCGGGGCTTTGCGCGCAATGTCGGATCCGCGATTGTCGGATCTTCGGGCCAAGGGTGTTTGGGGTACTGACCACGCATGTCCTTGCGCACGTCTTCGTATGAAGTGGCCCAGAACCGCGGCAGATCTGATGTGACCTGAACCGGGCGCTGTGCCGGTGACAGCAATGTCACTTGCAACGCCGTCTGCCCCAATTGAGGGTGTTGCGTCACGCCAAACATCTCTTGCAAGCGCACTGAGATCCCCGGCACGTCTGCGTCATAATTGATCGGCACACGGCGACCAAGTGGCGTCACAAAATGCGCCGGCACAGCGCGGTTCAGCGTCTGCATCGCGTCCCAACCCAAATAGGCTTCGAGTGCGGGAAGGATATCGAATGACTTCCACTGAGCCGTGGTCGTGACGCCGCCAAGGAACGGCAACAACCATGCTTCTAGACGCGCCATCAGAGTGTCATGCGACAGGTCAGGGAATGTGTCGCCCATCAGTGCGGCGCGTGCCATCAGGCGCCGCGCGGCCTTGGAAGGTTTCAGCCCCAGCTGGCGCACGCCGTCCAGCATGGCGCGGGCCGTGTCCTGTTCGGGGGCGTCCTGCCACGCGTGATCTTCGAGGATCAGGGCCCCAAAGCGTTGCTGCGTGCGCGCAAGCACGCGCCCTTCGCGCCGCGACCATGTGCAGATGTTTCGCCACGCGATTTGATTGCCGAACAGGTCTTCGATCTCATCCATGGTTATCGCTGCGGCCTGTCGTATCCTGGCCTCGCGCGGGTCGCCGTCCAGATCCGTGGCCACAAGCAATCGCAGACCCGCCAGACCATCACCTGCGGGCATGACCGCCCCTTTGCCGCCGGACAGAACATAGCGTGGCGCATCACCAGACCGGCGCAGGCCGATGCGGTCAGGATAGGCTAGTGCCGCCATCGCCCCGAGGCTGAGACCGGGGCCACGCTTGCCCTTGCGCAGTCTTTTGGCCTCTGACGTGATGCGCGCAATGGCGCCGCGATGAACCGCACCGCCAAAGTCGTCCGGTCGCGCAAGGGCCCGCAGACGCAGGGACAGATCCGTCCCACGTCCGCGCAAAGGATCCCGATCTGCCAATAACGCTGCCAACAACGCCGCCTCGTCGCCTGCCGTGACCAACATGTGGGCCAGCCTGGGGTGCAACGGAGCACGGGCGAGGGCAGCCCCGTGCGGTGTGATCCGAAGATCGTCATCCAATGCGCCCAGCATCTGCAAGACACCGCGTGCCTCGGCCAATCGCCCGGCATGGGGTGGGGTAACAAAATGCAAATCCTGTTCTGACGCCCCCCATTGCGCCAGTTCCAGTGCAAAGCTGCTTAGGTCACCTGCCGTTATTTCCGGGGCGGGGAAGGCGGCCATCGACCCGTCCTCTCCCTTGGTCCACAGCTTGTAGCACACACCCGGCGCCACCCGCCCGGCGCGGCCAGCGCGCTGCGTGGCTTCGGCCCGTGTCACCCGTTCAGTGATCAGACGCGACATGCCCGAAGACGGATCGAACAACGCGCGCCGCGCCCGCCCGCCATCCACAACAATACGGATATCGGGGATGGTTAGTGACGTTTCAGCAATCGAGGTCGCCAATACAACCTTGCGGGTCTTCGAAGGGGCGACAGCGGCCCGCTGCGCCTTGAGGTCCATGGCTCCGAACAGCGGCAATATCTGACAGCCCGTTGGGACGCGATTTTCGATCAATGCCTGTGTGCGCCGGATTTCGCCCTCTCCGGGCAGGAAGGCGAGCAGACTGCCGTCGGATTGTGCGAGGGCCGTGGCGACCAGGTCAGCCATGGCGGCCTCAAATCGCACATCCTTGCCGGTCGGTTTGGACAACCAATGTGGCGTTACGTCAAAGCTCTTGCCTTCTGACGTCAGGATTTCGGCGCCCATCACCTCTGCCACCGGGGCTGCGTCCAGAGTTGCCGACATCACCAGCAAAACAAGGTCATCACGCAGCGCTTCGCGCACCTCAAGGCAAAGGGCCAAGCCCAGATCGGCATTCAGGGAGCGTTCGTGGAATTCATCGAAGATAACGGCCCCGACACCGGGCAGGTCGGGCGCGTCCTGCAACATGCGCGTCAGGATGCCTTCCGTAACAACTTCGATCCGCGTCTCCGGGTTTACTGCGCTGTCGCCGCGAATGCGGTAGCCCACAGTCTGTCCGGTTTTTTCACCCAACGTCTGGGCCATCCTGTCCGCCGCCGCCCGGGCGGCAAGGCGACGCGGTTCAAGCATCAATATGCGTCCCTTGACGTGGTCCAGCAGCGCGAGCGGTACGCGCGTTGTCTTGCCCGCACCGGGTGGCGCTTGCAGCACGGCAAGGCCTTTGGTCACCAGCGTTTCGACCAGTTGGGGCAATACATCGTCAATGGGCAGGGCAAAGTCAGGGGTCATGGCCCACCTTATGGCGTAGCGGCGGTGCCGCGCCAACTCTGGACATTTGCGCCACTGCTGCCCAGAAAGTCGGCAATGGCACGTGATCTTGATATCGCCGATCTGGCACAGCGCATCGCGGATGGCGAACGCCGCGCCCTGGCGCGCGGCATCACTCTTGTCGAAAGCGGCCGGGCCGATCATCGCAAGCAGGCCGCACAGGTCCTTGCAGCCTTGCCACAGGATCGTCAAGCATTGCGTATTGGTTTGTCCGGGACACCCGGCGTGGGCAAATCCACGTTTATCGAAGCGTTTGGGATGATGCTGATCGGGCAGGGATTGCGTGTGGCCGTGTTGGCTGTTGATCCCAGCTCTGCCCGCTCGGGCGGTTCGATTTTGGGCGACAAGACCCGCATGGACCGATTGGCGCGCGCACCTGCCGCCTTTATCCGGCCGTCTCCGAGTCAGACCCATCTGGGTGGTGTCGCGCGGCGCACCCGCGAGGCTGTGCGGTTGTGCGAAGGGGCCGGTTTTGATGTGGTTCTGATCGAAACGGTCGGTGTCGGGCAATCCGAAACCGTGGTTGCACAGATGGCGGATCTGTTCCTGCTGCTGCTCGCGCCAGCGGGGGGTGACGAGTTGCAGGGCGTCAAGCGTGGCATCATGGAAATGGCTGACATGATCCTGATCAACAAGGCTGATGGGGATCTGAAATCCGCAGCCACGCGGACCTGCGCGGATTATGCTGGCGCGTTACGATTGCTGCGCAAACGGGTGCAGGATCCGGATGGGTTTCC
Source organism: uncultured Tateyamaria sp. (assembly GCA_947501275.1). Classification (GTDB taxonomy): domain Bacteria; phylum Pseudomonadota; class Alphaproteobacteria; order Rhodobacterales; family Rhodobacteraceae; genus Tateyamaria. Next base: position 1,802,997 of record CANMVD010000001.1, read on the forward strand.
CAAGGCAATGATGGTTTCGGCACTGCATGACGCGGGGATAGAGGCGGCCTGGGCCGACATGAAGGGGCTGGACGACTGGCGGCGCGCGCAGGGGCATTTCGAAGCCACGCGGGCGGCACAGGCACGCTACTGGTTTGAGGCAGATGTCCGCGCGGCCGTGCTGGCGCAACTCGACACTGGGGCTGCGCGCGCTCAGATGGAGGCGATGGGTCAGGCTGTTGTTGATGGCACCCTTGACCCCGGCACAGCGGCTGATCGTGTGCTTGAGACGCTCAAAGGGCAAAATGGGCGGCCTTAGCGGTTGACCCGGACAGCGATTCCCCCTAATGCGCACAGACGAAATTCAACAGCGCCGCCTTGCGTGCGGTGCTGTGGTCGTTTCAGGGGCCTTGTGGCACATCTTGGGACGGCACTCAGAACAAGAGGATGACCCCATGTCGCGAGTTTGCGAACTGACCGGTAAAGGCCCGATGACTGGCAACAACGTCAGCCATGCCAAAAACCGTACCCGTCGGCGTTTCCTGCCGAACCTGAACGATGTGACGCTGCAATCTGAATCGCTGGGGCGCGGCATCAAACTGCGGATCTCGGCAGCGGCTCTGCGCTCGGTCGATCACCGTGGTGGCCTGGACGCCTACCTTGCCAAGGCGAAGGACACAGAATTGTCCGACCGCGCCCTGAAGGTTAAAAAAGAAGTTGCGAAAGCCGTCGCCAGCGCCTGAGCTGACGACCACTGAGCTTTGAGACGACCCCGCCCGGCACCGGCCCGGCGGGGTCGTTTCGTTTTGCCGCAGTTGTGGTTCATCTTTCATGTGGCTAAGCCTTGCGCCATGGTGCGTTTGATTTTCAGGCTGGCTCTTGTCGTTTCGGTCTTGCTGACTGGATATGGCGCGGCCTATGCGCGTGGCGCCAATCCGGCGGTTGACCAGATGGTCATCTGCGCAGGCCATGTGACTGACGTGATCTATGTCGATGCCGAGGGCAAAGAGACCATCGCTCCGCATCTGTGCCCGGACTGCATAACGCACTTGCTGGGTGATTTCGCGGCACCTGTTCAATGTGGCCATGCATCCGTTCTGGTGCGCGCAAGTGTGGGCATTACAACGGCCGCTTCGGTCACGAAGGTTGCGGTGTTTGGGCACCGCGCACGGGCCCCTCCTGTCTTGATCTGAGATGTTTCAAACCAGATCTACGCGACAAGGAGGACTGACATGTCCCGCAAGACTACCATTGCTGCAGCGCTGAGTGCCTGCATTTTTGCTTTGCCCGCCTTTGCTGCTGACATCATGATCATGGACCCCTACGCCCGGGCTGCCAGCCCAAGCGCGAAGGCAGGGGCCGCCTTTATGATGATCCACAACACGGGTTCCACAGACGATCGCCTGATTGCCGCGCGCACGGATGCAGCCAAGCGGGTTGAATTGCATACCCATGTGGAATCCGGTGACGGCGTGTTCAAGATGATGGAAATCGAAGGTGGGATCGACCTGCCTGCCGGTGCGACCCATCACATGGCGCGCGGAGGTGATCACGTCATGCTGATGGGCCTGACCGGTCCACTGAACCAAGATGCCGAGATCGAGGTGACGTTGGTTTTTGAAGAGGCGGGCGAAGTTGTTGTGAGCATCCCGGTCGATAATGCGCGCAAACCCAAACATGGCGATCACAGTGGGCACTCCAACTAAAGCAGAAATGCAAAACCACGTATCACCTTGGCCTGTCTGAACTCATGAATTCAATTGGCTAGGTGGCAAGTGATGTTCAGGCTGTTGGCATTTCGCCCTAAAACACGATCACGCGGCGGGCGGGGTATTGGCTCCGCCTTCTCCTGCTAAGACCGAAATGGTTTGCTTGAAACTCGGTTCGCCTATCCGAGGATTTCGTCGACCCACTTCGGGACCGTTTCGGACGCCTTGCCAGCCCGCACGTCTTCGAACAGGGCGACGTTTTCGCCGGGTTCCAGATTCATCTCGACCGTTTTGGCGCCAACATGGGTGGCCATCTGCACAAAACCGGCGGCAGGGTAAACATTTCCTGATGTGCCGATGGCGGCAAAGATGTCGGCCCGTTCCAGCGCGTCTTGAATGCGGTCCATCTGATACGGGATTTCTCCGAACCAAACGATGTCGGGACGTGCGGTGGGTGCAGCACAGTTCGGGCAGGCCTGTGCGACGTGCATTTCCAACGGAGCAGGCCAGCGGTGATCGCAGGCGCTGCACAAGGCAGAATTCAGCGCGCCGTGCATGTGCAAGACGTCTTCGCTGCCGCCTTTTTCGTGCAGGTCATCTACATTCTGAGTGACAAGTAGAACGTCGCCTTTGTGCTCTGCCTGTAGGCGCGCCAAGGCGATGTGCCCCGCATTTGGCACAGCTTCGGCAGCCTGTGCGCGGCGTGCGTTGTAGAAATCCACAACCAGTTGCGGGTTGCGGGCAAACCCTTCCGGGGTGGCGACATCCTCGATCCGATGCTGGGCCCACAACCCGCCTTCGTCGCGAAAGGTGCCAAGACCGCTTTCTGCGGAGATCCCCGCACCGGTCAGAATTACAATGGATGGATGCGCCATATTTTTGCTGTCTTTCTGGGGTAGTGCGCCTTATCTGACGACAGCCCACAATCGAAGGCAAGGCCCGCCATGACCTCAGAGAACCCGATTGCCAGTTTTACTGGCCCATGGGGAATTCCGATCCAGATCATGCCCAGCATGGGGTTCTTGCTTTTGCTGTTTGTGGGTCTGTCCGCAGGTGGCATGGGTAGCATCGTCAGCGGGTTGGCGATGTTTGCGATTATCGTGGCGTCGATCCTGGCGCATGAATTGGGTCATGCATGGGGTGCAAAGGTGCAAGGTGTGCCTGTGCAACGCGTGGTTCTTCATGGCGGAGGCGGCTTTTGCCAGCATCGCAGTGCGGGTGCGCGCGCGTCAGAGCTGATCGTGATCATGGGGCCATTGGTGAACCTCGCGCTGTGGGCCATCCTGTCCCTAGCGTCTGAGGTGATGTGGTCCACCATGCCTATGGATGCAGACCTTGTCCCGGGCGGATTGGCCGCCTACCAGATGCAGCTTGAGATCGGATACTGGTTATGGTTGGCCTCTGATCTGAACCTGATGCTCTTTTTATTGAACATGATCCCGGTGCAACCGCTGGACGGTGGCAAGTTGTTGCATCTTTGGTTGTTGCGGGTCCTGTCGCAGGAAAGCGCAATGCAAATCACCGGTGCAGTTGGGCTGGTATGTACCGTTTTGTGGATCCCCGCGATGATCCTTTTGTATGTCACCTTTGGATTTGTCCTGCTGTTCTTCCCCAGCTTGCGGGCACATTGGGCAATGCTGCGCGGTGGTGCGCGGCTCAACCGGTTGCGGCGCCACTAACTGTCAAGCAACCGAAGTTCTCCGGCCAGCCATGGCAAGCGGCCAAGAGCGGGATCAATCATATGTGTTTGCATCAAGCGGCGCATGGTCTGGGCCACATCTGTCGGCACGTTCCCGGCCCAATCCGCCGACGCATACAGTGAAATTGTGCGCGAAAACGGCTTGAAGGGGAGGGCAAAGGCCTCGATCTGCTCGTGAAAACGGCCCGCGCGCATGTAGCCAAGCGGGGTTGTCACCGTCCAGCCGATCCGCCGCGCAACCATGGCCATTAGAGCCAGATGGCTGCCAATCTCAAACCGGTCCACGAAGTCCAGCTTTTGGCGCGCCAGATGGGCCTCGATCTGGCGCGAGATGAGCTGATCTCGCTCGTATCGCAGAAATGGCAAGTCGTGCAGCGCGGGCAGCGGATCGTCTGATTGTATCACGCCTTTTGGCGCTACAAGGATAAACGGATCTCGCGCCAGCGGATACTCCAGCACGCCATCTCGCATCGTGCCGTCACTGGCGGAAATGGCGATGTGGAGCCGTTTGTCCGCGATGGATTGCAGGATTTCGTGGCTGGGGGCAGTGGCAAGTGTGAATTTGCACCGGGTGAGGCTGTCGGCAAGGATCGTGACGAGGCGCGGCGTCAGGTCGTTCTCAAAGTCGTCGATCACGCCGATGCTGAGGGCTGACAGGTGTGCCAGATCCATCACCGTCAGTTCTGATTGTGCCAAACGGAGTTGGGACAAGGCCGCTTCGGCACGCGACAAAAAGCTGTGGCCTGCCGGGGTCAGCCGCATGGGGCGTTTGCCGTGATCTATCAGATCTGTCGCCAGCGCCGTTTCCAGATTGCGCAACTGCTGGCTGACCGCGGGCTGGCTGAGTCCGGTAATAGTGGCGGCTTGTGCGACAGATCCAGTGGCCGCAAGTGCTTCAAAGACTTCGAGACCGCGTAATGTGACGCCTTTGCTCAGCATGATCCTGTCCTGTCAGTTTCACGATTTCAGAATGTGTTGAAATCTGTGGTCAACACCCAATGGCATACAATTGGGTTGAATTCCACTTTTTCGAAGATAGCACCCAGTCGCCCAACACGGCCTTGCATAGACAACGTAAGCCAAGGCACAGTTGCACGATGAGAATAGCAACTGCTTCCTATCCACTCGATGTGCTTGAGTCGTGGGCCGCCTATGAGGACAAGCTCTCGGGTTGGGTGGCGGAGGCGGCCGGGCAAGGCGCTGACTTGTTGGTGTTCCCTGAATACGGGGCCATGGAGTTGGCAACGCTCGCGGGCTTGGACATCGCAGGCGATCTTGAGCAGTCCCTGCATGCGGTCGCGGAACGATTGCCCGAGGCAGATGCGATGCATGCCCATCTTGCGGCACAGTTTGGCGTGCATATCCTTGCCGCATCGGGACCAGCCACGGATGCATTGCCGACCAACGTCACAAGGCCTGTCAACCGTGCGCGCCTTTTCACACCAGCGGGCGGGATTGGTGTGCAGGACAAACAGATCATGACCCGGTTTGAGGCTGAAACATGGGGCGTTGTGCCCGGTGGTCCCTTGCGACTGTTCGAAACAAGCCTCGGCAAAATCGGGGTGCTGATCTGTTACGACAGCGAATTTCCTTTGCTTGGCCGGGCTCTTGCCGAGGCCGAGATATTGTTGGTGCCTTCTGTTACCGAAGCGCTGACGGGCTATTCCCGCGTGCGCATCGGTGCGCAGGCCCGGGCGCTGGAAAACCAATGTGTGACGGTGATGTCGTCTGTTGTCGGTGCGGCGCCTTGGTCAGAGGCCGTGGATGTGTCCGTTGGGGCAGGTGGCATCTTTGGCCCGCCGGATGTCGGATTCCCACAGACCGGTGTGATCGCCCTGGGTGAAATGAACGTGCCGGGTTGGGTCTACGGAGATGTCGATTTGGGGCATGTGGCACGGGTGCGCAGCGATGGCGGTGTCCTGAACCGACGCGATTGGGAGGCTCAGACAGGTCGTGCCGATCCGGTCACAGTGACGCCACTGGCTTGATTACCTCTTGAATTATGGGGCGTGGCGGCGCATTTAGTGCGCGTCCGCCCCAATGGCGGGCTGTGTAACGTAGGAGAGACCATGGCCAAGGAAGATACGCTCGAATTTCCCGGTGTCGTAAAGGAACTCCTGCCGAATGCGACGTTTCGGGTCGAGCTTGAAAATGGCCATGAGATCATCGCACATACGGCAGGTAAAATGCGCAAGAACCGGATCCGTGTTCTGGCAGGTGACAAGGTGCAGGTCGAAATGACCCCCTATGACCTGACCAAGGGCCGCATCAACTACCGCTTCAAGTAGTATGGCCGCGGTGTACGACCTCAAAAGAACACCACGATAGTGGCGTTCATTCTGGGATCGGGCAGCCCGCGCCGTCTTGAGTTGCTGGGCCAGTTGGGCCTTGTACCGGACGCTGTCCGCCCGCCCGACATTGACGAAGACCCGCTCAAGGGCGAATTGCCCCGCCCTTACTGCATCCGCATCGCACGCCAAAAGGCTGAGGCTGTCACAGCCAGCGCCGATGATGTCGTTTTATGTGCCGATACAACGGTCGCTTTGGGTCGACGCATCCTTGGCAAACCCAAAGACGCCCATGAGGCCCGCACATTCCTGCGCATGATGTCGGGGCGACGCCACCGTGTCATCACGGCGGTGGCCGTTCGCGTTGGGCCAAATGTTCGGGAAAAGGATGTTGTGAGCACAGTGCGCATGAAGTCTTTGTCGGATGGTGAAATAGAAGGATACCTTGTGACCGGGGACTGGCAGGGCAAGGCCGGAGGGTACGGCATCCAGGGGCCGGCAGGCGCATTGATCCCGTGGATCAGCGGGTCGTTTACCGGGATCGTCGGGTTACCATTGGCCGAAACGGCAGGGCTGCTGCGCGCAGCAGGCATGGAGGTTTGGAGATGAAGGGACGGCAGATCTTACTGGATCACGTCAACGGACGCGAGGCTGCCGCACTGATGGTCGACGGGCGCCTCGACGATCTGTTGATTGATGGCGACGCGCCTCGTCCGGGAACGATCTACCGCGCGATCAGTGATCGGGGTGTCAAAGGGCAGGGTGGAGTGTTTCTCAAGACCCCAGATGGCTCTGCCTATCTGCGTGGCGTAAAAGGCATTGATGCGGGCGAGGTCTTGCACGTGCAAGTCACGGGTTATGCCGAGCCGGGCAAAGCCATACCTGTCAGCCATAAGATACTGTTCAAAAGCCGATTTGCCATTGTCACGCCGGACGCACCCGGCCTCAACATCTCGCGTCAGATCAAGGATGACGACACCCGTGAAGACCTGCTTGCGCTGGCTCATGAAGGTATGGATGGGGCGGAGATGGGTCTTATCCTGCGCTCTGCCAGTGCGGATGCTGATGCGGATGAGATCCTTGAAGACATCGCGGCCATGCGTGACTTGGCGCAACAGGTGACTGGCGACGCTGGCCGTGATCCAGAAGTACTGGCCGAGGGTGATGGCCCGCACGTTCTGGCATGGCGTGATTGGACTGCGGCAGCTGATGTCGTGACGGATAGCGGCTGCTTTGAAAACCATGGTGTGCTTGACGCATTGGACATGGCGAAGGGCGCACAGGTGCCGCTGTCAGATGGCGCGTCGCTGTTTGTCGAAGCGACGCGCGCGCTGGTTGCTGTTGACGTTAACACGGGCGTTGACGGGTCGTTTTCTGCAGGCCTCAAGGCCAATCTTGCGTGCGCGCGCGCCTTGCCCGCTGCGTTGCGCGTACGTGGCCTCGGGGGACAGATTACTGTTGATCTTGCGCCTATGCCCAAGAAAGAGCGCCGCACGTTTGAAAACGTGCTGCGATCCGCTTTTCGCAGCGATGATGTGGACACTGTGCTGGCGGGATGGACGCCGTTGGGTCACTTCGAACTTCAGCGCAAGCGCGCGCGACTGCCATTGGCGGAGGTGATGAAATGAATTGCCCGATGTGTGAAAAAGCAACGAACAAAGCCTATCGCCCGTTCTGTTCACGCCGCTGCGCTGATCTGGATCTGGCGCGGTGGATGAATGGAAACTACGCGATTCCATCGCAGCGCGAAGAGGATCAGGACGTTCCCGACGCAGAGCCGCCATTGCCGCATTGACGCGGTGCCGTGGCAGGGTTTGCACGCCAGTGCGATTTTTGTGTGTTTGCCTATGGACAGCGTAGCGTCTTCGGCCTATCACGCCTCCACCCGACGGCATGGCCGTCTCCCGTGCCCGGGTAGCTCAGGGGTAGAGCAGTGGATTGAAAATCCTCGTGTCGGTGGTTCGATTCCGCCCCCGGGCACCACAACAGAATCCATCACCCTCAATTCCTGTTAAGACTTTGAAAGACAAGGATAATTTGGGAGTTCTAGCACCTTCAATTCGAGTGTAGTGAACGGGCCCCGCAAAAGCCAGTTTCATCACCAATCGACGTGCAGGCGTTGTGCCATTTTCCCATATATTCCAGGGGTTTGCGAGGAATCGGCAGGCGAGTTCTAGTTTTTCTTCGAATGCACCCTTGGGTTCGACCTGTTTGGTCAGTTTTTCGGCCATAATTGCCTTCTGATGTTCGAGCTTTTCGACCTTATCTTCGTAACGCGCGATGATGGCGCTGTTGCTGGCGCTCATGATCCGATCAAGGACCCCGTCGATTTCTTTTTCCAGACGCAAAACTTCGCGCTGACCTGACGTGACAATTTCCTTGGCTTGGCCGCGTCGTGCCTCCCAAACGTGCCGGAACATGGCCTTTAGGGCGTGCATGAGGCTTTGGGGCGGTTGAATCGTCTTAATGATTTCTCCCACCTCATTCTCAAGCTTGCCGCGCGGGATGGATTTGCCATAGGCGTCGCAGCCCTTGGTCTGGCAGAGATAATAGGCATAGCGCTTGGTGTTGCCCTTGGTCCAAGACGACCGGAGAGGCACCTCACAGCAGCCACAGACGACCGCACCACGCAGCGCGAAGTCGTCTGCGATGTTGGCGCGCTTTGGTGTCGGGCGGGCACCACTGCGGCGCTCCTGCACACGCTCAAACACCTCTAGCGGCACAAGCGCCTGATGATGACCTTTCAGCCAACGAATGCCGTAGTGCTTGGAGCAGATGTAACCCGCGTAGATTGGGTTGCTCAGAATGTCGGATATTTTTTGCTGGACGACGTTTCCTTTTTTGTTTCTGGGGAAGTCGGGGAAGGTGGCACAGAACCGGGTGACCTCCGCCTGTGTGGCGAAGCGCCCAGAGGCAAAACCCTCAAAAGCCTCGCGAATGATTGACGCAAGCGGCTCATCCGGAAACAGCATCTTTCCGCGTCCTTTTACGGGCTGGTACTTATAGCCGACCATGGCATCATGCACCCAATACCCGGATTCCATGCGGGCTTTCATTTTTTGCGTGACCTGACGGCGGTTTTGTTCGCGCTCAAGCGACCCATGGGCTGCAATGATCGTCTCAATGAACTCACCCTCTGGCGTATCGTCGAACTTGAAGTTCAGGCATTCCAAGCGGGCGTTTCGCTGCCGGAAGGCATCGCGCAGATCAAGAAAGGCACGGGTGTCGCGACTTGCACGTTTGAGATCGTCGAAGACAATCACAAACTCCTCTTCGGGCTGTGCGTCTAAAATGGACAGAAGCGCCACCATACCGGGGCGTTTGAGATAACTGCCGCCACCACTCATTGTGTCGGGGAAGACCATAACAACTTCATAGCCTTTGCTCTCGGCATATTGCCGACAGCGCAATTCCTGACTGTCGAGACCGTTGCCATCCTTCTGCTGTCCGACCGAGGATACGCGGCAATAAATAAGGGCTTTCTGTTTCATTTCATGTCACCCCGCTCATTGGCCAAGAAGGCCCTTGCCGCCGTCAATATCCGATCAACGAAGTCGCTTTCCGGTGTGTCGTTGCTGATTGTCTCGTCACATTGATTGTGTGGTTTATCTCGTGTCATTCTGCCTCCTCTGTGTCGTTTGAGTTTAGCACAGCGGCCTGCAGCGCGGCGGTCAGATCGAGACTTTGTCCACTGGTATTTTCACTGGATTCAAAATCCCAACCCAGATCAACGAAGTGCAGCACAATCGACCAGAGGGTTTCGATCAACTGGATCTTGTCAGTCTCAGGGATACCTTGATCAGCCAAACAGGGCATCCAGTCCTCAATATTGAGGTGAATGCTTGGCTTTGGCGGTGGTGTTGGCGGCGTGTCTTTCATTTGTAGTCCTTTCTAACTCAGTTTTGTTCCTCCTTAGTGTGAACAAAGGGGGAACAATGTATGCGTTATTTTGATATCCGTCTAGGAGTATTTTCCCATTCTCCTGGATACTTTGGAGTTCAACTATAGGAGCGGCTCTGGCTCTGCGTTTGCAGTTTTTCGGCTTTACGGGTGGCGATTTCAGCTTCACGCACTGGTTTGTGATAAGCCTCTTCAGCTGCCTTCCCGCGCTCATAGAGGTCTTCACCATGCTTGGCGGCAAAGGCGTCTTTCATCATGACCTTCGCGGCGTTTTGGGTGATAGACAGCTTGGATGCTAACGACACAGCAGCTTGATCCTGCGCCTTGTAGAACGGCTCGGTGGGACCATCCTGAATGATCTGCAGCACTGACTCTGCATGCAGGAGTATGGCGGGATCGCCCGTTTGCTGTAGGCGTTTCTCATTGGCTCGGAGTGCCTCCCGAGTCTGGTTCATCGACTGGCCCTGGGTCGCGATGTAAGTGTCGCGCACCATCTTCTCAGCACGCACAGCGTCGAATTTCTCGTTTCGCGCAAAGGCGTGGCTGTAGTCGGTTAGCTTCTCAAAGAATGAGCCGGAGCGTTGGATTTCAGCATGCAGGATCTGAGCGATGGCCTGCGCCTCAACGAGCTGGTTTTCGGTCATGCCTTTGCCTGAGAAGCTTTCACGGGCGGCTGTGAGTTTGTCTTCTGTCATAATCTGTCCTTTCGTTAGCTACGGGAGGGGCCAGAGCGCAGCGGAAGACCGCGCTCGTGCCGGGAGATTTGGTTGGTAAGATTGAAGGCCTCTTTCGCGCGGCCCTGATTGCGATCCTGCACTTGCGCGGTTCGGTCGTCGCGTTGGCGGATATCGCGGCGTAGCACCTTGCATTGGTCCACTTCATCCTGACGAATAGCGACAAGCCGGGCTTCGTGATCTGCCTGCACGCGATTGCGTGCCAAGAGATCGACCTTCTCGGGGCTCGGTGGTTTGTCGATGGCCCATTTCGGCTTGGGATGAACAAGGATGTGACCGGTGTGCGCGCGCAGGATCACCTCGTGGGCTTCGCGCAATCGTGCTTGGTAATCCGTCCTGAAATCCTGCTTTTCAGCATCATAGCGCTCTGCACCTTCTTTGAGGATTTTCCCAAAGGCTTGAAAGTCATCTTTAGTTTTCAGATTGCGGCGCAGGCTTTCTTGTAAGGCTAGCCGATAACCTTCACGCACTTGCTGTTCTGTGGATAAAGTCATGTTTTACCTCCTCAAATTTGCTGATCGGGCGTTGTATTTGGTAAACTGTCCTCATGAGCATTTTTGAAGACATTCAAGACGTCGAAGAATGGCTGGCCCCCTACGATTACGAGAGGTTCTGGACTGCCGTAGCACCTTGGCAGGTGTTTTCGGGCGCGGACCGGGCGCATTACGATGGTGTCATTGCCGAAGGCGAAGTCTGCCCGGATTTGGTGCTGTCCTGCCTCAAAGGTATGGCGCGGTTGGAATTGCAGCTGCGCTTTGATCTGCGCGACCGCACCTTTGAGCCACCGGACGCCCAGTATCTGCGGCGCGTACATTAGGAGGCCTCCTTCAGCAGGCGGACCCAGGGACAGCGCTCTTGGCTAGCCGGGACCGTGATCCAGCCCCAGACGCCCAGATATGTGCAGTCGATGTATCGGCGTTCCGCAGGCACCTGATAGGACGGCCCCATAAAGCGGTAGGTGACGACCACGTGCGGCGTGCCCCAGATCGACACCGCTGCCCACAGCACAAACGGCACGAGCAACCACAGAAAGAGTGCGGCGAACCTCATGACAGTCCCTCCGGCATTGCCAGCGTGACTTTGGGATCTGGTGGCAGCGTCCCGCCCTCGAGGATGTTCTCGCCAATGATGTGGCAGTAAGGCGCGACGTTCTGCTGGCTGAGGGTCTCAAACAGAAAGAAGCCAATGCCCTTGATATGGGCGAGGCCAATCTCGCGCGGCAGCGCCATCAGCTCGGCGGGGCTCATGATCTTCTGTTTCGTGAGGCTGAGATTGGTATTGGTCTTCAGCGGATCGCCGTCATTGCTGAGCGCGGTCGCAACAGCATGTTCTTCGCCCATGGCGTCCGAGATGCGACGCGCCTCTTCGAACGAGGAGAAGCCAAACCAGTGCTTCACCACCGCATTTTCTTCAATGGTTTCGGTCTCGTGTTTGCCAAATCGCCGAATGATCTCGGAACGCGACTGGGCGATCATATGAATCTCCGCGCCAAATGCGCGCAGGGTCGTTAGTTGTTCGACCAGAGATTTAAGCGGGGTATTGGTGAACTCATCGCAAATCGCCCGCAAGACGCCCGCACCTTGGTAGAGGGCGGTGCAGAACCCCATGATATGCAAAGCGTAATAATTGCCGAGACGATTGATATATTCCTGCGGCCCGACGAGGAAGATGACGTAGCCTTCGCGGATCAGATCAGCGTGAGAAAGCTCTGCCTCATTGCCCACTTCATGCAGGCGTGTGCCGGGGCTGAACAGTTTGACCGCCCGCTGTGCCTCTTTGAGGTGCTGCGGCCAATGTTCGTGTCCTGCCATCTCAAGCAGGTTATTGGCCATCGATTTGATCAGTGGGTCGCCTTCTTCGGCCTCAATCTCTGCATAGCTGCGCAGAAGATCGGGATCATTGAGTATGAGCGATGTGGCACCGGGCGTCGCGGTGTCAGGATTGCGTTTGAGCAGAACGTTTTGCGGGAATTCAAGAAAGTCGCAGGGAGAGTCCCGCCAGTATTTATTCTTGGCATCCCCATCAGGCGGATCGGGGATCAAGGTCTTGTTGATCGTCTCCGTCACAAAGTGGACGTCACGCGGATCGCGTCTGTAGGTCTCCACCATTGGACTGAAGGGGTTTGGCGAGACGCGATACGCGGCAAGCTCCGGACAACAGTTCATGTCGTCGATCACGGCGACTTTCCGGCCCATATCGGCCGCCATCTTCACTGCCTGAATGGCCATCTCACCGTTCTTGCTGTCGAGACAAAGTACAGCCTCGGTTGGCGATGATGACAGAAACGAGAAGAGCCATGGCATTGCACCACGGGTGGTTTTGCCGCCGCCGTTGGCTGAGAGCAGCAAACTATGACCGGGCGGAGCAAGGATGGGCTGTTTGCCTTCGCGGGTTAGCCCAATCAGACGACGGCCTTCAGGCGCAACAGGTCCTGGCACCTTTTGTTTGGCCCACCGCATCATCGCGTCAGGCCTTTCGCATCGAGGTCAGTCTCGCTCGCCATTGGATCCGCTTTGGGATCTTTGCCCTTAGCTTTGAAGCGGCCCCAAGTCAGCGATTTTGTGATGGTGCGGATCAGCTGGTAGGTGGCTGCACAGAACAGCGCGACGCCACCAATGGCAAAGATCGCTCCGTAAGCGCCGAAGAGATCAAAGCCCGGCACGGCCATGCGCCAAAAGAGCCAGCCTGCACCAAGCGCCACCATGGCTTTGATGAAGGCACCGTTGACCTTTCCAATGGTTTTCCAAGAGGGTTTATCTGACATGCATGTTCTCCGTTGTCCTGCGCTTACGGCGCAGGATAGTTGGCGCACCCCGCCCGATCGGGCGAGGCGCGGGCGGATTAGGTTGGCGCAGATGAGGTGCGGGTTGTGCCGATATCGCGCTGCCAACCCCAATCAGTGAGCGCACGGGTGAACCACGTCGGATGCGTTCCAGATCCATGATGCCAGCGACGTGCATAGGGGCGCATGTCAGCGTGCAGCATATTGGGCGACCGGCTGTAGGACCCGAAGCTCGTGAAGCCCTCGGCCAGCAGGTGCCACATCAATGCGTATCGCTGTTGGCTCGACAGGCCCGCCAGATTGATATCAACCGCATCGCCGACGACGTGACGGCTGTACTTGGCCCCGCCAACGCGGCGGTTGTGCGCGGGGTCGCGGTAGCCGGAAGTGATCGTGATCGGATGGCCAACTGCTTCACGGACGCGGTCGAGTGCCGCCACCATCGCCTTGCTCACATGCAGCATGCCATTGCCTTTGGAGGCGAACTCATGGGGCGTGAAGAATTCCGCTGTCCAACCGGTGATGTGATCGGGATCGCCGCTGAAGAAGCCGCTATCGGCGTTGATGGCAGTGGCTAAGGCAGCGCTCGCAACACTGCTCAATAAAAAGTCGCGTCTCCGCATATCTGGTCCTCAATTGGCAGGACGGAATGTCCTGACTTGGACCAAGCGTGATGCGGATCACTGTCGCGTGTGGGCCGATGCCGGGCTTTCAGTGGGCGCTTTCTGGGCGGCTAAGGCTCACGCCCAGATACAAAAAGAGCGCCGCAATTGGCGCTCTTCGTGATCGAAGTGGGGGTGGCTAGGTTTCAGGCCACTGGCATGCGACACGTCCCGCATCGAAGTCCGCACGGCTCACACCAGCTGCATCGAGCGATGTGGGTGATGCACGCTCCCAGATCGGGCTTTGACCTGGAAACTTTTCACCCAGATCGAGCCGCTGCTGTGCACCAGACTTCTGAACCGTGAAGTAGCAGTACGCCTTCTCATAGGTATCAGGAAACGCATCAGGCACGTAGACAATGCCTGTGGTGACTTCCACACCCGCTAACGTCGGATGCGGCGCGCTCGCAAAGAGATTGAACTGATCGACCTCGATACCCTCCATAATCACTGTGGAAGGCGCGGTTTGCACAATGATCTCTGGCACAGGTACACCGACGCGGATCATCTCCAGTGCGCCTGTTGGTTCGCTGTAAGGCGCGATCTCGAGGGGTGCGCGCACCTGTGCTGCCAGCCTTTCAAAGCACGTTGTCAGATCATCGCTCCAGGTCACAAGCTTACCTTCACGACGCGCCACATGGGCTGCATAGAAGCCCTGGAGTGCCGCAACCTCATCGTCGCGCAGGTCATCGGTCACTGGGCACATATGCAGATAAACATTGCGTAATCCGTCCGTGCCTTCCGCGCCGATCCCGTAGGCTGTGTCCGCGATGTTGGCGTCCAAGTGATCGGGCGACGGTACAAACAGAACACCGTCTTGATCCATGGCGAGACCCGGCAGCTCAGCAAAGCTCTGTAGCGCACTCCCAACGATCATCACATCCAACGGAATGTTCGGGTCAATGCGATTGAGCGCGATGTGACGCAGCACACCCAACGTGTCCGTTTCGGATGAACCATGCTGTGAACCACTGAAGAAGGCCGCGATGCGGGCATTTTCGCGCGCGAAGGTCTTGGCGCGTCTCTTTGGGCTTTCAAAGCGCGGCTCATCAGGTACCGCAATCATCGCAATCTGTCCCACCTCAGTCGCATCAAAGACGCCAAGGCGATCACCTGGACCGATTTGGCGCAGAAAGAACTGCCAGTTCTCATCTTTGAGGGTGCCGCCGTCTTCGGGCAGGGCGGTAGGGGCGGCAATCGCCCAATTCCCCGCAGAAGCGGGCATGGCAAGTGTAGCAGCAAAGGCTGCTGTGAAGAGATGCTTATACATCCTTGTCTCCTCTATGTGATGCTGTGATGGCCGCGCGCAGCTCGGCCAGAGCCTGTGCGCTGTCGCCCGCAGATTTGGCCTCCAGCAGTTTTTGGGCGACTTCAGAGGTCAGGACGGCGTGATCCTGATAGGCTGACTGTGCGGAGCCATAAGTGTCCGACGCTGCAGCGACGATGTCGCGCTGAACCGCCAGTGCGATATTGGTCTCGGTTTCCTGCACAATGGCTTCAGTCAGCACGACATCCGCTTCATTGCGCTTGGAGACCCGTTTGGCCCCAAACGTCAGCAGATGCATGGACGCCGCATAGGCCGATGCGGCTCCGAGCACTTCAAGGGCAATATGGTAGCCATAGAAGTTGGCGAGGGACTGAGCCTCTGCAGCGGCTTCCGGGTTGGTCAAGACATCCACAAGGAAGGTTGGACCAAAATTGAAAGCGTAGGCACCAAAGGCGGCAAGTGTGCTGCCGTAAATCGAGAGATCAAAACGACGCTTTGCGCCATCCGTTTTGAGACCCTCGCGCAGACCGTGAGCCGCCAGAACGGCACCAAATGGCGCAAAACCGTAGGCAAGCGCCCAAGCAGGCTCCTCGAGCACTTTGTCAATGAGCAAGCTCTCGGTGACACCTGCACCAATGATGATTGGCAGAGGTGTGAGCAACCCGACACCCAGAATGCCAACAAAACACCCCGCGACCCGATAGGCCCAATGCGGCTTGGCAACATATTCGTTGCTCACCACCACTTCCAAAGTGTCGGTTGCCCGCTGCTCGGCGTGAAGATGCGCCAATTTACGGTCACTAGCCTTCGCGGCCTTCGCGAGCGACGCTGCCAAGAATTTCGATTTGGTCTTGGGGTTCTCCGCGCGGAATTCGCGGGCAGCGGTCTCGAGGGTGCGTTTCTGGTCTGCTTCGACAAACCCTGCGGCGGCCCAGGCGCCATCGCGCTCAGGTCGCAGCAGAGAGTCTCGCTCTGGTGGTTTGAATGGGGTGTTCTCTGTCATTTCTAACAGTCCTTTAGCTATTCGCGCACAATCAGCGCTCTTTGCGAGTAGGGCGGATGTGATGACGGCGCGGGCTTACAGCGGGCGTGCTTTGGGCGGATTGTGGGACGATCAGGATTTGGCAGTTGGACAGGCCAAAAGAACCAAAGCGACAACTATAA
The DNA here is from genome assembly GCA_947501275.1 of uncultured Tateyamaria sp. Taxonomy (GTDB): domain Bacteria; phylum Pseudomonadota; class Alphaproteobacteria; order Rhodobacterales; family Rhodobacteraceae; genus Tateyamaria. The sequence continues at coordinate 1,819,181 of CANMVD010000001.1, forward strand.
ATGTTAGCGCTATTATTTTCATTGTGGAGAGGCCCTCGTCATAGAACGCGTAGCCAATGAGCTGAATTGACAGGATGCCACCGGCACTCATGACAGCACTTGCAATGCTGAGATCAACACCCCGGCCAGACGCCCAGACAAAACCTGCTGCAGAGGCACTCCACAGTGAAGCTCCAACGATAGCTACTGGAATGGAGCCGTTATCAGACGCCCATCTGATGAGAACCGTGCCAACAACCGAGATCAAGGTTGCACAGAAAAGCGCAAAGATAGGTTTCCACAGGTCGGGCATGACGATGGTCTTTCAGAAGAATTTGCCCGCATCGAAACATGAAACGGGCAAATCAATGGGCCAAATTCGAGCGGCTTGCGGGCGCGCTAAGCTGCCGTGTCTTGGTTGCCCGACTTGAACAAGCGCCGCCGATTTATCTCCAAAGCGAAGTCAATGAACATAAGGCGCGGGGCGAGGTACTCCGGTTGAGTTGTCTCCGGAGGTGTTTCTGCGAAACGCATGAATTTGTTCATGGTACCGCGTTTACATTTGCCAAAGAGGTCTTCGACCTCGATGGTAATCTCATGCCAAGGACGCGCTTCCCAAATTTCCACATGCCAGCGTTTTAAGGTTTCCGAAGACTGTAGTACTTCTGGATCCCACAGATCCAGCGGCCGAAGATAATCGGTGTCCAACAGATTTGTCTTTTTGTTAAACAACCCACCAACATGGTATGATTGAAGTTCAGCCATGATCCATTTGAAGGTCATGCCGCCTGAACGGCCAAGGTCGCGCAATGCAAAGGCTGCTTGATGGACATTCTCTTCTAACAGAAGATCGCTAGTAGGTTTGGCGAATAAGTCGCCACTGTACACAGGTGCCATTACGAGCTCCTTTTGTGCAGAGTGCTCCTGGGAGAACCCTTATCAAACGATGACTGACCGGTCAGAATGAGAGATCGATTGCAGCCGATCCCGGGAGCTAAGCCCTAAGAACCCGCCCTTGCTTCAGAGATGCCGTGGTGCTGCTGGCAGTCACAGACACAATCGACTGGCAATCGCCAGCAGATTGCCAGTTCAGCTTTACCAATTGATAATTAACAATAATATTGACAGGGAGTGGTCAAGTTTGGTCTACTAAGGAGTGAGCAAAAACAGAACCAAGCGATACTTGGTCGAACTGGATACCAACGAGCGAACAGGTGAAGTCGTGCGCGAAATGTGGTTCGACAGCGAAACAGGCAAGCTCGACCGTCCAAACGGCCCGGCAATAACTGAGCATTTCGAAACAGATGGCCGCTCGCGCCGGGGAGAGACTTATTATATGCAGGGCGTTGTCATGCGGTCCGAAGATCTGCCTAGCACTGTTGTGGTCGACGTGAAGACCGGGGTCCAAGTCTTCCAAGAATGGTCTGCTAAGGACGGCTCGGTAAGCCGGTCAGGAGGAAAGCCGGCGATCCTGACAAAAGATCTTGAGACTGGGGTCATTATCAAGGAACAATACTGGGAAAATGGAAAACCACATCGGATGGATGGACCGGCGGATATTGAGCGGGACCGATCTACTGGCGAGGTTACGAACGTGCGCTTCTTCATACGAGGAAAAGAAACTGCTGCCTCAGGCCCACATAAAAACGACGCCCCTCAGCCATAGGCTAGCAGCTTGATTTCCAGGTCTCCTCGCGAAGCACCGGGCAAGCGCGATATGGAGCGATTTCGTGCGCTTGTAGACAAAGAACTCAAAGACGGTTTCAATGTCGGATACGAAGTTGCTGAAGCTTTCAAACTCTACAGACGAAAGACGCGTCAGACTTCTCCTCCAAAACGCGATGGACTTATTGCGTATGTCATAGAATGGACTGGCGAAACGTTTGGAAAAGACATTGAATCTGACCTCAAACGGCTGAAAGACAACACGGGAGTAGCAGCTGATCGAGCATGGGCAATCTTCTATGCCATGCGTTTCTTCTCAGATCCAATCGTAAATGACGAAGACACTGATACACTCTCTGAATCTGAGCTTTTCACCGAAACGCTCGAAAGGAAACTCATTAGGCCAGTATTTCGCGATGGTAAGAAGCGAGAAAGGTGTTACCGCGAAATTGATGGCAGCAAGAGCCTAACACACCCAGAAAGACTTAGGGCCAAGGACGATAAAGTTGAATTCGAGGCGTCGGGCCGTCTCCCCCCTCGGTACTTTCGGCCTAACTTTGATGACAGCTATCAGACGGGCCGCCAGGAGTTTTTGGGCGTTAGAGAGGAGCTTCTACGCCCACGCCAGACCACCATAGCTCTCGTGGTAGCAATTGCAGGCCCAGGCGGTTATGGTAAGACGGCCATCGCTGAAGAACTTGCTACCGATGAAAAAATACAGGCAGCCTTCCCTGGTGGAATATATTGGCTACAACACGGGCTGCATTTTGGTGCAGACGAAAAGCGCGTCAAGAGCTACATTTCTACAAACGAAACTGTCAAAGCCATGCTATCGGCCCAGTACGCCGATCTCGACCTACGCGACAGGAACTTCGGCACACCGGAATTGCTCTTCGATGCGATGCCTGATGATCGTTTTTTGATCATTGCCGATGATGTTTGGATCGCTCGTCAATGTGACTTCATCGAACACCTGCCTGAACGAGCATCGGTGCTGATCTCGACGAGAGCTGTAGACATCGCGAAGAAGGCGAACTGCCTTTTCAGAGTTGAGGAACTGAGCGAGGATGCATCCTTGGAGCTCCTTACCTATGGTATGGGAGAACTAAGCAATCAACAGCGTCATACGCTTCGACTTCTGCGAGATCGCTTCCGCGGATGGCCCCTACTATTGAAGCTTGCGAATGGCCACTTCCGTTGGCTCCAGGATGAGGGCGGCAGTGTTGACGATGCAATCGCTGAGTACCGGTCGTTCTTCAAGCGCGGCAATATTGCGGGCTGGGACGTGCGAGAGCCAGGCGTTGGCGACAACACTTTCGCGCGTCGCGAGCTTGCCCGGCTGTGTATTGAGACGGGCCTGACGGCTATCCTACACACCGACGTCGAGCGCAGACTGTTTACGGCGCTGGCAGTCTTCTCGGATAAAACGGACATCTCCCTAAACATCATCGAACAGTTCTGGGACGAGCTACAGTGTGACGAAAAGCCGAACGATCAGGTCCCGCCGTCTGCGCTTTGGCGTCGAGCACAGAACTACAACCTCTTTAGACAATATAGTCAGAATAACCGCAACCTTCGTCTGCATGACGAGATGCTTGCACATTTGAGGGGATCAATTGACAAGGAAGATTTGCGGCAGCTAAACGCTAAATTGGTTCGAGCATTCTTTCGCATGTGCGGCGGTCGGTGGCACAAACTACCAGAAGAAGAACTTTATCCTTGGAGATTTCTACTTTGGCACATCCGAAATGGTGGAAACCAGGAAGAAGCTGACAGACTCAGCCTCGACGTAGACTGGCTTTGGAAATGTCTCTCGCTTTTAGGATCGTCAGGGTTGCAGGAATCGCTTCGAGCGGAAAGGCTTAGTGAGGAAGTTGAAAAAGTAATTCAGGTTATTGCCTTGGCTGGTGGCTTGCTTGATGCTGAACCGGTCGGTTTATTGCACGAGTTGTACGGTCGGCTGGTTCACCATCAAAGCGTGCACCTCCAGAGGCTAGCGAATTCTGCACTATCCCATGAGCAGTGCTGGCCTCGCCCAAGACGCCCGCATTTAAAACCGCTTGGCGCTGAACTTGCTAGGTTCGAAGGACACAAAGCAGCAGTTAATCATGCGGTATTTGACAATACCGAGAAGCATGTTTTGACCGCATCTGACGATCACACTGCTTGCCGATGGCGTACCCATGAGGGCATACTGGCAAATCGATTTGTCGGCCATAGAGACGCGGTCCTGTCCATTTCTAGCAACGAAGCAGGAAATCGTATCGCGACCGCTTCTGCGGACCTTACGGCAAGGATTTGGTGCGCAAACACCGAAGAGCAGATACAATGCCTTGAGGGTCACAGTGCACCTGTAACGGGTGCGATTCTGGACGAATTGGGAAGGAAAGCCCTGACAACGTCTGAAGACTACACCACCCGCCTTTGGTGCGTTGAAAGCGGCGATGAAGTACTTAGTGTTGCGGGGAAGTGCACATCCTTGTCTGCAGATGTGTTCTCAAAACATTCGCTTCGATTTGCAACGGTTTATGGGGATACAGCATTCGTCTGGTCGCTCGACTCCTCGGAAGTGATAGAACTAAAGGGACACGAAGATCAGGTTGAATCCGCAGTACTCAGCCATGATGGAGAATTTGTACTTACTTCGTCTTGGGACGGAACAGCCAGAACATGGTCAGCGCGTACTGGAATGGAATTGGTTCGTACTAAGAGTAAGCCAACGGGCATGACGCTGGACTTGACTTGCGCTTTGTTTGCGCCGGGCCAGTGGAAGATTTTGACGTCTTCAATAAGTCACGCTAACGAATTTTGGTCTTTGGCTGACAACAAAAGACTGTCAGGAGATGATGGTGTGATCGTTGCTTCACACGGTAGCTTGTTATTCGACAAGAATTGCGAATACGCTTTAACTGTTCTAAACAGATCATCTTTGTATTTGCACGATTTGCGTCACGGGCGATTTCGCAAGTGTGTTGGGCGTCATAGTCGGCCTATAAACAGCGTTACGTTTGATCAATCTGGCGAGAATATACTCTCAGCATCGGCTGATGGTTCTGCCAAGCTGTGGTCAAAGCAGAGCGCGCTGGAAGCTGCTTCGGACCATAGTGAGAGATTTAGGATCTGGAACGTAGCGTTTCATCCAAAAGGGAATTTGATTGCTGCGGGATGCTCAGATCGTGTCGTTCGGATCTTTGGTGCAGCGGACATATGTGAACGCCTTTGTATTGGACGCCCTCAGTCTAGTTTTCGTGAAGCCGGAGTGCTTGACGTGGAGTTCAGCAAATGCGGAAAAAGTTTACTGGTGGCCTCGAGTGATGGACTGGTTCGAATTCTCTCAATTCCTAATGGATGGGAGCAGAAGAGTTTTCCTAAGCAGGGCGCCTCTGTGACCTCTGCACGGTTTGATCCTCAGAATGAACGGATCGTTCTTGCGTGCAGTGATGGAAGAATGAAAATCTATAGCGTTAATACAGGTGCAGAGCTCACAAAGTGTAGACCATCGACCGGTCCTGCCCTTTGCGCGGTTTTCAGCTCCGATGGTTCGCAGATCGTATCAGCTCATCGGTCGGGAGTCGTACAAGTTCGACAATCAAAGGATCTAAAGGTCTTGCGGACTTTCAAAGGCCACGACGCATGGGTCGAAACGGCAGTGTTCAGCGGATCCGAAGATTGGATTTTGTCAGCTTCAGGTGATGGCACAGCGAGGCTATGGTCGACTACTACTGGGGAGGAAGTAAGGCGCTTTTCGGGGCACGACGCGGAGGTCAGAAGCGCTGTTTTTGATCTCAGCGAGAAGTTCGTTCTAACTGCTTCTGAGGATAGGACGGTAAGACTATGGTCAACGGATACTGGACGAGAGCTCCGAAGAGTTCGCTTTGACGATCCGGTAAAAGTTATTGCTTCAACTTCCAAGTCATTTTTTGTTGGGTGCGGGAACGAGGCACTTTACGCTTTCGATCTGCTCTAATGAGGTTTCGGTCTTGTGTCATTTTTTTGTTGAAGACCGTTCGGGTTTGATAAGGATCAGGGTGGCAAGCTGTGGATTGGTAATACCAATCCGAGCTTGGAAAGGGGCTGCGCCCCATTTCATCCCCCTGCAAATTTGCGCTAACGTGGCAATTTCCTGTATACTAAATGCAGGAATAATAATGAGCGACAACGGACACGTAACCGACAAACGGCAACGCGACTTCGACGATCTACAGCATGAATTGGCTGGCGTCGACGTTGGCCGCATGCGTCGCTTTCTCAATGCAGATGATGACAGATCGCCAGAGGGGAAGCGCAAGAAACAAGAGCGTGCCCGCCAAACATTGGAGGACCTGATGCGTGACCCAGAATACGCACGGCTCTATGTTGCGCTTGGCGACAGGTTGCGTGATGCTGAGGTCCGGGCAGATACGGCGCTTGCGGCGATCCAGAACCAATTGGCGTCTGTTTCGAATGAGATTGTATGGATGGAAGATGCGGCGGCGCGTGGTCCTGACGGTCGGCAAGTATTTCGCTTTACCGATGGTCGCGCCGTCTATGCCGACGGCTCAGACGTCGGCCCGGAAATCGCCGAAGGGATTATTTGGCCTCCAAGCGCACCGACCGCAGACGACTACTTTGCAGCTGAAACGCGCCGGAATGATTTGCAGAACAAACTCACTGAATGGGACATCTATCGTAACGATGTGCTCGGTGGCCTGAGACACCGGTATGACAGTGATGATACGCCAATGAGCAAGGATGATTTGAAAGATGCGTTGGACAGCATAGAGAATTTGCGCCCTACCGCCGCCACGCTCGACACTTCTACAACGACCGACGCGGTTCTCTCGGCAAAACCTCCGGCATTTCCGGTTTTCAGTTGAACGGCTCACATTGGTTTTCAATTACGACAACAATCACGGAACTAGGGTGATAAGCATCGAACTCTGCGATCCGCGCGATGACCTTTTCAAAACCGTCGTCGGCCATGCCTGTACCATCAAAGAAAGCTTCACCAATACACTCAGCCAACGAAGGTTTTATTCGTGCGGCAATTGAAGACGCCATGACAAGCTGCGTGGAAATATACCCGCGCTGATCCTCTGCGCTTCGTTTCAAAAATTGCTTTCCCGTAAATTCATTCGCCAAAGATTTCTGTGGATAGATCGTGTTGATCGCTGCCATGGCCATTGCCCCGCACCAACCTGCTATGCTGTTCATATTCCATGGTTTTTGAACATGGCGCGGCTTTACCTGATTCCGGAAAACCGGTAAAGATGACATTGCAGAACGCGAATAGTTCGGCGGAGGCAGAGGCCACGTCACAAGGGCAAAAACGGTTGATCGAAAGGGATCCCTTACGATCACATGCGTCTCCTCGGCGCATCGGATACATCCGGGTATCGACGGCATCTCAGCAAGTTGACCGCCAAATCGTGCAACTAGAGGCCGAGTGTGACGAACTACGTGTTGAACAAGTCTCGGCGGTTGCCGCAAAACGTCCGGTCTTTGACGCTTTGATTGATGACTTGCGAACTGGGGATACATTTGTGGTGGTCGACCTAGATCGCGCTTTCCGCTCGGCAATCGACGCAATCATAACCAGTGAGGCGCTCAGCAAACGTCAAGTGAAGTTCAGAATCCTAAGCTTTCCGTTTGATACGACCTGCGACGAAGGAGAGCTCTTCTTTGGTATCGTAGCTTTGTTTGCTCAGTTTGAACGGCGCATAATTTCACGTCGCACACGGGAAGGAATGCAAGCGGCCCGCGAGCGCGGTGTTAAATTGGGCCGCCCATCCCTTCTCAATTCAGATACCGTACATGACGCTTATATCTGGATGTCAGAAACAGGGCTGCCTTGCGCGTATGTTTCGGCTCTTCTTGGCGTCTCTCGCCTTACTCTACAACGCAGTTTTCGAAGGCAGGGGTTGCAATACCCGATTGATAAAGGAGCACGTGCGTGAAAACATAACTAACATTGCCCAAGAGGATTTACCTATGCTCAAAGTATATGGACCAAAAACTGTGCCTCCGAGCGCAGAGGATTTCAGCTTGAAGTTTGGGCAGGTAACTTGGTTGGCAACCGTTGCAAAAGACTGTCGTGATCTGCCGATCTGCTGGCTAGAAGCTAACTTCGCAGCACCATTAGCCATGCAACAGGTTGAAATTTTGATGAAAGGGAAGCAACCAATTGCAGCGTTGTCTTGGGCATGGGCTTCGTTGGAAGTGAAGGAGAAACTTGCGAGCCATGATAGCTCGCCAATTCTATCGGATTGGCGCTCCGGACCAAATATCACAGTAATTCGCTGCATATCCCCCTTCACAGAGCCTAAAAACATGATTAACAAGTACGAAAATCTAATTAAAAAGCGCTTCTCAGAAAACTGACCGGCGCACATCGTCGGGGTACGATTAATGGTGGGAATGGTCCAACACGCGTTTTCCGCGCGTGATGTTGTTGCGTCTTTGAGTTTGCCAAGTGCTGAATATGCGTCACGGGCCAAAAATCCAGGAGGTTCTCAGTCAAAGTACCATCGAGTTTACAACTTTGAAGTTGAAGGTACTCATACTTACATCGCAGACGGCATTCGAGTTCACAATGAATCCGTTCTGAGTTTTCTAACGGACGCACAATGGGCCGGCGACATCAACTGGGACACATTGCAAGATTCTGAAGGACGCTCTTTTTCAGATCCAGATTTTACGACGCCGAACTTTATTTCAGGCACATACAACAACGGTACAGACCAAACATCCCGCTATACATCCTTCAAAGTTGAGATTGAGACCGATGCCAGCGGCAACCAAGTTGCCGTGAGACGTGAACTATTCACAGACTCCGAAGGTAGGCTCGTACAAGTAAACTATGTCATTGAGGACGGGATTTCTGTTCCGGTTTCGTCCGAAATTATCGATGGCGGATACATCGGACAGAGTTTTTCAAACGTTGTAACACCGTTTCTGACGGCAGCAATATTGGGTGAAGACGCTTCAGCATTTGAGCAAGTGGCTGCTAACAGCTTGCTTGGGACGTTTGTGGGAGCTGTCTTTGAGTATATTGGCAGTTCAATAGATGTTGTTGGTCAGGCAGATCAACAGGTTTTAAACGGTTATAGTGGCACGGGGCTACACGATGCGATAATTGGTTCTGCCGGAGCTGATGAGGGTATTCCGAACGCATCAGACGAAATAGCGGAGAACATTTTTGAAGGGCTCGGAGTAGATTTATTCTCGAACGCAGCAAACTACGCGACAAGCGCCCTGAGCAGTTGGATTGTTGCGGAAATTTTTGGTGAAGCCACGGGAGACACTTTCGGCGGTGAGATTCTGCAGGCTTTGGCCTTCAATGGGGTCGACTACATTATCGATGCTGGAGTCTATCAAATCTTCCATAATGTAGACGGACTGGGAAAAGCCTTTGAGGGTGGCTTTAATGGTTTGCCCGGCGAAGTGGCTAGCTTTGATGATTTCCTTGCAGGCATCAATATTCCGCAGATGGTTCTCACGATCGGGTTGAACCGACTTCTTCCAGATATCGAAACTATAGAAGGGCAAGTGGCAAGTGGCATCGCTGGTTTGGCAGCTTCACACCTATTGAATGCTACGTTTGGACAAGAGTTTATTTTTCAGGGTTTAGGCCAACTTTTTGGCGGAGCTGGCATTGCAGCAATCCACCCTGTATCGATGATTATTGGAGTAGTTGTCGGAAAAATATTTGATAGTATTTTTGAAAAATATCCTCAAGCATATACTAATGTCATTTATAACCAAACGTCCGAACAGTTTGAAGTGGGGTCCAATTGGTCGCACGGTGGCGGCGACGTAGAGATTGGCCAGAACGTTGCCGAACAGTACGTTGCATTTATGAATGATCTGTTGGACGAATCTCAAGCAACAGAACACAATGCTGCGGAGGTTGCGGTCCAACTAAAGTTAGTGTTTGGTCACTATGAAGACGCTATTCTTAATGGCTCAGGGCGCACCCATGAAACCCTGCAACAAGCAATGGAAGCACGTGTTCTAGACAGCGTTCAGCTTTTGCAATTTCTGGACGGAGATCAGCTTATTGCAAGAACTGTCGACGACATCGCGCTTGATGTCAAATTTGTTGACGATATTCAGCATTTCGGATCTTATTCATACTGGAAGAAATTCCTATTTTGGAAAACAACAAAGAAAACTGTTTTCACAGAAATAAATGAAGATGCTTCTTTTGGCGTATCTAATGAAGAGCTCGTGCAAATTGCATCTGATTGGAACCCAGACTCCGACGCGAACATCCGCCAGATAATTGTTCAGGGATTCAACGCAGTTTACGAGGACCTAAACACCGGAGAACATACCGATGGATTAACTGTCGAAGCAATATTAAGCAGACTGTCATCGCGGGATTGGGCGGAAAAGCTGTTAGTGGGCCGGAGCTATGAACTAGTAAATCACAGAAATATTGACGGCGATAATTGGTTTACAGAACGTGTATATAACAAAAACGTAACAGTTAACTATTTGTCAGATTTGTTGTACGTACGCGCGTTGGTGCTTCGTTTAGAAAGTATGACGGACGCTTCCGGAAATCTGTTGTACTCCTTCCAAACAGTCGGAGAATTCATTTCTGAGTTGGAAAGATCAGACCTCCGTGTACTACCAGAATCAGATTTGTTTGCCGATCTGCAATATAGGTTACAGGTGGCATCTGACTACAATGACTATCTTAGAAATCAGGAAGTATATGATTCTCTTATCGAAGAATACGGGCAAGACAGTGCTTTTGCAAAAGGGTGGGTTTTTACGCTTTTGGAGGCCGAACGACTAGGGCTAACGGATAGCATTACCAGAAGTGGTACTGATGGCGACAACTACTTCGCTACTTCCAGCGGAAATGACAATATTTCAGGCCTTGCCGGAAATGACACAATTGAGACGTTCGCGGGAAATGATACAATCTATGGCGACGAAGGAGACGACAGGTTGGTTGCCGGTCTAGGTGACGACTTTGTTGACGGAGGAAGCGGCAATGACGTTGTCTTCGGAGGCGGTGGTCAAAACGTTCTTTGGGGCGGGTACGGGAATGACACCGTTACTGGCGGTGCGTCAGACGATGATATTCGTGGTGAGGCGGGAGACGATAGTCTTTTCGGCCAAGGTGGCCATGATACATTGAACGGCGGACAAGGCAACGATGTGTTGTTTGCTGAAGAGTGGGACGAAGAAGTGGACGGAGCGCTCATCGACCTCGTTCAGCTTTACGCAACCGTTCTGGCACGAACGCCAGGGCAGGGAAATCACTTGAAGTGGCTAGACCTTGTATTGCAGGATCAGTCAAAATTGCAAAACGCAGCCTCTTCTTTGCTAGGTTCGGGCGAGTTTGCGGTAGAGTTTGGGGAACTATCTGACGTAGAATTCGTCCAACAGCTGTTCGACTACGCATATGACCGCGACGCTGGTGACTCAGAATTAGATCTATGGACCAATAGGCTATCCCCAGAAGACGGGTCTGATGACACCGTCTGGACACGCGCTGAAGTCGCCCTCTTTATCTCGCAATCAGTCGAAGCTGATGACGTTTGGCTTGCTTCTGGTCTTGCACAAACTACCGCTGCCTATCAGGGCGCATGGGTGGAAAACGTCTTCAAGTTGCATTTTGCTTTGTTCGGGGGAGCGCCCACCACCGATCAGATTTTGGCCTGGGCTTCAGACTTAGCAAGCGGTGGCAGTTTTGATTCATTGGTAGCTGATTTTGTCTACGAAAATAGCTTTTTGGATCAATATGCAGACTGGTCTGACACTGACTTTGTCACGGAAATGTTCCGTGTGATTTTGGAACGTGACTCCGGAACAAATGGTATACAGAGGTGGGTGGATCGCCTATCAAACGTGAATTTCGATCGTAGTGACCTCATAAAACAATTTGCGACCGGTCAAGAATATGGCGAACTAATTAATGCCGAAATTATGACTTGGGCTCTAAGCAATGAAGCGGATGATCGAATCTCAGGCGGGTCAGGTGACGATACGTTGTTCGGTGGTATTCTGAGCGATACGTTCTCTTTTGATGCAAATCACATCGGTTCTGACGTGGTTGTAGATTTTGAGCAATGGGACCAAATTGAGTTGTTAAATTTTGGCTTCACATCCGGAGCTGAATTTCAAGCGCTGCTGACAGAGCAAGACGGTTCTGTCTCATTTAATTATTCTGATATTTCCATCACCTTTGTGGATGCGAGCATTGATCTCTTTGACAACGATGCAATGTATTTGTTTGGCAGCGAACTCGACGCGATACAGGTTACAGGTACTGACTGGAACAATCGTCTGTCTGGGTTTGTCGGGAACGATGTGTTGAATGGTGGGGCCGGTGATGATGATCTCCATGGATATTCTGGCAACGACTATTTGGTCGGAGGCATCGGAGCTGATCACCTCGTCGGTGGACGTGGTGATGACTCTGTTTTCGGCGATGAAGGGAATGATACCCTATTTGGCGGTGTTGGGAGTGACAGCTACAATGGTGGAGACGGCATTGACCTTATTTCTTATGTCAGTTCTGAAACTGCGGTGTCCTTTGACTTGGGGAATGACCTTGGGATTATCTCCGCTGGAGACGCGGAGTTCGATACTTATGTTGGAATCGAAAATGCTACCGGCACGCTCTTCCACGATTTTATAGGCGGCAATGAACAAAGCAACGTTCTCGTTGGTCTTTACGGAGATGATACTCTGGTCGGCCGAAGTGGCGATGACAGGCTTTCAGGCGGTTTTGGTGACGACGTTCTTCGGGGTGACGAAGGCAATGACACACTTGAAGGTGGCATTGGCCGAGACTTACTTGTCGGCGGTTCCGGCGAGGATTTTCTAGATGGCGGTGCGGACTTCGATGTCGTGAGCTATGAAAACGCCGCCGTGGGTCTAACCGCAGACCTTACAAGCGTGGTGGATGGAACCAGCGATGCGTTTGGTGACACGTTTGAGTCGATTGAAGGTCTCCATGGCTCTGATTTTGATGACATATTGACCGGCGACGTTTTCGCAAACCAATTGAGTGGACGTGGAGGATCTGACTCACTCAGTGGCGGGGACGGTAACGATACACTGATTGGCGATCTGGGTGCCGATACACTTATCGGTGGTAACGGTGATGACCTTTTGGTGGGAGGTTTAGAAGCAGATTCTTTAGACGGTGGCGCCGGTTTCGATGTAGCGAGTTATGAGACTGCTTCGACGGGAGTATTGGTGGATCTGGACGATGCTAGTCAAAATACCGGTGAAGCAGCTGGCGATTTGTTTGTAGAAATCGAAGGAATTGAGGGCAGCACTGGTTCAGATGATCTTCGTGGTAACGATGCCGATAACTACCTTATAGGCGGAGGTGGCGACGACACTCTTCTTGGCCGAGATGGCAATGACACGTTGGTCGGTGGAGAGGGAGCCGATAGTTTCATCGGTGGGCAAGGCATCGACGAAGTAAATTACCAAGATGATCGTTTCGGTATCTTTATAAATCTCACCAATAGCAGCCTCAATGCGGGCTCTGCCCTTGGTGATGTCTTTTCATCAGTTGAAAACATTGTGGCCGGGCGAGGCAACGATTCAATCGTTGGCGACGGAAATGATAACGTTATTCGGGGCGGGATTGGAAATGACACGGTCTTAGGAGGCGGCGGCAAAGATACTTTGATCGGTGGGATTGGTGGCGACTACTTCGACGGCGGCACTGGTCGTGATATGGTAAGTTACGAATTTTCGACAAATTTCGTCAGAGTTGACCTTCTCAATGGAAACTACAACCGTGGAGATGCTTCCGGGGATACCATTCTATTTGTGGAAAACATACGTGGCTCAAACTTTGATGATCGAGTGAACGGCGGGAATGTTTCAAACCACATCTACGCAGGAACAGGGGATGATTTTGTAGACGGTCGTGATGGCAACGACAAGCTCTACGGCGAAGACGGCAACGATAACCTTGAAGGTGGTCAGGGCGCAGATAGTCTCGATGGCGGTGCCGGCACCGATCGAGCGCAGTATACGACTTCCAACCGGGGTATTACTGCTAATCTGCTCGATACGACTCAAAACACACGTGAAGCTGAAGGTGATGTGTACATCAGCATCGAAAATCTCCTTGGCAGCAAGTTCGGAGATCGCCTGTTTGGAGATAACAACAATAACGCCATTTGGGGAGGTGATGGAGACGATACACTGTCCGGCAACGATGGCGATGACATGCTCTACGGTGGCGGCGGAACCGATCGGTATTGGGGCGGTTCAGGTATAGACACTGCCAGCTATACATCGGGACAATGGGTGGTTATCGACCTAGTTGATGAAACGCAAAACGGCGGTGACGCGTCAGGCGAATACTATAACAGTATAGAAAATATCGACGGTTCCAAAATGAACGATACCGTTGCGGCAGATCATCAAGATAATAGACTAAGGGGGTACGACGGCGACGACTTACTAAACGGTCGAAGCGGCTCGGATCGTTTGATAGGCGGAAATGGTAATGATACATTGATCGGCGGAGCAGGCGCGGATGAGTTGAACGGGGGTTCGGGGACGGGCGATGTTGCTAGCTACGCTACCGCAGTGTCTGGCGTCAGTGTGAATCTCCAAGACAGCAGCCAAAACACTGGAGACGCAGCAGGCGACATTTATGTCGGTGTTGAAAACCTTTTAGGTTCGTCATTTGACGACATTTTAGATGGAGATACTTCCGCGAATATAATACGAGGGGGAGACGGAAATGACACAATCAGAGGCGGAGGTGGCGCTGATACACTATTCGGCGGAACTGGCCACGATGTCTTTATCTTGACATCAGAAGCATGGAGCGAGGTAACGATTGAAGACTTTAGCTTCGGAGACGTGATTGATCTCACATTGCTTGCGCTCGACGATGACGGGATTCAAGCTATTGCCGATTCAAACCCGAATAATACAATCCTTTATGCAGATGGCTTTGAAATATATTTAAATAATTGGAACATAGCTACATATGGCGACCCAACAATTGTATTCTAGTGTGGACGTGGGTCGCCTTGCTACTGGAAAGAGACGACATGACTTAAGTCCATGGGCTGCAGACAGACCGGCAAACTACTGAGTGATTTCCGACTTTCAATCTGGTTTCCTTCGCATTCGAAAACTCAGGAATGGCAGTTTAAATGGTGTTAACTTAAATCCCGCCAGCCGTTACACTGATCATATAGGTGAAGTAAGTATGCTTTAATAAGAGAAAATTTCGCCACGCCATAACCGGATAAAATCTGAGGGAGCACATGAGGAACATAGAGAGTATAGAAGGTTGGGAGGAGGAGTTGAAGGCAGTCAACCATACGCCAACGAATATTGAACGAGTTGACGGCTACTCTGGGGACTACGTTCCGATAATACCCCTCGAAATTCCGATCCAAATTGCCGAATATCTTCTGACCGACAGTTGCTTAAGGGCTGCTGTTAAAAGATTGAGTGCTTGGGATGACCTGTTGCAGGAAAGACACATTTCTGCGGATTCCGATGAGTGGAAAAACAGACACCCTCATAAAGCAAGAGCGACTTTCAACAACTTCCTTGAATGGTATGCGTGGAAATCCGAAGTGCCATTGTTTAAGCCTGTTTGGCAAATCGCCTGCTTGCAAATTGCGTTTGGGGTTTTAAATTCGGATTTTCCATCCGTTCGGTCTAAAGAGGTTTTCGATTTCATTAATCAAAACCACGGCAAATATTTCGCATAGAGGTGTATTGTGCAAACTGTAGTTATGCTAGACGCGTCAAAATTTGGTAATATTTTGAATCAAACAGGCTTCTCTGGTCTCGATGCTCTTCTCAAGCAGGGTGACAAATTCTTCTTCAGTGAAGACACATTCACTGAAGCTTCACACAGCCTTTCGATTGGCAATCAGGATAGACTGAACGTATGGCTCCAATCAAATAGTGAAAAGATCGTGTCCGTTGCACAGATAACCGAAAGTGAAAAAGACATTTATGATCCGAAAGGAAAACGTCATACTAGCGGTGGTGGCAACGAGCTCTGGGATATGTCGGCACGAAAATTCATGCTTCAAAACGAACAAGCAGGAAGTGACTACGTCTTTAGAGTAATATCGGATGACTCGGATTTCAAAAGAGAAGCTCATCTGTTTGTTACTGACATAGACAAATCATATGATCACTCATCGTACAAGAAATTGATGATCAACCTTACTTATGATCCAGATCTTGATCTGAGTAGAGCACAGTTTGATGCAATTGTGAGTGCCAATTATCAAACCCCCGGAGGGTTGGGGCAAGGTGTGCTAAATTTTCCCAGAACTTACGAAGACGCGTTAGCTGCGAAAGTGAACTTGAGAAAGTTAATTGATTCTGGCAGTTTAGAAACTGTCGAAACTATCCGAAAAATTGGCGGCAATTTTGATACCAAGGGCTCTCCTCTGGTTGATGCAACCCAAATCGCACTTTTGGGCGCGACAATTGTCATAATAAGCGTAAACGCCGACATGTCCGTAGCAGACACGGTAGACGCCCTTGGCTTAGACGCAAGTTCCATGGCACTCATTATTGCGGAAGGCTTAGCGCAAGACGCTGCCGTTTCGACAGTAGTTGCGGCTTTGTCGTCGCCTACTCTAGTCGGTGCTCCCCTTGCTGCTGCAGCGGCGCAAGTATTGAAGCAAGCTTACAATTTGTACCAAAGTGGTGAAGACATAGCAGGCGTTGCCGAGCTTATTACTGCAATTGCCAAAGAGATAACCAAGCCAGAGTTTCGCCAAGCCGTTGGCGAGGCGTTTGTCGACGAAGTTAGAAACTTTGCGGAAAATCAATACGACGCTTTCAAGTTGATCATCGAGGCCGCTTCTGACCAGGACAGCTATAAGGCTCTGTTCAAGTTGTTCGGTTTGGAAGAGTGTTTTGGACCGGAGGTATTGATTGATATGTGGCCGCTTAATCCGGAGTTTGCCCCGGATCCAACTAACTCAAACAAAACCTATGATCAAAGTACTGTCCGCAAGATGATTTGGAGAAAGCCTATTTCGGATGTTCGCGCTGGTGATTGGGTTGTATCTTTCGACAAAGATAATAGCCTCGTTCCAGGCTATGTTCCCCGAACAAAGTCAAGTGACGTGAAGATTTTGTTGGATTATTTTGGAACAAAGGTGACACCTGGCCACGTATATTATCGCGCAGATAGCGAAAAGCCATCAAACTTCGAACCGCTGTTGGACATACTATGCGCTGATGGTGTGATCCAAAAACAGGACGGCAGTTTATTCCGTGCGGCGACAAACGTTCCGATTGGTGACTCGCGTGATGAATTTGTTGTCGCGGTCGCCGGTACTCTTAGTTCGAATGGTAGCATTGATGTTAATGAGCGGGGCCGGATCCGCCTTGGGACGAGGTTTTTGATTTTTGACGGAATTGGATATAGGAGCTTCGATGTCGCTGACCTAATCTTTGCAGCTGGTGGTACCGTCGATAACAATGAGCTGGTTCGCTTTGGGAGTGACGAGGCTTTGCCCTTTCATTGGGATTTTAGTCCGTCGTTGCCTAAGCCGGAGGATTTCGTTCTGGCTTGCTCTGGAACGACGCTAGAGGAAATCGAAAGAGCTTCGGTCTGGGAACGTTATGAGCCAAACCCGTCGATTACTGACATACTGCGCCCCTCGAACCAGGTTTCGTCGGCTGAAGGACCACGCAATACTCCGCTAAAAGTCACGCACAATTCACCTTCGTCGAATGTAGCACCCTTTGGTAAAGTCAAGGGTGGCAACAGCCACTGAGACCTTACTTTCTAACACTATCGCCCCCCCGACCTAAAAACACACGTTGCGGTCGCAAGTAGACCTTTCATAAATTAGTCACTTGGGCAGAAACGACGAAATGGTTAATTTGACCACAGGCAGTTCAGCCCGGAGTTATCTGGTGCAGTCACCGGACGCGAAGCAAAAGTAAGTCTATCTCACTTGGCAATCAGCAAATCGTCCAACGCGGTACCTTTTGCGAGCGCGTCCTTCACCCAATTCGGCTGACGGCCTTTGCCCGTCCATGTTTTCGCCGGGTTTTCCGGATGCGCATATTTTGGAGCGGACTTTGCGCCTTTGGTTTTTGACTTGCTAGTCAGCTCACTTAGGCTGAATCCCATCTCGGCCGCTTTGGCTTCAACAGCTGCCAGTGCCTCTTTACGCTTGCGTGCTTCAAAGCTCGCTATCGCCTTTGCGGCTTCCTTCTGAATGTCTTTCAACTCGTCCAGTGAAAGCTTGTCCCATTTGATATTGGCCATGTCTGTCCCCTTCTTTTCTGTTGCGCTACGACAATCGCGGGTCATGCGCAACACGCAGGGACGCTGTTTGCTTTTATTCACGCATGCCGTGCGGATTGTTGCCTGTATAGGTTGATTTCTGGGGACTATCTCCTTGTTTTGATGCGCTATCGCGTCATGCGCCTGCATTCCTTTTTGCATGCCTCTGTATGATCTTTGCGGAATTCCTTGATCAATTAGATGGGGTGTGTTCCTTATTTGTTCTTAACGTTGAACTTTATTGAGTAAGGAGATTTTATGAGTACCCAACAAAACAAACCCCAAAACCAACGGGGGCAAAATACAGCCCGCAAACCCTTTATGCTCGGCTATGCTGTGCGCCCCATCGGAGATGGTAAAAAATCCAATTGGAGCAAGATCGCAGCGGCCTGGGCCCACAAAGATGGTGAAGGCTATGAGGTGCGCTTTGATGCACTTCCCGTGGATGGTCGTCTTGTTCTGCGCACCATTAAAGATGATCAGCAGCCAGACAATGACCTGGTGGATCATTCCCCTGAGGGTTTTGACTAAAGTTCTGCGTAACTGAGTAAGGAGGAGAGGCGTGCCTTTGGGTGCGCCTCTTTTCTTGTGGGCGCATCCCTTCGGGCCAGGCGCGCGTGAACTGAACCCGCAAACGCGGTTTCAGCCCAGACGGGCTTTGATCCTTTGCGCAAAAACGAAATGGATTGGGTTGCATTTGATTCTGCCATTCAACAGACGGTCTTTCCAGATCAATTGAGGCGGTCTTCGCCGCCACTTTCAAATCTTTAACGGGGGAGGCCGAGAGGCTTTGCCTCTTCTCTCCCCACAAGAAAAATAGATCGCACAGGATCTTTCGTTGTCGGCACCCCCGCCACCTATAGCGCGCATTGTGTTCCGCAAACCGCTCCCCGGTTTCCGGAAGGCGCGTGGCGGTCACCCCCAACAACGAAGAGATCCTTTCGCCGATTTTTCTTGTCCCCTCCCATCTCCATTCTCGGCGAAGGCCAAGGGTTGCAATCGCAACCCCTGATCCAAGGAAAAAGGAGATCAAGAATGACCCTGCAACTCCATGCTCAACCCTACGATCTGGCCGCAACAGGTTTTTACTTTGACAGCTATGAGGACTTTGCCGCCAAGGCTGCAAAGCTGCGCAATGACTATGGCGACCCAGTCGAAGAATTCGAAATCCAGTTCATTGATGGTGAGCATATCGATTGTGACTTGGCGCAGGCCATCGGGATCAATCAGGCCAATCTCAAACAGTATTTTGATGCCGTGGAAGACTGGGACGAAGATGATAAAACCCGCGTCATTCTCGCCGTGGGTGAATGTGGGTATGCCTTTGAGGTGAACACGCACCCAACCGAGTTCGACGTGGACATCTACCATTTCGAAACGATGCGCGATTTGGCCGAGCATTTTGTAGACGAAGGTCTGTTTGGCGACATTCCTGAGCCGCTGCAATCCTACATCGATTATGACGCCATCGCTCGTGATCTGAGCGCCGATCACGCCCAAGCAGAAGTCGCGGGGCAACGCCTGATCTATCGCTGTGCATGACGGGAATGCAGCCCCAAGCCTTGCCTCACGCGCAAGGCTTCGGGGTGCAATCCAGTGCCGGCAAAATCGATCAACAGGAGATAGACCTATGACTTTGCAACATATCAACATCGACAAGCTTTCCGTATCCCCCCTCAACGTGCGTAAACAGGGCGCAAAAGACTGCGACGACCTTATTGCCAGCATCCGCGCCCTTGGCGTGCTGCAACCACTCTTGGTGCGTGCGCTTGAGGACGGGTTCGAGGTTATAGCGGGCCAACGCCGCTTGAATGCATGCCGCATCATTGCCGAGGATTGCGATATCGACCCACTGCCTTGCCTGATCATGACTGAGGGCGACGATGCCGCCGCAATTGAAGCCTCATTGGCGGAGAACATTGAACGTCTGCCCATGGACGAGGTGGATCAATACAAAGCCTTCGCCAAACTGATCAAAGAAGGGCGGGAACCTACGGACATTGCCGCGACTTTCGGGATTACTGAACGGATGGTCTCACAGCGGCTTGCTCTGGGACGTCTGCACCCCCCAATCTTGAACGCATATCGCAAAGATGAACTCCACGCCCGCGACATCCGTATTCTGACCATGGCGAGCCTTAAGCAGCAAAAAGAATGGTGGGCGCTTGTGAAAGACAAGGATGCCTATGTCCCCACAGGTCAACGCCTCAAGGACTGGCTCTTTGGCGGGGCGCATATCCCGGTTGCCAATGCAATCTTTGATGTGGAGGCCACCACGCTGCACATCGTGTCTGATCTGTTTGGCACTGACGCCTACTTTGCCGACAGCACGAGATTCTGGATTCACCAGAACGATGCTTTGTTGAAGGCCGTCGAGACGTACAAAGAAGCAGGCTGGGCGCAGGTGGTGGTCTTGGACGAAGGGGCGTATTTTGCCACATGGGATCACCGCAAAACGCCCAAGTCTGACGGTGGTAAAGTGTTTGTCACGCGTTCCCATCAGGGTGAGATCGCTTTCTATGAGGGCTACATCACCAATGCGGAAGCCAAGCAGCGAGACAGGGCAAAGGCTGATCCGACAACCAAACCCCAATCAGAATTGACCAAGGCCGCACAAAACTACGTTGACTTGCATCGCCATGCCGCCGTGCGGGCAGATTTGCTGGGGCAGAGCGGCATCGCATTGCGCTTGATTGCTGCGCACTTGATGGCTGGATCGTCCTTGTGGCGCGTCGAAGCCGATCCTCAGAAAGCAGCTAAGCCGGAGATTGCCGATAGTCTTGAGTGGAACACGGGGCAAGCAACAATGGAACAAGAGCGCGAAGATATTGCCAAGTTGCTTGGGTTGGACGACAGCAGCCCACTTGCAAACATCAATGCTGAGTGGGCACCACGCCCTTGTATCTCAGAAATGTTCGCAACTCTCCAAGACCTGTCAGATGCTGACGTTGCGCGCGTTCTGACCTTTCTGATGGCAGACAGTCTGTCCGCCAAAAGCCCGCTGATCGAGACGCTTGGCAAAGACATGCAGACTGACATGCGTCAGCACTGGACACCGGAGCCACTGTTCTTCGATCTGGTGCGCGACAAGCAGGTGTTGAACGGGATGGTCGGTGAATACGCAGGTGACACAGTCGCCGCAGAAAACATCACCGAAACTGCAAAGACGCAGCGCGCCATTCTGAGCGCCTGCTTGGAGGGCACACGCGATCCAGAAAACACCGAATGGATGCCAGCCTATATGGGGTTTCCGCAAGGGACGTATCTGGGCGTTCCATGTGCGGGAGAGGTTCTGGAAGCGAATGGCGAGGTGGCTCAAGCTGCCTAACACAATACAGGCCGTCAGGTGGGGTGACCTGCCTGATGGTGCTCTGGAAAAATTCGGCGCGACGGCCAAAGCCGCCGCGCCTTTTTGGTTTGTATTAACGGTAGTTGGATGTGATGGTTGGACGAGAAAGTATTGTGACGGTTGGTTGGGTTGGTCGAGGTTGCGTGCAAACCAACTTGTGCAGAATATAACGGCACTGCTCGACGGGCGGGAAGCCGAAGTTCGCTGCGGATGCAGGAAAGCTCAATCAGGCAAAAGTAAGCAGACATTCGAGCAACTGACGTGCATGTCACGCCAAGCACTGATCCTTACCAGTGATGATCCAACGGCAGCCAAAATGAAGATGGATAGTCAGGGTCTGTAACACGCAAGTCACAGGAAATCAGCCATCAGCTATGAGTAGCTTGGAAACGTTGGGGTTAGTGAAGTCTGTCATCGATGAGATTGACCCTTGACCCGAAGGGAGCACATCATTCCTTGAGTAATTTGCAGGTATCCTGCCGACTAGCGATACAGTCTTTTTAAACCGCTCCGCTACTGCACACGCGGCTAACGCATGTGACTTGGTACCACAACAAAAGATGTCAACGCTGTACTCACGAGGAATCTTCTTGATCAACTTGATGTAGTTATCTATCGCGTCATTAACAGAAAAAGCACTACTTTGAAGGACAAGGTTTTCCGCCACGCTATACTCTCGGCAAAGCCGCGCAACTGTAGCCTTCCGAACGTCCTCCAGCGCTGGAGACAAATTGGAGTTTGAATACATAACCGCAACGGCGTCGTAGCTACGAATCTCCAACAAGTCGAAAATAATCTGCTCGTCAGCGCCAATCGATACAATCAAAGCCTGCTTTTCAGATATCCCCCCTGTCCCAGGCGTGTGCCTTATCGGAAAGAAAGGTTCCCCAAGCCCTTGCGAATACCTGCTCCCCAAAATCTCTTCAGGGTAAACGCCCTCTAAGTAGCCCCAGTGACTTCGGCAGAAAGACTGGTCAACCAAAAGAAAACGATACAAGGTTTGAGCGATAGCCTTTGGAAGAGAGGTATAATCAACAAAACAAGAGACACCACGGGTATTCTCCGGAGTCTTAAAGAGCTTCTCAATTTCACTCTGCCAGCCAATCCGATTTGTTGCCTCTGGAAGTTCTATAGGGACCACGTCGTCGAAGCAGACCTTTGCTTTGTCGTAAAAGTTCGACCTGATCTCTTCAGAAATACCATCGTTGCGAAATGAGAATATCAAGCACTTCCGACCAGTAACTTTTTCAGCGTCAATAAAGGTACGGCTTCGACTCTCCCAACCAATCACGAATACAGCAAGATCGACATCAATTCTGGGCATGGAGCCCGTATCGAAAAGCGTCTCTTGAAACTCTTGTCCGTGAAAAATCATTCTATATCTCAAACTTTGTTTGGCGGGCGTCTTCATCAGTCAGATGACTATGTTCATTTCCTGCCCACACAATCGGGTCAGTTGCCACACGGTCATCCAATAGTCTCGCCAATGCGAGTGAACGTAGGCTAACGATCTCGTATGCACCCTTTGGCGAAATCCCTAACGACGGAGATAATCGCTTGTGGAGCCTAAATTCAATAAACCTCTCGTTCCCAACATCCTCTTGATCTTTCACAATCAAGAAGCCGTCCCGCTCAAGTCGTCTAATTGTCTTCTCAAAGCTCGGCTGCCTAGAGGAGGAGTCAACCGCATTGCAAGACACCCGAAACACACCTCTTTCAGGTGTACGAACGGCCTTATCGTCATTTGTGTCTGTTTGAAGCAATTGCACGTATCTGCACAGCCCCGACATAAGGCGGAATAAATACGTGTCTGAAGTATTCTTCAGGTCATCTATGCTGGTAAGTGATTGCTGCGAAACTCGCTTCAGGACATCGTTCTGTGTAATGATGTTGAGCTTCGTACTAGCATTGAAAAACCTACGAATACTTCGCACTGCGGATCGAAGTGGCAAATCATTTGCCCCGCTTTTTCTAGAAAATTCATCAAAAAAGTCGGCCATCACATCGAGGAAATCACGAATATTACCGTCTGATGCCCACAGAACAAACCTCCCGCCAGCGTACACTGGCGCTCTATTACAGAGGCTACAGGCATAGACGTATGCCGCCGCCTCCTTTCGGTGCATTCGCTTCTTGAGCCTCTCAACGGAGCCTCGCTCAAGCGCAAGTTTTTCGATGGGAACACCACCAAACTCTGACGCTACAAATTCAACATATGGTGTACCTCCCCGCTCCATGCTGAACCTAGGTTGATCAGCTTTCTTAATGCTCTCAACAGTTCTATTTCGAAACTGCTCAACACTATTCTTAAATTCTTGAATCGATCTGCTATTGTAACCGCTGATGGCAGCCGCCACTAAAGAGTTATATGAATGGCTCCCAAACACAGACATCGACATATAGTCTGTTGGTTTGAGTTCCTTTGGCGATCTGTCTTCTAGAAACGTTCTCATTCTGAGTGTGGCGACATTCTCACAAAAGTCGGAAAACTCCGCATCTGTTAACTCGTCAATTGGAGCAACGTCGCGATCTGCATAATTGAGATATGTTTCGGGTAAAAATGTTTCACTAGTATTGTATTGCCCGCGAACATGAGCAATTATCCAACGACTCACGCCTTCATTAGATTTGAGGTACGTGTTTAGCGCTACCTGTTGGGGCCTTGAGAGTGACTCGCAGTCATCTAGCAAAACCACAAAACCAAGATTTGATCCATGTTCTAGGGATCGGCAGTGAACTGATGCGAGTACGTCTTCCTTAATTATCCGCAGCAGCATACCCGGAACAAAGGAGTCGATAACACTTTCAACGGCGAGAATTTTATCAGAATCAAAGATGGCTGTAAACGCAGCACGAAGCGACCGCAACAATCTCCGAAGATCACCATAGTCCGTTACAACTTGCGCCTCCTTGGTTGAAACACTCTCAAAGAGTGCTGCGATTTCCGTGCAAGCTTTACGTTCCTTTTGACCAGAAAAATGAAGTAGGCCCTGTGCTTCGAGCGTCAGCAAGTCGGCGACAACGCTTTCAAGCAGGCTAATCTCAAAGTATGCACAGAACGTTTTATACTTCTTGATCTCAGCCAATTTTTTATCTGCTTTGCCTACACCAAGGGCATCTTGGACCATCTCAGTAATGAATTGAAAATTGTGGTTAAACTGCAAATAGGCTCCAAACCACCTAAATTTTTTCTGCTTGAACTGATCTCTTAGTATGGAGTTTCCAAGTATTTCCTTTGTATGAAGCGATCTAAGAAGCGTCGTCTTTCCACAACCGCGCGTTCCGTATACAAATGAAGGCTTCTTAGCATCCATCAGCTTCTTCGCACGAGGATTGAGCCAGATTTTTGGATTGTTCTCCAATTCGAATTTTGTAGGTTGAAATGGGTTAATACTCATGCTGCATCCCCCAAAGTACTTATGCGCCACCTGTGACGCGGAAGGCCAAGGTTCTTTATCTCAATCAACCCCGCGCAGAATATTGCCATAAGTGCGTTTTCCAGTTCATCTTCTTCGAAATGGGATAACGACTGAACGATCTCTGGAAACGTTCTTGTATTATTTCTTAGATGCTCCCACAGCTTGATCATCTTGCTGGTCAATAAAACTTCATTGCGCCCGACTAATGGTATAAAGCGCGTGTCTTGATCAGAGAAATTTCCCACAAATCCAGATGCATTTAGGCGGTAGAGCGTCACACGAATTAGAAAAACGTCACCACTTTGATCGTGAAACAGAGCTACCTCATTGTAACCTTGCCATATTGGTGGAGCTGAGATCGTGATAATAGCATTACTTCGAATATTGCCGAAACGTTCGGAAGGTCGTTCAATCACTTCAATCGGATCATCATGTATATGACCATGGAGGTAGACATAGTTCTTGTTTGTATCCAATAGGGCCGATCTGAAGAATCCAGCATTTAACATTTCAGCGTATGGAGATATTCGTGGGATACGTTGGGGCAAGAGGTTGTGGTGCGCGCACATCAGAACTGTACCGCTTGAAGCTGCACTGGATGTTTGGATGACATTCGACATCGCTTCCTTCGAAACATAGGGAGTATCGAGGTGTCTATATCGCTGCTCTGACAGCGACTGTCCTGATGTTCGAGCGCCACCGAAATCTGGTGCCTCGCTACCTCCGTTTATTATGCTCTCTGAAAGGATGACGACAGGTTGTCGGGATCCACCTTCACTCTCCACGATGCTTTTTTCTATTTCTGGCGCTAATAGATGGAGCGATTGTGAACCTATGCTTGAGTTTACTAGGATAGTTGTAAGCGGTTCAGTGCTGGAGCCAGCCGCGAAGAGATCGAAAGTACAAGCACCTTCTACAGGAGGTGACGCCCAGTCGAGGTTTTCAGCAGCTTCCCTGAAGTGTGCGAACTTTCCAAGGGTTCCAAATTCCTTTGCGTCATCCCGACTAACGTCATGATTCCCTGGAACGACGAAGATTTTCGGTCTCGGCACCGATCCTGCATCTTGCAGTAGGGTGTCCATTATCTTCATAGCGGGGGCAATATACTCCTTTTTACCATAGCTGGTCAGATCACCCATCAGAAAGACCGCATCTATCGTCCCAGAATTTGCAGTCTTGTTAATGCCCTTTAGGACTTCTGACAAACGACTGTGTTTCAAGTCCTGAATGATTTCGTCCGAGAACTCACTGTCTTTCTCATCGACATCAATTTCGGAAGCTGCCCACTCAGGCAAATGGATGTCACCAATCTGCAGTATTCTCGTCGTCTTCATGAAGTCTCTTTACCTAAGTACTTTCCGCTACCTTCGGATGCACTGGCAGATAAAGCAAGACACGCACTGAGCCAGATGTAATGCTCATTCAGAGACATCTTCTAAGAACCGGCTTTAGTGTTACCGGAAGGTCCTTGCTAAACTTGCGGCAGATAGTCTAGCAACCGCTGACCTTAAGGCTCTGGTCGTGGCGCGACGAGATGTCCAAAATAAGGATGGCGTGTTGGTTTTGTTGCGGTAACGAGAAACCGACCTTTAGGACACACATCTTAACCTTAGAGAAGGGCGCACTTGTTCCGCGATCTTTGAGTTCGACCACGTTCAGGTTATCCGTGTGCAGCGAATGGCCTGTGTGGATGGCTCCTGCATAGCAAGACATTTTTTGAGTTGATATGAGCACCTGTCAGATGCAGTCGTGTGTCCGGCCTGTTTGCGCAGCGCACACGGCTGCTGGCCCTGATGGTTTCCGCTGACCAAGTCCCAAACCGCTTCGCGGACAACGACGTGTCCCTGACATTCGACGGGGTGTCTCGGTTGGCGGGCTGACATTGCTCCATCATCTCAATTGTCTTGCGTCTCTGGTGTTCCTTTTGTGAGTTTATGCTGTGTGAGGCTGATACCTTTCGTTGCGCGTCAACACTGCCCAGATGATGCGGGCCGTTTTGTTAGCCATGGCGACTGTGGCTA
This sequence comes from uncultured Tateyamaria sp., assembly GCA_947501275.1. Lineage (GTDB taxonomy): Bacteria > Pseudomonadota > Alphaproteobacteria > Rhodobacterales > Rhodobacteraceae > Tateyamaria. The sequence goes on from CANMVD010000001.1 coordinate 1,845,881, forward strand.
CACGCGGCGATTTGCGCTCTCGCAGGGACATTGCCCATGGATCGACGCGGTCGGGGTTCACCTTCATTTGGTTCAATCGGGCGGTCATGCCGGTGACAAGCAGACGCCTGAGGTATCGATCTCCCATTTTCGAGATGCGCCCGAGACGTTCCTTGCCGCCACTTGACCGGTTGATCGGTGTCAGCCCTAGCCAGGCGGCAAACTCGCGACCATTGCGGAACTGATGCCCATCGCCTGCGGTCGCGACGATGGCTGAAGCGGTCACCGGGCCGACTCCAGGAATGGTTCGCAACAACATAACTTTTGGGTCTCTACGACCTTCAAGCAGAATGCGTTTATCGTACCAGAGAATGCGCAAGTGCAGAGTAACCATCTGGTTGCACAGGTTCGTCAAAACTTCGATGGCGACTTCCGGAATGCTCGGACGATTTCCGTCCAGTACCGCCTTTGCAAACTTCACGGCGCTCCCGATCCCCTGGGCAATCACGACACCAAATTCCCCCAGCAGGCCGCGCAGCATATTGCTGAGCTGGGTCCTTTGCCGCACAACCATATCGCGCGCACGGTGGAGGAACAGGACGGCCTGCTGTCCCTCGGTTTTGATTGCGACAAAGCGCATCGTGGGACGCGTTACGGCCTCGCAGATCGCCTCTGCGTCGATGGCGTCCGACTTGCCGCGTTTGACATGGGCTTTCACGTACATCGCTGGCATCAGCCGGACTTCATGGCCCTGCTTCTGGAATTGCCGCGCCCAGTGGTGGCTGGATCCGCAGGCCTCCATGCCAATGAGACATGGTTCAAGGGTCTCGAAGAATTGCAAAAGCTGCGCACGCCTAAGTGACCTGTTAAAAGCAACGGTCCCATCCGCTGTGATCCCGTGCACCTGAAAGATGTTCTTGGCCAGATCTAGGCCGACTGTTGTAACCTGCATTGGGTGGCTCCTTTCCTCGCAGTGATAGACAACTGCAGTATGGCGCATTGCGACGCCGAGGGAGCAGGAGCCATCCACCCCATCCGATTCGACGGGCTGCACCGCAGCATCGTTGGTAGCCGCTGGATGTCTCCTTTGGGCCGTCCATGTCGGCATCGAACGATTCAGTCGGGCTATATTCTGCGGTCGATCTAACGGCGGCTGAGAGCCCGAAGTGTCGAATGCTGCGCAGCGCACGAACGTCCGAAATGGCAGTTCATTTAGGCAAGCCCATGAGCCAACTGATCACAGCAGTCCCATTTCTTCGGCCCACTCAGTAACCACTTCAATATGCCCTAGGTGCGGGAGTTCTGCCGCTTTTCTGGCAGCAAGGTAATGTTGAATTGTTCCCGAAGCTCCTTCTGCATCCTCTCTTGCAATTTGGATGCAAGTCCTAACGATCGACTGGGGCGTCTCGAACCAAAGCGATTTCTTAGGAGCGAGCTGATCGGCGATATCCGTGTCTCCCGCAATACCGTCGTAGCTGTCGAATGACGCCAAGGATTCTAGAACGTCGTCGATGTGGGGAGTAAGCATGTCGAGATTGGCCGCGACTTTGCTGAGGCCCAAGTAATTCTCTGGAAAACAACCTCTAACTGCGCACAGCGCATCGGTGACCCATTTGGGTTCGGTCACATTTCTTCGATACAGCTCAGCTTCAGGCACATAGCAGCCCGCGTGGATGTAAAACTTGCCGTGATCGATTGAATAGGCGCCAACGCTGAATATCGACACTTGGTGGATCAGGCCGTTGCCGAGCCTTCTATTGAAACCGTTTCGTCGTTTCTTGAAACCAAGTGGTTTTAGCCTTTGACTCATGAATACAGAAATTGTCTTGGCATCTTCAGAGAAAGACGTTGTTCTGGTTGATTGGGTCACGGCCTCATCCGATACCTTGCTGTTGATTGAACTTAGTTTAGCGCTCGGTGCTTGAACGCGCACCCTGCATCTGTGGCAGAGCGCAAAAGCGGACATTCAAGCGGCGGTCTTTAGCGGCAGCAATGTCCCGCGATGTGTGAGTTCACCGACTGACGGATTTTGCACCCGCGGCGAATGTCTCCTCTGACGGGCCGCAGCGCAGCGACGGGAGAGCAGGATGAATGTCTCTTATGGGCCGTCCTCGCCGTCGCTTCCCAAGCACCACATCCAGAAGCTGCGCTGACTCCGATAGCGGCGATGAGCCCAGACTTCCCGAGTTCTGCACTCCGGCCCAAAGGCAGCGATGCGCAGAAAGCGGACTTTGCAGAATTCAGCAAAGTTTAGCTGCCGTTGCACAGGATGTTCGAATGCTGCGTATGCAGTCCACATTGTTGACGCTCGTTGAGACGGCTTGAAATTTCTTGGCTGACGGACGGCGACGCGACTGGCACCATGCGCGTCGTTTAGGGTCGGGTGCGGAGAAACCAACCGCATCCCGCCCGACTCACATTGCAACAAAATGTGATCTATGTTGTTCTCTTCTGGCAGTGAGGAATCAGCAATAAATGCCTTTAAATCTACCATTTATGCCAACTCGGACGGTTATTTGCCCCGACGGGTCGCGGCACGTAATACAAAATAATATCGAAAGCTATTTTCCTCTTTCAGTTTCGGAAAACAGCACCAAAGTCGACGCGGAATTGAAGATTCCTGATACGGTAGAAGCTAAGGCCGCTACCGAAATGAAGAACGCAATCAAAAGCGTGATGGTTTCTATCGACAAAAACAATGGCTCTTTGGTCCTAGAACAAAGAGCCGCATATACGGCCTATGCCTCCAACCCTTGCGGTTCGCTTGATTGGTACAAGAAACAATTGGAAGAAATTTCGATGCGCCGCCAAAGACTCCAAGAGCAGGAAAACATGCTAGGCGCACTTGTAACCTTGGCCCAGACGCCGGGGGTTGAAATAAATGAAATGGTCGGTCTGCTTCGCCGTTTAGTAGTCAACATGACGCCGGAAGCCGCCTCCATCATTACGGTGAACGAGATGGATCATTCGGAGGAAACTGCCCGAGAGATGATCGAGGGGAGTGACTGACATGGTCCAAGTTATTTGTATGGCCAGCTCTAAAGGTGGATCAGGCAAAACAACCATAACCGCGACGATCGGTACGTTCTTGGCCCGGTCGGGGCGAAAAGTTCTCCTCATTGACTGCGACGAAGGAACTCACGGCCTTACACTTATGTACCTTGACGAAGTTAATAGTCATCGCAAGCGCTCTGTGACTTTGCCTCGCGGGACGTTTGATGTTTCTGGCGATGTCGACCTTGAAGAACTTGGTACTTCAACCGTTCGGATCGAGGGCAATCTATGTCTGCTTCCCGCACGTTACGTATTTACCGACGTGGACGTTTTTCCAGTTGGCAAAGAACTTCAGAACACCCTGAGAGTTATCATCAATTACCATCGAGATGACTTTGATTTCATTCTGCTTGACGCACAAGCTGGCATTAGCCCTGCCTCAAAGGCGGCTATGTCACCTGAAAATTCCGATCTAGTTATTCTGGCTAGTGAATACGACCCAATGTCGAATGCAGGTATAGAGCGCCTAAAAGCAAGACTGCCGAACGAACTGGACGTTGGAAGAACATGGATTCTTTTAAACAAACTTCTTCCTGAGTTTGTTTCCAAATTCTCCGAGTTTTTGTCTGTAGCGCGCTATCTGCCGCCCATACCCTGGACGGCGGATGTGGTTCGAGCCTATTCTAGGCGGCGATTGGCCTTGGACTTTGAAAATGGCAACCAGTTTACACTGGCAATATTAGCAGTGCTTCGAGAACTCCTGGGTTCACAAGACCGGGAGAAATTGGACGAATGGATCGAGACGCAGACTCAGAGACTTCGTGAACCGATTCAAGAGCAGCTCGAAGATGCTGAAAGAATGTTGGCTCAGATGCAAATGTTCACCAATGAAGAGTTCAAAGTTGAATCAAGCCTAACTTCAATTGTTCTTAGTCAGTTTACGGCAATTTTCAGTATAATTGCTGCGTTGTCAGCGACCTTCATTGGTTTTGCGGAACTGACAGATGCTACAGGTATAATTGAGCTTCTTACTTCAAACAGAAATCTCTTGATTGCTGTAGGTGCTGGCGGTGTCGTCGCCCTTGTGACTTTCGTCATGCAAGCTTTCCGACGGTCTGTTGTTGAGGCTCGAGAAAGGGTTAAGCGCAAGGCTGCAAGGCGATACAGCGAGGTCGATAAGCTCCAGAAACGCGTTGATGAACTCAAGTCGCTGAAAAGTGCTGGGTTTGAAGATATTGTGGCGAAACAGACTAAGTTTGCTTCCTCTGAATGACTCTATGATTTCCCGGATTCCCACTGCGCTTCCCAGCGGTTTGGGCCTTGAAGCCGGGACGTAGAATACACCATAAAGCAAGCGCTGGCCCCGTGGGTCAACTGGATAGAGCAGCCCCCTCCTAAGTGGCGACTTTTGCACAGTATAACTAATGTCTGCTTCGGCTGAAAAAACACTATTTTGTAACACTCGCAGCGAATGACGGCTTGCCACAGATACGCCCGGCCTGCAGGTGCCACCGGGCTTGAAGTAGTAGATGCAATGTCCGCTCTGGGCTGGCACCGGCCATTGGTGCTTGGCATGGTCAATTTATTAAACGTAACTGCCTTACCTTGGACATCAGTCCGGACTCTAAGGCCATTTCCAAGCGATCGCACCAAGGTAATTGCCGCTGGATACTGCGTTTACGGTGATGCGCTCCGGGCCATAGCCATCCGCTCGTCGGATCTTTCGATAGCTTCGCCTGTTCCTTGCGAGCCTGACGAGGCCTGACAGCGTCAAAACCAAAAAATCGCCTTCGTCTTTCAACGGAATCGAGTGTACTTCGTTCCAACCACTTTCCAGCGCTTCAGAGACCATGTCATAAGGGTTTCGCCGTTTTGGAAGCGCGTGTTTCAAACCGTGTCCTCAAATACTTGCTTTTTGGCAGCTATGTGTTCCACCCCGGTTTCGCAATGGGTCTGTTGAAGGTGTGCAAGAGGACCTGCCTGAACTCTTTGCTTTCTTGCAAGAACAGCTCCACGAAGCATGTTGAGAACAAAAGCGATAACGTAACGTTATCCCAAAGACGGACCAGATCGATTGCGTTTCTGTTCCCGTTCATTGCTGCGCCCAATGCCCAGAGCCCATTTCGGTCGATCTTCATGGCTGACATACAGTCGCATGTCATCGCGATGGCGCGTCAAAGCGACATAGGCCAGATGATCATCCATTGTACGTGAGGCCAGAACATATGATTGATCCACCGTCGCGCCTTGCGACTTGTGGATAGTCACAGCGTAGCCATGATCAAAACTGCGGTACTGCTGCGGGTCGAAGTTCATCCGCCGTCTTACGTCTCCATCGAGATCGACACGAATGCTGCCATCATCGGCCTCAACCACTGTGCCGAGCATGCCATTTTTGACACCCAGTTCCTTGTCGTTGCGCCCAAACACAATCCTGTCCCCCGCCGCCATCGCACGCGGACCTGTATCGGTTTGATATAACGTCTCAGGCGGTGCGTGTTGATCTCGTATGGCCGCCCTAATCGATTGATTGAGAGCGTGCACATCCTTGCGGCGGTGCGCAAAAGCAAGCCGCGTCTGCGTTCCGTCACTTGTGGCGGTATCCATGGCATAGCGTTCGGTGAGAGCTTCTATCGCATTGTCGGGTGTTTCTTCCGTGCTCACGGTGTTGCGTTTTGCATATGCTGCAACCGCCTTTGGCACATTCCCAACCGCTAGATCCTTTGACGCCTGCTTTTGCCAATCTGCGCGTTGCCGGTGGATTTCTGTAAGGCGCGCGGCACCGTGTTTCTCGACCAGATCGCGGAAGGGCGTGCCAGCCTCAATCGGTTGTAGCTGGTCAGGATCACCAACGAGCACAAGTTTGGCCCCGATGTCATCCAGCTTTGAGGTCACGCGTGCCATTTGTCGCGTTCCGAGCATTCCCGCTTCGTCCAAAACCAAAACATCGTTCCGCGCAATAGGCTCATGCCCGTTCTGCCATGCCGTTTCCAGCGACGCCAATGTGCGGCTCTTGATACCAGATGCGCTTTCCAACCCGTCCGCTGCTTTGCCCGCCAATGCTGCACCGTGCACTGTCAGGCCTTGTCGCTCCCAAGCATCCCGCGCCGTTGCAAGCATCGTGCTTTTCCCCGCACCGGCCAGACCCACAACGGATGTGAGTTGCTGCCCGGAAAGAACGTGCTGCAAGGCCGCTCGTTGTTCACCGCTCAGTTGCCCATCAAAGGCGCGTTGCATTTGCTTGTCCTGCCTGCGCATGGCCGAGGTTATATGCGCTTGATCAACTGCCACTCCCCGCGTGCCCGCCATTTGAGCCGCATTCGCCTCCAAGGTCGCAACAGCCTTTTGATACTCCCGGGTTGTAAAGCGTCTTGCACCGTCATCGCGTAGTGCCATCACATCGGGTGAGGCGAGCGCTGCGTCAGACAAGGACTGCAACTGCATTGGATCATCAATACGTTTGGCCAGCGCGCGCAGGACATCAACACGGCTAAATGTGGCCCGTGTGTGCGACAGGTATTCCACAATATGTCCCGGGTTGGCTCTAAGTACGTCCGTTGTGTACGGAATGTCGTCCTTTGGCTGAATGAGGGTTTGGCGTGGATCACGTCTTGCTGCGTTAAAGTGTTTGCGTGCCTGCGCGTGTTGCCGTTCTTGATCTAGCTTGCGGCGCTCCGCCAAGTGCCGCTCAATCAAGCGATCCTGTTCGGCGCGATCTGCCTGTTTCGCTGCAGCGGCTTCTATCTGCAGCCGTTGAACCGTCGCGTCAAAGCGCCCGGTCACTTTGAGGAACGCGGCGCGAATGCCTTTGGGCCGTGCGCGTTTTGCGGTGCGCAATCGCTCTTCTTCGCGTTTCCTTTGCGCCGTTATGAGCGCAGCACGTTCTGCGCGTTGTCGCTCCACTAGGGCCGAACGTTGAGTTTCGAAAGCGCGATCTGTCTCGGTGCTTGGTGGGCGTTTCAGATCGGAGAGTTGTGCTTGAACGTCCGCGACGGAAGGAAAGCCTGTTTCCGGCCCCAAGCGCGTACGCAGCTCTTTGGGGCGTACACCAGTCCAGCGCGACAGAGACCAGACCTTGCCATTCGCATCCACGGCGACAAAACCCCGTCGAGAGCCGCGCGCAAGGATATAGCCCTGGTCGCGCAGAGCCGCTTCAAAGCTTTGCCGATTGTCCGATCCCACCCAACAGGCTTGGAACATCGCTTTGAGCGCCTCTGGGTCACGCCGCTCACGCTTGGCTTGCTGCGCTTCAGCGCGGGAGTAGTTTTGGGTGCGCGCGTCGCCATCCTGCTTGAACCCATCCGGCATGTCCCATTCATGCGCCAGATACAGATCGCGCGAGAGTCCAAAGAGCTTACGTTTGTAATGCGACAGGTTGATCGCCTTCATCTGGCCCGCATCGACTTTGGACCAGACGCAATGGGCATGACGGCGGCCGTTCTTCTCATGGAACACAACGGCCTTTGGTTGACCGGACAACCCGAGTTCACGTTCGACAGTTGCGATGGTGGCCTCAAAAGTCGCCACGCTGACCGAGGCCAATGGCGGCGGGCTCAGCGACAAGGAGAACAGATATTTTTTACAGCGCGTGCCGGTCGCAATGGCTTCGGCTTCCGCAAAAGCACCAAACAAATCCTGAGCCAGAAACCCCTCAACGGCATGTACCGTGACGTGATCGTTATCGCGCGGGTTCAGCAAATGTCGCGCCAGCTCTGCGCCGTATGCGCGCTCATTGCCCTCAAGGATCATGACTTTGCTCCCAGAGCAGACATCAGCAACGTGCGTATCTCCAGCAAATGCGCATTGGCCTCGCCGATCTGAGCCTTGGTCTCAGCGTCTTCGATGAACGCACCTACATTGGCATGATAGGCTAGCTGGTTGAGATTGCTGGCGATCCGGGATTGCCCGAGCAGCGCCAAGGCTTCCGCAATGGCCTTCTTGTTGGCCACCGGGTCGTTTGCACGCTTTGCCCGTTTGCGTGCGTCTTCTGCAAAGAGACACACGCGCGCATAGGCACTCAACGTCATGCCCGCAGCCAGCGCTTCCAACTCTGCGCGTTCAGCCGGAGTGAGGCGCAGGGTGAGAGGCGACAATGCGCGTCGATTGCCGGGCTTTGCCACAACTGCTTTTTTGAAAGCCAACTTGGCCGGGCTCAAACCAGAGGTCACTGCGCGCGTCATGGCGAAGGCTCCGGCGCATCCTGGTTTTGAACAGGTTCAACGTCTTCGAAATCGTCATCGGGCTGCGCCTTCGAAGCATTCTCAAAAGCCTCAAGCCTGTGGATAACTTCCGGCTCCGCCTTGAGAATTTCTGACCAATTCTCTAATTCTTCTAGTACAGCGTGCGCACCAAAGGGTTCTAGGTTGTTCTCCTCCGGTGCACCACAACACTAATTTTTTAGTATCTTTTACAATGGCTTAGATTCTAAGTTCGTTTTTGATCCACCATTTGATCCACCAAGCTTGGTGCGTTCGCTAGGTGCTTTCCAAAAGGGCAGCTTACACCGATCTGCTGAACAGGTTCCCAAATGCAACTCTTGGCGCGGCAGCAGCAAAAAGCAAACAAACGAAAATCTGAGCACCCAATGGTTTGCTTGATCATAGCTTGAGATGATCATTGGGACGTTCTACAGTTTCAAAAAATTGTCGACTTAAGTTGGCACAGGACTCAGGCATCAGACGGGTAGTTTTTGTAGTTTGAAAATCAAAGATGGAAATCCACTAGTCACAAAGCCAACAGCCGTTGACCTGTTTTGCGGGGCTGGGGGGCTGACCCTCGGGTTGAAGCAAGCAGGGTTTGATGTCGTGGGCGGTGTCGAGCTAGTTCCTTTGGCAGCGAAAACTTACCAAAAGAATCATCCAGAGGTCATCTGTATTCAGCAAGACATCCGAGAAGTTTCAGGTCGAGACCTTCTCAAGAAGGTAGGTGAGAAGAAAGGTCAACTCGACCTTCTAGCTGGTTGTCCACCGTGTCAGGGTTTTTCAACGCTGCGGACCCGAAACAGATCACTTTCGGTAGATGACAATCGCAATGACCTGTTGTTCGAATTTTTGAGATTAACAAGAGAGATTCGGCCAAAGTCTGTAATGATGGAAAACGTCCCAGCGCTAGCGCGTGATGTACGCATGCAGGAGTTCGCAGATCAGTTATCAAAGTTGGGCTACTTCATTGATGAGAACAGCGTCCGGATAGAAAACGCAGCTGACTATGGCGTACCTCAGCGACGACGGAGAATGATCCTACTTGCTTCGCTAAGTGGAAGGGTCGGTGTTGCCAAGAAAGCAGATAAGGTGACTGTTCGAAAGTGCCTAGCAGATGCGAAGCTGCATCCCGTTGGCTTCTCGAAAGATCCACTTCACGATCACAAACCGAAAAGAAAACCTCACGTCGAGGAGATAATCCGAAGCATACCGAAAAATGGTGGGTCAAGAGCGTCTCTACCGGATCATCTTGTACTCGATTGCCACAGAGGAACCAATCCAGGCTTTAAAGACGTCTACGGTCGGATGTCTTGGGACGACGTAGCCCCAACAATTACAAGTGGATGCGGCAACCCATCAAAGGGTAGGTATCTTCATCCCGATGAAGATCGTGCAATTAGTCTGAGAGAAGCGGCATTGCTTCAAACGTTTCCACCTGACTACTTCTTTGACCTTTCAGAAGGTAGAGGGAAAGCGGCGCTTATGATCGGTAACGCACTACCGCCTGAGTTTATCAGACGGCATGCTGAACTGGTCTACCGAAAAGCCTAGCTTCAGAGTTCCTTTCGAAATGGTTCAAACTCGTCAAACCCAATCCGTATCATTCCTTGACTGACGGCTTGTGCGGCTCTGAGCGCTCTCTTGTATTTTAGGTTAGCCAGCCACCTGTACCTTGTCCCGCTGGCGTCCTTCACGAAGTACTGACTTTTTCCACTATCAAATCGTATCGCAACCCCGCCAACTCTCTTGTTCAACTCTCCGAAGTTGAGAATGATTGATCGAGTGTAAGTCTTGCTAGTCGGAACTGTCAGACAGACTAGCTTCTTGGTACCTGGCATCTCGCAATGAGGTACTACATGGTCATGTGTGTCATTATCGATTTCCATTGGAACAAAGAAAAATGCTCCCGTGCCTCTGCCTGCGTCGCAAGTGGCTTGGAGGCAAAGTAGGTACCCACGCTTGTTTGAATAGAGTACCGAGCCCAAATCTAGTCGAAGTCGGGATCGTTTCTGGCGAGTGCTTAGCTCGTGTACTTTTGAGTTTGTCAAAAGTGAAAATTCAAGCATCGCAGCTCTGGCATCACCACTGTTCTCAAAGAAAACGTTGGAGAAGTTCTTCTTGAGCTTATCCTTACCGGGTAGGGAGGCCATTCGCTTATGAACTGCGAGCGACATTTTTTTTCGCTTTTCCGGTGAGGACAAGGAATGGTGCCCTTGGGTAACGATTTTGCAGATTTCCCTACTGTGGAGTTGCACCTCTTTTTCTGTCCCCTTGTTATCGAGGTATCGAAAATTGTGATCGGATGGACTTTGATCCATCGAACGGATCCGCCTTTCAATTGCTGGCCTAGTTATAAACTCTGCTGCAACTTGTGAACGGTCCACCTCTGACTTTAGAGAGCTTAGAACCACAGAGATGGCATACTCGACTGAGTCAGATGGTTCAGGCAAAAAAGCTCGATGATGAAAGAACGGGCCATCGAGTGTTGGATTAAATTTTGACAACACATGATGTGTAGAATCTCGAATTGCAGAAATCGTACCAAGCGCTACGTTCGACAATAGACCTTTAGAGAGTTTTGAGAACTCTTCTAGCAAAGCTCCGGGTAGTTCTTTTTCAGAGACCTTTGTCGTTGTCGATTTTGCTCCAAGAGCCTTTTCCCGCCAGACAATGCGCAATCCAAATTTATTGACCAAAGCCCCATCGGCTTCCGCTACTTGATGGTCTTTCTCAAGTGTCTTGTTTAGACGCTCCATCAGTTTCTTGAAGATCGAAACTCTATCCGGGTTGCCGGTGTAGATACCGATTAGGCGCAATCGACCACCTGCTTCCTGATCGAAATCAAGAATACTTTGGATCAGCTTAGTGGCTAACTCACCGTCATCTCCCTTGTTCATATGCCAATCCAGCGAAACAATATCTGCACGGTTGGCCACTCGAGCGAGATTCGCAACAACCTCATTTTCAGAGCCTTCTGGGTTCACAACTGAGCATACTAAACCTGCTTCAAGCGCGGTTCTTACCAAGCCTTTTGCATCAAGTGGGTGCGACTTCCTCGCTTCTGGAACTTCTATCGGCTTGCTCTCACTTCGCGTCTTAGTCATCCGGTTTGGAGAAACCACTTCTCCCTTTGGTCCCGCGTCGGGCACAGATGATAAGGGCTCGTCATCGACCACGATCATCGTGTGGGCAAAGGCACCGGCGGCTTTGGCTTGATCAACAGTAAATGACATTAGTTGGCCGTCTCAGAATTTGTTCCACTGATACGAAAACGCGTCCAATGTCCCCACTTGGACTCCACCGACAGCTGATACCCCATCCTGTGCAGCAACTGCCTTGATATGTGTAAACCCATACCCATCCCGCCGGGTTTCCTAGAAAAGTTCAACTCAAAAATGTTCTGCATGTCGATGCTGCTCACGCCAGTTCCGTTGTCTTCGATGCACACATCACTTCCATCCATAAAGATCGTTATTTTCTTCTCGCGGTGCTGTGCAGCCGAAACCCAATAAATGGCGTTGTCCACTAGGTTTACATACACGGGGTAGACTTCCGCTCTGTATCCATGAACAACGAGCCTCTTAAACTCGTCTGTCGCTTTAAAGCTGACTTGGTGCCGTTGTAGACGTTGATCGAACAAGCTTGAAACAAAATCAAAGATTTCAAAGCCTTCAATATCTGTAGGTGCGCTCTGTAGACGCTTATCTAATGGGCTAAAGAGTGCGAGGTAGTTATCAAGGTGGTCGAAGCTTACCCTCATGTCTTCATACAACCTATCGAGGTCAGGGTTGGCATTCGCCCACGATTTGAGTTGTCGAAACCCGTCCCTCAGCGCACCCGCAGTTTTGCCGAACTCGTGATTGATGGTATTGAGGGCCATGCCGATCTGCGAGAGTTGAAAGTCAACTTCCTGGCGTTCTCGTAGCGCTTCGTTTTCTTCCTCTAGCGCCTCAGTTATCTCCAACATGCTCGAACCATCTGGTCCAAGAGAGCCGAGTACCACCTCCAATTGATTGGCTAGCCCCTGCAGCTTGTCGCTTTGCTCTTCAAATGCTTCATCCACTCGTCCCTGTAGGCTCTCGCGTTGTACCGAGAAGTCTAACTTCTTGTCTCCGCTGGCTTGTATTCTCTCCAAATCAACAAGCACGCTATCAACAACTTTTGAAACGCTTCGAAAGCTTTCTTGCGTAGCCTCACGGACATTTTTCGTGAGATCAGTTAGCGTTTCTTCTGTCTGAGTGCGCTGCCTCCGAATGGATTTAACCCTTTCGTCGGTATGTCGCCTGATCGCGGCATTTAACCTCAAACCCGGTTTAAGGTTGAGTTTGTTCGTTTGGACAATGTCCTGCACGCGATCTTCGAGCTTCCGTTCGGTGGGGTCTAGAGTCCTCTCATGAACCCGTTTAACGTCGGCTTGATAAGTTCGCCAATTATTCAGCAATTCCTTATTTAGACCTACTCCCCTCGGCTTTGATAGGACTGTCTGACGTCTTAGCCCGTCAAGTTTTGCTTTGGCTTCGGCCTCAAATCTGCCCACGGACAGCGCTTTCGCGCTCGCTTCTTTTGAGCTGGCAAGTTCCTTTTCGACTAACTCCTCAAATTCGTCCAAGACCGTTCTAGCTGCAATTTCGAAGGCTCCGGCATCCACATCCTCAAAATACTTCTCTAAGCTAGCGCTGAACTTTAGCTTCCTTTCTCTAGACTGTTTCTCTCGTTTTTTCCTTACTTCATCAAGCTTGTTCAGCTCGCTTCTGGTATCGGACCACTCTTCGGAGTATTTTCCTTGCTCAACAAAAAAGTCAGCCGCCGACTGTATCAGAAAGTTAATTAGTATGCTGCGAAACTGGCGATAGGCTCTGTTCTCCCGAAAGCCTTCTCGCCCGGCTTTCTCCACTAGCTCGGCGTTGCACGCAGAGCTCAATTCTACAGCTCCCATCATATTTCTGAAGGAGTAGTAGAAGCGGGATGCCTTCTGGGTACGTCTTCTCTCTACATCCAAGAAATCGTACTCAGTTCCTCCGTATGGTTGAACTCGGATTCCGTCTTTGTAGATGTAGATGCCACCGTGCCGCCGAAGTTTTTGAAAAAGGCGAGCGTGTTGACCGGGCTCGACTAGCGAGTCCTTTATTTCGGATTGCACAACTGCGATTGAGAAGTTGAACGGTCCACAAGCGGTTGGTCGACCATCCGAGTTCCTCCAATTAAGAACGTAGTCTATAGGTTCGGTTTGGTAGACACCAACCTTACCTTGAAATTGTCCGAACTCGTCGAAACGACCACTGATATGGTGATCGACCTCCCTGAACTCTTCCGGGCTAAAGAAGGCCTTTTCACCGACCCGCTCTACGGGCTCACCGATGTCGACATGGTCTCGGAATTTTGTGGTAATCCTCGGGCGGACGTGACCCGGTGTCATTGTATTTGTGAATCCAATGAGGTTCTTTTCGAAGCGCGTCGCTCTGTTGTCTTCTTCTCGCGTATCGATGTCATCCTGAATTATTTTGTCCGCAGGCTTGATATAGAAATGAGTTCCTGAGCCGCCCCCGGTCAACTGCGGCCCATCCAGATACTCAGAAATCTCCGCCGGATTGACTTGAAAGGCTTGCATTTCTTTCCGAATTTCAGCAGCGACGTTTTTGTCTATTTTGCTTTCCAACTTCTCAAGACACTGCAGTGAGAGGGATATCATCTGCTCAACATCTTGGCCGTTGGGCAGCATTTTCGAGTTGAATTCCTTTAGAGGGATAACAACTTCGTCGAGATCAATTCCAGGAAGCTCAAACATGCCCCAATGAATATAGGCCGCCGTCAACGTCTTTGATGGCTTGCCGGCCTCACGAGCGCGGGTGAGAGCCAGAACTTGTTTTCCAATGATGGCAATCGCCAGTCTACCAATCCCTTTTTCCCCAAGAATTGGCCGAACTTGCTGACCTTTATCTGGTGGTGGTAGTGACAAAGACGACTTGCTGCCGACTTTGCTGTCTGTTCCTAGGGTAAGCCAGCGTTCCTCAAAATCCTCGCGTGACATACCCATTCCGTCATCACGCAACACAAATAATCCGTCGTCCCGGAAGTAATCTACTTCTACCGTATTGGCATAAGCGTCATGCGCGTTCTTAAACAGTTCGCTTATTGCGGTTGAAATACTCGCGATCTGTTGTCGCCCCAAAAGGTCAACGGTTCTTGCTCTAATATTAAACTTCGCCAATTCCAATCACTCCTGCAAAGGAAACTGGCTCGCACACCGAGCCCGCCTGCGCTGTCCCTCTTTGCCTATTTTGTAGGTTTACTGTAGGGGCTTATGCATCCATTGCAAAGGTTGTGGTACACGATTTTGCCCTCGCTCATCAGCAGTATTTATTGCTCACCTAAGTAATTTGTTTCGCGGCTGTATCACATGGGTTGTCCCCAGTGATAGCGCTCATTCCGGCTAGACGGTTTATCAAATGTCGCCACATTTTGACCCTATTGATAAATTATCACAAGTTTTAGGTTCTAATGATAGAGAGAGGGTTGCAATGGAGTACTGGGGTTATGTCAGGGTCAGTGTTGACCGCAAAGCGCAAGCAGCGGGATGGGAAGAGCAAATTCGAACGCTCAAGACCCTTGGTGTGAAAGACACCAATTTGCATACAGAAGAAGCCAGTACTCGTGACACACGCCCAGTGTTTGAAAACCTTTTGGTCCGTGCAAATCGAGATGCAACATCGGAACGTCGTATTTGCATAGTCGCGGCAAAGATGGACCGGGCCTTTCGCGACCTTGCCGCCGCTGATGCGGCTATTACCGACCCGACAAACCCGAACGTAATTTGGTTGCTGCCCGATCTATCCAAACATCCTCTGGACCCGTCGGACCCAACGCAAATGCTTCTGGTTCGCATGATGGGCGCTGTTGCACAGTTTGAGCGCGACCGCCTGGCTGAACGCCGGGCATATGGCATCGCGAAAGCAAAACAAGAAGGCAAGTACAAGGGCCGTAAGGCGACCGCGCGTGCCAAAACAGAAGATGTTCTGGCCTGCCATGCAAGGGGGCTGAAGCCCGCTGAAATTGCCAAAGTGGTCGAGATCGGCGTTGCGAGTGTCTACCGCATCTTAAGGGACGCTAAGAGATCAACCGTGTCTGACGTCGGCGCCTATGGGTCCATTTAGGGTGATTTGCTAAGAGAGTGTTTGTTGCTCATCGTAGCCACTGAG
>CANMVD010000002.1 GCA_947501275.1 uncultured Tateyamaria sp.
TGGCGCGGTTGACGGGGCTCGAACCCGCGACCCCCGGCGTGACAGGCCGGTACTCTAACCAACTGAGCTACAACCGCGCATTTGCCTTTCGGCGTGCCCATTTCTCCGGGACCAGAGAGCAGCAGTGGCGCGGTTGACGGGGCTCGAACCCGCGACCCCCGGCGTGACAGGCCGGTACTCTAACCAACTGAGCTACAACCGCCCGCTGCGTTTGGCGGGTTTATGGCGCAGTCCGGGCGGCGTCAAGCGTGCTTTGTGACCAAATCGCGGAATTTATTGCGCGTGTTGAGGATCAAGCGCGATCAGCTGTGCTAGGTCGTGCCAGCGAACTTTGCGCGCTTGCACATTTTGACCCGCAATCACGTCCGTAAAGACAGGCGTTTCGATACCACCCCACCGCCGATATACTGCCCGGGCTGCGCCATTGGCGTCAAAGACCTCAAGCCATAAGTTGTCATACCCGGCGGCGATAAGTTGGCGCGCAACCGCAGCCATCAACACGCGCCCCAGCCCTCCACCCCGCGCGCTCTGGCGCACGTGCAGGCTTTCCAATAGTGGTCCGTCTGGATCTTGCGTGCGCACAAGCGCGAACCCGTCAACCTCGCCCACTACGAGCGCAATGTCGGGATCGCGCGGCAATACGCTCCAACGCCGGGCAATCTCGTCAGCAACCGGCTGACCAAGAAATTCTGCCGAAAGCGACCCGCCGTAACTGTCGCGCCAATTCGCCAGATGCAGCGCGGCAATCGCTGGCAAGTCTTCGGATGTCATAGCGCGCACATGCATCCTCGCGGTGTGCCAGAGCAGTACAGCTTTATCAACATCATGCGGGTCGTTGGTTGGCCAAGCGCGAGCTGATCAGGGAAGCGGTATGAACTCGTCCTCATCACCCGGCGGCAATTGAAAGCGACCGTGCGCCCAGTCCCCTGCCCGCCAGGCCTCTTTCGCGGCGTCGATGCGATCCTGAGATGAAGCAACAAAATTCCACCAGATGTAACGCGAGCCTTCCAGCGTCGCCCCACCGAGCAACATCAGGCGCGCACCTTGGTCGCCCGCCAAGAGCGAGATCGCATCGCCCGGGCGGAATACCATCATTCGCCCCGCCTCGTAGGTATCACCCCCAACGGTGACAGCGCCCTGAACAACATAAACGCCACGGTCCTCGTGATTGTCGGGCAATGGGATGCTTGCACCGGCTTCCAGTACGGCATCCGCATAAAACATCTCCGAAAACGTCTTGACCGGAGCGACCTCACCCCACGCATCACCAAGAATAAGCCGCACTTCCTTGCCCTCTCCCTCAAGGAAGGGCAGCGAATCCCTTGCAGCATGCTGAAAGTCGGCCGGATCATCTTCGGCATCCTTGGGCAATGCGACCCACGTCTGAATGCCAAACAGGTTGTGCGGTTTTGCGCGGATCTCTCCATCCGTGCGTTCCGAATGCGTGATTCCGTGCCCCGCGACCATCCAGTTGACGGCCCCCGGTTCTATCCATTGATCCGTGCCCAAGCTGTCACGGTGATGGATTTTACCTTTATAAAGATATGTCACGGTTGCCAGCCCGATATGCGGATGCGGGCGCACATCAATGCCCTTGCCGGTCACAAATTCTGCCGGTCCCATTTGGTCAAAGAAAATGAAAGGGCCCACCATTTGCCGTTTGGGCGCAGGGAGTGCACGACGCACCTCGAAGCCACCTAAATCACGTGCACGCGGCACAATCACCGTTTCAATGGCGTCAACGGCATCCCCAATGGGACAATCCGGATCAAGGGCGGGGTTCCAGCTCATCTGTCATGCTCCTTTGGGCAAAGTATCCTGCCCCTCAAGATAGAAGGGAAAGCGATGCACACAACATGCTAATTCCAACGGGTGATGTGCGGAAATGCGATGCGCTTGAACAATACCGCTGGCGCGTGCGTATTTTTGCGTGCGCGAAGCAACTGGAGGCGATCAAGCCGCACAGATTCAACACCTGTTTTGCCGGGAACAATAACCCGCACATGGTTGGCTTTGTACACCGTGACAAGAGAGAGTGGTGGGTCGTGAGAGGCTCGAACTCCCGACATCTTCGGTGTAAACGAAGCGCTCTACCAACTGAGCTAACGACCCGATGGGCGTCTTTTATGCGACCCAAGTCCCTGACTGCAACCCCTCTTTTACAGGGTGCGGTGAACACCGTTTTCCACGACATGAACCATGCCTTGCCCGCCCGGGCGGTGTTCCAGACTGGCTGAGGGTTGATCCATCGCAACCGTGCGCAGCATCCGCGAAGTAATCCCGTGCGTTACACACAGCGTGGGGCCGGTCAGGTCGTTCAAAAACGCAGTGCAGCGCGCGCGAAGCGCCGCAAAACCTTCGCCCTCGGGAGCGTGTTCATAAAGCGCCAAGGGACCGTCAGGAGTGTCTTCCAGAACAATACCGTTTGCAGATACTTCAGAGCGCAATTTGCCAGACCACAGCCCCACATCGATTTCGCGCAGCCGATCATCTGTGCGCAAAAAGGCGGCCTGTCGCGCCAATGCGATAGCAGCTGTCTCAAAGGCGCGGCCTTGCGGGCTGACACGAATGTCAAATTGTGTCAAATCCAGTTCGGCCATCTTGGCGGCAAGCTGATGGGCATGCCCCCGCCCTGTTTCGGTCAACGGAGAGTTCAGCGCGCCCTGAAATCGACCTTCGGCATTCCACTCAGTTTCACCGTGCCGCATCACGTAAATCGGGAAATAGCCCATCCTGAAATCTCCTGCCGCGGGTTGCGTGGTCCAGTGTTGCAACACGCTTTTTTGATGCGCACCCTCAGGCGTGCGCAACTGGCATGGCCGGCACCGTCAAAGGGAAGAGTGGTGGGTGATAAGAGATTTGAACTCCTGACATCTTCGATGTGAACGAAGCGCTCTACCACTGAGCTAATCACCCAAAGCCCGCGCGTCTTAGCCAGAAGCACGGGCGCATGCAAGAGGATAGGATGGGTTTCCGATTACTCCGCCGCAGTAGGTGTGTCAGTGGAAACCGCAACATCCGAGACACTGTCTGCCTTGGGAGCTGAAACTTCGGATGTGGGCAGATCTTTGGCCTGACGAATCTTGGCAATCATGACCTTGCCTTCGGGCCGCTTGCGCTCGCGGTTGATCTTGATCTTGCCCAGGGGCTGCAAATTCAATTCGCGCCCGTCCTGCAAGGCCGAGCCCAAAATGGCAAGCATTGCCTCAACAACTGGCTTGGCGTCTTTCTTCTTAACACCCGATTTCTTGACAACCGCTTCCACTAGCTCGCGTTTGCGCATTGTCGGGCCGGACACAACGGGTTGCAGGCGAGAAACCACGGGCGCCGTGGAAGTGTCGGATGCCTGTGGCTCGACAGTGGCCTTGGCCGCCGCAGTAACACTTGTCTTTGCCGTCGTCAGCTTTTTCGCCTTGGATGCGGTTGCCGCCGTCGTTTTGGTGGTGGTTGTTTTTCGGGTCGTTGTCGTTCCGGTCTTGCTCGATCGGGTAGCCATTTCTTGGCCTCCTCTGGTTAAATTGCGCCTAAGTTACTCAACTTCCGCGAATATATCCAGCATTCGAACTGACCGTAATCGTGACAATCTTCTGTACCTGAGAACGACAGTGCGTATGCGGTATGAAACCGTGATGCACAGAACATGCAAAACGTCCGCAATGCCTACCCACGCTGATTTGTGCGGCGGATTGGGCTTTGTACGCAAGCCCCAAGCAGAAAGGACAACCGGGCAGACGGCTCAGTTGTACTTTAAATTTGCCATCACAACCACCTGATTTAGATAAAAAAAGCCCCGGACGCACGGTCCGGGGCCTTCTTCTTTTTTCATGGTTCGCAAGGTCAGTGTGCGACGGCCCCTGCACCGCTGTCCTTTGCGGCCGCAGCAGCGGCGGCAGCCGCTTCTTCAGCGGCTTCATCCCATTCAATCGCGTCAGGTTTGGCGATTAGGGCCCGCTCCAAAACGTCCCGAACATGGGTGACCGGGATGATATCCAAACCGTCCTTCACGTTGTCCGGGATGTCGGCCAAATCCTTGGCATTCTCCTCGGGAATGAGCACCGTCTTGATCCCGCCGCGCAAGGCAGCCAACAGTTTCTCTTTCAGACCGCCGATTGGCATCGCGTTGCCACGCAAGGACACTTCGCCAGTCATGGCGATATCCCTACGCACCGGAATGCCCGTCATCACCGACACAATCGACGTCACCATTGCCAGACCAGCGCTTGGGCCATCTTTGGGCGTCGCGCCATCCGGTACATGCACGTGAATATCGATCTTGTCGAAGGCCGGTGGTTTCACACCGATCTCAGGGCTGATCGAGCGCACAAAGCTGGAAGCCGCATCGATGGATTCCTTCATCACATCGCCCAGCTTACCGGTGGTTTTCATCCGCCCCTTGCCAGGCAGCTTCAACGCTTCGATGTGCAGCAGGTCGCCACCCACAGATGTCCATGCCAGTCCGGTCACAACACCAATCTGATCGCTTTGCTCGGCCAGACCGTAACGGTGCTTGCGCACTCCCAGGAATTCATCAAGATTTTCGGAGGTTACAGTAACTTCTTCAACCTCTTTCTTGACGATCTTGGTCAGCGATTTGCGCGCAACCTTTGCAATCTCACGCTCAAGATTCCGTACACCCGCCTCGCGCGTGTAGTAGCGGATGATGTCGCTCAGGGCATCGTCTTTCAACTGGAACTCGGACTTCTTGAGGCCGTGGTTCTTCACCTGCTTGGCGATGAGATGCTGCTTGGCAATCTCGCTCTTTTCGTCCTCCGTGTACCCAGCCAGCGGAATGATCTCCATCCGGTCCAGCAATGGCCCGGGCATGTTGTAGCTGTTCGACGTTGTCAGGAACATCACGTTGGACAGGTCATATTCGACCTCAAGGTAGTGGTCGACGAACGTGCCGTTTTGCTCAGGATCAAGCACTTCGAGCATGGCCGACGCGGGATCACCCCGGAAGTCCTGCCCCATCTTGTCGATTTCATCAAGCAAAATCAGTGGGTTGGTCGTTTTCGCTTTTTTCAGCGCCTGAATGATCTTGCCAGGCATAGAACCGATGTATGTGCGGCGATGCCCGCGGATCTCGGACTCATCACGCACCCCGCCAAGCGAGATGCGGATGAACTCGCGACCCGTTGCCTTGGCAACCGATTTCCCAAGCGAGGTTTTCCCCACGCCGGGAGGGCCGACCAAGCACATGATCGGGCCTTTCATCTTTTTGGAGCGCTGTTGCACGGCGAGGTATTCGACGATGCGTTCCTTCACCTTTTCAAGACCATAGTGATCGTCATCAAGGATCTTCTCGGCGCGGCTCAGATCCTTTTTGACACGTGATTTCACGCCCCATGGGATCGACAGCATCCAGTCCAGATAGTTGCGCACGACGGTCGCTTCGGCCGACATGGGCGACATGTTCTTGAGCTTCTTCAGCTCCGCATCGGCCTTTTCACGTGCCTCTTTGCTCAGTTTGGTCTCGGCAATCTTGGCTTCCAGCTCGGCGACCTCATTCTTGCCGTCCTCGCCATCACCCAGCTCTTGCTGGATCGCCTTCATCTGTTCGTTGAGGTAGTATTCGCGTTGTGTGCGCTCCATCTGCGATTTGACGCGCGTCTTGATCTTTTTCTCGACCTGCAAGACCGACATTTCGCCCTGCATCAGACCATAGACCTTTTCGAGACGTTCACTCACCGACAGCGTTTCCAGCAGGTCCTGCTTCTGATCAACCTCGATGCCGAGGTGACCCGCCACAAGGTCCGCCAGTTTTGCAGGCTCAGAGGTTTCACCAACCGCGGCCAGTGCCTCTTCGGGGATGTTCTTTTTGACCTTGGCGTAACGCTCAAACTCTTCTGCGACCGAGCGCAACAACGCCTCAGTTGTGGCCATATCGCCCGGCATCTCTGTCAGATACTCGGCGCGGGCCTCGAAAAAGTTATCGTTTTCAAGATACTCCGTGATGCGCACGCGTGCCTGCCCTTCAACCAGCACCTTGACGGTGCCATCGGGCAATTTCAGCAGCTGCAGCACATTGGCCAACACGCCGGCCTTGTAGATGCCCGACGCTTCGGGGTCATCAATGGCTGGATCGATCTGGCTGGAAAGCAGGATCTGCTTGTCGTCGGCCATCACCTCTTCGAGGGCGCGAACCGATTTGTCACGGCCCACGAACAGCGGCACGATCATATGAGGGAAAACCACAATGTCGCGCAGCGGCAGCACCGGGTAAGAGGCGTTCAAAGGCTCTTGCATGCTCTTTTCCTTATCATTGGCAAGACGGCGGGGTCCCGCTTTGCGGCAACCGTTTGCTGTCTCCTTGCTTCGGACTGCTTGACTTGTGTCTTCAGCCCACCTGTTTCAAGTCACAATGGCGTGGCCCCCGTCCGGGTGCAATGGCATCAGACAAACTGTCTTCAGTTTTTTCGACGTCCCGTTAGCATGATCCAAGGCAGCGTGGAACCGCGATATGTAAGGCAATGCAGACACATGGCGCGCATCTCGATTTGACCATCGAAGCGCAGATGAACTGTTTCCGAGTCAGAAACATTTTCCATTGATGCGCGTAATTCTTCGACAAACCACCGCGTGGGCCATGTTTTTTTCGCACAACGTCCACGGAATCACTTTTCGCCGCGGTATGACGACGATAGGTTGTTCACCATGTCGTAACACCTGGGGGGGTGTGGTTGTGGGGTCTATTGGCCTTCTTATTTTGTTGGTTTCTGGAGCGCTGGCGGCATTCACGATCAGTGACGACGATGATACGTCGGCAGCCGGCACCCCTACATCCGACGACACAGATGAAGAGTTTGATCCAATCAGCATGTAAACAAACAAACCGCCCGATCACAGGCGCTTTGTAATGCTTAGCATTATCGTCACGTTCTATGACGAAACCGCGTATTTGCGGACTGCACTGCGTTCGGTGCGCAACCAAGGTGTATCGGATCTGGAGTTGATCGTCGTGAACGACAACCCGGACATCTTTGACCGCGATGCCATGGCACGACTCACCGAGGGCTTTGATGCACGTGTGATCCATCACACCGAAAATCGTGGACTGTCCGCTGCCCGCAACACCGGCATCGCTGCGGCCAATGGCACGTTGATCGGATTTCTGGACGCCGACGACTATTTTACGCCTGGGGGACTGGCGGCCCAATACGACTATGCGCAGCAGACCAGCGCGGACATCACACACGCGGCGTGTTTTCTGGGGGCCGAAGGATCTGTCCATTCAAAAGTGCTGCACCGAGATGCAAGCCTCCATATGCAGCAACGGGTTGTTAAAGGGCGTATGGCATCACAAGAGGCCCAGTTCATCGTCTCGTCCTGGTCCAGCCTGTATCGCACTGAGTTTCTGGCCGACAACGATCTGTGGTTTGACCCCGAACAACACAAATTCGAGGATCGCCTGTTCGTCCTCAATACCGTGACAGCGGCACGATCAGTGGCTTATCTGGGGCGCGCGGTGCGGGTCTGGCGGCGACGCGCCAATTCCATCTCGTCGGCGCGCACCACCCCGCAAACCCATCTGTTGCAGGTGCAATTGCTGGAAAAATGCATGGACCATATCCGCGCGCAGTCCCTGCCCCGCCGGTTTGAAAAGCGCGAGTTGTTCAACTGCGTCTCCCGATTGATCTGGGACATGGATATTCTTGCGCCGTTGGCTGGCGGTGATCCAGAATACGAAGAGATGGGCGCGCGCATTGCGGCGCTGCTGGGCGAAGACAGTTTCGGGCAGGACATCTTTAAGGACCCGATGGTGGCCGCCACGAGCCGGGTAGGTATGAAAACGCGGCACGGTATCATTTCGCGTACTGATTTCTTTGCTTTGCACAAAGCCTGGCGCACCGGTGATTTCACCGCCGCACAAGAAATGATGGAGGCGCGCAAACCAGAAGCTGCGCCGTTAGCCGCATCCGACCATCCCCAAAAACGGTTGGTGTTGCATATTGGTTTGCACAAAACTGGCACCACGTTTATGCAGCACCATTTGCTGCACCACCGCGATGCACTGAAACGACAAAGCGTACTTGTGCCAAAAACGGGGTTTGATGCGCCCCGCGCGGGCCGTTCTGGCGCTCTGTCCGGGCATCAGGGCCTCGTGCGCGGCCTGCGCGAGGGCGATGATACGCTGTGGCGTGCCTTTCACGACGAAGTGGCCGCCAGCCCTGCCCGCACAGTCGTAATCTCAGCCGAAAACTTCAGCTTTCCCACAGAACCTGACCGTGACGTTTTAATCGCGTGCCTGTTTGAACGACTTGGCAATTGGGCCAGCATTGATGTTGTCGCAAGCCTGCGTGCACCCGCAGCCTATATCGAGGCGTTCTACGCCGAGTGGGTTGTGTCTGCGCATCCCAGCGGCGCGCGATCTTTGCCTGAAACGCTGGTAGATCACGGGGCGCGGCTAACCGACATGCCCACCATGTTTACGCCCTTTGAGAACGCCAGTGGGCGCACGGTCTTGCTGCAGGACTTCGACGCCCTGTTAAATGGAGGCGTTGGGCTCTGGGCAGGCTTCTGCAAGCTTGCCGGATTGCCCGAGGATTTGGGCGAACAGGACTTGCCCCGCTATGCAACGCCGGACCGGGACAGTGTCCAGCTGATGCAGCTTTTGAACACGACAATTGCCAGTCGCGGGCGTCGTCAGACGCTCATGGACACATATTTTGCCGCCCCTCCTGCCTGTGCCCAACGTCTGAGCCTTGCATCTCCCCAGACCCGATTGGAGCTGATCGACCAGTTCGAGACACAGAGTCATGATTTCGCACGCGCGCGTGGATATGCGCCGGACTTGGAAGCAATGCGCGCGGCGATTCTGGCAGAAGACTGGCACCCAGCCCAGTCCATTCCGATGTCGCATTTGCATGCATTGCTTGATGTGGGCGCTCAAGTCGCGGGAGATGCAGCACCGACAGCAGAAAACACTGCTCACCCCACTAAAGACGTGGGCGCATTGCAAGGCATCCCCAAAGCTGCACCTCGCTCGAACCGCTACAGCTTTACGATCCGTCCGAGGCCGTGGCTGGTGCGTTTGCTGGATCGTGTTTTCAATCGCTAAAAATAAATGACCGTGCCGGACATCCTTTCTCAAGGAGACGCAAGCACGGTCACTTTGGGGACAGCATTACGCGCGACCAATCCGGCAAAAAACCGAACAAGTTGCACGTGCCGCCGGATTCAGACGAGGGTCAAAACCGCCAAAATCGAAACAGCAAACCAACTAATGGCAACAATCGTAAACTGCATAACATCTCTCCCCAAGATCGTGTGACTAAGGAGGAGTTTAACCACATCCCTTTGGCTTTTGGATGGGGGAATTCCTGACCATCGCTCCCCGTTATTGGCGATAATCCACGCCCTACCCCGCCATTGGCGATGAGTTTACGCCGTATCGGTTACCTGATCAGACACGTGTGTCGACCGCGCCAAATGGATTTTCGCGCCGATCAGCCCATAAATCCGCAACGGCTTGAACGCGCAAAGCATCCGCCAAGGACGCCACTTGACGATCTGCGGCAGACGGCTCTGCCGGGGCAAGTGCTGCCGCCTTGACCGTTTCCATCTTGTCGATGGTGGCCGCAGGGTCGCCCTCAATCGGGCTGACGTCGATTTGGACAGCGCCGCCAATGGCATATTGCCGTCCGTCCGGACCCGTTTGGTAGGAATAAGTCGGGCTCGACGCGTATTGCCCGCCAACACGCGCATGGGCCTGTTCGTGGTTGCGCACCTCGCGGTCGCGCGCCTTGAGCTCATTCACAACCTCTTGTTCATCTGGCGTCAAACCTAGGGCGTCCGTCCTGGACGGTTCTGTAGTGGCCGTGGAGAGAGCCAAACCTTTGGGCGCCGCCTTGTCTGATGTGGATGCGCGCTGCGCCTCACTTTTGTCGGATGCAAGTGATGGCTGGACGCCTGCCGTTTCCCTAACCCCTTGCACCACGTCAACGCGGGACCGCGAGACATCCTTGGCCACAGGACTGGTCGTGCCCTCCGCTGATCGCTCCGCGATTTCGCGTTGGCGCGCTTGTATCATGGGAGCCACGACAGCCCATGCCGCCCCTTGATCAATTGGTATCTGTTCCATTGCATCATCACCGCACTGAAGACGCGCGCAGTCTGAACCGCAGATCTTAAGAAAAGATGTCGCTATAACGGCTCGATATCGCCTTGCGCCCGCGTTGCATGAAAGTCAGCTTGCCACGCCGCAAAGGTACCGGCGGCAATCGCGCCGCGCATACCCTCCATCAAGTCCTGATAGTAATGCAGGTTATGCCAAGTCAGCAGCATCCCCGAAATCATCTCTTGGGCGCGGAACACGTGATGCAGATAGGCGCGCGAGTAGCTGCGACAGGCGGGACAGGAGCACTCGGCATCCAATGGGCGTGGATCATCCTGATGGCGCGCATTCTTGATGTTGAGCACACCACGCCGCGTGAACACCTGCCCCGTGCGCCCAGAACGCGATGGCAAAACGCAGTCCATCATATCGATTCCGCGCGCCACAGCACCGACGATATCGTCGGGCTTGCCCACGCCCATCAGGTAACGTGGCTTGTCCACTGGCAACTGGTCGGGTGCGTAATCAAGACAGGCAAACATGGCCTCCTGCCCCTCACCCACCGCCAATCCACCCACGGCGTAACCGTCAAATTCGATTCCGCACAATGCCTCGGCACTTTCGCCCCGCAGGTCTTCTTCGAGCCCGCCCTGCTGAATGCCGAACAACGCGTGGCCGGGGCGATCCCCGAAAGCGTCACGCGACCGTTGCGCCCACCGCATCGACAATTCCATGCTGTCGCGGATGCGGTCGCGATCTGCGGGCAAGGCTGGGCATTCGTCAAAACACATCACGATGTCAGACCCAAGCAACCGCTGAATCTCCATGGACCGTTCCGGGGTCAGGGCATGTTTGGACCCGTCGATGTGGGATTTGAAAGTGACCCCCTCTTCGGTCAGCTTGCGCAATCCGGCAAGGCTCATCACCTGAAAGCCACCAGAATCCGTCAGAATGGGACGCTCCCAATTCATGAACTTGTGCAATCCGCCCAACCGGTCAATCCGCTCAGCCGTTGGGCGCAGCATCAGGTGGTAGGTGTTGCCCAGCAGGATGTCTGCACCCGTTTCACGCACGGAGCCCGGCAGCATCGCCTTGACCGTGGCGGCCGTCCCGACAGGCATGAAGGCAGGTGTGCGGATTTCACCGCGCGGTGTCGACAACGCCCCGGTACGGGCCTTGCCATCTGTGGCATCAAGCTGGAAAGATATCTGTGTCATGGCCTCCCTTTGCCCTAAAGCGTGCGCAAACAAAAGCCTTCCCCGCCAGCACACAGGTTGGCCGGGCGCGCATCTGTGGGGATCACTGACATGATCCTTGGGGTGATCGCGCTGGCCTTTTGTCTGCCCTATGCCGTTGTCTTGCTGGCTGTGGTTCTGACGCGCACGGGCCGGTTGATCCTTGGTCAGCTGCGCGGCGTGTTACGCAAAAGCGCGCGTGTTCATACACTCGAAGCGTCGCCCAAGAACCCCGCAGCGATTGTGACCCTTGTGCACGGCACGTTTGCGCCTTTTGCCGACTGGACACAGCATGGATCAGCTTTGCGGAACGCCATCGAGACCCATGTGCAAGGCCCCGTCGCATTTCGCAACTTGATCTGGTCGGGGCGCAATACTGTGGCCGGGCGGCAGGCGGCTGCGGATCAATTGAGTGACATGCTCGAGACGTCATGCGCCAACACCCCGGATATCCCCCATGTAGTTGTGGCCCACAGCCATGGTGGCAACATCGCAATGACGGCCCTGTCGCGCTCTGAAACGCTGCGGGAGCGCTGTGGTCTTGTGTGCCTGTCCACACCGTTTCTGGTGATGCGCCCGCGCGAGATGTCGTTGGGTGCTGGCATTTACCAGATTTTGTTCCCCATTTTGTTAGGGTTCATGGCGCTTTACGTATTTCGCAGTTTTGATCTGATACCGTGGAGCGCCAAAACTGGGGGCGAGACCTTTGGCGTACTTGCCTTTGCAGCAGGGTTTCATTGGCTTAGTTACAAGATGGTGCGGCGTATCCAACAGCACTATGTGCAGCCCAAAATTCCGCCCCGCAACGCGCTGCTGTTGCGCACTCTGGCGGACGAGGCAACCATCGGGATCGCCGCCGCCAATCTGTTTGGCAAGGCCATGCACGGGTTGATCAATCGCCCCCTTTATGTGCTTGAACAGGCGGGGTTCGACCTTGAGGCCTTTCGCGCAAGACACCAGAGCAAGGGATCCATTCTGTTTGCAATGGGATGCGCGGTGTTGGCGCTGGTCTATGTGATCCGCCCGGACGAGCTGCGCGGCGCCGAATTGCCCTTGCTGCATCAGGGGCTGATGATACTGGCTGGCATATTGTTCGGTTTTGCCGGTTTCCTTTTCGTGCATGGCACGGGCGTTCTGGCCGTATTGCTGTCGGGTGTTGCAGTTCTGGCTTTTCCTGTCGTCGCCCTGGTGTTTTTTCTCTCCCTAGCGGCAGGGCGCGAGATGGCGCTCGCGGGGGCCTATCTGGAGATGGCCGCCGAAAGCAGCCCGCCGGGCCAATGGGATGTTGTTCTGGTGCCCGAGCCGCATGAAAGAACAGATGGTGATCAACCCTATGCACCCAAAGCGCCGAGCGGACTTCAACACGCGCAAAGCTATGTGAATCCACAGGCGCTTGCGATCATGGGCGCGTGGATTGAGCAGTGGTGTAGCGCCCAAAACTCGAAACCTGATTGAGATTCATGCCTCGATACATTAGCCCTGTGACTTCCCGAGACGACCGAAAAGGACTGCGCTATGGATATGTTGAATTTCGGCTGGGAGGAATGGGTAGCATTGCCGGAACTTGGATTGCCGGCACTCAAGGCCAAGATTGACACTGGGGCGCGCACATCCGCACTACATGCCCACGACATCGAAGTGTTTGGCCCCGCCGCCAAACCCAAGGTCCGTTTTAATGTCCACCCTGTGGCGGGCAAGGATCACGTGTCGATTACGTGTTCGGCCCCCATTCTGGATCGCCGCGAGGTGACGTCGTCCAACGGCGAAAAAGAACTGCGATACGTCATCGAAACACGCCTCGAAGTTGGTGGCCAAAGCTGGCCCATCGAGGTGACACTGACGGACCGGTCATCAATGACCAGCCGGATGTTGCTGGGGCGGCAGGCGCTGCAGGACCACATTTCGATCACGGCTTCGGAAAAACGGCTGCAACCGGATCTGAGCTATGACGTTTATCACTCTGCCGCGATGCGCAAAGTCGCTCCGCCCCGCGCCTTGCGCATTGCGGTTCTGAGCCGCGAGAACAACTACTCCACGCGCCGTCTGGTGGCGGTCGGCGAAGCCCGTGGCCACACCGTCGAGGTGATCGACACCACACGGTGTTACATGGCGATCAACGCCATGGCCCCCGAAGTGCACTATGATGGCAAACGCCTGCCCCGCTATGACGCCGTGATTCCGCGCATCGGCGCCTCGGTCACCGCCTATGGAACGGCTGTCATCCGACAGTTTGAAACCACCGGCACCTATTGCGTGAACGGCTCGGATGGGATCACGGCAAGCCGTGACAAACTGCACGCCCACCAGATCCTTGCCGCCAAGAAGATCGGGATGCCCACTACGGCCTTTGCCGCCTCTCCCAAGGATACGGCCAACATCATGGGTCTGGTCGGCACCGCCCCTGTGATCGTTAAGCTATTGGAATCGACACAAGGCAAAGGCGTTGTTCTGGCCGAAACCAAAAAGGCGGCTGAATCCGTGATCGACGCCTTCAGGGGCCTGCGCGCCAACTTCCTTGTGCAGGATTTCGTCAAGGAGGCCGCGGGCGAAGATATCCGCTGCCTCGTGGTGGACGGCAAGGTTGTCGCCTCCATGAAACGCACCGGGGCAGATGGCGACTTTCGCTCGAACCTGCACCGGGGCGGGTCTGCCAAATCGGTGCGCATATCCAAGGAAGAACGCGACGCCGCCGTGCGATCCGCTCGCGCCTTTGGCTTGGGCAAGGCCGGCGTGGATCTGCTGCGCTCGGAAACCGGGCCCAAGGTGCTTGAGGTAAACTCCTCGCCCGGGTTCGAAGGGATCGAGAACGCGACCGGCAAGGACATTGTCGGCAAGGTCTATGACATGATCGAAGCGCGCGTGAAGCCGCGACCCGCGCGTCGGCGGAGTTGACGCAACGCCCCCTATCTTTCCGTCTCTGTTCAATATTTGGGCGGGCGTTGCCTTTGGGCGGATAAATTGCGCCAAGTTGTGCCAATCCGATTGCGAGGCGTTAAGCGGCTCGTACTGTGCCGCTCATGTCCAAGCGCCTTTCCATTGTGGTTGTCGAACAGGATCGTGACCGCGCGTTGATGATTGTCGACAGTCTAAACGCTGCCGGGGACAACGATATTTTTGTGATTTCCGAAGTGTCCGGCCTTGCCCGTCGACTGGCGGAACGCAACCCGGACGTGGTGATTGTCGACATTACCAGCCCAACCCGTGACATGATCGAAGAGTTGACGCTGGCCACTGCGCCGATGGAGCGCCCCGTCGCCATCTTCGCCGATCAAAGCGACGACAGTCTGACTGCCGCAGCTATTGAAGCGGGCGTGTCAGCCTATGTGGTGGACAACTTGCGCCCCGAAAAACTGCACCCAGTGATGAGCGCGGCTATTGCCCGTTTCAACATGTTCCGCCGGATGCGCGAGGAATTGGCCGAGACCAAGCGCGCCTTGGAGGAACGCAAAGTGCTGGATCAGGCTAAAGGGTTGTTGATGAAGGCGCGGGGACTGAACGAAGACGAGGCCTATGGCTTACTGCGCAAAACGGCAATGGATCGCGGCAAGAAGATCACCGAAATTGCAGCCGCTTTGGTAACAGCGGCGGATCTGCTGTCATGAGCCTGACCACACTGTCTGTTGCCTTTGTTCCCTTGGTGGATGCCGCGCCGTTGGTTGTTGCACATGAAATGGGATTTGATCGCGAGGAAGGTCTATCGCTTGACCTTGTACGCGCTTCGTCATGGTCGTCTGTCCGGGATATGCTGGCCTTTGGACGGGTCGATGCCGCGCATCTATTGTCGCCCATGCCCGTGGCGATGGCTTTGGGCCTCGGGGGCGTGTCCTCGCAACTCTGTGCGCTGATGGTCTTGTCGGTGAATGGCAATGTAGTCGGGGTCAGCAATGGCTTGGCGGCCAAACTGCCCGATTTGCCGTTTGGCGATGCCCGCGCGGTGGGGGCGGCGCTGGTGGAGGCCAGCGACCAGACCTTGCGCATCGGTGTGCCTTTTCCATTCTCGATGCATGCCGAGTTGCTCTATTACTGGCTGTCGGCCTCTGGCCTGCCTGCCCCGCAATCGGTTGAAGTGCGCACGGTGCCGCCTCCGCTCATGGCCGATGCGTTAGAGGCCGGTGAGATTGATGCATTCTGTGTGGGCGAACCTTGGGGGTCGCAAACGGTAGAGCGTGGGCTTGGCTCATTGATCCTGCCCGGCGCGGCGATCTGGAGTTTTGCACCTGAAAAAGTACTGGCCGTGCGCAGCGACTGGGCGGACAGCGAACCGGAACTGACGGGGCGGTTGATGCGCGCAGTGTGGCGGGCCTGCCGATGGCTTGGGCAAAACGGCGCCCATACAACGGCGGCAGAGATGCTGGGGCACAGGGCCTATCTCGACCTGCCATCAGATATCGTGGATCGCGCACTAACAGGACGGTTGGTCATCTCGCCCAGCGGGGAAATTCGGAAAGTCGATCGGTTTGTCGAATTCTTTAGCGGAATCGCCAATTTTCCGTGGCGCTCTCAGTCGGCGTGGATCGCTTGCCAGATGGCCGGACGGCTCGGGCTCGACCGAAATGACGCCATGGATCGCGCACGCGGGGTTTTTCGTGCTGATCTGTATCGCCGCCACCTTGGTGATATCGGGGCCGTGCTGCCGGGTGCCTCCGACAAGATCGAAGGGGGAATCGTCCACGACACCGCTGTTGCCGCGGCGCAGGAGCGACTGATTCTGTCATCCAATCAGTTTTTCGATGATGAAATTTTTGACCCCGGCGCGCAGCAATGACTATTTATTGGGCATTCGAGCGGCCCAAACCCAATTGCGATCGCTAACTTATGCTGCTCTGCGGCATTTGCCTTGTTTCCGTGCCAACGCCGCGTCAGTTTAAATTACAGAGAGCAATGGCGCTCTCTTACTTTTCTCCCAACTGAGGGCGATCCGAGCAAAGCCGCTCGACCCGACTGCACCGCCCGTGTGGTCAGAGGTCTTGCGGCTTTTTTTGTGTTTTTTTCTGCCTCCTCCTCCCGGCAGATCGAACGAGGGACTGAATGATGAAACCTTTGCTGAGTGGTGTAGCGTTTGTTGCGCTGATGGCCTCCGGGGCTACGGCCCAATCGCTGGAATTGGAAAAAGACGAACTGACATTCGGCTTTATCAAGTTGACAGACATGGCGCCGCTGGCTGTGGCGCAGGAACAGGGGTTCTTTGATGACGAAGGCCTGTTTGTCACCATCGAAGCACAAGCCAATTGGAAGGTGCTGCTAGATGGTGTGATCGACGGCCAGCTTGACGGCGCGCACATGCTGGCAGGTCAACCGCTGGCCGCCACCATCGGTTACGGAACGCAAGCCCATATTATCACGCCCTTTTCCATGGATCTGAATGGCAACGGCATCACTGTATCCAACGAGGTCTGGGCCGAAATGAAGCCCAACATTCCGCTGATGGATGACGGCCGCCCGCAACACCCAATTTCGGCCTCTGCCCTCAAGCCAGTGATCGAAAGCTATGCGGAACAAGGCAAACCTTTCAACATGGGCATGGTGTTCCCTGTCTCCACCCACAATTACGAACTGCGCTATTGGCTGGCGGCGGGTGGCATCAACCCCGGTTTCTATAGCCCCGAGAACATATCAGGCCAGATTGGCGCCGAGGCATTCCTGTCCGTGACACCGCCCCCGCAAATGCCTGCAACTCTCGAGGCTGGCACGATCTATGGCTACGCCGTGGGTGAGCCGTGGAACCAGCAAGCCGTGTTCAAAGGCATCGGTGTCCCCGTCATCACCGACTACCAGATGTGGAAGAACAACCCGGAAAAAGTCTTTGGAATCACAAAGGAATTTGCGGAAGAAAACCCCAACACAACTCTTGCCATCGTCAAGGCGCTAATCCGCGCCGCCATCTGGTTGGATGAAAACGATAACGCAAATCGCCCCGAGGCTGTCGAGATCCTGAGCCGCCCGGAATATGTGGGAGCGGACTACGAAGTCATCGCAAATTCCATGACCGGATTCTTTGAATTCGAGAAAGGTGACAAACGCGACATCCCGGATTTCAACGTGTTCTTCCGCTACAATGCCACCTACCCGTTTTACTCGGACGCGGTATGGTATCTGACGCAAATGCGCCGTTGGGGCCAGATCGCCGAGGCCAAGCCAGACAGCTGGTATGACGAAGTCGCCAAGTCCGTTTACAAACCAGAAATCTACCTTGAAGCGGCCCGCCTGCTGGTCGACGAAGGGTTGGCGGATGAGGCGGATTTCCCATGGGACAGCAATGGTTACAAAGCCCCAACTCCAGCGGCGGATATCATTGACGGCATCGGTTATGACGGCTCCAAACCAAACGCGTATCTCGAAAGCCTGCCGATCGGCTTGAAGGGTGAGCAGAAGGTTGTCGGCACCGAGATCCAAGGTTGATCTGACATGAAAATGCTGCGGTTGCGCATGAGTGCATCCGCAGTTTTTTCTACCGAATCAACCGATGCAGACTGTGTGTATGACCCATCCCTTGCCGCGCCGCAGCAATCACAGTTGCACAAAATTCAGGCACTTTCCAACGCAGCGCTGCCCCGCAGCACAAACGCAGGACCCCACGCGATGACCGCTATTGACCCCTCACAGATTTCAGACGCCGATCGCGCCGCTCGCAAGGCCAGGCTGTTCACCCGCATCAATGCTGCCGACAAGTGGTTTCAGGTGTTGGGCCTCGCATGGCTGACGCCAATCTTTCGCGCCGCCGCTGGTGACAACCCGCGCGCCCAAGTGGGAGACATCTGGCGCCTGCTTGCTGTTCCGCTGATCGCCATCGCTGCGTTTTTGCTGCTGTGGGGCACATTGGCGCCCAAGGTGCAGACCTCTCTGGGTGCGATACCCGGTCCGGCACAAGTCTGGTCTGAGGCCGTAAACTTGCATCAGGCTGCGATCGCCACCGCCGAAAAGCGCGCCAAGCATGAAGAGCGTGTCGAAAAACGCAACGAACGCTTCATTGCCAATGGGCAGCCCGAGAAGGTCAAGAACATCCCTTATACCGGCGCGCCGTCCTATTATGCGCAGATCGGGACGTCGATCTACACGGTGTTCTTTGGCTTTCTGATTGCGAGCGCTGTGGCCATCCCGTTGGGCATCGCCGCGGGGTTGTCAGCCACGGCCAATGCGGCCCTGAACCCATTGATCCAGATTTTCAAACCTGTCTCTCCGCTGGCATGGTTGCCGATCGTGACCATGGTGGTGAGTGCGGTTTACGTCACCCAGGATGGCTGGTTTGCCAAGTCGTTCCTCGTGTCAGCGATTACGGTAACCCTGTGTTCGCTCTGGCCCACGCTCATCAACACAGCCTTGGGTGTGAGCAGCATCGACAAAGATCTCGTCAACGTCTCCAAGGTGTTGAAAATGAACACCTACACCAAGATCACCAAGCTGGTTTTGCCTTCGGCCCTGCCCCTGATCTTTACAGGATTGCGCTTGTCTTTGGGGGTTGGCTGGATGGTGCTGATCGCCGCAGAGATGCTGGCACAGAACCCCGGTCTGGGCAAATTTGTGTGGGATGAATTCCAGAACGGATCGTCGCAAAGCCTCGCCAAGATCATCGTGGCTGTGCTGACCATCGGCATCATCGGCTTCCTGCTCGACCGGGTCATGTACGCTCTGCAGTCCCTGTTTACCTTCACGAACAATCGGTGATCCTGATGGGAATTTTGACACTCTCGAATGTTTCGAAGTCCTTTGGCACAGGCACAGCGCAAACGGATGTTTTGAACGACATTGATCTGGATGTGGCTGAGGGCGAATTCCTTGTCCTTCTGGGGTTTTCCGGCACAGGCAAGACGACGCTGATAAATCTGATGGGTGGGCTTGAGATGCCGTCATCGGGCGCTGTGACCTTCAAGGGTAAACCTGTGACTGGCCCCGGCCCAGAGCGCGGCATCATATTCCAAAGCTATTCCTTGATGCCCTGGCTGACGGTAACGGGCAATGTGCGGTTGGCCGTTGATACGGTTTACCCTAGGCTGTCGAGCGCCGAGAAGTCGGCGAAGGTTGCCCATTTTGTCGAAATGGTGGGCCTGTCCCATGCTGCGGCGCGTCGTCCGGCAGAATTGTCGGGGGGCATGCGGCAACGGGTGAATGTGGCCCGCGCTCTGGCGATGAACCCGGAAATGTTGCTGCTGGATGAGCCCCTGTCGGCGCTGGATGCTCTGACCCGCGCCAATCTTGCGGATGAAATCGAACGAATTTGGGCCGCAGACAGGAAGACCTGTGTGTTGATCACCAATGACGTGGATGAAGCGATCATTCTTGCGGATCGCATCATCGCACTGAACCCGGACGGAACATTGGGGGCGGAATTCAAAGTCACCATCCCCCGCCCGCGCGACCGAATGGCAATGAACAATGACGACACGTTCAAGACCCTGCGGGCAGATGTCACCAAGTACCTGATGGATGTGGGGATCGAGGCGAAGGTCGAAGGTTCGCGCCTGTTACCGGATGTGACGCCGATCCATGGGGTGCCCACGGCGGTGGCGGATGCTCAGAAGGGGATGATCGAAAACCGGTTCTTGGACTTTTCCATGTTGCACAAGGTCTATCCGACCCCCAAAGGGCCGCTGACCGTGGTTGAGGACTTTGACCTAAAGATCAACAAGGGCGAATTTATCTCGCTCATTGGCCATTCGGGCTGTGGCAAGTCCACGGTGCTGACAATGGCGGCGGGGTTGAACGAGATTTCGCAAGGGGCGATCAAGCTGGATGGGCGTCACGTCGAAGGAGCTGATCCAGAGCGCGCTGTCGTCTTCCAGTCCCCCAACCTGTTCCCCTGGCTCACCGCCAAGCAGAACGTCGCGATTGGAGTCGACAAGGTGTATCCCCGCGCCTCTCAGGCCGAACGGCAAGATGTGGTGGAATACTATCTTGAGCGTGTCGGTTTGGGCGATGCGATGGACAAGCCTGCCACCGATCTATCCAACGGGATGCAGCAACGCGTCGGTATTGCCCGCGCCTTTGCCCTGTCTCCGAAATTGCTGCTGTTGGATGAACCTTTTGGTATGCTGGATTCTCTCACCCGATGGGAACTGCAGGAGGTGCTGATGGAAGTGTGGTCACGCACCAAGGTTACCGCGATCTGTGTGACCCATGACGTGGACGAGGCGATTTTGCTGGCGGATCGCGTGGTGATGATGACGAACGGGCCACAAGCCACCATCGGCAAGATCACGGAGGTGGACCTGCCGCGCCCCCGCACCCGCAAGGCGTTGCTGGAGCATCCAGATTACTACGCATATCGCCAAGAGGTGCTTGATTTCCTTGAGGAATATGAGAACGGCGCCAAGCCCAAATCGCCGCCCTCTGGGGGGACACCGACCCCCAAAACATCAGCCATAGCAGCGGAGTGAGTGACATGAAGAACCTCGTTGTGATTGGGGCCGGGATGGCCGCCGGTCGCTTGATTGAACATGTGAGCGACGCGGGGGGTTGGGATATCACCCTGTTCAACGCCGAGCCGCGTGGCACCTATAATCGCATCATGCTCTCCCCCGTCTTGTCCGGTGACAAGACCTACGCCGAGATTGTGACGCATGATGATGCGTTCTATGAGCAGCACGGCGTGACGTGCCGGTTTGGTGAACGTGTTGCGGGAATTGATCGGGCGGCCAAGACTGTGACGGGTACGGACGGTGTGCCCCTACCTTATGACAAGCTGGTGATTGCGACGGGGTCTGACCCATTCATGATCCCCCTGCCCGGCCATGATCTGGAGGGCGTCATTGCCTACCGCGATCTGGAAGACACGCAGCGGATGATGTCCCTTGGGGCCGGTCACAAGGCCGTTGTCATTGGCGGCGGTTTGCTGGGTCTTGAGGCTGCGGCGGGCATGCATGCGCGCGGCGTTGACGTCACGGTGGTGCACCTGATGGGCCACCTGATGGAACGTCAGTTGGATGAGGCGGCAGGCTATTTGCTGCGCAAGGAACTGGTGGGGCGTGGCATCAAGGTGCTGTGTTCATCCAATTCGTCCGAGATCCTCGGCGCGGACGGCAAGGTGCGCGCGCTGTTGCTTGAGAATGGAACTGAACTGCCCTGCGATCTGCTGGTCATGGCGGTGGGCATCCGTCCGGCGACCTCTTTGGCCAAGAACGCGGGCCTCGCCTGCGGGCGCGGTATCCATGTGGATGATCAGATGATCACCTCAGACGAAGACGTGCTGGCCATTGGAGAATGCATTGAACATGACGGGCAGATCTTTGGCCTTGTCGCGCCTTTGTATGACCAAGCCAAAGTGGCGGCGGCGACGTTAACGGGGGCTGAGGCCGTGTTTGTGAACCGCGAGACGGCGACCAAGTTGAAGGTTACGGGGTGTGATCTGTTCAGCGCTGGCGACTTTGCCGAAGGCGAGGACCGCGAGGACATCGTGTTCCGCGACCCCGCGCGCGGCGTCTACAAGCGGCTGGTTCTACAGAACAATCGCGTCATTGGGGCCGTCATGTATGGCGACACGGCTGATGGCAGTTGGTTCCATGGCTTGATCAAGGACGCGACCGATATTTCGGACATGCGCGAGACGTTGATCTTTGGCCCCGCCTTTCAGGGAGGGTCCGCCCTGGACCCTATGGCGGCCGTTGCAGCCTTACCGGCTGACGCAGAAATCTGCGGCTGCAACGGCATTTGTAAAGGCCAGATCGTGACATCGATCGAAGGGGGCGCGCATGACCTGGACGCTGTGCGCGCTGAGACCAAAGCCTCGGGCTCGTGCGGGACCTGCACGGGGTTGGTCGAGCAATTGTTGGCCGTCACTTTGGGCGATGACTTTCAAATGCCCACGGCCAAACCGGTTTGTGGCTGCACCGAATTGACGCATGAGGACGTGCGCCGCCTGATCAAATCGCAGGAGCTGAAATCGCAAGCTGCCGTATGGCAAGAGTTGGGCTGGAGCACGCCCAATGGTTGTCACACCTGCCGCCCGGCGGTCAATTTCTACCTGCTGGCCGATTGGCCGGTGGAATATCAGGATGATCCGCAAAGCCGTTTTGTGAACGAGCGCAAGCACGCAAACATCCAGAAAGACGGCACTTTTTCCGTGGTGCCCCGCATGTGGGGCGGCATCACCAACGCATCCGAACTGCGTGCCATTGCTGATGCTGCGGACAAATACAATGTACCTACCGTCAAGGTGACGGGCGGTCAGCGCATCGATCTGCTGGGCGTGAGGGGCGAGGATTTGCCAGCCATGTGGGCCGATCTGGGGCGGGCTGGGCTGGTATCAGGGCATGCCTATGCCAAGGGGCTGCGCACGGTGAAAACGTGCGTGGGCACGGATCATTGCCGCTTTGGCACGCAGGATTCCACGGGCATGGGCATCCGTTTGGAAAAGGCGCTTTGGGGGTCATGGACGCCGCACAAGGTCAAGCTGGGCGTGTCGGGCTGTCCGCGCAATTGCGCCGAAGCGACGTGCAAGGATGTGGGCGTCGTCTGTGTGGACTCCGGGTATGAGGTTGGCGTTGGCGGGGCCGCTGGCATGGATCTCAAACAGATCGAGCCGCTGATCAAAGTCGCGACGGAGGCCGAGGCGATGGATTACATCATCGCCTTTGTGCAGCTCTATCGTGAGAACGCGAAGTATCTGGATCGCGCTTACAAATGGATTGCCAAAGTCGGGCTGGACTGGGTCCGCGAGACCCTTGCGAATGAGGTCGAGCGCACCCGTTTGCTGGATGCCTTTGCCCTGAGTCAAAGCATCTATCAGATCGATCCCTGGGCCGAATTGGCCGGTGAAGAGGAAGCGGCGAAATTTGCCCCTCTTGCGGATCTCACATTGGAGGCGGCGGAATGAGCTGGGTGGATATTGGCGCATTGGAGGACATCCCGCTGCGTGGGGCCCGTAAGGTCAAAACACGGGTCGGTTGCCTGGCGGTGTTTCGCACGGATGAGGACACGGTTTTTGCCACGTCCAACGTCTGCCCCCACAAACAGGGGCCGTTGAACGAGGGGATTGTCCACGGCACACGCGTCACCTGCCCTTTGCACAACTGGGTGTTTGATCTGGAAACCGGTGAGGCGCTGGGCGCGGATGAGGGGCGGATTGCGACCTATGCCGTCCGGGTCCGCGACGGCCGTATCCTGATTGAAGATGCCGTGCTGAACCGGGCGGCGGCGTGATGGACGCGCCCGCGATCCGCTCAACCTGTCCATATTGCGGCGTCGGGTGTGGCGTGTTGCTGCGCCCTGATGGCGTCGGCGGGTTGTCGGTGTCTGGCGATCCGGAGCATCCGGCCAATTACGGTCGGTTGTGTTCCAAAGGTCTGGCTTTGGCCGAGACGGTGGGATTGGAGGGGCGCTTGCTGGCCCCTCAGGTGGACGGCGTTGCATCAGATTGGGGCAGCGCGTTGCAATTGGTCGCCGACAAGTTTGCCGCCACGATTGCAGACCATGGGCCGGACTCGGTGGCGTTTTACGTCTCAGGTCAGTTGCTGACCGAAGACTATTACGTCGCCAATAAGCTGATGAAAGGATTTATCGGCTCAGGAAATATCGACACGAATTCAAGGCTTTGCATGGCCTCCACCGTGGTGGGTCACAAGCGCGCCTTTGGCACGGACACGGTGCCGGGATCTTACGAGGATCTTGAAGAGGCCGATCTCGTGGTGTTGGTCGGCTCGAACCTTGCGTGGTGCCATCCTGTTCTGTTTCAGCGCCTTGTCGCTGCCCGCAAAAAGCGCGGCACCAAAGTGGTCGTAATTGATCCGCGCCGCACGGCCACCTGCGATATCGCGGACCTGCATCTGCCCATCGCGCCGGGTGGCGATGTGGCGCTGTTCAATGGGTTGTTGGTGCATTTGGCGAAAGCTGGTGCATTTGATGCCAAATATACCGACGCGCATGTTGAGGGGCTTGAGACGGCTTTGGACACGGCGCGTGGGGATGATTTGAGCGCAACGAAGTTGGACACCAGTGACATTGCAGCCTTCTTTGAGATGGTGGCGCAAACGGAGCGCACCGTGACCGTGTTCAGCCAAGGCGTGAACCAATCGACATCCGGTAGCGACAAGGTCAACGCCATTATCAACACGCATCTGGCGACGGGCCGTATCGGGCGCCCCGGCATGGGGCCACTGTCGGTCACGGGGCAGCCCAATGCGATGGGGGGCCGTGAGACCGGAGGCCTTGCCAATATGCTGGCGGCCCATCTGGATCTGGAAAACGAAGAGCACCGCGCCACGGTGGGGGATTTCTGGGATGCGCCCAATGTCGCGGATCACGCGGGTCTCAAGGCTGTAGACATGTTCAAGGCGGTGGATGATGGGCGCATCAAAGCACTGTGGATTGCCTGCACAAACCCTGTGGTCTCCCTACCTGACGCTGATGCGGTCGCTGCGGCGATCAAGGGATGTGACTTCACAGTCGTCAGCGATTTGACTGTCGACACGGACACCGCGCGACTAGCGGATGTGGTACTACCTGCGCTTGGTTGGGGTGAAAAGGACGGCACCGTCACCAATTCGGACCGGATGATCAGCCGCCAACGGGCCGCCCTGCCCGCGCCGGGACAAGCGCGCGCAGATTGGGACATCTTTGCCGAAGTGGGCCGCCGCATGGGCTGGCACAGTGCGTTCGACTACCGCTCGCCTGCCGAGATCCTGCGTGAACATGCGGCCTTGTCCGGCTTTGCGGGCGCGTTGGGTCGGGACTTCGACATTTCTGGCCTGCGTGATTTGAGTGACGCGGACTACGAAACGCTTGCCCCTGCCCATTGGCCCGTTTCCGAAGCAAAAACCGGGGGACGGTTTTTTGGGAGCGGTGGGTTTTTCACGCCCAATGGGCGCGCGCGCATGATCGCGGTGTCACATGTGCCACCCAAACAGCGCACCGCACCACGCTATCCCTATCGCCTGAACACAGGCCGGGTACGCGATCAGTGGCACACGATGACCCGCACCGCGCGCGCGCCGCGTTTGTCGCGCCATCTGGCGGAACCGTTTTTGCAAATTCACCCGGGCGATGCCGCCGATCTGGGCCTGAGACCAGCCGATCTGGCGCAGGTTAGCAGCCCCCATGGCAGCGCCATCTTACGCGTCTTGATCAGCGATGACGTGCAGCGCAGTACGCCCTTTGCCCCGATGCACTGGACCGGCGAAACCGCGCCTGCGGCCCGCATTGGCGCGGTGATTGCAGCAGATGTGGATCCCTTCTCTGGTCAGCCCGAAAGCAAGGCCTCGGTTGTGGCAGTGCAGCGGTTTGAAGCCGAATGGTACGGTTTTGCCGTGTCTCAAGACGCTCTGCGCCCTGAAACGGCCTATTGGGCGCAGATGCGCAGTGATGCAGGCTGGCGGACAGAACTGGCAGACACGGAGACCCCGAGCGATTGGGTCGCCTATGGTAAGGCATTGTTTGGTGTGGCCTCGACGCCTGAGGTGCTGGCCGACAAAGCGGCAGGGCAGACCCGCCTCGCATTTTATGACAACGGCGTACTCAAGGCTGCCTTGTTTGTCGCCCGTGAGCCGGTCTCTGTTGCCCGAGATTTTGTTGCCACGTTGATCGGTACGGAAACGCGCGCCGTTCTGGCCGCGCGCCCCGGCGCGGCTGTGCGCGATCCCGGTCCAACGGTGTGCGCATGTATGGGTGTGGGGCGCAACCAGATCCTCGACGCCATTGCTGCGGCCCCCGGTGCGGACACAGACGCCATTTGCGAGGCGACCACAGCGGGCACCAATTGCGGTTCCTGCCGCCCCGAAGTCGCGGACCTCGTCGCGCGCATGGTCCCGCCGTTGGCTGCCGAATAAGGAGTAAATCCATGAAGTCCTTTCCCATGTTCATCAAGACCACGGCGCGTGAAGTTGTTATTGCGGGCGGCGGCGAACAGGCGGCGCAAAAGGCACGGCTGATCCTGAAAACAGATGCACAGATCCGCCTGGCCGCGCCGGTTTTGGACGATGAATTGGCAGGTGTCGTCGCAGAAAGACGGGCGGTGCATGATACCGCGCGCATTTGCCCCGAGACCTTTCGCGGCTCTGCCCTGACCTTTATCGCGACGGGCTGTGCGGGAGCAGATATGGCCCTGCATGCCTTGGCAAAAGAGGCGGGTGCGGTTGTGAACGTTGTGGACCGCCCTGACCTGTGTGACGCGACAACTCCTTCCATTGTGGATCGTGACCCGGTGGTTGTGGCCATTGGAACCGAAGGCACGGCCCC
Organism: uncultured Tateyamaria sp.; assembly: GCA_947501275.1. Lineage (GTDB taxonomy): Bacteria > Pseudomonadota > Alphaproteobacteria > Rhodobacterales > Rhodobacteraceae > Tateyamaria. The sequence continues at coordinate 26,452 of CANMVD010000002.1, forward strand.
TGTGCTGGCACGTGCGATCAAGACGCAAGTCGAAACACTGTTACCCCTTCGCCTGGGGGGATTGGCCGCCCTTGCCGGTCGGCTACGTGGTGCTGTCGCGATGCACCTGCCTCAAAATACGCGCCGCGCCTTCTGGGCTTGGGTGTTCAACGGCACGCCAGCCCGTCTGCACAGCCAAGGCGCAGAGGCCGAGGCGGCGACACTCCTGAAAACCGCAATCGCGCAGAAGAAATTGCCCGAGGATGCGGGCCTTGGGCATATCGCGTTGGTCGGCGCGGGTCCGGGCGCGCGCGATTTGCTGACCCTGCGCGCGGTCGAGCGCCTGCAGGAGGCAGATGTGATCTACTACGACCGCCTTGTGGATACGGATGTTTTGGAACTGGCGCGCCGAGACGCCGAGCGGATCTATGTTGGCAAAGAGGTTGGGGCGCACGCGTGGCCACAGGATCGCATTTGCGCGTTGATCGTGGCCGAGGCACGCAAGGGCCGCCGCGTGGTGCGGCTGAAGTCAGGAGATCCTTCGATCTATGGCCGCGCGACCGAAGAGCTGGAGGCAGCCCGCGCCGCTGGCATTGCGGTGGAACTTGTCCCCGGTGTGACAGCAGCGAATGCGGCAGCAGCGGCCCTTGGGCGCAGCCTGACGGAACGTGGCGAGACGGACACGGTGGTTCTGGCGACAGGCACCTGCCGTCCGGGCGATCCTACCCCCGATTGGGCCCACCACATGCGTCCCGGCACAACGCTTGCGATCTACATGGGCGTGCGCGCGGCCGATCAAATCGCAACTTCCCTGATGGCACGCGGCGCCCCTGCCTGCACCGAGGTCGAAATTGTGACGCATGTCAGCCACCCGGATCAGCACATTCTGCGCACCGATCTTGCCCACGTTGGTCGCGATTTGCGAAACAGCGGTGCGGATGGCGTCGCCCTGATCATCGTCCGATTGCCCAAATTCATGTCTGTCGAGCGCGCACGCACCGCCTCGCGCGTTGCTTAACTGAGCAGAATAGTAGGCCTTTACCCGCACCGCTCCTAACCCTATATGATTTGTCAGGAACTGAGGATGCGAGGTGTCATGGACCAGCCGAAAGACATGCTTGAGGGAACGCCGTTGATTGCCCCCTCGTCCACCGATCACCCGCTGCACGAAGCGGTCGTCGAGGCGTGCCGTTCGGTCTATGATCCTGAGATCCCGGTCAACATCTTCGAGTTGGGGCTGATTTACACCATCGACATCAACGCCGAGAACGAGGTGAAGGTCATCATGACCCTGACCGCGCCAGGCTGCCCTGTCGCCGGTGAGATGCCGGGCTGGGTGGCGGACGCGGTGGAGCCTATCGCAGGTGTCAAACAGGTCGATGTTGAGCTGACATGGGAACCCCCGTGGGGCATGGAAATGATGTCAGACGAAGCACGTCTTGAACTGGGTTTCATGTAACCCTTCGCCCGCTCGGCACACCCTCCCTTTCCGGCCAGACCCGGCGCAATTGCGCCGACGCCACACGCGCGTGTCACAAAACGGTTACCCGCATAAGGCGAAATCGTCATACTGACCCTTCATTAAGCACGGGCATTTCAGCCCGTCTGGAGGAATAAGATGGTGCGTTTTATGTCTGTGTGCTGTGCTCTGGCCCTTGCTACGGCCCTGCCCCCTGTGATCGCGAGTGCAGGCCCCGTCGCGATAGATTACGGTCCCCGCCCGGCCTATCTGATCGACAAGCTGCCCGACGGCGCGTTGAAGACCAAGCTGCAAAGCTGTCAGGGCCAAACCCCATCCGCGTCCGACTTTTCCATCGGGCACCGCGGCGCACCGATGATGTTTCCCGAACATACTGTCCAGTCCAACGTGGCCGCAGCCCGCATGGGGGCCGGTATTCTGGAATGTGACGTGACCTTTACCAAGGATCATGTGCTGGTCTGCCGCCACGCCCAGAACGATCTGCACACGACAACCGATATCCTGCTAACCGATCTGGCGGACACCTGTGTCACGCCGTTCTCTCCCGCCAACGGTGACACCGACGCCACCGCCGAGTGCCGCACCTCTGATGTGACACTGGCAGAGTTCCAGACCCTGACCCCGAAAATGGACAGCGCGGATAAGACCGCCACGACTCCGCAGGCCTATCAGGGCGGCATAGCGGGCTTTCGCACGGACCTTTACACAGATGGCGCCACGTTGATGACCCATGCGCAGTCCATTGCGCTGTTCAAATCACTTGGGACCAAGTTCACGCCCGAGCTCAAAAGCCCCGCTGTGGACATGCCACACAATGGATTTAGCCAAGCCGATTACGCCCAGAAACTGATTGATGAGTACAAGGCCGCAGGGATCCCGGCCTCTGATGTCTGGGCGCAGTCGTTCAACTTGGAGGACGTGCTCTACTGGATAGAAAACGAGCCGGAATTCGGGGCACAAGCGGTCTATCTGGACAACAGCTATGGGATTGACGGGTTTGACGCCAATGATCCGGCGACCTTTCCCGACAGCATGAACAGTCTGGCGCAGCGCGGTGTGAACTATATTGCCCCGCCCATGTGGATGCTGGTGACGCTGCAAGACGGGCAGATCGTGCCGTCGGCCTATGCCAAGGAAGCGCGTGTAGCAGGGTTGAACATCATCACCTGGACGCTTGAGCGCTCCGGTCCGTTGGCGTCCGGGGGTGGCTGGTATTTCCAGTCGGTTGCAGATGTGACGGACAATGACGGCGTCTACTACGAGATTCTTGATGTGCTGGCGCAAGATGTGGGCGTTGTCGGCGTCTTTTCCGACTGGCCTGCGACGGTGACCTATTACGCCAACTGCATGGGGCTGTAACGTCTTTCCGGCGCGTGTATCGCCACGCGCTGGAACTGGATTGCGGCAGGGTCGATGCCCTAGCGATGCTTTGGCGATGCCTTGTCGGTGCTGTGGGCTACAAGCGCCGCAGCACCCACATCAACATGCGTCTGCGCCGCGCACGCCGTTTGCGATTTTGCATCTGCTCTTCCATATCTGCAAATGCCGCTTTTTCTTGCTCGTAAAGGCTGAGCATTTCCATTGATTTATAAGGGTGTTGCATGGGTTTCTCCTGACTTCTCCCACCCAATATGGCGCACTGCCTACCGGATTGTCAGACGCCATGATCGGGACTATCCTTTCATTTATGCAAATCACCGATTGGACAGATTTTGGCCTGTTTACCGTCGTGGCGCGTGCCGGATCTTTGGCGGGCGCGGCACGGGAAACGGGGCTTAGTCAGGCGACCTTGTCACGCCGGATGACCGCGTTGGAACAGCGCATGGGCCGCCGTTTGTTTGTGCATGGTGCCAGCGGCTACACCCCGACCGTCGAGGGCCGTGCCCTACTGGAACGCGCCAAACGGATGGAAGCCGCAGCGCGCGACATCGCCCATTGGTCCGCCGAACAGTCCGGGCCACCACGGGTGCGGATTTCGTCCGGCACTTGGACATCGAATTTTCTGGCCTCGCACCTGCACACCTATTGGACGCCCAAGGCCAGATGGATGCCGGAATTTGTCAGCTGTAACCGGGACATGGATATCGAACGCCGCGAGGTCGACATCGGCGTGCGCAATCGTCGCCCGACCCATCCGTGGCTTGCGGGGCGGCGCACTGGTACCGTCGAACACGCGGCCTATGCCACAAGTCATGATGTTACAGGGTGGATCGGACCCAGCGACGACACCGCCGCACTGCCATCAGAGGCATGGACTGTCGCTCATCACGGCCCTGATATGGTGGCCGTCGCCAACGACCCGCAAACCCGGCTTGCCCTTGCCCAAAGTGGCGTGGGCCGGGTCGTGTTGCCTACATTCGCAGGCGACGTCGCGGCCGGCCTGACGCGTGTATCCGATGTCATTGACGTCCTGACGGCCGAAGAATGGCTGGTCTGCCACCAAGACAGCCGCCACGACCCGCCCATTCGTGCCGCCCTTGAGGCACTTGCCGGCGCCCTGTCAGCGGCGCACCCCTTGCGAAAGCCCGCCCAAAGCCCTACCTTTACGGTCGGATAAACGAGGTTCCACCCATGTTCGCAATCCCCGGAAAACAAGCTGTCACCATAACCGACCGCGCGGCGGCGCAGATCTCCAGACTGATGGAGAAAGACGGCCATTCCGGTTTGCGCATTGGCGTCAAAAAAGGCGGCTGCGCAGGCATGGAATACACCATGGAATATGTGGATGTGGCCGACCCGAACGACGAGGCGGTCGAACAGGATGGCGCGCGGGTGCTGATTGCACCGATGGCGCAGATGTTCCTGTTTGGCACCGAGATTGACTACGAAACATCGCTTTTGGAAAGCGGGTTCAAATTCAACAACCCCAACGTCTCTGACGCCTGTGGCTGCGGTGAAAGTATCTCGTTCAAGGATGTCGAGGCATTGACGGCCGAGCGCAACGCCTCCTGAGATGGCCGTTTCGCGTGAAGAGATCGAACACGCGCTGGACTTGTTTGCAGATCTGGGCCCCTTGACCACCCGCAAGATGTTTGGCGGCCTGTCGATCTACCGCGACGGGGTGATCTTTGCCATTTTGATGTCAGACGGGCGCTTGTTGTTGAAAGGTCAGGGCGACATGCAGGCCCGCTTTGACGCCATGGGGCTGGAACGCTGGGCTTATGCGCGCAAGGACGGCAGCCCTACCAACATGCCGTATTGGCATCTGCCCGACTCGGCCCTTGATGACAGCGAAGAGGCTGTTGATCTGGCCCGCCAGGCCCTTGAGCACCTGTAGAGCGACAGCCGAGCGTCAGGGGTGCGTGTTCAGAAAATCCCTCACCACATCATTGAACAGTTGTGGCTTTTCCAGATGCACGGCATGTGCGCAGCCCGCAAGAACCGCGAGATGCGCATTTGGGATGTCGCTCCAGAGGCGGCGGGGCTGTTCCCACGCATAGGTGCGGTCCTTGTCGCCCCACAAGACCAATGTGGGCGCGGTGATCTGAGACAATTGAGCTGTGCCGCTCCAGCCCTGCATCGCATCCAAGCCAGACAGGATTGCGCCAATCCCAGCCTGTTGCGCGATCTGCGCGCACCCTTCAAAGCCGGCCGCGTTTTCGGTGTCGAGAAACCAAGTGGCGGCGATACGGCGCGCGGTGGCAACGGCCCCGTCCTGAACCGCACGCGCCTTGCTCTCTGCGATGGATTCAAACCGGCCCGGCATAACGCCAACTGATCCCGTGGCATAGAGCACCAGTGAGGCGATGCGGGTGGCGTCACGCCGCGCAACCTCTTGGGCAATCATGCCACCCATGGAGTGCCCCATGAGGTGATAGCGTGTGATATTGCGCGCCGAGATTTCGGCCATGACCCATTGGGCAAAGCCACCAATGCTGTTGATCGGTGCAAGATGGGCGTTGGCCCCAAACCCGGGCAGGTCCAGCGCGATCACTTCACACGTATCTCCGAATGCCGCCTCTTGCTCCGCCCACTGTGCCGCACCGCCCATGAACCCATGGACCAGAACCAGTGGTGTCACTTGCGTTGCCCCTGCACGATGCGATCAAGGATCATGGCACAGAACAGAATGGCAAATCCGGCGAGGATCCCCTGCCCCACATTCGCGTATTGCAGCGCCTCCAGCACGTCTTCGCCCAAGCCCTTGGCCCCGATCAGCGAAGCGACCACAACCATGGCCAGTGACAGCATGATGGTCTGGTTGATGCCTGCCCGGATGGAGGGGCTGGCAAGGGGCAGATCCACCTTGGTCAGCAGATACCACTTGTTGGCCCCAAAGCTGATCGCCGCCTCGCGCACAGATTCAGGAACGCCCCGCAGACCCAGCACCGTCAGGCGCACCACGGGCGTGCCCCCAAAGATCATAGTGGTGACGACAGCCGCCGGTTTGCCTGTACCGAAAAACGCAATGACCGGGATCATGAAGACAAAGGCTGGCATCGTTTGCATAAAGTCCATGATCGGCTGGATCGCCGCGTAAAAGCGCGGGCGCCGCGCGGCGAACATGCCCAGCGGAATGCCGATCACGATGGACAGACACGCGGCCGTCCCCAGCAACGCCAGCGTCGTCATCGCCTTTTCCCAGAACCCAAGGAGGCCCATGTAAGCAAGAAAGGCCCCCGAATAGATCGCCATGCGCACACCCGCCGTGAGCCAGGTCAGCAGCACAATCAATGCTGCGATCACGATCCATGGAGTCGAGACAAAGACAAGTTCCAGCGCGTCCAGCATCAACCGAATGCCGTAGGTGATGCCGTCAAACAGCGCCTCACCGTTCAGCACCGCCCAGTTAAAGAACGCCTCGACCCCGTCGATGCTGGTCAGGCGAATGTCGGGATCGGTTGGAAAGGTCGACAGCAGTTCAAAGCGGTCAGGAAAGCTGTAATGCACCATCGCGACCGCCACCATCAGCACCATGAAGGCGGCGGAAAAGACGATTTGCTGCACCGGCATTCCCGAACGGATCGTGCGGTCGGACAGCCAATCTGAAAACCGGGCCTCAAGCGCCCAGTTGGCCACGACAGCCTGTGCCAGCTTGGCGATGAGAAGAATGCCCAGCCCAGTGAGGGCGATTGTCGGGCCGGTTTCGGCAAGAGCTTCGGCCTCGGCGCGAATGCCGCCGATATTGGCTTCGAGCCCGTCTACCGCCCGTTGGAAAGCATCCGCCCGGTCCGAGCCTGCCTCGATCGCGGCGGCAAGTTGTTGGCGACGCAATTCAAGCGTGCCTTCGATGGACGCGATACGGGCCATGGCGTCTGAGGCCAGATCGCCGAACAGTCCGCGCGCAATTTGCACAAAGGCAATCGCCTCGATCACAAGGAAGGACAGAGCCCACGACCAAAGGCCCCGCGCACCAAACCAGATCGGCCCGAATAACCCCGCCATGACGTTGAACGTTGCGGTAAAGCGGGCCGAAGCGCCGACCTTGTCGAAATTTGCGATATAGTAGTCGGGGCTGGTGCGCACAAAGGTGCGGATGTTGTCCTTGCGCTCTTCGGCATAGGCAATGGCGGCATCGCTTTCGGTGTCTTCCAGCGGGTTGAAATCATCGTCTCTCATGACATTTCCGTCCCTTCCACAACCGTGCGCAGAAGATCCGCGCGGGTGATAACACCCACATCCGCGCCGCCATCGGCCACAAGGATCGGGTTGTTGTCGTCAATGGCCATGTTGATCAACGTGCTGAGGGTTTCATCCTTGTCCACACGAGACGCATCTGCCGGCACGGGCCCGCTTGATGCAATGAACTGATCAACGGGCTGCATGACTGCCTTGGCGTGTACCACCTTCAGGCGCGAAATTCCGGCAACAAAGTCAGCCACATAGTCGTCAGCCGGATGCATCACAATGTCTTCGGCTGTGCCGACTTGGACCATCTTGCCGTCGCGCATGATGGCGATGCGATCCCCAATGCGCACCGCTTCGTCCAGATCGTGCGTGATAAACACGGTTGTCTTTTTCAGGATCTTGGAGAGGCGTATGAATTCGTCCTGCAACTGACGGCGAATGAGCGGATCAAGGGCCGAGAACGGCTCGTCCATCAGCAACACATCCGGATTGGCGGCCAATGCACGAGCCAATCCAACGCGCTGTTGCATACCGCCTGACAACTCGTGTGCGAATTTTGACCCCCACGCCCCAAGTTCAACGATGTCGAGGATCGCAGCGGCCTGCCGCATCCGTTCGTTCTTGGCCACCTGCCGGATTTCCAGCGGCATCGCCACATTGTCCAGCACGGACCGGTGCGGCATCAGCGCAAAGTTCTGAAACACCATGCCGATCTTCTGATTTCGAAAGCTTTGCAGGTCCTTGGGCGCAAGGGCCATCACATCCGTGCCCTCAATCTCGATCTTGCCCGCCGTGGGTTCGAGCAGGCGATTGAAGTGGCGCACAAGCGTGGACTTGCCACTGCCAGACAGCCCCATGATGCAAAAGATCTCGCCCCGGTTCACCGACAGACTGACATCTGCGACACCGACGACGGCATTGAACTCGGCCAGAACCTGCGCCTTGTTCAGGCCGCGGTCGCGAATGGCTTGCAGGGCGGCTTCGGGTTTTGCGCCAAAGATCTTCCAGACATTGGAGATCTCAATGACGGTATCATCGCTCATATCTGGGTGCACCTGTTGTGAGGTGGGCAGCACCGACGCGCGCGCCGGAGCTGCCGTGTTTTCGTGAGTGGTGGATCAGAGGCCGAGCATCGCGTCGACGCGATCCGAATTCGCCTCTACCCATGCCTTGGCTGCCTCTGCAGGCTCGACCCCGTTGGCCGAGATTTCAAAGGCCAGGCCGCTGACATCATCAGCTGTAAGGGCAAAGTTGGCGAAGAAATCGGCAATCGCTGGCGAGCGGTCGGCCAGCGAATTCGAATAGGCGATTTGCACCTGCTTCAGCGCGTCCTTGGTGGCGACGTTGGATTTTTCGTACCAGTCCGCATCATCCGAAGGCTGGATCATGTTGTACTTGGCTGGATCGAATGTTGGCTCGGTCAGCATCTCGACGTCGAACATGAACCACACCGCGTGGGGCTTGTAGCAATAGAACGCATAGCCTTCGCCCTTGGCGATGGAATCCTTGATGCGGGCGGTTTTCACGCTTTCTTCGGCGCGGATTGGCTCGATAAAGTCAAGCAGGCCATAGTCGCGCGTTTTCACTTCGTTCACGTTGGCCGAGGCCCAACCGGGGGCGCCGATCCACATTTCGCCCTTGCCGTTGCCATCGCTGTCCATCAGCGCAGCCACGTCCGGGCGGCCCAGATCGGTGATGTCGGTGATGTTGTTGGCCGTGCCAAAGTCCTTGGACACGCAGAAGCCCTGATTGCCCTCGTAGGGGTTGGTATTCAGCGTAACCGTGCCCGCTTCGTCCACGTATTTCTTGGTAAAGCTTTCCTGATTGGGCAGCCACACATCGGGGTGTACATCGATGTCACCTTTGCCTTGGTCCATGGCCTGAAAAATCGTGGCGTTGTTGCCCGGCACATATTCGACAGTGCCGCCAATGCGCGAGGTCACGACTTCACCCAGCACATAGGCGATGGCTTGGGCACCGGTCCAGGACGGTACGCCGATCTTGACCTCTTCGGCAAAGGCGGGGGCGCATATGGCGCTGGCCAGTGCTGCGCTGATCAGTGTTTTGGTGATTTTCATTGTTGGGTCTCCATGTTGGTCTTCTTTGGTCTTGTTATGAGGTGTAGCCAGGCAATCCGAACGTGTCGGAATAGCCAAACAGGGCCGCGCTGCCGCCTGTGTGCAGGAAAACGACGTTTTGCATGCCGTCGAAATACCCTTTCTTCACAAGATCGATCAGCCCATCCAGCCCTTTGCCGGAATAAACCGGATCAAACAGCAAACCCTCGGTCTGTGCCAAGAGTTTTGTGGCCGAAATCATCCCGTCGGTGGGCAGTCCATAGCCCTCGCCTACGTAATTGCAGTTGGCCCGCACCTGATCGCGCGGGATTTCCAACCCAGTGCCAAGATGCGCAGCCGTGCGCACAGCGAGATCATGCACCATGCTTTCCTGTTTGTCCTGCGGCGCGCGCACGCCGATGCCGAGCAGGTGAATGTCACTTTGGATCGCGGCAAGTCCCGCCACCAGCCCGGCCTGTGTGCCTGAACTGCCCGTGGCATGGACCAGCGCATCAATCTTGAGCCCGATACTCACGGCCTGATCGGCCAGTTCGCGGGCCGCATTTACATAGCCAAGTGCGCCAATCGGGTTGGAGCCGCCACCGGGAATGACATAGGGCGACTTGCCGCCGTCGCGCAGTTGGTCGGCCAATGTCTCCATTTCGGCCGCCATATCGGTGCCGCCCCCGCGTTTGGACACTGAGGCCCCGTGCAAACGGTCCAGCAATACGTTGCCGTTCATGATGTAGTTGGGATCGTTGGAACCTGTCCGGTCCTCAAGCAGGATGTGACAAGCCATGCCGAGTTTGGCAGCCGCAGCCGCTGTCTGGCGGGCGTGATTGGATTGCGTCGCCCCTTGAGTGATGATCGTATCAGCCCCTTGCTGCATTGCATCCGCCATCAGGTATTCGAGTTTGCGGGTCTTGTTCCCACCCGACGACAAACCTGTGCAATCATCCCGCTTGACCCACAGGCGCGGCCCGCCAAGAATTTCGCTCAGACGATCCATTGGTTCAAGCGGAGTGGGGAAATGCCCCAAAGCCACGCGCGGAAATTGCGCCAGCGTGATGGACAGCTCCTTGCAGTGGCTGGCTGTCATGTCTGACTGTTCACGGCTTTGCCTGTCGATCGTTTCGTCTGTCTGCGTCATGACTGTGTGTTCCTCCACGCGGTTGATTCAAAGCGTTGCCTGAGGCGGAGTAGAAAAACAGTGCTTTTTACTATGGCTGCCCATACAATTTGTTTGGGCAGTGAAAGAGGCACCCATGGATATGCAATGGCTAGACGATGTGCTGACGTTGCTCGAAGAGGGCAACATGACCCGCGCCGCAGACCGGCGAAACATCACGCAGCCTGCCTTTTCGCGCCGCATTCGCAGCTTTGAGGACTGGCTTGGCACAGACATCATCGAACGTAAAACCAATCGGATTGATATCCACCCCGCCCTGCTGTCGAACGAAGCCGAGATCCGCGCCCTTGTATCCCGCCTCAGGGAATTGCGCACAAAAATTGCGCATTACGACCCCAACGCCTCGACCATCGCAATTGCGGCCCAGCACGCTCCGATGTCATCCACATTTCCCGACATGGCCTTGCGGGCAAAGTCGGTCTTTCCGCAAATCCGGTTTCGGATGCGTCCCGGCAATCTCAGTGATTGCGTAACCCTGTTTTTGCGCGGCGATACCAGCATGTTGCTCTGCTACGAAGCAGAGGGCGCCGTGCCGCTGCAATTCGGTCCAGACGTTGTGCGGGGCCGCTGGGGCAACGATTACCTCGTGCCCGTGGTGGGCGGAGCACTGCGCTATGCGATCCACGACACCGATACGTTGCCCGATGACACACCGGCCATTGTCTATCCCGAAGACAGCTCGTTTGGACAAATGCTGCATCGCCACGCACGCCCCTTTGGCACGCAGGCCTTCAGCGCGAATCCGGTCTGCGAAACGGCCTTCTCCAGCGGCATCCGCGAACTGACCCTCAAGGGGTTGGGCGTGGGGTGGTTGCCCTTCAGCATGGCCTACCGCGAGATTGAAAGCGGCGCGCTGGTGTCACTGGCCAATCGCTTGGGCAAAGAACCTATGGAAGTCGCTGTCTATGCGGACAGCACCGTCGAGGCCGCCGCAGCCGTACAGGCCGTTTGGGCCAAATGAACAGCCTATAGCGATGCTTCCTGCACCAGTTGGGCCACGAATGACCGCATGACCTTGACCCGTTCGTCTGCCAAGGCGCGCGCAGGTGCGGTGTTGAGGGTCTCGGCCACGCCAAACAACTTGGTCTCAAAATGATCCAGCGCGTAAGCGCGGTCATCCAGCGGCCGTTCTGTCGCCAATGGGTCAAACCCATGAACCAGTCCCGACCCCATTTGCCCGGCGATATTGAAACAACGCGCAATGCCAATGGCCCCAAGCGCCTCAAGGCGGTCGGCATCCTGCAGCACCTGCGCCTCCAGCGTCTCGCAAGGGGCATTGGCCGAATAGCTGTGGCCCCGAATGGCGTAGGCGACTGCGTCGCTTCGTGGCAATCCGCGCGCCTGCATCCAATCCACTGCATGTCGGGCCGACATATCGGCCGCCTCCTTGCGGCGCGGATCGTCCTTGGGCAGGTTCACAATGTCATGCAGGTAGGCCCCGATCAGCAGCACATCTCGGTCAACCTCTTGCGCAAGCCCGTCGGCGATCCGCGTGCAATTGGCCCACACCCGACGCAGATGCCAGATGTCGTGGGCGCCATCACTGGGCGCGCCCCAGACACGACGGACTTCGACTTCAAGATCGCCCTGCAAGCTCATGATTTTGCTTGCAGGTGCACGTATGTCTCTTTGAACCGTGCGCTCAGATGGTCGCCTGCCAAAATCGGATCCTGCCCTTCCGGCGCAACATTTGTGTCATAGGTCGGGTTGAAAAACAGCGGCACCGAAATGCGTTCTGCAAGCCCACCAACCACCCGGTGTGGCGTGGCCTTGACCCGGCCTTGTGTCCAGAATTCCAGCATTTCGCCAAAGTTTATGATGAATTCACCCGGAGGAGCAGAGAGCGGAATCCAGCCTCCACCACGCTGACGCACCTCCAACCCCGGCGAGCCATCAGTCGCCAAAAGCGTCAGGCAGCCATAGTCGGTATGCGTGGCGATCCCGAAATCCTTGGCTCCTGCCCAGGACGGGCGTTCGGGGTAATAATTGCCGCGCAGCAGCGCCATGGGTGTGTCAAACGCCCCGTCAAAATACCCCGCATCCGCCCGGATAGCCTGCGCAATGGCGCGCAACAGGTCTTTGGACACGCGCAATGCGTCATCGTAATAGGCAGCAATCACCGAATGAAATTGTGGGTCATCCGGCCACAGATTGGGCGCATAGAATGTCTTTTCCGCCAGCGGATGCCCGGCAGGCAGGGCAAAGCCGACATCAAAGAACTGTTTGTAATCCGGGTTGGCATCAGGATCGACCTGTTCGGATCCCGCCGCACCCCATCCCCGGTTTGACCCGGTCCTGGCCATATCAAGTGGGCGCTTTTCCGCCTCGGGCAGGTGAAAAAAGGCGCGGAACGTCTCGATCACTTCGCGCACACGCGCCCCGCTGAGGGCCGTGTTGTGCACCGTGGCAAACCCGACGCCAGTCGCGGCCTCACCCAGTGCGGCAAGGCTTTGTGCATCGCTTGCGGCCAGCGCCGCGGCATCCAGTCTCGGGATCATGTCGCCCTCTTCATTGCTCCGCCGCTCCCCTAGCGCAGCACGCGCGGCGATGCTAGGACCAAGCGATATCAGTGAACACGGAGAGCAGGCACATGCGGCGCAAACTGGCAGCAGGCAACTGGAAGATGAACGGCGATGCGGATCTGCTGGACGAGCTGGCCACATTGACCGCCGGACAAGGCGATGACGCCCCCGAGATCCTCATCTGCCCGCCCTACCCGTTTCTGGCCCATGCCGTCGCACTCAGCGATGGCAGCCCCGTTGGTGTCGGTGCGCAAGACTGCCATGCCAGCGCAAGTGGTGCATTCACGGGCGATGTCTCGGCCCCGATGATCGCGGAAATCGGCGCACAAGCGGTTATTGTCGGTCACTCCGAACGCCGTCAGGGCCACGGCGAAAGCGACGCGGACATTCGCGCCAAGGCCGAAGCCGTCTGGGCCGCCGGCCTGACGGCCATCTTGTGCATCGGCGAAAGCGAAGAAGAGCGCCTCGGCAACAACACGCTCGACATCATAGCCGCCCAACTCAATGCCTCGACCCCGAACGGGGCCAGCGCAGACAAACTGGTGATCGCTTACGAACCGATCTGGGCCATTGGCACCGGACGCGTGCCCACACTGGAACAAATCATCGAAACACATGACATGATCCGGAACGAATTGATCGAACGCTTTGGCAACGAGGGCGCGATGATCAGCGTGCTTTATGGCGGATCGGTCAAGGCCTCGAATGCCGCAGAAATCTTCACGGCTCGGAATGTGGACGGTGCCCTTGTGGGCGGTGCCTCCCTCAAGGCCGCTGATTTCCAACCGATCATCGACGCGCTTCAGGCTTCCTGATCTTCTTCTGACAAAAAATACCACGGGGGGAGTCCGTCAGGACGGGGGGCAACGCCCCCCTTCCCCCGCGCGCCGCAGGCGAGAAGATCACAAGATGATCTTCTCCGGTCCCATCAGCAATGTCGGCAACCATGTCGAGATGATGGGGATATAGGTCACCATAATCAGGAACACGAACAACACCGCCAGGAAGGGCAACGCCGCCTTGACCACCCGCATCATCGGCATCCCGGCCACACCGGACGTGACAAACAGGTTCAAGCCCACCGGCGGCGTGATCATCCCGATTTCCATATTGACCACCATGATGATGCCCAGATGGATCGGGTCGATGCCCAGCTGGATCGCAATCGGAAACACAAGCGGCGCCACAATGACCAACAGCCCTGACGGCTCCATAAACTGCCCGCCGATCAGCAGGATCACGTTCACGATGATCAGGAACACCACCGGCCCAAAGCCCGCATCCAGCATCGCACCGGCAATCTGCTGCGGGATTTGCTCATCCGTTAGCACGTGCTTGAGGATCAGCGCGTTGGCGATGATGAACATCAGCGTGACCGTCAGCTTGCCCGCCTCAAACAGGGCATTTTTCGTATCGCGATGCACAAGGGCCGTCAGAATGACCCAGGGTTTGCTGAACAGCGAGTGGTTCGGCTGCCCCTCTGGCGTCGCCAGCGGCCCCATGTCACGGTAGACAAAGACCGCAATCACAAAGGCATAGATCGCCGCGACAGCCGCCGCTTCGGTTGGTGTAAAGATCCCGCCGTAGATACCGCCAAGGATGATGATCACAAGGAACAAACCGCCCGATGCGTGGGCAGCGGATTCCCCGACCTCGCCCCAGCCTTGCCATTCTCCTTTCGGCAAGTTGCGGATCTTGGCGATGACATAGATGGTAATCATCAACATCGACCCCGCCATCAGCCCCGGGATCACACCGGCCAGAAACATACGCCCGACCGAAACATCCGTTGCCGCCGCGTAGACCACCATCACGATGGAAGGCGGGATCAGAATACCCAGTGTCCCGGCATTGGCGATTACACCTGCGGCAAAGTCCTTGGAATAGCCCACCTGCCGCATCCCTGCGATCACAATCGAGCCAATGGCAACCACCGTTGCGGGCGAAGATCCCGACAGGGCGGCAAACATCATGCAAGCAAACACGCCCGCAATGGCCAAACCGCCCGGAAAATGCCCCACAATGGCGATGGAGAAGCGAATGATCCGCTTGGCCACCCCCCCGGTCGACATGAAGGTCGAGGCCAGGATGAAGAACGGGATCGCCAGCAGCGTGTAGTGCCCTGCCATGGCCTGAAACAACGTCTGTGCAATCGAGGCCAGCGACGTGTCACTTAACACCAGCAGAAAAACGACAGAGGAAAAACCCAGAGACACAGCGATCGGCACGCCGATCAACATCAGCCCGATGACGAGCCCAAAGAGAATTGCAACTTCCATGGTCTTAGTCCCCGGCGTTCATGTGGCGGACGTCCTCGATGGCTTCTTCAGCCTCGTGGGACACGATCAGTGAGTGCGCCTGCCCGGTCCAGATCCGGACAAAGGCCTGCACAAAGCGGAACAGCAAAAGCGCCATACCGAAGGGCAAAATGAAGTACGGAAGAAAGCGCGGGATCTTTTCGTAGGCTTCGCCTTCGTTCATGATCGGCTCAACCCACCGCAACCATTCCGGCATGGGGATATCAACGACCTCGTACCATCCGCGAAAGGATGTGCGTTTCATTTCTTCGAACCCGGTCGGGAACCAGCGCCCGGTGGTTTGAGGAAGATTGGCAAAATTCGCCCAGTAGTCCCATGCGCCCTTCAGCAACAAGAAGGCATAGGCGATGCAGATGGCCCCGGCAAACAGCGCGATGATGCGGCGCACGGGCGGCGAAAACAGAGACGTGATCGCGTCAACGCCAAGGTTCGCCGTCACTTTGACGGCGTAGGACACCCCAAACAGGATCAGCCAGGCAAACAGGAACGTCGTCATTTCGAGGCCCCAGATCAGCCCGGTGTTGAACCCATAGCGCAACACCACGTTGATAAAGGTCACGATGGTCATGCCAGCCAGCAGCAGCGCAATCATCGTCTCCTCAAGTTCGTGCACAAAACGACCGACCGGCCCCTTGGCTTCATAGACCCCTGACATGGCCCCACCTTCGTATTTTGGAATATGCAGATACGCCCGGAACCTGTGTGGCTCCGGGCGTGGAACGGGCCAACTTAGTTGGTGGCCGCGTTGATCGCTTGGGCTGCGTCGATGTTTTCCTGACCGACGTCACCGACAAACTGATCCCAAACAGGCTTCATCACCGCGACCCACTCGGCGCGCTGTTCAGCGGTCAAAGTACGTACTTCTCCACCCGCTTCGATGATGGCGGCCTTGGCCTCATCATTGACGCGTGTGGATTCTGAGTTCCGCGTGGCGGTGACTTCGTCGATGATGGTTGCAAGCTGGTCGCGTACATCCCCGTCAAGGCTGTCCCACCAATCAGTGCCTGTCACAACGAGATAGTCGATGATGCCGTGATTGGTCTCGGTGATACCGTCCTGCACTTCAAAGAACTTCTGGCCGTAGATGTTGGACCATGTGTTCTCTTGTCCGTCTACAACACCCGTTTGCAGCGCGCCGTATACTTCGGAGAACGCCATAGGCTGGGGCGAACCGCCAAGGGCCGCCATTTGCGCCTTGAGCACGTCGGAGTTTTGCACGCGGAACTTCAGCCCGTTGGCGTCAGAGGGCGAAATCAGCGGCACATCTGCCGACATCTGCTTCATCCCGTTGTGCCAGAACGCCAGCCCCAACAGGCCACGGCGTACCATGGATTCCTTCATCGCCTGCCCGGTTTCGGAGCTTTGGAACGCATCAACGGCGTTGATATCGCTGAACATGAAAGGCAAATCGAAAATGCGGAATTGTTTGGTGAACTGTTCGAACTTGGACAAGGACGGTGCAGCCATCTGCACGTCGCCTTGCAGCAGCGCCTCAAGCACCTGATCATCATTGTACAGCGTGGACTGCGGGAACACTTCCATACAGGCCTTGCCATTCATCTCGTCGTTCACACGCTCTTGCAGCAAGGTTGCTGCGATCCCCTTGGGGTGGCGGTCCGTGTTTGTCACATGGCTGAACTTGATGACGATTTCGCCAGCGTCACAGGCGGCAGATACAGCGCCCGCGCTTACGGTCAGGGCCAGTGCCGTTGCGGCAGCGGTCAAGATTTTCATGATGTCTCCTCCCAGAGCAGTCTATGAGTTATGTGTCGACGCCCTGCGCGAAGCTGGGCGATCCCCGTGATTAAGCGGTGTCTCGCTCAGGGCAGCAAAGGAGAAATAGTTCACATGAATTTTCACCTTTTATTGTTTATAAATCAGAAAGGTAGGAGATGTACTTCATTCAAAAATTCTGCGCATCTGATTACCAACGTGCGGATATCCACACACGCTCGACCAACACTGTGCGGAAATCCGCACAGTGTTAGCGCCGGTAGTCCTCCGCCCGAATCCCGTAGCGGGTGAGCTTGTCATAAAACGTCTTGCGCGGCAGCTTCAACGCCTTGGCAGCATCGCTCGCGTGCCCGTTCTGCCGCCCCAAGGCAGCCACCAGCAAAGACCGTTCTACGCGCGCCATCTGCTCGCTTAGACCCAGATCCGTTGACTGGTCCGCCCCCTCGGGCATCCCCAGCACAAACCGCATAGCTGCGCTCATCAGCGCACGCGCATTGCCCGGCCAATCCTGCGCCATCAGCCCGGCGGTGTGATCCGGGTCGATTTCCGGCGGTGTGATCCCCGACTGTTCGGCTGCCTGCGCGACGTAGTGGCGAAACAGAACGGGGATGTCTTCGGGCCGTTCGGACAGGCTGGGAATGCGGACAGGCATAACTTCGATGCGGTAATAAAGATCTGCGGCCAAGGCGCCCTCTTCTACGGCAGCCCCCAGATCACGGGTGCTTCCGGCGATCAGCCGCGCCTTTGTCCCGGTTTCCAAGGCTTCGAGCAGGTTCAACTGGCTGGCGGCGGGCAGACGGGTGATCTCGTCGAGAAACAGGCTCCCGCCTGCTGCAGCCTTGAGCGCGTCGGCCAGCGCCGTTGCGTCCAGATCGGAGGCAGCGCGCTTGATAAATGGCGCCTTGGAGCGCAGCGAGCTGAGATGCACAACTTCGGCCACCTTGGAAATGCCGGTACCGGGCGCACCCGTTACGAGAACCTCGGTTTCCAAAGGCGCAACGCGCCGAACGCGCGCCCGCAACCCCTCGGCCAAGTCCGATTGGCCAAACAGCATACGGGCCGCAGGATCACCGCTTTCGACCAAGGCCCGCAGGCGACGGTTTTCCAAAACCAACGCGCGTGTTTTGAGAGCCCTCTCAAGAATGGCCAGCAAGTCACTCGGCGCGCAGGGTTTTTCGAGGAATCCAAATGCCCCTTCACGCATGGCTTGGACGGCCATTGGGATGTCTGCCTCGCCCGTGAGCAGGATCACCGGCAGGTCTGCATCGACTTTACGGGCATGAGCCAGCAAGTAGAAACCGTCGCGCCCGGGCATCCGGATATCAGATAGAATAACCCCATCAAAGTCGGGGCTTATGTGGTCTTTTGCCACCACAAATGACCCGGCAGGCACAGGCACCAGATCAGCCAGTTCAAGCGTCTGTGCCAGCGCGTCCCGCACGGCCGCATCATCATCCACCAACAAGACCTGTACTGTCATTCCGCCGCCTCTGCCTGGCTCACCCAAGGCTGCAATTCCACAATAAATTCAGCGCCTTCCGGGCCATTTCCACCACGGATCTCGCCGCCAAATGTCTGGATGATCCCGTACGAAATCGACAGACCCAACCCCATGCCTTCGGATGCGCCGACCTCCTTGGTCGAGTAAAATGGATCAAAAACACGGTCCGGCACGGCAATGCCCGGCCCTGTGTCGCGGATCGATACGGTCGGTCCGTCAATCCCGATATGCAGACGGCGCACAGGCTGATCCGCCATGGCATCGACCGCGTTACTGATGAGATTTACAAACACTTGCCCCAACCGCACTTCGCCACCTGACACCCAGATGGGCGTTTCGGGCGCATCAAAGATCAAAGTGACATCTTCTTGCCTCAGACGGGGGTTAGTCAGTTCAACCGCACTGCGCAGAACGGCGCCCAGATCGACCCGCACGGCCGGCTCGCTCTCTTGCCGTGCAAATGCGCGCAAGTTCTTGATGATGCGCCCCATCCTGTGCGCCATGTCCGAAATGCGGCCAAGATTTTCACCCGCACGCTCCGGCTTGCCCCGGTCCAGAAATTGCACCCCGTTTTCGGCAAAACTTTGAATCGCCATAAGAGGTTGGTTCAATTCGTGGCTTAATCCCGCACTCATTTGCCCCAAGGCACTCAATTTGCCAGCTTGCACAAGATCGGCCTGCGCACGGGCAAGCGCGGCCTGCGCCTCTTCGCGCTCTTCAGCTTCCCGGCGCAGCTGCGCGTTGCTGTCAGACAGTGCCGCCGTGCGTTCAGCCACGCGCGCCTCAAGCTGGGCGTTGGCCTCGGCCAATGTGCGCCGCCGCTCTGTCGCCAGAAACAACAGCATCCCGAAGGCAAGGCACAGGCCAGCCACAGCCGCCGCTTGCAAGGTCGCCAAACGGCGTGCAGGTGCCACATCCACCAAGGCTTCGCCCGTCATTCCGATCACGGGCAAAGGGCGCACCAGATGCAAGGCACTTTGCGGCAGATATGGACCCCAGCCCATGTTCCAGACCTCGTGCTGCCCCAGATTGTAGCTGTCAAAGGGCAGCGGCGCGCCTTCGGCAGGCACAAGACCCGGCGCATTCTCCGGGCGCTGCCAGAACACGATTTCGGACCGATTGGTGATAAAGACCCGGTCCCGGTCATCCGTAAAAAACACAGCCGGATTGGAGCCAACCCAATCCCATTCGATACCCGCGAGATCAGCCGTGACCACAATTGCCCCAACGACGCGCGCCTGACCGTCAAATACGGGTGCTGCATAGGCAAACACGCGCGCGCCACTGCCCGTGCGCCCATTGCCCCAGCCAAGCGCCCCTTGCGCGGCCCGTCCAACCAGTTGCGCAATATCGAACGTCGCAGCTCCCGCACGTGCGCGCGCCATGACATGCCCCGAGGCATCTGCAAGCACGATGTCCTCTGCCGCAGTCTTGTCCGCGATCTCGAGAAACAACCGCTCGGCGGCTTCTGTGTCTTCGCCGGCAAGGGCCGCGCCAACACTCGGATGATCCGCAACCAGTACGGCCAGTTCGCGGTAGCGTTGCAGTTGTCCTGTCAGCCGGTCACTGGCCAGCGCCAGATCAGAACGCCCCTGCCGTGCCACCTGATCCAATGCCTGAAAGTAGCCATAGCGCCAGACCCCCGCCGCAGCCGCAGCCACCAGCAGGACAAATCCCGTGATCACACCGATCCGTCTGAGATAGCCACGCGTCATGACGCTACACTATCCGGGTGCGTTGGGGCTTGCCAAGCGGACACGCAGCTTTCACCTTCTGCGCCATGTTGCATCAATCCCCCCACGATCCGTCCTTTGTTCAGAACCCTTACGCAGTCTACGCGCGGGCACGGCGGGATGGGCCTGCCCTGTTCTGGGCCGAATACAACATGTTGGCCGTATTCGATCACGCAACCGTCCATGCGCTGTTGCGCGACAAGCGATTGGGACGTGCTGTGCCCGGGCGTGCGGATCAGCCAGAACTTGCGCATCTCGCTGCCTTTGATGCGGTAGAACGCCACTCGTTGCTCGAGCTGGAGCCACCCGAACATACCCGCCTGCGCCGCCTTGTGCTGCGCGCCTTTACCTCTCGCCGGATCGCGGGATTGGCAGGCGACATTCACGCCATTTGCGATGATCTGCTGGCCGAGCTGCCAGATGCCCCGTTCGATCTAATCCCGGCCTATTGCCAACTGGTCCCCGTACGGGTGATTGCGCGCCTGCTTGGTGTGCCTGAAGAGATGGGGCCGGATTTGCTGCGCTGGTCTGCTGCGATGGTTGCAATGTATCAGGCGGGCCGGAACCGCGCGATTGAAGATGTGGCCAACACGGCGGCCGCAGAGTTTGCGGACTTTCTGCGCGGCTATATTGCGCAACGGCGCAGTGATCCGCGCGACGATTTGATCACTGAGTTGATTGCTGCGGAAGAAGACGGCCAGACCCTGACACTGGACGAAATGATCGGCACCTGCGTGCTGCTGTTGAATGCGGGGCACGAAGCAACCGTGCATTCATTGGGGAATGCCGTCAAATGCCTGATTGAGAATGACAAAGTGGAGGCTCTTAGAGCCGACCTCATCGACAACACCGTAGAAGAGCTGCTGCGCTACGACCCGCCGTTGCATATGTTCACACGGCATGTTTATGCTCCAATCGAGATCGGTGAACATCACCTTGGCCCGGGAGACGAGGTAGCGCTGATGCTGGGCTCTGCCGGGCGCGATGGTGCCGTATTTGACGCGCCTGATATCTTCGATCCGACTCGCGCCAAACCGGCACATCTGGCCTTTGGTGGCGGTCTGCATTTTTGCGTCGGGGCACCGCTGGCACGGCTCGAGATGCAAATCGCCCTGCCCGCGCTCTTTGCCAAACTGCCGGAATTAAAGATCATACAAGCCCCGAAATACAGCGACAGCTACCACTTCCACAAACTGGACCAACTGATTGTGCAGGCGTGAGTAAAGCATGCTGCGCATCACCTTCAAATCGGTCCGCTTTAGGCGCATCAAGCAAAGCCCCCTGGAGTGTAACGCCTGATTGAGATCGTCGCCTCACCACCTGCTGAATTTAGAACGCGCGGTAGCGCACCTTTGGATCACGCCTCCAGCGGGAGCATCGTTGTCGATTTGATCTCTTCCATCGAAAGTAACGCGGTCACATTGTGCACCCGCACCTCAGAGATCAGCGCCTGATAAAACGCATCATAGGCCCGCGCGTTTTTCACCCGCACCTTCAGGATGTAGTCAATGTCGCCCGCCAGACGGTGCGCCTCCTGCACTTCCGCCCGGTCTCGCAGCGCTTGCAGGAACTTGGCCTGCCAGTCCGCTTCATGCTCGGATGTGCGGATCAGCACAAAGAAGCAAGCTTCAAACCCCAAGGCTTCGGCATCCAGCACAACGGTCTGCTGACCGATCACCCCGCCTTCGCGCAGCTTGCGAATGCGATTCCAAACCGGTGTCTTGGACGACCCTACAGCGCGGGCAATATCGTCCAGCGACTGGCTGGCATCGCGCTGCAACTCGGTCAGAATTTTGCGATCCACCTCATCAATGCGAACAGTCATCCCGGCCTCTCTCCTTTTCCCAGACAGGTGTTCTTGACACCCAGTGATTTAGAACAATCATCCTTATCTGCACCGTGCGACTGCAACATTCCAGAACATTATTCTATATTGAGAGGAGAAATTCACGACACGAGGCGCAAGATGAACCATTTCCCCATCTTCCTGAACACCAGCGGACGGCGCATTGTGCTGTCGGGTGGCGGCGATGCCGCCTTGGCCAAGCTGCGCCTGCTGATGAAAACCAGCGCACACATCACGGTCTTTGCGCCCCAAGCTGACGCACAGATCAAAACATGGGCCGAGGCTGGCAAACTGAAACTGATCGCCCGCGCGATGGAGCCCGGTGACGCCATGTGCGCCGCCTTGTTCTACGCCGCGGATGAGGACGATACCGAAGACAAACGCACCGCTGTCATTGCCCATGCGGACGGCGCACTGGTCAATATCGTCGACAACCTCGCCGACAGCCAGTTCATCACCCCCGCCATCGTGGACCGTGACCCCGTCACCATCGCCATCGGCACTGAAGGCGCCGCACCCGTTCTCGCCCGCGCCATCAAAGCCGATCTTGAGGAAAAGCTGCCCACACATCTCGGCACGCTGGCCCGCATTGGCAAAGCATTCCGCAAGGCGGCGGACACCCTGCCCTTTGGCCGAGCCCGCCGTGATTTCTGGCGCGACTACTATTTTAACGCAGGCCCCAAGGCGATTGCGGCTGGCGAAGAGGCTGTTCAACCTGCCCTTGACACCCTGCTGTCTGACCACCTGATGCGCGACGCGCGCAAAGGCCACGTCGCATTCGTTGGCGCAGGCCCGGGTGATCCTGAATTGCTGACGCTCAAGGCCCGCAAGGCCTTGGATGAAGCCGATGTTGTGATCTACGACCGCCTGATCAGTCCCGAAATCCTCGAACTTGCGCGCCGCGAGGCCAACATGATCGACGTGGGCAAAGAGGCGTTTGGCCCCTCCACCCCGCAGGAAACCATCAACGCCCTGATCGTTGAGCATGCCCAGACCGGCGCCCAAGTCGTGCGCTTGAAATCAGGTGATGCCACCATCTTTGGACGTCTGGACGAAGAAATCGACGCGGTCACACAAGCCGAGATCGAATGGCACATTGTGCCCGGAATCACTGCCGCCTCTGCTGCCGTCGCCTCGATCGGCCAGTCGCTGACCAAGCGCGGACGCAACACGGCTGTGCGCTTCCTGACGGGCCACGACATGAAGGGCTTTGCCGGTCACGACTGGGCAGCACTTGCCAAGCCCGGCGAGGTGTCCGCCGTCTATATGGGCAAGAAATCCGCTCGTTTCATCCAGGGTCGACTCCTGATGCACGGCATCGACCCGGCCACCCCTGTCACGGTCATCGAAAACGCATCACGCGCCGATCAGCGCGTGCTGTCGACCACCGTGGCCGAGATGGAGCCGACAATCACCAACGCAGGCCTGGATGGCCCCGCCCTCACCTTTATTGGCCTTGCGCCACGGGCTGCTACCGCCGCCATTCCGGAGATCCCCATGCCTCTCACCATGCAGGAGACATACTGATGCCCAAAACCTTCACGCCCAAAGTTGTCACCGCCAATCATCTGCTGAAAGGCGATGTGATATATCAAACCGCCACCGGGTGGAGCCGCCGTCTGGACGAGGCCGAAGTGCTGACAGATGAAGCAGATGCAGATCTGCGCCTGATAGAAGCGTCCCAACAGGTGGACGTCGTTGTCGGCGCCTATCTGGCTGACATTGCGTTGGAAAACGGCATCCCTGCCCCCACCCATTTCCGCGAAGACTTCCGGGCCACAGGCCCATCGAACTATGCACACGGCAAGCAAGTGGAGCTTGGATAATGTACAGCTATTCCCAATTCGACACTGACTTTCTGGCGACTCGAAACGCGCAGTTCCGCGCGCAGGTTGAGCGTCGCATCGCGGGCAATCTGACCGAGGATGAATTCAAGCCTCTGCGCTTGATGAACGGGCTCTACCTGCAACTGCACGCCTACATGCTGCGCGTCGCCATCCCCTATGGCACGTTGAACAGCCGCCAAATGCGCAAACTGGCCGAGATTGGCGACCGCTGGGACAAGGGCTATGGCCACTTCACCACGCGCCAGAACATCCAGTTCAACTGGCCCGAGTTGAAAGACGTGCCTGACATGCTGGACGCACTGGCCGAGGTGGGCATGCATGCCATCCAGACCTCTGGCAACACGATCCGCAATGTCACCGCCGACCACTTTGCCGGGGCCGCCGCGGATGAAATCGCCGATCCGCGCCCCGTTGCTGAATTGCTGCGCCAATGGTCCACAGACCATCCCGAATTCCAGTTCATGCCGCGCAAATTCAAAATCGCGGTCACCGGCTCACCCAACGACCGCGCCGTGACCAAGGCCCATGATATCGGGCTGCGCATGCTGCAACGCGACGGGCAAAACGGCTACGAAGTGATTGTGGGTGGTGGCTTGGGCCGCACGCCGATGATTGGCAAGGTGATCAATGACTTCCTGCCCGAAGCTGATCTGTTGCCCTATCTTGAAGCCATTGTATCGGTCTGGAACCAGATCGGGCGGCGCGACAACAAGTACAAGGCGCGCATCAAGATCACCGTGCACGAGCACGGCATCGACGAAATCCGTCGTCTGGTCGAAGATCGCTTTGTTGAGACCCGCAAAACCTTTACTGGCGTCGACGTACAAATGTTGCGCGAGATCGAAGCGCATTTTGCTGCGCCCGACTTCGTCAAAAAGTCCGAAGCGCCCTTCAAAGACGCCTATCACAAAGACCCGGTCTTCCGGTCTTGGGCCGACACGAACCTCACCGCTCATCGGGCCGAAGGTTACAAGATCGTGTCGATCTCACTGAAAAAGCACGGCGAAACACCCGGTGACGCCACAGGCGACCAAATGCGTCTGATGGCGGATCTCGCCGAAACATACGGTCATGATGAACTGCGCATCAGCCACGAGCAAAACGTGATCCTGCCGCATGTGCATGTGTCTGATCTGCCTAGCTTACACGCTGCCTTGCAAAAGGACGGGCTGGCCACCGCGAATATCGGGCTGATCAGCGATATCATCGCCTGCCCTGGTATGGATTACTGCGCGCTGGCCACAGCCCGTTCGATCCCGATTGCACAGGAAATCGCGACCGCCTTTGACGACATCAAGCGCGAACACGATATCGGTGCGCTCAAGATCAAGATCTCGGGCTGCATCAACGCCTGTGGCCACCACCATGTGGGCCATATCGGGATCCTTGGTCTCGACCGTGCAGGTGTGGAAAACTACCAGATCACACTTGGCGGCGATCACACCGAAGCGGCCCGCGTCGGTGATCGGGTCGGCCCCGGCTTTTCCGCGGACGAGATCGTGCCAGCAGTCGAACGCATCGTGGACACATATCTCGACTTGCGCACCGATGCAGACGAAACGTTTGACATCACCTACCAACGCACGGGGCTGGCCCCGTTCAAGGCTGCCCTCTATCCGGAAACCAAGGTGGCGGCGGAATAAGGTCCGATGGTTCTTCTGACCCCAAATACCACCCCCGGAGGGCCGGTCCGCCCCACCTCCGACGTAATGGTCAGCGCGTTGAATGCGCAGCTGACCCATCACGGCGCTACGGATGTGTTGCGCGCCGCATTCGAGGCTGTTCCAGACATCGCGCTGGTCTCCAGCTTTGGCGCGGAATCGGTGGTGCTGTTGCACTTGGCCGCCATGGTCAAACGCGACGTTCCGGTGATTTTCATCGACACAGAAATGTTGTTTGCTGAAACGCTTGTCTACCAACAGGACGTGGCCGAGCGTTTGCGACTGAAAAATGTGACGATCATTCGGGCCGCAGATCTCGCGGTTGAAGACCCTGACAACACTTTGCACCAACGCGACACGGATGCCTGCTGCGCCTTGCGCAAAACCCAGCCACTGCACACGGCCCTCGCGGGTCACAGCGGCTGGATCACCGGGCGCAAACGCTATCAATCCGGCACCCGCGCGCATCTGGAGTTCTTTGAGGTCGAAGACGGCACCGGCAGGATCAAGGTCAACCCGCTGGCCCGCTGGGCACCTGCCGACGTGCAGGACTACATGGATGAAAACCGCCTGCCCCGGCACCCACTGGTGGCCAAAGGCTACCCAAGCATTGGCTGCGCCCCCTGCACCTCGCCCGTAGCGCCGGGCGAGGACCCACGCGCTGGCCGGTGGCGGGACGAAAACAAAGACGAATGCGGCATCCATTTTGTGAATGGCAAAGTCGTGCGACCTCGCGCGCAAAATGACAGCCTGTGAACAGGAGCAAAGACATGACAATTGTAGTGACAGATCAAGGCTTTGGCCCAGATACATGGGATCGCGGCTATACCGCCCTTGGCGAAGCGGCCAATGATGCCGTGGCGCTGGATGTCCCAAGCGACGCGGACCCAGCGACCATCCCGCTCAACGCCGAGATCATTCGCGTCGACTTTCCCAGCTTTGCCGATGGGCGCGGCTTTACCATCGCACGGATGTTGCGCTTGCGTGGCTATCAGGGACGGCTGCGCGCCCAAGGGCACGTGATCTCGGATCAGTACGCCATGGCGCGGCGCGCAGGATTTGATGAAGTCGAGATCAGCCAATCCCTTGCCGCACGTCAACCCGAAGACCAGTGGCTTTTCCGCGCTGATTGGCAAGCGAACGATTACCAAGCGCGTCTGCGTGGCGCATCCAACCACTAAACTCAGGCCCGCGCGGCTGATCCAGATCAACGCGCCGCGCGGCAATCCGTCTTATCCCTTCCCCAGATTTTTCTTCCTAAATGGAGCAGTGCAGGTGTAAACCGCGCCTGACAGATACAATGACCGAGCAAAGCCCCGTGAACGAGACCACTGCCGTCAAGGCCATACCAACCCTGCCCGATGCACAGACCGTGACGCAGGTGCAGCACTATACTGACCGCCTGTTCAGCTTCCGCTGCACGCGGCCTGCGTCCCTGCGCTTTCGCTCGGGTGAATTTGTGATGATCGGTCTGATGGGTGATCCACACCCCGAAACGGGCAAGCAAAAGCCGTTGTTGCGCGCCTATTCTATCGCCTCGCCCAGCTGGGATGACGAATTGGAATTCTATTCCATCAAGGTGCAGGACGGACCCCTGACCTCGCGCCTCCAACACATCCAACCGGGCGAGCAGATCATCCTGCGCCCCAAACCCGTGGGCACGCTGGTCCATGACGCGCTGTTGCCCGGCAAGCGGCTCTGGTTTTTCGCGACGGGGACAGGTTTTGCCCCCTTTGCCTCGCTGCTGCGCGAACCACAGACCTACGAGGATTACGACGAGGTCATCATCACCCACACGTGCCGCGAAGCGGGCGAACTGACCTATGGCCGCGATCTGATCGAAAGCCTGAAATCAGACGAGATGCTGAACGAGTTGATCGGCGAAGGCTTCTGGAAAAAGATCAAGTACTACCCCACCACCACCCGCGAAGAGAGCCCCAAGATGGGCCGCATCACCGATCTGATGAAATCAGGTGAGGCATTCAGGGACCTCGGGGTGGAGCCGCTCAACAACGCCACGGATCGTGCAATGATCTGCGGCAACCTCGCCTTTAACCTCGAACTCAAGGCGATGTTCGAAGAGTACGGGCTGGAGGAAGGTGCAAATTCCAAGCCCGCCCATTACGTGGTCGAAAAAGCGTTTCTGGACTGACGCGGCGACACCGGTTGGAGCGACGCGGGACACCGTCTCAAATCAAGTTCGGCACGGTTCCAGCTTATTTTTGTGACGGACTTGCGGACAAAGCTGCCACTCGTACGTTGTACGAAGCTTGAACATTGATAGTCTGAGAGAGCAAATCAATTGGACTCAAATGTTAAAGTTTTTGGTCAAAACACTTCGACCTCCGACAGCCGAGGAATGGAGAAAATCTTGGAAGGGGATTTTGATAGGCGGCGCTTTCGCGCTCGTTTTCGTGATAGGATCGTTGGGCGATGATCACTCGTTCGTTTGGTACACGTTAGAAGCCTTCTCCCTTTACATAATCACCTTCTTGAGTGTGATTGGGGACCGTATCGCCGAAAGCGAACGCGAGAAATAGACGGAATAAGGGCTCAAAGTCGACCTTTATCGTTTGCCGAAACGACGGGGACCACTCTTTCGGCTTCTACACTGCTGGATACGGTGCATTGGGCAAAGGGATCGGTAGGACCGCGAGTGGCAGCTCAAGACTGCATGCACAAGGTTGCAGTCCTCGAAAGTGCAGTTCTTAACAAAAAGCGCCCCCGGTCATACCGGGGGCGCTTTGATGTGAGCGTGTTGGGAGCTTAGAGCCCCATCGCCGATTTGATCTGGTCGAGAACACCGGAGAGCAATTCGGGGTTGTCTCGCGCTTGCTCAAGACCGGTTTTGAGTGTGGTCTTTTGCAACGTGCCCATGTCTGAGCCGTCAATCATTTCGATCACCTGATCAAAATCGAACCCGTCGGCGGTCAGCAGATCAGCGATCCCGGTTGAAGCCGCTTCCTCGGTACCGTCAGTGGCGGTTTCGGCAGCGCTGTCTACAGCCTCTTCTGCGGCTGTTTCAGTTGCGGCCTCCGTTGCTTCGCTGGCTGCGTCTGTGGCAGATTCCGTTGCTGTCTCGACTGCATCCGTGGCTGTTTCTGCAGTTGCGTCAGCAGCGTCTGTTGTCGCCTCTGCGGCATCTGTGGCCGTATCCGCAGCGGCATCAACCGCATCCGAGGCAGCCTCCGTTGTGGCCTCAGCCGCGTCTGTTGCCGTTTCGGTCGCCGCGTCAACAGCGTCGCTTGCGGCCTCAGTTGTTGCCTCGGCGGCATCAGTTGCCGTCTCTGTGGCCGCGTCTGCTGCATCTGTTGCGGTTTCGGTGGCCGCCTCTGCTGCGTCTGTCGCCGCATCGGTTGCAGCGTCAGCCGTGTCTGCAACTGCATCTGTCGCCGCCTCGGTGGCTTCGGATGCCGCGTCTGCCGCATCGCTGGCAGTTTCTGTTGCCGCATCCACTGCATCGCTACCCGCTTCGGTAGCACTGTCAACGGCGTCCGAAGCTGCATCTACTGCCCCCTCCGCGGTCTCCTCAACCACGTTCACGGCGTCCTCCACAGCGTCTGCCGCCGCATCCGCCACACCTTCAGCCGCGTCTGTGGCTGCATCAACGGCATCGGATGCCACATCCGCAGCAGCGTCAACCGCATCCCCAGCAGCGTCGGCCGTCGCTTCGGCCGCGTCTGTTGCGCCCTCAACCACAGTGTCAACCGCGTCACCCGCCGCTTCAACTGCGCTTTCAACGGCACCTTCCGTGGCTTCAACGGCGTCGCCCACTGCATCACTTGCACTGTCCAGCGCAGCCGGTGCATTCACTGCATCAGCCGCGTCTGTCAGCGCTTCTTGCGGCG
This sequence comes from uncultured Tateyamaria sp., assembly GCA_947501275.1. Classification (GTDB taxonomy): domain Bacteria; phylum Pseudomonadota; class Alphaproteobacteria; order Rhodobacterales; family Rhodobacteraceae; genus Tateyamaria. Next base: position 55,735 of record CANMVD010000002.1, read on the forward strand.
ACTTGCCGGAATACAGCAAATACGCGGCCCCGGCGATCACAGCCGCCAGCACGATCCAAATTAGATTTTTCATGTCCCAGTCCTTTGTCTTGATCCCAAATCCGCGCAATGCGTGTATTGGTTCTGGGCTGTCAGATGCGCGCCCCGAAGGAAAGGTTCAAGGGGGAAAATCAACCATTTCGGCGCAACATAGCCGATTTGCGGGGTTGAAGCGGACGCCCCCGCAAGTTAGGTTTTGGCCTCAATTTATCAGCAACGACCAAAGGACGACCACCATCGCTCGCAGACCCCATAACGCGCCGCCGCAACGCGACACCGGCCCGCGCGTCAACGACAAGATCCGCGCCAACGAAATCCGCCTGATCGGCGCCGACGGCGAAAACGTCGGAGTCGTCACACCCATGAAGGCCATGGACATGGCAGACGAAGCCGGGCTTGACCTGGTTGAAATCTCGCCCAATGCCTCGCCGCCCGTGTGCAAAATCATGGATTTCGGCAAGTTCAAATACGAACAGCAAAAGCGCGAGAGCGAAGCCCGCAAGAAGCAGAAGATCATCGAGATCAAAGAGGTCAAGTTCCGTCCCAACACAGACAGCAACGACTACGACGTCAAGATGCGCAATGTCTTCAAGTTTCTCGAAAACGGCGACAAGGTGAAAATCACTCTGCGTTTCCGTGGTCGCGAGATGGCGCACCAGAACCTTGGACGTGAGTTGCTGGAACGCGTGGCCGAAGATACCAAGGACGCGGGCAAGGTCGAGAACTTTCCAAAGATGGAAGGCCGCCAGATGGTCATGTTGATCGGCCCGTTGCCAAGCAAGGGCTGATCATTCCTAGCTAGACTAGGGCGAACAGGTGGGCATTGCTGTCGCGATGCCCACTAATCTATCTTAAGACACACACCTGCCGCGCGTCGCCTCTGCCATGAGGTGCAGGCAGGAAGGGCCTTCCAATACTCTATTGATCTGCGGACAGTGCCGAGGCGCCGTCAGCCTATCACCTGTCTGACGCACACAGCCCGCGCCCCATCGCCGGCCCATTGCGCGAATTAACCACGCGCCTCGCCCGGCATTTGTGCAAAAATCGCCGCCTCATTCATCAGATCAGACCCAGCCGATGCGCGATCAAGGATCTTCCGTCTCCACAATTACCAGCGCCTGCACAAAGCCACTGTACGGATCATCGAACCCTCCGGAATCGCGCAGACCGACCTCAGCCCGAACTGTTACCGCGTCATTTTCAAACCGCTCCACGCGCACAGAGACTTCCTGCTCCAGCACGTGGTGGTCCCCATTGTCAAAACGCAACCGGAACCCCTGTAGCGCGACATCCGCCCGTCGCAAACGACGTCCAAAATGCACGGTGACGGCGTTGCTCTGCCGGTCAGAGCCCCCTGTGCCTGGGTTAAAAACAAGTGTTACCGTTTCAAATCGGACTGCCATGGGAAAAATCCTTTTGTCATAAGCCGGAATGGAGCGTTCTTGCTCTGCACACATCCTATCACATGCGTAACCGCACTGTAGCTGGCTATGCCTTGACCTTCCCCGGACAGCCCCGCACAACGGCATGACCCAACTCAAGATGCGGAGTGTTCGATGCCTGAATTTGCCCACTATCCCAGCCTCAAGGATGTCGCGGTACTGGTCACAGGCGGTGCCTCGGGCATCGGGCGCATCACGGTCGAAGCATTTGCCGAACAGGGCGCAAAGGTCGCATTCCTGGACCGCGACGCGGCGGCCTCGGCGGAGGTTACCCACACCACAGGTGCGCACCACGCTTTGTGCGATCTGCGCGACATAGCCGCAACCCAAGCTGCCATCGCGTCGCTGGCAAAACAGATTGGCCCCTTCATGGTTCTGGTCAACAATGCCGCCCGCGACGACCGCCACGACTGGCGCGACGTGACGCCCGAGTATTGGGACGAACGGATGGACACCAACCTGCGCCACATGTTCTTTGCCATGCAAGCCGTCGCCCCCGGCATGATCGAGGCAGGCAAAGGGTCGATCATCAATCTCGGGTCCAATTCATGGTGGGAAGCGGTGGGCAACTTCCCCGCCTACGCCACAGCCAAAGCAGCGGTGCATGGCCTTACCCGGACCATGGCGCGCGACCTTGGCGGACACCGTATCCGCGTCAACACAGTGGTGCCCGGCTGGATCATGACAGAGCGTCAGAAAGAGCTGTGGGCGACCCCTGAAGCGCTCGAGGCGCACCGACAGAACCAATGCCTGCCTGACCTGATCGATCCGGTCTACGTGGCCCGCATGGTGCTGTGGTTGGCCTCGGACGACGCAGCCATGTGTACGGCCAGCAATTTCATGGTGGAGGCGGGCTCGGTTTAGGGCAAATCCACCCCTGCAGATCTGGCAGCCCCGACCAGACGCAGCACATGACCGTACTCTGCTGCCATCACGCAGACCGCCCGATTGAGTGCGGCGTCATATTGGCTTGCGCATGCCGCAGCTTCGCCTGTCTCACTGCCAAGCTGCGCCAAAGTGCGCGTGTAGCGGCGTTCCTCAAATCCTCCGCCTTCGATCTCATCGGGTAAAACCGCAAGGCCACGCGCAACATAAGATCGCATCGCCTCTGACAATTCTTCAAGGCAGGCAAGCGGCGCAACAGTCCGAGATGTCTCACACAAGCTGGCAGCAATCACGGCACATTGGTTTTGCATCAATGGCCGCATGACGTCGTCGATGTGTTCAACCGCTTTGACACAACCAATAATGTCCACACGAGGCGACATTGTTTCTTGCGCAGTGACAACACCCGGCATGGAAAACGGGGCCGCCAACAGACCGCCCCGCAATAGATTTCTTAACTCTGCAATCACGCCGCAGCCGCAACCGCCCGTTTGGTCATCACAGCACAGAGATGCGCGCGGTAGGCGCCCGTGCCATGCAGATCGGAAATCATGTCATCCCCGCTCAACGACAACCCATCCAGCGCATCGGCCGAGAAATTCGCAGACAAGGCCGCCTCGGCCTCCGCCCAGCGAAACACCCCGTCATTTGACGCGCCGGTAATGGCCACACGGACACCGTCGGCGTATTTGGCAACGTAAACGCCCACCAATGCAAAGCGCGAGGCTGGCTGCACAAACTTCTGGTAGTTCGCCTTTTCCGGCACAGGAAAGCGCACCTCGGTGATAATCTCACCCTCGTCCAGCGCGGTCGTGAACATGCCCTGAAAATAATCATCCGCCGCAATCTCGCGAGCATTGGTGACGATGGTCGCCCCAGATGCGAGGGCTGCCGCAGGATAACAGGCCGACGGGTCATTGTTGGCCAGAGATCCGCCAATGGTGCCGCGATTGCGCACCGCAGGATCGCCAATATGAGCCGCCGTGGCCGCCAGAGCCGGATAGGCCGATGCCTCCGCCGCGACAGTTGCATGGGTTGTGGCCCCACCAATGCACACGGACCCATCATCGCCCGCACACACACCCTTCATCTCGGGTATCGCACTCAAACTTACCAGTTTGTCTGGGCTGGCCAGGCGCTGCTTCAGCGTCGGGATCAACGTCTGCCCACCCCCAAGCGGCTGGCTCTCGCTGCTGTCGGACAACTCCTTGACCGCGTCAGCAATGCGCTCGGGCTTTACCACATCAAAATTATACATCTCTTTGTCCTTTCCTCAGGCAAAACGATCCAACTTCATCTTGCCAGGTAAACTTCGGGGGCCTGGGGGCTGGCCCCCAGTAAATCACGGGTGTGGGGGTTGGCCCCCAGTCCCGCTCCCTCTTCCTATTGCATCGCTTCCCAGACACGATCGGGTGACAGCGGCATATCGACATGGGTCACGTCCTTGCCTGCAGATTGCAGTGCATCGACAACCGCGTTCACAACCGCGGGCGGCGATCCAATGGCCCCGGCCTCGCCGCAGCCTTTCACACCCAACGGATTGTGCGTGCACGGCGTCTGACAGGAATGATCCACATCAAACATCGGAAGATCATCGGCACGCGGCATCGCGTATTCCATGTAGGAGGCTGACAGCAACTGCCCATTTTCGTCATAGGCACAGTTCTCAAGCAAGGCCTGCCCGATCCCCTGCGCCAAACCACCGTGCACCTGACCGGTGACAATCATCGGGTTGATGATGTTGCCAAAATCATCGGCGGCAGCAAAACGTTCGATGCTCACCTTGCCAGTGTCCGGATCAACTTCAACTTCACAGGCATAAGCCCCTGAAGGATATGTGAAATTGGACGGATCGTAGAATGCTGTTTCTTCCAGACCCGGCTCAATGTCCTCAAGCGGATAGTTATGTGGCACATAAGCGGCAAGTGTCACATCGCCCCACGCCACGGACTTGTCCGTGCCCGCCACGCTAAACGCACCATCCTTCAATTCGATGTCCGCTTCCGAGGCTTCGAGCAGATGCGAGGCGATCTTCTTGGCCTTGTTGATGATCTTCTCGGTCGCACGAACCATGGCCGACCCACCAACTGCAATCGAACGCGACCCATAAGTCCCCATGCCCATCGGCACTTTGGAGGTGTCGCCATGCACAATTTCGATCATGTTCTCGTCGATACCGATCATCTCGGCTACCACTTGGGCAAAGGACGTCTCATGCCCCTGCCCGTGGCTGTGGCTGCCGGTCATTACAACCAGACCACCGGTCGCGTTGACGCGCACGGTGGCAGATTCATACAAACCCGCACGCGCACCCAACTGACCAACAAGGTTGGACGGCGCAATGCCGCAGGCCTCGATATAGCAGTTCACACCCAGACCACGCAGCTTGCCATTCTTTTCGCTCTCCGCGCGCCGGGCATCAAAGCCGCTCCGGTCGATCATCTCTTCGAGCTTATCCATAGTCGCGTGATAGTCCCCTGTGTCATATTCGACCGCCACGGGCGTGGCATAGGGGAACTCGGTGATAAAGTTCTGACGGCGCAGCGCAATTGGATCCACACCCAGCTCGCGAGCGGCCTTATCAACCACCCGTTCCAGCTGGAACGTTGCCTCAGGGCGCCCGGCCCCGCGGTAAGCATCCACAGGCACCGTGTTGGTGAAGACAGCCTTCACATTCACATAGATCAGTGGCGTTTTGTAGTTGCCCGCCATCAGCGTGCCATGCAGCCATGTGGGTACAGAAGGCGCAAAAGTCGACAGATAGGCGCCCATATTGGCATGGGTCTCTGTGCGCAAAGCGGTAAAGTTGTTCTCCGCGTCCAGCGCCAACTCGATCTTGGTGACGTGATCGCGGCCATGGGCGTCCGAAATGAATGCCTCGGTGCGCGACGAGGTCCACTTGACGGCCCGGTTGCAGGCCTTGGCCGCAAAGGTGCAAAACGCCTCTTCCTGATAGTGGAAGATCTTGGTGCCAAAGCCGCCGCCTACATCGGGGGCCACAACACGCAACTTGTGTTCAGGGATGCCCAGTACAAAGGCGCCCATCAACAGGCGGATGACGTGGGGGTTTTGCGATGTTGTATAAAGCGTGTGCTCATCTGTCCCACGGGAATAGTCACCCACAGCCACGCGTGGTTCCATCGGATTGGCCACCAAACGGTTGTTGACCAACTCCAGTGTGGTGACATGGGCCGCCGCTTCAAAGGCCGCATCGGTGGCCGCCTTGTTTTCCTCAACAAAGCCCCAGTCATAGCACAGGTTGTTTTCCAGATCGTCATGGACCTTGGTTGCACCAGAGGCCAGCGCGGCCTTCATATCGACAACAGCCGGCAGCTCGGTGATGTCGACAACGATGGCCTCAGCCGCATCGCGGGCCTGCTCCAGAGTTTCGGCAACAACCGCGGCAATCGGTTCGCCCACATGACGCACCTTGCCGGTGGCCAGCACCGGGTGGGCAGGTTCCTGCATCGGCGCACCATGCTTGTCCGTCACTTGCCAACCGCAGGGGATCGATCCAACACCCTCGAAATCAGTTGCCGTAAACACCCGCACCACACCCGGCATGGCCGAGGCCGCCGAAGTGTCCACAGAATTCAACGTCCCGTGCGCCATGTCCGAGCGCAGGAAGTACACATAGGCCTGACCGTTTACATTGATGTCATCCGTATAATTCCCAACCCCTGTCAGAAACCGAACGTCCTCGCGCCGCTTGCTGCTGGCACCGATTCCACCGTCCTTTGGCATTGATATTCCTCCCTAAAATCGTGATGCAGGGTTTGCCCTGCCTTGTCCGTGCCCGCGTGTTTCTTCTGACGAAAAATACCACGGGGGTCCGGGGGCTGGCCCCCGGTCAACGTCGCTTACTCTGCGGCCATCGCGCCGACATCCTGCCCGGATGCCGCCATGATCGCCTTGACGATGTTGTGGTAGCCCGTACAGCGGCAGATATTGCCCTCAAGATAGGCGCGCACCTCTGCTTCGGACGGCTTGGGGTTCTCTTTCAGCAATGCCGCAGCCGACATCACCATGCCCGGCGTGCAGAACCCGCATTGCAGTCCGTGATGATCCTGAAACGCCTGCTGAATTACGTTGAGCGACCCATCAGCCCCGGCCTGACCTTCGATGGTGGACACCTCTGAGCCGTCCGCTTCCATGGCCAGCATGGTGCAGGACTTCACCGCCTGCCCATCAACATGCACGACGCAGGCCCCACATTGGGATGTGTCACAGCCCACATGGGTCCCCGTCAGATGCAATTGATCGCGCAAAAATGACGACAAAAGCGTGCGGCCTTCCACGTCCCCGGACGCAGCCTTGCCGTTCACGGTCATTGAGACCTGTGTCATGTTGATCCTCCCTTAATCACAATTTTTGTTTGAGGGGAGTTAAGCATGGGGAACCGCACTTGAGAACACTAATTTTGCGCACGTCCCGGAAATCGCAAGATTGGGCAAACCGTTAGGGCGCACAGATCTAGCCGTCTCTTGGGCGTGGTCGGGTTGGTATTTCCTTGAGCAACCCACCCACTCCCATGGCAGAAATGTCGGTTTGGGTCAGGGGAACCCCACAGATCAACCGCTCCAGCACCCAATCTGCGCCATTAAGCGCAGGTGAGCGCGCACAACCCGGCAATCCAATGACAGGCCGGCCGTTCACATCCCCGAAAAACAGCAGGTTTCCGGGGTCTACGGGCATACCATAAGCTTCAACCTGCCCCCCGGCCGCGCGCAGGGCATCTGGTGCCACATCACGCGGATCAGAGGTGGCGGATGCCGTCAAGATGAACACGATCTCGCCCGGCGCCTCTGTGATAGCCTTGGCAATGGCAGTTGTGTCGTGGAGGACAACCACGCGGGAGCTCATCTGCAGCCCCAGGCGATCCATACGCCCCACCATTGCAGCACGCCCCTTGGGCGATGGCGTGTCAGAGCCGACCTGCGTTTCGATCAGGCTCACCAATGACAGCGCAGGCGGGATCACATGCAGGGCTGCGCACCCCACACGGCAGACCTTATCAACCGCTTCCTGCGGCACGGCATATGAGATGATCTTGATCGTGGCGACCATCGTGTCTGCTTCGACCCGATGCCAGTGCGGAACTGTGGCCAATGTGATCATGGGATCGACGCTGTTTAACGCGGCAACCTTGTCGCCGGAGATATCAACAATGCCTGGGCCCGTTGCGTAGAGGTTCACGCGCCCAGCCCCGGCCCCGCTGATGCGCAACCCCTGTTGCAACGGCTGCGGCACCAACGCATGAGCCACCCGCTGCGCTGCCGTGTTCTCATCCACGTCATTTGGTTCAAGGCGTGCCACGACAAGCGTTTCGTGCCCTGCCGCCGCGAGGTCTTGCAGATGTGTTGCGGCCAACACCGTTCCTTTCGGAACGCGGGCTGATGAAGCCTTCATCGAATGGGCCAACACAGCGCCTTCTGCTTCGGCCAGTGGCACGGCACCAAAGATCATGGCACTTGGCGCAAGGTTTGCACCATCTCGGCGAGGATCGATACAGCGATTTCGGACGGGCTGGCCGCGCCGATATCCAAACCAATTGGTCCCTGGATGCGCGCGATATCTTCTTTGGTGAACCCAGCCGCGGTCAGTCTGTCGATACGTTTGGCGTGGGTGCGTTTCGAACCAAGCGCACCAATGTAAAACGCTCCGCTGCTCAGCGCGATATGCAATGCCGGATCGTCCAGTTTGGGGTCATGCGTCAACAGAACAAGGGCCGACCGTGTATCAAGCCCAACCTCGGCCAAGGCCTCGTCCGGCCAGTCGTTGATCAAACGCTCGCCGGGAAACCGCGCTTCGGACCCGAATGCGCCGCGTGGATCTATGATCACCGGGTCATACCCCACAAGCCGGGCCATCGGGACAAGCGCTTGCGCGATATGCACCGCCCCGACAATGGCCAGCCGCAGTGGCGGGTTGTGAATGGCCACAAAGGTGCGACCATCTTCCTCGATCCCGGTCCGGTCGCTGGCAAAGCGTGCCGCGTGACCTGTATGATCCAGACGCCGCTCCCAGCTATGGACGTCGACGACGTACGCAGTGGGTGTGCGCGCTGCACGAGCCTCAACGAGATCAGCCAGCATCGCTTCGGGCATGGCCGATCCAATGGGTTCCACAAGCACTTTGATGGTTCCGCCACAGGCCAACCCGACCGCAAAGGCATCGCCATCACTGACCCCGTATTCCAAAAGACGCGGTGTGCCGTCCTCCAACGCCTCTATGGCCTCAAGCACAACGGCGCCTTCCACGCAGCCGCCCGAGACCGAGCCCATCATGTCGCTGTCACCAGAGACGACCATTTGCGCACCCGCCCGGCGCGGCGCGCTACCCCATGTCTCGACCACCGTGGCCAAGGCGGCTCCACGCCCTGCACGATGCCATTCCAGGGCCTGCTCTGGCGCTGTCTCAACCGATTCCATGACCGCTCTCTCCATATCTGCTGGTTTGGAACCGCCCCTGCTTGGGCGCTGACGGACAGTGCGGCACGCAGCGGCCAGAAAAAATCGACGCGGGCCCCAGAATGGGGAGACGGCTATTTTTCATGGGGGGCGTTTGGCGATCTGTCAGGCAAGCGATCAATCAAGGGTGGGTCTGAACCTGCTGGTTTGGTGAGCCCGAAGCGTAATCCCGTGCATTGGCCAAAGGCAACCCTTCGCATGCACAGCCCGCTGCGCATCGCAAACGCTTGCACCCCCTGCCCGCGCGCCCTAAATCTGGAAGAGACCAAAGCGGAGAAACCACACATGCCCATGCAAGCCCACGAGATCGAAGAGCTGATCCGGGAAAGCTTTCCCGATGCCCAGATCACGATCACGGATATGGCAGGCGACGGCAACCACTATGCCGCCGAAGTGGTGGATGCGTCTTTTGCGAGCATGAACCGGGTACAACAGCACCGGGCCGTGACCAAGGCGCTCAAAGGCAAGATGGATGGCGCGCACGGCGAATTGCACGCGCTGGCCCTGACAACGAAAGCCCCCTGAGTGCGCCTCTGGCAGATCATATCCTATCCGTTCCGACGCCAGCCGCGTCGTCCCTTGGCCGCGCGTCGGCCCGGATCGGTGCATGCGAACGCGCAGCGCGCTGTGCCGTTGGGTATGGAAGCCACGGACATGGACATGATCCACCAAGTAAACCGCCGGAACGACGCGCTGGAACGTGTCAACGAAGTATACACCCGCGACCGGGGCGCGTTTGGTGTTGTCGGGGCCAGCACCCGCGTTGCACCGATGCCCGAAGATGAAACCTATGCCGCGCGCTATCACCGCGCCTATCAACAGAAAGACTGACACCATGAGCGATGCAGCCGCAAAGATCACCGAAACCAACGCCACAAACGACGTGGTTCTGTACATGAAAGGGACCAAGTCCATGCCCCAATGCGGCTTTTCCAGCCGTGTGGCCGGTGTGCTGAACTACATGGGCGTAGACTATACGGATGTGAACGTTCTGGCCGATGATGACATCCGCCAAGGAATCAAGGATTTCTCTGACTGGCCGACCATCCCGCAGCTTTATGTCAAAGGCGAATTTGTGGGCGGCTGCGACATCATCACCGAAATGACACTGTCAGGCGAACTCGATACGTTGTTTGAAGAGAACGGCGTGACGTACGACAAAGACGCCGCTGACAAGATCCGCGAAGCAAACGGCTGAATTCAAATGCGACCAAGGCGCGCCTGCGGTGCGCCTTACGCCCTCACTCCTGACGATCCGGCAAAGCAGCAATAACCCGGATTTCAACGACCGCGCCTTCTCGGCGCAAACCGGCAACCTCGACAGCGGTCCATGCCGGGAACGGATCGGACACGTACTGCGCACGCACCGTATTGAACGTCTCGAAATGATCGCGCAGGCCCACGTGATAGGTGGTCATCTCGACAGTCGCACTGTGATCAAGACCAGCCTCCGCCAACACATGACCGATCTTGTCAAAGGCCATATGGAACTGGTCTTCCAGCTTGTCCGGCATCGTTCCGTCAACGCGGCTGCCCGTCATTCCGGTCACAAAAACATGGCCATGTGACACCACGCCCGGCGACAATTTCATCGACCGTCCTGCATCTTCGGACCCTTTGGGAAACAGTGCACGTTGCATCGTCATTCTCCGATCAGCCGCCAACTGCCCCGCGTAAGGCGGAGGAGTCCTCCGCCCTACCCGATCAGGTCAAAGCAATCCTTTGGCCGTTTCTGCAACGTTCTCGGCTGTGATCCCGAACTTTTCAAACAGTACATTGGCCGGTGCTGAAGCACCAAAATCGTCCATACCGACAAACGCCGCCTTGGTGGCTTTGCCGCGTTCTCCAGTCAGCCAACGATCCCAACCTTGTTGCACAGCCGCCTCGACACCCACACGGGCGGGACCTGCTGGCAGGACTTTGCGGCGATAGGCTTCGTCCTGCTGCGCAAACAGCTCCATGCACGGCATCGACACCACGCGCGTGCCGATCCCGGCCGCTTGCAATGTCTCGCGCGCGTCCAGCGCCACAGCCACTTCGGACCCGGTGGCGATCAGGATCACCTGCCGTTTGCCTTCGGCTTCGGCCAGCACGTAGGCGCCTTGAGCCGAAAGGTTCTTCAGCTTGTGCTCGGTGCGCACAGTCGGCAAGCCTTGGCGTGTCAGCGATAGCACTGACGGTGTCTCGGAAGAGCTTAGCGCCAATTCCCAAGCCTCTGCCGTTTCAACCGCATCCGCAGGGCGGAACACCATCGTGTTGGGGGTGGCCCGCGAAATTGCCAGATGCTCGACCGGCTGGTGTGTGGGGCCATCTTCGCCCAGACCAATGCTGTCATGGGTCATCACAAACACTGTGGGGATTTTCATCAACGCGGCCAGACGCATTGCCGGACGCGCATAGTCGGTGAAACACATGAACGTGCCGCCGTAGGGGCGCAGCCCCCCGTGCAGGGCCATGCCGTTCATGGCAGACGCCATCCCGTGCTCGCGCACGCCCCAATAGACGTAGCGCCCACCGCGATTGTCGATGTCAAAGACCCCCAGATCGGACGTCTTGGTATTATTGGACCCCGTCAGGTCAGCCGAGCCGCCGACAGTTTCCGGCATCACCGGGTTCAACACCTCAAGCGCCTTTTCGGACGCGGCCCGCGTCGCCAACTTTGGCGCGCTTTCCGACATCTGCTTTTTGAAGGCTTTGACAGTGGCCGACAGTTTCTTGGGAACCTCGCGCGCCATCATGCGGGCGAACAGGGCCTGACGACTGGCGGACACACCGGCCAAGCGGCCTTCCCAGTCTGTACGATCAGCGGCGCCGCGCGCACCGATGGCTTCCCAAGCGGATTTGATGTCGGCAGGCACCTCGAAGGGGCCACCGCTCCAACCATAGGCGTCTTTGGCGGCTTTCAATTGGTCCGCATCGGTCAACGCACCGTGACCTTTGGACGTGTCCTGCGCCGCGTGACCCAAGGCGATATGAGTCTTGCAGGCAATCATTGTCGGTTTGTTTTGCGACTTGGCCTTGGTCAAGGCCTCATCAATGGCAACGGGATCGTGGCCATCAATTTCAATGACCGCCCAGCCCGCCGCCTTGAAGCGCTTGCTCTGATCCGTTGTGTCGGACAGAGTCACGGGACCGTCGATAGTGATGTTGTTATCGTCCCACATCACGATCAGCTTGGACAGCTTGTGGCGACCTGCAAGGGTAATGGCCTCTTGGCTCACACCTTCCATCAAACAGCCATCACCTGCGATGACATAAGTGTAGTGATCCACAATCTTCTTGCCGAAACGGGCGCGTAGGATTTCCTCGGCCATGGCAAATCCAACCGAATTCGCAATCCCCTGACCCAAAGGCCCGGTTGTCGTCTCGATCCCGCCTGCATGACCATATTCCGGATGGCCCGCCGTGATCGCGCCCCATTGACGGAAATTCTTGACCTGCTCGAGGGTCATGTCCTCATAGCCTGTCAGGTGCAGCAGCGAGTAAAGCAGCATGGATCCATGGCCCGCCGACAGGATAAAGCGATCCCGGTCTGGCCAGTTGGGCGCGGACGCATCAAACTTCAGATGTTTTTCAAACAGAACCGTTGCCACATCGGCCATACCCATGGGCATACCAGAGTGGCCGGAATTGGCGGCAGCGACCGCATCAAGGGTCAAGGCGCGGATGGCTGCGGCCTTGGACCAGTGCTCGGGATGTGCGGTGCGAAGTGATGTCAGATCCACGGGATATGTGTCCTTTGGCATAAAGATTTGAGGCTGAATACCACCCATTGGCCAAAGATCAAGGCAAGCTCTGCGCTTACGAACATCACGCATCTCCGTATCAGACCACGGCGATGCATTTGGCACATCAACGCCGGGCCGCAAGTCGTTGATCGCAAAGGGGGGCGCATTTTCCAAATGCATTGGCTAGACTTGGCCCTAACCAAAGGGTGCAGCGATTCGCATTGCCTCTTTTGGGTGGGAAAACGGACCCTTGCGGTAAACCTGTCACGTTCGGCGGTGCAGGACGGAAGGTTTGAACCGACGCAGGGCGGTGAAGGGACAGCGCAGGAATGAGCGATATTGACGAGTTACAGCGGCGGATCACCGCTGCGATGGACAAGATTGCCGACACTGTCGGCGCGATGGAGGCCAACAGCGGCGAAGACACCGCCGCCCTCAAATCCGCGCTCGAGGATGAGAAACTGGCCAATGCGCAGCTGAACGAACGCGTGCGTAAATTGAGCGAACAACAAGACAGCGCGATTTCCGAGGCCAAAGCCACCGCCCACGCCGCCGAGGCGCGCACCGCCGCACTTGATCTGGAATTGCAGCGCCTGCGCCAGGCCAATGACCAACTGCGCCAATCCAACGACGCGCTGCGCGCGGCCAACGAGGCTGGCGTGGGCGAACCACACCTGATCAACAAGGCGATGATGGCCGAACTCGAAGCCCTGCGCGCCGCGCGCGCGGTCGACATTGCCGAAGCCAGCAGCATCATCGGAGCGCTTGGCCCCCTGCTTGATCCCGCATCAATCGAGCCATCTGTGAACGAGGACGACGCACATGCCTGAGGTGACAATCACAATCGGCGGCCGCCAGTTTTCCGTCGCCTGCCAAGAGGGCGAAGAACACTACCTGCACACCGCCGCCAAGATGCTGGATGACGAGGCCCAAGTGCTGTCGGACCAGGTTGGACGCATGCCCGAGGCGCGCATGTTGCTGATGGCGGGCCTGCTGCTGGCGGACAAAACCGCAAGCGTCGAAGATCGGATTTCCGAAGTCGAGGCCAAGCTGGCGGAGCGTGAAGCCGAAATCGCGGGCCTCAACAATATGGCCGCCCCCGAACCGGAACGGATCGAAGTGCCCGTGGTGCCTGCATCGGTGACGGAAACGCTGGCCGAATTGGCAGCGCGCGCCGAGGCACTCGCCGCAGAAGTGTCCGAAAAAGCCGGCTAACCAACCAAAGCCGCCGCATCAGGCCAGGGGTCACGCCAGTGCTCCAACCCCAGCTCTGCAACGTCACACGCACCCAAAGGCACCCCCGCGGGCACCGTGTACTCTTCGCCCGTGGCAAGCGTGATTGTGTGTGTTTGCGTCACGACATGGGCCCGCGCCGCTTCCGTCGGATCCAACACGCCATCCCAGCCGCCCAAATCAGCATCCAGCGGGTTCTCGCCCGGCGCCAGCTCAAACACGGGCGGCGCAAACACCTCTGCGATCCGCCACCCAGACACATCGCCGCCCTCATGGACGTAAGCTTCGGGGAACGTGGCATCGTTGCTCACCATGTCGAGGATGCGCGTGCCCGCATTCCAACTCATGTCCTTGAACGCCGCACGCGGTGCGCCCGGGTTCTCAGGATGCTCGGCGGCATATAGCCCCAACAAGGTAAAGGCGTCCGTCCAATCCTGCGTCACCCCTTTTTTGGAATAGCTCGTGCGGGTTTGCACCGAATTGAACAGCGACCACAGGCCCCGCCTGGGGGCCGGAATGTCATCCGAAGGGCGCAGAAACTTAAAGATCCGGCCACCCTGCCCCGACTGTGCTTCGCTGCCATCCGGTTTGAAAAACCCAGGACGATGGGTGTTAAGCACCGTATTGCCCACGCAGAGCACGTCACGCAGGGCGACCAGATCCAAAGACACCGACGCGTGAACAGCAAAAAACCGGTTGTTAAAGACACGCCAGTTCTGTGCGCCCTTTTCAGGCTCAATCGCGTTGTCACGAATATAGGAGAACCGATTGTCGTAAATGGCTACATCACGATTGCGATCCATTTCTGGGCCCGGCGCAATATCATCGCGATCGGCCCGCATATCCATCCGGATCACATTGAACGCGTGGCGCACATCACATCGGCGCACTATTACCTTGCCCGCAATGTCAAAGCTGCCAAAAAACGCCCCATTGAAATAGGTAGCATCGAAATTGCCCTGCCCTTTGACATCATTCCACTCAAATCGACCCTCCCACATATCGTGGTCCGGATCCTGCACCCAACGACAATCCTCAAAAGTCAGATGATGGGTCGGTCGCGCCCGTTGCTGGCGGGCATAGGCAAAGAAACGGCCCCCCACCCCCGAACAATTGCGCACCGTGATATGACGCGCACAGCGCATGTAGATGCCGGTGGGCCAGCAATTCTCAAAATGCAGTCCCTCCAGTACGATATGATCGGCAAAAAACACCCGGATCATGGCAAAGTCATTGTCGAGCGGCTTCAACTCGCCTTGCCGCCCCGCATCGGCGCGCTGTCCGCCCTCCAGCACAGCTGTGCCTAGGCTTTGCGCCCGCAGCGTAATCGGGGCACCATTGCGACCGGACTGGGCGATGGTCACCGGCAAATGATACCGCCCCGGCAACAAGATCACGTGATCCCCGGGACCCGCCTTGTTAATGGCCGTTTGTAAATCATAGGCCCAGATATTGGTATTCTGATCGACGCCGCGTCTGTAGTAACGCATCGTTGGTGCTGCGTAATAATCCATACCAGTGCCCCCCTGCGCAAAAAGTTTACCGCAGGCTTAGGAGAAAAACACGCAAAACGAGAATGCGCGCCTACGGGACGGTGGGCGGGGCGTCGTTGCTGCGCCAGCAGGCAACGCGCGTCGTCCGACGTCAAGCTCGACTGAACATACCCGTGGCCTTGCGCCAGATCGGCGTGATCACCCTTTCTCCCACAGGGATCAGCAACACACCAATCCCGACCCCCACCAGGCCGTTCATCGCGGCTTTCACCAGCCACTTAACAAACCCATCTTCGCCGCCAACAACCTTGGCAACACCGTAAATCACGTCCTCAGGCCCGTGCCAGCCCATCTGCGCAAGACCATGTACAATGATCTCGCCCCCGACCCACAGCATCGCAGCAGTGCCGATCACCATCAGTGCCTTCAGGAAACCCGGCATAACCCGCACGATGCCGCGGCCAATAGAACGCGTCAGCCCCAAACGGCCCTTACCCGCCATCGCCAATCCCACGTCGTCCGCCTTCACAATCAGCGCCACCGACCCGTAAACGGCGACAGTAATCATAATCGCGACAGCCGCCAGCGTCGCCGCTTCCATCCAGAAGTTGCTTTCCGGGATCGCGGCCAAAGAGATTGTCATGATTTCAGCTGACAGAATGAAATCGGTTTTGATTGCGCCTTGCGCCTTCTGCTCCTCTAGGTGTGCAGGATCCTCGACCACCTGTTCCTTGCCAGCGTAATCGTCGTGACCGTGGCCACCACCAAGGGCATGCGCTATCTTCTCGGCACCCTCAAAGCACAAATAACATCCGCCCAACATCAGCAGCGGCGCGATCAGCCACGGAGCAAAGGCAGACAGGGCCAACCCCGCGGGCAACAGAAACACCAGCTTGTTGCGCAGCGATCCTTTGGCAATACGCCAAATGATCGGCAACTCGCGATCCGCCGAAAAGCCTTGGACATATTTTGGGGTTACGGCCGCATCGTCAATCACGGCGCCCGCAGCCTTTGTGCCCGCTTTCGCTGCTTGCGTGATCACATCATCGACGCTGGATGCCGCCACTTTGGCGATTCCCGCAACATCATCCAAAAGGGCCAAAAGTCCACTCATGTCCGTCCACTCCACTGTGTCGTCTTACGTTAGCGCATAACATCGCAAATAGTTGCAGTATACTGTTAGCGCCAACTGTATACAGCTTGCCACGTTTATCGCTAACACTTTGTTTTTCTGCGCCTTTCAGGGTTCTCAGCGTGCAAACGCAAAGGTATCACCCGCTCGACACCTAGGCTGCTTGAGTGCGAGGACCAACACGATGACGATCAAAGTGGGAATTAACGGTTTCGGGCGTATCGGACGATGCACCCTGTCTCACATCGCAACATCGCTACGCAACGACATCGACGTGGTCGCCGTCAACGCCACAGGTCCTTTGGAAACATCCGCGCACCTGATGAAATACGACAGCATCCATGGTCGCTTTCCAAACGAGATCACCGTATCCAACGGCACAATGGACCTGGGGCGCGGCCCGATCCGGATGATGTCGACCTATGACATGAACGAACTGGACTGGGATGGCGTGGACGTTGTTCTGGAATGCACTGGCAAGTTCAATGACGGGCACAAGGCCAGCGTCCACATGGAGCGTGGCGCGCGCAAGGTGCTGCTCTCCGCACCCGGCAAGAATGTCGACAAGACAATTGTGTTTGGTGTGAATGACGACTTGCTGGCCGCCAATGACCGTATGATTTCCAACGGCTCCTGCACAACCAACTGCCTTGCTCCTCTTGCCAAAGTGCTCGACGAGGCCTTTGGGATCGAGCGCGGCGTGATGACCACCATCCACAGCTATACCGGCGACCAGCCCACGCTGGACCGCCGCCATGACGATCTCTACCGTGCCCGTTCGGCTGCGATGGCCATGATCCCGACATCCACCGGCGCGGCCAAGGCGTTGGGCGAAGTGCTTCCCAACCTTGCAGGCAAGCTGGATGGCACCGCGATGCGCGTCCCCACCCCAAACGTCAGCGCCGTGGACCTGACATTCGAAGCGGGGCGTGATGTCAGCGCAGAAGAGGTGAATGCCGCAGTCGCAGAAGCCGCCAAGGGCCCAATGGGTCGCGTGCTGGCCTATGACGATGACGCCAAGGTCTCGATCGACTTCAATCACACCGAACACTCGTCCATCTTCGCGCCCGACCAGACCAAAGTCGTGGGCGGACGCCTTGTGCGGGTGTTGGCCTGGTACGATAACGAGTGGGCCTTCTCGACCCGCATGGCAGATGTTGCCGTTGCAATGGGGCGCATCAGCTAGGCTGAGTGCGCCGTTCCTTCGAAAGACCCAACACACACCGGTTTCAACGGGCGCAGCAGTGCTGCGCGCTTGCATGGGATGCACGGGACTGTCACAACAGCGACGTGTTCAAAAGATCAGCGCCCCATCGCCCATGACCAATACATCCGCCCTCGTCCTTGCCCTTTTGTTGATTGGTGCGATTTCGGTGGATGTCGCCATCTACGGCTCCGAACACCTTATATTTCTTGGCAAAAAACTGGCAGACCTGCTGGAATGGCTCGCGTTCTGGCGCTGAGGTAAGACGCCGCATCTGCCGCCATGATCCCGCTCACCGGTTGACAAATCCGATTGCATGTCTTTGTTAGCGTTAACGGCGCGTGTTGATCCGCAACAGGCGTCATCAGACAATTTTCTGACGCCAGACATGGGGGATACCATGGCCATCAAAGTCGCAATCAATGGGTTTGGCCGCATTGGCCGCAACGTACTTCGTGCCATCGTGGAATCGGGGCGCACCGACCTCGAAGTCGTTGCCATCAACGATCTTGGACCAGTCGAAACCAACGCGCATCTGCTGCAATACGATTCCGTTCATGGCCGTTTTCCTGTCGACGTCAAAACCGGCGCAGACAGCATTGATGTCGGCTTTGGCCCGATCAAGGTCACAGCGGAGCGTAACCCGGCCGACCTGCCTTGGGCAGACGTGGATGTGGTGATGGAATGCACCGGCATTTTCACATCAAAAGAAGCCTGTCAGGCGCATCTTGAAAACGGCTCCAGCCGCGTCTTGATCTCAGCCCCCGGCAAAGATGCAGACAAAACAATCGTCTACGGCGTGAATGATGGCGACCTGACGGGCGACGACATCGTTGTGTCCAACGCGTCCTGCACCACAAATTGCCTGACACCCGTGGCCAAGGTCATGCATGACACGTTCGGCATCAACCGCGCCTTTATGACGACGATCCACAGCTACACGGGCGACCAGCCAACGCTGGACACGATGCACAAGGATCTCTACCGCGCCCGTGCCGCGGCCCTGAACATGATCCCGACCTCCACAGGTGCGGCCAAGGCCGTGGGTCTGGTCATGCCCGAGCTCAACGGCAAGCTCGACGGTGTCGCCATTCGTGTGCCCACGCCCAACGTGTCTTGCGTGGATCTGACCGCAGAGCTGAGCAAAGACGTGACAGCGGATGAGATCAACGCGGCAATGACCTCTGCCGCCGCAAGTGGACCGCTCAAGGGTATCCTTGGGGTCACGGACTCCAAACTGGTCAGCATGGACTTTAACCACGACCCGCATTCTTCGATCTTTGCCACCGACCAGACCAAGGTCATGGATGGCAACTTCGTGCGGATCTTGACATGGTATGACAACGAATGGGGCTTCTCCAACCGCATGGGCGACACGGCCGTTGCGATGGGCAAGTTCCTGTAACCATGCAAAAATTCTGAAAAAAGGCGCCCTTTGTGGCGCCTTTTGTGTTTCAAGCGTAAACGACAGAGCGTCAGATGCCGCCCCGTCTGTCAGGCAAAGCGTTCGCGCAGCGCCTTATCAACCAGTGGCGTGACAAATTTGGACACATCACCGCCTAGTCGTGCGATCTCCTTGACGAGTTTCGATGCGATGGCCTGATGTTCAGCTTCAGCCATCAAAAACACCGTTTCGATACTGTTATCAAGCTGGCGGTTCATGCCAACCATTTGATATTCATATTCAAAATCCGCCACCGCGCGCAGACCACGCACGATGACTTGCGCACCCACATCCCGTGCGCAGTCGATCAGAAGATTTTCAAAGGGATGCACAACAATCTCTGTCCCGGTGTGCGCACTCAACTTGGCACATTCGGCTTCGATCATGGCCACGCGTTCTTCAAGCGAAAACAACGGGCCCTTGTCGCGATTGATCGCCACTCCGATGACAAGACGGTCAACCATGAAGCCCGCCCGTCGAATAATATCCATATGTCCCAATGTGATGGGGTCGAAGGTGCCGGGGTAGAGGCCGATGCGCATAGGGGCGCTCCTGCGGTAGGGTTATTGCGGTTGAACCCTACAAAGCGGGCCGCGAATTGCAACCGGATGAATGGCGACTGTAATCGGCATGTGTGGCCACAACGCAGCCACACACAGCCAACGGGCTTAATGGCCCATAATCATGCCCTCGAGGGCGTCTTTTTCCATGGAAAGTTCGGTCAGGCGCGCCTTGACCACGTCCCCGAGCGTGATGAGGCCGACCAACTGGTCACCTTCCAACACCGGCATGTGCCGAAAGCGCCCATCCGTCATCATCTGCAACACGGCGTCCGCAGAATCCTCGCGCGTACATGTCACCAGTTTGACAGTCATGAACTGTTCGACAGGGTCCTGTAGGACAGCCCCGCCCCGTTTTGCCAACACGCGCACGATGTCACGCTCTGACAGAATGCCATCTGCGGTCTGCCCGTCACCAGACACAACAACCGTCCCGATCCGGCGTTCAGCAAGGATCTTGGCCGCTTCGCTGACTTTGGTGCCGGGTGCCACCGTGACGACAGCGTCGTCAGACTTGGATTTGAGAATTTGGTGCACAAGCATGCGGGCCTCCCTGAATTGTGAAGATCGTTGATATAGCGTCAGGTCCCGAGGGGCATTCTGTCAAGCTATCTGGATGCTTATCGACAACAATCTGTGACTGAATTCTTTCACAGGTATTGGGCTGTCACCGCTCGCGCATTACCAAAACACCTGAGAAACGCGCAGCAATGTGTTGTTTTAATGCTCTTTTGTCTAGATGAGAGCTTACAGCGCCCGTCGTTCTAACCGAGCCACCTCCGCCCGCACCCCTTGCATCAGAATGTCAGCAAATCGGCTCATCCTTGCCTGACCCGGCTCTGCCGCCGGACGGATCAGGAAGAAACTGCGCTTGATAGAGAACTGATCCAGCAGGACGCGCCGCATATCCGGCGCTGCATCCAGCGCAAAATCATGCACCACGCCGACCCCGCCCCCCTGCCGCAACAGATTCAACTGCACAGAAACCGAGTTGGACGCCAAGGCGACCCGTGCAACACCGGCATCGGCCAGATAGTCCAGTTCCCTGTCAAAAATCATGTCCGGTATGTAGCCCACAATCCTGTGCGCCGCGAGATCCGCGAGCGTGGTCAGCGGTGCAGCCTGCGCCAGGTATTCCGCACTGGCGGCGAAGTGCAGCCGATAATCTGTGATCCGCTGAACGGTTAACCGACCAGCTGTCGGCGCGCTGACACCGATGGCCAGATCAGCTTCGCGACGGGACAGATTGAAGACCCGTGGCAGGGCAACGATCTGAATATCAAGGTCCGGGTGCTGCGCTGACAATTGTGCGCACACCTGAGGCAGCAAGTAATTTGCGCATCCGTCGGGTGCGCCCACACGAATTTGTCCGGTGAGCGAAGCGGCCTCGGTTGAATGTGCAGACGACCCCTGCCCGGCAACATCATCTGTTGCCGCATGTATCATTGCTCCGGCAGCATCGGCCCGCTCCAAAAGCCTCTGACCGGCTTCGGTCAAAGCGTATCCCTGCGGTGACTTGGCAAACAAAGCCACCGACAGGGTTCTTTCCAGTCGTGCAATGCGCCGCCCCAATGTGGCTGCGTCCAGACGCACCACTTTGCTGGCCGCTGTCAGTGTTTCCGCCCGTGCAACCGCAAGAAACAGGCGGATGTCATCCCAATCAGTTTGCATTTCCTGCCTTTTCAGTGCGTTATCCAAGTTTGCAAAGTGCCCACAAGCAATTTGCAAGCCTCTCATCTTGCATTTTTGCAAAATGATTTTGGTTAGTTGCCTCTTTTACCGCGCATTTTGCAAGACTATCCTGCGACCAATCCGGAGCGTCAAACACGTTCCGTCCACCCAACACCTGCGCAACGCGCACACAGGAGCATGCTGATGCAAGAGCTGACCCACTATATCAATGGTGCCCATGTCAAAGGCACATCGGGCCGTTTCGCCGATGTGATGAACCCGGCGACCGGCGAGGTGCAGGCCAAGGTGCCACTGGCCTCAAGCGATGAACTGGCCCAGGCCGTTGACATCGCCGCCGCAGCGCAACCGGCTTGGGCGGCTGTGAACCCACAGCGCCGCGCCCGTGTGATGATGAAATTCGTGGATCTTCTGAATCGCGACATGGACAAACTGGCCGAAGCCCTGAGTCGCGAACACGGCAAGACCCTGCCCGACGCCGCAGGCGACGTGCAGCGGGGTCTGGAAGTGGTCGAATACTGCATCGGCGCACCCCATCTTCTGAAGGGCGAATTCACCGACAGCGCCGGCCCCGGCATCGACATGTACTCCATGCGGCAGGCCCTTGGCGTAACGGCTGGCATCACGCCTTTCAACTTCCCGGCCATGATCCCCATGTGGATGTTTGCGCCAGCCATCGCTTGCGGCAACGCCTTCATCCTCAAACCATCCGAGCGTGACCCGTCCGTGCCGCTGATGCTCGCGGAGTTGATGGAAGAGGCAGGTCTCCCCAAAGGCATTTTGCAAGTCGTGAACGGTGACAAGGAAGCGGTCGACGCAATCCTGCATCACGACGTGATCCAATCCATCGGATTTGTCGGCTCTACACCGATTGCGGAATACATCTATGCGACAGGCTGCGCGAACGGCAAACGTGTACAGTGCTTTGGTGGCGCCAAGAACCACATGATCGTCATGCCGGATGCGGATTTGGATCAGGCGGCTGACGCATTGGTCGGTGCGGGTTACGGTGCAGCCGGTGAGCGGTGCATGGCCATTTCTGTCGCCGTTCCTGTTGGGGACGAGACGGCGGATCGCCTGATAGAGAAGCTGGTTCCACGTATCGAAAAGCTCAAGGTGGGGCCATACACATCCGGCAACGACGTCGATTACGGCCCTGTTGTCACGGCCACGGCCAAGGCCAATATCGAGCGCCTCGTGCAAAGCGGCGTGGATCAAGGGGCCAAACTTGTTGTCGACGGTCGGGATTTCAAACTGCAGGGCTACGAAGACGGATACTTCGTCGGCCCGCACCTTTTTGACCATGCCACAAAAGACATGGACATCTACAAACACGAGATATTTGGGCCCGTATTGACCACCGTGCGCGCGCAAACCTACGAAGAAGCCATTGGTCTGGCGATGGACCATGAGTACGGCAATGGCACAGCGATTTTCACGCGCGACGGCGACACAGCCCGGGACTTTGCCAATCGGATCAACATCGGAATGGTCGGGATCAACGTGCCCATCCCCGTCCCGTTGGCGTACCACACGTTTGGCGGTTGGAAAAAATCTGTCTTTGGCGATTTGAACCAGCACGGTCCGGATGCATTCAAGTTCTACACGCGCACCAAGACGATCACGTCGCGCTGGCCATCCGGCATCAAGGAAGGCGGCGAATTCTCGATCCCCGTGATGGAGTAGGCCTTACGCCGTTCAACATGCCACAAAAAAAGGCGCTCTCACCGAGCGCCTTTTTCTATTCAATTGGTCAAAGACCTCAGCGTTTGTCGCGGCGACGCATGCCTGCAAATGCAGCCAATCCACCCAACAGCAACAGGCCACCCGCAGGCAGCGGAACAACCGGTGTACCACCGCCACCCGGGGGCAGATCATCATATTTGATTGTGATCTTTTTCAGCTTCCAGTCGTCATTTCCTTCGAACGCACCAAAGCCAAACACGCTGCTGGATACACCGCCAAAGTCTTGGAACGGGTTCGCATCCTGATTGGCGCTGATGTAATCGCCAACGCCGATCGCTCCATCCTCGGACGAGTCATACATCCAGCGGAAATCGTCATCGTCGACGATGCTGGAACTGCAGACTTTGCCGTGCCAAGTCCAGCGGCAGCTATATTCAACATCATACGCGTCGAAATAGCTGAACTTTACCTCGTGCATGGTCACGATCTGGGAAAAACTGATTTCAATATAGTCTTTCCAGCCACTGCCATCCACGGTGTGGCTATTGTCAGACGAGGAGTTCACCACGCCTGCCCCGGATCCCCAACGATAGATATTGCCGGACTGAATTGTTGCAGAGGTGATCTGGTTTGTCGCGTCGTTCACACCAATGGAGGAAAAGCTGTTGCCAGCAAATGTCGCGTTCAGGTCACCTTGCGCCAGAGTAAAAGAGTTGCCTTGGTTGCCGTAACCAGACGACCCCCAAGGCACTGTCAAATCAAATGTCGTCGTGGTTGTGCTGGCGCTTGCCAACCCAGCCAATGAAAATAGCGCGACAAACGAACAGGTCGTCAGCTTCACACTCATTCTAAAATTCCTCACCGTACAACCGCCCAATTGCGGCCTTCTTCCACTCACATATGGATCATACCATAGGCAAATAATCGCCACAATATTCCTGATTGGAAACAATCCGACCGGCGAGCCTGTAATGCTTTGTTTCTTATATATTTTTAAGGATTTCCGCGCACAACAGTTTCACATCTGCCCGTATTTTTTGCAGCTTTTTCGCGCATGGATGGAAATTGGACCGCCCGCACTACTACCCGTGCGGGAAGTTTTTGTTGACGGGATGAAAAAACACCAAACAAGAGGCTGCGTTCATGCTCAGCCGCCGATTCGCAGTTAATTTTGCGCCCATTGTTTCCAATTCTGACCAATGCGCTGTTTTTTCTGAGTTTTGCCGGATGCCGCACCGAACGGATGTTCCGATGTCCCGAAAAAAACCTTGCACCTTGCGCGCGCTCTGTAAAAATAGAACAAACGTTCAATTCAGAGCGACCCCGGGGGTTTCCCCACATGACAGGAGCGTGTGATGGACTTTGCACTCAGCCAAGAGCAAACCGCCATTTTCAATATGGCCCATGCCTTCGGACAGGAACAAATCGCACCGAACGCGCGGGATTGGGAAGCGGCAGGCACAATTCCGAAAGACCTGTGGCCGGAGGTTGGCGCATTGGGCTTTGCGTCTCTTTACGTGTCCGAAGAGGCCGGCGGCGCCGGACTGGGGCGGTTGGATGCGACACTGGTGTTTGAGGCCTTGTCGATGGCCTGCCCGTCCGTCGCCGCGTTCCTGTCCATCCACAACATGTGTGCCAAGATGCTGGACAGCTTTGCCAGCGACGACCTCAAGGCCCGCGTAATGCCCGATGTTCTCAGTATGCGAACCGTTTTGAGCTACTGTTTGACTGAACCCGGATCGGGGTCGGATGCGGCCGCCCTGCGCACGCGTGCCGAACGCACCAACGAAGGCTACGTTCTGAACGGCACCAAGGCGTTTATTTCTGGAGGCGGTTATTCTGACGCTTATGTCTGCATGGTGCGCACTGGCGAGGATGGGGCCAAAGGCGTCTCAAGTGTGTTTGTCGAGGATGGCACAGATGGCCTCAGCTTTGGCGCTTTGGAGGAAAAGATGGGCTGGAAGAGCCAACCCACGGCGCAGGTTCAATTTGACAATTGCAACATTCCATCCGGGAACTTGATTGGAACTGAGGGTGAAGGTTTCAAATACGCGATGAAAGGGCTTGATGGTGGACGATTGAACATCGCCGCCTGCTCGCTGGGGGCCGCCCAGTCCGCCCTCAACGCGACGTTGGCCTATATGGGTGAACGGAATGCGTTTGGGAAACCGATTGACCAGTTTCAGGGCCTGCAATTCCGCCTTGCCGACATGGAGATCGAATTGCAGGCCGCCCGCACGTTCCTGCGCCAGGCGGCGTGGAAGCTTGATCAAGATGCGCCGGATGCCACCAAGTTCTGTGCGATGGCCAAGAAGTTCGTCACCGAAACAGGATCCAAAGTTGTCGATCAATGCCTGCAATTGCATGGCGGATACGGTTATCTTGCCGACTATGGTATCGAAAAACTCGTGCGCGATCTGCGCGTGCACCAGATCCTTGAAGGCACAAATGAGATCATGCGCGTCATCGTTGCGCGGGACATGTTGAAGAACAGATGAGCGATATCCTAATCCGCATTTCGGGCCAGGCTGGTCATATCACCCTGCAACGCCCTGACGCGCTCAATGCCATGACTTACGACATGTGCCGCGCCATTGAGGCGGCCATTGACGACTGGCGCACTGATCCGGCTGTTGCGCTGATCATCTTCGATGCCGAGGGAGAACGTGCCTTTTGCGCAGGCGGCGACATTGCCGAACTCTATGCCACCGGCACCATGGGCGATTTTGGGTATGGTCAAACTTTCTGGGCGGATGAATACCGCCTGAACCACAAGCTGTTTCACTACCCCAAGCCCGTGGTCAGTTTCCTGCAAGGTTTTACTATGGGTGGCGGCGTTGGCATCGGGTGTCACGGGTCACACCGGATCGTGGGCGACACGTCGCAGATCGCGATGCCGGAATGCGGCATCGGCCTCGTGCCCGATGTGGGTGGCAGTCTGATGCTGGCATTGGCACCGGGTCGGCTGGGTGAATATCTTGGAACGACGGCGGCCCGCATGAATGCAGCCGATGCGATCTACGCCGGATTTGCGGACCACTACCTGCCAGAAACCGCATGGGACGCACTGAAACAGGCGCTGCAGACCAGCGGTGATGCGACCTTGATCGAAGCGGCCGCCCTGCCCCCTGCGCCAAGCCCACTTGCTGCGCTGCAACCCGATATCGATCGCCACTTTCACGGCGCCGCCTTGGGAGACGTGCTAACAACGCTACGTACCGAAGACAGCGATTTTGCCCGCGCCACGTTGAAAGCGATGGGGCGCACCTGCCCCCTGTCCATGGCCTGCACCATCGAAATGCTGCACCGCCTGCGCGGCCCCAGCCTATCGCTGGAAAAGGCACTTGATCTGGAATACCGTTTCACCGCGCGCAGTATGGAACATGGCGATTTCCTCGAAGGGATCCGCGCTGCCGTCATAGACAAGGATCGCAGCCCGAAGTGGCAATATTCAGACATGAACGTGCCAGCCACAGCCATAAGCAAGATGCTGATGCCACTGGGAAAAGACGCACTGAAGCTAGAGGAGAGCGGCATGAAGATAGGATTTATCGGGCTGGGGAACATGGGTGCGCCCATGGCCGCCAACCTGGCCGCAGCGGGCCACAATGTGACGGGATTTGATGTGGCCGGAACAACTGCGGATGGCGTTGCTGTTGCAGCGACAGCGCAAGACGCCGCGGCAGGGCAGGACATCGTGATTACCATGCTGCCCAATGGTGCTATCCTGCGCGATGTGGCTGATCAGATCATCCCGTCAATGGCATCCGGCGCGACGCTAATTGATTGCTCAACCGTGGATGTCGAAAGCGCGCGGGCGGTTGCGGCACAGGCCAATGATGCCGGATTGCAGGCCGTTGATGCGCCAGTCTCTGGCGGTATTGGTGGCGCCGCCGGGGGCACATTGACCTTCATGGCAGGTGGCAGCGACGCCGCCTTTGAGGTTGCCAAGCCATTGTTTGACATCATGGGCCAGAAGGCCGTGCATTGCGGTGCGGCAGGGGCCGGTCAGGCAGCCAAGATCTGCAACAACATGATCCTTGGCGCGACCATGATCGCAACCTGTGAGGCCTTTGCTTTGGCAGACAAATTGGGACTGGCACGCGACAAGATGTTCGATGTGGCCAGCACATCGTCGGGATATTCGTGGTCCATGAACGCCTATTGCCCTGCTCCGGGTGTCGGACCGACATCGCCTGCCGACAACGACTACAAACCGGGATTTGCGGCCGAGTTGATGCTCAAGGATCTTGGGTTGAGTCAGCAAGCCGCTGAAGCTGTGGATGCAGATACACCCATGGGCGCGCGCGCCTTGGAATTGTACCGCCAGTTTGTCGAGGACGAAGATGGCAAAGGGCGCGACTTCAGCGCCATGCTGCCCCGGTTCGAAACGCGCGGGCGCGGCTGATCACTCAGCCGCAACCTTGCGTGCGCTCAACATCGACTTGAGGTAGTGACCCGTGTGGCTCTCGGCCACTTCAGCAACTTGTTCCGGCGTGCCTGTGGCCACAACCTTGCCACCGCCATCGCCGCCTTCTGGACCGATATCGATGATGTGATCTGCGGTTTTGACAACATCGAGGTTGTGTTCGATCACGATGACCGAATTCCCCTGATCCACCAATTCATGCAAGACTTCCAACAGCTTGCGCACGTCCTCAAAGTGCAGACCCGTTGTTGGCTCATCCAGAATGTATAGGGTTCGGCCCGTTGATCGCTTGCTGAGTTCTTTAGACAGCTTGACCCGCTGCGCCTCGCCCCCAGACAAGGTTGTCGCCTGCTGGCCAACCTTGATGTAGCCAAGGCCCACGCGCATCAGCGCGTCCATCTTTTCCCGAATGCTCGGCACGGCCTGAAAGAACGTCTGCGCGTCTTCGACCGTCATATCAAGTACGTCAGCAATCGACTTGCCCTTGAACTTGATTTCCAGCGTTTCGCGGTTGTAACGCGCGCCCTTGCAGGTCTCGCACTCCACATACACGTCCGGCAGAAAGTGCATCTCGATCTTGATCACACCGTCGCCCTGACACGCCTCGCAGCGTCCGCCCTTGACGTTAAAGCTGAAGCGGCCCGGCTTATAGCCCCGCGCCTTGGCTTCAGGAAGGCCAGAAAACCAATCGCGGATCGGCGTAAACGCACCCGTATAGGTGGCCGGGTTCGAGCGTGGTGTCCGCCCAATCGGGCGTTGGTCGATGTCGATGACCTTGTCGAGATGCTCTAGCCCCTTGATCGTCTCACACGGTGCCGGCGTCTGGCGCGCGCCATTCAGACGCATGGATGCGGTCTTGAACAAGGTTTCAATCGTCAGCGTTGACTTCCCGCCACCGGAAACGCCTGTAACACAGACGAACTTGCCCAACGGGAAATCGACAGTCACGTTTTGCAGGTTGTTGCCCGTCGCTTTGACAACGGTCAGTTTCTTTTTGCCCTTCTTGCCTTTGCGGCGTTCCGTCGGCACGGCGATTTCGCGTACGCCCGACAGATAATCGCCGGTGATGGACCCGCTTGCGGTCACTTCGGCTGGGGTGCCGTGGGCCACAACTTCGCCCCCATGCACACCCGCACCCGGGCCGATATCAAAGACATAGTCGGCTTCGCGGATCGCTTCTTCGTCATGTTCGACAACGATCACGGTATTGCCTTGATCGCGCAGGTTTTTCAGCGTGCCCAGCAGGCGATCATTGTCGCGCTGATGCAGACCAATCGAGGGTTCGTCGAGAACATAGAGCACGCCAGTCAATCCCGACCCGATCTGCGAAGCGAGCCTGATCCGCTGGCTTTCGCCACCGCTCAACGTGCCGCTTGAGCGCGACAGGGTGAGGTATTCGAGCCCGACATTGTTGAGAAAGCCAAGGCGCTCGCGGATTTCCTTGAGGATGGGCCGGGCGATCTCGTTCTTCTGGTCACTCAGCACGTCGGGAACCGCGCCGCACCAATCAAACGCCTCGCGGATGGACATCTGAACCACCTGCCCCGCGTGCAACCGCTCTTCCGGTTTGCCATCCGCCGGGCCGATCTTGACCGCCAACGCTTCGGGGCGCAGGCGATAGCCGCCGCAATCACCACAGGGTCGGTTGTTCTGGTACCGCTCGAACTCTTCCCGAATCCAGTTGCTGTCCGTCTCGCGGTAGCGGCGTTCCATGTTGGGGATCACCCCCTCAAACACCCGCGTTACCTGATAAACACGCCCACCTTCATCATAGCGGAACTGAATTTCCTCATCCCCCGAGCCATGCAGGAAAACCTGCTGCACATAGGCAGGCAGATCTTTCCACTTGGTCTGCGTGTCAAATTCATAGTGCTTCGCGATGGCTTCGATGGTTTGCAGGAAATATGGCGACTTGCCCTTGCGCCAGGGCGCCAGGGCACCATCGTAAATCTTGAGGTTCTGGTCCGGAACAACCAGACGCTCGTCAAAGAACAGCTCTTGCCCCAAACCGTCGCATGTCGGACAGGCCCCGAAAGGCGCGTTGAACGAAAACAGGCGCGGTTCGATCTCGGGAATGGTGAAACCACTTTCGGGACAGGCGAAATTCTCCGAAAACGTCATGCGGTCGGGGTCACCCTCCCCGTCGCTCGGAGCGGTTTCCAGAACGGCGATGCCATCGGCCAGATCAAGAGCGGTGCGCAAACTGTCGGCCAGCCGCGTCTCCAACCCCTCGCGCACCACGATCCGGTCCACAACCACGTCAATGTCGTGGCGGTACTTCTTGTCGAGCGTGGGCGGTTCGTCCAGTTCATAGAACGCGCCATCCACCTTGACCCGCTGGAAACCCTGTTTGCGCAACTCAAGGAATTCCTTGCGATATTCGCCTTTGCGGTCACGGATAATCGGCGCAAGAAGATAGGCGCGGGTCCCCTCTTGCATCGCCATGATCCGGTCGACCATATCCTGCACCTGCTGTGCCTCGATGGGCTTGCCCGTGGCCGGGGAATAGGGCGTGCCTGCGCGGGCATAGAGCAGACGCATGTAGTCGTAGATCTCGGTGACGGTGCCCACGGTGGACCGTGGGTTCTTCGATGTCGTCTTTTGCTCAATCGAAATTGCGGGGCTCAGGCCGGAGATGTGGTCCACATCCGGCTTTTGCATCATGTCGAGAAACTGGCGCGCATAGGCTGACAGCGACTCCACATATCGGCGCTGCCCTTCGGCATAGATCGTGTCAAACGCCAACGACGACTTTCCCGACCCTGACAGCCCGGTGATCACCACGAGTTGATCCCGTGGAATGTCCACATCGATGGATTTCAGGTTGTGCTCGCGCGCACCGCGCACCTCAATATTCTTTTGCTCGGCCATGTTCGCCCCCACTGACGGTCTGCATATAGATCAGCGCGCCTGAGTCTCCAATGGAAAAATGAGAACATACAGCGAACGCGCTTATGTTCGCTTGGCCAATGCCCAAGCGCAGATCGGCATATGTGGATCATCGTCCAGCGGATCTGTGGCCTCGTTGTATTCCGGCGGCCAAACCTCTTCCATGTTGCGCAGGGCCGCGTTGCGATTGCCCCATTGCTCGGCCTTGATCTGATCTTCTTCGAACCCGGCTTCGATCAGCAGGTTCTTCAACCCGCGTGCAGACCAGCGCGAGCAATCGTTTGGCGCGGCGTGGAAGGGGATGAAGAACGGCACAGCCACCCAGAAGTGCCCGCCCTTCTTCAGCATCTGGCGAACATGGCGCGTCGCCGCATAGGGACGGTCCAGATGCTCCCACACCTGATTGGCCATCACGAGATCGTATTTGCGCGGCCTGCCCTCAACGTCCCGGATTGGTCCCTGACAAATGTCATATTTTGGATAGCGATATTGGTCATAGACGGCAAAATCGAACATCTCTCCCCATTTGCCCGATATCTCGGCCACCCGCAGATTGGGTGGATCCAGATCCCTGATCAGGCGTCGGCTCTTGCGGTGCATGATGATGCGATTGAGGCTTGGCATGGTGTGCAGTTGATCTGATTCACACTGGCGATGCCAGCGCCTTTCGCCGCGCCGCCATCCATGCGTGGATCGCCAAACCACCCGCCAGCATAATGATGCAGGTCCAGACCAGACCGGGGAAACCCGCAATTCCCAATACGGCCAGCAAAACCGGTGTTCCAACCGTGTTGCCAAGGTTGCCCGTCTGGGCGAGCGCCCCGTAGGCTTGCGATTGAGTGGCCGCAGTTGTGTTGAGTTGCGGGACGGCGGCAAAGCTGGCGCCCTGCACTACCCCCAACGCACCTGCTAGGGCAAGGCATGCCAGCGGCAGGCCCGGCGCGATCCACAGCCACAACAGCGCCGCGATGCAAAAGGCAAACCCCAACTGGATCAACTGAACGGCCGAAATATAGCGCAACAGGAGCACGCCAAGTGTCATGGATACGGCAATTGCAACCAATGGCATTGCGCCCATCACCCATGCCCGCCACTCAGGCTCAATATAGGGCGGCAAGACGGTGAGGATGCCGAGAAAGCAAAAAGTATAAAACAGCCACCCTGCCCCGGGTGCCGCGATGCTGGGTGAGCGGTAGATCGTCAGGTGGTCCCGCAGCACGCCTTGCACGGACAAAGCTGATGGTGGTGGTGCTTCGATCGGGCGCAGGAAGACTGTAAGGACAACGGCAAACAGGGCCAGCCATACGGCATGGGCCACAAACAGCGCAGGCACTCCGTAGGCATCCACCAACGGCAGCCCAAGTGCGACCAGCAATGAAAACGCAACGCTGAAGAACGTGCTCCACAGGGTCAACGTCAGGCCGCGATGACGATCCGCGCTGAGTTGGGCAATGAGCGTCGGCGCCGCAACCACAATGGCGAGATGTGACACCCCTTCCAAACCGCGACTGAGCAGCATCAACGGCATCGCAGGCAGCGTCGCCTGAAACAGGGACAAAGCCGCCCCACCCCACAACGCCAGCAGCATTGCCCGACGATAGCGGATACGCGCCACAACCAAACCGGCAACGACTCCCAGAACTATCCCAATAAAGCCCACCAAAGACACGATAAAGCCAAGCGCGGCCCCGGCCTCCGGATATACCTCAGGCAACCTGTCAAAGATGACGCTGATCTTGGCGTATTGCCCTGCCGCGCCCAAACCGGCGCCCCACAGGGTAAGGATCAATGGAAAGGACGTGTGTTGCGGCATGAGTGATGCACATCACAGCACGCCGATATCGGCAAGCCCTGTTTACCCGGCCGCTTCGTAAACCCCAATCCGAGTGATACGGTCGCCCGTGCCAAAGACAACAATGCGGACATAGCCAATGAACTGAGACCGGATACGCGCGACCGTGTGATAGGTCGGGTCATAGTCGCATTTGCCCGTGATCATCGCGCGCCGCGCCGGTGTGGTAAAGAATGCGTCGACATTATCCGCCGCGTCGCGTTTGCCAAACTTGTGAACGTTCGCCCGGTCCTGCTGCACGATGGCGCAGACATCGTTCAGCGGCGCACCGCTGGAATTGTACGTGTCCTGAGGGCTCAGGATCGCATAATATTCAAACAAAGCCTGCTCTGCCGTAACACTGGCAGCCGACACCCAAAGACCGCAAAGAGCGGTTGCGCAAATTCTGAAATATCTGTGCATGACTATCCCCTGAAATCAAAAAACCGATGGAGTCACGTTAGCGCGATTCTAGAGAAACCTGAACCGCCCCGCGCAGTCTGACATCAAAGATTTCAACGCGTTAAGGTACAAGTTCTGTTTCGAGTTCTTTCGAAAACTTAACAGGCGGCACCGATTTTGGTGAAGACAGGATTTGCCGACTCAAAAATGGATCGCGCGATCATAGGCATCCAGTACGCTTTCATGCATCATTTCCGACAATGTCGGGTGCGGGAAGACCGTGTGCATCAGGTCTTCTTCGGTTGTTTCCAGCGCTTGACCCACGACATAGCCCTGGATCAGTTCCGTGACTTCCGCGCCCACCATGTGCGCGCCCAGCAACTCGCCGGTTTTCTTATCAAAGATGGTTTTGATCATCCCCTCGGGTTCACCCAAGGCAATCGCCTTGCCGTTGCCAATAAAGGGGAAGCGGCCAACCTTGATCTCGTAGCCCGCCTCTTTCGCCGCTGCTTCGGTCAGACCAACCGACGCGACTTGTGGGTGACAATAGGTGCAGCCCGCAATGGAGTTCGGTTTGATCGGATGGACGTCATTTTTGCCCGCGATCAGTTCGGCAACCATGGTGCCCTCGTGCGAGGCTTTGTGCGCAAGCCAAGGGGCGCCCGCAATATCGCCGATCGCGTACAGCCCTTCGACACCTGTGCGGCAATATTCGTCCGTGATCACGTGGGTACGGTCGATTTTGACGCCCAGCCCCTCGAGGCCCAGATTTTCGACATTGCCGACAATGCCCACAGCACTGATCACCGTGTCAAAGTCATGTTTCTCGACCTTGCCGCCCACTTCGATATGGGCCGTAACCTTGCCCTTGGCGCGGTCAAGCTGCTTGACCATCGCCTTTTGCATGATCTTCATGCCCTGCTTTTCAAAGCTCTTCTTTGCAAAGGCGCTGATCTCGGCATCTTCGACCGGCAGCACGCGGTCCATGACCTCAACTACAGTCGTGTCAGCACCAAGAGTATTGTAAAAGCTGGCAAATTCGATGCCGATGGCCCCAGACCCGATAACAAGCAGTTTCTTGGGCATACGCTTGGGAGTCAGCGCGGCCTTGTAGGTCCAGACCAGTTCACCGTCCGCCTCAAGCCCCGGCAATTCGCGCGCGCGTGCGCCTGTCGCAAGGATTATGTTCTTGGCGCTCAGTTCTTCTGTGCCCTTATCGGTTTTGACGCTGACCTTGCCCTTTGCGGGGATTGTGCCCTCGCCCATGATGACCGTCACCTTGTTCTTTTTCATCAGGTGACCGATGCCCCCGGACAACTGCCCGGCAACCTGACGGGAGCGTTTGACCACCGCGTCCAAATCGTAATCAATGTTGTCCGCCTTGAGGCCAAATTCCTTGGCACGGTGCATCAAGTGAAAGACTTCGGAACTGCGCAGCATCGCTTTGGTCGGGATACAACCCCAGTTGAGGCAGATACCGCCCAGATGTTCGCGTTCGACAACGCAGGTGCTCAACCCCAGTTGCGCTGCCCGGATTGCAGCCACATACCCGCCGGGACCAGACCCGATCACCACCACATCAAAGGATTTTCCAGCCATGTCACATGTCCTCACAGGTCGCTGCGCCAAAATATAGTTTAACGGTAAACTATATTTCACGGCACCTCAACGCAACCAAGGCGCGACAAATCGACTGACGCAGGGTCAGCGGTCTGGTTCAGGCGGCTTTGTCAGCTTGCAGCGCACGCAAAACCGAGGCGTACCCGCCTGCATCCAGATGCACTTGTTCTGCAGCAGTGGTTGCGCGCCCCAGCACCTTGTTGCGGTGCGGAAAACGGCCAAACTGGCGGATCACTTCGCGATGTGCACGGGCGTGCAGCAATTGGGTCTCGTCCTGCTCCATACGCTCGCAGATCAGCCGCACGGCGCGGTCCTGATCGCACGCGTTTTCCGAGTGCTCGAGCGGCATGTAAAAAAACTGGCGCGCCGGTGTGTCGATCCGCAGGTCCCACCCTTTTGCAATCGCCATCTTGGCGGCGGCCAGTGCGGCGCGATCCATTGCAAAACTGCGCGCATCATCGCGGAACATATTGCGCGAAAATTGGTCCGTCAGAATGATATAGGCAAGTGACCCGTTGGGATATGTGAGCCAAAGGGAATGGCTGCCTGCGCGGGCTGCGTCCCATGCGGGTTGAAATCGCTCCCGGATGGTGGCGTCAAGATCGGGGTCGCTTTTATACCACGCCTCGGGTCCGCATTCATCGAGCCAAAAGCTCAAAACCTCGTCCGGTCCAACCATCACAAAACCCTCCTAAACCCAACACCCTTGGTCAATCGTTACACATTTAACCTGTGCGTCCCAATCACGAAATACAACAGGCCGGACACAATTCGCGCGTGACGGGAACCCGAAATTGGTCAAGTTTTCAGGCACTTTGCGCCTCTTCTTCGGCCTCAAGTTCGACTTCGATTGCGTATTCCTGCGCGATTTCCATAGCAACGGGTGTTGTCGCAGCCTGGGACATAGCAACATACGATCCCGTCTCGTCTGCGGACAGTCCGGCACGTTGTGTCATACGGTAACCAGCATAACAAACCAGCGCTGCAAAAAGCACGCCCATATAAAGGAAAAAGCCCCCCGGTCCCATGCTCTCCATCAGGGCACCGACAATCAGCGGACCAAAGACCGCCCCCGTACCATTGATGAACACAAGCCCACCTGATGCAGCGGCCATGTCATCGTGATCCAGAAAGTCATTCGTGTGCGCGATCAGCAGCGAATACAGCGGGTTCGACATGCCCCCGACCACAAAGGCAGACACAAGCAACATCGCAAAGCTGCCCCCCAGCATGAGACCGATCACAGATCCCATGACACCAACAGCCGAAACACCAACGATCAGCGTGCGCCGATCCATACGGTCCGACCCCCACCCGATCGGATATTGCAGCAGCACGGCGCCCACAAAGAACGTCGCCACAAAGGTCGAGATTTCACCAACCCCCAGCCCGATCTGTGCGCCATAGACCGATGACATCCCGAACTGCGCCGAGAACACGCCCCCCAGAATCAACATTCCCGCACATCCCAGCGGCGAGGTCTTGACCAGAGCCCGCAACGTCATGGGTTTGGTTGTTGAAAAGGCAGGAACCGGACTGATCGACAACAGGATCGGCGTCAGCGCGATAGAAACAAGCACCGAAGGAATGACAAACAGAATAAACCCGGATGGGTCCGCAGTCAGCAACAGCGCCTGAGACGCAACAATCCCGAGCGTCTGCACGATCATGTAAAGCGACAGCGCCTTGCCGCGATTGGAATTGTCAGCCGCATCATTCAGCCAGCTTTCCGCAGTGACATAGACCGCCGAGAAGCAGAACCCGATGATCACCCGCCCCACTGTCCACACCCACGGATCCGCAAAGGTCGGATACAGAATCATCACTGCCGAAATCAGCGACGCAAGTGCCGCAAACACCCGCACATGCCCAACGCGACGGATCATCCCCGGCGCCATGCGACTGCCCCCGAGGAAGCCCGCAAAATAGGCAGACATCACAATCGACATTTCAAGGGTCGAGAATCCTTCGATCTCGCCCCGGATCCCCAGTAGCGTGCCTTGCATACCGTTCCCGATCATCAACAGGAACATGCCCAACAACAGCGCCCACGCGCTTGTCAGAACCTGGAACATGATGACTTCTCCTTAGATCGGGGTGTGCGGCACCGCCATTTCGAGTCTACCACCGAAAATCCGCTGCGTCGCAGCAAAATACGACTGCTCAATGTCGATTTCAGATGCTACGCATGCGGCAACAAAAGCGACGCATCGCCATATGAGAAAAAGCGGTAGCGATCCTGCACCGCATGGTCATAGATCGACTTGATCCGCTGCGCGCCCATGAGGGCGGACACCAACATCATGAGGGTCGATTTGGGCAGATGAAAGTTGGTCATCAGCCCGTCGGCAATGTTGAAGGTGAAACCGGGATAGATGAAAATATCCGTTTCGCCCTCCCATGCCGCGATGCCAGCCCCCTGCCCTTCGGTGTCGCGCGCCATGGTCTCGATCAAACGCAGCGCGGTTGTACCAACGGGTATGACCCGGTTTCCGCGCGCCTTGGCGGCGGCGATGTCTGTGGCTGCCTCAGCGCTGATCTGTCCCCATTCGGCATGCATTTTGTGCGTTGTAACGTCTTCGACCTTCACTGGAAGAAATGTGCCGGCACCCACATGCAATGTCACATATGTGACCTGCACGCCCCGTGCCGCCAGCGCCGCCATCAGCACATCATCGAAGTGCAACGATGCGGTGGGCGCGGCGACAGCGCCCGCATTGCGCGCCCAGATCGTTTGGTAGTCTGTCTTGTCTTGCTCATCAGCGGGACGTTTGGCTGCAATATAGGGGGGCAGCGGCATCGCCCCGGCCTCGGCCAAGGCGGCATCAAAGTCAGCGCCTGTCAGCTCAAAACGCAACCGCGCCTGCCCCTCTTCGACCATGACCAGCTTTGCCTTGAGCGCGTCAGAAAACACCACCTCTTCACCGATCCGGACTTTCTTGAGCGGTTTCAGCAGCGCCGACCACGTTCCGTCGCTGTTGGGTTCCAGCAACGTCGCCTCGATCCGTGCCGTCATGGGCCCCTGAGCGGTGTCGCGTGCGCGGGTGCCGGACAGGCGTGCCGGTATCACCTTGGTATCGTTCAACACCAACAGATCGCCAGGGCGCAGCCATTGCGGCAGGTCCGTCACTCGGGCGTCATGCATGTCATCTCCGGCCCCAACAAGCAAACGCGCAGACGAGCGCGGCGATGCCGGGCGCGTGGCGATCAGATCGTCGGGCAGAGCAAAGTCAAAATCACTGAGTTTCATGACCCGCGGCTTATCTTCGGTGCTAGCGCTGATCAACCGCTTCTTGGCGCTCGCGCAGGCGGCGCTGCGCCGTTGTCTCCCCTTGCGGTTCTTCCGGAGCAAACGCCTCCGGTTGGCGTTGCAATGGTGCCGTTTCCGTTTCGCCCTCGACATCAGGCAACTCTGGCGCAGGGGCGCGGAAAATCTCGCGGAACATGCCCGGTGTCAAAGCTGACAATGGATTGACGGTGACCCGAGGATCAGAGGCCGGACCACGCAACCGATAGTTAAACCCAATCAGCCCTTCGCCCTTGCGAGTGAAAATACTGCCAATCCCATTGAGCAGAAATAACGGTGAAATCACGCCCTGCATGTCAAAAACAGAATTGGTTACGTCATAGGTGCCATCCATCGACAAACCTATCGAAGGGCCAACGGCACTGGCTTTGGTCAAGGTCATGGAATTCGGGGTGAGCCTGAACGCGGCTTCGACCTCCTGAAAGTGAATGCCGCTGCCACCCATTTGCTCGATCAGGCCCACAATGCTGGCAGCGTTGAGCAAGGCCGCAATGGCCGGGGCATCCGTCACCCGGGTGCCTGTGACTTCCAGCGTGCCATCAAAGCTGGCAGACCCCACGGGCAGCAATGTCAGCGACAAATCCCCGCCGCGCGCCTGTTTCAAGATGCCGGACGAGGCAAACACGCCGCCTGCGTCAGTGGCCACGACCCGCACCGCACTGCGCCCGTTCTGAGGCAGGATCTGCCCTCGCACCGCCGTTCCGCCATTGACCTTGGCCGTGAAGGTACCGTCGATCCCGCGCGTCATATCGAAGTCGCCCTGCACGCCGTCCAGTGCGATCGTGTCTGTGATCTGCAGGCGGTTCAGGGCCAGCGACAATGGCCCACCCCCTTGTGAACCGCCACCGCTGGACCCACCGAAATCGGCCTGCCGCAGATCCAGAGTGCCGCCGCGCACTTCGACTGCGGGCGGCGCGCCCTTGCCACGCCCCACCAGATCCACTGGCGCGCGCAGCCAGTCTCCAATCCGCACCTCGGAAAACCGCGCCCGCTCAAGCCCGCCGCTGGCGCTTAGGGTTACATTTCCCTTTGCGCGCAGGCCCGGGGCTTCGAGCGTCAGATCATCCACGCGCGGCGTAGGCCCAAGCGCGCCGCTCAGCGACAAACGGCCCGGCGTTCCTGCCGCCTTGTTCCACCCCAAGGGCGGCGAATTCAGCCGTAGCCCGCGCATGTCGGTGCCAAGGGTAAAGGTCGGCACCGCTCCGCCCACAGGCAAATTGACGACGATCTCGCCCTGTCCCTTGCCCGTGACCAA
Organism: uncultured Tateyamaria sp.; assembly: GCA_947501275.1. Classification (GTDB taxonomy): domain Bacteria; phylum Pseudomonadota; class Alphaproteobacteria; order Rhodobacterales; family Rhodobacteraceae; genus Tateyamaria. Next base: position 94,473 of record CANMVD010000002.1, read on the forward strand.
CCCGGCGGGCAATCCGATGCCAAACGCATCAATCGTCGACTGAGACAGTTCTATCTGGCCCCGCACGGTGCTGGATTGCGGACCGGACCCGATGGGCTGCGACCAGACCGCATCAAAGGGCACGCCGTCCAGCGTGCCCGGGCCCGATACGTCCACGCCGGTGTTGTCAGCCGTGACGCGCAATGTCTCGGCGGCCAATGTCCGCCCTTCGATCAGGGTTTCGCTCTGTACACCGCTTGCCGTGCCGGTGGCATTGAAAGTCACGTCTGCTGTCTGAACGCCCCGACGCAAGGGTAAGGCAAGAGTGCCCGCCACCTGCATTGCGCCATCGGCCAGATCCGGCGCGAGCCCTGCGCGCTTCATCACGTTCAGCGGTGGCTGATCCAAAAGAGACAGCGCGCCCGTCACTGACCCTGTTGCGGTCAAACGGATCACCGCCGGTGCGCCATCCTTGACCGTGACGTCCGGAATGATGAACGACGACCCGCCCGCCTGAATGATCCCGCCCTGCGCCGGTGCCACCTGCCCTTCATCGACCGTTACAACAAATCGGTTATCAAGCAGGCTTGCCGTGCCGCGCGCGCCCGTGATGGGTGGCAGCGTTTTAACATAGCGCACATGCGCATCTTCATAGTCAAAACTGACATAGACCGTCGGCTTGCTGGTAGGATCATCGCGCAGGACCAGATCAAGATCACGCATCTGGCCTGCCACCAGGTTCTCAACAAGCCACGCCCGTGTCGGCGGAATAAACCGTTCTGGCCACAGATCAAACAGACGGTCCGGCGACAGCCCATCCATCTGCGCATCCACGCTATAGCGCCACCCCTCGGGCTCGGCGATCAGCGTCCCGCGCGCCAGCAACGCCTGTCCCCGATCCTGAAACAGCGCCTGCCCGACCTCCAGTGTGAACGGGTCAAGCCGCATCCGGAAATCCATTTCGGCCGCATCCAGCGCGATTGGAGCGTCATAAAGCGTGTCCGGATTTGCCGTCAGCGTGCTGGTGCGCAACTGGCCCACGAGGTCTTCCAGAGTGCCAGTGTCATCCACATTCAACACAGCCTGTCCCTCGATGCTGCCCTTGATCCACTCGCTGTCAACGGACAGTTCATCAAAAGTCAGGACGCCAAATTCCGGATCGTAATTGAAATAAGACCGGGCAGAGGCAAAGGGCACGGGGCGCGTTGCGTCGGTTGGTTGGATGACGCCCTCGCCAATCGAAAAGGTTACGGACAAGGGTTCCAGCACGCCTGCCGCGCCGACACCTCCGCGCACGGACCCCGAAATCGGAGCCCGCAAGACATCCAGCCACGCAAATGCCGGGGCCAGAACGGCCACATCGCTTGCATCGACATTGTCGACCGTGGCCCCGAATGTCGCTTCTGCGCTTCCGATTTGGCTTTCGTAATTCGCCTCCAACGTGGCAACACCCTGCCCGCCGCTCAGCAGGGCCAAATCCGCACTAAGTTGCAGCGTATCCTGCGCCCGCGTTGCGCGCAGACGCCCACCATCGATTGTCCAGGCCCGCCCCGAACGCACATCCTCGATCCGCAATGTCAGGGCCTGCAGTTCAGCCGTGTCCAATGCCGACAGCGCCTGGCTCTCCAGCAGGCCATCCAAACGCTCGATCAACTCCGCAAGGCTTGCCGCCTGCTCGGCGGGCGCGGTCAAATCATAGCCACCTGACAACACAACAGATCCGTCGGCAAGGCGACGCAGATTTGCAAATACGCCGCTGACATTCACCGCCTTCAGCTGCGCGCGTCCTTCCAACAAGGCCACCGTGGACAGACCTGCACGCAGCTCACCGAACCCGACAACTTCGGCCCCCGCATCCGACACAACGCGCACGTTGGTCATCCGCAATCGCGGCTCCATCCCGTTTTCGACCACAAATTCAAGGGTATCGAAATCCAGGCTCGCCGTCTTGAGCGCCGCGGCCGCCTGTTCAGAAACGCGCGTGCGCACCCAGTCGGGTGCTGCGATAGCATTGCCCATCAGCACATAAATTGCAGTGCCCAAAATGGCTGCGAGACACAGGGAAAACAGCAGGCTCGTCAGCCCAAGGCGACGCCAGAGGCTCTTGCGCCGCTCGGGCATTTGCGATGTTGGGTCCGCTGTCGGACCTTTATCTGGGGTGTCTGCGCTGCTCATGCCTTTATTCTTGTCTGCCCAGCCCTATCATGCCAGTCACATCTTTCACTTTGCTGCAAAAGGTCACGCGATGCTTGATATAGCGACACCCGCTCCTGATTTCACCCTGCCGGATGGGGATGGCACTGACGTCACACTGTCCGCTCTCAAAGGAGGTGCCGTTGTTTTGTACTTCTATCCCCGAGATGACACGCCGGGCTGCACAAAAGAAGCCATTGCGTTCTCCGAGAATCTGGCTGCATTCGAAGCGGCAGGGGCAAAAGTCTTTGGGATCTCCAAGGACAGTGTCGCCAAGCACGCCAAGTTCTCAGCCAAGAAGGATCTGAGCGTGCCTCTGCTGTCGGATGAACATGGCTCAGTCTGCGAGGATTACGGCGTCTGGAAAGAGAAGAACATGTACGGCAAGACGTATATGGGGATCGAGCGAACGACCTTTCTGATTGATGCGAGCGGCGACATCGCAATGGTCTGGCCCAAGGTCAAAGTGCCCGGCCATGCAGAAGCAGTCCTTGCGGCGGTGCAGGCACTGTGACCGAAACCACGCCGATGGAACTGCCCATGCCACTTGCGCAGATGGCCGAAGAGGTGCTGCGGACAGCGGATGGGCGGGAAAAGACGGCCCTGTCTCACCGCTATGCGGCGGCATGGCGGGCTGCGCGCGCCGGTGGTGAAACACCCGAGATCGGAGTGGCCAGCCCACCTGATCACCCGGCACGCCCCGCTGCCCCGGAGTTGCTGAGCCCACGCGACGTCCCACGCCGCCGTCCCGGCAGCCCCGAGGGACGCATCGCGCTGCTGCATGCCGTTGCCCATATCGAACTGAACGCAGTAGACCTGCATTGGGACATCATTGCGCGGTTTTCGCATGTGCCGTTCCCGCTCGGTTTCTTTGATGACTGGGTCAAGGCAGCGGACGAAGAATCGAAACATTTCAACCTGATGTGTGACTGCCTTGAAGCACTAGGCAGCTCTTATGGCGCGCTGCCTGCCCATGCCGGGATGTGGCGCGCGGCCGAAGATACCGCCACCGACATCATGGGACGCCTTGCTGTTGTGCCTATGGTGCTCGAGGCCCGCGGCCTTGATGTGACACCCGGCATGATCGACATTTTCCGCAAGGCCAAAGTCGAACAGGCAGTTGCCGCCCTTGAAACGATCTACGCAGAAGAAGTGGCGCATGTCGCCTATGGCTCAAAGTGGTTCCACTTTCTGTGTGGGCGGGAAAATGTAGACCCGAAAGAAACCTTTCACGGGCTGGTCCAAACCTATTTCCACGGCCCCCTCAAACCACCGTTCAACGAAGAAAAACGCGCTGATGCAGGGATACCGCCCGACTTTTATTGGCCACTGGCCGTGGCAGATTAAGACAGTGCGCCAACGTATGGATTCGGCTGGCGGAATGTCGCCGATACGTCACGTACAAGTATCGTATTACGGGAGTTATCCCCAGAAGGCTTGCCCAGACCCGGACAAGCCCTTATGCAGTCCGCAATGGGGCCGTGTTGGGGGACGTGAGCACCGCAATTGGGACGGGACAAGGAATGTGCTGTGCGAACACGGCTAGGCATTAAATGGCACGCTCTTTTGGAGAAATATTTTCCAGAGCGGCGGGTCTTTCTAAAATCCGACAATGACACGCGGTTCATCCGGTTGCGGCCTGGAACGCAACTGGTGGCGTTTGCGGGCAGCTCATTTGTCGTCGCTTGGGCGATTGTGGCCACTGCGATCTTGCTGATGGACAGCATCGGATCGGGTAACTTCCGCGAACAGGCCAAACGCGATCAGCGCACCTATCAGGCGCGGCTCAACGATCTGTCCGGTCAACGCGACGCCCGCGCCGAAGAGGCGCTTGCTGCACAACAGCGCTTTAATGCGGCGCTTGAACAGATTTCCGTGATGCAATCGGAATTGCTTGCCTCCGAAACCCGCCGCCGCGAGTTGGAAACCGGGATCGAAGTCATTCAGGCGACGCTGCGCGGCACCATGAAAGACCGTGAAACCGCCCGCATTCAATTGGCCGAGTTGCAGGAAAAAGTCGACACCGGCGAAGGTGGTACAGCACTTGCCAGCGCCGGTGCGGGCGCGCCGATGGATTTCGTGGCCGAAGCGCTGGCAAAGACCGCCGCCGAACGTGATCAGGTAATCGAAGATGCGCAGACCGCCCTGCTCGCCGCTGATGAGATGGCAAGTCAGATCGATCTGATGCGCGAGCAGAACGACCAGATCTTCCGCCAACTCGAAGAAGCGATGACGGTATCTGTTGCTCCGCTCGACAAAATGTTCCGCGCCGCTGGCATGCCAACCGACACAATTATCGAACAGGTGCGTCGCGGGTATTCAGGTCAAGGTGGTCCACTGACGCCTCTGTCGTTCTCCACACGCGGTGAAGAGCCAAGCGCCGACGCCCTGCGTGCCAATCGCATCCTGAACCAGATGGACCGTCTGAACCTCTACCGCATCGCGGCCCAAAAAGCGCCGTTTGCGACGCCGGTCAAAGACGCTTTCCGCTTTACGTCTTCCTTCGGGTTCCGCCGTGACCCCAAAACAGGTGGACGCCGTATGCACCGCGGCGTTGATTTCGCCGCCGGTTTGGGAACACCACTCTATGCAACGGCGGACGGTGTTGTGACCCATTCGGGCTGGCAGTCCGGATATGGTCGTCTCGTCAAAATCCAGCATGAATTCGGTATCGAGACACGATATGCGCACCTATCGAAACTTCGCGTGAAAGTTGGCCAAAGGGTCTCGCGCGGGGATCGGATTGGTGATATGGGAGCGTCTGGACGGGTGACCGGCGTGCATCTGCACTATGAAGTGCGTGTCGGCGGCAAGGCCGTAAATCCGATGATCTATATCAAGGCAGCGAACGATGTTTTCTAAGAGCAAAATCAACGAACCCGGGCCCAATGCGGACGACTCCAAGCCAGCAGCGCCAGCAGCTGCGGCCCCTGCCCCCACCGCTGCGCCCAAGCAAAGCGAATTCAAGGCGTCCGCCCCAAAGGCCAAGCCACCCGCCTCCATCCTGTCGGCTGACCTGCATGTGACCGGCAACATGAAGACGACGGGCGATGTTCAGGTCGAAGGCACGGTCGAGGGCGACATTCGTGCGCACCTGCTGACCATCGGCGAAAGCGCCACCATCAAGGGCGAAGTGATCGCTGACGACGTGGTGATCAACGGCCGTATCGTGGGCCGTGTGCGTGGTTTGAAAGTACGCCTTACCTCTTCGGCCCGTGTTGAGGGTGATATCATCCACAAGACTATCGCAATCGAGTCCGGCGCGCATTTCGAGGGATCTGTGCAACGCCAGGACGATCCGCTCAACTCCGGCAACAAGGGCAAGACCCCCGTTCCCGGCACTGAGTAACGCGCAACCGTCGCGACCAAAGACTGTAAAACGGGTGCCCTGAGATCAGCGGCACCCGTTTTCTTTTGCGCGGGCGCCTGTAGCCGCAAACATGTTGCACAACGACCAAAAGAAAAAGGCGCACCACCGGCACGCCTTGATCACTCTTCAATAGTTCAACGCAGACCCTATTCGGTCACCACAACCTTTTCCATCCGATCGGGTTCACCTTCCTGGATGGAGCCCGAGCGGGGATGCCCCCGTTTGATCGCCTGCACCACATCTGCGCCATCGGTCACGCGGCCCACGACCGTATATTGGCCGTTCAGAAAATACCCGGCATCAAACATGATGAAGAACTGCGAGTTCGCGCTGTCAGGGCTTTGCGAGCGGGCCATGCCGACCACACCTGCATCAAACGGAATGTCCGAGAATTCAGCCTTGAGGTTTGGCTGGTCCGACCCCCCTGTGCCTGCGCGGCGGTAATCGTAGTTCTGGTTCACGTTGCCGTTTGCCACGTCGCCAGTCTGCGCCATGAAGCCGTCGATCACGCGGTGGAACACCACACCATCATAGGCCCCAGCCGCTGCCAGCGCGGTGATGCGCGCGACGTGGCCCGGTGCGACGTCTTCGAGCAAATCAATGGTCACAACGCCATTGGCCTCGCCGGCGACGGTGATCTCGATCCCCGTGGCGAAAGCCGGGCCAGCAGCAACCAGCGCCAGAACGGAACTGAATTTACGCAACATCCGCAGCCACTTTCATCGAGATCATGCGATCGGGCTCGGCAGGTGGCTCGCCCCGCGTGATAGCATCCACATGCTCCATTCCGGACGTGACCTGACCGTAAACGGTGTACTGACCGTTCAGGAAATCATTGTCCGAGAAGTTGATGAAGAACTGGCTGTTTGCGCTGTCTGGATTGGCAGAACGCGCCGCGCCAATGGAACCACGCGCGTGCGGCAACTTGGAAAACTCCGCTGGTACATCGGGTTGGTCAGAGCCACCTGTGCCAGCCATGCGGATGTTGAACCCGTCTTCCATGTCACCATGCTGCACGTCACCGGTTTGTGCCATGAAACCATCAATCACACGGTGAAAGGCCACGTTGTCATATTCGCCCGCACGGGTCAGCGCCTTCATACGCTCAACATGCTTGGGTGCCACATCGGGCAGCAATTCGATTGTGACGGTGCCGCCTTTCAGCTCCATCAGGATCGTGTTTTCGGGGTCTTTGATCTCGGCCATGCGTGGCATCCTTCTTTAAGCGGTCGCCCCGTTCTAAGGCCCCGTCCCGGCAGGGACAAGAGCCTGCCGGGATGGCGCGCGGGTATTGCCTCAAACGATAGATTGACCGCGCGGCGAATTCCCGCAATGGATGCGGCATCATTTGACTGCATGAGGGACGGACTATGGGTTGGAACACACTGGATGACATCGATATTGCAGGGAAACGCGTTCTGACCCGCGTCGACATCAACGTCCCGATGGAAGATGGCCGGATCACGGATGCAACCCGGATCGAACGCATTGTGCCCACCATCACCGACATCCGCGCCAAGGGCGGAAGCCCCGTTTTACTGGCCCATTTCGGACGCCCCAAGGGCCAGCCGATGCCTCAGATGTCACTGCAACCATTGGTTCCGGCACTTGAAGCCGCATTCGGATGCCCGGTTGTCTTTGTCGAACGCCCATCGCGCGACTTTATTGACGCCCAAGCCAGCGATGCCGTTATCCTCGTCGAGAACACGCGCTTTTCTCCGATGGAAGAGGCGAACGATCCCCAAATGGCGCAATTTCTGGCCAGCCTTGGTGACATTTACTGCAATGACGCTTTCTCGGCCGCGCACCGCGCTCATGCATCAACGGCTGGTGTCGCGCAGCTGTTGCCCAATTGCGCGGGCCGCCTGATGCAGGCGGAGTTGCAGGCGCTGGAGGCGGCTCTGTCCCACCCCAAGCGCCCCGTCGGAGCGGTCGTAGGCGGCGCCAAAGTATCAACCAAGCTCGACCTGCTGCAGAATCTTGTCGCCAAGATCGACGTCTTGGTGATCGGCGGCGGTATGGCCAACACCTTTCTTGCCGCGCAAGGGGCTGATCTGGGTGCCTCGCTGCAAGAAGCGGACCTGCATGACACAGCCCGCGAGATCCTGAGCGCTGCCAAGGCCGCAGGATGCCGCATCGTCTTGCCAAGTGACGGGCGCGTGGCACGTGAATTTGCCGCTGGCGCGCCTCATGACGTAATTGTGCTGAATGCAGATACCCGACTTGAGGCAGATCAGATGGTGCTTGATGCGGGCGACATATCGGCTGTCGAAATCACCGAGGTGTTTGGCACGTTGTCGACCCTGATCTGGAACGGGCCGCTCGGGGCCTTTGAAATTCCACCATTTGATACCGCCACCGTGGCCGCAGCCAAGGCCGCCGCAGCACAGACATCTGCCGGCACCCTGATCACCGTCGCGGGTGGCGGTGACACGGTCGCGGCCCTGAACCAGGCCGGAGTTGCCGAAAATTTCACCTATATCTCCACCGCTGGGGGTGCTTTTTTGGAATGGATGGAGGGCAAGGAGTTGCCCGGCGTTGCAGCCCTGATGCAATGATGCAATTTTTCCCGTTGGAGGGGACGCTGTCTGTCCCCATATCCAAAGCGGAAGAATTGTACATATAAACAGGGGGAAGCTCATGCCAAGCTGGACACTCATCACAGGCGCATCGGAGGGAATGGGTGTCGAATTCGCCCGTCTTGCGGCGAACGAAGGGCGCAATGTCATTTTGACAGCGCGATCCGTGGACAAGCTGGAGGCGGTGGCCAAAGAGCTGCGCGCGCGCCCTGTTGAGGTCATCGTGATCCCCGCCGACCTGTCTGATCTCAAAGAAACCGAACGCATGTGGACCGAAGCCAGCGATGGGCGAGACATCGACGTGCTCGTGAACAATGCGGGGCTTGGCTACAACGGCGCTTTTGACGATGACGCAGGCTGGGCGCGCGAGATGGCGTCGATCAACGTGAACCTGATCGCGCTGACCCGATTGATGAAACTGGCCATTCCCCACATGAAGGCGTTGCCCAAGGCGCGCATCCTGAATGTCGCATCCGTCGCCGGATTTACGCCGGGACCGAATATGGCGGTTTACCACGCGACGAAAGCATACGTGCTGTCCCTCTCCGAAGCGGTGGCAGAAGAATTGCGCGGCACCAATGTGACCGTGACGGCCCTCTGCCCCGGTGCGACGGCAACCAACTTCTTTGAAGATGCGGATATGGAAGGTGTGCGCCTGCTCAAGATGGCCAAACCGATGAAAGCCTTTGACGTGGCCGAGCTTGGGTGGCTGCAGGCACGTGTGGGACAGCGTGTCGTTGTCCCCGGTTTCATGAACAAGGTGTTCGCCTTTTTGCCCCGCATCAGTCCGCGCGCCGTGACAACACGTGTCGCGGCACAGATCATGGGCAAGCACTAACCGTTTCGCGGTCTAAATCGCCGAAAATCGGCGGTTTGCTGCCGAAAAGGATTCACAGCGCGATTCGGCTATGGCATACTGTGCGAAACCGCCCATTCCAGAGGCGGACCTAAGGCCGAGTATATGACCCGCACCGCACGTCCCGCATTGGGCACATTTGCATTTTTTGCCATCGCATTTGCGCTTGGCCTTTATTTCACTTTCGCAGCAGTGCAAGGGGACTACGGGCTGTTTCAACGCGCTGAAATCGAAGCTGAAGCGCGGGCCCTGACCGAGCAGATGGAACGTGTACAGGCAGACGTCGATAAGATGGAAAACCTCACCAAGCGGCTCTCGGATGACTACCTTGACCTCGATCTTCTGGACGAACAGGCACGCTCGGTTTTGGGAATGCTGCGCAGTGACGAGATCGTCATTCGGTAATCCGAAGCGCGGCCTGATCTTCAGCGCGTCCCTTTCCCTGCCACCGAAAAACCTGCACAGCCAATATCTGTCACAGACTGTTTTCAGTGTTGCGAACGTGTATTCATGGATTGATCACATCTGGTCAGCCATGCAGCTTACAATGCCGGGCGACCACCAAGGGGGCAATTCTGGGCGTGGAACTTGACTATAGCGGGTGGCAGTTGGTCGCAATCTTTGCAACATTCCTGTTTGCCGCAACGGCCAAAGGTGTCACCGGCCTGGGGTTTTCAACCGTCAGCTTGCCTTTGCTCGCACTAAGCGTCGGGCTCAAAGAGGCGCTGCCGCTTGTCATCATTCCCTCGGTGGCCTCAAACCTCACCGTCATGTTTCAGGCCGGACGATTCCGCGAAACACTACTGCGGTTCTGGCCGATGTTGCTGGCAACCATCCCCGGTCTCGTGCTTGGTTTGTGGGCGTTGGCGCTTGTGGATGGGCCGCAGGCCGGTGGTATCCTTGGCATTGTGTTGTTGCTTTGGTGTGCCTTTGCCTACGCGAAGCCGAATGTTCACCTGCCCAGCGGGTGGGAACGTCGCCTGGGCCCGATCAGTGGGTTTTGCACGGGGGTCGTCAACGGCGTGACCGGTTCGCAGGTGATGCCTTGCATGCCCTACCTGATGGCCCTCAACGTTGAGCGAAACCTGTTTTTGCAAGCGATCAACTGCTCGTTCACCCTGTCGAGCCTGATCATGGCGATTGGCCTTACGCGTCTGGGTGTGTTCACCACAGACGCTGTTCTGGTCTCTGTTGCAGGTGCGATGATCGCCTTCTTTGGCCTTGCGCTCGGTGCCAAAGTGCGCGCCCGTTTGTCGGCAGAGGCATTCCGCCTCGCCCTGATTGCAATGCTGGTAGCCATGGCGTTCAGCTTGATTGTCAGGGCAATTTAGCGCCTTGTTTTCAGACGATCCAAGCCCGCCTTGACCCTGCGGCAGAATATCCCTCGCACGCCCCGCACGAATCCTGTAAAAGATAGTTTAACGCTAAACTATTTCTCAGGAGGAGGCGCCAGCATGGCCGCGCGTAAAGCCACCAAGAAACCGAATGTGTCCGCAGAAGAGCTTACAGCCTATTACCGCGACATGCTTTTGATCCGCCGCTTTGAAGAAAAGGCGGGCCAGCTTTACGGAATGGGCCTGATTGGCGGCTTTTGCCACCTTTATATCGGTCAGGAAGCTGTTGTTGTGGGCCTTGAGGCTGCGGCCAGCGAAGGCGACAAGCGCATCACCTCTTACCGCGACCACGGTCATATGCTGGCTTGCGGCATGGACCCCAATGGCGTGATGGCCGAACTGACGGGCCGCGAGGGCGGCTATTCCAAGGGCAAGGGTGGCTCCATGCACATGTTCTCGAAAGAGAAGCATTTTTATGGCGGCCACGGCATTGTTGCCGCACAGGTGCCGCTCGGCGCGGGCCTCGCCTTTTCGGACATGTACAAGGGCAACGACCGCGTGACCTTCACCTATTTCGGGGACGGCGCGGCAAACCAGGGTCAGGTCTATGAGGCCTACAATATGGCCGAGCTGTGGATGCTGCCCTGCATTTTTGTCATAGAAAACAACCAATACGCGATGGGCACCTCCACCAAACGGTCAACCAAATCGCCAAGCTACTGGGAACGTGGCGCCGCCTACGGCATTCCCGGCGAAGAAGTGGACGGTATGGATGTTCTAGCGGTCAAGGCCGCTGGTCAAAAGGCGGTTGAGCACTGCCGCGCGGGCAAAGGCCCCTATATCCTCGAGATCAAGACCTACCGCTATCGCGGCCACTCGATGTCAGACCCCGCCAAATACCGGACCCGCGAAGAAGTCCAGAAGATGCGCGACGAACGCGACCCGATTGAACAGGTCCGCTCGATGCTGCTGACGGGCAAACACGCCACCGAAGAAGACCTCAAAGCCATCGACAAGGAAATCAAGGAGATTGTAAACGCCTCCGCCGATTTCGCCAAAGAGAGCCCCGAGCCTGCGCTCGAGGAACTCTGGACAGACATCTACGCATAAGGGGACAGAACTTATGGCAACCGAAATTCTCATGCCCGCGCTCTCCCCGACGATGGAGGAAGGCACGCTCGCTAAATGGCTCGTGAAAGAGGGCGATACGGTATCGTCCGGTGACATCATGGCCGAGATCGAAACAGACAAGGCCACGATGGAGTTCGAGGCCGTTGACGAAGGCATCGTCGGCAAGATCCTCATCGAGGAAGGCACCGAAGGCGTCAAGGTCAACACGCCAATCGCCGTTCTGATCGAAGAAGGCGAAAGCGCCGACGACATCGAAGCCTCCAGCGCTCCAGCCCCGGCGGCCCTGTCCGGCGAAGAAGGCAAGGCCGCAGCGCCCGCGACCGCGTCAACCCCGTCCGAGCCGCCCGTCGCGCCTTCTGTCGACCTCAGCCCCGATTACCCCGAGGGCACAGCCATGAAGACGCAAACAGTGCGCGAAGCACTGCGCGACGCCATGGCCGAAGAAATGCGCAATGACGACACCGTCTTTCTCATGGGCGAAGAAGTGGCCGAATACCAAGGCGCCTATAAGGTCTCTCAGGGGCTGTTGGACGAGTTCGGCTCCAAACGGGTGATCGACACGCCCATCACCGAGCACGGCTTTGCAGGCATCGGTGTCGGCGCTGCCTTTGGTGGTCTACGTCCCATCGTGGAATTCATGACGTGGAACTTTGCCATGCAGGCGATTGACCAAATCCTGAACTCCGCGGCCAAGACGCTCTATATGTCCGGTGGGCAAATGGGTGCGCCTATGGTGTTCCGTGGCCCCAACGGTGCGGCTGCCCGCGTGGGCGCTCAGCACTCTCAGGACTATGCTGCATGGTACATGCAAGTGCCCGGTCTCAAAGTGGTCATGCCCTACTCTGCCGCCGATGCCAAAGGTCTGATGAAGACTGCCATTCGCGACAACAACCCGGTGTGTTTCCTCGAAAACGAAATTCTCTACGGTCGTACATTCGATGTGCCTGACATGGATGATTTCACCATCCCCTTCGGCAAGGCCCGCATCTGGCGCGAAGGCTCGGACGTGACCATCGTGTCCTTCGGGATCGGGATGCAATACGCATTGGAAGCGGCGGACAAACTGGCCGAAGACGGCATCAGCGCCGAAGTGATCGACCTGCGCACCCTGCGTCCGATGGACACCGGCACGATCCTTAACTCTGTCATGAAAACAAACCGTTGCGTGACTGTTGAGGAAGGTTGGCCGCAGGGCTGTGTCGGCAACTACATCAGCTCGGTGATCATGCAGGAGGCTTTTGATTACCTCGATGCACCAGTGATCAACTGTACCGGCAAGGACGTGCCCATGCCTTACGCTGCCAATCTCGAAAAACACGCGCTGATCACAACCGATGAAGTCGTGGCCGCCGTGAAACAAGTCACCTACCGCTAAGGAGCCGGACAATGCCCATTGAAATTCTCATGCCCGCGCTCTCTCCGACTATGGAAGAAGGAACGCTTGCGAAATGGTTGGTGAAGGAAGGTGACTCGGTATCGTCCGGTGACCTTCTTGCCGAGATCGAGACCGACAAGGCCACCATGGAATTCGAAGCCGTGGACGAAGGAGTCGTTGGCAAGATCCTGATCGCCGAAGGCTCCGAAGGCGTCAAGGTCAACGAAGTGATCGCAGTGCTGCTTGAGGATGGCGAAAGCGCGGATGACATCGGCACAGCCTCTGCGCCAGCCCCCAAAACTGAGGCGGCACCTGAAGCAAAGGCCGAACCGGACGCGCCGGCATCGGCCACCCCTGCCCCTGCCGCGCCCAAAGCGGATGGCAAGCGCATCTTTGCCTCCCCGCTTGCACGGCGCATCGCTGCTCAAAAAGGTCTCGACCTGAGCGCGATCAAGGGAACAGGCCCGCACGGCCGCATTGTGAAGGCTGACGTCGAAAAGGCAGAAGCTGCGCCCGCCGCCAAACCGCAGGCAGCAGCATCTGCCGCACCGGCAGGGACTGCGATGGCGTCTGGTCCTTCCAGCGACACCGTTGCCAAGATGTATGCAGACCGCGAATATGAAGAGGTTGCATTAGACGGTATGCGCAAAACCATTGCCGCGCGCCTGACCGAAGCCAAACAGTCTGTACCGCATTTCTACTTGCGTCGTGATATCGAACTTGATGCGCTGCTCGCTTTCCGCAGCCAACTGAACAAGACGCTGGAACCACGCGGGATCAAACTGTCGGTTAATGACTTTATCATCAAGGCCTGCGCATTGGCCTTGCAGCAAGTGCCTGATGCCAACGCCGTCTGGGCAGGCGACAAGATGTTGTCTCTGAAACCATCGGACGTCGCCGTAGCCGTAGCGATTGAGGGCGGATTGTTCACGCCGGTCCTGAAAGATGCAGATATGAAGTCCCTGTCGGCCTTGTCCACAGAGATGAAAGATCTCGCCGCGCGGGCCCGCGAGCGCAAACTCGCGCCACATGAGTATCAAGGCGGCAGCTTTGCGATCTCAAATCTGGGCATGTTCGGGATCGACAATTTCGACGCGATCATCAACCCACCACATGCCGCGATCCTTGCCGTCGGCGCCGGTGCCAAGAAACCGATTGTCGGGACGGATGGCGAAATCAAAGTGGCCACCGTCATGTCGACAACCTTGTCGGTTGATCACCGCGTCATTGACGGCGCACTTGGCGCCAACCTGCTGAACGCGATCAAAGACAATCTGGAAAACCCCATGGCAATGCTCGCTTAGAGCGCACCGGATTTGACCTGAAATACCGGACACCACCTGACGCGCAAACGTTCTGGAGTCCAGACAGCGCCAGGTGGTTCAATCACATCAAGAAAACGGGCTTTCACCTTCTTCTGACCGAAAATACCACGGGGGAAGGCGCGACAGCGCCGGGGGCAGAGCCCCCCAAAAACAAAACAAAGGCCGGAGCGTTGCTCCGGCCTTTTCAACTTTAAAACATGTGCAAGAAACTCAGTGGTCCTTGCCCAGCATGTGGTTCATCGAAACGGACGGTTGATCGCACCCTGCCTCTCCCACAATGCGCGCCGGAATTCCGGCAACCGTCTTGCATGGGGGCACTTCTTCAAGAACGACCGACCCGGCAGCCACCCTGCTGCAATCGCCGATCTTGATATTGCCAAGCACCTTGGCGCCAGCACCAATCAACACGCCATTGCCAATCTTGGGATGGCGGTCTTCTTCTTCCTTGCCCGTCCCGCCCAGTGTCACAGAATGCAACATCGACACATTGTCACCGACAACAGCCGTTTCACCAATGACGATGGAATGGGCATGGTCAATCATAATGCCTTTGCCGATCTTGGCTGCCGGGTGGATGTCCACGCCAAAAATCTCGGACACACGCATCTGGAAGAAATAGGCCAGGTCTGTGTGCCCCTCTTGCCAAAGGAAGTGGCCAACACGATATGCCTGCATCGCCTGATATCCTTTGAAATAAAGGATAGGCTGCACCAACCGGTGACATGCCGGGTCACGCTCATATACCGCAACCAGGTCGGCCCGTGAGGCTTCAACCAATGCAGGAGACTTCTGATAAGCCTCTTCGACGATCTCGCGCACCACAACCATTGACATCTCGTTGGACGCCAGCTTGGCAGCAATCCGATAAGACAATGCCTTCTCGATTGATTTGTGATGCAGGATACAGGCATGCACAAAACCACCGATCAAAGGTTCGTCCGTCACCGCCTGGCGCGCCTCATCCGTAATCTGATCCCACACTGGATCGACACTCGTGATATTCGTTCTCAGATCAGCCATGGTCAGTCCTTTCCCAGATCACATACCTTAGATAAGGTCGTTTCGCCAAACGCAAACCTGTGATGGGGGATATTGCCAATCGCGATATGTGAAAAACGCAATCAGGCTGCCGAAACGCTGCAGGTACGGAACGGGCCTGTCCCAAACCGGGCAGAATTCTGAGCGACAGAAACGTCAAATACCCCACTCAAACCGTCCTGTGCACGCAATCCACCTGGATAAACCCAAGATGGCGAATTTACCGTCACTTCGCGCACCAAGGCGCCACTATTCGTCACCCGTACTGTATAAAGCTCACTTTCCTCGCCCAAGGGCACCTCACTCAAATCCCAGCTGTCTCCATCGATGCGCGTGCGTCGGATCCAATCGATCTGAACATCTTCACCGTCCCAAGTCACACTCAGATGCACCGGCGCATAGGGACGCAACCCATTGCCGTCAAAGGCGTGCACAACCTGTTCATACGACGGATCATCCAGCGCGCGCAGCGCCGGTCCAATCCGGAAGGTCTGTGCAATGCGTCTCAAGTTGGTGCGCAAATCGATCTGAGTCGGAAAGCCGTCCATCATCACAACCCACGACCCAACGGGCCAACTCTCGGGCATCAATGCATCCGTCCCCAATTGGCCGCGCAACCGGTGGCTGAGCAAATAGCGCCCCGGCGCCAGCAACTCCGCATCACGGAATTGCAACAACTCCCACCCATTCGGAGATCCGTCACCGATCGCAACCAGATTGCCGCCATTCAGCAATGCCGCGTCGTCAATCGAGGAAAGCGTGCCGCTCATCATCTGAACTTCCAACGCGTCCCCACGGTCAACAATGCCCGTGCGTGCGGCAACCAATTCCGTTTGGCTGAACCCGATATTGGAGCGCGCCGCGACAATGGAATTCAGCGCAAAATCCGCTTCTGTTGGCGATTGATATACAGCAACGCTGCCCGGCCACGGTGTTCCCGTTACTGCGACATGGGGCGCGTGCGCCACTTCGTCACCCGTCATCAGTGGCAAGTCCAAAAAGGCAGACGTCAACGGCACCGGTGGCACAAACTCTTTGACCGACGCAAGCTCGTCCGAAATTTCGGACGGCGTGTAGACTTCGGGCTCAATGCGCACCGCTTCCAGCAGTTGCATCGGCCCATACTCCACCCGGTCCACGCGATAAAGACCACTGCCTTCGGACTGATCCGCGGCAACCTCAACCACGTCACCTGCCCCGATGCCGATCTTGGACGGCGGCAAAGCCAGTCGAACAGTGTCACGCGCCACGCGCGCCTCGGTCAGCCAGCGTTCGGCAACCTGCCGCCCTTCCGGACGAGTCAAGGCGATCGGCAACTCCGAGGCGCTGACGGCGTGGGTTGCATCATCGGCAAGGATGGCCTCTTCGGACAGGACATCGAAATTCCCGTCCGTTTCGACAAAGCGCAAGCGAACACGTCCAGCCAATTCGGCTTCGGACTCGCGCGACTGCTCCATCCGGCCCTCAAGATCTGAATTGATCGCAACCCCATCCGGATCAATCGCAATTGCGTCCTGACCCGTGCGCATCACAAAGCGCAGCACACCATCCCGCTCAATCGCATCAAACGCATAGCGTAGCATCAGCGGCTGCAAGGCACTGCGCGCATCGTTTACATCGTCAATAATGTAACCGCGCACCAGGCCATGCAGCCCCTCAGTGTCGTAGTCTTTCAGCCCAGCGCGGTCACAGATCTCTGCCACCACAGACGCCAGGTATCGTGCCCCTGTCCGCCCGTTGATCCAGTGCCCCCGCGGATAATTTTCGCCATCCGACCATGTGTCGACAGCATTGGGAAAGAACGGATAAGGCCGCGCATCCCATGCCCATACAAACGCGCGGGACATGTCAACCATGGGACCATCGTAAAGATCCGAGGACGGATTGTTGCCTGCATCTGCCCAAAATGTGTGCATCGCGCGCAGATATTGGCGCTGAATCAGGTCATCACGCGCACCGTTCGAGAACTTGGGAAGGCTGCTTTCTGATGACTTCTGATCGAGGAATTTATTGGGTTCATTGGTGCCTTTGTCGATCGCCGCACACCCGAGTTCCGTAAACCAAACGGGTTTCGAACGTGGCTCCCAATCGGTTGGCAGGTCAGCACGCACACCACCCACACGCTCATGATGCGAATTGTCCCACCAACCGCGAATGTCCTTATACCGCCACACCCAAGGTTCATCAAAAGCACCATCGGTGATCGCAGTCCTGATCTGCGCATCCCGTGCTTCAGATGAACGGTAGAACCAGTCATACCCTTCACCACCATCGATGTTCGCACGCAGATAATCGAGGTTGTAGATATCCCCCCAAGCCGCGTCGACGTGCTCTTCGCCATCTCGCCAGTCGGACAAGGGCATGTAATTGTCGATGCCAATGAAATCGATGTTGTCATCTGCCCACAACGGATCCAGGTGGAAAAACCGATCACCAGATCCGTCCTGCGGTTGATACCCGAAATACTCGGTCCAGTCTGCCGCATAACTGATCTTGGTTTCCGGACCGAGAATGATACGCACTTGTGCCGCCAAGGCGCGCAAGCGCTCCACAAAAACAAAACGGTTATCCGCAGCGCGGATCTGGGTGAGCCCGCGCAGTTCTGATCCAATGCAAAAACTGTCCACGCCGCCAGCTGCGCGGCAGATCATGGCGTAATGCAGGATGAACCGCGAAAACGACCATTCGTCGGCCGGACCGGAATAGTAGTTCGATGTTCCAGACTGCCAATTCAAATTGAAGTCTGACGCGGTCACGGTGCCGAAGAATGCATCAACTTGCGCTTCCGCCGCCGCTGTCCCGTCCGGCGAACCCGTCACCCCAGGAGCCTTTGACAACGTGATACGTCCACGCCACGGCAAACGCGGCTGCGTCCCGCTGTCCGAATAAGGATCAGGCAGTACATTCCCCTCCAACTGATCCATCAGAATGAAGGGGTAAAACATCACAGCTTTGCCCGCTTCCCGTAACGCGACAATGGCTTCACGAACGGACTCATCCGCCGGTGTACCACCATAGATCGGACGCCCGTCCAGTTCGGTGATCTCCTCTACCCCTTCGCGCAGGACCCCGCAGGCGGACCAACGCATATTGGAGCCTTCAATATCCTTGCGCTCAACCTTCGGGCGGACTGTGCACTCACCGCAGCGCAGATCATTCCCGAACCACGACACGATCAAGGACGCAGCCCCGCAGTTTGGCAACTCATCATTCAGCGCATCAAGAGATGAGCTGAAATCCGAAATCCCCGCTGGCGTGTTCACATTCGCACTCCAGCGGCCCCGGTTCTTGTCCTGATAGGTGACAGGTGTCGTAGCCAGTGAATACTCCCCCGTGCCCGGCATCAGCGCGACGGCCTGAACGGCCCGGGTCATCTCTTCCTCCGCGTCCACCTGGCCGGCTTGTTCGGGCCTCACAACTTCAAACGAAAATTGCGGCACACGGTTGCCAAAGGCAGAGAGCTGCAAATTCTCGATCACAACATAGGCCGTGCCGCGGTAGGCAGGCACCATACCCTGCCCTTCAATGGCCTCCATCAACGGATCAGGCAACTGGTCCTGTGAACCGGTATACACCGTCATGTTCAAATCAGGCGCAGCCAGTTCTTCACCATCCGCCCAAACCCGACCAATCCGGACAATCTCGCCCTCACACACAGCCAATGCGAGGCTGACAGAATAGGAATAGGTGCGGGTCTCAGGCTGTTTGGGCGCACTTCCCTTGCCACCACCCCCTGTCACCTTGGTGGTCTCCAGAAAGTCCGAGGTCCAGATCACCTGCCCACCCAAACGCATGCGACCGTATAGCTGGGAAATGGGATTGCCCTCGCCAGATCCCGTCAGACGAAAACGATCCACCTTGCCGCTTTCAACAACCGAGGAGCCCTGCCCCAACAGGCGTTGATCAATAACCCGCCCCAAGGTCGCGCCCGCAGCGCGCCCAAGAACGGCGGCAGACAGTCCGGCAAATGTACCGCCAATAGAACCGCCAACAGCAGCCCCTGCAGCAGATAGAAGAATGGTCGCCATCAGAGGACCTCCTCAAAAGGAAATGCAAAGCGCGCCACGATCCGGCGCGCCCAAGGGGTGCTGAGCGGGCTTTCCACAACGCCGTGCCCGCTATAGGCGTGCACAAAGCGTGCCTCAGAGCCAACCTGCGTCTGTATGCCCAGATGCTTTGCGACAGCACCGGCTTTCATACGAAACAAAACCACGTCGCCAGCCGCGGCATCCGCGATGTCCTTGGAACACAGGTGTCGCATCGCAGCCGCCCACAACCGCTCTTCGCCCTGCGGCTCGGACCAGTCCATTGTGTAGGCGGGCGGTACTTCCGGCTCTGCCCCGAGAACGCCGCGCCAGACACCGCGCACAAGGCCAAGGCAATCGCACCCCGCTCCCTGCCGTGCCATCTGATGCACATATGGCGTGCCAATCCACTCGCGGGCGACAGCCACAACTTGTTCAGACGAAGCACTCATCGGCGGCTCCCCCCGGTATTGGCACCAGCCTGAGTAGGATAAGCCATCATCCAATCTTCGCTGGGCAGGTCCGGGAAACCCTGAAAGTTCAGCAAGTTGTTGAACTTCAATCGGCATGTTTCAAAGCGTTTGTCACACCCGGCTGTCAAGCGCATGGTCTCACCATCCAAGCCGGATGCACGAACGGGCTCCCACAGCTCGATACGGCGGACACCATCACGCACAAGATCGCTCTTGATCATGCCCCACAGGCCCGCGCCGGTTTCAGACACAACATCCAAACGGCCGCGCTGAAACCACAAGGGCTCAAACCCGTTCAAGTCATCCCACTCAAAAACGCGCCCTTCGATCACCCGATCAACGGGTCCCTCATGGACATATCCCGGCGCGCTCAGGTCAAATGCGCAATTTGCATCCCCCAAAACAGCCGTACACGGCTTTTGGTAAATACGACCCAGCGGGCGATTCAATGCTTCGGTCAATCCGCGCAACTCGGCCTGGAAGGCGCCGCCCGAGCGGTGGATCTCGCCGATGGTCCCGCGAAACTGCAGCCAGCGCACGTCGGGCTCGGCCCAGTTGACCAGCCACGCCGTTACCTCCGCGCCATCAAAGCGACCCGCTTCGATTTCATCTTCACGCACGGATGCATCGCTCAGGGCACCCAGGGCTTCAGTGTTGTCCACGCTGAGGCCCGTACTTTGGGCCAAGGCCGCAGCACTCAGCCCGGTATCTGCGCGAAAGGTGATACCATCAAAACTCAGATCACAGTCGTGATCGGTAAATCCAAACGATGTTCCATCGGCCCGGTTGATCGCCCACGCCCTGCACAGGGTCGTCAGGCCGCTGGCGGCGTGTTCCAGAAACGCCTCGCTCTGCCCCGCCATCAGACCCGCACCTCGACAACAGGCACATTGGGCACGTCACCCGCCTGAAAACTTGCAACGGATGTCTGAATGCGATCCGCATCAAAGCGCACCGGCACATCAAACTCAAATCCAGCCTTCACGGCCACATCGATATCCGGGGGATGTTGAAAGGTGATGAGACCGGAGTTGATGTCAATCTCGTAGTCCACCCCCTCCTGCATCGCGTCATTCTCAAGTCCAACAAGCACCGTGCCCAACACGGGTTTGCGGATCGGACGGGCATAGCTGTGAACACCGCTGCGATAAGTCTTCAGCAAGCCAAATGTCTGCTGCACGCCATCCCCCTTGCCAATCACCTGATCAAGAAACGTAGGCGCAACACTGGCAGCCGAGGATTTGTGATCCGACCAATCCTTCCAGCGAAACCCGTACATCTGGCCCATGCGGGCCTCGAAAAACGCGATCAGCGTCTCGATGTCGTCAAGGGACCGCATTCCCAACCCCGCATCATAACGGCGGCGGGAATGCGCCCACGGTGTGTTGCGCTCTTCGAACCCATTGGCCAGCGTCACCACTTCGGTGCGCCGCTCAGGCCCCCCAACCGAGCCAAAGCTCAAAGAGGCGGGAAATCGTACTTCGTGGAAATTCATGGCATCTGCTCCCCTTCAAGTTCAGCGGTTGCGGTTGGAACGGGCCAGCGCCCGGTTCATCTGCGCTGCGATCTGGTTCTGGCTGCGCCCAAAGCTCTGGACATCAGGCGTTGTGATGTTCATCACGACTGTGTTGCTGCCGCCGCCGCCACCACGCACACCCAACTTGCCATCCGGGCCACGGGCCAAGGGCATGATGGCCTCCGGGCCCGCCTCGCCCATCACGCCCATCCCGCCACGCATCCCAAACGGTGTGGCACCGCTGACAATACCGCCAGACGCGAAAGGCATCACGCGGCCCTGAGAAAACGGTGCGCCATCTGCGAACGGCAAGATGTTCTGCATAAATCCACCCACACCGGTGGCAATCAGACCACCAAAGTGATCCGTCACCGGCTTTATTGCGGCGTTATATGTGGATTGGGCCATGGCATTGGCCAAAGTGTTCATCGCATCCGAAAGGCTCAACCCATCAAACGCCAAGCCGTCAAACGCCTTGCGCAAGCCCTTGGACAATCCCTTGTCGAGGCTCGCAACGTCCTTACCCGTCGCCGACAGGCTTTCGCGCATCCGGCGCAACTCGCTGTCAAAGCTCGACACCATGACAGACGTGGCATCAAGTGTCTGACGCAGGCCATCTGTCTCGATGTCCAGGCTTTCGATCTCGTCTTTGTAATCGGTCATTCCTGATCCCCTTCATTCTCGTCCGGCCAGGCAGCCATCAAAGCATCCAACCCCTCACTGAGCAGCGGGGCAGATTGGCTCGGATCACCCAGCATCAACTGCAGTTCAGCTGGAGTCAGTGCCCAGAACACCGACGGTTCAAGGCGCAAACCCTGCACTCCGGCCCGCAACAAGGCGGGCCAGTCCAGTCCCTCAGGCGACGCGTTGCTCATGCGCCGGGCACCACAAAAGCGCGCGCGATCAACTGTGCTGCCACTCGGGCAGCAGCCATTGGCCCACCTTCAATGTCGGCGTGATCCAACGCGGCCGGGTCAATATCACATTGGCCTCCGCGCACACCGGCCTTGAGCAAGGCCAACACATCCGCGCTCGAAAAACGGCCCTGCTCGAACCGTTCCACCAATGCAACCAGCGATGGCTCGGACAGTTCAGCCTCAAGTCCGGCCAAGGCCCCAAGGGTCAGTCGCAAACTGTGCGGGCGACCCTCAATGACCAGCTCAACCTCTCCCCTCCAAGGATTGGTCATGGGCTCAAACCAGCGCCGTAAAGTTCAGCGCACCGGCAGACGCCATGGTCATCTCATAAGTGGCCTCACCATTGTGATTGCCACTGTACTCGATGGCCGTGATCTGGAACGGGCCCTCGATCACACCAAAGTCAGGCACAATGACCTGAAAATCCGGTGTCTCACCATCAAAAAAGATCTGGCGCGCGCGCTCATCCGTGCCTTCATCCTTGAACACACCCGAGCCCGACAAACTGGCCGAGCGTACCCCCGCACCGGCCAGCAATTCACGCCACCCGCCCGTGCTTTCCAGACTGGTGACATCCACCGTCTCCGCGTTAAAACTGACGCGCGTGGCCCGCAGACCCGCAATCGTCTCGAACTGGCCATCCGAGGTCATGTCGACCTTGATCAGCAGGTCCTTGCCATTCTGAGCACCCATAGGTTTTCTCCGTTTGAATTGAATGTGTTAGAGATCGGCGATTGGATAATCGTCGCGTTAGGTATCTTCGACGCGGGCGCGAAAGATCAGATCGATCTTGCGCCCCGTGCCTTTGTCGATCTTGTCCGCACGCGCCCGCAGAAAACGCATCGACACCAAGCGCCCGCGCGTCATTGGCAGATCAGCCTCGTTGAGGACATCGCACACAGCGCCGCCAACTTCCTTGGCGGCGCTGAAACCCGGCGCTTCGGTGACGACAGACACAGTAAAACGATGCGCGGCACCGCCCCCTGTCTTGTCGTCCTGCGCACGGACCTCTTCGGGGCCAAGCGTGACATAAAGGCTGGGCAACGTACCCGACGGCACAGCATCATAAATCGCCGTGCCCACCAGCGCCTGAAGCGCCGGATCGGCGCTTAACGCCGTGTAGACAGCGCCCTGAAGCGCCGCTGAAATGGCATAGCTCATATCGCCACCTCTTCATCTGCCATGCAAATCAGGTACTGGCCCTTGGGATCGCGCTCCGCCACGGAACGAATGTGAAAAACCCGGGCACCATCACGCAAACGCTGCTGGGACACCGGACGCTCTGGATGGCCAACAGGCGCGCCGCGCACCACAATCGTGTAGGGCACCATCGACACCGGCACAGCGCCGCTCTGGGTCTCGCGACCGGTTCGGGCCGTCACCTCGGCCCACAGCACGCCCAACGGGGTCCATGTCTCGGTGTATCCGCCCGCCTCATCCGCAACGCGGGTGGCCGTCTCCAATGTGAGACGCCTGTTCAATCGCGGCCCGCTCATGCCACACGACCCGCACTCAATCGCATCACACGATACCGCTCGATCAGGCTGGACACGCCAAAGGGCATACATCCTTCGCTGAGGGCGGTCTCATCGCGGAACTCGTAGTAATGGGCCGCCAGCAACTTCACCGCATGTTGCAAATCCGCCGGAATGTCCGCCCACACAATGCCAAAGCCCGCGCGAAACGCGACCTCGACCGAGCCGGCCTCGGGAATGTTCGGCAAACAGGCGTGCACTGCCCGCAATTGGGGGGCATGCATATCGCGCTGCAACCAATACTGATCAGTCGGGACATCGACACGGTTGCCCGCACGATCCACCTGAACGCAGTTGGTCACCGCCAGAACCGGAGCCACCGGCAAGGCCTGCTGGTCCGGTCTGCGCCACTCGGCATAGGCACAGGTAAAGTCCCGCTCCAGCAGCACCTTGCCCGTGCGCGCCTCTACAGCTGCCAAAGCAGCCCGCAAAAAGCTCGCCAAAACAGCATCCTGTACGCTGTCCGTGGTAAAACCACTGCCCAGGCGCAAATGCGCCTTGAATTCTTCAACCGGCAGCGCGACGTCTGGCACCGTGGTCTCTTCGATCAACATCATGGAACATCTCCACCGAATATTTGCCCCTGCCCTCAATTGATCCGGGCGCGCGCCTGTCCGCGTTGCTCGGACGGAGGGGAGCAGCTAGACAACACGGCGCACGTTTGCGCGCGCCCGGTACCGGGGCAGCAGGCCATCACCCACTTCCCCGGCCATCCACAACAGCGGTTAGGCCGTCGCGAATTTCAGCAGCTTGATCGCGGCAAAGTCACTCACGTCTCCGCCAACACGCTTAGTGGCGTAGAACAGAACGTGAGGTTTGGCGCTGAAGGGATCACGCAGAACCCGCAGATCAGGGCGCTCGGCGACTGTGTAACCGGCTTTGAAATCACCAAAGGCAATGGCATCCGCTCCCGCCGCAGCATCCGGCATGTCTTCGGCCACCAGCACAGGGTATCCCATCAACGTCGAGGGCTGCCCCGCAGCCAAACCGTCCGTCCACAGGAAGCGACCGTCATTGTCCTTGAGCTTGCGCACAAGACCGGCTGTTTTGGAGTTCATCACAAAGGTGGCATTGGCGCGGTACTGCGCACCCAAAGCGTACACGATGTCGATGATGGATTCCGCTGTCACATCGCCATCTGCACCCGTGGGCACATAACCAAGGTTGCCCCAGGCCCAGACGTCATTGTCGACCGAGGCGTGGGTCAAAAAGCCCTTGGGCTTGTCGATGCCGTCACCGTTGACAAAGGCCGCCGCTTCGGCACGGGCGAACTTGTCTGCGATGCGGCCAGCCAGCCAGCTTTCGATGTCAAATGCACTGTCGTCCAGCAGACGCTGCGATGCCTTGGGCAACGCCGACAACTCGTGCAGCGGGATCGTGATACGGTCAATCGAAGGTGTGTCGGTCTCGCTCAGGCTCGAGGATTCTGTGGCCCAGCCCGTGCCGACCTCACCGTGATCAATGAGCACATCAAAGGACGTGGCTTCAACATTGACAACAGAAGCGATCGAACGCACCGAAGCGGTGGTGTTCAAAACGGATTGAACGGTCTCCGATGTGGCCGGATCGACCAGATATCCACCATCTGAATTGACTGCAGTGGACAGGGACTTGCCATCCAGCTCAAGCCCACGCAGGCCGTCGTCATCGCCCGAACGCAGATAGGCATTGAATGCCTTCTGATGGGGGGCACCCGTGTCCACGGCACCCGCCAGAGGGGTCCGTACAGCAGTCATGTTTTTGCGATCCAGCATGGTCACTCGCTCTTCCGTTTGTTGAAGTTTGGTAGAAAGTTCGGCTTGGAAGCCTTTGAATTCGGTCACGAAACCCTGCATGGCCTCCGCAACCTCCTGGGCTGGGGACAAACCTTCCCCGCCCCCAGCCTTGTCTGAGGTCTTGCTCATCAGCATGTCCTTGATTGTTGAAGTGAAACACGTCTCGAAAGGCCTGACCCACCTACCGCCGCTTAAAATTCTCGATTTCAGAGCGGGACGCGATGCGATGTGGCTTCGGTCTTTCAAAAAGTGCCGTTATGCCTTAGCGCTGCGCCAGGCTCGCTCGCGCAGCCCGCAGGGCCGACGCCATCTCACGCATCACGGCGTCACTGTCCGAAGACTGCTCTTCGGACTTTGCCGCCACCCGCGCACTGGGAAGCATCGGGAACGTGACCAAAGACACCTCCCAAAGTTCCAGTTCCGTCAGGACACGCTGGCCCTGCTTGTTCCTCGCTGCTTTCACCGTGCGATAGCCGATGGACAGCCCGTCAATGGCCCCCGCCGCGATCAACTCGGCTGCCTCGCGACCTTTGGCCACTTCCGGCAACAACCGACCCTTGACCCACAGGCCGCGTCCGTCTTCGCGCACCTCGTCCCACACACCGATGGGACAGGCAGGATCATGCTGCCACAACATCTTCACACTGCGATTGTCGCGCAAAATCGCCTTGAGCGAGGCGGTATAGGCACCCTTGGCCACCACATCACCACCCTGATCACATGCGCCAAAAAGCGAGGCATAGCCCTCGATCACATGGCCATCCTGCACCTCGATCCCATCGCCAAAGCGCGCGAATTTCGTCTCCAGACCACTGTCTGCCTGCATCTCAATTCTCCTCAATTCAGTTGCGGCAAGGCCGCCATGATGGATTGAAACCCCGTGCCCAGCACCGCCGCGACTACCCCGTAAACAGCCAGCCACAGCCGTTTCTCCAGGCGCTGCATCAGCTCCTCCAGACGGTCCAGCCGGTCCGAAATGTTCTGGAAGTGGACCTGCGTGAGACGCTCATGGGCCTCAAGTTTCAGGCCGGGTGCACAGGCAAAGCGCTCATAAATCTTGGCATCATCCATCGCTGGCCTCCTCGCTCAACGCAGGCAAGCCCAGCAAACGGCGCTTTTCGGCTTGGGTGAGGAAATCGGCCCCCGCCACACGCGCCCACTGCGCGTCGCGTTCACTGGACAGCGCCGACACCTGATCCAGATCCGGGGTCAGTACGACCTCTTCGCCCGTATGCGCACCCAGCCACTCGGACAAAGCCGCGGCGACCCGGGTCGCCAACGGCAGCACGGTCAGGCGATAAAAGGCACGGTTGGCCTCTTGATAATTGGCATAGGTCGCATCCCCCTGAATACCAAGCAGCATCGGCGGCACACCAAAGGCCAAGGCAATCTCACGGGCCGCGGCCTCCTTTGTCTTCTGGAATTCCATATCTGACGGAGAGAACCCCATGGGCTTCCAATCGAGCCCACCCTCCAGCAGCATCGGACGACCTGCATTGCGCGCACCTGCGTGGTTGGTCTCGATCTCAGACACCAGCCGCTCATATTGGTCACCTGACAATTGCGCCTGTCCATCAGTCCCGCGATACACAATGGCACCTGACGGGCGGGCGGCATTGTCCAGCAATGATTTCGACCAACGCGACGCTGCGGTGTGCACATCCAGCGCCATGGCCGCCGCCTGCATCGGGCTCAGACCGTAATGGTCGTCCTGCGGATGAAAGCTCTTGATGTGACAGATCGGGCTGACCGGACCACTGGCATCAAACCGGTGAGACTTGCCCGATACGGAATACTCATAAGCCACAGGCCAGCCATCCGCGCCGGGCACCACCGACATCCTGTCCGAGCGCAACACATGCAACTCAAGCGGCACGCCAATCTCACCCGACACGGCCTCGACATAGGCATTGCCCGACAACAACAACTGGGCATAAAGCGCCTCCAGCAATTCCGCGCGGCCCTGCCCCGGATTGGGGCGCTTGATCAGCGACAGAATGGGATGGGTCTCAAACCGCTGCTCCATATCCTGCAAAACCAAGGGTAAGGCCGCCGCCGCCTCGGCAATCACCTTGACCGAGCGGAAACCCACTGGGTTCCCGGCAAAACCCGACCGTGTCAAAGACGTCGCATCCCGCGGGCTCCACGCCACGCGGCCCCCGTTCTGCCATGCCACAACTTTGCCCGTCGCACTGGCCTTTTGTGCCAGCGGCACCTGCTTGGGCGCATCCACCGCACCCCGGTTCCGAAAGAAATCAAACACCATCAGGGTCTCCTTCACGTGATCCCGTCCAAGAAAAGAAAAAGGCGGCTCCGCAAAAACAGAAACCGCCTGACAACCAGAACGCCCCAAAGCGCCCCATATGATCCCAAGTCCCAAATCAAATCCGCGCGCGCTTCACCAAAAGGGCACAGATCCAACCTTCATCTTGCCAAATAAACTTCCCCCGGAGGGTCGCTCACAATCCACGCACCCCTGGCCTGCGGTAATCGCGCGCCGGTTCGACCATCAACTCGTGCAAGGCCCAAACCAGCGCATCGACGCGATCCGGTGATCCCTCCCCCTCATAGCCATGGCGGGTCATCCGGGTCATCTGATCTTCAAGGTCATGCAGACCGGGTGCATGAAACACACGGCCCTGCTCATAGAGACCAGCAATCGGTTCGGCGCGCGCGACTTTCCCGCGCGAGGCATGCACGCCCTTATACGGGATCAAAGGGTCAACTTGATGGATCAGATCACGCACCATCTGCCCTCCCTGGTTGACCTCCGCCACCAGACGATCCGCGCCAAAGGTCTCCATCGCCGCCACAGCCGCGCGGGCCCACTCATTGGGTCCAGCGCTCGTCACCGTACAGTCCGCCAGCACAAAGGCGCGCCAGTCCTGCGGTGCACCGTCCATGACAGAACCAACAACAACAATGCCGCACTCATCCGAAGAGGCACCCGAGGTGGTCGCAGGATCAACACTGACAACAATGCGGTCCAATCCACCCGGTGCCGCTTTCTGACAGCGCTCCAGCATTTCCGTTGTCCACAATGCACCCTCTGCATCGTTGAGCAACACACCATCCAGCTCCTGACGGCCAAGCCGCGTCCCGGCATAGCGGGCCCGCACCTCCTCCAGAAACGACGCCGCCAGATTGGCCGCATTGGCCTCGGTCGGCGCATGGGTCACCACCGTCGAACTCAAGGCCAGCAAATTCTTCAACACACCCACGTTGCGGGGTGTCGTCGTGACGCACACACGCGGATCATCACCCAAACGCAAAGCGAATTGCAGCATGTCCCACGTCTCCTGCCCCTTCTTCCACTTGGCCAGCTCATCGACCCACGCCGCGTCAAATTGCGGACCACGCAAACCCTCCGGATCAAAGGCCGTGTGAACCGTCGCAATGGCACCGTTGGGCCATTCCAACCGCTTGCGCCCCGCCACCCATGTCGGGCGACGATCCGGCGGAGAACACGCCAGAATGCCGCTGTCTCCAAATATCATGACCTCACGGACCTGCTCGATGGTCTCGCCCACAAGGGCCACACGAAACGCCCGGCCTTGGTCCAACGGCATGGCTCCCTCGACCATGCTGCGCACCCACTCAGCCCCTGCGCGGGTCTTGCCCGCACCTCGTCCCCCCATGATGATCCAATTGCGCCAATCGCCCTCCGGGGGCAGTTGATGCTCCATGGCCCAGAACTCGAATAGAAAAGGGAGGGCGCCCAAAGCGCCCTCCTCCTCCAACTCATCCAGAAACCGTTCCTGCGCCGCAGCAGGCGCGCAAGCGACCCAACGCGCAGCGAATCTGAGCTCTGGCAGCATCGTGGTCGATCGCGTAGCCGTTTTGGACGACTCCACTTCGGGCTTGTCGTGATTTATCAAGCCGTGCCTCCGCATGTTGCACGTTAATGATCAGCTTGTTTAACGCGACAAGCTGGCCACTGACTTCGGTTTCCTTGATTTCCTCCCCGGCATGGGCCCTTTCTTTGAGGGCCTCGAATTGCCGACGCATATCTGCAAGCGATGCCTGTACCGAGTTCAGGAACTCTGTCGCACGGACCTCTTCGGCCTCCGGGGTGATGGGTGTCATATGTGTGATGACCTCTCATTGGTTTGAGTTGGTCTCCGCACGAGTAAAAACGAAAAAACGACCACCGGGTCACCCCGGGGCCGCTTACCCACTTCTTCTAGCTTGTCACAAGTTATACGTGTGATCGTTCGCAGAGTCAAGGTAAATCCCGCGCGCCGCGCACAGGGCAACGCGCGGTGGGATTAACAAAACCCTAATTATCATAATATGTTAGGGTATGACGTCTCTTAACCCGGCAATGCTGCACAACACAACCCAAGCGCGCACAACCTTCAAGGCCGCCAAGTCCGCAAGTGCGATCTTCGAACCCAACTGCACCAAGGCATCAATCGCTTTCAATGCCGCCACCAAGGTCGCCGCCGCTTCGATCACCAGATTGATGATGAACATGACCAAAGACACGGCAAGCGCCGTGATATCCAGAATATTCAACCCTGCGCCGCGTCGGTCATGAATGTGCGCGTTGCATTAGGAAAAACTCCAGCGCGTGGTTGAAGACTTCGATCACACCGCCAATCACCGCCGCGCCCATCACAATCCAAAAGGGCGCACGCGACCCTGCGCGCGCCGCCTCCGGGTCCCGCAACGCCATCGCATCCGTCACAAGGATCGGGGCCATCTCGATCTGCGCCTTGATGCCATCCAGCTGCGGCATCAAGGCTCCCAAAGACCCCAACACAGTCTCCAATCCCTTGCTGACCCCCAAGCGAATGCAGCGACTTTTGCAAAATCCCCGGCAGCTTCACATCGGCAAAACCCGCCTGCACATGACCGCCCGCCGCCAGACGCGCCTCAAAGTGGTCCAGCCGCGCATGAGACAAAGGGGCCACATCCAATCCCTCTGGGGTCAAGGCTGTTGCCGTGTCCCGTTACACACTCTCAACCGCACCCCAGGTCGACTTGAGCGACCGCGCAAACCCTTTCAACGTCTCGGGCGCATCGTTCAGAAACAGCGCCGAATGATCCCGGCTGAGGTCCTCACCTGCCCCGCCAATCGCATTCCGATATTGTCGCACCCAAACAGTACCCCAGCTTAGACGCCCTCGGACCCATCCTTCAGGAAATCGATGACTTTATCCGCATTGCCATCCGAAAACAGCGAAAATCTGTCGTGAAACCGCATCGTGGCATCGGTGGCAAAGGCGCCCACCAATGTCTGAAAACCCTCGGCCAACCCTTTGGTCTCATCAAGGATCTTTTCGGGTAACTTTAGCCCCTCTTCCATCGCCTTACGGCCAAAATCCAGAACGCTGCCCGCCCAGTCCAAACCGATCTCCGGCGTGTCAGATGTGTCGGTGTTATCCGGTTTATCGATAGCCTCACCCATGATCGCCCCCCTCACACCGTCTGTTTGGCAGTGTAGATCGTCAGCCCGACCTCTCCGGACACCTTGACCGGATCCCCATCCGCATAGACCTGATCACGACAGCCAATGCGTACAACAAAGGTGACGTTGTCGGTGTTGTCGATGTTCAGTTGATGACAGCCGACCTCCATACACTGGAACTCGCGATCCTGCACCGGCAGGCCAATCGCCCATTGCAGCATCACCGGCAGCGCCCCGCAAAAATAGTACCCCGTAGGGCGGATCAAATCGCTGATAAATCGCGCCTCGTAATAGCAAATATGCGTGTCAGGATTTGGGAACACCTGCGCGATGAATTTGGCAGTGGCAAGGTAGGTGTTCTTGGCCACCTTCTTGGTGGGCATCGTGATCGTGTCTAAAGTTGGCAGGGCACCGGCCATATAGAAAATCCTTGAAACAGTGCAAAAGTAATTCAACTATTACAAGAATATTCCCGCTTAAGTAGCAAATCAAGAGCCGGAGGTGGGCGCGCGTCTATCGCCTGTTGCACCCGCTCTCATTGGGATCTTAAGACCGCGCAGGCCAGGGCTGACGCCTCAGCCTCCGTCGCTCTCTTGCTGGCGCTGCGCTTCGATCTCACGCCAGCGGGCCACATTGCGATTGTGCTCATCCAGCGTCTCGGCAAAGGCGTGACCACCGGTTCCATCCGCCACAAAGAACACGTAGTCCGTGGTGTCGGGTTTTCCCGCCGCGATCAGACTGCCTCGGCCCGGATTTGCAATCGGCGTGGGCGGCAGCCCTTCAATAACATAAGTATTCCAAGGGGTTGCCGCGCGCAGTTCAGAACGACGCAACCCGCGCCCCAGCACACCCTGACCTCGCGTGATACCATAGATCACCGTCGGGTCTGTCTGCAGACGCATACCCCGGTTCAATCGGTTTACAAAGACCGATGACACCTGCCCACGTTCTTCCGCGACACCGGTTTCCTTTTCGATGATGGAGGCAAGGATCACCAATTCCTCTGGCCCATTCAGCGGCACAGAAGGGTCACGCCCTTCCCACGCGGCCGAGACAAGCAATTCCTGCTGCTCTGCCATCTGCGCCAAAATGGCATTGCGGTCATCACCTTTGCGCACTTCATAGCTGTCAGGGGCCAAAGCCCCTTCGGGCGGCACCTCAGCGACGTCGCCATCCAGAATGTCCATGCCCCGCAAGGCGTCCACAATCTGCCAGCTCGTCACACCTTCAGCCAGTGCAATGCGGTAACGCGTGTCGGAACCGTTCTTGACCTCATTGTAAACCGCAGGTGTTTCCTCAACACCGGGCTGAAATTCGGCCCGCTCGACAAAGCGGTTGGTGGCCGGATCCAATTCGCGGATCTGCGCACTCAGGCGGTTCACCCCGATACGGTACACCACTTCGGTACCGCACGTGCTGGCCCCGCCGCGTGTCACGATATCCACGATCTCCGACATCGACGCCTCAGGCTCGACAAGGTAGCTGCCCGCCTTCAACGCGCTCGTCTTGCCTGCGTAGTCCGCGCCCATCCGAAAGATAGACGCATTTGTCACAGCGCCTTCATTCTCCAGATCCCGGCTCACCCGGCGAAAATTCGAGCCCCGTTCGACCTGCAGACAAATTGCCTGCGCCAACGGTCCAGCTCCTTCATACTGCGCGCGGCCCCACACAATGACGCCGCCTGCCAGAAACAGGGCCACAATCAGAAAGGTCACCGCATTAGACGCGATGGATCGCCACATCAGCTCACTTTCCCAAAGATAACAGAGGCATTGGTGCCGCCGAAGCCAAAGCTGTTGGACAATGCGTAATCCACTTTACGCTCACGCTTTGCATTCGGGGCCAGATCAATGGCAGTCTCAACAGCCTGATTGTCCAGATTGATGGTTGGTGGGCACACCTGATCGCGGATCGCGAGGATCGAGAATATCGCCTCGATCGCTCCGGCTGCACCCAGCAAGTGCCCGGTCGCGGACTTCGTCGAGGACATCGTGACATTACCCGCATGATCGCCCAGCAACCGCTCCACCGCGCCCAACTCGATTGTGTCAGCCATGGTCGAGGTGCCATGGGCATTGATGTAATCGATATCCGACGGCTCCAGTCCCGCATTGCGCAAAGCGGCGCGCATCGAGCGTTCCCCGCCCTCGCCATCCTCGGACGGGGCCGTGATGTGATAGGCATCGCCCGACAGGCCATAACCCTTCACTTCGGCATAGATCTTGGCACCCCGGGCTACAGCGTGCTCATACTCTTCCAGCACAACAATGCCCGCGCCTTCACCCATGACAAATCCGTCGCGGTCCACGTCATAAGGACGGCTGGCCGACTTGGGATCATCCGCCCGTTTGGTGGACAACGCCTTGCACGCGTTGAAACCTGCGATACCGATCTTGCAGATGGCCGCCTCGGCACCGCCTGCCACCATCACATCCGCATCACCGTGCTGGATCAGACGGGACGCATCGCCTATGGCGTGCGCTCCTGTTGAGCAGGCCGTCACAACCGAATGGTTGGGGCCCTTGAACCCGTATTTGATACTGACCTGCCCGGAAATCAGATTGATCAAAGCGCCAGGCACAAAGAAAGGAGACACGCGACGCGGCCCCTTCTCTTCCATCATAACAGCCGTGTTGGCGATGGAATTGAGGCCACCAATGCCCGAACCGATCAAAACACCAGTGCGCTCAAGATCCTCACGGCCCTCAGGGGTCCAGCCCGCATCCTCAACCGCCTGTTGCGCGGCTGCGAGGCCAAACATGATAAAGTTGTCAACCTTGCGCTGCTCTTTGGGGGCCATATAGGCGTCCGCATTGAAGGTCCCGTCCGACCCATCACCCAGCGGCACTTCGCAGGCGTATGTTGTGGCCAACCCTTCGGGATCAAATTGCGTGATAGGGCCCGCACCCGATTGCGCATCAAGGATACGGGACCAGCTGTCCTCCACCCCATCCGCCAACGGTGTCACCAACCCCAAACCGGTCACAACTACTCTGCGCATCTGCTCATGCCCCCGCATTATCTGTTGCCCGCTCATAGCCCGCACAACCCATCCTGTTCAAGCCCCAGCCATGTGTAGCTCTTTCGCTTCGGAGCCGCCTTTGCTGCGAAGATTTGGGCAGAACAGACGGCACGGGCCAAGAAAAATTGCCGAGGGGCCCCGCGCGCGGGGAGACGGCCATTTTGCTTGGGGCGGGACGGATGCTCTGACAAAACGCACGCACAAAGACGGCTCCGAAGCGAAAGACCTTTCGCTTGGGTGAGCCTGCAACGCAAACTCTCCGGCACCGACCCAAGCATCAGCCCCCGCCAAGCAGACCAAATCAAGAATGGAATGCGCCGCAAGGCGCGCCTTTGGATCACAGCCACGCGCCCTACCCCTGCGGTACCGACTTGCGCAGCATCAGATGCACAGGTCCAGACGCATCTTCCGCTGCGCGCAACAGCTTGTAGCCAAGCCGGTTGGCGAGTTGCAAAGATGGCTCGTGATCGGGATGGATCATGCACGCCAGAGGGCCCGTGACGACACGGTCAAACCAATCATGGGCGGCTTGCACGGCCTCTTGGGCCAAACCGCGACCCTGCGCTTCAGGGGCCAGAACCCAGCCGGCCTCGGGAACACTGTCAAAATCACTTCCCAAGCCGCGCGCGCCATAAAAGAACCCCGCCTGCCCGACCATGGCCTTGGTCTCGTGGTCTTCAATCGCCCATTGGCCAAAACCGGTGACCTGCCAATGGCCTGCATTGATCAAAAAGGCACGCCATGCCTCATTGCGGCTGCGCGGGACGCCGCCGATATAGGTCACGACTTCCGGCATCGCCCAGATCTCGGCAAAGCGGTCAAAGTCACCCGGTCGCATCGCGCGCAAAGTCACGCGCGCCGTGTTGATAGTCGGCACTTGTCTGTTCATGGAAGGTGTCCTGCCCGATCACCATTTTTCTTTTGCCCGATGGTGCACCCAAGCGTCGGGCAATGACAAGCAAGATCGGCGCGGACAAACAAAAACGGCGCTTCTCCGCATAGGAAAAGCGCCGTTTGCTCAGGCAGTTGCCCGATATATATACGTGACGGGCTTAGGACGCTTTCGTAATAAAGCCCACAGCATCGCCAAAGGTCTGGATCGTCTCGGCTGCGTCGTCCGGGATCTCGATGCCGAACTCTTCTTCAAAAGCCATCACCAGCTCAACAGTGTCCAGGCTGTCTGCGCCCAGATCGTCGATGAAGGATGCGTTTTCCGAGACTTTGTCCTCGTCCACACCCAGATGTTCCACAACGATCTTTTTCACGCGGTCCGCGATGTCGCTCATATGACTGTCCTCATTTTTGTCAGGGCGCAAATTGGCCGCCCCCAAGTGGTGTCCCCATCGTGTCGGGGCGCTGGTCTTGCCCCCTTGGGGCGGTGAAGCATTGGGCGGCCTACACGTGCAAGTCGTATTCCCCAACGCCGGATTCTGCGCCGCCTATAGCATATCCCGTTCAGATCGCAAGGCTTCGTCTGTTAGCGCCTACAACATGGCCATGCCGCCGTTGACGTGCAAGGTGTTGCCCGTCACATAAGCGGCTTCGGGGCTGGCAAGGTACAACACTGCGGCAGCAATTTCATGCGCTTCGCCCATGCGGCCAGCCGGAATTTGTCCCATGATTCCAGACTTTTGGTCATCCGTCAGCTTGTCCGTCATAGCCGTGGCAATAAAGCCGGGGGCAACCGCATTTACCGTGATCCCACGGCTGGCCACCTCATAGGCGAGACTCTTGGACATGCCCACCATACCGGCTTTGGACGCGGCATAGTTCGCCTGACCGGGATTGCCCGTGGCCCCCACAATGGACGAGATATTGATGATACGGCCCCAGCGGGACTTCATCATCGGACGCATCACACCCTTGCACAGCTTGAAGGTCGCGGTGAGGTTCACATCAATCACCGACTGCCATTCTTCG
This sequence comes from uncultured Tateyamaria sp., assembly GCA_947501275.1. Lineage (GTDB taxonomy): Bacteria > Pseudomonadota > Alphaproteobacteria > Rhodobacterales > Rhodobacteraceae > Tateyamaria. Next base: position 130,249 of record CANMVD010000002.1, read on the forward strand.
TCCGACATGCGCATGAATATGTTGTCACGGGTGATACCGGCATTATTGACCAGAATATCAACGGCCCCCATCGCCTCCAGCGCCTGCTTGGGCAGCGCGTCCACCGCCTCTGCGTCACTGAGGTTGCAAGGCAACACATAGGCGCGCTCGCCCAATTCATCCGCAAGCGCCTGCAATGGCTCAACCCGTGTGCCCGACAATCCTACGGTGGCTCCAGCACCATGCAGGGCGCGCGCAATATCAGCGCCAATTCCGCCCGAAGCGCCTGTGACCAGCGCGCATTTCCCCGTCAGATCAAACATGTGTGCTCTCCTTTTCTGCTTTGCGGCGACGTATAGCCACCAACGCACCAAGTCCGCCCAGCAGAACCAGACCTGACGCAGGCAACGGCACGATTGGTGGCAATTCTTCCGCTCTGAACACAGCAAAGCCACCCTCAAATGTCGACAAATTGGCCGCTGTTACCGTGATCGGTGCATCGAGCGCCGTGATGCGCAAAAACAGCTCTGTCACAGATGCATCAATAGTCAGATCCGTGCCCAGACTGCGCGAAAACGCATCCACATTGCTTGCCGACGCTGTAAAACCACCCGAAAACAGATCATCTGCCCCGCGCACAGAACCTACGGTAAACCCAAGGCTCTCTCCCAAGGACAACAGCGCACCATTGCCCACATCACAGGCCGGGACGACGTTGCAGGACGCGCCAAAACGCTCCAGCGTCAGCGCCCCGAAGGCGCTGAGATCAATGCGAAAATCGACACTGTCGCCAATGCCCACAGTGGCTGCGTGGCCCCATGTCGCCGACAGGCCAAATAGAACGCCGCATGCGGCCCCCAAAATGCGTTTCAACACGTTAACTGCCCTCTTTTTATATTCTCGTTGGGCTCAGGCCTGCGCGGCCAGAACCGTTTCCACATCTTTCGGCGTTCCAATCGCTTGCGTCAACACAGAGCGATCAATACGCCGGATCATCCCGGACAGGGCCTTGCCTGCGCCAATCTCCCACATCTCCGTGACGCCCTCGCCGGCCATCCATGCCACACTCTCGCGCCAGCGCACGGACCCTGTGACCTGATCCACCAGATGGTTGCGCAACAATGTGGCGGAGGTACAGCCCTGCGCTGTGACGTTGGGTACGACGCTCACAGCGGGCGCGTTGATGTCCACATGGCTCAACGCCTCGGCCATCACAGCCGCGGCAGGTTCCATCAGAGTGCAGTGAAACGGTGCCGAGACCGGCAGCATAACCGCCCGTTTGGCGCCGCGTTCCTTGGCAATCTCGACAGCGCGCTCCACAGCCGCCTTGTGGCCGGACACGACCACCTGACCAGGATCGTTGTCATTGGCCGCCTGACAGACCTCGCCTTGCGCAGCCTCCTGGGCTACTGCTGTCACGCTCTCAAAATCCAGACCCAGCAGAGCGGCCATCGCACCAATGCCCACGGGAACCGCCTCCTGCATGGCCTTGCCTCGGGTGCGCAAAAGCCTTGCAGCATCTGCCACGGACAAGGAACCCGCCGCACACAATGCCGAATATTCTCCCAAGGAATGCCCAGCCACAAATGCGGCACGATCAACCCCAATGCCTTCTGCCTCCAGCGCCCGCATCGCTGCCATGGATGTGGCCATCAGGGCGGGCTGCGCATTCTGGGTCAGGGTCAGCACCTCTTGATCGCCTTCCCAGATCAGCGCGCTCAGCTTTTCGCCCAAAGCATCGTCCACCTCGTCAAACACAGCGCGCGCGGCTGGATAGGCGTCAGCCAGATCACGGCCCATGCCGATGGTTTGCGCGCCCTGGCCCGGAAATACAAATGCAACGCTCATGGCCTGCCCCTCATTTTGTCTTTTCTGTCTGGCTTTTGGTGTAAAGCGCGCGTCCCATGCACACAAGTCACCTGAAGCGACAGCCGTCGGGCAACGGTATCGGCAGTCTTTCGCACCGCGCATTCGTGCACGAGTGCTGTGCACCACTTTGTGCTTGTGTGTCGCAAAATCTGCATAACATTAGGACAACACGTGTTGTTCCCAATGACACACCAGCCGGAGATCGCCCATGCCCCTGTCCAACACCCCCAACAGCTACGGCTCCGTCGCCAAGACGTTCCACTGGCTGACCGCCCTGCTGATCATCACGTTGTTCCCCCTTGGGTTGGTTGCCAACAACATGGCCTATGAAATCAAGACCGCATCCGCTCCGGCCGACGGGCTTGTAGCGCAGACAGCTTGGCTGTTTTCATTGCACAAAACTCTGGGTGTGGCCGTGTTCTTTGTGGCCCTGCTGCGAATTTTGTGGGCGCTTGGGCAACCCAAACCGGGGCTGCTGCACCCGGATCGCAAAGTCGAAAGCCTGGCGGCCGAAACCGTGCATTGGCTACTCTACGGCTCGCTTGTGCTGGTGCCCCTTTCGGGCTGGATCCACCATGCTGCCGCGAGCGGGTTCGCCCCGATCTGGTGGACCTTCGGCCAGGGCCTGCCCTTGGTGCCCAAATCCGAAAGCGTGGCGGCAACATTTGGCGGGGCGCATTGGGTGCTGACCAAGGTGTTGGGCGTCTCCCTGCTGTTGCACATAGCCGGGGCGTTGAAACACCATATCATCGACAAGGACATGACATTGCGGCGCATGTGGTTTGGTCACGCCGAGCTGCCCCGCACCAACGTCAAACACGGCCAAGGCAAACCGATCGTGGTCGCGCTGGCGCTCTGGGCTGTGGCCCTGTCGGGCGGCGCTGCATTGGGCGTCTACGACAGCCATGGTGGCGCCAGCCAAGGCGCCGCGCTGGAAGACGTACAATCGGACTGGCAGGTACAGGAAGGCACTCTGGCCATCACCGTCACACAATTGGGGACCGACGTGACCGGACAGTTCGACGACTGGACGGCTGCCATCAGCTTTGATGAAACGGTGCAAAACGGGATCGCCGGATCGGTTGATGTGACCATCGCCATAGGCTCGCTCACTCTGGGCTCCGTCACGGCACAGGCCATGGGGCCAGATTTCTTTGACGCAGAGACCTATGCCACCGCCATGTTCACGGCAGACATTATGCGCGTGGTGGACGGTTACGAGGCCCAGGGCACGCTCACAATTCGTGACCAAAGCATGCCGATCACCCTGCCCTTCGGACTGTCGATCAATGAAAACGAAGCCTCAATGAGCGGTCAACTCACACTGGACCGACGGGATTTCAACATCGGGGCCAACATGGCAGATGAAAGCTCGCTGAAATTCGCCGTGAATGTGAAAATCGACCTGACGGCCACGCGCGAAACAGACAACTAAAGGCGGCTCAGATCCCTGTTCCACAGAAATCCCGAGCGGAGCCCCGCGCGCAGATGGGTCTGAAAAGACGCATCTGCAAAACATCAAGTCGCGCGCCAGCGCGTCCTTTTGCCGACACCCGCGCATGAAAAAGGGCTGCGCAACGCAGCGCAGCCCTTTCAAGCAATGTAGCCGTCAGGATCAGCTGGCCTTTTCAGCCTCAACAGAAATTTGAACCTGCACTTCGTCGCTGACCGCAGGGGCGAATGCACCCAGACCAAAATCCGACCGCAACACAGTTGTTGTCGCGTTAAAACCGGCCCAGCCCTTCTGGTTCAGCGGGTTTGTCCCTGCCTGATTCAGAGTTGCATCCAGAACAACCGACTTGGTGACGTCATTCATGGTCAGATCGCCGGTGATCTTGGCCGTGCCCTCACCTGTCACCTCAATGCCGGTAGACGTGAACGTGATCAGATCTTCGTCTGTCGCACCAAAGAAGTCGTCGGACATAAAGTGCCCGTCGCGCTGCTCCCATCCGGTGAACATGGACTTCGTCGGCATGGATACTGATACACTGGAGTTGGCCGGGTTGGCCTCATCAAACATGATCTCACCTTCAAATCCCGAGAACATGCCCCAAGTGGTCGAAAAGCCAAGATGGCTATAGGAAAACAAGATCTGGCTGTGGCTGGAATCAAGCGTGTAGCGATCAGCTGCAAACGCAAAGCTCGCGGTTGACGCCAAAGCAGTGGCAAGAAGCAGGGATTTCATCTGGGAAGCTCCATTAAAGATAAGATGTGCACATTAGATGCCGCACCGTACCAAAGAAACAACTGCGCAGTGTTCAACATATGGTGCGCACCGGCGAACACTGCCGATGCGCATAAATCCGGATGTTAAAGTGTTGACCTGTTCAGCCTACAGCTTGCCAGCGTCGCGCAGGGCACTGATCAAACCCCGCCGCGTATCCGGATCACTCAAAGCAACCTCTGCAATCAAGGTGCCATCCTGCGCCCACAGGCGCACCATCTGCCCCAGCATGTCGGCAGACCCTAGGGCGTCAAATCCTGTACGCGCAATCACACGGTCGCGCTTGGCTTGACGCAATCCCGAACGTACCAGCCGGACTTCGCGGCGCACCGTATCGATCTCAACCTGCGCCGACGGCAATGCACGCCCGCTCTGGATCAAAGCCAAACCCGCAAAGCCCATGACCAGGGAAATGGCAAATTTGAACAACATCAGATCCGCATCCCAAAGCGCCCCAGGCTGCAGCCACAGCCCAAAAGCTGCAAGGATCAAAACAACTCCGCCAAAGCGCTGCACGACACGCGCCACCCAGCGTGCACCATCCAAAGTGCGCGCCGGCGCTCCAAGTGCCGCTTCATTCATGAAATCCGTTGTTGCAGTCATTGTCCCAGTCCCTCGTTGTCTTTGTGCAATCTTGTTTGCGTTGAGGGCACACTTGAGGGCAAACGTGACCACAATGGGGCATGGTTAAGGAATTGGCGGGCCACGCCTTGGCGCAGCCTCAGAACCGGCGGAACTCCGCTTATCGTGTCTGCGTGCTCTTTGGGCTTGCGCCACTGCGCCAGCGGTGTATAGAGCAGCGTCCCTGCAATTCTCTTTTGCCGCGCAGTCTCTCGTGACCAACCGCAGGGCATCATGGCTGGTCTTTGAAATGCGCCTTGAAATAAGTGGAGTACGTCCATGCCTCTTTATGAGCATGTGATGATCGCCCGTCAGGACCTGAGCAACACTCAGGCCGAAGGGCTCATCGAACATTTTGGCACTGTTTTGTCCGACAATGGCGGCCAACTCGTCGAGCACGAGTACTGGGGCGTCAAGACAATGGCCTACAAGATCAACAAGAACCGCAAAGGGCATTACGCCTATATGCGTACCGACGCCCCCGTCGCTGCCATCGAAGAGATGAGCCGCCTGATGGGTCTGCACGATGACGTCATGCGGGTTCTGACCATCAAGGTCGACGCACATGCAGAAGGCCCTTCGGTCCAGATGCAAAAGCGTGACGAACGTGGTGACCGCGGCGAACGCCGCGAACGTCGCTAAGAGAAAAGGACAGATACCATGGCTGCAAAACCATTTTTCCGCCGTCGCAAGGTCTGCCCCTTCTCGGGCGAAAACGCACCTGCGATCGACTACAAAGACACACGCCTTCTGCAACGCTACATCTCTGAGCGTGGCAAGATCGTGCCGTCCCGTATCACCGCCGTCTCGGCCAAGAAGCAACGCGAACTGGCCCGTGCCATCAAGCGCGCCCGCTTTCTCGCCCTGCTGCCCTACGCCGTGAAATAAGGAGAACCTGATATGCAAGTTATCCTTCTCGAACGTGTGGCCAAGCTGGGCCAAATGGGCGACGTCGTGGACGTCAAAGCCGGCTATGCCCGCAACTTTCTGTTGCCCCAGAAGAAAGCGTTGACTGCCTCCAAGGCCAACATCGCCAACTTCGAAGTGCAAAAAGCCCAGCTTGAGGCCCGCAACCTTGAGACCAAGAAAGAAGCGCAAGCCCTTGGTGACAAGCTGGACGGCCAACAGTTCATCATCATTCGCCAAGCGTCTGATGGCGGCAACCTCTACGGCTCCGTCACACCCCGTGACGCATCCGACGTGGCAACCGAAAACGGCTTTTCCGTGGATCGCAAACAGGTGGTCATCCCCAACCCGATCAAGGAACTGGGCCTGCACGAAGTGCACGTCACCCTGCACCCCGAGGTCGATGTTGTGGTACAGCTGAACGTGGCCCGCTCCGAAGAAGAGGCGGAACTTCAAGCCTCCGGCAAATCCATTCAGGAACTCGCCGCCGAGGAAGAAGCCGCAGCGGAATTCGAAATTCAGGAATTGTTTGATGATATCGGCGCCGCCGCATCCGAAGACGAAGACCTGGCCGAATCCGCAGGTATCGCGCCCGCCGACGAAGATGGCGAAGCCGCCGAGGAAGAGCCCAAGGCCTGAGCCTGAGCGCCTGACAGAACACCAAAAGCCGCGCCCCAACGGGTGCGGCTTTTTTGTGGCCCGTGCCGTCTTGATGGGCACACCCCAACCATCATAGCTTGCTGTCGTTGTTCTCGCTCAAGATCGGTCTTTTCCAGTGCGCCTGCGTCACCTCTATCTGTCTCATCCACAGGTCACGATTGACCCTGATACAGATGTGACCAAATGGTCGCTGAACGATGAGGGCGCGCGACGGATCGCTGCGCTAGCCACCTCGGGCGCGATGGAGCACTGCGACGTCATCGTCAGCAGCGCAGAGACCAAGGCCATTGAAACGGCAGCCCCCCTCGCCCGTCACATCGGCTGCCCGCATGTGATACGGGCGCAGATGCATGAAAATGACCGCTCCGCGACAGGCTTTCTTGCCGCGCAAGATTTTGAGGCGACCGCAGATCAGTTCTTTGCCAATCCCAACGCAAGCACGCGGGGATGGGAAACCGCCAGTGCTGCCCAGACCCGGATTGTGGGTGAGGTTCAGGCGTGCCTGACACTCTACCCAGACAGCCGCATCCTGTTTGTGGGTCATGGCGCGGTGGGGACGCTGTTATACTGCTACCTTGCGGGCCTCGCCATCAGCCGTGCACATGATCAGATGCCCGGCGGTGGATGCTATTTTGAATTCGACGACCTGAAAACGCCCCCCGGTGCGGTGTGGCAACCACTGGAACACCTCATGGGTAAAAAACCAGACACCCAAGGGGCGTGATTCCGGTTGTTGCACCTGCCCAAGACTTGACTAGGGTCGCGCCATGACCCAGCCCAAACATATCATCTTTGATCTCGACGGCACGCTGATCCACAGCGCACCGGACATCCATGCCGCCATAAATGACGCGCTGATGGGCGTGGGCCGCCCGACACTGTCGCTTGACGAGGTGATCTCGTTCATTGGCAACGGCGTGGAGACGTTGGTAAGGCGCAGCCTGCGCGCCACGGGCGGCGGCGACGCCACGCTTGTGGCGGACACGCTGGCGCGCTTTCTGGAAAGCTACAACAACGACCCCTCCAGCCGAACCGTGCCTTATCCCGACGTTCTGACCTGCCTTGAGCGGCTGCAAAATACGGGCCGAAAACTGGCGATATGTACCAACAAACCCGATGAAACCGCGCAAGACATCTGCGACGCGCTGGACATCACCCGGTATTTCGACGTCATCGCAGGCGCACGCGCGGATATACCCAAGAAACCCGACCCAACGCCCCTGTTGCGCGTGATGGAAACGCTGTCGGCCATCCCTGCAAACACCGTTTATGTCGGTGACAGCACCGTGGATCAGGACACTGCGCGCAACGCCGGTGTACCCTTTGTGCTTTTTGCTGGCGGGTACCTGAACGCCGAACTTGGCAGTCCCGCCCCGGTGCTGACCTTCGAGAACTGGAACGCGGACTGGATTTCGGAACTGGGCCACAGAAATTAACCTTGGTGAATCATCGGTTTCCGGCCTAGCGTGAAAGTCTGGGAGGAACATTTAATGAAAAAACTCACTACTCTATTGTCGAGCGCGGCGCTGGCACTGGCCTTTGGCTTTACAACGCAAGCCGCAGCGCAGGATTGCCCGCGCGGTGATCTGGATGAACGGTTTTGTGACGTCGATGGCGACCTGCTGGCCGACACACCAACAGATCCAGCCGACCAACTGGATCCGGACACGCTGATTTTTGCCTACACCCCTGTCGAAGACCCGGCCGTGTACAAAACCGCATGGTCGGACTTCCTGACCCATCTTGAAAAAGAAACCGGCAAATCCGTGGTCTTTTTCCCTGTTCAGAACAACGCAGCACAGATCGAAGCCATGCGCTCCGGCCGCCTTCACATTGCGGGCTTCAACACGGGCTCAAACCCGCTGGCGGTGAATTGCGCAGGCTTCAACCCGTTCACCATCATGGCTTCCAAGGATGGCAACTTTGGCTACGAGATGGAAATCATCACCTATCCCGGCTCCGGCATCGAGAAAGTCGAAGACATCAAGGGCAAGCAACTGGCGTTCACCTCGCCCACGTCCAATTCGGGGTTCAAGGCACCGTCTGCGATCCTGAAAGGTGACTTTGACATGCTGCCCGACCGTGATTTTGAACCCGTCTTCTCGGGCAAGCATGACAACTCGATTCTGGGTGTGGCCAACAAGGACTACATGGCGGCGTCCATCGCCAATTCCGTCAAATCCCGCATGATCAGCCGCGATGTGATCAAAGAGGATGACGTCAAGGTGGTGTACAAGTCCCAGACCTTCCCGACGACAGGGTTTGGCACCGTCTATAACCTCAAGCCCGAACTGAAAGAGAAAATCCGCAATGCGTTCTTCAATTTCGAATGGGAAGGCACATCGCTTCAAGCCGAATTCGAGAAATCCAACGAAGGTCAGTTCCTTGAAATGACCTATCAGGAGTTCTGGGATGTGATCCGCAAGATCGACGCGGCCAATGGCGTCAGCTACGCCTGCCAGTAAGACACTGATGGGGCGGGTCCTGTGGGCCCGCCTTTTTCCAACAATACTCTGGGCGGGGAGGCTTTCATGCTGCGGCTTGAGAAGCTTGTAAAGACGTATAAGACAGGCGATCAGGCGCTAAAGGCCGTGGATCTGGAAATTCCTGAAGGTCAGGTTCTGGCGCTGATTGGACCGTCCGGCGCGGGCAAATCCACGTTGATCCGTTGCATCAACCGACTGGTCGAACCAACGTCCGGAAAGGTCTATCTGGGACAAACGGAACTGACCGGGCTGTCCTCGGGGGCGCTGCGCAAGGAACGGCGGCGTATGGGCATGATCTTTCAGGAATATGCGCTGGTTGAACGCCTGACCGTCATGGAAAACGTACTGTCGGGGCGCTTGGGCTATGTTGGTTTCTGGCGCAGTTTCCTGCGCAAGTATCCGCAAAGCGACATTGACGAAGCGTTTCGGTTGCTTGACCGCGTCGGCCTTGCGCACATGGCCGACAAGCGCGCAGACGAATTGTCGGGCGGGCAACGCCAGCGCGTTGGCATCTGCCGCGCACTGATCCAGGATCCGGCGCTTTTGTTGGTGGACGAACCCACCGCGTCGCTGGATCCCAAGACATCGCGCCAGATCATGCGGTTGATATGCGAATTGTGCCGCGAACGTGGGCTTGCCGCTATCATCAACATCCATGACGTGGCCCTTGCGCAGATGTTTGTGCAGCGCGTGATCGGGTTGCGCTTTGGTGCGATGGTCTATGACGGGCCGCCGGATGGGCTGACGCCCGAACAGCTCACGGAAATCTACGGCGAGGAAGACTGGGAAGCGACAATCGAAGCTGTCGATGAAGACGACGATATCGAGGCCGCCGAATGAGTGCGGCAGACGGATCGGCGCCCCTGATCGGAAAACGCTGGAAAAAGCCGCCTTTCGTCCAACGCACATGGCTGCGCTGGCTGTTGATCCTTGGCTTTGGGGCCTACCTTGTTGCGGCCTTCATGACGATCGATGTGAATTGGTCGCGCGTCTACGAAGGTCTTGAGCGCGGAAAGCAGTTTGTGCTCGCCTTCACCAACCCCGATTTCACATCGCGTTCCAGTGACATCTGGGAAGGCATGGTCGAAAGCATCGTGATGACGATCACCTCGTCCGTGGTTGGTATCGCGATCTCTATCCCGATTGCCCTTGGGGCGGCCCGCAATGTGGCCCCCCTACCCATCTATCTGATTTGCCGTGGCATTATCGCGATCTCACGGGCCTTGCAGGAAATCATCGTCGCCATTCTGCTGGTGGCAATCTTTGGTTTTGGCCCGCTGGCCGGGTTCTTCACGCTCAGTTTTGCCACTATCGGGTTTTTGTCCAAACTGCTGGCCGAAGACATCGAAAGCATGGACAAGGTGCAGGCCGAGGCGATCAAGGCGTCGGGAGCCAAGTGGACGCAGTGGATCAACTACGGCGTCCAACCGCAGGTCATGCCGCGCCTAATCGGGCTCAGCATGTACCGCATCGACATCAACTTCCGCGAAAGCGCGATCCTTGGTTTGGTTGGTGCCGGCGGAATCGGAGCAACGCTGAATACAGCCTTTGATCGCTACGAATATGACACGGCAGCGGCCATTCTGATCACCATCATCGTCATTGTCATGGCACTGGAATACCTGTCAGGCATCATCCGCGCGAGGGTTCAGTAATGCCCGTACGTGACACCGGAGGGTTGAAACTCTGGCAGCGCCGCACGCAGCGCGAAAGCCTGATGCACTGGGTGTTGTGGCTGATCGGAATTGCGATCTTTGCCTATTGCTGGCAACAGATCTCCGAGGCGACCACATGGTTCTTTGTGTGGGATGCCCCGCGCATCACTCAAGACATCTGGACCCGCGCCACACCTCCCAAATGGGAATACATCACCCAGTTGGGCAAGCCGATCTGGGACACGCTGAATATCGCGACCCTTGGCACCATCATCTCGTTGATACTCGCCGTGCCCGTCGCGTTTTTGGCCGCGCGCAACACAACCCCGTCTGCGCTTTTTATACGACCCATCGCGCTCCTGATCATTGTCTCAACACGCTCCATCAACTCGCTGATCTGGGCGCTGCTGCTGATTGCCATCATCGGCCCCGGCGTGTTTGCAGGCGTGGTCGCCATCGCAATCCGCTCGATCGGGTTCTGTGCAAAGCTGCTTTACGAAGCCATCGAAGAGATCGACACAACCCAGGTCGAAGCGATCACCGCAACCGGTGCGTCGCGCTGGCAGGTCATGGCCTACGGGATCGTGCCACAGATCATGCCCGCCTTTGCCGGGATTGCCGTATTCCGGTGGGACATCAATATACGCGAGTCCACCGTGCTGGGACTGGTTGGCGCAGGTGGGATCGGGCTGCAATTGTCCTCTTCGCTCAATGTGTTGGCGTGGCCGCAGGTTTCGTTGATCCTGTTGGTCATTCTGGCGGCTGTGGTGATCTCTGAATGGGTCTCGGCCAAAGTCCGGGCGGCCATCATTTGAACCGCGCAGAGGCCTTTGCCGCCTACGAATCCGTACGCCACCGCCTGCCTGTCGTGCGCCGCGCAGCACCCTGCCAGCGGCTGGGCAATCTGGATGACATCGCGAACGACATTGACGTTTTTCTGTTGGATGCGTTCGGCGTGCTCAACATCGGCGAAACCGCGATAGCGGGCGTGCCGGAACGTGTCGCCCGCCTGCAGGCGCGGGGCAAGCGGGTGTTGGTTGTTTCAAACGCTGCAGGATTTCCCCATGCCAACCTGATGGAAAAATACGCCCGCCTTGGCTATGATTTTTCGCCCGACGACGTGATCACCAGCCGCAAGACGGTGCTGCACGCATTGCGCAGCGCGCCTGCGCGGCGGTGGGGATTGATGGCCACCCAAAGCCTCGGGCGTGGTGATATCGAAGATCTGGATGTGACCTATCTGGGCGAAGACAGGGCGGCCTATGATGCGGCCGAAGCGTTCCTGCTGCTGGGCAGCGCGGCCTGGAGCGAAGAGCGCCAGGCCCTGCTTGAAGCCTCGATCATGGAGGCGCCCCGCCCGGTCTATGTCGGCAATCCCGACATCGTGGCCCCGCGCGAAACCGGTTTCTCGACCGAACCGGGCAGCTACGCCCACCGGCTGGCGGATCGCACCGGGATCACGCCGCAATTCTTTGGCAAGCCGTTCCAGAACATCTTTGATCTCGCGTTTGAGCGGCTCGACGCCCCCGACCCTGCGCGAGTTGTCATGGTGGGGGACAGTCTGCACACGGATATTCTGGGCGGGCAAACAGCGGGTGTGAAATCCGCCCTCATTGCCGGTTATGGCTTTTTCGACGGTAGCGACGTGGATGGTCCCATCGCCACATCGGGGATTGCACCCGACTACATCCTTGAAAGGCCCTGACGAATTTCATTGCCACAAGACAGGCACATTCCTAACCTGTTGTCATAAAACTGTTACATAAGGTTACCTGGGAGGAACCACCATGACATCATTCAAGAATTTGCTCGGCGTCTCTGCTCTTGCGGTAATGGCCGCATCCGGTGCAGCACAGGCCGACAAGCTGACGTTCTACTGCTCGGCACAGGAAGATTGGTGCCAGTTGATGGCCAACAGCTTTCAGGATGCCACAGGTATCGACGTCGCCATGACCCGCAAGTCCTCGGGCGAGACCTTTGCCCAGATCAAAGCCGAAAGCGCCAATCCCAAAGGAGACGTCTGGTGGGGCGGCACCGGTGATCCGCACCTGCAAGCCGCCGAAGAGGGCCTGACCGCCTCTTATGTGTCGCCCATGCGTGACCAGTTGCATGACTGGGCCATCAGCCAAGCCGAAAGTGCCGACAACAAAACCATCGGCATCTATTCCGGCGCTCTGGGCTATGGCTTCAACACCGACCTGCTGGCCGCAAATAATCTGCCAGAGCCAACATCGTGGAAAGACCTGACCAAGCCCGAATACAAAGGCCATGTTCAGATGGCGAACCCGAATTCATCGGGCACGGCCTACACAACTCTGGCCACCATGATGCAGCTCTTTGGCGAGGATGAAGGCTTTGAATTCATGAAAAGCCTGCACGCCAACATCAACCAGTACACTAAGTCCGGCTCGGCCCCGATCAAGGCCGCCGGACGGGGCGAAAACACCATCGGCATCGTGTTCATGCATGACGCGGTCAAGCAGGCTGTGTCCGGATTCCCCGTCAAGGTTGTCGCGCCCGCCGAAGGCACAGGCTATGAAATCGGTTCCATGTCGATCATCGAAGGGGCCCGCAACATGGACGAGGCCAAAAAGTTCTATGACTGGGCTCTGAGCGCCGAAGCACAGAACCTCGCCCTTCAGGTCAACGCCTTTCAGGTGCCGTCCAACAAAGGCGCGCAAACATCCGAAAGCGCACCGGACATGTCCTCGATCAAGCTGATCGACTATGACTTCAAGACGTTCGGGTCTTCGGACACACGCAAGCGTTTGTTGAAAAAGTGGGATGATGAGGTGTCTGTTCTGCCGCAATAACTGCGCAGCAGCAAAGACGTGCGCACACTCACTTCTGCACAAACGACCCAACCGGTTCTGATCTTCTGGATCATCGCCGGATGGGTCGGGTTTGTTCTCCTCCCCTGGTATGGGGTGGAGGATTTCTTTGCCTTTGAATGGCTGGTCGACGGCTACCCGTTTGACGACGACTACGCCCCGGCCGCATTCCTGATCGGGCAAGGGCAAAAGCTGTGGCTGGCCCCGATGCTGATTGGCCTGGCACTGCCATTGCTGGCCCTTGGCAGACCCAAGACCGATCCGGCTTATGCGAAACTTCTGATCCTTGCAGGGACCATCGGCTTTGGCTGGTTGATCCTTCAGGGCTTTGCCATTGGCATTCGCGGCTGGAATTTTGAATGGGCCAAGGCGCTGTTCGGAGACCTTGGCGACCGTCAATTCGGGATGGGTTATGGCGCATTGATCTGCGCGTCTGCTTTCCTGTTCCTGTTTACGCAAGGCATCGCGGCGCGCGGTGCCATCAACGGAGACGTGTTTGTCGTCAGCGCCATCGGCGGCGTGATCGTGATCGTGACGGCCTTTGTGTTCTTCCCGATCGCCAAGATGCTAACAGCCGCCTTTATCACCGAGGACGGGGGGTATTCTGCCGGTGTCTTTGCCTCAAAGTTCTTTGACGACAGGCTGTGGGGTCTTGGGTGCCTGTCAGGCGGGCGCTGCGGCGTGGCGTGGAATTCGCTGTTTCTGGCGGTACTGGTGGGTTTGATCACAACCGTGTTGGGGCTGATCTTTGCGCTGGTCGTGACGCGCTCGGGCTTTCGCTACAAACGGGCCCTGCGCGCACTTACCGTTCTGCCCATCATCACGCCCCCCTTTGTCATCGGGCTTGCGCTGATCCTGCTTTTCGGGCTGTCCGGGTCCGTGACGGTCTTTATCTCGGACGTGTTTGGCATCCAGCCGACGCGCTGGCTTTATGGTCTGCCGGGCGTTCTGATTGCACAAACGCTGGCCTTCACACCCATCGCATTCCTCGTCCTGATCGGAGTGGTCGAAGGTGTCTCGCCCTCCATGGAAGAGGCCGCGCAAACGCTACGGGCCTCGAAATGGCAGGTGTTCAAGACAGTTTCGCTGCCGCTGATGCGGCCGGGCTTGGCCAACGCCTTCCTCCTTGGATTTATCGAAAGCATGGCGGATTTCGGCAATCCGCTGGTGCTGGGGGGCAACTATGACGTGCTCTCGACCGAGATCTTCTTTGCCATCGTGGGCGCACAATATGATCAGGGCAAAGCCGCTGTGCTGGCCATGGTCCTGCTTTGCTTCACGCTTGGGGCGTTTTACGCGCAACGCTTCTGGCTGGGCAAGAAAAGCTACACCACCGTTTCGGGCAAGGGTGACAGTGGGGTGCACCCGCATATGCCGCGCGCCCTGTCGCTGCCCGTTCTGGCGCTGGCCCTCATCTGGGCCGGATTCACCGTAGTGGTCTATGCGATGATCTTTTATGGTTCCGTGGTCGAACTTTGGGGCGTCAACAACACGCTGACCTTCAAACACTACGTCACCGCGTTCTCGTTCCGCTTTGAAGACAGCGGCATTCGCTGGTCGGGCGCCGCTTGGGACAGCTTCTGGACTACGCTCAAGATCGCAGCCATCGCGGCCCCGCTGACCGCCTGTGTCGGGCTGATCACCGCCTACCTTCTCACGCGCCAGACCTTTGCCGGAAAAAACGCATTTGAATTCGGCACCATGCTGTCCTTTGCGATCCCCGGCACGGTGATCGGGGTCAGCTATATCCTTGCCTTCAACGTGCCCCCCATCGAAATCACCGGCACGGGTATCATCCTCGTAGTCAGCTTTATCTTCCGCAACATGCCGGTGGGTGTGCGCGCAGGCATCGCCAGCATGTCACAGCTGGACAAGTCGCTTGACGAAAGCTCGCTGACGCTGGGGGCCAACAGTTGGCAAACCTTCCGCCGGATCATTCTGCCGCTGCTCAGGCCCGCCATTCTGGCCGCGCTGGTCTACAGCTTTGTGCGGGCCATGACGGCCATCTCGGCGGTGATTTTCCTCGTGAGCGCCGAATATGACATGGCCACCAGCTACATCATTGGACGGGTCGAGAATAACGACTACGGCCTTGCCATTGCCTATTCGACAACCCTGATCTTTGTCATGCTGTCCGTGGTTGCGCTGATGCAATTTGTCGTCGGACGTACCGAGATCGGACGCCGCATGACCCAATCCCGCACGAATGTCTAAGGACACCTGATGAGCATCAATTCCAAAGCCGCCCCCGTCAGTTTCCGGAACGTCACCAAGGTCTATGGCAGTGATGTGGTGGCCGTGGACGACATCAACCTCGAAATCGAGGAAGGCAAACTGGTCACCCTTCTGGGCCCATCGGGATGTGGCAAGACAACGACGCTGCGCATGATCGCAGGGCTGGAAATGGCGACACGGGGGTCCATCCATATTGGTGACCGCGACGTGACGCTTTTGCCTGCCACGGACCGCGACGTGTCCATGGTGTTCCAGAGCTACGCGCTGTTTCCGCATATGAGCGTGATGGAAAACGTCTCTTACGGGCTTGGATTTTCGGGCTTTGACAAGTCCGAGACCAAGGATCGTGCGATGCAGGGTCTCGATCTGGTGGGGCTGACAGGCTACGGGGACCGCCTGCCCTCCGAGCTGTCGGGGGGGCAACAGCAGCGTGTCGCGGTGGCGCGCGCGCTGGTGCTGGAACCGCAGGTGTTGCTGTTTGACGAACCGCTCTCGAACCTTGACGCCAAGCTGCGCAGGCAGGTGCGCGAAGAGATCCGTGAAATCCAGCAAAACCTCGGGCTGACTGTGGTCTATGTGACCCATGATCAGGAAGAGGCTTTGGCCGTATCCGACGAAATCGTGGTCATGCGCAATGCCGGCATTGCCCAGATCGGCAGCCCGCGCGACCTCTATGACGCGCCCGCAGACCGCTTTGTGGCGGACTTTATCGGTGAGGCAAATATCATCCCCTGCCAGATCACATCCCTGAGCGGTGAGACGGCGACGATAGACATCAGCGGCTTTTCACACAGCCTGCCCGCACGCGGCCTGCCCGTGGGGCCAGCGGCACTGGCGGTGCGTCCGACCCGTCTCAAGTTGGATGCAACAACGGGCATGGCCATGCACGTGCGCAAAGCCACCTATGTCGGCAGCCGGATGGAATACACGCTTGAGGCAGATTTCGGAGAGGTCTTTGCCGTCAGCGAGAACGTGGACACACCTTTGGACGTCAACGCCGCCATCACCGTTGGACTGGATCACACAGGCCCGGTGCTGCTGCCTGCCGATCAGGCCGTGTAGGCCGCATCGGCGATCGCAACCAGTTCGTCAAACACGCCCGCACTGCCAACGACAACGCGTCCGCCGTGCTTGATCATGTCGTCCGCGCTTTGCACTTCGACACGCCCCCCCGCTTCGGCAATCAACAACTGCCCGGCAAGGCAATCCCACGCATTCATGTGTTCCTCGACATAGCCCAGCAAGCGACCCGCCGCGACATAGGCCAGTGACAGCGCACCAGATGCGTTGCGGTGAAACACCCCATCAGCCTTGAGCACTTCGTCAATCAGGCGCCTGACCCCATCCGGGTCCACCCGGTTGGAAAAGCCGGTGCCCACACTGCCCCGCGCCAGTGACGCATCTGCCGGGCCGCGCAGCGGCGCACCGTTCAGCCACGCCCCCTCGCCCTTGATCGCCGTGTAGATTTCATCGTGGATCGGATCAAAGGTCACCCCGATCACGGCCTTGTCCTCATGCACGATCGAAATGACAACCGTCCACGCCGGAATGGCAGTGATGAAATTTGTCGTCCCGTCTATGGGGTCAATGACCCACGTGTATCCAGACTGCGACGGTTTGGGGGCATGTTCCTCACCCACAATCCCGTCTTCGGGAAAGGCCTGTTCGATGGCCGCGCGCACGCGCAACTCCACCGCCTTGTCAGCCTCGGACACGAAATCCTGCGGCCCCTTGTCCTCGATGACCAGCCCGCCCACGCGTTCGAAAAACGACAGCGCAAATGCGCCTGCGTCCCGCGCAATCTCGACAGCAACCGTTGATCGTTTTGACATCGCGCACCTCACTACCGGGACAGGCCAGGCGCGATGTTTCGTTGAACACCCGCCAGGGTCCAGACCAAAAACCTACGCAGACAAGCGGGCCGCACGCAACGAAATTCCGGATGAGGGGGGCAGCGCCCCTGCCCCCCTTTCAAAGGATCGAACCAATGATCACACTAAGGCTCAAGCCGGGGCCAGATCTCTATGCGCCAGATCCCACCGCATCCGGGCCATCGCAATGAAATGGAAGCCAAGGAAGATGGGCACGAAAAACGCCGGGAACATGGCCAACGGATAGTCGTTGATGATGTTGGGCGCATCCAGCGCATAGAGGTGGGCAAACCCGCGTGACGTGATGATGCCCAGAAGGACAGCTACCACAAAGTCGCCGATGCCAATCCAATTCGCGCGCGCCAATAAGCGGCGTGCATTTGGAGCACCCTTTGCGAGGGCTCGGCTGGCACGCCATCCCGCGATGCCCGCCAATATGTCACCCAGTCCGGCGGGAAGGGCAAACAACAGCGGGATGTCTCCGGCCAGCCAGCCAATCAGAAACAGCCCCCCCATCACACGCGGGATCTGGAACGCGGCAATTGCGCTGAGTGGGGTCGCAACCGTGATGCGGCGCCCGAGCGGGGTCTGCCAGGCCAGCGCCCAGACCACAAAAGCCCCGCCAAAGAGGAACATCAGCACAAGGGGCAGATCGCCAAGCTCCGCCGGGACATTGAATTGCCCGGTGCGTGCGAGCGGCAGTGCGATCGCACACCAGGCCCCAAACAGCGTGGCTGCAACCACCACAAACGTGGCAAATCCACCCGACGACAGGTTGGCATTGAAGACCCCCACACTGCCAATCGCCACGGCCAGTACCGGCAGTGCAATGGCAAACCCCATGACGTAGAATTCATAGAACGCCTGCATGGTTACGCCTCCTTGGTCACGGTGCGCAGATCAGACAACGAAACGGCGGGGGCGATTTCCCGCACGGTTCCGGTGTCCACATCATAAAGCAATGCAGCCACGTGGATGCCGCCCGGCAAATCCGTCGCATCACGCAAGCGGTGGATGTCCGTCACCAGATCTTGCCGCGGGTCGGTGATGGCACAGGCGGACACATCCACACCGAACCGCTCCGCAATCTGCGCCTGCAAGACAGGATCGGCAAAGTGCTGTGCACCGCATTTGGTGTGCTGCATCAGCACGATGGTAAAGCTGACATCGGGCGCGCCGCTGATCCGGGGGATCAGCAGCGACAGCGCGGCAACCTCGTCAATAAACGCCGGGGTGACACGCCCCCCATTGTTGCGGAACACAACTGCGTCCCCGAGGTTCAGCCCAAGCACATGGGCCGGATCAACGCGGGTATCGATACAGGACAGGATCAGTGTCCCCAGCTTGGGCAACCCGGCAAGATCGCCATGGCTGAACGTTCTGGCAAAGGCGCGATTGCGCAATGTGAGGGTTTCAAGGCTCGACATGATGAAGGTCTTCTCCTTTGGATTCATGAGTGATGTTGGAAACGGACGGGTGCTCAGGCCAATTTCAGATGCACGCCGGATGCCGCTGACTGAGGCACGTGGGTGGCGCGCCAATCCGCGTCGTCCTGACTGAACATCGGTTCACTGATCTGAACGTAGTCGCGCACGGCGCGCGCCTTGGCCAAATCAAGGGCCGGTGTCATCATCATGCGGAACAGGCCGAACACGGCACGGGCGCGCCGCGCCATCCCGGGCTTCAGATCGGGCCGTTCGGCCACATAGCGGCGCAGGATGGTGTCGAAATCCTCCGGATCGCGCCCCCCTACCATCCTGACGTCATCCGTGGGTGCGTTCACCGCAAAGCTGCCCTTGCGATATTCATGTGCATAAATCGCCAACTGGGTGACGGCGGCCTCGGAATAGTTTGCGGGCCGATTGGCCCGCAGGGCTTTTGTCATCATCTTTTCGGACACATCCGCATAGGTGACCTTGCGGCCCAACACGCGCCCCATCGCGGCGGCAATGTCGTTGGGCGACATCAGTTCGGGGCCCGTGGGACGGTAAAACTTGCCCGCATGGGTCTGTGGATCCAGCAGAGCGGCCACGACAACGCGCGCAATGTCTTCGTTTGAGGGGGGTGCATTCTTCTTCTCGTTGCCGGGACCGAGCGGCATCGTGAACATGCCCAGATGCGCGGCGGCCTCCAGCACCATGGTGTAGTTGTCCGCAAACCAGCCCGGATCAACGGATGTGACCGTCATGTGCGGAGAAATCCGCGCCAGGGCATCCGACAAATAGACCTCGCGGGTGAACTGAGACGGGTGCCGCGCCGCCGTCAACCACTGGCCAAGGGTGACGACATGCTCCAGCTTGGCCTCGTGCGCGGCAATGCTGAATACGGCATTGAAATAGAGCCCATTGGGGGCTGTCGGGGCACATTGATAGGCACGGCGCACCCCCTGCATGGCGGCGCGCATGTCGGTGATATCATACTGATTGCCCACAAAAATCTCGACTCCGGCCGCGGCCATCCGCTCGGCACGCCCATCCATGCGGCGCACAAAGGCGCGCACCGGGTGGCCCTGCTCGGCCAGTTGCAAGGCAACGCATTGACCCGTTTTTCCAGCCGCGCTGGTGACAAGGATTCTGGGCGTCATGAGGCATATTCCTTTTAGATGATGTTTGTAATCTTATCTTTTAGATGATACCTGAAATCTTAACTGTCAACCCCGAAACAAATGGATTGCCATGCCAAGAGTGTCCGACGCCGAAAAACAGAAATCCCATCAGCGCATCCTGAGCGCTGCGGCGGGTGTGTTTCGAGAAAAGGGAATTGAGACGACCAGCGTTGCCGAGGTCATGAACGCCGCCGGGATGACCCATGGCGGGTTCTATCGCCACTTTGCGGACAAGGACGAACTGGTCGATGCAGCCTTCCGTACGGCTGTGGATGTTTCGATTGGCGCGCTGGAAGCGGCAGACGATGCGCAGGCCGCGCGCGCTGCCTATGTCGATACCTATCTGTCCGATGAGCATGTCGAAAACCGGGCCATTGGCTGCCCTATGGCGGCCCTCGGCTCTGAACTGGCGCGCACGGATGGTGCCACCAAGCAAAGCGTTTCAGATGCGGTAGGACGGGTGGCGGCACTGCTTGAGAGCGAGAGCGACGGGGACAGCGGTTATGCGCAACTGTCCATGCTGATCGGGGCCGTCACCCTGGCGCGACTTGTCGAGGACACGGCACAATCCGACACCATCCTCAAAGCCGCTGCAGCCGCGATCAACAAAATCGCATAAACGCCGCGAACGCTAGCACGCAAGCCGGACACTTCCGCGCTTAGAGGTCCAACCGCAGACCGGTATCCGAATTGAACAGATGGATGTGCTGCGGCTCGACCGCAAAGCGTCGCGTCGCGCCCTTGTCATTGATGGGATGCACACCGGCCAGACTGATGGTAATGGCATCCGCCCCGTCGCTCAGACCGTCGCCCAGACGACCGTGCAACAGCGTGTTGGCCCCCAAGGGTTCGGACATCTGGATATGGGCCTCGATCGGCCCTTCCGCATGAGTGGCCAGATGTTCGGGGCGCAGACCCAACTTGACGGGGCCATCGGGGGCATTGGTCGGGCCAATCACCGTATCACCCATCATGACAGAGCCGCCCTCGATGCGGGCGTCAAAGACGTTCATCGCCGGGCTGCCAATGAATTGGGCCGCGAACAGGGTGCGCGGGGTTTCGTAAACCTCAAGCGGCGTGCCGATCTGTTCGGCAATGCCGCCGTTCATCACAATCATGCGGTCAGCCATGGTCATGGCCTCAACCTGATCGTGGGTCACGTATAGCGATGTGATCCCCAACGTGTCCTGCAATTCGCGGATCTCAAGGCGCATCTGAACGCGCAGCTTGGCATCCAGATTGGACAACGGTTCGTCAAACAGGAACACGGCAGGTTCGCGTACAATCGCACGGCCCATGGCGACGCGCTGACGCTGCCCCCCGGACAGGGCGCGCGGCTTGCGATCCAGCAAAGCCTCCAGCTGCAACAGCTTGGCCGCGTTCTGCACCTTGGCGTCAATCTCGGACTTGGGCAGCTTGGCGATTTTCAGGCCGTACCCCATGTTCTGACGCACCGACATATGCGGATACAGCGCGTAGTTCTGGAACACCATCGCGATGTCACGCTCCATGGGCTCCTTGTCGTTGGCGCGGGTGCCACCGATCAGGATATCGCCAGCCGAGACCGTCTCCAGCCCGGCTACCATGCGCAACAGCGTGGACTTGCCACAGCCCGACGGGCCGACAATGACGATGAATTCGCCATCGGCAATGTCCATGTCTATGCCGTGGATGACATCCGTGGCGCCAAAGCTTTTCTTGACGTTTTGAAGGGTGACAGTCGCCATGGGTTATTTCTCACTATCGACAAGGCCGCGGACAAACAGCTTTTGCATGGACACCACCACAATCACAGGGGGCACCATCGCAAGGATGGAGGTGGCCATAATCACGGGCCACTCCGCCACGTCATCGCCAGAGGGGAACATCTGTTTGATGCCCATGACGATGGTGTTCATTTCAGGATCGGTGGTAATGAGCAGCGGCCACAAATACTGGTTCCAGCCATAGATGAACAGGATCACGAACAGCGCTGCAATGTTGGTGCGGCTCATTGGTACAACAATGTCCCAGAAAAAACGCATGGGGCGGGCCCCATCGACACGCGCCGCCTCGGCCAGCTCATCAGGAATGGTCATGAAGAACTGGCGAAACAGGAAGGTCGCTGTGGCAGATGCGATCAGCGGAAAGATCAGGCCCGAATAGCTGTTGAGCATCCCAAAGCCCGCCACCACCTCAAAGGTCGGCACGATGCGGACCTCAACAGGCAGCATCAACGTCAGGAAGATCAGCCAGAAGAACGTCGTGCGCCCCGGGAACTTGAAATAGACAATCGCAAAGGCCGACAGCAGCGAGATGATGATCTTGCCCACCGCAATGCCAATGGCCATCACAAGGCTGTTGCCCAGCATGGTCATGACCGGCACGTTCACACCGGAAAAAAGTGCCGCCGAATAGTTTTCCCAGAACTGATCACCCGGCCAGATCGGCATAGGCGGCGACACGATCTCGGGCTGGGTCACCGTCGAGGCGACAAAGGCCAGCCAGATCGGGAAAAAGATCACCAGAACCCCAAGGATCATGAACGCATGGGTCAGCCACAACCCTGCCCCGCGCCGCTCAACCATACCATGCTTTTCCGACGCCATCAGTAATGCACCCGCTTTTCGATGTATTTGAACTGCACAACCGTCAACAGGCCAACGACAAACAGCAAGATGACAGATTGCGCGGCGGATGATCCCAGATCCTGCCCCACAAACCCATCCGAAAACACTTTGTAGACAAGGATGGTGGTCGATTGCTGCGGCCCGCCCCCGGTGATCGTGTGGATAACACCGAAGGTTTCAAAGAAGGCGTAGACAATGTTGACCACCAGCAGAAAGAACGCCGTGGGCGTGATCAGGGGCAGTACAATCGTGAAAAAACGCCGCCAGAAATGCGCGCCATCAATCGCCGCCGCCTCGATCACAGAGCGCGGCACTGCCTGCAGAGCAGCAAAGAAAAACAGAAAGTTATAGCTGATGCGTCCCCATGCGGACGCAACCACAACAAGGCCCATCGCTTCGCCGCCATTCAGCACGTGGTTCCAGTCGTAGCCAAGCTGCCCAAGATACCACGAGATGACACCCACGCGAGTGTTGAACATGAACAACCACAACACGCCCGCCACAGCAGGCGCGACGGCATAAGGCCAAATCAGCAATGTGCGATATATGCCGGACCCCTTGATCAGACGGTCCGCGATCACGGCCAGAAACAGCGCCGGGACCATCGAACACAGGGTCACAAGGATGGAAAAGACCGCCGTTGTCAGAAAGGATGTGCGATAAAACCGATCACTCAGCAGGAATTCAAAATTGCCGAGACCTACAAAGCGGGCGGATAGGCCAAAGGGGTCTGGAATGAAGAGCGATTGCCAGATCGCCTGCCCGGCGGGATAGAAAAAGAAGACCGCCGAAATGATCACTTGGGGCGCAATAAGTGCAAGTGGCAAAAGCCAGCCCCGAAAGGTCACCCGTTTTTCCAATTTTCACGCCCCCCCCGAAAAGTGGGATGCGACCCGCGCGGGGCCGCATCCCTTTATGTTTTAACGGTTGGCGCTTTCAAAGCGGCGCAGCAATGCGTCGCCGCGTTCCTTCGCGCTGTCCATCGCAGCCTGAGCCGATTTGTCACCGGACCAGATGGCCTCCAGCTCTTCGTCGATGATCCCGCGGATCTGGTCAAACGAGCCAAGGCGCAGCCCCTTGGAATTGGCCGTTGGCTCCTTGGCTGTCATCTGGATCACAGCGATGTCCGTGCCGGGGTTGTCGTCATAGAAACCCGCAGCGCGGGTCACATCGCCTGCCGCAGAGGTGATTGGCAGATATCCGGTATTCTGGTGCCAGTCGGCCTGCACATCCGAAGACGACAGGAAGCTCAGGAATTCACCCACGCCCTTGTATTCCTCGGACTCGTGCCCTTCCATGACCCACAACGACGCGCCGCCGATGATCGTGTTCTGAGGCTCTTGTGCCACGGCACTCCAATAGGGCAGCGGGCGCACTTCGAAATCAAATTCGGCTTCCGCCTTGATCCCAGCATAACCGGCAGAGCTTTCGGTAAAGAGCGCGCATTCACCCGCCCGGAAGTTCGCACCACCCTCGTTACGCCGGCCCGTATAGATGAACTTGCCATCCTTGGCCCATTCGCCCATCGCGGTCAGGTGCGCCACTTGCGCAGGTCCATTCAGCATCAGCTCCGTGTCCAGTCCGGCAAAACCGTTGTCTTTGCTGGCAAATGGAACGTCATGATAGGCCGAGAAGTTCTCGAGGTGAATCCAGCTTTGCCATGCCGTGACCAGCGGGCATTCCTCGCCCCCTGCTTTCAGCGCCTCCAGCGCGCCGCCCACATTTTCCCATGTGGACAGATCCATGTCGGGATCGACACCTGCTGCCTCAAAGGCATCGCGGTTCACCCAAAGGACAGGCGTGGACGAGTTGAAGGGCAGCGAAAGCATGTCGCCGTCCGTGGTTGTGTAATAGCCTTTTACGGACCCGATATAGGCCTCGGGATCAAAGGACGCGCCACTTTCGGCCATCACTTCGTAGACCGGCTTGATCGCGCCCTTGGCACCCATCATCGTTGCGGTGCCTACTTCGAACACCATCAGGATGTGGGGCTGTTCTTGTGCGCGGAAGGCCGCGATTCCGGCATTGAGTGTTTCGGAGTAGTTGCCCTTGTGGCTCTGGACGACCTTGTAGTCGCTCTGGCTGGCGTTAAACGCATCAACCTGCGCTGCCACCAACTCGCCCAGGCGCCCCGTGAAGGCGTGCCAGAACTGAACTTCGGTCTCGGCCGAGGCAGCAATGGGCGTCAGCGCGGTTGTTGCGGCAAAGGCGCCGAGTAAGAACTTATTCATGTTATCCTCCCGTGCATCTGTCGATGCGTTTTTTTTGGTTCCACCGGCACGTCGTTGAGTCGGGGGAATTCAATGATGGCGAGTGTATTGGCACTTAGCCATAGTTCAAGCTGCCAATTTCCCAATTTCTTATAACCTCATGCTATACTTGGAAGGCGATCCGTGCGTAAAAACAGACATGTCAGGCCGTAAAACACCACGATTCCGCCAACTCGAAGCCCTTATGGCAGTCATTCTTAATGGATCTGTGACAGCTGCCGCCGCGGACCTCGGGATCAGTCAGCCCGCCGCCAGCCGGCTGCTTGCCGATTTGGCAAAAGAGTTTGATTTTCAACTCTTTGACAAGCGCGACGGCCGCCTTGTTCCGTCACAAGAGGTGCGCCTGCTGGAACCCGATATCCGCCGTGTCATCGAACTGATGCGCCAGATTTCGGATGTCAGCGCCGACATTACAAAACGCAAGGCAGGCCATATCCGCATCGCCTGCCTGCCCGGTTTTGCCACGAGCCACCTGCCGAGGGTCGTGGCCGAATTTTTACGTGACCGTCCCGGCATCTCGGTGACGATCGAACCTGACAGGCCTGAACGAATCCTCGAATGGATGGTCACGGAACAATATGACTTTGGGATCACGGACGGGTTCTTTGGCCACCCCGCAGTTGAGCGGACCGATGTGAATGTCCGTACTGTCTGCATCTTTCCCGCAGGGCATCCGCTGGAACAGCGCCAGAACATCCGGCCCCGTGATCTGGCCCGTGAAAACATCATTCACACCAGAAGGGACAGCGTCTTTTTTCAGGAACTTGAGCGACGCTTTCAGGATGATCAGGTCGAGCTGCGCTCGCATATCGAGGTCCGCCAGTTTACTGCCGCATGCGAACTGGTCTGCCACGGCGTTGGCGTGTCGGTTGTAAGTGAACTCGATGCCGTGAAATACGCCAATCAAGGCATTGCGTTTCGCCCCTTTCAGCCCGCCCTGCCCCATGGCATTTCACTGGTACGCCCGATCCACAAAACCCCTTCTCTCATCACGCTGGAGTTTTTCGAGACGTTCAAAGCCAGCCTTGATCCATACCTGATGCGGCCCTGACACTGGCCCCAAACAAACCGCAGCCCGCTTAAAAAATGCGCAACCGAAACACGTTTGCGCGACGCGTTCACAACCCGAGATTGTCAATGCACGGCGCGCGGGGATACAAAGCTCTGGTCACACATGTCCTGATTCATCCTTGCCGATGAGGCCGACGCGGCTACCTGACCCAAGAACCACAAGCGAGCCAGCAATGCGCATCTTCTCAGTTTTAGCCACCATGTCTGTCTTGGGTCTGTGGCTCGGTCCCCTTCATGCACAGCAAGGCCCGCCCTCCGTGGTCGCCGCCAACCCTGTCGTCAAAACGATTGTCGAGGACGATGAATTCGTCGGACGCTTTGGTGCCTCGGCAGAAGTGGACGTGCGCGCCCGCGTGTCCGGGTTCCTTGATGAGGTGCATTTCACCGATGGCAGTCTGGTTGAGAAAGACCAGTTGCTGTTCACAATTGATCAGCGCCAGTTTCGCACGGCTTTGCGGCAGGCACAGGCCCAGATCGACATCGCAGAAGCCACAAGCGCCTTTACCAGCGAGCAACTGGAACGTGCGCAGTCGCTGATCAGCAATGGCACGATCCCGCAAAGCATCGTGGATGAACGGCGCGAGGCGTTTCTGGCCGCGCAAGGCGCTCTGGAGCAGGCCCGCGCGGCACTGGAATTGGCCGAGCTGGATCTTGAATACTCCGAAATCCGAGCGCCCATGGCGGGCCGCATTGACCGCGCGTTACTCGATCCGGGCAACCTTGTGACCCAGAACCAAACGATGCTGACATCGATTGTCGCCACAGATCCGATCTATTTCTACTTCGACATCGACGAGCGTTTCTTTCTTGCCTATGCCCGCGATGCAAGGGCACGCGGCTCGATGTTGCAGGAGGGCGCAAATGCGCTCGAAGTGCGCGTCACCGTCTCTGATCGACAAGTGCCTGCCCAAATCGGCTATCTTGATTTCTCCGAGAACCGCATCGACAGCGAAACCGGCACCATGCGGGTGCGCGCGGTTCTGGACAACCCCGATGAGTTGCTGACACCCGGCCTGTTCGGACGGATCAACGTGCCCGGCTCGCTGCCCTATGAAGGCGTGCTGATCCCGGATGCGGCGATTGTCTCGGACCAGAACCGCCGTCTTGTGATGTCGCTGGACGCAGAGGGCAACGTGACGCCCATCCCGATCCGGCCAGGGCCGCGCATTGATGGTTACCGGGTTGTGCGCAATGGACTGGACGGGTCCGAAACAATTGTCATCGAAGGTTTGATCCGCGCCCGCCCCGGCAGCGTTGTCGCGCCGGAAATGGTCGAACTGCCGCCCGTCGCGGCCAACTGACATGGGTCGTTTCTTTGTCGCCCGCCCGGTCTTTGCAATTGTCCTGTCGGTCATTCTGACCATAGTCGGATTGCTGGCCTATTTCGAACTGCCGGTCGAGCAGTACCCGGAAATCGCCCCGCCCTCCATTGTGGTGCGCGCCGCCTATCCCGGCGCGGATGCGGCCACGATCGCCGCCACCGTCGCCACCCCGATCGAACAGGAGATCAACGGGGTTGAGGGTATGCTGTACATGTCCTCATACTCGACCGCCGATGGGTCGATGTCACTGACGATCACCTTTGAATTGGGCACCGATCTCGATTCTGCGCAGGTGCTGGTGCAAAACCGCGTGGCCGTTGCCGAACCCCGCCTGCCTCAGGAGGTGCGCGCCCTCGGCGTCACAACGACAAAGTCGTCGCCTGACCTGATGATGGTTGTACACATGCTGTCGCCGGATGAAACCTTCGACCAGCTATACGTGTCCAACTATGCCCGCTCGCGGGTGCGCGACCGATTGGTGCGTCTGGACGGCGTTGGTGATCTGCTGATCTTTGGCGAGCGCGAATTCTCTGCCCGGGTCTGGCTTGATCCGGACCGCCTTGGCTCGCTCGGGCTGACGGCAGGAGACGTGGTGACAGCGCTGCGCGAACAAAACGTGCAGGTGTCAGGCGGATCACTCGGCGCGCCGCCAAACAACGCCGACAGCGCATT
This sequence comes from uncultured Tateyamaria sp., assembly GCA_947501275.1. Taxonomy (GTDB): domain Bacteria; phylum Pseudomonadota; class Alphaproteobacteria; order Rhodobacterales; family Rhodobacteraceae; genus Tateyamaria. The sequence continues at coordinate 158,135 of CANMVD010000002.1, forward strand.
TCAGGTCACACTGACAACCCAAGGACGGCTGGAAGATCCCCGCGAATTCGGGCGTGTGATCGTCAAATCGTCCGACGACGGGCGCGTTGTGCGGGTGCGTGATGTTGCACGGGTCGAAATCGGCGCGCGCTCTTATGTGACCAACTCCTATCTCAACAACAAACCCGCTGTTGCGCTCGGGATCTTTCAACGGCCGGGCACCAATGCACTGGCCTCCGCGGATGAGATCCTGTCGGTGATGGAGGAGGTCTCTCAGGATTTCCCACCGGGGCTCGAATATCAGGTTGTCTATAACCCCACCGAATTCATCGAGGCATCGGTCAACGCGGTCTACCAGACACTGCTTGAGGCGGTATTGCTGGTTGTCGTGGTCATAATCGTGTTCCTGCAAAGCTGGCGCACAGCCATTATTCCACTGCTGGCCATCCCAGTGTCACTGATCGGCACGTTCGCGGTCATGTACGCTCTGGGGTATTCGCTGAACCTTCTGACTCTGTTCGGCCTGATCCTCGCCATCGGGATTGTCGTCGACGACGCGATTGTCGTTGTCGAAAACGTCGAGCGGAACATCGACAACGGGATGAGCCCGCGCCAAGCGTCTGCCCGTACAATGGACGAAGTGCAAAGCGCAATCATCGGCACCTCGCTTGTTCTGATCGCAGTCTTTGTCCCTGCAGCCCTCGTGCCGGGAATCACAGGCCAATTCTATCGACAATTCGCGGTCACCATTTCTGTGGCGACTGTCATCTCCACCATCAACTCGCTCAGCCTTTCACCGGCCATGGCTGCAGCGATCCTCAAGCCACGGGATGCCGCGCCCTCCCGCAATCCGCTGGCACTGCTGACGCGGCCATTGGCGAATGGGTTCAACCGCGGATTTGATGCACTGGCGCGCGGATATGGATGGGTTGTGCGGCTGTTGGTCAGCTCCGTCGGAATGCTGGGGCTGTCGCTGACGGCATTTGCCGGTCTGCTCGGCGTGACCTATTGGCTCAATACCCAAGTGCCCACGGGATTCATTCCGGATGCAGATCAGGGTTATGCCATCGTGGTTGTGCAACTGCCTGACGGTGCTGCGCTGGAGCGCACGGACAACATCATCCAGCAAGCCACCAATATTGCGCTCGAAACGCCCGGCGTGACCAACGCCGTCGCTTTTGCCGGGTTTTCCGGGGCAACCTTTACCAATGCCAGCAATCAGGGCGTAATCTTCACCACCTTTGACACGTTCGAAAACCGTGCGGAGAACGGTCAGACCGCTGGCGCCATTGTCGGCAACCTCTTTGGCCGGATGCAAAGCCTGCGCGAAGCTTTCGTCATTGCCATTGCCCCCCCTGCCGTGCGCGGCGTGGGGACAGGCGGCGGGTTCAAGCTGCAATTGCAGGAAACCGAAAGCGCGGATATGCGTCGCGTGCTGAACGCCGCCTATGCGATTATGGGCAGCGCGGGTCAGTCTGATCAGGTGCAAGGAGTGTTTACCACCTTCTCCGCCGGGTCTCCGCAGCTTTACCTTGAAATCGACCGGGTGCGCGCGCAGATGCTGAACGTACCAATCGGTGCCATTTTCGAGGCACTCTCGATTAATCTCGGCTCCTCCTATGTGAACGACTTCAACGCATTTGGACGGCTGTTTCAGGTGCGCGCGCAGGCGGATGAACAATTCCGGCTGGACGAAAGCGACATCCGCAATCTGCGCGTGCGTTCAGCCACCGGAGCACTTGTGCCGCTTGGCACGCTCGTGACGGTTCAGGAAACAGCCGGGCCCGCCCTTGTACAACGCTATAACCAGCAAGTGTCGGTCCCTGTTCAAGGATCGGCGGCACCGGGTGTGTCAACCGGTCAGGCCCTTCTGGCGATGGAAGAGCTTGCCGAGTCAGTCCTGCCCCCGGGGCTGGACTACGAATGGACGGAATTGGCGTTACAAGAGCGCAACCAAGGCGACACTGCGGCCTATATCTTTGCCTTTTCGATCCTGTTTGCCTTTCTCTTTCTTGCCGCGCTGTATGAAAGCTGGGCCTTGCCGCTGGCCATTATCCTGATTGTGCCGCTGTCGGTTCTCGGAGCATTGGCCGGGGTGATGCTGCGGGGCATGGACAACAACATCCTCACCCAAGTGGGGCTGATCGTGCTTGTGGGACTTGCCGCCAAGAACGCCATCCTCATCGTGGAATTTGCCAAACAGGCGCAGGAAGAACGCGGGCTTGGCCCGGTAGACGCCGCTGTCGAGGCCAGCCAGTTGCGTTTGCGGCCCATCCTTATGACAGCCTTTGCCTTTATCCTTGGGGTGGTGCCGCTGATGATCGCAGCAGGTCCGGGCTCAGAGATGCGACAAGCATTGGGTACGGCCGTGTTCTTTGGAATGTCCGGGGTCACCTTTCTGGGACTGTTCTTCACGCCGGTCTTTTACGTTCTGCTCAGACGGATCTTTCCCAACAGACCCCCGCAGGAAGAGTAACCGCCTCATGCGGTACGCCGCATCCTGTGATATCATGGTCCGCGCACAGCGAAAGAAATGCCCATGACAGAGGACTATCTGACAATCAACAAAGACGTCTGGAACGCTGACGCGGCGAACTGGATAGATTTTGCACGCGCGCAGTGGTCCCTCAAGGCGCTGGAATGGGGCACTTGGGGCAATCTGGAGTCCACACTGAAATTGCTGCCCAAGGACATGGCAGGCATGAACGCCATCGAACTGGGTTGCGGCACGGGCTATGTCTCTTTCTGGATGCATCAACGCGGCGCGCGCGTCACCGGCATCGACATTTCGCCAAAGCAACTCGCAACCGCGCGCACCCTTGCCGAAGAACATGCCGCCGACATCACCTTTGTCGAAGGCAACGCCGAAGCCACCGAGTTGCCGGGTGGAGGCTTTGACTTTGCAATCTCGGAATACGGAGCCTCGATCTGGTGCCCACCACAGGCTTGGCTCACCGAAGCATGGCGGCTGCTGCGTCCCGGTGGACAGTTGGTGTTTCTTGGGAACCACCCGCTGTCTCTGATCTGTTCACCCCTTGATGGCGCGCCAGCAGAGCGCAGGTTGCACCGGCCCTATCGCGACATGTGGGGCGCGGATTGGACACAAGTGCCGATTGAGCCGACAGGCGTTTGCTTTAATCTGACGACTGCAAGTTGGATGGCTCTGTTTTCAAAAATTGGCTTTGTCGTCACACAATATCAGGAGCTTTATGCACCTGATGAGGCCATGGGCACGCGCGCCGCCGTGCCTGCGGACTGGGCCAAGAGCTATCCGGTCGAGCAGGTTTGGCATCTGCAAAAGCCTGAATAACTGACGGGACAAGCCGACCATCACAAGACACGCAGCCAAAGCAATCGTAGGCGCACAACCCTCGCCTTCACAGACTTCACGGGTTGCCTCACAAGCTTTGAATTCCTGCAAAACACACGCACCCTTGCATGATCTCAAAACGTTCCATCCATGCCACATCACCCACCCGTTCATACCCGGCAGGACTGGACTCCACAGCACAACAGCGCCACGCTGCCCGACATGAACAAAGCCGTATTCCTCTGTGCTCTTCTGCCCCTTGCCGCCTGCCTGACGGAAGACGTGGACAGCATTCAGATGGCCTCTCGTGCCCTGCCCCAATCGCAGAACGAGATCGCGTTTATGTCGCGCGTTTTCAACGACATACAGCCAACATCAATTGCTGAGGGTCGGGAATATTGCGGACTGATCGGGGTGGACGAATTTGGTGAAATGGTGGCCACACCGCCACGGCGCGGGCGCACGTCATCCTGTCTGCCCCCCGCCCCCAATGCGGTCAATTTCACTGTCCTTGCCTCCTATCATACGCACGGTGCCTGGAGTCCCGAATTCCTGACAGAGATCCCTTCCTTTGACGACATGCGTACCGACATTGAGGACGGCACTGACGGCTACATCGCAACACCGGGTGGGCGGATGTGGTACGTTGATGCCAGAAACCGGGTTGCGCGGCAGATCTGCGGATTGAACTGCTTAATCCCCGATCCCGGTTTTCAAGTCGATCCCGACTATCCCGTTGAGTCCACTTACACTTTGGACGATCTGCGCGACTACTAGGCCCCTTCGCTTCGAAAAAAGCGAAAAGTGTGATATAATGCACATTCCGGCATGTTTCGTCGGCTGTCTGCTTATTCGTGACACCCTGTTTTCAAATATTGGTTCAACGCGCCAGATCCTAACCTGCGCGCCTAAAAGGGAGTTTTCCCATGACGAATATTACCGTCGACAAAACTGAATTGTGGAAGGCCTTTGGACTGATCAACCTGATGCCTTTGGCGGTCGCTGACCCCAAACAACTGCCTGCACCCGCTGAAAAAGCCTTTGCGGACAAGAACATAGATGTGCACCCCAAGCTCGACCAGAACGCGATCGAACGGGCTGTCACGTGGAAATTCCAGCACGTCGTCATTGCGCACAACAAGGACAAGCGTAAGGCGCTCACCGATCTGGTGCAGACCGCAATTGGCCTTGTGCCCAATATGGTACGTGCCAGTTCGGGTGACTTTACCGGCTCGTTTGCTTCGGGTCATGCCATCGTGTCGCTGATGTACACAATTGTCTCAAGCATCATCGAACTTGTTGAAAACAACAAGGCTCAGGATGTCATTGCCGCCAAGACGTTTAACGTGACTTTTCAGAGAGATGCAGGCGATACCTCAGACAAGGTTGTGGGCTATCGCCTCTACCTGCACTCGCGCTGGCTGAGCACGGATATCACCGACCCGCAGGACGACAATGGCCACAATCGTTGCCAAGGATTGTGGGTGAACAACAACCAGAAAAGCTTTGCCCGCGTCAGAAGCAGAGTCAGCCACACAGATGTCTATCACAATCTGTTGGGTGAGCGGACCTATCCTCTGCGCGCCGATCAGACCTCGCATCAGGTCAAGTTTGAAATAAAGACCGCTGCGCAAACGGACTGGAATCTGTTTGTGAACCTCAATTCGTCTGTAACACTGCGCATCTACATCGCTGATAACATGGACGAATTGACGAAACTCATGAATCCCGAAGAGGTCGCCAACATCTTCCTTGAGGATGGCACTGAGCTGGTCGCGTCAACCGACGCCCCCGAGACTGTGGACCCAGCCCTGATCGACGTTCCCGATGTCTTGAGCGAAGTTGCCGTGGCTCTGAACGCACCCGGCGCGCCATTGGCCCCTTCCGCACCGCTGAACGTGGCCGCGCCTGCTCTGGCGCACCTGCCTTTGGCGATGACGGTGGTGCCGCTGAATGATCGGGCCGCGCGCTTCCTTGCACATTTGTCGGATGGAAAGATCCCTCATGTGGGTTTGCATCTGTCCAAACAGCAACCCGAGGAGCTGTTTGTGCTGGCGCAGGGGCTTGGCGTGCCGGCGCAAATGATGGCGGACATGAGCGCCGTGGGTTTGGCGCAGGCGATCCTCAAACATCTGGGCAGCGCACATCAGAATTACCCCGCAACACATTGATTTTGAAAAAGTAAGGCCGCATCCAACATCGGACGCGGCCTCGTTTTCAACACCATGCGTGGTCGCCTGGATTACTCTTCTTCCAGCGCCTCAACCGCCTTCTGAAGATCGTCCTTGCTGATCTCTTTGTCTTTGACTGTGGCGTTTTCCACGATGTGATCGACAACCTTGTCTTCAAACAGCGGCGCGCGCAGTTGCTGCTGCATCTGCGGGTTTTGCTGCACAAACTCAAAGAACTGGCGCTCCTGCCCGGGGTACTGACGGGCCTGCGCCATAACGGCCTGGCTCATCTCGGCATCGGTCACTTCCACCTCGGCTTTCTGGCCTACATCGGCAAGCAGTAGACCAAGGCGCACCCGGCGCTCGGCCAGTTCAGTGTGCTCTTTGGTGGCTTCGATCTCGGGGTGGTCGTGCCCTTCGACGTCAGGGTTTTCTTCGTGCCACAGTTGATGTGCGATCTGCTTGGCTTCGGCCTCGACAAGGCTTGGTGGCAGTTCAAAGGAAACGGCTGTGTCCAGTTGGTCCAGCAATGCACGTTTCATAACGGCACGGGCTGCGCCCGCATATTCGCCTTCAAGCTGCGTTGCGATCTGCGTTTTCAGACCGGCCAGATCCTCGGCGCCGTACTTTGTCGCCAGATCATCGTTGATTTCGGCTGCGACGGGCTCTTTGACCTCTTTAATCGTGCAGTCAAACACGGCCTCTTTACCTGCGAGGTTCTCGGCCTGATAATCTTCGGGGAAAGAAACGGTTACAGCTTTTTCCTCACCCGCTTTCACGCCCACCAGTTGCTCTTCGAAACCGGGGATGAACGAGTTGGACCCAAGCACCAGCGGGTAGTCTTCGGCAGACCCGCCTTCAAAGGCCTCGCCATCGACCTTGCCGACAAAATTCATGACAACCTGATCGCCGTCCTTGGCTTTGGAGCCTTTCTTGCGGGCCTTGAAGTCCTGCGCATTTTCGGCAAGCGAGTTCAGCGTTTCGTCAACGGCGGCATCATCTGCTTTCACGACAAGGCGCTCTAGCTTCAACTTGGCCATGTCGACTTCGGGGATCTCGGGAAGCGCTTCATAGGACATGTCGACAGCGATATCGTCGCCCTCTTTCCAGTCCTCGTTGGTCATTTTGACTTCGGGCTGCATCGCAGGACGGTCACCGGAAGATTCAAAGTGATCCGCCATGGCACCATCAATGGTTTCCTGCATCGCTTCGCCCAACAGACGCTGGCCAAATTGCTTCTTCAGCAACGCCATTGGCACCTTGCCCTTGCGGAACCCCTTCATTTCAACGTCAGGCTGGGCTTCCGCCAGCTTTTCGTTGACCTTGGCGTCCAGTTCGGCGGCGCTCACGGTGATGGCATAGCCGCGTTTCAGACCTTCGTTCAGCGTCTCAGTGACCTGCATGTGTGCTCCCATAGCGTATAGGCCCCTCGATGCGGGGCTAATCTCAAATTCGCGCCCTTCTATGCAGGGTGGATGCGGTGTGCAAGGGGATTGCAGCCAAAGCCGACAATTGTCGCTGTTTGCGGCAACATACCTGACCGCACTGGTGTATTGACGCAGGGCGTCGACTCCAACGATACCCGGTTGAGATGTATTTCCAATTGCGCCGCGCGTCTGTTTAAGTGCGTGTTAACCCACCTTGACGCATTACTACCCCAACGTGCGCCCGTATTCTTGGGGCTTGGGTGCCAGTGTCACAAAGGAAAGAGACATGTTGCAATGGCTGTTTTGGGCTCTTTTCGCAGCCTTCCTTGGCGGGCACGTTCTGCGAGTGAGCGCGCAGGTCTTGGCGCCCATTCGCCAAACAGCGCGGCACAAGCGCCTGCCGTTGCGCAACGATTCCGGTTAGGCACAGCGTGATCAAAAAGGGCATATCCAAACGGCTTGGGCCGCGACTGGTGATTGCATCACTGATCGTTGGCTCAGTGTTATCTGTCTTTTCGACCGGTTTGCAGTTGGCCGCCAGCTATGCACGCCAACGCTCGGATGCGACGCTTGTGCTTGGCCGCATCGAAACCACCTTGGCGGATTCCCTCGAACAGGCGGTTTGGACCTTCAACTTTGCGCAGGTAGAGATCATTTTAGATGGGGTCTACTCCGATCCCAACATAGGCTATGTGGTTCTGACCACGCAAACAGGCCACGAATGGGTGCGCGGTACACCCCAAACCTCGGGTCTGAACAGGGAATACGATTTACGTCACCTTGTCGGCCCCGGCAGAATGGAGACGGTTGGCACGCTGAACGTGGTGCTGTCACTTGACGCAATCAATCAACGGGTCTGGGCTGAATTCTGGACCACGTTGCTGACCAATCTGGGCAAGGCCTATTTGGCGGCGCTCGCGCTGCTCTTTCTCGTGCATCGCATGATCATCCGGCATCTGCGCCAAATTGTAGATCACGTTGCGGACAACACGCCGCTGAACACCAAGGCCGCACTGAACCTCAAGCGCAACACATCGTACCATTCAGACGATCTGGGCAAGATCGTGGATGCGGTGACGTCCTTTGAAAACCGCACACGCAATCACATGGGAGAATTGGTTACCGAGGTCAACGAACGCACAAATGCCGAACAAAAAGCGCGCGAAGCTTTGTCGGTCCGCTCTCGTTTTCTGGCCACCATGAGCCACGAGATCCGCACCCCACTCAATGCCATCATGGGCTTTCTTCACCTGATCGAGAGTCATGACGGTGTGCCGGAACGGCCAACCACCTACGCGCAAACCGCAAACCGCGCCGCGCATCAGCTTTTGTCCCTTCTGAACAACACGTTGGACATGTCGCGACTTGAATCCAATGCCATCGAAATTACACGCCGCCCAACTGAAATCCGCGCCTTGGCGGAACAATGGCATCAAAGCGCGGTGGCCGATATCACGTTCCGCGAAAAGAACCTCGAAGTGGTCCTGGATGTCGCTGACACGCTCCCCCAAGAGGCGCACATCGATGGGCCGCACGTTTCACAGGTCGTCCAGAACCTGATCGACAACGCAATCAAGTTCACCGACCGTGGCAAGATCCGGATCGCTCTATACGAAGAAGCGGCGAGCGCCCCCGGCCACACCCCTGATTTCATCATTGCAGTTTCCGACACCGGCCCCGGAATCAAAGACGAAGACCGCGCACGTATTTTTGAACGGTTCGTACAAGCCGATTCAGGTATATCCCGCAAACATCGCGGGACGGGTCTGGGATTGTCGATTTGCGTGGAGCTTGCGCAACTTATGGACGCTGAACTGAGCCTTGGAACTGCCGAAAGAGATGGTTATTCCACAACCTTCCTGTTAAGGTTGAAAAATCCAACATGGGTGGATGAGCGACATGTCGCAGCAAAATAAAGTTTTACTCGTCGAAGACGACGAGTTTACGCGTTTTATGATGAAGGAAATTATCGGCCACCTTGGTGTGGAAGTTGTCATCGCTGCTAATGGCGAAGAGGGCTTTCGCGCGCTCAATGACTACCCTCAGGACTTCGGCCTCGTGTTGATGGACCTTCACATGCCGGTCATGTCCGGTATTGATGCAACGCGTAAGATCCGGTCAGAACGGCAAAACCCGCCCAATGGTGTCACGATCATAGCCGTGACCGCCGATGTAAATTATCACGATGAATCCAAGTGTCAGGAGTTGGGCATGAACGGCTTTGCCAGCAAACCCGTATCCCCCGGAACTTTGATGACACTGATCAACCGTTACTGTGCGGCGGCCGCCTAGAGAGCCGCCTGCGGAGAGACCCCCCTTTATGACGCAGAAGACCAACAAAAACAGCGATATAGCTGACGCCAAGACCTCAACCGACGATGGTAACGACGACACGCCAGACGCGAAAACGACGCATCCCACCCCAATTGTAGGCATCGGCGCCTCTGCCGGCGGCCTCGAGGCGGTCTCTCTTCTGGTCCAGAACCTGCCCGAAAATGCGCCCGCCATATACGTCGTGGCGCAGCATATGTCGCCCACCCACAAAAGCGTTCTGTCGACCCTGATTGCGCGGGAAACCAAGCTGCCGGTGTTCGAACTTAGCGCGGAGGTGACGCCGGAGCCCAACGCGATCTATGTAACTCCGCCGAACAAGGATGTCGTCTTTGAAGGTGGCAAGTTGCGGTTGCGCAATCCCTCGGGTCATCCCGCAACACCCAAACCTTCGGCGGATCGACTGTTCAAAAGCATTGCAGAAGCCTGCGGCGAAAACAGTGTCGGTATCGTGCTGTCAGGCACCGGTTCTGATGGCAGCTATGGGGTGCAGTCCGTGCGCGAGGCTGGCGGCATCACAATCGCCCAAGAACCATCGACGGCCAAATATGACGGGATGCCAACCTCTGCCATTGAAACTGGCTGCGTAGATCTGACCCTGTCGCCCGAACAGATCGGGACACATCTGGAAAAGATCCTGGCTCAGCCAAGGAATTTCGACGGGCTGCGCGCGCTCAGCGGCACCCCCAGCCCACTTGGTGACCTGTTCGGCATTCTTTTGGCGCGTACCCAAGTCGACTTTCGTGACTACAAGGAAAACACGCTAAATCGCCGTGTGGCCCGCCGGATGCGTGCTCTGGGGATCGAAGGCTACGATTCCTATGTGGATTACTGCCGCACCAACGTAAACGAAGTCGACGCACTGCACCGAGATCTGCTCATTTCGGTCACGCGGTTTTTCCGGGATCCCGATCAATTCCGCAATTTGCGGGCCGAGTTAACGTCGACCCTTTCCAACCGGGCATCGGGACCGGTGCGTATCTGGATCGTCGGCTGCGCCACAGGCGAAGAGGCCTATACCGTCGCTATCATCATTGCGGAAATCCTTGGCGGCATCGGGTCATTGGCGAAACGCAATGTACAGATCTTTGCCACCGACATCGACCAGCAGGCCATCGAAGTTGCGCGGCGCGGAGTCTATCCGATCACGGCGGCCCAAGATCTCGCGCCCGACATCCTGGCCGACTATTTCGTCGTCGGCGATGCAGACATCACCGTGCGCCCCGAACTGCGCGCTGTGACGCTGTTCTCGCATCACAATATTTTCCAGGATCCACCGTTCATCAACATGGATCTCGTCAGCATTCGCAACTTGCTGATCTATTTCAATCTGTCGCTGCAGGAACGCGTGCTAAGCCGCTTGCACTATGCCCTTGCCTCGACCGGTTTGCTGTTTCTGGGCACATCAGAAACCGTGGGTGAAATGGGCGTCTTCTTTGAGGCCCGCCAAGGCACCGACAAGGTCTTTGGCAAGCGCCGCGGTATTTCCGGTGAACTCTCCATTGAACCGGGGGCTGGCATGTTTCATCGCACGCGCCGCAACATGGGCGTGTCGGCCAAAACGACCGCCGCCAATGATCCGAATGTGCTGGCAGACTTGTCTCTGGCGCGTGTTGTAGCGCCAAACGGGTTCATTTCGACCCGCAATGGAACCATTATCGAGGTTCTTGGTGACCTCAGCCCTTTCATCGAAATTCGTGCAGGCATGTCCACTTCGTTGAACCTGAAGATGTTGATTGAGCCCTTGCGATCCGAAGCGACCAGCCTGATTGCCGTGGCCATGCGCAACGAAGAACGCCGCATCGGGCGCTGGCACACCGTCTCTATGCCCATTGGCAACCGCGCCCAATTGCAGGTCTATCCGTTCCACAACTACAAGGGCGGTGAGATGCACTGCCTGATCTCCATCGACACCAAGTTCGAGGAGCAAACGGAACTGCCGACCATCGGGCTGCAAGACAGCGAACAACGCGCCTATATCGAGCGCATGGAGATGGAAATCCGCTCCACACAGGAAGCCCTGCAACAGACCATCGAAGAGTTGCAGACCGCCAATGAGGAAATGCAGTCCTCCAACGAAGAGCTTCAATCCACAAACGAAGAATTCCAGGCCACAAACGAAGAGCTTGAAACGTCGAACGAGGAACTCCAGTCCACCAACGAAGAGCTGCTGACCGTCAACGAGGAGTTACAGATCAGTTCGGCTGAACGCCAGGCGCTGGCCTCGGAACTCGAAGCGACGATGACATCTGCGCCATACGCAATCGCATTGGCGGATCAGGCTCTGATGTTGCGCCGGATGTCTCGCGTCGCACTTGACCTGTTTGGCCTGTCTGACATGCCGCCAAGCGGCGTGCATCTCAGCCAGTGCAGCCTTCCTGCAGGTTTCCCGGCACTGGCACCGATTGCCAATACAGTGCTGCGCGTTCAGGAGACCCGCCGCGTGCCGATCTTGTCGGAGGGCAAGCATTACACCATGATGTTCTCCCCCGTGCATGACGTGCACAAAAAGCTGATCGGTCTGTCCATTACCATCACGCAGTTTGACAACGAACCACTGGCCCGGATCATTGAAATGATGAGCGAAGTCAGTCGTGTTGCCCACTGGACCTACAACCTCGATACAAACGAGCTGTTCTGGTCGCCGGAGATGTATGCGTTGCACGGAATGAACGACAGCGGCGATCCTCCCAATTGGGATTTGGCCCGTAGTCTGGTCCACCCCGAAGACCGCGCCGATGAAGCAGAAGCGCTGGAACGCTTGATTGAACTTGGTGGCACGCAAGAATACGAATATCGGGTCTTTGGCACCGACGGTCACATCGTTCAGGTTCGCGGCATCACAACCGCTGTGCACGATTCCATGAATGAGCCAATCCAGTTGATCGGCGTGTTGTGGGACTCCGCGACCGAAGCCCAAAACGAAAACTTCGTCACCAGCCTCGAGGCCTTGCAAGAAGACATGGGCATCGGATTTTTCTCGATCGATGTCGAAAATTATCGTCCAATTTGGAACAATGCGATGTTTGACGTGCTGGGGCATGAAAAGGGTGTGCTGACACCCTCGGTTGAGGCTTTGCTGGATCGGATTGAACCAGATGATCGCGAACGTGTCACAGGCTTGCTGATGCGCACGCTTGAACATGGCGAGCGATTTGCGACCGAAACAACGGTTGTGCGGGCGGACGGGCAGACTGTGCCCTGTGAATGTCGTGGGCAGGCACGTCTGCAAAGCAAGGGGCGCGTGGCCTATGTCTTCGGCAGCTTGCGCCCCCTGTCTGAACGCAAGCAACCGGCCGCTTGATGGCGTTGTGGGTGATGTGGCGCGGTGGTGCGCATGAACGCTGAACCGGACCAAGCAGATGCGGCTCTGAGCCGGGCCGCTTATCTGGCGGTGCCCACTGCGTCCTTTATACTGGATGCAAATGGCATCATCCTTCTGCACACCCGTCGTGGCCAGCGGCTTTTTGCTGCGGAACAGGGTGGCGCAAATGCGGATTTGATCGGCACGTCATTTGCGACCCTGACCAGCCTCAACGACACTGCACTACGGAAGATTCTGCGTGATGCCCTGCCCTCGGGTCAGGTGACCTTGTCAATGCGCAGTGCCCGCTTTGGCAATGCTGGCAAGGATGTCCCCTTTCATTTGTCACTGATGCGCTCTCGAGACGTGAATTCGCAAATCTATTTGCTGACCCAGGATCATGTCAGTTCAAACGCCGGTGCATTGCAAAGCGTTAACGATCATCGCAACTCCATCGCCAAGGCCCTTGAGAAGGCGGAAGATCAGAACGTCACGTTGCAGCGCCATGTCTTGTCAATGGAGACCTTCACGCACGCTGCAAGCCACGATTTGCGCACACCGATCAATGCCATTTCCGGATTACTGCAACTCTTTGACGCCAAGTTCAAAGAGGGCCTGCCAGAGGCTGCGCACCAGTATCTAGACCATATGCAGCGCGCCACAGCACAGATGGATGAGTTAACCAACACATTGATGAGCCACGCGCGCGCAAGCACCGCTCCGTTTGCCTTGGCCCGGGTCAATCTGCGCAGTTGTCTCGAGCAGGTCTTTGACAGTTTGTCCCATGAAATCAAAGACGCCAACGCCGATATCACTGTACGCGGCGAGTTGGTGGATGTGATGGCTGAGCCCGTGATGCTGAAGATTTTGATCAGCAACCTACTCAGCAATTCATTAAAATACCGCGTAGATGAGCGCCCACTACAGATTGGCGTCATGCTAAAAACCACCGAAGAGGGCGGCGCGTTGATGCGGGTCATTGACAATGGGTGCGGGTTTGACCCCGATCAGGCGCAAGCGATCTTTGCACCGTTTCTGCGTCTGCAAACAGCTGTGGACGGCAATGGGATAGGGCTGTCGACATGCGCCGAAATCTGCCGTCGCCATGGTTGGAAAATAGAAGCAGAGTCAGACGGAAAAACCGGATCTCAATTCAGCGTGTCTTTTCCAGAAAGACTGGAATCGCCACCCTGAGAATTTAGAAGTGGTAAATTACTGTGCCTGTTTTGGCGCGGCTCGTTAGGTAATAATTCATCAATGCGGGCTACTGATATCAGCAATTGTTCGAGGAGCGTGTCATGGCGGATGTTTTGGTGTTGGAGGATGACCCCAGCCTGCAATTCGCATTCTCCGAAGCCCTCAAAGATGCCGGTCATACCGTTTTTGCCGAGGCCCATGCGGACAAGGCGATTGAACAAATCCGTCGCCGCGCTCCTGACATTCTGCTGCTGGACCTTATGGTGGACGGGACGTATTCGACCTGTGTTGCTGACTATGCCGCTTTTGCTGCGCCACAAGCGCATGTGATCTACGTCACCGGCAGCGGTCTTTTTCCCAAGGGCGAGTTGTTTGACATGTCCACAAACACCCGCTGGGTCTTGCGCAAGCCCGTCAACATCACCGAATTGACAGACATGGTGGACCACATCGCACCGGTCATCGCCCAAGCGTTGCGCAAGCGCGGCTAGCCGCCCCTACATCACCAACGATGCCGCATCGATAAAACGCGGGCCATTGGCGCCGCCCTGCTCGATATCAGATCAGACAATTACCATGTCATCGGCAAGAACGGACTTATCGGCGATACCCAGCAGTTTCAGCGTGTTGCCTCCACCAAAGTCAAACACCGTGTCACCACCCGCGCTTGTAGCGAAATCAAGGACTTGAGAGACACTTAGCGTCCCTGTCCACAACACATCGTCGATGTGCAATATGTCCTCATCATCCGAGAAGTCAGTGATCAGATCGCGGCCATTATTGTAGATAAATGTATCAGCCCCGCTGCCGCCGGTCATCTTGTCATTGTTGATCCCGCCGTTGAGCGTGTCCTCACCTGCATCGCCGGTCATCACGTCATTGCCCTTTTGACCGTCGATAAAGTCGTTGCCCTTGCCACCCAGCATGAAGTCTTTGCCTTTGCCGCCATACATGGTGTCGCTGTTGCGCCCACCCTGCATACGGTCACGCGCCTCGCCGCCACGCAGCTCGTCCTCGCCGTCGCCACCGACAAGCGTGTCGATGTCAAAACCGCCGCGCAGGTTGTCGTTCCCAACGCCACCATCAATCATGTCGCGCCCGTTTCCACCATCAGCATAGTCATTGCCACGCATCCCGTAATAGGCGTTGGCACCGCTATCGCCATAGAAACGGTCATCACCATCCCCCGAGACTGCATTTTCAATTGAGTTGTTTACGACCTGACCCCAAAGCACGCCGTCCACCGTCACAGTGCCGTTTTCCATGTCGATCACTGCATCAGGAGTTACGGCCGCCATATTCAGCCAATCGACTCCGCCATTTGTATCATCAAATTGACCGCGCGCGGCGTCAGCGCCCTTCAACTCCAGGAAGTCCATCGTGAGGTGGTGCACGTCATCAATGCTTTGATTGTGACCAAGGAACTCGATTTCGACTTGATCCACCAGTCCGGTATCGCCGCTCGCAGTATCCGCTATTTCCACAGTCCAGTCGCCCAGAGAAGACATCCCAAGGGCCGCCGTGATGCCAAATGTGAAATCAAGCACATTCGGGTTGCTCTGATCTTCGAGGTAAAACTGGTTGTCGATGCCTTCCACGATCAGCGGCAACACTTCGCCATTTGGTCCGATCAGGTTGATGTGGACATCGTCGAAAAACGTGTGGTTCATTTTGATCGACACGTAGATATGTTCGATGTCGATATCCTGTCCAACCGTGAAGGTCGTCAGAACGGAACTGTTGTCGTTCAGCGTGCGGTTGGTGAAATTCGCCCGGAAGAACGATGTGTCATTGTCCGACGTGCGCGGCACGTCCCCAAACAGGATCGACCAGACTTCGGCCATACGCACAGCCGCGTGCGCATCGATCATACCAAAACCGTAGCTGAGGTGGAACGACATCCCTCCCCCATTCCAGTTCGTTGCACCGTTTTCGCCCCACGGTCCGATCTCGAATCCCGAACCATTACTGGCCCCGAACGCCGATCCGGTCTGTGCAGCTGAGATCGCCATAATGTTCTGTACATCACGCCAGCCCAGTCCCTCATTCGCTTCGAGCATCAAGGCCGCGACACCTGAAACGATGGGCGTCGCCGCAGATGTACCACCAAAGGTCGTCGTGTAGTCGCTGTTGCTGTATCCAATTGAACCGGTGACGTCTGTCGTGTGTGATCCCGCAGGGGCTGCAATCAACAGTGCTGAGCCCCAGTTGCTGTAATCCGCCACGTCGCCCTGACGGTCCGTGGCTGCCACTGCAATTGTGTGCCACGCCCCGTTGATCCCGGAGCCGGAGACGTTCCAGTCTTCGTTCCCCGCTGCCTTGACGATAATTGTGCCCAGACCACCGCGCCCGGTCTCCACGGCATCTTCCATGTTCGAGATCAAGGTCGCGATGTATCCAAATCCCTTGAGGTCGAAATAGTCGTCAAATTGGGCGTCATAGCCCCAACTGTTTGACATGATGTCGAAATTGCCGGCCCAACGCATCGCCGCGTAATCCGCCGAAGCTGATGTGAACTGTGCTCCGAGGAACTTCACACTGGTCAGCGTGGATCCAAAGGCCACACCGACACCGCCAATGCCGTTGTTTTCCGCACCAATCAGGCCACCCACAGAGGTGCCGTGCCAGTCTTCGTTCGGGTCGATATAATCGCCGTCGTAAGTCGTACCCAAATACTGGAAATGCATTGACGCATCATAGTTGTCGTCCAGATCAGCATGATCCAGGTCGATCCCGTCGTCATAGACCACGACCGTGACCCCCGACCCGTCATATTCATCCCAGATCGTTTCGATGTCGCCGATCAGGTCAAAATGCCACTGGCTGGAATAAAGGGGATCATTCGGTGTCATATGTCGCACTCCACTCGTAAAAATGCAGATCGCTGTCCGCTTCGCTCATTCGTATTGTCAGCCCACGTGTTCTGGCTGTGTTCTTGTGCGCCATTGCGTGCGCTTTTTCAACCGCCCTGGGGGTTTCACCTTGCGTCTTTTTCGCACTTTCATCGAATTGGGACAATACCGTGACGCAGGTTGGAAACAGTCTGTTCCCACCTTGTTTACAAGCATGACGCACTTGCGTGGACGTCGCAACGGACGGGCTCGGCGTGGCGCGTGCGGCAGTCGGTCCCGGCAACCGGTGTTGGTGCCGATCAACGCGCGCAATAGCATCCGTTCAGTGACAAAACACGCCGGCAGCGCACGTAAAAAACATGTATCCACGTCATCGACAGTCCTGTTCGGACAAATTGCATCATCTTGGGGATGGTTTGGTGCGGGTGAAGGGACTCGAACCCCCACGCCATAGGCGCCAGAACCTAAATCTGGTGCGTCTACCAATTCCGCCACACCCGCAACATTCACGGATCTAGCAAAGCCTGTCGCCCGGGACCAGCGCTATTCGCCCCTGCCAAGGTCAGAATTTGCACGACATTAAGGAAATATTGGGGTATTAACCCCTTAACCTAGAGGCAGGTTGCAAGAAAGAGACGCCATGAAACCGAAAACGGTCGGGCGCCAAACGAGCGGAAAACTCCGCCAAGAGCGCACGTGTATATCCCACGTCGGCCTTGTGGCCGGTACAATAGTTCTGACATCTGACGGAGAAATCCCGGTCGAATATCTTTCGCCCGGAGACAAGATCATTACCCGAAACGCAGGTATGGTCGCGCTGACGTCAACCGACACCGTGCGTGTGCAGCTGGAGGCGGTCAAAATCGCTGCGGGATCGTTGGGGCACACAAAACCCACGCATCACGTCATGCTTCCAGCGTCCCAGATGGTGTTGGTGCGCGACTGGCGCGCCAAGGCACTGCGCGGCGCAACCCAAGCGGTGATGCCGGTCGGGTGTCTGATTGATGACGAATTCATCACATCGCTGGGACCGCGCGACATGACGCTGGTGCGCCTCGGGTTTGACGCACCATATGTCATCTACGCAGATGGGCTGGAATTGTCCGTCCCCGCCATGATCGCGGCAGAGGCTGTTGCCGCCTAGGCGTTCAGGTTTCCCAAAACCCTTGGCAGCACTTCCGGCAAATCCTCGGCAATCAGACCGGGGCCAAAACTGCGCGCACATTCCACATGCAACCACGCGGCAGTCTCACAGGCCACCATTGGATCAAACCCGCGTGCCAATAGCCCGGTGATAAATCCGGCCAACACATCGCCTGCCCCGGCGGTGGCCAGCCAAGGAGCCTCGCGTCCGTACGTCGCCGCATGTATAGATGTACGCCGATCGGGATGCGCGATCACAGTGTCGGCTCCTTTGAACAGAACGATGGCACCGCATCGGGCCGCCGCGGCACGGGTCGCGTCGACTTTCGAATAGGCTGGCCCCTCGTTCGGTATCACGGCCAGTTTCTCAGCGATATCCGGAAACAAGAGGGCAAATTCGCCGCCATGAGGCGTGAGCACAGCATGTTCATTCAACGCAGCCATGCGCTTGGGCTCTGCGGCGATCAAGGTCAGTGCATCCGCATCAAAAACCACGCGGCGCGATAGGCGCAGGTGCCCTGCGTCCAAGACAGCATCCACAAGTGCTGCGGCATGATCCCCCAGACCCAATCCGGGGCCCACACACAGCGCATTGATACGGGCATCCTCCAGAACTGCGTTCAACCCGTCAGCATCCCGCACCCGCGCCAGCATCAGCGCAGTTATTTGCGCGGCCACTTCCATTTGGGCAGAGGGAGGAACGCCCAATGTCACAAGCCCTGCTCCGATGCGCAAAGCTCCTCGCGCAGCCAGCCGCGCCGCTCCGGTACGGCCCGGACCGCCGGACAGAACGAGCGCGTGGCCGTGGTCGAATTTGTGCCCCAACCAAGCGTGCTTTTTCACAGCATGCGTATCTACACCTTCTAAGGAAAAGACCGTCATTTGCGCATCTGCGGGCAGTTGCGCACGAACATCCGCGGTCAACTTGATTGGCCCCTTGCTTGCTTTTGGCAGCCCGATATCCACCACAACAACGGTCTTACACAGCAACGCACCCGCGGCGGTGGCGTGCGCGTCAGTCATCAGAAAATGTCCGCGTTTGGCGGCGTGGAATGTCACGGTCATGGCCGCTTTGACAGCCGCCCCAAGCACACGTCCGCTGTCAGAACAAACTCCCGAGGGCATGTCGACTGCAACGGTCTTGGGCCCGTGGCCCAGAATCCAGGCCTGAGCATAGTGCATCGCGTTCATAAGGCCGGCGTCCCCCACATTAACGGGGCGGTTCAGACCCGTGCCGAACAGTGCGTCGACACATAGTGCGGCGCCATAGTCGAATACCGCCGCTAGATCGAAGTCTGCATCCAGCGCCACCACCGGGCCAATGTTGCTCCATCGCTCATAGTTCGTGCGTGCATCAGGTGGCAACTTACTTGCCTGTCCGTACAGATAAACCGCAACCTTCCAGCCAGCCGCAGCCAGCAAACGCGCCACCACAAAGCCGTCACCGCCATTGTTCCCGGGTCCGCACAAAACGACCGCGCGGTGTGTTCCTCTCGCCAGTTCAGGCCATTTCTCAAGCACGGCAGTCACAATGCCCTGCCCGGCCCGCTCCATCAGTTCAAGCCCGGTGACGTCACCAGCAGCGATGGCCGCCTGTTCGATGGCGCGCATTTGGGCGGCAGTGAGCAGTTCTGTCATGGCGAAACCTCAAAAGTTTTCATTCTGCACATTTTTTCATCTAAACGCCCTCGAAATAGGCGGTGACGATCAAAATCCGCGCAGCTGCGGCCAATCTGACGCCGATCCCATGGACCCCCCGAACCAACAAATGCACGACGCGAAGGCAAGAATGCCACGAGGGAGGCCACCCCATGAAAAAGATCGAAGCCGTCATCAAGCCCTTCAAGCTTGATGAAGTCAAAGAAGCACTGCAAGAGGTCGGGGTGCAAGGCCTGTCCGTGATCGAAGTCAAAGGCTTTGGCCGTCAAAAGGGCCATACGGAACTCTATCGTGGCGCTGAATATGTCGTCGATTTCCTCCCCAAGGTAAAAGTCGAGGTGGTGTTGGACGACGATCAGGTCGACGCCGCCATTTCGGCCATCGTGGACGCCGCCAAGACCGAAAAAATCGGCGACGGCAAAATCTTTGTCTCCGACATTCAACAGACCATTCGCATTCGCACCGGCGAGACCGGCTCGGACGCACTCTAAACCTACACCAAAGTCAGGAAGGACCATACGGATATGGCAAACCCCGTTCTCGATATGATCAAGGAAGAAGGCGCTGAATACGTCGACATCCGCTTTACCGACCCACGCGGCAAGCTGCAGCACGTCACCGTCATGGCCGATCAGGTCGACGCTGATTTCCTTGAAGAAGGGTTCATGTTCGATGGCTCCTCGATTGCTGGCTGGAAGTCGATCGAAGCCTCCGACATGAAGCTGATGCCAGACCAGAACAGCGCCTATGTCGATCCGTTCTATGCTGAAAAAACAATCTGTGTTCATTGCTCGATCGTTGAGCCCGACACCGGTGAAGCCTATGATCGCGACCCGCGCGGCACAGCCGAAAAAGCCGAAGCCTACCTGAAATCCACAGGCATTGGTGACGTCGCATATATGGGTCCAGAGGCCGAGTTCTTCCTGTTTGATGATGTGCGTTTCTCCAACAGCATCAACAAGGTATCCTACGAAGTTGATGCAACGGATGCGTCCTGGAACACCGACACCGAATACGAGATGGGCAACATGGGCCATCGCCCCGGCGTCAAGGGCGGCTACTTCCCCGTCAACCCCATCGACGAATCCCAAGACCTGCGCTCCGAGATGCTGTCGACGATGAAACGTCTGGGCATGAAAGTCGACAAGCACCACCACGAGGTTGCATCCTGTCAGCACGAACTGGGCCTGATCTTTGACAGCCTGACCAAACAGGCCGACGAGTTGCAAAAGTACAAATACGTGATCCACAACGTGGCCCACGCCTATGGCAAGTCGGCCACGTTCATGCCCAAGCCCATCGCGGGCGACAACGGCACAGGCATGCACGTAAACATGTCGATCTGGAAAGACGGCAAGCCGCTGTTTGCAGGCGACAAATACGCCGATCTTTCGGACGAGGCGCTGTTCTTCATCGGTGGTGTTCTGAAACACGCCAAAGCGCTGAACGCGTTTACGAACCCGTCGACCAACTCCTACAAGCGTCTGATCCCCGGCTTCGAAGCGCCTGTGCTGCGCGCCTATTCGGCTCGTAACCGGTCGGGCTGCGTGCGGATCCCATGGACAGAGTCGCCCAAAGCCAAGCGTGTCGAGGCTCGCTTCCCCGACCCAAGCGCCAACCCGTACCTGTGCTTTGCCGCGCTGCTGATGGCTGGCCTTGACGGCATCCAGAACAAGATCCACCCCGGTGAGCCATCCGACAAAGACCTTTATGACCTGCCACCAGAAGAGCTGGCTGGCATCCCAACGGTCTGTGGATCCCTGCGCGAAGCCATGGACGAGCTGGAAAAAGACATGGACTTCCTGCTGGCCGGCGACGTGTTCACCAAAGACCAGATTGAGGGCTACATCGCGCTCAAGATGGAAGAAATCGAGACCTATGAGCACACGCCTCACCCGGTTGAATTCGGTATGTACTACAGCTGCTGATCCTCCCTATACGCAGTTGATCAATGTGGCGTCCCTTCGGGGGCGCCTTTTTTTGTGCCCGCCCGGCAGACAATGGCGCGCGCGCCCCGTGCTGGCGGATTTCAGCAAGCGCATAGGGGTGAAGATTTGCAATTTTGTGCACTTTGCGCGACCATTAAGAGTTTTTATCAAACAATTTCCCGCGCAATCGGCGCGGCCGCATCGTTTCATTTAGCTTAAAAGGAGGCCTCAAATGGCCAACACAATCATCACAACCAATACCGTCACGTCCACGGCTGTCACGTTGGCGTCAAACGACAACTTCTTGCTTCTGGACGGGGCAAGTTACGTCAACACTTCGACCAGCAACGGTATCAACATCGCCGCAGCCAACAACGTCGATATCATCATCAACGGAGATTACATTTATCTTGGCACGCTCGATGCGATCCGTGGGCAACCCACGGACAACAACACCGTGATCACGGTGTCATCCACGGGCAGTATTGTCACGGATGGCAGCAAGGAAATGATTTTCCTGCAAGGCTCAAATTCAACAGTCACCAATGACGGGTTCATGTCCGGCGCGGCCGTTACCATCACTGGCGATGACACCGATTTCTACAACAACGGCACAATCCGTGGGACAACCAACTTTACCTCAGTGTTTCTGACCGGGGACAACTCGTTTCTCGACAACACGGGCATTATTTCGGGAAACGTTGGCGCACGTGTCGGCAACAACGGCACGATCATCAATTCAGGCGAGATCTCGGCCACAGACAACGCGGTGTTTGGCGCAGGCTCAACATTTTATCTGTTCAACTCGGGCATGATTGTCAGCGAAATCGGGTTTGCCGTCATCACCGGTACGATCACCGAGGCAAACATCATCAACGCAGGGCAGATCATAGGCGAGTTGAACATACGCGGCGACAATGCTGACATAACCAACAGCGGCGACATCTTTGGCCTCGTCAATCTGAGCGGAGACACCGCGCGCTTTGACGGACGCGACAGCGACAGCGCCAACGAGGTGTTCGGTGGTCTTGGCTCCGACACGCTGATTGGTGGCACATCGGACGACAATCTGAACGGCAGCGAAGGCAATGACCGCCTGTTTGGCAGCGACGGAGACGACGTGCTTCTTGGCAGCGCCGGAGATGACAGTCTGTACGGTGGCGCAGGCAGTGACGATATCAATGGCGGTCTGGACAATGACGCCATCAAGGCCGGTGACGGGGACGACACAGTTTTGGGAGGTGATGGCAACGACATCATCAACGGACAAGCGGGCAACGATATGCTGATGGGCGACTCGGGATCGGATCTGATACTAGGCGGTCGGGGCGATGACACACTCGAAGGCAACGGGCGCGGCGACACACTGGATGGCGGCGTGGGCGATGATGTCATGACGGGTGGCGGCGCGGGCGACACATTTGTGATCCGGCGGGTGAACAACGGCGACGACATCGTGACCGACTTCCAGAACGGATCGGACGTGGTTGATATCTCAGCGCTCGGCATCCTCAACTTCTCGAGGATCACAAATGCGGGCGCTTTGGATCAAGACACTGACAGCGTGACAATTGATTTGTCGCTGCTAAACGGGACGGGCTCCATCACTCTGCAAGGTGTGCAAATCAGCGACATGAACGGAGCAGATTTCATTTTCTAAACGATCAATTCAACGCGTGCCACCAGTGCGATTGGTCAAAAACATCTGGTTCATGTGTCCAGGCATAGGTGCCAAGAGAGATTTACGCTTGGAATAGCTGTGTCTCCATCAAGGGGCTCATCCTTCCCGTATGTGGCGAATTTTCTTGACCAAAAAGTAAGGAAATCCGGACTTCGCCAAATTTCCAATTGAATTTAAACATTTTTTCGGGAAACTTCACTCAATTCATTCAGGGGGAATGGGATTGAAGGCGGCAGTCACGATCAATTCGCGGTCGGAATATGTGCCACGCCGCGTAACATTTGATCGCAGAATGTAGGCAAGAAAGCGACTGCGCGCCCTCCCTCTTTTGATCATCAAATTCGGCTTCAATATTGGCCAAAATCGCGCGCCGCTGACTTCGCTCACAGCGCATATTCAACAGGGCAACACAGGCATCTGAGTTGCGCCACAAAAGCAACAGGAAAAATCATGGCAGACGTCATTCTGACAACAGAAACCAACACAAACCAGGTTCTGGGTACGGCGCAAGATACCTATTTTTTGGCCGAAGGCATCCTGCATTACTCGACCTCTTCAATCAGCGCCGTCACCATAAACGGAGCTGACGCTTCGCGTTTCCTTGTCATCAACGGCACCATCATGGACCTCGCTGGCACCGCAATTTCTGACAGCACGATCGTTGACGAGGTCAGTATTTTTGTGTCCCAAACCGGAAAGGTTCAAACATCCCCCCTGTACCGCGCAATTGATCTGGACGGTGATTTCAACAACATCACCAACTATGGCGAAATTGTCGGTGGCGAGGCGATCCGACTGGATGGCGCCAACAACGAAATCTACAATGCCGGGCTGATCAGCAGCACATTCGGTTCCAGTACCACATCAATCGAATCCATCATCATGAGCGGCGACAACAATCGCCTTGTCAACGATGGCACAATCATTGGCGAAAGCGCTGTCAAGTTCGGCGGACTGCAGTTTGAACTGAACAACAACGGCAACATCGTTGGACAGGAATTTGGGATCGAGGCCCAGTTTGCGCAAGTCCTCACTGCAACCATCAACAACTCCGGCTCCATTTCCGTGGTTGGCGGAGATGCGTTTCGAGGCTCGCGCGGCGAAGACGATTTTACCAATTCCGGAACAATTACTGGTGATCTGGATTTTGAGCGCGGCGCAGACACCTTGCGCAACTCTGGCTCTATCACCGGGGAAATCGAAATGGGCGACTTCTCTGATGTTGGCGCCGACATCGTGATTAACTCCGGAACGATCAGCGGCAGCATCGTATTCTCAAGTTCCATCACGTCAGCGACAGTCCGCAACTCCGGTTCGATTGACGGGAACATCTTTATGGGGTCAAGCAACGGCCTGTATGCCGGAACCGGGCTTGGGTTGGTCACCGGTGAAGTCGATGCAGGGTTCGGCAACGACACGATGACCGGGGGCGCGCTCGACGATCGTTTTGACGGCGGCGCGGGGAACGACCGCATGGCGGGCGGTGCGGGCGACGATCTGTTGGCCGGTGACAATGACAACGACACCGTCTCAGGCGGCAGCGGTGACGACACAGTCTCAGGCGACGGTGGTGACGACAGCCTGTCCGGCGGGTCCGGCAATGACGATGTGAACGGCGGCATTGGTGCTGACTTCATCGCAGGGCAATCCGGCGATGACCTGCTGACTGGATTCACAGGCAACGACACAATCTACGGTGGCACGGGCAACGACACCGTGGATGCCGGCACCGAAGATGATGTCATCATGGCAGGGTCAGGCGATGACGACATCGCAACGGGCGACGGCAACGATATGGTCAAGGCCGGGACAGGCCACGACACGGTCACAACCGGCACCGACAACGGCAATGACACGATTTACGGACAGGCCGGAAATGACAACATTGATGGCGGCGGCGGCAACGACTTGCTGGTGGGCGGCCACGGTGACGACACGCTATCGGGTGGCGGACGCCGTGACCGGCTGGACGGCGGTGTGGGCGACGACGAATTGACCGGCGGTGGCGGCGGCGACGTCTTTGTCATTCGGCGCGTCAACAACGGCGACGATGTCGTAACCGATTTCCAGAACAACGCGGACACGGTGGACATCTCCGACCTTGGTATCCTCAACTTCTCGCGCATCACCAGTGCAGGTGCTCTGGATCAGACGACAGACGCAGTTGTGATTGACCTAACGCTGCTCGGTGGCACCGGAAGCCTCACCCTGAACGGGGTGCAAATCAGCGACATGAACGGGACCGACTTCGTCTTTTAGAACCCTGAAACCTGCATGGGCACGGGCGCAGCCGCACGTGCCCCACGACACAACAAGAACCAATTTTTCAATCTAATTTTTAATTTCAAGGGATACTCAAATGGCAAACTTTTTTCGTTCCAGCGTCACATCCTTCGCTCAAACACTGCTCGGCAATGAATCCGGGTTGATCACGGCAGCTGGCGGCGTTTGGGTCGACGCGGCCCCTGCAATCACCGCAACCACTGGCAGCAACCAAGTGGTCAATGACGGTTATGTCTATTCCTATGGCGCGCTAGGGCCCACAATGGACATCGACGGCATCAGCTTTGATCTGCTGAACGGCGAAACAGGTCTCATCAGTGGGGCACGGCCGTCCGGCGGTGTGATTGACTTCGATGTGTCGTCCGCCGCCGACATTGTCAATCACGGCACGATCCACACACCCGACAGCGACGCCATCGATTTTAGCCACTCGGATGGTGGCGCCGTGTTCAGTCTTACCAACACAGGTCAGATTTCCGCCAGCAGCTCGAATGCCGTCGATGCAAGTCTTGGCACCAGTTATTTCTACATCGTGAATTCCGGTCAGATTTCTGCCAGAGGTCGGACAATGGATCTCGATGCAGATGCTGTGAACAGCAGTTACAGCGTTCTGATAAATTCGGGCGAGATTACATCCTTTGAAGGTCGGGCGGTCGATGCCGCCATCGGGGATACGGGCACCTTCAAGATCATCAACTCCGGACTGATCAGCGCCGAAGCCGAAGCCATCTTTTCAAGTACGGTACGCACCACCACAGTGTCCCTCAACAACACCGGGATCCTCGAGACCAAAACAGACGGGCGTGCGGTGCAATTCGGTGGCGGCAATGACAATTTCAACAACGCTGGCAGTGTGATTGGGGATGTCGACCTGAATGTGGGTAATGATACCTTTAACGGGCGGGACGGGACCGTCACAGGGCTTGTTCTGGGCGGTGACGGAGATGACAGGCTGATCGGTGGTGACGGAGATGACAGCCTATATGGCGAGTCCGACAACGATGTCCTGCGTGGCCTGGACGGCGAGGACGAACTCAGCGGCGAAGCAGGCGACGACACGATAGATGGCGGTGCCGACGACGACATGATCTTTGGCGGCTTGGGCAATGACATGCTCTATGGCGGTTCAGGCAATGACCTTGTGAATGGCGGTCTGAACAATGACAGCGTCAAGGCGGGAACAGGCGACGACACGGTCATCGGCGGCGATGGCAATGACACTGTGAACGGACAAGCAGGCAATGACATGCTGATCGGGGATTCCGGGTCGGACGTCATCTATGGCGGTGGCGGCAATGACACGCTGGAAGGCGGCGGACGCGGCGACACGCTGGATGGCGGCGTGGGCGACGACGTTCTGACCGGGGGCGGTGCGGGTGATACATTCGTCATTCGGCGCGTGAACAATGGCGACGACATCGTGACCGACTTCCAGAACGGATCAGACGTCGTGGACATCTCTGACCTCGGCATCCTGAACTTCAGCCGCATCAGCAGCGCCGGGGCACTGGATCAGACAACCGATGGCGTGGTCATTGATCTGGAACTGTTGGGCGGCTCGGGCAGCATCACGCTCAACGGAGTGCAGATCGGCGACATGAACGGGACTGATTTCATCTTCTGACGCCCTGCCCTTGCGCAACATGTTTTCGGTTTGACCCATCCTGCCCGCATCCCCCATGATGCGGGCAGTTTCTTTTTGACATTTCGTGCGGAGTACCTGTTGCACATGATGACATCTCCTTCCCTGCTGCCCCTGCTTCAAGACACAGACTGGGCCGAGTTGTGGCCACCGCTGATCGAACGTCCCGCCCCGCTGCCGGCCATGGTTGGCAGCTTCACCATCCTGCAGGGCAATGTCACGCTCAGCGATGACCGCATTACCGGCAGCGATATGGTCGAAGAGATCGACAATTCCACAAGTGTCGTGGCCGATATCGTGTTGCTCGGAGGCAATGACACCCTGACCAATACCGGCAGCATCGATGGGTTCGTGAATCTCGGCGCAGGCGATGACGTCTATTCCGGCAGTGGCACAGTGACAGGCACCATCAGTGGCGGCGGGGGCAATGACACGCTGAGCGGCGGCACCAGCGCCGACACGATCTCGGGCGGCAAAGGGTCAGACCGGCTTGAGGGCGGATCCGGAACGGATGATCTGTCCGGGAACGCAGGCGCCGACACGATCCTCGCAGGCGAAGGCGCAGACGTGGCCACAGGCGGCGATGGGGCCGACCGCATCTTTGGCGGCGCGGGCACTGATACTTTGTCGGGTGGGCGCGGAGACGACTTTATCAGCGGCGAAGCGATGAACGATGTGCTGAACGGCAACAATGGCGCAGACGACATACGCGGCGGAGACGGGGCCGACAGCCTGTCAGGCAACGACGGAACGGACATGCTGCGTGGCGATGCTGGCCAGGACACGCTGGATGGCGGGCGCGGCGATGACACGCTGATGGGCAACGATGGCAATGACAGCCTGCTGGGGGGCGAAGGACGCGATCAGCTCAACGGCGGCATCGGCGCAGACGTCCTGACCGGCGATGTGGGCGGTGATACGTTCATTATCCGCGCCAATGCCAACGGCAACGACACCATCACGGATTTCGGCAACGGCAACGACGTTCTGGACGTCACTTTGTTGGGGGTCACAGATCTGGCGGCCATGCAGATGGCCGGAGCCATTTCGCAAGACGGGGCTGACACGCTGATCAATCTCAACCCGCTGGGCGGATCAGGTTCGGTTCGGTTGGAAAATGTGCTCAGCGCAAGCCTGTCGGACAGTGATTTCATCTTTTGATCGCACCCTGACGCTGCGATGCGGGCGCTGTCACCGACCACGCTCAAGAAATGTTGTGCCACGGCGCGAATAAGTCCCGCCCCCTGCGGTTTAACCCTTTGACACGATTTCAAAGGGACAAACGACATGGACATCATCACCATTACTCCGGACACAGACACATCCAGCGGCCTATCCATCAATATCACAGGAGGCGACGACCTCATCATCGAGGAAGGCGTCTCGATTACGTTTTCCAGCTTCAACTCGCTCAACCTGTTGAACGGCACTGAGGATGATCCAACAACCGCATCCAATTTCGGCACCTTGAGCACACAAGGCAGCACCGCCATTGTCAAATTGTTTGGCCCCTTCAGCGAATTTGTGAACAACGGTGTTCTGAGCAACCTCAACAGCGGCGGCGGCTCCTTTGCCTTCAATCTGATCGGTCTTGTCCCTTCCCTTTTTGATCCAGACAACGTGCGCAGTTTCAAAGTCGTCAACAACGGCATCTTTCAATCGCAAGGCGCAGTTATTGACACGACCAAGTTTGCCGGGTTGGTTAACTTTACATTCGAAAACACCAGCGACGTGACCGGGGCGCGCGACTCGTTCATCTTTCTCAACAACAACCTGCTGAACCTCGACTTCACCAATTCCGGCAGCATTTTCGGCGGCCAGTTGCAAATCGACGGAACCGGTACAACCGATCTGACCAATTCCGGCACACTGGATGTGACACAGTTCAATTTCGGCGCAGCCCTTGGGTCATTTATCGACAACACAGGCACGATCACCGTGGATTCAAGTGTCGGCAACGGCGAAGGACGCGGCGGCAACGCCGACGACCGGGTCGAAAACCGCGGCACGCTCAACGCCAATTTGCGGCTCTTTGACGGGGATGACGTTGTCTTTAACGGCGATGATGCGGTCATCAACGGTTCGGTCAATTTTGGCGCGGGCGATGACTTGTTCAACGGCTCGTTTCTCAGCGCCATCACCGGGACCATCTTTGGCGGCGGGGGCAATGATGTGATCGAGCTCGGCAACTCCACCGCTACCGTCGTTGCGGGGAAGGGCGCGGATTCGGTTGAAGCGAAATCCGGCGATGATCACATCAGCGGCAATGGCGGGCGCGACACAATCGAGGCGGGCGACGGCCTCAACACCGTCACTGGCGGCGACGGGAACGACAACATCACCGGTGGTGATGACACGGACGATGTCAGCGGCGGACGCGGCAATGATGTGGTGAATGCAGGCGCAGGCGACGACCTGATCAACGGCAACAACGGGCGCGATATCCTGTCAGGCGAAGACGGCAACGACACGGTGAACGGCAATGACGGTGATGACCGCCTGCGCGGAGACGCGGGCAATGATGTCATCGACGGCGGGCGCGGCCAGGACGAGATCTTTGGCGGTGCGGGTTTTGACAGCATCAATGGCGGCGACGGGCGCGACACGATCAATGGTGGCCGGGATAACGACACTATCGACGGCGGTATCGGCGCTGACCTGATCCGGGGCGATTCAGGCAACGACGTGCTGCGCGGCGGCGATGGGCGCGACACTCTGCAGGGCGGGGCTGGCGATGACTTTCTAATCGGGATGACAGACAACGAAACCCTGACGGGTGGCGACGGGGCAGACGCCTTTGCCTTCTTGCCCCCGGACTTGGGTGGCAATACCTCTACCGATTTTGGCGACGATGTGATCACCGATTTTACCATTGGCGAAGACACGATCTTTCTGACCTTCGCCAACCAGCGGAACTTTGACGCGATCGTGGCCGCAGGCGCTTTGTCGCAAGATGAAGACGACACCATCATCGATTTCAACGTTTTGGGCGGTTCAGGATCGGTGCGGCTCCAAGACATTACCGCCACAGACCTGCAAGCCAGCGATTTCGACTTCGGATTCTGATCGCCACCGCTCTGGTCTCAGGCGCATGGGGCTCAGGGCCTCATCGCGGGCGACGCCACCCTTTTGGCGTCGCCACGTGTCCCCGGATGACGGGCCAAGACGCGGCCCACCACTGGCGCCGTCATCCGCGCAACACCGCCACTTATCCGACTTTACCCTTTTTGGAACGCAGCCAAGACGCTAGGCTGGGGGCAGTAATGGTGGGAGAGATCGGTATGACAAATCTGGGCAAACTGCTCGCAGGGCTGACGTTGAGCGCATGTATGGCGACAACAGCGGTCGCACAATGCGGCAATACAGGTAGCGGGTTCGAGGGCTGGAAACCCGGCTTTGCCAAAGAAGCCAAACGCGCGGGCGTCGGCAAACGGGGGCTCGATGCACTGGCTTCTGCTAAATACGCCACCCGCACCATCGCCGCGGACCGTAACCAGAAGTCGTTCCGCTACTCGCTGCCTAAGTTCCTCGAAATCCGCGGCGCCAACACGATTATCGCCCAAGGGCGCAAACGCAAGGCGCGCAATCCCGACTATTTCGCCGCGCTCGAACGGCAATACGGCGTGCCTGCCGGTGTGTTGATTGCCATTCACGGGATGGAGACCGCCTTTGGCAACTACATGGGCGATAGTGCCGTTGTTTCAGCTATCGTGACGCTGACCTATGACTGCCGCCGCTCGGATTTTTTCAAACCACATGCCATCGGGGCGCTGAAACTGGTTGACCAAGGTTCGATCACCGCCTCCACCAAGGGGGCGAAACATGGTGAATTGGGCCATACGCAGTTCCTGCCCGGCAATGCGCTGACCTACGGAGTGGACGGGAACGGAGACGGACGCGTGGATCTCTACAACCAGACGGACGCGCTGTCCTCGACGGCCAACTTCCTGCGACAAAAGGGCTGGAAGCCCGGCAAGGGGTACCAAGAAGGACAACCCAATTTCAAAGTGATCAAACAATGGAACGCGGCCACGGTCTATCAACAGGCCATTGCGATCATGGGCGCAAAGATCGACGGATAGCGCCACGCGTGGTCCTCTGCGGCGCTGACCGCCTCGTTTCTTCTGACCCAAAATACCACGGGGGAGGCCAAAGGCCGGGGGCAGAGCCCCTGTGCCCTGCCGCCCATCAAAAAGCACCAACCACAAATAATACCGCGACGCCAAAGACACAGATGCGCGCCCGGCCGACCCCAGACCTTGCAAAGCGATATCCGCGCGCTTAATTCCGGCTTCAGGGCGCAGGCCCCTGCCCTCCGCACCGTGGTGAAGCCTGACATGAACCCGATCTCGGACCCGATCCTTTTCCCGGTCGTGCCTCAGGCAATGCGGAGACCCCGAAGACCCAAACGACCGCCACCAAAGGAGACGGAGATGGACATCCCCCTTCCCTCACGCGCGGCACTCAAGGCTCAGGCCAAACGGCTGCGCAACACACTGACATCCGCGGGCACGCCCTGTTCTCACAGTCAGGCACTCGAAGCTGTCGCCCATCAATGGGGCGCGCGGGACTGGAACACGTTGAGTGCCAAGGCGCAAAACGATCCGAGCCCGCGCTACAGCCCCGGGCAACGGATCACCGGGCGGTATCTGGGCCACCGGTTTGCTGGCATGGTCAAGGCCGCGCGGCTGATGCCAAACGGGCGACATGCCCTGACCGTACGCTTTGACGAGGCGATTGATGTTGTGGCGTCACGGCATTTTTCGGCGCTGCGTCGGCAAGTCAATTGCGTGGTGTCGCCCAAAGGTCGAACACTGCGCACCACGTCTGACGGTCAACCGCATCTGGTGATTGACGATGCGTGGGCCGGTGGCTGAATCACGGTACTGTACCAATACCAAATCAACCAAAAGGGCGCGCGCAACAGGTTTGTGCGCGCTCATCCGGGCGATCTGCCACATAACATCAATTTTTCCGAATAATACGCTGTTTTTAATGCATTTAATGCAACAGATAGACCAAGCCTGAACTCCGGCAAAAGCATCACTGCGACACCATTGGCCCAACCCAGACTCTAGTCTTCCGGCAAATCAACATCCTGCCGTTTCAACACGTAGGTATGGATCGCAAACACCACCGCCCCTGTGCGGGGCAAGCGCAGCAACGTCTGGCGTTCGGACCGATAGTACGGCCCCGTAGACTGACCTGCACCAACACGGCGCGGCTCAGCGGCGGAGCGGGGCTGAAACAACTCCGGATCATCATACCATAGCTGGTTGAAGCGCCACAGGGGGCGTCCCACCTGCACCCCGTCAAACAAGCGTTGGACCCGGCGCGCGATGTCGTCTGTATACTCATGAACCGGCACATGAATATCGCGCAGCGCCCGCCCTGCCTTTTCACTCAACTGCCAAGAGGCGGGAAAACACAGCATGCCGCCGCTCAGCACATGCTCATCGCCCCGCTTTTCCATCAGGACAAAATCATTCTGGCACAACCGACCCAGAGTTCTGAGAGGGTGGTCGAAATCCACCTGCACCCTGCGCCCGTCCGGGCACTGAACATCATCGGCTGTGATCTTGAACCCAATGTCCGGCAATGCCGCCAAGGTGTGCTCAAGCAACTCCTGCGCTGCGGGCAGCGCGGTGGGCTCCAGATAGTGCACCGCCGCGTCGCGCGCTGCGAGCAAAGCAAGCCGTCGCGTCATTTGCGCGCCGTAAGCCTCGTCCACGCGCAGCCATGGCCCCGTTTCGGGCTGAATACCCGGCAAGGCGCGCGACACATACATGTCTTCGGGTAGATGCGTCTGCAAAATCGGGCCTGTCATGGGGCTAGGTCTGCCACAGGTGCGTCCACAGGCGCCAGCAGCTCAGGCGGCATGTACCCAAGCCAATGCAGCCTGCCATTGAGCGGCCTCTGGTACTGCGCGAACGTCAATATCCCCGGCCCCCACCATCCATTGCCCCCATTCATCAGGCACCGGGCCATCAAACTGCCCGTCTCGCCAATCATGCCATTGCGTGGAGTACCGCAAGGCAGCACCCGATTGCGGCAATGCCAGCGTGTCCCCTTCTGCCCAAAACGCCAGATCGTCGCCCATCTCCGCCCCCAGAAAAGCGGCCCGTGGCCCAAGGTGAAAGGAGACCAAGGCCGCCGTCACAATGGCTGCGGAAAACGTGTAGCCATTGACCAGAACAGCGCAGCGCGCGCCGCGCCACACATCGCGCAGCCACCACACCAGCGGCAAGGCCGTCAGGAAACTGCCACCCGGATTGCCCCGCAGATCAAGGATCACGGGCGCATCGACAGCGCCCCCCATGGTGCGCACGACGTACTCGATTTCTGCATCCGACAACGTTTTGAGATCCGAAATCCGCACGCGCCACACCCCCTGTTCAAAGTGCACCAAAGCGCCTTGTGGCAGGGCATAGGGATCCTCACCCACGCGCAATGCCCCCGTGTCCGCCACCGGGTAAAGTGGCAAAGCCGGTACAACCTGCGCGTTGCTGAATTCCAGACTGTCACCGCCCGCAAGTTCAAAAGCGTAGCGCGGTCCGCTGACCCCGCCCAAGGCCAGCGCAGCTGGCCACACCAACATGATCCCGCTCAGACATGCGGCCCGCATTCGCGTCCCTGCCAGATAAGGTGCAAACGCATCGCGCAGCGTCTCAACCGGGACATCATTCACCGAGACAAGGGGGCAGAAACGAAGGCCCCTCACAATACCAAGGGCACCGTCACGCATCACACAGCGCAATGGCAAAACGGAGATTGCAGCGTTGGGCAGCAGGCGGGAGTGGCCATTGCGCCCACAGGCCACAGCCCGCATCGCGGCCAGCAAAAAAGCGTCGTGTGCATCACCTGCCGCACGCTCCATGACGGCCACCGCCTCTGCCAATTGCGCAGCCGGTGCTGCGGCAAAAGCCGGGTCCCGGTCTGCTATCACCGCCTTTATGCAGGCCGCATCACGCTCAAATCCCATGAGGCGCAGCTTGACGCAGGCGCAGCCTGCTGTCCAACTGCATTTCCATGACATCAACATCTGAAAGTCCCACATGACTCACCACGATACCTTTGCCGCGCAGCACGTCCCCGGCGATCCCATTGTCCTGTTCAACATCTGGGATGCAGGCAGCGCGGCCACGCTGACCAAGGCAGGCGCCAGCGCCTTGGCCACAGGCAGTTGGGGTGTGGCCGCCGCCCAAGGGTATCGTGACGGCGAAACTCTGCCGCTCGACAGCCTTTTGCACACGATTGCGCGCATCAAGGCAGTCAGCGATCTGCCACTGAGTGTCGATATCGAAGGTGGCTATGCCGTCGACCCAGCGGGAGTGGCCGCAACGGTGACCGCCGTTCAGGAAGCAGGTGCCATCGGCATCAATTTCGAAGACCGCATTGTGGGCGGCAAAGGGCTTCACCCCGTTGATGCACACGCCGCGCGTATCGCTGCAGCCCGACATGCCGCTGGTGCTGCGTTTTTCATCAACGCGCGCTGCGACATATTTTTTGATGGCTCGGACACGGACACACAGCGCAACAACGTGGATCAGGCGCTTGCCCGGGCCAGCGCCTACAAGGATGCCGGTGCAAGCGGGCTGTTCGTGCCGGGCCTCAATGATCCGGATCTGGTGAAAACCCTGTGCCGGGACAGCCCCCTGCCCGTCAACGTCATGCTGGCAGACCCTGCCGATATCGCACCCATGGCCAATTGTGGTGTGGCGCGGATCAGCTTTGGGCCGAACCCCTACATTGCCGCGATGCAGCACCTGACCCAAGCGTTCAAAGCGTTGTCTGCGACTTCAAAAAACACCACCTGACGTCGCAAATCGACAACTCCGGGCCAATTTTCCGCGCCACGCTGATACACATCAACGAGGCCCACCATGAACCAGCACCACCGCGACGCACGCAAAATTGACCCCACACGCGGAGCCCTTTTGGGCGATGGCACCCCGAACGATGCCGACCGGATCGAGATCGGGCCGACGCAGTTGGCTTTTGGCGAATGGGAGCAGGCCGGGCTGGTTCTGCCCAACCTTGAGGCCATGCGCCACTATCGCTGGCAACGCCTGACGCAACATATCGTGGATCGCAACTATGGCGGTCTGTTGATGTTTGACCCGCTCAACATCCGCTACGCAACCGACAGCACCAACATGCAGCTGTGGAACACCCACAACCCGTTCCGTGCCGTGCTGGTCTGCGCGGACGGTCATATGGTGATTTGGGACTACAAGAACGCGCCGTTTCTGACATCCTTTAACCCGCTGGTGCGCGAAGTGCGCTCGGGCGCGTCGATGTTCTATTTCTCGGCAGGTGATCGCCCGGACGCCGTCGCAGATCCCTTTGCAGCGGAGGTGCGGGATCTGATCAACGAACACGGCGGCGGCAACATGGCTCTTGGCGTCGACAAGATCATGCTACATGGGGCCAAGGCGCTGGAAGCTACCGGATTTGACCTCAAGGATGGCGAGGAAGTCACCGAAAAGGCGCGCTCGATCAAGGGGCCTGATGAAATCCTCGCCATGCGCTGCGCTTCGCATGCCTGCGAAACGGCGGTGCAAGCGATGGAGGACTTCGCGCGCACCAATGTCGGGGATGGGAAAACCTCCGAAGATGACATCTGGGCGGTTCTGCATGCTGAAAATGTACGGCGCGGCGGCGAGTGGATCGAGACCCGCCTGCTTGCCTCTGGCCCCCGCACAAACCCATGGTTTCAGGAATGCGGTCCGCGGATTTGTCAGCAGAACGAGATCATCTCGTTCGATACGGACCTCATTGGTGCCTATGGCATCTGCATCGACATCTCGCGCAGTTGGTGGATCGGGCCGGACAAACCGCGCCCGGATATGGTCTATGCGATGCAGCATGCCCATGAACACATCATGACGAACATGCAAATGATCAAACCCGGCGTTATGATCCCGGAATTGACAGCCAACACCCATGTGCTCGACGACAAGTTCCAAGAGTTGAAATACGGATGTCTGATGCATGGCGTGGGTCTTTGCGATGAATGGCCGTTGGTGGCCTACCCCGACAAGGCAATGCCCGGCGCGTTTGATCACCCGCTTGAGGCGGGCATGGTACTGTGCGTCGAGGCATCAGTAGGCGAAGTGGGCGGAGATTTTTCAATCAAGCTCGAAGATCAGGTGCTTGTTACCGAAGACGGGTTCGAAAACCTCACTGTTTATCCGTTTGATGCGGCGCTCATGGGGGGATAGCGGGCGCCTCGCCCCTCGGTGAAGGTCTGACACCCTCACCCCTGAAACTATGACGCGCGGGGACGCCGGAACGCGCCCAACAGCCTCTGAACAGGTCGCGCTTGATCCATCGCGTGGAGCAAGCCGAGGCGCCGCCAACATCCGTTCCCGTTTTGATTGAATTATTAGAGTGCTTTGATAAGCTGACCCTAGGTCACTCTTTGTGTGAGAAAGGGATACAGCATGCCTCATACCACCTCAGCCGCCGAAGCGGCCGCCCGCGCCGCAGCCCGTGCGCGCATCGGCGAAGCCGTCGCCGCACCGGTCGCGCGCCACGCCGCAGGCGCAGCATCTGCCCGGGGCGCCTCTGCCGCATCAGCGGCGCGCGCGGGGGCAAAGGCTCTTCAGGATGGCAAAACATCCGCCGCGTCCGCCAGAGGTGACGCGCAGAACAGTGCCGCATCGGCAGCGCGGCAAGCCTCGATCGCGGCGCATCTGGCCGATCTGATCGCGCGGAACTCGGGCCTCGGCACCCTGTCGGGCACGGTGCAGGGGATGAAAGATCTCAGGGACGAGGTCAGCGACTTTGAAACCGACAGGAAACGCAAGATCGTCATGGACGAGTTTGCCAAATTGTATCGCCGCGAGTTGGCCGGTCAGGACTTGCCCGTCCAAAATGAATTCAACGCGGTTATGGCTCCATTGTTCGAGGGGCACTTGTGGCTCAAGTTCCAGAACTTCGGAATCCTTGCCGGGACAATCCCACAGACCGATACACTGATGGGGAGTCGAAAATATGAAACGGACGCGATCAAGGACGTGCTGGCAGACGTAACCGGGCTTGGCGGCGTCGACTGACGATCCAGTGTGCAACCCTCGGTGCAGTTTGGCGACCTGAACAGGCCAAGCAGGCGCATCGCCATGATGCGCTATGCGGAGGGTCTGCACTGGCACATAAAAATACGCCCCCGGCTTCACATCCGAGGGCGTTTCCTGAACCAAAGTCTACGTGATGAAAAAGCATGTAGGGCGCGCCATCGCACACAGTGCGGCGCGCGCCCTGATCTTGAGGTGCGTTACGTTTTGCGTCGACGGCGCATCGCGGCCAAGCCACCAACACCAGCAAGCAACATCCACCCCGCGGCGGGCAGCGGCACGGCTGGCGCGACGGCTGCGTCATTGTATTCGACCAGATAGGCAAAGTAGTTTGCGTTGACCTGGGTGTCATTCCACACGCCGTTGACGGAGTCGTTCCACCATCCAACGGCATAGTCTTCTCCACCGAGATCATTCGGCTCGCCGCTGTTCCAGTTTGTGTAACTAACGGTATCGCCCTCTTCGGGGCCGCCAATCCACTTGAACGTGCCTTCGGAGTCCCGGTCAGACGCCCCGATGAGGAAAAAGCTCAGGCCATTGAACTGGCCTGTCACCGAACCTGCGCCGGGCCACAACGTGTTGAGAAACACCTGTTCGGCCGCGCTGGTGATTGTCGCGAGATATCCGTTTTCCCCGTTCAGCATCGAGGCTTCAGCCGCAGCTTCTGCCTCGGTCGCCGAAACAGCATTCGACAGGATTACAAAATCATACCAGTGGTCGTTGCCGCCATCAGCAGCAGCCCATTGCACTGGCACCGCGGCCGCGCTGGTTGCCAATCCCGCACACGCCATACACGCGGCGCTCAATGTTGCTTTCAAAGTCATTGGCGTTTTTACACCCCCATTTAAATACTCGGATCGGCGGTTTTCCGCCTTTATCGGTCGATGCTGCATTGAAGAAAAACGCGCGGTCAATTCCGACTTGAAGTGTTTTTCATTTTGCAAACACGCATGACGCGAACTTTGCGATTGTGAACAGAGCCATTCGGAAAACCCTATGTTTTCAGATAGCTGCTGTGGCTAAGTGGCGGTTGTTCATCCGAAAACATAACTTTTTTCCAAAATGAAAAACGCAGATTTCAGGCTGGAACGCTCCAAACGGCGACATCCGGGCAGGCAGGTGTGCCGTCCACAACATAGGCACGAATCAAGCGGGACATGGCAGATCGCGACACCCGGTTGTGATCCGGGCTGAAGCCAAGCGAAGCCACCATCTTCCAATGGCCATACATCAACGCCACAAAGGCAAAGGACAATTCATTCGCCGCCTGCCGCTCCAGATCCGGAAAGGACAGTTGCAATTCATGGCTCAGGACATGACCCAACAATCCTTACTGATTGCGCAGACATGTACGTACGGGTTCGGACGCGGCTGCCCGGCTCATCAGCGCGTCATAGACCTGATCGTCCTCGGGCTTGATCTGCCCCTCAAGCGTGCCAAAGTAGAAATCAAGAAACATGTCTATCCGCAACGGCCCAGACAAATCCTGCACATTCGCAACCAGCCTGTCGCGGTATACACCGGCAAGATGATCGCACAGCGCCACCATCAAATCGTCAGGTTCACTGAAGTGATAACGGATGACCTGACGCGACAGATTCGCCTCCTCGGCGATGCGGTCATAAGACAAAACGGGCAGTCCGTCCGACTTCAGCGCCGAAAAAGCGGCAAGAAGAATATGAGCTTTTGTGTCGGGCATTCCAAAAGTCCTGACAGTTTAAATACGACCATAAGCATCTGGCGTTTCAGACAAAATGCAATTCCAATTTCGAAACCCTTGATGTCGCGGATCTTCGAACACGGGCAATCCGGCATGCCGTCCACCGATTGCAGCCAACCAAATGCACGGCGGCAAACAGTTTTTTTCCGCTACGTCAGTGCGCAAATGGTGCCAAAGAAATTGCATCACACCAACACATCAACGTGCGCCATGTTTCATCCCCTTCCATCACGCGCAGTCCATCCCCATTCTGTCGTCCAAGGAGACACATAATGCCCACAGATCGCATCACTTTTCCCGGCCATGCAGGCACCTTGGACGCCCGCCTTGATTTGCCCGAAGGTCCTCATTTGGCAACGGCTGTTTTCGCTCACTGCTTTACCTGCGGCAAAGACATTCCTGCTGCTCGGCGCATTGCGGCGCGCCTGACAACGATGGGCATTGCCGTTTTGCGCTTTGACTTCACGGGTTTGGGACACTCAAGCGGAGAGTTTGCCAACACGTCCTTTACATCCAATGTTCAGGATCTTGAAAAAGCAGTGGAATACCTGAATGCCCAACGGATGCCCCCGGCCTTGCTGATCGGGCATTCTCTTGGGGGGGCCGCTGTGCTCAAGGCTGCTGCCAATCTCGACCAGATCAAAGCGGTCGCCACATTGGGTGCACCATCAGATCCCGCCCATGTCACGCACAATTTTGCTGACGCGCTGCCCGAAATCGAGACACGTGGCTCTGCCGAGGTTTCCTTGGGCGGTCGCCCATTCCGCATCGGCAAAACCTTTGTCGAGGATGTGAACCAGGAGGCGCTGAAACCCGCGATCAACGACCTCAAGGCCGCCCTGCTGGTGCTGCATGCCCCGCGCGACAGCATAGTCAGCATTGATAACGCCAGTGAAATCTTCCTGTCCGCCAAACATCCCAAGAGTTTTGTGACACTGGACGATGCCGACCACCTGATCACCAAATCCGAACACGCCGAATATGCCGCCGACATCATCGCCACATGGGCGAAAAAATATCTTGCACTGAAACCACCTGCCCCGCCCATCGGCGCACCCGAAGGTATTGTGCGCAGCTCCGAAGCCGACCCGAAAGGGTTCCTGCAGGACATTACCCACGGCACACGCCACCATATTCTCGCAGATGAACCGCGCGCCTATGGCGGCACCAACCAAGGTCTGTCACCCTATGGCTTGCTCAGTGCTGGATTGGCTGCGTGTACGTCCATGACAATCCGCATGTATGCGCGGCGCAAGGAATGGACGCTGGATCACGTCTCGGTCGATGTCAGCCACAACAAGGTCCATGCTCAGGACGCCAACACAGGTGCCGGTGACAAGGTCGATGCGTGGAAACGGCGCATCACGCTCAGCGGCACTCTGGATGAAACACAGCGCCAAAGGCTGCTGGAGATCGCGGACAAATGCCCGGTGCACCGGACTCTGGAACGCAGTTCGACCGTGATTACAGAACTTGCGCCGGCAGGTCACAGCTAGGGTGCAAAAACACCAGTGAAATCAGTTTTACTTATTCGTTATCAGAGCATTATCACGCTTCATTAATGCGCGTTTTGTCCCCGGCTCAGGCCTATCCGGCGTCCAGAAAAACAACGTCCAATATCCGGGCTCACGCCAACCAAGTGCCCCAGAATAACGTGAGGCGCGCACCGCAAGGTGCGCGCCTCTCCGCAAGGTCAATTCTTACCCTAACGTCAGCGACGGACGCGCCGCACCAGGGCCCAGGCCGCAGGCAATGTCAAAGCCGCCAAAGCCAGCTTGATCGCGTCGCCCAACAAGAACGGTGTCAGGCCCCAAGCCAGAATGGGCTTGTCCCAGCCATAAAGCTGACCCAGCCATGCAAGGCCCGGCACATAAATCAACACATTGCCGATCAGCATCGCCAGCGCCATCCAGCCAACAGAGCGATCCCATCCTCGCTGGGCCAGCAGCCCAAGCGCCACAGTGGCAAGCACATACCCAACAAGATATCCACCCGTGCCACCCATCATGTAGCTCAGGCCGTACGTCTCTGCAGTTGAACCTGCAAAAACGTCAAAGCCAGCGGCCCCGACAAGCATGTAACCCATGATGGTGATCAAGCCCAAACGCGCGCCATATGCCGCTCCAACGGTCAACACGGCAAACGTGCCCATAGTGATCGGCACCGGCCACATTGGCACTTTGATCTTTGCTGCGACCGCGAGAAGGACAATACCTGCCAGGACCAGCCCAACTTCTTTCACCGCCTGCCCCGCACCGGTCTTTGTACCAAGAACGTCACTCAGCACTTTGTTATTCCACGTTGTTTCCATCAGCATGTCCCCTGTCGATCCAGTTGCTCTGCGCGATGTGTGCCAAGGCCATCCAGTTTCTGCAAGTGCAAAGCGCTCATGCGCCCCCCCGTTAGCGCGCCGCTCAGGCCTCGGGTGTATAAAGGCTGGTCATCTCATAGGATTTGCGCGGTCCCTGCACCTGCCACGTCACCGAAAATGTGGGCCAGTCGGCAAATTCATATTCCACAGTATATGTATCTGGATCGCACCAATGCTGCGTTCGCCCACCAGCTGCAGGAACACGGTGGAAAAACCGCCCGTCATCGAAGTAAACAGAAAGGTCCGGTGCCCAGCGATAGCGCCGCTCGGCTTGCATGGGCGGCGCGCCGTCCAGAAACAGTGTCCCTGTTTCCCGATAGGCCAAACCATCTCCGTCCGCAGACCACAGGCCAAGCCCCTCGAAACGCCCGTTTGGTCCCCGTTTGGGCACAATGCTGCGCGTGATCTTCCAGCGCCCCTCAAAGTCGGCCAACACACGGGGCGTCCGACTTGTCTGTTCACTCTGCATAGACCGCCTCGGTGATATCGTCGCCCTGCCCGACAAAACGGATCCGCACGCCCTGACGTTCCATATCGTAACACGCCCACAAGTCATTGGGCGGCCACTGACTGCAGTACTGGTCCTCTTGAACGCGCCAATAGCCCCAACTTTCGCGT
This sequence comes from uncultured Tateyamaria sp., assembly GCA_947501275.1. Taxonomy (GTDB): domain Bacteria; phylum Pseudomonadota; class Alphaproteobacteria; order Rhodobacterales; family Rhodobacteraceae; genus Tateyamaria. The sequence goes on from CANMVD010000002.1 coordinate 199,830, forward strand.
CCCTTAAAGGTGTAGAGCGTCCGACCGGAGGCGCGGAAGTCCTGTGTCGTGTCCACAAGTTTATCCGGATCACCCCTGTCCACATATACCAACACCCGCCCGGTCAGCGCGGCGTCGATCTGTGCACCGGACAAATCCTGCCACGCCTCGGCACCCACTATGCCCGGGAAAAGACCCGCCAAAATCGGACAAAGCAGGGCAAAGCGTCTCAGGTTGTGCATTGTCCGTGGCCTTTGCCTTGTCGTGTGCTGCGCACCAGTCTAAGACGCCCGCGACCCCCAAGAACAGTCACAAAAAGGTGCCCCATGATCCCACGCTATTCCCGCCCCGACATGGTCGCCATCTGGGAACCCGCCGCCAAGTTCAAAATCTGGTACGAGATCGAGGCACATGCCTGCGACGCCATGGCTGATCTTGGCGTGATCCCGCGCGAAAATGCAGATGCCGTCTGGAAAGCCAAAGACGTGGAATTTGACGTCGCCCGTATTGACGAGATCGAAGCGGTCACAAAACACGACGTTATCGCCTTCCTCACCCATCTGGCCGAACATGTCGGCGCGGATGAAGCCCGTTTTGTGCATCAGGGCATGACGTCTTCGGATGTGCTCGACACCTGTTTCAATGTGCAACTGACGCGCGCCGCTGATCTGCTGATCACGGATATCGAAGGACTTCTGGCCGCCCTTAAGCGCCGCGCGATCGAACATAAAGATACCGTGCGCATCGGACGTTCCCACGGCATCCACGCCGAGCCCACGACTATGGGTCTGACCTTCGCCCGCTTTTACGCCGAAATGGACCGCAACCTGTCGCGGATGCGCGATGCGCGAGCCGAAATCGCGACGGGCGCGATCTCGGGCGCGGTCGGTACCTTCGCCAATGTCGACCCCGCCGTCGAAGAACACGTCTGCGACAAACTTGGCCTCGTTCCCGAACCCATCAGCACCCAGGTCATTCCGCGCGACCGTCATGCCGCCTTCTTTGCAACACTGGGCGTCATCGCCTCCTCCATCGAGAATATCGCGACCGAAATCCGTCACATGCAGCGCACCGAAGTGCTGGAGGGCGCCGAATTTTTCTCCATGGGGCAAAAAGGTTCCAGCGCGATGCCGCACAAAAAAAACCCAGTGCTGACGGAAAACCTGACCGGGCTGGCACGTATGGTGCGCTCGGCCGTCATCCCGGCCATGGAGAACGTAGCGCTCTGGCATGAACGCGATATCTCCCATTCCTCGGTCGAACGCATGATCGGCCCTGACGCTACAATCACGCTCGACTTTGCGCTTGCCCGCCTCACAGGCGTCATCGACAAGATGCTGATCTTTCCTCAGAACATGCTCGACAACATGAACAAATTTCCCGGGCTCGTGATGAGCCAACGGGTGCTGCTCGCTCTCACCCAAGCTGGGGTCAGCCGCGAAGACGCCTACAGCTACGTGCAGCGCAATGCGCTCAAGGTCTGGGAACACCGCACGGATTTCAAAGAGGAACTGCTGGCGGATTCAGATGTCACAGCAGCACTCAGCCCTGCCGAAATCGAAGAAAAATTCGATCTCGGATATCACACCAAACATGTGGACACGATCTTTGCCCGCGTGTTTGGCGACGATTGACAGGTTTCTTCTGACCAGAAATACCACGGGGGAGCGCCAAAGGCGCGGGGGCAGCGCCCCCACTCCACCCGGAAACATCGGCGCATATACGGCCGACAACCCGCACTTCGAACGCCCAAAATATCCGCGCAACGCGCATCGTTGACCGCCATCTCAGCGGTCACGCAAAATTCGTTTTGCCAGCGCAGCAACTTGCCCTACGCTTACGGCACGAAAATGCACAAGGAGACGACTGATGAAGACCAAGACCGTATTGGTGGCACTGGCTCTGACCCTCGCCCCCACCTTGAGCCTCGCCATGGGGTGCAACTATGGCAAACACGACCAGCAGGCGATGTCATGTGCCCCCGGCACAACCTATGACGCGGGCACCAACAGCTGCGTAACAACAACTGGCTAACGCGCCGTAACAATGCTCACGCTTTCGTGATCGCATTCAAATCGCATAAAATCGCCGCGTTCGGGGTTACCTCTGTACGAAACCCCGAACGCACCCAAACGGAGATCCCCCATGCTGCGTATTCTCGCCATCACAACCGCCCTGACAACCGCAACCTTGATGCCTGTGACCGGCTTTGCCGCGGGCGAAAGCTCCTCTCCTCCCAAAAAGACGGAAACAACGCAGAACTGCTTCAAGGCACGCCAGTGGGACCCCGAAACCAAGAAGTTTGTACGCTTCTCCGAAAAGGTGAACGGCGTATGGGACGCCAACATCAACAAATGTGTGCGCCCCGACAAAACATCGCATCTCGACAGCGAAACTTTGTACAAGGCCGTGCGCGAACTGGCCTACGCAGGTCGCTACCACGACGCAATCAAAGTGCTCGACCAGATGCCAGAGCAGCTGGATGACAAGGTCCTGACCTATCGCGGCTTTACTGCGCGCAAACTGGGCGACCTTGAGCTGGCAAATGTTTATTACCAGCAGGCGATCGAGCTGAACCCCGACAACATTCTGGCCCGCTCCTACATGGGTCAGGGCAAAGTGAGCGAAGGCGATCTTGTCACCGCCACGCTGCAATTGCGCGAAATCCAGAACCGTGGCGGAGCCGGTACGTGGGCCGAAACCTCCCTGCGGGACGCGATCGCCACAGGATCGACCTACAACTACTGATCCAAACACCATTTCCCGCGCGAGGGTTGAGAGATTCTCAACCTTTGCCTGCCAGAACCTAACGTGAACGGTTTTGAGGCGGGATATGAAAGATCTGATACCTTTATCCGCCGCCCCCGCACTGACACCGCAGGGCGGCGGACTTGTGTCCGCAAACGGAAAACTCAGCCGCAAGGCCAAGGCGGCCATTGTCGTGCGCCTCCTTCTGAACGAAGGGGCTGAAATCCCGCTTGAGGATTTGCCTGAAGATTTGCAGGCCCAATTGACCAAGGCGATGGGGCAGATGCGTGTGGTCGATCGCGACACCGTCCAGCAGGTTATCGACGAGTTCGCCGAAGAGGTGGAACGGATTGGTCTGTCCTTCCCCGGCGGCATGGCTGGGGCGCTGGATGCGCTGGATGGCAAGATCAGCCCGCAAACTGCGGCCCGTTTGCGTAAAGAGGCAGGCGTACGCGAGGCTGGTGATCCCTGGGCGCGCATCCGCGAACTGGCCCCGGAAAACCTGTTGGGCGTTTTGGAAGAGGAAAGCATCGAGGTCGCCGCCGTCATGCTGTCCAAGCTCGATGTACCCAAGGCTGCGGAACTGCTGGGCAAATTGTCCGGCCCCCGTGCACGCCAGATCACCTATGCCGTGTCCCTGACTGGCGCTGTCACGCCCGACGCGGTGGACCGGATCGGCCTGTCCCTGGCCAGCCAACTTGATGCACGCCCGATCTCGGCTTTTGAGGATGGACCAGTTGAGCGTGTGGGCGCCATTCTCAACTCATCAACGGCCGTTACGCGCGATGATATGCTGGCCGGGCTGGATGAAAACGATGAAGGGTTTGCCAATGCGGTACGCAAGGCGATCTTTACCTTTGGCAATATCCCTGCCCGTATCGCAGCACGCGACGTGCCGCGTATCCTGCGGGACATTGATCAGGATGCATTGGTGATCGCGATGGCTGGTGCACCCGCGATGGGCATGCAGGAAAGCGTGGACTTCCTGCTCGACAACATGTCGGGGCGTCTGGCGGATCAGTTGCGCGAAGACATCGCTGCCAAGGGTACACCAAAAGAAGCAGAAACAGATGCAGCCATGGGCAGCGTTGTGGCAACCATCCGACAGATGGAAGCCTCAGGCGAAGTGATGATGGTCGTGCCTGACGACGAAGAATAGCCTCGCGCGGTTCCGTGCCGCGCGTCGCCTCGACACGTATGACCGTTTCACAACGGCCCCGACATACCAGAGACCAAATTCGCGCTCTATGCACCGCCGGATAGCATGGCTTGGCCGCAGAGTTGTTTTGGAAAATCAGCCTCACCTCGTGCCACCCGAAATGCACGTTTTCAATACGTTAGATGGCACTCACCGTTTCAGGCTTCTTCGACGACGCTAAAGATTATCCAGCCAGCGCGGCGCAGGCCATTCGATTGCCGCGCGCGCGCATGCGTCCGCCACACCTCGACACACTGCTCAAAGCCCAATATGCGACCGGGATGAACACTGATACATCCGTCACGGCGCGCGCCATCTTGCTGACCGTTGCGGCGATCCTGTGCTTCAGCCTGATGGACGCCACGGTCAAGGCCGCCACCCCGACCACCGGAACGCTCACAGCACTGTGGGCGCGATATACCGGGCAGATGGTCATTGTGGCCATCCTGATTGCGCCGCGTTTGCGCCAAGTTGCGCGGAGCGCCTATCCCGGTCTTCAAATCGCGCGATCGCTGTTACTCATGGCGGCCACGTTCTTTTTGTTCATGGCGCTTGGGCAAATTGAATTGGCCGCGGCGACAGCCGTGATGGCAACCAATCCGATTCTGATCACGCTAGGTGGCGCGCTGTTTCTGGGCGAAGCTCTGGGCGTGCGCCGCATCGCCGCCATTGCGGGAGCCATGATTGGCGCTCTTATCGTCATCCGCCCGGGCACCGATGTGTTCCAGCCTGCCGCCCTCCTGCCACTCGTTGCGGCCTTTTGCTTTGCCGGATACACCCTGATCACGCGGCGCCTGGGCCCGCGCGAAGATGTTTGGACCTCGCTGTTTTACACAGGATTGGTGGGTGCCGTAGTGCTGAGCGGCCTGATGCCTTTTGTGATGCCTGCGCTGGATGCGCGCGATATCGGCCTTCTTGGGTTGATCTGTTGTCTGGGAACGGCGGGACAGTTGATGCTCGTGCGGGCGCTGTCCATGGCCGAAGCGGGTTTGCTGGCACCCTTCAACTACTCCGGGCTGATCTTTGCCGTGATCATCGGGCTGACCCTCTTTGGCGAGGTGCCTGACGCCATGACATTGCTGGGAATGCTTGTGATCGCCGCTGCGGGGATTTACGTCTGGCACCGTGAGACGCACGCGCGCTAAAATCGTGCACCCAAAACCCGAGCCCAGCCCATGCGCCCCAATCGCGATGAACTGCCCCTGACGACGCGCCTTGGTTACCTGGCCACCAACGCTGTGGCCAAGTTCCTGATCGGGCTGGCCCTTGCCTTGCCCTACAAGGCGCGGGTGCGGTTTCTGGGTGTTGTGATGGCACGGCTTGTCGGGCCTGTGGCTGGCTATCTGAAACGGGCCGAGGCGCATGTCGCTTTTGCTATGCCCGAACTTTCCCTGCAGGACCGTCGCCGCATTGCCCTCCAAGGTCTCAACAATGCCGGGCGCACACTTATCGAGAATTATTCGACCCGCGCCTTCCTTGCGCGCCAAAAGGGTGCCGAGATTGAAGGGCCGGGATTGAAGGCGATGGAAGACGCCGCCAAGGCAGGTCGCCCCGTGATCCTCGTGACCGGGCATTTTGGCAATTACGAAGCTCTGCGTGCGGCCCTTGTCGGGCGTGGGTATGACGTCGGTGGGCTTTATCGCAACATGGCGAACCCCTATTTCAACGATCACTATGTGCGCACGATGCAAGCCTTTGGCGGACCCGTCTTTGCTCAGGGGCGCAAAGGCACCGCAGGTTTTGTGCGTCACCTCAAATCGGGTGGACAGCTTGTTCTGCTGTTTGATCAGCATGTGAGGGACGCGCCTGTGCTCGATTTCATGGGGCACCCGGCGCATACGGCGATTTCAGCGGCCGAACTCGCGCTGCGCTACAATGCCGCCCTGATCCCGTTTTATGGAATCAGATGCGCCGATGGATTCAACTTCGACTGTGTCATGGAGGAACCGATTCCGCACAGCGACGCAGAAACCATGACCCAAGCCATGAACGACAGCATGTCGGCACAAATCCGCGCACATCCAGACCAGTGGCTTTGGGTCGCGCGACGCTGGCGGGTACCGGCTTAGCGCAGTTGCGCAGCCGCCAGAATGGCACCGTGGCGCCCCTGTTGCACCATGACGACAACGGGCAGTTCCCCGGCGGCTTCGGCGGCCAGATCAAGGTCTGTCACGCCGTCCCATTCCGTCAGGATTTTCCACTCGTCCGCAACGTTGGCATAGCTCAATGTATGACCGGCATTTTCGCCGCGCGTGATATTGGCCGTCCGTTCAGGCACGTAGCGCACTAAGTGTACAAGGAACGGCCCAGGCGTTGGGGACGCCTGCGCTGTGATGGCCAGCTGATCGCCCGAACGCACCACACTTAAACCCATCACCGACGGCTTAGCGGCGTGATCCGCGATCGCTTTTGACAATTCCATGGGTCGCGCACCCACGATGTCTGTCACTCCGTTGATGATCATTTGAGGCGTGTAAATAGAGCGCCGCCCCGCTTCTGTCGCATAACCACGCTGGCGTTCAGCAAAGGCCGGATTGGCAAATTCGTCCTTCCAGCCAATGTAATCCCAGTAATCTACATGCAAAGCCAGCGCGATGACGTCATCCCGCCCCGCCAGATCATGCATCAGCGCATCCGCAGGCGGGCACGACGAACACCCCTGCGATGTAAACAGCTCAACGACCACAGGCGATTGCGTCGCCGACTGCGCGTGCACTGGCGCGCTCCATGCTGTCACTGCAGCCACGATCATGGGAATCAGATGTTTCATGTCTTGCCTACACGCCTCGCACAATTTTGCCGCCATCCGCGACGGTCCACAGATAAGAAGGCAGGACCGATTTGACCAATCAAGGTTTGTTGAGGATTTGTGTCAGTGTGCTCACAAACCCGGGCCCTTACTGAAATATTGTATGCTATGGTATACAAAATAGTCGCACCCATGCCAAATGTGGTTGATCCATTGCATCCCATGGGGCATGACGCGAGGCAAGTCCGCTGTCCCCATCCGTTCAGGAAAGGTAACCCTCATGACAATCACCGTTGGTCAAGACACAGCCAAGGCACGCAAGACGCTGACCGTTGGCGACCAGTCCATCGCATACTACTCAATCCCTGCCGCAACCGAGGCCGGTTTGGGTGATTTCTCCAACCTCCCCGCTGCTCTGAAAGTCGTTCTGGAAAACATGCTGCGCTTTGAAGACGGCAAGACCGTCAGCGTCGATGACATCAAGGCCTTTGCCGAATGGGGTGCCAAGGGTGGCAAGAACCCCCGCGAGATCGCCTATCGCCCGGCGCGCGTGCTGATGCAGGACTTTACCGGTGTGCCAGCTGTTGTGGACCTTGCCGCGATGCGCGACGGTCTTGTGGCCCTTGGTGGGGACCCCGAAAAGATCAACCCGCTGAACCCTGTTGATCTGGTCATTGACCACTCGGTCATGATCGACGAATTCGGCAACCCTCGCGCCTTCCAGATGAACGTGGACCGCGAATATGAACGCAACATGGAGCGTTATACCTTCCTCAAGTGGGGTCAGTCCGCCTTTAACAACTTCCGCGTTGTGCCCCCCGGCACCGGCATCTGCCACCAGGTGAACCTTGAATATCTGGCGCAGACAGTCTGGACTGATGCAGACCAGCACGGTGAACAGGTCGCCTACCCTGACACGCTGGTCGGCACGGACAGCCACACCACTATGGTCAACGGTGCTGCCGTTCTGGGTTGGGGTGTCGGTGGTATCGAGGCCGAGGCCGCCATGCTGGGTCAGCCCATCTCCATGCTCATCCCGGAGGTTATTGGTTTCGAACTGACCGGCTCCATGGTCGAAGGCACAACCGGCACCGACCTCGTGCTGAAGGTCGTCGAAATGCTGCGCGCCAAGGGTGTTGTCGGCAAATTTGTGGAGTTCTACGGCGAAGGGCTGGATCGTCTGCCGCTCGCTGACCGCGCCACAATCGCCAACATGGCACCTGAATACGGCGCGACCTGCGGCTTCTTCCCCATCGACAGTGAAACGCTGCGCTACCTGCGCAACACGGGCCGTGACGAAGACCGCATCGCGCTGGTCGAAGCCTATGCCAAGGAAAACGGCTTCTGGCGCGACGCGGATTACAGCCCGATCTACACCGACACGCTGCATCTGGACATGGGCACCATCGTGCCCGCCATCTCCGGCCCCAAACGCCCGCAGGACTTCGTGGCTCTCACGGACGGCCAGAAAGCCTTCCGTCGCGAGATGGAAGAGACGTTCAAGCGCCCCATGGGCAAGGAAGTCGCTGTAGACGGCGAGGACTACACCATGGAATCGGGCAAGGTCGTGATCGCCTCGATCACATCCTGCACCAACACCTCGAACCCCTACGTGATGATCGGCGCGGGCCTCGTGGCGCGCAAAGCGCGCGCATTGGGTCTGAACCGCCAGCCATGGGTGAAGACGTCACTCGCGCCCGGCTCTCAGGTGGTGTCCGCCTATCTCGAAGCGGCGGACCTGCAAGAGGACCTTGACGCCATCGGCTTCAACCTCGTCGGCTACGGCTGCACCACCTGTATCGGCAACTCCGGCCCCATCCAGCCCGAGATCTCCAAAGCCATCGCGGATGGTGATCTGGTGGCCACTTCGGTGCTGTCGGGCAACCGCAATTTTGAGGGGCGTATCAGCCCCGATGTGCGCGCCAACTACCTGGCCTCGCCCCCCCTCGTGGTGGCCTACGCGCTGGCCGGCACGCTGGACATCAACCTTGCGACAGACGTGATCGGCACCGACAAGGACGGCAACGACGTGTTCCTAAAAGACATCTGGCCCTCAAGCCAGGAAGTCGCCGAACTGGTCGAAGCAACCGTGACCCGCGAGGCGTTCCAGACCAAATATGCCGATGTCTTCAAGGGCGACGAAAAATGGCAGGGCGTGGAAACCACGGACCAGAAGACATACGACTGGCCGCCCACCTCTACCTACGTGCAGAACCCGCCCTACTTCCAGGGCATGTCGCCAGAGCCGGGTGTTATCACCAATATCCAAGACGCCAAAGTGCTTGCGATCCTTGGTGACATGATCACCACTGACCACATCTCGCCCGCAGGCTCGTTCAAGGAAAGCACGCCCGCAGGCCGCTATCTCACCGAACGGCAGGTCGCTCCACGCGAGTTCAACTCCTATGGCTCCCGTCGCGGCAACCACGAGATCATGATGCGCGGCACCTTTGCCAACATTCGCATCAAGAACGAAATGCTGGATGGCGTCGAAGGTGGCTATACCAAAGGGCCAGACGGCGAACAGACCTCGATCTTTGATGCAGCCATGGCGCATCAGGAAAACGGCACGCCGCTGGTGATCTTTGGCGGTGAGCAATACGGTGCCGGATCGTCGCGTGACTGGGCAGCCAAGGGCACAGCCCTGCTGGGCGTCAAAGCGGTTGTGGCCGAAAGTTTTGAGCGAATCCACCGATCCAACCTCGTGGGTATGGGCGTCATCCCGTTCGAATTCACAAACGGCGACACGCGCAAAAAGCTGGGCCTGACAGGCGACGAGACGGTTTCCATCTCCGGCCTCGATACAATCCAACCCCTGCAGGAAGTGCCCTGCACCATCACCAAGGGCGACGGCACTGTGCACGAGATTATGCTGAAATGCCGGATCGATACCGCAATCGAGATTGAATACATCGAACACGGCGGTGTGCTGCACTACGTGCTGCGCAATCTGGCAAAAGCGCCGATCGCGGCCGAGTAACGACCACCTAAAAACGCATGCGTCGGGGGCAAACGTCCCCGGCACATCATCGCAGCACCACGGATGCACAGCCGATGACAAGCGTACCCACCGCGCCAAAGATGGGAAAATCCGAAAAACTTTGTCACCCGTGACGCAGATTCCACCCCGGCGGGAATGCGACCCTCAGTCATGATAGACAACACCTACAAACTTGTTTAGGCGCAGGCCAACGAACAAATTAAGTGGTGAAAATGTTTAACAAAACTCTGACAGCAACCGCCGCTGCCATGCTGATGACAGCTAGCGCAGCCACGGCATCGACCTATGTGCTCGACTTTGACGCCGATCCAAACAACGCCGCTGAAGTCAGCAGCCTCGACAGCTCCGCTTCTCAACTGATCTCCAGCCCCCGGGACTTTGTGGACGGCGGCCTGACATGGCGCGTGACGTCCGCAGGCGGTGCAGGCGTAGCGCTGTTTGACACGACATGCGGTTACGGCTTTGGCGCCAATGGCTGCGCCGGTGATGCCGATCTTCAGGTATTTGACCAATCCAACGCGGACGGCGTGTCGGGCAACGTTCTGATCCAGCAGGAAATCGGCAACGCCGGTTCACCTGACGATGACGCGCACACGATGAGCCTGTCCTTGCAGCTGCTCTCGAATGTAACGCTTGAGTGGACCGGTGCGTCGGCGCTGGATGATGGTTTCTACCGCTTCAACTTTGGCAATGTCGAACTGGGCACTGTCGATAATGGCAACGGTCGCGCCTTTGACAACACAACCGGCTCTGTCGACTTTGCGGCTACCGTTGAGTTGGTGCAAAACGATGTCATCACCGTGTTCTTCAACACATCGCCAAACACAGACGGCGGTGCCTCGGGCGCGGTCGACAACTTTCGCTTTAACGTGATCGACGACCCTGATGGCGCCACAGGTGTCGCCCCCGTGCCCCTGCCCGCCAGCTTGCCTTTGTTGCTGATCGGTGCTGCCGCCTTCGCCGCATTGCGTCGCCGCAAAGTTGCTGCATAAGCAAATCTGAGCACCAGAAATGCAAAGCCCGGCCATCGCGCCGGGCTTTTTGCTTTACTGTGCCAATGCGCGTTCAAGCTCAGGCAGAAAACGGTTTTCGTAATCCGACCCGATCAGCGGTCCGATATAGCGAAACAAAACAGTCCCGTCGCCGTCCACTATGAACGTTTCAGGCGGAGCTGTGACACCCCAATCAATGGCCGTCACCCCATTGGGGTCAAAGGCAACACCCGAAAACGGATTGCCATCCTCACGCAGATATTGTGTAGCGGCAGCTTCCTTGTCGCGGAAGTTCACGCCGACAATCGAGATCCCCTCTCCTGCCATTTCCAGCAGTTTGGGATGCTCGGCTCGGCAGGGTGGGCACCAACTGGCCCAAAAGTTCACCAATGTGACCTCGCCACTTGCCAGATCGCCGGGTTTGACACCAGGAAATCCCGGCAGGTCTGCGGCCACCAGCGCAGGTGCAGGTCCCCCGACCCGGGTTGACGGCAGTTCGTTCGGGTTGTCACGGAACATGCCGACAGCCGCCATGGCGACGAAGGCTCCGAAGATCCCGATGGGTGCCAGCATCAACGGAGAGATCTTAGCCATCCTGCTGTGCTTCCACATCGCGCAACGCAGCACGCACCCGGCGACCACGCCACACACTTAAACCAACAATGGCCACCAGCAGCAGGATCGACACCGCATAGGCCGACAGAACAGCATCGGCATATTTGCCAAGATCAGGCATCAAGCCCTCCTTCCGGAGCGACAATGCGCGCCGCCCGCGCCCTTAACGCAGCAGTGCGCCGCACTCGGATTTCCGTGCCCGTTCGATAGAGAACCAGCGCCAGAAACAGCAATACAAAGCCCGCAATGCACACCAGCAGCGGAAAGTAGAACACATCCGCCACGTTTTCCTCCTTGTCCAGCGACAAGGACGCCCCTTGATGCAGGCCCTGGTTCCAGAAATTCACTGCATAGCGGCTGAGCACCGCAAAGACACTGCCGACAAGACACAGGATCGACGTCAGATCGGCCGCGGTATCGGGGTCCTCGATCGCCTCCCACAAGGCAACGTAGCCCAGATAAAACAGAAAAAGGATCAGGAACGATGTCAAACGCGGATCCCACGCCCAATAGGTCCCCCACATCGGCTGTCCCCAAATGGCCCCCGTCAGCAACGCAATCAGCGTCATGACGATGCCAACCGGTGCCGCGGCCCGTGCGGCCAAGGCAGACACATGATGGCGGCGCACAATCCAGATCAACGACGCCACCAGCATCATGAACCACGCATTGATTGCCATCAGTGCCGAAGGGACATGCAGGTAGATGATCTTGACCGTTGACCCCTGGCGGAAATCATCAGGCGTCAGGAAAAAACCCCATGTCAGCCCAACCAGCAGACACACGGCCGCCAGTGCCCAAAGCCACGGCAAAAGCCGCTCGCTCAGCCCGAGAAACTTGACCGGATTTGCGTATTCCCAAAGTGACATAGGCCCTAGTTAATCCCTCGCGGTGGCAATCTCAATCGACATCGGCGTTACCGTAAATTCACCCGCAGCACGGCCCCTGCGGCAAAGGGCATGCACGCCAGCACGCCTGCCGTAATTCCCGCCAGAAACAGCAGCGGTGTGCTGGGATCCAGCCCCTCGGCACCGCGGCGGGCCGCCTCGGCTCCGAAGATCAGTGTCGGGACGTAAAGCGGCAACACAAGCAGCGACAATAACAGTCCTCCCCGTTTGATGCCTACGGTCAATGCCGCACCAAAAGCACCAATCATCGACAACGCGGGCGTGCCAAGAGCAAGGCTCAGCACCAGTACGCCGTAGCCACCCGGTGCAAGGTTCAACAACACGCCAAGCGCCGGGGCCGCCACAACCAACGGCAAACCGGTCGTGATCCAGTGCGCCACAGCCTTGACGGCCAGCACCCCTTCCAGCGGCAAGGGAGAGGTCGCCAGCAAATCCAGCGCGCCATCCTCCCAATCCACGGCCAGCATGCGATCAAGGGACAACAGGCACGCCAGCAACGCCCCCAACCACAGCACACCTGGCGCGATGCGGGTCAACAGCGCAGCCTGTGGGCCAACACTGAAAGGCACAAGCACAACAACGATCAGAAAGAACGCCAGTCCAAGGCCAAAACCACCGCCCGCACGCAAGGCAAGGCGCAAGTCGCGGATCAACAGCGCCCTCACAGGAACGCCTCATCCGCCATCGGCACATCAAGCGCCTGCGTGCGGTAGGGCGTGACATCCAGTACCTGCCCCTCAACTCCGAGTTCGATATGTGTCGCCATCAGTGCTGACCCACCTGCAGCCAAATGCGCGCGCACCGCTTGGGCAAACAGTGCGACCGAGGCCGCATCCAACGACACGGTCGGCTCATCCAGCACCCAAACCGGGCGCTGCGTCACCATCAGCCGCGCCAGTCCCAAACGGCGTTTCTGACCTGCCGACAATTGGCCTGCTGGCCGATCAACCAACCCCGCAAGATCAAAGGCCGCCAACGCAGTCGCAATGTCCGACTGACCAAAGACGGCGGCCCAGAATTGCAAATTCTCGGCAACACTCAGGGCTGCCTTCAACCCATCTGCGTGGGCGGCATAGGCAATGCGGTCCTCGGCCCCCGCTACGGTTCCGGCCATGGGCTCCTGCAAACCAGCCACCGTGCGCAACAGCGTGGTCTTGCCCGACCCGTTCGGTCCTCGCAACACCAGCGCAGTACCAGCTGACAAGGCAAATGACAGGCCCGCCAAAACCGGCACACCGCCACGCCCCACTGCAAGATCAGAGACCCTCAATTCCATAAACACATGGCTAAACGATTGGAGCCTTTACCAAAAGCCCCAGATCCCAACTTCATCTTGCCAAGTAAACTTCGGGGGAGTCGCGCCAGCGACGCGGGCAGAGCCCCCTGCCATTCAAGGCGACCACAAATGTGGCAAGCGCCCAAGCGTAGCCCATCACTCTCAAACAGGCAAAACCGCCAGCGCGATGCGGCGCCCTTCGCTCAGCAACACGTTATAGGTACGCGCCGCAGACGGGGACGACATCACCTCAACCCCTACGCCTGCGGCCTCAAGGGGATCGCGTACCGCCGCAGGGATGTGCGCAATTTCACCGCCCGTTCCCAGAAACAGCACGTCCACCTGCCCGACCAGTGCCAACAGGGCTGCCATGTCTGCATACCCACCCCAAGGGCCGGTGCCGGTGGGTCCCGTCAGGGCCGCCCCCTCAATCACTTCGCCACCGATACGAAAGAACCCGGGCCCATACCCTTCCACCGGTTTGGAATCCGTAAATTCGACCTCATTCAAACGCATCGCTTAACTCCACACAGGCAGGCCCAACACGGCCGAAGCTGCAATCACCACATAGGCCACGGTGCGAAATGTACGCTCCGCCGCCGGGTCAAACAATCGCGCCCCGGCCACATTGGCCAGCATATAGACCGGAACCAGCAACAGACCAACAACCATGGCCTGTGTATCCAGCAATCCAAACAGGACAAAGATCGCAATCATCATCACGTCCACGCCCAAAAGATACATCAGGAAATTGGCGCGGATCACTGAAATGGCGCGACTTCCCGCCATGTAGAGCATAATCACAGGTGGACCCGGCACGCCTGCAATGCCACCCAGGAGACCACCGAACAGACCCGTGCCAGCAATCATGCGCGGCCCCATCGGGCCCTGATAGCGCCACCCGCTGATCAACAACACCAGCAGCACAAGGACAGTCACGGAAACGGACCACCCGAAGAAAGCAGGGTCTACAAGGCTCAGCGCCCATAACCCCAAAGGCAATCCAACCGCACAGCCCAACAACAACCGCCCCGCTTCACGGCGGTCACCATCCCGCAACGCGGCGCGCAGGTTTGGCAAAGGCCCCCAGAATTCAACAACTGTCAGAAATGCCAGCGCGGCAAACGGTTCCAGCACCGAACTGGCCGCTGGCATAATGATCATTGCCGACCCGAACCCGGAAAAGCCACGCACCAGACCCGCCGCAACAATGGCCAATACCAACCACCCCAGCCCCGGCATTGCGAGGGCTGAGGCGACAAGATCAGGCATCAATATTGGCGTATTGCCCACCGGCGTTGGGGTCCTTCTTGGACCAGTCACGCTTGACGCCCAGCCACAGCAGGATGGTCGAGGCCACAAAGACCGACGAATACGTCCCCACAATCACGCCCCAGATCATCGCAAAGACAAAGCCCCGGATCACATCGCCGCCCAGCACATACAGCGAAATCAGCGCCAATAGCGTGGTGACCGATGTCATAACCGTCCGGCTCAGGGTCTCGTTGATCGAGACATTCAAAACCTCGTTCAAAGGCTTCTTCTTGTACTTGCGCAGGTTCTCGCGCACCCGGTCAAAGACCACCACAGTGTCGTTCAGTGAATAGCCCACAATGGTCAAAAGGGCCGCGATAATGGCCAGATCGAATTTGATCTGAAGCTCTGAAAACACGCCAATCGTTAGGATCACATCGTGCACAAGGGCGGCCACGGCCCCCAGGGCGAACTGCCATTCAAAGCGCAACCAGATGTAGACCAGCACCGCCGCAATAGCCAAGACAACCGCAATCGCCGCCGTTTGGATCAACTCGCCCGACACTTTGGGCCCCACGGATTCGGTCGAGACAAATTTGATGTCCGGCACCGCGGCTGACAGTGCCGCCTGTACGGCGCGCAAGGTTTCGGGCGTCACCGCCTCCTGCCCTTCCTGAGCCTGGATGCGGATCATTGCCACGTTCTGATCATCGTCAAAGGTTGGATCAAACACCTCGGTGATCGAAATATCACCTAACTCCAATACTGCCATCGCGTCACGGTAAATCCCGATGTCCACGGGCTGCGTACTTTCGGTACGCACCGTTGTCCCGCCACGGAAATCGATACCAAAGTTCAGCCCCTGAATGGCAAAGGACGCAAAGCCAACCACCATCATCAGCGCCGAAATTCCCAGCCACAGCTTCCAGCGGGAAAAGAAATCGAACGAGGTGTTCTGTTTGACCAGTTTCAAACGCATCTCTTACACCTCAATCGTTTTGGGGCGACGGCGTTCAAACCAGATCACCACCAGCAAACGTGTTACAAAGATCGCCGTAAAGACCGACGTCAAAATCCCCAAACCCAGCGTGATCGCAAAGCCGCGCACAGGGCCGGAGCCCATGGCAAACAGGATCACCGCCGTAATGAAGGTCGTGATGTTGGCATCCAGAATGGCCGACAGTGCCTTTTCATAGCCAAGCTCGATGGCGCGGGCCGGTCCTTTGGAGGTCTTCAACTCTTCGCGTATCCGCTCAAAGATCAGCACGTTGGCATCCACCGCCATACCAACCGTCAACACGATGCCCGCGATCCCCGGCAAGGTCAGCGTGGCCCCGATCATGCTCAGCAGGCCAAAGATCAGCCCGATATTGATGATCAACGCCACGTTGGCAAACAGACCAAACAGCCCGTAACTCAGCGCCATGAACACCAGCACTGCGGCAAAGGCGACCATGGTCGCCACTTTACCCGCGTCAATGCTGTCTTGGCCCAACTCGGGGCCGATGGTGCGTTCTTCGAGGAATATCAGCTCCGCAGGCAATGCGCCTGCCCGCAGCAGCACCGCCAGATTGGTCGATTCCTCAACCGTAAAGTTCCCGGTGATGATGCCGGACCCGCCCGGAATGTGGCTCTGGATCACAGGAGCCGACACGACCTCGTTGTCCAGCACAATAGCGAAGGGAGAGCCGATGTTCTCGGCCGTATAGTCGCCAAAGCGGCGCGCGCCGGATGTGTTGAAGCGGAAATTTACCGCCGGATTGCCGTTTTGGTCAAAGGCGGGTTGCGCATCCACCAAATCTTCACCCGTCACAACAGGCGCTGTTTCAAGAACGTAGAACAGGCCCGGCTCATCCAGAGACGGAACCAGCTCGTTGCCAACACCGGGCACTGCATCGGGATCCGATGTGCGGTTCACCACAGGTTGAAAGGTCAGCTGCGCCGTTGTCCCGATGATCTCTTTCAACTCTGCGGCTGATCCGATACCCGGCACCTGAATGAGGATCCGCTGCGTGCCCTGACGCTGAATGGTCGGCTCGCGTGTGCCCACTTCGTCGATCCGGCGCCGCACAATCTCAAGGCTTTGCTGCACGGTGCGTTGATCGGAGGCAAGGCGCTCTTCTTCGCTGAGGGTCACGACAATCGTGTCTGTGCCTTCCGCGCGCACAACGATGTCATTGGCCCCGACACCGGTCAGGGTCTGGACCGGGCGCGCCAGCGTGCGCACCTGCGTCAATGCCGTCTGCAGCGCCGAAGGCTCCCCAATGCGAATGCGCAATTCATCCGGTTCCGAGGGTTGCAAACGGATCGTGCCAATGGTCGCGCGCTCGGCCCGAAGCAGATCGCGGATTTCGGGCCAACTGGCTTCCATCCGCGACGCATAGACGTCTTCGACCTGCACTTCGGCCAGCAAATGGGCACCGCCACGCAGATCAAGGCCAAGGTTCACCAAAGACGACGGCATCCAGCCAGGCCATTGGTCCCGATCAGCACGCAGATCTGCCGGGATCTGTGCCTCGGGCACGTCTTCCCCCATTAGGGCGATTGCCTGCACCGCGTCATTGTGCTGCTCGACACGCGTATAAAACCCGTTGGGCACTGCCAACAGCAAACCCATCACACAGGTCAGCGCGATCAGTACCCGTTTCCAGCCCTCAATCTGCAGCATTACTTGGCAGGCTCGGTCTTGGACACCACCTGTGCGATGGTCGACTTGACGACACGGACCTGAACGCCCTCGGCCAGTTCAACCAAAACCTCGTTGTCCTCTTTGACCTTGGACACCTTGCCGATCAAACCGCCTTGGGTGATGACCTGATCACCGCGACGCACGGCCTCAACCATGGCGGCATGTTCCTTGACCTTCTTTTGCTGAGGGCGGATCAGCAGGAAATACATGATCCCGAAGATCAAAATCAGGGGGATAAACTGGCCAAAGGCTTCCATCAAAGCGTCCTTAATTCTTGGGGCAAACCTGCCCGTCTCGAGTTTGGCAGAACCTATGGGCGGCGCAGGCCGTGTGCAAGGTGGAAAGGGGCAGATTTCGCGCCTGTATCGCAGCTTTGCAGGCCACACCGTGCGACAGGGGCTTTTGTGCGTTGCGGTTTCGCGTCAAACTGGCAGCCATGAGAGGGAAAGCGGCGCATTTCAAAACGACTGCGTGCCACGGGCTGCGTGCACTGGCGATTGGCTGTGCGCTCGGGCTTGCCTCGATGGCACAAGCCCAAGACCTGATCCCCCTCCTGCCCTTGCCCGAAGAAGATGCCCGCCAATGGCCTGCAATCGGGCGCGCCTTTGATCCCAACAATCCCGGTCGCGGTTTTTGCTCGGGCGCACTGATCGCCCCTGACCTCGTGCTGACGGCAGGGCATTGCGCAGGCGGCACCGCCTCGCCCGATCCTGCCCAGCAATCCCTGTTTCAGGCGGGCATCTTCAACAGCGATGCCGTGGCCGAACGGCGCATCATCGCACGTACGCGCCATCCGGCTTACAAGATCGACGGCCAACACAGGCCCGACAACGATGTCGGTTTATGGTTCCTCGACAGCCCCATCACCAACATCACACCTCTCCCCCTCAGCACGCTTGATACCAATGGACCGCCCGACACGCTGGCTCTGCTGGGTTATCATCGCGCCGTCCCGTTCCGCTTGTCCGGGCGGAAGGATTGCAAACATTTGGGCAGCGGGAACGGTTTGACGACAGTTGGATGCCGTGTCGTATCGGGAAATTCGGGCAGCCCAATCCTGCAACAGACAGAAACCGGCTGGGAAATCGTCGCCGTGACCAGTTCACAATCTGGCCCCAACGCAATCGCCGTTCGGCTTGGAAACTGGCTGCGCGAAGCGGTGCAGGCGCATTTGGCAACGCCGGATTAGCCCAACACGCACTTGCTTATGGTTAACCGAACATAAACATCTGTGCATCACACCCATACACGGATTGTGAACCTACTCTGCCCCCTTTTCCCCCGCACTTCTATCAGGCATATGTCTCCCACACGAAACTCTGTCCAAAGGACCAGACCCATGCACGACATCCGCGCCATCCGCGAGAACCCGACCGCCTTCGACGCCGGCCTTGCGCGCCGCGGGGACGCGTCCGTCTCGTCGGACCTGCTGGCGCTGGACGAAGCGCGCCGGGCCAAGATCCTTGCCGCAGAGACGGCCCAAGCCGAGCAAAACAAGGCCTCCAAGGAGGTTGGCGCAGCCAAGGGGCGCGGCGATGAGGATGAATTCCAACGGTTGCGCGCGCTTGTCGCGGAAAAAAAAGCGGAAATCGCCCAGATGCAGGAAGACGCCAAGGCGTTGGATGCTCAGCTGACCGACGCATTGTCCTACATCCCCAACCTGCCCGCTGACGATGTACCGGACGGCGCGGACGAGGCCGACAATGTCGAAGTGAACCGCTGGGGCACGCCGCACACTTTTGATTTCGAACCCAAAGAGCATTTCGAGATCGCCAGTGTCGCCGCGCATATGGACTTTGAAACGGCCGCCAAAACTTCTGGAAGCCGCTTTGTCATGCTGCGCGGCCCCATCGCCCGTATCCACCGCGCACTGGCCCAGTTCATGATCGACACCCATGTCGACACGAACGGGCTGACCGAGGTGCAGACCCCCGTTCTGGTGCGTGACGAGGCGATGTATGGCACTGATAAACTGCCGAAATTTGCCGAAGACAGCTATCGCACCACCGAAGGCATGTGGCTGATTTCGACGTCCGAGATCACACTCACCTATTCGGTTGCGGGTGATGTTCTTGACGCCAGCCAATTGCCGATCCGCATGACAGCGCACACGCTGTGCTTCCGCTCCGAGGCCGGCAGCGCCGGGCGCGACACGGCCGGCATGTTGCGCCAGCACCAGTTCGAAAAGGTCGAGATGGTGTCGATCACGCACCCGGATGACAGCGACGCAGAACAGAAACGGATGCTTGGCTGCGCCGAGGGCATCCTGCAAGCCCTTGAGATCCCTTTCAGAACCGTGGTGCTTTGCACAGGTGACATGGGCTTTGGCGCCCGCCGCACCTATGACATCGAAGCATGGTTGCCCGGTCAGGACACATATCGCGAGATCAGTTCCGTCTCTACTACAGGCGACTTTCAGGCGCGCCGTATGAACGCGCGGTTCAAACCCGCAGATGGCGGCAAGCCGCAATTCGTGCACACGCTGAACGGGTCGGGCCTTGCTGTCGGGCGCTGCCTGATTGCTGTGCTGGAAAACGGCCAGCAGGCAGATGGTTCCGTTGCGCTGCCCAGCGTTCTTGCCCCCTATCTTGGTGGGAAAACAACGCTGAATGCACAGGGCGAATTGGTCTAGGGATCAGGTGTGAGGCGGCGCATCATCTCGCTGTCCGCCTCCGCCAGTCCATCAATGATATCAAAGTGGTGCAGGTCGTCTTTCACCTGGATGTCGCACGCCCATGCATCTGCCAGCCACATGGCTTGATCAAGGAACGCGGGGCGCTCATCCGCGCCGACCCAAACTGACACCGGGACCTTGGGCACGGGCTGCAAAATCGGGCTCTCCGCCTGCGCCATGGGTGCATCCATCCCGAAATCCGCGTTCATAGATGTGAGCAACAGCGGCTCCAGATCGCTCACAGGCGAAATCGGCATCACGTGCCTGAGGCGCGCCAGCACATCGCCATGCAGCATCCCGGGCGCCAGCATCCGCGCGACCAGATGCCCCCCCGCCGAATGGCCCGCCAAGGACAACGGCCCGGATGTGTCACCCGCGATCCTGTGCACGGCTTGCGCGATCTGTTGCGTGATCCCGGCAATCGAGATCCGCGGGCACAGATCATATGACGGCATGGCAACCGCCCACCCGCGCGCATTCGCCCCGGCTGCAAAATGCGACCAATAGGACCGGTCAAACTTGAGCCAGTAGCCACCGTGAACAAAGATCAGTGTGCCTTTTGAGGGGCCTACGGGTTGGAACAGATCATAGGCCATACGCTCGGATGGGCCGTAGCTGCGCCCCAACACCGCCCTGTCACCAAGGTGCGCGCGATAGGCCTCGGCCTCGCGCACCCATCGCTCTACATACCCCTCAGCACCGTCGATGTAGGCACCGTTGGCATAGGCATCATCCAGGTCTGGCATCACATCTCCATTCAACTTGGAACTGGACAAGACTAACGTGCCTTGAGACAGATGCGCCAGACCTGATCAAAAGGACCGCTGCCATGCTGGATCAACCGACAAACCTTGCCTCGCTTTTGAACGACCCCTCTCTGCTGGAAACCCGCGCTTACGTGAACGGCACGTGGACGGATGGGGATGGCGGCACATACGACGTCACAAATCCGGCGCGCGGAGACGTCATTGCCCAAGTGGCCGACCTGAGCCGCGCACAGGTGGCCGAGGCGATTGGTCATGCCGCAACTGCGCAAAAAGAGTGGGCGTCTTGGACCGGCAAGGAACGCGCGGCTGTCATGCGCCGATGGTTCGATTTGATGATGGCCAATCAGGACGACCTTGGAATCATCCTGACCGCCGAGCAAGGCAAACCGCTGGCCGAGGCCAAGGGTGAGATCGGATATGGTGCGTCTTTTGTCGAGTTCTTTGCCGAAGAGGCCAAGCGGATTTACGGGGAGACGATCCCCGGCCATCAACGAGACAAGCGCATTACCGTTATAAAACAACCCATTGGCGTCGCGGCTTCAATCACGCCATGGAATTTCCCGAACGCGATGATCACGCGCAAAGCCGCCCCTGCACTGGCGGCCGGTTGCGCCTTTATCGCGCGGCCCGCCGAATTGACGCCTCTGTCGGCCATTGCCATGGGCGTGCTGGCAGAACGCGCGGGCATTCCGGCGGGTGTGTTTCAGGTTGTCACCACATCTGATGCATCCGAGACGGGCAAGGAGTTCTGCGAAAACGACATCGTGCGCAAAATTACCTTTACCGGTTCGACCCAAGTGGGCCGCATTTTGCTGCGTCAAGCAGCCGATCAGGTCAAGAAATGTTCGATGGAGCTGGGCGGTAATGCGCCCTTCATCGTCTTTGATGACGCCGATCTGGACGAAGCGGTCGAAGGCGCGATCCTGTGCAAGTTCCGCAACAACGGTCAGACTTGTGTATGCGCCAACCGGATCTATGTGCAGGCCGGGGTCTACGATGCGTTTGCCCAAAAGTTGGCAGCCCGGGTGCAACAGATGAAAGTGGGCGACGGGCTTGAGGAAGGCACGGACCTTGGGCCCCTCATCACGCCTGCCGCCGGTGACAAGGTGATGAAGCACATTGCCGATGCGATGGCCAAAGGCGCGGCTGTACTGATGGGGGAAAACGTTGAAATGGAAGGGAACTTTCTGCGCCCCACCATCCTGACTGGTGTGACTCAGAATATGGCTGTCGCCACAGAAGAGACATTTGGGCCCCTCGCCCCGCTGTTCAAATTTGACACTGTGGATGATGTGATTGACATGGCCAATGACACGATCTTTGGGCTGGCCGCTTACTTTTACGCCAACGATCTCAGCCGCGTTTACAAGGTTGCCGAGGCGCTGGAGTACGGAATTGTCGGGGTGAACACCGGCATTATCTCGACCGAGGTCGCGCCCTTTGGCGGTGTCAAACAGTCTGGCCTTGGACGCGAAGGATCACATCACGGGATCGAGGATTACCTCGAGATGAAATACATCTGCATGAGCGTTTGAAGCGTGTCTCGCGCCCATAGTCACATGGGCGTGACCATCCCCTACGTACGTTGCGCAAAACAGGCCAATTGGGTAGGTTCGACGCACCCGTATGGCCCGCAACCTGCAAGGATTTTGAGAGATGTTGACCAGACGCCACTTTGTGATGACCACTGCAGCCACCTTCTCGGCGCCCATTGCCGGGGCTGCTTGGGCGCGGCCCATATCAGACAAATCCAAGTGGGATCAGTGGGATGCGCAGGTTACGCCGGCAAATTACGACCCGGCAACATCCAACCCCTGGGGCGTTCACCGGCGGTTTCTGCCTCAACGCGTTCAGGCCAATGACGGGCTGACGCCCGGCGACATCCATGTCGATGCCATTGCGCGCTATCTCTATCATATCCTAGATGACGGTACGGCCATGCGCTACGGCGTCGCCATCGCCAAGGGCAATCTGTACGAACCCGGCACATATACAATCAAGCGCAAGGCGAAGTGGCCCACTTGGACACCGACAGCAGCGATGATTGAACGCGACCCGGACCAGTTCCTCAAACATGCGGATGGGATGAATGCGGGGCCGACCAACCCGCTTGGGTCACGTGCGCTGTACCTGTTTGTGGGCAATCGCGACACCTATCTACGCATTCATGGTTCGCCATCTGCACGCTCGATCGGCGGGCGGGCAAGTTCGGGATGTGTGCGCATGATCATGGCGCATATCAATGACTTATACGGCAACGTTGATCCGGGATCGACTGCATATCTATACGCCACCGAAGATGGCGTGAGCGCGCGCAGCTAACGCGCGCGAGCCTTTACGCCGCAGGTGCCGGTGCAGGTTCGGCTGGTCGCGAACAAATCGGGTTCCCGGCCCGCGTGCGCAACGGCAGGAAAGTCGTCTCGACCGGCCCGACATGGCGATAGACATAGCACCCATCAACTTCGTCGATCTTTACGGCTGTCAGGTCCTGGTTGGGTGCAGCTTTCTCAATGACCCCCTCGGGCAACGTCTGGATGAATTGCGCAGACCCGCCAGAGCCCCCCGGCACGTCATCACAGGCGGCCAGCCCAGCCAAGGCACAGCCCAAGACAAAAATTCGATAATTCACCAGTCACTCTCCCTTTGTGTGGACGGTTTTTTGACCCATCCACATCTTGTTGGGTGCATTATTCGACCGATTGGCGCGCACTGCAACTGGGATTCGCTCTCTGCGTTGACGCTGGCGCGGCATTGGCTCACGGTGCGCCCATGTTGACCCTATCCGATCTCGAAGCCGCTGCAGAGTTTGTGCATGCCCGCATGGCCGCAACACCCCAACACCACTGGCCCCTTCTGAGCCAAGCAACCGGCGCAGAAGTCTGGGTGAAACACGAAAACCATACGCCCATGGGAGCGTTTAAAGTCCGGGGCGCGCTCACCTTCATGGATTGGTTGACCCGCACCCACCCGGACGCGCCAGGCATTTGCACGGCCACGCGCGGCAATCATGGGCAGGGACAGGCCTGGGCGGCCACAAGTGCAGGGCTGCGGGCAAAGGTTTACGTCCCCCGTGGCAACTCGGTCGAAAAGAACGCCGCCATGCGTGCATTTGGTGCAGAGTTGATCGAACATGGGGCGGATTTCGACACTGCGCGGCAAGAAGCGTTTCGTGTCGCCGAAGCGGAGGGCTTGTTCATTGTCCCGCCCTACCACATCGAATTGGTGCGGGGCGTCGCAACCTACGCGTATGAACTCTTCACCGCTCACCCCGACCTCGACACAGTCTATGTGCCCATTGGCTGTGGGTCGGGTATCTGCGGCACGATCATGGCGCGCGACGCGTTGGGGTTGAATACGAAGATTGTCGGGGTTGTGTCGGATCAGGCGCAAACCGCCAAGCTGTCCTTTGACGCCGGGCGGATGATCGAAACCAATTCGGCCAACACATTTGCAGACGGCATGGCCGTGCGGGTGCCTGTCCAGGACGCCTTTGACATATATTCCAAAGGCGCAGAGCGGATCATCGCCGTCAGTGATGACGAGGTGGCCGAAGCCATTCGCCTGTATTTCACAGCCACCCACAACGTCGCGGAGGGTGCAGGCGCGGCCCCTCTGGCCGGGCTGATGCAAGAGCGTGACCAGATGGCGGGCAAGCGTGTCGGCGTGATCCTGTGCGGCGGCAACATCGACACAGGCTGGTTCAAAACCGTGCTGTCAGGTCAGACCCCGACCGTTGCGGCCTAGACAGGTGTGATCTTGAGCCCCTCGGGCGGCAGTTCCGCGTTGTAGACCACAAGCCCCACACCGTATTCCACCGCGTCTGTGGCGGCGTGGCGCAATGCATCCTCTTCGATGGAATCCGGGCCTTCCTTGATCTCGCCGGATTTTACGACCTTGACCTCAAGCCATCCCATCTCGGTTGCCCCGCCCATCGCTGACTCTTGCGCCTCTACGATGTTTTCGCCCGTCGCAAACAGCATCAGCGCGTGACTGGAACCTGCGGGAACGGGAATGTCATCGGAAATCCCGGCTATAGCTTGGGTGAAATACATGAATAGCTTGGGATCTGCGCTCACGGTTGTGTCCAATCATATGATCTATCGTCTTAATGGTGGTGCGATAATGCCTGTCCCGGCGAGTACGTCAACGACACCGCGCGCACTGGCCGCATTTTTTGGGATGCGATGTAAGCGCATGGCGCAGGCAGATGACCAGAGGCGCGGGGGATCGCGGTTCAAAAGCCCCATGCGCGCTGCTGCCTTCCAGAAGCACACTCAGACCGCGATGTCGGCACCCTCCTCCAGCGTGACTGAAATCGGCACATGATCGGAGTACCCGGTTGGGTCCACGTTTTCGGCGGCGTTGCCCCTTGGCAAACCAAACCTGATGGCTCCCTCGCCCACGCGGTGACTGATCATGTCCGCGGTGGGCTCCGGGCCCGCCGTTCCATTCACCAGCTTGAACGCTGATTGCCCCTGATCCAGCAACGGGCGCGACAGCAGGATCTGATCAAAAACATTCCCGTCTGAGCGAAAGTAAAGCGTTCCATCCAGCGTTCGGGTTGTCCCGGTGCGTGTCTGCGAAACCCATTCGAGGTATTCCCAAGAGATGTTGTAAAACCGTGGGCTTTGGGCCCGTTCCACGTCACCCCGTTCACGCGTGGCGTTGGCGTTGAAACGCACCGATGGATCCCATGGGTCATCGTTCATGTCCCCCAAGGCGATCACGCAAGCCCGGTCTGCGTCTGCGGCTTCTTCTCGGATACGGCGATGCCAGTAGGCCAGTGTTTCACCGGCAACAGAGCGGAAACCGGCACTTTCTGCCGCGCCGCCGGACCGTGAGGGCCAGTGATTGGCAAGACAAATCAGTGCGCGCCCTTCGGGTGTGCGAAACGTGGCCTGCAAGATGTCGCGCGTGCCTGTTCGGCGAATGACGAAGTGATTGAAAATGGTCGCGGGATCAACGCTGTAGCGCGACGTGTCATAAAGAAACGCGGTGTCTATTCCACGGCGGTCGTTTTCGTTGTCTGCATGCACCACATCATAGGACCGACCCGTCGCCGTGCTTATCCGCGTGGCAAGGTCCAGCAGCACAGGGCGATCTTCGACTTCGCAAACACCCAGAATGTCAGGGCCTTGTCCGCCATTCATGGCCACGATCACACGAGCCAGCTGATCCTGCTTGGTATTGTACAGGTCGGAAGTCCAACCGCGCAGATCATTTGCCATAGCATCCGCGACCCACGGAATGCGGGCGGGGTGATTTTCCGGGCCAAACAGATTTTCGACGTTCCAAAAGGCAATGTGATGCAGAGTCATGACGCGCGCCCCGATGATTTTGAATATACTCACAAGGTACATGATCGCGCGCGATGTGGCGCAAAAAACCCGGCATGCATGCAGCACACCGGGTTCTCCGCGCCTTCAGGCGTGTGACAGGCTTTTTTAATCCGTCCGCAAAAGCCACGAACCACCCAACCCCGCCTGAACCCGCAGGATCGGGTGATGTGACATGTCTCAGGTCATTGACGCGGTGGTTTAGTTGACAGCCTTCGCGTCAACCACATCCGTTTCAATTGCCTTTTGGCTGGCAATCTCGATCCGGCGGGGTTTGAGCGCCTCGGGGACTTCCTTGACCAGATCAATGTTGAGCATACCGTCTTCGTGGCTCGCTCCGGTCACAACCACATGATCGGCAAGGTGGAAACGGCGCTCGAAGGCGCGTGTGGCGATGCCGCGATGCAAGTAGGATTTGGTGTCCTCATCCGCCTTGCGGGCCGATACGACAAGGCTGTGTTCCTTGACTTCGACACTCAGGTCGTCGCTGGAAAACCCGGCAACGGCGATCGAGATACGATACGTCTCGTCGTCGGTTTTCTCAATGTTGTAAGGGGGGTAGCTGTTGGTGTTTGCGTCCGCCGTCAAAACCCGATCCATCAGGTCAGCGACTTTGTCAAAACCAACGGTTGCACGGTAGAGCGGTGCAAAATCATATGTACGCATGTTATCCTCATCCTTTGAGCGATTACAGTGCGCGCCTTCCATCATGGACAGGCGCACGGTTGCTATGGTCGAACCCCGTTTGGGCATCCGATGTCAAAGATGTGGGAAGGTTTTTGCGCCGTTCAAGACCCTGTCTGCGCAAGTGTCAGGGTTTTACGAATTTTGCCCCAAGCCCGCTGCGGTTATTGCCCCCGCCAACAGTGATGCGGCGCACCTTTGCGGTGGGCGGTGCGACTTGCAGGTTGAGTTGGGATTTCAGCTCGGCCACACGCTGCGGCAGCACCATGCCAACAGAGCGTTTCTGCCCGTTAATTTCCATCATGCCCGAGATAACGGCCATGATCCGGCCACGCCCGTTCAAATGTGAAAACACAGGCGAGCCAGAAGATCCAAAGGTGATGTCGCAGTCAAAGATCATCGCATCGCCATCGCGCGCGATCATCTGGCATTCCTTTTGGCGCGATTGCAAATTGGCGCGCCCCCGCCCGTAAGACACAACACTGACAGGTCCCGGTGCGATCCGATCGTCGTGCACATAAAAGGGCGGCGCCTCATAGGTCGAGATGGGCTCGGCCAAGCGGATCAAAGCAACGTCATGGGCAATGTTGCGCGCATCACCGGGCCCGGTCGGGTCAAATACCGCATGCGCCGCAGCAACGGATGCTTTCCGGCTCACGACCGCCTTGCCATCACGCAAACCGGCGTGAAATTCTATAATATCGGTTGGCCACAGGTTGCTTGATCCCGGTTGATAAAGGCAGTGCGCCGCTGTCAGTACCAGATCCGGAGCAATCAACGTCCCCGAGCAAAATGCGTTGCGTCCAAAATCGATACGCCCGACGGCCTTCCAACTGGCTGCTGAATAATCTGAATCGAGTGCGCGCAATTGCGTTGTCTGCGCCGCTGCGGCCCCCGCTCCAAACGACAGGGTCAATCCAAGAGCAAGGCATTTTAAAAACTGTTTCATGGCTTCACAAACTTTGCGCCGGTGTCATTGGTTTCCCCGACCCGTACCCGGGGTGTCACGGCGTCGGCCTGCGCCACCAATTCAGCGCGCAACAATTCCAGCGGTGCGCCAAGTGACGTGCCAAGCGACACTTCTTTTCCATCCACCTTCGCCTTGGCCGACACAACGGACACGATCTGCACCTTGCCGTCCTCAACCACAAAGATGGGCGCACCGGAGCTGCCAAAATCGACCGTGCACGAGGTCACAAGCACGCCTTCCTGCTGCGCCATAACGCTGCAGAGTTCCTGTAGCGACGGTGCCTCGGAGCGGCCCTTGCCGTAGCTGACGACAGCCACTTGCGCCCCTGCGCGTGGTCGGGCAGCGGTGGGGTATGGCTTGATCTTGCCGTCGCGGATTGCGTGATCGAGTTTCAGCAGGGCAAGATCGTTGCGCACCTCGTTGGATTGGACATCACCACCGTGCACATATTGTGGATGTGCAACCGCCAGTTTTACCGACCGATAGGCCGATGCCCGCCCGCCTCGCCAGCCGGCCAAAAACTCGATGTCGTCCGTGTCGATCAAATCGCCGCTGGTTTTACTGTAAAGGCAATGCGCTGCGGTCAGAACTGTGTCTGGCGCGATCAGCGCACCGGTGCAAAATTCGCTATCTCCGAGATTGAGCCGCCCAACAGCTTCCCAGCCCCTCGCGTCGTCGCCAGATACCAATCGGCGCAACCGGGCATCTTGTGCAAACGCCGTCGAGGTCACAACGACCGCCATTAGCGAAAGGGCCATCCATCGCCGCATAAAGGACTGCTCTCCGATACCGAGTTACGTAAGCCCGTTTAGGCGGCAATGGGGGCGAAATTAGGGCATCCCATGAATTATGGGCGCCGTCAGTTTAATTTTTATACGTCTCAATCATGCACCTTAGCCGCCAAGGAAACGGGCAAGGCTGTTGGGTCGATAGGCGTCGGTTTCGTTCAACCGCCTTTGTGTACTGTCATGGAGATTGGTTGTGTTCTTGGGATCCTTGCGCCAGTCGAGCAGGCTTTGCGCCAGTTGGTAAACACCTCCGGGGTTGGACAGGCGCGGACTGTCAAAGTTGTGATCCGCCCCTGTGATATCCGGGGCCCGTCCACTGCGCCATGTCAGTTTCGGCGCCCCCTCTGCCACCCAGGACTTGGTGAAAACCGACAAGGCATCGGTCTGCGCACTGCCCCCGACAATGGCGTGATCGCCCACAAACCACGCTTGTTCGTAAGGAGTTGTGGCCCCACTTGGATCAGCCTTCGCATTCAGCTCGGCAATGTTTTCCCACAGGGTTGGTTCAAAAAAGCGCCGCCGCTCATCTGCAGCCACGGCATGTCGCGCAGTCAGAACAAGGCTGGACAGCGCCATATCGTGAAATTGGTATTGCCTGTTCCACAGGGCCGCCACAAACCCGAAGAGCGCGACGGGTATTCCGCGCGCTCCAACAGTATCCCAGACACCAAGATAGGCGATGTTAACCAATGGAACAGGGCTGGGCCGTTTGCCTTGGTCGTCTGTGGATGTGGCAAAACGCGGTGACATCCGCGCGCGTGCTTCCTGGATATGGGGGCGATCGGGGTGATTGCGCTCGCCTGTCTTGCGATACAGACGAAAGGCCTTTTTGACACCGCGCGCTGACGTGTCATCAATGATACCGCATTTGCGGATCATTCCGGCAACAGAACGCGCGGTAAACGCGCCGCGCGAGAACCCGAAAAGATAGATCTCGTCACCGTCTTCGTAATTCTCGGCTATGGCAGTGTAGGCGGCCTTGACCTTGGCGCCCAATCCCCAGCCGGTCGCGCCGCCAAAAATCCGGTTTACGCCCCGCCCCAAAACCGTCTCAAAGCGCGCATCATCATTGACGCCCACGCCCGAGAAGTATTTGACGATCTGTTCCGCGCTCGGCTGCAGTTCGATGGCAAGTTCGGGCAAGTGCGTGGTGTCCTCGATATCCGGGGAATTCCACGTGCCGTCGCATAGTACAACGATCCGTTTCATCGCAAAAGTCCTTGATTTAAAAGGGTTTGACCTATCTCTAAAAGGATATGATACGCGCGATTCAACCGCTGGTAAAGTCTGGGAGGCCGCCAATGGCTTATCTTGTTTTGGTCTGTGCGATAGCCTTTGCTGCCGCACCTTTGTGGATTCCGGATTTCGGTGGGTTTGACCCGGATCGTTTTCCCAATCCCCAAAACGATCCACCCGTTCAGCCAGCGGGATATGCATTTGCGATCTGGGGCCCTATTTATCTTTGGCTGGTTGTGTCCGCGAGCTTTGGCGTATGGAAGCACCGCGATACGCCGGACTGGACCGCGATGCGCCCTGCCCTTGCTCTGTCGCTGGCGGTCGGGGCCGTGTGGCTGGCTGTGGCGGTGCAAAGCCCGATTTGGGCGACCGTGTTGATTTGGGTGATGTTGATCGGAGCCCTGGTCGCGCTGATGCGAGCGCCG
Organism: uncultured Tateyamaria sp.; assembly: GCA_947501275.1. Taxonomy (GTDB): domain Bacteria; phylum Pseudomonadota; class Alphaproteobacteria; order Rhodobacterales; family Rhodobacteraceae; genus Tateyamaria. The sequence continues at coordinate 230,119 of CANMVD010000002.1, forward strand.
CTATCGGACCTGTGGGCCGCACAATGGCCTGTCGGGTTGTATGCAGGCTGGTTGAGTGCGGCAAGCTTTGTGGCCACGGGCCTGTTTCTGGCCGGGTATGGTTACACGACCGAGACAACGGCCGCGGTCACGATGATCATAGCGGCGACGGGGCTGGCTTTTGGCGTGCAGTGGCGGCTGGCGCGCGCGCCCACTTACGGTGTGGCCGTCATCTGGGCGTTGATCGCGATTGTCGTGCAGAACGGGCTAAGTGCGATTGGGTGGCTGGCACTGGCAAGCTGCGCTCTGATGGTGTGGCCAACCCTGCGGGCTCTGCGCGGAACGTAACCCCGCAAGGGTCTGCGCGACGCCCCACATCACATGAGACGTCGGGGCAATCCGCTACGCCCCTTTGTGGCAGGCCGTGCCCATCAGGTCAGCTGCGCCGCCCATCCGTATGTTTGCGCAATTTTGACGGTCCGGGTTTCTTGCGGCCCTTATAAGGGTTCGCATCACTTTGCCCGCGCATGAACAGACGGATAGGTGATCCGGGCATGTCAAAGTCCAACCGCAACCCGTTCACCAGATAGCGATTGTAGCTTTCGGGTACTTTGTCGGGGTGAGAGCACATGACGACAAAACCGGGCGGGCGTGTCTTGGCTTGAGTCATGTAGCGCAATTTGATGCGCTTGCCCTGCGGTGCGGGCGGTGGGTGCGCCTCGACCATCCCTGCAAGCCAGCGGTTAAGTTGCGCAGTCGTGACGCGGCGGTTCCACACGTCATAGGCCCGCAGGATTGCACCGTGCAGCCGATCCAGACCGCGGCCCGTCTTGGCCGACACCGTGACCAAAGGCGCGCCTTTCAGTTGGGGCAACAGCCGCTCGAAACTTTCCTTGAGGTCGCGCAACTTGTTTTGCTTGTCGTCCTCAATGTCCCACTTGTTGACCGCCACCACAACAGCGCGCCCTTCACGCTCTGCCAAATCGGCAATGCGCAGGTCCTGTTGCTCGAACGGGATGGCGGCATCGAGCAGCACAACAACAACTTCGGCAAATTTTACCGCGCGCAAGCCGTCCGAAACACTCAGTTTTTCCAGCTTTTCCTGCACCTTGGCCCGCTTGCGCATACCTGCGGTGTCAAAGATCCGCATCGGGGTGCCATCCCAGTTGGTGCGCAAGGATATGGCGTCACGGGTGATCCCGGCTTCGGGACCGGTCAGCAACCGATCTTCGCCGACGATGTGATTGATCAACGTGGACTTGCCGGCGTTGGGCCGCCCCACAACAGCGACCTGCAAGGGTTTCGCATCGGTTGGAACCGGGACAGCATCCGGGTCGTCCTCGTCGAGGTTCACATCGACGTCGGGTGCATCATCTGCGGCACGTTCTGCAAACCCATCGGCAAGGGGCTGCAACTGTGCGTAAAGATCCGTCAGCCCTTCGCCATGTTCGGCAGACAGGCGGATCGGCTCACCAAGGCCCAGTGAAAACGCCTCCATCACACCGGCATCCGCCGCCGAACCCTCGCCCTTGTTGGCCGCCAACAGCACATGGGCCGAGCGCTTGCGCAGGATGTCGGCAAACACCTCGTCCGTCGGGGTAACTCCGGCACGCGCGTCAATCATGAACAGGCACACATCAGCCATATCCACCGCCCGTTCCGTCAGCCGCCGCATTCGGCCTTGAAGGCTGTCGTCTGTCGCCTCTTCCAGCCCCGCCGTGTCGATGACGGTAAAGCGCAGGTCCGCCAAGCGCCCTGCCCCTTCGCGCAAGTCGCGAGTCACGCCGGGCTGGTCATCGACCAGCGCCAGTCGTTTCCCGACAAGACGGTTGAACAGTGTCGATTTGCCCACATTGGGGCGTCCGACGATGGCAAGGGTAAAGGACATGCACTGCATCCCACAACAAAGGAGACGCAGGCCATAGACCAAATGCGCGCCCGCGAAAAGGTCTCGTGATGCAATGCGGCCTTGCGATCAGAATTTAACGGTAGGCAACAAGGTTCCCTTTGCGCGTGACCAGATAGAGTGTCTGGCCCGCCACAACAGGGGCCGTGGTGGCGCCACCTGCGATGTCGAACGTGCCCGTCAGCCCGCCGGAAACCGGATCAAAGCTGCGCAGCACCCCATCTGATGAGGCGACAAGCAAGCGCCCACCGGCCAGAACCGGACCGTGATGCGCAAAAATCTCGGCGCGTTGCAATGGGCGATCCTTGATAAAGTTGGGCAGGTCTGTGCCCCAGACACGGGTGCCGTCTTCGGCGCTCAGCCGCACCAATTCGTTCCGATCGCTGATAATGAAGACACTACCTGCAACGGGCAATACAGTGCCAAATGCCCCTTCAGAGGCTGTCCAGATCCGATTGCCGCTGCCGGCATCCACAGCCACCGTGCGCCCCGCCTGATTGCCCGCATAGATCACGCCGTCAGCCACAACGGGGCGGCCGGTCACGTCGTTGATCCGCGCAAGAGCGCGCCCCGAGCGTCCGCCCAGAACAGAGGCATCCCAACGGCGCAAGCCACCACGGCTGAACACCGCCTGCATTTCCCCTGATCCAAAGGCAAACACCGTCAGCCCATTCGTGACGATCGGTGCGGGTGCCCCCAGCACATTGGTCGCGCTTTCAGAGGATGATATCTGCCATTCGATCCGGCCATTTGATTTGTTCAACGCCCAGCCGGTGTTGTCACCTGCAACGATATAGACAAGATCTCCGGAGACTGTTGGGCGACCTGACGCCGTTGCGTTGAGGTCCTGCGTCCAGATCGTGCGCCCTGTCGCGGCCTCAAGCGCCGTCAGTGTGCCAAGGCCTGTCGAAACATAGAGAACATCCCCATCGACAGCCAGTCCGCCACCGGTGCCATCATCTTCACTTGCCCCGTCAGCATTCACGGCGCGTTGCCAGATGACCTGACCGCCTGTCGAGACTGCCGTCACAGTCGTTTTGGCATCAAGTGTGAACACGCGACCATCTGCAACAACCGGGTCGGCGACAATGCGGTGTTTGCGGCTGTCGCCATCGCCGATGTTCACACTCCAGATCGCAGACAGAGCCGTGGAGAGACGTGGATGATCAGTTCGGAAGGTTTGTGTGCCAATGCCTTGCGGGGCGTTGGCATTTGCGACTTGTGCAGGCAGCGCAATGTCACGCGCAGCGTCTGCAACCGCGTCGGCTTCTGCCGTTGGTGCGCTGCTTAGTACGGCGGTGATGGGCTCACGTTTGCCGGGCAGGATCAGTTCGCGTTCCTGGCACGCGCCGAGGAAGATGGTCGAAACCAAACCCAACCCGACAAACCGCATCAGGCCCGGCATCCGCTGGCGCGCATGGGTCTTTTGCATGTCCCTGCCCCTCATGTGTGTTCTGCTCTTTTGTTATTCTGCCGCCACGTCAGCACCAGGTGCGATAGGCGACCCACCCAAGGCCACAATCGCTTGTAGGGCGCGACGTTGCAAGCCTGCGCTGGCTTCGGCATCTTCCAAAAGCGACTGCAGGCGCGCGATGGCTGCCTCTGTGTCGCCCGTTTCAATGTCAATCAGGGCCAACTGCTCTTCGGCCAGCATGCGTAGCGGAACGCCCGGCATGGCGAGGGCCGAATAGCCTGCGCGCCGTGTTTCGGCGTCCACAGTGCCGGTTTGCAGCAAGAGCGTGCGAAACGTGGCAATCTGGCGATAGATCAGCGGCACTTCGTTTGCATTGACGACGCTTTGCAGGGCAGCAATGGCCTCTTGGGTATTGCCCGCTTGCGTCTGGGCACCCGCGGTGAGAAAGGCGAGCACCGCGGCGCTTTCAGGGCCATCAGCCTCGATCTCGGCCAAGGCGGCGGCGCGGTCGGCGTCACCATCCATGCTCAACGCAGAAAGCATCGCATCGCCAAGCGCCTGCGCGCGGGCTTCGGTCTGTGCCTTTCTGTATTCGGAAAAGGCCGCGCCCCCCACGATCACGACGATGGCCAGAATCGCAATCCAACCGTAACGGCGCAAATACCCGTATAGACGGTCTCGGCGCACCTCATCGGTGACTTCTTCGATAAAGCTGTCGGTGTCGCTCACGCCTCGGGCTCCTTGCTGTAGACGCGCAGATTCACCCTGCGTCGTCACTGTTTTCGCGCCTCTCTTATCGCGCCCAACACACCAAGCCAAGGGCCGCGCACCGCGCAACACAACTGCGGCAATCTGGACGCATTGCGCTGTACCCGCAAAAAAAGTAATCTGAACTGGTTAGTTTAGACGTATGAGTTCCTATATCGGGTGAATATACCGGGCAATTGGACCCGGACAGGCTTAGAACCCGGCATCTTCAGGGAAGACAAAAAATGCGCATTGTTTCCATCGTTCTCGCCCTTCTGGTGGCTGCAGGATTGTATTTGTGGGTGATTGAACGCGATAGCACCAAGGCTTTTATCGCCGCCCAAACCGCGTCTTCGGATGAAGATACACCACAAGGCGATACCGACACAGACATTGCTGAATCAGTGTCACAAACCTCCGAAACAGATGCCGTTGCAGACGGCGCCATCAAAGTATTGGCGCGCAAGTCGATCGCGCGCGAAATCGACAGCGCTGTCATTTTGCGGGGCCAGACCGAAGCCGCACGCGAGGTTGAGGCCCGGGCCGAGACGACATCTACCGTGATCTCTCCACCACTGCGTAAGGGGGCATTTGTCGAGGAAGGGCAATTGTTGTGCCGCCTTGATCCTGGCACTCGCGATTCGACACTGGCTGAGATGCGTGCGCGCGTCGCCGAAGCCGTTTCCCGCAAGGTCGAAGCCGAAAGCCGCATACCAGAAGCCGAATCCCGCGTTGCCGAAGCTATTGCCCGTCTGGACGAGGCTAGGGTGAATGAAAATGCTGCCAGCCGCCTCAGCGAGGGCGGATTTGCATCAGAAACCCGCGTGAAGAACGCGCAAGCCAGCTATGCCGCAGCAGAGGCGGCCCTTGAAGGCGCGCGCTCCGGTGTGACAGCCGCCAAGGCAGGGATGCAATCCGCCGATGCCACAATCCAGAGCGCGTCCGCAGCCGTTGCGTCAGCCGAAAAAGAATTGTCGCGCCTCGAGGTACGGGCACCATTCGCAGGCCTTCTGGAAAGCGACACCGCGGAGTTGGGCAGCTTGCTGCAGCCGGGATCGCTCTGCGCGACTGTGATCCAGCTCGATCCGATCAAGCTGGTGGCCTACGTGCCGGAAACAGAGGTCAACCGCGTTTCCCTCGGGGCGATGGCTCGGGCCCGATTGGCTGCTGGCAATGAGGACATCGCAGGCAAAGTCACTTTTCTGAGCCGTGCCGCCGACGAGACAACCCGCACCTTCCGCGTCGAAATTGAGGTCCCTAACCCGGACCTGACGATCCGTGACGGGCAAACCGCCGAGATCTCCATCTCTGCCGCCGGTGAACGGGCGCATTTGTTACCACCTTCCGCGCTGACCCTGAACGAGGAAGGCACAATCGGTTTGCGCACAGTGAGCGACGCAGGGGTCGTGGACTTTGTCCCCGTGAATGTGTTGCGCGATACCGCGCAAGGTGTCTGGCTGACGGGGCTGCCTGACACATTGAACGTGATCGTCGTGGGACAGGAATTTGTAACCGCAGGGGTCACCGTTGCCGCGACCTATCAGGAGCAAACCCAATGACCGGTATCGTCGACTGGGCCGCGTCTCGCGCGCGCATGGTCCTTGCCTTTATCGTTTTGTCCCTTCTGGCCGGGGCGTTTGCCTATATCAGCCTACCCAAAGAGGGTGAGCCGGACATCGAAATTCCAACGCTTGTCCTATCCGTCCCCTTCCCCGGCATTTCCGCGGCAGACAGTGAAACGCTGTTGGTCAAGCCGATGGAGACCGAGCTTGCGGATCTGGACGGGCTTAACAAGATCACAGGCACTGCCGCCGAAGGCTATGCCAACATCGTGCTGGAATTCGAATTTGGCTGGGACAAGACCCAGGTCATGGCGGATGTGCGCGATGCCATGGACAGTGCTGAGGCCGAGTTTCCGGCCGGGTTTGAGCAGTACACGCTGGACGAATTCAACTTTTCCGAGTTCCCGATTATCATCGTGAATCTGACAGGCCCCGTCCCTGAGCGCACGATCACACGCTTTGCCAAGGATTTGCAGGACGACATCGAGGCGATGGATGCGGTTCTTGAGGCAAGCATCGTGGGCAGCCGCGATGAAATGGTCGAGGTCGTGATCGACCCGCTGCGCCTTGAAGCCTACAACGTCACCGCTGGTGAATTGATCACCGTGGTGCAAAACAACAACCAGCTGATCGCGGCCGGCGAAGTCGAAACCGAGCAAGGTGCCTTTGCCGTCAAGATCCCGTCTTCGTTCGACGAGGTCAGCGATATCTACAACCTGCCAGTGAAAACCAATGGCGACCGGGTGGTCACGTTGGGCGATCTGGCGCAGATCAATCTGACCTTCGAAGATCGCACTTCAACGGCCCGCTTCAACGGCAGCGACACGGTCGCGTTGCAGGTGGTCAAGCGCAAGGGCTTTAACCTGATCGACACAGCCACCGCCGTAAAGGAATTGGTTGCAGAAAAGTCGGATGAATGGCCAGACGGTCTCAAGGCCGCAGTCAAAGTTGGCACATCAAACGATCAAAGCCGCGAAGTCGCCTCGATGGTTGGCCAGTTGCAGGGTTCGGTTCTGACGGCGATTGCGCTCGTTATGATCGTCTCGCTCGCCTTCCTCGGGCCACGGGCTTCGGTGCTTGTGGGCTTTGCCATTCCGACATCGTTCCTGTTGTGCTTTGTGCTTTTGGCGATCATGGGAATCTCGATTTCCAACATCGTCATGTTTGGTCTGATCCTGTCAGTCGGGATGCTGGTGGATGGCGCGATTGTCGTTGTCGAATATGCCGACAAGCGCCAGCAAGAAGGCGCAGGCCCGATGCAGTCCTATGTGGACGCAGCCAAGCGCATGTTCTGGCCCGTTGTATCTTCGACGGCGACCACGTTGTGTGCGTTCCTACCCATGCTGTTCTGGCCCGGTGTTCCGGGAGAATTCATGGGCATGTTGCCCGTGACGCTGATCTTCGTCCTGTCCGCATCCCTGATCGTTGCACTGGTTTATCTGCCCGTTATGGGCGGTGTTCTGGGACGCCTGATCGATTTGCTGTCTCGTGCCGTGACCGGCATCACCAGCCTGCCAATCGCGGCGCATCTGGGGCTTTTCCTCCTCGCGGCTGTGCTGCTTGCGGTGTCCGTTGCAATTGAGCCGCTGATGGCGATCGCCGCAGGCGCATTTGCCGGAATGGACCAGCAAAACATCTGGGGTTCGGTTCTGCCCACTTTCTTTGACGTCTTCCTTGTTGGCGTGGCCCTCAGCGCAGTGCTCGTGTCTGTTGTCGCGGGCGGTGGCCTCGCGATCCTTGCGGGCTGCGGGGTCATCACACGCTTCTTTGGCGGCGTCTTGTGGGCGCTTCGGTCCGTGTTCGGACGGCGCCAGCGTCAGGTCCGGTCCGGCTATCAACGCTCGACCTTTGGCTACGTGATCCAAGGTATCGTGGGCAATCCATTGATGCCATTGGTGATGATCGGCTTTGTCTTCATGTTTGTCGGCACCACGCTCATATACTTCATCAACAACAACCGCGGCGTCGAGTTCTTTGTCGAAACCGAACCTGAGCAGGCCATCGTGTATGTGCTGGCGCGCGGCAACCTGTCATTGGGTGAAAAAGACGCCCTGCTGAAACAAGCCGAAACGATTGTGACGCGCCACCCCGGCATTCGCAGCGCCTTTGCCTTTGCAGGCAGTGGCGGGCTCAATGCCAACACCGGCGGCGCACAGTCGCCTCTGGATACCATTGGACAGATCCAGCTTGAGACAATTCCGTGGGAAGAGCGCCCCGACGCGACAGAGCCTTGGTTCAACGTGCCGTTTATCGACTACACCGTCATGCGCGAGGTCAAAGCGTCGGATTTTGATGGCGACACCGTTCTGGACGAACTTCAGGCGGAATTGGGCAACATTCCCGGCATCCGGACCGAGGTGTTGGCGCTGGCGCAGGGCCCGGCCTCCGCCAAGCCTGTACACCTGCGTATCAAGGGGGATGACTGGAACGATTTGCTGGCCGCAACAGCCGCCGCACGTCAGGTGTTCGAAGAAACGCCCGGCCTGATCAAGATCGAAGACACCCGGCCCCTGCCGGGCATCGACTGGCAAATCGATGTGGACGTCGAAAAAGCGGGGCGCTACGGCGCTGACGTGGCCACGGTGGGCGCGATGGTGCAACTGGTCACACGTGGCTTGCTGCTGGATACCATGCGCGTAGATACTTCGGACGAAGAGGTCGAGATCCGCGTGCGCCTGCCCGAGAAAGACCGGGTGCTGTCGACGCTGGACACGCTTAAAGTGCGCACAGGCGATGGGCTGGTGCCCCTTGCCAACTTCATCACCCGCACCCCGGTGGCCAAGCTGGCGCAGATCAACCGTGTCGGTCAGCAACGTTACTTCGATGTGAAAGCGGATGTGACACCCGGTTTGCAAACCCTTGTCGAGGGGCGCGACGAGAACGCACAAATCCTTGCAACGCTGCGCCCGTCGGCTTCGGGCGACATCGTGGGGGACGACGGCGCCACATATGCGGTTCTTGCGCAGGAGGCAGCAGCCGCGGGTCGCGACTTGTCGGCTGAACTTGCAGCAGGTGATCTGTACCTGTCGCCGGTAAACCCGAATGAGCGGATTGCCGAATTGACCAAGTGGCTCGACACCGATCCCTTTGCAATTGGTCTTGATCACGAGTGGACCGGCGATCAGGAAGATCAGGCCGAATCCGGCGCGTTCCTGGGCAAGGCGTTCCTTGGTGCCTTGGGTCTGATGTTCATCATCCTGCTAGCGCAGTTCAACTCGATCTACAACTCGCTGCTTGTTCTGTTGGCTGTGGTATTGTCGACGGCGGGCGTGTTGATCGGGATGCTTGTCATGGGTCAGGCGTTCTCGATCATCATGACCGGGACAGGCATCGTGGCCTTGGCTGGGATCGTTGTGAACAACAATATCGTGTTGATCGACACCTATCAGGAATACGAGCGTTACATGCCGCGGATCGAGGCGATCATTCGCACCGCTCAGGACCGCATTCGCCCTGTGCTGCTGACAACAATCACCACCATGGCAGGTCTGGCCCCGATGATGTTCGGCCTCAGCCTCGACTTTGGCAATGGTGGCTATACCGTCGACAGCCCGACAGCCCTGTGGTGGAAACAATTGGCGACAGCCGTTGTGTTCGGTCTTGGCATTGCGACTGTCCTGACGCTGATGGTGACACCATCCCTTTTGGCCGTACGGGTCTGGTTCGTGACATATGTGATGTGGTTTAGCCAACTGCTTGGGAAACTGTCCTTGGGTCGCGCCAGCGCATCTGCGCGGGACTGGGCGCTGTCGCGTGAAGCGGGCAAGATGCAAAGCCAAGAGCTGATCTGGGACTTTGACGAGGCACCCGTGGTCGACACGTCACAACCGGAATTGCCGCTGCCAAGGACGCCGACCCCATTGAAGGCTGCGGAATAAGCCGCAGCTTTGGCAGTGCGGGCGCCGCAAGAGGCACGAGTCCCGCTCGCACTGTTGCGTTGCGAACGCATGTACGAAGCCGTCCCGCGCCGGTCTCACAGCGCAAGGACAGCCGAAAGCCAAAATGGCCTTCGGCTACATCTCATCCGCTTGCTGGCGATGCCAAAGCTGGGCATAGCGCCCCTCGGCTTCGAGCAGGGCATCGTGGGTTCCGGTTTCCACAATCTCACCCTTCTCGAGCACCACAATCCGATCCGCCTCGGCAATGGTGCTCAGGCGGTGCGCAATGGTCAGCACTGTACGCCCCTGCCCGGCTGCGTTAAGCGCCTCTTTGATGTCTTGCTCTGTCTCTGTGTCAAGCGCACTGGTCGCTTCGTCCAGCAACAGGATCGGCGGGTCCTTCAGCAAGGTGCGGGCTATGCCCACACGCTGTTTCTCGCCACCTGAAAGCTTCAAGCCCCGCTCACCGACAGCCGTGTCGTAGCCCTGCGGCAGGGTCTCGATAAAGTCATGGATCTGCGCGGCCTTGGCCGCCGCTATTATGTCCTGATGGGTCGCCTGATCACGCCCATAAGCGATGTTGTAGCGGATCGTGTCGTTGAACAGCACGGTATCCTGCGGCACAACGCCGATGGCTGCGTGCAGGCTCTCTTGGGTGACGTCGCGGATGTCCTGTCCGTCAATCCGCAGCGCCCCGCCGCCGACGTCATAAAACCGGAACAACAGCCGCCCGATGGTGGACTTGCCCGACCCGGTTGACCCAACGATTGCAACGGTTTGCCCAGGCTCAGCAACCAAGGACACGCCCTTGAGGATGGGGCGCGCCGCGTCGTAGCCAAAGTGCACGTTTTCCAACGCAACTTGTCCGCCCTCGACCTTCAACGGCTTGGCATCTGTCGCATCCACCACCTCGGCGGGCTGCTCGAGCAGGTCAAACATCTCGCCCATATCAACCAGGGCCTGTCGGATTTCGCGGTACACCGTCCCCAGAAAATTCAGCGGCATCGTGATCTGAATCATATAGGCATTGACCATCACGAAATCGCCAACAGTCAACGATCCGTTCTGCACCCCAACGGCTGCCATGACCATGACCCCGACCAAACCGCCCGTGATGATCACGGACTGGCCAAAGTTCAAGAAGGCAAGCGAATAGCTGGTCTTGAGCGCAGCAGCCTCATATTGCTCCATTGCGCTGTCATAACGGGCCGCTTCGCGCCCCTCTGCCCCGAAATATTTGACCGTTTCAAAGTTGAGCAGGCTGTCGATGGCCTTTTGATTGGCGTCCGTGTCCTGTTCGTTCATCACGCGGCGCAGTTTGACGCGCCATTCCGTGACCGCGAAAGTGAACCAGACATAAAGCCCGATCGTCACAGTGACGACCGCCAGATACCACGCATCAAACAGGATCGTCAGAATGATCCCGATCAAAACCAGTTCCAGCACAAGCGGGCCGATTGAGAACAGCAGGAAGCGCAGCAGAAATTCGACGCCCTTCACCCCGCGTTCAATAATGCGGCTCAGACCACCGGTCTTGCGCGTGATGTGATAGCGCATCGAAAGACGGTGAATATGTTCAAACGTCTCAAGCGCCAGCATCCGCAACGCGCGTTGCGCCACACGCGCGAAAACGGCGTCGCGCAACTGTTGAAAGCCGACATTCATCAAACGGGCAACGCCATAGGCGATGGTCAGGCCAATGGCCCCCAGGGCCAGCGCCGACACGCCGTCGCCCGCAAGGGCATCCACGGCGTCCCTGTAGATGATCGGGGTGTAAACCGAGACGGCTTTGGACAAAACCAAAGCCAGCATTGCCAGCACAACACGTTGTTTCACCCACGGCTTGTCCGCAGGCCACAGGTACGGCGCTACTTTGCGAATTGTACGCCACCCCGAGCGGCGCTCGTCTGCGTTGCTGCCTGTTTCAGGGTCTGGTGACGGTCGCGTAGGTTGGGCCGGCGCCCCGGTGGCAGCAGTATCTGCGGGCATATAAGGAAAGTCCTGTCGTTACAGACACTGCAACATAAGTCAGCCAAGCCAGAGTTGCCAGTGCCAGACGTCCCGGATCTGTCGCATATACCTACTTAGTCCGGCAGGTCAAACACCTGGCCGGGGAAAATCAGATCCGGGTTCCGGATCGAGTCGCGGTTGGCTTCGAACACCTGCACATAAAGGCGCCCTTCCCCGTAACGCGCACGCGCGATCGCCCACAGGCTGTTGCCGGTTTGAACCGTGATGCGCTTGGCCGCTGTCTGAGGGTCGTCCGCCTGCGCCAACACCGCCGGGTCTTCGCGTTTGAACGGCGTCTCGATACGGCTGGTGACATCGCCTGCCGCATCAACCTCGTCCACACGCAAGGTATACACTCCGGTGTCAATCTCGGGCAGGTCACCGCGCCAGCGTCCGGTGTCATCCACCTCCAGCTCTGTGACAGGGCGGTTGTTCACGTAGACCCGGACAACTTCAGCTTCGGACTGCGCGCGCCCCGCCAATTGGACCTCGCCCTCCAAAGAATAGCTGATGCTGTCGATCTCGATGTTTTCGAGAATGTCCGGGGGTGTCGTGCCAAGGATCTCCACACCGTCTTCGTCGGATTTGAGAAGAGTCACACCGGATGGCGCGGGTTGCGGCGTCGCCACAGCCACAACGTCCTGTTCGGGCTTGGGTTGAGGTGCTGCGGTCGCAACTTTCGGCGCCTCAGGTTGTATCGGCGCCTCGGGTGCTTTCGTGGGCTCCGAAACAGGCACGTTTGATTGCTGAGCAACGTCAGGAGCAACAGTTTCCTGCGGTGCGGCAGCCATGACCGGCGTATCACCTGCGGGTGTGGAGGTGTCGACCGCCTCGTTCAAAGATGCTGCGGGAGCTGGTTCGGCCTGTGGTGCTGGCGCCTCTGCGACGGTCTCTTCGACGGCCACCGCCGGCGTATCTTCTGTGCTCGCAGCTTCGACACTCGCAGTGTCTACGGTGGTCGGTTCCTTGGACGGTGCGTCATCGGTTGCATTCGTTTCCCGTTCTGACGGCGCGGCCTTCACTGTGTCCTGGCTCGCGTCCTCCTGCACGAGGGCCGCAACGTCCACGTCAGGCGTGCGCTCCAGTACTGGCGCGACAATCACCTCATCCAATGACGAAATGTCCTTGCCGTTCAGGCGCTGCAATACCGTCAGAATTTGTGCGTCCGGATTGGGCGGAAACAGCGTTATAGCGGCAAATCCCCCGCCCGTGTCCGCCATGACTTCTGTATTTGGCACGCCGTCCAGCAAAACTGTGACCTTGCTGCCCGGTTCAGCACGTCCGGCGATCACAGCAAAACCGTCCGGCTCCACACGCACTTCGTCAATTGATGGCGGTGTCGGAGCGGGAACAGGCGTTGGATTGGGCGCAGGTTCTGCAACAACAACCGGTTCGGCAACGGCCTCAGGTACGGCCTGAGGCGCGGGTTCAGCTTCGGGGGCTGGTGTTGCGATTGGTTGCTGCGCAGCTTCGATGACCGGTTGCGATTGCGGTTGCCCGCTGTCGGATGAGCGATTGCTGAAAAAGAACCCTGCCCCGGCGATGGCCGCAACGGCAATGACTCCAGACGCAGCCAAACCGCCGTTTGATCCGAGCAATGCCGCCAGTTTGGACATTGTCACCCTTTCCATCCCGCCGAGCACCCCACTCGGTCTTGTTGCGCTTGCATAACAGGCACCCTTACAAGGGTCAAAACACGTCGCAACACATCCGCAATAGTGTTGCGGCCTTGCCAACGGAGCAAAGAATGCCACAACCCTCTATTTGCGTTTACTGTGGTTCACGGGATGGCGTGTCGCCAAATTACGGCGCGGCAGCAGACAAACTTGGCCACGGATTGGCAGAACGTGGGTGGCGTCTGGTCTATGGCGCTGGCGATGTGGGTCTGATGGGCCGCGTGGCGCGCGCGGCGCAAGCGGGCGGCGCTGAAACATTTGGGGTCATACCGCAGCATCTGGTGCAATGGGAGGTCGGCAAGTCTGACCTGACCAGCTACGTCGTGACCGAGACGATGCATGAGCGCAAGAAAGTGATGTTCATGAATTGCGACGCTGTCGTGGTGCTGCCGGGGGGTGCGGGGTCACTGGACGAGTTGTTCGAAGTGCTCACCTGGCGTCAACTGGGCCTGCACGAGAAACCCGTTTTTCTCGTCAATACAGATGGTTATTGGGATCCGTTGATGCACCTGCTGAACCACGTCGTTGCGCAGGGATTTGCGGATGCGTCGTTGCTGGAGATGCTTGACTGTGTGCCCGACACAGATGCCGTTTTGCGCCAACTGGCTGAAACGCTTGGGTCCTGAGCGCCAGAAACCGCAACGGGTTTCCGGCTTTTTTTTTGTAAGTGCAGGACAGAATCCGCACCGCTTGAAACTGACCGGGCACCTTCGATGCACCCGATCAACGCGCAGCTTACATGCGGCTGGCGACGTTTTCCCAGTTCACCAGATTGTCGAGGAAGTTCGTCAGATAGGCAGGACGCTTGTTGCGGAAATCGATATAGTAGGAGTGCTCCCAAACATCACAACCCAGCAGCGCCGTTTGACCAAAGCACAACGGGTTCACACCATTTTCGGTCTTTGTGACCTTCAGCGCGCCATCGGTATCTTTGACCAGCCACGCCCAACCGGAGCCAAACTGGCCCGCGCCTGCTGCAGAAAAGGCGTCCTTGAACGCATCAACCGAACCAAAGCTTTCGACCAGTGCCTTTTCCAACTCGCCCGGCATGGACGATGCACCTGGGCCCATCATTTCCCAGAACTGGTTGTGGTTCCACAATTGGGAGATGTTGTTGAAGATGCCGTTCTGGGCAACAGCCGAAGCGTCATATGTGCCTTTGATGATCTCTTCTAGAGATTTGTCAGCCCATTCAGTGCCTTCGATGGCCTTGTTGCCGTTCACGACATAAGCGTTGTGGTGCAGGTCGTGGTGATATTCCAGCGTTTCCTTGGACATACCGGCAGATGCGAGTGCGTCGTGGGCATAGGGAAGGTCAGGAAGTTCAAAAGCCATTGTGCGGGCCCCCTTTGAAATCATTGCAGGTCGTGCCTGACAGATTGTGCATCAGGCTGCAAGATCAAGGGCAATGCGACAAACTTCTGTTAAGCGCGGCAAGCAACCGCCTCAGCGGCACGTCCCTTCCCACCGCAGGGTGCCTGTATATCCGTCGGCGCGAGAGTTCACTTTTGTCGCGCCGCTTGCCGTATCCGTGACGGACGAAAAGCGGAACGCACGCCAACGCCAGTTGGCGCGCATCTTGTTTGCTGTCTGGCGCACGCGCACCTCCGAATTGCGCACTCCTTCCAGTGTGGCCGCTCCGTTTGATGCAATCGTGAGCCGGTACTTCAGCGCATACTGGCCTTTTTGCGGAGAGATTGGCGAAACGTCGCAAGTGTAAACCTTGGCGTCAGCGGCACCCGCAGCTGGCGCATTCAGGCTGATCAACGTGCCAAGGAGCGCTGTGTTCAAAACGGTCCGTATCATGGAATACTTCATCAAAAGTCTTGCGCAGCACAGCTCCCATTTCCGGATGGGCTGTTGTCTGCATTGCGCATCGTCCCACGCATGGTGGCTGACTTTTTGTCTGCCGCCAGAATAATCCGATAGGTCACGCGCACCTGCATGGGTCTGGTCGGCAGGGTCAATGGCCATGACACTTCGGTTTTGCCATTTGCCAATTGACGCACCTTGGCTGTAATCGGTCCACCCTTGGCCCAATCAATATAGGCGTCATACACAACCGCGCGCTTTCCATCGGGGTCAAAACGCAGTCCGATCACTTCAGGAATGAAGCCTTCGCCGGTCGATTTTAAATTGCACACGATGCTTTGCGCGCCAGCGACAGTGGCCGACATGCTGAGGACAAGCGCCAGAAAACCTTGTTTTAACATAAATGAGAACCTCGATCAGATAGAATGTGACGCAGAATAGCATCACACTCACCCGTGAAAAGAGCGAAATTCCCGCGGATCAGAAGAAATCGACGGCACTGCCCGGTTGTGCGGCAACTTTGAGCAGGTCAAACACATATCTCGCATGGCTGCGGAAGCAGACGATCTGAAACACGTCTTCTTCGTGCAACCAAAAGGCAACAGGCACCTGCGCCATACGAGTGCGTCGGAACATTCCACCGGCAAATGCCTGTGGTTTCAGATCGACGGGAACGAGTTTGGCCAGCACGTCCCGCGCACCGGCACCCGACACACGAAAGACAGCCCGCGCATCTGACACATCAACCGCCAAGGCATGATCCGATCCAATCGTTGAGCGGATCTTGTCAAGGCTGGCATCAACTTCGTCATAGGGGCACAGCACAAGAAGTTCATCCGGCGACATCCAGCAGATACCGCGATCATCGGAGCAGTTGGCCTGCCCGGCGCCGGGGACGTCCACGGATGCCACTGTTTTGGCCGCCTTCTTGATGCCGGCACTGGCTAGATCACCGCGCAGGGTGATCATGCCTTGAAGTGCAACTTCTGTGATTGTTGCAATTCCATCCGTTGACGTGGCCCCATCAAGGGCAGTCACAGCTCTAGACATTCTGTTTCTCCCCTTCGGGATCGAAGAACACAGGGTTCACGATCTTGGCCTTGTAGACGGTGCCGTCTGTCCCCGGAAATTCGACGATTTCACCCATGCGGTCGGGTCCATGCAGCACAAGGCCCATCGCGATGCCCTTGCCCAAATTCGGTGAGTGATAGGACGATGTGACCCGCCCCTGCACGTTGCGTTGCCCATTTGCGTTCTCACCATCGGCCACGGCATAGGCGCCGTCCGGCAAAACGGACCCGTCAACCGTCTCCAGCCCCACAAGCGCCCAACGCTCGGGGTCCGCCATATGAGACCGCGTGTGTGCGCGTTTGCCCAGATAGTCAGTTTTCTTTTTCGACAACGCCCAATGCAGACCCAGATCCTGCGGGATCACGGTGCCATCGGTTTCGTCACCGATCATGATAAAGCCCTTTTCGGCGCGCAGGATATGCAGCGTCTCAGTGCCGTAAGGCATCACGCCCAAGCTCGCTCCCACGGCCATCAGCGCATCCCAAAAGGCCTGCCCCTCGCTGGCGCGCACCGCGATTTCATAACTGAGTTCTCCCGAGAACGAGATGCGATAGGCGCGCACATCAAAGCCGCCCAGTGACCCGTCCGCCCACTCCATGAAGCCAAGCGCCTCTTTGGAAACATCCATGCCACCAAGCGCTTCGAGCGCCTTGCGTGCATTGGGGCCCACCACCGCAATCTGGGCATATTGTTCGGTGACATTGGCCACGTAAACCTGCCAATTCCACCATTCGGTTTGCAGCCATTCTTCCATATGCTGGTGAATGCTTTCGGCCCCGCCGGTGGTGGTGTGGCACAGCCACGTGTCTTCGTCGATGCGCGCAACGACGCCGTCGTCAATCAGGAAACCGTTTTCCGAACACATCAACCCATAGCGGCATTTGCCCGGCTTCAGCGTGCTCATCATGTTGGTATAAAGCATATCGAGGAAACGACCCGCATCAGACCCCTTCACGATGATCTTGCCCAACGTCGAGGCATCCAGCAGCCCGAGGTTTTCCCGCACGTTTTTCGTCTCACGCATCACCGCGTCATGCACGGTTTCGCCGTCACGCACATAGGCGTATGGGCGCCGCCACGCCCCCACCGGCTCCCAGTCAGCGCCATTGGCGTCGTGCCAGTCATGCAGCGGCGTACGGCGGATAGGCTGGAACACCTCTGCGCGCGCCTCACCCGCGATCGCGCCCATCGAGATCGGTGTATAGGGCGGGCGGAAGGTGGTCGTTCCGGTTTGCGGGATCGGTTGGTTCAGCGCATCAGAAAGAATTGCCAGGCCATTGATGTTGCTGAGTTTTCCTTGATCCGTCGCCATCCCCAAAGTCGTGTATCGCTTGGCATGTTCAACGCTTTCAAAGCCTTCTTGCGCGGCCAGTTGCACGTCCGACACTTTGACATCGTTCTGATAATCGAGCCACGCCTTGGCGCGCAACGTCTTGCCTGCGCCCTGCGGCATCAACCAAACGGCGGCCATAGGCGCCTCATCGACGCTGTCGGCCTCGGGTGCCGCAGATGTCGGGGCGTCATGGCCCAACGCTGTGGCCGCCTGCGCGCCCACGGCATGGGCATCCCCGATAATGTCAGACAACCCGAAATGGCCGTTAGCCGCCCCCGCTGGGCTGACAAATGCGCGGCCATCTGCGCCAATAGGCGCTTTATCCACATCAGGCCGGAACATGGCAAAGTCCGTATCCCAAAGCAGCTTGCCACCGCAATGCGACCACAGGTGGACAACAGGTGACCACCCCCCCGACATCGCCACCGCGTCACAGGCGATTTCCTCAAGCACAGCGCCCTCGCCCGCTTGTGAACAAACGGCGACGCCTGTGACACGCTTGCCGCCGAGCACCTTGGAAATGCCGTGGCCCATCAACACCTTGATCCCGGCGGCTTTCGCTTCGCTCATTAATGGACTGTCGATGGGTGTAACACGGGCATCCAAAACTACAGGAACGGTCAAACCTGCTGTTTTCAGGGCAATTGCGGTCCGATAAGCGTCATCATTGTTGGTCACGACCACGGTGCGGTCGCCCACGCTTACCCCGTAATTCGACACGTAATCGCGCACCGCAGAGGCCAGCATGACCCCCGGTATGTCATTGCCCGCAAAGCTCAGGGGACGCTCAAGCGCGCCTGTCGCCGTGATGACATGCCCTGCGCGTATGCGCCACAGGCGGTGCCGCGGGCCGCTTGTGCTGTGTGGTGCATGATCGCTAAGCCGTTCATACCCAAGTACATATCCGTGATCATAAACACCCGCACCCATAGTCCGTGTACGCATCGTGACATTGGGCATGTCAGAAAGCTCTGACACCATTTGTTCCACGACTTTATCCACAGGTTTGGCGTCTACAGTGCCGCCATCCACCAATGAACGCCCACCCCAATGCGCGGTTTGCTCAAGAACAACGACATTCGCGCCCGACGCTGCCGCTGCTTTGGCTGCTGTCAGGCCCGCAATGCCCCCTCCGATCACCAGAACGTCGCAAAACGCGTAGAAGTGCTCGTAGGTATCGTCGTCCCGACCTTTGGGCGCTTTGCCCAAACCGGCCGCCTGTCGGATGAACGGTTCGTAGACGTGCTTCCACAAGGGGCGCGGATGGATGAACATCTTGTAGTAAAAACCTGCAGGCATGAAACGCGACAGCTTGGCGTTCACCGCACCCACATCGAATTCGAGGCTGGGCCAATGATTTTGGGACGCCGCGGTCAAACCGTCAAACAACTCTGTTGTTGTGGCACGCTGGTTCGGCTCGAACGTGCCCTCGGTCCCCAGATTGACAAGGGCGTTTGGCTCTTCCACGCCCGAGGCGACGATGCCGCGCGGGCGGTGGTATTTGAACGAGCGCCCCACTAGCATCTGGTCATTGGCCAATAGGGCCGAGGCCAGCGTGTCACCCGCGAACCCACGCATCTTGCTGCCATTGAACGTAAATGTAACGGCCTTGCCTTTGTCGATCAGGCGGCCACCTGTTGCGAGACGTGTGCTCATGTCTGGGCCTCGGTTCTGAGTGCTGGGGCTGCCCCCAAAAGGGCGCATGTTTCAACCAGGTGATGCGTCATGAGAACGCCCTCCACGACCAGCCCGGACGTTTGCGGGCAATGATGTCGCGAATTTCCTGAGGTGGTTCCGTCGTTTGCGCCGTGTAGGTGCCAAAGATTTCAAGCGTCGTTGTGCAACGTGCTGCGTGAAACCACTTGCCGCAGCCATACACATGCCGCCAGCGTTCGAAATGCACGCCTTTGGGGTTCTCGCGCATGAACAGGTATCCCTCAAACTCCGCGTCTGACGACTCCGGGCCAAAGCGCGTCAGGTGCGCTTCGCCGCCTGCGTGAAATTCGGTTTCTTCTGAGGTGACGCCACAGCAAGGGCAGGTCAGGATCAGCATAGGCAGGGTCCTGTGGAAAAGGCAGACCGCAAAAAGGCGGACGCCGAAGGGCGCCCGCCTGATGCGGTCCGTGAGTGAAGAATTGCGTTATTCGGTTGGGACAGCCGTTGAGGGAACCGGGGCTTCAACCGCTGGTGTGATGGCGTCTTGCGTTGCTGCACCTTCACCCTGTTCGCCCATGCTGCCAGCAAAGGCGAGCAGGCCAATGATGGCGACGATAATGGCAACTGCCACAAGCAGGCCGCGCGCCGAAACGCCGTCACCCCGGTGGACATTGGTGTTTGGATAGTCGGACATGATCGTTCCTCCTGTGTAGGTGGAAGCATGTGATCACGTTGGGCACGGGTCTCAACCGGCAGCGCGCAGGCGTCGCAAAACTGGCCAAGGCCAGCCGGTTTAACGGGGCGCGATTGGCCACGTCCCGCTGATTTTGCGATTTTGCGTGACGCCGAGGGGGTCTTCATGGCACTGTCAACCCAAGTTGACAGGAGAGTATCATGAGCAAGGAAATGGGCGCCATCTTGGTCTTTGGCGCAATCTGCGTTGGCGCGCTGATCATGTTTGCCCTTGAACGCCGGGCGGCTGCCAAGCGCAAGGAGGCCCGTGGCGGGCGCGAAGTCGATGTGTCGAACTTGATCGCTTTTGGCGCGGCCGCTGGCGAAGGCACCAAGACCCACGACTAGGTCATCGCCCCCGCGCGATGACTGCGCGCGACCAATCTCTGCAATGCCATCGCCCAGCTGTAAAGTGGCTTTATCAGGCGTTACGTGCTGTGCATCGCACTGGCCAGTTCGCGGTTGCGCCAAAGCCTCCAGCGTCACCAGACAAAAATCGACAGCAGGCTGCGGCATATGATGCACAATGCGCCCCATCAGTGCGCGACCCCTGCCGCCACGCTTTCGTCGATGAAGCGCCCTTCGCGGAACCGTTCCAGGCCAAATGCATCGGTCAGTGGCGAATGCCCTTTGGCCATCAGCTCGGCCATTGCCCAACCGGAGCCCGGGATGGCCTTGAACCCACCTGTGCCCCAGCCACAGTTGATGAACACACCGTCCACCGGTGTCTTGGACAGGATGGGCGAGCGATCACCCGTGACATCCACGATGCCGCCCCATTGCCGCAACATCTTGAGGCGGGAAATCATGGGGAAGGTTTCGACAAGCGCGCGCACTGTCTCTTCGATGTGATGGAAAGAGCCGCGTTGGGTGTAGTTGTTGTAGCCGTCCGTACCGCCGCCAATGACCATCTCGCCCTTGTCTGACTGGCTCATATAGCCGTGCACCGTGTTGGCCATCACGACAACATCCATGCAAGGTTTGATCGGTTCGGACACCAGCGCCTGCAGGGCCACGGATTCAATTGGCAAACGGAAACCAGCCATGTCCGCCACATGCCCGGAATGCCCGGCCACAACGACACCCAGCTTGTTGCAGTCAATCGCTCCTTTGGTGGTGTCCACGCCAACAACCTTGCCGCCATCGCGCCGGATTGCGGTCACTTCGCATTGCTGGATCACATCCATGCCCATGTCAGAGCACGCCCGTGCATATCCCCACGCCACAGCGTCGTGGCGCGCCGTGCCACCACGGGCCTGCCACAACCCACCCAGCACCGGATAGCGTGGTCCGTCGATATTGATGATCGGCACCAGTTCCTTGACCTTTTCAGGGCCGATGAATTCGGTTGTGACCCCTTGCAGCGCGTTGGCATGGGCCGTGCGTTGGTAACCGCGCACCTCGTGATGGGTCTGCGCCAGCATGATCACGCCGCGCGGCGAGAACATGACATTGTAGTTCAGGTCCTGAGACATCGTCTCATACAGGCTGCGGGCCTTTTCGTAGATCGCCGCCGACGGGTCCTGCAGATAGTTTGAGCGGATAATGGTTGTGTTGCGCCCGGTGTTGCCCCCACCAAGCCAGCCTTTTTCCAGAATTGCGACGTTGGTAATACCAAAATTCTTGCCCAGATAGTAGGCCGTCGCCAGACCGTGCCCCCCGGCCCCGATGATGATCGCGTCATATCTGGCCTTGGGTTCGGGCGCACGCCATGCCCGTTCCCAGCCGGTGTGATAGCGGGCAGCCTCTCGGGCGATCGCAAAGGCGGAATATCGTTTCATGGGCGCGCATCCATGTCTGGAATCGGTTGAGATCGGTGTGCCAGAGTAATGGGGCCTGATCGCAAGAAAAAGGCCAGCACGGGCGGCGTTTTTTGGTGGTTTTGCGACACTGGGGCGCAGGCGGGCACGCGGACGTGAGATGGGCGCGCTGCTTTGACCCTTTTGCATCCTGCACCAAGGGGTTACATCGAGTGCAATTGGGGACCGGGTCTATGGGAAAGGGCCGACATGCTCTTTTGGATCATCACGGGTGGTTTGACGCTGGTTGTGGCGGCAACGCTGGTGCTTGCGCTGGCCCGCGGCAAGGCGGATGCCCGCCCTCCGGCGGCCTATGACGTTGATATCTATCGCGATCAACTCAAGGAAGTCGAACGCGACGTGGCACGCGGCGTTCTGGCCGGTGAAGACGCCGCGCGCGTACGGACAGAGATTTCGCGGCGCATTCTGGCGGCGGACGCCGCCTTGCAACAGGCAGACACGGGGCACACAGGCCGTGGCAATACGGTGCTGGCAGGTGGGTTGGTCGCGGTCCTCGTTGCGGGCAGTTTCGCGCTGTATCTGCAATTGGGTGCGCCCGGCTATGGTGATCTCGCGCTCAAGGACCGGATCGCCATGTCTCAGGAGTTGCGCGAGGACCGTCCCAGTCAGGCAACCGCAGAGGCCAGCCTGTCCGGTGCTCCTTCAGTGAGCGAACAACCCCCTGACTACGTGGCCCTTGTTCAGCAACTGCGCGAGGCTGTTGCCACACGCCCCGACGATATCCAAGGCCACCGCTTGCTGTCACAGGCCGAGGCGCGATTGGGCAATTTCACTGCAGCACACGTGGCTCAGGCCAAGTTGATCACGCTGTTGGGTCAGGACGCTGTGGTCAAAGATTTCTCGGACTATGCAGATCTGTTGATCCTTGCGGCCGGTGGCTATGTCTCCCCCGAGGCCGAAGCGGTTCTGGAACGGGTTCTGGCCATGGATCCTCAAGACGGAGCAGCGCGCTACTATTTCGGTCTGATGCTGTCTCAGACAGGGCGCCCTGACACGACCTTGCGGATTTGGGACCAGTTGCTGCGAGAAGGGCCAGCGGACGCCGCTTGGATCGCGCCCATTTCTTCACAGATTGAAACCATCGCCATGCGCGCGGGCGTCAATTATGCCGTACCAAACGTCGGCACGGGACGCGGTCCTTCCGCAGCCGACATTGAAGCCGCAGATGCCATGAGCCCAGCCGAACGTCTGGAAATGATCCAAGGGATGGTTTCCGGCCTCAGCGACCGCCTCGCCACGGATGGCGGTCCGGTTGAAGATTGGGCACAACTGATCTCGGCCCTCGGTGTGCTTGGGCAAATGGATCAGGCAGCAGCAATTTTGGCCAACGCGCGCGCAGTGTTTGGAAATGATCCGTCCGCCGCAGACATCCTTGCCCGCGTCGCAGATCGCGTGGGTCTTGAATGATCACGGACGACACCCACGCCTTTGTTGCCGCCCTGCCCCCGATGCAGGCGCTCATGGGGCTGGACCTAGGGGACAAGACAATTGGCGTGGCCGTGTCTGACACGTTCTGGTCCGTGGCCACACCGCTTGAGACGGTACGGCGCAAGAAGTTTGGCGTGGATGCCGCCCGTCTGCAGACACTCATCGGCGAACGGCGTGTCGGCGGCCTCGTGCTTGGCCTGCCGCGCAACATGGATGGCTCCGAAGGGCCACGCTGCCAATCCACCCGCGCCTTCGCGCGCAACTTTGCCAACATCTGGGACGGCCCCATTACCTTTTGGGACGAACGCCTGAGCACGGTAGCCGCAGAAAAGGCGCTGCTTGAGGCGGATACGACCCGCAAACGTCGCGCAGAGGTCATTGATCACGTCGCGGCGGGATATATCTTGCAAGGACTGCTGGACCGCGTGCGTGTGATAAGGGCCGAAACATGACAGATACCCCGCCCGTATGGCGCAGGAACGAGATCGAGAGCCCCTGTGTGCAGGTCTGCGTGATCCATCCCGAGACCCGTTTGTGTACGGGCTGTGCGCGGTCGATCGACGAAATAGGCGCATGGAGCCGGATGAGTGCGGATCAGCGCAACACCATTATGGCGGAGCTGCCGAACCGTGCAGCCGCGCCGACCACACGTCGCGGCGGGCGCGCAGCGCGCTTGAAGCGGTAGAAGGTTCCCCAGCCAAATCCAGCAAAGTGCAAGTTACCGCGCGCTGATGCGCAGCATGGCGGTAGCGCGCAGGTTCTCGATGCGTCTCACGTCGCCAGCCACTGCGCAGGATCATCAAATTCCGGGCGAAAGAACGCGACCATGCGGGCACCGGATTCGTCAGACTGCCAAGGCAATGTCCCGTGCAAGGCAAACCTGTGCAGCCAAAAGGCCTGCCCCACGCGCGCGCCCATCTCGACGGGTTCACAGCGTTCGAAAACCTCTTTTCTGGCGGCGGAATAGGCTTCGGTTACATCCGTGTTTACGATGTCGCCTGTGCCGATCGCATCCTGCAAGGCGCGTTGCATGATCCGGTGACTGCCCTCCCACATGACAGTGCGTGCATGGGTGCAGTCATCCAGCGGGATGCCCAGAATATAGGCGTGATGCTCGTGGGCAAAACGCCGTCGCGTCTCTCCGACCGGCAGTAGCCCATCAACGTGAGCCGCAAAACGGTTGCGTCGGAAGCGGTGGTTTGCCGCGCTCTCGCCAGCATCGCGTTTTGGATACCCGGGATAGACAATGGACACCTGTGCGCGATGCAGCGGCAGCGCGGGCAAATGATCTTGCCACGCGCCCCTCAGGGCCACGCCCTGCACAGCTCCCGTTTCATCATTGTCCAGCAGATCGACACCCACAAACCATGTTTCGCCATGTCTGAGGTTGCGCGCACGCACCTGCGTATTGGCACTCAGCTCCAACGCCCGGCGGCGCGCCACGTCAGCCCAATGTGCAAGTCGGGCGTCGTAGTCGAAGATGACATAGCCATCTCCCTGCTTCATCCCAGTATCGCCCGTCTCAGCATGTTCAAAGACACCAGCACAAGAAACACGGCAAAAACCTTTTTGAGTGGCCCAGGATCCATGGAATGGGCCAATTTGACACCAAACGGGGCTGTGATCAGTGTCATAGCGATGACAATTGCAAAGGCAACCAGATTGACCGCCCCCAGTGTCAGGGGCGGGACCGGGTCTGGCACGTTCACAAACAGAAACCCGATGACGGACGGGACCGCGATCAGCACACCGAACCCGGCAGCAGTGGCCACAGCGCGGTGGATTGCGACGTTATAGAGGCTCATCAGCGGCACGCCGAAACTGCCCCCCCCAATCCCCATCAAAACCGACATGAACCCCATGAGCGGCGACTGCACCGCACGGCCAACGCCAGTGGGCATCGCAGAGCCCAAACGCCAAGTGGCCCGGCCAAAGCCCATGTACAGCCCGACGATCAGGGCCAGAATCCCAAAGATCGCCTGCAACGTGGTTGAACGCAGTTGCGCCACGACCAGCATTCCGATGATCGCGCCCACAACAATGCCCGGCGCCCAACTGCGCAGGATATCCCAGTCCACCGCGCCCTTTTTGTTGTGACTGTGCACAGAGCGCACCGAGGTGACGATGATGGTGGCAAGAGAGGTGGCAAGACACATCTGCATCAAGCCGGGGCCATCATAGCCAAGCGTCTGAAATGCATAAAAAAATGCAGGCACAAGAACAATTCCACCGCCCACACCCAGAAGGCCCGCCAGCACACCGGCAAAGGCACCGATGACCGCCAAAAGGACCAACATCTGCAACAACAAAAACGTATCGGGCATGTGCGCTCCTGAGCGGTTCTACGGGGCGGTGCTACACGGCTTTGGCTGTTTGGGCCAGCGCGGAAACCTGCGCCATTGCCGCCTCAACAAGTTCCACTCCGGCCCCCGGACGGGTCGCGCCTTCGCTCAACATGCGACGCCAGCCGCGCGCGCCGGGACGCCCTGCAAACAGTCCCAGCATGTGGCGGGTGATCTGGTGCAAGCGTCCACCCCCACTCAGATGCGCCTCGATATAGGGCAGCATGGCGGCGACGGCGTCCTCGGCTGTGCGGTCTTCGCCCTTGCCAAATATCCGCCTGTCGGCAGAGGACAGTATATCGCTGGGTTGGTGATAGGCCGCCCGTCCGACCATGACACCGTCAAGACCGCCATCGAGAAATCCGAGCGCCTGGTCCAGACTGTCGATACCGCCATTGATCGAGATATGCAGATTGGGAAACAGCCCCTTCATGGCATGGACCAGTTCGTAGTCGAGCGGTGGAATATCCCGGTTCTCCTTTGGGCTCAGACCCTTGAGCCACGCCTTGCGGGCGTGGATCGTCACTCGCTCACAGCCAGCGGCCACGATCCGGGACAGGAATTCCGGCAGCACCTCATGCGGGTCCTGTTCATCGACGCCAATGCGACACTTGACCGTCACATCAACATCGACGGCGCTGCGCATGGCCGCAACACAGTCCGCGACACGGCCCGGAGCCCGCATCAAAACGGCCCCAAAGGTCCCCGATTGCACCCGGTCAGACGGACATCCGCAGTTCAGGTTGATCTCATCATACCCGGCCTGCGCCCCAAGCCGTGCAGCTTGCGCCAGTTCTTGCGGATCAGAGCCACCCAGTTGCAAGGCCACCGGGTGTTCATCGGCGTGGTGGTCCAGCAGATGCAATGCCCCGCCCCGCACCAGAGCCGGTGCTGTCACCATTTCGGTATAGAGCAAAGCGTTGCGCGACAACTGACGGTGTAAGTATCGGCAATGGCGGTCCGTCCAATCCATCATCGGCGCGACAGACAGGCGGGCCGCCCGTTCGGCTGCGATGTTGGGCATGGGGCGTCACCGTGTTTGGATATATGCGCGGGGGCATACACCGCGCGGCACAAAGGGGCAAACCAATCATTTCACCATCTTTGCAGTACAATCGGTCTGCCAGTTTCGTCAGCCCGATTGCAAGACCGCCAGGGCGGCTGAAGCGACTTCAACATCCTGCTCAGCGGACCCCGAGCCGACGCCAATCCCACCGACCAAAGCGCCATCGACCATGATGGGCAATCCGCCCCCCAGACGTGTGACCGCTCCGTCCGTTGCTGCTGCTATGTAAAGACCGACAGCTTCAGGAATAGCGTCCGTTGCCGCCCCGATCGAGGCTGCCGTGCGCGCCTTGGTCCGTGCGCTTTTCATGGACAGGTACTTGGCCCCTGTCATGCGGATCTGACCCAGCATCTCGCCGCTGGCATCGACAATCACAATGCATTGCGGTTGTCCCATCGTTTGCGCCTTGGCGACACCTGCCGATAACATATCCAGCACAGCCGAATGTGTGAGTGCCAGGGTTTGAACCGTGTGGGCCATGGGTGCGCCCTCCTTCAAAGCGGGGAAATGCCGTTGACGTTGAGGTAGACAGAATAAAGCGATGTCGTGCCGCAAATAAACAGCCGGTTCAGCTTGGGCCCGCCAAAGCAGACATTGGCCACGATCTCGGGGATCTGGATCTTGCCGATGAGCGTTCCATCTGGGGCAAGGCAGTGCACGCCATCTGCCGCCGAGGTCCAGATGCGCCCGTCGCGATCAAGGCGAAAACCGTCAAAGAACCCGTTTGTGCACTCGGCCACAACGTCACCGCCGCTGAGCGTGCCATCTGCAGCCACGTTTTGGGCGCGGATATGTGCCGGGCCTTCCGGATCATGGGTGCCCCCCGTGTCCGCGATGTAAAGCGTTGATTCATCTACTGAAAATGCCAGCCCATTTGGCTTGACGTAATCGTCCGAGGCCAAAGTGATGTCACCGTCCGCTGACACACGGTAAACATAGCAGCCATCCAACTCCGGTTCTGCCCTGTCCCCCTCATAGTCCATCATGATCCCATAGCTCGGATCCGTGAACCAGATCGAGCCGTCCGATTTCACCACCACATCATTGGGGGAATTCAGGCGCTTGCCCTGATAATTGTCGGCAATCACCGTGATTGATCCGTCATGTTCTGTACGTGTCACGCGGCGGGCCTGATGCTCACAACTGACTAGCCGCCCCTGCCGGTCAATGGTGTGACCGTTGGAGTTGTTCGCGGGCTGGCGGTAGGTCGATACGGACCCGTCCGTTTCATCAAAGCGCAGGATGCGGTTGTTGGGAATGTCGGACCACAGCAGATAGCGCCCTGCCGCGAACCACACCGGCCCTTCGGACCAGCGCGCACCGGTCCACAGCCGCTCTACCCGAGCATGCCCGATAAAACAGGCCTCAAAACTGGAATCAATGACTTCGAACCCGGTCCCCTCGATCATGCCGAACATGGGTCTCTCCTTTGCTCTTTGTGCCGGGGCGCACAACGCCCCATCCCGGTGCAGGCATCTGGTTGCCCGGATGGGCGGGGTCATCCCCCCAAATCGCCTGATAGGTGTCTACCGCCATACCGCGCCTTTGCAGTGTCCCAAAGACCAAAACGAGCACAGGCCACCAGATCGCCAAGGCCAGCCACATCCAGACGGGCGCATTGGCCTTCCACATCCCCATCAGGATGGTTGCCGCCGCCAGCAGGATCAACCCGTAGCCAATGCTTTTGTGCAAGGCTTCAAACATGCGGCGCCACGCGGTCATGTCATAGTGATGCCCACGCGGGCTGCCATTGGCATCAAGCGCCGTTGGACCACCCTTGCTTCCACGCAAAAGACCCAGCAGCACCTGCACGGCCAGACCTACCAGCACGCCATACCCCATCCAATTGTGCAGGCTCATCTCGGTCAGGCGCGACGGCAGGACAAGCACAAAGCCAAACACCGTCAGCGCCAACACCAGCGACTGCCCGATCCAATGACTGCGCCACCAGAACTTGCTGTCGAGCGCGCGCGGCCAGTCCTGCCCTGGCAATATCTTGAAGAACCGCGCGATGATAATGGCCAGAGGTGCCAGAATGCCCCAACCCAACACCATGGCGCGCCCGTGCCATGAAACAGCAACGCCAACCATGTGGACCCGCTCGGGATCAATCGGAGAGGTCAGCCAGTCCCACATGTCAGCCCTTGACCGCGCCAGCAGTCATACCGGTGATAATCTGGCGGCTTGCCATGAGGGTAAAGATGATTGGTGGTATCGCCAACAACATGCCAGTGGCCATGATGACGCCCCACTCGACATTGAATTCGGACATGTTGTTCACGATCAGGATCGGCACGGTCTTGGTGTTCCGGTCGCTGAGCGCCGAAGCGAGCAGATATTCGTTCCATGCAATGCGAAAGGTAAAGATCGCCGCAGCCGCAAGACCAGGTTTGATCAACGGCAGAACAACCTTGAAGAAGACCTGAAACGGCCCTGCCCCGTCGACCCGCGCGGCCTCTTCCAGAGAGCGCGGCACTTGCACGATGAAGCTTTGGAGGATCCAGATCACAAAGGGCAGGTTCATCGCGACATAGATCAAAATGATGCCCGAATGCGTACCGGCAAGGCAGACGTCCCCACGCCCTCCGACCATATCGCGGATTGCACCGCCAATCAGACCATCCTTGTCGAGGCAGAACTCGTTGTTCCACAGGCCAAAGACCGGGACCAACAAGACGGCTGGCGGTACCATGCGCACCATCAATGTCGACAGGGATACCGTATCGCGCCCCATGAAACGGAAGCGCACGAGCGCGTAAGCCGCCATACATCCAATCACCAATGTCAGCACCGTCGAGATCAGCGCGATGATCAGCGAGTTCACAAAAGCGCCGCCAAATTTCAGCGCACAGAAGTCCAGATGATCAGGCTCGTACCACAGCACATCACACAGCGCCGTTTCGTAATTCTGGATCGTGGGAAGGAACAGCAGCCCCCCTGTCCCCGAGATGATGTCCACGTCCAGCTTGAACGAATTGGCCAGCATCAGGATCACGGGGCCGACGGACATGAAGACCAGCAAGGCAATGACCGCGAAGAAGGCCGGGTTACTGCGTGTGTTCTGAGACATCAGTCATCCTCCGCCGCCATACGCAGACGCGCAGCGCGGGCTTCCTGTATCCGGGTAAAGGCAAACATCGCGACCGTCAGAAGCAGCAGCAATATCAGCAGATAATTCGACATCGCCGCCGCCACGCCCAACTCGCGGAATTCCGTCGCCGTGCGCGAGATACGCAAGGCGAGGATCTCGGTCGAAAGGCCGGGGCCGCCGTTCGTCATCACAAGGATCACCTCAAGCACCTTGAAGGCGTCAATCAGGCGCAACAGTCCGGTCACGATCAAGACGGGCATCATTAGGGGCAGCTTGATATGGATGATCTGCTGCCAGCCCGTGGCACCGTCGATGCGTGCCGCTTCAAGCGCAGACCGGGGCAGCGATTGCAGCGCCGCCAGTGACAGGATGAAGATAAAGGGCGTCCACTGCCAGATATCGGCAATGATGATAGACGTCAGCGCATGATCGCCAAGCCAGTCGACCTTGGGCAGACCGATACTTTCGAGAAAGCGGTTAAACGTCCCGATCGTCGGGTGGTACATATAGCGCCACATCAGGCCCACAACGACGGGCGCGATCATCATCGGCAGGATGAACATGGTGCGCAGCACGGACATGCCGCGAATATCACGATCCAGCAGCAGGGCCAGACCGACCCCCAGAACCATCTCTATGGAGACAACAAAGAACGCAAAGCGCAGCGTGACGCCAAGGCTCTCGTGGAAATTCGGATCACCCCAGAGGGTGATGTAGTTCTTGAGGCCGACAAATTCGGCTTCGCCTATAGACTGGCTTGGGTTCCAGTCCCGGAACGAGCCCCAGACCATGTAGCCCAGCGGGTAGAGCAACGCGATGGCCATGATGACAACCGCAGGGGCCATGAACATGTAAGGCGTCAGTCGGTTGGCCATGGCAGTGCGCATGCCGGAAACCTCGCTTGGGGGGTGTCGGAAAAAACCGGGGCGTGTGCGGCGTGCAGCACGCCCCGGCAGGGAGGGTCAGCTTACTGCCACGTGTAGTAGCCGGCGTCTTCCATCACGGCTTTGGTCCGCTCGGCCACACCATCCAGCGCTTCCTGAATGTCGAGGTCTTCGGTCAGAACCTTGGACAGCGTTGTGCCGATATCGGCATTGATCTTGCCCCAGACGGGGATGATCGGACGCCAGTCGGGATCAGCGTATTTCAGCGCTTCACCGAAGGTCGAGGCAAACGGGTATTTGGCGTTCAGTTCCGCATTCTCATATGTCGAAAAGCGCGACGGGTTGCCGCCTTCCATGGCCACCTTGAGGTCACCCTCTTTGGACGTCAGCCACTGCATCAACAGGAATGCCGCTTCCTTGTTTTCAGCGTTCTTGGGGATCGCGATGCCGAAACCACCGGTTTGGCTGCCACGACGGACGCCCTTTGGGTGCATCGCATAGCCGACCTTGCCCACAACCTTAGAGCGGTCAGGGTTTTCAAAACCGGGCATGAACGCAATGGAGTCCATGAACATTGCCGCATCACCGTTGGCAAATGCGTTGGCTGCCTCGGACGGGCCAAAGCTCATTGCACCTTCGGGACCGCAATCCACGATGGTTTTCAAAGCGTTGGCCGCTTCGACGCCGGCTGCGTTGTTGATGATGGGATTCCATGCATCGTCAAAGACGCGGCCACCGAGCGGAGCAAGGTGCAACAGGAAGGCGTGGCTGGCTTGGTGACCGGACGCCGCGCGGGACGCCATTCCGCCCATGCCCGGCTCAACCTCAGGGATCTTGCAGGCCGCATCCAGCAATTGGTCATAGGTTTCAGGCTCGGCGATGCCGTGCTTTTCAAAGATGTCCTTGCGGTAGGCCAGAACGGATGTTTCGGACCCAAACGGAATGCCAAACAGCGACCCTGTCTTGCCGGGCAGGTAGCCCTTGGTGCCGCCCGCGACGCCGATATTCTCGACATAACCGTCAATCAGGTCTTCGGCGTCATAGGCCGGGTTGGCCAGCTTGGGGTTCATGAAATACTTGGCGAGGTTTTCCAGCTGATCGGCAAACACGTAATCCGCCTTGGAGAAGACCACGTAGGCGATCAGGTCATATTCGCCCTCTTCCTGAGCAAGCTCCAACGTCTGACGCTCGCGCATTTTAAGGTACGGCAACTGGTCCACTTCGACCTCGATCCCGGTCTCTGCAGTGAACTCGGGCAGCACCTTCATCGCGGCGTTGTAATGGGGGTGAGCGGGGAAGTTCACAACCAGTGTCGTGCCCGCGTATTCTGCGTATGGCCCGCCATGGCCGTCGGCGAGCACCGTCCCGGCCATCAGCGCAGCGGTCATTCCACCTAGCGCCAGTGTCTTCATTGATTTCAACATTATCTTCCTCCCTGAAGGTTTTGTTATTTCGTCTTAAAGTGCTGTTTCGTTATCCTGATCAAACAGGTGCACCCCGTTTGGATTGACCGCAAATGTCAGAGTCTGACCAAGCGCCACAGGGGTTTCTGAATTCAATTCGACCATCACCTCGGCTGACCCGCATTTGCACAGCAACACCGATTGGGCGCCGACATATTCAGAGACCATCACATTGAGCGACAGGGACTTGTTTGCCGGTGCGTCCGCATCAAATCGCAGATCGGATGGACGCACGCCCAAGATGATGTTCTTGCTGGAGTGCTGGCGCGCCGCGTCGGCCTTTGCGCCTTCCAGCTCCACTTCAAATCCGTCTCCAACGACGTAAATGGCGCCGCTGCGCTCGTCGATTTGACCGTTGAGAAAGTTCATCGGAGGTGAGCCAAGGAAGCCGGCCACGAATTTGTTGATCGGTCGCTTGAACAGCTCTTCGGGTGTCCCCTGCTGTTGGATGTAGCCGCCGTGCATTACGACGATCCGATCCGCGAGGGTCATCGCCTCGATCTGGTCGTGCGTCACGTAAAGCATATTCTTTTGCACACGCTGGCTCATTACGGCCAGCTCTGCACGCATCTGCCCGCGCAGCTTGGCATCAAGGTTGGACAGGGGCTCGTCGAACAGAAAGATACCGCTGTCTTTTGCCAGCGCGCGGGCCATCGCGACCCTTTGGCGCTGTCCGCCGGACAATGCCCCGGGCTTACGGTGCAAAAACTCCGTCAATCCGACCATGTCAGCGACTTCACGTACCTTGGCGTCAATCTCGGGCTTTGGCCGCTTGGCCAGTCGCAGCGCAAACGAAATATTCTGGGCGACGTTCATGTGCGGATAAAGTGCGTAGTCCTGAAACACCATCGCAAGGTCGCGATCCTTGGGCTCCAGGTGGCTGACCGGTTTGCCGTCCACATAAATTTCGCCCTCAGAGACATCTTCGAGCCCGGCGACCATCCGCAACGTGGTCGATTTTCCGCAGCCCGAAGGACCCACCAGAACCGTGAATTCGTTGTCCGCCATCTCCAGCTCGATGCCGTGCAAAACCTGCACATCACCATAGCGTTTGATCAGCTTATCGAGATGGATTGTCGGCATACCGGTTCCATCGCCTCCCCTTTGTTACCGGTCACATTAATTAATGTGACCGGTAACACAAGAGATTTTCGCCTCCTGTTGGCGTCAATTTAACGAATTATTCAGCTTTGGTGCTGCCGCGGAAACTCAGATCCGCCTGAACGGGGACATGCTGCGGCGCAGCACTTACATGCTGCGAATCGCTCAGTAACTCCCGGATCAACTGCCCTGTCGCCTGCCCGATCCGCCGTGGATCAACGGTAACGGTTGTCAGCGCGGGCGTTGCAAAGCGCGACACCTCGAAGTTTCCGAAGCCCGCAATGCCGATGTCTTCGGGCACCCGCATGCCTTGCGCCATCAAAGCAGACAGCGCGCCAAAAGCAGGCGCATCTGAGACGCAAAAGATGCAGTCGGTGTCTGGATATTTCGCAAGCAATTCCGGCGCGGCCGCGGCGCCCTCTTCGATCGACAGGGGGGGCATGCCGTATTTCATCAAACGATGCGTGGACAAACCCGCCTCTTCCATGGCCTGCCGCCAGCCAGAGCGGCGCGCCCCACCCCGCGTCCAGTCATCTTCGGCCTCGCCCAGAAAGGCAATGTTGCGATATCCCCGCGCGATCAAGGCGCGCGTCATATCCGCTGCGGCGACGCGATTGGAAAAGCCGATGGTATGCCCAATCGGGTCTTCGGGGCGTTCCCACAATTCGATCACCGGAATGTTGGCATCGCTCAGCAAACGAACTGTGCGGTCCGAATGCCCGTCATAGGACAAGACAATCGCTTCGGGGCGACGCCGCAACATCGTCTCGACGATCCGTTCCTCGCGGCTGGTCGAATAATCGGTGTGCCCAAGCAGGATTTGCTGCCCGATGCCCTCGATTTCTTCGGTGAGTGCCTGCACGGTTTCGGCAAAGTGCAGGTTGTTCAACGAAGGCACCAGAACCGCCACAAAGCCCGAGCGTTTGGTTGTCAGGCTGCCTGCCATCTGGTCGGGCACGTAATTCATATCGCGCACGACTTTCAGAATACGGTCACGCGTTTCCTTGGAAACGGGGCTGTTCTGTTTCAGTGCGCGCGAGACCGTCATCCGTGACACGCCAGCCGCGCGCGCAACGTCGCGCATGGTTACCGGACCAGAGGATTTGGGGGGCATGTCGGACATGCCCTGCAGGGTGTGCGCGGTCACATTTGAGGTCAAGGTGCTATTTTGCGTGTTCTATTCGGCGCGTGCCTTCAAAATGGCCAACGCGTTTTTTTGCCACGCACTTCCGCCCCCTTGGCTCAGCGCATCACAAAAGGATTGGCCATCGGTTGATCGGACGTGTTCACCCAGACCGTTTTGGTGCGCGTGTAATCCTGCAATGCTTCGATGCCTGCCTCACGACCATAGCCGGACTGATTGTATCCGCCAAATGGCGCAATTGGAGATACCGCACGATATGTGTTGATCCAGCATATCCCGGCCTTGAGGCGTGAGGAAACGCGGTGCGCGCGCGCAATGTTTTGCGTGAACACCCCAGAGCCCAACCCAAACGGCGTGTCATTGGCCAGGGCGATGGCCTCTTCTTCGGTGTCAAAGGGCAACAGGGACGCGACGGGGCCAAACATCTCGACCTTCAGCGTTTCGGTGTCCGGGCCTGCACATTCCACAAGTGTCGGGGCCATATAGTTGCCAGGCTGATCCAACGGTGCGCCGCCAAAGCGGATGTGCGCACCTTGTGCGACGGCCCTAGCCAGCGTCGCCTGCACAGTGTTGATCTGAGCCTGCGTGCAAAGCGGGCCAATTTGCGTGGTCGCCTCCAACGGATCACCAACAGTGACGGCGGTCATTTTCTCTTCGATTCTGGCAACCAGCGCGTCAAAGATCGGGCGTTGTACCAGCGCACGTGAGCCCGCGACACAGCTTTGACCCGAGGCACCGAAATTGCCCGCAATCACGCCGTTCGCCGCGCCATCCAGATCGGCGTCTTCGAAGACGAGGATCGGGGACTTGCCGCCCAGCTCAAGCGTTGTGACCGCGAAATTCTCGGCCGAGTTGCGCACCACATGGCGGGCCGTTTCGGGCCCTCCTGTAAAGGCAATGCGGTCCACATCAGCATGGCGGGTCAGCGGGATGGCGCAGTTTTCCGCATCCCCAGTAATGACGGAGACGACGCCTGCCGGGAATCCTGCCGCCTCGATGAGACGCGCAAATTCCAGCATCGGTGCAGGGGCAACTTCGGATGCTTTCAACACAACGCTGCACCCGGCCGCCAGAGCCGGGCCAAGCTTGGTCGCGGTAAGAAACATCTGGGCATTCCATGGCACGATGGCCACCACAACGCCAATGGGTTCGCGCCGGGTGAAAACATGCATATCAGGCTTGTCGATGGGTAAGACCGCACCTTCGATCTTGTCGGCAAGACTGGCGTAATAGCGATAATATTCCGCCACATATGCGGTTTGACTGGCCGTCTCAGCCAACAGCTTCCCGCTGTCTGTCGTTTCGATCTGCCCCAGATGGGCCGCGTTTTCCTCCACCAGATCCGCCAGTCGATAAAGCAGCTTGCCACGTTGCGTTTGGGTCAGATCGCGCCAATCGGGATCCGACAACGCACGCCGTGCGCCAGAAATGGCGGCGTCGACATCCGTAGGGGAAGCGCAAGCAAACGTGGCCCAGTCTTCCCCCGTTGCCGGGTTTTGCGAGGCCATGACTTGGCCTGCGCTGCCTTCGCTCCAGGTGCCGTTGATGAACAGCTGGTAATGTGGGTGTTGGCTCATCTCTTTGGATTCCTAGTGAAATTTGGGCATGACGTCGTCGATAAATCGCGCAAGCGAGGCGCGCTTGCGTTCGAAACTCATGCCGTTGTCGATCCAGAACGAAAACTCGTCATAGCCAAGATCCTCAATTACCTTGAGCCTGTCGCTGACCTGTGCGGCGGTGCCTATGGTCAGATCCCGCGCCATGTTCTGCGGGGACATCATGGCATTGGCGGCCATTTCTGTTTCACTCAATTCCTCGATCAGACCTTGGCGCACCGGACGCTTGTTCTGAAACCACGCGCCGAAGTAGTTGTAAAAGCACGAAAGTTCCTGCGCCGCTTGCCCGACATCGGCGTCATTGGTGCCGACATAGGTGTGATGCAACAGCATGATCTTGGGACGGGCCCCGTCGTAGCTGTCACAGGCATCATTGAACCGCCCCATCAGTGTCTCGATCTCTTCCATCCCCTGCCAAAGCGGCGTCACCTGAATGTTGAACCCGTTATGGACGCCAAATTCGTGGCTGTTGGGATCACGTGCCGCGATCCAGATCGGCGGGCCTTCGGGTTGCACGGGCTTTGGGGCAGAGGTGGTCGCCGGGAATTGAAAGAATGCACCCTCATGCGCGCAATCGCCTTGCCAGAGCTTTGGCAACAGCGGTGTGATCTCTCTCATGCGCTGGCCTGCTTCCCATGCATCCATCCCCGGCATCAGTCGCTCGTATTCATAGGAATAGGCACCGCGCGCCACGCCAAGCTCGATCCGCCCGCCAGTCATCAGATCCGCCGAGGCAGCCTCGCCCGCCAATTTGATCGGATGCCAGAACGGCGCAACCACAGTGCCGGTCCCAAGGCGCACATTCTTTGTGTGGTAGGATAAATTAACCAGCGACATCAGCGGGTTGGGCGCGATGGTAAAATCCATGCCGTGGTGCTCTCCGGTCCAGATGGCCCGCATACCTGCATCATCTGCCATTTTGCACAGCTCAATGAATTCTTCGTGCAGTTGCTCCTGAGGGGCGTCCGCATTTTGTCGTTCCATGTGTGCAAACAGTGAGAACTCCATCGGTTATCTCCCTTCTCTGAGACTGTGGGTGTCGCCATGCTGCACGTCGCCCAGATACAGGGAAAAGTCGCGCACGCGCGCCTCGATCGCGTAGCGCGCCATCATCTTGGCAATGGCTGGCGTGGTGTAGGTCAGGCCCGCCAAATCCTGCGCGTCCACAGCGCACAAAGACCCTCGGGGCGGCAGCGTGTCAGCCGATGCAAGGAAATACGTCCAGTGGGTCAGCCCGTCATCAAAGACCGAATAGGCCGTGCCCAATCGCGCACCAAGCCCGCGCGCATTCATTTCGTTGCTCAGCGCTGTTCGATGTTGCGCGCGGTCAGCCCCTGACACCTGAAGCGGGCGGAAACCTTGCGCCGTTTCCTCAAGAAGGACCTGCCCCGACACGTCGATGATCGCGCCGCACACAGATTGCCGGCCCGTCCGGTCAACCGCTCTCCGCTCCAGCCCCAGACTGAAATAGCGCCCGTTTGCATAGCCCAAGCCCAATGCGTCACGATGCGCAAATCCGTCAACATGACCGATCAGCACGCAATGATCCCCCGCTTCGACACACTGTTGCGTGGCACAGGAAAAATGCGCAACAGCACCATCAATCAACGGGATTCCATGCGCATCCAAAGTGTGGCGCGTCTTGGCGAAACGGTCGCCCTTGAAACTGGCAAAGGTGTTGGACACGTCCTCTTGCCCTTCGGCCAGCACACTGACGGCAAACCGCGTGCACGCTGCAAAACTGTCGAATGAAGACAGGAAGCGTCCCGGGCACACCAATAAAAGTGGAGGATCCAATGAAACGGACGAAAAGGAGTTGGCCGTGAACCCCACAGCCGCACCTTGCGCGTCGCGCCCCGTCACGACCGTCACACCGGTCATGAAGCTGCCAAACGCATTGCGCAGAGCCCGTGGATCCAATTCAGACATCACGCGACCTCTCTCAACATGTCCAGCAGTGCTGCGTTGACCTGCGATGAATGTGTCATGGGCATCATGTGAGCCGCCCCTTCGACGATCTCTGCCCGCCCCATAGGGGTCAGATCAGCCATCGCGCGGGACATGCCGGGGGTCGAATTGGGCTCAAGCTGACCAGTCATGAACAAGGCTGGACACGCCATATCGACCAAGGTCGCCCGATCAGGCATCTGGCTATGTGCAAAAGCGGTATAGGCCATTTTGTAAGCCGCCGGATTAACCGACATCAGCCAGTGTTGGCAGGCGGTGCGCTCTTGCGATGCCGAAGTACCAAACCAGCGCGCGAGTGTGGTTCCCGGATCAGCGACTGTCTTCCCATCCAGTTGCGCCGCTCGAGACTGAACCGCGTCCGTCGCCTTGTCGCTGCGCTCAAACACGCCGTTAAGGGCCACCACGCCTCTGACGCGATCAGGCGCGCACGCAGCCAGCCCCAAGGCCATCATCGCCCCCATCGAGTGCCCGACCACCAAGGCAGGCCCATCCAGCGTTGCCAGCAATCCGTCTGCCGCCTGAATGTAGTCATCCAGCACCATGTCGCGACCGGGCAGCGCACAAGCTCCATGGCCCGGCATATCCGGTGCTGTGACACAGCCATGGGGGGCCAACGCCTCCAATTGCGCGCCCCACGCATCGGCGCACAGCCCGACGCCATGCAGCAAAACCACGTTTGGACCAGACCCCATTGTAATTGCTGACAGACCCGCGATCTCAGACCGCGGCCGGGTTGTCCACGTCATGGCCCAGATCCTTCAGATCTTGATAGCGATCACCAATTCTGTGGTGCGGCCGACCGGATGTCGCGCCGCCCAGAACAACCACGATCTCGTCATCGCGTGGTGCATCCGGGATGGAAAACTGGATCGTCAGATAATGAGAACGACGCCCGGCGTCATTCTTGTCCATCAACGGCACCATGATCGGCGCGTTTGCACCGCCCCGTGTGTTGGTGAAAGCCAGATAGGATTTGGCCCCCACGGCCTCGCGATAGAAATTCCCAAAGCGCAAGGTATGGATCAGACCGGAGGCGTGTTCGATTTCCCCGTTCAGACCCACCACGGCGGCCTTGCCGTAGGCCTCAATCGCATCACCCGACCCGGCCAGCGCAATCATCCGCGCGGTCATCATTTCTCCCAGAACCGGGCCATAGGCTTGAATTTCAGGTTTCAGGTCCTCCACGTAGCGCCCGGCCCATGGATTTTGCACAACCGCCGCCACGGCGAACATGTGCCACGGCTTTTCTGCTGGCTTGTAACCTTCGATCAGAACCTCTTCGGAATAGGTAACGATCTTTCGTATCTCGGGCTGCATCGCTGTCTCCTGTTGGCGTCGCCAGAGGCTAAAATCGACCCGGTTCTTTGACAAACGATCTATTCATGTGCTTTGACATTAACAAAGCTAATAGCTGAGTTGACCCATGGCACGTGCCCTCCCTCCCCTGACGTGGTTCCGGTCCTTTGAGGCCGCGGCGCGCACACTCAGCTTTACCGCTGCGGCCAATGAAATCGGGTTGACGCAATCTGCTGTCAGCCAGCAGGTGAAATCGCTTGAGCTGCGCCTTGGCGTGTCGTTGTTTGTACGCCGCCCGCGCGGGTTGGCATTGACAGATGAGGGGCGTATCTTGCTGCCTCAGGTGGGCGCCGCGATGGAGACACTGTCTCTTGCGGCCGGGGTGTTCGAAAGCGGGTCAGAGACAAATTTGCTCACGATCGCCACCTCGGTCAGTGTCGCGCAGTGGCTTATTGCGCCAGGGTTGCCGAACTTCAGAAAACAACACCCGCATCTGCGTGTGCGCATCCTGAGCGCGGTGTGGCCGGATGACTTTCATGGCGCGCGCACGGATGTGGAAATCCGGTTCGGGTCGCAAAAACAGGTCGGCGCAAATGCCCGCCTATTGGTGCCAAACGACCTCGTTGCATTAAAATCACCACATTTGAAAGGCCGCGTAGGCACCTTGCCCTTGATTGAAACGGTGGGGACATCCGTGGGTTGGCGCGACTGGCGCACCTCTGTTGGAGACATCGCGCAGCCAACCCTGTTCACGGACACCTATGGAATGGCCTTGCAGATGGCAGCGCACGGGAACGGCGTTGCCCTGGTCAGTGAATTGCTGGCCAGCCACGCCATTTCCAGTGGCCTTCTTGAGCGGGCGCATCCCCAATCCATCCCCAGCAAGGAGGGGTATTTCCTGTCGATCAACGACAGCTTTCCAGCCGCCAAGGAATTTGAGGAATGGCTGGACAGCTATTTGGCAGGCTGAAAAAGCCCCTGGCTTTTGCCCCTATTCCGGATGCGCAATCGCGTGCGCAACGGCCCGCACAGTGGCCCCTCTTAATGGGCCTTTTGCGCACTCGTTCCAAATTCCACGATCACGGCAGAACTGGTTTTGCGCTTTGATCGTTGCAGCCGTCATACGGCTATTGATGCGCCCCCGATAATGACCAGTTGCGCGCAATTCTTTCTGTAGCACGCGCACCCACGCGTTCTTGTTGATCCAAAACGCTGTGCTGGCGGCGCGGGCGTAGTTCTCGGGCTGGGTTTCGGCGAGGCTTCTTTCGACGCGCCGCCAGAAGTCATCGGGATGCAGCACCGCCGCCAAACGAATGCGTTCTGTCGCCAAAACCCGGTTTCTTAAACCCGGCACATCGGCCAAATGGGCCCGTGTTTGCACATTTGCCGGGCTTTGATCACCTTGACGCGAAAGATAAATCAAAACCACCTCGGCAAAACGCACATCGCCCTCAAGCCCCGCTGCAATGATCAGGTCAAGAGCGCCCTTTGGCATCTCGCCGTTCAGGCGGCCCCAATTGATGCGGGTGGCAAGATCCCGAGCGGCATTGCGGTCGCCCTGTTTTGCCAGATGCTCCAACATCCTGCGACCCAGTTCAGGGTCCGACGCAGCACCGAATTTTCGATCAATATGTGACGTGGCCAGCAGCCGCTGTGTCCCCGGTCGCTTTTGTGCGGCACCCGTTTCCAGCAAGGTCAGCGCTGCATCCGCCCTGTTCAATTGCAATTCGACCCGAGCCAATGAAGCTGTGGACCAAGGATGCCCAGCCCTATGCGCGCGCAGGTACCACGCTCGTGCAGCTTCCAGATCCTTGGACGTCCCAACCCCGTGGCGGTAGTAGGCTGCGACGCGATCTAGCGCCGGGGCAAACCCGGTTTCGGCCAAGCGTGTCATGTCATCAAAACCCGCGCCGGGCGTGGCCTCTTCACGCGCCAGGATCTCCAGAAATAGCGCGCGTTGTTCTGCACCTGAGACCGGACCAGACAGGCTCAGAATGGCTGCGATCATGTATAGGACGTATTTCACATTTGCCTCCTTCGCCTTGCCGCAAGTTCGGCAAGGCAGTTTGACATGCAGTTTGCGCAGCACGGGTTAAAAGATCAGCAGATCCATAATGTTATCGAAGAACCGGTCGCCGGCATCCGAGTGGTCGGAGACAAGGATGCTTTGCGACCCAGTCAGCTGGATCAAGATGTCACCATTTGAGTGCTGCTGGACGTGATCTGTGATCCAAGAGTCCCTGTCGGCGGCACCCTGAAGCACGTCGAAATCGGACAGGTCTATGTGATCCGCATTGGCCCCGTAAGCCTGAAAATCGGTGATGATGTCCCGGAAAAAATGGGCTTCCGCGTGAAAGACAAATACGTCACTGCCGCGCCCTCCGGTCAGTGTGTTGATACCGCTGTCTCCGGACAAAACGTCGCTGCCCGTACCGCCGTTCAACGTGTCGGCACCACTGCCGCCTGACAATGTATCGTCGCCCCACGATCCGTCGACATCATCGTCACCCGCACCGCCCGACATCAGGTCTTGGCCAGCGCCGCCGTTCAGGTTGTCGCCCCCTGTGCCACCGTCGATCGTGTCCCGGCCGTTGCCGCCCCACATCGCATCGATGCCAGCGCCACCAGCCATGCTGTCATTCCCCATCTGGCCAAACAGCGCATCGTTTCCAGAGCCGCCGCTCAGTTGGTCGTCACCCTGCCCGCCGCCAAGATAATCCGACCCGTTCTGGCCGGTCAGAACGTCGTTGCCCACGCCTCCAAACATGCTGTCATTACCGTCTCCTCCGTCCAAGGTGTCGGCATCGGCACGCCCGTAAAGCAGGTCCACACCGGACTCTCCGCGCAAAACATCCTGCCCGATGCCACCATCCAGCCGGTCGTTCCCGGAGCCTCCAATCAGAACGTCGCCGTGCCCGCCGCCCCACAGCAGATCCGCACCGACGCCGCCATCGAGCGTATCGCTGCCTTCCCCGCCAAACAGCATATCATTGCCGACAGCGCCCACCTGAGCATCATCCCCCATCGCCCCATAGAGACGGTCATGACCCTCAAGGCCGATCATCTGGTCTGCACCTTCGCCGCCGAACAAGACATCCGAACCAGCACCGCCATTCAGACTGTCTTGCCCTGCTCCACCATAAATGCGGTCTACACCCTGTTGACCATCCACGGCGTCATCCCCTTGAGAACCGAAGAGTTTGTCATTGCCCGAGCCCCCCGACAGGGTGTCATTGTCAGCACCGCCAAACATGACGTCCGTGCCGATTTGGCCCGAAAGGATGTCCGCACCCGTGCCGCCATAAAGGCGGTCATTGCCGGAGCCGCCGGACATGGTGTCGTTGCCGCTACCGCCCCACAGTTTGTCGTCGACGCCTCCACCAGTACCCGACCCGTTTGCGTTGACATCGCCGCCGTTGATCACGTCGTTGCCCTGCCCGCCATAGAGCCGATCCTGCCCTGCGTCTCCATTGAGGCTATCGTGCCCCAATCCACCACGCACAGTATCGCCACCGGATGCAGCGTGGACCGTATCGTCGCCGTCTTGGGCGTAAACGCGATCCGCGCTGTTCCCGGCGAAAATGACGTCGTCGCCTGTCTTGGCGTGGATGCGGTCTTTGCCGACGCCACCGGTGATCGTGTCTGTTTCAGGTGTGCCGTAGATGTGTCGTGTCATGGGTTTGAACCTTTTTCTGAGTGGTTGTGAAATCGGTCGTCAGGCGACGCGAATGGGTTTGTCTGGAACCAGATCAAGCCGGATCGCGCGTTCCAGATTTTCGGCGCGCACGTCGATGAGAATGCTGAGCATGGATTCCAGTGTGAAATACGCCCGCAACACCCGAAAGATCAGGTATTCGGGCAAGGCGATGATCCCGCGCGGCACGCCATTCAGCAGCGACGCCAGAACCGCCATGATGGCAGGGGCACCGGTGGTGACGGCGACAATAGACTGCCAGACAATGGGCGTGTTCGCATTGAACGCGAGGCCCCATTCCAGCCCCCCGAAAATGATCAGCGGCACCAGCATTGCCCGTCGTGCCGAATTGACCAGCATGTAGGGCAGAATGACCTTGCCCCGCAGGGTCATGTTGGACCCATAGATCAGATCCCGGCAGCGCGACGAGATGTGATAGATTGAGCGAAACCACCGCATCCGTTGTTCGCGCATATGCCGGTATGACGAGGGTACTTCGGAGATGTAGCGGATCTTTGGATCCACAACCGAGTGAAAGCCAAGTTCGCCAATGCGCAAGGAGATGTCGGTGTCTTCGCCATTCATCCCTTCCACAAAACCACCCAGATACCGTGGGTGATGGGTGCGGTAGACAACGAACATGCCCGGGATGCCGACAACACCGTTCACAGCCCCCATCGCGACCGAGTAAAAGCCATGTTTCACCAGCACTTCGAGCAAGCGTGCCCTATCAAAAAGCGCTCCGCCGGGCGGCACCGGCACGCCGCCAACCACTCCAACAGAGGGATCTGTGAAATAAGGCATGGCGCGCGCGAAATTGTCCTCACCCACCAACGTGTCAGCGTCAACACGGACCAGAAATTCGGTTTCACAGGCGTCGAGACCCGCATTCAGGGCATTGGATTTACCCGGCTTAGGGACATTGATTACGCGGCCCTTCGCGGCAGTGCAGGCCGCTAGCGTGTTGCGTGCAATTTCTTCGGTATCATCCGTCGAGTTGTTGTTCATGATCAGGATGTGCACATCCCCGCCATAACGCGCGGCGGCCCGATCCATCGCATTGATCGTATCCTTGATGATGTAGCTTTCGTTATGTGCCGGAACGATCACGGACACAGGCGGCGTGAACCGCGGTGTCTTGGCCGTCAGGACATCGTAGATCGCGAGCATGTAGAGCTGACCAAACAGCACCGGCAGGAACAGGAACACACCGGGCCCGATTCCGCCCAACAGTGTCCAGCTGCGCATCACTTCGACAGCGCGCAGCTCCATCCCCCCGACCCAAAATGCCACGGCGGCAGCAACTGCGACTGTCAGACCAAGGCGCACAATCGCGCGCATCTGACTGACGGGAATATGTTCGATCCGTATGCGTGCCGGCATGAAACCACGTTCCAGCAGCTTGAACGAGTACACCGCAAAACCGAACAACCCCGATGCGATGGCGCTGAAGTGCAGCGAAAAGGAATGGCCCAGAACGTGCTGCGCAAATGCGTTGGCCAGATCAAAAACGGCACATCC
Organism: uncultured Tateyamaria sp.; assembly: GCA_947501275.1. GTDB lineage: Bacteria > Pseudomonadota > Alphaproteobacteria > Rhodobacterales > Rhodobacteraceae > Tateyamaria. Next base: position 274,329 of record CANMVD010000002.1, read on the forward strand.
CACAAGAAAGGTGAGCACCATATCGAGGCCAAACAGGGTCCGTTCGCGCAGGCCACCCGAGCTGAACGTGGCAAAGGCGCAAAAAAACGAAATCAGGAAGATCCGGATCGCAATGGCGTGCCGTCCAGTATGGGTCGAAAACACGTAGTCCCTGTTGGGGAACACCTGTGCAAGCGTTTCCGTGTTTACGAGCCAAAGCTGAAGAGCTGCGATCAGAGTGAACAATGCCAACATCTTTGGGGCCTGCCACTCGGACACCGGGCCCGCAAAGCGCTTGGGCGCACTGTCCACCGAGATGTAGTTGATTTGCTCGCGGTTATCGTCGCCGGTGCTCATCCTTCCGCCTCCGCCAGTGTCGTGGCGTCCGGTGTGATCAGCAAAGCCAACCCGACGTGCTCAATGGTGTGCCCCGGCTGCAGCTCGGTCACTGTCAAATCGCCGCCAACACCGTTTGCGGTCACAAGAAAGTTTGACCCCGCCTGATTTGCAGTCTCGTACGCATTTTGCGCTCTGAGCACTTTGACATGTGCGCGCCCAATGCCAGGTTTTATGGCCGCACCAGCGGGAAGCACTGTGTCGAGCATACGGCTGGCAGTGTCGGCTTCGACTGCGTTCAACTTGGACAGTTGAGAGATTTCGATTGTTGCGACGTCTGCAAGCGCGGCGCGCACAGCAGTCAGCGGATCGGCAAAAGCCTTGCCGCTCATGATCAAACGGGAAGTCGGCAGCAGCTCAGCCACCAGTTCCGGCCCGCGATCACAAACCCCGTTCTGCGCGGCAGTGCTTGAGGCCACCACATCAATTACGTTGGCCGCTTCGTGCATTTGCACGGGCAGGTCGATGAGCGTGTGCCATTCGGTTTGTGTGCCCGCGACGTGCGTTTGATAGACAAGCCGATTGTTCAGTGTGACCGTCAGGAACCATTGGTCATCACCAAACATGCGGCCCAGTTTCATATGCAGATCAAGCTGCGCAGGCATCGGTTTGGCCACCGCGCCTTGCATCTCATACCGCTCTCGCCAAACCGCCTGATGATGAAACCGGCGCAATCCCGCGCCAGCCGCGATCAGTGGCTTGTCGCCGAGCGCGTCGCCTTGCACTGGCAATTCGGGGAACACTTTTCGGGCTGCGCGCAGGTCTTCTGTTGTCAGTGCAGCCTCCATTTGACCCGCGGCAAAGACAGTGGTGACGCCGCCGCGCTTGAGCTGCGTGGCGAGAACCAGCCGACGCACTTGTTCCTGATCCGCGAGTGTGTTCGGCCATGCAACGTGCGCCACGTGACCACCCGCACGAATGATGTCGCCGGGGCTTGTCATCGGATGCTCCAGCGTGAGGTAAATTGCGCTGGTCGTCTCGATCTCGACGATGGCCTCAATGCCACCTTCTGCGCTGCACTGGTGTTGGGGGCCAGTGCCTTGCAGCGAGAAAGAAACGACCAGCTGGTCCCCTGCAAAATCCAACGGTGAAAGTGGAATTCGCAGGGAACGTCCCACCTCGCCTGGACGCAGCAACATCTCACCGCGCCGGGTGTTGCGGACAGAGATGCGCAATGCGCCCTCCACCCCATCCAGCACTTGTGATGTTGCATTGATTTGGAGGTATCCAGACGTAGGGCGCGCATCCATCGGCATGATGAAGGCAACGCTTTGGTAGGCGGGTAAACCAGACAGAATGACCGGGTGATCAGGATTGCTGCGCACAAGGCGTGCGGTGTGTGTGTCCTGTGATGAGGCCGGAGTGCGGTGTTCAAAAACCAGTTGGGGGTCGGATGTCAGTGCACGCACATAATCCTTACCGCTTTCAAGGATGTTCATGCTCGACAGCAGGAGGGCCGTGCCTGCCAATAGAAAACCCAATAACCCAATGCCAATCATACGCATTTTGTTCACCGTTCATCTGAAACTGAAACGCCCCGGTCCCCATGTCGCGTCTACCTCCAAGCAGGTGCGACACGGGGCTCAGGTGCGAAGGGTCAGGCCGCTTTTTGGGCCTTTGGAGGAAGTACGCCTGGGCGCTGCTTGTCCGTCCATGTTGAGACGCACGGGATCATTTTACGGATGCAGCGATCAGCGTATTTAGCGGCGATCTGTTGGGTTTCTTCGATCAGCCCTTCGGCCAGCGTGACGGGTTTCAGACCCAGAGAGAGAAAGGTCTTGTTCGACACGCGCAGGTCATTCTCAGCAGCCTCGTTGCGTGGATTGTCCACATTGGCAATCACAGCACCTGAGGCCTCAGCCACCAACTTGGCCAACGACCGGACCGTGTGGGTTTCCGTCATCTGGTTAAGAATGGCGACCCGGTCGCCGTTGGCGGGTGGGTTTTCCACGGCCAGAGCAAGGCATTTCACAGTGTCCTGAATGTGGATAAACGCGCGGGTCTGACCACCTGTGCCATGTACTGTCAGCGGATGCCCCACAACGGCCTGCATCAGGAAGCGGTTGAGAACCGTGCCATAGTCGCCGTCGTAGTCAAACCGATTGATCAGCCGCTCATCCAGGCGGGTTTCGTCAGTTTGGGTTCCCCAGACAATGCCCTGGTGCAAGTCAGTGATCCGCAAATGGTCGTTCTTGGCGTAGAACTGGAACAGAAGCTGATCCATCGACTTTGTCATGTGGTAGATGCTGCCGGGATTGGTGGGATAAAGGATATCCCGCTTCATGATCTGTTTGTCATCGCCGGGCACATAGACCGGCAGATACCCTTCTGGAATCTCAAGCCCGTCGTCGTCATAGCCGTAGACGCCCATCGTTCCGAGGTGCACGAAGTGCGGGTCCAGCTCCAGTGCGACCGAAGCGGCCAGCAGGTTGTGGGTGCCCGAGATGTTGTTGTCTACTGTGTAGCGTTTTTCGCCAACGCCCTTCATCGAGTATGGGGCGGCGCGTTGTTCACCAAAATGGATGATGGTGTCAGGTTGAACCTGCGCCAACAGCTGTGTAACGGCATCAAAATCACGCGCTACGTCGATGTTCTGGAACTCAATGGTGCGGCCTGTGTGCTCTTTCCATGCAAGCAGGCGATCCGCCATGGACGCGATTGGTGTCAGGCTGTCAGCACCCATTTTCGCATCAATCTCACGGCGCGACATGTTGTCGACAATCGTGATGTTGTGGCCCAGTTGGGACAGGTGAAGGGCCGTGGGCCACCCGCAGAAACCGTCTCCACCGACGACGATGATATCTTTAGCATTGGTCATGTTCTTTTTCCTTTTGTGGGCCCCTCCAGGCGGCCCGTTCAACATGACAAAAGGTTTAGACCCCCTGACATCGCAACGGTGGGGAGCGATGGGATAGGCCAAGAGGAATTGGAATGACCCCCCTATCCCATGGGATAGGGGACGCTGTTCTTAGGAGGTGTCCGTTTGGCGCGAAAGAGCAGCATCCAGAATCGATTGCGCCGCTCTGCCTTCGGCTTCAATCCGTTGCGCCCAGTTCTCATGGTCCTTGAACCGCCCAGCGCGGGCATCCTGTTCAACGACCTGCAGCGTCTCTTGCAAGGCAGTCAGCCCCAAAAGCGATGCAGCCCCCTTGGCCTTGTGTGCCGCTTCGGCGAGAGGCGTTTGATCTGCCGCGTCATGTCCCGCACGCATGTCCGCAAGCAACGTCGTCAGTTCCGACATGTACTTTTGTGCAATTTCACGTGCCTTGGTCTCACCAATGACTTCGATCATCTCTGACAACGCCTCGGGGAACTGGGCACTGTCCAGATGCGTCAACCGCTCAGACGTAACTTCGGAAATGATGGTGTGCAGAGCGTCCAAACGTATCGGTTTTGTGTGGAAACGATCCATACCGGCAGCCAATGCGTCAGCGCGATACTCTTCGCGCCCATGCGCGGTTAATCCGACTACCAGCGTTTTCGTGTTTGGCCCATCGCGCGTGCGCAAGTGTCCGGTTGCAGTTATCCCGTCCATGACCGGCATACTGATGTCCATGAAAATTACGTCAAAGGCGGTTTCCTCCACCTGCGCAAGGCAATCCTCACCGTTAATGGCCTCCGCCACCGTGTGGCCCATAGCACGAAGCATATCGCCCAGAACGCTTCGATTGATCGAGTTGTCTTCGACGATCAGCACGTTGCACGACTGGGTGTCATTCTCGACCGTGTTCACGTGCGCTACCATTTCGCGCGGGGCGGAATCTGGACGTTCGACAGGCAATGTCAGAGTAAAGGTCGATCCCCTGCCCTCGGTGCTTTTGAGCGATACATCTCCGTCCATGGCCCGCGCGATGCGCCGCGAAATCGACAGCCCAAGCCCGTCGCCGCGGGTTTGACGCCCTTCGCTTTCAGCCGCTGCAAAGAAATCTTCGAACACCTGTTCTTGTTGATCTTCAGGAATACCGATTCCGGTGTCCTCAATCTCAAACCGCAAAGAGGATGTGTCGGGTCCGTGAATGCCGCTGACACGCAGCGCAATCACGCCCTCTTCCGTAAACTTGATCGCATTGCCAATCAAGTTGGTGAGGATTTGACGGATACGGCCTGCATCACCGCGATAAGGTCCGCGCATCGCGGCATCTATGTCCAGCGTCAGCCCAAGGTTCTTTTCTCGCGCCAGGGGTTCGAACATATCCACCAAACCCCGCATCAGATCGGTCAGCCGAAAATCCTGTGCGGTCAGCTGCAACTCCCCCGTTTCAATCCGGGTGATATCAAGCGCCTCGTTCACGTGTTCGAGTAGGATCTCGCTTGATGATGTGGCAATTGAGGCATAGCGCGCCTGTTGCTCGTCGAGCGGCGTTGTGCGCAGCAGATCCAAAACGCCAAGAATTCCGTTCAGCGGTGTGCGCATCTCGTGGCTCATAACTGTGAGGAATTGCGATTTGGCCTTGTCGGTGCGTTCCGCACGATCGCGTGCGTCTATCAACTTCTGCTCGTTGATTTTGCGCTCACTGATGTCGCGGATGTAGGCGATAAAGGTTGTGTCATCGCCATCATCAGTGGTGGTGATATTAAGTTCCACCGGAAACTCTTCTCCGGTTTTGCGCAGTGCCGCCAATTCAATTCGCCCTGCATCCACGACGCGCGGAATGCGTGTGTCCAGATATCTTTGCATCCCATTATGATGAGCGTCGCGCATACGATGCGGGATGAAGGTGTCTTCCATTGTCTGTCCCACGATCTCATCACGCCGCCATCCAAACACCCGCTCGGCAGCGGCGTTGAAATCTACAATCCGCCCATCCGTGTCCGCAGTCACTATGGCATCCAGCGATGCCGCCACGGTCGAGGCGAGCTGTTGGGACGACGCTGACAGGGCCGCATCGCGCAAGGCTGCACGGCTCAGCAGCCGATCAAGCACAATCATCAAACCAGCCATCAAAACCAGCACAACAATGGCGATGCCACCTGTGCGCGACAACTGGCGCGCAAATTCCGCGCGCCGGGCCTCTGAAGCCTCGGCGCCAAGACGCACGCCCAGCAGCGCGATACTGCGCACATGTGGCCGCACCTCCCGCACCAGTGATTGCATCTGCACCAACGCAGGTCCCGCCAGAGGACCGGGCGCGTCCGACAGAGATATCGCCCTTTCAGCAAAACGATTTATCGGTGCAATCAGGTCTGCGGCTTCCGCGCTGTCGCCAAATATCTCCGCGGCGCGACCTGAGTTGATGATGTTGAGGCGGCTGAGGGCAATATCGACCCGCAATTGCACCACATCATCCGAATAGGGTTTGGATGCGGCTTGCTCAGTGAGCGTTGCGTCCAAATTCGCAAACTCCGTATCGATTTGCGAAATGCTCCACTGCATATTGTCCTCCGCCGAACGGGACAAATCCTGCAACTGCACCACCAGATTGGCGCCCATGCCCAACAACAAACAAATGAGCAGGCCAATGCCTGCCAGGATTGATATTCGATAGCGGTTCAACCCGGCCTTCATGGGTGATCTCCTGTTTGGAGTCACCCTAGAGGCCGCGCGCAATTCAATCCACGACCTTCAGGCGATTCAGTTGCCAGATGCTGAACGCATAAATCGTCTCGGTCTGGTACTTGGGGTCCGCATCATAGGGAAACACGACCCAGTACGGTCCCTTGTCACGCACGGACATAACCTTTCCGTTCATACGCGTGGCGATGATCGGCGCGTTGTCCTCGACTTGATCCAGAGGCATCACGACCTTGTAGTCGTTCAATGCCACCATTTCGACGGATGTTCCCTCAGCTTCCACAGAGGCCAGCACCACGCTCAGCGGCACCCCGGAAAAGGTGACGTCGCCATCCGTCCAGATAGTTGTGGTCTCGATTGTCACCTGCTCCATGTTGTCTAGGTCTTCGAGACTGAATTGTACGGGATCGGATTTGGAGCCCGACGTCGAAACCTGCAACGCCATTTCGGATTGTGCCGTCGCCGGCAAAAGCCAGCCCCAGCACAATGCAAACAGAATGGCTATCGCCCGTGAGTGGTGTCTTTTTGCCATTTGTTTCTCCAAATCCGACAAGAAATTCATATAACTTGCCTACAATTTTGATCAGCAGAGCATTGGCATAGTCACCTATACCAAAGTATAGTTCTGCCACGCTTTGACCATTTTTTTTGGGTTGTATGTGCGTAAAGAGTTAAAAGGCCAAAGACATGACGAACATCCTGATTGCTGACGATCATGACCTCGTCCGGGACACAATCGCTGCGTATCTCGAAAGCGTTGAGGATTTCAGAGTTCAGACGGCATCCGATCTGGACAGTGCATTGGAACTGATGCGCGGTCTCGATTCATTTGATCTGCTGATTCTGGACTACAACATGCCCGGAATGGATGGGCTGAACGGGCTTGCCCGTGCTCGCCAGAGCTTTCCTGCCACCAAGGTTGTGTTGATGTCAGGCGTAGCTACGCGTGACGTTGCCAACAAAGCCATGGAAAGCGGTGCAAATGGGTTTATCCCCAAATCCCTGACCGCCCCGTCGCTGGTCAATGCAATCAAATTTGTGTTGTCGGGTGAACGATATTTCCCGTTCGACTTCGGCACGACCGAAACCGCTGCCGCGCCCTCAGGTGCCTTTGCCAATTTGTCCGAGCGCGAGATGCAGACGCTGGGACAGCTTTGCATCGGATTGTCGAACAAGGAAATCGCCCGCAACCTTGGCATTCAGGAAGTGACCGTCAAACTGCATGTGAAAAACGTGCTGGCCAAACTTGGCGTTTCCAACAGAACGCAGGCCGCTTTGCTGGCCAAGGAAAAGCACATCGTTTAGGCGCTGCAGCAGGCGTCAGTTTGAACAGTGTTTCAAGCGCCTTGCCTTGTGGCAGGCGCCACCCGGATACCGGGTGACGCCAATGTCTATTCAGCGGTCCAATGCGCCAACACCGGAGAAGCGGAACGCTTCCTGTTCCAGTGCGTCGATTTCATCGGCGCTCATCTGGTCGTGCGCCACCGTAATCCGGCCAAGGAAGACAAGCGGCAACTCATCCGCGCGCCCCTCAAGATCCGCCTTGATGGCTTCGGCTGTGGCTGCGCCCACGTCGTCACCCATACGCATTGGTGTGGCGTCCAGTTCTCCGCGACGGATCGCGTCGAGTTCGAGGCCAGTACCGCCCCACCCGGTGGAGAAAATCTCTTTCTCCTTGCCGACGGACACTTGCGCCTCAACGCTGCCCATCGCCATGGCGGTGTTCGCATTGTGGATGATCTTGGCCTCAGGATAGGCCTGCAGGATCAGGGATGTCCCGGCGAAACCGCCTTCGCGCTGATATTCGCCATAGTGCTCATAGACAGTTGTCCAATTGCCCTTTTCCTCGACACAGGCTTTGAAGTCGCCCGAGCGCTGGTTGTCGGTGATGCCGGGAATGCCGCGATTCATGGCCATGGTTACATCATTGCCCAAACGGCCCAGCATGTAGTCGCACATGGTCAATGCACCCGCAGCCGAGGAAAAGTCGAACCATGCATCGGGCTGATTTTCCAAATCTTTGAGCGGAGTGTGGAAAGCCCAGACATAGGTGCTGAATCCGTCCGTGGCCGCCAACTTGTCGATGTTGTCAGCCTGAATGGCCAACTCCGAAGGACCGAAGATCACGTAATCATACAGGTCGGCGTCCTGTGCCACCTGATTGGCATAGGTGGACTGCAACGAATGCTCGATCTGGCGCGAGGCGAACTCGGTTGTCTCATAGGCAATGCCCAGTTCTTCCAGTCGCTTGGTCATCGCCAGATAATTGCGCGCCCAAAAGTCGGACGTGTCAGCCGACGGATAAACCAGCGCGATTTGCACCGGATTATCGACCGTACCGGTAAACGGCACTGCCGCAGCACCTACCACGGCTTGCAAGGCCTCCAGTTTGCCTTCCGCGTTAACTTCGCCCGGCACCCAGTAGTCCCGGTCCGCAATGCCCGGCAATTCCTTCAGGGGCAATGTCGCGTGACCGTCGGCCAAAGCCGCACCTGTCAGGGCCGTACTTGCCAGCAGGGCTGTTGTTGCTAGAAATCTCATTTTAGTTCCTCCCAGTTTCAATTGGTGCGGAGCTAACGGCCGGGTCGGGGCTCCTACCCCCGCTCCGGCCACCCCGCGTCGTGGCCGATTACCCGCTTGCGCCGGGGGTCACGGCAAAGATCCCACCAAGCGCAAGCAATGCGATCAGCAGACCGATAAGCAGCGCAGAAAAGCGCAGCATCTTTTGTCCGTCCGGGGTTTGCAGGGCGGCCAAAACACCCCCTGATCCGTCACGGTCTTTCTTTTGAATCCACGAATAAAGCGCGACCGATCCGATGATCACGACACCCGATGCCACGGACTGCCAGAAGAACTCGATGCGCAGAGTGACCAGCGCGTTGATCATCATTGCCAGCAGCAAACAGCCACAGAACGACCCGATCATGGACGCCCGCCCGCCAAAGAGGGACGTACCCCCCACGACCACAGCCGCAATGACGTGCAGATTGAACAAGGGGGCTGATGTTGCCTGCACCGCGTTCAGCTTGCCTGTCAGCATCAGACCCGCCAGCGCCGCCGCTGCCCCGCTCAGCACATAGGCGTAGACCTTGTAGCGGTTGACGCTGATCCCCGTCAGGGCCGCCGCTTCGGGGTCAGACCCGATGGCAATGGTGTAGCGCCCAAAATAGGTTTTGCGCAGTGCCCAGTAGCCAGCGATCATCGTGGCAATGCCGATCACCACTGGGATCGGGATAAAGCCCGTGATCTGGCCCCGCCCGATCTCTGTCAGGAAGTCAGGAAACCGGGCGAGGACCAGACCTTTGGCAATCACCAGCGCAAACCCACGGTAAACGAGGTCCATGGCCAGCGTGCCAATCAGGTCGGGCACATTGAACCGGGTGATGATCAATCCGTTGATCAACCCCATGAAGGCCCCGAACAGAATGGCCAATGGCACACCCACATAGATCGAAAACCCGTATTGCTTCACGAGAAAGGCCATCAGGATGCTCGACAGAGCCGCGATCGAGCCAATGGACAGATCAATACCACGCTGCGTGATCACAAAGGTCATCGCCATCGCCATCGGCAAGTACAGTGCCACATCCAACAGGATGAGATTGATGTTTGTCACCCGGAAATAGCGAGTTGGCTCAGCCGCCCCCATGAACAGCAGGATCGCAAGGATCATCACCATTGGGCCAATGATCGCGATATAGGGTTCGATCCGTTCAGTCAGCGGTTTTTGGACCGGAATTGTGCTCGTCGTGCTCATCACGCGGCCTCCTCTGCGCCGACGATCAGGCCAAGGACCTCTTGCGTCGTGCTCTCTGCGGTTTTGACCACGCCTGCACATTGGCCACGGCGTTGGACGTGGATGCGGTCTGAGACCTCGAACACATCATCAAGTGAGTGGCTGATAAGGATCACGGCCAGCCCCTGCGCCTTGAGATTCATGATCAGCTTGAGCGTGCGCGCGGTTTCTTGCGGACCAAGCGCGGCGGTTGGTTCGTCCATGACGAGCACCCTCAGACCTTCGTGATAGACTGCGCGTGCAATGGCGACTGCCTGGCGTTGTCCGCCCGACAGGCTTTCGGTGGGCGCATCAAGGGATTTGAGTTTGACGCCGAGACGCTCCATGAGCACCCGTTCGGTTTCAGAACGCATGCGCTTGTTGTCGAGGACCGTGATGCCCAGCACCTTTTTCGTCAGTTCATTGCCCAGAAACATATTGGCCGCCGGATCAAGGTGGTCGGCCAGCGCCAGTGTCTGATAAACCGCATCAATCCCCTGTTCGGCAGCATCCGCATGGCTGGCGAATTCGATCTTTTCACCGGCCAGATAAATGTCACCTTCGGTGGGTTGATAAACCCCGGTCAGAACTTTGATCAGCGTCGACTTGCCCGCACCATTATCCCCGACAATGGCCAGAACTTCGCCTGCATAGGCATCCAGATCGACGCCAGACAAGGCTGTCACGCCGCCAAAGCGTTTGGTGATGCCGCGCATACTTGCGAGGGGTTCGCTCATGACAAGTCTCCTGTGATCTCTCCGGCGCATATCCATGCTGCGGAGCGACAAAAGTGTATTGATCTTGGTGAGGGGCTGCGAAAACGGATCGCAACCCCTCTGGGAGTACCCCGGTCCTACTTGCCCCAGATGTCGGCGTAAGACGCACGATAAGGGATGTCAGGATCGAAGGCGTTGCTGTCACCCAGCTTGGCCAGACCTTCCTGCGTCACAAGCGCAGGCGAGGTGACGTAGCCCGAGCATGGCTCGCCCTGAATGGCGCGGTTCAGCTCGTCCACCAGCTGCCAGCCCTGAAGGTTCAGCGGTTCGGCAACGGTGATCGACTGATACCCGCCCGAGCGGATGCGCTGGAACGCCGCCTCGGATCCGTCGCCAGCCGAGCCAGCGAGGGGGCCTTTGTCGGGCGCAAGACCGGCAGCAGCCAGCGATGGGCCCATGAAGTCAAAGTACAGATCGTTGATCGCCAGTGAATGCGTCCAGCTTGCCCCGTACTTTTGCAGCAAAGACGTGGTCAGTGGACCCATCCGTGTTGAGGTGTCGGCAATCGGCGTGTCGACATATTCCAGAACCTTGCCACCAGCCGCTTCGACGGTTTCCTTCAGGCGATCCGCCTTGTCGATGGCGATCTGGTAGGTGCTGTCGGTAAAGATCACAACACCGATATCCTTGCCGCCATCATCCAGCGCCCACTCTGCGGCCACTTCGGACACGGTCATCGCGTCGGTCGAGACATTGGCAAAGATACCACCGGGCGCATCACAACCGATCTTAGGACCAGAATGCCACGCCACCATGGGGATGTCGGCGTTGACCACACCTTCGAGGGCGGCCTGCTGTTCGACCGCATCAAAGCCATTGATGATGATCCCGTCCGCCTGCAAGGCAAGCGCCTGCCCGATGGCGGCGGTGCGGCCTTGGATCGAACCTGCCCCGTCGAGCACGCGGACGTCCCACCCGATCTTGGCCGCTGCCTCTTCGACGCCATTTGTGACGCCAAGAATGCCGCCGTTTTTCAGATCACCTGCGACGACCACAATGGATTTGCCTTCTGCTGCGGTGGGGCCGGACGTAGGCCCATCCCAATCCGCTGCCAAGGCCGGCATCGTCATCATGGTGGTGGCCATCAGGCCTGCGATAAAGGTACGTTTTTGCATGAGTTTCCTCCCTATCATGCTGGAATATCAGCGCTTTTGTGCGCCCTTGCGGCGTTGTGCGTAACCGGCGATCCCAATGGCAATCAGCAGGGTTACACCGTTGAACAGGGGTTCGACCCAGAACGATCCGCCAAATTGCTGGATGCCGGAAATACCCACGGCAAGAATGGCCACCCCGACGACCGTGCCCCAGACGTTGACCCGCCCGGGCTTGATCGTGGTCGAGCCAAGAAAGGCCCCCACAAGTGCAGGCAACAGAAACTCAAGGCCGACGGAGGCCTGCCCGATGCGCAGTTTGGATGCGAGCAATACCCCGGCCAGCGCCGTCATTGTGCCCGAGGCAACAAAAGCGCCAATCACGTATTTACGGGTGGGAATGCCGTTCAGTTGCGCCGCCTTCTGGTTGGCGCCAATGGCATAAAGATAGCGGCCCAATGGCGTGTATTCGAGCACGATCCACATCACGACCGTGATCACCACAAGGTAATAGGCGGTGATGGGCAGCCCAAAGACAAAGGTGGTGTTGAGCGCATAAAAACCGTCAGGCAACGCCCCGACCATCTGCCGCCCGCCCGTATGCCAAAGCGCCAGCGCATATAGCACCGTGCCTGTCCCGAGCGTTGCGATGAAGCTGTCGATCTTTGCAATCTCGACCAGCAGGCCATTCAGAAAACCGGCCACAGCCCCAAGGACCAGCACGATGGCCACGGCAATCGGCCATGGCAGCCCCAGCATGGTCTGCAAGCTGATCGCAAGTATGTGCCACAGCACGATGCCGTACCCGACGGTCAGGTCGATCCGCCCCGCCGCCATTGGGATCATTGCCCCAAGCGAGAGCAGCGCAATGATGGCCTTGTCACTGACGATGGAACGCAGGTTCAGCATCGTCGGGAACGTATTGGGCAAAAGGACCGAAAACAGGCCGATCAGAAATACAGTCAGGATCACCAGCCCGTAGGTCGGCAGAAACCGCATCAGTCGCTGGCCAAAAGACAACCCCTTGAGGTCGGCCTTGGTGGGTTCGAGCGCGCTGCTTTCAAGCGATTGCATTGGGCGCGTCCTTTCGTTTTGGGATATTGCCGGCGGATGCGGACTGAATCAGATTTTCGGTTGTCAGACGGGTGCCAGCGAGTTCATCGACGATGGCCCCCTGACTGAAGACAATTGCGCGGTGGCAGATGGTGGCGATCTCTTCGAAGTCGGTGGAGATCACGAGAATGCCGACACCTTCGGCCAAGGCTTGATTGAGCAGCGCGTAGATTTCCGACTTCGCACCGACATCAACACCAGCCGTCGGGTCCTCGCACAGCAGCAATTGGCGCTTCATGGCGAGCCAGCGTCCAATGACCACTTTTTGCTGGTTGCCCCCCGACAAGGCCTCGATCGCAAGGCTGGGATCGTTTGGCGAAAGGCCAAGCTCAGCGCCGATAGCGGCGGCTTGATCGGCTTCGGTGCGCGGCGACAGCAGGTTCAGCAACTTGCGCCCGATGCCTTCCGGGTTGAGAAACGTGTTTTCGCGGATCGACAGGCTCATCGCGACGGATTCTTCGGTGCGATCCTTGGCAACCAGACCGATGCCAGATGCCAAGGCTCGCTGAGGGTTGGCCAGATCCGCCTGCGCCCCGTTCAGCAAAACCTCCCCGTCAAAAGGCTGCAGACCAAACAGCGCCCGCGAGATGTCTTCGTGCCCTGCCCCACGCAGTCCGACAAGGCCGACAATTTCATTGCGGCGCAGTGTAAAATCGAGCGGCCCCACACCGCCGACTTCGAACTGCGACAGGTTCAGAACCTCTTCGCCCAAATCTGCGCTCGCCTTGATTGTCTCACGGGTTTTGCGGCCCACGATCTTTTGGACCAATTCTTCGGGCGTGGTGTGCTCGATGGCGCGCATCCCGACCATCTCGCCGTCACGCAGCACGGCCACGCGATCCGCAATCTGAAAGATCTCGTCCAGGCGATGGCTGACATAGATCATACCCACGCCCTGATCCCGCAACGGGCGGATCGCACGAAACAGACGTTCAACCTCATCCGCAGGCAAAGACGCGGTGGGTTCGTCCAGCACCAGAAATTCGCTTTCGACAGCCAAAGCGCGCGCAATGGCCACCAACGACTTTTCGGTGCGGGACAGATTTTCCACACGCGCGGTCGGCTCAAAGTCGCAGTCCACCTTGGCCAAAGCTTGTGCGGCAAATGTTTCCACATCCCCCCAACGGATCATCCCGTTCTTGCGGGCAAAGCCTAAGGCCAGCGCAATATTTTCCGCCACCGTCATCCATTCGATAAGACCAAGATCCTGGTGAATGAAGGCAACCTTTTGGCGCTCGCCAAATCCGGCAGGCCGGTGCTGGTAAGGCGCGCCGTCAATCAGAACGCGGCCCGCATCAGCCTGATGAATACCACCCAGAACCTTGATCAAAGTGGACTTGCCAGCGCCGTTCTCGCCCAAAAGTGCGACGATCTCTCCACGCCCGACGCTCAGCGACACGTCCTTCAGCGCGTAAGTGCCGCCGAAGTGCTTGTCGATGCCGTCAAAAAACAGACCTGTCTGCAGGTTCTGCATGGCGCGTGATCCTCCCCAGTCTGCCCCGCAAGGGGGTGGCGCGGACTCAACCTCCCCGTTGAGTTACCCGTAACGTTACGCTAATGCTTGTCGGAACAGGGCCACCTGTCAAGCACTAAGTTACCCGTAACGTAACCGTAACCTAAAGCGGCCGTAATGAGAGAAAAAAGTATAAAAAACAGCAAGGTAAGCCTGTCCGAAGTGGCGCGGGCTGCCGGAGTGTCGAAGATGACCGCCAGCCGTGTTTTACGCGGCGAAGGGGGCTATTCGGAAATGACCAAGACAAAGGTGATGGCTCAGGTCGATGCTCTCGGCTATTTGCCGAATCGTTTGGCGACAGTTTTTGCTGGCGACAAGACGTCGACCTTTGTTGGCGTCTCCATTCCAGACCTCGGAAACGAGGTCTTTGCGCAGGTGCTGGAAGGCATTGATCGCAAGCTGGGAGCCTTTGATCACCAGTCGGTTCTGGGCCTCACGCAGCACACCTTGGAAGAGGAAGAAAACTGGATCAGAACCGTTTTGGCCTGGCAACCGGCTGGGCTGATCCTGACCGGGCGATACCACTCGCCGCGCGCAACAGACATGCTGAGGAACGCAGGCATTCCTGTGGTCGAGATATGGGATCTGAACTCTTCTCCGCTGGATATGAGCGTTGGCATCAACCACTTTGACAGCGGGTTTGACATGGGGCGCTACCTGATGTCGTGCGGATACAAACGCATCGGATATGTGGGCACATCGCATGATACCGCCAATGCCGCATCTGCGCGTCTGGACGGCTTCTGCCGCGCTATTGAGGGCGGTGATGGGGAAGTGGTCAAACAGCTATGCCTGCATGACACTGCCAGCTACTACCCCGGTTTTTACGGCACCGAACAATTGTTAAGCGGTACGCAAGGGATCGAATGCATCTTTTACCAGAATGACGCGATGGCCTTTGGCGGGCTCCAGTTTTGTACCGCCAGAGGCATGAATGTACCGAGTGACATTGGAGTTGCGGGTTGGGGTGATTTGCCAATTGCGTCAGTCATGCCCCAAAGGCTGACATCCATGCATGTCCCTCATCTCAAACTGGGACAGGCGGCGGCTGAAATGATGCTGGCGCGGCTGTCGGACGAACCTGTTCCAAATGTACGCGACATCGGCTTCAGGCTGATCCCCGGCACAACTGTGCGCAGGCCCGACTAAGCTCAACTGGTGCCGCCCACAACAAGGCGTGTACCAACATCGATGCGGTGGCGTTCACTGTCCCCCGCGATGATCGCGTCCAGAATGTGAGCTACCTCGACGCCGATATTGTGGGCGCTGACATCAATAGTTGTGATGCGCGGTTCGCAGGTATAGGCAACTTCAAAATGACCAAAGCCGGTGATGGCCAGCTGTCCCGGCACATCAATGTCAAGCCGGCGGCATGCGCTGAGAACGCCAAAAGCAACCGGATCCGAAACGCACAGCACCGCATCGAAGTTCAACAACTCCCGCCCCATGCGTTCTGCAATCGCGGCCCCGTGGCGCATGGACACCGGCGCGGGGCCCGCATCCAGAACAGCAACGGGCGGCAGGCCACGACTGGCAGCAGCTGCAATGGCGCTGTCGCGCCGCGTCGCGCCACGTTGATCCGCCCCATCAGACGCCCCGACAAATGCCAGCTTGCGCCGCCCGGTGCTGACCAGATGTGCCACCATCTTTTCCATCGCTTCAGCATATGAAAACCCGACCGCATGCCCCAGCGGATCGACGGGCAGGTCCCACATGTCGATCACGGACAGGCCGCGCGCACGCACCAGATCCCGTGTGGCGTCAGAATGGTGCCCCCCTGTCATCACCAAGGCCTGCGGGTTGCGCGCAAGCAGCTGGCGCACAAGTTCCTCTTCTTTTTCAAGACGATAGTTCGTTGCACCAAGCAGTATTTGCATACCAGACTCGGCCATTGCCTCGCTCAGCGCGCGGTAGGTCTCGGCAAAATTCGCATTGTTGATCGAGGGCAGAGTCACGGCAACAAATCCGCTTTTCTGCGTGCGGAATGCCTGGGCCGTGGTGTCATACACATAGCCCAGATCACGTGCCGTGTCCTGAATGCGGGCGCGCGTCTTGGCGCTGACAGTTTCATCATCACGCAACGCGCGCGACACGGTCATGGACGACACGCCCACAGCCTCTGCCACGTCGCGCATTGTGACCCGCGCCGCCATATCAGGCCGGGAACATGTTGCGTTGCGTGACGTGGTGATGAATGCGCCCGTCAAAGAACTCGGCCACGATCTCGCCTGTCACATCCTTGGACTGCTGGCGAAACGGTGAGCTCAGAGCGCCTTCCATGCCAGCGATGTCCTTGTAGCTGATGGCAAGGATCAACGGGAATTCAGGCGCGCCCTCGTCGCGGTCGTCACTGAACATCACCTGCACATCCGTATTGCCGGGAAACTGGGTCCATAACGGGACAAGGCGCTCTTGCACAGCCGCGCGGAACGCCGCCTCCTTGCCCGGTTTCACGGACCCTTCAAACAAGGCAAACCGTGTGATCATGGCTCTATCTCCTCTTTTGCACCTTTGAAAAATTCCATAACCGCCGCCTGGTCTTCGCCACCAAGGCCCGCCGCGGTCAGCATACGGTGAATTTCGCCGCACAGGGCCGTCATGGGCATCGAGGTGCCGGTCTGGCGTGCCAGATCGTTCACCGCGTTTAGGTCCTTGACCATATTGTCGATCCGTCCCGTGCGCCGGTAGTCCTTTGTGACATATCGCGGAAGATACTCCTGCAACAGCGCACTGTCCGCGCGCCCGCCCTTCAGGGCTTGCGGAATCTTTTCGGCATCGACCCCGGCATCAAGTGCCAACTGCGTTGCCTCAGCCACCGCGAGAAAGCCCAATCCACACAGGACTTGATTGATCAGTTTGGTCGTCTGCCCCGCACCGGACGGCCCCATATGGGTGTAGTTGCTGGCCACATGTCTGAGCGCAACATGCGCGCGTTCCACATCCTTGGCCTCGCCCCCCGCCATCAGCGTCAGCTGCCCAATCAGAGCTTTGGGTGCACCGCCCGACAGCGGACTGTCGACCCATGCCAATCCCTTTTCCACCGCCATGGCAGCAAATTTGCGTGTGGCGTCTGGCTCGATTGATGACATGTCGATGATCAACGTGCCGGGGCGTGCACCGTCTGCAATCCCGTCCTTGCCAAAAGCGGCCAGGCCCACAATGCGCGCAGCGTTCAGGCTGGTGATAACAAAATCCACGTCACGCGCAGCCTCCGCAGCCGTTGACGCGGCCACTGCCCCCTTATCGACTAGGGCGGCGACCCTGTCCGCATCCAGATCGAAAACGCTAAGGCTGTTGCCGGTTTCCAGCAGGCGCGTGCCGATCGCCCCGCCCATAGCCCCTGCCCCGATCAGGGCAATTTTTTCACTCATATCATCGTCTCCCGGACACAGGCTTCGGATTGGGCGATCACATCGCTATACGGGCGCGCAATGTCGATTTCGCGGCCCCATTCATCGCGCTCAAGCGGTTCCAGCGCTGCATATTGGCTGTCCAAAAGGCTGACAGGCATGAAATGCCCCGCCCGCCGCGCAACCCGTGTCATCATTACCTCGCGCGGAGCGTCGAGATGCAGAAAATGCACAGGCTCGGGCACTGCACGCCGGATTTGATCGCGGTACGTCTTCTTGAGCGCAGAGCAGCCGATCACAACGGGCCCCGGTGTCTCTACAAATGTCTGCCCCACCCGGGCCAGCCACGGGGCGCGATCTGCATCACTCAGCGCCACACCGCGCGCCATTTTGGCAATGTTGCGCTTGGGATGCAGGTCATCGCCGTCAATGAATGTCATGTCGCACGTCACGGACAATGCGGTACCAACAGATGACTTGCCACACCCGGACACCCCCATCAAAACATAGCAGCGCATCACAGCGACGCCGTAATACCGCCATCCACATACAGCGTGTGGCCGTTCACGAAACTGGATGCGGGTGAGGACAGAAAGACCGCTGCGCCCACAAGTTCCTCAACCTGACCCCAACGCCCCGCTGGCGTCCGTTTTTCCAGCCATGCCGAAAAGTCGGGATCAGCAACAAGCGCGGCGTTCAACGGCGTATCGAAATAGCCGGGCGCAATTGCATTGCATTGCAGGCCGTGCTTGGCCCAGTCGGTTGCCATGCCCTTGGTCAGATTGCCGACAGCCCCCTTGGTCGCCGTGTAAGGTGCGATCCCGGGCCGCGCGAGAGCAGTCTGGACCGAGGCAATGTTGATCACCTTGCCCGCCCCGCGTCCGATCATGTGGCGCGCCACCGCTTGGCCGACGTGAAAGACACTTGCGATGTTGGTCTGAAGCAACCGTTCAAAGGCATCTGCCGGAAAGTTCTCAAGCTCTGTGCGGTGCTGCATCCCCGCATTGTTGATCAGGATATCGATAGCGCCCGTGCTTGCCTCGAACCCGTCCACAGCGGCACGCACGCCCTCATGGTCTGTCGCATCAAAGGCAAGCTGATGCACCGTCGCTCCTTCGCCGGACAAAGTGTCTGATGCCGTTTGCAATTTGCCTGTGTCACGCCCATTCAAGACAATCTCTGCCCCCGCTGCGGCTAACCCGCGTGCAAGTGCAAATCCGATACCCTGCGACGATCCAGTGATAAGCGCGCGGCGCCCGCTCAACGAAAAAAGAGTGTTCGATTCCATGATGGCGCCCTTGCCTCCCCATTGACGTTCCTGAAATGTTACGGATAACATGTTACCGATATCACAACAAGTCAAGCAGGGAATCGAATTTGACCAAACTGATCATTTTCCAGAAGGAAAAGCGCTCGGAGCGAGATCGAGCAGCCGAATTAAAACTGCCCCTAATCAACATATTACCTGCTGAAGCTAACGTAAATTCAACTTGCATCAAGTCCAGCCAAAACGTACTCAAAGCAGTGCCTGACATCGAAGTGAGCGTTGATTCCAGAGCAACTGAACCATACCCGGATCGGGGTGTGATCTCAGGCTTCCGCATTGGGCCGGACACCGCCCACCAGAGCGCAGTTCATACTCACGACCCCAGTCCCAGCTGTGCTGGTCAGCCAAAAGCGCCCTTGCAACCATGTGATGCAGATGGAACGGTTGAGCCACGCACAGCCGTGGGTCAAATACCGCAGCGCACCCTGAGTGCATATTTTGCCAACACTCGCCAAATTTACCCTGCTCTTTGAGGATCCCCCGATGAAAACCATCACAGCCCACGCCGCCAAGGATTTGAGGATCGAAGACCACCCCACGCCGGAACCCGGTGCGGGAGAGGTGTTGATCGCCATGGAAGCTGGCGGGATTTGCGGCTCGGATCTGCACTACTACAACCACGGTGGTTTTGGCACTGTCCGCCTGAAAGAGCCAATGATCCTTGGTCATGAGGTGGCAGGGCGCATTGCCAAACTGGGCGACGGCGTAACCGGGCTGGAAGTGGGGCAACTTGTTTCTGTTTCACCCTCTCGTCCGTGCGGCCATTGCCGGTTTTGCCAGATCGGGGCGCAACAACATTGCCTGAACATGCGGTTTTACGGCTCGGCCATGCCATTTCCGCATATTCAGGGTGCATTCCGCGAAATGCTGGTGGCTGATGCGACGCAATGTGCGCCGGCCGATGGGCTTAGCGCGACCGAAGCAGCCATGGCCGAACCCCTGTCCGTTGTCTTGCACGCGGCCCGTCAGGCCGGAGATCTCATGGGCAAACGCGTGTTGGTAACGGGGTGTGGTCCCATCGGATTGCTCGCTGTTCTTGTTGCACGCGCAGCAGGTGCCATCGAAATCGCGGCCACGGACATCACGGCTTTTACACTCAACAAAGCACACGAACTCGGCGCAGACCACACAGTGAACGTGATGGATGCGCCGGGCGGTCTTGATGGATTTGCAAACGATAAAGGGCACTTTGACGTCCATTTCGAATGCAGCGGCGTGGAATCGGCCCTTGCCGCCGCAGTCCCTGCCCTGCGGCCCGGCGCGACCATCGTGCAACTTGGCCTGGGAGGCGACATGACCCTGCCCCTGCAGGCGATGACCGCCAAGGAACTTGTGCTCAAAGGCTCGTTCCGCTTTCACGCGGAATTCCATACGGCGGTCGAGATGATGCAGGCCGGGCGGATTGACGTCAAACCACTGGCCACCCACATCAAGCCCATGGACCAAGCCAGCGAGGCGTTCGAATTGGCCTCCAACAGAAACGAAGCCATCAAGGTGGTGATCGACTTTACCTGATACTGTCGCGCACCGACCGGCATGGCCCGACATCAAGCCGCCACGCAAAGGGCACAGAGTCATGCTGCGGATATAGCTGCGTGACCAACGGATCGTGACCCGGGATTACCCGGTCTGGCCCGAGCGCAAGGCGTTGAATCGTCCCAAAGCCTTCCAACATCGGCTCAAGATCCGCCACGATGGGAAAAGGTTTGGCCAACAGATAATTCTCGTAATAATGCGTCGCATCCGAAGCGAGGCACAGCGGGCCCTGTGCGGTCTCGACCTCAACCACCTGCAATCCGCGCGAATGCCCGCCAACACAATGCACCCGCACGCCCGGTGCAACCGCGCCCGAACCGTCATGGAACACAACCCGGCCACTGTAGACATGCCGCACCATCTCGCACACATGATCGGCAGTAAAAGGCATCTGCAAAACGCCGTGGCACATGCACGGACCGGTGGCATAGGCCATCTCTGCCGCCTGTACATGAAAGGTTGCATTTGGGTAGCGATCAAGCCCACCGGCATGATCGTAGTGAAGATGGGTGATGATGACCGTGTCGATGTCTTCGGGGTGCACATCCAGAGCGGCCAAGGCAGTGACCGGATCGCGTAGTATCGGACGATCCCTGCGGTCAGCCTCGCCCGCATCGTAGCCTGTGTCGACAACTATCTTTTGCGCGCCATTGTCGAGTAGCCACACAAAGTAGTCCATCCCGTGTTCCGCACTCGGGTGATCGTCAAAGATAAAACTGTCGCCCCGCGTACGGGCATTGCGCTCGGCATACTTCACAGCGTGCACACGCCATTGAGTGCTCATATCCGCCCCCACCTTTTCGTTTCCATCAGCACACCCGTTTCAGGCACATCGCCCCATTCCGGTGCGCAGCGGCATCACGCCAGACTTGGCAACCACAACACAATCGCAGGGAAGGCGACCAGCAATGCAATTGTGATCCCATCCGCGATAAAGAAGGGTGTCACACCCTTGAACACGTCTTGCACGCTCAAATCATCGCGCACGCCCGCCACCACAAAGCAGTTGAGGCCAATGGGCGGCGTGATCAGACAGAACTCCGCCATCTTGACGACCAATATCCCGAACCAGATCGCGCACATCGGCCCTGACATCCCGAATGTACTGTCGGCCGCAGACACAAACTCGCCCCCGTTCAGCGCCATCACGGCGGGGTAAACGACGGGCAGAGTGAGCAACAGCATCCCAATGGCGTCCATGAACATCCCCAACACCGCATAGGCCAGAAGGATGCACACAAGGATCAGCATGGGCGACACCGTCAGTGATGTGATCCAGTCGCTGAATGCGCCGGGCAGGTCCGCAAAGCCCAGGAAACGCACATATATCAAAACGCCCCAGATGATGGTAAAGATCATCACCGTCAGTTTGGCCGTTTCGATCAGCGCATCACGCAACTCGCGCAGTCGCATGCCGCGATAAAGTGCCATGAGGAACACGATGAATGCCCCCACCGCCCCGCCTTCGGTCGGTGTGCCCCATGCGTCACCAAAGGGGTTGTAGACAAAAAAGATGATGATCACGACCACAGCCACGATGGGCAGCGCGGGTGGAAGAGCGACAAAGCGTTCCTTCCATGTAAAGCCGGTCACAGGCGGCCCCACGTTCTTGAAAATCACAGCAATGCCAATGATCAGCCCCGCATAAATGAGGGCGGAAAACGCGCCGGGAATAAAGCCCGCCAAAAGGAGTTTGCCCACGTCCTGCTCGACGATGATCGCGTATATCACGAGGATTGCGGATGGCGGGATCAGAGAAGCGAGCGTGCCACCAGCAGCCACAACTCCGGCGGCGAACTGCTTGTTATAGCCCACTTTTAGCATCTCGGGGATAGCGATCCGGGCAAAAACGGCGGCGGTCGCTACCGACGCACCGGATACAGCGGCGAACCCGGCTGTGGCAAAGACCGTAGATACGGCCAAGCCGCCCGGCACCCACGCAATCCAGCGTTTGGCTGCCTCAAACAAGGCCGTTGTCAATTTGGCGTAATAGGCGAGATACCCAATCAGAATGAAGGTCGGGATCAGGCTGAGCGCATGTGCGGATACTTTGGAGTGCGGCACCTGCCCCGCCACCTTGACGCTGATTTCCACAGCCTTTCCAAGGCGTTCCGGCGCGTAGTCAAACCCATTCCAGCGCAGCCAGACAAGGCCGACAAATCCGGCAAGCCCTGCAGCAAAAGCCACCCGCATGCCCAGAAAAACGAGGACCAGCATTCCACCCGTGGTCCAAAGGCCAATTGTGATCGGATCCATCAGCGTGCTCCGTCCAGCGACTCGGCCTCGGCGCGCGCTTGCTCCGCCACGCTTTGGATCAACGGTACGGCCACGGGGCGCTCCAGATTGAACCAAAAGGCGCGGGCGTATCCTGCCGCCTGCAAAACAAGTCGCGCGCACAACACGGCAAATGCGATAGGCACGATGATCTTCGACGGCCAGATCGGCAAGGAAATGTCGATGGAGCTATCACGGCTGCACAAAGGCCGCGCGCAATCAAAAGAGCGGTCGAAATGGGCCCAAGCCCCCCAGACCAGCGCCACCATCAGCACAAGAATCAGCAGGATCATGATCAATTCGATCAACCACAAGACCCGCCCCTTGAGCGCGCCTACGATAATGTCCATGCGGATGTGGGTGCCGGAGCGTTGGACATAAGACACGCCCATAATTGCGATCAACGGCATCAGGATTTCGATCAGATCAACATAACCGGGCAAGGGCCGTTCAAAGAACTCGCGCCCTGTCACCGAATAGGCGGCCAGAAACATCAGTGAAAACGTGGCCAACCCGCTGAGCAAGGCCATGAACCACTCGACCGGCAGCAAGGCCCGGTCAAGCCGGCTGAGCAGACTGGAATCCTCAAGTACCGTGGCTGTGCCCGCCATCTCTGCCCCTCCCAGGAAAGTGCGCCCGTTTTGGTGGACGGCGCAAGGCGAGGTTGAACCCCGCCTTGCCGTTTGGTTTAGCTGCCGCCCTTGGCGTCAGCGAGCGTCTTGACCACAAGATCATAGAGTTCCTGTCCGGGCAGGCCTTGGCCTTCCATGTCAGCAATCCACTTGTCGCGAATAGGATCAGCCGCCTTGGCGCGGAATTCCGCGATCACAGCCTCGTCGATTTCTACTTTGGCCACGCCTTTCTCTTCCAGCACGGCATCCCAACGCTTCAGCAACTCTGCGTAGTTGGCAAGGTAGTGATCCAGAGCTTCAGGTACGGAGGAGTCCAACGCAGCCTTGTGCGCGTCGCTCAGGCTCTCATAGGCGTCGATATTCACAACAACCGGGCAATTCACGGTCCCGGGGTTCAGGTTGGCTGTCCACCAATCCGCCTGATTGATCGTACCAAAGGACAGGTGCGCGTGCTGCGCAAAGGCAACCGTATCCACAACGCCGGATTCCATAGCCTGATAGGCTTCGGTTGCGGTCACGGATGTCGGCACGCCGCCCACTGCTTCAAATGCTTGGCCCAGACCGCCTGTGGCGCGCACGCGCATGCCTTCGAAATCGGTGAGCGCATCGCGCGGCTCGCCCGTACCTACGAGGTTATACTGTGGCATCGGAGACGTCATCAGCAGCTGCGCATTCCACTGTGCCATTTCTTCGGTGGCAGCCGGGTGAGCATAAACGGCGCTCGACACCGCAACTTCCTGTTCGAGATTTTCAACGCCAAGGAACGGCAGTTCAAGAACTGTGATTACGCGGTTCTTGTCGCGGTGGTAGCCTGCGCAGAATTGCGCCATTTCAAAGGCCCCGATCGAGATACCGTCAAGGTTCTCGCGGTTCTTGGACAGGCCACCATAGCTGATGTTCATGGTGAACTCGCCATTTGTCTTTTCGCTCACCAGTTCGGCCAACTTCTCGACATGCTCAGTGAAAGCCCGGCGCTTGCCCCAGACAGACACGTTCCATTCTGTGGCCGCAGCCTCGAGTGCGAAGGTGCACGAAACAGCGCCCGCAATGGCGCCGAATGCGATCTTGTTCATGATGTTTCTCCCTTGTTGCGGGGCGTTGGGACCCGCTTGGGACGCACGTTAGCCTGACCGAGCTGCACTGCCAAGGGCGCAAGACAACAGCGTTTTCACGCCATTTTTAACTGTGGTTGTCTGCCCTGTCTGTTCGACAGAAACCCAAACCGCAATCAGGGAACAACAACGATGTTTCCGACATGCACCTTGTCGATAAACACCTGCTGCGCCGTGCGCAGTTCTGCCAACGGGTATGTCGCCGCCAATAGGGGTTTGATCTCCCCGGCCTCGATGTAACGCACCAGATCCTGAAAAATATGCGGCGGGATCACGGTCGATCCGGTGAATGTGAGATCTCTCAGATAGAGCGTGCGTAGATCAAGATCCACAATTGGCCCCGCAATCGCCCCGGAACACGTGTAGCGCCCACCCCGCGCCAACACATCCAGCACAGTGGGAAAATAAGGCCCGCCTACAATATCAGCGACAACCGTCACCGTGTCGCGGCCAATGGCGCCCATCAGGGCCGCGCCAAGGTTCTCAGGTGCACGGTCCAACAGCGCGTCTGCGCCCAAATCAGCCATCTGAGTATGTTTGGCCGCGGATGCCATGGCAACAACTGTCGCGCCCCGCCTTTTGGCCAGTTGGATCAGTGCCGATCCGACACCGCCGGAGGCACCCGTGACCAACACAACATCCCCTGCCCCCACATCGGCGCGCGACAACATGCCCTCGGCTGTGCTGGATGAACACGAGAACGTCGCCAGTTCCGCATCGCTTAGCGGGCTGTCGATGACGGCCACGTTGCGCCGGTCTGCTGTTGTGTATTCTGCAAAGCCACCGTCACGCTCACTGCCGAAATACCCTGTTTTGTCCCGGTTCATCGGGTCATCCCAGTCGCGCATCCAGCAATCGACCATGACGCGTTTTCCGATCAAGTCTGCGGGCGCATTGTCCCCGACCGTGACAACCCGGCCAACAGCATCCGCCCCCTGAATGCGCGGAAACGCAATTGGAGCACCACCCCATGCCGGATCATCTTCGCCAACTTCGCAGTATCCATCCCCCGTTGTCGCTTCACTGACCGCCTTCGAATACCAGCCCGAGCGTGTGTTGACGTCTGTGTTGTTTAACCCGCAAGCGCCGACCTTGATCAGCACATCGTCCGGACCAACCGCAGGCATCGGGCAGTCGGTCTGGAAATGCAGCGCATCCATATCCCCGTGTCGTGTCAGCACAACGGCCTTCATGGTTTCTGGCAAGGTCATCTACACAACTCCGAAAACGCCACTCGCGTGTGGCAGAAAAAACGGGCACGGGCGCGGCCCTTGGCAAGTCTGTACATTACACAGCGTAGAAGGGAATTCTGTTTTGCGTTCCCCGACAAGGCCTTGGCCAGCGGCGACATTCGACACACCCTGACACTGCCACCTTGATTCCAGTGCGCGAAACAAAACTGCGCTGAACTTTGCTGGTGCGACAGGTTTGTTCGCGTGGACAAGGTGAGGTGTGTCAAGATCTCACCTCGCGCGCGTTAACACCTAACAGGTTGTTTTCAATTGCAATACACAGTGTCCTAATTACAAAATTTACAGGAATTACAGCGAACGGGAAACGCCTTTACAACAAAATCGTTAAGTTCCAGCGTTTTATTTCATTCTTTTCTGCATTGCGTATTATCCAGCCAACGGGAGGGGGACCCGTATCGCAGCTTCGCCGAAGAGGAGACGGTGCCGCGCGATCCACCCTTCATTGACGACAACCTGAACGACCTTGCGGAGGAACCCATGTCCGACATCAAAACCTATGCCCCAAACGCGGATATGGTGGCCAACACCCACATCAATGCGGCCAAATATGACGAGATGTATGCCGCATCTATTGCCGATCCCGAAACATTCTGGGGCGAACACGGCAAACGGATTGACTGGATCAAGCCCTACTCCACGGTCAAGGACGTCTCTTACGCCTTCGGGGATGTCTCGATCAATTGGTACAGCGATGGCTCGCTGAACGTGTCCGCGAACTGCATTGATCGCCACCTCGCAACACGGGGCGATCAAACTGCTATCATTTGGGAACCGGATGACCCCAAGGACGCCGCGCTGCACATTACCTACAAGGAACTGCACGCCCAGACCTGCAAGATGGCCAACGTCCTGAAATCACTCGGCGTTGGCAAAGGTGACCGGGTTGTCATCTATATGCCGATGATACCGGAAGCGGCCTATGCAATGCTGGCATGTGCCCGTATTGGCGCCATTCACTCGATTGTTTTTGCAGGCTTTTCCCCGGACGCCCTGGCGGCACGCGTGTCAGGCTGCGACGCCAAGGTTGTGATCACTTCGGATGGTGCGCCGCGCGGTGGCCGTGTGACCAACCTCAAGGACAACGTCAATCAGGCGCTGATCAATGTCATGCACGACACGCATTGTCTGGTTGTCAAACGCACAGGCCAGCAAATCGCCTGGCGCGACGGAATGGACCACTGGCTGCACGAAGCAGCCGAGACTGTTCCCGATGACTGCCCCGCCGAGGAAATGAACGCCGAAGATCCGCTGTTCATTCTGTACACGTCCGGTTCGACCGGGCAGCCCAAGGGTGTGGTGCACACCACGGGCGGTTACATCGTTTATGCCGCTCTGACCCATGAAACGACGTTTGACTATCACGATGGGGACGTCTTTTGGTGCACGGCGGATGTGGGATGGGTCACGGGCCACAGCTATATCGTCTATGGCCCCCTCGCCAATGGCGCGACTACGGTCATGTTCGAAGGCGTACCCACCTACCCGGATGCGTCGCGTTTTTGGCAGGTGTGCGAAAAGCACAAAGTGGCGCAATTCTACACCGCCCCAACCGCGATCCGCGCGCTGATGGCCCATGGCAATGGCCCGGTCGAAGGGCACGACCTGAGCAACCTGAAACTGCTTGGCACGGTGGGCGAGCCGATCAACCCTGAGGCGTGGAACTGGTACAACGATGTTGTCGGCGGCGGACGCTGCCCCATCGTGGACACGTGGTGGCAAACCGAAACGGGCGGACACCTGATGACCCCCCTGCCCGGTGCCCACGCCACAAAACCCGGATCGGCGATGAAACCATTCTTTGGCATCAAGCCGGTTGTTCTTGAGCCTGCCAGCGGAGAGATCATCGAAGGCAACGGCGTTGAGGGTGTTCTTTGTATTGCAGACAGCTGGCCGGGCCAGATGCGCACGGTCTGGGGCGATCACGAACGGTTCGAGAAAACCTATTTCTCGGATTACAAAGGGTATTATTTCACTGGTGACGGGTGTCGGCGCGACGAAGACGGCGATTACTGGATCACTGGCCGCGTTGATGACGTCATCAACGTATCCGGCCACCGCATGGGCACGGCCGAGGTGGAAAGTGCATTGGTCGCCCACGCGAAAGTCGCGGAAGCTGCCGTTGTCGGCTACCCCCATGATATCAAGGGGCAAGGCATCTATTGCTATGTTACTCTGATGAACGGCGAAGAACCCACCGAGGAATTGCGCAAGGAGTTGCGCACCTGGGTGCGCTCGGAGATCGGACCTATCGCGGCCCCTGACCTGATCCAATGGGCGCCCGGCCTGCCCAAGACCCGTTCCGGCAAGATCATGCGCCGCATTTTGCGCAAGATCGCCGAGGATGACTTTGCCGCCTTGGGCGACACTTCGACCCTCGCGGATCCCTCTGTTGTGGATGATCTGATCGACAACCGCATGAACAAAGGGTGACGCGCGTGGATGGCTCAAAGAAACCCGACACCGCACCCGTCCTGATCCTGCTTGGCCCCCCGGGGGCCGGCAAGGGCACACAAGCGCGCATGTTGCAGGACCGGTTCGGGCTGGTGCAATTGTCCACGGGCGACTTGCTGCGGGCTGCTGTCGCGGCAGGCACCGACGCCGGAAAAGCCGCCGATGCCGTGATGAAATCCGGCGGTCTGGTCAGCGACCAGATTGTCATCGACATATTGCGCGACCGCCTCGGCGAAGATGATTGCGCACAGGGTGTCATCCTAGATGGCTTTCCCCGCACTACGGTGCAGGCCGAAGCACTGGACGTGCTTTTGTCAGAGAGCGGCCAGCGCATCGACGCAGCCATCAGCCTGGAAGTCGACGACGACGCCATGGTCGAGCGCGTTTCCGGGCGCTACACCTGCGGGTGCTGTGGCGAGGGGTATCACGACAGCTTCAAACGGCCCACGGCAGATGGCACCTGTGACAAATGCGGCGGTCAGGACATGAAGCGCCGCGCAGATGACACGGTCGAAGCTGTGGCGACCCGTCTTGCCGCATATCATGACCAGACGGCCCCGTTGATCACCTACTATGACGCCAACGACGCCTTGCAACGTGTCAACGCGATGGGGGCCATCGACGAAATCGCAACCGTTCTGGGGCGCATCGTGCAGCGTATGGAGGCCGCCTGAGAACGGGCCGCCTTACCTGCAAATCGCGCCAATGCCGCAACGTATCGCGCCAGCACGCTGGCAAATGCCGCGCGGATTGCGCATCTATGCGCCATGGCTGCAGACCACCCCCTCCGCTACAAGATCGCCAGCACAACTGAACAGTTGTGTGGCCTGTTGGGCATTGATCCGGTTGCCGTCCTGCGCCGGATGCAGTTCCCCGAAGATTACCTGAAAACCGAGGGGCGTGGCGTCACGCCTCAGGAGTTTTTTGCCGGCTGGCAGGCGATTGTTGCGGAAACCGGGCGCGATGACACGCCATTGATGCTTGGGCAGGCCTATGCGCGTGGGCCATTCAACCCGGCTTTCTTTGCGTTCACGTGCTCCCCGACTGTCGCAGTTGGATTGGCGCGTCTGGCCTTGTTCAAGCCATTGACAGGCCCGCTGCACCTGTCCTTGCGCCGGGACGAGATGCGCAACCTGCACCTGACGAAATCCGCCAATGTGCCCGGCCTTGCCCTACCCGCCTCTTTCGCCGCGACCGAGCTTGTGTTTCTCATCGAGGCGATCCGCACCTGCACAGCGCACAAGGTGGTTCCGCTGAATGCAACAATCACCGGGCCTGTCGCGTGCCTGCCCGAAATCGAAGCCTTTCTGGGGTGCAAGGTGGACATCGCGCTTCGCTCTGGCCTGACCTTGGAGGCGGCGGACGCGGATCGCGTCCTTCTTTCGCGCAACGCGGATTACTGGGCGCAAATCGAACCCAGTTTTCGCCGTCAAATGGTGTTGCAAAGGGAAGGGTCGACACTCACCGCGCGTGTCGGTGCCGTGTTGCGTGACATGTTACCGGCGGGCGAGGCCAGCGTACATGCTGCTGCCGAGCGTTTGCGACTGAGCGCGCGCACTCTGCAACGCTATCTCAAAGAAGAAGGCACAACCTTTCAATCCGAACTGGATCGCACCCGAGAAGCCTTGGCGCGCCAATACCTCACCTCAACGGATCTGAATGTAGAAGAAATCAGTTTTCTTCTGGCCTACCGCGATCCCAATTCGTTTTACCGAGCCTTTCAAGCGTGGACAGGGCAAACCCCACGCGCATTGCGCAGTAGCGCCACCTAGGCAACAACCTTGGTCGCGTCATAGCGATAGACCCAATCCTGACGGCGATGAATGAGTTCTGGGAACAACCGCGCACCAACGGCCATGGGTCCGTAGACAGCCAGCTTGCGCAACGGGCCCGCATGGTGAAACAGCCGTGCATTTGCGGCAGATCCCGCCTGAATCCGCGCGGTACGCGGCTGACGCAGTTCAAAATACCGCGCAAATGCGGCCTCGGGCGTTGTCTGGTTTGCCAATGTCGCGGCGAGAACCCACCCATCCTCAAGCGCCTGCACCGCCCCCTGTGCCATGGAGGGCATCATTGGGTGGGCCGCGTCGCCCAGCAACGCAACGCGTCCGTCGTGCCAACGTGACAATGGCGCGCGATCAAACAGCGCCCAACGGTTAACGACTTGTGCGTGTTCAATCACTGACGTGATGGGCAGGCTCCACCCCTCATATGCGCGCGCCAATTCATCCCTGTCACCAGTGATCCGCCACCCCTCCGGCCCAGGATCCGGCTGTTCGACCATGCCCACAAAATTCACCAATGTGCCTGCACGCAGTCGCGTGGTGATGGCGTGGCGTTTGTCGCCCGCCCAGATGCATGCCGTTGGCGGCGGGACAGTGTTTCCAAGCAGATCAACTGGCACCACAGCCCGCCATGCGACATTTCCGGTAAAGCGTGGCTGGTCCGCACCCAGCATCTGAGATCGGACTACCGAATGCAGACCGTCTGCGCCAACGCCAATGTTTCCAGATACTTGCGCACCATTCTTCAGGTCAAACTTGACCCCGTCGTTGGCAAGCTCATAGCCCACGACTTCTGCATTCGTGCGGATCGCATCCGGTGCCAGATCAGAAAGCCGCTGCCGCAAGGCCTCCACCAGATCAGCGCGATGGATGTGCATGTAGGGTGCGCCCCACCGGCGCGCAGCGTACCCGCGCATCGGCAAATGAAACACCCGCGCGCCGCTGTGCCCGAGGCGCATTTCGATTGCTTCAGGCTCAAACTGTTGCGCCGCCAGCAAAGGCGCCACACCCATGGCATCCAGCACGCGCCACCCGTTAGGCGAGATCTGCAATCCCGCCCCTACTTCCGTCAGGGCTTCGGCCTGTTCCAACACCTCAACCGACCAGCCACGCAAAGCCAGCGCAATAGCTGCCCCTAGACCGGCGATGCCAGCACCCGCAATCAGGGCTTTCATGTGATCACCCCGTTGTCACGCATTACCGCAATTGCGTCCGCGTCATAACCAAGCTCATGCAGGATCGCGTCGGTGTCCTGCCCCGCTGCTCCGGGGACGGCGACAGCACGTGGCGTACTGCGCGAAAAGCGCGGCGCCGGCGCTGATTGCAGGACGCCACCGGGGCGGACATAGGTTGCACGTTCCGACAAATGCGGATGATCACGGGCTTCTGCAAGGCTCAGCACAGGAGCCACACAGGCATCCGTGCCTGCGAATATGGTGGCCCATGTGTCCCGCGACTTTGATGCAAAAACTTCGGCAAACCGCTTGTGCAAAACAGGCCATCCGGATTGATCCGCCTGCGTGGGCAAATCGGCTTCTTGCAGGCCCAAACCCATGAGAAGCTGGGCATAAAACTGGGGCTCGAGCGCACCGACAGCGACATCGCGCCCATCTGCGCAGCGATAACAGCGGTAGTACGGCGCGCCGCCATCCAGCCAATTGGCGGATCGTTCACCGCGCCACACGCCTTGCGCCATCCAGCCGTGGATCAGGCCCATCATCGCGGGCACTCCGTCAATCATTGCAGCATCCACCACCTGACCCTTACCGGATATGCCACGCTCAAAAACAGCCGACAAAATGCCGAACAGCAAAAACATCGTGCCCCCGCCGTAGTCTGCGACAAGGTTCAAAGGCGGCTGCGGCAGGCCGTCTGCGGTGCCCAACATATCCAAAACGCCGGTTGTCGCGAGATAGGTCAAGTCGTGGCCTGCTGTTTGCGCAAGTGGCCCGGTTTGCCCCCATCCGGTCATCCGCGCATAGATCAATGTTTCCGGGCAGGTGTCCGGGCCAAGACCCAGCCGCTCCATGACCCCGGGGCGGAATCCTTCGATCAGCACATCGCTGCGTGCAATCACCGCGTGGGCCAATTCAAGCCCCTGATCTGACTTGAGATTCAACGCAAGCGATGCCTTGCCCCGTCGGTTGACGTCATGCGGGTCGAAAGGGGCGGAAGCGCGATCAATCACAGTGACCTTCGCGCCCATGTCCGACAGCAATTGTCCTGCCAATGGGGCTGGCCCCAACCCCGCGAACTCAACGACCTTCAGTGTGGCGAGTGGCCCGACCATCGTGTTGCCCCATCCATTTGTCTTGGCGCGATAGGACACGAGCGCAAGACCTGGTGCAAGACCCGGACCACACCGTGACAACAGTGCAAAGGTTGGTTTTGACAACGCAGTTGTAGCTATGATCGCGCTGCTGCCGGATGGACAAATACCGTGCGCCTGCGCTGGCCGGCATTTTGAAACGCACTGACCTTGTCTTGTGTTTTGATATTGAGCAGTCGACCACACACGCGCAAGACCGGAAGGCAGAACCGATCGGGATGCGCGACCTGACCAATTGAGCGGCACAAACTCGAATGCTCGGTTTGATCACCACATCCAGGCACTAGGCTTGCTGCTGACACATTCCATTTTTTGCCAACAATGCCGCGAATTCAATGGCAGGCATTGGTCGCTGTAGCGTGTAGCCTTGCAAAGCGTCGCAATCCAAATCGCGGATGGCGGCCAGTTGGATGCCGGTTTCCAACCCTTCGACGGTAATCGCAGCGCCTTCAAGGCGCGCAATCTTCGCCAAGGAGCGCAGTGTGAGCAACTGGCTTGGCTTGGTCGTCAGCGGCTCAACCAGGCTGCGGTCAATTTTCACCCCATCCGGTTTGACAACCTGCATGGCCGCAATGGAAGAGTGGCCAGACCCGAAGTCATCGAGTTCGATCCTGATACCCATGTCGCGCAAGGCATCCAGCTTGAACGCCAGCTGTGTATCGATCCTGTCCAGAAAAGCAGTTTCCAGAAGCTCAAACGTAATCAAATGATGGTTTTGCAGTACGTCCCGTGTCTGTTCGACAAGCGAATCCGCGTCCAATCGCGCCTTGGAGATGTTCACCGAGATTCGCGGATAAAGCAGACCCTGAGCAGCCCACTCGTCTTGTGTTTGGGTCACATAGCGCAACACATGCTCATCTATATCGGGCAGCAGATCAGCTTCAATTGCCTGTGGCAGAAACTTGTCAGGCGTCAGTAGGCCCTTGTCCGGGCAACGCCAGCGCACAAGAGCTTCGGCCCCCACAACCTCTAGAGTATGCGCGTCATATTGCGGCTGGAAGTAGCAAATGATTTGGCCATTCGCCATGGCATCAA
This sequence comes from uncultured Tateyamaria sp., assembly GCA_947501275.1. Taxonomy (GTDB): domain Bacteria; phylum Pseudomonadota; class Alphaproteobacteria; order Rhodobacterales; family Rhodobacteraceae; genus Tateyamaria. Next base: position 307,567 of record CANMVD010000002.1, read on the forward strand.
TCAAGTCCTGACGCGCGTTTTCGAACTGGCAAAAAGCCGCCTCCATTTCGCGCGAATAGGCCCGAAAGCAAGAGCGCCCCGCGTATTTCGCTGCATAAAGTGCGGTGTCCGCATTCACAAAAATCTCAGACGTGTTGACGGGCGGACCTTGCCCTACAGCATAGCCAATACTCGCGCCAATTGTGCAATCATTGCCCTCAAAACGCGCAGGTTCACTGAGCGACCGGATCATCGCTTCGCATATACGCTCCAGTTCCTGATCCGAGGGTCGGGTTTCGAATACAACAGTGAATTCGTCCCCTCCGACACGGAATACATCTGCGGTATCTTCGCATAAATCCATCAACTTGCGCGCAACAACTGCAAGCACATGGTCACCGGCCGCATGACCCAAAGTGTCATTTACCCGCTTGAAATGGTCCAGATCAATATGCATCACCACGTATGCATCTGTGCGGCCAAGACGGTTGAACAAATCCAGCGTCATCTCGTTCAATTTGCGCCGGTTCCCGAGGCCAGTCAGCGCATCATGGCGCGAGTCGTGTTCAAGTTGGCGACGCGCCAACTCAAGTTCTTGCGTGCGAAAATAGTCCTCGGAAACGTCGATGTTGACGCCGATCAATTTGCTTTCGGCATTTGGTCGCGCAACGCTTCGGGCCAAACTGCGCACATGGCGGATGGAGCCGTCAGGGCGCACGATCCTGAAGTCACAATTGATATCGCTTTCGCTTTTCCGGCAGGCTTCGGTATGGGCCACCGTTTTGGCAAGATCGTCCGGGTGAATATACGTTTCCCAGAGGTCTTCAGAGCGCACATTCTGGCCATCCGTGATACCATAGATCTCCAGCAATTTGTCGTCCCAATGCACCTGAGAGGTGCAAGGATCGAACTCCCAGATGCCCATGCCCGACGCTGCGATGGCAAGCTGCAATTTGCCCGTCAATTCGCGCAAGTCGTTCTCACGCGCCTTGACATGAGTGACGTCTGTGTCGGTCCCGACGATCTTGAGTGGGCGCCCCTCATCATCAGTCGCCATGACACTCGCGCGACACAGTATCCAGACCCAATGCCCCTCTTTGTGACGGTGACGGTATTGGATCACGATGCTTTTGGAGTTTCCTTCGACCTGACCGCGAAACACGGCTTTCAGTTTCTCACGGTCATCGGGGTGAACGGAATTCAGCCATTCATCGTTGGGCACATTGATCTGCTCAGCCCTGTCCACGCCGCGCATTTGTCGCCATGCGTCAGACACAGTGAACGTGTTTGATACCGTGTCATAATCCCACACGCCTAGATCGATATGCTCCATCACATACCGCAACTTGGGATCATCGATGGAAGGGTCGTGATGTAACACTCAGGGCCGTCCGCGTATCCAGCGCATTGTTTCGCTCGGACCCTAGTTCAACAGTGTTACCAAACTCTCTCGCCGCGCAGCTATTTTGACGAATTCAGAACCACAGCACCGATCGGACAACAGGGCAAGGCAACCCGTGTTGCGGCGTCGCCGCCAATCCACCGTGGCATCAAGGCATGTACGAAAAAGGAGTAACGCCCCCCGACAAGGAAACGCGCCGCCCATTTGCTGGGCGACGCGTGATACACTAAGGTTGTTTTCAGCCGGTTCAGATCAGATCGTCAAAAGACACGCTGACATCACCAAAGACCAACTGGTCGATATCGACGAGATAGTCCTTGCCTTCATAGAAGCCGTCAGCGCCACCGCTGGCGGAATCCTGCACAATCAAGACATCGATGCGTTCGTTGCGGGCACTGTTCCACCAACTGGTTGTCTCGAAGGTAAAGTCGGCAAAGTCACCGTCAAAGAACGCCTTATCCTTGGTGGATGTCCCTTCGTCGCTCCATGACATGCCATAAAGGGTATCATCACCAAGCCCGCCATAAAGCTGGTCACGTCCGGCGCCGCCAAAGATCTGGTCATCATCGGCGCCGCCCATAAGCATATCCATCCCATCGCCGCCATAGACCGTGTCGTCACCGACGCCGCCCATGAGGATGTCGTCACCTTTGCCGCCGGACACGTAGTCGTCATCCAACCCGCCGAAAATCAGGTCATCATTGTCATAACCACGCAGCGTGTCGTTGCCGGCACCGCCGAGGATCACATCCGCAGTGTCCCCACCAAGGATGGAATCCGCCCCCGACGTCCCAAATTCGATGTCGGATGTGCGCACGGTCAGATTTCTGAATTCGACAAAATCCTGGTCGCTGCCCAGCGTGGTCGCCGCCCCGTCCACTGTGACAACGATATCCACGCCATTGCCCGCCACTTCGAATGTGGCATCCTGCGCACGCGCATCGAAATAGGCATAATCGTCACGGGGACCGTCGCCAAAGATTGTGTCTCCGGTCTCTTGCGTATCAAAAATCACAACGTCAGAGATCTGCCCGTCCAGATGCGCGTTGATGCGATCTGTCTCACCTGTTGCGCTGGACCAGTTGTTCGCGCCGATGACCATGTATTCCGTATTGGTATCAAGCCCGACGGTGACATCGCTGTCATAGCCAACCAATGCGCCATTCTGATACACACGCAATCCATCTGCGCCAAAGCTGACGGCCAGATCATACCATTCGCCTGCCACAACAGCATCGTCGATAGTGATATGATGGGACTCGACTTCATCCTGAATGCGGACCTGCAAAGCCCCGTTTTCATTGACGTAAATCGACAGATGGCCGCCTTGGCCAAGCCCGGAGGCGTCTTTGGACAGCAAGGTTTGGAACACGCCAACCGAATTGAGTGCGAAGCCAAATGCAATTGTGCCGTTGGAGAGCGACAATGCATTGCTATGGCCCACAACCATCGGAGCGCGATCGTCAGGCGTAAAGCTGTGCGTGCCTGTCATCGCAAAAACGGGGTTGAGATGCCCTGGAAGGTTGAGGTGGTTGAGGTCTTGCAGAGTTGTTGGGGGGGCGATGTCGCCTGTATCTGTGCTGACGCTCAGGGGGGTGACGGCTTCGTCGAGGTCGTTGATCGTGTACACGATCCCGTAGGCCGGGCCTGCGTCGTGTTCGATATCGGCCTGCGTGATCAGGTCTCCGTAGACCGTGATCGTGCCCAGCAGGTCGTCGTTATGCGCCCCGCCGCCACTGCCCTGATCCGAGTAGAGCGAGATGATCGAGTGGTCCATCACCCCGTCGCCATCCGCGTCGCCGTAAGTGATCGAGGAGATCTGCGTCGTGTGGCCTTCGATCACAATCCGGTCGCCCTCGGCGCGGGAGTAATCCAGCACCACGTCATTGCCGATCGCATCCACCCAGTGGTCGTGGATGTTGTCATTCTCGCCCGCAACACCGTGCCAGTTGATCGTCCCGTCCTCGCGGGTGTGCTTTTCGATGATGTAGTCCTTGGCGTTGATCAGGGTCTGGAAGTAGAAGATGTCCGCCCCTGCTCCACCTTCCAGCACGTCATCGGCCGGGATGGGCTGATCAGGATAAAGCTTGCCATTCGTCAGCTCGTTATACGGATCGCCCTCGTCCCGGTCCGCGTCGTAATAGACGTCCGGTTCGCGCGCATCCGCCCGCGAGATCAGCAGGTCATTGCCCTCGCCGCCGCGCAGCGTGTCCTCGCCGTGGCCGCCATCGAGGATGTCGTTGCCGTTGCCGCCCACCAGCGTATCATTGCCATAGCCGCCCTGCAGGATGTCTTCGCCGCCGCGCCCGTTGAGGTAATCATCGCCCTTGCCGCCATTCAGGCCCGCATTCTCGCCCCGGCTGCCAAAGGTGTTTTCGCGCCCGTTGCCCACTTTCATAACGTCCAGAGGCGTCATCAGGTGGCCGTGTTCATTCACGCCGTACTCTGCCAGAATGTCCTTGAACGTGTCGCTGGCGTCGTGCAGCTGCTGAAAGGTCGGAGCCAGTTCGGCCATCTGGGCGGCATGATGCGCCGTCATGCCCAGATCCGGAGCAACAACAGAGGTGACCTTGATCACGTCGGCGCTGCTCAGCTGTTCGTCAAAGATCATGACATCCGAAACGGTGCCCTCCATTTCGCCGTCCGCATCCTGATCGGCATCGCGCCAGTGACGGGTGCCACCGATGACGAGGCTGGCATCATTGGCCGCGAGCCCGACCTTGAACTCGGGCTCTGCCGCGACAAGCTGGCCGTCCAGCCAGATCATCAGACCGTCCTCGCCAAAAGACACCGACAACGCGTAATCCTGACCGTCATCCAGGATCAGATCCGGCACCCGCAACCACTCGCGCCCGCCAGAACCGTCCTCCATCGTGACAATCAACTGCCCGTTCTCGGCCCAGACGGTGAACTGGCCCTCACCATTCCCGTCAAGATCCTTGGACACCAGCGCCATCTTGCCAAACAGCTTGTCCAACGAAAACTTCAACGAAATCGTCCCCGAAACAAGCGAAAGGGAGTCGTGGTGACCGGCTTCCATGTAGGAGCCATCGCTGCCATCGATGTGATGCTCACCCGACACGGCAAATACAGGTGTCAAACGATCCGGCAACCCGAGGTGGTTAAGGTCTTGCAGAGTTGTTGGGGGGGCGATGTCGCCTGTATCTGTGCTGACGCTCAGGGGGGTGACGGCTTCGTCGAGGTCGTTGATCGTGTACACGATCCCGTAGGCCGGGCCTGCGTCGTGTTCGATATCGGCCTGCGTGATCAGGTCTCCGTAGACCGTGATCGTGCCCAGCAGGTCGTCGTTATGCGCCCCGCCGCCACTGCCCTGATCCGAGTAGAGCGAGATGATCGAGTGGTCCATCACCCCGTCGCCATCCGCGTCGCCGTAAGTGATCGAGGAGATCTGCGTCGTGTGGCCTTCGATCACAATCCGGTCGCCCTCGGCGCGGGAGTAATCCAGCACCACGTCATTGCCGATCGCATCCACCCAGTGGTCGTGGATGTTGTCATTCTCGCCCGCAACACCGTGCCAGTTGATCGTCCCGTCCTCGCGGGTGTGCTTTTCGATGATGTAGTCCTTGGCGTTGATCAGGGTCTGGAAGTAGAAGATGTCCGCCCCTGCTCCACCTTCCAGCACGTCATCGGCCGGGATGGGCTGATCAGGATAAAGCTTGCCATTCGTCAGCTCGTTATACGGATCGCCCTCGTCCCGGTCCGCGTCGTAATAGACGTCCGGTTCGCGCGCATCCGCCCGCGAGATCAGCAGGTCATTGCCCTCGCCGCCGCGCAGCGTGTCCTCGCCGTGGCCGCCATCGAGGATGTCGTTGCCGTTGCCGCCCACCAGCGTATCATTGCCATAGCCGCCCTGCAGGATGTCTTCGCCGCCGCGCCCGTTGAGGTAATCATCGCCCTTGCCGCCATTCAGGCCCGCATTCTCGCCCCGGCTGCCAAAGGTGTTTTCGCGCCCGTTGCCCACTTTCATAACGTCCAGAGGCGTCATCAGGTGGCCGTGTTCATTCACGCCGTACTCTGCCAGAATGTCCTTGAACGTGTCGCTGGCGTCGTGCAGCTGCTGAAAGGTCGGAGCCAGTTCGGCCATCTGGGCGGCATGATGCGCCGTCATGCCCAGATCCGGAGCAACAACAGAGGTGACCTTGATCACGTCGGCGCTGCTCAGCTGTTCGTCAAAGATCATGACATCCGAAACGGTGCCCTCCATTTCGCCGTCCGCATCCTGATCGGCATCGCGCCAGTGACGGGTGCCACCGATGACGAGGCTGGCATCATTGGCCGCGAGCCCGACCTTGAACTCGGGCTCTGCCGCGACAAGCTGGCCGTCCAGCCAGATCATCAGACCGTCCTCGCCAAAAGACACCGACAACGCGTAATCCTGACCGTCATCCAGGATCAGATCCGGCACCCGCAACCACTCGCGCCCGCCAGAACCGTCCTCCATCGTGACAATCAACTGCCCGTTCTCGGCCCAGACGGTGAACTGGCCCTCACCATTCCCGTCAAGATCCTTGGACACCAGCGCCATCTTGCCAAACAGCTTGTCCAACGAAAACTTCAACGAAATCGTCCCCGAAACAAGCGAAAGGGAGTCGTGGTGCGCCACATCCACAGGATTAGCCCCACTACCGTCAAAGTTGTATTGCTGCAAATTCTGATAGACGAGATGTTGGGCAAGATTTCCCAGATCTGGATTGGTTGGCATCGCGTTTTGACTCCTGGCTTTTCTGATCCGATATCGCTGAGATGTGGCAACAACGCGGCTAATTTATGGTTACCGCGACACAAAGACTTGTGACTGACAAACACTCTTCGCCTAATCTAGAACGCTGTTTTTAAGTGGAAAAAATTCGTTTTACGGCCAAATGAGCCAAGTTGCGGCGGATTTTTGCCGGGCCTGACAGATGAGATCAGCGACAATCGGCCAATTTTGGAGCGCGCAAGAGGCCATACAGAATTTATGGACGCAAATGCTGTGATGGCCGCCCGTGGAATTCTACCCTGAATTGGATTTACGAGTGTCGTCACACGTTGCACCGGCGGGGGTGATGACATTTCGACCTGGCACGCCGCCCGAAGTCACCGACGACCAGATAATGCTGTGAAGTCGCGCCTGTGCCGCATTCCACCAGTTTCGGATCGCGCAACCGATGCGTCCGAAAGGCCTCCCCCAAACGGGCGATTGCAGTCTTATCTGATTGCCAAGTGGGATGGATGTCAGGCACCCTCTTTGCCAGATGCTCTTTTGAACCACATCCGCACTGTCCAAAAGGATATGCCTGCAATGCCACAATCATGCCTGTCTGATCAGCTCGCACTGCCATGCGGCACCCACCTGCGAAACCGGTTTGCCAAAAGCGCCATGACGGAGGCGATGGCCGGATCATCCGATGCGCCTACGCATGGGCATAGCACACTCTATCAGCGCTGGTCCGATGGGGGGCTCGCCGTGCAGATCACAGGCAACGTCATGGTTGATCGGCGCTATCTTGAGCGACCGGGGAATGTAGTGATCGAGGACGAACGCGATTTGGATACGTTAAAGGCGTGGGCGCAAGCCGCGAAATCGGGGGGCTGTCAAGTTTGGATGCAGATAAGCCATCCCGGACGGCAATGCCCGATAGTGGTAAACACGCGTCCCCTGTCCCCATCGGACGAGAAGCTGCGCATTCTGGGTCTGTTCGGCAAGCCCCGAGCGATGTCGCGTAAAGACATCGAAGACGCTATCGCCCGATATGCAGAAACGGCGCGTATTGCGCAGAAAGCCGGATTTGACGGCGTGCAGATACATGCCGCGCATGGCTATCTCGTCAGTCAATTCCTGTCCCCGATCACCAATCAGCGACGCGATGAATGGGGGGGATCGGTTGAAAACCGCGCCCGTTTTTTGCGTACTGTTTACGGAGCGGTACGAAACGCTGTGGGGTCAGACTTCCCTGTCGCTGTGAAACTGAATTCAGCAGACTTTCAGAAAGGCGGATTCACGATTGAAGACAGTGCACAGGTTGCGCGCTGGCTGGAAGAGGACGGTATTGATCTGATCGAACTCTCCGGCGGGACTTATGAACAAATGAGCTTTGTGAACGGCGCGCAGGGACCGCAGCGCGACAGTACGGTCAAACGAGAGGCCTATTTCCTTGAATATGCGCGCGAAGTCCGCAAAGCGGTATCTGTGCCCCTGATGGTCACGGGGGGGTTTCGCAGCGTTGCCGCAATGGAGCGAGCCGTCACAGAGGACGGTATCGATATGATCGGATTGGCCCGCCCGTTGTGTATTCAACCGCGCGCTGCGACGCAGATACTGGACGGTGAGATCCACACCATTGGCATCGAAGAAGACGGGTTGGTCATCGGCCGAGGCCGGTTTGGGGTGAATGCGCAAAACTGGCTGGTAAACCTGATCAATACGGTATCGCGGGTCGAGTACTATGCCTTTCAGATGACGCGGATGTCGCGCGGTCTCGATCCTCAAACCCACGCACGCAATAACGCACTTGGGTATTTTCTGTGGTACCTCGGCAGAACAACGGCCTTGGGTGTGCGGCGCAAATTCGTGCGCTGACCATCGCGATTGATTGTGCAACAGCACGCGGGCGCCATCCATCCAGCATCGTGCTGGGCTCCTTAGCGCATGACCGCGGACATGTCCCGCAAGTGCGACGGCAACCGCCTCCACCCCGAGAAGGGGCGCGCATGGAGTCCGTAGGCTTGCGGCGCACCAAAGCTGGTCAAATCAGGGAACAACTCAAACACTTCCGTCTTGGCTTCGCTTGGCAAGGCATTCAACGCGAATTTGCCGGGATACAGGCTTTCTGCGGGGGCATCCTGTGCAAAGATGATCTGATGCGATTCAAAGAGCAAATGGTAGTAGCTGACGGAGCGCCGCCCGGCCATCACGCGGGCCTGACCGCCCGGCAATGCGGCCAAATGCTTGGCGCGCACCAGCACTTCATCCCCGTCACGTCGCAACAGCACACCGTGTTGTGGCGAGACCAACAGTGGCGCGGTGCCCCCCGTAAGATCCGGCGAAACAAACACGGGTTTGAGATGAGGATTGGCGCCAAGTTCATTCTGCCCAAGGGTGCGCTGCCCGATCCACGCAACGCGCTGAAGGCCATTGTCGCGGGTTTGGATCATATCACCGGCGCGCAATGTTTCGATAGGGCGCGCACCGTTCTGCGTGGTGATCAAGGTCCCCTTCACAAAACACACGACGCCCGTGTTGTCGCTGGAAAAGCTGTCGCGGTTCGCCCCCTGGAACGTCAGACTGTCGCCAGATCCGAATTGGTGATTGTCGGAATAGTCGGCCCCGTCGACACCGTCATTGGATTGGTTGAGCACGCCGTCATCGTCGAAGTCCGCGCGCAATTCGCCCATACTGTCGTAGAAATTTGACAGGTCGATGAAGTCGTTATTGGTGGTGTCACCATCCCCCAGCGTACCGGAATTGCCGGTGTTGAAGTCGGTGATCGTATCCGCGCCATCCCCCACGTTATAGACGAATACATCGTCGCCGTCGCCGCCCGTAAGGGTGTCATCACCCGCGCCACCTTCCAGCGTGTCAGCTTCGTTGCCCGCATCAAGGCTGTCATTGTCGGCCCCGCCACTCAGCGTGTCGTTGCCCTGCCCGCCAATAAGGGTGTCGTTCCCGCTGCCGCCTTCGATGCTGTCGTCACCGTAATCCCCATCAATACTATCATTGCCACTGCCAGCATCGATGGTGTCGCCGCCGCGCCCGCCAAAAACGGTATCATCGCCGCCACCAGTCGCGACATTTATGCCCGGCTGATCCCCCGTCAATCCGGGCCACTGCCCTGTCGCGTCAATGACGTCCGCTTGATCAGTAGTGATCACATGCTCAATCTCGGTGAACGAGATCGTGTCGGTGCCGTCCGTGATGGTGCCCTGTTCGTCACCTGTAAAGGTGACGGTCACGGGCCCCGTCATCGTGCTCAGGTCGATCGTATCGTAGTCGCGGTCACTTGAATCCGTTGTGCCTTCGCCGCCAGTGATCGAGTCATTGCCAAACCCATCCTCGATGATGAAGGTGTCGGCATCCGCGCCCCCCTCCATGGTGTCATCGCCAGTTCCGCCGCGCAGCGTATCTTCACCGCCCGTGGCGACAATACTGTCATTTCCCGCGCCGCCATCCAGACTGTCATCACCGTCCGAGTTTTTCAGTGTGTCATTGCCTGCCCCGCCCATCAGCGTGTCATTGCCAAGACCGGTCATCAGGACGTCGTTGCCGTCACCCCCTTCGATGAAGTCGTCGCCGCCCCCGCCATAGATTGTGTCGTCGCCACTGCCACCCAACAGCGTGTCGTTGCCACTGCTCCAGCCCGATTGAACATCGCCCGATGTGGCCATGGGATAGCCGTTGGCGGATTGGTCGGTAAAGGAAGCACCTTCGGGATCGGCGACCCAGTTGGCCACGAGGTTGGGGTCAGACGTGTCGGCCACGGGGGCAAAGGTGGTGTCCAGGATCTCGGACGGCGTGCGCACATCGTCATAGAGCCGAACACCGTAAATGGTGCCGTCAAGGCTCTGGTTGGACGCGAAACCGCCCCCAACCACGTCCTGGTCCTGCGCAAGGGCCACCGTGCCGCCCTGAACAAGTGTCTCACCGGCCTGCAAAACGCCGCTATGCGCGGAAGCGCCGTCAACGAAAACCTCGATCGCGCCGGTGCTGCTGTCCCATGTCACCGCCAGCGTGTGCATGTTGCCATCAAAGAGGCTGCTTGATGGGACCGTGGTGTTGTAGTTGACACCGTTGATTTCGACGCGCAGCGTTCCGCTCTGTTCGTTGATGCGAAATGTATCGTCCTCGCCGGCAGTGGCGTAGGAGAAGAGGGTCGGCAAATCCGTGAGGTTGTCACTTGCAAAGGTGATTTCAACAGTCAGCTGCGTCGCTGGAAAGTCGGTGATGTTGGAGGCCAGTGCCACCCCATCGTTGCCTGTCTCGTTGAATGTAACGCCGGCCAAATCACCCAGCAGCAGGTCATTGTCGTCGCCACCATCAAGGCTGTCACCATCGGTGCCACCCATCAATGTGTCGTTGCCCTCGCCACCTTCGAGCGTGTCTTGTCCCTGGGTCGCAACGATCAGGTCATCGCCGGTGCCCCCCACGAGGCTGTCGTCGCCTGCGGCATTCATCAGGGTATCGTTGCCCTCGCCGCCGATGGCAGTGTCCTGACCGTCACCGGTCTTGAGAAAGTCGTCACCATCACCACCGTCGAGCAGGTCAGACCCTGTACCACCGGTAATCACATCAGACCCTGCACCACCCAATACGGTGTCGTTGCCCACGCCACCGTCAATCTGGTCGTCGCCGTCTTCGCCCAGAATCGTGTCGTCACCCGCGTCGCCAGAAATCGTATCGCTGCCAATCCCGCCAAAGATTTCATCGACACCGTCGCCTCCAGACAGGCTGTCGTTGAATTCCGAGGCCAGGATCGGATTTTCAAAGGTGATTTCCGTGATGAAAAAATCCGAGCCATCCGATCCGTCAGTCTGAGGCAGACCACGCAAGATGATCTGGTCGAACTGACCAAGGCCGCTCAGGTCAATTGTCCCACTGCCTGAATTAAAACCGGATTCCGTGAACGTGGCTTGGGCAACTAGTGTCCCATTGTCATAAACCGACCACTGCGCCTGTTCGCCGTAGCTGCCGCTGTAAAGAGTGGCAAAGGTTACGGAAGCATTGTCGATGGGCGCATCGAAATCGACAATCAGCTCTTCAGAAAGCCCAGATTGCAGATCGAAACCCGTTTGCTCGTGCACGTTGCTGTCGGTGTCCGAAATGGATCCACCCGCACCGAACCCGCCCCACCTGACGTCGATGTTGTCGACACTGGCCTCGGTGAGCGCACCGTTTTCGACATTGCGCGCAGACACTCTGAACCCGGACGAGGTATCGGACAAGTTACTGGCATTGATGGTGGTAAAAACCGGCTCCGGTGTTTCTGAAATACCATCGCCATGAATCTGATCGTCACCTGCACCGCCAAGGATGGTGTCGGACCCATCACCGCCATGGATTGTATCCGCCCCGTCGCCCGCATCCACCACGTCATCGCCAAGTCCGGTCAGAACGCTGTCAGCACCGGATGTGACGGCATCACCGTCGACATCCAGATCCAGGCCCAGAATAGAGACCGAGAAATTGTCATCTCCGCCAGTGCCGTCCACGGTGCCATTTTGAAAGTTGGGCACGCCGTTTTCGAGCGGCAAGACAAAGGTCCCGTCCTCGTCCCCACCCCCGAAATCGTTGTCTTGATACGCGACCAAATCCTGAGGCTGGCCAGACCCATCCAGAGGATAATCAGCGCCTTGTCCGTCTGTGATCCCTGTGACCGCAGAGCTGCCACCACTTTGATGCCACCCGATGTCTTCGTAGATAAATTCAACGTCGACATTGCCTTCGCCTGCATCTTTCAGGACGACTTGATAGGTATTTGTGCCCGCACCATCGTAAGGGGCAACCTCGTGCCACGTGATGGTGACTGTTCCGGCATCGGGATCCAGATCCCAATAGATTTCCCCACCATTGTTCACATTGTGGTCCGTCCAGAACGCCGCAATGGCGGGTTGCCCCAACTCACCAAGGCTGTCGCCAGAATAGTCAGTGCTGGGGCCGTTAAAGCTGATCACTCCGTTCGCGTTGATGTAGATCGAGGAATAGCTTTGGTCGAAAAACTTGAGGCCACTGCTGCCGAAAACAGACGAAATATCGACTTCGACACTGCCGTCGATGTTATCGCCCGCCGCCTTTGTTGCCGAGGTGAAGACACCTTCGCCCAGCCCCGCCGGGCCGCCCAGTAGTGAATTGATCGAAGCCATAGTGATGCCCCCCGGTTTGGTTTCCTTCTGGGACAACAATTCTTGCTGTTTGGCAGACGGTCGACACCGCACAAATAGCGGTGGCATCTGGTGGCAAAAGTACTTCTTGCCGCACACACCTGCCAAAACGGAGCCCGCTCCGCCTCAACCCAAAATCACTTCCCGCCAACCGTATAAACAACACGACTCAATGTTCGTTTAAGATCAACACGCCGGGTTTTCGAAAATTTTATGCACCACAGTTTCCACCAAAACCGCCATTCCATTGTGCCGAAATGCGCCGCGATGCTCGCGGGTTCCAATTGCATGAATAGGTGGTTGAGTTTTGAACTGCCGAACCGATCGTTGTGCCTGCAGGCGTGTTCCTGCGCTGTCCACGACGAACTGGTAGCAAGAAGGACACTGGATGTTTTTTCGTGGCGCGCACGCTTTGCGACACTCGTAACATATAAAAAAAACGAATGCACAGCGGCCAGCAGCACCAAAACTTCCCACTCGGTTTTTCGATCAATCCAAGTTAACTTCCGGTAGAAACGGACCCAAATCGCGTATTGAGGTTTTGCATTTGACCGAACTCATTGACGAAAAATCCACGCATAACAGATGGAAATTGGCCTCCCAGATTTCTGGATTGGGGATCTGGGAATATACATTGAATGAAAAGAACCGATTTTTCTCAGACGAATGGTTCTTGCTAAGGGGGCTATCTCCTGAACCCGACGTTGATCGCATCCGGAATATGAAAGAGTGGATGGAGCGCGTTCATCCCGACGATCATGCTCGGGTTCAAGAACTGACAACAAGATTCCACGATGGCTCCACTCCGGTGCTGAATTTTGAATTCCGTGAGTTGCATGCCGATGGCCACTACATCTGGATATTGTCACGCGGACAGGTCGTCGAATGGAGTGCGGACGGCAAGCCCCTGCGTTTTCTCGGGACAGATACCGACATCACATCGACCAAGGCGGCACAATATGCCAACGAAGAACTACGCCAAAACGAATTGCGCTATAAAATTGCCATCGAGAACGCGAGTGTCGGCGTATGGGACATAGACCTGCTGACGGGCGAACGCTTCAGATCTGACGGGTGGAAGATCATGCGCGGGCATGCCGCAGACAGCGCCTATGGGTCTGTAAACAGCGACTGGCAGACCGACGTGCACCCGGACGATCTGGACAACTTGCTTTTGCAAGGGCGCAGATTTCGATCCAGCAACCCTGAAGCGACAACCAGCACGCAATACCGCCAACGCCGTAAGGATGGTTCCTGGATGTGGGTTCTCAGCCGTGGGAACGTTATTTTGCGCGACCGTGATGGCCTCGCCGTCAGAGCGATTGGCGTTGATACAGACGTCACCGAAATCAAGGAAAAAGAGGCTATCCTGAGCCGGGTGTCCAAAACCTTGGAACTGGCGGTTTCAGCCTCTCAGATGGGCGTGTGGGAAAGCTTTGCTGAAAGCGGCGATGCTATCTGGGACCAACGCACGCGCGACATCTTCGGGTACAACGCGGTGTCGTCTGTTGTGACACCGCAGGACTTCAAATCCTGCATCCATCCCGACGACATCGCGATTGTCGAAGCCGACTGCGACGCCCCTGCCGCGCGTGGCGAAGATTTCTCCTCCAGCTTTCGAGTGGTCCACCCTGACGGCAGTGTCCGACATGTAAATGTGCAGGCAACATATCACCCGACGCACGAACTTGGCCCCCGCCACGTGGGGATCGTATTCGATGTCACCGACCGGGTGACCCGAGAAGCAGCGCTAACCCAGTCAAACAGACTTTTGGACGGCGTTTTGCACCAGATGGAGCAAGGAATCGCCATGTTCCAAGGCGCAGATCTGGAATCGTCTCGCATCATCCTATCCAACGACCGGTTTTACGAGCTGCTGGAACTGGACCGATCAAAAACGGGGCCCAATCTGTCGTTTGCCGACTACAGAGCGCATATCGATCCGTTTCTTCAATGGCCTCAAAACGGGTTCAACAACCTCACCGAAGTTGTCGATGCGGCCAGCAAAGGCACCGGCCTCAACACGCTCTTGCGGCTCCCGTCCGGGCGCGTGATCAGCGTCACCGGGATCGGACATGGCAGCGATTCCAGGATCGTGACGTTCACTGATATGACAGCCCTCTTCAAATCCGAAAGACGACGTGAAGAACTTGCCGATAACATCAGCCACCTTGAACGGCTGCAAGCGTTGGGCAAGCTGACAGGTGGTGTTGCGCATGACTTCAACAATTTGCTGACGGTGATCGTGGGCAACGCCGAACTGTTGCAAGACAGCGATGACAACCAAGCGGAGTTTTTGGATGCAATTTTGGTGGCCGCGCAACGTGGCGCGGAGTTGACACAACGCCTGTTGGCATTCTCGCGCAAGCAACCATTGCAACCCACCTCCATTGCCACAGACGCATTATTGACCGGGCTGAAAGGTCTGCTGGCGCGCACACTGGGCGGAACTATTGCAATAGAGACGCGGTTTGAACCGGATGTCTGGTGCGTTCACGCGGACCCCGGACAGTTGGAAAACGCATTGATCAACCTTGCCGTCAACGCTCGTGACGCGATGCCAAACGGCGGAAACCTTGTGATCTCGGCTGCGAATGAAACGATCAGCAGCACCCAAGCGATGCAGTATTCAGAGCTGGAACCGGGAGACTACGTCAAGTTCACCGTTCTCGATGACGGATTTGGAATGGATGCCAAAACGCTTGAACAAGCATTTGATCCATTCTTTACAACCAAGGACGTCGGCCAGGGCTCCGGTCTGGGGCTGAGTATGGTGTTCGGGTTCATCAAGCAATCCAACGGTGACACTGTGATCGCCAGCCATCCCGGCCAATGGACACAGGTGGACTTTCTGTTGCCAAAATGTGTGCAAAAAGTACGCAAGGCGCAGGAAGTTACAGGTGATGAAAACCAAGTTGGTCAGCAGCAGTTCATTGTTTTGGTAGAAGACGACCCCACCGTGCGCCGCATGGTTGAAGTTACGCTCGACAGGTTGAATTACAGTGTCACTTCCTTTGCCAACGCCGCCGAAGCGTTGACCGCTCTATCTGATCCAAACTTCAATCCAGACCTCGTTATCAGCGATGTGTCTCTGCCCGGCGGGATGAGTGGATTTGACATTGGTGAACAGTGTGCGACCATGAAACCAAGCATCAAGTTTCTGTATATGTCGGGCTATTCTGAAGATCTGTTGCCCGCGCACAGATTTGATCTCGAAAAACTGGAGTTTCTGAGCAAGCCATTCTCGGTCAAGACATTCAGCAAGCGGATTTCCGATATATTGCGACGCGAGCACTGACGTCCGGGTTGAGGCAACTGCTGGCAAAGCAACCACAGTGTCACAACACCACACATGATAGGCACACAGACACGCGCGCGACCACTGCACTTGCGGCGATACGGATCAGTGGTTGGATTGAAATGGTGCCCCCACACGGACTCGAACCGCGGACCTACTGATTACAAATCAGTTGCTCTACCAGCTGAGCTATAGGGGCACTGCGCGGGACCATTAATCGTTGCAGCCGCGCCGCGCAAGATGGTTTTGAACATATTGTGGAGGTTTTATCTGCCGGATTTTCAGCTATATCAAAATTACCGCACCAGACTGAAAAGTTGACAGACCCCGAATGCAACTCGTCCTCCACGCAGGCGCACATTTTACCGAAGAAGACCGCCTCATGCGCTGCCTACTGCGCAACAAGGAAGACTTTTCCAAGCGCGGCGTCGCTGTACCAGGGCCGGGCAAGTACCGCACCCTGCTGCGCGACACGATGGCTGCCATGCAGGATGCCCCCCCGGCCCCGGATGCGCGGGACGTTCTGATTGATCTGATTCTGGACGAAGAAGATGCCGACCGGGTGATTCTCAGCCACATGTTTCTGTTTGGGGCTCCGCGCGCCTGCGTGCGCGACGGCCTGATGTACTGTTTGGCCCCCGAGCGCATGCGCCAACTGGCTGCTCTGTTTCCCAACGACGAGATTGAGCTTTTCCTGACAATGCGCAACCCGGCAACTTTTCTGCCGGCATTGTTTGGGTCCACGCCTCAAAAGGACATGAAAGCGTTCTTGCGCGGTCGCGATCCGTTTGCCATTCGCTGGTCGGACACGATGGCCGCCATCCGCTCTGCCGCGCCACAGATCACCATCACCACATGGTGCTTTGAGGATATGCCCATGATATGGGCCCAGATCATTCGTGAAATGGGAGCACTGGAACATGGCGAGAAAGTTGTCGGCGGGTTTGATCTTTTGTCAGAGATCATGAGCAAAGACGGTATGCAGCGCTTTCGTGCCTATCTAAAGTCGCACCCCAAAATGACAGAGATGCAAAAGCGACGCGTTATCGCAGCCTTTCTCGATAAATTTGCGATTGAAGACGAGATTGAGGAAGAACTGAACGCGCCGGGCTGGACCGAAGACACAATCGACACCATGAGCGACATTTACGAAGAAGACATGCTGAATGTCGCCCGCATTCCGGGCGTGACGTTGATCACGCCCTAACGCCGCGCTTACAAGCTCTCGAATGGCTGTGGCAAATTGGGCTTGTTTGCGTCACCCCAGCGCAGGTGGGAAAGTACAATCGCCACCGTTCGCTTTTGTCTTGAACGGAGTGACGCGGGACGACTCCAGAACGCTTTAGAACGGATCATAAAGCGGCCCAGCAAAAGCGCTTTCAGGCGGCAAAAGAAGAGTTCGTTTGAGGCCGTATCCCGAACACCTCAACAACCCCTGACGCGTCAGGACATGCCCAACGCTTCTTTATACATCTCCAAGACCGCTTCTTCTTCGGCAATGTCGTCAGAGTCGCGCTTGCGCAAGGCGATGACCTTGCGCATCACGCGCGTGTCGTATCCACGCCCCTTGGCTTCGGCCATCACTTCCTTTTGCTGGTCTGCGATGTCCTTCTTTTCCATCTCCAGCCGCTCGAACCGCTCGATGAACTGGCGCAACTCGTCTGCGGTCACGCGGTAGCTTTCGGCGTTGGTGGCGGTGTCGGTCATGAAAAGCCTCGAAGGTTGGAGTGTCGTCGCTGGATACCCGCGCAAAGTCCGGCTCGCAAGGGGGGACGCGCCGTGTCCAGAACGCTTGTATCCGATCCTGTGCTCGGGTAGCCACTGCGCATGGAAACGACATCTTCTTTCACTATTTTTGACGGGTTAATCTGGATCGGAGCGGCCTTGTCCATTCTTGGTCTGTTGGGGCTCGTCTGGTGCATTGTCAGTGTCTGGCGTGCTCGCGCGGCAAATCTTGATGATACGGAAATGCGAGCTGTGATGGCGCGGGTTTTGCCACGCAACATGGGTGCGCTTTTTGTGTCCGTGATCGGGTTGATGTTGGTGATTGTGGGTATCTTTCTGGGATAAGGAACAGGGCATGGAAGCCAGCTGGATCTATGGATTGATTGGCGGCCTGATGATCGGAAGTGGCGGAGCCGTTTTCCTGCTGGGCCTTGGACGGGTCATGGGGGCAAGCGGTCTTGTCGGCGGGCTGGTGGATGGCAGTGGCCTTGACCGGAGTACGACGCTGGCCTTCCTGGCGGGCCTGATAGGCGCCCCTGCCCTGTTGCAAGCCGCGGGCTGGGCCGTCGACACACATGCGACGCATAACGTTGTCTTGTTGGTTCTCGCGGGGCTGGCGGTTGGGATCGGAACACGGTTCGCAAATGGTTGCACTTCCGGTCACGGCGTTTGTGGTCTGTCCCGCCTGTCCACGCGTGGGCTGGTCGCAACTCTGGCATATATTGGCGCGGGCGCGGTAACCGTCACTGCGTTGCGTCTGGGGCTGGGACTATGATGCGCGCAGGACTGGCGCTGTTGAGTGGCGCACTGTTTGGCCTCGGGCTGCATGTCTCGGGCATGACCGACACGGACCGGGTGCGCGGTTTTCTGGACTTTGCCGGAGACTGGGACCCGACGCTGGCCTTTGTGATGGGCGGGGCAATCCTGCCGATGGCAATCGCCTGGCGGTTTGCGCGCGCGCGCACACCATTGGTCGGAGGCACATTCCCGTCCGCACCCGCACAAGAGATCACCCGCCCGCTGATCTTCGGATCGGTCCTTTTTGGGATTGGCTGGGGGCTGGTCGGGCTTTGCCCGGGCCCGGCGATGGCGTCACTCTCCTATGGCGGCTGGCCGGGTGTGCTGTTTTTCGTGGCGATGCTCGCAGGCATGTGGGCCGTACCGCCACTGCGGCGCGTGCTGGACACCCGTTCTGCAGGTGCATAGTCTGCCGCCTCATGGATATCCGCCAAATCACCCCGACCTACTTTGTTGCCCCGCAAATTGATCCGGCAGATCTGCCCGATATTGCCGCGGCCGGCATCACAACCGTGATCTGCAACCGCCCGGACGGAGAAGTGCCGCCCGCCTTTCAGGCCGCGGCTATCGAAAAAGCGACACTTGCGGCAGGTTTAACGTTCATCAACTTGCCCCTCACGCACCAATCCATGACTCCGGATACGGTCGCAAAACATCGTGCGGCCATCCACTCGGGAGGTGGTGCGGTGCTTGCCTATTGCGCCTCCGGCACACGCTCCACAATTGTTTGGGCGCTTGGCGCAGCAAATGATCTGGGCGTCAATGATGTGCTGACAGCGGCCCGCGGTGGCGGTTACGATCTGGAAAACATGCGCCCGACGCTGGATGCCATCGCGCAATCGTGACGGGACGCATATGCGCCGTTTGTGTCCGGCTATCCCGCCTCTTTTAGCTCGGGCAAGTCGGCGAGATCGGGCAAGTCTGCCAGATCCGGCAAATCCGCGAGATCAGGCAGATCGTCGAGATCAGGCAATTCGGCATCGACTGCAGCTGGCGAATGGTCTTCCATGGCCGAAAGATCGGGCAAGTCATCCAGAGCCGGTAAATCTCCTGTGTTGGGGAAGTCCAAATCGGGTGCGGTTGGCAAGTCGGCCTCATCCGGTGCATCCGCAAAATTCGGCAATGCACCAGGTATTGTCTGCATATCCGATGTCTGGGCCGCATCTTGTCTGCGTCGATTTTGGCTGGTCAATCCTTCGACGTCGGGCATTTCTACATGTTCTGCATCAGATTCACGGCGCAACGGGTGGTTTGCGTGGCTTGGTTTTCGCAGCGGTTTCACCGCGCGCACGCCATCGACGTGCCCAACGCTCCCCTGCCCGACAATCCGCCCGGTGCAGGTTGTCATCTGCACTGTGGGAAACCGCCCTGGCGGCACCTCCAGAACGTCACCGACGGCGAGGTTTTCAAAACTCCTCAGCGTCATCGCAACCGAGCACAGCACCATATTTATGTCTGTCTTCAGCTCCATAACGGTGCCAGTAAAGTCCGTTTTTGGAACATCCAGGCCCGGATGCGTCGCGTCTGGGTCGTCATAATCGTCTCTGGCTTCGGGTTTGGGGAAAATCAAAACCAGTTCGCCCTGTCGCGCGCCAAGGGCCACATCAAGTGTGAGACGTAAAATGGAATATTCAGCAACATCCAATGCCATCGACAAGGTGCGGGCATCTTCCGCCTTGGCGCCAAATCGGAAATCACCAATCAGTGCCGCATCGGCCGGTGTATCCAGTATGGGCGTCGCCTGAGCAATCAACGTATCCAGCAGCGGCGCGCAAATCGCTGCATCCGTGCGCGTCATCTTGCGCGGCTGCCCGGTTTCAGGGCGTACTGTTCCAAGGGTCTGCTGCTGGATCAATCCGCCGACAATGACCTGATCCAGCATCGCCGCACCGCGCGCACCACTCGGACCATCCATCAGGATCAATAGATTTTCATCCTTGAAGGTGTCGGCCAGCGCATCGCCGGTCACGTCCTGCACAACAGCGCCAATCACAGCCATTGGCAGATCCAAGAGCGCATCTGCAACCTTGGCCAACGTCACGCGCATCGCCTTTTGCAAGGTCATTGCGCGCGCCTGTTGCTCCTCGCGGCCTGCAGCCGCGATGCGCTTTAGCACAGTATCGGACGTTCTGTCGTTCATACCCTCTGCAATCATTTGGCCGCTTGATTGTCTTAAGAGGTGTAGGTGCGATTGGTTACCATGGGCTTTACATCTGTACGGATGCCCGGATTTTTCATCAATCTCGGTGTTGCCCCTATTGAGCGGCCAGCGCAACATCACGTGGCAAATGCACAACAAATGCATTGCCCGTCGGCTCAGGATGATACGAAATGTCGCCGCCCAACCGGGTCATGATTTCGCGACAGATCGCAAGACCAAGGCCCGCGCCTGAGCCTTCCTTGTCATTCAGACGGGCGAATTTTTCAAAGATCAGCGCGCGTGCGCCCAAGGGAATTTGGGTGCCGTTGTCACGAAAAACAACGCGCATACCGACGTCATCTGCCTCCACATCAATCCGGAGTCGTGGCGCTTGTGCATCACAGTACTTGCCAGCATTTGTCACCAGATTGATAAAAACCTGGCTCAAGCGATCCAGATCCGTGGTCAGAACCTGTGTCTCGTTCGTCCTTTCCCGTTGAATATCGAGCTGTCCGGCTGAACCCGCCCGCGCCGTGACGACTGCCTGTTCCAGAATATCTTCGAGGCGTCCCGTCTCAAGATTGAGGCTCACCTGACCATTCTCAAGCACGCTGAGGTCCAGCAGGTCGTCCAGCAAACGCGTCAGCCGGATCGCTTCGCCATGGATGATTGAGGCGTATTTGGTTTTCTCCACCTGCCCCAGCCCATCTGTGTCACGCAGGATTTCGGAAAAGGACCGAATGGAGGTCATGGGTGTGCGCAATTCATGGCTGATCTGGCTCAGGAAAGCATCCTTTTGAACGGACAATGCTGTCAGTTTCTCGTTTGCTTCGCGCAATTGTCCGGCCGTACGCGCCAGTTCCTGTGACTTGGCTTCAATCTGGTTGGAGTATTCAAGGATCTGTGCAGATTCGTCGGCCACCGCCATCAGATCCTGCACCGACACAGAGGCGCCCCCGACAAGTTGCGATATCATCGCATGGGCCGTAGCCGCTCCGACAGATCCTGCCAGTTCGCGTTCCAACGTTTGCAAAAACCCTTGGGTCGGTTCGGGCAAGTGACCACTCAATCCCTGCCGCCGCGCTTCAGCCCGAAACAGAGTTTGGGCTTCGGGCGCTCCAAGAATCCGCTGTGTCATGATCATCAGGTCTTCTGAAGCCGCCAGAGCAGCATTCCATTCGCGCGGTTGCGTCGAGTGTTCAAAGACATTGACAAATTGGGCGCCCTGCAACCTTTCCAGCGGCGACGGAAAGCTCAGCAGCGAGACGGCAATGAACATCGTGGTGTTCAAGGTCAGTGACCAGATCACGGCGTGAACCGTCGGATCGACACCTTCAATCCCGAACAGCGCACGCGGTCGCAACCAACCGATGCCCCATGGCCCATCCGCCAAGACCGAGGCAGACAAAGCAGCGTCCGGCCCAAAGCTGGGCAGAAACGACGCATAGAGCCATACGGCAAATCCCGTCACAAGACCGGCAACCGCCCCCCAATGCGTTGCAGCGCGCCAAAACAATCCACCAAGAAGTGCGGGCAGAAATTGCGCCACGCCGACAAAAGAAATCAAACCGATAGCCGCCAGCGCCGCGCCACCCCCAGACACACGGTAATACAGATACCCCAGCCCGAGGATCAGCAGGATCGACGCGCGCCGCGCAAAGATCACCACGTTGCGCACATCGCCGGACACTTGCGCCCCTTCGCCTTGCGTTGTCAGCCAAACGGGCATCACCACATGGTTTGACACCATCGTCGACAGCGCCAGCGTCGCCACAATCACCATGGATGTCGCGGATGAAAATCCGCCCAGAAAACTGAGCGTGGCAAGACCCGATTGACCCTGTGACAATGGAATCGTCAAAACAAACAGATCCGGATTTGACCCTGCAGGCATCAGGTCAAGCCCGACCACGGCAATGGGCACGACGAACAGGCTCATCAGCATCAGATAAATCGGAAAGGCCCATGACGCGATTTGCAGGTGGCGCTCGTTCTCGTTCTCGACCACTAGCACCTGAAACATACGCGGCAGGCACAAAAAGGCCGCCGCAGACAAAGCGGTCAAAGCCACCCACCGCGATCGATCCATTTGCCACTCACCGATGGGCGAGGCATCGATGCGCTCCAGCATGGGGCCATAGCCGCCCGCAACACCCCACACCACAAAAACGCCAACTGCGATCAAGGCCACCAGCTTGACCACGGATTCAACAGCTATTGCCATCACCACCCCGCTGTGGCGTTCATTTGCGTTCAGGTTCCGCGTGCCAAACAAGACTGTGAACAGTGCCAACCCCACGGCAACCCAAAACGCGGCTGACGCTTGGTTCAGCGGATCTCGCACCCCTTCAGGGCCCGAAAAAACAGTAAGTGACAAGGTCACAGATTGCAGTTGCAGCGCGATGTATGGCGTCACACCAATCACCGCCATGACCGTAACCACAATGGCCAACAGGTTTGATTTACCATAGCGGGCCGAAATCAGATCCGCGATGGATGTTGCGCGTTGGGCTCGCCCGATGCGCACCAATTTGCGCAGCACCCACCACCACCCAAGCATCACCAGCGAGGGACCAAGATAAATGGTGACAAATTCCATCCCGGACCGGGCCGCATACCCCACCGCGCCGTAAAAGGTCCAAGCCGTGCAATAGATCGACAGGGACAAGGTGTAGACCAGCGGAGAACGCATCCACCCGCCGCGTCCGCGCGCAGCAGACCGTTCAGCAAAAAATGCAATGGCAAACAGAAAGGCAACGTAAGCCAGCGAGATCCCGATCAGTTGGTTGATCGAGGTCATGCAGCGTCCTTATCCGGCGTCTCGTCGCTCCACAGTCCACGCCACAAGGCAAAAGCAGCACAAATGAGGCCCAGCCAAACCAGAAAAACGTAGATGACCGCGCGCGACATGGGGACCGGCTCAAGTGCTGCGTCAGTGGCAGCCTCTGAAGGCCAGAACAACGGCAGCATCCACAACAATACGCCCACCAATGGCAAAAGCCGTAGCGCGTCCATCAAGCGACGGCGACGATAGCTGCGTCGCTCGAGAAACAGGGGCGTGGGGGGCTGATTGCTCATTGTGCCAGTTGCACGAGGTCTCTGACCGCGGTCATCACTTCGGTGTTCGAGAACGGCTTGGTCATGAAACGACTGACGCCTGCCCGCTCTGCTTCGGCCCGATCTCGCGATTGGCCGCGCGCTGTCAGCATCAATATGGGCAGCTTGGCAAATTCCTGATCCGCACGCAGTTCCTTGAGGATATCCATCCCGCTTTTGCCCGGCAGCATGTAATCAAGAACCACCAGATCCGGACGCATGGCGCGGATCGTGTCGACGGCAGTGGCGCCATCAGAATGCGTGTCCACCTGCCATCCTTCGCGGGACAGCAGAAAGCGGATCGCTTCGATAATATTGGTCTCGTCTTCGACCAGCAAAACATGCTTGCCCATGGTCGCTGTATCCTCCCTAGATGCGCGGCGCGGACCTTGTGGCCGATCCTGTCGAGCGCGCGCAAAGTATGTGCCGTTTTGCAAAGGCTGTCAAAAGCTCTACGTGTATCGAGATGTCAAAAACCTTCGCTCAGGATCGAGGGCTCGCGGCGTCCCGCACAACCACTGCGCGGGCATATGCGACACGACGGCCCGAGCGCCGACGGGCTTGGTCCATTGGCACTTTGCGCGGCAGTCACCGGCACAATCAGCATCGTTGCCTCCAACAGCGGTGGCATGTTCAAAGTGACGGGCCCCACAGGATCAGCCGTGGCAAAGCAGTCAAAAACGGCATCTTCGCCACCGGGCATCTGCACACGCGTGCCCAGAACCTGACCGGTATGGGACAAGGCCTGAAACAATGGCCAAAGCGGGCAGGCAGCGCCGTGGCGCGGAATGGTGAACCCGGGCACCGCCTTGCGGAACAGCAACCCACCTGCGCGATCCGACACCACCAGACCAAAGGCGCGATTGGGCACCATCGCCAGACGGCGCATAACGCGCGCGACCGGCACCTTGCAGGCGTCTGCCAAGGCAACCGGATCGGGGCCAAGCCGGTCCAACGCATCAATTAACGTCCCAAGCGGTAGCGCTTGATTGTCCGCGTCAATCCGCTCCAGCACGGTATGTGCCGCGCGCCGGGCCGCATGAGACGTCAGTTGCGACGCCTGATCAATCAGCGCCTCAGGGTCCATGTCAGCCAGATCAAAAGTGTAGTCATGCCCGGCCAGAAACGCATCCACCTCCTCCTGCACGGATTGGCCCGACGCGGCCTCCCCGGTTTCGGCATCCAGAAACCCGACCAGCCGCTTGGAACTGTCCGCCAAACGATGGCTGTCCGCATCAAGGTTCGTGTGGAAACGGTCACGCCACTCTGCACTGATATCAGCATCATCCGCGAGAATGGAGGCAGTCGCGCGGATCGAGGCCGCGGTTGAGAGCACTTCGTGCACAGAGGCGGCGAGTTCGGGATCATGCGCGAGACGATCACTGAGCGTCTCGACTGTACGCTCAAGACGGTCGATGCGCCGGTGCGACGCGGCAAGGGTTTCGGCCCACCCCGGAAAGCGTCCTGCAAATTCCTCGGCCCGGTCCAATTCACCATCTGTCATAGTGGTTTGGGTGGCCGCATCACGCAGCGTTGCGATCAATGCAGCCTCAGCCCCTTCGGTCAGTACGGTCGGCTCAACCCCGAGTGTCGAGGCAATATCCAGCAACAGCTTACCCCCGATTCTGCGGCGATTGTGCTCAATCAGATTAAGGTAGGACGCCGATATCCCGATTTGACGGGCCAATACCGACTGTTTGAGACCCGCGATGACCCTGCGTTCGCGTATCCGAGTTCCTGTCAAAGCGTCGCGCGCCATGCCCGCTCCTTCGTTGTTTTACAGCTTTTTCAACGCGTTTCTGCGCCGCAACATAATGAAATTTACAAATCACCCATGCACACTGTGCATATGTTTACAAAATAGTTGTGAAAAACAAAGGGGTTATTGCGCAATTTTCTGACTCTACGCCATAAGGTATTTGCATCAAAAGATGTCTGACGTGCGCCGTTGAGGAGCGGCTGTGTGTCTGTATCAACAAATGGGAGGATATTTATGTCCAAGATGAACCTGACACGCCGTGGCGTGATCCAGACAGGCGCTGTTGCAGGTGCTGCTGGTCTAGCGCTGCCGACGTATCTGCGCGCTGATGGCCATGCCGGTTTCACCAACGCTCCACAGGGCGACACGGTTACGCTGGGCTTCAACGTGCCACAGTCCGGCCCCTACGCGGACGAAGGTGCTGACGAACTGCGCGCCTATGAGCTGGCTGTAGAGCACCTGAACGGTGGCGGCGACGGCGGCTTGATGAACACGTTCTCGTCCAAAGCGTTGCAGGGCAACGGTATCCTGGGCAAGAAAGTCGAATACGTCACAGGTGACACGCAAACCAAATCTGACGCGGCCCGCGCTTCGGCCCGTTCGATGATCGAAAAAGACGGCGCCGTGATGATCACGGGCGGCTCGTCTTCGGGTGTTGCCGTTGCTGTGCAGGCGCTGTGCCAAGAAGCTGGCGTTATCTTCATGGCGGGTCTGACCCACTCCAACGACACAACGGGTAAAGACAAGAAAGCCAACGGCTTCCGTCACTTCTTTAACTCGTACATGTCCGGTGCGGCTCTTGCGCCTATCCTTGGTGCAAACTACGGCAACGACCGGAAAGCCTACCACCTAACAGCGGACTACAACTGGGGTTACACCACAGAAGAAGCCGTGCGCACATCCACGGAAGCCATTGGTTGGGAAACTGTTGCAGCTGTGAAAACACCGCTGACACAAACAGACTTCTCCTCCTACATCGCGCCTGTTCTGCAATCCGGTGCCGACGTTCTGGTTCTGAACCACTACGGCGGAAACATGGTGAACTCGCTGACCAACGCGGTTCAGTTCGGCCTGCGCGACAAGCTGGTGAACAACAAAAACTTCGAGATCGTTGTTCCACTCTACTCGCGCCTGATGGCGAAGGGTGCGGGTGCCAACGTGAAAGGCATCTTCGGGTCCACAAACTGGCACTGGTCGCTGCAGGACGAAGGCTCCAAGCAGTTCGTGCAGTCCTTCGGCACCAAGTACGGCTTCCCACCCAGCCAGGCGGCGCACACATGCTACGTGCAAGCCATGCTGTACGCGGATGCGGTCACACGCGCCGGTTCGTTCAACCCATGTGCGGTTGCCGAAGCCCTCGAAGACTTCGAATTCGACGGTATGGGCAACGGTCCAACGCTCTATCGTGGCGAAGACCACCAGTGCTTCAAAGACGTTCTGGTTGTGAAGGGTAAAGAGAACCCAACATCCGAGTTCGACCTTCTTGAGATCGTTGAAGTCACGCCAACAGCTCAGGTGACATATGACGCCTCGATCTTTGGCGGCGAGCTGGGTTCGTGCAACCCCGGCGCGTAAACGTCTGACACGACTGGGTGGGCAGTCATGCCCACCCTACCCTGGCCTGTGCAACGCGCACAGCCATACCTATTCCAAACGTTAGGGGCGGACCCATGGAAGCAATCGTTCTCCAAATTCTCAATGGTCTCGATAAAGGATCCGCGTATGCGCTGATCGCTTTGGGACTGACCCTGATTTTCGGCACGCTTGGTGTTGTGAACTTTGCGCACGGCGCGCTGTTCATGATCGGTGCCTTCTGCGCCGTAACCCTGAGCCGGATCATCTCGCTCAGCCACACTGTCGTGGACGAGACGCAAAAAGACTTCCTCGGCAATCCGCTGAAGGTGGATGTGCCCTATGTCTATGACTGGTTCGGCCAAGCCACCGGAGACGCCATAATCGACTGGGCTGTCCCCCTGTCTATCCTGTTTGCCATCCCGGTAATGATTGCCATTGGCGTGATCATGGAGCGCGGGCTGATCAAACACTTCTACAAACGTCCCCACGCGGACCAGATCCTTGTGACATTTGGCTTGGCCATCGTGCTGCAAGAGGTCATCAAGTATTACTACGGCGCGAACCCGATCCCGACGCCCGCGCCAACCGCCTTCACCGGCTCGTTTGATTTCGGGGCGATGATGGGCTTTGATGCCAACACGATCATCTACCCCTACTGGCGGATCATCTACTTCGCCTTTGCTGCCGTGATAATCGGTGCCGTCTTCGCCTTCTTGCAATTCACCACCTTCGGAATGGTTGTGCGCGCCGGGATGGCTGACCGCGAAACGGTGCAATTGCTGGGCATCGACATCGACAAACGGTTTACCATGATGTTCGGCATCGCTGCCGCAGTCGCTGGTCTGGCGGGTGTGATGTACACGCCGATCAACTCACCCAACTACCATATGGGCATGGATTTTCTGGTCCTGAGTTTTGTGGTGGTCGTCGTCGGCGGCATGGGCTCGCTGCCGGGCGCTGTCGCCGCTGGTTTCCTGCTTGGCATTCTCGAAAGCTTTGCCTCCATGCGCGAGGTGCTCGAATTCCTGCCCGGCCTGAACCAGATCATCATCTATCTGGTCGCAATTATCATTCTGCTCACACGGCCGAGGGGCCTGATGGGGCGCAAAGGCGTGATGGAGGACTAAGCACATGTTTGGACTGGACGCAAAAGACACCCGCCTTCTGATCCTTGTGGCCGCCCTGGTCGCTTTGGCTCCCTTCATCCTCAACCCTTTCCCGGAAGGGTCCGCCATGGCGCAGTTCAACGCCGGCTACCCTGATCTGATGCAGCGTTTTGTGATCTTCGGGATCTTCGCTATCGGGTTCAACATCCTGTTCGGTCTCACCGGCTACCTGTCCTTTGGGCACGCTGCCTTTCTCGGTGTCGGTTCTTATGCCGCGATCTGGATGATGAAGCTGCTGACCATGAACGTGATCCCTGCGATCATGGTGTCGGTGGTCGTCGCGGGCCTGTTCAGTTTGGCCGTGGGATGGATTTCATTGCGCCGCTCTGGGATCTACTTCTCGATCCTGACGCTGGCCTTTGCACAGATGTCCTATTCGCTGGCCTACTCGGTTCTGACGCCGATCACAGGTGGTGAAACGGGTCTGCAACCCAAAACGACAGACCCGCGCATTCTGGACGGCGCACTGGCTGACGGTGCAACGGCCAAGGCGAACCTGTTTGGTCTTCAGATGGGCAGCAGCTACGAGTTGTCGATCGGCGGCTGGCTGTTCACGTTCAACGCAGGCTACTACGTGGCCGCCGTGGTCATGCTGGCCGCGTTTTACCTGTCCATCCGCATCTTCCGCTCCCCCTTCGGGATGATGCTGCGCGCGGTCAAATCGAACCAGCACCGTCTGAACTATACCGGGCTCAACGCACGCCCCTACACATTGGCCGCCTTTGTGATCTCGGGCATGTATGCCGGTCTGGCCGGTGGTCTGATGGTCGCAATGGATACGCAAGTGGGCGCGGAACGCATGTTCTGGACCGCAAGTGGCGAGGTTGTTCTAATGTCCATTCTGGGCGGCGTCGGCACGCTGATCGGACCCGTTCTGGGTGCCGGTGCGATCAAGTACATGGAAAACATCCTGTCCAAGATCAACAGCGACATCCTGCACACGTGGTTTGCGTTCCTGCCGGATGGCCTCGAAGACTTCGTGGTCACGCTGATCTACCCGTTCATCGGCAAAGGCTGGCACCTGACGCTCGGCCTGATCTTTATGCTGGTCGTGATCTTTCTGCCCGGTGGCCTGGTTGAGGGCGGACAACGCATTGCGCGCCTGTTCAAGCGCAAAAAGCCTGCCGACAACACGCCTGACGGCAAAACCACACCTGCAGAATAAGGAGAACGATTATGGGTATCCTTGAAGTCAAAAACGTCAACAAACGCTTTGGTGGTTTGCAGGCGCTTGGGGACGTGAACCTGAGTGTAGCCGAGAACACGGTGCACGCGATCATCGGGCCAAATGGCGCGGGCAAGTCCACCCTGCTCAATTGTCTGGTCGGCAAACTTATCCCGGACACCGGATCGGTTATGTTCGACGGGCAATCGGTGCTGGGACGCAAACCGTTTGAGATCAACCAGATGGGTATTTCGCGCGTGTTCCAGACACCTGAGATCTTTGGCGATCTCAGCGTGCTCGAAAACATGATGATCCCCTGCTTTGCCAAGCGGGACGGATCGTTCACCGCCAACGCGATCATCAATATGATGAAAGACCGCGAAATCGTCGAAAGTGCCGAACAGATGCTGGAAGAGATGAACATGGCCGATGCGCGCAATGACAATGCCGCCACCATGTCGCGGGGCAACAAACGGCGGTTGGAAATCGGCATGTGTCTGGCGCAGGAACCACGCCTGCTGCTGCTCGATGAACCCACAGCGGGTATGGCGCGAGCCGATACCAACAACACCATCGACCTGCTCAAGCAGATCAAGGACGAGCGGGACATCACGATCTCGATCATCGAACACGACATGCATGTGGTGTTCAGCCTCGCCGAACGGATCACTGTTCTGGCTCAGGGCACACCGCTGGTCGAAGACACACCCGACAACATCAAGGGCCACCCAAAGGTGCGCGAAGCGTATCTCGGCGAAACCCAGGACGCAGCGTAGGATGGGCAATTTGCCCATCGCGCGTCACATCACGAGGACTGACACATGAACGTCAAACCTGACTTTTCCAAAGGCGTGAACCACGCCCAGACCGCGCCGGCCTTTCTCAGCGTGTGGGACATGCACGCCTACTACGGCGAAAGCTACATCGTGCAAGGCATCAGCTTTAACGTGCACGAAGGTGAGATCCTCGCCCTGCTGGGTCGGAACGGCGCAGGCAAAACGTCGGTGTTGCGCTCAATTGCGCGCATTGGCGACCCCCAGGTCACTCATGGCGAGATCTGGCTGGATCACCAGCCCTTGCACAACATGGCAAGCCATGAGGCCTCACAAGCCGGTCTAGGCCTTGTGCCTGAAGATCGCCGGATCATCCCCGGCCTTACGGTTGAGGAAAACCTGAAACTCGCGCAAATCGCCCCCCCTATCGGCTGGTCGATTGAACGGCTTTACGATCTGTTCCCGCGTCTTGGTGAACGCCGCACGCAAGAAGGCACAACCCTGTCAGGCGGCGAACAGCAGATGCTTGCCATCGCACGCGCCTTGGCGCGCGACATCAAAGTGCTGCTGCTGGACGAACCTTATGAGGGTCTGGCCCCTGTCATCGTCGACGAGATCGAAAAGACCCTCAGCATCATCAAGGAACAGGGGATCACAACCGTGATCGTGGAGCAAAACGCGGTACGTGCACTGCAATTGGCAGACCGCGCCGTGATTCTGGATACCGGTGGAATCGTTTTTGACGGCACGGCTGCGGAAGTGCTCGAAAACGAAGAATTGCGCTCGGAATACCTCGCGATCTGACATCTATTCAGCGTGATGACGAAAAAAATCAGCGGGCCAATTGGTCCGCTTTTTTATTCAATGTTAGCAGAACCAAAGAACAGGTTCGTATTTGGAAATAATTTCATATTCACTGGCCGCCCGCCACCGTTTGGTTAAAATCAAAATGGCAAGCCGGGGAGCCTTAAATGACAACACGTGCACAGAGCCTTTTGGATACATCCTTTTTTGACGATTTCGACCCCGTCATCACAATTGAACAGTTTTTGGGGCAAACCCGGACACGCGTTGATTTGGGCGATCGAGAAAGTGTTTTTCTGAACGATGGCAGCGTGCGATTTGCGATCGAAGGGCGTGGCGATGGCGATGTCGCTGTGGTCAATGTCGGTGGTCTTGGCATTGCGGATCAAGACAGCCCGGCCATTGCCCTCAATGGCGACGGGCAGCGCTGGATCTTTAACGACGGCTTGATCATCGGCGATGTCGTGCTTGGCGGCGGGGCCGACAGTATGACAAATTTGGACCGCATCTTTGGCGATGTGCGCATGTCCGGTGGTGACGACACTTTCGAAACTTTCAGAGTACCTGATCCGCAAATTCCGGGTTTTGACGCCAGACTGTTCGGAACTCTCTTTATGGGTTCGGGCGATGACTACGTCGAAAACGGCGCCTTTATCGGCAGCGTCAACCTGGGCAACGGGAATGATTTTTACAACGGCCTGCGCTCAAACGGTGAGATCGCTAGCGATGGTCGCGTGGCCGGCGGTCGTGGGGACGACACCTTGTTTGGCGGAGATTTCGACGATCAGTTTTATGGCCAGGGTGGGCGCGACGTGCTGAACGGACATGGCGGGCAGGACTATCTGTTGGGCGGCGGCGGGAACGACTCACTGAGTGGCGGAAATGATGCGGACACACTCAGAGGGGCTGGGGATGATGACCGTTTGGCCGGTGGCAACGGCGACGACCGCATTATGGGCGGCAGCGGCGCAGACGCGTTGATCGGCGGCCATGGAGATGACCGTATGACAGGTGGTTCAGACGCGGATAGGTTTCTTTTCAGCAAGCGCGCAGGCAACGACACGATCACGGATTTTTCGCATGAGGACGTGATTGTCATAAGCAACACGTTCAGAGGCAATTCCGAAACCGGTCGCTTTGATATCCCCTTGTTCACCTTCGAGCTTCTGGAAAATTTCACCACCTACGAGAATGGCAACGCCTTCATCGACGTAGGGGCGGCATCTGTTGCAGGCACGTTCCAGCCATACAGCAGCCACGGCAACGCGACCATTCTTCTGCTGAATGTTGCGCCGGGCGACTTGACCTCAGATAATTTTGACCTTGGTTTCTAGGGCCCAGACCGCTTGACCTAAGGGCGCTTTCCTCTGCTTGATAGCAACGCTATAAGCGATGCAATCAAAAGGGCAGCGCCCACCGAGTGGTCGAGGAAACTATGACAAAAAGCAACCATGACGCAGATGTGGCCTTTATCAAGGCACTGGCCGAACTGCTGCGCGAGAACGATCTGACGGAATTGCAGGTCAAACGCGACTATGGCGAAGATGACAGCCTGAACGTGCGGGTGTCACGCCAGATGATGCAAGCGGCACCGGCTCAGGTGGCTGTCGCCGCCCCTGCCGCTGCGGCCCCTTCAGCTGCTCCTGCCGCCGCCGCCGTGCCCGCAGCCGCAGCCGATCCTGCAGAAGACCCAGGCGCCGTCAGCTCACCTATGGTTGGTACCGTCTATCTTCAGGCAGAACCCGGGTCGCCCGCCTTCATCAGTGTTGGCCAGCAGGTCAAGGAAGGCGACACCCTGCTGATCGTGGAAGCCATGAAAACCATGAACCACATCCCTGCACCCCGGTCAGGAACGATCAAACGGATCCTTGTCGACGACGGCGCCGCCGTAGAATTTGGCGCGCCTCTCGTGATCCTCGAGTAAGGATCAAGCCATGTTTAACAAAATCCTCGTGGCAAACCGGGGTGAAATTGCCCTTCGTGTGATCCGCGCCGCCCGCGAAATGGGCATTGCCACAGTGGCCGTTCATTCGACTGCCGATGCAGATGCCATGCACGTGCGTATGGCAGACGAATCCGTCTGCATCGGGCCGCCCTCCTCGACACAATCCTATCTCAGCTTCCCGGCCATCATCTCGGCCTGTGAAATCACTGGGGCTGAGGCCATTCACCCCGGCTATGGGTTTTTGTCCGAGAACGCGCAATTTGTGCAGATCGTAGAGGACCACGACCTGACGTTCATCGGCCCTACAGCGGAACATATCCGCGTGATGGGCGACAAAATCACAGCCAAGGACACGATGAAGGCTCTTGGCGTACCTTGCGTGCCGGGATCGGATGGTGGTGTGCCAACGCTAGCCGAGGCGCAAAAGCTGGGCGAAGAGATGGGCTACCCCGTCATCATCAAAGCCACAGCAGGCGGCGGCGGGCGCGGCATGAAAGTCGCGCAAACCGCAGCCGACATGGAAAGCGCGTTTCAGACAGCGCGTGCCGAGGGCAAGGCCGCCTTTGGCAATGACGAAGTCTACATCGAAAAGTACCTGACCACGCCGCGCCACATCGAAATTCAGGTCTTTGGCGACGGCAAGGGGCGCGCCGTGCATTTGGGCGAACGCGATTGCTCGCTGCAACGCCGTCACCAGAAGGTGTTCGAAGAAGCCCCCGGCCCCGCCATCTCGGCCGAGGAACGCGCCGCAATCGGCAAGGTCTGTGCGGATGCCGTTGCCAAGATCAACTACATCGGCGCCGGTACAATCGAATTCCTGTATGAGAACGGCGAGTTTTATTTCATCGAAATGAACACGCGTTTGCAGGTCGAGCATCCGGTCACCGAAGCCATTTTCGGCGTCGACCTTGTGCGCGAACAGATTCAGGTTGCGGCAGGAATGGAGATGTCCTTTGTGCAGGAAGATCTGCGCATCAACGGACACTCCATCGAAGTGCGCCTGAACGCGGAAAAACTGCCCAACTTTTCCCCTTCCCCCGGGACGATCTCGCAATACCACGCCCCCGGTGGTCTGGGCGTGCGTATGGATTCTGCGCTCTATGACGGCTACTCAATCCCGCCCTACTATGACAGCCTGATCGGCAAACTGATCGTGCACGGCCGGGACCGGGCCGAGGCTTTGGCCCGCCTCAATCGCGCCTTGGGTGAGTTGATCATTGACGGGATCGACACCACGGTGCCGCTGTTTCACGCGCTGCTGGCGGAGAAAGACATCCACACCGGGGATTACAACATTCACTGGCTGGAGCACTGGCTGGAAAAACAGGACACTTAGCCTGTGATCCCTGCCTAACCTTTGGGCATCAGATAACAAAAGGCCCGGCGCTTGCGGTCGGGCCGAAAGTAATCCCCCAAGCCCGCCCGATCCTCGGCAAACCGTTTCTGCGTATTGTCCCAATGGCAGTCGTATCCGACAGCTTCTGCCATACGTTCCATCGCAGTAAAGCTGGGGATACCCACAACCGCACGAGCCTGCCCCTCGACCTGCGGTGTGGCGTTGGAGGCCTTGCCCGTATCCTCCATAACAAGTGTGATTGTAGCGCCGTGCCCCAAGGCAAATTCGCTGTCGACCAAAACCAGTTTGGCGCCCAGTTGCTGAATAAGTTTCAGCAAACGGAAGTGATCCATAATGTGGTAGTAGATACCAAAAAGGGCAACAACATCAAAGGTTTCGCCTTGCGCGACAAAACCCTCAACTGCGTCCCACAAATCGCCTTGCCGCATGGAGACGCGCGACTTGAACGGCACATCGGGCAGTAAGGCAAAGCGGTCAATCGCGCTTTGACGCCCTTCGATGGCAACCACTTCACCTGCACCGGCCCCCGCAAGCGCATAGGCCCAACGCCCATCATGTGCCCCCAGATCGAGCACACGTGCGCCATCAAGGTGATCGGCAAAGGGTGCAACCAGCATCGCATGGCGCTTGTTCATTCGGTCTGCGTTGGTGCCAGAGTCGGCATAGCCCGGCATCCGGTCGACAAAGTCAAAAAAGGCCAAGTCGCAGCACCTTTCGTGTTTCTTTACTTGGCATTACCTTGTCCTCAGGTGCATGGCAATTCTGTGTACAGGAACAAGACATGACGGAACCCGCCTTAACCCCGGAACTGCTGTTGCAAGGCTATGCTGCCGGGATTTTTCCGATGGCCGAGGGGCGTGATGATCCGGAAATTTTCTGGGTCGACCCGCAGCGGCGTGGTGTCTTGCCTCTCGACCAGTTTCACGTGTCTCGCTCTCTGGCGCGCGCGATGCGGCGCAGCGATTGGGCCGTGCGAATTGACACCGATTTCTCAGGGGTCGTGGATGGGTGCGCGGATCGGGCAGATACGTGGATCAATCCGGAAATACGGCGTCTTTACATGGCCTTGCACAACCGAGGTCAGGCGCACTCAATCGAGATCTACGAGAATGATAGGTTGGTTGGTGGCGTTTACGGTGTCACGCTGGGGGCTGCGTTCTTTGGTGAAAGCATGTTTTCACGCCGCGATAACGCATCGAAAATGGCCCTCGCCGTGGCCGTCGATCATCTGGCGCGTGGTGGATTTACCTTGTTTGACACACAATTCCTGACGGATCATCTGGCCAGCCTCGGCGCGGTCGAGATACCCCGCGCGGTCTATCAGAACCGATTACAAAACGCCTTGGAGCGCAAAGCACATTTTTTGTCTTTAGCACCAACGCTTTACGAAGTTGTGCAGCGAATGACCCACACGTCATAACGCGCGTGTTCCATTGGGTTCAATGCGGGCGATGACGCCACCATCCAGCCGGAAAAAACCACGCCTTCGCGTCCAACTTCGGTGATTTGCAACCCTGCATATGCGTTGCCCGATCGGTTGCCCGCCGGGTAGCGACACTCGGTCAAAGTGATGTTCAAGCGTTCGAACTGCACCGTGCGACCAGCCGGAAGTTCGATATCAACAACCTGACCGCTGAATTTGTCCAAGCCGCGCAGCACTGCGCCCGTTGCGTTTTCTGTCTGCTCCTGGGCATTGGCTGCCACTGCGACCGCTAGCACAGTCAGCAAAGCCCCAAAACGTGTCATTCGTCCCCGCCCGACACGAACTTGAGCAACAGCGAGATCAGGCTGACAGATCCTTGCGTATCCGTAATCTCATCGCCAGATTCAAAGTAGAATGGCGACCCACCTGGAACAATCTCGACGAAATTGCCGCCAAGCAATCCTTCTGAGCTGATGACAATGGCACTGTCGTCAGGCACTTGCGTGGAGGCACGCAAAGACACGGTTGCATCCGCACGATATGTCTCTGCATTCAATGCAACCTCAGTCACAGTCCCGACTTTGACGCCAGCGAGCCGCACGTCGGTGCCGACATTCACGCCTTCAATGCTGCGAAAGCTGGCCGTGAGAGGATAAGAACTGCTGCCCCCGTCCCCAAGGCCGGCGACTTGTGCGCCGTATATTCCAAACGCGATGGCGGCCGCCAGAACGGCACCGCCGACGATCACTTCGGTGGTGTTCTCTGCCATGGGTTTTACTCAGGGCTCCACGCTTCGTAGTCCGAACGATCCGCAGGATCAGCCCGACGGATCGACCCCGCAGGTGAATATGCCATCGCAGTCCCTGTCAAGTTTGGCTGATGGGGCTTTTCCCAGTCTTTACGCTTGAGCGGCTTGTCGGTGGGCGGTTCGTCCCATGTCCGGTGCAGCCAGCCGTGCCATTCGGGATCAACTCGGCTCGCCTCGGCCTCACCGTTGAAGATCACCCAGCGACGGCTGTCATCGGCATTCCGGTAAAAGACATTGCCCTGCCCGTCTTCGCCGACTTTCTGGCCTTTGCGCCACGTGAAAATTTGGGTGTTCAGCGTCTGGCCATTCCACCAGGTCACCGCCCGCAAAAGAGTGTTCAGGATGCCCATGCTTGCCTCCGGACCGCGTTCAGGGATGGTATGGCTGAGTTTGCAGGCAAGGTCCAGTGGACAGGTCGTCGCCATCCAAGCCATATCACTGTCTTGGTCAGATCTTGCCTAAAGGTCTGGGACATGTCGGCGTTTTGGCAAACCACATAAGGCGAGGAACGGCCGTGCAGTAACGACGTGTTGCAAATGGCATTGCAGATCCAATGGCATGACCGGTCTTATGCGGAGATTGGCGACGACGATCAGTTACGGCAGGTAAGCCGTGACTTCTATTTCGATGCGATATTTCGGGTCGATCAGGCCACTCTCGATCATGGTCGCCGCCGGTGGGTTGGCGCCGAATGTGTCTGACAGAATGGGCCAGCACGGCTCGAACTCGTTTGCATCCGGTAAGATATAGCTGACGCGAACAACGTCTTTCCAATCGGCCCTGGCTTGAGTCAACGCAGTGTGGATAGTGTTTAGCGCGTCGCGACACTGGTCGGTTACCGTTTCGCCCTGACCAACTGTGCCTGCAACATGCACCCATCCACCTGCAACAACGGCTCTACAGTAGCCGATTTTCTCTTCAAACGCGCCGCCTGATGAAATCCGTTTGATCATTTTGCATACCTTCAAAAACAAAGGCGCACCCACGGGCACGCCTTGTTGCATCTTGAGTTGGACTTAACCTGCGCTTGCAGGCTCTTTTTCTGCATCCGCATGGATCATCAAAGGTGCGGCATCGGAATTGACCGCCTCTTCGTTGACCACAACCTCGGTGACGGAATCGAGGCCCGGAAGCTCAAACATCGTATCCAGAAGAATGTCCTCAAGGATAGACCGCAAACCACGTGCACCGGTTTTACGCTCGATGGCGCGCTTGGCAATCGCGCTCAGGGCGTCATCGGTGAATGTCAGTTCCGTATCTTCCAGCTCAAAAAGACGCTGATACTGTTTGACCAACGCGTTCTTTGGCGCCGTCAGGATGGTAACAAGTGCGTCTTCATCCAGATCCTCCAACGTAGCCAACACTGGCAGTCGACCAACAAATTCAGGGATCAGGCCGAATTTCAACAGATCTTCCGGTTCCAGTTCGGTGAAAATTTCACCAATACCGCGGGCGTCCTCGTCACGCACGTCGGCACCGAAGCCCATCGCAGATCCCTTGCCGCGTTGGGCAATGATCTTGTCGAGGCCTGCAAAGGCGCCACCACAGATGAACAGGATGTTTGTGGTATCAACCTGCAAGAACTCTTGCTGCGGATGCTTGCGCCCACCCTGCGGCGGCACGGATGCAACTGTGCCTTCCATCAGCTTGAGCAAAGCCTGTTGCACGCCCTCGCCCGACACATCCCGGGTGATCGACGGATTTTCAGACTTGCGGGTAATCTTGTCGACTTCATCGATATAGACGATGCCGCGCTGCGCGCGTTCCACATTGTATTCAGAAGATTGCAACAGTTTGAGGATGATGTTTTCAACATCCTCACCGACATAGCCCGCTTCGGTCAGGGTTGTGGCGTCCGCCATCGTAAACGGAACATCCAGAATGCGCGCCAAGGTCTGCGCCAGCAACGTCTTGCCGCAGCCCGTAGGACCGATCAGCAGGATGTTGGATTTCGCCAATTCAATATCCCCGCCCTTCTGGGCATGGTTGAGACGTTTGTAGTGATTGTGCACCGCCACCGACAGAACACGTTTGGCTGTCGCCTGACCAATCACATAGTCATCCAGCACGCCACAGATATCTTTGGGGGTCGGCACACCATCGGTGGACTTCAGGCCTGACGCCTTGGTCTCTTCGCGGATAATGTCCATACACAGCTCGACGCATTCATCACAGATGAACACGGTCGGGCCTGCAATCAGCTTGCGCACCTCATGCTGGCTCTTGCCGCAAAAGCTACAATAGAGAGTGTTTTTGCTATCGCCAGAATTCGTGGCCATATCGCGTCCTTCCCGGCAAATGCCGCCATTCCAGTGGCCATCAACTGGCCCGCCCCGCGTCGTCATAGCAGACTAGAACAGGCCCGCGGGGTCCACAATCGTCTTTTTACCCAACGTGCCCGCACATTACGGGCACGTTGGCGTGATCAGCACACTCAGCTGTCGTCATCATCGCCCTTGCTGCGGTTCTCGACGATTTCATCCAAGTGGCCCCATTCCTTGGCCTCTTCGGGCGTCATCCACGTGTCGCGGTCCAGCGCTTTTTGGACCGTTTCGTAGTCCTGGCCGGAGTGTTTGACATACATCTGGTACATACGCTCGCGCGTTTTTTCGATGTGACGGGCCGAAATCAGAATGTCCGCGGCCATACCCTGCGACCCACCGGATGGCTGGTGTACCATCACTTCGGCATTGGGCAGAGCAAAACGCATACCGGGTTCGCCACCGATCGCGATGGCCGAGCCCATGGACGCCGCCATACCGCAGATCAGCGTAGATACTTTGGGTTTGATGTACTGCATCGTGTCATAGATCGAAAAGCCAGCCGTCACCTCGCCACCGGGCGAATTGATATACATGCTGATTTCCTTGGAGGGGTTTTCTGCCTCAAGGTGCAGCAGCTGCGCTACGACCAGATGGCTCATCCCGGAATGAATTGGCCCGTTGATGAAAATGATCCGCTCTTTCAGCAGGCGTGAAAAGATATCATACGCCCGTTCGCCCCGGCTGGTCTGTTCGACCACCATAGGCACCAGGTTGTTGGTAAAGTTCGCATATTGTTCAATAGGGTCGCGCATGATGTCCTGCCTCGTCAGTCTTTCGCGAGACCATACCCGCAAAAGTGTTACTTGAGTCTTAGTATCGGGCATCGGGGGCTGCAAGGGGACCTGCGCGCTTGAAGCGCAACAGGATGTGGCTAAGTTGCATTGCCATGTCAGATCAAACCTCCCAAGCTCTCCTTCGTTTCCCTCCAAACCGTACTGCCGCGCTTGAGCGGTTGCAGCGGTTTGTTCCTGATGCAGGGCGCGTCTATGCTGCGCGACGCAACTTCGATCTGGGGCGTGACGGACATGTTTCTGTCTCAACACTGTCGCCCTATCTGCGCACACGACTTATGACGGAAACAGAGGTACTCGAGGCAACTCTGGCGCGCCACAGCCCTCAGGCGGCGGAGAAATTTGTTCAGGAAGTGTTCTGGCGTACCTACTGGAAGGGTTGGCTTGAGATGCGGCCCTTTGTCTGGATGCAATATCGCACCGCGCTGAAGGGACAGATGGATCAGATCCAGACCCAAAGCGGATTGCGCGACAACTGGGAAGCGGCTTGCAAGGGCGAAACGGATATCGAGTGCTTTAATAGCTGGGCACAAGAGCTTGTAGAAACAGGGTATTTGCACAATCACGCACGTATGTGGTTTGCCTCCATATGGATTTTCACCTTGCGTCTGCCGTGGGAGCTTGGGGCCGATTTCTTCCTGCGTCACCTGCTGGACGGGGACCCGGCAAGCAACACACTGGGGTGGCGTTGGGTTGCCGGAATTCAAACACCCGGCAAAACGTATCTGGCGCGCACCTCCAACATTTCGAAATTCACCGAAGGGCGTTTTGCGCCAAAGTGGCAACTGGCCGGTGAAGCAATTGCCATCGACGGCCCGCCTGTCCCTGACCGGATGCCCGTTCCTCCAGCGGACACCTGGACGCCGACCATACGGACGGGGTTCATTTTGCATGACGATGACCTTAGCCCCGGTTTCACCTTGGAAAGCGGGCTCGAACGCGGCCACACCCCGGTTGCCACTGCCATCATCAACACCCGTTCCGGCCTGTCCCCCTTGAACGTGGCGCCGCATGTTGTCGACTTTGCCGATGCAGCCGCACAAGATACTGTCGACCGGTTCGGTGCGCGTCTTGGCACCGTCAGCCAACCAGAGCGCACAATCGACGCCCTGCGCACATGGGCGCAGACGCACGACTTGGACCAGATTGTCACGCCCTATGCGCCTGTGGGTCCCAATGCGGATTTGCTCACGCGCCTGTCGCGAGGGGAAGGTATCCCGCCGATCAAACGCATTCGGCGCACATATGACAGCAGCGCCTGGCCCCATGCCACCCAAGGGTTTTTCCGCTTCAAGGAGAAGATCCCGAAACTGCTCGACGAGGTTTTGGGGCTTGGCGATATCCGGTGAAGAGGGCACAGCGACGACACACCCGCGATCCTCGGCGCTAGGTCACACGCTGTCGGGCAAGGAAAGCCGGATCATCCCAAAGCCGGTCGCGCATCACGGTCTCGATATGATCCGCCGCGGCACGCACATCATCGGCGTCAATGTAAAGCGGCGTAAAGCCGAACCTCATGATGTCGGGTGCTCGGAAATCGCCAATCACCCCGCGCGAGATCAAAGCCTGCATCGCGGCATATCCGTTCTCAAACGCAAAAGACACCTGACTGCCGCGCTGCGCAGCGTCGCGCGGACTGGCAAGCGCCAATTCTGGCACACGGGCCTCAACCTCTTTGATGAAGATCTCTTGCAAGGCAATTGATTCCGCACGCAATTCAGACATATCCACAGCGTCCCAAACATCCAGTGCTGCCTCCAACGCTGAAAGTTGGAGAACAGGTGGCGTACCTACTCGCATGCGTTCAATTCCCGACGCAGGGCGGTAATCCAGGTCGAAATCAAATGGCGCGTCATGGCCCAACCACCCAGCAAGAACGGGCTCGACCCCGTCTGCCAAGTCCTTGCGAACGTATATGAAAGCCGGTGCGCCTGGCCCGCCATTCAGGTATTTATACGTGCAGCCCACGGCAAATTCGCACCCGCAACTCTCCAAGTCCACTGGCAATGCGCCCGCACTATGGGCGAGATCCCATATCATTATGGCGCCAGCGGCATGGGTGCACTCAGTCAATTGAGCCATGTCATGCAAACGTCCCGTGCGGTAGTCGACCTGCGTCAGCATCACGACGGCGATGGTGTCGTCAATGGCGTCTGCGACATCCTCCGGTGCTACCACACGCAGCTCATAGCCACGGTCAAGGGATTGGATCAGCCCCTGCACCATATAGAGATCCGTTGGGAAGTTCCCGGAATCACTCAGAATGACACGACGTTCAGGCACCATGTTCAGCGCCGCAGCCACAGCCTGATACACTTTGACGGACAGCGTATCGCCCATCACAACCGTGCCTTCAGGTGCACCAATCAAACGCCCCACACGATCACCAACGCGGCTGGGTTGCGCCATCCAGCCAGCCACGTTCCACCCTTTGATCAGTTGCGCGCCCCATTCGTCTTGCATCATCTCTGCAACACGCGCCTTAGCCTGTCGGGGCAGCGGCCCAAGCGAATTGCCATCGAGATAGATCATGCCTGTGGGTAAGTCGAAAAACTCTTTGTTCAAAACCATCTACAGGGCTCCTCTGACGTTCCACAATTCGGGGAACAATTCCACATCCAGCATTTTGCGCAGATAGGACACCCCTGCTGTGCCGCCTGTGCCTTTTTTGAACCCTATGATCCGCTCGACCGTTGTGACGTGATTGAACCGCCAACGCCGAAAATAGTCCTCAAGATCAACGAGTTTCTCCGCCAACTCATACAGATCCCAATGTGTCACCGGATCCTCGTATACCTGTTTCCACATGTCCTGTATCGCGGCATCTGCCTCCCATGGTGCTGCCTGCGGTGCACTGTCCGGTGCATCCTGCCCCATCCGCGTTGCCAATACGGACACACACACCTGATAGAGACTTGGCCGCGCCAATTCAGCCGCCAACGCATCCCGCGATTGCGCCTTGTGGGCATGCACCTTGACCAGCGCAGTCTGCCGATTGCCCAGCAGAAACTCGATCAACCGATACTGATGCGACTGAAAACCTGACGAATTGCCTAAGGACGGACGAAACGAGGTGTACTCGCTGGGGGTCATCGTGCGCAGCACATCCCATGCGCTGTTCAGTTGTTCGAATATCCGCGACACCCGTGTCAGCATCTTGAACGCATGCGACAACTCCCCCTGCCCTATGGCGGCGCGTGCCGTGTTCAACTCGTGCAAGGCAAGCCGCATCCACAACTCGGACGTCTGATGCTGGACGATAAACAACATCTCATCATGCGCATCCGAGAGAGGTTGTTGTGCAGTCAGGATCGCATCGAGATGCAGGTAATCGCCGTAGGACATGTCCTTGGCAAAATCGAGCTTGGCCCCATGGTGTTCACCGCCCTGTCCGCTCATATCCATCTCCAGCTGCTTATGATGTCATCAAAGCCATAGGACAGTCAGGTTTGCAAAGACAGTATATGTGCGCCACCGTCGATTGCCTTTTTCAACGAAACCAGAACAGGGGGCGCCATCCAGCGGGATGATTTGCCACGTTCCATTCACAATCCCGGCGGATTGGCCGATAGCGTTAGACGCCGATACACATCACGGGCCCATCGATTGGCTGCACACGACGCGCCCTGATTCGAATCGGTCCGATCGGACGTTCCTGAGCACAGAACCCGCATATGTGATGCCTGAGGGCTGTTCGAAATACGCTCAACGACATCGGTGTATAGTATCCGCTTCCGTCGCAATTCGTGCCGCCCGCCTTCGTCGCCAGCGCCTCGGACAGACGGCTGAACAGCGTCTGGAATTGATATACTCCAATTCCAAAAGGCATTAGCTACATCTGTAACAATAGAGATCGCGTGAAACCTGAATTGATTCTTCATCTTCAGGTGGAGCGTCGAATTTTTCTAATTGTTACGTTTGGTGCAACGCTTCATTCACGTCTGAAATCACGTTGATTTAACGGAGGAGAGCTTGAACCGCCCCGTTTCAGCCAGAAGGCGACGAGGCACGCGACGTGCGCCTTACAAGGCGACGCCATCCCAAATGAGCAAAATTGATACATGTATGCGCCGCTACGATCGCACCCGAATGTCGAGAGTAGCTGACACTTAATCTGCGGCC
Source organism: uncultured Tateyamaria sp. (assembly GCA_947501275.1). Classification (GTDB taxonomy): domain Bacteria; phylum Pseudomonadota; class Alphaproteobacteria; order Rhodobacterales; family Rhodobacteraceae; genus Tateyamaria. The sequence continues at coordinate 350,892 of CANMVD010000002.1, forward strand.
GCTTCGAGGTCTTGGAAGACAAATGACACAGCCCTGTATCTGGCTCCGCGAACACGTCTCGAAACTGCCCATTTGCCTCGGTGTCGCGGCGGCAATGTGAGCGCGGCAAGGCAAAACCTAACTGTGCAGCATGCAGTCCTGGTACATCCGAAGGGCTTGCTAGATCGCACTTAAATAATTGTTTTTTTGTGTTTTTATTATGCATGCGCCGATCCAAAGTCGCGGCAAAAAGATCCGAAAAACGCTCCCTTGTATGCTCACAGGATGGTCAATTCCTCATTCACAGCCAACCTAAAAAGTTTCCAATAACATGAACGACTTCGCTCAATTTTGTGAGCCTGTCCGAAAAAAAATCTTTCGCCAGACAGCGACTCAACATAACTATTGGTTGTAGATTTTTTTGTGAGTGCGGGTCATTTTGCCCGACTGGTTCAGACAAATTGATATATAACATTTTTTGCGCACGATGTTTTTTGTCAAAGCGCACAACATTGGATTTTTGATATGAAGCCAACGATTCTTCACTGACTCGAAGTGCGGCGCTCTGCCGCTTTATGCTCCGGTCGCAATAGTATTGCGGCGCCGCATTTCTATTTCACCGTCTATTCCTGCGAAACACTGTTTTGCAAATAATTACGTATGCCCATTTTATTTGAGGTAATTCCAAGTGTACGATCTCAATTCACAAGTTCAGGCTTTGCGAGCTGTCCGGGATCGGGCCGGTTTAGGATCTGGCGTAACCGTGGCCGTGCTTGATGGCGCAGTGGATCCCAACCACCCGGATCTGGCTCATCATGCGTTCCAAGCCACCGGGGATGCCACTACAACGCTGCATGGTACCGCTGTCGCGACATTGATCGCAGGTCAGTCGGGCGGCGTCGCTCCTGAGGCGACGCTCATCCAGATCCCGGTTTTCACCGAGAACGCTGCAGGCGTTTTGGAAGGGTGTTCGCAACTGACCCTCGCCCGCGCCATTCGTGCGGCTTGTGACGCAGGTGCTCAGATTATCAACATCAGCGGTGCCAACATCTCCAACACCGGGCAACCGGTGGACGAGATGCGGCACGCCATAGATGCCTGCGTCAAAGGCAACATTCAGGTCGTGGCCGCGGTTGGCAATGACGGTTTGGCCTATGACACAGTTCCGGCCTGCGTCGAACAGGTTCTGGCGATCGCGGCGCACGACATCGACGGCACCGCAGCTGCATTCAACAACACCGGGCCGATGATGCGCGGCAAGACGATACATGCACCCGGTGTCGACCTGCCCTTTGCCCAAAACACAACAGAGGCGAAGATTTCCGGTTCAAGCTTTGCGGCCCCGGTCGTCAGCGGAATTTGCGCCTTGATCCGTGCCATTGAGCCCGAGATGCCGCTGAAAGAGTTGCAAACCCTGTTACTGAATTCCTGTGTCCCCTGCCCGCTGCAAACAGCCGGTGACACAACACCAGATGCCGCCCGTCGGCTCGACCTCGTGCTTTTGCATGAAAACCTCGCCCAATTACGGGCGGATCCTGTGACCCCCCAAAATCTCATTTCAGAAAGGAAAACGACAATGTCGGATATTGAAACCACACATGAATTGGTCAAACCCGCTGGCGATTACGTGCCTTGCCCCAGCGATATCGGGGACGTCTCTGCCGCAGACGCAGGCGTCGCGCCTGCTGAGGCGCCAGCAGACGTCACGCCTGCCGAAGTCGCGCCAGCCGAAGCGGAGGCTGACGCGGGTAGCACAATTGCACTGCACGCCGGATCCACCCCGCCACCGACCTCAAATGCAGGCAGTTTCATGCATATGGGGCAGCCTGACACCGTGCGCCCACAGCACGTGGCCAGCAACCTGACGGCGGAAAACAAAGTCTTTGCGTTCGGCACAATCGGTTACGATTTCACCAACGAGACAAACCGGGATTACTTCCAGCAAGCCATGCATCCGCTGGGTGAAATGGTCGAAGCCTTCAAACCCATGATCCCGGAAAACGAGATTTCGATGGCCCGGTTCCTGGCCTATCGGGATCCGGTGACGGGCATGCAGGTCAACATGGACAAGTCTACCGCGCTGACATGGACGCTCAAGGTGGATGGCATTCCGATCTACGCCATTCGGCCTCAAAACCAATTTGCGATGCTGGAATTCGGTCAATTGCTGAACTTCATGATCGGCCAGACCGGCGTGGATGAAAGCAAGATCGCAGACCACGACACCTCGACCACAGATCTGATGAGCGCGCGCAACGACAGCGACAAGGACAAGCTCGACAAGACCGTCGATCGGGTGTCCATCGCAGGGCACATCGTGGGCGAAACGCGGCTTTACAATGGGCATGTTGTACCTGTGCTGTCGCCAATCCTGCGGGGTATGTTCTCATGGAATACCCGGGCCCTGTGCGAAGCAGCTCTGGCAAACACCAAAGGCAAGACCAAGAAGGAAGTGGATGAGGCCAAGGACGGGCTGCACAACTTCCTTGAGCGGGTTTACTATGAACTGCGCAACAAGGGTGTCGAACCCTATCACCGGGCGATGAACTTTTCTGCCACCAATGCGCAGCAGGCCAGCGAAGTCTTTCTGGATGCCATCGCGCAGAACTTGCAGCTCGATACGATCAGTGTCGAACGCAGCCCGATCAGCCGCCCGGGGTCAGACTTCTGGGACGTGGTAATGCAGTTCTTTGATCCCCACAAACGCGATCAGGAAGCGCGGATGATGTACCGCTATACGATTGACGTAAGCGGCCTCATGCCCGTCACCTTTGGTCCTTTGCGCAAATGGCGCGCTTACTAAGGGCCATTTGGGGAGCGCATCATTGCGCGCTTCCCATCACCAGATGCGCCGCGCACAGCCATTACCGGCTGCGGCACATGCCACGCACGTATTTTCGTGCTCTTTCCGGGCCCTTGCGTCCGATCAACCACCCAAACGGGCGTTCGCGCCCAACAATTAACCGAAAGGACATAGATATGTATCTTCCCTATCAAGCACCGGCCGTCGACCGCGCCCACCGTGGTCAAGCCGCCTCTCAGCAATATGTCGATCCGGCATTTTTCAGCTGGGATCAGATCCGGGGCGGCCTCGGCCAAGTGGCCGATTTTCTGGCGCCCCACGCCAAAACCGCGGCCAAGGGCTTTGCCTCCGCGGTTATCAACGACCTGTAATTCCGCAGGTCACTTCACCCCAACTTCTCAAAAAGGAGATTTACAATGAACCTTCCATATCAAGCCCCTTCCGTTGATCGCGAAGACCACATCGGCTCTGCCGTTGATGCCAATGTGGCCCCCGCCTTCTGGGGCGCCCTTGCATCGACTCTGGCGCCCGTTGCGATCAACGCGGGCAAAAGCCTGCTGAAGAACCTGTTCTGATCAGCACATCGAAACGGCCCTTTAGCGGGGCCGTTTCACCCATCCGACGACAAGCCATGCATGGTGTCCTCCCGTGCCACGCATGGCTTTATCAAGCCTCCGAGCGTCCCCCCTCGGAGGCTTTTTCACGGCTTGCATCCAATACCTGTGTCGGGGGGTCACTGTTGCAGATCATACTACGCGCGTCAGGCCTGTCCGCTCGGGTGCGCTGTGCGGGACTTTGACGTTCCACACCAATCCGCATCGCTCCAGAGCACAAATAAACCAGTATCCGGGATCAATCTGCCCATCCTCCACCCCAAGGCGGGCGGAATGCGGGAAAGCGTGATGATTGCCGTGCCAGTTTTCGCCAAATGTCAGCAACCCGAACCCCGGCAGATTGTACCCCTGCACCGGCAACCCTTCGACCACCCATCCCTGTTGGCCCTTGCGGTGGGCAAAATGGCCAACCATCCAGTGCCCGATCAGAGAGACCGAGACCCGCAGACAAATCCCCCACAGCACCCACGCCCATCCCCCGGCCAAGAACAGGACCAACGCGACAGGCACTTGCTGCGCCATCCACGTACGCTCAACCACGCGGTAAAACAGATCACCCCCGACCCGGTTCTCAAGCACAAACCGCGGCGGAGACGTCAGGCGGAAAACACAAACCAATTGCCACCACGCATCCCTGAAAAAGCCCGCCGCATGCGCCGGGTGCGGCGGACACACGGTCTGACGCTGATGCCAGTCACGCAGATCATGTGTTTTGATCATCCCAATCGGTCCGGCCATTCCCACAAGTGTCCCAAGCCACACCAGCATGTATTCAACCGGTCTGAACGTCTCAAAGCTGCGATGGATCAAAAGACGGTGCATGCCCACTGAATGCCCCGCACAGATCGTCACCGCCGTGAGCACCAGAAAGACTGCAAAAGCGTCCCAAGCCCGGAAATACACGACCCCCACCAGTCCCAATACTGTGTGCCCTGCCAGCCAGAGGAGCTTGGCCGGCTCCAAGGTGATGCGCCCATCTGTGGCGGACGTCGTTGCGCTGACGGTGTAGCGGTCGGTGGAAACAAGGGCATGCACAGTGAAACGGTAGTCAGCACATTCTTCGCACGCAAGCCATGACGCCGTTGGCCATGATGTGCCAGAGGCACACGCGCTGTTGTTGATTGATGCGGAGTTGAATATGTAAGCGTTCCTAAATATCAGAAGGGCAATTCAAAAATTTCGTAAGAAAGTCTTTCGCTATGACCATCCGCTTGCTGCGCACCCTTGTGGCTGTGGCCGACACACGGACGTTCAGCGCAGCGGCCGACGTGGTGCACGTCACACATGCCGCCGTCAGCCAGCAGATGAAAACGCTTGAGACGGACTTGGGAATTACTCTTTTTGATCGCTCCACGCGCACACCGGAACTGACACCCATCGCCCATCAGATTGTTGCCAAGGCTCGTGATCTGATCCGTGAATATGACACGCTTGTGCCTTCGGTACTCGCGGATGATGGTCTGAGTGGCGTGATCAAGCTGGGGGCGCTTGGCACGACCCTGACCGGTCTGACGCCGCGCGCTCTGGCTGTGCTCAAGGCCAAGTACCCCCAGATCGGATTCTATATTCGGCCCGGGCTGACCGGTGCCTTGCTTGCCGACATTGAGCGGGGCAATCTGGATGCTGCACTCATCACCAAACCGCATATGCTACCCGTTGGCGTGCGGTTTCGTGCGTTAACCGAAGAACCAATGCAGTTGATCACCGCGCTGGAAGAACCGCAAGATGACCCGCTAGCCCTGCTGCGCACACGTCCCTACATCCGCTTCAATCGCAACGCGGTGCTTGGCACTCTGATCGACAACTGGATCCTGTCCAAACGCATCCGTGTGTCCGAAGCCATGGAACTCGACAGTCCAGAGGCCATCGCCAGCATGGTGCATGCAAATCTTGGTGTTTCCATTGTACCGGACATGACGGTAAAACCGCTGGACAGCATACCCGTCAAACAGATCAGCCTTGGACCGGATGCGCCCACCCGCATCCTGGGTCTGGTACACCCCGAAGCGCCCGGCAAGTCCCAAGCCATTGATCAGCTTTTCAACGCCCTTCAAAGCATCATTACAGCGGCGCAAACCGAAAAATGAGCCCTGAAACCCTGACCTTTCTTGTGCTTGGCGCAATCGCCGGCGGCTTTATCAACGGCCTTTCAGGCACTGGTATGGGGTTGTTCTCGCTTGGCTTTTATCTGCTGGTCCTTGAGCCAAAAACAGCTGTTGCAATCACCGCGTTGATGGCCGTTCTTTCCGGACTTCAAGGTGTCTGGGTTGTGCGCCACGCAATAGCGGAACACCCCCGTCGCCTTGCACGCTTTATTCTGCCGGGCGTAGTTGGGGTCCCTGCCGGGATCTGGGTGCTCACGCTTTTGGACGCTTCCATGTTGCGCATCAGTATTGCGAGTTTCCTGATCCTGTATGGTGGCTATTTCGGCTTTCGCACGGCTTTGCCCGCGATCGCCCGCCCAACGCCCTGGATCGACAGCTGCGTTGGCTTTGCCGGGGGCGTCCTGGGTGGTGCTGCGGCGGCCTCTGGGGCCGTACCATCCATGTGGTTGTCCATGCGCGCATGGAGCAAGGCGCAGACACGGGCCGTGTTGCAAGGCTTCAACATGGTCATGCAAAGCACAACGGTGTGCCTGTTGTTTGTGGCCGGGGCCTATGACCGCACTGCGCTGAACGCCTTGCTGATCACGGTTCCGGTTGTCTTGCTGTCTGCCCAAGTGGGCTTGCGGGTCTTTCGTGCCCTCAGCGATGCGGTGTTCCGCCGGTTGCTGATCATCCTGACGTTGCTTGTCGGACTCGGTGTATTGCTCAGCGAACTCTCATCCTGAAGCGCGTGACTCCGGGGCGCTTTCGAAAGACCCGGAAACAGAGCATGTCGCTTAATGCGGTGCAGTCTGGGATGCCGAGCAGTGCGGAATGGGCTCGGTTTTTCGAGAAGCGTTTTAGATCACCTCGTCCGTGCGATCATCGCTCTCTCCGTAGCGCTTCATCACAGCTGGTTTGGTCCCCTCGTATACCCGCTCGACATTCTGCGCGATCTTGGCATTCTCACGCTCGAACAGACAGTCGCCGTTCATATCCGAGGCTACAATAAACGGCCCCATCCGGTTGCATTTCAAAACCCACATCGCCTGGGCCAGCCCCAACTCGTCGTTCCAATGCACGGCTTCGACGTTTTCCACGCCCCGGCCCAACAACGCGCCCGTTCCGTAACCCACCGTTGACAGATAGACAGCGCCATTAGGCACAAAGTATTCCTTGTAGTCTTTTGAGGTCATGCCACCCTTGCCCACGATCAGCTTGGCCCCGGTTTTGGCCATCCATTCCGGCAACCACTTGGCAAAACGGAAAGATGCCGTGGCCGTGACTGCGCCCATGTCAAACGAGCCATCCGGGTTGATCCGCGCGGCGGGCGAGCAGTGGAAATTCGCCGCAGATTGTGATGGCAACTCCATAGGAATGTTGGCTTTTTCCTCGAGTGCCCGCATGTAGACGCCTTCGCGGGCCGTGTACATCAGGCCGTCAAGGTAGACGACATCGCCAAGACGCAGATCGGCAATGGCCTCCGGCGTTGGGGTCGTGGAGAGGCGGACTTCGCGTGGGCTCATTGAATAAAACTCTCTGTTTCAAAACAGTCAAAAACGCAGGCCATACCTATGTCCGCAAGGCAGGCATCATCACCGACTGGGTCAATCTGCGAATAGAAAGTCATTTCTTTAGTGCACGCAGGAAATGCCGAGGTCTGTGCGAGAGCCGAAATGTCTGGCTGGCCGCCACTCTTTGAACGTTTTCCAACAGTCTCATCTGCGAAATTGAAACCAATGAGTTTGCAAGCTTCAAAAGTTGTCCCAACCATTGCCAGTTTGATTTCTGGGATTTCTTTCATTCCGCCGCCTCTCGCTGAGGTTCCCAGTCTACGGTTTCCCGGCGCTGGTAGTCCGTGAACCAATCCGGGTCGGTACGGTACTCGACCCGACCATCCGCATGGATGCGCGCCACCGCGCGGCGTGAGGACAGACAGAACGCGTGCACCGACATCGGCAGGCCGCCAGTGTGGCAGTAGCCCACCTCGATATTGCAATCAATCACCATGTTCTTGCCCACAAACCCCATGGCCCCCATGCCGATGGAGTTGCCAAGCTCTTTGAACTCGTCCTCCATCTCGGCAATGCGCGGGTCCGAATTGCGGCTGCCCACGATGCGTAGGGTCGAGGCGCGCTTGCCGAGCGTCATGCAGATGTCCTTGGATCCGCCGAGGCCAATCCCGATGATGGCAGGCTGACAGGCGAGGCCGCGTTTGCCGAAGGCCATCAGTGAATCGAGGTAGAACCGTTTGATCCCCTGAATACCGTCCGAGGGGAACAACATGCGGTAATCACTGCCAAAAAGCCCCCCCTTGTGGACAGTGATCAGGTCAATCCACGCGCCTTCCGGCTCGAACCCGTATTCAATCTCGGGCGCACCAATGCCCACGTTGTTGTCGTGGTCCGTGCGCCACAGCGGATGGACCCGATTGGGCCGTAACGGCACACCGTTGGTGGCATTGGCCGTGGCGCGGCGCAGAGCGGTTTCGAGTGCAACCATACCGCCCTCGACTTGCGCCTCATTCCCCAGCTTCACAAACCACCGCGGCACACCGGTGTCGCCACACATCGCGCGGCGGTCTTCCTTGGCGGCCTCGTAATTGTCCAACATCGCCTTCAAAACAAACGAGGACAAATCCCCATCTTCCGTCTTGGCGGCGTGTTGCAGGCCGTCGAGATAGTCCTGAGGGATCTCGATCGCAGCCTTGTCCATGAGGGTTTCGGCGGTGGATTGGATGAGAGCAAGTGGGATCATTGGCTTTCAGACCTGACGTTGCATGGCGTTGATCACTTGGTCGCGGGATCGGATCGCGCCGGTTTGTAAATATTCCATCGCGCGCAACGAGGCCTCATGGGCCTCGACTGAAGACCCGGCAACGCAATCCTCAACGACACGGCAGTGATAGTCCCATTGGTGCGCGTCCACAAAAGTGTAGTGCACGCAGACATCCGTCAAACCGCCACACAAAATCAACGTTTCCACCTTCAATCCACGCAACAGGATTTCCAGATCGGTCCCGAAAAATGCGGAATACCGGCGTTTGGGAACGGTATAGTCGCCTGCACGATACCCCATCTCGTCAAAGGCAATCTCGGTGCGCGGGTCATTGTCGAGGCAATGAACATCCTCGTCCCCATCCAGTTCGCGGCCAAAATCAACGCCGTCAGCCCGGTGTATCTCCTGAATGAAAACCACAGGTACTTTGCACGCGTGGGCTGCGTCGATCAGAGGGCGTGCCGCCAACATGCGATCCTTGTAGCCGGGCATGTTTGCAATCGCTCGGTCCGCGCTGTGATCCACAAAGGTAGAAGCCTGAATGTCGATCACAATCACTGCAGCGCGACCTTCGATGATGTTTCGTGTGCTCATTGCGCGGCCACCAGTGTTTCGGGTTCGCCCTCGGGCAGGATCGTCTGACCGGGACGCACGATTGTGAATTGGACGGGTTCGCGGTTGACTTTGACACCTTCGCCCTCGAGTGTCGCCACGGTAAAATCGCTGTTTTCAATCCCGCCGTCTTCAGGAAAGTCTTCGCGGTAATGCGCACCGCGCGAATTTTCGCGGGCGATCCCTGCCTTTGTGATGACCTCGGATACATCACAAAGCGAGCGCAGGTTCAGCCAGTCGTGCCATGTCAGATTAAACGCAAGGTTACTGCCATCCACACCCACATCCATCAAGGCATCCGATACGGCCGCGATCCCGGTAAGGCCTCGTTTCATCCCGGCCTCGGTGCGGATCACGCCAACCTCTTCCCACATGAGATCCTGCAATTGTTTGCGCAACGGCAGCACCAGATCCGGCTTGCGAGTGAGAGGGTGGATGGCGCGCGCAAGCTCTGCAGCCAGCACATCCTCGTCCGGGTCGCGCAGGGTCATGCGCGCCACGTCTGAACCCATCGTATCCCCGGCAATGCCACCATAAACCGTTGAATTGGCAACACCATTTCCACCCAAGCGGTTTGAGCCATGCGCCCCGCCCGCATCCTCGCCAGCCACGTAGAGCCCTTCCATTGCCGTGCGTGTGTCCACATCCACCACAACGCCCCCCATGAAGTAATGCGCCGTTGGCACCACCTCCACCTTGTCCGCAGCCAGATCAAACCCGCTGTCCGCACAGCGTTTCACCATACCCGGGAATTTGGCGCGCACGTTGTCAGGCCCCAGATGGGACATCGAGATAAAAACGCCCTCATGTTCGGGGTTATTGTTCTTGCGCATCTCGGCATAGATGCCACGGCTGACCACATCCCGCGTCGCGCGCTCGCCCTTGCCGTCATAGTCAAACATAAACCTTTGACCGGAATGGCTGATCAATTGACCGCCTGCGCCGCGCAGCCCTTCTTCGAGCACTGTGCCGGTCATGCGGGTATGATCGCCCGCCAGCAGGCCGGTGGGGTGGAACTGCACCATCTCCATATCCCGCAACTTCAGCCCCGCCCGCAACGCCATGGCAAGGCCGTCCATCGTCTTGTCGCCGCTGGGGGTGTGGTATTTGTACATGGTTGGCCCGCCGCCCGTGCCCATCATCACCGTCTTGGCCCGCACCAGACGAAAACGCCCCGTACGCATGTCGATCATCAGCACACCGGCCAGCGCACTGCCATCGCGCGTCGGGATCAGCCCAACGGCGCGGTGCTCCTGAAGTTTTTCGACCCCGCTCGCCAGAACCTTTTCCATCAGGCGATTGATGATCTCGATCCCAGTCAGATCACCTTTGTGCACGGTTCGGTCCGCAGTCTGCCCGGCAAAAGCTTTCTGGTGTAATGACCCGTCCGGGTTGCGATCAAAAAAGCAGCCGATCTCGTTTTCGAGTTCGCGGATGCGCACCACGGCCTGTTCACACAAGCGCCACGCCATGTCCTGATCGGGCAGCCACTTGCCGCCCTCGATCGTGTCCATGAAGTGCCGCTCGACCGTGTCACCACCGCCAAGGGCAACATTATAGCCGCCCTGTACCATGCGCGTGCAACCACATTTGCCAATCAACCCTTTGACGGCAATCGTGATTTTCGTCCCCTCCGGAGCTGTCTGTTGCGCGTGAAGTGCTGCGAACATACCTGCCCCTCCGGTCCCGAGGATCAAAATGTCGGTGTCGTGTCTTTCGATGTCAGAAACGCGCATGTCACACCGCCTTCAGGAAAAAAAGACAGGCAATCAGGAACGACGCGGCTGTCGCTCCTGCGGCCAGAGATTTTTGCGACGGACTCCACGGCAGCCATTCCAGCGCCATAATGCGTAAGCCGCCAAACATGTGTACCGCCAGCAGGAAGACCAGCCCAAATTCCGCCAGCTTGACGACGCCCGCCTCTGTCAGGGTCAGGAAACCGTCCAGCCGCGCGGGGTCCGTCATGGCCAAGGCAAGAACCCAGAAATGCAGCGGCAGAAACAGCGCAAGCCCGAGTCCGGAGATGCGGTGCAGGATATAGGCCAGCCACAAGGGGTGCGCCCGGGATGTGATGCCACGCGCCGCCCTCATGCGCCAAGACCTGCCGCAAAGGTCACAGCCCAGACTGCACGGGCTCCTAGAGCGAATAACGCCAACCCGATAGCCCACATCACCGCTTCCAGCACCGGGCCTTTTAAGCCGCCCCATTCGTGGATAACGGTCCGCAACCCGATTGCGCCGTGCACGGACACCGCCACGACAAACAGCCCGTAGAATGCAAACCACAGCACGGACCCCTGCGTGCGGCCCAATATCTCGGCAGCACTCAGCCCACCCTGGATCGCATAGATCATCACCCCCAAGTGCCCCAGAACCAGCGGTGCCATCAGCAGTGCCGAAATTCGTTGCAGCATGTACAATCGCAAACTGAGCATTCAGCGCCCCCGTTTGAAAAAGTTGCGGGCCGTTTCGCGCTTGAGACCGGCAATGGCAGACATCGGGTCAAGCTCATTGGGGCAATAGAGCGTGCACGATCCCATCGAGTGACAGTTGTGGCACCCTCCGGCACCCGACACAGCGTCAAGAATGGCCAACCGCCCCTCATCCTTGGCATCATTCAACAGCGTCCACGCCCGCTGCAACGCTGCTGGACCCAGATAATCCGCGTTCCCGGCAACCGTATCACACGCCGCATAGCAGACCGAGCAGTTGATGCATTCGATCCCGGCATTTGCTTCGACCCGAGGCGCGCTGTCCTCGTCCACGGGTGCGATGGGATCATCCCGTGTCAACGCGCCATGATGCACCCCTTCCGCCCCGACCCATTTGTCAAAGAACGGATCCATGTCCACGGCGAGATCCTTGATCACGGGCAGATTGCGCAAGGGACCGATGGTAACGGCATTTCCCTTGAGCACCTTGGAGATATGCGTGCGGCACGTCCACCTCGGCACACCATTCACCATCATCGCACAGCTGCCGCACATGCCGACACGACAGGCAAACCGATAGCTGAGCGTTGGGTCTGCGTTTTGCTGCACCCAGGACACCACGTCGAGCACAGTTTGATTATCGTACGCAGGCACTTCGAACACCTCTTGCGCATCAGACCCACGCTCGATTGTCACAGATAACTTGTTGGTGGTCATCAGGGCTTGGATCTTTCACATCACAGGTGCGTCGTGGCACAGTGTATCCGACAGAGTTGCTTAATGAACGCGATAATTTCTTTACCTGCCAGTTAGCAATGCTAACAGAAACAAGATCAAGGACAGGGCTCATGACCAATGCAGATTCACCCCCCCTGCAACATCTGCTTGAGGCGCGATTTAGCGACGCCGATCAGCTGAACAGTGCGGAGTTTGATAATGACGTGCTGCGCAATCTGGCTGCACACGGATCCTGCCGCGCGTTTCGCGACACGGCTGTACCGACAGATCTGCAGGACGTCCTGTGTGCAGCGGCTCTTGCGACACCGAGCAAGAGCGATCTGCAACAGCGTGACATTGTGTTGCTCAGAGATCCGGGGCGGCGCGCACAATTGGCGCAGCTTGTAGCGGGTCAGGAGTGGGTTGCAGGCGCGCCCCTGATCGCTGTCTTTTGTGGGAACAACCGGCGGGCGCGCTTGCTGCACAAAATGCATGATATCCCTTTCGCAAATGATCACTTTGACGCTGTATTCAATGCGGCGGCGGATGCGGCCATCGCGCTGGCGGCTTTCGTGAGTGCTGCCCGGTCTGTGGGGTTGGGGTGTTGTCCGATCAGCGCCGTGCGCAATGAGGCCGCCGCCGTGTCCGACCTGCTTGGCTTACCTGCGCATGTGTTTCCGTTTGCCGGTCTTGCCATAGGATATCCCGCCGGTGAGACCCACATCACCAAGCGTCTTCCCCTGAGTGTTACCTGCCACGTGGATCGGTATGCCGAAGAAGGTGTCGAAAGCGCCATCCACGCCTATGACGCAGACAGAACCGCCGCACACCCCTACCGCACGCAACGTCTGTCAGAGAGTTTGGGCATATCCGACACCTACGGGTGGTCAATGGACAAAGCACGCCAATACAGCCAACCCGAACGGGCCGATTTCGGCGCATACATTCGCGCGCGGGGCTTTAGTCTGGAGTAATACCCTGGCGCCACAACGCGCCCGGCCCCTGCCCCTTTGCGCCCACAAGCCGCAGTAGATCCCAGCACAGCACCTGATTGCTGGTCATCATGGGCACACCCGTTTCCGCCTCAACCGTATCAATCAAATCCAATGTGCGCAGATTTGTGCATGACACAAACACCGCATCCATATCCGCGCTGCCTGCCAACCTGATGGCCGCCTCTTTTATCGAAGAGGGTGCAATCTGTGCGACACGCCCCTCCTCGCTTTCTTCAAAGCTGGCAAAGGCTACGATCCCGATACCGGCCTCTTCCAGCACGTCGCACAAGCGGCGGGAAACACTTTGAATGTAGGGGCTGAGCAGGCCGATACGTGTCACCTGCATGGCCCGGCAGGCCCGGATCAGAGCCGTAACCGGGTCGCTGACCTCTTCGGTGGATTTGCCCGCGCGCACCGCCTCCGCCACACGACCAGACCCAATCTGGGCAGAGCCGGACGTGCACCCATACCCAACCGCACGTAAAACAGCCGCTTCGGGAAACAGAGCCGCAGCGCGTTTCAGTTCCACCTCCATCGCCGACAGGGTGTCGAGTGTAACATGCGTTCCCGACGGCACCCGCGATACGAGAAATTCAACAGATGGCGGCAGCATCCGGCGCATGTCGTGCTCAATCGTTTCGTCCGCCTGCAACACGATCAGCCCAATCTGGCAGGCCCGCTTCAGCACCAGTTCATACGGTTGCGCGGTCATATCACACGTATCCCAAGCGCTTGCGGCGCCGAAAGCCACTCAGGCCCATCTTCGCGGATCACTATGTTTTCCTCATGAACCATGATGCGCGCATCCGGCAATTTCACATAAGGTTCCAACGTCAGAACCATACCGGGACGCAACACGGTGTGATCCGCTGGGATAATGGATGCGCCTTCCGTCAATTGCATACCCAAGCCGTGGCCCAAACGCCCGGCACCTTCGCCCAATGACAAAATTGCATCCATTGCGTGATACAGGTCCGCCATGGTGTGCCCTGCTTTCGCGGTTTCAAATCCGGCCTGCGTCGCCTCAATCAGGTGTACATGGGCAAGGCGAGTCTCATCAGACGGGGCCGCGACGCTGAAGTTCCGATCGAAGTCACAGAAGTAACCATCCCAGACAAGGCCTGTGTCCAGCATCAAGACATCGCCGTTGCGCAAAGGCGTGTCTGTCGCGGGAGAGATCACATCACCGTATCCGCCAACCCCAGCCGCACCCGCAAGATATGGCACCCAATCGGCACCTTCTTCCAGACACAGCATCTGGAACCGTCGAAAGACCTCGGAAAGTGGTACATCGGGAGCTGCAACTTCGCCAACACGATCAAAGGCCGCATTGGCGATGCCAACTGCATGGCGGATCTTGGCGATTTCCGCGTCAGATTTGATTTGGCGCAGCGTAGCAGTGATGCTGCCGTCGCTCACAAACGCACGGGCTCCTATCATGGTGCGCAACCGTTCAAAGTCACCTGTTGGCATGCGCACATGGCTTTCCAGCGCATCGGCCATCCCAATCGCTGCACCGTCCGGGCTAATCTCGGTCAGCGTATCAGCCAGCAACCCAATGCCGTCGTCGTCGTAGTCCGGTGCGTCCCATGTGCGAATATCTTCGATCCATGTTTGCGACATCAAATGGGCGCCAATGGCGGGGATCACGGCAATGGGCGCGCCATCTGACGGGATCACCACAAACCACGGGCGCGTCGGGCTTTCCCAAAAACGGGTGAGGAACCCAGTGTAATACCGGATCTCCGGCTCAGTGGTCAGCAACAGGGCCGCAATGTCACTGTCCTGCATCCTGGCCTGCGCACGCCTTGTGCGCTGCTGAAACTCGCTTGCAGGGAACCCGCGTGCTGGCAACGTCAATCCGTGGCCTCTTCGCTCAATATCACCAGAACGCGCGCGTCGGGGCCAAGGCCCACCTGACCACGCAGCGCAAGAAGCCCGGCGACACCTGCCGCGCCCGATGCTGTCGATTCCAGACCTGCTTGGGCGCAGGCTGTGGCTCCCGACCGCCCCTCTTCTTCAGTGATGGTGACAAAGACATCGGCGTCGCGTGCCAGCCCCTTCAACGCAATCAATGAAGGTTCTTTGCAATCCAGCCGCCCCATTTCGGAAACCGGTCCCTTCGTGATCTGGGCCGACCCGGCTCTGATGGATTCAAAAAGGGCGGGCGCGACCTCTGGCTCGACAACGATGATCCTGGGGGCATGTCCCCACACCTTGCGGGAGAAAGCGGCGCACGCCGTGGCCAAACCGCCCACACCGGCCTGCAAAAAGATGTGTGTCGGCGCGGCGCTCATCTCGGCGGCCGCCTCGTGCATCAAAACCAAGTACCCTTCCATCAGGGTGTAGGGTCGTTGCATGTAACCTGGCCATGAACTGTCTGACAGCAAGATCCAACCGTTGCTCTGGGCATCGGCCGCAGCAGTTTCCATACTGTCCTCATAGGTCTGACCTGCGCGGCGGACCTGCGCACCCAAGGCACGCAGCCGTGCAGCAAAGGCCTCGGGCACCGTTTCAGACAAATAGATGACGGCCTGCGCCCCAAAGGCGTTGGCACCTGCCGCAACCGACAGACCATGGTTGCCCGCGCTGGCTGTCACGTACGTGGCCCCTGCCGCTTCACCTTTTTGGGCATCACACGCGATAACGTAAGCCGCACCCAGCGCCTTGAAACTGCCCAGCCCCATACGCATGCGTTCGTCTTTGACAAACACGGCACCGACCTCTGCATTTGCGGCCAAGGCATCAGACTGAATCAAAGGGGTTTCGGCCGATTTCGGGCACCGTGCCAGCAGGGCCAGCGGCGCATCCGCGTTATCGGATGGGAACGGAACAGAAGGCGCTGTCAGCGCCTGAAGGTTGTTCAGGACGGCATCACGATACGCAGCTTGATTTTCATAATACTCCATACCGCAGGCGTAGCAGTTTTATGGCTTTGGCCAAGTAAAAATTGCATCCCGCCCCACCAAGGCGGGCGCGACCGTTTCTTAGACACGGCGCGTCCGTCTTTCCCGACAACGTCACGCCATTTCGTCACCGCTAACGCGGAAGAACACAGCGTACAGCGTTGGCACCACAATCAACGTCAGGATCGTGGCAAAGCTGAGGCCGCAGATGATCACAACCGCCAGCGACGTAAAGAACGGATCCCATAGCAGCGGGATGACCCCGAGAACAGTCGTCAACACCCCCAGCGTCACCGGGCGCACCCGCGACACAGCAGCATCCACAACCGCAGACATGCGTGCCTTGCCCTCGGCTATCTGGCTGTCCGTCTCATCGATAAGAACAATGGCATTCTTGATCAACATACCCGTCAATGACAGGACCCCGAGAATGGCCATGAACTCCATGGGCGTCTGTGTCGCAGCCAAACCCCACACGACACCGATCAATGCCAGGGGCACCGTCAGCCAGATAATCAAAGGTTGGCGCATGGCGTTGAACAGGAAGATGACAACCAGCACCATGGCTCCAAATCCATATGGCATGGTTGAGGCGAGGCCCGCATTGGCCTCCGCGGAACTGCCGAACTCGCCTTCCCACGACAAACTGTAGCCTGGCGGCAGCGGGATGGCCTCGATCGGCGCGCGCACTTCTTCAAACAGATCACCAGATAGAACCCCCGGTGCGTTGTCAGATTGGGCCGTGATGGTCAAAGCACGGTCAATACGGCGCAAGTTGCCTGCTTCAAAAGCGAGATCAAAGCGATCAACAACCTGACTGATTGGGATATAGGCACCAGCCAACTGGCTAAAGACCTGAATATCGCGCAGCCGCGCGATGTCGTTGCGGTCAGCCTCAAACGGGCGCATCACGATGTTTCGCAACTCGTCCCCGTCCCGGTACACACCAAGACGGGCACCATTGAGATGACTATAAAGCGCATTGGCGATCTCGCCCTGGGTCAACCCCAGACGGCGCGCGTTTTCTGTATTGATCACAGGGCGGATAATCTGCACCTGCTCGCGCCAGTCATCCTTGATCGCGACGGCCCCTGCCTCTGACATTATAACCTTGGACTGAGCCGCAAGATCACGCAGGACAACGGGATCCGGCCCAGAAAACTTCGCTTCGATCTTGGACCCACCGCTGGGCCCCAACACGAATTTCCAAACCTTCGCGGTCGCCTCGGGATAGTTTTCGTCAATCCACTCCTGCAACGAAATCCGCAGGGACTCGATCTGTTGATAGTTTTCGACATCAACAAGGATCTGGCCATAGGCCGCGTTGTCGTTCTCGCCTTCATAGGTCAGCATAAAACGCAGATGCCCGCCGCCAACGGAGGCATTTGTGCTCGTGACCTCCGGAAGGTCGCGTACATGCGCATCAATCTCCAGCAGATCGGCTTGGGTCTTGGCGATATCGGTGCCCTGAGGCAGGAAGTAGTCGATCACAAACTGGTCACGTGTCGAAGATGGAAAGAAGCCCGGCGGCACGAGACTGAACATCGCCATCGCTGAGGCGAACAGCCCCACCACAACCACGATAGTCAAATAGCGCAAGCGGATCGCACCCGACAGAACCGTACGGTAACCGCGCAGCATTATGTTCTCGCCCTTGTCGTCTTGCCCGCCCCCCGGTTTGAGCAAAAGCGTGCAGAAATAAGGCGTCAGCCAGATCGCTACGAGCCAGGAAAACAACAGCGCAATTGCGATGGTCCAGAACAGGCTGCCTGCATATTCACCCGTGTTGTCCGGCGAAAAACCAACCGGAGAAAACGCAAGAAAACCAACGATTGTCCCCCCCAACAGCGGCCACTTCGTCTGGCCGACAACCGTCTGCGCCGCCTTTGCGGCAGTTTCGCCTTTTTGAACGCGGACCAAGGTGCCTTCGACAACAACAATCGCGTTGTCCACCAGCATCCCCAACGCAATGATCAAGGCGCCCAGTGAAATCCGCTGCATATCCAATCCGTAGATATACATCCCAAAGAGCGTGCCAGCGACAGTCACCAGCAGGATACCCCCCATCAGGATGCCCGACCGAAGCCCCATGAAGATCAGCAACGTGCCCACCACAATCGCCAGAGCCAAAACGACGTTCATTACAAAGTCATCCACTGACGCCTTGACCGAAACGGATTGATCCGAAATCGCAAGCACCTCTATGCCGATCGGGCGTTCCGAGATCAGCTCTTGCATCCGCGCCCGCACAGCTTCGCCCATATTGACGACATTGCCGCCAATCGCGTTAGAGACACCGATCCCGATGGCGGGCCGTCCGTCCCGGAAGATTTTGCCTTGCGCAGGGTCCTGAAAGCCACGCGACACGGTGGCAATGTCCGACAGCCGGAACGAAGCACCTGTCTGCGCATTGGTGATCAGCAACGCACCGATGGCCTCTGTTGAATTGACAGCACTGCTGGGGCGCAATTCCAGCCGTGTTTGGCCTGCCTTTATTGACCCTGAAGGCGTGACGAGGTTTTGGCCTTCCAGCACATCCGCGATCTGTTGAGGCGCGAGACCAAGCTCAATCAGACGGGCGGGTGCGTATTCCACATAAATGACTTCGTCCTGCACACCGCTCAGAACAACTTTGGACACACCATCAACGGTGACCAGCCCACGTTGCAGATCCTTGGCATAATCGTGCAGTTCGCCCAGTGAAAACCCTTCGCCAACCACTGCGAAGTAAAGTGAGTAGACGTCGCCGAAATCATCGAACACCTGACTGGCCAGTGCGTTGGGGGGCAAGGACGCCTGCGCATCATCTACCTTGGCCCGCATCTGGGCAAAGCGTTCGTACAGTGCCGGATAATCCGGGGTAGATGCGATGGTGAACTCTACGGTGACATTGCTGAGACCGGGCGATGAGACGGACCGCACCTCATCCACGCCCTGCAATTGCTGGAGTGCATTTTCGACAACTTCGGTGACCTCTTCCGCCACCTCCTCGGCACTCGCACCGGGATAAGGCGTAATGATCTGAGCTTGCCGAATGATAAACTCGGGGTCCTCAAACCGGGGCAGATTGACGTAAGCAACATAGCCCGCAAGCAGGATAAGCAGCGTGGAAACGGCAGAAATGAGGCGTTTCTCGATGGCAAACTTGGCCAGATCCATTGGTTAGCCCCCGATCCGGGTCACGGGGCGAATTTGCATCCCTTCGATGATCTGACTGACCCCGGCAGAGACAATGATGTCTCCTTCGCTGACACCTTCCACTACGACAACGGACTGGGCGGACAAATCGCCCAACCTCACGCCCCTTCGGCTCACGGTGTTTGCTGCGTCCACGACCCACACAAATGGTGACCCGTCAACGCCCGAGGCGATCGCCGTCAAGGGTACGATGATCTCGGGCGCTTGCCCCGGTGCGGTCGACGTCACACGGCCCACCATTCCGGGCAAGATCAATGCACCTTCAGGAATGGCAACGGACACTCGACCACGATAGGTTTGCGTCGCACTGTCCGCCTGCACCGAAAATTCGACAACTTCCGCGTCAAATGTCTGACCCGGCAACGCATCAAATATCACCTTGTTTTCAACGGCCTCGGCCCCATTGGCAACGAGAGCGGTCACATCCGGACCCGGCACATCAAAAGAAAGATGCACCGTCGACAGCGCCTGAAGCAACGCAACGCTTTGCCCAGCCTGAACATTAGTGAAATTGTCGATGTCTCGCCGGGCAATGATGCCGTCAAAGGGGGCGCGCAAAGTCGCGTAGTCCAGATTGTTGCGAGCGGATTGTATCTGCGCGTCCAGCCCCCGGATCGCGGCCTCCGCAGCGGCAATATCTTCGGCGCGCGCCCCGGATTGCCCAATGACAAGCTGTTCTGTCTGGGCACGCAAGTCCGCTTGCGCGACTCGCAGTGTTGCTTCGTCATCATCCAGTCGCGCGGTGGCAACGACTCCACGGCTGGCCAATTCACGTGTCCGCAGCACCTGATCCATTGCCTGATCGACCTGAGCCTGCGCGGCTTCGACCGCCGCTTCAAGTGCGACGATTTCCTCGGCACGAGCGCCCGAGCGCAAGGCTGTTAGTTCCGCCTCGGCCTGATCACGCTGGCTTTGCAATTGCGCCAATTGTGTTTCAAAATCGGCTGGATCCAGCTTGGCGATGACATCCCCTTCGGCCACATCCATCGAGGCCCGCGCCGGCAATTCCATCACCCGACCACTTACCCGAAAGGTCAGCTGCACCTCGCGCGATGGCAGCACAATGGCCGGATAGGTGCGCTGCACGTTGCTGGGTGTCGCCTTGACCGTCACCACCTTGGCGGGTCGCACAGGCTGCTCAGCCTCTTGGGCGATGAGTGGTTGGGCAAATCCAGCAAGCCCACCAACGAGCGCCAAAACTTTAAAAAAGGTTCTCATCTGCGCTCCTTGATGTTCAACTGTTTTGACCAAAGGTTCCATCCTTTTGCAGCAATGTAAACGAAAGGCACTGCGCGCCGTGTCCATGAGCGTCCAAATTATGCTTGGAAGCATTCTGTTGCTGGGCTGCGCATTGGTTCACATCCTTGCCATTGCTGCCAGCATCCCGATGGCGCAACGCATGGCTGGACTATTGCAACCAAGACCTGCGCATATACGCATCAGTGCTTTGTTGTCCTTTGGTGTGCTTGCCCTTGTTTTTGCACACACAATTCAAGTTTGGGCATGGGCGATTGCGTTTTATGAACTGGTGCCGTTCGAGACGTTTCCAGCCAGCTTCTACTTTGCCATGGTGACCTATACGACCTTGGGTTACGGCGACATTGTCCTGAGCGAAGGCCAGCGTATCTTTGCAACTTTTGCCGCTGTGACCGGACTACTGACATTTGGAATCAGCACCGCGGTATTGATCGGTTATGTGGTGCGTCTGTTGCCGGATGCGTTTGAAGACCGCAATTGAGCTTTTTGCATGCAGGCGATCACATGTGATTCACGCGATGAAAAGTTGTGCACGCAATCTTCTGTTGCGACAGAAGCCCAGTTGCTAACAACGCGCAATCTTCATAGCTGCCTAAACAATCGCGGGCCACGTTAAGCTGGCACGAAATTCTCGGCGTAAAAGCGATGCCAGTTGTCCCCCATGATGCCCGCGACCTCCGTCTCGCTCAGCCCAGTGGCGCGCAGGCCAGTTTCGATTTTTCCAAAGTCACGATTGTCCTTGAACCACGCAGGCATGGGCGGGAAACCGGGTGCTGCGGCAGAGCCCTCGCCATAGTCAATCTCTTTGCTCCAGCGACCCACGCGCATCCACTCCACTACGCTGTCCGGCTGGTCCTGGCACAGGTCCGTTCCAATCCCAAGCGCATGTGGTCCAAACGTGTCCGCCGTCCGGGCAATCATGTCGCAAAAACTGGCCAGTGTGCAGTTAGACTTGCCCTTGAGGTGATGCGGATAAACAGAAAAACCCAACATGCCGCCCTTTTCCGTCACAGCGCGAATAACGTCGGCTTTCTTGTTCCGCAGCGCCGGTGACCATTCATAGGGGTTGGCGTGGGTGATCGCGATGGGCCGCTTGGACAGCTCTGCCGCTTCGATCGTGGAGCGATCCGCCGAATGGCTCATGTCAATGACAAGGCCAACCCGGTTCATCTCCTTGATCACCTGGCGCCCCATCCGCGTGATGCCTGCGTCTTCCGCCTCGTAACACCCCGTCGCAAGCAACGACTGATTGTTGTAGGTCAGCTGCATGAAACGCGCACCAAGGCTGTGCACGATTTCCACAAGGCCGATGTCATCCTCAATCGGGCTGGGGTTCTGAAACCCGAAAAAGATTGCCGTTCTGCCGCTTTCTCTGGCGCGATCCACGTCGCTCGCCCACAGCCCTTTCATGATGAGGTCGGGGTACATCTCGAACCACCGGTTCCACTGCTCAAAGTTCAGGACCGTCTCGCGGAAATTTTCGTGATACGCGATGGTGACATGCACAGCATCAACGCCGCCTTCCCGCATCTGACGAAAAATTTTCTCAGACCAATTGGCGTATTGCAGGTTATCAATCAGCATCATGACGACGTTCCGGTATCTGGCGTGCTTTGAGAGCGTTGGAGCAAGTTGCGATCATCGCCCTGCCCTTTTCGCGCGACTGGCCCAAACTGTCACCGCAACAGGGAAATGGCACGCGAAATTTACACCACTTCTGACGCAGCCCGCGCCGGATGGCCAACTGCGCGCGGCCGCGTTGCCGTTCGCGTTGCAACCACTATCCGATTGTATCCTTCCGCTTCTCTAAAATCGGTTGTACCACCCGGCACAGGGCTGGGCGCCGATTTGACGCCGCAAGCAGAGTTGGAACCGCGCAGTTCATGCGCGCAAAGGTGTGGAATGTCTCATGATTGAACGAATTGAAACCGGTGAACGCTCATCTAAAATCGTCAAGCACAATGGCGTGGTGTATCTGACCGGACAAGTCGCCGAGGGTGACACCATCCAGGAGCAAGTCCGCCTGTGCCTCGACAAAATCGATGCATTGCTGATCAAGGCCGGGTCATCGCGGGAACACATGTTGCGCGTCACAATATGGCTTGCTGACATGAAGGATTTTGCCGGCTTGAACGAGGTATGGAACGACTGGGTGCCGACAGGTCACGCCCCGGCACGCGCATGCGGCGAGGCTAAGCTGGCCCGTGCGGAGCTTAAAGTGGAATTCATCGTTGACGCCGCCGTCATCTGAACCGTACGCCCCAGAGCAATGTCAGCCCGGAAGAACTGAGAACTTCCAGATCAAAGCCACCCTCTGCGGTGGTGAAAATGGGGGTTGGCGAACCTCCGAGTGTAGCGCACCCAATACTCTGGTCAAACGGATCGCCGTGTCGCACGGAACATTTTGACCCGCTAGAGTATCGCCTGCACTCGATCATGCAATTCAGGCAGAAGCTGATTTGTGAACCACGGGTTTGACTTCAGCCACCTGTTGTTTCTGGGGCTGGGATGCGGAAGGATTATTTGTGTTGGCCACAGATCGGACCACCCCTTGACAGCTTCAGTGACGGAGCGGCGCGCGTATTCAGGCAAATGCCAATCAATTGCATAGCGTCCGATCACAATGGTCAGCTCAACTGAAACCAATGCCTTTAGAACCTGATCGCGCCACGTCACGGCGCAGGCGGTGCGCGGCGGCAGGTCTCCGCTTTTGCCGGTGCCGGGAAAACAAAATCCCATCGGTAAAATGGCGAATGTCGACGCGTCATAAAACATATCGCGCGAGACACCCAACCATTCCCGCAACCTGTCCCCGGATGGGTCGTCAAATGGGATGCCCTTGTGATGCGTGATGCGCCCGGGCGCTTGGCCGACGATCAGGATCTTTGACGCAGAACTGAACTGAACTATCGGGCGCGGCCCCAAGGGAAGGTCCTCGCAAACGCGACACGCTCTAATTCGGCCAAGCAAGTCAGCGCTTTGATCGATCGTCATGGATCCCTCCCTCATGCTTTGGACGGCACGGACGCGCCGCCCACTGCCTTACTGTTGTTTTTAGATTGGTGCGGAGCGATCATCTGGCTGGTGCAAACCAACGACAGCCAGAACCGTCAACCCCAGAACCATGTAATACCAGAAATCCAGACCGGCAAAGCCAAGCACCAGCGGGGCTGCAACGAAGGCCAGACCGACAAGCCCATCAACAGCCAGATGCAGCGCGTACGGCAAAACGCGAAAAAGCCCCAGATGATGATCCGTCAAGGCAGTCAGGGCGAAAGCTGCGATCCCTGTGGCAACAGACAGCGAAAAGGCCAGCGTGTTTTCAACGCCAAGACCAAACAGAAACGGCATTGCGATTAACCCGATGGCAACAGGATAATCGAGATAGGCGTGGATCGTTTTCGTGATGAAACGTGGAAACATGGTTATTTGTCCTTTCACGGTGGTGCTCTTGCAGCAGTGATAGGGCAAAGGTAGGCAAGCATACCGGATCATTACATGCGGGTTCGTTCGCATGAATGTGCAGATCGTTCAGAAATCCGTACTTTCAGCCAGAGCACTCCGACGGAACTCTGCGGGCGACTGTCCTGTTTCTTTTTTGAACGAGCGCGCAAAGGCAGAGTCAGAGGCATAGCCCGCACTCTCTGCGGCATCCGCCAGTGACGTGCCTGCTTCAATCAGAACCTTCTTTGCGATCTCCATGCGCCATTTGGTGACGTAATCCATCGGCGTCATGTTCATCGCCTTTTGGAAGTGGACGGCAAAACTGGTCCGCGACATACCCGCCGCTTGTGCGAGCGTCTCCACCGTCCAGCTATCAGCAGGTGCTTTGTGAAAGGCATCCAAAGCCCGACTCAAGTTCTTGTCGGCAAATGCGCCCAATCCCCATTCCGGTGCGTCGCTGCTTTCAATGAAGCTTCGGACTGCCTGCGCAAAAATGGTCTCGGACATCTTCAGAGCAATCAGATCGCCCCCCATTCTCTGGCCACCGGACTCTTCCCCGATCATGCGCAACGTGGCTTCCATCCAACGGCCTGCACTTTCTCCGTAGTTTTTGAGATGAATGATCGGCGGCAGACGCTCCATAAGAACGTGCCGGGCTTGGGGTTCAAACGAAAAGTGCCCGCAAATCAATTGGGTTTCGCTTTGTGGCTCTTCGCCGCCGTAAACCAGCACACCGGATCCGGAAAAACCCGAGGCCTCAAGGACCTGATCCAGCGGCATGATCGTGTGCTCCGGATTGTTGCCGCAATAAAGCGCGTGGGGCGCGCCATGCGGAATGATGACCAGATCGCCTTGCGCCAGGTCAATGGGTTCATCCACCCCGTCCACCCGAACCAGACAACTGCCGCGATGCGCAAAGTGAAAGCGCGCCACATTTTGATAGCGCGGCACGGCGACGCCCCACGGCTTAGTAAAGGATGTGCGGAAATAGATCGTACCGCGCATGGACAGGTTGGTCAGGATGTCACTGAGTAGATCAAGCATGTCTGGATCATATGGCCCAATGCGCTGCTGTACAGAGGTCTGAACGATCTGCACGATATTTGGAACGCACGCGCATTCAAACATGTGCCGACACAGGGCTACTCAAACCGGGTCGAAACCCAAAAGGAGTTCCCAAAATGAAAAAACTACTGTCCACCTTTGCGATGATCTTCGCGCTGACCGGTCTTCAGGCATCCGCGCAAGATGTTGCTGCGATGAGCGATCTTGAATTCGCCCACATCGCATACACGGCTGACAACATCGACATTCGCTACGCACATCTTGCGCTGGCCCTGTCGAACAATCCCGATGTCCATGAATTCGCCAACACCATGATCCGAGACCACACAGCGGTCAACGAAGCGGCGCTGGCTCTATTGGCCAAACTTGGCGCCTCGGCTCAGGACAACGCGGTCAGCCAGACACTCAACACCAATGCGGAAGAGATCATTGACGGGTTTGTCAAACTGCGCGGCGCCGAGTTCGATGCGGCCTACGCGGCGAATGAACTGGCCTACCACAAGGCGGTGAATGAGTTGGTCGAAAACACGATGATTCCCAACATCGACAACGGCGAGGTTCGCGACCTGTTTGTCCAAGGCCTGGAAATTTTCAAGGCGCATGAACACCATGCCGAAAAGATGGTGAAGGCGCTTAAGTGATGATGCACAGACCCACACGCCGAACGGTGTTGGTCGGAACGGTTGCTTTGGCAGCCGTTCCTGTCCCTTTTGCGGCGTCAGCCGAGCCCCCAACACGTCACGAAATAGAGATCAAGTCGTTTGCGTTTCAGCCGGACATCATCCAAGTCCGCCCCGGTGACACCATCCGGTGGATCAACCGCGATCTCGCCCCCCACACGGCGACGGCCGACGCATTCGGATGGGATACGAGCGCATTGGAAACCAACGAATTCGCGGACGTTCTTGTGACCGAAGGCATGGAAACGACGTATTTCTGCGTTTTTCATCCGCATATGAAGGCTAGCATCGAGATTCTACAGGCCTCAGTCGACCCATGAATTGGGCCCTGCGCATCAACGGTTCGACACGACAAGCGCGTGTGGATCCGTTGGGCGGCACCGCAGGCCCCTATCGGGCTTGCACCGCCATGATCACGTCCGCCAGCCCAGGACACGGCGTTCGATCAATCCGATCAACGCGCTGACGATCACGCCGAGCAAGGACAGGATCACAACACCGGCAAACAGCCGTTCAAGATCATACAAAGACCCCGCCTCGAGGATGTATGCGCCAATGCCATATTCCGCGCCCAACATCTCGGCGGCGACCAGCAGGATGATGGCAATGGCAAGGCTGATGCGGAGCCCGGACAGGATGCCGGGCATGGCACCTGGCAGGACAATCTTGCGCACAATAGACCACCACGACAGCCCGAAACTCTGCCCCATGCGGATCAGTGTGCGATCCACATTGTCGACCGCGCCATAGGTGGCCACGACCGTTGGCGTAAACGTCCCAAAGGCGATCAACGCATATTTCGATCCCTCTCCAATCCCGAACCAGATCACAAAAAGCGGCAGGAGCGCGATTTTCGGGATCGGAAAGATCGCCGCAACCACGGGGACAAGACCGGAACGGACATAGGAAAATAGCCCGATCAGAACCCCCACGCTGACGCCGATGCTTGCCCCGATGGCAGCCCCGACCGCCAGTCGCGACAGGGACGGCCCCAAGTGCTTGAACAACAGACCGCTTTCGTAAAGCTCGCGAAAGGTCGCAAGCACATCCGATGGCTTTGGCAGCGTCAGCGCCGAGATCCAGCCTGAACGTGTGCCCCATTCCGCAAACAGGATGAGCGCGACAAAAACCGCAAACCCGACCCAGCGACGCGATTTCGGGGCAAAGCCTCCACCTCGAAAGACGACGGCCTTGCCGGCACTTGCATCAGACATTGATCAACTCCGCATCTGCTGCGCGGGCTTCATCGCGCATAAGCTGCCACAGATGTTTCTGCTGCGCATCAAGGTCGGCATCCCCGAATTCGCGCGCATTCAGCGGCTTGTCGATATCCACGATCTCGCGGATTTGGCCGGGCCGACGCGACAGCACCACAACGCGATGCCCAAGCCGAACGGCTTCGGCCAGATTGTGCGTCACATAGACGGCCGTGAAAGGTTGGCGCGTCCACAGATCGACCAGATCGTCCATCAACAATTCGCGCGTCTGGCTATCAAGTGCCGACAGTGGTTCGTCCATCAGCATCACCGCAGGATTGACTGCAAGCGCGCGCGCAATCGCCACCCGCTGCTTCATTCCGCCCGACAGTTGCTTGGGCAATGCGTGTGCAAAATCGCTGAGCTTGGTGCGGGCCAGAACATCGTCGATGATCCTGCGCGCCGCAGCCCCCTTGATGCCGTGATCCTCAAGCACCAATGACACATTGCCGGACACCGAGCGCCAAGGCAAAAGCGCAAAGTCCTGAAAGATATAGGTCAGCGGGTTCAGGCAGTTTTCAGGCGGATCACCCAGTTGCACGATCTGTCCTGACTTGGGCCGCTCCAACCCGCCGATGAACCGCAAAAGCGTGGACTTGCCACAGCCGGAGGGGCCAACAATGCAAACGATCTGCCCACTAGGAATGTCCAGTGAAACATCGCGCATGACTTCGAAATCGTCATAGGAATGGCTGATAGAACTGAGCCGAATGTCCATTAGCGCCGCCTCGTTTCAAAAAGGGGTCGCCACAAGGCGACCCCGGTCTGCGCGGGATCAGGCCCCGAGGATGTCGACGTAGGACTGGTCAACGATCTGGTCGATCGTGATGTCGCCATCCACCAGATCTTCGGATTGGAACCAGGCCAATTGGTCCTGAAGCGACGCCAGATTGAGGGCCGCGCCAGCATTCAGGCGCATGGTCCCGTTGATGATCGACGGGGCCGCCTTTTCGCGTGGCCGGTCCGTGTAGACATATTTGTGGATCAGATCGACCATCGCGTCCTGATCGCCCGTTTTGTCGATCATCGCAGCCGTGTAGTCATCGACGCCCTTGGAGAAACCGGCAAGGAAGCTCTCGGTCAGCCCACGCTCATCTGCGGCATTCTTGACCGAGGTGAAGACAGTGGTGACCTGATAGTCAGGCAAGTAATCCGACACGTTGCCAATGATGTGGACCGCACCCGATCCAGCCAGTGGCTTGGCAATGTGGGGCACAATGGACCAGCCATCAACCTGCCCCGATTTCATCGCCCCAATGATCGCACCAACTTTTTGCAGCGGGGTAAAGGACATCTCGATCCCTTCGGCCTGCGCCATCTTGGACCCCATGTAGTGGAAAGACGATCCTGCCTGTGTCACTGCGTACTTCTTGCCCGCGAGGTCCTTGGGCGTTTTCACGCCCGCCTGAAAGGCCGCGTCCGAGGCCAGGAATTTTTGCCCGTCGATGCCCGCCTCTTCGCTCAATGCGCCACCAATCACTCTGATGGCACCCTTGTCGGCAAGGCTGATAAGACCACCCGACATTGCCGTAACGGCGTAGTCGACGTCGCCGGATGCAATGGCGACTGCCATGGGCTGCGCAGCTTGAAAGAACTCAAATTCGACATCCAGTCCAGCTTCGGCAAAGTAGCCCCGCTCGAATGCAACGAAGTTGCCGGAATGCGACGTAAAGCGCAGCGCACCCACTTTGATCTTCTTGTTCATGGCCAACGCAGGAGCGGCAAGACCGCTTGCAGCAACCGTTCCGCCCATCAGGGCCAGCGCCTTGCGGCGATTGAAAGTAGTCATGATCTCCTCCCTTTGGATCATTTTCAGGTGGTCAGTTCAGCCTCGATATCTTGTTGCAACAGCTCATAGGCCGCGTTTTGGTTCTTGCTCAGGGCCGCATCAACAAGCCCGCGTTGGCGCGCTTTTCGCGCGGCCCAGTCCAACTTGCCCTCGCGCATTTGCGCCAGACGGAACCGACGGCTTTGGTCAAAAAACTTGGTGTGCAGATCAATAAGACGCGGACTGTCGCAGGCTTGGATCAGCGCATGTGCGAAGGCGCGACACGCTTCATCCCACTCCAGCGCCGTCAAATCATCCGGCGCGTCTGAAACGTCAGCCTCGGCCTTTTGCAACGCGTGATGGGCGGCAATGACACGCCCCTCCCAGGCGACATCGCCCAACTGAATGGAGCGCGCCAAAGCGACCCGCTCGATCTCAATCCTGACCAGTTGGATATCGCGCAAGTCGTCTTCGGTCGCTGAGGTCACGCGAAACCCCCGCTGCGCCGTCGCCTCAACCAACCCTTCGGTGGACAAAATCCTGAGCGTCTCGCGCATGGAGTGGTTCGAGCCACCGTAACGTTGGCGCAGTTGATCGATCTTCAGTTTTTGGTCTGGCAGCAAAGTTCCAAAGGCAATGTCACGACGCAGTGTCGACGCAAGCAACTCAACGATGGTCTTGTCGTCGGATTTTTTGATGGAGAACATCGAAAACATACCATGGAATGAAAAATATTGGATATTAATGAAAAGTGTGTGCGATCGAGTCAAGCACCAATGCTGCTCAGGTCCCGGATGGAAAACCGAGGGCGCACAAGCCTTGCGGGCTTGGCAATATCGAGCGTGATCCGAGATGGGAGAGTCACGCGCGTCATAGGGCCAAACAATTTGCGCTGACGTTGGCGATCATGCCGCAAGAGCCACCGGCTCAGGGGATCAGACGGGTTGCGTTGGAAACGATCCGTGCCATCAATAGCAAGGCAAGCGGTGTTCTATCACCCGGTTTTAAGCCCCCCACCCGACGTTTTCTGCGCAAGCGTCCCACGGTCTTTTCGTGTAGTCTGGACAAGCCTAGTCGCAAAGGTGTTGATCCACTGCTGCTCGCGGCTGTCGCTTTTCCACGTCAGCATCCAGTCGATATGAACCTGCTCAGCAAATTCTTCAAAGATCGGCATGTCTCCTTTGGCGTTGAAGCACGGGTTTAGGCCTGGCTTCGCCAAGCGACGATATTCCAGTGCCCAATTGCGGGTTTGTTTGATGCTGGCAATGCCTTCTCCGCCCAAGCCAAAGTCTGTGCGCAAAATGGACCCCTTCTAGTTAATTTGCCCTTTGGGAACCACAAGCGCCATCCAACAGTGCGCACCAAAAGGTCGAAGTCGAAACACGGTCCGTCTCAATAACCTTGTCGCCCGTCGCTAAGGGTTTCGACACGCTTCCTTGCAAAATTGCCAGAGAGCCACAAAAACTGACCCGCCGCGCCACTCACGGCAAAATCGCGGACATCACCGAAACAAACGCGAGGTGTTCAGGTGGGCCGCTTAGGCGCCTGAGAACAATCTATCTGCGAAATCAGGAGCTTGTCAGAGGTATTGTGGGACGTGTGTAGCTGGCGGAGGCTCAGGGATTCGAACCCTGGGGACGCTTTCACGCCCGTCGGTTTTCAAGACCGGTGCATTCGACCACTCTGCCAAACCTCCGCTGCGAGAACGCTTTAGGGCCCCGCGCGCGATTCGGCAAATATGCAATGCGTCGGGGAAAATCGCCCAAAATTCCCCCTGCCGCTTTTCAGGCGCGTGATAAGGCGCTAGTGTCACAAGCAGAACTCCGCCCAGCGGGGCATAAAATCGTGTCACAAATGGCACTGGTCGAAAAAGACCATTACAGGCAACAGCAGGCAAGGACTCGGTCCATGAGCAGAGCATTCTCATATTCTAAAATTCGCGGCAGTGCGGCTGCGCTCCTCGCACTGGGACTTTTGGCGGGGTGCGATGAATCCGGTCAATTCGTGGCCATGCAGGCGTTTCAGCCCAACACAAAGACCGAAGGCACGCCCGAACCGGGCGCTCCAATCCAAACGGTCGAACGTGATGTCGAGGCACCCGATGTGTTTTCGGCCACCGAAGCCGGTTTGTGGGACGGACGCCCCTCGCTGGGCGGTGTCTGGGTTGCACACCCTGACGTGACAGACCCGGAGCGGGTCATTATCCGCAACCCGACAAATGACAAATTCGTTGTTGGTGCCTTGTTCCGACGCGA
The DNA here is from genome assembly GCA_947501275.1 of uncultured Tateyamaria sp. Taxonomy (GTDB): domain Bacteria; phylum Pseudomonadota; class Alphaproteobacteria; order Rhodobacterales; family Rhodobacteraceae; genus Tateyamaria. The sequence continues at coordinate 381,735 of CANMVD010000002.1, forward strand.
ACGCGACATCCCAGGCCCGCGCCTGCAAATCAGCTCTGATGCTGCCGAGGCTCTCGGGATGCTGGCCGGTGCACCGGCAGAACTGAACGTCACTGCCCTGCGCAAGGAAGAAGTCGCGCTTGAGCCCGAAGTCAGCTTTGACGAAGTGGCAACAGAAGACGCCGTTGCGGCACCTTCCGAAGTTGCTACCACAACGCTTGACCCAATTGCAGGCGCCGCTGCTGCCATTGACGCTGCGGCTCCGACAACACCAACGGCCACACCGGTTGCCGCAGGCATCCAGCCCACAGCCAAGCCCGAACCCGTCAAGGCCGCCGCGACTGCTGCGCCAAAAGGGTCAAGCCTGTCCAAACCCTTCATCCAGATCGGTATCTTCTCGATTGAAGCCAATGCAGAGCGCACCGCCAAGCAGATGCGCGGCGCTGGCATTATCCCGACGGTCAAGAAATTCGAACGCGACGGCAAGCCGTTCTGGCGTGTTGTGGTCGGCCCCGCCGGCACCAATGCGGAACGCAGTCAGTTGCTGACGAAGATCAAGGGTGAGGGCTTTACCGACGCATATGCCGTCACGAACTGACCCCGCTTGAAGGAGCATTCCCGTTGATCCGCATTCTTGCTGCCACTGCGCTGTTCATCTCGACCACTGTTGCGGCCAGCGCGTTTGAAACGCGCGCAACCGCTGCCTACGTGATCGACCAGACGACCGGCACGGTCCTGCTCAACAAGAATGCGGATGAACCGCTCCCCCCTGCGTCCATGTCCAAGCTGATGACGCTTTATATGGCGTTTGAGGCGCTTGAGCGCGGGCAACTGTCCATGACGGACACCCTGCCCGTGTCTTCACATGCCGCAAGCTTTGGCGGCTCGACCCTGTTTTTGCAGCAGGGTGAGCGCGTGAAAGTCGAAGACCTGATCCGCGGCATTATCGTCTTGTCCGGCAATGACGCGTGCGTCGTCATTGCAGAAGCGCTCAGCCCTGACGGGACAGAGGGTGGCTTTGCCCGCCTGATGACACGGCGGGCCCAGGAAATGGGTATGACAAATTCGACCTTCGCAAATGCAAGCGGGTGGCCCAACCCCAGCCACCGCATGTCGATGCGCGACTTGGGGCTGCTGGCGGGCAAGCTGATTGCGGATTACCCCGAATTCTACCCGATGTTTGCCGAAACCGAATTTCTTTTTGACACCAAGGAAAGTGCCAATCGGTTCAACCGCAACCCATTACTGAAACTCGGCATTGGTGCTGATGGTCTCAAGACTGGCCACACCCAAGAGGCGGGTTATGGACTGACGGGCTCGGCCAAGCAAGGCGACCGTCGCGTAATTTTCGTGGTGTCCGGTCTCGACAGCGCGGCGGCACGGGCCCAAGAGGCCGAAGCGATTGTGAACTGGGCCTTCCGCCAATTTGCGCAACGCAACGTTGCCAAGGCCGGTGTGCGCATCGCCACTGCAAAAGTTTGGGAAGGTGCTGAACCCGAGGTCGGACTGGTGCCTGCCGAAGATATCTCTGTTTTGCTGCCCGTCTTGGCGGGCGACGATGTGGCCGCCGAAGTCATTTACACCGGTCCTGTTCAGGCACCGATCTCTGCCGGGACAGAACTGGCAGAACTTGTTCTGCAACCAGAAGGGCTTCCTGAACAGCGATTTGCGTTGGTGGCTGAAACAGACGTGGCCCATGGCGGTTTCCTTGCCAGAGTGTCGACCGCCGCCAAGGCCCTGATCGACCAACTTGGCAGCACAGCCCCTGCCGAGGACGGCGCGTGAGCGCATCCGGCACGTTCATCAGCTTTGAAGGCATCGACGGCTCGGGCAAATCCACCCAAGCCCGTCTGCTGGCCGATCATCTGCGCGACCAAGGCCATGACGTGATCCTCACACGTGAACCCGGCGGTAGCCCCGGTGCCGAAGAAATCCGCGCATTGGTGCTGCAAGGTGACCCCGATCGTTGGTCCGCCGAAACAGAGCTTTTGTTATTTACGGCGGCGCGCCGCGATCACATGGAGCGGTTGATCCTGCCGGCTGTTGAGGCCGGCAAGATCGTGATTTGCGACCGCTTTGCCGACAGCACCCGTATGTATCAAGGCCTCAGCCGCGGTGATCTGCGCGCAACAGTCGATCAACTGCACACCATGATGATCGGGCGCGAACCAGACCTGACAATCCTGATTGATATGGACCCGGCAACGGGCCTTGCCCGTGCAAAGGGCCGACAGGGGGTCGAAGAACGGTTCGAAGATTTCGGCGCGGATATGCAGGTAAAGATGCGCACTGGGTTCCTGGCTCTGGCCGAGGAATACGCGGACCGTTTTCGCACAATCAATGGCGCACGGGATGTGGACACAGTCGCCCACGACGTTGTCGCTGCGGTGACATCTCATCTGGCACATCGCTAAAGCAGCCACGCCAACAGTGCGAATAGACACGTGGGGGGCTGGCCCCCCTGCCCCGGCAGATGCTAGACCGCAGCCATGGCCGAAGACTCTCCCGATCCAACGCAAGTGCCCGGCGCACCGCATCCCCGTGATACAGTGCAACTGATCGGACAGGATGACGCTCAGTCCGCCTTTCTTGATGCATTTACCGGTGGACGCCTGCACCACGCATGGTTGCTCACAGGTCCACGCGGCGTGGGCAAAGCCACACTCGCCTGGCGTATCGCGCGCTTTCTACTGGCCACGCCGGATCCGGACCCCGACGATATGTTTGGCGCACCACTGCCCACATCACTTGATGTCGATCCCGAACACCCTGTTGCGCGGCGCATTGCGGCTGGGGCAGAACCGGGCCTGAAATCCGTACACCGTACCGAAAATGATAAAACCAAGCGCCTGCGCGATCAGATTGTGATTGATGATGTCCGGGCATTGGCGTCCTTCTTCCAACTCTCGGCGGCTGACGGTGGTCGCCGCGTTGTGATCATCGATGCCGCCGACGAGATGAACGTGAATGCGGCCAACGCGCTGCTGAAAATGCTCGAAGAGCCGCCCGCACGGACCACTCTGCTGCTGATATGCCACCAACCCAGCCGCCTGCTGCCAACCATTCGCTCGCGTTGCCGCACGTTACGCCTATCTTCGCTGTCTCCCGAGGATATGAGCGTTGCAATGGCCCAAGCCGGGGTCGAGGCGGGTCAGAACAGTGCCGCCCTGTCCGAGCTCAGTGCAGGGTCGGTCGGAGAAGCGATGCGCCTGTCACTGATGGACGGGCTCAAGATCTACGGTGAAGTCATCGGGCTGCTCGACAGCCTGCCAAATCTGGATCGCGCCCGGGGGTTGGCTTTGGCTGAGGCTGCGGCCCAGCGTGGCAGCGAAGCAAAACTCGACCTTCTCTATACATTGATCGACATCGCACTTGCGCGCCTCGCAAAAACAGGTGCCACAGGCGTGCCACCCCATATCGAAGCGGCCAGAAACGAGGCGGCGGTACTGTCTCGCCTCGCGCCGGATGCAACACAAGCACGCGCGTGGGCCGATACGGCACAAACCGCCCTCGCGCGCGCGCGCCACGGGCGTGCAGTCAATCTTGACCCTGCCGCCCTCGTCCTAGATACCCTGTTCAAGCTTTCCGCCACAGCGCCCAGCAGATGACACCTGAAATCACCGACAGCCATTGCCACCTCGACTTCCCCGATTTTGAGGGCCAACTCGACGCGATTGTGGCAAATGCCGCAAAAGCAGGCGTGACACGTATGGTCACCATCTGCACCAAGCTGCGGCTGGAACCGCAGGTACGCGCGATTGCAGAAACACATGCCCCGGTCTTTTACGCAGCCGGCACGCACCCGATGAGCGCAGCAGACGAACCGCTGGCGACAGTGGATGAGCTGATCGCACTCTCCCGTCACCCCAAATTTGTGGGGATCGGGGAAACGGGGCTGGATTACCACTACACATCCGACAGCGCTGCAATCCAGCAGACGTCGCTGCGCACCCATATCAATGCAGCGCGCGACACGGGGCTGCCGCTGATCATTCATGCCCGCGCCGCAGATGACGACATGGCGCACATCCTGAGCGATGAATTCCGCAATGGCGCGTTCACATGTGTCATGCACTGTTTTTCCTCATCCAGAGAACTGGCGCAAACGGCCCTGGACCTGGGCTTTTTCCTCAGCATGTCCGGTATCGCGGCATTCCCGAAATCCCAAGACCTGCGGGACATCTTTGCATCAGCCCCGGTGGATCGCATCCTTGTGGAAACTGACGCTCCCTATCTCGCCCCGCCGCCCTATCGCGGCAAACGCAACGAACCCGCATACACCGCCCATACGGCGCAAATCGGGGCTGAGGTCTTTGGGCTCGACTACGCGGAATTTGCGGCCCAGACACAACGCAACTTCGACGCACTCTTCACCAAGGCCGCCCGATACGAGGCAGCCGCATGAGCGATGTCATGCGCTTTACCATTCTGGGCTGTGGCTCATCAGGTGGTGTGCCAAGGCTCGGCGGGCACTGGGGCGCATGTGATCCTCAAAACCCCAAGAACAGACGGCAACGCTGCTCGATGCTGGTCGAGCGGGTTGGCGATGCAGGTACAACCACCGTGCTGATCGACACCTCACCAGACTTGCGCAATCAGCTCCTGAATGCCGAGGTCGGCCGACTGGATGGTGTGATCTACACGCACGCACATGCCGATCATGTGCACGGAATCGACGATTTGCGCATGATCGTGTTCAATATGAAGCAGCGGCTGCAAGTCTGGGCCGATGGCAACACCCAGGACGATCTGATCTCGCGTTTCGCCTATGCGTTTGTGCAACCCAAAGCGTCCCCCTACCCGCCCATACTGGATCTCAACACAATTCAAGGGGATACAGTGATCGACGGACCCGGAGGGGCCATCACCTTCAAACCATTTGAGGTCGGGCACGGCAGCATTGACGCCTTGGGCTTCCGGATCAACGATCTGGCCTATCTGCCGGATGTGGCAACGATCCCGGATGCCGCATGGGCGGCCCTGCAAGACCTTGATATCTGGATTGTGGATGCTCTGCGGCGCGACCCGCACCCGACACACAGCCATCTGGCCAACACGCTGGACTGGATCGCACGGGTCAAGCCAAAACAGGCGATCCTGACCAATATGCACATAGATCTCGACTACGAAACGGTGCTGCGCGAAACCCCGGAACACGTGCAACCAGCCTATGACGGAATGGTGCTGACATACACTCTTCCCTGATCCAAATTCATCTTGCCAAGTAAACTTCCGCCGGAGGCACCCGCACTTTCGGCCCACACCAAGGCCCGCATATGCAAGCCCTCCTTGACGTCATCCTGCCCGTCTTTCTGGTGATCGGGTTTGGCTATATCGCGGTGTGGCGACAGTTTTTCCCCGAAAGCGGGGTCGATGCGCTGATGAAATTCTCTCAGCACTTCGCCATCCCATGCCTGTTGTTTTCAGCCATCGCCGGGATAGACCTGAGCCAAGGGCTCGACACGCGGTTGCTTGCAAGTTTTTACGCAGGCGCCGCATCAGGTTTTGCCATCGGCCTCTTGGGCGCACGTTTCCTGTTTGATCGCGATTGGGAGGATGCCGTGGCCATCGGCTTTGCCTGCCTCTTTTCCAATTCGGTTCTGCTGGGCCTAGCGATCAACGAACGGGCCTATGGTACGGACGCGTTGGCCGGGGCTTATGCGATTATCGCGTTTCACTCGCCTTTTTGTTACGGGCTGGGCATCACAGCGATGGAAATTGCCCGCAACCGTGGCGGTGCTCCGCTCGACACTGCAAAGAGTGTGTTGCGCGCAATGTTCCGAAATGTCCTGGTGCTGGCCATCATCGCAGGTTTCGTCGTGAACCTGACAGGGTTGTCAATTCCAGGTGTGATGCAGGATGCACTCGATCTCGTGATCCGCGCGGCCCTGCCGACGGCTCTTTTTGCGCTTGGCGGGGTGCTGGTGGCCTACCGCCCCGAAGGGGACATGCGCGTCATCATCTGGATTTGCGGGGTGTCGCTGCTGGTCCATCCCGGCGTCACCTACATGGTCGGCAGTGCGTTGGCCGTACCGTCCGACCTGTTCCGCCCGGCCGTCATGACAGCTGCTATGGCACCGGGGGTGAATGCCTACATTTTCGCAAACATGTACGGGCGGGCCAAACGTGTTGCCGCCTCGTCCGTTCTTGTCGCGACAGCCGCGACATTGCTGACTGCCTGGCTCTGGCTGATCGTACTGGGTTAACGAGATTTCATGCGTGCAAGTTGCACGTTCAGTGCAGCGCCCAACAGCACCAGATAGGCACTGATGAACAACCACATCAGCATCGCAATCACAGCACCAAGCGAGCCGTAAACTTCGTTATACGTGCCAAAATTCTGCAGATAGAGCGAAAAGCCAACAGACGCCAAAACCCAGCCACATGTCGCAAACACCGCGCCTGCCGACAAAAGGCGCGGCTTTGGCCGGGGTATGTTCGGTCCGAGTCTGTAAATCAGGGAAAAGCCGATCAACAAAACGGCGATCCCAACACCCCACCGCAAGACCGTGGCACCAAATGCTGCAACCGGGCCAAGCGGCACAAAGGCCAGCACCACAGGCAGCACGACGATGCAACCCATCGCAACCAGCACAACACCCATCAGCGAAAGCGTCAGGATAAACGCACGCAGGTAATGCGCCAGTCCCGAACGATTGGGCGCTTCGTAGATGGCATTCAGCCCGCGGATCAGCGCAGCCGCTCCAGCACGTGCAGACCACAGCGCAAAGGCAAAGGACACCAACGAAGCCCACCCCAAAGTCAGTCCATCCGTGCCCGCCAATGCCTCCAACTGAGCAGCCAGCAAGCGAAACACGTCCCCCGGCAAAACCGCGCGAAACTCTTCCAACTGGATCAGTGCAAGTGCCGGATCGCCAATAATGCCCCACAATGCAATGGTCGCCGCAATACCCGGAAAGACGGCAAGGATCGCGTAAAACGCCACTCCTGCCGAGATAAGCCCCACATTCTTTTCATCAATCAGCCGCGTCACGTGGCGAATGGCGCGCCACCACAGGGCGGCTTCTTTTGCAGGTTCGGGGGCAGAGTCAGGTAGTGTCATTGGGATGTAACGTAGGAGCGGCACAAAGGTTTCTCAATCTTTGATGTACTTTCGTAATGGTAGGACTCGGGATGATGCCCCCCCTGCCCTGATATCCGCGAAACATAATGGATGTGATGGATCCGAGCCATGGCACGCGCGTTCGAACAGAGGTCTTACGCAGCCGACAGACCGCTGGTGCACAATGAAAACATGGGAATGGTGCGGCCGGCGAGACTCGAACTCGCACGAGTGTTACCTCACAGCGACCTCAACGCTGCGCGTCTACCAATTCCGCCACGGCCGCGAGCCTTAGCTTGGTTCCCGTCCAATAACGACGAACACGAGCCTTGCCAAGACCGAAAACCCAAAGAAAAACCGGAGCCTGAAAAGACCCCGGTTTTTGTTACTTTGAAATGGGTCGGATCAGTCCGAGATCACGACACCAAAGCTGGGCAGCGCGGCGGCAGGCTGCACGGTGGGCTGGGTTGCGACTGCACTGTTGTTTGTGCCCAGACGCAAGGATGCCTGACGCAGCAACTCAACGCGCTCCGGTTGGCCGGGTGCAAAGACAGCAGGCGCCCCGGCGTCTACAGCCTTGAGCCCTTCCCCGTACCAAACACGGGCAACATCGACGCGCTGCGTGGTGCCGAACCCTTGTGCAAGGTGGTGCCCCATCAATTCGCCATAGACGTGATCACCCATGGCAAACAGCATCAGAGCAGAGCCAAGCGCCACATCCATGTCATCTGTGCGGTATCCGACGCCCATGCAGATCTGTGCGGTGCCTTTCAGCTGCGCAGGCGACATGCCCGTTGTCAGGATGAAACCAGCCACATCGCTCACCACCGCAGGCTGCGGTTTCAACGCCAATGCGGCCACATGGGGCTGCATTGCAGGGCCGAACTGCTTGCACTGCGCGGCGATCTGGTCTGACGTGAACCCTTGCACCTTGGCGATCATGTCTTCGCTTTTGGCGATTGCATAGGTCCGCGCAAGGCAGAACTGTTCGTTCAATGCGACATTCGGATCGGTCATGGAAGCCTGCGTCGTGAAGCCGCCATTCGTGTTGGTCAGCAGTGACACGGTGTTACAATGCGAGGCCAAAGACTGGGCTGATCCGGAACCGAGGAAGTTCGGCAATGCGGCGACCTCGGTTGTGGCCGGGGCTGCCGGTGCGGCCACGGCTGGCGCTGTTGGCGCAGCGGCGACTACAGTTGTCGTGGTTGTCGTTCCGACCGCTGGGGCAACAGGTTGCGGTGCGACAACAATCGTTGTGCCCTGACCCGCAACAGCAGGCTGACCTGCCAGCTCGGCTCGGTAGGTTTTCAACAGACCGCGTACACCTTCGGGGTTCTGCGCGATTTGCTGTGTCACAGCGTAGCCACCAGCCTGAGCGCGGTTATACGAACTGATCAGCAGGTTTTGCTCGAACGGAGACAATTGCCCTGTGACCGGATACCCAAGGTAGGCTTGATATGCCGAAACAGCATTGCGCGACTTTCGTCCCAGCTGCCCGTCAACTGTACCGGCATTGAAACCAAAGTAGTTCAGCGAGGCCTGGATCTCGCGCCCTTCCTGCGTGGATGGCAGGCGCGGCTTATACGTTTTTTTCGTGTATGTGCGTGTGGTCGCCCGCTTGCGCTGGTTCTGCTTTGTCGCAGCGTGGCCCACGATTCCACCGATAATGGCGCCCGCAACAAAGTCGCCGGCATCCGCAGAGGCCCGTTCTACAGGTACAAGAATAAGCGAAGCCGCAAAGACCGAAGCGGTCAGCGTTTTGGTAATCATTTACATCCCTCCAAATATCTGGCGGTAGTTTATCACCTGCGCACGGTTTGCGAAGTCACAATTTCCATACCCCCTTATCTCCGGGCATTTTCTTGCGTATTGCACGCATGATCACAAAGATGCATTTCTGCCCACCCCTTGATCGGAGCTCACATGACCACTTCAAGCATCGAGTCACCAGTCGTTTCCGTCGACATCGTGTCAGACGTCATGTGCCCGTGGTGCATTGTCGGCTTTCGTCAATTGGAACAGGCACTTGCGCTGACAGGTTCAGGTGCCACGATCCGATGGCACCCGTTCGAACTGAACCCTGCCATGCCAGCGGAAGGGCAAAATCTGGCTGAGCACATTGCCGAAAAATACGGGCAATCAGCAGAGCAATCAGCGCAAAATCGCGCGCATTTGCGAGAATTGGGCCAAACGCTCGGAATTGATTTCAATTTCTCTTTGGACAGTCGAATCGTAAACAGCTTTGCGGCCCACCAATTGCTTGAATTCGCGTTGTCTCAAGGATTGCAGCACCCGCTAAAGTTGGCTTTGTTTGAGGCGCACTTCACCGCGCAGCGCGATGTCTCGGACATCAACGTCTTGTTGGATGTGGCTGAAAACGTTGGACTTGAGCGCAGTGCGGCCGCCGAAGTTCTGAAGAGCGGTGATCTGGTCGACGCGGTGCGCGACAAACAGACCTTTTGGACATCGCGTGGTATATCCGGCGTTCCGTCTATGATCTTTGCGGGCAAATATCTGGTCACAGGCGCTCAGGGCGCTGAGAACTATGCGCAAATTTTGCGCAAGGTGGCGCAAGAAGACGCAGCTTAGCGATCGGCCTCAGATGGCCCGAATGCCCCGTCTTGCCCGCACTCCCCAAGCCAGCATAGCACCCAGCCCCAACGCTAGAACGAGATACCCCAAATCCGGTTGCGATCCAAAAAAGATCCGGTTCGTGACTCGCCCGGGCAAAAAGTTGAACAAGCCCGCAATCCACAGACCATGCCAATACAGGCTGCGCATCGCCAATCTGTGCAGCGCAATACGTCCGGCAAACACGTGGCGCAGACCTGTGTAGAGCGACCAATACGTAAACAGCGCAAAACCGTGGATTGGGCTGAACGGACCAATCACGGCGAAGCTGTGTATCCAGAAAGAAGACGTGGCCACCACGCCCATGACCAGAACCCAGAAATAGCCCAGCACTTTGTGGATGCGATCCCGCTGCCCTCGGTACAGTGCAAACGGTCCGACCACGATGGCCAAAAGGGCAGCCCCGACATGCAGTTGAATGACGGGTGACGCTTGAAGAAGTGGGAGCAGGGACATTGGCGCGCCTTTCTCGAAGGTGGGGTGGGTTGCGCAGTGGATTGACCCTCAGCTAGACAAGGCAGGCGCGGCTATTCCATTGGCATTGCGCGAAAAAGAGGGCTGACTTCGTGAGTGACGGGCATCCGCAATCCGCGCTTCGCCAATGGCGCAACCACATGGGGCACCCCGCGACGCTGATCGTGCTTTTGGGGGTGGCCACAGTGCTGGGCGTTGCAGGGCCCTTTGGGACGGATGAGCGCCTCAACCTGTTGCAGCGGCTGGCCTACTGGTGTGTCACGGTATGTGCCACCTATGCCTTGGGTGTGTTGTGTGATGCAGCCGTCCGAGGCGCGTTTTCACGATCAGGCTTCGCCGTGCAATTGGCCCTGAGCGCGGTTTTGACCGGCATTTCCATCTGCGCGGCGGTGTTCATCATCAACCTTATCGTTTTTGGATGGGTGATGGATGGCGTGGCGCTGACCTCTTTCGTGGCCTCCACCTTTGTGATCGCCGCTATTGTCACCATCGTCTTGGGTGTGGTGCGTCAGCACGGCCAGAGCACACCACAGGTCGTGGCCCCTGCCCCGCCCAAGTTGCTGTCACGACTGCCACTTGAAAAACGCGCAGCCCTGGTCGCCTTGTCTGTCGAAGATCATTATGTGCGTGTGCAGACCCTCAAAGGGGAAGAGTTGGTTTTGATGCGCCTGTCGGATGCGATCGGGGAAGTCGGGGATACATTGGGCGGGCAAGTGCATCGCAGCCATTGGGCGGCCTTTGGGCAGATCACATCGGCCCGCCGCGCAGGAGACCGCGCCCTCCTGACCATGACAACGGGCGCAGAGATTCCCGTGAGCCGCGCCAACATCGCGATGATCAAGGAGGCAGGGTTGTTGCCTGAACGCAATGGTTGAATGGATCACAACACCCGGCTTGACCGACTATCGGCAAGCAGAGGCTTGGATGGAGACCCGCGCCACCGCCATAGCGGCTGGCGAGGCGGATGAATGCATCTGGTTGCTGGAACACCCCCCCCTTTACACGGCAGGCACGTCCGCCAAACCCGCCGATCTGACAGATCCCGACCGCTTTGACGTGCATCAGACCCGGCGCGGCGGGCAATACACCTATCACGGTCCGGGCCAGCGGGTCGCCTACACTCTTCTGAATGTGGGTGCTCGCGGGCATGATGTGCGTGCTTTTGTACAACAACTGGAGGCATGGGTCATTGCCACCCTCGCTGAATTCAACGTGCGTGGGGAGATCCGGGAGGGCCGTGTCGGCGTCTGGGTCGCGCGCCCGGAAAAGCCCCCGCAGCCCAACGGCGCAATGGCCGAAGACAAGATCGCCGCAATCGGCATTCGCTTGCGCAAGTGGATCAGCTTTCACGGCCTTTCCATCAACGTCGAACCTGATCTTGGCCATTTTGACGGCATCGTGCCCTGCGGCATTGCCGAGCACGGTGTGACGTCTTTGGTCGATTTGGGTCTTCCTGTTACGATGGATGACGTTGACATCGCGTTGCGGCGCACCTTTGACACCGTGTTCGCGCCGACCCTGCTCAACAATTGAATGTCCCTGCTCCCTGACGTGGTCGGCGTGCTACGTTGCCCATTAATCGACCGGCAATTGGGCTAGGCTGCCACCTACGCATGCAAACGCACGGGGCTTGCCGGACGAGTCAGTCTGATATTATCAACCCTGATTTTGGCTGGGTTGTACGAGCTTATGGGATCGCGTCACGTGATCAATCAACGGTTTTAGGGGTGCCGGCGCGACAAACACAGGCGTGCCAGTTCTGATATCTCAAACCGGCCCGACTTTTACGGCTCAGCACCTTCGCAATCCCACACCATCGCCCCCGGAAAACCAATGCACGGGGGAGCACTGCCGATATTGGTTTACCCCAGCATCCCGGCCAAGGCACGCGCCTCGTACCCTTTCATGATGGGGCGCGCCGCGCTGCTGGCGCACATCAACAATTCGGGGAAAATACGCGCGATCTCCATGGCGACAGCGCCTTCCTCGACATCACCGAATTCTGCCGCATCCACCGCTTCACGGGTCAGATGGAAACTCTCGGTGGCCGCACCATTGGCAAAGATGATCTCGTGCCGATCCAACAGTATGTGATAATATGTAATGGTCGGACGCGGGGCGCGATAGATCGTGTCGCCGCGCACGAGGTTGGCGGCACTGACCAGCACCTCATCCAACCCAAACAGCATCTCGGCGCGCCAATCCGCGATAAACATGCGGTGTGCCGGTGACACCAGCAGATCTGATGTGTTGTTCAGCGTGCCAGACGTGATGCAAATCGGTGCAAGGTCGTCCAGCGCATTCACCTCACGCCGCAATATCGCCCGAACCGGACGTGCGCCGTTGTCATAGGTGCGCAACCGCATCCCCCTGCGCAGGTTTTCGACAGCAACCAGCCCTTGGGCAGTGTCGATCAACGTGCCTGCCGTAAAGCAGGCCACGTTGGTCGTATCGAACGTCAGATCACCCGAAGACGCACCCGCCAGAGTGAGCGTTGCGCCAAGCGATGAGCTATCCGAGTAATTGCCGATTGACTGGTTCAGGACGCCGTCGTCATTCAGATCAGCCCGCAATTCCGCGATGTGTCCGTAGTACTGACTAAGGTCGATGAAGTCGTTGTTGCTTTGATCACCGTCGTCGATCGCGCCAGTGTTGCCTGTGTTAAAGTCCGAAATGGTGTCGTTGCCCGTGGACACGACAAAGGTGTCGTCACCATCCCCCCCGACAAGGCTGTCATCACCTGCGCCAGCCTCGATGACATCGTTATCGGCACCGCCCAGCAAGGTGTCGTTGCCCGTCCCACCTGTCAGCGTGTCGTTGCCGGCCGCGCCATCGACGTTCAAGCCCGCAGTATCGAGCTCGCCATTCACCACATCATCGAAATCCGTCAGGATCAGGTTTTCAATGCCGGAAAAGGTGATGGTGTCTGTGCCGTTGGTGATCGTGCCCGCTTCGGCGCCCGAATAATCAACCGTGACAGGGCCAGACAGGTTCGACAGGTCAATCGTGTCGTTGTCAACGCCACCTTCGCCGCCGGTTATGGTGTCATTGCCAAAGTTATCCGCAATGACGAACGTGTCGGCATCGTCACCGCCATCCATACTGTCCGCGCCAAGTCCGCCCGCGATGGTGTCGCTGCCCGTCCCGCCACTGATCGTGTCCTCAGACGTAGCGTCGCCGGTGTCCGCAATCAGGTCATCGCCCGTGCCGCCATCGATACTGTCACTGTCTGCACCACCATCAAGGCTGTCATTGCCGGTGCCACCCTCAAGGGTGTCCGTGCCCGTACCACCAGCCAGCGAGTCGTCGTCGTCACCCCCAAGCAGGGAGTCATCACCCGCGCCACCATCCAGCGTATCGTTGCCAGCGCCTCCATCCAACGTGTCGTTTGTCGTCTCAATCGCTGCGACACTAAAGTTGTCGACGGCAAAGCTTTCGTTATCGATGCCGGAGTTCAGCGTGCTGCCTAACCCTACCGTCAGGGTGTCTGGTGGCGTGTCGACCGTGATGACCACATTCATGATCGTGTCGACAGAAGACGAAACCGCTGTTGGCCCGGTGGGTGAGGTGTAACCCAGCTCGCCTGTGGCGGTGTTCGTGAAGTCAACTGTGTAGGTCGCGCCGTCCGCGCCAACAAAGCTTTGGGAAGCAGGCGAGCTCGTGTCCCCCGACAGATGCGTGAAACGAACTTCCTCACCATTCAAGGTGATGACAAACTCTTCGCCATCCCAGCTGTCCAGCAACAGAACATCAAATACGACCTGTGCCTGATCGGCATCCGATCCCAACTCAAAGGTGTTCTCTGTCGCAACAACCCCGTCCGCCGCGCCAAAGCGACCAAGAGAGGTGCCAAGGTCCGGGTCAGTCTCGGTGCTGGCATTTGTCCAGCCTGATGCGCCGCTTTCAAAGTCGCTTTCGTAAACTGTCGTGGACTCGGATCCGTCATCACCGACAAGACTGTCATCGCCGACTCCACCGATAAGACTGTCATCTCCCGTACCGCCATCTAGCGTGTCATTGCCCGCATCACCCTGCAATGTGTCGTTGCCCGAGTCGCCAACAAGGCTGTCTGCACCTTCGCCACCCGAAACGCTGTCCGATCCGGTGCCGCCCAGCAACGTATCGTTCCCGCCGTTGCCATCGATGCTGTCGTCGCCAGCGCCGCCGTCAATACTGTCATTGCCCTCGATCCCGGCAGGCACACCAGTGACGGAGTATTCCGGCCCCGGCGGCAGTCCGATCATGCTCGAGGTGAGCAGGTTTTCAGCGACGTTGCCCGTGTCGGGGCCACTGATGGTCGCAGCCAAGGTATCCCCGCCAAGATTCTCCCAATAACGGATCTGGATTGTGTAGGTTTCGTTGGGATCAAGTACCACGTCGCCAAATCGCGTGGTGGTGCCTTGGTGGAAATCATTGTTGAGGTAGTCGAGCGTTCCGCCCGTCTGATTGGCAAAAGACAGGGGATTGCCTGAGGAATCAAAGATCTGAATGGTCGAGCCATCATCCGAAGACGTGGTCAACCGATAGGTGCCTCCAGCAGTCGTGTTCAGCGTCGAGGTGTAAATGACACCAAAGTCTTCGGGGTTTCCGGTTGTGCCCCGCACAGAGTTGGTCAGACCGCCTTCGTCGAAATCGGTGACGTATCCAGATCCGGTGCGAACACCGCTTTCGATGTCAAACGCCTGCCCGGCTGCCGATGTGAAATCAAAGTCAAAGGTTTCAAAGTGCCATGCACCCTCGACCGGCCCGTCGCCGCTCAGAACATCCGCACCCTCACCACCGGTGATCGTATCGTCGCCAAATGCACCCGTCAGGGTGTCCGCGCCCGTTGTGCCGGAGATGACCTGATCACCTTCGGTGCCCGGATTCGTGTTATCGTTGGTCGCCATACTCGTTACCTGCTCCACCGCGCATTACGCGCTTTTGAGGCAACAAGTGACGTCGGATTTGAGCTTAACGATGGATTAACCGTGGCCTAATTCGCAAGAAAACAAGGCTATTCTGTGCGTTTGCCCGCAGATTGAGAACAAAGCGGCCTGCCCAGCCCACTTTGTTTCCAAAATGACCGCAATCCCAAACCCGTTGAGTTGCCACTTCGGTCAGGGCCAATCCGCAACATGCAGAATGGTTCACACGCGACAATTCATCCCGGTCAGACGAGCGATCAAGCATTGAAGCGGGCCCATCAAGTCACTAGAACGAAGTCCAAAGCGGCGCGCAGATGGGAACCCTGTGCGTGCACTGTATCAAATCTAGGAGGCACCGCATGGCAGACGCAGCCATTCACGGTCACGATCATGAAGACGAGCGTGGGTTTTTCACGCGCTGGTTCATGTCCACGAACCACAAAGATATCGGGATCCTGTACCTGATCGTTTCAGCCCTTGTGGGTTTTGTGTCGGTGGCCTTCACCGTCTACATGCGCCTTGAGCTGATGGATCCGGGCGTACAGTACATGTGTGCCGAAGGTGCGCGCCTGTTTGCATCCGACGCATATTGCACGCCCAACGGGCACCTTTGGAATGTCTTGATCACCGGTCACGGTATTCTGATGATGTTCTTTGTGGTCATCCCCGCTCTGTTCGGTGGATTTGGCAACTATTTCATGCCCTTGCAGATCGGCGCGCCCGATATGGCCTTCCCGCGCATGAACAACCTGTCCTTCTGGCTCTACGTTGCTGGTACGACACTGGCGATCTGTTCGGTGCTTGCACCGGGTGGCAATGGCCAGCTTGGTTCCGGTGTGGGTTGGGTTTTGTACCCACCGCTGTCGACGAGTGAACAAGGCATGTCCATGGACCTCGCGATTTTCGCGGTCCACGTTTCCGGAGCGTCCTCCATCCTTGGTGCGATCAACATGATCACCACCTTCCTGAACATGCGTGCACCGGGCATGACGCTCTTCAAAGTGCCGCTGTTTTCGTGGTCGATCTTTGTCACAAGCTGGCTGATCCTGCTGTCGCTGCCGGTTCTGGCGGGCGCGATCACCATGCTGCTGATGGACCGCAACTTCGGGTTCACCTTCTTTGACCCTGCGGGCGGCGGCGACCCGGTGCTCTATCAGCACATCCTTTGGTTCTTTGGCCACCCCGAAGTCTACATCATCATTCTGCCCGGCTTTGGCATTATCTCGCACGTGATCGCGACGTTCTCGCGCAAGCCCGTGTTCGGGTATCTGCCAATGGTCTGGGCGATCATCGCGATTGGCGCCTTGGGCTTTGTCGTGTGGGCACACCACATGTACACGGTTGGCATGTCGCTGAACCAGCAGGCCTATTTCATGCTGGCCACGATGGTCATCGCGGTCCCGACGGGCGTGAAGGTCTTCAGCTGGATCGCCACCATGTGGGGCGGCTCGGTTGAACTGAAAACGCCTATGCTGTGGGCCTTTGGTTTCCTGTTCCTGTTCACTGTTGGTGGCGTCACAGGCATCGTGCTGAGCCAAGCCGCAGTAGACCGCTACTATCACGACACGTACTACGTTGTGGCACACTTCCACTACGTGATGTCGCTTGGTGCCGTGTTCGCGATCTTTGCCGGTGTTTACTTCTACTTCCCCAAAATGACGGGTCGCATGTACCCTGAATGGGCTGGCAAGCTGCACTTCTGGACGATGTTCATCGGGGCCAACCTGACGTTCTTCCCGCAGCACTTCCTGGGCCGTCAGGGCATGCCACGCCGCTACATCGACTACCCAGAGGCCTATGCGTATTGGAACGAGTGGTCGAGCTGGGGTGCGTTCCTGAGCTTTGCATCCTTCCTGTTCTTCTTTGGTGTCATGGCCTACTCGATCCGCGCAGGCGCACGGGTGACCGAGAACAACCCATGGAACGAATATGCGGACACGCTGGAATGGACACTGCCCAGCCCACCCCCGGAACACACATTCGAAATCCTGCCCAAGCAGGAAGAATGGGACAAGTCGCACCGTTACCCGGACAGCCTTGAAGAATGGGCCGGGACCGAGCATCCAAGAGATGCACAGTACAAGCCTGAAAGTTAGGCGCGACGACCAGAATACTCAAAAGGCCTCGGGATACTCCCGGGGCCTTTTGCATTTCAGATACCCAGCACCCGAGACAGATTGAACCGCTTGGCCAGCAGCGCCATCAACAGCGGGCCGACAACACCAAACAGTGTACCAAGGCTGAGGTGCACCCAGAAACTGGTCACGCTCAGGTCCAGCAAAATACCCCGTGTCAACGCCGAGAAAATCGTGTGCGCCAAATAGATCGGCAGCGAAAAGACACCCAAAACGATAAGCCCTTTTGTAAGGCGCCCGCTCCCCCATTGGACATATGCAAAGACAAGGACAAAGATGCCGGTAAGGACAATCTGCACTGCCAATGTCGCAACCGCACCCAGTTCGATATTGGGCCATAGCGCAATCAGCACACCAAAGCACACTCCCAGCACTGCGACCTTTGTGTGATCCTTCGCAGATCCCATGCCCAAAACATCAATGGCGACCCGCAACAAGGCTCCCAACACAAGGAATGGCGCATATTGAACCGCTGGCCCTACCCAATAGACCACTGCGTTAGGCAACGGGGCCAACGCCAACCCGACAGTACCTGCAAACAGACACAGCAATATAATCCCCGGCGCGCGTGTGCTTGGCAGCACAGACAGAACAAACGCCAACACGATGGATTGCACAAACAGCGCCCACAAGAACCACAGATGCAGATAGCCCGGCACCGGAAGCCTTAGGATATCTGTGAACTCTGTTGTTGCGTTTGCGTATTCGCCGCCGAGCCATCGCAAGGTCAGGAAAATATACGTCCACAATACCATTGGCCAAAAAAGCCGTATCGTTCTGCCAGCCACAAAGCCCGGCACAGGTTGTTTCTGTATCTGTTGGAGCAGAAAATAGCCGCTCAGCGCGAAAAACACTGGCATGTGAAAGGAATAGATACGGGAATCGATGGCTGTGAAAGACGGCTCAGCAATCAGCCCCTTGGCATACAGCCCGCGTATTGCGTGCCCCACGACGACCAGCAATATCGCCACGCCCTTACAGACATCTATCCATGATTTGCGTGCGATATTTGTCATTACGCAACAATTGAAGCCTGTTGCGCGTTTTAGTTCAAGCTGGCCAGTCATTCAGTTATGATTGGAACTCAAACAGTGTGAGAAAAATGACAACCAACGCCACGTTCAAAAAATGAAATATGTCCGCCGCGACAACCTTGCCACTCGCCCTTGGCGCAGAGGGCCATATAACTGGAATATGCCCTATCGTTGGACAACAGACACCGCAGCGCCCACGCAAGAATTGCACCTCTGGCCGCACAACTCCCTGCCCCAACAGGGCATGGCCGCCACCATCTTGTTCACGTTCACGATGATCATGATCCCGACAATACCGCTTTTGGGCAGTGTCGTGTTGTGGGGGCTTTTGCCTTTTGTGCTTGGGGTTGTCTGGGCGCTCTACTATGCGCTGCGCCGCAACAGGCGCGCCCGACAAATTATCGAAGTGCTGACATTGGATGACACCCAGACACATCTGACACGCACAGATGCGAACGGTCATGTTCAGGAATGGGACTGCAACCGCTACTGGACCAAAGTCACCAAGTACGAGAGCGAGGGCCCAATCCCCCACTACATAACGCTCAAAGGCAAAGGGCGTGAGGTCGAAATTGGATCCTTCCTAAGTGAAGAAGAAAGGATAGCACTTTACGACGACCTGATCAGTGCATTGCAAAAACCGGCGTGATGCGCGCGCCCTTTTTATCGAGCGCCAAACATCGCCTTGGTTCAAGCAGGACGCCCATGACGTCTTCGAAGTGTTTTGAAACCAAGATCACTGCGTAACGCATTGAAATCCTGGGTTCGGGCAGCGTCACGTGAGCATCGCTTTTGGCGCAACACCTGACCGCTTTGACAGCACGCCTTAGCTACACAGGCGGTCCTTGACGATTGGGCCAACAGCGCCAAAGTCCATTTGGCCTGTATATTTTGCCTTCAGCACGCCCATAACTTTACCCATGTCGCGAATGCTCTCTGCGCTGACTTCTGCAATCGCGGCGTCAACGGCTTTGGCCGATGCTTCGGCGTCCAGCTTCTGAGGCAGGAATTCGTCGATCACTTTGGTTTCAGCCAACTCGCGCTCGGCCAGATCCAGACGACCACCCTCTTCATAGGTGCGCGCACTTTCCATGCGCTGCTTGACCATTTTACCAAGGATGCCAAGGACTTCTCGGTCCGGCACGCCATCATCCTGACCCGCCGCACGTGCATCAATATCCTTGTCCTTGATCGCGGCATTGATAAGCCGCAAGGTCGATAGTCGATCTGCGTCCTTGTCTTTCATGGCCTGCTTCAATGCGGCCGAAATGCGCGTGCGCAATTCCATAATGATGTCCATCCCCATGGCCATGTGTTGAATTTGCGAAGATACGGGAAGTCACAGGCTTACGCAAGCAGCTAAAATCGCGTTAAGTAATTGTTTTTATTATGTATTTCAATTTTACGACAACGCTTGACCCGGCGTTGTACAGCCTTTAGGTATCGCACAATTTTGCGCCGCTCACCGCTCCAAACCCTGTTCAGATGAGGTCTGCCATGCCCAACGCTGCCCCCCAAAAACCGACCGCTTGCCTGGCTCTGGCTGACGGGACCCTGTTTTACGGGACAGGCTTTGGCGCAACGGGCCAGACACAGGCCGAACTGTGTTTCAACACTGCCATGACAGGGTATCAGGAGATCATGACGGACCCCTCGTATGCCGGCCAAGTCGTGACATTTACCTTCCCGCACATCGGAAATACGGGTGTCACACCTGAGGACGATGAAACGGGGGACCCCGTGGCCGCGGGCATGGTGGTCAAGTGGATGCCAACCGACCCCTCGAATTGGCGGGCTGTGCAGGGCCTGTCTGAGTGGCTGGCTTCGCGCGGCAGGATTGCAATTGGAGGTATCGACACGCGCCGGCTCACCCGCGCCATTCGCCAGGCCGGTGCGCCGCATGTCGCTCTTGCGCACAACCCGGATGGCGTGTTCGACACCGATGCTCTTGTGCAGCAGGCCAAGGCGTTTGCTGGCCTTGAGGGGATGGATCTGGCCAAAGATGTCACGTGCGCGCAGTCCTATCGCTGGAATGAAATGCGGTGGGCATGGCCCGAAGGGTACACCCCCCAAACTGATCCCAAGTACAAGGTCGTCGCCATCGACTACGGCGCCAAACGCAACATTCTGCGCTGTCTTGCATCGGCGGGATGCGATGTGACCGTACTCCCCGCCAGTGCCACAGCGGGAGAGGTGCTGGCACATGAACCGGATGGCGTTTTCCTGTCCAACGGTCCGGGTGATCCTGCGGCAACCGGCATTTATGCCGTTCCGATGATTCAGGACGTTCTCAAGACCGATATCCCGGTCTTCGGAATTTGTCTGGGACACCAGATGCTTGCCCTCGCGCTCGGAGCCAAAACGATCAAGATGAACCACGGGCATCACGGGGCCAATCACCCGGTCAAGGATCTCGAAACCGGCAAGGTGGAGATCACATCCATGAACCATGGCTTTGCCGTAGACGCACAAAGCCTGCCTGAGGGTGTTGTTGAGACGCACACATCGCTTTTTGATGGATCCAATTGTGGAATCCGCATGGCTGACAAACCGGTGTATTCGGTGCAGTACCACCCCGAGGCCAGCCCCGGGCCCCAAGACAGCTACTACCTGTTTGAGCGGTTTGCAGAGGCGATGCGCGCCCGGGCGTGATGCCCAAGCGCGTCAGTCCGATACGAATAGTGACGTCGTCAGCCACTTTCGACGCCAACGAGCGCGCCACTTAACACTTCATTAACCACGCGAGCGCAAAATGGGGCGACCTTAAAGCGTGGCACGTTAGATGAGTGACCCCCTCCTGCGCCTGTCCGAACCCAGCCCGGTCGCCCGGGTGGACGTGCCTGCCGTTCCGGTTGGGCGGCAACTGGTAAACGAAGGGCTCATTGATCAGAACACGCTGCTCAAGGCACTCAACCTACAGCATTATATCGACGCACCTTTGGGCGAAATTCTGGTCGCAGACGGACAGGTCAGTCGCGACGACGTGCTTGGCGCGCTGTCGGTGCAATACGGTGCGCAACGCGTTGATCTAGCGCTGGACCCACCAAACGCTGCCATGGCCAAGGCGCTTCCTGCCACGTTGTGCCAGCGCTTCAATGCTGTGCCGTGGCGCTGGTTTGGCAGTACGCTTTTGGTTGCCACCCATCGTCCGGATCAATTGCGGGCTCTGCGCGACTCCATGGGGGAACACGCACCGCGGATGCTGCCTGTCATAGCCGAGAGCGATCAGGTCAACACCCAGATCAGCCTGTTGCACGGGCCGGAGCTGGCCCATCGCGCGTTAAACACCGTTCCCGACGACATCAGTTCGCGCACGTGGTCATTCAGCAATGCGATGGGTGCGACGCAGGTCATCCTTGTTCTGTGTCTTGCCCTGTGCTGCCTTGTGTTTGCACCTGCCGTCTTTGTGTCCGTCCTGATGGGATTTTGCCTCTTGTCACTGGCACTCACATCAGGGCTGAAGGCGGCGGCACTTCTGGCACAACTCTTCAGGCGGGTCCCGGCGCAGTCGGCCCCCTTGGCGCGTCTACCCCTGTCACGGCTGCCGCGCGTTTCCGTCATGGTGCCCCTGTTTCGCGAGGAACAGATCGCCGATCAGCTGATCAAACGGCTGGCGCGCCTGACGTACCCAAAGGCGCTGCTTGAGGTCGTGCTGGTCCTGGAGGCAAAGGATACCGTCACCCGGGACACACTTGCCCGCACCACCCTGCCCCAATGGATGCGGGTCATCGAAGTACCGGATGATGGCACGATTACGACCAAGCCACGGGCCCTGAACTACGCGCTCGATTTCTGCAGCGGCAGCATCATCGGGATCTGGGATGCAGAAGACGCGCCGGAACATGACCAGCTTGAAAAAGTCGTCGCGCGCTTTGCCGAAGCTGCCCCGGAAGTGGTGTGTTTGCAGGGTATGCTGGATTATTACAACGCCAGGCAAAACTGGCTCGCCCGCTGTTTTACCATCGAGTACGCGACGTGGTGGCGGTTGGTTCTGCCCGGTGTGGCCCGCTTGGGGCTGGTTTTGCCATTGGGCGGCACAACGCTGTTCTTCCGCCGCGACATTCTGGAAAAGCTCGGCGGGTGGGACGCGCATAACGTGACCGAAGATGCCGATCTGGGCATCCGCCTTGCACGCGCGGGCTATCGCACCGAATTGGTGCCCACCGTCACAATGGAAGAAGCCAATTGCCGCGCGTGGCCTTGGGTGAAACAACGCTCGCGCTGGATCAAGGGGTTCCTGATCACCTATTGTGTGCACATGCGCCGCCCCGCGCGCCTTATGGCGGATCTGGGTTTGATGCGGTTTCTGGGTATTCAGGCGATGTTTCTTGGCACCGTTATCCAATTTGCAACGCTGCCGATTTTATGGAGCTTCTGGTTGCCGGCCGTTGGATTGCCACATGCGGTGACCACGACATTGGGATCAGGGGTTGTCCTGCCCATCGCGATTTTCTTTATCGCCGCAGAGATGTTGAACATGGTGTGCGGCATGTTGGCCGTTTCCGGCAAGCAGCATCGCCATCTGATTGCGTGGGTTGTCAGCATGCCGCTCTATTTCCCGCTGGCGGCCCTGGCCAGTTACAAAGCGTTGTACGAACTCGTCTCTGACCCGTTCTATTGGGACAAGACGCAACACGGCACCGCGCAGACACACGCGGACTAGGGCACGTGGCTCAGGCTTCGTCCTTGCGGGCCTCGGCGTCCTGCTTGAGGCGCGTCATGAACGCGACCGAGATGTGATCCCGCAACGCCTGTCCCGCTGCATCCTCATCCTTGGCCTCAATGGCCGCGACAATGCTGTTGTGTTCGGCCTGCGCAATCTCGCCCCGCCCTACAGCCGCAAGGGATGTCGTCGCCATCAACGCCATGGTTCTGTAAACAAGATCAAGCTGTTGCACGAGGTAGCGGTTGTGCGACGCCAGATGGACCTGCTTGTGAAACCGGCGATTGGCGCGTGACAGGGCGGGCGGATCGCCGACCAGCGCATTGTCCTCCTCGACCATCTCGCGCAGGATCCGTACCTCTTCGCGGGTGGCATGGCGTGCGGCCAATGCAGCCGCCAACCCCTCAAGCTCGCGGCGCACCACGTACAGTTCGGACATCTGGTTGTGATCCAGAGATGCCACGATCAGGCTGCGCCCGTCCCGCGCCAGCAAAGACTGGGTTTCAAGCCGCTGCAGCGCCTCGCGCACGGGCGTGCGAGACACACCAAAGCGGTCCGCAAGCTCGTTCTCGACCAGACGATCGCCGGGGCGGTACGTACCGATATCAATCGCTTCCAGGATCATGGAATAGGCGTCGGATTTGGAAGGGCGTGCAGATGCCATCGCGGCCTCGAAAGTCGTTCAATTGCATCACCTTAGGCTGCGCACGGCGTTTGGCGCAACCCCCAGCCCTTGCGCGCCGCACCACCGCACCCTAAGGCTGGCGCATGGATAGCACCGCCAACGCCCGCCCCATCCCCGCCGACTTTGCACATGTGCATACGTGGGTGTTTGACCTCGACAACACACTTTACCCCCCCAAAGCGCGGCTGTTTGATCAGATCGAAGCGCATATGGTCACCTATATGGTCGACACTCTGAAGATCTCGGCGGCCAAGGCAAACGAGATGCGCACGGCCTATTGGCACGATCATGGGACCACGCTCGCCGGGTTGATGCACCACCATGACATCGACCCTGATCCGTTTCTTGAGGCTGTGCACGACATCTCGATGCACCCCCTGACGCCCGACCCCTGGCTGGCCGGTCGCATTGCGGCTTTGCCGGGGCGGCGCATCGTTTACACCAACGGCACAGCCCCCTACGCCCGCCGTGTCATAGCGGCACGCGGGCTGGATGGGCTGTTTGATGCGGTCTACGGGGTCGAACATGCGAATTATCGCCCCAAACCAGAGGCTGCGGCCTTTCAGCAGGTGTTTGGGCAGGACGGGTTGGACCCAACCCGCGCGGCCATGTTCGAAGATGAAGCCCGCAACCTTGCTGTGCCGCACGACCTCGGCATGCGCACAATCCATGTCGCACCGGAGCGTCTGGACCATGGCTATATTCATCACCACACCGACGATCTGTCGGCCTTTCTCGCCCGGCTTGTGGGGTAGGACAGGATGCCGCTTTGGCGTCCCGTCCATAGCATCTATGTTACCTGACAAAGGAGAGGCGCATGGCTGACTTGGACAGGTGTGACATTCTGATTTCAGGGGGTGGCATCGCCGGTTTGACCGCCGCGGCCGCTTTCGGCACGGCTGGTTTTGACGTGATCTGCGTGGATCCGGCGCAACCGATCACCGATCGGGACACACCCGGCGCGGACATGCGGACAACGGCAATGTTGCAACCAGCCCGCACCGTTCTGGAAGACGCCGGGCTGTGGCAGGCGCTTGCGCCGCACGCGGCTCCCCTCGAGGTGATGCAGATCGTGGACGCCGGTGGCAGCGATGGCACCGCCCGCCAGATCAAGGCGTTTCGCGCCTCCGATGTCTCTGACCTGCCCTTTGGCTGGAATTTCGCCAATTGGCGGTTGCGTCAATGCATGGTGGAGCGTCTTTTGAACCTGCCCAACGTGCGTTTCTGGCCCGGCATCGGGGCCAAGACGCTGCTGACCCGCACAGCCGAGGCGCGCATTGGTCTGAGCGATGGCACACGGGTGCGCGCGCGTCTTGTGATCGCCGCCGATGGGCGCAATTCGCCTATGCGTCAGGCCGCAGATATCGGCGTGCGGACGCGCCGGTATGGCCAAAAGGCTTTGGCCTTTGCGGTTAACCACCTGATCCCGCACGAAAACATCTCGACCGAAGTACATCAGACCGGGGGGCCCTTCACGCTCGTGCCGCTGCCCGATCACAATGGCAAGCCATGTTCGGCAGTGGTGTGGATGGATGACGGACCGCTGAGTGTTGCGCGTATGAATGCAGACACAGCCGCCTTTGAGGCCGAAATGACAGCACGTAGTTGTGCTGTCCTTGGGGCGCTCACGTTGGCCAGCCCGCGCAGCATCTGGCCCATCATGAGTCAACGCGCAGAGCGGATGAGCGGTGAGCGTATCGCATTGCTGGCAGAAGCCGCCCATGTGGTGCCGCCGATCGGGGCGCAGGGGCTGAACATGAGCCTGGCCGACACCGCAACTCTGCTTGATCTGGCGCGATCGCGTCCGGAAGGTTTGGGTGACGCTGAGATGTTGGACCGCTACCACAAGGCACGCCACGGTGACGTGGCCATGCGCGTTGCCGGTATTGATCTGCTCAACCGGACCAGTCAGGCCAAAGGCCCCTTGGCCCGGGACGCGCGCGCTTTTGGCCTACGTGCGCTGCACGAGATCAAACCGGTGCGCAAAACCCTTATGCAACTGGGGCTTGGCACCCGCAAAGCCGGATAACGCGCGTTCAAAGCACCTGATCGACGACACGGCCAAGGCGCGCAAGCGTGCCTTCAACGTCATAGAGCTTGTCCAATCCGAACAATCCAATGCGGAACGTGCGGAAATCGGCAGGCTCGTCGCATTGCAACGGAACCCCGGCCGCGATTTGCATCCCCTCTGCGGCAAACCGTTTTCCTGTCTGAATATCCGGGTCCGCCGTGTAGCTGACAACCACACCCGGCGCACCAAATCCGTCAGCCGCAACCGACGTGACACCCTTCTCGGCAAGCATCGCCCGCACGCCATTTCCCAACGCCCATTGGGCATCCTTCAGCTTTTCAAAGCCATAGGTTTGCGTTTCGAGCATCGTGTCACGGAAGTCCCGCAACGCATCTGTCGGCATGGTCGCGTGATACGCATGCCCTCCACCCTCGTAGGCGACCATGATCTGGTGCCACTTCTTCAGATCAATTGCAAAACTGTCAGATGTTGTTTCATCCATGCGCGCCACGGCACGTTCCGACAGCATCACAAGACCTGCACAGGGTGACGCGCTCCACCCCTTTTGCGGTGCCGAGATCAGGACATCGACACCCAGTTTGCGCATATCGACCCACGCACAGCCCGACGCGATGCAATCCAGCACCATCAGCGCCCCAACCTCATGAGCGGCGCCCGCCATCGCGGCAACGTAGTCATCCGGCAGGATCACACCCGCGCTGGTTTCCACATGCGGGGCAAAGACAACATCCGGTTTTTGGGTTTTGATCGCCTCAACGACCTCGTCGATGGGGGCTGGCGCAAAAGGGGATGGGCTGGCATTGCCGCTTTGGCGCGCCTTCAGAACGGTTGTGTTTGCGGTCAATCCACCGGTCTCGAAAATCTGGCTCCAGCGGTAGGAAAACCAGCCGTTCCGCACAACCAGAACATCCGCACCTCGGCCAAACTGGCGTGCCACGGCTTCCATCCCAAATGTTCCACCGCCCGGAATAACAACCACAGCATCCGCAGCATACACTTGCTTGAGCATGGATGAGATGTCATTCATCACGCCCTGGAAAACCGCACTCATGTGGTTCAGCGACCGGTCGGTGAAGACAACCGAAAACTCCTCGAGCCCGTTTGGGTCAACCGTATCAAGCAATGCGGGCATGCGCCTCTCCTCTTCTCCCTGTCTTCGCACACATAACGACGTGACACGCGCGCGGCAAAGTCTACTTGGGTATACAAAGAGGTGTTCAGGCGTATTTGGCAACCGGTGCAGAACGCGGATTTCCGATTGAGGACATATGCACCTGATTGCGCCCACCGTTCTTGGCCCGGTAAAGCGCATCATCGGCGCGCTGGATTGCGGTTTCGATATGATCCGTGGCCTGCTTGAGTGATCCCCCGATGGACACGGTCACACTCAACGTGGTTCCGGCATCATCAATGGGGCTGTTGGCCACCGCTGCACGCAACCGTTCAGCCATGACCGCACCGGCTCCGTGATCCGCATCTGCAAGGAAAATGACAAATTCCTCTCCGCCAAAGCGGCAGACGATGTCTTTGGGCCGGACCTCGTCCTGCAAAACAGCCGCGACATGCGAAATCACCTTGTCCCCGGTGAGGTGGCCATAGGTGTCATTCACACGTTTGAAGAAATCGATGTCGACCATCAATGACATACCATACGCGTCCGGTTCCTGCGCCATTTGCGAGAAGAAGAAATCGCGCGTGGCAACATCCGTCAGCCGGTCACGTTCAACCAATCGCCGCAATTCTTCTGACAGGCGGACATTCTCACGCACCTTGGCACCCACAAACAGACAGGTCGGAATGGACACCAAAGTCACGATGATCATCGTTCCAGGTACAGTCCGCCCCAGGAAAGCCGCTGGAAAAATCAAATAGTTCATCGAGACGGCCGACACCATCGAGATCACGGTCACAACAACCGCGAACATGATAACGTCCTTTATGCTTTCAATCTTCACGCTTCACCTGATGCATAACTGACGCAGGCATAACGCAAGGGTCTCACTCAAACGTTAATCGCTGCTAGAGTGGCCCGGGCCGCCGTTCTTCACTTAAAAGAACGTTCGCTTCGACCTCCCCTGCGCCAGGCAGCGTCATGATACGCCGCCTCAAGACACGTTCGAAATCGGGCAGGTCACGCGCCACGACCCGCAATCGATAATCGTAAAGCCCCAGCACATGTTCCACCGTTTGCACTTCGGGAATGGCAGAAACAGAGCGTTCAAAGTCTTCAAGGCTCACGCGCCCTTTGGTTGCCAGTTTCACCCCGAGGAAAACGGTGACGCCAAACCCCAGCTTTTCCGCATCCAATCGCAGTTTTTGCCCGCGAATGACGCCCATGTCCCGCAACCGTTTGATGCGGCGCCACGCGGCGGGTTGCGACAGCCCGCAGGCCCGTCCAACAGCGCCCGCCCCCATTGTACCGTCCTGTGACAAAAGCCGTAATATGGCAAAATCAGTGTCATCAAGATCCGTCATAGCGGCAATGCCTCGTCAGATTTGATACGCGCCACATGCATCAGCGCTTCGATGTCCGCGATATGGGGCAACGTCAGGATCTGGGCTCGATAGAGATGCTGGTAATGGGCCATGTCCCGCGCGATCACGGACAGACGTACATCCACCCGGCCCAGAAATGTCTGGATCTCGATCACTTCCGCCACGTCGCGCGCCGCGTCAATGAAATCGTCAAAGGCGCGCGCCTGCGTCTTGTCCAACGTGACCCGCAGGGATACCTCAACGGTGTACCCCAAGGCAGCCCAATCCACGACCGCCTGCACACCTTTCACATATCCTTCTGCGCGCAGCCGCGCCTGCCGCCGCGCCAACTGCCCCGGGCTGACGCGCGCCCGTTCAGCCAGCTCTGCCGGGGACAGGCTTGGTTCGGCCTGCCATTGGCGCAATATTCGACGATCCGCATCATCAAGCATGATTTTGGCGGATATCACCAAAAAAACGAATGATCCATCCTTCATCTTGCCAAATAAACTTAAAGAACACCGCTGATCTACACGTTTTCCCCTCGTATACACGCCGCAGACAACCCCAGAGGAGAGATACCATGCGCGTATACTATGACCGCGATTGCGACATTAACCTGATCAAAGACATGAACGTGGCCATCCTTGGCTACGGCTCCCAAGGCCACGCCCACGCGCTGAACCTGCGTGACTCTGGCGCCAAGAACGTCGTTGTGGCACTGCGTGAAGGCTCCCCTTCCATCGCCAAAGCTGAAGGCGAAGGCCTGAAAACCATGGGCATCGCGGAAGCCGCCGCATGGGCCGACCTGATCATGTTCACCATGCCCGACGAATTGCAGGCCGAAACCTACAAGAAATACGTCCACGACAACATCCGCGAAGGCGCGGCGATCGCATTCGCCCACGGCCTGAACGTCCACTTCGGCCTGATCGAGCCCAAGGAAGGCATCGACGTCGTCATGATGGCCCCAAAAGGCCCCGGTCACACCGTGCGCGGCGAATATGTCAAAGGCGGCGGCGTGCCCTGCCTCGTGGCTGTGGATCGCGACGCGTCGGGTCGTGCGCTGGAGATCGGCCTGTCCTACTGCTCCGCCATTGGTGGTGGCCGCTCGGGCATCATCGAGACCAACTTCCGCGAAGAATGCGAAACCGACCTCTTTGGCGAGCAGGCCGTTCTGTGCGGTGGCCTCGTGGAACTGATCCGTATGGGTTTCGAAACCCTGGTCGAAGCGGGCTACGCCCCCGAGATGGCCTATTTCGAATGTCTGCACGAAGTGAAGCTGATCGTGGATCTGATCTACGAAGGCGGCATCGCCAATATGAACTACTCGATCTCCAATACGGCTGAGTATGGCGAGTATGTCTCCGGCCCCCGCGTGTTGCCCTACGACGAGACAAAGGCTCGCATGAAAGCGATCCTGACCGACATCCAGACCGGCAAGTTCGTGCGCGACTTCATGGCAGAAAACGCCGTGGGTCAGCCATTCTTCAAAGGCACACGTCGCATCAATGACGAGCACCAGATCGAAGCGACAGGCGAAACCCTGCGCGGCATGATGCCTTGGATCTCGGCAGGCAAAATGGTCGACAAAGCCAAGAACTAAGGCTTTATTTTATATACAGAAAAGGCGTCTTCGGGCGCCTTTTTTCATGCCGTGGCCGCAGCGTATTGCCCGGCAAACACAAAATCCCAACCGGTGTCGTAGTTTTGCCGCTTGTCTTCGGCCTCGTCAGCCCAGACCTCCCAACCGCTATGGGTCAAGGTCACACGCGTCAGCGCCTCTGAAATCTGCTCAAACGCCACATCCACCCGGGTGGGATTGTCCGCGTTGTTGCCGGGGTGCCATGTCATCGCAAGCTTGCGCCCCACTTCATATTCCAGAATTTCGCCCCAATCGGTGCGCGTGCCGTCATACATCGTTTCATAGATAGCGCCGCCCACTCCGCGCTCGATTGTGACAGCCAAAGCTACCTTGCCAGCCGCCGCCGAAGCCGCGTGGCCATCCAAAGGCCACCATGCCGTGATGCGATTGACAAAGATATCAAACGCCCGATCCGCCCCACAAGGCACTTCAATTGTCTTGATAATCGGGTCCGTCATTGCCCTGCCCTTCCAGTCGTTGAACTTCATTTGCAAACCCGACCAATGCCGCATCCCAGAACTGATCGAGGTAGGCGCGCAGATCACGCAAGCCTTCGGCGCGCAGTGTATAGATCCGCCGTGTGCCCTGCGCCTGAACCTGAACCAGCCCGGCATCCGACAATACCTTGAGATGTTGAGAGACCGCAGGGCGGCTTACGGGCAAAACCTGCGCCAGGTCTGTGACAGAGTACGGCCCCTTGGCCACAATCTCGAACACCTTGCGGCGGGTGGGGTCAGACAGGGCTGAAAGGGAATTTACGTAAGTCATGACTTACGGTAAGCTCAAACTTACGCAAAGTCAATCAACCGGGAAAGCCGACTCAAATGCCGTTTGCCCAACGGAGGTGATCAACACAGCACGGCTGGATGGATCGCGGCGCACCCACGCCAAATGCTCCATCCGGCTCAACAATGCTCGCCCCAAACTGCCAGCCAGGTGATTTCTCCGCTCGGACCAGTCAAGACAGGTTCGGCACAAACGGGCGCGACCTCCTTGTAGTTCTTTGATATCTATGCCGAAATCAGATACAAACACGCGGCCTTGCTCGGTCAGATCCACATCTTCGCCGGTTTCTAGTAACAGCCCGCGGCCAAGCATACTGCGATACATCTGCACGCCTTTTTGGCCAGCCAAATGGTTGTAGCACACCCGCGCGACCTGCATCTGCGCATCCTTCGGCCCAGTGCGCACCCGCGTTGCCCCCCGCCGCGCCGCTAACCCCATCAGCGCCTCAAGAACGCCGGCCACCTGTGCATCGGCCAACTGAAAATACTTGTGCCGCCCTTGTTTACGCGGATGCAGCAAGTCCGCATCGCTCAACTTGCTGAGATGACCACTGGCGGTCGACAAGGCCACACCCGCCTCTTCTGCCAGCTCAGACGCTGTCAGTGCGCGCCCATCCATCAACGCTGTCAGAATGTTGGCCCGCGCGGGGTCTCCGATCAGGGCGGCAATATGTGAAATGTCAGGGCCTTCTTTCATAGTTCGACCATAGCCGAAGCATTCGCGTTCGTCAAAATGCTACATCGAGGCGAACATCCAAAGGAGACAGTCATGCTGACATGCATCATCCAGTACCAGATCGACCCCACACAGAAAGAAGCCTTTGCCGAATACGGCGCAAGATGGGGCGAGGCGATCCCGCGATGTGGTGCTGACCTTGTCGGATACTTCGCCCCGCATGAAGGATCATCAACCCTCGCCTATGGCATCTACCATGTTGAAAGTCTTGCCGCTTACGAAGCCTACCGCGCCCGTCTGGCCGCCGATCCGCTGGGGCAGGAGAATTACCTGTTTGCACAATCGCGAAAATTCATTCTCAAAGAGGACAGGACGTGGTTGCACAATGTCTCTGCACCACAAGGAGGGTCCACATGATTGCCGTCATCTTCGAAGTCTGGCCCAAGGAAGGCCACCGCACGCCCTATCTTAACCGGGCAGCGGCGCTTAAACACCATCTGGCCGACATCCCGGGGTTCATTTCCGTGGAGCGGTTCGAAAGCCTGATGGAACCGGGCAAGTTGTTGTCCCTGTCCTATTGGGAAGACGAAGCCGCGCTGGAGCACTGGCGCAAGCTGCCCGATCACCGTGATGCTCAAGGCGCCGGGCGCGACATTCACTTTGACGACTACCGTTTGCGCGTGGCGGGCGTTATCCGAGATTATGGCATGACTGAACGGGATCAAGCGCCCGCCGACAGCAAGGCGCTTCATGACCGATAGCCCAACCATCACGTGGGCCAGTTGGGTTATGGTTGCCACGCTTGGACTGACATGGGGGGCGACCTTTCTGGTCACGGAAATCGCGCTGACGGGGATCACACCATTTTGGTTGGCCGCAGGGCGGGTTGGATTTGCCGCCGTGCTGATGAGCGGCATCTGGGTGGCATTGGGTGCCAAGCTGTTTGCCGCGCCACCCCCCGCCTCTGCCAAGGGCGCCTTGCTTGCCATCGGAGGATTCAGCACGGCGATTCCCTTCATGCTGCTCGCGTGGGGGCAGCAATACGTCACGGGTGGCTTTGCAGGGGTGTCCATGGCCTCGGTTGCACTGATTGTATTGCCGCTGGCGCATTTCCTTGTGCCGGGCGAGCGGTTGACTTGGCGGCGCACACTTGGGTTCTGCATTGGTTTTGTTGGCGTGTGCGTGCTCATCGGTGGTCAGGCTTTTGAAAGCACAGGACAAAGCCTTGAGACAGCGGGACGTATCGCATGCGTCAGTGCAGCATGCTGCTATGGGCTCAGCTCCGTGCTGATGCGCCGCTTGCCGGCGGTGGACCCGATTGGGCTGTCGACAGTTCTGTTGCTGATTGCAGCCTGCATCACGATCCCCATGGCGATCATCAATGAAGGCCCCCCGCCCCTGCCCGACACACAAACCCTTGTAGTGATTGCCTTTCTCGGGTTGATCCCGACGGCGGCGGCCAACATGCTGCGGGTGCTGGTGATTCGAAGTGCCGGGCCAGTATTCATGTCGATCACCAATTATCAGGTGCCGCTCTGGTCAGTGTTCATGGGCGCGTGGTTCCTGAACGAACCCTTGCCGCCAAGCCTGATGCTGGCCATGGTGCTGATCCTGATGGGTGTGGGGCTGAGCCAATACGGCGCATTGCGGCGACTGTTTTCAGGCGCATCGCCGAAGGAGTGACGGGGGCTGGCACCCGCGCCGCTCACGCGGCTACCCCCAGGATTTTTTGAACAGAGAATGCCCGCCACGGCCTGATCCCATCTTCATCTTGCCAGAAAAACTTCCCCCGGAGGGTCGGTTGCCAAATTTCCCAAGGCAAGGGGGCAAGTGCCCCTTGCAGTCCGGACATAGTGCCAAAGCGGAATTTCGGGCGCCTGAGGTCTCAGGCAACTGCCGCTTCGACAGCAGCAACAATACTGTCCACCGAGGCGTTCAAGATGACTTCATCCTCGCTTTCAGCCATGATCCGGATCAGTGGCTCCGTTCCAGATTTTCGGATAAGCAAACGACCATTGCCTTGCAATTGTCCTTCGGCATCCGCGATGGCAGTCTTGACCGCGTCTAGCTCAAGCGGTGTCTGCCCGGCTGCATAACGCACATTCTTCAGCAACTGCGGAACCGGGTCAAAGACGTGCAGCACCTCACTGGCTTTCTTGCCCGATTGGATAAGTTCGGCGAGGAATTGCAGCCCGGCCATGAGGCCGTCCCCTGTCGTGGCATGATCCGTCATCACGATATGGCCGGATTGTTCGCCCCCGAGGTTAAAACCACCCGCGCGCATGCGCTCAACCACGTAGCGATCCCCGACGCCGGTGCGTTCCAGCGCAATGCCGTGCCCTTGCAGGTAACGCTCAAGCCCGAGGTTGGACATCACCGTGGCCACCAGTGCCCCGCCCTTCAGTCGCCCTTCAGCCGCCCAACGGGCCGCCATCAGCCCCATGAATTGATCGCCATTGCCGACACGGCCCTGCTCATCCAGCAGGATCACGCGGTCTGCGTCCCCATCAAGGCAAATTCCCACATCCGCGCCATGCGCCACCACGGCCTCGGCCGCCGTCTGGGGATAGGTTGACCCGCAGCCTTCGTTGATGTTTTTGCCATTGGGCGTCACGCCCACTGGGATTACTGTTGCGCCAAGTTCCCACAAGGCTTCGGGGGCAACGCGGTAGGCCGCACCGTTGGCGCAATCCACCACGACCTTCAGCCCATCAAGCCGCATCTGGCGCGGGAAGGACGACTTCACCCGCTCCACATAGCGGAACCGACCGTCATCGATGCGCTTGGCGCGCCCGATCTGATCCGCAGGCACCAGATCCACCCCTTCGGCCACCAGGCGCTCGATCTCGGCCTCTGCGGCATCACTCAGCTTGTAGCCATCAGGACCAAAGAACTTGATACCGTTGTCTTCTGCCGGGTTGTGACTGGCCGAAATCATCACACCCAGATCTGCACGCATGGACCGCGTAAGCAATCCAACGGCCGGCGTCGGCACAGGACCCAGCAATAGCACGTTCATGCCCGTGCTCGTCAAACCAGCCGTCAGAGCGTTTTCAAACATATAGCCCGACAGGCGCGTGTCCTTGCCGATCACCACACGGTGAACCGACTCTCCGTCGCGGCGAAAGTAGCGCCCAACAGCCGCGCCAATGCGCAGGGCCGTTTCGGCAGTCATCGGGGTGGTGTTGGCCGTGCCGCGCACCCCGTCCGTTCCAAACAGTTTTGTCATATCAGGGATGTGCCACAGCAGCGCGCCACAGCGCAATGGCTTGCGCGTGATCGGCAACATCATGAGCACGGATGATCTGCACGCCTTGGGCAATGGCTGCAAGAGCCACGGCGACAGATCCGGGGGCCCGGTCCTGTGCGGCGGGCGCGTTCCCGATGGCTCCGATAAATCGCTTGCGCGACGCACCAAGAAGCACAGGCACGCCAAGACCGTGAAACAGCGATAACCGATTGAGCAGGCGCAGGTTGTGGCTTTGGGTCTTGCCGAAACCGATCCCCGGGTCCGCCGTGATCTGATCACGCGGGATACCGAGATCGACCAGCATCTCGATCCGTTGCGCCAGCGCGTCATACACATCCAGCAACACATCATCATATTGTGGATCGGCTTGCATGGTCTGCGGCTCACCTTGTGCATGCATGACGCAGACTGGTGCGCCTCGCCGCGCACAGAGCGGGGCAAGGGCCGCGTCATAGGTGAACCCGGACACATCGTTTACGATGTCTGCACCCGCCTCCAAAGCCGCATCCGCGACAACGGCCTTGCGGGTGTCGACCGAGATCAACGCCGTCAGGCCATTGGCCTTCAGCCCTGCAATCACAGGGGCCGTCCGCATGATCTCGTCCTCTTCGGCGACGGTTTCAGCGCCGGGCCGGGTCGACTCTCCGCCCACATCAATGATGTCGGCCCCCGCCCGCTCAAGCGCCATGCCATGCGCAATGGCGCTGTCCAGATCGGAATGCAGGCCACCATCCGAGAAACTGTCCGGGGTCGTGTTGAGGATCCCCATGATTTGGGGACGCTCAGCACCTGCACAAAATCTGGCGCGTTCGGCGGCACTCAATGCCGCAACGGGAATGACTTCGGCAGCGGCGTCGCGCGACAATACCTCGACATGGCTGAACCAACACCATCCAAACCCGACAGCCTCTTCAGGCCGTGCCGGGCCCACCTGCATCAGCGGGCGCAAATAGCGTCTCACAATTGCGCCTGATCCACGGGCACACTGCGCAACGTGACGGATGCCTCCAAAGGGCCATCCGAGCCGATCACCAACATTTCCTGCGCATCAAATGTGGCGGCAAACCAAGACGCCAAGGCAACTGCATCCGCGCCCTTGGCCGAAGGACCATCCACCGCATCCAGCACTATTTTGGACGGTGCCCAGACGCTGATCTGACCATTGCGCATCGCCCAATCCAACTCGGTCCGGGTGTCCACAACCTTGCAGCGCGTATCACGTCCGGCGAGGACCCACGCATTCTGCTCAATCGCCAGCAGATCGATGCGACGTTGGGCCAAATGGTGCGCGGCCTCGGGCGCGGGCATGTCGGCAGGCCCCACGCAGAAAATCAACGGGCGCCCCAAGGCTTCAAGCTGGTCAATCCAGCCTTTCAGGTGCTCAGATGCAATGGCGGCGTTGGACATATACACAAGCTCGGGGTGCAATGCGTCTTGTTCCAGCGGTTCAACCGGGCTGGGTCTTTCCGGGCCGCGCGCACGCACGATCTCGACACCCAAAGCCCCGGGGCCACGGTCCAGCTTTTCCAGACGCACGAAAACGCGCATCGCTTGCGGTTCCAGCAGAATGCGGTCTGCAACCCGTTCTGCCACTGTTTCCAGCAGGTTCAACCGCTCCGCCGCAAGCTCAAAGGCGATGGCCTCGGTCACTTTGTCATAGCTGAGGATGCGATCCACATCGTCATCAATCGGCCCGGTCAGTGGGCGCACCTCGACCACGATGTTGAAACAGATCCGCTGTGTGACGCCCCGCTCAGCTTGAAAAGCGCCGATTTCGACTTCGACCGTGTGATCGCGCACTGAAATCCGGTCATAGGGATCGGGCGTGTCGGATGTGGCCAATGCTCGTTCAGATGGATGCGCAAAGGCGAGGTGAATTTCAGAAGGCATAGCGAAGTCCTGCACGTGATCTTGCCGCCCTTTTATCCGCAGGCGCGCCCTTGCGACAGGGGCAAAGGCGTCGCGCCACGCGCGGAAAACGGCAGGTTGCGTTCAGTTTGACGCTGTGCGGAACGTATGACGGTAGAAGCGGTGTACCCCAATGGACGCAGTATGCGTGTAAACGCGGCTCCAGCGGGGGCGCACAGCGGTGGTGTGATAGTGCGTCGCGCCTTTGGTCAGTTCTGGTGCACGGCCATCCAGTACCGCGCGGGCGACCTTACTGACGCGTTCATAGGCACGGGGTTCGCCAATACGTTCGGGATTGCCATCGCAGGTGTAGGTGAACTGACACTGATACTTCTTGCCAGTGCCTTGGTTGATCACACCACAGACGTTGCCGGGGAAGCGCGCGCTTTTTACACGGTTCATGATCACTTCGGCTACGGCAAACTGGCCTTTGACGGTCTCCCCGCGGGCTTCGAAATACAACGCCTCACTCAGGCACCGCCAATGCGCGTTCCCGGCCGCTTTGGGTTGCGCATCCAGCCAACTGCGCGAAAACTGCACCGAGCTGCCCGCAACTTGCGTAGGAACCGTTAGCATGGATTGCACACGATCGTCTGACAGAGCTTTCAGTGCGCGGGCCTCTTTGCCCCACAACGCAGTACCCGTTGCTGTCTCGTTGCCGTCCGCTGCATATGCAGTGCTCCCGGCAACCATCAGCGCAGCCGCAGCCGCCCGCATAAACTTTCGCATCATTACCCCCAGGGTGTTCGTCTGCAGGGCCATTTAGTTAAAAAAGCGCTAAACGTCCAGTTTTCCCAACAAAACTGGGGTTTTGGGCGTGGGCTGGTTGATATCAAGCCATGGTACAGCGCGTCACATTCGGTGGAGCGGGCCGATGACGCTACCCGATCTTGTGGCCAATTGCCAATTGTGCGGCAGCAAGTCGCGCCACGGGTACACGGAAGGGAGAACAGGACACGTAGTCGAATCCAGCGTTCCGGCAGAAGGCAATTGATTCGGGGTTGCCGCCATGTTCACCGCACATCGACAACGTAACGTCTGGACGCGCCGCCCGGCCCCGTTCCGAACCGAGTTTCAGCAACTCGCCCACTCCGTCCGTATCCAGAGAATGGAACGGATCTTCTACAAAGACCCCTTGGCGCACATAGTCCGACATGAAACGGCCCGCGTCATCTCGGCTAAGCCCATAGGTCATTTGCGTCAGATCATTGGTCCCGAAACTCAGAAAGCTGCAGTGCTGGGCGATGTCACCGGCACGCAAGGCGGCGCGAGGTGTCTCGACCATCACTCCAAGGCGGTAATTGAAACGCGCACCCTTTTCCGTGGCCACAGCGGCTGCAATGGCGTCAACCCGGCTGCGCACCAATTCAACCTCACGCTTGGCACTGACCAGTGGGATCATGATTTCCGGCACCACGGATGTGCCTTGGGCCGATGCTTCTACGGTGGCTTCGAAGATGGCACGCGCCTGCATGTCATAAATTTCGGGAACGGTCACACCAAGGCGTACACCGCGCAACCCCAACATGGGGTTGTACTCCATCATCGCCTCGATGCGGCGCGTGACATCTGACAGCGGCAGGTTGAGGGCCTCGGCCAATTCATGTTGGCCATGCCGGTCGTTAGGCAGGAATTCATGCAAAGGCGGGTCAAACAGGCGAATACAGACCGGTTTGCCTTCCATGATGTGAAACAGCTGGGCAAAGTCGGCACGTTGCATGGGCAACAAACGTTCCAGCACCGCACGGCGATCATCGCTGGTTTCAGCAAAGATCATCTCGCGCATAACCGTCAGGCGCCCGGCGTCAAAGAACATATGTTCTGTCCGGCACAACCCGATGCCTTGGGCGTTGAAATTACGGGCAGTCTGGGCGTCCGCAGGGGTGTCGGCATTGGCGCGAATATCGATGTCACGCTCGTCGTCCGCCCACTCCATCAGCGTGGTAAAGGCGTCATCAAGGGCGGCTTCCAGCATCTCGGGCGCGCCCAACAGTACAGTCCCATTGGTGCCATCGACGGTCACGATCTCACCGGCATGAATGTCGCGCCCATCACATGTCGTCAACTTTTCCTTGCGGGTTTGAAAACGCATGTCGCTGATGCCAACAACGCAAGGCAAGCCGATGCCGCGCCCTATGACGGCTGCGTGACTGGTCACACCGCCCCGTTCGGTGATGACAGCTTTGGCCGCGTGCATGCCGCGGATGTCTTCGGGCGAAGTTTCGCGGCGCACAAGGATACAGTCTTCACCACGCGCGGCACTGGCCTGCGCGTCATTTGCGGTAAACACCAGTCGCCCCGTGGCCGCGCCCGGGCTGGCCGCAATGCCTGCACCAATCACATCCCGCTTGGCGTGACGGTCAATCTGACGGTGCAGCAATTCAGTCAAAGTGGCAGGTGGCACGCGCATCAGCGCCTCTTGCGTCGGGATGATACCTTCGCGCGCCAACTCTACCGCAATACGCACAGTGGCACGCGAGGACCGGCTGACGCGCACCCCATCAAGGATGCGCAACGCGCCGTTCTCAATCGTGAATTCCACCTGCATCTCTTCGCGCAGTTTCTGGCGCATCAGACGGGCGTGTTCGACAAGCTGGGTAAAAGCCTCGGGCACCAGTTCTTCCAGTGACGGGCCACGCGGATCCCGGGTGATGAACAAACTGGCCGCATCCCCGGACAACGCATCGCGCCCCTGGCTCTGGCGCAGATAGCGGCCGGTGATTTGCGGCTTGCCCGTCTTGGACGACACAAGCTGAAGCACGCCTGACCCGCTTTCGCCCTGTCCCACCCCGAAAGCCATCTGCTGAATGACAAGGCCAAGCCCTGCATCTGCAGGCGCGCCCTTGGCCTGACGCAGAAGCCGCGCGGAGGTGCCTTCCCATGCACGCGCCATTGAGCGCAAAACGCCTGCCAGTTGCTCGCCCCTTGTAGCGGGGAAGTCCGTATCGGTTTCGTCCGCATAGGCTTTGAGCACATTGCGCAACGCGTCGGGCCCCTCGCCCGAAATGTCGTCGAACATATCCGGGTCAAGCCGGTCCACATGGATCGCATAGCTTTGGACAAAACGGGTAAAGAGTGCCGATGCGGCTTCCTCGCCCAGTGTCTTGCACAACACGTCATGGCGGGCGGCATTCATACCGATGTTCAGAATGGCCGAGGGCCCGCCCCAATCGGGGTCTTCCGACGACGGGCGCACACATAACAGCGAATCCTGAGGAAACTGCTTCAGCACGGCGTCGATGTCAGGCAAGTGACCATTGGCAATCGAATGAACAGCATCAAAAGACAGAGCGACGGTGCTGGGTACAGGCAGGTCCAGGCGCACCAGACGCTGAAGGCATTTTGCACGCCCCCCATGGGTCGCGGTGGCGATGGGCGCTGTGGCGGTCACCAGAGTTGTGTTTGGATTATTCTGCACTGCAGCACCGTTCCTTCCGTGCCGCAGCATAGACAGTCGCGTTCACTTGACAAGCCCGCAGTTGGAGCCCGTGGCGTCAGCACGGCCACAGCCCCTTTGGCGGCAAATGCACGATCAGGCAGGCCCGTGCATCAAGGCTTTGCCCCCGGGTTTTTTGAACAGAGAAGATCAGCCTTCGATTTTGGTGAGGTCAGCGACAGACAGGCACAAGGTACGGATCCGGCTGAGCAGGTTCAGGCGATTGCGTCGGATGGTCTGGTTGTCCGCATTGATCTGGACCGCCTCAAAGAAGGCATCAATCGGCGTGCGCAACTTGGCCATGGCAGACATTGCAATGGTAAAGTCCTGTGTCTCCATCGCCGGAGCGATCTTGGCTTCGGCTTCGTCGAGCGCTGCGAAGAGAGTGCGCTCCTCGTCCGTCTCTGCAAATTTGACGTCCGCGCCGTAGGAATATTCCACCCCGTCCGCATCTTCGGCCTGTGTGAGGATATTGTTGGCGCGCTTGAATCCCTGGATGAGGTTTTCACCGTCGTCTGTGGACAGTGATTCGTTGAGCGCCTTGGCGCGCTTTACCAAGAGTGTCAGGTCGTCGTTGTTTGGCGTCGCAACGGCAGGTGCGCCATCAGGTATACTGATACACGCGTCGATGATGTCGTGGCGGATGCCTTGATCGCGCAGGTAGACTTTGAGGCGGTCGTGGAAGAAGGTGAGGAGGTCGATTGATTTAGCTTCGCTGTCTTTGAGCGTGGCCCCAGTCACATAATGGTCATAGCGTTGCTGAAAAGCCGAATTCCGAAACTGTCCGGCGAGTTCGGGATCAACCTGCTCAACCAACTTTGACACTTCATCCGTTGAATACTTCTTAGACGTAAATTCGATATGTACGTTGGTCCGTGCCAAACGCATGAAAATCCACTGTCCAAGTGGAACGCGCACGCGATTCTCCAACACCAACCGAATAACACCCAAAGCCGCCCGCCGCAGCGCAAAAGGATCCTTGGACCCTGTCGGCTTTTCATCAATCGCCCAGAAGCCTGTCAGCGTGTCGAGCTTGTCCGCCAGCGCCACCGCCACCGACACTGGCGCTGTGGGCACGTCATCGGACGGACCGAGCGGTGAATAGTGTTCTTGGGCGGCCGCAGCAATCGCATCGTCCCGACCAGACGCCGCGATGTAATACCGCCCCATAAGCCCTTGAAGTTCCGGGAATTCATAGACCATCTCGGAACTCAGATCGGCCTTGGCCAACCGCGCGGCTTCCTCGGCCTGATCGGGGTCAGCACCGACCACAGAGGCCAGTTCGCGGGCTAAGGCAGCGATGCGCTCAATCCGGTCAGCCTGCGAGCCCAGTTTGTTGTGGAACGTCACGTTCTCAAGGGCTTGCGTCCAGACGCTCATGTCATCCTTGGCGACCCGCAGATCATTCTCCCAGAAGAATTTGGCATCCGCCAAACGTGCGCTGAGTACCTTTTCGTTGCCAGCAAGGATGGTTGCACCCTGATCGGCGGTCTCGCGGTTGGCCACGGTGACGAAACGCTCAATCCGGCCTGTCTTGGTACTGCGCACCGAGAAGAACTTTTGGTGTTCTTTCATCGAGGTTTGCAACACCTCAGGGGGCAATTCCAGAAAGTCGTCCCCAATGCGGCCCATCAGCACCACGGGCCACTCGACGAGTCCCGCAACTTCGGCCAGCAGGCCCGCATCTTCGACAACCTCAAGACCGGACGCAAAGGCCATGTTGGTGGCGTCATTCCAAATCGCCTCGGCGCGCTCTGCCGGGTCCAGCACTACATGGGCGCGCTTGAGCTTTACGCTGTAATCCTCGAAAGACGTTACAGAAAATGGATCAGGCGCCATGAAGCGGTGACCACGTGTGACGTCACCCGAGGCAATACCATCCACGTCGAGCGGCACAACGGAATGCCCGGCCTCGTCCGCGAGAATGCACAGGATCGACTGCAACGGCCGCACCCATTTTAGCGCACCGCCGCCCCACCGCATAGACTTGGGCCATGGGAACGTGCGCACAGTGTTTTCGAGCACCTCGG
Organism: uncultured Tateyamaria sp.; assembly: GCA_947501275.1. Classification (GTDB taxonomy): domain Bacteria; phylum Pseudomonadota; class Alphaproteobacteria; order Rhodobacterales; family Rhodobacteraceae; genus Tateyamaria. Next base: position 423,543 of record CANMVD010000002.1, read on the forward strand.
CAATGATGTCTGCCGCAGGACGGCCCGGCTTTTCGATCACAGCAAACAGCACGTTGCCTTTGGGCGTTTCACGTTCCTCGACCTGATCGCGGCTGAGGCCTGCGCCGCGCAGGAACCCTTCGATCGCCTTTTCGGGCGCGTCTGCCTTGGGGCCTTTGCGCTCTTCGCGGGTTGTGGGACTTTCGCCCAACAGACCTTCGACGGTTAGCACCAACCGGCGTGGGGTCGAAAAGGCCGCAGCCGAGGCATAGGTCAGACCCGCCTCAACCAGCCCGTTTGTCACCAGCTTTTGCAAATCCTCGCTGGCGCGCTTTTGCATGCGCGCGGGGATTTCCTCGGAAAAGAGTTCAATCAAAAGGTCAGGCATTACTCAGTATCCCGTCTGGGGCATTCTTCGCCCACGATGGTCCCGTCATAGGCTTTTTCGCCGCAATCATTGAGCTCGTGCCACACATAGCCGCGCCCGTCATCAGTGATGGCAACCACACGATCAACGCCAAAGTCGATGTTCTTTTCGCTCAGGAACAACAGCGCCGTGCCCGCGTTCAACTCAGCGCCAATCGCCTCGGCGTCAAAACAGTCAAACCAGCCCGGCGCGTTGCGTGGCGCGGCCCCGTCCAGTCCGACATAGGTTTCGCTCAGCAGGGACAGGGACAATTCGGTTGTAAAACACGCCCGATACCGGATGGGCGAGCTATCGGCATCGATCGCTTCGAAATTGTCAAACGGGATCGGTTCGGGCTCATCCGAAACAACAGAGACCAGCTGAACCTCGCCCGCCTCGACGGTTTCGTAAAAGCCGTAGACCTGCAGATAGTACAGTGCCGCGCCCGCGATGATGCCACTTAACACGATGACACTCCCGATGATTTTGCCGTTCATGCCGATGCCTCGGGGCTCCAGCCCCCTGCCCGCGTCTGCACAAACGCATCCGCGCACTGTTTGGCCAAGGCACGCACCCGCCCGATATAGGCCTGCCGTTCAGTGACCGAGATCACGCCGCGCGCGTCCAGCAGATTGAACATGTGCGAGGCTTTGATGCATTGGTCATAGGCCGGATGGGCCATGACGATACGCTTGCCCGTTTTTGGGTCCTCTGCCGCCAGCGACAGGATCTTCTGGCACTCGGCTTCGGCCTCTTCGAACTGGCGCAACAGCACATCCGTGTTGGCCACGTCGAAATTCCAACGGGCATATTCCTCTTCGGTCTGTTTGAAGATGTCGCCGTAAGACAGCGCGATCCCGGCATCGGGGTCGTTGAACGGCATGTCCATCACGTGATCAACGCCCAGCACATACATCGCCAGACGTTCCAGCCCATAGGTCAATTCGCCCGAAACCGGGTGGCAATCATGCCCGCCAACCTGTTGAAAATACGTGAATTGTGACACTTCCATGCCGTCACACCACACTTCCCAGCCAAGGCCCCACGCCCCCAGTGTCGGGCTTTCCCAGTCGTCCTCCACAAAGCGGATGTCGTGCAGCGCCATGTCGATCCCGATCGCTTCCAGCGAGCCGAGGTAAAGCTCTTGCAGATCCGGGGGCGAGGGTTTGATCAGCACCTGATACTGGTAGTAGTGCTGCAACCGATTGGGGTTCTCGCCATAGCGACCGTCCGTGGGACGCCGCGAGGGTTGCACATAGGCGGCTGACCACGGGTTTGTCCCGAGCGAGCGCAGCGTTGTAGCCGGGTGGAACGTGCCCGCACCCACTTCCATGTCGTAGGGCTGCAAAACAGCGCAGCCCTTTCCAGCCCAATAGGTCTGAAGCCGCAGGATAATCTCCTGAAACGAGCGGGGCGTCTGGGGTGTGTCGGACATGGGGCGCAGGCCTTGTGGGTAATCTTGGGATGCGCGCCTTTCCTACGGGGGCCGTCCCGGATGGTCAATTGCGCGCGAGGTCGCTTTTTGCGCGCTTTCCCCCATTTTCAACCGGGCGGATTCCTGCTTATCTATGCGCCAAAGATATCAGAGCCTTTGGGCCGGTTACGGGGATGTGGTGGTGATAGTGAAACGGGTTGTGGTGGCGTGGCTGTTTGTCCTGAGCCTGACGGGACACGCATGGGCGCAGGCCGAGGCCGTCTGGGTACAGGTAGAAGCGCAGCCCAACCTTGCCGACGCGACAGCGCGCGCGCAGGTCTATGCGGCTGATTTACCGGATGTTAACGGATTTGCCTTGGGTGGCGGCTGGTATGGCATCGCCCTGGGGCCATACGCGCGTGCGGATGCGGAACAGGTCTTGCGCGTGTACCGCGCCGAAGGTGTGATCCCGCGCGACAGCTACATCTCGCTCTCGACCAGTTTTCGCCAGCAATTTTGGCCTATCGGAGCCAACGTCCTGAACCTCGGTGTCGTGGCGCCCCCGACAGCCGTTGTGCCAGAGGCAGACGAGACAGTGCCCGTGCCGGAGGCAGAAGAAGCAGTGTCCGCACCGGAGACGCCTGTTGTCGCCGCCCCTCCTGTGCCTGATGAGACACCGGGGGAAGCGCAGCGCAGCGAACGCTTGCTGACACGCGCCGAACGTGAAGAGTTGCAGATTGCACTGCAATGGGCCGGCACCTATGGCGGCGCAATTGACGGCGCATTCGGGCGCGGGACGCGCAACTCCATGGCCCTGTGGCAAGAGCAGAAGGGTTTTGAGGTCACCGGCATCCTGACGACCCTGCAACGGGCGGCCCTGCTCAAGGACTACAACTCTGTCTTGGATGATCTGCGCCTCGAAACGGTGCGCGACGACACCGCTGGCATCGAAATGGTGCTGCCAACAGCCGCTGTCAGCTTTGACAAATACGAATACCCCTTTGCCCATTACACGCAATCCGGCGACATCCCGGCCACGGTTCTGTTGATCTCTCAAGCCGGGGATCAAACCACGTTGTTTGGTCTTTATGATATCATGCAGACGCTGGACATCGTGCCGCTGGATGGCGCGCGCAGTCGTCGCGAGCGGTCCTTTTCGCTGATCGGCGAGGACGCGACCCGCATCTCGGAAACCCGTGTGTCTTTGCAGGATGGTCAGATCAAGGGGTTCACGCTGGTCTGGCCCGCCGGAGATGAAGAGCGCCGTACACGGCTGATCGAAGAGATGGACAAGAGCCTTGTGCGCCTTGCTGGCGTCATCCCGCCCGAGGCGGGCGCGGAAGAGCAGGCGATTGATCTGGTGGCTGGCCTGTCGGTGCGCAAGCCGCGCCTGTCACGCTCAGGCTTTTTTGTGGACAGCCAGGGCACGGTTGTGACGACCACCGAAGCCGTGGACAGCTGTACGCGCATCACCATAGACGGCGAGATGGAGGCACAGGTGGCCACCGCCGACACGACCAAAGGCGTCGCAGTCCTGACCCCGGAGGAAGCGCTGGCACCGCTGGCCGTGGCCCGTTTCAGCGCCTCTGCGCCGCGGCTGACATCCGAAGTGGCGGCCTCTGGCTACAGCTACGAAGGCGTGCTGGGCGCGCCCTCCATGACCTTTGGCACCCTGAGCGATTTGCGGGGCCTGAACGGAGAATCCGGCCTGGCGCGGCTGGCGCTCAATACACTGCCGGGGGACGCAGGTGGTCCTGTGCTTGATTCTGGGGGCGGCGTGCTCGGGATGCTGTTGCCCGCGCCTGACACAGGGCGGGCCCTGCCCGATGGTGTGCAGTTTGCGCTGGACCGCGAAACCGTGCAGGACGTTCTGGCCGAGGCCGGTCTGGCAGGTGCCAACACCAATTCCGGACAGGCCATCAACCCGGTTGATCTGACCGCTGCGGCCACCGGCATGACGGTTCTGGTCAGTTGCTGGGACTGACCCGCGGCCATTTTTGTAAACTTGTATGAACACCGATCCGCGCTGTTAGGCACGCGTTAACGGACACTGCGTCATGGTGTATCCAAGGCGTGGGGGCGCTGACAGTATTTATCAGTGATCGGAGTGTGTCATGTTCAATTCCCTTATCAAAGCAACGGCCCTGGCGGCTGCCATGAGTGTTCCAGCATTGGCCGCTTCGGCCAGCGTCGCGACACCACCCCTGGGCCATCAGGGCCAGTGGTGGACCAACCCGGCTGGCTGCCAATACAGCCGTGCGGGACGGCCCGGTGAAACCATGTGGTTCCTGATCGTCAACACATCCCAGCCAGGCTGCCCGACATATATCAAGGGCTACAGCATGGACGGCGTCTACAAGGCACACGGCCCCAAGAACTGAGAACGCAAGGCGCACGTCAGGTGCGCCTCACGCGCGGCGGAGCACGCGTCCGCCCGGCACATGGGTCATAGAATATCCGGTGTGAGGTAAACGAGCGTTGGACCGTCTGCGTCGAAAGCGGCGCGGACGGTCTTTTGCATGTCATCCAGCGATTTCGGCGCCGCGGCATAGGCCCCAAAGGCTTCGGCCAGTTTGCAGAAATCCGGGTTGTGCGCGACAACAGCGTTGGGCGCGATCTGGGCACGGACCATACTGTCCTCGATCTCGCCCAGCTTGGTGTTGTCCCAAAGGATGATAGGCAGTGGCAGCCCCAGTTCCACGGCCACGCCCAGTTCCGCCATCGTGTAGTGGAACCCGTAATCTCCGATAATCGCCATGGTCGGTTTGCCTTTGCGCGCAACAGCGCCGCCGATGGCCGCAGGTGTCGCATAGCCCAGCGTGCCAAAACCCGTAGGGTGGTGCCAGTGGCCGGGGCGGTCCATGTCCCACACTTCCTTGGCCGCATAGGCAAACTGCGTCATGTCCGAGTAAATCATCGTGCCACTTGGCAAACAGTCGCGCAGAGCATCGCAGATCGGCACAATTCCAGGGCGCTCGGCGTCCACTTCTGCGCGCCATTGTGCGCTTTGGGCAGCCACCCGATCACGGTTCCACTGAAACGGTTTGTCTTCGGGCCATTCGTCAAGGCGATTGAAAAGATCGTTGTAAAAGCTGTGGGCACGGCACTGCAGGGCGATATCTGCCACACCGCATGTGGCCAAGACAGCAGGGTCGATATCAACGCGGATCATCGGGCAAGAATGCCCGAGGGTGCTGCGCCACAAATCCACCTCTGCCAACTCGGTGCCAATGGCGACAATCAGGTCTGCCTGTTCCAAAACCTTGATGCTTTGCGGACGGGCCAGAATCGCGCCAAGGCAACGCTCATCCGCTCCATCGACAATGCCGCGCCCTGCATAGCTCGTGATGGCCATGGCGCCCGTTTTGCGCAGAAGTGTACCCAGGTTGGCGCTGCCCTCCTTCGCGCCACCCCCAAGCAGAATGATCGGGCGCTCTGCAACCTTGAGCGCCTCCTCAACGCGGTTCATCGCAAAGTGATCCAAATGGAACGATCCCTGCACCCGTGGCGGGCGCGCAGGTGCTGCTGGCGCATCCGCTTCCAACAAGCGAATTGGCACCTGAATATGCTTTGACCTCGGCCGCACTGTGTCGAACTCGACCAACGCGCGGTCAATCAATCCATAAGCGGCTTCGGCACTGCGCGCCTCTTCGGACCAGTCGCAGACAGTGTCGGCGGCGGCGCGCTGGTCTTTCATCTGATGCAACTGCCCGCGCGTCGCGGCGGTTTCATCCAGGCACGACGATATGACCAACATCGGCACCGAATCCGAATAGGCCTGCCCCATCGGCGTCATGATGTTGCACAGGCCCGGCCCCGTGATCACGTAAGCCACCCCCGGCTTGCCGGTCGCGCGCGCATAGCCATCCGCCATGAACCCCGCCCCCTGTTCGTGGCGCGCCAGCACATGGGTGATCCCCGCCTCTTCTATCCCGCGATACATTTCCTGATTGTGCACACCCGGAATGCCAAAAATCACATCCACCCCACGGTCTTTCAACATATGGGAAATTTGCGCGCCAAGGGGGCGAGTTTGCGTCATTCAGGCTCTCCAGAAACCAACGGTAAAGATGACATAGACAGCCATCAGCTCAAGACGGCCAATCAGCATTGTCGCCGCCAACAGCCATTTGGCGGTGTCATTCAGGGATGCGAAATTGCCAGCGGGGCCAATTTGATCGCCAAACCCCGGCCCGATATTGGCAAGTGCCGTTGCAGCCCCCGAGACGGAGGTGACAAAATCAAGCCCCGTCATAGCCAGCGCAACCGAGATCAGGCCAAGCGTGACGATGAAGAACATGAAAAACGACATGACGGAATTCAACACGTCGTCGCCGACGGCGCGGCCCGCATATCGCGGCACGAAAATGCCGTGCGGGCTGCGGGTCTTTTGAAGTTGCGCCTTGATCGACGCGAACAGCAACTGATAGCGGAACACCTTGATCGAACAGGCCGTCGATCCGGCACATCCGCCAATTAGCCCGGTAAAAAACAGCACCGCAATCGCAAAGCCACCCCACTGCATGTAATCGGCATTGGCATATCCCGTGCCCGTCATCAGCGAAACGGTGTTGAACAGCGCCGCGCGCAAGGCGTCCTCGCTCCAGTTTTGCTGCTGCCACAGGTTCCACAGCGCAATCAGCGCTACGATGACAAATGCTGTCACAAGGAATACATGGATCTGCGTGTCGCGCAGCAAAGGTTGGGCCGTGCCCGCGCTCAACTGCACAAAGCGGACAAAAGGCAGAGCGGCCAGGATCATGAACAACGTGGCCACGTAGGAAGACGCAGCCGGAAGGGCCGCAAAAGATCCGTCGTAATTGGCAAATCCACCAGTCGCGATGGTGGTCATCGCGTGCACGGTGCCGTCAAAGGCATTCATCCCCGACGCCATATAGGCCAGCGCACAGATCAGCGTCAAAGCGACATAGATCACCGAAATCCGGCTTGCGATCTCTGTCGCGCGAGGCAGGATTTTACCAAAGGTATCAAAGGCTTCGGTGCGGAAAATCTGCATCCCCCCTACCCGCAGTTCAGGCAGGAACACCATTGCGACAACGATGATGCCAATGCCGCCCAGCCACTGCAGGATGCCGCGCCACAGCAACAAACCCTTGGGCAAATCCTCAAGACCCGCCAAAACGGTCGACCCCGTGGTGGTCAGGCCCGACATCGCCTCGAAAAAGGCATCGACAAATCGCGCCTCGGTCGCACCAAAGTAGAATGGCAAGGCTCCAAAGATCGGCAAGGCCAGCCAGACGCCGGTGGTCAGCAGGAATGTTTGCTGGATCGTCAGCCCTTCGCGCACACCATTGGCGCAACTGATCGAGATAATTGCGCCAAGAACAATGGTGATCGTGGCGCTTTGGGCAAACGCCATCCAATGCCCGCGCGCTTCGGCCAGATCGACCAACATCGGCAAGAGCATCGCGATGCCAAGAACAGCCACAAGCAGGCCAATCACATATCCAACGGGGCGCAGATCCATCAGGGGCCAGCGTTGGCGGGCCGCAGCGAGACTGTCAAGCAACGCGCTGCGGCAGCGTGATAAAAAGCCACCTCCAAGGTGGCTTCAGGGACGCCTCAGATGTGCATCAGGTCGCGGAATACGTACGTCGGAATGTCCTCGCGGCGCAAATTCATTTCAGCCAGTTCCGCGTCGGATTTGGCATTGAGGGCTTCGATGCGGCGGAAGCGCATCTCGGCGGACGCGGCTGTAGAGCGGATCATCGCGTTGCCAATGGTCGAAAAGATCGCCTTGGTCGATTGCCAGATCGAAATGGGTTGTTGTTGTGTGACGTAAGCCATGTGGAACACCTCGCAAGTTTGCGGTTAAAGACTGTTCCTCCCTCTTGGGCCTTACATGCGCCTGCTTGGTCCCTGACACAACTGCCAATTCTGCATAGCCGCAATGCACCTGCTAAATGCCTGATTTACAAACAACTAAGGCGCACCGTCCGGCGCGCCTCAGCGTTGCAATATATTTTTGGGCAGAACTATCACCCGCCCACGTCATGGGTTTTGTTAACCGACGTGGAACAGCGTGCTGAACTGGTGAGGATCAATGCTGGTGGCCGCAAACGTATCGCCTTCTGTCAGTACAGACACCGCATCATGGCTGTGCAGGCTTTCCTGATGGCTCGCGATCACGCGGAAATCGCCGACACGCACATCCGCCAGCAGCTGTTCACAGAACAGGCGCGCTGCATCTTCCACAAAGATCGGATTGGCGGCGTTCAACTCGGCAAATGCCTGTTCGTCCTCGCGCTTGACCATCACTTGCGTTTCCGTCGGGACAGCACGGCGGCACGCCTCGATCAGATCCTCGAACCACAGACAATCCGCATCGTCGTCCAGCACCACCGACACCCGCGCAACAGAGCGTTGCGAATGCGGCGTGGCCAGTTGGCCGCGCGTGGCACGGGCATGTTCGCTCAACTCAAGAGAACAGGGGCAGGTTGACGAATATACATAGTCAAGATGCATAATGCGCGTGCGCACCCCACCCTGCTCGACCAGTTCCAGCGCGATATCGTAGTACTGATACCCCGCAAGACCTGACCGCAGGCTGTCGATTTTCATCGGAAACGAGAATCGCATCTGAATGCGTGCGTCAAAGGATTCCAAGTCTTCGATGTAGTCATCCAGCGCCGCCTCAATCACACCAAACGAGAACGTCGCTTCGGCATGCTTGTAAAACGAACGCATGATGCGGGACATGTTGATGCCCTTCTTGTCCGCCTCAAGGCTGACAGTCCCGGTCACAGACGTCTCAAGAGTCAACGGGCCGTCATCGCGTGTCTCGACCCGCAAAGGCAGGCGGAAATTCGAAATGCCAACGTGCTGAATCTGCTGCTTGGCACCGCGGATTAGGCTGGACGGGCCGTTCTGCAGGTCAGGCAACGTATCCTTGTACTTTGCATCCACCGCGAATTCCTCGGGGTACTTGCGATCAAAGGATGGGTATTCGACCCCATCAGCACCCGGCACAAGGCGTGCCACGGACGGATCCAGTTCCAGAATATCGGTGGTTGATGCGGTTTGTGCCCAGCGGCGCAGCACATCCAGTGCTGCCTCGGCGTCGTCGCGTTCGGGTATTGCGGTCATGTTGGGCGTATGAATGTTCATAAAGTAGCCCCCCTTTCTGTCTGTGTACGGGTGAATGTAAGCTGCTCGCCCGTACTTTTCCATTGTGCTGACGTTTACGTGTAACGCTGCAATATGGATGACTTTTAATTTGCAATGATGCCGATCCCTGTCAGCAGGGATCGGTCCTGCATTATATTGCTTTTATTGCACTTTTTCCAGCGCCTGCAGCACATCGGCCAGCAAATCGGCAGACGCTTCCAACCCGACGGACATGCGCACGAGGCCCGGCGTAATGCCAAGCGCGTCCTTTTGATCCTGCGGCAATCGCTGATGCGTGGTTGTGGCGGGGTGAGTCAGAATCGATTTCGCGTCACCCAGGTTGTTGGAAATAATCGGGATGGTCAGTGCGTTGAGAAAAGCAAATGCCGCCTCTTGTCCGCCTGCGAGATCCAGCGACAGAACCGTACCTCCACTGCCGCCCATCTGACGTTGCACCAAAGCATTCTGGGCGTGCTGGGCATGGCCTGGATAGATGACGCGGGCCAAGGCGTCGTGCCCGTGCAGCGCATCAGCCAGCTCCGCCGCGGTGGCCGCCTGAGCGCGCACCCGTAGATCCAGCGTCTCAAGCCCCTTGAGCATTACCCAAGCCGTAAATGGCGACATCGCGCCACCGGTATGCTTCATGTAAGGCTCAACCGTTTTGCGGATGAATTCCTGCGTCCCAAGGATGATCCCCCCCAAGGCGCGCCCCTGCCCGTCGATATGCTTGGTGGCCGAGTAAATCACCACATCCGCCCCTTGCGCGATCGCATCCGAAAACACCGGCGTGGCAAAGACATTATCGACCAGAACGGTCGCCCCAACCGCGTGGGCCAGCTCCGAGACTGCCGCAATGTCGATCACCTCCAGCGTGGGGTTGGAGATGGATTCGAAGAACACTGCCCGAGTGTCAGGCGTGATCGCCGCGCGCCATGCGTCCAGATCGGTCCCGTCGACAAATTCCACCTCAACACCATAGCGGGTCAGAACTTCCTCCAGCACGTAGAGACAAGACCCAAACAAAGCCCGCGCAGACACAACTCGGTCGCCTGCCTTCAGCATGGATGTCAATGCGCCGGACACAGCCGCCATGCCAGACGCCGTGGCAAAGCCATCCTCGGCGCCTTCAAGCATCGCAATGCGTTCTTCGAACATTGCGACCGTTGGGTTGCCATAACGGGCATAGATGAACTCGTCCTCACCCGCGGCCTCAAAGCGCTGTGCCGCCGCCTCGGCACTGTCATACACAAAGCCTTGGGTGAGAAAGATCGCCTCACTCACTTCACCATATTGGCTGCGGCGGGTGCCGCCATGGACCGCAGCAGTGCGGGGATGCCATTTGCTGGACATATCTCAAACTCCGTAACGGGCCTGAAATGGGGTCAGGCCACAAAAAACCCCCAGACGCGGGTCAAGCGAAAGGGGGGCTTTCATCCTGACCTTTTAGCGGAATTTATCGGTCAGCCTTGCCAAGAAGACGCCAAAGTGGCCCGCAATCCGGTAACAAATCGCCACATCTCAGGGGTTACGATCCTGCGCGGGGCGCGTCAACACCGTCACGGTGCTGTAACCCAAATTTCATCCGCACGTCATATGCCTGCCCCATAGCGACCCCACAACATGTGGTAGGAGGCGCTGAAATGCCGATCCTCAGACTAAATGCGACAAATGCGGGTGTATCACTTGATGGCTCACCCGCGTCAGCATGGGCGTCTATCCGTCATGCCGCCACACACGGGACGGGCCCGGTCATCATCATGGTGCACGGTTTCAAATATGATCCCGAATGCGCGTCCTGTTCGCCGCACGAAACGATCTTTGGGCGCGCGTCCAGCCACGATTCCGCACACATCGCGCAATGGCCCCGCCCCCTCGGCTTTTCGACCGAACAGCCCGACCAAGGGCTCGGGATCGCGTTTGGCTGGCGAGCGCGGGGCGATCTGTGGAGCGCGCAACGATCGGCACACAGCGCAGGGCGCCATCTGGCCCGCGTGATCACCCACCTGCACAAGGTTGCTCCGCAACGCCCGATTCATGCAATCACCCACTCCATGGGATCCGAAGTTGTGTTTAAAGCGCTGCACCATCTGCACCCTGGCACTTTGACCCGGATCATCGCCCTGAGCGGGGCAAGCTACACCAGTCGCGTCTGCGCAGCGATGCAAACGCCCGCCGGAACTACGGCCGAGTTGTTCAACATTACCAGCCGCGAAAACGATCTGTTCGATTTTGTGTATGAGCGGCTGATGGCGCCACCGACGCCGCAGGATCGGGCTATGGGCACAGGCGTCCATGCGCCCAATGCGGTGAATATCCAGCTGGATTGCACACGCAGCCTTTCTGTTTTGACCGGCTTTGGCGCGCATATTGCGCCTCCCAATGCGCGGGTCTGTCACTGGTCCAGCTACACTCGCCCCGGCGCTTTGCAATTTTACGGCCACGCCATGCGTCGCCCCCAAGACGTGCCCCTGCATGCCCTGCAACAGGATTTGCCGTCCGCGCCTGATCGGCGCTGGTCACGCATCTTTGCGCGCGCCCACCTGTCGCTGCCCTTGCCGCTGTCCCAGAAAACCGCATCATAAGCCCCTCAGACACAATGAGGACCTGTGCGATGATTGATCTTTATTTCTGGCCCACGCCAAACGGCTGGAAAGCCTCTATCGCGCTGGAAGAGTTCGGGCTGCCCTACACCACCCACCTGATTAACATCTCGCAGGGCGACCAGTTCGAACCAGACTTTCTCAAGATCTCGCCCAACAACCGGATGCCCGCGATCACCGACCCTGACGGGCCGGATGGCGCTCCGATCTCGATCTTTGAAAGCGGCGCGATCCTGCAATACCTCGCCCGAAAGACAGGCAAATTCGCAGGCGCGAATGAGCGGGCGCGCATTGCGGTCGAACAATGGCTGATGTGGCAGATGGGCGGCGTTGGCCCTATGGCCGGGCAAAGCCATCACTTCCTGAAATACGCCCCACAAATGGGCCACGACATTCCTTATGCCAAGGACCGCTATCGAAATGAAACGGCGCGCCTTTACAGTGTTCTCGACCGGCAATTGGCCGACAACGAATATGTGGCGGGCGACTATTCCATTGCCGACATGGCGATCTGGCCCTGGGCATCCCTGTGGGAAGGTCAAGAGCAGACGCTTGACGATAAACCCAACCTTGCCAGATGGTTAGACACCGTGGGCGGGCGCCCCGGCGTCATCGCCGGGCGCGCCTTGCACGCAGATTTGCGCAAAACCCATTACGATAAGAAAGGTCAGGACACCCTGTTCAAGCAGAAGTCCTAAATCTCGTCGCCAAAGTGTTGCATCGTCAGTTTGATTGGGTTCGGGGCCGCCTGCCCCAACCCGCAAATCGATGCATCCGCCATTGCCGTGCAGACCTCGTTCAACAGGCCCTGATCCCATGTCTCGGCCTGCATCAACTTCACCGCCTTTTCGCAGCCCACGCGGCAGGGCGTGCATTGGCCACAGCTTTCGTCTTCAAAAAAGCGCAGCATGTTGAGTGCTGCGTCCCGCGCCTTGTCCTGATCCGACAATACCACCACAGCCGCGGAACCGATAAAGGTGCCGTGCGGTTGCAGCGTGTCGAAATCCAACGGAATGTCGTTCATCGTCGCTGGCAACAAACCGGAAGACGGGCCGCCCGGTTGATACGCCTTGAATACGTGGCCTTCGGCCATGCCGCCCGCCGCTTCGATGATGTCCGTAATGGTCGACCCGGCTGGCAGCAAATGCACGCCGGGTTTGGCGACACGGCCAGACACCGAATAACTGCGCAGGCCCTTGCGCCCGTTCTTTTCTGTACTGTTCAGAACGCCCGGCCCTTCCCGACAGATCCGCGTGATCCAGTGCAGCGTTTCGATATTGTGCACCAGCGTCGGGCGACCATGGATACCAACCTGTGCGACGTAGGGCGGGCGGTGGCGCGGCATGCCGCGCTTGCCCTCGATGGATTCGATCATCGCGGACTCTTCTCCGCAGATGTAAGCTCCGGCACCGCGGCGCAGGTCGATAAAACCTTTTTCCACTACACCTGCGTCTTCCAGAGCCTTAATCTCACGGGCCAAAATCTCAAGCACCGCCGGATATTCATCCCGCATGTAGATAAAGGCGACGTCCGCCTCCACCGCCCATGCAGCGATCAACATCCCTTCAAGAAACAGATGAGGAACGCGCTCCAAGTAGAAGCGATCCTTGAATGTTCCGGGTTCGCCTTCGTCTCCGTTGACCGCCAGATAACGTGGCCCCGCATTGGCGCGCACAAAGCCCCACTTGGTGCCAGACGGGAACCCGGCACCGCCAAGACCGCGCAAACCGCTGTCCTTGATCTTGGCCTGCACGTCTTCCCAATCGCCGGAGGCGCGCAACGCGGTCAAGGTCTCATACCCCCCCGCCGCTGCATAATCCGCGTAGGTTTCATAGTCGGGCACGTGGGCGTGGGTATCGCCTGCCGCAATGGCGGCGTGGACCTTCTCCGGCGTGGCCTGATCGATGTGGTTGTGGCCTAACTCCAACACGGGTGCCGTATCGCAACGTCCCATGCAAGGCGCGCGCAGAACACGCACTTCGGCGGGATCAAGGCCATCCTCAAGCGCCGACTTCAGTGCTTGCGCCCCGGCCAGTTCACAGCTCAGAGAATCGCACACCCGAATGGTCAACGCGGGGGGCGGCACCTCATCTTCTTTGACCACATCAAAATGCGCATAGAAGGTGGCAACCTCGTAGACTTCGGCCATGCTCATGCGCATTTCTTCGGCCAAGGCGCGCAGATGGGCCGCAGACAAGTGGCCATATCTGTCCTGAATAAGATGCAGGTGTTCAATCAGCAGATCCGCTCGGCGCGGTGCTTCCCCAAGCAGGGCACGCACCTCGTCCCAGGCCTGATCGTCCAGCGCACGGCCCTTGGGACGCACGCGCCCCTTGCCCTTGCCAGATTTCCACACACCTTTTTTGCGATCCGCCTCATCCAACGCCATGACGCACTCCCTCGGGTCTGGTTTGGGCCACAGATATCAGCGCGCACAACGCCGCATCAGCCCAAAAGCGACGCGAAACGCGCCAAAGCACGCGCCGATACGCACCGCGCTGCCGCCAATCGGTCACGCTTTGGTCAGAATAGGATGCTAGGGCGGTAAGTGGACCCTGTGATAAGGTCCGTCGGTCTGCTCAGGAGTGATTCTGCCATCATGATGCGCCTGTTGCCTTTTGTGGCGGCTTCGATGCTGCCCGCAGCGCTTTTGGCGCTGGCCTGCCTTTGGGGCGGGCTGTGGGCGTGGGCCGGGATCGGCGCGATCACGGTGGTTGTCTTTTTCCTCGATAAACTGAGTGTCGAGGGGCAAATCTCGGACGCAACCGGGCATCGCCTGTCGGAGGCGTTGGGGCTGATACATTTTGCGCTGCTTGGCCTTGCCGTTTGGTCCATGGGCGGCCCCCTGCCGCTGCTCGACAAGGTACTGATCGTGGTAGGTTGCGGGCTGTATTTTGGCCAGATCTCCAATTCCAACGCCCACGAATTGATCCACCGCGCGGCCCGTTGGCCGTTCCGATTGGGGGCATCGAACTACAGCAGCTTGCTTTTTGGGCACCATACCAGCGCGCACCGCCTGATCCACCATGTGCACGCAGGCACCGCACGCGACCCTGCCACCTCACGTCTGGGCGAAGGGTTCTGGCACTATCTGCCGCGCGCATGGATTGGCGGATTTCGCGCAGGTTTGCGCGCAGAGCGGCAGCGCCACGGCGGCGTGCGCTGGCCTGCCCCTTATGTTGGCTACTGTGTGGGCGCGGCCGTGGCGCTGATCGGTTCCTTTGCACTGGCCGGGATGGCGGGTGTTGCGGGGCTTGTGGCGATTGCCGCCTATGCCCAGATCCAGTTGATGCTGTCAGATTACGTGCAACATTACGGGCTTGAACGGCGCATCCTCGCAGACGGCAAACCCGAGAAGATGGGGCCACAGCATTCATGGAACGCGCCGCATTGGTATTCCTCGGCCATGATGCTGAATGCGCCGCGACACTCGGCGCACCACATGCAGCCGGCCAAACCGTTTCCCGCACTGGACCTGACGCGCGGAGAGATGCCGATTCTGCCCCAATCCCTGCCCGTCATGGCGGTGATTGCACTGGTGCCACCCCTCTGGCGCCGCCTGATGGACAAACGGGTAGCTGCATGGCACGCACGCGGCCTGCAGGATCCTGCCGAGATTGCACGCGCCGTTCACGATAAGCTGACTGCGGGTGGCATCACCGGCCCGGCTCTGCCACACTCTCCCCATGACAAAGATCGCCCTTCCGCTCCTGTTATCCCTCATCGCGCCAATGGCTCAAGCCGAGCCGATGACAGCGGCCGAATTTGAAGCCTACGTCACCGGCAAAACACTGTTCTACGGGCGCTTGGGGGACCCGTACGGCGCTGAGATCTATCACGAAAACCGGCGGGTAACGTGGTCATTCCTCGATGGGGAATGCAAGGAAGGTTACTGGTACGAAAGCGGCACAAACATCTGTTTCGTCTATGAAGACCGCATTGATCCGCAGTGCTGGACATTCGAGCGCGGCGCGCGCGGCTTGACCGCCACTTTTGAAAACGACCCTACCAGCGCAGATTTGTACGAAGCCGAAGACATTGGCGAGGAAATGGTCTGCCTCGGCCCTAAGATCGGCGTCTGACAAGCGATTATGGGCCGTGTCAGAACAAGGATCCCTGCTCAGGTTTGGGGGGTGCGGCCTTGCGCGTAGGTTTGCTGCTGCCACCCACGGACAGGCGCCCATCGCTGAATTCAATCTCAAGCCCAGACGCCTGCGCTGCCGCGGCCTTGGTTGTCACGATCTGATCGCCCGCACTGCGCACCACCGCATAGCCACGCGCCAGCGTCGCCTTGTAGCCCAGCGTTTCGCGTAACCGGTCCATCGCAATCAGGCGTTGACGCAACCCATCCACCTGTCCGCGCCCCGCAACACCCAACCTCTGCACCACGTTTTCAAATCGGCGGGCCGCCTGTACCCGTTCGCGTTCCAGCATCTGGGGGCTGAAGCGCGCAGCCCGTGACGCCAACTGATCCCGGCGATTGGCGCTCACCCGTTGCAATGCAGGCGCCAACCGGGCCGACAGCGCGTCAAGCCGCTGGCGCTCTGCCCGGATCTGACGCTGCAATGTCGATGGGCGCAGACTGCCCGACACATCAGACAGGTGCACCTTGCGTCGCTGCACTCCGCCAATCAGCGCAGGGCCAAGGCGGTCACCCAGCACATCCAAGCGCTGCCGTGGACCTTCCACCAGCGCGTCAGCCCGGGGCAAAGCGCGGCCCAGATCCCGCAAGCGCTGCGTGCGGCGCTGCAATCCACCGCTGAGCGCAGCACTCATCCGGGCCGATGCGCCGTCAAGCCACGCCATCAACTCATGGCGCACAGGCACGGCCAGTTCTGCCGCCGCCGTCGGGGTCGGTGCCCGTTTGTCCGACACGAAATCGATCAGGGTCGTGTCCGTCTCGTGACCCACAGCCGAGATCAGGGGAATCTGCGACGCAGCAGCCGCACGCGCGACGACCTCTTCGTTAAAGCCCCACAGATCCTCGACCGATCCCCCACCACGGGCCACAATCAGCAGATCGGGGCGCGGGATCGCACCACCGGGGTTGAGCGCGTTGAACCCTTCGATGGCGCGGGCGACCTCGGGGGCGCATTTTGCACCCTGCACGGCAACTGGCCAAATCAGCACTTTGCGCGGGAACCGGTCCCGCAAGCGGTGCAGGATGTCACGGATGACCGCGCCCGAAGGCGATGTCACGACCCCGATCACATCCGGCAGATAGGGCAGCGGGCGCTTGCGCTCAGCATCAAACAAACCTTCGCTTTGCAGCTGTACCTTGCGCTTTTCCAGCAACGCCATAAGAGCACCCATGCCCGCTGGCTTTATGTCTTCGATAACCACCTGATACTTGGACTGACCGGGAAAGGTGGTCAAACGACCTGTCGCAACAACTTCCATCCCCTCTTCGGGCTGGGTCTGTAAGCGGCTGGCGACACCTTTCCACATCACGCCGGCAATCACAGCCCGATCATCCTTGAGGTCCAGATACACGTGCCCCGAACGCGGACGGCTCACCCGCCCCACTTCGCCCTTGATCCGGATATGAGAAAACTCGCCCTCGATCAGCCGTTTTACGGCGCCCGAAATTTCGGACACGCTGAATTCAGGAGAATTCACCCCCTCGGCGGGATCATCAATCAGGTCCATGACGCTTCCTTGTGCCTGCGCTCGCGCCAGCTTAGAACGCCCAGCAACGAAGGCCAAGAAGGGCAGCGCACATGAATATCCTGATCTTAGGTGGCGGCGGGCGGGAACACAGCCTCGCTTGGGCCGTTCTGCAAAATCCCAAATGCGACAGGCTTGTTGTGGCTCCGGGAAATGCGGGGATCGCCGCGATTGCGGATTGCGCCGCACTCAACATCGAAGATCCGGGACAGGTTGTGGATTTCGTGCACGCCGAAAGTATCGATTTCGTGATCATCGGCCCCGAAGCCCCGCTGGCCGCAGGGGTCGCAGACCGCCTGCGCGAGGCAGGCGTGCTGGTGTTCGGGCCAAGCAAGGCCGCCGCCCAACTCGAAGCGTCCAAAGCCTTCACCAAACAGATCTGCGACGCCGCAGGTGCGCCCACAGCTGCCTATGGGCATTTCACGGATGCAGAAGCAGCCAAGGCTCATGTCACGGCCCAAGGTGTCCCCATCGTGGTCAAGGCAGACGGGCTGGCGGCTGGCAAAGGTGTGATCATCGCCGAAACCATAGCACAGGCGCATGCAGCCATCGACGATATGTTCGGCGGTGCCTTCGGGGGGGCTGGCGCTGAAGTGGTGATCGAAGAATTCATGCAAGGCGAAGAGGCCTCGTTTTTTGTTCTTTGCGACGGAACCAACGTGCTGCCCATCGGCACGGCCCAAGATCACAAGCGTGTAGGGGCCGGCGACACCGGGCCCAACACAGGCGGCATGGGGGCCTACACTCCTGCCCCCGTCCTGACCGACACCATCGCCGCCCGCGCCCTGGACGAAATCATCAAACCGACCATGGCCGAAATGGAACGTCGCGGCACTCCGTATCAGGGCGTGCTCTACGCCGGGCTGATGATCGAAAACGGCGCTCCGCGGCTGGTGGAATACAACGTGCGCTTTGGCGATCCCGAATGCCAGGTGCTGATGATGCGACTTGGCGCGCAAGCCCTCGACCTGATGCAGGCCACTGCCGAAGGGCGGCTGGCCGAGGCACAAGTGAACTGGGCGCAGGACCACGCGATAACAGTGGTGATGGCCGCAAACGGCTATCCCGGCGCTTATGAAAATGGGGCTGTAATCCAAGGGCTCGAAGCGCTGCCAGATGACCCCGACCACATCGTTTTCCACGCCGGAACAACGGAAAAAGACGGGCAGATCACCGCATCCGGTGGGCGTGTGCTCAACGTCACGGCCCGCGGCGCAACACTGCAACACGCCGCAGAACGGGCCTATGACATGGTCAATAAAATCGACTTTCCGGACGGTTTCTACCGCTCTGACATCGGCTGGCGTGCCCTCAAGTAACGGCAAACCCCCGATCTTCTTCTGACCAAAAGTACCACGGGGGAGGCTGCAAGCCGGGGGCAGAGCCCCTCGGACCGCCCTACGGCGCGCAGGCCATCGCTCGGGCAAAGGCGGCACGGCTGGTATCCGGGCCCAGAACCGTCTGTGCGAAATCGTTTCCGTCCCACGTGACAGACACCAATTCGCGCCAATTGGCCGAGGCAAGGATCATCTCTGGCCCCGTCCCGCAATCGCGGATACCGCCCGCAATATCCGCCTCGCCAATTCGGTGATTGGTCAAGCCGCCAAGCTCAGCCACCTCAACAAGCGCGGAGCCGCTGACCCGAAAGATGCGCAACACACGCGCCAGATGTGGGCGGTCGATCCACGCGATTTCAACCCGCCCATCCCCATCCAGATCTGACACCCCAAGAGGGGCCAGCCACCGGTTTTGCTGACCGATAAAGGGGCCGGCAATGGCACGCACTCCGTCCGGGTTGGGATCGATGATCAAGGCACGTGCGCCTTGGCCCGGCTCGCTGTTGACAACGAGTACCTCGGGCAAAGGATCATCGCCCAGCTCAATCACACGGGGCGCGACATCTTCAAAAATGCCCACATCAAGGTTATACACCAGTGACGGCGCGCCGCCGGTAAAGGACGCATCCGCCGCAGGTCCCCAATCCAAGGTCAGATTGGCCCATTCGGGCGTGTCCCCAAGAATGGTGTGGCCATACGGGCGAGAGGGTGGCGGATCACCTAGAAAACAGGCCTGTGCCAAAACAGCCCCATCCCCGGGGGTGCAAACATCTTGTGCCCTGGCACCTCCGCCCGCCGCAAGGGCCAGCACAAAAGCCAAGGCAAACCGCATCAGATCTGCTTTTCCGGCATCTGAACCACAAGGCCGTCCAAGGCGTCTGTGACTTTCAACTGACAGGTCAAACGCGACCGGGTCTCATCAGGCTCGTAGGCGAAATCGAGCATATCGGTTTCCATGTCATCCTTGGCAGGCAACTTCTCGACCCAGTCCGCTTGCACATAGACATGGCATGTCGAACAGGCGCAGGCACCACCGCAATCGGCTTCGATGCCCGGAATGTTGTTGTCGCGCGCGCCTTCCATGACCGTGAGGCCATTGGCCACGTCCACGACATGTTCTGTGCCGCCGTGTTCGATGTAAGTGATCTTGGCCATGACAAAGCCCCCTTGGTTTCTTGTTCCGCATGGTTCTATCGGCCTGATTTAGGCTGCGCCAGCCCTTTTGCGACTCTGCATTTTGCCACTTGCGACAGATGACATTTGTTCTATCTTTGTTCTCATGCAAATTTACCCCGCCCCAACCGCTCAGGATGCACGTTGGCCACGTCCACCGTCCTGCTTGCGGGCCTGCGATCTGGACTTGCCGCCCGTAAATGCGCGGGTGGCCGTGGCCGGGCTTGTGATCCTGCGCCAACGCCCCGGCACAGCCAAGGGCGTGATCTTTCTCACGCTTGAGGATGAGACGGGTGTGGTCAACATCATCGTGTGGCGTCACATCTACGAACGGTTCCGCAGGGCGGTCATTGCCGGGCGGATGCTGCGGGTGACGGGGCGGATGCAGCGGGCCCACAGTGTAACCCATGTGCTGGCCGAAGAGGTCGAGGACATCTCGGCCATGCTCGACCAGTTGCTGGCCGAAGAGACGGGGCGCGAAATGGCCGCCGAGTCCCGGACCGACACATGGGATCGCCGACAAGGCGGGTGACCAGAAAAACACGGGGCCCGCGCTGTCTTCTGCGCACCCTATTCAGCGCGCGCACATCCCGTTATCCTGTCTCAAAGCCCAACGCAGAGGCCCGAGCATGAAATACACCCTTCTCCCTGCCCTGGCAGCGACACTGGTCCTTGCCGCATGTGACGACGCGATTGTCAGTCGCTCCAATGTTGACCCGATTTCGCTGGCTATCGCCCCGCCCGGTGCCGCACCCGGCACCTGCTGGGACAAGACTGTCCGCCCAGCCGTGGTCGAAACCCAAAATCGCAAGGTGCTGTTGCAACCCGCGCAGATCAGCAGTGACGGTCGGGTGCAGGCCGCCCCGATCTACAAAACCGAAGCCCAGCAGATCGTGACCAGACCCCGTCAGGAGAGCTGGTTCGAGGTGCCGTGCGCCGCTGCCATGACACCGGATTTCATCGCCTCTGTGCAACGCGCATTGGAGGCACGCGGCTTTTATCGCGGCCCCATCACTGGGACGATGGACGCCCGCACCAAAGCGGCCATCCGGCGCTATCAACAGTCCGAAGGGTTCGACAGCCCGAACCTGAGCGTGGCCGCAGCCCGCAAACTAGGCCTTGTTGCCGTGACTCAGAATCCTGTCACGGACGCACAGATATAGGCCTGTATTGGTCGCTTCTTTCACAACAACAACAAAAAAGGCGCGCTCCAGGGCGCGCCTTTTTCCATTTTTGATCAATGCGTTTCCGAATTTGCCAGAAACAGCTCTGGGTCTCTAAGGGAGCGCCGTTCAGTCCGCCAATCCAAGGGCGACAAAGCGTGGATCACCCGCCCGGCGCACGAGCAAAAGCAGCGACTTGCGGCCAGCCTCTTTGACTTCTTCCAACCGGGACTCAAAGTCTGCGATGCTGGCCACTTTCTGCTGACCCGCTTCGGTGATGACATCACCGGCACGCAGGCCTTTTTCAAAGGCTTCTGACGTCTCGTCCACATCCGTCACGGCCAGACCAACCTGATCTTCACTCACGCCAAGCTGCTCGCGCAACTCGTCCGTAAGGCTGCTCAGGGTCAGGCCCAATACGTCCTTGGTCTGCGGTTCTTCGGCTTCGGGCTCCGGGGCGGGTGCTGCGGCAGGCACCGCACCTTCAGCCTCTTCACGGCGTCCCAAAGTTACACGCAAAGTGACCGTCTCTCCTTCGCGGAAGACAACGACGCGCACGGTCTCACCAACCGGGCTGTTGCCCACCTGACGGACCAGGCCGCGTGTGTCTGCCACATCGACGCCCGCAAAGCTCAGGATCACATCACCGTCCTGCATCCCGCTGTCCTTGGCAGGGCCGTCCGGCACAGATGTCACCAATGCGCCTGCGACAGTCTCAAGGCCAATCGCTTCGGCGATGTCTTCGGTCACGTCCTGAATGCGCACACCCAACCAGCCGCGGCGCGTCTCGCCGAATTCTTGCAGTTGATCCACAACCTTGGTCACCACGTTGGACGCCATGGAAAAACCAATGCCGATCGAGCCACCGTTGGGTGACAGGATGGCAGTGTTTACGCCGATCACTTCGCCGTCCATGTTGAACAGCGGACCACCGGAGTTGCCCCGGTTAATGGCCGCATCGGTCTGGATGTAGTCGTCATAGCTGCCCGACAGGGCGCGGTTGCGCGCAGAAACGATCCCTGCTGACACGGAAAAACCCTGACCCAGCGGGTTGCCCATGGCAATCACCCAGTCCCCGACCAGCGCACTGTCTGAATCGCCAAAAGGCACGTGAGGCAGCGGACCATCTGCTGACACTTTCAACAGGGCAATATCGGTGTTGGGGTCAGTACCGACCAATTCGGCCTCTAGCTCATCACCGTTGAAGAATTCGATCAGGATCTCGTCAGCACCTTCAATCACGTGGTTGTTGGTAACGATGAACCCGTCCTCGGAGATCACAAAGCCCGATCCCAACGCGGACGAACGGCGGGGCCGGTTGCCTTCACCATTGTTGCGATCCTGAAATTCGCGGAAGAAATCCTCGAAAGGCGAGCCTTCGGGTACGATGCCCTGCGGTCCCGTACGTCCTTCGACCACCGTCGATGTTGTGATGTTTACAACCGATGGGCTAATCTGCTCGGCCAGTGGCGCAAGGCTTTCCGGGCGCGCCATCGCGGCCAGGGCCTGCACCAGCACAAAGGCCAGCGCCAACGCGCCCATCCACAGGGCGCGGATCATGTTTCTGTTGTCTGGAAGCTGTTTCGAAACGGCAATTGCCTTTGCCTTACGCTGCATCCGGTGTCTCCTGCATCATCGTTTTTAGCCATCCTGGCCATCTGCACATTACCACGTGCGTCTTACGCACAAGGTGCATGTAGGGTTGCATGCTTGCAACATCAAAGATGATGTTCCACTTGATGGTTTCAACATCCCGTTACCAAAGCGTGAAGAAATCACGGCGGAAGCCCGATAAAAAAAGCCAACCAGACGAAAATCAGCCCCGATACCAGCACAAGTGCGCCCAGTTGGCGACGCGCAGCTTCGGACAGTGACCGCAAGACCTCGAGCACCCGTTCAATAAGCGAAGGGGCCAGCACATAGGCCAGCCCCTCCACAATCATCACAAGTCCAAGGGCCAAAAAGACCCAAGCCATTACTGCCCTCCAGCGGCCGCCCCATCAGGCGACTTGAGGTAGTTGAAGAACTCGGAGTCCGGGCTGAGGACCATGGTAGAATTCTCACCCTGAAGCGAACGCTGATACGCCGTCAGCGACCGGTAGAATTCAAAGAACTCAGGGTCCGCACCGAAAGCATCGGCAAAGATCGCGTTGCGGCGTGCATCCGCTTCACCGCGAATGATCTCGGCCTGACGTTCCGCATCCGAAGTCAATTCGACCACGGTCCGGTCTGCCTGGGCACGCACACGCTGAGCCGCTTCATTACCACGGGCACGTTCGTCTGTCGCTTCCCGCTCACGTTCGGCGCGCATCCGCTGGAATGTCGCATCAAGGTTCTCAATCGGCAGGTCAGTCCGTTTCAAACGCACGTCCACCACCTCGATGCCCAAGGCGCGGGCCTCGGCAATCGCACCGTTGCGGATGCGCAGCATCAATGCGGCACGATCCGAACTCAGGATATCGTTGGACGACACCGAACCCAGAACCTCACGCAATTCATTCCGCAAGATACCGTCGATGCGGCGGTCGGCGGTTTCTTCACCACCTGTACCAACAGCTTGGCGGAACCGGTTCACGTCCGTGATCCGGTAGCGGGCAAAGGCGTCCACAACCAAACGACGATCATCCAGAGGCGTGACCTCAAGCGGCTCCACATCCCGGCTCAGGATCCGGTCGTCATAGCGGACAACTTCTTGAATCAGCGGGATTTTGAAGGCCAGACCAGGCTCTTCCTTGATGTCGACAACACGGCCAAACTGAAGGACGAGTGCTTTCTCACGTTCGTCCACGATAAAGAGCGACGACAAGGCAATGGCAATCGCAACAACGACAACCGGGATCAGATAAGCAGATTTACGCATCAGTTGTTCCCTCCGCTACGACGCAGCTCGTTCAGTGGCAGGTAAGGGACCACGCCCTGTCCTCCACCAGAACCGTCGTTTTGATCCAGAATGATCTTGTCCACACGGCCAAGCACCTGCTCCATCGTCTCAAGATACAGACGCTTGCGGGTCACTTCGGGGGCCTTGGCGTACTCTTCCAAAACAGCGGAGAAGCGGGACGCCTCACCTTCGGCCTGGTTGACCTGCTGGGCACGATACCCCTCGGCCTCTTCCAACAGCTGGGCTGCCTGACCACGTGCTTCGGCCAAAACCCGGTTGGCGTAAGCGTCAGCCACGTTTTGCAAACGGTCACGTTCCTGCTCGGCGGCCTGAACGTCGCGGAAGGCGTCGATCACGGACTCGGGCGGGTCAGCCTTGTCAAAGTTGACACGAATGACCGTCACGCCGCTGTCATAGCTGTCCAGCGTGCTCTGGATCAGATCCAGAAGCTGCACGGCAATCGCACCACGGTCCCGGTTGAGAATGGGCGCCAGATCGGACTGGGCGATAATCTCGCGCATGGCCGATTCCGAAACGGCGCGGATGGTTGGGCGCGGATCACGCAGGTTGAACAGGAATTTGGCCGGATCATTGATGTTCCAGACCACCTGAAAGTCGATGTCGACGATATTCTCGTCACCCGTCAGCATCAAACCTGCATCACCACCACGTCCACCCACACCGATCTCTTCGGTCTGTTCGCGCGTGACGGGGATAACCTCGGCTGTGACCACAGGCCAGGGCGCGAAGTTCAGACCCGGATTGCCGATCTGGGAAAACTCACCCAGGAACAATTCAACCGACTGCTCTTCCGGACGCACCGTGTAAAAACTGGCCATGCCCCACAGGACAAGACCGATCACAGCCGCGATGCCAAAGGTGCCACGTGTCAGGAAAGGGTTTGGACCACCGCCGCCTGTGCCACCACCGGTGCCACCGCCGCCGCGCCCGCCCATGAGGACGCGCAACTGTTCCTGACCTTTTTTGACCAGATCGTCGATTTCAGGGATTTGGGGGCCGTCGCCACCGGGGCCACGTCCGCCACCCTTTCCACGTTCCGGACCGCGATCCGGGCCGCGACCGCCGCCATTCCTGCGTCCGTCATCGCCACCACCGGAATTTCCGCCACCCCCCCAGGGGCCGCCTGTATTGCCAGCCATTTGTTGTTCTTCTCCTCTAGTGGCGCGAAATCGCCGCGCCGTAATTCAGTGCGCGCAGATGTGCTGCGCGTTAGGGTTTAAACTGTAGGTTCGCGCCCGAATTTCAAGCGGTCCGCATCGGTGTCTTCATTGTGACAATCTCTTCGGACATTGTCGGGTGAACTGCAACCGTGCGGTCAAAGTCCTCTTTGGTTGCGCCCATTTTGATGGCGACGCCCGCCAGTTGGATCATCTCGCCCGCTCCCGGTGCGACGATGTGACAGCCCAAAACCTTGCGGCTTGCCTTGCTGACCACCAGCTTCATCAGCACCCGGTCGGGTTTTCCGGCAAAGGCGCTCTGCATCGGGCGGAAGGAAGTGCAGTAGACCTCGACCTCCTCTTGTTCGCGCGCGTCTTCCTCGCTCAGGCCCACTGTGCCCATTTCAGGTTGGGTAAAGATGGCAGACGGGATCAGGTCGTGATCCACCTCTGTCGGGTTGTTCTTGAAGACCGTCTCGACAAAGGCCATGCCCTCGCGGATGGCCACGGGCGTCAGGTTCACGCGGTTGGTCACATCCCCAATCGCATATATGCTGTCCACTGACGTCTTGGAATAGCCGTCCACAACAATCTCATGACGGCGCCCCACCTCGATCCCAAGCTCTTCGAGGCCCAAATCGCGGCTGTTGGGGTCGCGCCCGGTCGCAAACAGCACCAGGTCATAGGTGCCCTCGTCCCCGGTCGTTGACTTGACCCAAGCCGGTCCCTGCCCTGCCGTGTAGGACCCGGAGGAGGGAATTTGCTCGTTCACAGGTCCGGGCATGTCGCCGCGCGCGGCATGGGCTTCGGCAAGGTCCATTTCCAGAATGTTGGTGCCCAGATGCAAGTTGATCCCCTGCTCGCGCATGGATTCCGCGATCAGGCCGCGGGCCTCTTCGTCAAAGCCACGCAGAATTTGCGCGCCGCGATAATACTGTGTGACCTCAACGCCGAGACCGTTGAAAATACACGCAAACTCGCAAGCAATGTACCCACCACCAATGATCAGCAGACGCTTGGGCAGTTCCTTGAGGTGAAAGATGTCGTCGCTCACGATCCCCAAGTCGGCATTTGGCAAATCAGGGCGGACGGGATGGCCACCCGTGGCAATCAGAATAGTCTTGGCTGTCTTGGTCTCGCCCGTCGACAATTCAACGGTGTGCGCATCCTTGATGCGGGCGCGGGCGTCAAAACTCTCGACACCGGAATTTTTCAGCAGGTTGCGGTAGATGCCTTCAAGGCGATCCAGTTCCTCGTTCAGCTTGCCGCGAAACGCGGGCCAGTTGAATGCACCTTCCGCGATATCCCACCCATAGCCCTGCGCCATGGCGGGTGTGTTGGAAAATTCAGAGGCGAACACCATCAGTTTCTTAGGCACGCACCCACGGATCACGCAAGTCCCGCCGTAGCGGTCCTCTTCAGCCAGCGCCACACGCGCTCCGGTCTCGCTTGCTGCAACGCGGGCCGCGCGCACGCCACCCGAACCGCCTCCGATGACAAAGAGGTCGTAATCATATTCAGCCATGAGGAGTGTCCTTACTCTGCGAGGTCGGAAAACAGGTTGTCGGTCTCAAGGAAGTCCAGGCGATCCTGTTCGACGGTCCCTTCATTTATGTCACGCACCTCGACACGACCATCCCCATAGCCGATCACAACCGCGTCACAGATATCGATGAAAAGGCCGTTTTCCACAACACCCGGCATCTGATTGAGCACAAGACTGAGCTGGCGCGGATTACCAATACGCTGCAAGTGCAGATCAAGTATGTGGTTGCCCTCGTCGGTAATAAACGGACGGTCGCCGTTCATCCGCATACTGGATTGGCGGCCCAGCACGTCCATGGAAATCAGCGTTTCCTCAACCAAAGCCTGCGTTGTCTGCCAGCCAAACGGGATCACTTCGATGGGCAAAGGAAACGCGCCCAGATGTTCGACCTCTTTGCCGATATCCGCAATGACAACCATCTGATCGCTCGCCGTGGCCACGATCTTTTCCTGCAACAAGGCACCGCCGCCGCCCTTGATCAGGTTGAGATCGCCATCAAACTCGTCCGCCCCGTCAATGGTCAGGTCCAGCCACTTGGCCTCATCAAGCGAGATCACCTCGATCCCGACTTCGCGGGCCAGATCAGCCGTCCGGGTCGATGTCGGAACACCCTTGAAATTCAGGCCCCCGTCGCGAACCTGTTCGCCCAGACAGCGCACCAGCCACGCGGCGGTAGATCCCGTGCCAAGGCCAACACGCATTCCGTCTTCAACATAGTCAGCCGCACGTCTGGCAGCGACGTATTTGGCCTTGTCGATGGGCGACAGTTCTCCGGTCATAATGTGCGACTCCCCAAATGTTGGGGCGCTTATACGGCGCGCGCAGCGCGGTGGCGACCCAAAATCCCGCGCAAATCGCCCGATCTATCCAGCTCATTTCGGCTCAGACCGCCCCACAGAGCAGATCAACAGACCGCATCACCTCGTTCAAGGCCGTCCACCCATCGTCGTTGAGATCAAAGGCCGTTACAGCCCGCAACCCCGCGCGGGCCTCGGGCGTCAGGATCTCCTCGGCCTTGCGCGCGGCATAGAACTGCAGCTCCGCCAGTGACACAGATGCATCCCCGTCGGTATCGGCCAGTTGATGCAGCCGAAACAACCGATCCCGCATCAGTGCGCTGGCTGCATGTACAAGAACATCGCGCTCATCGGCCGAGATGATCAGGTTGGAATCCAGATCCGCCTCCAATAGCCAGCGCATTTCCTTGGCCCGCAAGCGGGCCAGTTCGGCTTCAACCGCAATTTCAATCTGGGCCAACGATATCTTCGTATCAGAGCCATAGCCCAGGATCTGTCCAGTGGCCTGACGGATAAAGTGACGAGGGTTGTAACACATGCGCTGCACCATTCCCCCGGACACGCGCTCGTCCAAAACCGCACGCGCGTCTTCATCCGTCACGTGATCTATATGGTAATGTGCAAGCGACGCCCGCCAAGGCATCAGACAGCACACAAGTGACAAGGCAGCAATCCACCACCGCATAGCAATCTCCATTTCCGTTTTGGACCCACTCCACCCCATTTATGGTTAATTCAAAGTTAAACGCCGAAGGATTGCGCCCATTCATTTTGCATTCGCGCGGGGGCTGTGACGTGCGCGCGCATGCCCCGCATCGAGCCCCTGTCCTGCCGGTGGAAAAGCGAGCATGGCTGCACACTGGCATCAACACGCACAAAACCGTCGCATTTGACGCACGCAAGCGGCGACATTTCCGCTAGCACGGCGCCATGACCTATGTACTTCACTACGCCCCCGACAATGCCTCGCTGATCGTGCGACTGGCCTTGGAACATTGCGCGCAAAGCTACACGACCCATCTGGTCGACCGGGCCGCCAACGGCCAGAACAGCCCGACCTATCTGGCGCTCAATCCAAACGGTCTGATCCCGACACTGGAAACCCCACATGGTGCACTGTTCGAAACATCCGCCATACTGCTTTACCTTTCAGAACAGCACGGCAATCTGATGCCAGAAGCCGGGGCCGAGCGAGCCGCGGCACTGAAGTGGCTGATCTGGCTTGGCAACACATTGCACCCCAGTCAGCGGATGATGTTCTATCCGCACCTTTATACGGACGGGGATCACGAGGACCTGCGTGCCCCCACGCGGCGCAGGATCACGCGCCTGTTGGGCCTGTTGGAGCAAGCCACGGACGCTCCATGGCTCGATGGCAGCCCGACCGCGATGGGGTTCTACCTTGGTCCGCTTCTGCGCTGGTGCCAAATCTATGGCGGTGCGGTGTGGTTCGACCTTGCACAGTTTCCGCGCTTGCATGATTTTGCCAGCCAGATCGAAAAGACACCGCCCGTCCTGCGGGCCATTGCAGCAGAGGGGCTGGGTGTACGCCCATTCAGCGCGTCCCAGCTCCCTAATCCGCCCGAAGGAAGTGCCACCTAAATGTTTCTCTCTGTTTTCGAGATGTTCAAGGTCGGGATCGGCCCGTCCTCTTCACACACTATGGGGCCGATGGTGGCCGCCGCCCGCTTTCTGGACATGATGCGCGCCTCGCCCTTCCAATTCGGCGGGGTGAGGGCGTCGCTGCACGGCTCGCTCGCCTTTACCGGGGTTGGCCACGCCACAGACCGCGCAACCATCCTCGGGCTCGCCGGTTTCGTACCCGACACCTACGACCACGACAGGGCGCAAGCCACGCTGAAGGTGCTCGATGACAGCCACACTCTGCACCCCGACGGCCTGCCCGCCCTGCGCTTCAATCCCGCAAAGGATCTGATTTTTGATTACGACACCACCCTGACGGGGCACGCCAACGGCATGATCCTGATGGCTACAGATGCGCAGGGCGACGTGACCCTGCGACAGGTGTTCTACTCCATCGGGGGCGGTTTCGTGATGACCGAAGAGGAACTGGAACAGGGCAAGGACACCGACGAAGGCGCCCCCGTCCCCTACCCGTTCAAATCCGCCGCCGAAATGCTGGATATGGCCCAAAGCTCAGGCAAGTCCATCGCCGCGATGAAACGGGCCAACGAAGTGTCGCGTGGCGGAGCCGAAAACCTCAAAACAGGCACCAAACGGCTTTGGCAGGTCATGAACGACTGCATCGACCGTGGATTGACCACCGATGGCGTCTTGCCCGGTGGGCTTAACGTCAAGCGACGGGCAAAGGGCATCCACGACAAATTGCTCGAAGAACGCGGCATGAACCTCTCCGCGCCGCATACGATCAATGACTGGATGAGCGTCTATGCCATGGCAGTGAACGAAGAAAACGCCGCAGGCGGGCAAGTGGTCACGGCCCCGACCAACGGTGCCGCTGGCGTGCTGCCTGCCACGCTGCGCTATTACCTTGATCACGTCCCCGGCGCCTCTCAGGACCATATCGAAGACTTCCTGCTCACCGCCGCCGCCATCGGTGGTTTGGTCAAGTATAACGCCTCAATTTCAGGGGCCGAAGCCGGATGTCAGGCCGAGGTGGGCAGTGCCGCCGCCATGGCCGCCGCAGGGCTGTGCGCCGCCATGGGCGGCACACCCGCACAAATCGAAAACGCCGCCGAGATTGCACTGGAGCATCACCTCGGCATGACATGCGATCCAGTTAAGGGGCTGGTGCAGGTCCCCTGCATCGAGCGCAACGGTCTGGGAGCGATCAAGGCTGTCTCTGCCGCCTCCCTATCCCTGCGCGGCGACGGTACACATCTTGTGCCATTGGATGCCTGTATTGAAACCATGCGGCAAACAGGGGCCGACATGAGCGAGAAATACAAGGAAACGTCTCTGGGCGGCCTCGCGGTGAACGTTCCCAATTGCTAGGGCATAAACATCGCACGATCACCGCGCGCCCACGTTTTGTGCAGCAACAACCCGAAACAGATGTGCGCAACACTGGTACAAATCCCGAAACACGTGCCGCAGGATCGCCCAATGGGTCGGCGGGTGGGCGCATTTTCCGCTCAGGCGGAAAACAGTGCCACCCGACACCCTCAACCCTGACGCCAAAGTGCGTCACGTACGCACTTAATCTCCAGTTGCCTATCTGACCGGCCTTGGTAGCTTGTGCGGCATGTCACAAGACAAACCGTTACTGGGCGTAATCCTGATGCTGGGATTTTGCGTTGTCGCTCCAATGGGCGACGCGGTGGCAAAGCTGCTTGGCCAATCCGTGCCTCTCGGAGAGTTGTTGTTTGTCCGCTTCGGGCTGCAGGCGCTTCTGCTCATTCCTATCGTCTGGCTCACGCGCCGGGCATGGCAGATGCAGGGGCGCGTTTTGAAACTCACCTTGTTGCGCACAGTTCTACACATCTTCGGGATCGGGGCCATGTTCACCGCTCTGCAATACCTGCCGCTTGCTGACGCGGTTGCCATCGCCTTTGTGATGCCGTTCCTGATGCTGCTGCTGGGCAAATATGTGCTCGACGAAGAAGTTGGACGCCGGCGTCTCGTCGCCTGCGCGGTCGGGTTCATCGGTACGCTGATGGTCGTGCAACCCAGCTTTGCAGAGGTCGGCTGGCCCGCCCTGCTGCCTCTGATCGTTGCCGTAAACTTTGCTGTGTTCATGCTGGTGACCCGCCAAATCGCCAAGGAAACAGATCCCATCGGTCTTCAGGCGGTCAGCGGTGTCATGGCCGTGTGCATCATGGGGCCAATCCTGCTGGTCAGCCAATCCAGCAGCATAGCGGCCCTGCAGGTCAAAGTGCCCGACACAACCGAATGGGGCTTGCTGATCGCCATTGGGGTGCTGGGCACGCTGGCGCATCTTCTGATGACCTGGTCGCTACGTTACGCTCCATCGGCCACATTGGCGCCGATGCAATACCTCGAAATACCGGTTGCAACTGTGATCGGGCTGCTGGTTTTTGCCGACTTCCCCAACGGGCTGGCGCTCGCCGGGATATGCATCACGATTGCGGCGGGTCTGTATATCGTTCTGCGCGAGCGGGCCATTGCGCGCCAGATTTCACAGGCGCCCCCGCGAGGTGCTGCGGAGCCTCAGAGCGAGACACCAGCGCCTGTGTAAGTGGTGCAAGCAACCTGCGCGGCACCATCGCCAGCATCGCCGGTGCGTCGACCTCCAACACCACAGTTCCCGTTGCCCGGTTTGAAGTGCCAATCTGCTCTAACGGCGTAAAGGTCAAACCGTCAATGGGCCACTCCAGCCCCTCGGAACGCCCGTGCACGGGACCAAGCGAGAACAGTGAAACTGCGTCACCGGCCTGCGTGGGCAAGACAATACGCGGAGGACATAAGAAGGTTAACTCGTGCGGGCTAACAAGAATGCAGGGCCGTTCGGGATACTTGGCCAACACGTGCAATACCGCCAACTGATGATCGAGCCGCGCACCACTGAACCCCACAGCCAGCACCAAGGGAGCCTCTATGTGCCGCAATGCCTTGTCGAAATCGGTGCTGTCCTGCTCGGCAATGTGGAACTGGCGCGCGGCAGGGATCGTATCCAAGTCAGCTTGGTTAATACTGTCAAAGTCTCCAATGACGGCTGCAAGCGCGATATCAAAAGCCACGGCAAGGCTTGCACCACCATCCGCGGCCACGCATGTTGGTCCCAATGCAAGGGCGTCGCGCAGGTCACATTCCGTGGCTTCTCCGCCGCCCAAAAGGGTGACTGGTTCGCTTGCGTGAACAATTGGATCCGATTTGTGAACAATTCTCTGCTTCATGTGTTTTTAATGCAATTTTCGGAAACAGATCACAATGTCGCCGCGAAATGATACCGTACGCGGCACAGATTCGGGCCGGTTTGGTCCCGTGCAGCCTTTATTCAAACCTCCGCAGATCGGCAGAGGACGAGCAATCCGATGATGAACAACAATAAGATTTTGACAGTTTCCTACGGCACGTTTTCGTGCACGTTGGAAGGATTTGATGACAGTTTTGGAACCATGAAGGCAATCGCGGAGTATTTCCGCGATTTGGCATCTGACGACAGGTACTTTGGCGCAGAGCCTCCCGTGCCAGACGCAGAAATGCTCGCCCGCATTGCAGAACGCGAAATCTCGCGCCGGGTTGAGGCGCGAGAACACGAGGGGCGTATCGTCCTCAGTGCCGCTGATGCAAACGCAGCAGAGCAAGCGCCCGCACCTGTGCCCGCCGCGCCGGTCGGGGCCGCACTGGCCGCCGCTGCCGCAAGCGTCGACATTGCGCCAGATGTGCTGAACGGTGACCCGTCAACCGACGGCGCCACAGAGGAAAGCGTCGAAGACAACGCGCCATCGGTGGACGCCTCGGCTGAGGACGACATCGAAACAACGGCGCTGCTCGACAACGTGTCTGAGCAGACTGACGACGCGGCAGCCGAAGAAACGGTCGCGGAATCCGACGAACCCGAGTTCGGTGAAGTTGCACAAGACACAGCACCCGCCGATGACGAAATTGCCCCCGAAACAACCGAAGACGTGGTTATCGAAGAGATCTCCGCCGACACTGTCCAGGACAGCATCGCTGACGATATCGCGGCAGATCAAGACACAGCAGAAGACGCCACCGCCCAAAATGATGAAGATTCGACGGACGTCGACGACAGTGTCGAAGCATTCTTTGCGGATTCGCAGGACAGCGTTGACGCCACGCACGAAGACAACGAGGGCGACATCGACTTCCCACAGGTCGAAGACACTGTCGACCTTGCGCCTGTGGCCGCACAGAATCCCGACAGCATCGCCGCAAAACTGCAGCGTATTCGCGCAGTCGTCAGCCAAAGCCAGTCTGAGGCCGATGATGACGACGACATGTTCGAAGACCAACATGCCGAAGACCTCACAAACACAGGTGACGATGCAGATGACGTTCTGAGCGCGGATTTTGCCGACGCATTCGAAGGTGATGTTGCAGAGCACGACACCGCCGAAGCGGCAGATGACGCCGCGGCACAGGCAGAAGATGATGACGTTGTGGCCGATGCTATTTCCGACATCGAGGCTGCAATTGAGGCTGACGACACGGATCTCACAGACGTCGAGGCCGAAGAAGACAGCGCAGAGGATGACGACATCGAAGCCATCCTTGCACGGTTTGACGACGTGGACGCGCCCAGCGCTGATGACGCAGTCGAAGATGCAGTTCACGCGCTAGACACCGACACTGTTGCGGTGGATGATTTCAGCGAACAGGACGCGCAGGGAGACGATGCGCTCAGCGGTTTGGACAGCCTTGCCGCCATGCTCGACGAAGATGTTGCGTCCGACGATGACGACGCCGGTGAAAACCTGTTCGGTGACACCAGCGAGGCACCTGCCGAAGCGATGGCCGACGAGATCGAAGCCATCGACGATAACACCGGCGAAGACGACATCGAAATCGAGATCGAAGCAGACGAGACCGCTCTGGACGACCTGATGGGCGACGACGATTCTGAAGAGCAGGCCGTTGCGCCGCGCCGCGCCCGCATCCTGAAGGTCAAACGCGCAGATCTCGACGCCGCAATCGAGAGCGGTCAACTGGAAGCCATTGACGAAGACGAGGATGATGACTTCGCGGATGACGCTGCAGCCGATGCCTCTTCCCTGTCCGACGAGGACGAAGCCGAACTGCTGGCCGATCTGGCCGCCGTCGAGGCCGAATTGCCGGACGTTGAAGCCGCCGAAAACACAATGGATGTGGATAGCAGCAGCGTTGAAGCACCACTCGAAGCACCTGAGCCCGAAACCACAGCCGCCGACGACGACGTCGAACGCCTAATGGCCGAGGCCGAAAACCAGATGGACGAGCCTGAAGGCTCGCGCCGCCGTAACGCATTTGCCCACCTCAAGGCCGCCGTGATGGCCAAAAAGGCAGATGCCAAAATCGGTGAAGACAAGGCGGAAGACGAGGGCGCATTCCGCTCCGATCTCGCCTCGGTCGTGATCCCCCGCCGCCCTGCGGTGCGTGGTGAGCGTGCCGAACGGCCCGATGTGAAACGCCCAGCGCCACTGAAATTGGTTGCAGAACAGCGCGTTGACATCGACGCCACGCCAACGGGCCCTGTTCGCCCCCGCCGCGTGGCTGCCGTGGAACCCGCACCCGAAGAGGTGCAGACCGAGGATAGCGGTTTTGCCGATTACGCCAGCGAGATGGGCGCACATAACTTGCCCGATCTGCTTGAGGCGGCGGCCAGCTATCTCAGCTTTGTTGAGGGTCGCGACCAGTTCTCGCGCCCACAACTGATGCACAAGGTGCGTCAGGTCGAAAAGGACGATTTCAGCCGCGAAGACGGGCTGCGGTCCTTCGGGCAACTGCTGCGTGCCGGTAAGATTGAAAAGCTCAAAGGCGGGCGTTTTGCGGCCACTGGTGACATCGGCTACCGACCGGATCAACGCGCGGCAGGCTGAACACCAGGTACATCGAACAAACATGGGCGGCCCATTGGGCCGCCCGTGTTTGTTTCGCAAATGATTTCAACCATTAAACCGCGTATTCAAGCCCAAATGGCAAGTCCTGGTCTGCCAAATCAAACCGCAACACGCGACGGGACCGGGACGTCTGTGACGGTGAAGACCGGTGCAATGTCAGCATGTGAAGCACCAAAATGTCACCGGCCTGCGCGTCCGTTGTTTCAATTGGATAGCGTGCCGCAACAGCCGCCGCATCCGCCGTCTGCACAACGCCCGCGCGGTGGCTGCCACATGCAATCTCCATCGCGCCGGTCTGTGCCGAACAGTCATCCAGATGCACACGCACGAACAACATACGCGCAAGAACATCTGTAGGAGGGGCGCAATGCCAAATCCCGGCTTTTTGGCTCCACGCTGTAAAGCCGGGCACGTCGCGCCGCTGCCGCACTGCAATCACGCGGTCCTGATGCCAGGGGACGGCCCAGTTCTCTCCATCGGATTTGTCGAACAAGACACCACGAACCGGACGCATATCGGGCCACAACACCTGAATTGGGGCCACCCAAGACGCATTTGACGCCATGAGCGGATGTTCAGCAGGCAAACGCGACATGCCTGCCCCGTCCACGCGATCTAGCAGATCTGAAACATCCGAAGTACGCAGCGCACCGCGCAACCAGATACGGCCTTTTGCCGCAAAATCGCTAAGGTGCGGCGCGATGTCGTCAGGCATCAGGATCAGGTTGGCCGATCCCCTTGAACACGGCCTTCAGCGGAAAGGCCCAGAGCACGCCCAAGCTAACATAAATGAGCAATTCCAAAAGGATAGGCGGACGCTCAAACAGGCCCACCACATTAACAGCGACAACGATGTAAAGCGGCACACCGATGAACAGCACCAGCAAAGCCAACCATTTCCGAGTCTTGTAACGCAGAGCCATAGGGTCTCCTCAGTCCGCAAAAGGGTCGCGCACAAGAATCGTGTCCTCGCGCTCGGGCGAAGTAGAAAGTAGGGCAACCGGGCAATCGATCAACTCTTCGACGCGGCGCACATATTTGATGGCATTGGCAGGCAACTCAGCCCAACTACGCGCGCCTTCGGTGCTTTCAGACCAACCCGGCATTTCCTCGTAGATCGGGACACAACGGGCCTGCTGGTCGGCGGCCGTGGGTAGGTAATCCATGCGGACCCCGTCCAATTCATAGCCAACACAAATCTTCAACGTCTCAAACCCGTCCAAAACATCAAGCTTTGTCAATGAGATACCGTTGACGCCCGAGGTCGCACAGGTTTGGCGAACCAGACAGGCATCAAACCAACCGCAGCGCCGCTTACGTCCAGTGGTGGTGCCAAACTCGTGGCCGCGTTCACCCAGTCGTTGGCCGTCTGCATCTTCTAACTCGGTCGGGAACGGGCCCTCACCCACTCGGGTGGTATAGGCCTTGACGATGCCCAGAACGAAATCGATGGCACCGGGACCAACGCCAACGCCTGTGGCCGCCTGACCAGCAATCACATTGGACGACGTCACAAAAGGGTAGGTCCCGAAATCGATGTCCAGCAATGCGCCCTGCGCACCCTCAAAAAGGATGCGTTTGCCGGCCTTGCGGGCATCATTCATGACCTTCCAGACCGGGGCAGCATAGGCCAGAATCGCAGGCGCCACCTCTTGCAACTTGGCGATCAACCCATCGCGGTCGACAGGCTCAAGCCCAAGCCCGCGACGCAACGCATCATGGTGGACAAGCGCGCGATCCACACGCCGCTCCAAAGTCGCCGCATCAGCCAGATCTGCCACACGCACCACGCGACGACCCACCTTGTCCTCATAGGCAGGGCCAATGCCACGACCCGTTGTGCCAATCTTGGCCACTGAGTTCTGCGCTTCGCGGGCGCGATCCAACTCACCGTGGATCGGCAGGATCAAAGGCGTGTTCTCGGCAATCATAAGGGTCTGAGGTGTGATGTCCACACCCTGCCCGCGCAGCGTTTCGATCTCGGAGATCAGATGCCACGGATCCAACACGACTCCGTTGCCGATCACGCTCAATTTGCCGCCCCGCACCACACCGGACGGCAAAGCGTGCAACTTGTAAACGGCCCCGTCTATGACCAGCGTGTGTCCTGCGTTGTGACCGCCTTGAAAACGTGCGATCACATCTGCGCGTTCACTTAACCAGTCCACAATCTTGCCCTTGCCTTCGTCGCCCCATTGCGCGCCGACAACCACCACATTGGCCATGTTCAAGATTCCCTTGTGATCAAAACCCGCGCACCTATAGCTGCGCCGTGAGACATGGGCAAACGGCTATCTCAGTTTCTTCTGACCTAAAATACCACCGCCGGAGGCTCCGACACCTTGATCACACCCAGACCTCGGGCCATGAAAGGGCCAGAGGCAACAAGGATCATTCAACATGGGCTTTCTTCTGCGCTGGCTGTTCGCCTTCGCCCTGCTGGCTGCAACCTACAACCCGACGCCCTACAACTATGTTGTCTGGGTTACGGAATATGGCGGCCAGAATCTGTCGATCGCCGTGCTGGCCGGGCTGTTGTTGTGTATTGGCTACATCATCTACCTGCGCGCCACGCTGCGTTCTATCGGCGGCTTTGGCATGGCGCTGGTGCTTGCTCTGGTAGGAGCCATGTTGTGGGTGCTATATGATCTGGGCTTGCTGAACCTAGACAATCGCAACCTCAATACGTGGCTCGGGCTCTTTGCGCTGTCGATGGTGCTCGGGATTGGCCTCAGCTGGAGCCTTGTGCGGCGCAAACTCTCCGGTCAGGCAGATGTCGACGACATAGACGAATGACGCGGTGTCACGCGACACAATATTTATTTTTGGGGGCTCTGCCCCGCGACCTGACGGCCTTTCCCCCCGGTATTTCCGGTCAGCAGAAACCTTAGTCGAGCGTGACCGGAGCGCCGTGCGGTGTGGACAGGTAAGCCTGACGCCATGCTTCTGTTAGGGTGGCGATTTCAGCCGTTTCAGCGGTGCCGAGATCGCGCAACAAGGCTTCGAGTGTGTCCAGCCATGCGCTGAAATAATCCTCTCCGCCATTTAGTTCAGCCGTTGCGCCATTTCGCTTCAACGTTGCGCCAAAACGTGCCGCCCAGTCAGTCCAAGTGAAATGCCCCTGTTCGTTTAGATGCACTGTCAGCGCAAAAACCTGCGCGTGCCAGGGCGCTTCAAAAGCGGGCTCGGGTCTCATGCCACGGACAGATAGCTTTGCCACAGATCCACAATCACCTCGTCACCGGGGTGTTCGGGATGGGCCCACAGGTCGCGGGCGGCAAAGGCCACGGCATAAAGCGGTTCGGGTGCTTCGCCCAAGCGGTGCGCGCTGCTATCGGGCAGCACATGGCTGCCATGGAGGCGCACCACGTGCCCCACCACACCCGCAGCATAAGACGGCAGACGCGTGTGCCCACCGGGGACGTTGACGTTTTCGGGCAAAGACCGCGTCAAAACCCGGTCTCCCACAGCGAAATAGGGCGCGATTTTGCTGGGCCGCGTTGCCGGGCCGCCTTTGGCGAGGACAGCCGCCACATCTTTGGCCTTGAGGCGGATCTCGGACAAAGGTGATACTCCATCCGCCTGCCCGCTTGCCAGTTCCGCCCGACTTACTGCACCGGTGTCGACCAACATGTTGACCAGCGCCCCGATCCACTTTTCGTAATAGACAAAGCGGGCGTAATCCGTTGGCTTCAGACATTCCCGCGCATGGCGGGAGATGTCGATGTTCCACAATCCCAAGGTCCCGCAGGCCAAAGTGATGGCCAAAGCGCGCGGATGCCAATCGGCGTGGAATTTAACCTCCTCTGCCTCGGGGATCACCGGGCCATCGCCAAAACGGCCCCCCATATCGTGCATTCGGGTCATGGCGTGCGCGCCAGTCCGCAGCCGATCATCGAATCGCGACTAACCAAATCCTGCAAGGCCGCCTCTTCCAGACCCTCAGACCCCTCGGGACGTCGCGGCAACACCAGATAGCGGACCTCGGCCGTCGAATCCCAGACCCGAACCGACGTCTCAGCAGGCAGCGTTACACCAAACTCGGCCAACACCTTGCGCGGCTCACGCACAGCGCGGGCGCGGTAGGCGTCCGATTTGTACCACCCCGGCGGAATGCCCAGCAGCGGCCACGGATAGCAGGAACACAAGGTACACACGACCATATTATGAAGCGTATCGGTGTTCTCAACGACCACCATGTGTTCGCCCTGACGTCCATAATAGCCCATTTCGGCCAAAACAGGATCCGCATCAGCCAGCAAAGCAGCCTTGAATACAGGATCAGACCATGCACGGGCCACAACATGAGCTCCGTTCTTTGGGCCAATCTTGTTCTCATAGGTGTCGATGATCTCGTCCAATGCCTCAGGGTCGATCAACCCTTTCTCAGTGAGCAAAGTCTCAAGCGCCTTGACCCGCAACGCAGGGTCAGAAGGCAAAAGCGCGTGGGCGTCGTCGTGGTCATGTGCGTCATGTGGCATAGCGCGATCATGGTAACAGTTTGACCCACATGTCCAGAGGGCTCACAGCCCCACTTGCCCCGCCCGGCTTTCTTGCATAGATACCGCCCATCGCGCAGCAAAGGTGTCTCCCGCCCCTATGGAAAACGTCGTCCTCATCATCCATCTGATCCTCGCACTCGCCCTTGTGGCCGTGGTGCTGATGCAACGCTCCGAAGGGGGTGGCCTTGGTATGGGTGGCGGCGGAGGCGGTGGCGCTATGTCCGGCCGGGCTGCGGCCACTGCACTCAGCAAAGTGACGTGGATTTTGGCCATCGGCTTTATCATCACGTCCATGACGCTGACGATCATCGCTGCGCAAAACGCATCGGGTGCCTCGGTCATTGACCAGTTGGGCATCACGCCCCCGGCGCAAAACGCGCCTGCGGATGACCTCGTACCGCCTGGCGGCGACCTGCTGCCTCCCTCCTCGGGAGAGAGCGGTCCACTGGTTCCATCCGCTGACTAAAAGACCCAAAACCTTGAGGGTGCATCAATTGCCGCAACATCATGTTGCGGCCACCTTGCCCCTTTAAACCGAATCCTGTTATACTGAGGTCCCGTGGGGAGCGTCATTGTGCGCCCCTCATCTGCCGGGCTTCGTCCACAACGAAACGCCCAATCGAGACCACGGGGAGACTTCTGAATTGGCACGCTATATCTTTATCACGGGCGGCGTTGTGTCATCCCTTGGCAAGGGGTTGGCTTCGGCTGCATTGGGCGCGCTGTTGCAGGCCCGCGGCTTTTCTGTACGCCTGCGCAAACTTGATCCCTATCTGAACGTCGATCCCGGCACGATGTCGCCCTTTGAACATGGCGAAGTGTTTGTCACCGATGATGGCGCCGAAACCGATCTCGACCTTGGGCACTACGAGCGGTTCACCGGTGTGGCCGCGCGCAACACCGATTCCGTGTCTTCGGGCCGGGTCTATTCCACCGTTCTCGAAAAGGAACGGCGCGGCGATTATCTGGGCAAAACGATCCAAGTCATCCCCCACGTCACCAACGAAATCAAAGACTTCATCAATGTCGGCGACGACGAAGTCGACTTTATGCTTTGCGAAATCGGCGGCACGGTGGGCGATATCGAGGGCCTGCCTTTCTTCGAAGCGATCCGCCAATTCTCTCAGGACAAACCTCGCGGGCAGTGCATCTTCATGCACCTGACGCTGCTGCCCTACATCAAGGCCTCAGGTGAGCTGAAAACCAAACCAACGCAGCACTCGGTCAAGGAACTGCGCTCCATCGGCATCGCGCCTGATATCCTCGTGTGCCGTTCCGAGGGCCCGATCCCGGTCAAGGAACGCGAAAAACTCGCCCTGTTCTGCAATGTGCGCCCTGATTCAGTCATCGCCGCGCAGGATTTGTCCACCATCTACGACGCGCCACTGGCCTATCACCGCGAGGGGATGGATCAGGCCGTGCTTGACGCGTTCCAGATCTCCCCTGCCCCCAAACCCGATCTGCGCAAATGGGAAGACGTCTCCGACCGTATCCACAACGCCGATGGTGAAGTGAAGGTCGCGATTGTCGGCAAATACACCCAGCTGGAAGACGCCTATAAATCCATCGCCGAGGCACTGACCCATGGCGGCATGGCCAACCGGGTGCGCGTCAAAGTCGAATGGGTGGATGCGGAATTGTTTGATCGCGAAGACCCCGCGCCCCATCTCGAAGGTTTCCACGCCATTCTTGTGCCCGGCGGTTTTGGCGAACGCGGCACCGAAGGCAAAATCAAAGCTGCCGAATTCGCCCGCACCCACAAAGTCCCCTATCTGGGCATCTGTCTGGGCATGCAAATGGCGGTGATCGAGGCGGCGCGCAATGTGGCCGGTCTCAAAACCGCAGGCTCCGAGGAATTCGACCACGAGGCCGGGAAAAAACGTTTTGAACCCGTGGTCTATCACCTCAAAGAGTGGGTGCAGGGCAATCACAAGGTCGAACGCAAGGTCGGCGACGACAAGGGCGGCACCATGCGTTTGGGGGCCTATGACGCGGTGCTCAGCGCGGGTTCCAAAGTGGCCGAAGTCTATGGCACAACGGCCATCGACGAACGCCACCGCCACCGCTACGAGGTCGACATCAAGTACCGTGAGCAGCTGGAAAAGGCTGGCCTGTGCTTTTCGGGCATGTCCCCGGACGGACGGCTGCCCGAGATCGTGGAATGGCCCGACCATCCATGGTTCATCGGCGTGCAGTTCCACCCCGAACTCAAATCCAAACCGTTCCAGCCCCACCCCCTGTTCCAAGACTTCGTCCGCGCCGCCCGCGACATCTCGCGGCTGGTCTAAGCGGAAGCAGGCAGAGATGTGAATGGATGACCGGAACGAGCCCATCCTGTCAGTTCGTTTTTCTCGCTGCGTGCGCTCGCAACAGAAGAAATTCCGCTCGGGCAAGAAAAGGTAGTGTCGCGCGCCGGTAAGAAAACCGGTCATTCATTCAGATTGCCGCAAGGATCAGGTGCCGATTTCGGAGACTGCTGCTACAGTTCATGCCCTGCGGAAATCCGCAGACACTTTGATTCATAGCCTGTTCGCGCCATTTACACCGCGCATCGTCCCGTTCCACAGTGTTCAGCAGGGAGAGCATTTGATGGAAGAGACCGACACTGGCGGCACCAACGGACAAATGCGCAAAAGCGTCATGAGCGCTTTGATTGCAATCGTCGCGCTCGCAACTCTGTTCACGTATTTCGGAGCGCATCGCTATTTTGAACAGCTTGAAACACGGGCCGCTTCCGACCGGATGGAACTGTACTTGCGGTCCCTGAATGAAACGTTGCGGCAGCATCAACATATGCCCTTCGTCTTGGCCGGAGACCCGCGCTATTCCAGCGCACTGGAGCCGGGTGCAGTAGACCCAGAAACCAATGCCCGGCTTGCGCAACTCGCAACCCAAGCGAAACTGGAAGCGATCTACTTGATGGATGCCTCTGGCGTGGTGCTGGCGGCATCAAATGCGGGCCTGCCGAACAGCTTTCTTGGGCAGAACTACGGGTTCAGACCCTATTTCAAAGAAGCCTTTGCGGGACAGCGCAGTGATTATTTTGCCATTGGAGCGACCTCTGGACGGCCCGGATATTTTGTGGCCGAACCCGTGGCCTTTGCCTCTGGGACACAGCAAGGCGTTGTTGCAATCAAACTTGATGTCAGCGAGTTGCAGCGATCTTGGGAAAGCGGCGCTGAAACGGTCGTGGCGATCAACAAAGACGACGTTGTTGTTCTGTCTTCGAATCCGGACTGGCTCTACCGGCCCATGGACGCCTTAA
Organism: uncultured Tateyamaria sp.; assembly: GCA_947501275.1. GTDB lineage: Bacteria > Pseudomonadota > Alphaproteobacteria > Rhodobacterales > Rhodobacteraceae > Tateyamaria. The sequence goes on from CANMVD010000002.1 coordinate 466,084, forward strand.
CCCCCGACGCCCGACAGACGATCCTGGACAGTCGGCAATTCGGGAACGAACCGCTCTTGGAACTGGACTGGGTCAAGAGAGACGACACGAAAATCGCGATCGAAGGAACCACCTACATCGCAGCAAGGGGTCAGGCGGATTGGAGGGACTGGTCAGTGGTGTATCTGCATCCCGAATCCAACGTCACACGTCAAACCCTTGTGACGACGACACTGTTTGGAGGTTTGATCGCACTACTGGTCGGTTTCGCGACATTTCTGCGCTCCCGTCGGATCGCATTGGCCTATGCCGCATCAGAACGTCGCGGCGTGGCGCTGACAAAGACAAATCAACAGCTTCAACAAGCACAGACCGAGCTTGCGCGGCGTGCGAAACTATCAGTGCTCGGACAACTTGCAGCTTCAGTCACGCATGAATTGGGTCAGCCCATCAGCGCATTTCGCAACCATCTGGCCGCTGCGGAAATTGGCGGCGAGATCACGTCGCCCAGCACTGCCAAGAGCCTGAACAAGCTTGTCGAGCGAATGGAAGCCATCACAAAACAGTTCAGATACTTCGCCCGTGGGAATACAGATGACAAACTGCGCGTTGATATTGATGACATACTTGGCGAGGTCGAACATCTTCTCCGCGCCGATTTTGAAGCCGCAGGCGTAGCCCTGCACGTCACCTCTGCGGAGTCACGCACCGAAGTGCAGGCCAACAAGGTGATGCTGGAACAAGCGCTGACCAACCTGCTGACCAATGCCTTGCACGCGGTTGAAAACGAAGCCAATCCCGAGGTCAGCGTGGCAGTAACATCCGCGAACAACCGCCTCGAGGTTCGGATTTCTGACAATGGTCCGGGACTTGACGGTGTTGATCTCGCCGACCTTCAGGAGCCATTTTTCAGCACCAAGCCGTCTGGTGTCGGGATGGGTCTGGGTCTGGCAATCGCAACGGAGATCATCAAGGATCACGGTGGAGAATTGACCCTAGACCCGTCTGCCAAGGGGGCGGAGTTTGTCTTTTCGCTGCCCGTATTACCGCGTGGAGACGAAATATGAACAAGGCCCGGATACTTGTCGTGGATGACGACCGGGAGATGCGTGCATCCCTGACGCATCTGTTGGAGAGTGCCGGGAATGAGGTCCTCATCGCTCAGGACGGCCGTCATGGGCTTGATCTTGTCCACTCTGGCAAGCCCGACGCGATACTGAGCGATGTGCGCATGCCCGGTATGGATGGTCTGGAATTTCAACGGAAGGTCCGGGATATCTGCCGAGTTCCTGTGATCCTGATCACCGCACACGGCGATATTCCGATGGCCGTCGCCGCACTTCAGGATGGGGCCTACAGTTTCGTCGAAAAACCGTTTGAGCCGCGCAGATTGCTTGGGATTCTGAAGAACGCCGTCCAGATGAAGCGGCTGATCGACAATGCCACGATACTCAAGGATCGCTTGGCGGAGCTCACGGATCTGGAACGGATACTGATTGGCAACAGCGCGCAGATCGTTGCTGTCAGGGATATGGTTTTTGATTTTGCAGCAAGCAAGGCCAGCGTCTTGATTCTTGGCGAAACCGGATCGGGCAAAGAACTGGTGGCGCGCGCTTTGCATGATCTGGGGGAGGCGCCCACAGCCCCGTTTGTCGCTGTGAACTGTGCTGCAATCCCGCCGGAGCGCTTTGAAGAAACTGTTTTCGGGACACGCGAAAATCCGGATGGGCTTATGGGTGGCGCAGATGGCGGCACGCTGTTTCTGGACGAACTGGGGTCGATGCCCTTTGACACACAATCAAAACTCCTGCGCGCAATCGAGACAAAGCAATATCAGCGCATCGGAGACTCGCAGATGCATTCGGTCGACCTGCGCGTCATCAGTGCTGCGACCGAGGACATTTTGTCAGACGCAGAAGGCACGGGGTTTCGTGAGGATTTGCTGTTTCGCCTGAATACCTTGGTGATCACACTGCCCAAACTGTCTGAACGCGGAGAAGATGTTTTGCTGTTGTTCCGCCATTACATGGCGCGGCTGAGCCAGCTTTACGAGTTGCCAGCGCCTGAGCTTACCCCGGACGATATTGCGGCCCTGCTATCGTATCATTGGCCGGGTAATGTGCGTGAATTGCAAAACGTGGCAGAGCGCCGTGTCCTGGCCGAACGGCGCGGAGGTGGGTCTGTGCGCCGGGCCATCGCGCTTCAAAGCGCGCAGCCATCTGTCCCAAATACGCTGCGCGAAGCAGTGGCCGCGTTTGAACGGGAACTGATTTCCCGTGCTATCAAGGAAGAAGGCGGGCGTATGGACCATGTTGCCGCTTTGCTGGGCATCGGACGGCGGACACTGAACGAGAAGATCGTGAAGCTGGGCCTGGATAAAGAGTCTTTGTTAAGTGGTTAACCGCAGCCTTGCGGAAAACCGCAGGCCATTTTTCTGACGATCGGCAATTTGCTTCATACCGCGTAACGCGGGCTTTCTCCATCAAAGGGCCAGTTCGTCTTGCGAACCAGAGTCCTTGGGAGGAAATCCGATGAAAATGTTGAAAGCGCTCGTTCTGGGCGCAGGCCTTTTTGCGTACGGCAATGCCTATGCAGAAAGCGCCGATTACGTATTGAACACCGCGTCCACAGGGGGCACCTACCATCCTGTTGGCACGGCTATCTCTACCTTGTCTAAAATCAAACTGTTGCCAAAGCAGAAATTCTCTCTAACCGCGGTGAACTCTGCCGGTTCGGGTGCAAACGTTCAGGCACTGTCTGCGGGCACAGCAGACTTTGCGATCCTGCAGGGCCTTTATGGTTCCTACGCTGTCACCGGCACGGGTCCCGTAAGCGACCCGCAGACAAACCTGCGCTCGGTCACGATGCTTTGGCAAAACGTGGAACAATTCGTTGTTCCTATCGATAAGGCCGCTACCGGCACGGTCTCTGACCTCAAGGCACTGACAGGCATGTCGGTCGGCATGGGCAAAGAGAATTCCGGCACGATGGGATCAAACAAAGTGCTGCTGTCCGGCCTGGGCCTCAAGCTCGAAGATTTCACGAATGTGTCGGCAGGATATGGCCCGACAGCAGACGCGCTGGCAAATGGTCAGGCGGTTGCAGCTGGCATTCCTTCGGGACCACCTACTGGGGCAATCACCAAGCTGATGGCATCCAATGAGGGCAAATTCACCATCCTCGATGTGACTGACGAAGAAGCCGCTGCCATGGACGGTGGACGTAACCTCTGGGTTCCCTACACGATTGCGGCAGGCACATATCCCGGTCAGGAAAAGGATGTGATCACGATTGCGCAGCCTAATTTCCTGGCCGTGAACGCAAGTGTGGACGAAGAGCATGTCTACTTGTTGACCAAAACCATGTTTGAAAACCTTCCTTTCCTGCAAGCGATCCACCCGGCCACCAAGGCGATGGCTTTGGAAAAGGCAATGGCCGGACTGCCCGCGCCTCTGCACCCCGGTGCCGCGCGGTATTACAGCGAAATGGGTCTGGATATTCCGGAAAATCTGATCGCGCAGTAAGTCATACGCACGGATATGGGCCGCCAAGAAATTGGCGGCCCTGTTCATTCAGCGTCCGGGAGGGGACTTTGAAATGGCCAAAACACCAGAGTATGTGCGTTCAACACGTGACACCCTGTTGGACATGCCACAAGGCCGGTGGGGACCGCGCCAGCTTATCCTGATCTTCGCACTTGTTTTTGCGATCTGGCATATCCTGACAAATGTCTACCTGACCGAACCGGGTCTGTGGCAAAATGCGATCCACTTTGCGGGTTTTGCATTCATCGCATCTGTCACACTCAGCCCTTGGGGCAAACGCTCCGATGAATCCTGGGCCTGGGTTGTCGACACGCTGTATGGCCTTGCGGTGGCTGCCGCCGCTCTTTGGGTGGCATACGCAGAATCCGGCCTCTATGACAGATCGCTCGCTGTGACGGGCCAGGGATGGCAGTTCACGGTTGTCGATTGGGCTGCAGGCCTCTTGCTGATCTTTGCCTGCATTGATCTGTCGCGCCGCGTCGCCGGATGGGTCATTCCAATTCTGATTGTCCTTGCACTCAGCTATATTCTGTTTTTGGGCACAATGCTGCCGGGCGTCTTTCGCTCCGCCAGCCTGCCGCTTAATGATGTGTTGTTTCGCACGCTTTACAACGACGAAGGCATGTTTGGCATCCTCGCGCAGATATCCGTGACGAACATCACGTTGTTCATGATTTTTGGTGGGTTTCTTGTTGTCTCTGGTGCGAGCAACTTTGTCATCGAGCTGTCCAAGATTGTCGCGGGTCGGATCAAGGGCGGGGCGGCGTTCGTCGCAGTGATTTCATCGGCCCTGACCGGGACAATCTCCGGCTCTGCCATCGCCAACACAGCCTCCACCGGGGTCATCACGATCCCATTGATGAAGGCCAACGGCTTTCGGCCGCAATTTGCGGGCGGCGTTGAAGCCGCAGCCTCTACCGGGGGTCAGTTGATGCCGCCCATCATGGGCGCGGGGGCCTTCGTTATGGCCAGCTACACCTCTATTCCCTACAGCACGATTGTAGCGGTATCTGTTGTTCCGGCCATTCTCTATTTTCTCTCCGTGGCCTTCATCGTGCGCATCGAAGCTGTGAAACACGACGCGGGTGCAGAGATGGACCTGACTGTTGACCGCGGCAAGCTGATGTCCGGTGGGCTTGTCTTTGTGATCCCTCTGACTGTGATGATCTGGTTGCTTTTGGCTGGCGTGACGCCGGCATACGCGGCGTGTTGGGCAATTGCAGCCGTGATCCTGACTTCTTGGACGACAAGCCTTCTGGCCCGGATCGGAAAGGAGCGGTCGTTCAAACCTGTCGATATGGGTGCCGCAAAGATATCCGAAGCCCTGACCAGCGGCATCAGGTCTGCGGTGATGACGGCAATCTTGCTGACAGCCATCGGGATCATGAACAACGCGATTGTGACCAGCGGCGTTGGCAACGGCTTTTCGCTGATGATTGCACAATGGTCGCAAGGGTCTATGGCGCTCGCCATTGTTCTGATCGCGCTGGCCTCGCTGGTATTGGGGATGGGGCTGCCGGTGACGGCTGCCTATATCATTCTCGCCATTCTGACCGCACCGGCGCTGGCGGGCATCATGGCCGATGGTCTCATTGTCGAACAACTGATCACCGGCATTGCAGATCCGGCCAAGGCAGGTTTGTTCTTCCTTGTGGAGCATCCCCTAGCCGCACAGGTTTCCGAAGGCATGACCAAGGCCGAAGCGTGGGAGCTAATGTCGTCGGTGCCCTTCGAAATAGCAGTGACAATTCGCCCCGTCTTGGTCGATCCGGGCCTGCAATTGACCTTTCTGTTGACGGCGCATCTGATCATTTTCTGGCTTAGTCAGGATTCTAACGTGACCCCCCCCGTTTGTCTGGCGGCGTTTGCGGCTGCTGGTATTGCCGGATCACGTCCAATGGCGACCGGGTTCGAGAGCTGGAAGATCGCCAAGGGTCTCTATGTCGTCCCACTTCTGTTTGCCTACACGCCGCTGATTTCCGGTGACATTGCGCAAGTTCTGCAAATCGGATTCTTCTCGCTCTTTGGTATCTATGCCACCTACGCCTTGATTCAGTGGTATGCGGAAGGCCCAATTGGTTGGTTAAGCATCCCGCTCTTTGTCGTGGGTGCCATCGGCGCCTATTGGCCCTTGGCTTGGATTCCAAATATCGCCGGCGCTCTCGCGATTTCCGTTGCCATCCTTCTTTCAGCCAAGGCAAAAAGAGCAATCGCCGCGGAAGTGAAGAGCGCATGACACAAGCAAAAGCCGACAACTTCTAAACCGTGAGGTATCGCTGCGAACATGAGCAACAGCACGCAGAAAGCGTATTGGTCATTCGCACCATTGCCATGCCCGCGGACACAAATCCCGCTGGTGATGTCTTGGCGGCTGGTTGATGTCTCAGATGGACCTTGCAGCAGGCAATATGGTTGCCCGTGCTTCACAGGGCCGTGGCGCGACAGTAGCGGCAGAGGACATGCAAATTCTTCACCCCGTCAAAGTGGGTAACGAGGTGACGATCTACGCCGACTTACGCGGTATTGGACACACTTCAATGCGCCTTCACGTCGATGTTTGGTCGCGTTCTGGGTTCGAGAACGAGGCTCAGAAAGTGACGGATTCAGATTTTGTCTTTGTGGCGCTGGAAGAGCTCTGGCAACCGCGCGAATTGCCAGAGAAAAAACAACGCCGGGCAAAGGTTGCTACAGTCGGATGCAACGAAAAGACCAATTGAAATCTGCTGAGAGTAGCACCGTTTAGTGGCAGTTTGGCTGCCCCGCCAAACAACTGACTTTGCAGTTACGATCGTTTTCTGCGTCAGCGTTAGCACGCAAGCGCTAAAGACGGGTTGATCCAACTCCTCGCTTGTAGGGCCAGGCAGTAGTGAAATTGCTGTTTCGGTTCTGCCGAAATCGGCGCTCGCATACGACCGGTTCGGTGACGTGCGCTGAGATGCAACAAGACGTCCACCGTGTATGCAAAGAGAAGCTGCGTCAGCGAAGGTTGAAAATCCAAGGTCGGTTTTGTCCGCTCAAAAGACATTAAACCTTCTGTAGCGACCATCAGAGAATGCCCCATTAACCCCGGATCTGTGCATTTGGCGGTGCATGGGTTGAGCACAGATCGTGTTCGGTCTGTGATCACGCCATATCCTTTGCTTTGCTGGCAATAACCCCGCTTTTCGCGCCCCATCGTCAAAGCCGTTCTTAACCGTTGCACCCGCGCACCTCGCCGCCCATAAGACCCAAATGCTCAGCTACCAACATATCTATCACGCCGGAAATCTGGCCGACGTGCACAAGCACGCCCTGCTCGCGTGGATGCTGTCCTACCTCACCCGAAAGGACAAACCGCTCAGCTATATCGAGACCCATGGCGGGCGGGCCCTCTATGATCTCAGCGCTGCAGAGTCCGTCAAAACAGGCGAGGCTGCGCGCGGAATCCAGCAGGTTGCACATTGGTTTGCCGAAGGTCATCCCTATACGCGGTGCCTCCACCAAACCACTGAAACCTATGGACAAAACAGCTATCCCGGCTCGCCCCTGATCGCCACGCAGCTGCTGCGCGACGGTGACAGGGTCACGGTGGCCGAACTGCATCCCCAAGAACACGCCGCCCTGTCCCACGCTCTGCCCCTGGCGCAGGTGCGCCAGACGGATGGGTTTGCGATGGGGCACGCGATGGTCCCCCCGACACCCCGACGCGGGCTGATGCTGATCGATCCCAGCTATGAGATCAAAGACGACTACGACACGATCCCCAACCACGTCCGAAAATACGTGCGCGCATGGAATGTTGGTGTCATCGCTGTGTGGTATCCGATCCTGACCTCCGGTGCCCACGTTAACATGCTGAAAACGCTTGTGATTGACCACCCGGATGCCTTGCGCCACGAAGTTGGGTTTCCGCCCGCCCGCCCCGGCCATGGTATGATTGGCTCGGGTATGTTTGTGATCAAACCGCCCTTTGGGCTTGCAGCAGAGGCCGCAAAACTGAAAACTCGCTTTGACCAACTGAAGTGAAGCCTATGTTTGAACGTCTTTTTCCCAAACGCCCCAAGGAAACCGCGCCGCTGCCCGAGCCGACACCCCAACTCGCACTGGGCGCGCTGCTGGTGCGGGTCGCCATGGCCGACCGTCACTATCAGGCCACCGAAGTCGGCGCGATTGACAGGATCCTGTCGGGCACGTTTGACCTCAAACCGCTCGAAGCGGCCAAGCTGCGGGCCACTTGTGAAGCGCTGGAGCGCCAAGCCCCCGGCACAGACGAGTTTACGGAAATTCTGCGCGAAACAATACCTTACGCAGAGCGGCTCGGCCTTGCCATGGCCATGTGGCAGGTGCTGCTGGCGGACGGAGAGCATGACGCAATCGAAGAAGAAACACTGCACCGCGTCGAAGCCGCGCTCGAGATCACGCCCCATGACAGCGCGGATATCAAGGCACGCGCGCTTGGCTAATCGCTTGGACAATCACGGCCAAACGCCTATATCCCGCCCATGATCAAAGACCTCCTCTCCCGGCTGATCCAGCCCGAGCCCGCTCCTTTGGGTGATACCGATGCCCGCATGGCGCTGACTGCGCTGCTGGTGCGTGTCGCCCGCTCAGACAACCAATATTCGGGCGATGAAAAGACCCGGATCGACGAAATAACCCAAGCGCGCTATGGGATTTCTGCGAGTGATGCCAGTGCCTTGCGCATCGAAGCCGAAGAGATGGAAGCCGAAGCCCCTGACACCGTCCGCTTCACCCGCGCAATCAAGGATGCCGTGGCTTATGACGACAGGCTCGCCGTGATCGAGGCGTTGTGGAAAGTCGTGCTGGCCGACGGCAAACGCGAGAAGGAAGAAGACGCACTGCTGCGCCTTGTCGCCAACCTGCTTGGGGTGAGCGACCGTGACAGCGCATTGGCCCGCCAACGCGTCGCCCCATGATCGCATCGCTGCCCATGTACTGGCGGGGCGAAACCGCCCCCGCATGGCGCGGCTTTTGGAACGACATAAGGGACGCAGCACGAGATGAGGGGGTGGACCTGCCTGACCTCATGCCTCCCGAGGATTTACCAAACGACTGGACCGACCATTGGCGTGACCCCAATCTCGTCCTTTCCCAGACGTGCTCGTTGCCTTTCCGCACCGCTCTGCGCGGGCAGGTCAGTTATGTGGGAACCTTTGATTTTGCGCTTGTGGATGACGTCGGCCCTTGCCCGGCAGGTCAGTATTTTTCGCGCTACATCCACCCGGCCGGGCAATTCACAGCCCGTTTGAAAGGCACCGCCGCACCCAGGCCCGACCCGATGCGCTTCGCCATCAACGCCTTTGACAGCCAGTCCGGCTGGGCGAGCACATGGCTACATGACACCAACATCAAACGACTGCTGCGCCCCAACGTGGAATACGTAGTGACAGGCTCTCATGCGGCCTCGCTTGCGGCTGTGGCTGAAGGGCGCGCTGACATCGCGGCCCTTGATGAAGTCACGTGGCGGTTGTTGCAACGGCATGATCCCAATGCCCAGAAGGTCGAGGCGGGTGGGACGACAGCGCCGAGCCCGGGCCTGCCGCTGATTACACGTCTGGGCGGGGATACGGCCCCCTTGCGGAACGCACTTCTGAACGCTTCGACGCAAAGCACATGGCTTGGCCACGCGGATTTGGGTGGGCTGCGCGGTTTTGAACAATTGCCCGAAGGCGACTATTTTGCGCTGCCTGTTCCGCCGCCACCTGATGCCGCGCGCATCACCTAGCGTCAATTCAACCGCGCATGGCACTCCCAGCTGTTTTCTGCGTGGACAACACGTGAAAATTGCGCCCTTATGCTTGCCAGAAAACAACTTAGCGTGCGCACTTGTCCGATCAGCCCGTCATCGAAATCAACAACCTGCACAAGGCTTACGGGGCGCTTGAGGTCTTGAAGGGCGTCGATATCTCGGCCAAGCGAGGGGATGTGGTTTCGTTGATCGGATCGTCGGGGTCCGGCAAATCGACGCTGCTGCGCTGTTGCAACCTGCTTGAGGACAGCCAGCAGGGCGAGGTCAAGTTCAAGGGCGAACCTGTCAGTTGGAAGGGGCGCGACCATGGGCGCCGCCCATCTGATCCCAAACAAGTACTGCGCATTCGCACGAACCTGTCGATGGTGTTTCAGCAGTTCAATCTGTGGGCGCACATGACCATCCTGCAAAACGTGATGGAAGCCCCCGTGACGGTGTTGCGCCGCGCACCCGGCGACGTCGAGCAGGCCGCGCGCCGCTACCTCGATCAGGTGGGAATTGGCGACAAATGCGACGTCTTCCCGGCCCAACTGTCGGGCGGGCAGCAACAGCGCGCCGCCATCGCGCGGGCGTTGTGCATGGAACCCGAAGCGCTGCTGTTTGACGAACCCACAAGCGCGCTTGACCCCGAGTTGGAACAGGAAGTTGTCAAAGTGATCAAAGACTTGGCGCGCGAAGGGCGCACCATGTTGATCGTCACCCATGATATGAAGCTGGCTGCGGATGTGAGCGACCACGTTGTGTTCCTCCACCAAGGCCTGATCGAAGAACAGGGCCCACCGGATCAAGTGTTCGGCGCACCCAAATCGGAACGATTGCGCGGGTTCCTATCGGCCACCCACGCGGCGTAAATGAATAAAAGTAACCTTACGGGAGTATACATCATGAAATCGATTCTACTGGGCACCGTTGCTGCTGCAATGACCGCCACATTCGCTCTTGCCGACGGTCATGCCGTTGTGCGCATGGGCACGGAAGGGGCCTACCCTCCCTACAACTTCATCAACGATGCTGGCGAAGTCGACGGCTTTGAACGGGAATTGGGCGATGAGCTGTGCGCGCGCGCAGAACTGACCTGCGAGTGGGTTACAAACGAGTGGGACAGCATCATTCCAAACCTCGTCTCGGGCAACTACGACACCATCATCGCGGGCATGTCCATCACTGCCGAGCGTGATGAAGTGATTGATTTCACACAGAACTACACCCTGCCCGACCCATCTGCCTATGTTGCGGCGTCCGCGGATGTCGACCTCAAGGGCGGTGTGCTTGCGGCACAGGCCAACACGATCCAGGCGGCCTTTATCGCGGAAACTGGTGCAACGCTGGTTGAATTCGCGACACCCGAAGAAACCGTCGCGGCCGTCAAGAACGGCGAAGCAGACGCGGTTCTGGCCGACAAGGCCTTCCTCACACCCATCGCGGATGCGGACGGCGATCTGATCATGCTGGAGCAGGAAGAGCTGATCGGTGGCGGTATCGGTCTGGGTCTGCGCGAAAGCGACACAGAGCTGAAAGACAAGTTCAACGCGGCCATCACCTCCATGAAGGAAGACGGCTCCCTGAACGCGCTGATCGCCAAGTGGGAAATCGGCGACGGCTTCTAAGCCTCTCAAAACCATTGGGGGTGGCGGAAACGCCGCCCCCGTTTATTGCAAGATTACTACGCCGCGAGGCCCCGTTATTTTCAGCTTTTGCACAGATCCAAGCGTCTTGCCGGATGGGCAGTGGATGGCGTGCTATCTGACAACGGGCAAGCACATGTCGATCTATTGGTCGGTGCTGACAGTTCTGACATTGCTGGCCATCACGGCCCCTGCGGCCCTCGCCTTTGGCTTTGCGGGTGCATCTGCTGCGCGGTCGCGTATTGCGCCGCTGTCATGGTTGGGTCGGGGCTATATCGCGATTGTACGCGGCGTACCGGACATCGCATTCTTTCTGTTTTTCGTCATCGCGCTCGATCAGATGATCGAATATGCGCGCCACCGCATGTTGTGCCCGGACTGGAGCGAACCAATCCGGCAAGGCAACGACTTTGTGGTCTGCGCCGCCGCAAAGATGCCGCTGGGCACGGCACCGCAGTGGGTGCACGAAACCTACGGGTTCTTTACGGCCGTCTTGACCTTTGCCATCGTTTTTGGGGCTTTTGCGGCCAACGTGCTGTATGGGGCGATGCGCGCCGTACCACGCGCCCAGCTTGAGACAGCCGAGGCCTATGGTATGAGCCCGCGCCAGACATTTCGCCGCGTACTTGTACCGCAAATGTGGGTCTATGCGCTGCCGGGTCTATCGAATTTGTGGATGGTGCTGATCAAGGCGACGCCACTGCTGTTTCTGCTTGGCGTCGAAGACATCGTCTACTGGGCCCGCGAACTTGGCGGCAGCAAGACACCTCGTTTTACCGACTATCCGCACGGAGACTGGCGCATGTGGTATTTCCTCGCCCTGCTGGTCTTTTACCTCGCCTTTACTCGCTTGTCTGAAGTGGTGCTCGACCGCGTGATGAAGCGGCTCACCAAGGGTCAGGCGACCACGGGCGGTGAAGCACAAAGGAAAGCCGCGTGAGTTGCCTTCAGACCATTGCTGATTATGGCCTGCGTGCGATCGGGATTGGCGAGCGACTGTTGCCCCGCGACGACTTTACCCTGTGCCAGCAATTCACGCTGATCGGTTCCGGTATGGTCTGGAACGTGTACTTCGGCGTGTTGGCCCTTGTCTTCGGATTTTGCCTGGCCACGCTTGTGGCTGTGGGCAAGGCGTCGCCGCGCGCTGCGTTCCGCAAACCATCGGAGTGGTTCATCTTTGTGTTTCGCGGCTCTCCGCTTTTTATCCAGTTCTTCTTTGCCTATTTCCTGTTCCTGAACCTCAAGGGCGTCTATCCCGTCTTCTCTCCCTTCACGGCGGCATGGCTTGGCGCGCTGATCGTGTTGTTCCTGAACACAGCCGCTTATTCCGCCGAAATCTTCTATGGCGCGCTGCAATCCATCCCCAAGGGCGAGGTCGAGGCGGCCGATGCCTATGGGCTGTCGGGCTGGTCACGGTTTCGCCGGATCGTATGGCCCACGATGCTGCGCCTTGCATGGCCCGCCTACACGAACGAGGCAATCTTTCTGTTCCATGCCACGACGCTTGTGTTCTTCTCAGGATTTCCAGCCTGGCAGCAACGTGGGGATGCCTTGTATTACGCACGCTACTTTGCAGACAAGACATTCAATCCCTTCATCCCCTATCCGATCCTGGCGATGTACTTCATCCTGCTGACATTGGTGATCATTGGCCTCTTTGGGCTGGTCAACAGCCGTCTCAACCGCCACTTGCCGGCCAACACGCGGCAACGGCTCAAGGTGCGGCCTAATTTGATACGGTAGGCAAAAACTTTTATGCCTCCGGCGGTGGTATTTCTGGTCAGAAGAAACAGGGCGCTATGAACACTTGGGTACAACAAAATCCCGACATACGGGCGCTGCGCGTTGCTGCCGCTGATCTGAACGGTGTGGCACGTGGCAAACGGATGCCGGTGAGCGCGGCAGACAAGGCGGTTGAGGGCGCGGTACGCTTTCCCCTTTCGGTGCTGAACCTCGACATTTGGGGCGAGGACATCGAGGACAGCCCGCTTGTGATGGAAAGTGGCGACCGGGACGGTGTGTTGCACGCAACGGAGCGTGGATTTCTGCCTGTTCCGTGGCTCGAGACCCCCACTGCGATGCTGCCGGTCTGGATGTTTCACGAAGACGGCGAACCCTTTGCAGGTGATCCGCGGCACGCCTTGGCAAATGTTCAAAAGCGGTTTCAGGCCAAAGGTTTGACTCCCGTGGTTGCTGTAGAACTTGAGTTCTTTCTGATCGACGATCGAGGCGCGGAGTTGCGCATTCCGCCGTCACCTCGTTCCGGCAAACGCCGCGTTGCAGGCGAGATCCTGTCGATGCGCGCATTGGATCAGTTTGATGCCTTTTTCACCGAGCTTTATGACGCCTGCGCGGCGATGGATATTCCGGCTGACACTGCCATTTCGGAATCCGGTCTGGGCCAGTTTGAGCTGAACCTTGTGCACCAAGGCGACGCACTAAAGGCGGCGGATGATGCCTGGCTTTTCAAGATGCTGGTCAAGGGACTCGCACGTAAACACGGGTTTGCCGCATCGTTCATGGCCAAACCCTACCCCGACTACGCAGGCTCGGGTTTGCATATGCATTTCTCGGTTCTGGACGGGGATGGCAACAACGTATTTGACGATGGCACCGACGCGGGCAGTGAGCTGCTGCAGAACGCCGTGGCGGGCTGTCTGTCGGCCATGGCCGGATCTATGCTGATATTTGCGCCGCACGCCAATTCCTATGACCGGTTGGTACCAGGTGCACATGCGCCAACGGGCATTGCCTGGGCCTATGAAAACCGCACCGCGGCCATCCGTATCCCATCCGGTCCACCACAGGCGCGCCGGATTGAACACCGCCTCGCGGGGGGTGATGTGAACCCGTACCTGATGGTCGCTGCAGTGCTGGGCGCGGCACTGAACGGGATCGAGGATCGCGCAAGGCCCCCTGCCCCCATCACCGGCAATGCTTACGAACAGGACTTGCCACAGGTGCCTGCCACTTGGGAGGACGCCATGACCGCGTTTGAGACAAGCCCGGACATCGCGCGCATCTTTGCCCCAGACCTCATCCGCAATCTGCTGCTGACCAAACGGCAGGAAGCGCGCGAAATGGCGACGCTGAGCCCGGCTGAGCAGGTCGAAATCTACCTCGACACGGTCTGAGGGCTGCATTACTTTCGCGCCATAACCACAAGGTGATCCATGAAAATCGGCATATTGCAGACCGGTCACGCGCCCGACGAAGTTCTTGGCTCGCTTGGGGATTATGACGATATGTTTGTGCGCTTGCTGAGCGGGCACGGCTTTGAGTTTGTCACCTATAATGTGGTCGACATGGAGTTTCCCCCCGACCCGGACGTCTGCGCCGGTTGGATCGTGACCGGATCCAAACATGGCGCTTACGAAGATCTCCCCTTCATCCCCCCGCTCGAAGATCTGATCCGCGCAATCTACGCGGCGGATCGCCCGATGCTGGGCATCTGTTTTGGGCACCAGATCATTGCGCAGGCCATGGGGGGCAAGGTTGTCAAATTCGATGGTGGCTGGATCGTGGGGCGACAGAGTTATGATTTCAACGGGCGCAAAATGGCCGTAAATGCCTGGCATCAGGATCAGGTGATCGAGGTGCCACCCGGCGCCGAAGTGGTTGCTACTTCCGAAACCTGCGAGAATGCCGCGCTGGTTTACGGAGACCGCATCTGGACCACGCAACCCCATCCTGAATTCGGAGCAGACATGATCGAGGCGCTTGCCACCTACCGCGCGCCAGGGGTGGTCCCTGCATCGCAGATCGAGGTCATTAGGGAAACACTGCCCGAACCGATACACCAAAGCGCCATGGCCGAAAAAATGGCCGCTTTCCTCAAACGCAAAGGGTGAACCATGAGCGAGCCGATCCTGACCGACCTGCCCGAAGCGGCGCGCACCTATCTTGAAGGCAAGCGCCTGGACGAAGTCGAATGCATCATCTCGGACCTGCCGGGCATCGCACGGGGCAAGGCTGTGCCAGCCTCGAAATTCGCAAAACAGGACTATTTTCACCTGCCCGACAGCATCTTTTACCAGACCATCACCGGAGATTGGGGCGAGGCGGCGGACGAAGACGGGTTCATCGAAAAGGACATGATCCTGCGCCCGGACATGAGCACCGCAACCGCAGCGCCGTGGACGGGCGACTGGACCTTGCAGGTCATCCACGACGCATATGACCGCAAAGGCGTTCCTGTACCGTTTTCGCCGCGCAATGTGCTGAAGCGTGTTGTGCAACTTTACCATGACAAGGGCTGGAAACCGGTTGTTGCGCCCGAGATGGAATTCTTTCTGATCGCGCGCAATCTCGACCCGGCGCAGGAAATCAAACCCATGACAGGCCGTTCCGGCCGCCCTGCGGCCGCGCGGCAAGCCTATTCCATGACGGCCGTGGACGAATTTGGCCCTGTCATTGACGACATCTATGACTTTGCCGAAGCACAAGGGTTCGAGATCGACGGGATCACGCAGGAAGGCGGCGCAGGGCAACTGGAAATCAACTTGCGCCACGGTGACCCGGTGAAACTGGCGGACGAGGTGTTCTACTTCAAGCGCCTGATCCGGGAAGCCGCACTGCGCCACAATTGCTTTGCTACCTTCATGGCCAAACCGATTGAGGACGAACCCGGCTCAGCCATGCACATACACCATTCTGTGCTGGATGCTGAAACTGGCAAGAACATCTTTGTCGGCCCACAAGAAGGCGACACCGACGCGTTCTTTCACTTTATTGCAGGTCTGCAAAACCACATGCCTGCCGCGTTGGCTGTGATGGCCCCCTTCGTCAACAGCTACCGCCGCTATGTCAAAGACCACGCTGCCCCGATCAATCTGGCGTGGGGGCGCGACAACCGCACCACTGGCATCCGCATTCCGCTGTCTGAGCCGCAGGCACGGCGGGTGGAAAACAGGATCGCAGGTATGGATTGCAATCCTTATCTGGGCATCGCCGCATCCCTGGCTTGCGGTTATCTTGGCATGACGCAAGAGGAGCGCCCCTCCCCCCAATTCCGCGGTGACGCGTATGAAGGCAGTGGTGACATTCCACGCGTGCTTGGCTCAGCCCTGGATCTGTTTGACCGGGCCACCGATCTGCACGCTGTTCTCGACCCGGAGTTTGCGCGCGTCTATTCCATCGTAAAACGCGCCGAATACGATGAGTTCCTGCAAGTGATTTCGCCGTGGGAGCGTGAACATTTGCTGCTGAACGTCTGAGTGGCTGATCAATCCTTCGGGGGGGATTTTTTGGAACAGAGATTATGAACCTTTTGTGGGCCAATGATCGCGCTGGCGTTTATCCGGACAGTTGGTATGCGGCGAGTTGTGACATTCCATCGCCGCGCGCATCATTGGTTGACGATATAACGGCAGACGTTTGCATTGTTGGTGCAGGTTATACCGGCTTGTCGGCGGCATTGCATCTGGCCAAAGCCGGACGGCGTGTTGTGGTTCTTGAGGCGCACCGCGCAGGGTTTGGCGCCTCGGGACGCAATGGGGGTCAACTGGGTGCCGGCCAACGTGTTGAGCAACCTTATCTTGAGCAGATGCTGGGCGAGCAAGATGCGCGCCATCTTTGGGATCTGGGGCGAGAGGCCGTTGCCCTTGTCAAAGACCTGATAACGGATCACGACATAGACTGTTTCCTGCGCCCCGGCGTGGCGTGGACCGCCGAGAGCGCTGGAGATGTGCGTGATCTTGAGCGATATGCAGATCACATGGCGCGCCACTACGACTATCCTGTTGAGGTGTTCGACAGGGATGCGTTTCATGCGCTGTGCCCGTCTCCGGCCTACAAAGGTGGTATCGTTGATTGGGAGGCCGGGCATCTTCATCCACTGCGGTATGCCTTGGGGCTTGCAGGCGCGGCGGAAACTGCAGGCGCAATCATTTACGAGCAATCCGTTGCGTTAGACATCGTGCAAGGCGCACAGGTCAAAGTCAAAACCAGCAGTGGGTCTGTGACGGCCGATCATCTGATCCTTGCGGCCAACGGGTATCTGGGTGGGCTCGCCCCGCAGGTGGCGCAACGCGTGATGCCGATCAACAATTTTGTGGCCGCAACGGCCCCGCTGAAAGATCCTGAACGGGTGTTGGCCCGCGACATAGCCGTGTCGGACGGCCGTTTCGTGGTGAACTACTTTCGCCTCAGCCACGACAAGCGGCTGCTGTTTGGCGGCGGCGAAAGCTACGGCTATCGCTTCCCCGGCGATATCGCAGCCAAGGTGCGCAAACCGATGGCCGAGATTTTCCCTCATCTGCGTGACACGCAGATCGACTACGCTTGGGGCGGCACGCTGGCCATTACGATGAAACGGCTGCCCTACCTGACCAAGTTGACGTCAAATATCCTCTCGGCCTCTGGGTATTCCGGGCACGGTGTTGGCACGGCGACCCATGCCGGTATGCTCATGGCCAAGGCCATCGAAGGCGAGGCGGATGGGTTTGATGCCATGGCCACGATCCCGACGCCGTCTTTTCCGGGCGGGACGGCTTTGCGCTCGCCCCTGCTTGCGTTGGCGATGACGTGGTACAGCCTGCGTGACCGGCTCGGTCTCTGACCCCTTTTACCCTGGATCCCAAGCCCGCGCGGTTTTGCCGATTGCGCGACATGGGTCTTCCCTTTTCTTGCCTCCGGATTTAGAAAAGCGAAATCCAAGCATAAGGGAATCGAAATATGCAGCTTCCAGACATGCACAGCGCCGAAGCCATCCCGGACGCGGCCCGCGCCGAGATTGACCGACTGCTCACCTCAGGCGATCTGTTCCGCTACAACGCACCGCAGAATGCCCCCGTGGCCCTGCTTGAGGCGGAATTTGCCGAAGTCATGGGTTCGAAATATGCGCTCGCGGTGTCGTCATGCTCTGCTGCATTGTTTTTGTCCCTCAAGGCCCTTGGACTGCCCCGCGACGCCCGCGTTCTGATCCCGGGATTTACATTTGCCGCTGTGCCCTCGGCGGTCATCCATGCTGACTGCCTGCCTGTTCTGTGCGAAGTGGGCGAAAATTACCGCATTGATATCAATGACCTCATCGCAAAACTGCCGGACGCCGACGCAGTCATCATCAGCCACATGCGCGGCCATACGTCGGACATGGATGCCATCATGGCGGTGTGTACGGCCGCCGGTGTCCCTGTGATCGAAGACGCCGCGCACTCGCTTGGCACGGTGTGGAACGGTCAGAAAATCGGAACGCTGGGCGCGATTGGCTGCTTTTCGTTCCAGTCTTACAAGATGATCAATGCAGGCGAAGGCGGAATTCTGATCACGGATGACGCAGACCTCGTGGCGCAAGCCATCATCATGTCGGGCGCTTATGAACATAACTGGAAAAAACATCCCGTTCTGCAAGACGCCTTTGCGCGGCATCAGAACCGGTTGCCGCTTTATAACCTGCGTATGTCTAACCTGAGCGCCGCTGTTATCCGCCCGCAGCTGCCGCACCTTGGCACACGTGTCGAAGATGGCCGACGCAATCACGACCATGTGGCAAGTCTGTTGGCACAAAGCCCGCACATCCATGTGCCCGAGCCACTTCCCGGAGAAGTACGCGCACCGGATTCCATTCAATTCAACCTCGTCGACTTGAGCGACGACGAGGTCGAAACCTTTGTAAAAGCTGCGGAAACACGTGGGGTCAAGGTGCAGGTCTTTGGGACAAGTGCGGACAACGCGCGCGCCTTCTGGAACTGGCAATTTGTCCCGGACTTGCCGGAACTGCCAAAAACACGCGCCATGCTGATGCGCGCCTGCGATGTCCGCTTGCCGGTGCATCTGCCCGTCGAAACACTGGGTGCTGTGTCAGACGTCTTGCTTGATGCAATAGAGGCGGCAAAACGCCCCCACGCCGCCTGACATAAACTGCCCCTGTCGCGGACAACATGCTTTTGCAAACCGCGTGTTAGGCGCCCCCAGTGGGAGCGCCTTGTCAGGACATTTTTGACAACTTCGCCTGCAGCTCAGCCAACTGTTTTTTGATCGCGTCAAGGTCTTCTGCGCCGTCGTCTTCCTGCGGCTCGGCCTGTTGCGCGCCGCCCGTCCAGCCCCCCGACAAACCACCGGTCATGGCTTTCATAAACGCCTCTTGCTGCGCCTGCATCGCATCAAAGCCTGGCATTTTGGACATAGGGTTGATCGCTGTCATGTTCTCGACCATCTTGCTTTGCCCGTCGCGCAGCATATCGAAGGAGGCCTGCAGGAACTGCGGAACAACACTTGCGCCCCCGCCCATATAGCTGCGCACAAGATCATTCAGCACGTCCACAGGCAGCACACTTTCGCCGCGGCTTTCATGTTCTGCAATGATTTGAAGGAGATACTGGCGAGTCAGGTCGTCCCCGGTCTTGAGATCCACAATCTGGACCTCGCGCCCATCCCGGATAAATCCAGAGATGTCTTCCAAAGTGACGTAGTCGCTGGTTTCCGTGTTATAGAGGCGGCGGCTGGCGTAACGCTTGATCAACAAGGGTGCTGGTTTTTCGGTCACGTGGTCTCTCCCCGCATACGTGCTGCATCGCAGCTTAGGCGGCGCAGGGAGAAAAAGAAAGCACTGCGTGACATGTTCGCCTGTCAGGCCGAACGCAGCGTTTCTTTCGCTGCTGACTGTACGGGTTCGTATGGCTTCAACGCTGCCGAGATCGCCTCTTGAACGGGTGTCGCCTTGAAGTCGGGGACAGCTGCGTGGAATTTGGTGCCGTCAATCCCGTGGGCGGCGTTCCACAGGTACCTCATTTCCGCAACTTCGCGCATGAGCGGACTAAAAAGACCAACGCTTCGCACCACAAACCACGGCATGTTCGATACACGCACAGGTTTGCCCACTGCCACCTCTATGCATTGGATCAGCTCCGCCCCTGTCAACGTGTAGCCGGGAAAGCCAAATTCCTCGAATGTATCAAAGTCTTTGCGTGCATCCGCCAGCGCCACCATCGCCCTTGCCATGTCCGGCAACCATGCCCACGCATGGGTCACATCGCGCGGCCCCGGGTACATGACTTTGCCCGACCAGGCTTTTTGCGCGATCTGACTGTCAAACCAATTACCTGTTTTGGCTGCCTCAATAAAATCGCCGCCCCGCAAGACAATCGTACGCACGCCGCTGTCCCTATAGGCCTGCTCCATCCGGATGCGAATGGCGGCCTTGCGATGGTCCGCAACCCAAGGTGTGCTTTCGCGCAAGACGTCAGGCAAAACGGTGCCATAATTGTAGACATTTCCGGGGATCATGACCGTTGCGCCGCTGGTTTTTGCTGCGGCGATCACTGCATCCGTAATGCGCGGCACCTCAACTGACCATGCAGGATATGGCGGGTTGAGCGCGTTAACGATCACGTCCTGCCCCATCACAGCTTGTGTCAGGGCAGCGTCATCCGCAAGGTCGAGGCTGATTTGCAAGGCCGTGGGCGTGTCCCACTGACGGGCCGTTTCGGTGACACGCCACCCGGCAGCTTTGAATGCGGCAACCGCAGCGCGACCAAACCGGCCTTTTGCCCCAAGCACGATGACAGATTGCATTGTTTGATCTCCTTTATGGGTGTCTGTTCCAAAGCACTATAAAGCATCCAAATATAGATGTTATTCTGCTATTTTTGACATATGGTATGCAAAAATGGATAGAAAAGATGCCTGACTGGTCCCAGATCCAATCCTTTGCCGCGGTAGCGGAATACGGCTCGCTCTCTGCGGCGGCTGTTGCATTGAGCAGCAGCCAACCGACCCTCAGCCGTCACATTTCGCAACTGGAAGACAGCGTCGGGACACGTCTGTTCGAACGAGGTGTCGGCGGGATGGTTCTGACACAGTCAGGCGCGGATTTACTGGAACATGCGAGCGCAATGGCAGATGCGGCCGGACGTTTCGCGATCGTCGCCGAAGGGCAACGGCCGGACCTTGCAGGCACGGTCCGCATCACCGCAAGCCGTGTCATGGCCGCCTTTGTGCTGCCGGATATCTTGCGGGAATTGCACGAGACCTACCCAGAGATCCAGATCGAGATGGTCGCTTCAGACACGACAGAGAACCTGCTGCGCCGCGAAAGCGACATTGCGTTGCGCATGTATCGCCCCACCCAGAACGATGTGATTTCGCGCCATGTCACGGATGTCCCTCTGGGCGTCTATGCCGCCCATGACTATGTCGCGAAACACGGCGCCCCCGCCACGGTGGACGACCTTAAGGACCATTCGGTCATCGGGTATGATCGCAGCCCGCTGATCATAGATGGATTGCGGGCCGTAGGTTTGTCCGTGACGCGGGATTTCTTTGCGTTTCGCAGCGACGATCAAATTGTGTGTTGGCATCTTGTTGTAGCAGGATGCGGGGTCGGGTTCAGTCCACGCACTGTTGGGGATGCGGAGCCGCGCGTTGTTCGTGTGTCGGGCGACGTGCCCGCGGCGGTTTTACCGATCTGGCTGACCGCCCATCCCGACTTGCGCTCCGTGCCGCGTGTCCGCCGGGTTTATGACTGGCTCGCCAAGCGTTTGGGCAGCATCAACGCGCCACCCTGAAGGCAAAAAAGAAAAAGGCGGATCCCGAAGGACCCGCCGAAGTCATCGCACCGTTTCAGGGAGGAGAAGGCGCGAATTCTTTGAAGAGCGATTACTTCGCTGTGGCTTTCTTGGCCGCAGCTGTCATCTCGCCAGTTGCTTTTTTCACAACGGCTTGCGCGTCTTCGCTCATGTCTTTGCCAGCGGCCATCATCAGCTCGACTGTGTCCATTTGCACTTTCTTGGCAACTTCAGCAAAAGCGGCCATGTGCTCGGCGGTTACTTCAGCATAGGACGACGCGAAATCGGTCATTGCTTTGGCGTAGTCGGCAGGCTCGGCTTTGGCTTTGGACATGTCGCCCAGTTTCGCCAGAGTTTCTTTTGTCCACTTGGAGGAGATCTCGGTGGATTTTTCAGCTGCGTCCAGAGCAACTGTGCTCAGTTTTTCGTTCAGAGCAGTTGCTGTCTTGAATGCATCTTCCATGCCTGCGGTGTCGACTGGGAACGAACCCATTACGTCTTTGAACATCGCTGTGAAGTCGGGTGCAGTTGTCTTAGCCATTATCTTCAGTCCTTATTCAGATCCAGGCGGGAACGTCCCGCTGTTGTGCGTCTGAGCTGAATTTAGATGCTGCGGCGCAGCATTTCAAGCATTTTATGCTGCGGTGCGGCAAATTATCATCGCGCCGGGAAATCGATAAGCAAAATCAGGGCTTTGCCTTTACCGTTACGTAAGTTCCGGGCGCGTCGCACAATACTGGATGGGCGGAATCGCCAGGTTCTCTGGCCTTTACCTGTGCTCCGCCCCGCTTTTTCAGCCATGCGCCCCAACGGGGCCACCACGAGCCTTCGTGGAAGGTCGCGCTCTCGCTCCAGTCTTCTGGATCAAGACTCAGGTCGTCATTTGTATAATGCCCGTATTTGTTTTTGGTGGGCGGATTCACAATGCCTGCGATGTGACCGGACTGGGTCTTGATAAAGGTGCGGTCCTTTGAGCCCATCTGCTGAACGCCGCGGTAACAGTTCATCCATGGCGCGATGTGATCCGTCTCGCAGGCAATCGAAATCAGCGGCACATCCAGATCACTCAATGTCAGCCTATGGCCGAGAAGCTCAAATCCCCCGTCTGCCAATTCATTGGCTTGGCACAGACCACGTAAATATTGCATCGCCATCTTGGCAGGCAAGTTCGCCCCGTCCCCGTTCCAATAGAGCAGATCAAACGCTGGCGGCGTCTCACCCATCATGTAGCTTTTGATCGCAGGCGTGTAGACAAGGTCATTGGCCCGCAAGAACGTAAACGTGCGCGCCATGATGACAGAAGGCAAAATTCCTTTGTGCGCGCACTCGGCCTCGATCCCATCGATAAAATCATCCGTCAGGAACGGTGCAAATTCACCCTGATTTCCAAAATCCGTCAACGCCGTGAAGAACGTGGCCGATTTGACCGACTTGTCCTTGCGTTGTTTCAGAAGGCTGAGAGTAAGGGACAAGGTTGTGCCGGCAATGCAGTAACCAATCGCGTTGACCTGCTTTTCACCGGTGATCGCCTTGGCCTCACGAATGGCCGCCAAATAACCCTCTTCGATGTAATCTTCGAGGCCAACTTCGGCATAAGCTGCATCCGGATTGACCCATGAGACGACAAAAAGCGTATGGCCCTGATCAACAAGCCACTTCACCATGCTGTTTTGTTCTTTGAGGTCGAGAATGTAGAACTTGTTGATCCACGGCGGAAACAGGATCAGCGGCGTCTTGTGGACCTTTTCCGTGGTGGGCGTGTACTGGATCAGCTCAAGCATCCGATTGCGATACACCACCTTGCCCGGGGTCGTTGCGATATTGCCGCCCAGCTCAAAGGCGGTCTCGTCAGCCAATCGCACGACAAGTTCACCGTTATTGGCCTCCAGATCAGCGATCAAATTCTCAAGCCCGTCGATCAGGCTTTGCCCTTCGGTCGCTACCGCCTTTTCCAGCGCATCGGGGTTGGTGGCCAGGAAATTCGTCGGGCTCATCATGTCGAGGATCTGGCGCGAGAAGTATCCAAGGCGCTGCTTTTCCTTGGGGTCAAGATCGGTGACGTCCTCGACCGCCTGCATCATGGCGTCCGAGTTGATCAGGTACTGCTGTTTGACGAAATTGAAATACGGATGCGTGTCCCAGAGCGGATTCGAGAAGCGCCGGTCGCTGGGGCCGGGATTTTCAGGAGCTTGGATCTTGCCGGAAGACAGCGCCTGCTGGGCTTCGACAAAATGGGTCACGGATTTGGACCAGAACTGTAACTGATGTTCCAGAAGCTTGGCCGGATCACGCAAGGCTTCGCTCCAATAGGCCGAGGCAGCCTTGGCAAAAAGCTCCTGATTCGGGCCGTCGAGTGCAGCATTATGCGTGCTGCGGTGCGTCATGACCTGGGTGAGTCGCTGGGTCAACTGCTCAACTTTACGAAGATTTGAGTTCAATTTGTCGAGGTTTTCACCCGTCACGGCACCAGTGGTGGTGTCATTGGTTGTCATATTAACCTCTTCGTCCTATTCTCGCAGTTGCAGCAATTTGGGCTCGCCCGATTGCCGTCTACTTAAGGTCGCATGTTTCAGGGGGCAAAGCGACAAACCGTCTTATGCGGAGCGTTCGTGTATCCGCCCCTATGTGAAGGATGACGTCATGCGGTACATGATGAGTTACGACCTTATGGAAACGATGCGTAACACCAATCAATGGCTGGGTGCGACCGCACAGGCCCTTGGCGCTTACCCGGCAATGGCGATGTTTCCAAATCCAGGTATGCAGTGGATGCGCGCATGGGGCGAGGTCACGGAACGTGCATTCGAACGCATGGTGGTCAAACCGGCATGGGGCATCCCGTCATTCACCGCGGAAGACGGCAAAGACCATCTGGTCAGCATCGACAATGTGTTGCCCGGCGCATTTGGGGATCTGATCCATTTTAATGTCGTCGGCCGCCCGCCGCGTCCGCGCAAGGTACTGCTCGTGGCGCCGATGTCCGGGCACTATGCGACGCTGCTGCGTTCGACAGTCATGTCCCTGATGCCCGATTGCGAGGTCTATATCACCGACTGGCACAATGCCCGCGACATTCCTGTGAGCGCAGGCAAGTTCGACGTCGAGGACTACACGCTCTACCTCGTGGACTATATGCGTCATCTGGGGCCTGACACCCACGTCATCGCGGTGTGCCAACCTGCCCCTCTGACGCTGGCGGCAACTGCGTATCTTGCCGAGGAAGATCCCAAGGCGCAGCCCAAGACATTGACCCTGATCGGGGGGCCTATCGATCCGGATGCCAATGCCACGGACGTAACGGACTTTGGCCGACGCGTGACCATGGGCCAACTCGAAGAGATGATGATACAGCGTGTAGGATTCAAATACCCGGGCGTCGGCCGCATGGTTTATCCCGGCCTGTTGCAATTGCAGTCCTTCATGTCGATGAACGCCGAAAAGCACTCCAAGGCGTTCTCGGATCAGATCGCCAAGGTCGCGCGCGGCGAAGGTGACGAGCACGACAAACACAACAAGTTCTACGATGAGTATCTGGCCGTGATGGATATGACGGCTGAATTCTACCTTTCGACCGTCGAGCGTATTTTCAAGCGCGGCGAGATCGCAGACAACGCGTTCACGGTTGCTGGCAAGCGCGTCGACATTGGCAAGATCACAACCGTGGCAGTGAAGACGGTTGAGGGCGCAAACGATGACATCTCGGCACCCGGCCAATGTGTGGCGGCGCTGGATCTGTGCACAGGTCTGCCCGACGAAAAGAAAGCCAGCCACGTCGAACCCGGCGCGGGTCATTACGGGATCTTCGCCGGCAAAAGCTGGCGCAACAACATCCGTCCACTTGTGCTTGATTTCATTGACGCAAACGCAGCCAAACCCGGCAAAAAGGCTGCAAACAAAAACGCGGCGGCCTGATCCATGGCCGGTCCGGATCTTCCCTTTTCCTGCGACTGCGGCATCCTGCATGGCGTGCTGGTGGGGGCGAACGGATCAAATGGGACCCGTGCGGAGTGCTTTTGCCACGATTGCCGCGCTGCCGAGGTTTACGCTGGCCAACCAGACCCCGCGCCCGGACCGGTGCAGCTTTATCAATCCGTGCCAAACCGCGTGCGGATTGATGGTGGAAAAGATCAACTCGCCGCCTTTGCCTTCGGCGAAAAAGGGCCGTTGCGCTGGCAGGCGCAGTGTTGTGGGGCCACGATGTTTCTGACGGGGCGTTCACCAAAACTGTCGTTCACCTCGTTCCGCACCGACCGGTTGCAGGACGACAGCCCGCTTGGCCCCGTGCGGGCTCAGGCCTTTGTGAGAAAAGAGAACGGTAAACGGGGACATCGCGGATTGGCGCGGTTTATCTCCGGTTTTGCTGGGCGCGCGCTTGCGGCACGTGTCACGGGGTCATGGAAACAAACCCCATTTTTTGATACGACCACAGGCAAACCGGTCAGCGATATCCACATCGTCACCAAGGCCGAGCGGGACGCCCTGCCCCTGACCTGACCTGACCCAGCAACGTCAGGCTATGCTTTAGCGCAACACCAGAGGTTGACGCATCCAATCGCGGATCGCTTGTGTGGTTTCTGCAGGCATTTCCAAAGTTGGCAAGTGGCCAGCATGTTCCATGACCCGAAGCTCGGCACCCACAATCAACTCCGCCATGAAGGTGTGACGTTTGACAGGGCACAAGGCATCATGCGCGCCACACAAGATCATTGTGGGCACGCGGCATTTTCGCAATGTGCCCTGCTGGTCCCGGCGGCGCTGCAACGCGCGGGACTGTCGGACAAACACCTCGGGTCCCAACACTTCGGCCATGTCCATGACGAGATCGAGGATCTCATTGCGGAATGGCCCCGGCGCAAGGTAGTTCGGCTTCATCTCGTCGCGCATCACATCAGCCATACGGCCAGTGCGCACCTTGACGATCTGGGGTTCCCGCGCAGCAGCAACCACAGGTGTTTCGGCAAGCGGATTAGTGTCCATCAGGGCAAGGCGCGTGATGCGATCCGGTGCGCGGCGCAACAGCTCCATCGCAACGATGCCCCCCATCGACAGGCCCGCCAGCGCAAATTTCTGGGGCAGTTCATCCAGCAAGCCACTGGCAATCTCTTCGATCCGCTCTCCCCGTGTGACCGGCGCCACCATGACAGAGTGATCCGCGGAAAGCTCTGCAATCTGGGGGCCAAACAAGCGGGCGTCGCACATCATGCCCGGAAGGAACACAATCGGCTCAGCCATGCCGGTGCCTCACGCTCAACGCCATCATCTTGCCTATTGGTAATGTCCCTAGCCGCCACAATGGCTGGTCCGGCCCTGCCTCGCAACCCCAAGATGAGGGCCTTTTGCGGATTTGAAGCCTTCGCGCGATGCTGTCACCCGATTTCGCCTCCGACAGGTGAACCGCAGGGGGCTGACCTGATGCACTCGGACGAAAACGGCAGCAATTCAAGGGAACGCAATGCCGCGAAACGGTGGGAAATCTGCATAGCGGGCTTGGCGTTGTGAAAGGCTTTCCCCCGGGTCTTCGCCACGTCGTAACAGTAACCCCTTGGGCGCAATGTAGCTGCCGATCATACGATGCGGTGTCGGTCGCCAATCCAGATTGAAGGCACAGAGTTTTGGAAAGAACCACATAGCCGAATAGGGCAGATGATCGTGAACCCACCACGCCAAATCGCGCCAGTCCCGCCCCTGTTCATACTGTCGCGTGAACCACGGGATCGCCAACGATGTGCCGGCAATGGCCTGTTCCCCCTGCCCCCAATCCCAGATATGGCACTCGATCGGATTGTCGTTGCGCGCGCAGTTCAACTTGTTCTCATTGCCAAATCGATTGAGCTCGGGCGAGCGATACCCCGAGCGGATTGCCAGCCGCCCAAAGGTTTCCTCCAGCGGGTCAAGCAGTTGCGTGCACAGCTGTGTCCCGTTGGCGATGGCCAGATCCGGATCACGCGGCAGATTTTGCACGCGGTGGAAATTCCCGATCTCCGAATACAGGAAATCCCGCATGTAGAAATGCTTGGACAGCTTCACGCGGCCAAGCGTCTCAAGGCTCCACATGCTGGCAGGACGGCGCATCAGGTGGCGCCATTCCATTGGAATGCCCCGTCAGCCCCAAGGGGTGAAAACGGGTTCCATGCCACTTCCCAAATGTGCCCTTCGGGATCAGCGAAATAGCCATGATGCCCACCCCAAAAAACATCCTGAGCTGGTTTGAGGATGCGCCCACCTGCCGCCTCGGCCCGCGCCAGCAGTGGCGCGACGTCCTGCTTTTCGGCCACGTTGTAGGCTAGTGTCATGGCTCCCCGCCCCAGTTCATCGACAGCAACACCCATTTCGGCAGCCAATGCGTCCACGGGATAAAGACCAAGCACCTGCCCCAGAAGATCAAAGGCAATCACCCCATCAGGGCTGTCGACCCGGCGCCATCCCAACGCCTCGTAAAACGCAGCCTCGACAGCCATGTCCCGCGTGCCCAAAGTGATGAGTGATACCCGTTGCTCCATCCTCATTCCAAACTCTGCACCCAAGAGATCATGCCTTGGGCCGCCGCATCCGTCTGCCCCGGCGAAATCACATCACCCGCAATGACATGGGACTGTGGGTCATCACTCGGCCCCATCACCGGGTTCACAACGGTTGTCTCCGCCCCCCATCGGCCCGCCACCTGCGCGGTGATGTCAGGGCGCACAACCTGATCGTCGCTCGCAAACCAGAACAGGGCCGGCAGCGTGTGTGCGGAATGATCCATGTCGGCCACAGCATCAATCAACGCGACCATGGGCATGACAGCCACGCTGTCATATTCGGTGGTCCAGTACGTCCCGTGGGCTTCGTTTTGCGGCTCAAAGCTGCGGCGCGCACCTGCCAGCGGCGGCAGCCAATAGCGCGCGGCGGGCCAACTCAGCAGTCTGGCCATCGGATTGTTCAGACCATAATTTGGCGAGACAAAGATCAACCCTTCGGCCCCTTCCATCACCTGCGTATCCTGAGCCATCGCGCTGACAAGAGTGCCGCCGGTTGACGTCGATATCACCAGAATGCGTTTCCCGGCGATCCGGGCTGCCTCCATGCTTTCGGCAAAGTCGTTGACCCAACCTTGCACTGTGCCGGTCGCCATGGCGTCTGGTCCACGTCCATGGCCCTGCAACCGCGTGTAGATCAAATTCGCTCCCAATGCGTCAGCAACCATATCGGGCACGGGGCGGATTTCTTCGGACGTGGCCGAAAACCCGTGCACGTAGACGACGGACCACTCTGTTTGGGCACCCGGCGCACCCGCCCAGATGATGCGTTTTTCTACACCCGGCGTGATGTCGCCAAAGCCGGACTCTGTTTGGGCAAAATGCGCGTCCAGATCACTGCCAACACTGCCTGCGTTGGTCGGTGTCAATGGGGCGGGTTCGTAAGGTCCAAAAGCCCAAAGACCCACAATCAAAAGAAACAGAACAAGCAATAGCCGTCCCAAGAATTTGCCTAGTGCTCTCACAATGCAGCCTCCTGAACCTGCTCAATTGCTTCTTCTATCAATCCCAGACATGGCCCATCGGAAAAGCGATGGTCTGCATCCTTGACCAAAGTCAGACGCATATCCGCACTGTCCGCATGGTCCAACAGGCGCAATGCCGTTGCTGTACTAACCGCCGTGTCCGCGGTGCCTTGCAAGCAGCGCACCGGAAACGGCAAAGGCAGCGGCGTACGCAGGACTAGGTTGCCGCGGCCATCCTCGATCAATCGCTGGGTGATGATGTAGGGCTCCATATAGTCAGACGGCATCTCGACCTGCCCGTCCCGCGCCAGCGCCGCCTTTTGTGCATCGCTAAAGGACGCCCAGTATCCGTCTTCGGTGAAGTCAGGAGCGGCGGCAATTGTAACCAATCCGGCAACACGGTCAGGATGGGCGCGGGCAAACAACAATGCCTGCCACCCCCCCATGGAACTGCCAACAACAACAAGCGGACCTGCCGTCAATGCTGCCAGCGCGGCAGCGGTGTCCTGCGCCCAGTCTCCGATACATCCTTCTTCAAACGTACCGGAGCTTTGGCCATGACCGGAGTAGTCGAACCGCAAGAAAGCCTGCCCGCGTGCGCGGCACCACGCTTCGAGGTGAATGGCCTTTGTGCCTTCCATGTCGGACTTGAGTCCTCCCAGAAACACAACCGTAGGTCCCGACCCATCGTGAAAATGATAGGCCAGTCGCCGTCCCTCGGGTGTGTCCAGAAATTTCGGTTCCGTCATGACGCTGCCCCTCTGATGCCCCCGCAATGCGATGTGATCATGCGCGGGTCGTTCTGGCCTGTCCATGCTGACGCAAGGTGATTTTTTATGTGACTCTATTGTCACGTGACTATTTACTCACATATAAGAAAGCATGGATTCGATCTTCAAAGCCCTCGCAGACCCGACGCGCCGTGCATTGCTGGACAGCTTGCGCAATTCGGACGGTCAAACCTTGCAAGAGCTGCAAGGCCAACTCGACATGACGCGATTTGGGGTGATGAAACACCTCGGCGTTCTGGAAGAGGCAGGGCTGATCACCACCAAGAAAGTGGGGCGTTTTAAGCACCACTATCTCAACGCCCTGCCCTTACAGCAGGCAATTGACCGCTGGATCGAGCCGCTGCTCGTCAAACCGGCGGCCCGAGCGGTGTTAGACCTCAAATCCCGGCTCGAAGGAGACCCCCCAATGCCAAAACCCGATTTCGTAATGCAGACCTACATCAAGACATCCAAGGATCGCCTCTGGGATGTGCTTATGGATGAAAAAGCGATTGCCCATTACCACTTCATGGCCAGCCACGGCACGCGGCAAGGCGATGCTATCACAATGCATTTGCCTGATGGCACGCCCATGCTGACCAATGCGCTGATCGCGTCCGACCCCAAAGACCGCATGGAGTGGTCATTTGAACCGCACTGGGACAACGGCGCCAGCCCGATAAGCCGGGTGATTTACCTTATGCAGACCGAGGGAGACTTTGTCCGTCTGACAATCGAGCATTACGATCTCGGGGCACCTGCCGTCGCAGGCGAAGGCGTGGCCGACGGTTGGGTCCGTTGGGCCTCCGGGCTCAAGACGTGGCTGGAAACCGGAGTGGACACACGCATCGGCGCAATGCCCGGCGCCTGATCCGCCGCTTCGCCTCGCCAGATATATTTCGGGAGGCGCGCACACGCGACAGGGGCTCGCCCCTGCCCACTCCCGGCACACCACAACATTCGAGACCAGATATGACACCTGAACTCACCTATCTCACACTGACCATGATCCTCGCTGCTTCGATGTGGATTCCTTACATCGTTGGCGTCAACATGCATCCCCAGGAGGGCAGCGACGACTTTCGCCGCCCACCTCAACTGACAGGGTTTCCGGCCTGGGTGCACCGCGCCCATCGCGCGCACCTCAACCTGATCGAAACCGCAATGCCCTTTGCCGGTCTTGTTCTGATGGCGCACGTGCTGAACCTGTCGACCCCTGTCACGATCTGGGCTGCCGCTGCTTTCTTCTGGCTGCGACTGGCCCACGCTATCGGCATGGTGTCGGGGTTTGCACGTTTCCCACTGAGGCCAGTCATTTTCACACTCAGCTGGCTTTGCACCCTGGCTATTGCAGGGCAGATATTGCTGGGCTGACCCCTTGACCCCTGCCGCCCGGCGCGGCAGGGTCGCGCCATGACACAGCACTTTCACACAACACCATATTATGCGCGCGATCATATCTCGCGTGCCCGTGCTGTTTGTTAAAAACCTAACCCACACATTGGCCGCGCCTCAGCGGTCTGTCATGTTTACACGCCCTGCGGCGCCGCAGGAGCACTCTTATGACACTCATGACCCGTCTGGCACATAGCAAAGACCTCGACGACATCACCGATATGATTCACGGGCTTGCAGCCCATCACGGTGACAACGCGCAAACAGATCGTACGCAGCTTGTACAGGATTTGCTTGGACCAAACCCTTGGTACACCACACTTGTTGCCGAAGACGGACAGGGTGTTATTCAGGGATACGCGGCAATGCTCCCGACAGGGCAACTGCAATTCGCAGCGCGGGGAATGGACGTCCACCATTTGTTTGTACGCCCGCAAGCGCGTGGACATGGGATTGGTACCTGTATGCTCATGTCCTGTGTGGCACACGCCAAGGCGCGTGGTTGCACGTACATATCCGTTGGCACGGATGCCGAGAACGAGGATGCAGGGATGTTCTACGAAGCCCGCGGCTTCATGCGAAGGGACGCAAGCGGCCGCCGCTTTTCCAAGCGATTGGATCAGCCGCCGATATAGGTGCCTTTTGCGGGGCGGTAGAATGTCTTTTGATTGTGCAGACGCCCCAACAAATCGTGGATCTCCAACACTTTGTCCTGAGGCGCATCGGACTTCAAACCTGCCTGCGCGCTGGCCATTTTCGATGCGCGCAATGCATCCTCGATCAGGTCCAGATCTTCAACAGACAATTCAAAATTCTTGTTGTATCCCGGCATGGCGCACTCCTGAGTCACAAAAAGTTTCCGATAGTGAACATGTATCGCGGCTGTCAGCAGTGTCCAGCGAAAAAGGTCGATTTTTCGCTCAAAAATGTCGCATTTTGGGCATGCATTTGTATGCAGACGGGTAGCGCGACACTGGATATAGCGGCATCATTGCCGAAAACGACAACAGAGGTAGTGGCAATGAAACGGGCGATTTTCGGGCTGTTATGGGCGCTTTTGGGTCTGCTTATGCTGGTTCTTGCGGGCTGGGCCGCACTGGCCATGTGGTTCCGTTTGCCGCTGCCCGACACGATGCGTCTGGTTCTTGGTGGGATTGTCGTCTTTCTGGCACTTGTCGCTGCCGTCGGAGTCTTCACTTCGAAACGCCGCCTGACCCTTGGGATCTATACTGTTGCCATGATCGGCGTATTGGGGTGGTGGTTCTCTCTCCAACCGCCATCGGTGGCGGATTGGTCTCCGAGTGTTGCGCGACAGGTCACCGGCACAATCCAGGGCGATACGCTCACATTGCAAAACGTCCGTGCCTTTGAATGGACAGGTGACAATCAGGCCAATGAAGTGTGGGAGGATCGCACATATGATCTGGCCCAACTGGAAAGCGTGGATTTCCTGATGTCGCATTGGGGAAGTCCGGCCATCGGGCACTTCATGCTCAGTTTTGGCTTTGAAGACGGGCGGCACCTGATGTGGTCTGTGGAAGTACGTCGCAAAGTCGGCGGACAGTTTTCAGCCGTTGCAGACTTCTTCCGCTCCAATACGCTTGTGATCGTAGCGGGCGAAGAACGCGACATCGCGGGCTTACGGTCAAACATCTGGGAAAACGACGTCTATCTTTATCGCCTGCGCGCGCAACCTCAGAACATCCGCAACCTGCTCGAGGCCTATGTCGAGGATTCCAATGCGCTTGCCGCGCGCCCGCGCTTTTACAATTCTCTTACCTCAAACTGCTTTACCGTGGTGCTGAAACTGATGCGGGCCGTGGATGTGAAGACACCACTGGATTGGCGCGTACTGGCCAACGGTTATCTGCCCGAATACGCCTACGATCTTGGCGCAGTTGACACATCCATTCCGATGGAAGAACTGCGCGCATTGGGGCGGATCAACGAACGCGCCAAGGCGGATGGCCTTAGCGAGAATTTCTCCGCTGCGATCCGCGTTGGTGTGCCCGTGCCGCCACCTGCGCAAACCAACTGATCAGCCCGGTTGACTTGGCCCGGGGATAGGGCCAAACACCGCAAAACTAACCCGCAACCGGGCGTTCCGTGGGCGCCAAACTGACGAGGATGCCAATATGGCCCAGATCTCTCTTACCTTTCCCGATGGCAATGCACGTGAGTACGACGCTGGTATTACGCCTGCTGCTGTCGCCGAAGGCATTTCCAAATCCCTTGGCAAAAAGGCTATCAGCGCAACCGTGAATGGCGAGCACTGGGATCTGGCCTGGCCGATCGAGGCCAACGCCTCCATCGCGATCCACACTATGGCCGACGAGGACCAGGCCAACGAGCTTGTGCGCCACGATCTGGCCCACATCATGGCCCGCGCCGTGCAGGAGATCTGGCCCGACACCAAGGTCACCATCGGCCCCGTCATCAAGGATGGCTGGTATTACGACTTTGACCGGGTTGAACCCTTCACCCCCGAAGACCTCGGCGCCATCGAGAAAAAGATGCGCGAGATCATCAACAAGCGCGACCCCGTGCGCACCGAAGTCTGGGATCGCGATGTGGCGATCAAGTATTACGAGGAGCGCGGAGAGCCTTATAAGGTCGAGTTGATTGAAGGCATCCCCGGTGATGAGCCGCTGCGTATGTATTGGCATGGTGAGTGGCAGGATCTGTGCCGGGGTCCTCACCTGCAACATACCGGTCAGGTGCCCGGTGATGCGTTCAAGCTGATGTCCATCGCAGGCGCTTACTGGCGCGGTGACAGTGACCGCGCCATGTTGCAGCGCATCTACGGCGTCGCCTTTACCGGCAAGGAAAAGCTGCGCGCCCACCTCAACATGCTCGAAGAGGCGGCCAAGCGGGATCACCGCAAACTGGGCCGCGAAATGGATCTGTTCCACATGCAGGAAGAGGCCCCCGGCCAGATCTTCTGGCACCCGAACGGTTGGACCATCTACACCGAGTTGCAGGACTATATGCGCCGCAAACAGCGCAGCGGCGGCTATGTCGAGGTGAACACCCCGCAGCTTGTAAACCGCAAACTGTGGGAAGAGTCTGGCCACTGGGACAAGTATCAGGAAAACATGTTCATCGTCGAAGTGGACGAGGATCATGCGCGCGAAAAGGCCGTGAACGCGCTCAAGCCGATGAACTGCCCCTGCCACGTGCAGATATTCAACCAAGGGCTCAAATCATATCGTGATCTGCCGCTGCGTATGGCCGAGTTTGGATCCTGTGCGCGCTATGAACCTTCAGGCGCGCTGCACGGGATCATGCGGGTGCGCGGCTTTACCCAGGACGACGGCCACATCTTCTGCCGTGAGGACCAGATCGAAGAAGAAACCGCCGTCTATATCGACTACCTCACCAGCGTGTACAAGGACCTCGGATTTGAGAGCTTCCGGGTGAAATTCTCGGACCGTCCGGAGCAGCGGGCTGGCAGCGACGACATCTGGGACAAAGCCGAAGCCGCCCTGCTGGCCGCCACCCGTGCTGCGGGGATTGAGCCCGAGATGAACCCCGGTGAAGGTGCGTTCTATGGCCCCAAACTGGAATTTGTGCTGACCGATGCCATTGGGCGTGACTGGCAATGTGGCACTCATCAGGTAGATTTTGTGCTGCCAGAGCGGTTGGATGCCACCTACATCGGTGCAGATGGCGGAAAACACCGCCCCGTCATGCTGCACCGCGCCTGCCTCGGCTCATTCGAACGCTTCATCGGCATTCTGATCGAAGAACATGCAGGCAAGCTGCCGTTCTGGATCGCACCGCGACAGGTGGTTGTGGCCTCGATCACGTCCGAGGCGGATGACTACGTTGCCGAAGTGGTCGCAGACCTCAAGGCGGCGGGCGTGCGTGCCGAAGCCGACATGCGCAACGAAAAGATCAACTACAAAGTTCGCGAACACTCCGTCGGCAAGGTGCCTGTCATTCTGGCTGTCGGTGGGCGTGAAGTTGAAGAACGCACTGTGTCTGTGCGCCGGTTGGGGCAAAAGCAGACCAGCGTGCAAAACCTCGATGAGGTGGTTTCGGAACTGGGTGTTGAAGCCACACCACCGGACTTGCGCTAAACCTACTTAGAACTCGGACAGCCCTGATGAGTCCATCAAGGGGCAGTCCGGGCCCGTTTCATAATGCACATCCGATCTGCGTGTGGTGTCTTGATCGCACCGCAGTCGATATGCCGCGAACAAATCAACCAACACCAAAGTCCCGGACCTTGGAGGCCTTGGCACAGCGCATGTACCGCAGGTCTCAAGTGCGCATGACAGCGCCGCTCCGCTTGAAACAGAACAAGACGCTGCGGGTGTCTTTGCCCCCACGATCTGAAACATTCACCAGCAAACCGGTAAAAAACAGGCATCTGCCCCGTGCCTTTGTTGCAAGTGGCTGACATCTTCTGACAGAGGCGTGAGGAAACGCTTTGGGTGTGGTGCAATGCCAGAGATCCGTCCTATCTAACCCTCACGACCGAATTGAAACCGATATCCAAAAGGGAAGTTGAAGATGTCGAAGACTATGAAATCCGTAGCCATCGTTAGTGCCGTCGCGGCGGCCCTGACTGCTCAAACAACAACATCCGCCCAAGCCGCCTCGAAAGAGAAATGCTATGGTGTGTCGCTGGCAGGTGCCAATGACTGCGCCGCTGGACCCGGCACAACATGCGCAGGCACTTCAACAGTTGATTATCAGGGCAACGCCTGGACGCTGGTTGACGCCGGTACGTGCGCTGAAATCGAACTGCCCGCACTGGCAGACGGTACGCCACGCACAGGCTCGCTTGAAGAGCTGGACCGCGACCTGCCTGCGTAACGCCAAGTAACATGCTATCATGCGCCGGCGTTCCCCCTTTGGCGGGCGCATGACAAAAACGAACCTGAGGCCTGACATGCTGGATGCGACACGAACACCGCCCCGCCTTCCTGCAGCCCCCGGCGTTGGCTACAAAGCCCAGCATTTCAGCGATCTGCGTAACGCACCCGGCCCAGTCAAATGGCTGGAGATCCACGCGGAAAACTACATGGGCGACGGCGGACGCCCCCATGCACAACTGCGCGCACTTAGGGGTGACTTTGCCATTTCGGTTCACGGCGTAGGCCTGTCCATTGGCGGCACAGGTCCGCTGGACCCGGAGCATCTGGCGCGGCTGAAACACCTCATTGACTGGCTGGAACCGGCGAGTTTTTCTGAACATCTGGCGTGGTCGACCCATGGTGCCGAGTTTCTCGATGATCTGCTGCCCCTGCCCTATACCGACGCGACACTGACCTGTGTTGCCGACCACATTGACGAGGTCCAGGAGACGCTGGGCCGCCAAATGCTGTTGGAAAACCCGTCAAGCTACCTCGCCTTTGCCCAAAGCACCTGGTCCGAGACAGATTTTCTGACCGAACTTGTCCGCAGGACAGGTTGCGGCCTATTGCTTGACGTAAACAACGTGTTCATCTCGGCCACCAATCTCGGTTACACACCGACAGGGTATCTTGATGCCTATCCCACCGCCGCTGTTGGAGAAATTCACGTCGGCGGCCACGACGAAGACCGCGACGAGCATGGCGCGCCCCTGTTGATTGACAGCCACGGCGCTGCCACAGCTGACCCCGTCTGGGATTTGCTGGACTACACCCTTGCGCAAACCGGACCCGCCCCTGTGCTCGTCGAATGGGACAATGACGTGCCCGATTGGGCGACATTGCGCAGCGAAGCAGAGCGTGCCGAACATGCGCTGACATCTGTTCTGGCGAACTGAAACATGAACAGCCACGAGCACATGTTTCGCGCGGCATTGCTTGACCCCGCCCAAGCTGTTCCGGAGGGGCTGACGGACGGCGCAGGAGCCCCCACAACCAAGCGGTTTGATGTCTATCGCAACAACGTCACCGTTGCCTTGATCGAGGCGCTACGCACCGCGTTTCCTGTTTTGCGAAAGTTGCTGGGGGACGCGAATTTCGATCAACTCGCACCGCATTTTGCCCGTGCGCATCCGCCCGCATCTCCGCTGATGATGCACTACGGCGTTGATATGCCAGAATTTCTGGCCGGTTTTACGCCGTTAAAACATATCGGTTACCTGCCGGATGTTGCACGTCTGGAATTGGCTATCCGGCAAGCCTACCACGCCGCGGACGCCATTCCCTTGAGCGCCACGGATCTGGCAGAGACAGAACCGGACGCACTGATGGCGGCGTGCCTGAGCTTTGCACCGGCAGTGCAGATCGTTCCCTCACCTTGGCCGTTGTTTGATATCTGGCGCTACAACATGCAGGAGGGTGCTGAAAAGCCGCGCAACGTGGCCCAGTCCGTCCTGATCACCCGGCCTGAATTCGACCCTGTTCCCCATCCGCTTACCCCTGCCCAAGCCACATGGATCAGTGCCATCAAAGCGGGCACACCGCTGTTAGGCGCGCAGGATGCCGCCCTCGCACAAGATCCGAAATTTGACTTGTCGCCCCTGTTGACGCTGCTGCTGCAGCAAGAGGCGCTGACCACTCTCACCACCCCAAAGGACTGAAACATGACTGCCCTCTCACGTTTGCAAAACATCGTCTTTGATCCCATGGACCGCGATGACTGGCTGCTGCCAACCATCGCGCGACTGGTCTTTCTCGCTGTGTTTTCAGTCTATTTTTTCAATTCGGCTGGCACCAAAATCGAAGGCGGCCTGACGTCCCCCTCTGCCGGGGCCTTTGCACAGATTTTCCCGGCCGCTGCCGAGGCTGTGCTTTATGACGTCACCCAACTGACGCAGTTTCAGCGCATCGTTATCCTGTTGGGAACATTGGCTGAATATGTTTTGCCAGTGCTCATCGTCGTCGGGCTGTTCACCCGGTTCGCAGCCCTTGGCATGATTGGATTTGTTGTTGTGCAAACGATCGTTGATGTGACGGGCCACGGTGTGTCGCTGGGTCAATGGTTCAACAACGCACCCGAATTGATCGACCAGCGTTCGCTCTGGGTGTTCTTGCTGCTGGTGCCGTTCATCAAGGGTGCAGGCCCATTCTCGGTGGATCGCTTTTTCGCATCAAAACGGCTCGACTAAAGCAGCTGCGAAAAAGTGTGGAATACAGCTCATCGCCTAACCTGTTGAATTTTTTGACTTTGAGCAACGGCAGGTGGTGCGGGTTCTTCGGAAACCGGTTTATGTGACGTTCAGCGCGGATTGCGTGTCTTTGCTCCAGCCCAGATACATGGACGCGCTATCTACAATCAGCGGACGCTTCATCAAAGTGGGGTGCGCCGCAAGTTGCTGAGCTGCGGGCAGCGCCCGTGCCGTTTCATCCAGCCCGCGCCATGTGGTGGATCGCGTGTTCACCATCGCAGCACCAAAAGTCGCCAGCGCCGTCTCCATGATGACATTCGGCACACCATCTGCCCGCACGTCGATAAAGGTCGCATCAGGCAGCGCGCGCATGGCCTTGCGGCACGTGTCACATGTTTTCAAACCGTATATTTCCATGGCCATTCCTCACATTTGCGTTGAAATAAGCAACTTTGGCAGGTGATTGCACCACCTGCGTCTTGATTTTCTGTGCACGTGCGCAATTTCATTAGATGCGCGGGCCTTTCTGTCGGCGCGGTGAAGATCCCCGCTTGCGGGGCAGACGACAAGGCAAAAGGAGGCACGGACCATGCCAACTGGCACCGTGAAGTGGTTCAACACCACAAAAGGCTACGGATTTATCGCCCCCGATGAGGGCGGTAAGGATGTTTTTGTCCATATTTCGGCTGTTGAGCGATCAGGTTTGACGGGCTTGGCCGACAACCAAAAAGTCAGTTTCGAGTTATCCGAAGGTCGAGACGGGCGTCAGATGGCGGGCGATCTGTCCCTACTCTGAGAAACACAGGTGGCGCGCGGTTTTTGAACCTGCGCGCCACGCACTGAGCCTAGTCGAAAGTGCAGCCCTTTGTGCCGACCGGGCAATCCGCACGCTTGGCGACGCGGTGCACATGCCGTTTCTTGGAAACGGGGTGCGACAATGCCTGAGCATAGCTGATGTCTTGGTTTGGCACACCACAGCAGGTTGTCCCATTAATGGTGATGGGTTGCAGACCCGTGGGGCAGTAGTTGGCCGTGTGATAGGCATAGATCTTG
Organism: uncultured Tateyamaria sp.; assembly: GCA_947501275.1. Lineage (GTDB taxonomy): Bacteria > Pseudomonadota > Alphaproteobacteria > Rhodobacterales > Rhodobacteraceae > Tateyamaria. The sequence continues at coordinate 505,239 of CANMVD010000002.1, forward strand.
GGGCCGGTAGCCTGTTGCGCCAAAAGCGCGCCCGATCCAAGCACGGACAGGACAGCAGTGGCGGCGACTGTTTGAATAAAACGCATATCTTCCCTCGTTCGGTAAACGTACCACGATATGTGGGCAGACTGCCGGGGATATGGGCGCAAGTCCAGAATTTTCCTCAACATCGGCTTTCGCACGGATGATTTACCTTCAATTGTCATAATTGTGTCTAGGCTAGAGACAGTATCGCCGCAAAACCGGAGGTCTTATGTCGGAATTGATGCGCCTTCTGAGCCTGTTTTACGCCTGTGATGTCTCGGCAGAGACGGAATTCCCATCGCCCCAGCAATGGGTCGCATGTATGGGGCACTATCACGCAATCAAAGCCCATTTTGCCGAGGACCTGTCTGGCCCGACCGCTCAGATCGTTGGCTATCAGCGCTGGAAAGACTGGGAAGCCGAAAACGCAGCATTGGTGGCACAACTGCGCAATCGCGTGCGCTAGCCGTCTGCAAATGCGCTGTCGATACCTGTGCGATGCCATGTGTTAGGGTGCAGCCATCACATTTGACACAAGGAGCATCGGGATGGACACCGAAGCAACGATCCGCACGATCATCGAGGCCTATAACGCGCAGGATCTGGAGCGCGTGGCATCGCTGCTGGCCGAAGACATGACGTATCGCATAAACGCGCATCCCGAATGCGGGCCCTATCATGCGAATTGCGATTGCAAGGCGACGTTCTTTGAGGCGGTGGGCGAAATCCTGGCGGATTGGCAGGTGCGATCCTATGTGCTGGCGGACCTTATTGTGTCAGGGGATCGCGGAGCGGCGCAGATCAACGTCGAGATGGACAGCCGCCACGCGCAGACGTCGTTCAAAAGTCAGCTTGCGCTGTTCATGACGGTACGGGACGGGCTGGTGTGCGAGATTGTGGAATATCACGACACAGCGGCGGCGGGACGGTCGCGGCTTGGATTTGCAGCTTAGGGCGTGAGGCCATTGCGGGCAGAGGTCCGGACGTGTTGCGGCTAGGCACTGAGCCGGGCCAGCGCCGAGGCAAGTGGGGCGAGTGGCGTCTTGAAAACGATCCGGGGGATCGTTTTAGCCGCGAGCGTGCGGAGCCCCGGGCGTGCTGCGGCTGGACGATGAGCCGAGCCAGCGCCGAGCCGTGGGGGGGCGTTCTGTACGGGTGTTGGGTCCAGTTTATGGCGGCTGTTGTTAGGGTGATGTTTGTTGGGTGTCGCGACGTGAGTGTGGCGCCGCCCCGGGGGGCGGATCGGCGCTGGCCCGGCGGCCTACGGCCTTGATTCCGTGCCATGATAAAAAGGCAATTCCTATTCAAACTGAGTAGCTCGTAACTCGCTACAAATACCGTCCATGCCTGGGAAAAGTGTTGCACTCGTAATTCCCATCAAACGTAAATCATCTAGAACTTTAGGTTTTTCACTAACAGGCAAATCAAATGCCGTTAGGTATTGCCCGGGGTATTCCTCTAAGTCCAAAATATGCTGCTCAATATCTTCTACATTCGTAAGTGCAAGTATACCTTGTTGAGGAACTGCTCTTTCGTTTTCAATAGCCAATGCTTCTAGTATTGAAAAATGCGGTATTAACAATGTTAAGCTTGAGTATTGGGGAAACTTGCGAACAAAACCTGACCGATCAAAGCAAAAAACCCGAACAAAATTGGTTGCATCATGGGCCACATCTCTGAAAGCGAAATATGCCGCAATGAAAGGCGACTTTGTCCAATCGAGTAACGGAGTTGGGTAGCCATGATGTTGAGCAAGGTTCAAAAAAGCTCCATTTTCAATCGGATTTGCTAAATTGAAAATATGCTTCGTTCTTGCGCTCAAGGCGTGATGCAGCCTCGGGATATCCTCATCCAGATATCTTTTCACGTCGCGCCGGTTCGTCCTATGAAAACTTGTCTTTAGCGGCCACGGGCTTCCTTGGCCTCTGAAAATCTTACCGACTGAGGCTCCTGAAGTTAAATATCGCTGATATTCATCCCAAGAAGTTACATTTTCAACGGGTCGTACGCGTGATGTTTGCCGCTGCAACGTTCGGTTCAATATTCCCCCGCCATATGTTGCGATGGGAGTTTCCCACTTTAGAGAAATTTCATTTTCACTCACCAAATAAAACGCGCCAGAAGCTCTATCTGGCAAGTTCACTGTCGGGAACTGTTCATCTAGTTCCGACCAAGTTGGCACATAACCTGAGTGAGACAAAAAATGAATTGCCTCTCCATCCAAAGAGATTTCTTCAAGCCGATCTGGGACGTCTATATCTACCATAGATGATGGAATTTCTTCACTGTCGGGGTACAGATATAGCTTACCTTTTACACGGTTGCCTACGCTATCCAGATCCATAACTATGAGGCCCTCTGGATCCCCATCGGTGCGCCCAATCCATTGCCCGAAAATTGAAGTAGGTTCGTTTCCCGTCAACCAATAACCTCCATAAACTCACGCCATTCGCCTTTGCTCATTCCAGACGACTCCTGCGTGATTTCTTCGCCCTTCAGCATCCGTTGCAGGCAGGCAATGGCCGTCCCGCTCAAATTCGCGCCCCCCATCCGATAATCTTCGAACGCGCCGTAGGCGGCGGGGACCCAGTCCTTGACCACGTTGCAGATCGCATCCGCATAGACCCGGATTTCGTATTGCGCATGGGCATCGGCGCGCAGCCGCAGGAAGTGGAACAGATTGTGCAAGTCCACTTTCCAATACCACTGCGTGTAGATGTTGGCGGGCAGGTTCATACGCGCCAATTCGCGGGCGAGGCCGGATTGGCCTTCGTCGGAAATCATCGCTTCGTAATTGTCATAGGCGCGGTTGGAATCCGATTTGAGGATCTCCAGAACACGCGCCGCTTCGGCTCCTTCGAGCGTAGCGCCGCGCCCCTGATTGTTCACGACCGATTGCGCGGCCAGTGCGTCGGGTTCCGGGATGTAGAATTCGCGGTCGAGGATCGAGTAGCGGGCGGAGTATTCGTTGACGTTGGCGGTGCGGTGCCGGATCCACTGGCGGGCGACAAAGACGGGCAGTTTGACGTGCAGCTTGATCTCGCACATCTCGAACGGGGTCGAGTGCCAGTGGCGCATGAGGTAGCGGATGAGCCCGGTGTCGTTTTGCACGGATTTGGTGCCTTTTCCGTAGGACACGCGGGCGGCCTGGCAGATGGCGGCGTCGTCACCCATGTAGTCGATCACACGGATAAAGCCGTGATCGAGCACGTCGTAGGCTGTGTAGAGATGCGCCTCCATCCCTGGGACGGTGGCACGCAGCGTGGGCTGGGGGTTGGCGCGCAGGGCGTCGATCTCGGCTTGTTGTTCGGGGGCCAGCGGCATGGTGCGCGTCCTTTATCCACAGAATCTATCAGACCTACACCTTATCTTGTGTCCGCGTAGTTGAGAACCGCGATATAGAGGTCGTTTTTGGGCAACGCTTGGCTGTGCCGCAGGAGGTGCGTTGAGACATGCGTTGACTTTTGCCTGAGGTGGGTCGATTCTGCGCCACAACTGGCAGGATATTGAACCGCAAAGGTTTTACGGGCATGAAACGAACAGTAGCAGTTTGCGTTCTCACCTTGGGTGTGGCGGCGTGTGGTGACGGCAACCCCTTTACCGACGCTCAGGAGGGTGCGGGTGATACCGCAGCAGGCAGCGCGTTTCTGGATCAGAACGACAATCTTGTGGTCAACAACATCTCGTTCGATGCGACCAATGATGTACTGACCATCAACAACATCCCATTTGATGACCCCGACAACCGCTACGAGCGGATCACGACAGAAACCTTCGTGAACGGATTTGACGCCTATCAAAGTGCCCCTGCCCCCGGTTCGGCCGAGTTGCAGTATTTTGCGATTTTCCGTCGTTCTGACAGTGGCCGCTCACAGGTCGCGGCGTCGACCTCCGCCGAATATATCGGATTTGGTTTTGGCGGCGGCGGTGCACAACGGCTGTCATCGTCCAACCCCAACCTGCCGCGCAACGGGCTTTATACATACAACGGTGAGTATGGCGGCGTGCGCACTATCCTCAATTCAGTCGGCAACGGCGACAGCGTGCAATACGTCACCGGTGACGTGCAACTTGCGGCCGACTTCGGCGACTTTGACGATGTCGGCGCGGTCAATGGCGGCGTTAGCAACCGCATCCTCTATGATGACACGGGCACGCAGATCGGCACGTTGAACGGCTTTTTATCGCTGGCCAACGGCGAGATCGATTTTGACAATGGCACGATCTCCGCCTCCACGGCGGTTCTGCTGGACAACACCGGCGCGACTGTTGGTACTGGCAATTGGCAAGGGGTCTTCGCCGGCCCCAACGGCGAAGAAATTGCCGGCATTCTGTTTGTGGATTCCACTGGCAACACGGGCGTGAATGATGCGCGCGAGATCGGCGGCTTTGTGGCCACAACGCCGTGACCCGGCGGGCGCGGCTGCCCCTTATTCTGGCCTGCTGCATCGGGCTGTGCAGCCCTGCCCTTTCACAGCAGCAAACGCTTACTCCTGACGAAGCGCGCCTTGCGGCGGGCCAATTGCTTTCGACAGGCAGGGCCGCTGCGGCTCAGGACATCCTGACCGTATTGGTGTTGCGTGACCCCGAAGATGCCGCCAGCCTGATCCTGCTGGCGTATGCCCACCGGCTGCAGGGAAACATGGATCAAGCTCGCAAGGCCGGGCGAGCCGCATGGCGCTACGCCAAAAATGATTTTGAGAAATACGGGGCGGCGTTGGCTGTGGCCAAGGCTTTGTCGAAAGACAACCAAAAATCGCGGGCGCAACTGTGGCTGCGGCGCGCTGCTCATGTGGCCCCGACGGACGCCATGCGTGCCGTCGCTGTGCGGGATTACAACTTTGTTCGCCTGACCAACCCGTGGTCCGTTAACCTGCGTTTCGGGATTTCGCCGTCCGACAATGTCAACAACGCCCCCCGCGACAACACGTTTGTGCTCGGGGGGTTGGTCTTTGTCGACCCAAGTGCCGTGCCGCTGTCGGGTTTCGAAGTCAGAACCGGGGCCGACATTCGTTACAATTTCAACATCAGTCAGACTCGGCGGAATTTTGCACAGATCAGCTGGGATCAAACATGGATCGTGCTTACCGACAACAATGTACCTGATGGCGTCAGTGCGTCCGACTTCACCTACACCAAGCTGGAGGCCACACTTGGGCAGGATTGGCAAATCAGCGCGGACGCCGCGCGCCACACCGTCTCGCTCAGTTATGGGCGTATCTGGTATGGCGGAGATCACCTGTCGGACGAGATTACAGCGCGCTATCGCCAGACGCGCCGTGTTGGCGATTCCGCACGACTGACATTCTATGGCAGCCTTGGATATGCGGAACGTCAAGACAACGATCTGCGCTCGGGCACAACTGCGGCACTGGGCACGGTCTGGACCCGCCCTTTGGAAAACGGCGCGGCGCTGTCCCTGAATGCCGAATTGGGCCAGACCGATACGGACAGCGGGATCCTGAACCACGATGTGCTTTCACTGGGGGCCACTTACGTTCTTGGCGTGCAACCCATGGGGGCGACAACCAGCGTTTCGTTTGCAGGCAAGTTCCGGCGCTATGACGAAGCGGTTTATGGCCCCGACCCCCGCGAAGACGACAGTTTCACGCTTTCGACAACGTTATTCTTCAAGGATTTTGACACTTACGGGTTTGCCCCTAAAGTTACGTTGAGTGCCAGCCGGACAGATTCAAATGTCTCGCGGTTCGAAACTGAAAACATTGGGTTGAGCATCGGGTACCAATCCGTCTTTTGACCCTGTCAAACAAAGGACACCTGACATGCCACTGACTTATCTTCACACCATGGTGCGGGTGAAAGACCTTGAAGCCTCGATCGCGTTTTATCAGTTGCTGGGCATGGAAGAGACCCGCCGATACGAAAGCGAGCAAGGCAGATTCACGCTGTTGTTCATGGCGCCTCCCGGACAACCAGAATGCCCGGTTGAGCTCACATACAACTGGGATGGCGACGATGGATTGCCCTCTGACAGCCGCCACTTTGGTCATCTCGCGTATCGCGTCGACAACATTTACGAGACATGTCAGCACCTTATGGACAATGGTGTCACCATCAACCGCCCGCCGCGCGATGGGCATATGGCATTTGTGCGCTCACCCGACAACATCTCAATCGAGCTGTTGCAGGCAGGAGACAACCTGCCCCCCGCCGAGCCATGGGCCAGCATGGAAAACACGGGACATTGGTGAAAAACAGGCCACTGCAGCGCCGCGCGGCCCTTCTGGCGGTTGGGCTGGGTGTGTTGTGGACTGGTCCTGCGGATGCCTGTCGCCTTGCCTTGCTGTTGGCGCTGGATGTGTCTTCGTCCGTGGATGCGGACGAAGATCGTCTGCAGCGGGGCGGCCTTGTGGCGGCCCTGACCGCTCCGGAAGTGCAGGCCGCGTTTTTTGCCGTGGATGATCCTGTCGCCCTGGCGGTTTACGAATGGTCAGGGCGCTACAATCAAGAGGTTGTGCTGGACTGGCTGCTGATTGATTCACCTGCCGCTCTTTTGGCCGCGGCTGAGACGGTGGCCGCAAGTGTGCGGTCTCACAACGAATTTCCCACAGCGATGGGCTACGCCCTTGGTTTCGGTTCCGAGATGCTGGCCCGCGCTCCCCGTTGTTTGACCCAAACCATCGACATGGCCGGGGACGGCCAAAACAACGAGGGTTTCGGCCCATTGCTGGCCTACAAGGAATTCCCGCTGGACGAGGTGACAGTCAACGGTTTGGTTGTGAATGCGGCTGAGTTCACATCCGAGACCATGCTGATCTCGTTTTACGAAACAGAAGTGCTGCATGGTCCGGCGGCATTTTTGGAGGTAGCGCAAGGATTTGAGGACTACGAGCGCGCGATGCGTCGCAAACTGGAGCGTGAATTGACGCCGCCTGTGATTGGCGCGCTTGGTGGCGCGGAGGATGCGGGATGAAACTTCGCCTGTTGCGGGCCTTGTTACTGGGCGTTGCGCTGGTGGGGAGCGTTGGAGCTGCCGATGCGGCGTGTCGTCAGGCGTTGGCCCTAGGGCTGGATGTGTCCGGATCAGTGGACGCACGCGAATACCGCCTGCAGATGGACGGATTGGCAGAGGCGTTTTCGTCTCCGCGGGTGCGTCAGGCGCTGACGGTTATGCCCGAAACACCTGTGCACGTGATGGTGTACGAATGGAGCGGGCCGGAAGATCCGGCGGTTATTCTACCCTGGACGGCAATCACGTCCGAACTGGTTCTGAACGCGGTGATCGGCCAGTTGCGCAGCACCGAGCGGCGGCAGGCAACGCCGGGCACCGCGTTAGGATTGGCGATGCGCGAAGGGATGGCGCATCTAGATCAACGTGCCGAGTGCTGGAAACGGACATTGGATTTGTCCGGAGATGGCAAATCAAACCTTGGCCCCCGCCCCGTGAACATCAAGCCCGAGATTGAGCCGACCGGCATTGTCATAAATGCCCTTGTGATTGGAGCCGACGACGCGCAGTTGGGTGACATCAGACAGGCCGAAATTTCAGCCCTGTCGCGCTATTTCCAGTCCAACGTGATTGTCGGTGCCGGCAGTTTCGTCGAAACGGCATTGGGCTTTGAGGACTATGCAAATGCCATGGCCCGCAAACTTGAGCGGGAGCTGGAAACACTGATTTTGGGTGAGGTCAAACCCTGAGCGTTTGACGTATTCGAGTTACTTCAACCAATCCGGCTTGCCCTTTGACCGGTTCAACCGCGCAATGGCAAATGAAGCGCTTGAGCTTTTGCCTTCACTACAAATCGCTTGCCCCACGGTTGGCAACACGCGACCCACAACAACGCGGCGTTCCCTGACGCGCGCAGGTCGATCGCGCGCATCCAAACCCTAGTAGATATAGCGAATCTGATCTGTCCAATACCGCTCAACACGCTTGAGGGAAGCAGTGATGTCCGTGATCCCTTCGGGTCCCAACACACCTTTGGATTGCAGCCCTTCCGCATGACGCTCAAACAGCTCTGAGACAACAGTGCGGATATGTCGGCCCTTTTCGGTCAGGCGAACGCGCACCGAACGGCGATCAATCTCACACCGTTGATGATGCATGTAACCCATCTCAACCAGTTTCTTGAGATTGTAGCTGACGTTAGAGCCCTGATAGTAGCCACGGCTTTTCAACTCGCCCGCGGTCACCTCGTTGTCCCCGATGTTGAACAGCAACAGTGCCTGAACTGCGTTGATTTCCAAAACACCGACGCGCTCGAACTCATCCTTGATGACATCAAGAAGCAACCGGTGCAATCGCTCCACAAGCGACAGCGCCTCAAGGTAACTGACCATGAAACTGCGGTCAGTTCCGTTCTTCTCCGTCAGGCCAGCCATCTGGCCAATCGGGTCCTGAATGCTCATCACGTTCTCCGACTCATTCTGCTCTGACGTCGAAAATGGATGCGATTCGCAAATATAAGGTTAAGTCATGCAAGCCATTGAAAGTTATGACTGAAACGTCTTTGCAATGTCGGCGATCAAGTCCACGTAGGGATCGGGGGTCGGCTCTTGCCCTGTGACCCAGCGATACAGATCCTGATCATTTTCGCTCAGCAACCCATCATAGAGTTCAAGCGCCGCATGATCCATGCCCGCCAGATGATCCGCCGCATAGGCTGACAGGATCAGATCCATCTCCTTGATGCCGCGGCGCATAGATCGCATGTGCAGGCGTTTCAGACGGTGTTCGCGCAGTTCTTCAGGCATCGGTTGTCCCGGCCATCGCGCCGCGCAGACGTTTTTCAAGACGCCCCACCTGTTCCGCGCGTTTCAGCAGATCGGCCCGCAAATCACGCACCTCAATCAGCAAATCTCGCATCGAATCGTTCATCGGCAGCACTTCGTCCGGCGCAGACACGCCTTCACCCTCGCCCGTCATCAGCCACATCATCGAAACATTCAGGATCCCGGCCATCATCGACAATCTGTTGGCCCGTGGCTCGCTCAGATCTTCTTCCCAATCGCGCAAGGTGGCCAGACGGATGCCAAGGCGCTTGGCCAATTGCTTTTGGGTCATACCCGCCTGCTCGCGTGCGCCCGCAACACGATCTCCGAAGGTTGCCGCCTCCGCACTGTACCAGTCCAGTCCATCATCCATTGCGATCACTCCTGTTCCATGCAGCGCTTGATTGCGCACAACCCGAGGCCTATGAGGGCCGTGCCACCTTTTAACCGTTTGAGGCCCAGATGACATTCCTTTCCGCGACGCTCGACCGCGTCAAACCGTCCCCAACCATCGCCGTGACCACAAAAGCCGGCGAACTGAAGGCGGCGGGGCGCGATGTGATCGGCCTTGGCGCAGGCGAGCCGGATTTCGACACGCCCCAGAACATCAAGGATGCCGCTGTTGCAGCCATCGCTGCGGGCAAAACGAAATACACGGCCGTTGATGGCATTCCGGAGCTGAAGGAGGCCGTCGTGGCCAAACTGAAGCGGGACAACGGCCTCGATTATACGACGGCACAAGTCACTGTCGGCACTGGCGGCAAGCAGATCCTCTACAATGCGCTGATGGCGACGCTGAACGAGGGCGACGAAGTGGTGATCCCCGCGCCATATTGGGTGAGTTACCCCGACATGGTGTTGCTGGCGGGCGGCACGCCGGTGATTGCCGAGGCGTCCTTGCAAACCGGGTTCAAGCTGACGGCGGATCAGTTGGAAGCGGCAATCACGGACAAGACCAAGTGGCTGATCTTCAACTCCCCCTCCAACCCGACCGGTGCGGGTTATACCCGGGAGGAGCTGAAACAGCTGACCGACGTGCTGATGCGCCATCCCCATGTGTGGGTGATGACGGACGACATGTATGAGCATCTGGTCTACGACGACTTCGAATTCTGCACCCCCGCCGAGGTCGAACCGGGGCTTTATGAACGCACGCTGACGGTCAATGGCGTGTCCAAGGCCTATGCGATGACCGGCTGGCGCATTGGTTATGCTGCAGGTCCAGAGGTGTTGATCAAGGCGATGCGCAAGGTGCAATCGCAATCCACATCCAATCCCTGTTCCATCAGCCAATGGGCAGCGGTCGAGGCCCTGAACGGTACGCAAGATTTCATCGCACCGAACAACGCGCTGTTTGCGCGGCGCCGCGATCTGGTGGTCAAGATGCTGAACGAAGCCGAGGGGATCCGCTGCCCGGTGCCGGATGGGGCATTTTACGTCTACCCCTCCATTGCGGGATGCATCGGCAAGACGTCCGCTGCAGGCACCCGCATCACGGATGACGAAACATTCGCCACGGCCCTTCTGGAAGAGACAGGCGTGGCAGTCGTGTTCGGGGCGGCCTTCGGACTTTCGCCGAACTTCCGCGTCAGCTACGCTACGTCGGACGAGGCACTTACAGAGGCCTGTACCCGTATCCAGACGTTCTGTGCGGGACTGACGTAACGAGGGACGGCCATGGGCACCGAGCTGCCAGACTACTACTTCCGTGTGCGTGAAAACGGGGCGGCGGTGTTCCGCGTGGACACCGAAAACCGGCAACGGCGGATCGAGATGGACCAGATTGCGGTCATCAACATCCGCAATGGCGAAGTTAAACCGCACGGCGAACGCACGTTGTCGCCGGACGATATGGCTCGGATAGAATCATGGATGGCCGAGCGCACAGCGCTGCTGGCCAAGCGTGATATCGACGATATCCACCGGGCCGTGGACTACCTCAATGTGACAACGCAATGGGTGCAAAGCAAAGCCAGCGACGAGCAGCTGGAGGACGTCACCGATGCGCTGTTGCTCGCGATGCATGATCTGCGCTCGGTGCTTGTGCGCAAAAAGGCGGATCGGCTGATCGGAAAGCCCTGAAAGACCAAAGGCACGCTGCACAAAGACCGTATTTTGGCGAAGGGACTTTAGGGGACGGTGCCAAAAGGGACGGTGGGCGGGGCGTCGTTCAGCCTCGGATCACGAGGCGGAACGCGCGTCCGGCCCGACGTCCAGCTGCAACTCATTGGCAAGACGCGGCACCGACACGCGCCAGAATCGTGACAACAGCGCCACCCCGGCAAAGGCCAACCCAACCACAAGCCCAAGCCACACACCAACACCCTCCCATCCCAGCACAAATCCAAAGATGTAGGAACACGGCATACCGACAATCCAATAGGACACGGCCGCATAAATCATCGGCACACGGGTATCCTGCACACCGCGCAACAACCCCAGGGCAATGACCTGAGCCCCGTCAACCAATTGAAACAGAGCAGCAAGCGCCAGTAGAACCACACCGATGGACAGGATTTCTTCCCGCGGGCCGACATCCGCACCAATAAACATCGACACAAGCGGCACAGGAATGGCGACAAAAACCACAATCGTGGCCAATGCCATCGCAACGCTCATCCAGAACACCGTGCGCGCGCCGCGCAGCAAGTGATCCAGATCGCCGCGCCCCTTGGCATTGCCAGCCCGGATTGTCGCCACATTGGACAGGCCAAGATGAACCATAAACGTGATCGAAGCCAATTGCAGCGCAATACCATGGGCGGCTTGCGGCACCTCACCAAGCCAACCCATCATAATGGCAGAGGCGGCAAACAGCCCTACCTCGCATAGATTTGTCAGCCCAATAGGCCAGCCTAGCCGGAATACACGGCCCAGCATCTCCCAATCCGGGCGCCAGAACCGCACAAAAATGCTGTGTTCCGGCAAAGCCACCAGCACATAAACAACAACCCCAGCCAACATCACGATCTGCGTGGCCAGCGACGCAATGGCGGCGCCACGGATCCCCAGCTCCGGTGCGCCCCATGCCCCGAAGATAAAGGCGTAGTTCGCCACCCCGTTGACCACAGCGGCCAGAACCGTGATCCAGAACACGATCTGCGTCCGCTCAAGCGCAGCAAGATAGCTCTTGATCGTCATCACAAGCACGGCCGGGATCATCCCCCAACCCGCAATCGACAGGTATTCTGCCCCCAGACGCGCGACATCCGGCGTCTGCCGCAGCGCCAGCAACACAGCTTCGGACCAAATCAACACCGGCATAGCCAAGATGGCAAATCCGACGCTCAACCATAGCCCCATGCGTGTGGCACGGCGCACGTTGATCTCATCTTCGTCCCCGTGAAAGGCCGCAACCATGGGCATGACCGCAAAGGCAAAGCCCGCCCCCATCATGAACAGGACAAAAAACACGGAGCCTGCGGCCGTCAGCGCGGCCTGTTCGGTTACGCCGTACCAGCCCACCATCATGGTGTCCGTCACGCCAATCGCCACTTGCCCAAGGTGACCACCAATCAGCGGCAATCCCAGGGTCAGCGCGGCCCGCACGTGCGCGGGGTAGCTCATATGTTTCAAAGTGCCCATTCAGAGGCTGTTACGCCTGCCGCCTGCAAAGGGAAAGACACCTGTTGAGCCGGGTGACGCTTTGCCACCCGCGCATCTGTGGTGCGGATGTGGTCCGTGCACTGCATTTCGTTGGGTTTAGACATCAGTTTTGACTGGCTTGGAGTTCGGTCCGCATTTTTTGGGACATAAATCTTCTGGTGTCAGGGGGCTCTGCCCCCGGCCTGACGGCCTCCCCCGAAGTTTTCCCGGCAAGATGAAAGGGATCTTTGGCGCGTATCCAACGCCCAATGCGCAACACCCCTAAGACAGGAGCGGCAAGACCAGGAACGTCGCGACCAGCGCAATGAGGGCGCCCACGACCACTTCGATCAGCGCCACAGCGCGCAAAGCCCCTGCCCCGCTCCAATCCGCCAGCAGCGACTCGCGTGCGCCAACAGCCGCCAGCGCCACGATAACTGTCACACTCGCTGTGCCCAGCCCCATCACAAGTGCTCCCGCTATCCCGGCCATCGGAATGCCAAGTCCGAAACAGAGGATCAACAGGAACACGGCACCCGTGCAGGGACGGATCGCAATGGCCGCCACAATGGCCACGGCATCGCGCCATGAGGTCATGTTTTCAACCTGTTGCGGCGTGGGTGCATGTGCATGACCACACGTATCACAAATCCCGTCCGCGCCATGTGCGTGGGCATGCCCATCGGAATGATCGTGGCCGTGGTTATGGCCGTGCTGATGCCCCCGATCATGAGTATGATCGTGCTGCGCCGACACGGAGCGCATCGCTTTCAACCCGCGCCGCAGGCCTCTGAGCACCAGCCACAACCCCACCGCACCAATGGCAATGTAGCTGGCCGGGGCCAGAACATGTTCAGCGGCCTCAGTCATCTCGACCCGTCCCCACCCCAGCAACGATGCACCCACGGCGACCAGCGCAATCGCCGCAACGGCTTGGGCCAGCGAGGATGCCACGGCGAGTGCAGAAAGCCGCCACGCCGTAACGCGCGCCGCTGCCCCGTAGCCACCAATCACCAGCTTGCCGTGTCCCGGACCAGCCGCATGAAAGAACCCGTAGGCCGCGCAGACCCCCATCAAGGCGAGCCATGCGCCCGGTTCTCCTGCGCGCACAGCCCGCAAACCTGCCGCCAACGCGTTTTGCGCATCACGCTGCTCACCTGCGGCCCAGCGTTGGATATCTGTCATGCCACCAAAGCCAAACAACCAGAGCAACACTCCGGCAGCGACGATCAAGACGCCCAGTCTCAGGAGGCGCATGACACTGTGACCGTATCGGCAAATGCCTCACCTACTTCGGGATAGCTGTTTTCGGCCTCAGCTGCGGGCGTGGCATAAAGCAACTCTTCGACCAGCGTATACGCCGCATCCAGATCAGCCGGTTGGACCGTTGCGCTGCAGGGGCCCGTCACCTTGACCGGGCCACTGAGTTCATAGGCGGTATAGAAGGTAGGATCGAACGCCTTGACCACCAGCCCGTCGGCAGGCCCCTCGAGCGCGCGGAAGTGCGTGGAAGTGATCAGTCCTTTGTCAACGCTGACGCCGCGGCTTTGCGGCGGACCGAGCGTAAGCTCGCGCCCCGAGCGGGTGACTTGGGTGTCGCCCTTGTAGCCATCGATCCAGTTCATATCGAACCCTTCAAGACGCACCAGTTCCGTCGGATCGAGGCGCCCGTCCCCATCATTGTCGAGCCCAAGGTCAGACAGAAGCAGCAGGGAATAAAAGTCGTCATAGGTCCAGCTGACCTCCACCCCTTCAACCTTGCCAGCTTCATCCACGATGACTTTGAGAGCGGTTTGCACAAACACATGCGGGTGTGCAGAAACAGGTGGTGGCACACTGACAAGGCTGACGCCAAGGAATGAGACAAAATACGGGACAAGAGAAGTTTTCATCTCCAAAATGTAGCTACGCCACAGCGCAGTCTCAAGCCCGCAGATGCGGATTGGGCAACCCCTCGCTTGGTCGTGAAGCGCAAGGACTGGATAGTTGACTGGTGATCCATCACCGCTTGATTGCTTGGCCAGCCCTGTCACACTGCGCGCAGTAGACGGTATGCCATTGTGTCCCCTTGTCCTGAACCTCCCGGAAAGGAGCAAACCATGCCTGTCCGTCGCGCTTCGGCTCTTGCCGCAACTCTGAGCGCTGCCATGGTCACAGCGCCGACCCCGAGCGCTGCCAACCCGGTCGACCAAATCCGCCCCGACGCACCCGCACTGTCGCCCTACGGCGCCTTCACGGTCGGGGTGCAGACGCGGGCGATGACGATAGCCGACAGCATAGATGTGCTGGCCATAGATGGCAGTGACGTCCCACGCTACGACCGCCCCCTGACACTGGAGATCTGGTATCCAGCGCAAAGCGGCACTGAGCCAGGAGGACAGTACACAGCCAAGTTGCGGGATGGGGTGACGGATGTAACGCTGACAGGCCGGGCTGTGCGTGATGCGCCCCCGGCTTCGGGCGACGCATTCCCACTGATCCTGATCAGCCATGGTTATCCCGGCAATCGGTTTTTGATGACGCATCTGGGCGAAAACCTGGCCTCCAAAGGATATGTCACGGTTGCGATGGACCACACGGACAGCACCTACTCCGATCAGGGGGCTTTTGGGTCAACCCTGCTGAACCGGCCATTGGATCAGGCGGCTGTGCTGAACTACATGGCGGACCTCAGTGGACCCATTGGTGATATCGTTGATGCGGACCGTGCCGCTGTCATTGGCTATTCGATGGGCGGATACGGTGCACTGATCTTTGGTGGGGCGGGCGTCACGCAGGCCTCGACCGAATACAGTTGGGGGACACCAAACGGATTGTTGGCCCGACATCTTGCCATGTCCGAAGACCACGAGGCGTTGATGGATCCCCGCCTCAAGGCCGTGCTCGCCATCGGGCCATGGGGCAACAATGCCGGTTTCTGGGATGTGGACGGATTGGCAGGATTGCGAGTGCCAACGTTGCTTATGGCAGGTGGTGCGGACGATGTGTCGGTCTATGACGCAATGCGCGGCATCTTTGATGGCGCCGTTGGCACGCAGCGCCATTTGCTCACCTTTGATCATGCCAATCACAATGCTGCCGCCCCGATCCCTGCCCCGACCGAAAGTTATGAGCCCGCCGAAGGTTTGGATTTTCTGCCCTTTGATCATTATGCAGACGCGGTCTGGGACACGGTGCGCATGAACAATATCGCCCAGCACTTTGCGACTGCCTTTTTCGACCTGCATCTCAAGGGACAGACGGACAAGGCACGTTATCTGGACCTTGTGCCGAATTCGGGGGACGGGGTTGTTGCCCTCGACGATGCCGGGCAGCCGGCTGAGGACCACACCTATTGGGAAGGTTTTGCCCCGCGCACTGCCGCTGGCCTGAGATTCGAGACCAAATCCGAGGGTGAATGATGCAAGTCGAGACACAGGACCTGAACGGCCACCCTTTCACTATACGCCGCTGGGGTGATCCCGGCCTGCCCAAATTGCTCATGCTGCATGGCTTTCCCGAGTACGGCGGGGCTTGGGTGGACATCGCTACGCGGCTGTCGGACAGATTCCATTGTATCGCGCCTGACCAGCGGGGATATGGCGCAAGCTACGCGCCTGAAGAGGTCGAGGCTTATGCCTTGTCCCACCTTGTGGAGGATATGGCCGCACTGATCGGACCTGAGCCTGTGATCGTCATGGGCCATGATTGGGGCGCGTCGGTTGCCTACGGACTTGCGATGTTCCGGCCTGAATTGGTTTCGCATCTGATCATTGCCAATGGCGTGCATCCCGTTCCGTTTCAGCGCGCTATGGCATCTGGAGGACAACAATCAGAAGCGTCGCAATACATCAACCGTTTGCGCGGTCCCCGCGCCGAGGGCGTTCTGGAGGCCAATGACTTCGAACGCCTTGTGACGCTGTTCACCACAGACATGGATGGCAGTTGGTTGAGCGGAGAGACGCTGGAGGCGCAAAAGGAGGCGTGGCGCCAATCGGGGCTGCGCGGCATGATCAACTGGTATCGGGCCTCGCCCCTGGTGGTGGCAGATCCGGGCAAGCCAGTCGAAATGCCTCCGCTGCCTTTGGACCGTTTGCATGTGCGCTGCCCGCATCTGTTGATCTGGGGAGCTGGCGACACAGCTCTGCTGCCCGAAAGCACTGCGGGTCTGGAAGAATTTGCGCCGGACCTGACGCGCGTTGACCTGCCGGATGCGGATCACTGGGTCTGTCATCAACAACCCGATATTGTGGCGGGCGCAATCACGACATGGCTGGATGGGCTGGACTGACAAACCGCGTGACCGGGGCAACCGGTCTTGGGCAGCATGTGTCGCATCCAGCATCGGGTTTTGGTAAACTCAAGACCGGCGCCGAATGCGCGCGTTTCCCGCGTATTCATAGTTCTTTAATTGGCACAGACGATTCGGAAGCTGTGACAGGCTTGCGCAGAGTAACTACCACCTAGAGTAGAGATATTTGTTAGTCCCGTCTTTTCTGCCCAATGGTTGCGAAAACGTGAACAAAGAAAAGCCACTATGGCGGAGTCTCAATTCGACACCAACACATTGTAAAGAATGCACCTTTCCCATTTTCCCGCTGTAGTGGAAAGATAAAGTGGCGAAATTGTGGTCGCTGCCGGGCACCAACATTCCTTATGATATGCGGCAGTACAGTATTGGAGTTGTCTATGAGACAGATTTTAAAAGCGACCGCGTTGGCCGTAGCAGGCTTTGTTGCTGCGACGTCCGTGCAAGCCGCATCTTTTTTCTACGAATTGAATGACCATCCTCTGGGTGGCGCAAGCAGCACGCATGACTACGGATTGCGGCTGGACCGGCAAAACCCTGCGCAGTTTTTCTCGTTCGACAATGGCGCAGAAGCGTTTTTGTTCTACGACTCGGTTGCAGGCACCGCCACAATGTACGGCACTGTCGTTGAAAGCACCGGCCTTGATGCCGGCGGCAACAAAACGACGGGTGGCACCTTCGGTTTTGAATACTTCATGACCGGCGTGACCGACCTGCAAGATTCCAATGGCGACTCGACAGGGCTGTTCCTTGTGCAAAATGGCTTCAGCTTTGGCACTGTGTTTGGCGCTGCCCGCGATGGCAGTGACATCGACCTTGGCACAAAATCGCGTGGTCAGGACGAGTATTTCAACTTTACTGACAAGGCATTCCGCGGCGCGGCTGCCGGAACTTACATCACCGGCGAAGGCTGGGTTGGTGGCGGTTCGGGCGCGAACGACTTCCTGTTCACCGCTACTTTGCTGGACGACACGCCTCCGCCAAACAACCCTCCCCCACCAAATCCGGTGCCCCTTCCTGCCGCGGGCTGGATGTTGCTGGCGGGTCTGGGTGGCATGGGCGTGATGCGCCGTCGCAAGAAATCCAGCTAAGTCACAACAGATCTAGCGTTTGAAAGGCGGGCTTTGGGCCCGCCTTTTTTGTTGCACCTGCGCAGCGGGCTCCAAATCCCTTCCCCCCCCATATTCTGTCTGTCATACTGCGCTCAATAGCGTTTCAAGAAACATCTGAATCGCCACCCCTGCTGCATCACTGGCGCAGTTGGCCTTTGGCGAAACGCATGTCTCGGCACCTTTCAAAAACGCATGAACAAGAAACGAGCAGCTGCCATGACCGATCTTCTGAGCGAGAACACCCCGTCTGACTATGACGCCTCTTCAATCCAAGTGCTGGAGGATATGGAGCACGTGCGGCTGCGCCCCGGCATGTATATCGGGGGCAAGGACGACCGCGCGCTGCATCACATGGTGGCAGAGATCATCGACAACTCGATGGACGAAGCCGTCGCAGGGCACGCCACGTGGATCGAGGTCGAATTGCACGAAAACGGGCATGTGTCCGTGCGCGACAACGGGCGTGGCATCCCAACGGACCCCCACCCCAAGGACCCCTCCAAGAGCGCCTTGGAAATCATCTTCTGCACTCTGAATGCGGGCGGCAAATTCTCGGGCGACAGCTACGAAACGTCGGGCGGTTTGCACGGCGTTGGTTCGTCGGTTGTAAACGCCCTGTCAGACCATCTGCGCGTCGAGGTGGCCCGCAATCGCGAACTCTTCGCCATGGAATTCTCACGCGGTGTGCCGCAAGGCAGCCTCGAAAAAATCGGGGCCGCTCCAAACCGGCGCGGAACGGCTGTCACATTCCATCCCGACGCGGACATCTTTGGCTCGCTCAAACTAAAGCCCGCGCGTCTGTTCAAAATGGCGCGCTCCAAGGCCTATCTGTTTTCCGGCGTCGAAATCCGCTGGAAGAGCGGCATTTCCGACGGGGACACACCGCAAGAGGCGACCTTTCACTTTCCTGGTGGCTTGTCGGACTACCTGACAGAAACACTCAGCGGGGCGACCACCTATGCCGATGCGCCCTTTGCCGGGTCGGTATCCTTCGAAAAGTTTCAGGTGCCTGGCAAGGTCGAATGGGCCATCAACTGGACCCCTGCCCGGGACGGGTTCATCCAAAGCTATTGCAACACGGTCCCCACACCCGAAGGCGGCACACACGAGGCCGGGTTTTGGGCGGCGATCCTCAAGGGGATCAAGGCTTACGGCGATCTGGTCAACAACAAGAAGGCCAGCACCATCACCCGCGAAGACCTGACCACCGGGGCTGGCGCACTGGTGTCCTGCTTTATCCGGGAACCGGAATTTGTGGGTCAGACCAAGGATCGCCTGGCCACGGTCGACGCCCAACGCATGGTCGAGAATTCGGTGCGCGACCACTTTGACAACTGGTTGGCGGCGGATACGAAATCCGCCGGCGCAATTCTCGATTTTCTAGTGCTGCGCGCTGAAGAGCGCTTGCGCCGGCGGGCCGAGAAGGAAACACAACGCAAATCCGCCACTAAAAAACTTAGGCTTCCCGGCAAATTGGTGGACTGCTCTAATTCAACACGCGAGGGCACGGAATTATTCATTGTCGAAGGCGATTCCGCCGGAGGGTCTGCAAAAATGGCCCGCGACCGCAAAACTCAAGCCTTGTTGCCCCTGCGCGGCAAGATCCTGAACGTGCTGGGGGCGGCATCCTCCAAGCTGGGATCAAACGCCGAGATTTCCGATCTGACCCAAGCCCTTGGGGTGGGCATGGGTGCGCGTTTCAACGTTGATGATCTGCGCTATGACAAGGTCATCATCATGACGGACGCGGATGTGGACGGGGCCCATATTGCGGCGCTGCTCATGACGTTTTTCTTTACCCAGATGCGCCCGATGATCGACACAGGCCACTTGTATTTGGCCTGCCCCCCCCTGTTCCGCCTGACCCAAGGCGCGCGGCGGGTCTATTGCCTGGATGAAGCCGAAAAGAACGCCCACCTGGAAAAGGGTCTAGGGGGCAAGGGTCAAATTGCCGTGTCCCGCTTCAAGGGCTTGGGCGAGATGGACGCCAAGGACCTCAAAGAGACCACGATGAACCCCGAAACGCGCAAACTGATCCGCGTGTCGATAGACGAGGACGAACCCGGAGAGACAGGCGATCTGGTGGAACGGCTGATGGGCAAGAAGCCCGAGATGCGGTTCCAGTACATCCAGGAAAACGCGCGGTTTGTGGAGGAGTTGGATGTTTGAGTAGTGACTTCCAGGCTAGTTTTCTGTGAACAACTTTAACCTCGACAGCGAAAAGCGTGTTCGAAAGGCCCTTGTGTCGGTTTCACTGTTCACCTTGGTACTATCGAACATCGAATTGGCTTCGAATGAAGTAACTCTCCTTGGTCTGACAATCATAGTTTCGCTTCCTCAAGTCTTAGCCGTTTTTATGCTCACTGTAGTTTTCTTGCTTATCGCTTTTCTTCTCTTTGTTTTAGAGGCCGCGCCAAGACGAATAAGCCGCTTCAAGCGTTGGCGAGACAACGCTTGGTTTGCCGAACAGCAGACCATTATTGACGACTTTGCACGCGCCAGCGACCCTAGGGCCGAGTATGAAGCTGAGGACGAGAGACAACGCATGATGAACCCAGACCCAGACGAACAAGTCTGGATGGAACGACAAAAAAGGCGGTAACAGCAACTCAGGATACAATCTTTTTATCGACCGATGGCAATGTTTACACGTGGTCTGTTACACTACGTTTTTCCAACTTCATTGGCACTGGCAGCCTTACTTCACCCTGAATTTATATTGGTTCTAAGTTAGCCCCGACAGCGGGTCGGAGGCCGTCTTGCATTTGATCCAGTGGATCAAATGAGGCCGTAGAAGGCGATAGCCTCGGGGGTGACCCAGTCGCCCCCGCCCATGGGGGCGGTCGGCGGCGGCGAAAACGCGGGGCGTTTCCGCATAAGATACTAAAAGGTCGGGCCCTCTCGCGCATTTCCTCGAAATACGCTGCCGGGTCACGCCCGCACGGGGTACAAGCTGATGTTGCAAGACCAGAGGCGCTTCCGTCTCTCATCTACTTTTTCCGAAAAAAGTTCGGCCGCGGGCGGTGCACAAGGGGGGAACAGTGCACGGCCCGCGGCCTCGACCTGGACTTTGGGACGTCCAAAAACCAAAGTCAGGTAACTGAAGATCCGTGTCAGATCACGGCGCCCACAACAGCCCAGAGGCCCATCATTGACGCAAAGCCGAATACGGTTGGAATAACTACCTTTTCCATGTCTTTTCCTTTCCTGGCAGTGCCTTGGCCCATAGGTCCGGACCCTGCGGTGCGTGCCGCAAGGCGGTCTGCCCTGCGATCATGCATAAGACGTGGGGATGTTTGATTGACACATCCAGAGGCGTCAGAACACCTCTGATCACAGAGACGCGATGGGTTGAAACGTAGTGGGGCGCGGTGCAGGTTGGCGCCATGGTGGATATTGCAGACGTTCAGCGCTTTTTGGATGAAAACTTTGCGCCTTGGGTCCTCGCCCTGTCGCCAAATGTGCACCGGGTGGGCACCAAAGGCGTGACGCTCGATATTCCCGTCACAAGTGACATCGCGCGGGTGGGTGGCATCGTCTCGGGTCAGTCACTTGCGGCATTGGCAGATACGGCGATGGTGCTGGCCTGCGGAGCGCATATGGGACAGATGCAGCCGGTCGCAACCGTCACGTTGGACACGCAATTCCTGCGCCCGGGATCAGGTGATACAATCAGGGCAGAGGCAGAGGTGACGCGGGCCGGGCGGTCCCTGATCTTTGCGCGCTGTCAGGTCAGCGCATGGCCCACCGGAAAAATCATCGCATTGGCCACCGCCACATTTGCAACGCCCTGAGACGCGGTATGGGCAAAACACCAGCGCCCCGGCGCAACCACCGCCTTCTGCTCAGCGATGTGACGGGCGCGCCCAATAAAGGTGTTCCGTGCGCGGACAAATCCCCCTTGCGCGCCGCCGTATTCTTGGTCCTACTGTCCCCATGCTGATCCGCGCTCTTTTGATCCTGACCCTGTTGGCGGCCTGTGGTCGTCCACTGACGGAGGCAGAGATCGCATTTACCCGCACGATACATGGCGACACGCTGGACGTGGACCGCGTTCGGCTGGTCAATGGCGCACCGACACGGGCTGTCACGTTCCGGCGCAAAGCCCGCCCACGCGTGACCTGCCGCGAATTGATTGGACCACCGCCAAAAACAGAGATCGTGACGGCCAAGCCTGCAGCAGTCGCTCTTTGGCAACGGGTGTTGTTCGACAAAGACTGGTATCTGGACGACTACGTTCCGAGTTATCCCAATGAAATCAATCTTGTTGCTGCAATGTTGCTGGCACATGAGCTAACCCACGTTTGGCAGTGGCAAAACCGTGATGTCACGGGCTATTCGCCGCTGAGGGCGGCAACGGAGCACCAATTTGGCGCTGATCCTTATCTGTTTGACATCGACAACAACCAGACTTTTCTGGATTTCGGGTTTGAACAGCAAGGCTCGATTGTGGAGGAGTTCGTGTGCTGCCGTGCACTTGCCCCGCAAGCACCGCGCACAAAACGCCTGCACGCGCTGATTTCAGATGTCATGCCTGTCGCAGCCCTGCCCCAGTCACGCCCTTATGATGTGCGCCTGCCTTGGAATGGTGTCGAGGTGAATGGCATCTGCGGGTAAACACACCACAATGCCTGACCGCGCAGGGCAGGCGCGTGGATCACCCGCACACTACGTTTGGAAGGAGTGCCAAGAATGGCTCAATACGCGTTGATCATGTTACTGGCCGGGATCGGAATCCCGATCCTTGCGGCCTTGAATGCGGCCTTGGGGACGCGCATTGGCAACCCGGCCGCGGCTGCAACGGTGCTGTTTCTGGTGGCGCTTTTGGCGTCATCACTGGTGTTCATCGTCGGAGGTGGCACCGGATTGAGCCGGGTGGCAAGTGCTCCGAAACATCTGTTGCTTGCGGGCGTACTGATCGCGTTTTATGTGCTGTCGATCACCTATATCGCACCGCATTTCGGGATCGGTAATGCGGTATTCTTTGTGCTGTTGGGGCAATTGATCAGTGCGGCAGCCATTGATCACTTTGGCCTTTTCGGCGCTCAGGCCACTGCGCTCAGCATAACGCGTATCGGCGGTATTGCGTTGATGGCTGCGGGCGTCTGGCTCACGCAATTGGCCTAGGGCCGTCTGTGACCCAATTGAGGTCACCGAACTTTGTCTGAAATCAGATATGTCAACGCGTCAGGCAACACTCGACGTTTCAGGCTTACGTCAGAAACGCTCTAGAGCGCGGCTTCGGTCCGCCCAGCAAGCCCCAAAGCTTGCGCCCAGGCCGCAGGGTCAACCTCGATCGGATCTTCGAGCACCCGTCCCTGCCCCGGCATTCGCCCGCCTTCATCCTGCCCGACCGCTTCGGCCAGATCGGCCAGACGTTGACCAAACACGTCCGATCCGGCGGGGTCGATCAGCATATAGTATTGCCCCAGATCGTGCGGCGGGCCCTCGGGTGCCTTGAGTGGTTTGACGTCTTGGCTCAACACGCCGCCTGCCATGCCCGCAGCCAGCAATTCCGCGATAAGACCAAACCCCCACCCCTTGTAACCACCCATGGAAACAAGCGAGCCCTTGAGGGCCGCGTCCGGATCGGTGGTGGGCTGCCCCTCACTGTCGAGCGCCCAACCCAGCGGGATTGTTTCGCCTGCAGCCTTTGCCATCGTAATCTTGCCCAAGGCCACCGTGGTTGTGGATTGATCCATGTGCATCGCGATGCCACCCGCCCCGTCAGGCACCGAAAATGCGATGGGGTTTGTTCCAATGACGCGGGATTTACCCCCGGGAGGGGCCACAATCGGGGACGCGTTCGTAAAACCAAACCCGATCATTCCCGCCTGTGCAATCTGCTCGGTGAAGTAGCCAAGCGATGTGCAGGTATGGGCGTGTCCAACAGCCAGTGTTGCCACGCCGTATTGACGCGCCGCATCAAGGGCGGGTGCCAGCCCGTAGGCAAAGGCCGGCTGGGCAAAGCCAAAGCCCGCATCTACTTGGATCACAGCCGGGCGCTTGGCCTGAACAACCGGGGTGACGTCCCCTTTGACCCGGCCGGTTTCGAGCTGTTTGCAGTAGCTTTCGAGATAATAAAGGCCGCAGATCCGGTTGCCCACGGCTTCGGCTGCCGCCACAGCGCGCGCGACTTCGGCACTGGCAAAAGTGCCGGCACCCGCCCGCATCAGAGCGGCTTGCACCACCGCTTCGATTTCAGTTGCGCTGACTTGTGTCATGACTTGTCCCCCACGGTCTTGCGCCGCGAGGTACAGTCAGATCAAAGTGCCCTTGAAACGTCAAGCCGCCGAGCTTGTTCCCGGGGCTTCACCGACGACAAGAGATGGGCCAATCTCGGTTGTCAGGCCTTGCAGCAATACGGTTGCGCCTGTGGACAGGGTGATCGTCAGACCCGCAGCCGAAACTGTCTGATCCGTGATTGATACATCCCCCGGTGTTGCGCTTTCGATCACGATCCGGTCGTTGGCCGCATCAAAATCCGTGACTGTCACGGCTCCGGTGACATCCTGACGCATCACAAATGTGTCCGCACCGTCTCCTCCGGTGCCTGTATCCCCGCTGCCAAAGGCCAGCACGTCATCACCGGCCCCGCCATCCATCACATCAGCATCTGCATCGCTGGCAGCCGTGGCATCGCCGGAAGTTGAAAACAGCAGATCATCGCCTTCGCCACCGTTCAATGTGTCCGCCCCTGCGCCACCGGCAACCGTGTCGTTTCCGGTGTCAAAGTTACCCACATCGTCGCCGCCCATGAGGTCGGCATTGACTGGCTGGTCGGGGCCTGCGCCATTGAATGTTTCGGCAGTGTCGTCACCGACAAAATTCACAGGCGCCACAGGGTCATCCCCGGTTGTGTCATCGCCCATGTCGTCTTCGTTTTCCATAATCACGATCGAGTCGGCCGGCAGTTCCGCATCCAAACCTTCCAAAAGCGCCGTGGCGCCGTTGCTGAAGGAGACGAGCAGACCGTCTCCGGTGAGCTCTTGGCTTTCGACCGTGACAGCGTCTGCGCCCGCTTCTCCGGCGGCAACAACAAGCGTGTCTTCGGCCACATCAAAATCGGAAATCGTGATTGCGCCAGTTTCGGTGTTGCCCAGGGTAAAGGCGTCCGCTCCGAGCCCGCCTGTACCGGTGTCCGCGTCAGACAGGAATAACACATCGTCCCCCGCACCGCCAAACAGTGTATCTGCCGCTGCATCCAGCGTGCCGTCACCCGCTCCACCATCGAGCGTATCATTGTCAGCGCCGCCATTGAGATCATCGGCGCCGGCACCACCAAGAATGCTGTCGGCTCCTGCGTCCCCTTCAAGAGAGTCATCGCCCGCGCCGCCGTCCATCACGTCGTTATCTTCATTACCGATCACACGGTCATTGCCGTCACCACCGGACAGCGTGTCGTCGCCTTCGCGCCCCTGCACAAAGTCGTCACCCTCACCGCCATCCAGCAGGTCGCTGCCCAAGCCACCATCAATGGTGTCATCCCCGATGCCGCCGTCGATCGTATCACCGTCATCTGTTCCGGCGAGATCATCGTCGTTTGGCCCCCGCCCTGATGACGATCCAGTGCTGTCTTCCAACACTGCAAACAAAGGAAGGGCCGTCAAAAGCATCAAAGTAAGCAAAGGGGACATCGTTACGCTCCGGGTCGCTGGTTAGCCATAATTTTGCCTAACATACTCCACGGTTGTGCCCCAATGTCGAAATGAAAACATACTGTTTCCAATTTGACGCCAAACGGCGTCGCCAAAAAGATCAGTCATTTGAAAACGCTAGAACGAATTGCGGCTATCCGGCCGACAGTCGCCCACGATCTAGCCGCACAATACGATCCATGCGCGAAGCCAACTCAAGGTTGTGCGTTGCGATCAATGCTGACAGTCCGGTGTCCCGCACCAACGACATTAGCGCATCAAACACCTGGTCCGATGTTTCAGGGTCAAGGTTGCCGGTGGGTTCATCCGCCAGCAAAAGGCGCGGCGCATTGGCCATGGCACGACAGAATGCGACGCGCTGTTGCTCTCCGCCGGACAGGGCCGCGGGACGGTGATCCGCGCGTTGTGCAATACCCACCCGCTCAAGCAAGTTGCGTGCCCGTTTGTCGGCCTCGCTGCGCGCAATACCTGCGCTCAGTTGCGGCAAGACAATGTTTTCTTGCGCCGAGAATTCGGGCAGCAGATGGTGAAACTGATAGATGAAACCGATGTCGCTGCGCCGCGCCAATGTGCGCTGCGTTTCGTTCTGACGCGTCATATCCCGCTCGCCCAGACGCACCTCGCCGCTGTCGGCAGTGTCCAGCAACCCGGCGATATGCAGCAAGGTGGATTTGCCAGCACCCGAGGGTGCCACCAGTGCCACCACCTCGCCTGTGTTGAGAGTCAGATCAATATCATGCAACACATCAACTGCGTTGGCTTTCCCCTTGTTGTAACTTTTGGAAATCGCGTTGAGGCGCAGGACGTGATCACTCATAGCGCAGCGCCTCCACCGGATTCATCTTCGCTGCACGCCGTGCCGGAAAGAAGGTTATCAGCCAACTCAGACCAAGGCTGAGCGCGGCAGCGGCGGCTATGTCGCCAGGCACCAGCAGGGCCGAGGGAAAGATAAACCCACTGCCCTCCAGATCATTCACACCGTTGCCCGTGATCGTGTTGACCAGCCCGTAGACCCGGTCGATATTGGCAGAAAACAGCGCCCCCAGCCCGATCCCAAGAACGGTGCCCAAGGTGCCCACCCACGCACCACACAGGAAAAAGATGCGCAGGATCGATCCTTCGCTCAGCCCCATGGTGCGCAGGATTCCGATGTCGCGTCCCTTGTTCTTGACCAACATGATCAGCCCGGACACGATATTGAGCGCGGCGATCAACACAAGGATCGCCAAGACCACAAAGATCGCATTGTCCTGCAATTTGAGCGCCCGCAGCATACCGCCAAAACGGTCCTGCCACGTCCAGCTATAGGCGCGCCCGGCTGTCGCTTCCCGCAATGCCGCGATGGTCGGGTTCAGGTTTTCCGGCTCGCTCAGCCGCAGATCAATTTGATCGACGCTGGCGTCGCGGTTGAAAAACACCTGCGCCTCGGTCAGCGGCAGATAGACACGGGACTGGTCCATGAACGGCTGCCCCGTGGCAAAGACATAGGTGACCTCATAGGCCGAAATGCGCGGTGATGTTCCGGTGAACGGGTTCTTGACCCCATCCGGCGAGATCAGTTTGACTTTGTCCCCAATCGTCACGCCCAGTTGCGCGGCCAATTGAGAGCCCATCGCCAGACCTTCGTCGAACCGTGCCAGATCGCCTGAATACGTTTCGGGATTGGCGACCAGCGGGTACTCCCCCAGATCGGCGCCGGTGATGCCATAGACGTCTGCGGGCGCGTTGTTGCCGCGATGGCTGGCAATGACCTGTCCGCGCACCAAGGGTGCCGCATCGATAATTCCGGGCAGAGCCTCGATCCTGGGCGTCAGTTCGGCGTAGTCGCGGATCAGCGCGTCCCCGCGCTGGCCGTCTTCGACGCTGCGCAGATAACGCAATTCGATATGGGCGTTCCCCCCCAGCATCGCGTCCACAAAATCAGCGCGCAGCCCCGCCCGCACCGCCAGCGTGGCCACAAGTGCAAAAACCGCCAAGGTGATCCCGATCAGGCTGATCCACGTCATGGTGCTCACACCACCGGTCGCGCGCTTGGCCCGCAAATAGCGCCAAGCGATCATCCACTCAAACGGGGCAAATGGGGCGGGCGCTTTGGCCATTTTAGGGCTCCTGCTCGGGATTGGCATCACCCTTGGCGGGACGCGGCGCGAAGGTCAAGACCGACGCGGTTTTCACACCATGCGTCGGCGGCGTCTGCGCAATGGCACAAGCGCCAGACGCAACACCGCCCACGCAGCACAAAGCCCGCCAAGAAAACCACCGGCGGCGAATATCCCGCCTGCCGTGGTCAAGGGCACGCCCGGCTGAAAGGACTGCAAAGCCGCCTGCGCTACCTCGCCATCCGTCAGTCGTGTCGCGTGGTAGGCACGCATGAAGGGCCCCGCGTCCTGCAAAACAGCCAGATCGGCGCTCAGCCGCACATGGCGGGCAAAAGTCCGCTCCATGTCATCCCGCCGCCGTTCCAGAAACGCAGTGCCTTGCATTTGCGCCAGCGCATCCGAGCGACTGAGCCCCGTCGCGGCCGCTGAGGCGTCAAAATCAGCTACCACTTCGCCGAGTGCATCCACGGCCCCCCCGAGGCGCTGCGCATATTGCTGGGAGAATTCAGGGAATTGCGACGCGACCGCGCCGCCAAACAGACCGCCAGCCAAGATCAAAGCGCGCGCAATCATTCGAGCGCCCCGTAGGCCGCCTGCCCCATCGCCTGATCCAGACCCAGCATCGTCGCGTCGTCAACGCAAGCGTCATACGTCGCCACAACAGTCCAATCCCCGCCCCATGTAACAGCGTAGCTGCCCACGTTCAGCCGCTCTGGAAAACACAACGCGCCGAAGTGCCAGAAGTTGAATGTGCCGTCACCAGTGTGGTTGGCACGGAAAAACGTGCCCAATCCGTAAAAGAACCCATTCCCCAGTGCGACATGGGGATAGGCCAGCGGGTCTATGCCAGTATTGGGCCGTGGCTGTTCTTTTGCCGGAACTGAACTTTGCTTGCCTGCGCCAAACCAATAACTGTGCACTTTGGCAAAGTCCTGCGGCGTCATGGACCAACCGCCCCAGCTGAGAAATGCGCCGCTGCGTGCAGATGCGCGGCCTTGGGCACCTGCTGGGATCAGCACAGCGTCGCGGCAGGTATCCTCAACCGGTTGCTCAGTTTTTGCCTCAATAACAAGGCTAAGCAGCGCGTAGTTCACGTTGTTATAGACAAAGTCACCCACCTCTCCAGTGGGCTCCTGCACAAAGTCCAACACATCCCGCGCGCGGTGCCCATCCGTGTCCAGCCACTCCGGCATGAGCGGTTGTGTGATATCGTCCACCAATCCGCTGGTATGGGTCACAAGATTGGCCACAGTCACGTCCGGGCCGTCCCCTAAAACCTGTCGGACGTTTTCGTCAAATCCAAGACGGCCAGCATCAGCAAGGGCTGCCGCGCACAAGGCCGTTATGGATTTGCCCACGCTTGCCATTTCGCGCGGTGTGGCAGGACCGACATTGCCCTGAAACGTCCCACGGTAGACAAAAACGACAGAGCCTGAAATGCCGTGCCGGTCAAGCCACCCCTGATAGGCGGTCTGAAAGTTGCCAAGCCGTACTGGATCCTGTGCGACAGCCATTATCGGCGCGCACATCAGCCCTATCAGTAGTCGTTTAAACGCCTGCATCCCCAGTCATTTATCACAGATTGGCGTAGATTTCCGCCACCTTTTTCACAGCCTCTTCGGGTGGCAATTCCTCGCTCTCGCCAGTGCGACGCGAGGTCAATTCAACCACGCCGTTCTTGAGGCCACGCGGGCCCACGGTGATCCGCCAAGGCAGGCCGATCAAATCCATGGTGGCGAATTTGCCGCCCGCACGTTCGTTGCGATCGTCATAAAGCGGCTCAAGTCCGAGAGCCGTCAGGCTGGCATAGAGTGCCTCGCAGGCGCCATCCGCTTCTTCATCACCCTGTTTGAGGTTCACGATACCGCAGTGATAGGGGGTTACACCTTCGGGCCAGATGATGCCTTTGTCATCATGGCTCGCCTCGATGATGGCCCCAAGCAGACGAGACACTCCAATACCGTGGCTGCCCATGTGCACCGGCACTTGTTTCCCGTCAGGTCCCTGCACAACGGCGTTCAGCGCATCCGAATACTTGGTCCCGAAATAGAAAATCTGACCAACCTCGATCCCGCGCGCCACGCGACGGCGCTCCTCGGGGACCTTGTCAAACAGATCCGGATCATGGGTCTCGTCCGTCCGGGCGTAAAGGTTGGTAAATTCCTCCATCACACCCGCGCACTGCGCGTGGTCGTCATAATCAATGTCGCGATCCCCAAAGGACAGATCGGTGACGGCGCTGTCATAGAACACCTCGCTTTCACCCGTCTCCGCAAGGACAAGAAACTCGTGCGTGTCATCACCCCCGATAGGCCCGGAATCAGCGCGCATCGGGATCGCCTGCAAGCCCATCCGCTCGTAGGTGCGCAGATAGCTGACGAGATGGCGGTTGTAGGCGTGCAACGCGTCTTCCTTTGAAAGATCAAAGTTGTAGCCGTCTTTCATAAAAAACTCGCGCCCCCGCATGACACCGAAACGCGGGCGGATCTCATCGCGGAACTTCCACTGGATCTGATACATGGTCAGCGGCAGATCCTTGTAACTGCCGACATGGGCGCGGAAGATATCGGTGATCAGCTCTTCTGCGGTGGGGGTAAACAGCATGTCGCGGTCATGGCGATCCTTGAACCGCAGCATTTCAGCGCCATACGCGTCATAGCGCCCGCTTTCCCGCCACAGGTCAGCGGATTGAATGGTGGGCATCAGCATGGGCATGTGGCCTGCGCGTTGCTGCTCTTCATGTACAATGTTTTCGATCTTGCGCAACACTTTGAAGCCAAGCGGCAACCAGGAATAGATACCGGCACTGGCCTGCTTGATCATACCGGCCCGCAACATCAGGCGGTGGCTGACGATCTGCGCCTCACTGGGGTTTTCCTTCAGCACCGGCAGAAAATAACGGCTCAAACGCATTGCAACGCTCCCTCACTTGGTTGGCCCCTGAGTAGGCCAAAGGCGAAACGCCCGCAACGCCCGTTCTTTTCGGCCAGAGATTTGTCCCCGGGGGTTTGGGGGCGCAGCCCCCATCAACCTTGAGGTCGCGTGCGCGTCAGCGCTCAATTTGACAGCAGCTGCCTGCACCATAGGTCTTGAAGCGATCCCCAAAACCACGCATCTGTGGAACACCAGAAGTTCCGGAGTCGCCATGGCCCTGCCAGTTCGTGATCAATTCAAGTATTGGGGCATCGCTGCGGCGGTCTTCTTTGTTGTTCTCTATGTGCTGGGCGAACAGCTTTTGCCCTTCTTCCTTGGTGCAGCCATCGCCTATTTTCTAGATCCAATTGCGGATTGGCTGGAAGATCACGGGTTCAGCCGCGCGATCGCCACTGGCATCATCACCGTCACAGGTGTTCTGATCTTTGTTGTCGCCGCCTTGCTGGTGATCCCGACGCTGGTGCAGCAATCCGTGCAACTGTTCAAAATCGCGCCAGAGCTTGCAGGCAATGTCAGCACATTCTTCACTTCGACCTTTCCCAGCCTCGCAGATGAGCAAAGCACCCTCAGCCAAAGCCTGACATCCATCGGGCAGACAATATCCGAACGCGGCGGTCAGCTGCTGAACACGGCACTCTCCTCGGCGGCAGGGCTGCTCAACATCATGGTGCTTTTTGTCATCGTGCCAGTTGTCGCTGTCTATCTGCTGCTCGACTGGGACCGCATGATTGCCCGCGTGGATGACCTGCTCCCGCGCGACCACGCCCCCGTCATTCGTCGCCTCGCAGCCGAGATTGACGAAACCCTGGCCAGCTTTATCCGAGGTATGGGCACTGTCTGCATCGTTCTCGGAACCTATTATGCAATTGCACTGATGATCGTGGGCTTGCAATTCGGTCTGGTCGTCGGGTTCGTTGCTGGGCTGTTGACGTTCATTCCGTATGTGGGTGCCCTTGTGGGCGGCGCCTTGGCCATTGGCCTTGCGTTGTTCCAATTCTGGGGAGAGTGGCACTGGGTTGCCGCGGTGGCAGGTATCTTCGTGCTCGGTCAAGTGGCCGAAGGCAACGTACTGACGCCCAAGATGGTAGGCGAAAGCGTTGGTCTGCATCCGGTCTGGCTGATCCTCGCTCTATCTGTCTTTGGTGCGCTGTTTGGATTTGTCGGTATGCTGGTGGCTGTGCCCATGGCCGCAGCCCTTGGGGTGGTGGTGCGCTTTGGCATTGATCAATACAGCAGCAGCCGCCTCTATCGCGGGATCGAGGCAGAGACCACCGACGCCGCCGCAGGCGAGGATTAAGCCCCATGGCCACCCAACTCGGGTTTGATCTGCCCGTGCGCACGGCCCTGGCACGCGATGATTTCATGGTCGCGCCTTCCAATGCCGTGGCCCTTGCGATGATTGACAACTGGCCTGACTGGCCTTTGCGCAAATTGGTGCTCAGTGGCCCGCACGGCGCTGGCAAAACCCATCTGACCCATGTCTGGGCAGCCACAACTGGCGCCAAAATCATCGATGCAAGCACACTTGCGGATCAGAACATCCCGACGCTGGCCGCGCATCACGTTGCTGTCGAGGATGTCGACACCATCGCCTCGGATCTGGCGGCGCAAACCGCGTTGTTCCATCTGCACAACCTGCTGCAAACCGAGGAACACGCCCTGCTGATGACCGGGGCAAGCCCGCCAAACCGGTGGCAAATGTCCCTGCCCGACGCACAAAGCCGCATTGATGCGGCCGGTCACGCCGCGCTGGACGCACCCGATGACAGCCTGCTGGCGGCTGTCATGGCCAAGCTGTTTGCAGATCGCCAACTTGTGCCGCGTCCAGATGTGATCCCGTTTCTCGTCACCCGCATGGAGCGCAGCTTTGACGCGGCGCGCACAGTTGTTGCGGCCCTCGACAGTGCCAGCCTTGCGCGCAAACGCCCCGTAACACGCGCCCTCGCGGCCGAGTTGCTGGACAAGGGCCCCGGCTTTAAGGGATAAGCGTCACTCAACTTTCACACCCCTTTGCCATAAGCCCCAAATGACAAACGCAGATTTTCTCAAAAGCCCGTTCCCCGAGGCCCAAACACTGGACGATCTGGATGCGTCAGGTTCGGGGCGGTTCTTTAACCGTGAACTGAGCTGGCTTGCGTTCAACTGGCGGGTGCTGGAAGAGGCGGAAAACCCGCGTGTGCCATTGCTGGAACGGTTGCGCTTCCTGTCGATCTCTGCGGGCAACCTGGATGAATTTTACACGGTCCGCGTGGCAGGTCTGCGCGAATTGGCGATTGCGGGCAATACGACACCCGCCGCAGATGGGCTGACCCCCGCCGAGCAGCTTGTCCTCATCAACGAAAACGCGCGTCAGCTGATCCAGCGCCAGACGCAGGTGCTCTCCGGTTTGAAGGATCAGATGGAAGCGGCTGGCATCTCCATCCTGACCAACGCAGACCTTACCCCGGAAGACACAGCACACCTTGCGGATGTCTTTTTGTCCCGGGTCTTTGCGGTTCTGTCTCCGCTCGCCATCGATCCGGCGCATCCGTTCCCATTCATTCCGAACATGGGCTTTGCATTGGCGCTCCAGATGGAGCGAACCAAGGACAAACGCTCGCTGCAGGCTTTGCTGCCCATCCCGGCCCAGATTGACCGGTTCGTGGCCCTGCCAGGTCCTGGGCAACGTTTCCTGCCACTCGAAGAGTTGCTGGTGCTGCATATTCCCAGCCTGTTTCCCGGCTACAAACTCAAGGCCCATTTCGAATTCCGGGTGCTGCGCGACAGCGATCTCGAGGTCGAAGACGAGGCCGAAGACCTCGTGCGCGAGTTCGAAGTGGCGCTCAAGCGGCGGCGGCGGGGTGAGGTTGTGCGCCTGACACATTCCGCAGGTGCGCCGAAGGCCCTGAAATCGGTGATCATGCAGGAACTCGGGGTCAGCGACGCCGAAGTGATCGAAGTCGATGGCATGATCGGGATGTCCGACATGAGCGAACTGGTGCTGGACGCTCGCCCCGACCTGCTCTGGCCCAGCTTTACACCACGCGTGCCGGAACGTGTGCAGGACCACGACGGCGACATGCTTTCGGCCATCCGCCAAAAGGACATGCTGCTGCACCACCCCTATGAGACATTTGATATGGTGGTGCGCTTTCTGCAACAGGCCGCGCGCGATCCGGATGTGGTTGCGATCAAGCAGACGCTGTACCGCACGTCGAAAAACTCACCCATCGTCGAAGCCCTGTGTGAAGCCGCCGAAGACGGA
This sequence comes from uncultured Tateyamaria sp., assembly GCA_947501275.1. GTDB lineage: Bacteria > Pseudomonadota > Alphaproteobacteria > Rhodobacterales > Rhodobacteraceae > Tateyamaria. Next base: position 538,916 of record CANMVD010000002.1, read on the forward strand.
AAATCCGTAACCGCGCTTGTTGAACTCAAGGCGCGGTTTGACGAAGCGGCCAACATCCGCCAGTCACGGCGGCTGGAGCGGGCTGGCGCGCATGTGGTGTACGGTTTTCTGGATCTCAAAACCCACGCCAAGATCAGCACGGTCGTGCGCCGCGAAGGCGACGAGCTTGTGACCTACACCCATTACGGCACCGGCAACTACCACCCGATCACCGCACGGATCTACACGGATGTGTCGTTGTTCACGTGCGATCCCAAATTGGGACGCGATGCGACCAAGGTGTTCAACTACCTTTCTGGATATGCACCGCCCGAAGGGCTCGACAATCTGGCCATCTCCCCGACCAATCTCAAATCGCGCCTGCTGGAACTGATTGCGGCCGAGGCCACACATGCTGCGGCAGGCAGGCCAGCAGAAATCTGGGCAAAAATGAATTCGCTGATCGACAGCGAAGTGATCGACGCGCTCTACGCGGCAAGCCAGGCAGGCGTGAAAATCAGCCTCGTCATCCGCGGGATTTGCGGGCTGCGTCCCGGCATAAAAGGGCTTAGTGAAAACATCCGGGTCAAATCCATCGTGGGTCGGTTTCTCGAGCACTCGCGGATTGTCTGCTTTGGCAACGGACGCGGGCTGCCTTCCAAAAAGGCCCGCGTGTTCATCTCTTCTGCGGACTGGATGGGGCGCAATCTGAACCGGAGGGTGGAAACCCTGATCGAAATCGAAAACAACACGGTCAAGGCACAGATCGTCAGCCAGGTCATGGCCGCCAATCTGGCCGATGTGGCCCAAAGCTGGATCATGGCCCCGGACGGAACCTTTCACCGTCCCTCGATCGAAGAAGGCACATTTGCATTCAACTGCCACCGCTTCTTCATGGAAAACCCATCGCTGTCAGGGCGCGGCTCCGCAGGTGCCTCAGACGTGCCCAAACTCACACATACCGAAGACTAGGAGCGCCAAAAGGGTTGGTGGGTGGGCGCATTTGCCGAAAGGCAAACAGAACACCCAACGACATCAACTGTGTTCTTCCGCCGCTGTCGCCGCAAGGGCGCGGTTATAGGCTTTCAATGCGTCAACGTGAAACAGCGCTCCCTGCAACTCTGGCGCTGCATTCTCTCCGGTCAATGTAACCACCGGTATGAAGCGCACCATCGTGCGATCAAAAATCGGCAAAGCCACCTCCAAAGTCGCCGCCGCATCAACATAAATACCATCCGATATCATCTGCCACGCCTGTTCCACGTCCGCGGTATGCGGATCATCCATGCGCCGCATGACGGAATTCACCCTGAACATCGCCAAAAGATAGGCCTGCGGACCGGCCGCCAAATGCACCCCGCGCCGCTCAATCTGTGTCAGGAAAAATGACCTGTCCACAAGACGCGACGACAAGGCCGTCGACATCGACACCGCCACCATCACAGCCAGTCCGGTCTGCCAGTCGCCCGTCAATTCAAACACGATAAGGGTTGTGGAAATTGGTGCCCCCAGCACCGCCGCGGCCACGGCCCCCATGCCTGCAAGGGCGTATAACGTCACAGATCCCGACACGTCTGGGAAAATGGACGTGGCAACAAGTCCAAAGGCCAGCCCCGCCAAGGCCCCGATCATCAGGGACGGCGAAAAAACCCCACCCCCCATACGCCCGGCCATAGTCACAGCGACAGCGGCCGTCTTCAAAACCACAAAAATCAACACCTCGTTCAGGGCCAACTGGCCCGTCAATGCAAGCGATGTGGTTTCATAACCAACCCCGATAATGTGGGGGTAGAAAATCGCCATCCCTCCCAGTAACACCCCGGCAATGGCCGGGCGCAACCAACGTGGCAAACCGGTGCGTTCCTGTAATGCTGAACCAATGTCATCTGTCCAGAAAATCGCCCGCATTAACACCACTGCAACGAGGCCACACATCAACCCCAACAGCAAGAACGCCGGCAATTCCTGATAAAAGATCAGCGAGTTCTCGGCCGGTAACATGAATTCGGTCACGTCCCCGTATTCCAGGCGATTGATCACCGTTCCGGCCACACTGGCAATGACAATCGGCGCAAATGCGTGCACCGCGAAATGGCGCAACACCACTTCCAATGCGAACAAGGCACCCGCAATAGGCGCGTTGAAGCTGGCCGAAACCGCCGCAGCCACGGCACATCCCAGCAGATCACGCCCCGTGATCCCATCCGCCTTGATCCAGCGGCATACCTTGGTCGAAATCACGGCTGCAATGTGCACGACGGGGCCTTCCCGGCCCGTTGACCCGCCCGAGGACAGGGTAATGAAACTCGCCAACGCGGACGCAACACCTGCTTTGGTACTGACGCGCCCATCGCGCAAGGCCGCACCCTCGATCACATCGGCCACGCTGCGCACGACACCGTCTTTAGTAAAGTTATGCAGGATCAGGCCCGTCAAGAGCCCGCCGACAACCGGGATGATCAGGATCAGATACCACGGCAAGGACGATGCGAAACTGTGCAGATACTGCACGTCTTCCGTCCCATAAAGCCACGCCTGAAGCGCCTCGATCCCCTTGCGGAAAAACAACGCGGCAAAGCCTGCCGCAATCCCGATGGCCAGGGATATGAACCAGAATTGCACCTGACTGGGGCCACGATGCCTGAGCAATTGCCACCCGTCCCGGCACGCCGTCAGGGCGGTCTCGACTGGAGAGGGCAGATTTTGGGCGGACATAATCGCAGAGCCACTGAAAAGGCGTTGATAAAAAACAGCTTAGGGCGAGTCGCAGGTAAGGGAAAGCACGCGCAATGACGCATTCTCCTTTCTTGGGTGTTCAGCTGTTCAAAAGAGCGCGCGCTGCACCACGGGCCTCATCTGTGATCGTATCTCCAGCCAGCATCCGAGCGATTTCATCCACGCGGTCTGTCGCATCCAGCGCCACGACCTGCGATGTTGTCATACCCTTGCTGACCTGCTTTTGCACACGCCAGTGATGCGCACCAAGGGCCGCCACCTGCGGAGAGTGCGTTACAACCAGAACTTGCCCACCATGGGCCAATGTCGCCAGACGACGGCCCACGGCATCTGCCGTTGCCCCGCCGACGCCGCGATCAATTTCGTCAAAGATCATGGTCAACCCTGTGCGTCCACCTGTCAGGCACACCTTGAGCGCCAGCAAAAAGCGGCTGAGTTCGCCACCCGAGGCGATTTTGTTCAACGCCCCTGAGGGCGCGCCGGGGTTGGTGGCGACGGTAAACGCCACATTGTCGATACCGTCAGGTCCGGGCTCTTCCGCTTCAATCTGTGTGGTGAACACCGCCCGTTCCATCTTGAGCGGCGCGAGTTCGCCCATCACTGCCTTGTCCAGCTTTTTGGCGCTGTTCTTGCGAGCCATACTCAGCGTATCAGCCGCCGCACGATAAGCCGCTTCTGCCGCGGCCACTTCGGACGTCAACCGCCCAAGATCTGCAGCCCCCGCATCAAGAGCATTCAGCTTGGCGCGCAGTGTTTCACCAAAGGCCGCCAGCTCGTCGGGGATCACATCGTGTTTGCGGGCCATGGCACGGATGGCAAACAGGCGCTCTTCAGTGTCCTCAAGGTCCGACGGATTGAAGCTGAGGGTTTCCAGCGCAGCGACAATACCGTCCATCGCCTCATCCATCTCGACCATACAGCGCGCCAAGGCCGCCAGTGGCGCATCAAGCTGCCCTTCGGCCTTTTCCGCGGCGCCGTCGAGCCAACGCATCGCATCAGATACGGCCCCCTCAGCACCATCATGCCCCAAGGCCTGATGGGCGCGTTGCACGTCATCGCGGATCCGCTCAGCCCCTTGCATCAGGCGGCGACTGGCATCAAGTGCTGCATCCTCGCCCGTTTGGGGATCAAGCGTGTTCAATTCCGCCACAGCGTGACGCAAGAATTCTTCTTCATCACGGATGGCTTGCATCTGCGCCTCGGCATCAGCAAGCGCCTTGCGCGCTTGCCCCGCCGCCCGCCACGCTGTGCGTACTTTGGCGCGTTTTCCATCCAACCCGCCAAATTCGTCCAGTATGGTGCGGTGTCCGCGCGGGTTCAGCAAGCCGCGATCATCATGCTGACCATGCAACTCGATCAAGGTATCCGAAAGCGCGCGCAGGGTTTCCCCCGAACAGCGCCGATCATTGACCCATGCTGTCTTGCGCCCGTCCGCCGTGTTGACGCGCCGCAGGATCAGCTCGTCTCCGCCGGGCAAGCCCGCCTCGTCCAGCACCGCATGGGCCGGGTGATCGGCAGGCAGATCAAAACAGGCCGTGACCTCCCCCTGCTCTGCCCCCTGACGCACGAGTTCTGCGCGGCCGCGCCACCCCAGTACAAACCCCAGCGAATCCAATAGGATCGACTTGCCCGCACCGGTCTCACCCGTCAGCACGTTCAGGCCCGGCTGGAACGCCAGTTCCAACCGATCAATGATCAGCATGTCCGAGATATCAAGGGCGCGCAGCATGGGAATTCAGGCCCGAAAGGCGGGGCGTGCCCCGCCCTGCCTCAGAGCCACCGGCCCCGGATTGTCTGACGGTAGATCTGGGCCAGCCAGTTGTTGCCGCGCGCACGTGGCTTCAGCCCCTGCCCGGTCAGCAAGGCAAAGCTGTCTTCGTACCAATCCGTGGACTGATAGTTGTGCCCCAGAATGGCCCCTGCCGTCTGCGCCTCGTCCAACAGGCCCAGAGACAAATATGCCTCGACCAGTCGGTGAAGCGCTTCGGGTGTGTGGCTGGTCGTCTGGAAATCCTCAACCACAACACGGAACCGGTTGATGGCCGCCGAATAATGGTCACGACGCAGATAGTAGCGCCCGATTTCCATCTCCTTGCCTGCAAGGTGGTCAAAGGCGAGGTCAAATTTTAGGATCGACGACTTTGCATAGTCGCTGTTGGGATAGCGTTCGATCACATCGCGCAAGGACTGCAACGCCTGAAAGGTCAGCCCCTGATCGCGACCCACTTCGTCAATCTGGTCATAATAGCTAAGAGCCAGAAGGTACTGGGCATAGGCTGCGTCGTCATCATCTGGGTAAAAGTCGATGAACCGCTGCGCCGCCGAACGCGAATTGGGATAGTCCTTGTCCTGATGGTGGGCAAAGGCCTGCATGATCAGCGCACGACGCGCCCAATCCGAATAGGGATAGAGCCGTTCAATTTCGCCAAAGTAAAACGCCGCCTCTGTCGGGTCCCCGTCTTCGAGTTCGAATTCGCCGCGCTCAAAGATCTGCTGCGGCGTGAAGTTCTCAAGGGGGACCTCTTGGCGGTTGAAAAATCCACCCGTTGTCGGGCGCCCATTGTCACGCGCGCAGCCCGCAACACCAAGTGCTGCGATCAGAACAATTGCCAGACCTGATTTCGATAGACCGACGATCATGCCTTGCCACCCCCAAAAGATGCTTCTCACCGCCCCGTTTCGGGCTGTTTGCCCGTCTCTAGCACAATCCAAGCATGGGGGAAAATGACGTTTTTCAGTTCGCTCACGCGACAGCCGGAATCTCGTCCCAGACGAGACCGAAACCGGGCAAACGCGACGCGGTTGATGCGTCACATGTTATCATGCGCACAGCATCAGGCGTGGCGAAAACCTTGCGCAGCAATTGGTTTGTCAGGGAATGCCCTGCACGCGCCCCGCGGTAGTGACCGATCAGCGGCGCGCCAGCCAGAGCAAGGTCGCCCAAGGCGTCCAGCATCTTGTGGCGTACGGGTTCGTCCGCATGCCGCAACCCACCCGGGCTGGACACACGATCACCGTCAAATACCACCGCGTTCACACCGGGCGTTCCGCCCAACGCAAGCCCATTGGCCTGCATTTGCTCGACATCTGTTTTGCGGCAGAACGTGCGGCTGTCGCTCAGCTCGCGGGCAAAGCTGCCATTGGACATATTCAGCGATTTGGACTGCCGCCCGATGGCCGGGTCGGCAAAGTCGATTTCAAAGTCGATGCGCATCACGTCCGATGGGCCAATCGACGCTGTGGCGTCGCCTTGCGTCACCGACACGGTCTTCAGCATCTCAAAAGCGCGGATCGGCGCGGGCAAGCGGCGCAAGCCACGCTGCACGATGCTGCGCACGAACGGCACCGCAGAACCGTCGAGGATTGGCACTTCGGGGCCGTCGATTTCGATCAAGGCATTGTGCACGCCACACCCGGCCAACGCGGCCATGACATGTTCCACCGTGCTGACGCTCACGCCTGAGTCGTTCACCAACGTTGTGCACAAAGGCGACTGGCGCACCACATCCCAGCGGGCCGGGACAAGCGTGTCACCCGAGGCAAGATCAGTGCGTTGAAACCAGATACCATGTTCGGCACCCGCAGGACGGATGGTCAGGCGCGCGGCCTTGCCCGAATGCAGGCCGCAGCCCGCAAAGGTAATTGCTGATTTTACAGTCGTTTGCACGTGTCCCACCCGTCGTCTCATTTGACGTGATGCAGAGGTAAGGGGCGCAGCGCCAGTACACAACTCAATCTTTGCAACGGTCTGAAACATCCCTGTAACAGAATGACATGTTTCAGCAGTGCTGATTACAAGCGCTTGATCTAAAACGAAAAAAGGCCGCCGATCGGCGACCCTTTGTTTTTTATTCGTGACTGGAATTAATGGTATCTATTTGTGACCCAACGTCACAATGGCTTCATTTTCTCAGTTGGCCTGCCGGCGCAGGAAGGCGGGGATTTCGATCCGCTCTTGATCCGGGTCCACTGCTTCCGTGGGTTGTGGTGCTGCGGGCGCGGGCGCTGCGGCACGGGCCTGGACCGGTGGCTGCTGACGCACAGAGCGTGGATCGGCGGCCGCCGGGGCTGCCCCACTCTCGGGAGACCCTGTCATTCGGTTGATCAGCGAGTTGATGCCAAAGCGGGGCTTTTCAGCCGCGGCTTCCGGTGCGGGCTGTGGCGCAGGTTGTGCGGCACCAGGTGCGGCACGCTGCGTGGCTGCACGCAGGCGGGCCAAAGCCTCTGGTGATGGCGTGCCTGGCGCTGGTGCGCGCGGAGCCACGAACTCTTCTGCGGGCGCTTCGACCTGCTCGGGCGTGGGTTCGAATGCCGCCACCTGCGGCTGGTAGGCCGGGGGTGGCAAGTCGTCGGCACCCACAACAGGCGCTTCGTCCGCAAAGATATCTTCGGCCATGTCCTGTGCTGCGGCCTGCTGCACGTCCATACCTTCGAACAATGTCGGCTCTTCTGCGGCTGCGGCCACTGGCGCGGCGGCTGGTTCTGCATATGTGTCAGCAGCAGCCGGCGCGGGCTCTGTCACGATTGGCTGCGCCAATGGCGCCGCCATTGAACGACGCGGCACAGGGATTTCGGAGTTCACATCTGTTGCGTCGATACCTGTGGCAACAACGCTGACGCGCATCATGCCTTCCATGGCGGTGTCCAGCGTGGAACCAACGATGATGTTCGCGTCTGGGTCGACTTCTTCGCGGATACGGTTGGCCGCTTCGTCCAGTTCGAACAGGGTCAAATCGTGCGCGCCGGTGATGTTGATCAGCACACCTTTGGCACCGCGCAGGCTGATTTCGTCCAGCAGCGGGTTGGCGATGGCTTTCTCCGCGGCCTGGATTGCGCGATCTTCGCCGTCTGCTTCGCCGGTGCCCATCATGGCTTTGCCCATCTCGTCCATCACGGCACGTACGTCCGCAAAGTCGAGGTTGATCAGGCCGGGGCGGACCATCAGGTCAGTCACGCCTTTGACGCCTTGATAAAGCACGTCATCGGCCATCGAAAATGCTTCTGTGAAGGTCGTCTTTTCGTTGGCCAGACGGAACAGGTTCTGGTTGGGAATGATGATCAGCGTATCGACCATCTTTTGCAGGGCCTCGACACCGTCCTCGGCCTGCTTCATCCGCTTGGCGCCTTCAAACTGGAAAGGTTTGGTCACGACACCAACGGTCAGCACGCCCAGTTCACGCGCGGCTTGCGCGATGATGGGCGCTGCGCCCGTCCCAGTGCCTCCGCCCATACCGGCCGTAATAAAACACATGTGCGCGCCCGCGAGGTGATCCACGATCTGTTCGATGCTTTCCTCGGCAGCGGCGGCACCAACGGCTGCGCGTGCACCCGCACCCAAACCTTCGGTCACTTTGATACCCAGTTGGACCCGGTTGCCGGCGGCGGATTGCTGCAGCGCCTGAGCATCGGTGTTGGCGACCACAAAGTCGACGCCGTCCAGCTCTTTTTCAATCATGTTGTTGACGGCGTTGCCGCCAGCACCACCGACACCAAACACGGTGATACGAGGTTTCAATTCGTCCTGTCCGGGCATCGAAAGATTGAGTGTCATTTTTATCCGCCTGTTCGTTTAAGCGCCCTGAATCGCGGGCAATCGTCCCATATTTCAGCCGACCCTATACTTTGACTGCCCCATCGTCACGCCCAAAACACAAAAATGCCACAAAATATGGGGGCACAATGGCGTGTCCCGGCAGCATTTTGCCCAAAACGCAATATGTTGCGGCGCACAGTCAAAGTGACATCAACAACGCAAGTGCAAAACTGCGCATGGCGGACCCACGGGGTTATCCACAGGACTTATCGTTTTAGTTGTATGGACGACTGCTCGGTCGGCCTGATTGAGCCTCTTTGGACCCTGTGGATAACCTTAACATATTGACGAAGCGCCGTCACGTGATTCTGCGCTCCCGGCGGGGCCAAATAAGTCGAAATGCGCAGCCTAAAACACCCGCCATGCGGGAGGCAGCGTTTTGACTCAGAAAAGTGGGCGAAATGCGCTATAGTGCACACACTTTTTTGCGCATATGAAGATTGGGGACTTTAATGAACACTTTTTTACGCTCGTCCACGTTGCGAAGAGCCCTGGCTCTCGGTTTATGTGGGTTACTCCTGACGATGGCCGCACCAGGGCACAGTGCGACACAAATTGACGTACAGACGTTTTCGGGGAGCAAAAGCAACCAGTTTACGCGCAGCATTCTGCCCCCTTTTGGCACCGGCGTACGGGTCGGAACGGACAATACTGGCGTCTTTGATCTGGTCGCGCCGAGTTTCAGCGCCGATCTGTTTGACGCAAGCCTTGGCACACTTCAATCAGTCCAGATCGTGTACGAAGGGACCCGTGTCAGCGGCAACCGGGTTGATCGGGTGAGCACCTTGTGTCGCGATAGTGGCGCCAATACAGCCTGCCAAAACGACACGTTGAATGTGAGCCTGACGATTGATCACGGTGTCTTTACATCAGTTGGGAGCGTAGACGAAATCTCGACCTCGCGAACAGCCACCTTGCGAGATGGCCAAAGCTCGACCGGCTTTAACGGGCCTGTCGCCTTGTTCGCGCAGCAGACATTTACGGACGCGGGCAATCTGGCCGCTTATTCGGGCAACGGGACGTTTGATTTGACGGCGTTTTTCTTTCCGACTCTGCAAGGCCGATACGAATGCGACCCGAGCCTTGCCACCGTCATCACCGCATGCAATGCAGAGTATCGCGCGTTTTATGGCGCTGACTTCGACATCAGCGTTATCTACACATATGACGATGGGATCACGCCGCCCCCACCACCGGCCGTACCATTGCCCGCTGGACTGCCGATGCTGATCGGGGCGTTGTCGCTGTTGGGCTGGGCCCGGCATCGCCGCAGCTGATCACCAGTTGTCGCGGAACCATTTGACGGCGCGGCGCAGGGAACGTGACGGGTAGCGATCGTGTGGGATGTCAAAATCCCACCATTCGTCCTGCGGATGCGCGGCAAACAGCGCCAGACCAACGGCGCTGGCAAAACCCGGCCCCGTCGCCGCCTGTGGCAACCCATGTACGCGCAGGGGACGCCCAAGGCGCACCTGATGTCCGAGAATCTTTGAAGCCAGGCCGTCCAGACCCGGGATCTGACTGCCGCCACCTGTCAAAACGATCTGCTGGCTGGGCAAATGGTCAAAGCCCGCCGCATCCAGACGGGCGCGTACTTCTTCAAGTATCTCTTCGACCCGGGGGCGCATGATACCAATCAATTCAGCACGCGACGCTGTGCGCCTGTCGTGTTCATAATCACCGGTGTCGCCGCCAATCTCGATCATCTCGCGATCATCCATACCTGTTGCATGGACCCCGCCATAGAATGTCTTGATCCGTTCCGCATTGGCCATGGGCACCTGAAGACCCAGCGAAATGTCGCTGGTGACGTGATCGCCACCCATGCGCACCGCGTCGCCATAGATCATGTGTTTCTTGATAAAGATCGACACGCCAGTCGACCCGCCCCCCATGTCAATGCAGGCCGCACCAAGTTCCTGTTCGTCCTCGACCATGGCTGAAATGCCGGACGCATAGGCCGAAGAAGCAATGCCCGCCAATTCCAGATCGCACCGTTTTATGCAGTGCGCCAGATGCTGAACCGCATCCGCATCCACCGTCAACATGTGCAGATCAACGGCCAGTGTATTGCCCAGCTGTCCACGTGGGTCAGACAGACCCGACCGGTGATCCAGCGCAAAGTTCACAGGCTGGGCATGCAGCACTTCACGCCCCTCGCCGTAGTCGGGCACATCGCAACGCGACAGCACGGTGGCCACATCGTTTTCGGTGACAACCTGCCCCTCAAGGTCCAGTTGCGCATCGAGTCCATAGCTGCGCGGTTCGGCCCCGGCGAAACAGGCAATCACGTGGTCCACCCGGATACCGGCCATCTTCTGGGCGGCCTGCAAGGCGGTGCGAATAGCACGTTCGGTTTCCTGCATCGCGCAGATCTCACCAAAGCGCACCCCGCGCGAGCGCGTTGTTGCCGCGCCGATCACACGGAAACCGGACTGTCCGGCGAGCGATCCGATCTCGCCCTCTTCGCCCAACTTGGCGGTTCCGTCAAAACGCAGCACAAGGCAGGCGATTTTGGAACTGCCCACATCCAGAATGGCCACGACACCCCGTTGCATCGCGATCTTGCGCATGTTCCGCATACTGCGCTGGCTGGCATAAAGGTCGGTCATGGCGGCTACTGGTTCCCCAAATTCAAAGCACGGATGCGCCACCATTCGGTGGTCGCGTTGTCAGTCATGCGGACGGTCGGACGTCCGGGCAGGCGCAGATCAATGCGCGAGATATCGCGGGTAAGCACCTCTTGGGCGCCTTCAAGGGCAATCACACGTTCCAGCGCCTGCACCGGCAATTCGACCGGCAACAGAATGCGTTGGCTGCGATCCAAAACCACGTCCCAACGTCGATCGCCAAGGCGCACGAGCCCGCGCAGGCGGTCGCCCAATGGCTTTGCGGCATCAATCAGCGCCAACGCCTCCTGAACATGTTTTGGTGCGCCTTCACCTGCGATCACGGGCAAGTCGGGGCGCGCCACCCGCTTCTGGACTGTTGCAATTTGCACACCCTCCCCGTCGACCAGCCATAGTCCCTCGGGAGTGCGCCAAATCGCGGCGGGTGTGCGCGGCGTGATGTTGAGTTGCAGCACACCACCGGGGCGAATACGCACGCTGGCCTCTTGCACCGGTGGCATCTCCAGAAGACGGGCGCGGATGGTCTCAAGCTCGAGGTCAAAGGAGGACAGCGGAAAATCCAGTGGCACAGCTTCGCGGATGGCCGTCGCCAGTTCGGCCTCGGCCCCGTCGATGGCCATGAGATTGACCATGAACTCCGGGCGCTCTTCGATGCTGGATCGGATTTCAGCAACCTTGTCGGTGATCATGGTCTGATTGCCAGGCACGGACAGCCACCATGTGAGCCCCCCAAACGCGACGGCAAACGGCAGACCAACCCGCACGCCCAACCGGAACACAGGCGTCAGCATCAGGCGCTGCATCCGCCACGACCAGCGGGATGGGGCGGGATCGACCCGTGTGACGCGCTTTATCGTTGACACGAGGCGTCCTCCACCATCCACGCGCACAGCTCTCCGAAAGAGATCCCGGCCGCCTGCGCCTGTTCCGGCGTCAGGGATGTCGGTGTCATGCCGGGCTGCGTATTGGTTTCAAGCAGAATGAGGCCCGCCGCCCCTTTGCTTTCGTCCCAACGGAAATCCGTGCGGCTGACGCCCCGGCACCCCAATGCGTTGTGCGCACGAATGGCATAGTCGAGGCAAAGTTCCGCAATCTCGGTTGGTACATCTGCCGGGATCACATGGCGGCTGCCGCCGGGCTTGTACTTGGCGTCATAGTCGTACCAGCCATCAGTCAGGATGTCCGTCACGCCCAAGGCGCGGGTGCCCATTACTGTGGTGGTCAGCTCGCGCCCATGGGCAAATGCCTCGACCATCACCTCGGACGGCATCGAAGCGTCGAGTTGCGGCGGCCCATTGGCATCCTCGTTTACAAGGTAAATGCCGACGCTTGAGCCTTCGTTGTTCGGTTTGACGACGTAGGGCGGCGGCATCACGTGACCCGCGCGCACCTCGTCGGCGGTCACAATCACGCTGTCGACCACAGGCAGTCCTGCTGCCCGGTACACGTCCTTGGTGCGCTGCTTGTCCATGGCCAGGGCGGACGACAACACACCGGAATGCGAATAAGGGATGCCCAGCCATTCCAGCATCCCTTGCACACAACCGTCCTCGCCCCACCGCCCATGAAGGCAGTTCAGAACCGCGTCAGGTTTTATGGATGTCAGAACGTCGCACAGGTCGCGGCCAGCATCGACCTCGACCACCTCGTATCCTCGCTCCCGCAGCGCGGCTGCACAGGCCTGTCCCGTTGACAATGACACCTCGCGCTCAGCCGAGGGTCCACCCAATAACACCGCCACTTTGGAAGCCGTCCTGCTCGACTGACCGCCCATGTGCCTCTTCGTCCCGGGGTCCTTTGTGAACCCTCGTTTGTTTGCCGATTTACGGCCTGCCCTGCGCGCGAAATCCTAAATGGGATCACCGATGCGCATAATTTCCCATTCTAGCGTGATACCGCTGGAATCGTAAACCTTTTTCCGCACCTCTTCGCCCAATCCTTCGAGGTCCGCTGCCGTGGCGCCTCCGGTGTTGATCAGGAAGTTGGAGTGCTTTTCGCTCATTTGCGCGCCTCCACGCTGAGCGCCGCGCATTCCCGCGTCATCAATGACCTTCCACGCTTTCAGGTCGTGGACATCATCCGCCTTGCCGGTCGAGGAGAAGCCAGCGGGATTGCGAAAGGTCGACCCCGCGCTGCGGTCCTTTGTCGGCTGGGTGGCGTCGCGTTTGGCCAATTGGTCCGCCATGCGCGCCCGGAGCGTGTCCGGGTCGCCATTTGGCCCCTCCAGGGTCACGCGGGTCAGCACAGCGCCTTCGGGCAAATCGCTTTGGCGGTATCGAAAGTTAAAGGCGTCGGCCTCAAGCGTGATCACCTGACCATCGCGCGTGACCACTTCGGCCGAGCGGAACACATCCGCCGTGTAGCTGCCATAGCAACCCGCGTTCATGCGCACTGCACCGCCGATGGAACCGGGGATTGTGCGCAGGAACGTCAAATCAACACCGGCATCCGCAGCCTTACGCGCCACATGCGCATCCAGTACCGCAGCACCCGCGGTAACTGTGTTGCCCACAATGTCGATGCTGTTGAACCCACGTCCCAAACGGATCACCACGGCGCGCAATCCGCCATCGCGCACAATCAGATTACTTCCAACACCCATGGGAAAGACCGAAATGGCAGGATCAAGCGCGGCAAGAAAATGCCGCAGGTCATCCACATCCGCAGGCTGGAACAGCCAATCCGCCGGGCCACCGACCCGCAGCCACGTCAGGGTGGACAGATCCTTCTGGGCCGTCAGTGTCCCGCGTACATCTGGTAATTCATAGCTCATGCGCGCAGGCAATGGCCCTGTGACAGGGCAAGGTCAAGACGGCTTGGCATGGCGACGCATCATAAGGGCCATAATCCCGCCCACCAACAGACCTGCCGCCAGCGGTGGCGGCACAAGCACAGTCAGCAGCGCAACCGCCAATTCGCTTTCCTGTGTCGCGAGGGCTTCGGGCAGTATGTTGGGCAAGCGGTTCGTCAAAACCAGCAGCGTGAGCGAAATCAACGCGAGGATCAGTGCAACCCACACCCGCAACATGAAGTACCGACGCATCATGATGTAACCCAATGCGCCGCCCGCAGCCATACTGGCCAGTGCCAGAGGGCCGATCACCGGCGCACCTTGTCTTTGATCCAGCGGGTCAGATAAATCACCGGCCAGCGCAGGATGCTCATGCCCGCCACCATCACAAACAGACCGGCGCCGGGCCCATGTTGCCATGTCACAAATCCCACAATCGGGATGCCGATGGCAATCAGCACATAGGCATTGCTCCAGTGATTGTCCTTGCTGGGCATCATGGCCAACACATTGGCAATAACGGCCCACAAACAGGCGAGGATCAGCGACGTCGTCATGAGCGTAGCTCCGGTGGAAGTGTTGGATTTTGACCGCGTGCCTTGGCCCAGAAATAGCGCAAAGGGTTGCGAAACATCGAAATGAAGGCAGCCAGCGCCAAAACGCCCGCCCACCATGTGACTGTGATCCCGATCCACAGGATCAGAAACGGAGCAGCAATCAGCAGCGCAACGCCGGGAAAGTACTGATGGCGCATTGGCAGCATCGCCACGCCAGTGGCGGCAAAAACCCATGCAATGCAAGCTATAACAAGTGTCATGCGGGCGTCCTCCAATGGAGCCACAGCCAGCGCAGGCCAGCCGGAATGGCCCCAAATGCCGTGCTCCATAACACAACATACCCGGCAATCAGCGCCAACGCAGGTGTACTATGCGACACGGCTATAAGCGTATCCCGCAGCGCCTCACCACTCCAAATACTCCACACCCCGAAATAGACAAATGGGCCGATCAGCATCAACGCGGCCGCGCCAACCGCAAGATGGATTGCCCTGCGCAAGCCCCAAATGATGGAAACGGGTATCGCTACAAACGGAACGCCCACGGTGATGAAGAGCAAGAGGTTGTCCACGGGTTCAGTCGACCTCCCGAACCTGCGGCGTACGCAAAACCCGGGCAGCCGTCATGCCCGTCATCCAAACCAAGGATACCAGCAAGGCAAACCAGACGTACATCACGTTGGCCGCAACCCTGAAGTCGTCCAAAGATTGCGCGCCCAGACGGAAAAGCGCAATTGCACCAACCAGGGTACACATCGTCACGCCGATCCAAAGCACAAAACCAAGACGCCCATTGATCCACGACAGGCCAAAGGACACCACAAGGATTGCAAGGACAAGCAGGGCTGTCATGGCTACGCCGCCCCTTTTTGCAACCGGCCTGGCAGCGCATTGGCCCAGCCGCTGATGGTCCCTGCCCCAAGGCAGACGACCATATCACCGGGGCGCGCCTGTTCGCGCACCAGACGTTCCAGATCGTTTTCGTCAACCACGGAACGCGCATGGCGGTGCCCGTGGCGGATCAAACCGGCAACCAGATCATCGCGGCTGGCTCCTTGGATCGGGTCCTCACCCGCCGAGAAGATATCGGTGATGCCCACAACGTCCGCGTCGTTGAAGCAGGCGCAAAAGTCGTCAAAATGGTGATGCAGCCGCGTATATCTATGCGGCTGGTGGACCGCGATGACGCGGCCTGACGTGGCTTGGCGCGCGGCCTTCAGCACGGCTGCAATCTCCACCGGGTGATGCCCGTAATCATCAATGATCGTGACACCTTCAACTTCGCCCACGCGGGTAAAGCGGCGGTTAACACCGCCAAAATCGGCCAAAGCCTTGCGGATTTCGTCCGCTTTCATGCCGAGATGACGGGCCACGGCCACCGCGCTCAGCGCATTGGACACGTTGTGATCGCCGGGCATGGGCAGTGAACAGCCTTCGATCATCTTGTCTTCGGACTGCAATGCGATGTCAAAATGCGCCACACCGGCCTCGTAAGTCAGGTTCAGCGCCCGCACATCAGCCTGCGCGTTAAAGCCATAGGTCGTAACGCGGCGATCCGTGATCTTTCCGACCAGCGCCTGCACGTCCGGATCATCGGTGCAGCACACCGCCAGACCGTAAAACGGAATGTTGGAGACAAATTCGTAAAAACCCTGATGCAGCGCCTCTTCTGTGCCCCAGTGCTCCATATGTTCAGGGTCGATATTGGTCACAATGGCGATGGTCGCAGGCAAGCGATTGAATGTGCCGTCGCTCTCGTCAGCTTCCACCACCATCCATTCGCCGTCACCCTTGCGAGCGTTGGAACCATAGGCATGGATGATCCCGCCATTCACCACCGTAGGGTCAAATTTTCCCTCGTCCAGCAAGGCCGCAACCATGGTTGTCGTCGTAGTTTTACCATGCGTACCGGCCACCGCGATGTTGGAGCGCAGGCGCATCAACTCTGCCAGCATCTCTGCCCGGCGCACGATAGGCAGACCACGGGCGCGGGCCGCGTCCAGCTCGGCATTGCCCGGCTTGATCGCAGAGGAAATAACGACAACTTCGGCGTCTTCGATGTTCTGCGCCTTTTGACCGACAAAGATATGGGCACCAAGTTCGGCAAGCCGGTCGGTGATCTTGGAGCTTTTGAGGTCAGAGCCCTGCACAACGTAGCCATGGTTCAGCAACACTTCGGCGATGCCCGACATGCCGATGCCGCCGATGCCAACAAAATGAATGGGGCCCACGTCTCCGGGCAGTTTGGTGGCGGCATTCATCAGGCATTCCCTTTCTGTGCGAGGGTTTCTACGAGGCTGACCAGCGTTTCCGTCGCGTCTGGCCGGGCCACGGATTGCGCGGCTTGGGCCATGTGCAATGCTCCATCGGGCGTGTCCAGCACCGCGTTGATCTGTGCCGTTACGTTCTCGACGGTCATTTGACTTTCTGGGATCAGAATAGCGGCACCTGCATCGACAAGACCACGCGCATTGGCAGTCTGATGGTCGCCTGTTGCGGCGGCATAGGGGATCAGAATGGAGGGCCGTCCAATGACCGAGATATCGGCAACCGAAGAGGCGCCTGAGCGTGAAATGATCAACTGCGCCTCGGACATGCGGCGCGGCACGTCCTGAAAGAACGGCTGCACATCGGCCGTGATGCCGTGTTGGCTGTAAAAGTCGCGAACACGTTCTTCGTCTTCGCCGCGGGCCTGATGGCTGATGCGCATGTTGCGCAAACGGTCCATCGACAGGGCCGCAATGGCAGGCGGTATCACATCCGACAGGATGCGCGCGCCCTGCGATCCACCGATCACGAGGATCTCCATCGGGTAGTCCCCCGGCACAATATAACCCGAGGCGGCCCGGTCCAGCACGGCGCTGCGCACCGGATTGCCCGCATGGATTCCCTCAACGCCATCCGGCAACGATGTCGGCCAAGTGCCACAGGCCACGGCATCCACGCGCGGGGCAAAAATCGTGTTCACCCGCCCCAGAACACCGTTTTGCTCATGGATCATACGCGGCAACCGCAACAGGGTCGCGGCGGACATGGCGGGAATGGTCGGATAGCCACCAAAGCCCACAATCACCGCCGGTTTGTCGCGCATCATCTTGCGCATGGCCCCCATCACACCTGCGGCAATGCGAAATGGCACTGCTGCCTTGGCCAACAGCCCGCCTCGCGCAAAGGTCGCTGATGAAATCTGCTCGATCTCGGTCGTGTGCGGGAAGCCCCCGGTATAGCGTGCGCCGCGCGCATCAGTGCTCAACTTGACGCGCCAGCCTTTGGCCAGCATTGCCTCGGCCAAGGCCTGAGCCGGGAACATGTGCCCCCCAGTGCCCCCTGCGGCAATCAAGAGCAGCGGCTGCGTCATCGCCGCCCTCGCAACAAATCGGAAATCTCGCCCTGCGGACGTGTCCGGGTAAAGGCCAACAACATACCGACCGCAATGCCAGACGCGATAACGGAAGACCCACCGTAGCTTACAAACGGCAATGTCATGCCCTTGGCGGGCAATAAACGTACCGCAACCCCCATGTTGATCATCGCTTGCACGCCAAACATGCACGCCAAGCCCGTTCCGGCCAGCCGAATGAACGGATCGCGTTCACGCATCAGACGGATCAGCGACCGCACAACCACGCCAGTATAAAGCGCGATGATACACAGCACCAAAACCAGACCGTATTCTTCGGCGGCCACGGCAATGATGAAATCAGTGTGAGCGTCCGGCAGGCTCCACTTTACCTGCCCCTCGCCGACGCCAACACCAAACAATCCACCCTCCTGGATGGCGTTGGTAGCATATCCAAGCTGGGTACGCGGATCGATGTCGGGGTTCAAAAAGCCGTCGATACGACGGGCAAAGTGTTCAGAATTGGAATAGGCAACAGTGCCGCCAAGGATGACAAGCGCCGCCATCCCCACAAGCAAAAGCATGGGTGCACCGGCCACGAAATACATCACACCCCACGCAAACAGCACAAGGCAAGCCTGACCAAAATCAGGCTGCAAGGCCAGCATCAAAACGATGGCAACGCACAATGCAAAGGACCACACCCGCCCCGGCGGGCCGTTGAGATCCTGACTGGCCGCCAGCATCCACGCAGCAGCAACCACAAAACCGGGCTTCAGAAACTCGGATGGCTGGATCGATGCAAATCCAAGGCTGTACCAGCGCACCGCCCCCTTGCCGAAATCGGTGCCGAAAAACGGCAACAGCGCCAGCGCGACAAAGGCAAAAAGGAAACCAAGCACCGCAAGGCGGCGCACAAGCGTCGGAGACATCATCGACGTCAGGATCATCGCCACAAGGGCCAAACCACCAAAGAACGCCTGCCGTGTGACATAGTGGAACGGTCCAAAGCCGTTCTTTTCCGCCAGCGGAACCGATGCCGCGAGCCCCAAAAGCAAGCCAATGGCAAACAGCATCAACACACAGCTGAGCGTCCACTTGTCGATTGTCCGCCACCACTTGGGAAGGATGGGTTCGCCGTCCTTCACCGGGACCGCGCCATAGACCATCTCTGTCATGATCTGCCGCCTAACTGCTTACACTCTGCCTCATGCCTTCGGTTGTTCCGAAGTGCGTGAGCCGAATCATAGCGACATTTGACTGAGCAAGCCAGAGTTTAGTGATTCGGTCGCGAATCAGATGCGATTCTTAGGCGACTTTGTGCGTGCCCCGGATGGGAAAGCCCTTCTCGTGGTGGAAATTGATGCCCGCAAGCACCGCCTCCAGATCCGGGCGCATGAACGGCACGTTGGACACATCCAGCATCTGGATCAGCCCGTCCGGGTTGATCACGAACACACCCGGCTCCGGAAACGGGCGGTCTGTCTCCTGCGCATCACGCGGATCCGAGATATAGAGCCCAAGCGCGTCCATCTGCGCGATGCTCATGTCAAACCCCATCGCCACGTTGGGCGCAAATTCATCCGACATCCTCTGCGCCTTGTCCGCTGGATCACCCGACGCAATGACCACATCAATACCAGCCGCGTGATAGGCCGCCTGAAGCGTATCCAGCCTGGCAAGGTAGTCCTTGCACTTGGGACAGTGCCAGCCGCGATAAATCACCACGATCTGCCAGACGTGCCCGCCCTGCGGCGCACCCAGCGTGAGGGTCCCGCCACCCACTTTGCTCAGGTCAGTCTTGGGGAACGGGGTTCCGGCAGCCAGCGCAGTCATCGCTATATCCTTATGAAGGGTCAGGTTGCGCGCATCGTAGGGTGTCAGGTCTGCGGCACAAGCACGATGCTTGACCCTTTCTGTGCAATCCTGCACGGGGGCGTCATGGATTATGATACCGTTGTAATCGGCGCAGGCGCCGCTGGCATGATGTGCGCGGCACATGCGGGTGGGCGCGTGCTGGTGATTGATCACGCAAAGGCACCCGGCGAAAAGATCCGGATTTCCGGCGGCGGGCGCTGCAACTTTACCAACATGTACTGCACGCCGGATGCGTTCCTGTCCGAAAACCCGCACTTCGCCAAATCCGCGTTGGCGCGCTACACACAATGGGATTTTGTAGCCCTCGTAGACCAACACAACATCCCCTGGCACGAAAAGACGCTGGGGCAGCTGTTCTGCGATGTGTCTGCCAAAGACATCATCGCGATGTTGCGCAAACTGATGCAGGGCGCCGGGGCCGAGCTGGCATTGCAGACATCGGTCGCAGCCGTCAAAAAGATCGACAGCGGGTTCAGCGTGACACGCGCGCGTGACGGCAAGCAGCGCAGGGTTACAGCACAAAACGTGGTGATCGCAACAGGCGGCAAATCCATTCCCAAAATGGGGGCCACCGGATTTGCCTACGATATTGCACAGCAATTTGGGCACCGCATGACCGACACACAGGCCGCCCTTGTGCCGTTCACGTTCCCGGACCGGCGGTTTGCTGACATATCCGGGGTGGCTTGCCCGGCCCGGGTGCGCGCGGACGGCCCCGCCTTTGACGAAGCATTGTTGTTCACGCATCGCGGACTGTCAGGCCCTGCGATCCTGCAAGCCTCCAGCTATTGGGACGGCGGCCAAAGCATCTCGGTGCATTTGCTGCCCGATACGGATTTCGCCAGCATTTTACGCGACAAACGGCGCTCGGATGGGAAAAAGGCCATCACAACCGAATTGGCAAAACATCTGCCGGGACGGCTTGTCGAGCACCTGAGCGGCGAACACGACCTCACGGGGCGTTTGGGTGATCTGTCAGACGCGCGGATCGAGGAATTGACGCAATTGTTGACAGACTGGCGATTGACGCCCTCAGGCACAGAAGGCTACCGCACCGCCGAAGTGACGCGCGGGGGTGTGGATACCGCTGGGCTCAGCTCGAAAACGATGATGTCCAAAACGGTGCCGGGGCTCTATTTCATAGGCGAAGCCGTGGATGTCACAGGTTGGCTCGGTGGATACAACTTTCAATGGGCATGGTCCTCGGCCATGGCCGCCGCCGCAGATCTGCGTGGCTGATCGGGTTGGCGGGTGGGCGCATTTGCCCAACGGGCAAACAGACACCCGACGACACCGCAGGCTTATCATTGACCCAAGGCACACAGTGGTTCATCAAAGCCCGGCAGACACATGTACCACGGGGGGTCCATGAATATTCCGGTTGCGCCTCATGCCAATGAAGGCGGGCTCTTTGGTCGTCCCTTGTTTGATGACCCTTCCGCACGGGATCTGTCACGCGTCGGCGTCGTGGATGTGGGATCCAACTCGGTCCGCCTTGTTGTCTTTGACGGCGCCGCCCGCTCTCCTGCCTACTTTTACAACGAAAAGATCATGTGCGCGCTTGGCGCAGGGGTGTCGGACACTGGCCTGCTCAATCCCGAAGGGCGCATACGCGCACTCAACGCGCTGCATCGCTTCCAGCGATTGGCCGAAGGCATGGGACTGTCTGAGTTGACGGTTGTGGCCACAGCCGCTGTACGCGATGCGAGGGATGGCGCCGATTTCTGCGCCGAGGTGCTGGAACAGACAGGTCTTACAGTACGCGTGATCGACGGGCGCGAAGAGGCGCGCCTGTCCGCTCAAGGCGTGCTGCTGGGGTGGCCGGGATCCTATGGTCTGGTCTGCGACATTGGCGGATCTTCGATGGAGCTGGCGGAAATCTCGGGCGGTCAAGTTGGGCGCCGGGTGACGTCCGATCTCGGGCCGCTCAAGCTGCAAACGGTCAAAGGCGGCAAAAAAGGACGGCGCGCCCACATCAAGGCTACCATGGAAGAGCTGCACAGCGCCATGGGCACACAGCGCGACCGCCTGTTCCTCGTTGGCGGGTCATGGCGGGCCATCGCGCGGGTCGAGATGCACCGCCTGGGCTACCCGCTGCATGTGCTGCACGAATACCGCATGACGCCGCAATCCGTGCGCAGCACAGCCAAATTCATCGCCGAGCACAAAGACCACGAAGCACTGCGGCTCGCTTGTGGCATCTCGGGGGCGCGTATGGCGCTTGTCCCGATGGCCGCCGAAGTTCTTGCGCGTGTCGTCAAGACCTTTCGCCCAAAGGACATCGCCATTTCCAGCTACGGCATCCGCGAAGGCATGTTGTATGAACAGATGCCACAACGGCTGCGCGACCGCGATCCGCTGATCGAAGCCTGCCGCTTTGCCGAAGCCAAGGACGCGCGCATGCCCGGTTTTGGCAAACGCCTCAACACGTTCATCGAACCGCTGTTCAAGTCTGCCTCTTTCAGCCGCAAACGTCTGATCAAGGCGGCTTGCCTGTTGCACGACGTCAGTTGGAGAGCACATCCCGACTACCGCGCTGAATCCTGCTTTGACACCGCCACGCGATCCAACCTTGGCGGGCTCAAGCATTCCGAGCGGATCTTTCTCGGACTGGCCCTGCTGCACAGATACCGCAACAAGCGCGAAGGCACCCATTTCGAAAACCTCTACGAGCTCATCGACGAGAAAACGCGCAGCGACGCCGAGGTGCTGGGCAAAGCCATGCGGTTTGGCGCGATGCTCTGGATGGAGAAAGACGCCGACCGTGGCGAAATGCGGTGGTATCCGAAAAAGAAAAAACTGGAACTGCTGCTGTCGCGGGACGCCATGCCGCTGTTTGGCGAAGTGGCCGAAGCACGTTTGAACTCCCTCGCCGCGTCTTTGGATGCCGAAGTCAAAGTCAAAATGCGCCGCAAGAAATCGTAACCCGCTCAATCGCGCTCAGAGGGTCTCTTGACCACGCACCCCGCTGCCGCCGGAACGACTGCGCTTGGACTGACGCACCCGGCATCCAAGATTTCATTGTTCCAGGTGGGGATTGGTGTTTCCGGTCAAATCAGACAAACATCAGATATCGATTTGCGCATCCGGATCGGTTTGGGGGGCATCCTCCACCGGCGCGCGACGTCGAATGATGATGTCACCGTTTTCCAGCATCTCAGGTGGATGATAGACGCTCCAGTCCTCGACATCCTCCAGTAAACCGCGCAAGGCGGGCCCCATCTGACTGGTAAAATCACGCAGCGCAGGCCCAAACTCCTCGGCCATGCCCTGTAGACCGTCCAGTGCAGGCTCCATCTCCTGCAACAACCCTTCCATGAGCATCTGCGCGCCACGTTCCATCAAGGACAGCCCATCCTCTTCGGCCACAGCCGGGACAGGTGCCATCAGGGCAAGGATCAGAACAAAACATCTCACACCCATAATATGGGTTCTTAAACGTCGATATCCAAGGTCACTGGAAAATGGTCTGACGCGGCCACGAGTGCATCCCGCAAGTTTGCGTTTCCCCAACACTCTGGGTCATCCAGCGGATGCCAGATGCGCCAGACCGGCGCGCGACGTGCCAGATCCGGCGATACCATGATGTAATCCAACAGCGCCTGCAAAAACCGCTTTTCCTGCCGGATCCAGAAACGGGCCGTGGTCGGTGTTGCGCCCAAGCGGCGCTGCAAGGCTTGACGGGCGTGCGGGTCAAACAAAGCGGCCTCGCCCTGCCCCAACAGGATCTCGACAGAAGAGCGCCCAAACAGGCTTTCGTAGCTGTCCAGACCGGGACCATCATTCATATCCCCCATGACCATCAAGGGAGTCCCCGCTTGCAGATGGCCCTCAATGCGGGCACGCAACCAGATGGCTTGCGCCAGTTGCTTGCGGCGATTGGCTATGGAAATCGAAATAACTTCGTCCTGTGATCTTGCCCCGTGTGGCGCCTTGGATTTCAGATGCGCCCCGATCATGCGAAAGGCAAAGCCACTCGACGTCTCAACAGCCAATTCCAGAGGCGGCTTGGAAAACACCACATCATCTGCATCCGCATCAATATCCAGATCGATGGCAAAGCTCTCGTCAAAGCGGGGTGCGTCGGTGCTGCCAACCGGGTCATGGCGCACGCTCAGCACATCCGGGTCATAAAGCAGCGCAATCTCCTGTTGGGTGTCATTTGCAAAGCCCATGATGGCACGGCGCGCCCGCACACCAACGGCGGCTGCAAAGGTTTCCAGCGCACGCACGGTCTGGCGGGTTCTACCCTGATCGGGGGCTTCGATCACCATCACGGCATCCGCATCCAACGCCGCAAATACGGTTTTCAACGCCACAATCTGTTCGGCCCGAGTCACGTTGCGTCGACCGGACCAATCACCGTCTTCGATCAGCCCGCCATGCGCGTCAAAAAGACTGTTCATCCATTCGACATTGTACGTGGCAATGCGCATCAGCCGTGACTGCTCTGGATGTCTTCCCACGCGCGGTTGATGTCGATCATCCGCTTTTCGGCCAGCCGCACAGCTTCTTCAGGTACGCCGCGCGCCATCATCGCATCTGGGTGGTTTTCACGCACCAACTTGCGCCACGAGGTACGAATATCCTCAAGCATCATGTCAGGAGTAACCCCGAGAACCGAGTATGGGTCCGGCACCGCATCCGGCACAAAGCGCGCGCGCAATGCTTTGAAATCACGATCGGAAATCGCAAAGATCCGCGCAACATCTTCCAGAAACGCATCTTCATTCGGGTGATAAAAGCCATCAGCCATGGCAATATGAAACAACCCTTCCAGCAGGTCATTCAACGTCTCGGGCTGGTTGGAAAACATCGCATGGATGCGCGTGGCATAGTCGTCGTAGCCCGTCACATCCTGCCGGGCGAGATTGAACACCTTGGCCGCGCCCGCTTCATCCTTGGCGGCAATATGAAAGACCTCGCGAAAGGCCGTCACCTCGTCGCGCGTCACATGGCCGTCAGCCTTGGCCATTTTTGCACCAAGGGCGATAACTGCAATGGCAAAGGCAACCGTACGTTCCGGAGGTGCGCGCAGTTTGTCAAAAACCGCCGTCAGCCCCTCGCCGGTGGCAAGGGCAGACAATGCATCAGATATTCGGGACCAAATCGACATGGCGTCACCCTACCCTTGCGTGTCGCCGGTGTCAGGCGGATTGAGCATTTTTTGCATCAGGATCAGATCAAGCCATTGATCATTCTTGAAGCCGACCTGCGGCATGTGACCAACAGTTTCAAAGCCGAGACGCTCGTGAAAGCGGACAGCGCCCGGATTGGCCCCGCTGATGCCCGCGACCATGACGTGATGCGCCTCCAGTTCTGCCAAGGTGATCAGCTCTGTCAACAGAACCGCGCCAAGGCCCTGCCCCCGCGCGCCCGGGTCAATGTAGATCGTATGCTCGACCGTCCCGGCATAGCCCGGACCGGCGCGGAATGGTCCGAAGACAGCAAAGCCCTTGGCATCGTTCAGAACCAGAACCGACTGATCCTCAATCATGTCGCGCACTTCATCAATACGCTTGAGCCTTGTGGTGAACGTCACCAGCGTGTGCGCGATGATGTCGTTCCACAACGCGGTGATCCACTCTGCGTCGCGTTGCGCCGCGTACGATACTAAAGAGTGCATGTGCCCTGCGGCCCTGTGAATTCGGCGTGCATCCCAATCTCCCCGGTCTCGATGCGCAAACGGTCATCACTGATGTGCATGGCCAACGCCGCAGACAACTCCGCGCCATCCGGATGGCGCAAAGTCATACGGCGCAGGCGCAACCCGCTGGGCTTCAGGCTTGCGGCAGGATGGACATTCGCAGGCCACTCAATCAGTGCAGGCCACAAGTTGTCAAACGGGGTCGTTCCCGCGTCTGACACAGCCATGCGCCACGACAATGTGCCGCGCTCTACGTCGACAGGGGCGCCGCAGCCCGCAGGCATATCGAGCAATTCCGCGTCCATATCCTGCACCGCAGCCGCCCAATTGCTCAACCGGGCTGAACCTTCGAAACGATCAAGGTCATACCAGCGCGGACGCAAGGGAGCGGGGCGCGCAGGATCAGGGGCAATCGCTTCGAGATAGAGACCATCCTCAAGCCCCAGAAGCGCATTATGTGTATGGAAAACAGCATGTTGACCACCCGACTGCATGGAAACGCCCAAGGTGCCTTCGATATGGGCTTGCGCATCTGCCAGGGTCTGAGCCCCGACAACGAGGTGATCGAGGATCATGGCTGGTTGTGCTCCGTCTGGTCGCGATGTGCATCGCAGTGCTGTCGCTTTGCACCGTTTTTGACCTTTCCAGCAGCCAACACAAGGGGGGCAATGCGCCGATCCTGACCGAGACGTGCCGATGTGGGTGGATGCGATTATCTTTGCGGCAGATCAGGCTGTCATCAGCCATGACAAGGCGATCCGCAGCGCGACCGAACACACCGAGAGTGGTCCGCAATCGGCGCGGGTCGCACCTGCGCGTGCGTCACAAAGCAACCACGCGCAGGTGTTCAGATCTAGCCCGCCTTGAGAATATCAAGGATCTCCTGCGCCGCTGACGGGATATTTGTTCCGGGCCCAAAGATCGCCTTGACCCCATTATCGTAGAGAAACTGGTAATCCTGTTGTGGGATGACGCCGCCGCAGATCACGATGATATCCTCGGCTCCGGCCTCCTTGAGGGCTTGCACCAGTTGCGGTGCAAGCGTCTTGTGACCAGCCGCCTGCGACGAAATCCCCACCACATGCACATCATTGTCGATGGCGTCCTGAGCAGCCTCGGCAGGTGTCTGGAACAGCGGGCCAACATCGACATCAAAGCCGATATCGGCAAAGGCCGTCGCAATGACCTTGGCGCCACGATCATGACCATCCTGCCCCATCTTGACGACCAGCATCCGGGGGCGACGGCCCTCGGCCTCGGCAAATCCTTCAACGGATTTCTGGATGGCCGCAAACCCGGCATCGCCCTCGTAAGCGGCCCCGTACACGCCCGCGAGCGTTTTGACTTCGGCGCGATGGCGCCCGAACACTTTTTCCATGGCCATGCTGATCTCTCCCACTGTGGCGCGGGCACGCGCCGCCTCCACTGCGTGTTGCAAAAGGTTTCCGTCGGCGGCGGCTGCTGCGCTCAACGCATCAAGGGCGGCTGTGCATGCAGCCTCATCACGGCTGTCACGGATCGTGTCGAGGCGCGCAATCTGCGCGTCACGGACAGCGGCATTGTCAATGTCGAGAATGTCGATCTCATCCTCCTTTTGCAGCCGGTACTTGTTCACGCCAACAATGACTTCCTCGCCACGGTCAATCTTGGCCTGCCGGGTGGCGGCAGCCTCTTCGATGCGCAACTTCGGCATGCCGGATGCGACGGCCTTGGTCATGCCGCCCATCTCCTCGACCTCCTCGATCAACGTCCACGCGGCCTCGGCCAGATCATGGGTCAGCTTTTCGACATAGTAAGAGCCAGCCAGCGGGTCGACGACATTCGTCACGCCGGTTTCTTCCTGCAAAATCAATTGCGTATTGCGGGCAATCCGTGCGGAAAAATCTGTGGGCAAGGCAATCGCCTCGTCCAGCGCATTGGTATGCAAAGACTGTGTGCCACCAAGCGCCGCCGCCATCGCTTCGTAGGCTGTACGCACCACATTGTTGTAAGGGTCCTGTTCCTGCAGCGACACACCGGACGTCTGGCAATGGGTCCGCAACATGGATGATTTCGGGTTCTTTGGCTCAAATTCCGACATGATGCGGTGCCACAACAGCCGGGCCGCACGCAGCTTCGCGGCCTCCATGAAAAAGTTCATGCCGATCGCAAAGAAGAACGACAAGCGCCCAGCAAAGGCATCCACGTCCATCCCACGTGCGATGGCGGCGCGGACATATTCGCGCCCGTCAGCAAGCGTGAATGCCAGTTCCTGGACAAGGTTCGCACCTGCCTCTTGCATGTGGTAGCCCGAGATCGAAATCGAGTTGAATTTCGGCATTTCGGCAGAGGTGTAGGCGATGATGTCCGCGATGATGCGCATGCTGGGTTCAGGTGGGTAGATGTAGGTGTTGCGCACCATGAACTCTTTGAGAATGTCGTTTTGAATGGTGCCAGACAGGGCCGCTCGGTCCACGCCCTGCTCTTCTCCGGCAACGATGAAACTGGCAAGGATCGGGATCACCGCCCCGTTCATCGTCATGGACACAGAGACTTTTTCGAGCGGAATGCCGTCAAAGAGGATTTTCATGTCCTCAACCGAGTCGATGGCAACGCCCGCCTTGCCG
This sequence comes from uncultured Tateyamaria sp., assembly GCA_947501275.1. Classification (GTDB taxonomy): domain Bacteria; phylum Pseudomonadota; class Alphaproteobacteria; order Rhodobacterales; family Rhodobacteraceae; genus Tateyamaria. The sequence goes on from CANMVD010000002.1 coordinate 566,672, forward strand.
ACATCGCCCTGCACGCGGTCGTGATCGCTGTCATAGCCACGGTGGGTCGCCAGATCAAAGGCGACCGACACGCCCTGCTGGCCCGCATCCAAAGCGCGGCGATAAAAAGCGTTGGACTCTTCGGCTGTAGAGAATCCTGCATATTGACGGATCGTCCATGGACGGCCTGCGTACATCGTAGCCTTGACGCCGCGGGTATAGGGCGCTGTGCCGGGGATGGTGCCCAAATGGTCGACGCCTTGCAGATCTTCATCCGTGTAAATCGGCTGCACGTCGATACCTTCAAGGGTCTTCCACGTCAGGTCCTCAACGGGTTTGCCGCGCAGCTCTGCCTCAGCCAGGGTGCGCCATGCGTCTTTCTTGTTCGCCATAGTGTTGTCCTCTTGTCGGTGGACCGAATGGCGGAGTTTGCCCCGCGCGTTCCCGGTCCGGTGTCTCTGTCAGTTTGGCCAAGTCATTGGCACCGGAAATCAACCAGTGCATGTCGTCGTCATATCCTTCGCGCAATTGCGCCATTTCCAGTGGGTCGAACGGCATCCAGCGCCCTTCACCCTCGGGCAAAATCGTCGGGTCCTGCCCTCTCTCGCGCAGCAGCGTTTTGAGCTTGGGAATGCTCGGCGCACGGTTAAGCCAGATCGGATCCGGGTCTGCCGGAGCGGCTTGTGCGGTGATCGCGCTCAACATTGCGTCGGGCCGGCCGGCAAAACACTCGAAAGGCAACACCTGCACGCTGGCACCACTGGCCGCGCAAGCAACATCTGTCACAACATCGCGCCATGTACGCCAACTTGACGCGATGGCGTGACAGGCATCCCTGCTCAGCGGGCTGTGGCCACGCGCGATGCCGTAGGCGGCGGAAGACGCCCAATAGAGTTCAAGACTGCGGGTGCTCAGCACCACCTTGTCAACGCGTTCATCAAAGGCGCCGATGTAGCGCGCTAATCGCTCGCCGATATCCGGGTAAAGACGATGGTTGCGCAAATTCATGCGCACCGAACCCATCATGTTCTCGTCACTCACAACAACAGTCTGCGTGCCCTGTTTTTCCAGCTTGTCCAGATGCAACAAAATGCGGCCACGCGCACGGCGCGCTGCCTCCCGACCGGCCCCCGGCACTGGCTGAATGCCAGCAAACAATCCTTTGCGCGTGCGTGTAGGCCCCCAAAAGGCCACGCCAAGCCCCTGCAACTGTGCACGGTTGCGCCCCATATAGGCTTGAAAACTTGTAGACCCGGTCCGATGGGCGCCAATGTGCAAAATGACTTTCATGCTCGTCCTTTCGAGTGGCAAATCGGTCTGCAATGCGCGCACGCTGACCAGAGTTGCAACCAGACATGGACTGCGATCTGTTGAAGGTAGATTAATGTTAAAATTGACGCGAGGACCGGTCGCAATCAGCGAAAAAGCCGCTACATTGGATAGATCAGGAGAGTGTATGAAACAGTTATTACCCCTTGTTCTTGCAGGTCTTTTCGTCGGCCCAGTCAGTGCCGCAGATGAGCCTGCCCCAAGCGATCCGTTCGCGTTGACAGGTACAGACGTGTCGGATTTAAGCCAATTTGTTTGGGAAAAGCGCCCCATCATTGTCTTTGCCGACAGTCCCAACGACCCGAATTTCGGGCAGCAGATGGAGTATCTCGAAGACCTCAGTGAAGAACTTGCCAAACGCGACGTGATCGTTTTGACCGATACGGACCCATCCGTGCAAAGCGAGCTGCGCACACAGTTGCGGCCACGCGGCTTTATGCTTGTTTTGATTGGCAAAGACGGGGGCGTAAAGCTGCGCAAACCGTTCCCATGGGACGTGCGTGAACTCAGCCGAACCATCGACAAGATGCCATTGCGGCAGCGCGAAATCCGGGATCGCCGGGCAGCACCAGCCAGCAATTGAACGGCGCCTTCAGGCGATGTTAAGGCAGGGCTGCTAGGCGCAGTGCCAACCTTGCAATAGACCGCCAGACAGCCTACTTTGATTGTATCTGAGGCATCAGCGATGCCCGCATCAGGACCTGAAACAGAAAAGGACACTGATATGTCGGAACCAACCAAGCGCTCCGCCCCAATCACTGGTCGGAACGGGCCGCGGCCCGGCTATTGAGATCTGTTGACACGCCCAATTCCCGCAGGGCTTGGGTGGCATAGGTCTTGGCGCGCTGGCGCATCTGCAAATAATCGTAATACACAAATCCGCGCCGCGCGCGGCTTTCTTCGTCCGTACCCAGTACAAATGCATCAAGGCGTGAATCCGAAATCTGACACTCGATCGCCTTGAGTTGCGAGTAGTATTTGACCACGGGGTCAATCACAGTTTTCGGCAGGATGTGGATGTTTTCCAACACGGACTGGAACACCATGTCGTTGGCTTCACTGGGTAAAAATGGGACGTAGCCGCCTTGGATACGCGGCTGCATTTCGTCCCACGTGGCATTCAGATCTTCGGCTTCCAGAACCTCGAGGTAGTGCTTGATCTCAGCGACCAGCGCGCGCTGCACGTCCTCACGCCGCTCACGGCGCAAGCGACGTGCATCACGCCGGTTCTGCATACCGTTCACGATCCAGCCAAGCGCCACAAAGACGCCTGCCAGAACGGCCTGCAAAATACGTGGATCAAGGCCCATAAACCACGCGGTTATGGCTGAATCGCCGCTCACTCGAACTCCATGATCACATCATCCACGGCAAGGCTGTCGCCCGCGCCCGCATTGATTTTCGACACCACACCCTTGCGCTCTGCGCGCAGGATGTTTTCCATCTTCATGGCCTCGATGGTACACAGGGCCTGACCTTCCTGCACCTCAGCGCCCTCTTCGACGTCGACTTTTACAACAAGTCCGGGCATCGGGCACAACAGCATCTTGGAGGTGTCGGGCGGAGTCTTTTCCGGCATAAGTCGCGCCAGTTCGGCCTGACGCGGCGTGCGCACATGCACTTTCAGGTCCGCGCCGCGGGTGCGGATGCGGAACCCACCCGGAACCTTGCCGACCTTCAACACCAAAGGCGCACCATCCACAGACATGTTCGCCAACTGGTCACCGGGTGTCCACGCCCCGCTCACGCGCAACGCTGTCCCATCCGCGAAAGTTACAGTTGAACCCTCAGGATCCGCCGCAATAGTGACGTCGTGGGATTGCCCTTGCAGGGTAACGTTCCAGACACTGCCGACCTTGCGTTCGTGGTTGTCCATGCGCCCGGACACGCGCGTGCGCCGAATTTCGGCAACGCGGTGCATCGCGGCTGTCGCTGCGGCGACACGGACCACTTCGGCATCGGCCAGCGTGACCCCCTCAAACCCATCCGGATACTGTTCGGCGATAAAAGCGGTGGTCATATCACCCGCCATGAAGATCGGGTGATCCATCACGGCAGACAGGAACGGCAGGTTGTGGCCAATTCCCTCGACCTCGAAACTGTCGAGCGCCACGCGCATCGCCTCAATCGCGCTGTCACGATCCGGGCCCCAGGTGCACAACTTGGCGATCATGGGGTCGTAGTACATACTGATCTCGCCGCCCTCGTAAACACCGGTATCATTGCGGATCACAATGTCGTCGGGGACCACACCGGGCTGATAGCTGGCGGTCTCTGCCGGCGGGCGGTAGCGCGTCAAACGCCCAATCGAGGGCAGGAACCCACGATAGGGATCCTCTGCATAAAGGCGGTTTTCGATGGCCCAGCCATGCAGTTTCACATCGTCCTGCGCGATTGTCAGAGGCTGGCCTGCCGCCACGCGGATCATCTGTTCGACCAGGTCGACGCCTGTGATCAACTCGGTCACGGGGTGTTCCACCTGCAAACGGGTGTTCATCTCGAGGAAGTAGAAGTTCTTGTCACCGTCCACGATGAATTCAACAGTGCCGGCGCTGGAATAGCCCACGGCCTTGGCCAAGGCGACAGACTGTTCCCCCATGGCCTTGCGGGTGGCTTCATCCAGAAACGGGCTCGGGGCCTCTTCCACAACCTTCTGGTTGCGGCGCTGGATCGAACACTCACGTTCGCCTAGATAAATGCCATTGCCGTGGGCATCACACAGGACCTGAATTTCGATGTGGCGGGGTTGGGTGACGAATTTCTCGATAAAGATCCGATCGTCACCAAAGCTGTTGGCGGCCTCGTTCTTGGAGGACTGAAACCCTTCGCGGGCCTCTTCGTCGTTCCAGGCGATGCGCATACCCTTGCCGCCACCCCCAGCCGAGGCCTTGAGCATCACCGGATAGCCGATCTCGTTCGAAATCTTCACCGCCTCATCCGCATCCTCGATCAACCCCATGTAACCCGGCACGGTGGATACGCCTGCCTCTTGGGCGATCTTTTTCGACGTGATCTTGTCACCCATCTTTTCGATGGCACCGACGGGCGGGCCGATAAAGGCAACGTCAGCGGCCTCCAACGCTTCTGCAAATTTGGCATTTTCGGACAGGAAGCCATAGCCGGGATGCACCGCCTCAGCGCCGGACGCCTTGATCGCCTCCATCACCCTGTCGATGACGATATAGGATTGGTTGGCCGGGGGCGGGCCAATGTGGATGGCCTCGTCAGCCATCTGGACATGCAACGCCTTGGCGTCGGCGTCGGAATAAATGGCCACGGTTTCGATACCCATCTTGCGGGCCGATTTGATGACACGGCAGGCGATCTCGCCCCGGTTGGCGATCAGGATTTTATTGAACATGTCGTCCCTTTGTCTTGGCCTCTTCATGGGCTGGTCTGAGCAGATGAGCACGCAAAACGCCGCCCTGCGGTGACGCAGGGCGGCGCTTGATAGATGGTCTGAATGTGTCGTGCGGGGCGCAGTGGCCGTGATCAGCAGTCGCCGATATCAAGCTCACAGGCAACAACGTTGCCCGCTGCACCAATGGCAACGCCGGTGACAATGCTGCCGCTTGTGACAGCGGCTGCCCCTGCCCCAACGGCTCCGCCAATAACGGCGCGTTCCGCCACGGTGTCGCCGCACGCGGCAAGGCCAAGTGCTGCACAGGTTGCAACGGTGAATAGTTTAATGCGCATGATCTACGTCCTTTCTGCTCTGCAGATGTCGTGGACCCAACGCAGAAATGGCGCAATCGTTCCCGCCCATCTTCATTATTGTGCGCGCGCGGCCGCTCATATCTCGTCCGTGCGGCACAATATTGCCGATGGTGTTGCCTAGTTGCAGCGGCTGTCGAAGGTTTGACAGTAAAGGACACCGCCGACAGCGCCCACAACGGCACCCGTGCCGACATCCCCGTCAAAAATGGCTGTTCCAGCTGCGCCGATGATAGCGCCGGACAGCGCCTGTTCTCCGAGAGAGTCGCCACATGCGGCGAGGCCAAGGGTACCCATGAGGGCGAGTGCGATAAGTGGGCGTCGTGCCATTGTTCCAGTTCCTTTGTATCTGATGACAAAGAATTAGGAACCGTCCGGTCCTGCAAAAAGGCACCTGTATCAAAACGCCCGGCATCGTGAGCGCATGTAACAATGGACCCACAGCAGGCACATTCACCATCGGCACAAAAAATGGTGGACACCTGTGCGCTCGCAAGCGGCAGATGTCCACCAGGGGAAGGGGTACGGAAATGGTACACAGCATCGGTAAGTACCTGGGGAACCGACCCTGCCTGACCACGCTGACATGCGACGCTGAAACGCGCAAACACAGTTGGACGCGCACAACCGCGATAAGCCGGGTTTCGCCACATCCGGGAATTCTGCGGCGGATTTGCGCCTATACATTTGATTTGGAGTGCGTTTTTCACGTCTCGAACGCCTCCGGAAACGATGAGCGCGCAACCAGTTCATCAATGACCAGCAACGCCTCGTAATCAGCAAGGTCAAAGGGATCTGTTGCGGGAATCACTTCGCGACCAAACAGCCACGACAAACGGCCCGCATCCAGATTGCCCCGCTCAAACGGGTCGGCCCCGAATTGCTGCCAAAGGGCGGCCATAAAGGCAGCATCGGCGCGTTTGTCCGCAGGGCGGCGATCACTAAAGCGCTCGCGACGGCTAAGCGGTGTGACCCCTTTGGGATTGGGGCGGCGGATTGTGAATTGGAAATCTGTACCGGACAGGCGGCCCGGAAACCCGCGGTGTTTCAGCATGTGCTGGCCCCCCGTGCGGTGTGGGGCATGGCGCTGGTGGCCATCAGGGCGGGCATAAATGCCCGCCCTGACCGAAGTCGAAACGACTTACTTAAATTTGCCAGTGCTGACAGGCTCTTGGCTGATGGGCTCGGGTTCAACAACCACGAACTCTTCTTCATTGTTGCGCCCGCAAGCGGCAACCAGAACCATGAGGCTAACCATGCCCAACACTTTGATGCTCTTCGACATCTGTCTCTCCTGTAGTCAACTTTGGACCGCACGTCGCCGCACAGCCCCTGTGAGGTAAAGGAATCTTGGGGACTCCTGTCGGCCCGTATACTGGATAAGTTGGTCAAAAGATATGCCACCCCAAACGCTTGCGCGGGTTGTGGCCACAATGCCGCATATGCATGGTGCACTCTGCCCATCAGTAACTGTCCCATGCACAGGCCCCGTCCGCGATACGGAAAGCCTCGAAAAACTGAGTAGCATCCGGGTCCGACGTGCCGAAGGGAACAACCCGGTCCATCATCGAAATCACAATGACATCCGTATCCAGATCGAATTCGCGCATGTAGGGCAAAGCCACGGCGTGGCACAGATGCAGAAAATCATCCCGCGCCGCATCAAAGGAAACCGAGCCACCATCGCGCGCAATCTGCGGCGCCATGAAACGGAACCGCAACCACGCCTCCGCGCCAACGCTGTCTACAAGCACCTCATCCAGAGTGACGGCCTGACCAGAGGGAACATCCTGCGCCTGCGCAGCACTTGTTACGGTGGCCGCAAGAGCCAGTGATAATACGCAGCCCCGGACCCGGTTCCGCATGGCGGTCCAAGCTCCTCCCTCCGGGGCTGCTGTGCGACAGGTAAACTCCCCGTGCACTGTTCTATACTGCTCCGTATGCTGACGTAGCGACAGCAACCCGTGGTTAATGCCGTTTGCAACAGCGCGGCGCAAGAGGGTGAAGCGATCACATTTCGCCGCAACAAACGCAGACGAACCATGCAATACACTGCGCGCGCGCACCGCCAGCGTATGAGACCATCTTATCATGCCGCCACCTTTTGCGCATGTCGACCCCAACGGGCACGATTTGAAGGGTTGTCCAAAACGGATTGGGCCCGCGCAATCTGGCTTTGCGGGACACGGCCCGCGGCGCGCCCACCGGCCACAACGTCCCAACCATCCTGCGCGCGGCGCAATTCAACAACCGGGGAAAAGCCGCGCAAATCCTGCAAGGCACGCCACAGATCCTGCCGGATCTGGTGCGCCAAACGCTTCGGGCTGCCCGTTGCAAGACGTGTGCGCACGGCAAAGTCAAACCGCGGCGGCACGTGACGGCACAGCGTCACCGTGTCGCCATCGCTCAGGATATGCCACCGCCCCTTCATGGCCGCCGCGCCACGCAGTCAATTTCCACAAGCGCGCCAACCGCCAGCGCGGTCACACCAATTGTCGTGCGCGCCGGACGGCGGTCCGCGGGGAAATAGGTCTGATAGGTCTCGTTGAAGGCCGCGTAGTCACGCTCGAACTCCGTCAGGTACGCCCGGCATTGCAACACGTGGGACAGATCAAGACCAAGCCCGTTCAAGATAATCTCGAGGTTGTCCATCACGCGGGCCGTCTGCGCCGCGACCCCTTCCGGCAATGCCGCATCAGGTGCATCCGGATCGGTCGGCATCTGCCCCGTCAGGATCACCCAGCCATCAGCCTCTACAGCGTGAGAAAACGGCGCAACGGGGCGCGGACCAGAAGCGAGGAGGTGGAAATCAGGCATCAGTCTTGTCCCTCGTAAGGGACGCACAATCCGTCTTTTTGACCAAAAACAGCGCGCCCGATTACGGAAGTACTGGTCGAGAAAAAACCAGAAGATCTTTGCACAATCTCCACTTCAATCTTGGTGTAATTGGCCACATCAAAAGTCAAAGGACCAACGGCCACTGTGCGTTCCAAGTTGGCAATCGAATGAATGCAAAACGCAAGCGCGGGAACTTCTGCCAAATTGCGTTCGAACCCTTCGGCAACGGCAAATTCGACGGCAAGAGTTTTTCCGCTCGAACCGGTTTCAAAGGCGATTTCTGGCGCGCCAAGGCCCCAAGTGTGAAATACAGACAAGGCCTCATCGCTCGGCAAGTGCTTGGAAAACGGGTCATCCAGTGCTGACATGACAAACGAGAAACGGCTGGTGCAATTGCCTCCGTCAACCGCCACTCTTAACGCGTAAGGCCACGCGCGGCCTTCGCCAGACGTCACCTCGAAAAAGATATGGTCTGGACCATCCACAGAAGAGACATCTTGTAGCATCGTCTCTCTGTTTTTGAGGATCACATTGCACGCGCCGATGATCGATACACCGATTTCTTGATGCGATTGGTAAACAACATCGTCCGGTTTTGTCAGATGGAATTTGACGCCCATGATGTCAGAATCTGGTCCGAAATCTACCCGTGTGGTTTGCCATTCACGGCCATTGACTACGATTTGATGCGTTTCCATAGCCGCAATCGGGCCGCACCCTACAGCAGCTGCAATAGTGAGGCAAAGTCGAGTAGAGCGAGCCTTGAAAAAGCACTTCGAGAACATTGTGCAGACCTCACAACGGAATATTATCGTGCTTTTTCCAAGGGTTCTGCAGCGACTTGCCCCGCAGTGACGCGAACGCGCGGCTCACCCGCTTGCGGGTGGATCGCGGCTGGATCACCTCGTCGATGAAGCCTTTTTCAGCCGCTACAAACGGGTTGGCAAAGCGGTCCTCGTAATCCTTGGTGTGGGCGGCGATCTTGTCGGCGTCTCCCAGATCGGCGCGGTGGATGATCTCGGTCGCACCCTTGGCCCCCATCACCGCAATCTCGGCAGTGGGCCAAGCATAGTTGAAATCGCCCCGCAGGTGTTTAGACGCCATCACGTCATAGGCCCCACCATAGGCCTTGCGCGTGATCACCGTGACCTTGGGCACCGTCGCCTCGCCATAGGCAAACAGCAACTTGGCCCCGTGCTTGATCACGCCGCCGTATTCCTGAGACGTGCCGGGCAGGAAGCCGGGCACATCCACCAGCGTCAGGATCGGAATTTCGAACGCATCGCAAAAGCGCACAAACCGTGCAGCCTTGCGGCTGGAGTCGATGTCCAGACAGCCCGCCAGAACCATCGGCTGGTTGGCCACAACCCCCACCGTCTGCCCCTCAAGGCGGACAAAACCGGTGATGATGTTCTTGGCGAAATCCTCCTGGATCTCATAAAAATCCGCCTCATCCGCGATCTTGGTGATCAGCTCTTTCATGTCGTAGGGCGTGTTTGGATTGGCCGGGATCAACGTATCCAACGACGTCTCCACCCGGCCCGGTTCATCAAAGAACGGGCGTACCGGCGGCTTTTGGCGGTTGTTGAGCGGCAGGAAATCGACAAGGCGGCGCACCTCGGCCAATGCCTCCACATCGTTTTCAAATGCACCATCCGCGACCGATGACTTCTTGGTATGGGTCGAGGCCCCGCCCAGTTCTTCGGCTGTTACGACCTCGTTGGTGACGGTTTTCACCACGTCGGGGCCGGTGACAAACATGTATGACGTGTCTTTGACCATGAAGATAAAGTCGGTCATCGCAGGCGAATAGACCGCTCCACCCGCGCAAGGCCCCATAATCAGGCTGATCTGGGGCACAACACCAGACGCCATGATGTTGCGCTGGAACACCTCAGCGTAGCCCGCAAGCGAAGCGACACCTTCCTGAATGCGCGCACCACCTGAATCGTTGATGCCGATGATGGGGGCACCGTTCTGAACCGCCATGTCCTGAATCTTGCAGATCTTTTGGGCGTGGGTCTCGGACAGCGAACCGCCAAAGACGGTAAAGTCCTGTGAAAAGACATAGACCATACGGCCATTGATGGTGCCCCAGCCAGTGACAACGCCGTCACCCGCGGGCTTCTGGCTTTCCATCCCGAAATCGGTGCAACGGTGGGTGACAAACATGTCGAACTCTTCGAAAGAGTCCTCGTCCAGCAGCAACTCAATGCGTTCACGGGCTGTTAATTTTCCGCGGCCGTGCTGTGCATCAATACGCTTTTGACCGCCCCCAAGGCGCGCCTGTTGGCGCCGGGCGTCCAGTTCTGTCAGGATGTCGGTCATGCTGTCCCCGCTGTTGCTTTCGCCTTGTATACATGGATAAAACCGCGAGGCGAAAGCGGCTTTCAGCAAATTTGCAAACTCTTTGCGGCTGCACGATTGCTAACTGCAAATTTGCTAATAGACGATTTGGCACAACTGAGCGTGCATAACTGCACTGGACAGTTCAGTTATGCGGGCCTACCTCGGAAGAATGGATACGCCACCCAAGGTCCGATTTCTGGACCGCTCAACGCCTCCACATATTGCAACGCTGATCCTGCTCGCAGGAGTTTCGGCCATGGTCATGAACATGTTCCTGCCCAGCCTGCCGAACATGACTGTCTATTTCGAAACCGAATATTGGCTCATGCAACTGTCCGTCGCTCTGTATTTGGCTGTGTCCGCGATCATGCAGACCATGATCGGCCCAATCTCGGACAATATCGGACGGCGCAAAGTGCTGCTTGGGGGCATCGCGTTGTTCATGCTGGCCACGTTGGGGTGTATTTTTGCACCCAACGCGGAAATCTTCCTGTTCTTCCGCATGTGTCAGGCCGTGGTGGCCGTGGCCATGGTGCTCAGCCGCGCCATCATTCGCGACCTCTATGACCAGGATCAGTCGGCCTCGATGATTGGTTATGTTACCATGGGGATGGCTGTGGTTCCAATGGTCTCGCCATGGCTGGGCGGCATTTTCGAAGAATCAATGGGGTGGAAATCCGTCTTCTGGTTTTTCTTTGCGGTTGGCGGACTGTTGTTGTGGCTGGTTTACAAGGACGTAGGCGAAACCGCCCGCCCCTCCTCGAAATCACTGATCGGTCAGTTCCGCGAATACCCCGAGTTACTGCGCTCTCCGCGCTTCTGGGGGTATTCGCTGGCGGCGGCGTTTTGTTCGGGATCCTTCTTTGCCTATCTGGGTGGGGCGCCCTTTGTAGGCACCGAAGTCTTTGGCATGACACCTTCGCAACTGGGGTTCTTCTTTGGCGCTCCGGCCATCGGTTACTTTGTGGGCAACGGGCTCAGCGGGCGGTTTGCAACCACCTTTGGTGTCAACCGCATGGTGCTGTGGGGCTGCATCGCAAATCTCACCGGAACGGGCCTGTCGCTGGTGATTTTCCTGTCAGGCTTGGGCAGCGCGATCACTTTCTTTGGAATGATGACATTTGTTGGCCTCGGCAACGGCCTGGTCATCCCCAACGCAACCGCTGGCATGTTGTCAGTGCGCCCTCACCTTGCGGGCACGGCATCCGGCCTTGGCGGAGCGATCATGATCGGGGGTGGGGCCGCCCTGTCTGCGCTGGCCGGACTTCTGCTGACACCTAAAACCGGCGCATACCCCCTGCTGCTTATCATGTTTGCCACAGGGATCTGTGCAATGGCCGCTATCGCTGCAGTCTACCGGCGAGAACGCCGCCTGCAATTGGTCTGAGCGTACCAACAAAAGGTTGCGCCCACCGCTTTGCAAATCTACGCTTTGGCCGTGCAAATCTGCAAAGTGAGGGCGCGCATGGCCACCCCGAAACTCTATGCCGGAGCCAAGCTGCGCGAAATCCGCACGCGCATTGGACTGACGCAAAAGGACTTTGCCGCACGGTTGGGCGTATCCCTGCCCTATCTCAACCAGATGGAAAACAACAACCGGCCCGTCAGCACATCGGTGTTGCTGTCACTGGCGCAGGAATTCGGGCTCGATGTGACCGAACTCAGCAGCGGCGACGGTGAACGGGTTGTGTCGGACATGCGCGAAGCATTGGCCGATCCCGTCTTTTCCGGTGACATGCCGCCACTGGCTGATCTGCGCCTTGCAGCCTCGAACGCGCCGGCCCTTGCGCGGGCGTTTCTGGACCTGCACCGCGCCTATCGCCAGACAAATGAACGGCTTGCCTCTCTGGACGAAGCATTGGGGCGCGAGGATGCACGCATTCGCCCGTCCCCTTGGGAAGAGGTGCGCGATTTCTTCCACTATTGCGACAACTACATCGACGCAGTGGACAGGGCCGCCGAACACTTTGCCACTGCGGAAGGGCGGCATGAAAACGTGCGCGTCGGCGCCGTCTCTGCGCTGGCCAATGCAGACGTCACCGTCACATTTGACGACACAGACACATTGCGCCGCTTTGACGCCAGCACCAGAACGCTGCACATCTCGACCCGAGCCGCACAGCCCAGCCAGACCTTCCAGTTGCTGTTGCAAGTGGCGTTGACCCGGCAAAATGCTCTGCTGGAGGCCACGTTGGATCTGGCGCGCTTCAAAACCGAAGAAGCCCGCGCCATCGCCAAAATCGGGCTGGCCAACTACTTTGCAGGTGCTGCGCTGATGCCCTACGCCCGCTTCCTTGCAGCCGCCAAGCGTACCCGTCACGATCTGGAACAACTGGCCACCGGGTTCGGCGCGTCCGTCGAGCAGGTGTGCCACCGCCTCTCGACTCTGCAACGGCCCGGCGACAAGGGCATTCCATTCTTTTTCGTACGTGTGGATCAGGCTGGCACAATCACCAAGCGCCACTCTGCCACACGATTGCAATTTGCCCGTTTTGGAGGAGCCTGCCCCCTGTGGAACGTGCACCGTGCTTTTGAACTACCCGGGCAATTCTTGCGCCAATTGGCCGAAACGCCTGACGGGGTCCGCTATGTCAGCCTCGCCCGCGATGTGAGCAAAACGGGCGGGCGGTTCGGTGCACCCGTGCGGCGCTATGCCATCGCTTTGGGCTGCGAGGTCAAACACGCCCCGGATCTGGTCTTTGCCGATGGTCTGGACATCGCGCGGGCCGAGGCATTCGAGCCCATCGGCATTTCCTGTCGCATCTGCGAGCGCAAGCAGTGTCATCAACGCTCGGTCCCACCGCTGGAGCGGCAATTGTCGGTGGACCCTGATGTGCGCGAAGTGCTGCCTTACAGCGTCGGGTAACAAACGGCACGCACATTGACGCCCGTTTCAGCGCCGCGCAGGACGCCAGCCCGCAGCCTTGGCCTCTTCAACCGAGCAAAACCAATGCTCACCCCGTTCGGGGCGAATGCCGGTCTGTTCGTAAAATTCCTGCCCCGGCACGTGAAAAATCCGCCCGGATTTCGAGATGTTGCCCTTGATGCGGCAGGCCGGATCCGGCGGTATGCGTCCCTTGGCGCGAGTCTTGCGGAACTGGGCGGGTGACTGCACACGAAACCCGTGCAGACCACGGTCCGTAACGTGGGCCCCCTTTTCATCCAGATCGTAATCCATCCCGTACTTGCGGTAAGCAAAGGCCCAGCCCTGTTGGACAATCTCTGCCCCCATATCGACGTCCCCGACGCGGCAGGTCGCAACAACACGCCCATACCTGTCCACTTCACGCGCCGTGCACCGCGCCGTTTGACCGCCAAATCGCGCCTCAACTTGCGCCGTGACCCACTGCCCGCAGGCAAAGGGCACGCCCTGCTCAGTTACGCAACTTTGGTCGATCTCGGGCGCATCAATAGCGTGAAGGCGGATGCGGGTGGCCCCCACGTCTATGGTATCAGCGTCGATGACACGTATCGTGCCGACAATGTCCGCATGTGCGGACGAGGCTGCGGTCGTGAAACAAAAGGCCAGAACAAGAACAGAACAAACTCTTAACATTCCCTTAAATAGGGGGCACCGCCTCCCTCATTCAATGGGCAATGTTAAGGATGATTAACGCTGCTCGGTTTCCCAGTTTGGATGCACCCACGGAGCGGCATTGCTGGGCGGCAACGGCGTACGCTCCATAATGTGGTCTGCCATCTTTTCGCCAACCATGATGGACGGACCGTTCAGGTTGCCATTGGTGATCCGCGGAAAGATCGAACTGTCCACAACCCGCAATGCCTCAACCCCGATCACGCGCCCTTCGGGATCGACCACAGCATCGCGGTCGTCTGAACGGCCCATTTTGCATGTCCCGCACGGGTGATAGGCGCTTTCAGCATGTTCACGAATGGCCGAATCCAGCTCATCATCGCTTTGCAGGTTCGCGCCGGGCAGGATCTCATGCTTGAGATATGGTGCAAACGCCTCTTGGGCAAAGATCTCGCGCGCCAGGCGGATGCAGGTGCGGAACTCTTCCCAATCCTGTTCATGGGACATGTAATTGAACAGAATCTTCGGATCATCGCCCGGATCGGAGGAGCGCAAGGACACACGCCCCCGGCTCAGCGAGCGCATCGGCCCGGTATGGGCCTGAAACCCGTGCCCCTCGGCCGCCGCCTGCCCGTCATAGCGCACGGCAATGGGCAGGAAATGGAACTGAATGTCGGGGTAGCTCAGCCCGGCCCTGGAGCGGATAAACCCGCAGCTTTCAAAGTTGTTGGACGCGCCCAGCCCCGTCTTTGTGAACAACCACTGCGCCCCGATGATGGCCTTGCTGACAAGGTTCCAGTGTTTGTAAAGCGTGATGGGCTGGCTCGCCGCCATCTGGATATACATCTCAAGATGGTCCTGCAGATTGCCCCCCACACCGGGCCGGTCCGCGACAACGTCAATGCCATGCTCGGCCAGATGGGCAGCAGGGCCAATGCCCGACAACATCAGGATCTTTGGTGAATTGATCGAGGACGCGGCCAAAATCACCTCGCGCCGGGCGCGCACAACACGGCCCCCCGCAAGGGTAACGCCAACCGCGCGCCCCGCGTCCATCACCACACGCTCGACCAAGCCGCGCACGATCTCGCAATTCTCACGCTTCAACGCCGGTTTGAGGTAAGCATTGGCAGCCGACCAGCGGCGCCCCCTGTAAACGGTCTGCTCAAAGGGGCCAAAGCCCTCTTGCTGCTCCCCGTTATAGTCTGACGTCACAGGATACCCCGCCTGCCGTCCCGCCTCGACAAACGCGTGGAACAATGGGTTGGTGCGAGGACCTCGGGTCACATGCAGCGGACCATCGGTGCCACGCCACGCAGGATCGCCCCCATGGCCCCCGTCGTGCCACGTCTCCATACGCTTGAAATAGGGCAGCACATCGGAATAGGCCCAGCCATCGGCCCCGGACTCGGCCCAGTGATCATAGTCATGGGCATGACCGCGCACGTAGACCATCCCGTTGATCGAAGATGACCCTCCAATCACTTTGCCGCGCGGACAGACCAGTTGACGACCCCCAAGATGGGGCTCGGGCTCGGACATGTAACCCCAGTCATAGCGCTTCATGTTCATGGGGTAGGACAAGGCCGCAGGCATCTGGATGAATGGCCCGGCATCCGTGCCACCATGTTCAACCACCAGTACCGAATGACCAGCCTCGGCCAGACGATAAGCCACCGCACAGCCCGCAGAACCAGCGCCAACAATTACAAAATCCGCTTCCATCTCATTTACCCCAAGTGATCCCGCAAAACGTCAAGGATGCGCGGTGCTGCGCACCAGCACGGCATGTCCTTGAAGCTTCGGGACGCGCATCACATCATCAACATTGCGGCTTGAGGATCACTCTGATCGCCCAAACACCTTTCAGAAAAACCGCATTCCATCGGCTGCAAACACCGCGCACCGCCAGCGTCGCCCGCCATTTTTCCGCAGACCGGGGTGGGTGGGCGGGCTGCGGAAAAAGGGTGTCCCGCAGTCTCAAAATGGAGCTTCCACATCGCCCATGCGCACATAAACGGATTTCAACTGGCTGTAATGGGCAATGGCCGCCTTGGAATTCTCTCGTCCCACACCAGATCGCTTCGAGCCACCAAAGGGGGCCTCGACCGGCGCGTCATTGTAGGTGTTGATGTAACACGTCCCCGCCTCAAAACCGGCTGCGACCCGATGGGCGCGCGTCAGGTCGCGCGTGAACACACCCGCCGCCAACCCGAATTCAGTGTCATTGGCCCGCGCCATGACGTCCGCCTCGTCCTCGAAATCCAGAACCGCCATCACGGGGCCAAAGATCTCTTCGCGGGCAATGGTCATGTCGTCGGTGACATCTGCAAAGACCACAGGCTTGATGTAAAACCCATCACCCTCCATGGGATCACCCGAGCCGGTGACCAAACGTGCGCCTTCGGCAATGCCCTTGGCCACGTAACCCTGCACAATGTCCAACTGGCGCGCACTGACCATTGGCCCAAATGAGGTCGCGGGGTCCATCGGATCACCAATCACCGCATTCTCCAAACGCGCGGCAAGACGGGCCAGAAACGCCTCTTTGATGTCCTTGTGCACAAAGACGCGAGTGCCATTGGAACAGACCTGCCCTGACGAGTAGAAATTCCCCAAAATCGCACCGGACACTGCATTTTCTATATCCGCGTCCTCGAACACGATCATTGGGGATTTGCCGCCCAGTTCCATCGTCACATGCTTGATACCTGCTGCCGCCGCCGCATAGACCTTGGCCCCGGTCGGCACGGACCCGGTCAACGACACTTTGTCAACACGTGCGTCCGTCACCAGCGATGCGCCCACATCTCCCAATCCCTGTACAACGTTGTAGACACCGGCAGGAGCGCCCGCCTCATGCAGGATCTGCGCCACCTGCAACGCACAGAGCGGCGTTGTCTCGGACGGTTTGAAAATCATCGTATTGCCACAGGCCAGCGCAGGTGCGCCCTTCCAGCAGGCAATCTGCGTTGGATAGTTCCATGCACCGATCCCGACACACAGGCCCAAAGGCTCGCGGCGGGTATAGACCCAATCCTCTCCCAACTGGATATGCTCGCCCGTCAAGGTGGCCGCCATGCCGCCGAAATACTCCAGCGCATCCGCGCCCGAGGTCGCATCCACCACCGACGTTTCCTGATAGGGTTTGCCGGTGTCATAGGTCTCAAGCACCGACAGATCGTGGTTACGCTCACGCATGATGTCGGCGGCGCGGCGCAGAATGCGACCCCGCTCGGTCCCGGTCATTGCAGCCCATTTGGCCTGGGCATGTTTGGCCGAGGCCAAAGCAAACTCGAGCACTGCAGGCGTAGCTGCATGAACTTGCGCAATCACTTTGCCCGTGGCAGGGTAGATGACGTCAATCTTCGCCCCATTGGTATCTTCGACATATTTGCCGTTGATGAAATGGCTGGCTTTGGGTTGGGTCTGCATGAATGTCCCTTTGATGTTGTGGCGGGCGGTGGCACATGGGCACCGCCCGCGCGTCGCCTCTTACTCGGCAGGTGCCGCGTTCATGGTGCTCAGGTCACCCAACCGGTCGCGGCGCATCAGCACCCAGACCAGACACGCGATGTAGATGCCGATCACCGCTGTGCCGACCCACTGGATCTGCAACCACTGGCTTTGGAACAACAGCGTCAGCACAAACAGCAAGGCCGCATTGCCCAGCACATACTGGATCTTGCCATAGCGATCGGCTGTTACGTTCAGGTTGTCGGTATAAAGACGGATGAGTGAGTCAAACGAGTTGATCACAAACAGGATGCCAACCACGGTCATCGACCAGTTCACCAGCCCGGTCATGTCGATGGCGTTCAGGTGATACCAATAGGCGACCGTGAACCACACACCCAACGGGATGGATGGAAAGATCAGCAGCGCCGCGAGCAGTTGATAGGTCTTCAAACCCCCGACAAAGCGGGACGTGAACTGCCCGATCATGATCGACCACGCAAACCACCAGAACAGATAGAATTCGTGATAATCCGTCAGTGGAATGACAAACTTGTGGATGTTGGCAAAGTAGCCGCCAATGTTGGAGCCGGTGCTCAGGAATTCACCAAAGCCCATGCCGCCATAAATCCACATGCCGGCGATCAGCGCGAAGAAAACGAAGGTCGATGCAACCGACAGGATCTTCACATACTTGATGTCAGTCGACGAATACGATGCCGCCAGAATCACGAGGAAGCAGATCACGTAGAAGGCCGGAATGACGGTCTCTCCGTCACCGACTTCGGGGATGTAGTACGGCATGTAGATCAGGAACAACGCACCCGTGAAGGCACAGGTGGCAATGATGACCAGATTGTTGATTAGCTTGACGATGCCGTTCTCAAAGAACTTCACCCGCGGCTCAATCGCGCAGAAATAGAACGCCGTCAGGAAGTAGAACGCCCAGATCAAGAAGCCCCAGAAGCCGAATTCCAACGCCAGAGGGTTGGTAAAGGCATAGGCCGGTTCGGCGGCTGTATCCGCATATAGCGGGAAGTCAAAAGCGATTGGGAACATGATCAAACCCACATCCAGACCGGATGTGAACAGGATCGCGATGAACACAAACAGGCTGACAGGTTGCGGGCCCGTCAGCTCTACATTCCACCACTTGATGGTACAGAAGATCACAAGCGCGAACGCCATGAGAACTCCGAATGAGATGATTGTTGTTAGCATAAGTTAGGTCCCTCCTTGTTGACCTGTCGGCAAATGGTGCGTTGTTTTTTTCCATCGCGCGCCTGCACCCTAAGCATTGATGCGATGGTTTACTCTCCTCGTGGAAATCTTTGATTTTCCTCGACTTCGTTCAAATCCATATGGTTGCGCATGTAGCGCTCGGATGCCTTTTGCAGGGGTTGGTAATCCCATGGATAATAGCCGCCCTCCCGCAAGGCCTCATAGACGACCCATCGGCGTGCCTGGCTGACCCGCACATCGCCGTCATAGCGGTCGAGATCCCAGCGTGCTTCGGACTTCGCGCGCAGTTGCGTGAGGGTCCCCTGATGCGCAGGCACATCGGCCAGATTGGTCAGCTCATGTGGATCAGCCTCCAGATCAAAAAGCTGATCAGGGTCCAGCGCACAGCGGTTATATTTCCACTTCCCGTAACGCAGCGACACCATCGGCGCATAGGACGCTTCTGCAGCGTATTCCATCGCCACGGGTTCGGTGCGCGCCACACCCTGCCCCTGCGGCACCAGCGATTGCCCGGCAGTCCACGGTGCGACCTCGGACATATCAACCCCTGCCAGATCACACAGGGTCGGGCACACATCTATGTTGGACACAGGATCCGTAACCAGCCCCGGCGCCATCGTCGGCGCCGAGATCATCAACGGCACCCGCGCCGACCCTTCAAAGAACGACATCTTGAACCACAAGCCCCGTTCCCCCAGCATATCGCCGTGATCGGAAACAAAGAGAATGATCGCTTCTTGGCGTGTAGTTTCCAGCGCCTCCATCACCTCTCCGATCTTGTCGTCCAGGTAGGAGATATTGGCAAAATACGCCCGACGCGAGCGGCGCACATCGTCGTCCGTGATGTCAAAGCTGCGCCAGTCATTGGCATCAAAGATACGGCGTGAATGGGCGTCGTGATCCTCATAGGGTATTGGCGCGACTTCTGGCATCAGATGGTCGCAATCCTCATACAAATCCCAGTACTTGCGGCGCGCCACGTATGGGTCATGGGGATGGGTAAAACTGACGGTGACACACCATGGTCGCGCATCCTGCCCCCGCGCCAGATCATAGATCTTGCTTTTGGCAAAATGGGCGACATCGTCGTCATATTCCATCTGGTTCGAGGTCTCGGCCACCCCGGCTCCCGTAACCGACCCCATGTTGTGATACCACCAGTCAATCCGCTCACCGGGCTTGCGGTAATCCGGGGTCCAGCCGAAATCTGCTGGATAGATATCCGTGGTCATGCGCTCTTCAAAGCCGTGCATCTGGTCAGGCCCCACAAAGTGCATCTTGCCCGACAGGCACGTGTAGTACCCCGCGCGACGCAAATGATGGGCATAGGTCGGGATCGAGGATGTGAACTCGGCCGCGTTGTCATAAACGCCCGTCACGCTTGGCAATTGGCCGGACATAAACGACGCCCGCCCCGGCGCACACAAAGGCGAGGCTGTGTAGGAATTGGCAAAGCGGGTCGAACGCGCCGCCAGCTTTTTCAGATTGGGCGCATGAAGCCACTCTGCAGGGCCATCGGGGAACAACGTCCCATTGAGTTGATCCACCATGAAAATCAGGATGTTGGGGCGGCTCATGCTCTCTCTCCGGTCAGCGTATCAAGGGCGCGCAAGGCCACGGCCAGCGCGTCTTTTGGATCAGTATCGCGCGCAAGGGCTGCGCGCAGATACAGCCCGTCAATAAGCGCCCCCAACATCTCGGCATCCGCGCGTGGTGCGACACTCAAAGGGCGCAAGGCGTGGGTCAAATTGGCACTGAGACGGCGCTGATAGATCAACAGCAGATGATGCGTTTCTGGATGAGTTGCGGCCTGCGCATAAAGCGTCATCCACGCTCCAACCGTTCCGGGGGCAAAGCTGGACGGCGCAAAACAAGCCGAAATCAACGCCTCCGCCCGGGCGCGCGGTGTGCGGGCCACCTTGAGGGCGCTGACGACCTCGGCCCCAAAATCGCGCAGGATCTGGCGCATCGCCTCAAGAAAGATCTGATCCTTGCCGCCAAAGTAGTGATGGGCCAGCGCCGTAGACATTCCCGCGCGCTTGGCAATCTGCCCCACGGTCACGTCCAACGACCCGGCGGCACCGATCTCGGCAATGGTTGCCTCAACCAACGCCGCACGGCGCACTGGCTCCATCCCGACTTTCGGCATTGGTCCCCCAAAACAGCAGATCACGCGACCTTAGGGTTTTTTATTGATCAGTCAATCAATAAAAATATTACAGTTTTGTCGCCGGGCTTGGTGGTGTGATTGCGCGGCGTTTCAACGCGGCTTCGCGCCAAGTGATGTACGTCACCGCTGCAAGGATCAGGCTGCCCCCCAAAATCACCCATCCGTCGACAGGTTCGGCAAAGAACACGACGCCCAACAGGACAGCCCAGACCAATTGCAGGAACGTCACCGGTTGTGTGACGGTCACAGGAGCCGCCGCAAAGGCCAATGTCATGGTATAGTGCCCCGCCGTCGCGATGCATGCCACGAGAAACAACAGCCCCAGATCCCCCCATGTCGGCGTTACCCAATCTGCCAGCGCAAAAGGCGCCAGCGCGATGGTCACAAATATCGACAGCATCGCCACCACGACCGCAGGTTTGACTTCATCCGCCATGATCTTGGCAATCAGATACGAGCCCGCAAAGGTTACGGCACAAAACAGCATCGCGACGTGGCCCGGCGCAACTTCGCGAAAACCGGGGCGCAAAATGATGGCCGTCCCGACAAGGGCGATGACCACAGCCGCAATCCGGCGTGCAGCCAAACGTTCCCCGAGGAACAGCGCCGCCCCGATGCTCACGTACACAGGGGCCAGGTAATTCATCGCTGTCACTTCCGCGATGGGAATGCGCGTCATCGCGTAAAACCACAGCATCACCCCACCCGCATGAAAGGCTCCGCGCCACGCAAACAGCTTCCACTGACGCGGGCTCAGATGAGCCGCGCGCATGGCCGGCAACATCGGCAAAAGGAACACCAGACCCAGCAAATAGCGCAGGAACGCCATTTCCGCCGGTGGCACACGTGGCCCCATGTACTTGACCACAGCCGTCACAGCGACAAACAGCAAGCCCGTCATGAGCATCCAGAAAATGCCGACAAGTGGTTTTGATGGGCTGGCCGTCATAGGCGCATCAAGAGGTAAAGGCCGGGCAGGTGCAACCTCAGAGATAGAGAAGTTTGATGGCAATTGCCCACATCGTCAGGGCAATCGCTGCATCCAAGACCTGCCACGCGCGCGGATTGGCAAACAAAGGCGATAAAAAGCGCGCGCCATAACCCAAGGTGAAGAAAAAGGAAAAACTCGCCAATGTGGCCCCGATGCCAAACCACAAACGGTCCGGGTACTGCGCCGAGATCGAACCGATCAGAACAACCGTATCCAGATAGACATGCGGATTGAGAAAGGTCAGCGCCAACAAGGTGGCAATGGCCGCAGAAAGGCTCTGGGTCTCGGCCCCTGCTACATCCAGAACCGCCCCGCCCCGCCAAGCCGAGCGGGCGTTCAGCCATCCATACCAAAGCAAAAAAGCCGCACCACCATAGCGCATCAACGGCTCAAACCACGGCGCCGCTTCGGCCAATGCGCCAAAGCCAGCAACACCTCCTGCAATGAGCACCGCATCAGATGCCGCGCATGTGAGGCATACCCAAAAGACATGTGCCCGGCGCAAGCCCTGGCGCAGCACAAACGCATTTTGCGCGCCAATCGCGACAATTAATGTCAAAGACAGAAAAAATCCGGGCAAAAAAGATGCCATAGCGCACGCCTCTTGGTTCATTTTTTCTTAAAAGCATCAAGCTCAGACAGCAATGCATTGTGAGCTATACGTTTTTTGCACATCAGGGTTGCATGATTGCAGGGCGACAAAGGCCGCGTCCGTCCCTATGTTCGTTCGACCCGGATCTTCACATGCTGCCAGCGGATGTCAGGGGAAGGAAATATCACGGTGATCTGATCATAGATGATTGGCGTATCACCTTTTAATGCCCATATGCTGGTCAACGATAACAAGGATTAATTCCGATGCTCGACGATACTCATACCGTTGATCTGACCAAACAAGATCTTGAGCTGATTGAAGCGGCCCTGCAAACGCAGGAAAAAATTCTGTCCGTGCAAAGCCGCGCGGGCGGCAGTGCGGCGCGTGCCCGCCTGAACGATCTCAAGGGTCTGATGCGCCGTTTGCGTCGCCAGACACCGGCCCCACAAGCGGCAGGGTCACTCAGCTGGAGCCAGACAGCCCGGTCATTGTTTTTCTGATGACCTGAACAGGGCGGACCTCATCGGTCGCTCCCACTCACGTACAAACGCCGCCTCGGGATGAAGGCGGCGTTTTTTATGTCCTGATGACATGTTGACCCGAGTTAACCGTCCAGTTGCGCCATGACCTCGTCGCTGGCGTCAAAGTTTGTGGTTACGCGCTGCACATCGTCATCATCTTCCAGCGCATCAATCAGCCGCATCAGCTTTTCCATCGCCTCCAGATCCATGTCTGTGGTGGTGGTCGGCTTCCACACCAGCTTGGTCGAGGTGCTCTCGCCAAGCTCGGCCTCCAGCGCGTTTGACACGTCGTTCAGGTCGGTGTCGGCGCACCAGATCAGGTGCCCGTCTTCACCCGATTCCACGTCTTCGGCCCCAGCCTCGATCGCCGCCATCATTACGGTATCCGCGTCGCCGACCTCAGCCGGATAGCTCACCTCACCCTTGCGTTCGAACATGAAACCTACGCTACCGGTCTCACCCAGATTGCCGCCGTTCTTGGTAAAGGTCGATCGCACATTCGACGCGGTCCGATTGCGGTTGTCGGTCATCGCCTCGACAATGACAGCCACACCATTGGGACCATATCCCTCGTAGCGGATTTCCTCGTATTCCTCACCCTCGCCCGCCTGCGATTTCTTGATCGCGCGTTCGATGTTGTCCTTGGGCATGGACTGGCCCTTGGCCTCTTTCACGGCCAGACGCAGCCGCGGGTTCTTGTCCGGGTCGGGGTCTCCCATCTTGGCTGCGATGGTGATTTCCTTGGACAATTTCGAAAACAGCTTGGCTCGGATCTTGTCCTGACGGCCCTTGCGGTGCTGGATGTTTGCCCATTTTGAGTGGCCGGCCATGGCTGCCTCCTGTCGGATAGGTATCGCTTTGGGTTGCTATAGGCCAAGGGCGCGGGCGGGGGCAAGGCCGTGCGGTGCGTGCGCGCAGGCCAGCTGTTCATGGGACTGCGTTGCACAGG
The DNA here is from genome assembly GCA_947501275.1 of uncultured Tateyamaria sp. Taxonomy (GTDB): domain Bacteria; phylum Pseudomonadota; class Alphaproteobacteria; order Rhodobacterales; family Rhodobacteraceae; genus Tateyamaria. The sequence goes on from CANMVD010000002.1 coordinate 590,340, forward strand.
CTGGTATGAGCGACAGCACACCACAACAGGAGCGCATCATGGGCGTAATGATCAACGGGACCTATCAGATCGAAGACCCCGGCCCAGGCACGGACGCAAGCGGCGCATACGAGCGTACCAAAAGCAGCCTGCGCAATTGGATCACGCCCGATGGGCCCTTTGCGCCAGACCACGGGCGCTACCACCTCTATGTGGCGTGGAACTGCCCGTGGGCGCACCGTACCCTGCTGGTTCGCGCCGTGCTGGGCCTCGAACAGGCGATCACCGTCAGCATCGCCAAGCCACGCCGCACCGATATGGGCTGGGTGTTCGACGCCGAAGGGCCCTTCGCCGACACAGAACTGGGCGCAAGCGCCGTGCACGAGGTCTATGCCCGCCAACGCCCCGCTTACACTGGCCGCATCACTGTGCCTGTGCTCTGGGACAAGACGACCCAGCAAATCGTCTCCAACGAAAGCGCTGACATCGTGCGGATGTTCGCAACCGCTTTCGATCCGGCGCAATGCCTTGCACCGGCGCCCTTGCTCGATCAGATCGAGCACTGGAACGCCCTGATCCATCCCCGCATCAACAACGGCGTCTACCGCGCGGGATTTGCCTGCACTCAAGCCGCCTATGACGACGCCGTCACCGACCTCTTCTCCGCTCTTGATGAGGTCGAGGCGCACCTCGCCGTCCACACCACACTGGTCGGTGACACCCTGACGGAGGCTGACCTACGCCTGTTCCCCACCCTCGCCCGGTTCGATGTCGCCTATCACTACGCTTTCAAATGCAACCTCAGGAAACTCAGCGACTACCCCAACCTCTGGGATTACGCCCGCGCGCTCCACGCCGTGCCGGGGATCGCTGCAACCGTCAAACCCGACATCTACAAGGCAGGCTATTTCTCCCCCTCGCCGCAGCGCAACCCGCTCGGGATCGTTCCTGCAGGCCCGCATGTGGATTGGAGCGCACCGCCCAAGCGGCAAATCACCCTGACCACCTGACGCAACGCGTGCTGCATCAGCAACAGTTTCTGCACAACGCAAAGATGCGTAAGCTGTGCACATGCCCTGTTCTGGCTTTGCCTCGCCATTCCTTGCGTCGACACGCCTAAAGTCATGGACAAATGCCTCCCGAACAGTACGCCCGCTGAAAACCGCTGGCAGCCACCGCGCACTCCCCCTACCCTGCGGTCATGAGCACAGATCAAATTATCCTCTTCTCTCTCTTCGGCGCTGTCTTCGGGCTGCTACTGTGGGGGCGATTTCGCTATGATATCGTCGCCTTTACCGCCCTCATGCTTGGGGTGGTGCTTGGCGTTGTGGACACCAAGGACGCGTTCTCGGGCTTTGGGCATCCGGCCACTTTGGTCGTCGCCCTTGTTCTGGTTGTCTCCGCCGGATTGGTGCGTTCAGGCGCGGTATTCCTGATCACCCGCACGCTGGTTGACGCCAGCCGCAACCTAGGTGCGCATATCGCGCTGATGGGTGTGATTGGCGGCGTGCTCTCGGCATTCATGAACAACGTCGCAGCCCTTGCCCTGTTGATGCCCGTCGACATGCAAACCGCGCGCAAAGCAGGGCGCAGCCCCGGTCTCAGCCTCATGCCGCTGAGCTTTGCCACGATCCTCGGGGGCATGGTCACGCTGATCGGCACGCCCCCCAACATCATCATCGCCACAATCCGCCAGGACGCATTGGGCGAACCTTTCCGCATGTTCGATTTCGCCCCGGTCGGTGGGATAGCGGCCATTGCGGGCCTGATCTTTGTCGCCCTTGTGGGCTGGAGGCTGATCCCGGCGCGCGAGGATACAGACTCCGACCTGAGCGATCTGTCTGAATACATCGCCGAACTCACCGTACCAGAAGGGTCCAAACACATCGGCAAACGTGTCGCAGATCTGGACGAAGACGCCGAACAGGCGGACGTCGCCATCATCGGGCTGATCCGTGACGGCAAGCGGCGTTATGGTCAGGGACGCAATGCCACTTTGCAGGAAGGCGACGCGTTGGTGCTTGAAGCCACTCCCGACGCCTTGGACGAATTCCGCAGCGCATTGGGGCTGTCCGTGGCTGATGCAAAACGCGAAGAGCAGTTGAAGGCAGGCGGTGACGGCGTTGAAATCATTGAAGTTGTGGTTACTGAAAATTCCCGTCTTGTCGGGCGCACCGCGCAGGCCGTTGGGCTGAACTGGCGGCAGTCTACTGTACTCATGGGTATCTCCAGACAGGGGCGCAAGATCACCAACCAGATCCGCAAGACGCCCATCCGCACAGGCGACATTCTGTTGCTACTGGTGCCGCGTGACACAGGCGCAGATGTCACCAGCTGGCTGGGTTGTTTGCCGCTGGCCGAACGCGGGCTGGCCGTCACAGCAGACGACAAGGTTTGGCTCGCAATTGCCTTGTTCGGCGGCGCCGTGGTCGCGGCCAGCTTTGGCTTGCTCTACTTGCCCGTTGCCTTGGGATTGGTTGTCATCGCCTACGTCCTAGCCAAAATTGTACCGCTTTCCGAACTTTATACCCACATCGAATGGCCCGTCGTTGTGCTGCTCGGGTCAATGATCCCGCTCGGGGCCGCGCTCGAAAGCTCGGGCGGGACGGAACTGATCGCGGGATGGCTTGTTACCCTCACCGACGGGATGCCCGCGTGGGCCGTGCTGACCGTGCTGATGGTCGTCACGATGAGCCTCTCTGACGTGCTCAACAACACGGCCACGACCATCGTTGCCGCCCCCGTTGGCATCCAGATGGCGCAATCGCTTGGTGTCTCACCCGACCCGTTTCTCATGGCGGTCGCGGTGGCTGCGTCGTCAGCCTTCCTGACCCCCATCGGGCACAAGAACAACACGTTGATCCTTGGCCCCGGCGGGTATCAGTTTGGCGATTACTGGCGGATCGGTTTGCCGCTCGAAGTCATTGTTGTCGCCGTGTCCATACCTGCCATTCTGATCTTCTGGCCACTCTGAACTGCCTGACGATGGGTAAGTGTTGCACGCTCGAGGGATCGGCGCGTAACCTTACCATTGGGGGAGCACTTTCATGGATATTCTGATCAACGTTGTTTTACCGCTGTCGCTGGCGATCATCATGTTCAGCCTCGGGATCGGGCTGACAATTGCGGATTTCACCCGCGTGCTCAAAGCGCCGCGCGCCTTTGCTGCCGGGGCTCTGGCTCAGGTCATCGTATTGCCCGTGATCGCATTTGCCATAGTGCTCGTGTTCAGCCTTCCGCCCGCACTGGCCGCCGGGGTGATGCTGCTGGCCTTCTGCCCCGGGGGGGTCACTTCCAATGTGATCTCCAAATGGGCGCGAGGCGATGTGGCCCTTTCGGTGTCGCTCACCGCAGTGATCAGCCTGCTCAGCTTGCTGACGGTGCCCGCTCTGACCGCTTGGGCCGTCACGCACTTCATGGGTGAAGACGCCCCCGAAATCTCAATCGCATCCCTCACCATCGCGGTGTTCCTGATCACAACTGTGCCCGTCTGTCTCGGGGTCTTCATCCGCCACGTCGCCACAGACTTCGCGACACGGCTCGAACCTGTTCTGAGCACATTGTCTTCGATCCTGTTCATCGTGATCGTGATCGCCGCCATCGCAGCCAATTGGACGCTGTTCACCGAAAACCTCGCCAGCCTTGGCCCCAGTCTCGTAACGCTGAACATCGTGCTGCTGGGGATAGGTCTGCTGCTTGCGCGCGTGGCGCAGCTCGATTGGGCCCAGACCAAGACCGTCGCTGTCGAAACGGGGATCCAGAACGGTACATTGGGCATCGCCCTTGGCACCCTGATCGCAAATCAACCCGATGGGTTCATGAGCCCGCTGACCTTGCCCTCGGCGATCTACGGCGTCACCATGTATCTCGTCGCCGCGCCCTTTGTTGGGTGGTTGCGCAGCCGCTAGGAGACGATCCATGGACCAAGCAGACGCCATCATCGTGGGCTCAGGCCTCTCCGGTCTTGCCGCCGCCGCCGAACTTGGGGATCGCGGGAAAAAGGTCATCATCGTTGATCAGGAACCCCGCAGTTTCCTGGGCGGGCAAGCCTTCTGGAGCCTTGGCGGTCTGTTCATGATCGACACGCCAGAACAGCGCCGCATGGGGATCAAGGACAGCCGCGCTCTGGCCCTCAATGACTGGATGGGCAGCGCGCAATTTGACCGAGACGAAGATGCATGGCCGCGCAAATGGGCCGAGGCCTATCTCGACTTTGCGGCAGGTGAGATGCGGCACTGGCTGCACGGCATGGGGCATCGCTGGTTTCCCGTGGTCGGATGGGCCGAACGCGGCGGCGGTTTTGCGGATGGGCACGGCAATTCTGTGCCGCGCTTTCACATCACATGGGGCACAGGCCCCGGCATCATCGAACAGTTTGTGCGCCGCTGTCTGGAACATGAAAAGGCCGGGCTGATCCAATTTAGCTTTCGCCACCAGGTCGACCGGATCGACATGGAAAACGGGGCCGCCAAGGGCGTGAGTGGCACGGTTCTGGCCGAAGACAGCGCCGAACGCGGACAGAAAACCAGCCGCGACGTGATCGGCGAATTCGCCCTGCGCGCCCCGTCGGTCATCGTGACCTCGGGTGGCATTGGCGGCAACTTCGAAATGGTGCGCAAGGTCTGGCCGACCGAGCGGCTTGGCCCCGCGCCCAAAGATATGGTGGCCGGCGTGCCCGCCCACGTGGACGGGCGCATGATCGCCATTTCCGAGGACGCGGGCGGCCACGTGATCAATGGCGACCGCATGTGGCACTATACCGAAGGCGTCAAAAACTGGGATCCGATCTGGCCTGCCCATGGCATTCGCATTCTGCCGGGGCCGTCCTCGATGTGGTTTGACGCAACCGGCAACCGCTTTGCGCCCCCCGCCCTGCCCGGTTTTGACAGCATGGGTACGCTGCGCGAAATCCTTGCCACGGGGTACGATTACAGCTGGTTCGTCCTGACGCAGAAGGTCATCAAAAAGGAATTCGCCCTGTCCGGTTCTGAACAGAACCCGGATTTCACGTCCAAGAAATGGAGCGAGGTCATCAAGCAGCGCATCCTCTCCGGGGCCAAGGCCACTGCCCCCGTCGAAGCGTTCAAGGAGAAGGGCGAGGACTTTGTCGTTGCCAATGATCTCGTTGCGTTGGTGAAGGGCATGAACCAGGTCGCGGGCGGCAACCTCATCTCCGAAGCCAAGCTGCGCACCCAGATCGAAGCGCGTGATGCGCAGGTCGACAACCCGTTCTCCAAGGACGCGCAGATGATGGCCATCCATGCAGCGCGCAACTATCGTGGTGATCGGTTGATCCGGACGGCCAAACCGCACAAGTTCCTCGACCCTGCCAACGGCCCCTTGATCGCGGTCAAGCTGCACATTCTGACGCGCAAGACACTGGGCGGGCTGCAAACCAACCTCGACAGTCAGATGATCGGGTCCGACGATGCTGTTGTCCCCGGCCTGTTCGCTGCGGGCGAAGTGGCTGGCTTTGGCGGTGGCGGTTATCACGGCTACAACGCACTCGAAGGCACATTTCTGGGCGGATGCATCTTTTCTGGGCGCAACGCTGGTCGCTCAAGGGCGATTGCCTGAGATCTTCGGCGCGTAGCGCATCATGCAAGTGTCCCTCAGATGCAGCCCTGTGCGCAAACACTGTGCACGCCTTGATCACCTGCTGAAACGACGCTGGCGTGATTGCCCAACTGGCATGCCTAATTCACCTTTGCGATGAAGAATTGGCTGTTGGTGTTCTGCATAGGCGGCGTTCAGGATGCTTGATGCACCGGATCCTCGCCAAAATGCTGCACCACACCAATTTCATTGGCCATGGACCATTTGGCCGCCATTAGTTGATGGGTTTTTGTCTCCCACCCACTGTGATCGCGGTGGAATTGACTGCGAAACGTACCGTAAACGTCAACCATAATGCCCAAATCCTCGACATGGCGCGTATCAAAGGCAGCAACACCACCTGCCAGTTTCAGGACCTTCTGAAGACGGGATACCAAGTGCCCGCTATCACGCCTGCGGCGACCGGGAAAAACGACATTCACGTTGATGTTGTTCTCCACAAACCCGGCGACAACCAGATCGCCCCGCTCATTGCGCGCCATTTTGGGCACAAGGCGGACACGCACCTTGCTCAGATCGCCCTTGTAGATACCCGCATCTTCATAAGCAGGACCAATTTCATGCGGCGGGCGACGCCGCTCACGTCCAATAACCTTCATCGTTCAGCGCCCCCCAAGACACAGGCCGGTCCGTCCGGCACCTGTATCGATACGCAACAGGACGTTAAAAATTGGTTGAGAGGCCACTTAAAGGTCACAAAAACTCCATCTTGAAACATCTAGAGACCTACAGCACACGCCTCTTTAGGAGAGGCACGGTGCAGGCCCCGTTCCGCATAGCAGCCGGATACAAAAATTCAGGTCACGGTCATCAGCGCTACAAGGGCCAGATGAAAGGGATAACCGCCGATGCAATCAAACCTACGCTCAGGTTCAGCGGGATGCCGACACGCATAAAGTCGGTGAACTTGTAACCGCCCGGACCATAGACAAGCATGTTTGTCTGATATCCAATGGGCGTCGCAAACGAGGCGGACGCTGCCACCATGACCGCGACCACAAGGGGGCGCGGATCTATGCCCAAGGCTCCCGCCAACCCAATCGCAATCGGGGTCACCACAACGGCCACCGCATTATTGCTGACCAATTCCGTCAGAACGGATGTCAGCAGATAAATCGCCCACACGATCAGGAACGGCGGCAGCATGCCCAAGGCAGGGGCCACAGCCTCAACGATCAAGCTCACCGCGCCGGACGCCTCCAGTGCTGCGCCAATGGCCAGCATTGCAAAAATCAGGGCCAACAGGCGACCGTCAACAAAGGAAAACGCCTCGTCCGCGTCAATGCAGCGGGTCACCAGAACCAAGGCGACGGCCAGCACCGACAACAGGAAAATCGGGGCCACGCCCATGGCTGCCATTACCACAATTCCAAGGATCGCAAGCAGGGCAACAGGCGCATGACTGCGCCGGAAGGCCCGCTGGGACGGCTGGGAGACGTCGACCATATCCATGTCACTGGCCAGACGTTGAATGTCTTCGGGGGCCCCTTCCAGCAAAAGGGTATCACCCACCCGCACAACAAGATCATCAAGTTGTCGGCCAATGTTCTGGTTCCGTCGATGAACCGCCAGCGGATATACGCCATAACGACGGCGCAATCGCAGTGCGCCAAGGCTGCGCCCGATCATCTTGCACCCCGGCGTGATGAGAACTTCGACGGTGGTTGTTTCGACCGCGCCCACCTGATCCAGACGCTTGAGTTCCTTGTTGCGTTGCAGGCTCAGCAATTCCGTCATTTGCGTGCGCAGCACAACCCGGTCGCCGACCTGCAATGTCACGCCCTCCAACGCACGACGCAGCGAACTGTCACCGCGCACCACGTCAATCAGGCGCACTCCGTCGCGCTTGAACAACTGCACGCTTAGCACCTCACGACCAACCAGATTGGACTCGGGCGGGATCACAGCTTCGGTAAAGAACTTCATGCGACTGCGATCACTCAGCAGCCCCGCCATGCTGTCCCGCTCGGGCAGCAACATGGGGGCTACAAAGCGCAGATAGATCATCCCCCAGATCACCAGAATGACGCCAAGCGGCGTGACCTCGAATATCGTAAAGGCGGCCAACCCCTGCGCACGCGCCACCCCATCCACCAGCAAGTTGGTTGAGGTGCCGATCAGCGTCAAAGTGCCACCCAGAATGGCTGCATAACTCAGCGGAATCAGCAGCTTGGACGGGTTGAGCCCCATGGTCTTGGCCAACTGGATAAAGACAGGGATCATCACCACCACAACCGGTGTGTTGGACACAATCGCAGAGCTCAGAATGATAAATGCCATCAGAAGCGCAATCGCGAGGGCCGGGTTCGAGCGGGCCTGTCGATCCGCCAGCCCGGTGAAGGCCTCAAGCGCCCCGGTGCGCACCAGCGCGCCCATGATGATGAACATAGCAGCAATGGTCCAAGGCGCCGGATTGGACAGCACGTTGAGCGCAGCCTCATAAGGCAGCGCCCCCGACATCAGCATCAGCGCCACGCCCGCAATCGCCACCACTTCGGCGGGAAAACTTTCGCGCAGAAACAGAATGAACATGATGCCAACCACGCAAAGCGTCAGCACCGAATTTGTCGTCGCAGAAAGCTCAATCAGACCCATAGGCAGTGTTTCCCCGGCGGCGTTAACGCACAGTGTCACCCATCACGTCGGGCGCATCAAGATGCCGCTTTCGGGGCTGAACAAGATACATGCCCACCAACATCACCCCAAGCGCCAGCCACACGGTCGGGGCATAGGCTTCGCCCAGCACAATCCGCGCCCAGAACACGCCAAACAGGGTGACGAGGAAACTGACCTGAACAGCAAAAACAGGGCCTGCGCGTCCCACCAACCAGACATAACCGGCATACACCAGAACATGCAGCGTGGCGCTGATCACCTGTGCCAGATCAGCCGCGCCGTAAGATGGGCGCGGATCAATCCACTGTCCCGAAAACAGCGCAAGGGGCAGCGCGATGATGGATCCAACAAGCGACGCGCCCCACAGCACCTGAACCGGCCCAAGCCCCGCTGTGCCCCACCGCGCAACGTAGTTCCCCTCAAATGCGTAAAACAGCCCCGAGATCAGCCCGATCGCCACCCAGAACACCGGAATGGCGCCGCTCATGTCCGCATTTGGCAAAACGATCAGCAAAACGGCGGCGAAACCCGCCAGCAATCCGACCAGTCTCCGCCCCTCTAAACGATCAAGGCGCAGAAACAACGCGACAGGAAAGGCCCAGATCGGGATCATCGACAACAGGATTGACATGACACCCGAAGGCAAATGGACCGCCGCCTGATAACTGGCCGTGTTGGGCAACACAGATCCAATCAAGGCAATCACGATATATACCCGCAGATGCGGCGCGCGAAACGGCAGACGTATGCCCCGGGGCAGCGCAATGGCGCTCATGACAAGCACGCCGATGGCCAGTTGCCAGAACAGAAGACCAAAATGCTTGTAGCCTGAACTCACCGCGATCTTGGTCAGTGGCATAGTCATGCCCCAACCCGCCCCCAGAAGAACAAGAACACTCAGGCTGATCGCCAGATCGCGCCGTATCATGGTCCGCTCTGTTGCAACAACCCGCCCTGACGCACAGGCACAACGCGACTGGCACGCCCGCCCTCACCTGTCTCAATGTAGACACCAGACAGCGTCGCCTCACCCAAAGCCGGGGCGAAACGCTCCTTCGGCATACCGGTGATAAAGCGGCGCAAGGGCTCATCACGTTGCATGCCAATGACAGAGTTGTAATCGCCACACATGCCCGCATCCGTCAGATACGCACATCCCCTGCCCAAAATCATCGCGTCCGATGTGGGGACATGGGTGTGGGTCCCGACCATCAAACTCGCTCGGCCATCACACCAATGGCCCATCGCCATCTTTTCGGACGTGGCCTCGCAATGAAAATCCACCACCACCGCATCGACGGCACCACCCAATGGGTGGGTGCGGAACACGGTCTCAAGGGCAGAAAACGGATCATCAAAGGGGCGTTTCATGAACACCTGCCCCAGCGCCTGCGCCACCAGAACCTTTTGCCCGGCTGCCGTCGAAAAGACGCGCGCGCCTTTTCCGGGCGCCGCCTTGGAAAAATTGAGTGGGCGAATGATGCGCGGCTCGCTCTCAATGAACTGAAGCATGTCCTTCTGGTCAAAGGCGTGATCGCCCAAGGTCACACAATCCGCGCCCGCATCCAGAATCGCACGCGCATGATTGCCGGACAGCCCCATGCCCGAGGTCGCGTTCTCCCCGTTGACCACAACAAAATCCAACGCCCAGTCCGTGCGCAAACGTGGCAAATGATCGGTGATCGCCTGACGGCCGGCCCGGCCCATCACATCACCCAAAAACAGTATCTTCATATGTCCCCATAAGCCTCGCCGGGTCACCACGACAAGAACAAAGCCACCCGATCCCGCTTCATCTTGCGATGTATACTTCAAAGAGGGGCACAAAATGCCAAAAGCAAAGCACCCGATGTACCAAGACAAAAGACCCGAACGGCTCAGACGTCGATCACGTCTCTTTCTGTCACAATCATATCAAGCGGTTGATCCGTCGCCTCAAGAGGCAGTTCGCCAACCTCTTGCGCGCTATAGGCAAATCCGATGGCCAATGTGGCACGGCGCGCACGTAGCCCCTCAAGCGTGCGGTCATAAAACCCGCCACCATACCCCAGGCGTCCACCTGCGCGCGTATAGGCCACAAGAGGGACAATCACGATCTCGGGCTCGATAAAGTCATCCACCTCAGGGACACGGGCCCCAAACGGGCCATCGCGCAAAGCGCCCTCCGGCGTCCAGCGCGAAAACCGCAACGCCATGCCCGCGCCCATGATCACAGGCACACTGACAGGACCATGCGCCGCAGCCTCCGCCATCGCCGGCAATGGATCTATCTCTGAACGGATCGGCATGTACCCCGCCAACGGCACTCCGCGATACCCGGCCAGAACTGACGATAAAACGCCCGATGCCCCCCCGCGATCCAGATCAAACGCAGCCTTGCGCGCAGCAAACGCAGCCTTGCGCACGACAGATTTCTGCTCGGCCAACGTCACGCACCAGCCCCCAAGGGACGGTGGGCGGGGCGGCTTTGGCGCAGCCAAACAGCGTCCGTCCCGCCGTTCACAGCAACACCAACGCAGCCAGACCCAAAAACGCAAAAAACCCGACCACATCGGTCACCGTGGTCACAAAGGCACCAGACGCCAGCGCGGGGTCAATCCCGACGCGATCCAAAACAACCGGAATAACAGTGCCCGCAAAACCCGCGACGATCATGTTGACGATCATGGCAGCGGCAATGACATAGCCCAAGGCAGGCGAGCCAAACCAGATCACGCCCACAATGCCCATCACAACGGCAAAAACCAATCCGTTGATCAATCCAACCAGAACCTCGCGGCGAATGACACGCCACACATTGGCGCCGGTCAAATCCTTGGTCGCAAGGGCCCGCACGGCCACCGTCAAGGACTGTGTTCCCGCATTGCCTCCCATTGAGGCCACAATGGGCATCAACACTGCAAGGGCCACAATCTGAGCAATCGCCATCTCGAATTGTGCAATCACCAAGGAGGCCAGGATAGAAGTGACAAGGTTCACCGCCAACCACGGCAATCGACGTCCCGTGGTGGCGCGCACGGTGTCAGACAACGCCGATTCCTCACCCACACCCGCAAGACGCAGAATGTCTTCTTCGTGCTCTTCATCCAGAACCGCCATGGCGTCATCAATGGTGATGGCCCCAATCAAACGGCCCTCGTCATCCACAACCGGGGCTGAAATCAAATGATACTGGTTAAAGGCGTAAGCAACGTCGCTTTCGTCCTGCGTGGCCGGAATGATGCGAAACGTCTCTTCCACCAAATCCACCAGCGGCACATCGCGGCGCGACCGCATCAGCTTGCCCAATGTCACGTTCCCAACCGGGTGCAGACGCGGGTCCACAAGAACGATGTGGTAAAACTGATTGGGCAGCTCAACTTCGTCCGCAGCACGCATACGGTCAATGGCCTCGCCCACAGTCCAATGCTCGGGCGCCATCACGACCTCGCGCTGCATCAGGCGACCAGCTGAATATTCAGGGAAATTCAGCGCCTGCTCGACCATCGCCCGGTCGCTGTCTTCCAGCGCATCAAGGATCTGCTCTTGCTGCGCATCGTCGAGGTCTTCGATCAGATCAACAACATCATCGCTGTCCAGATCGCGCACCGCCTCGGCCAGAACGCCGGGCTTCAGAACGCCAATGACCTCTTCACGGATCGACTCGTCCAGTTCCGACAGAATGTCGCCGTCAAATTCGCGGTCATAAAGACGGATCAGGCGCGAGCGATCAAAGGCGTTGATCTGCTCCAGAAGGTCCGCGATATCCGCTGCGTGCAACGGTTCCATCAGCGACGTCAGTTGCGCCCGGTCCTCGATATCAACGGCATATAGAATAGCAGAGACGTCTTTGCGCTCAAGCACATAGCCGGAGTCGTCCCCACCTTGGTCCGGCGCGGATGATGGCACATCAGATGGCTCTGTCATGTGGTGGCCTCCCGTGTCGATGTGCCTGCGCTCTGACCATAGGCGGGGCGTGGCACTGATACAATGGCCCCCGCATGGCTGATTTGGCGACGGCGCGCACGATGGCGTGGCCACCCGCCGTTGTGTTTTGGCTTTGCAGGCCGCCACCTGCGGCGGCATAAGGCGGATATGGGTACTTCACACAAACTTCGCGGCCATGTTCTGGTCTATTCCGGCAACCCCTTTGCCACGAGCTGGCAAGAGACGGTCACGATTCTGGAAAACAGCGCCGTCCTGATCGAGGACGGGCGTATCGCGGCCGTTGGCGATGCTGCAATGGCCATGGAGGCCCCCGAAACAGACTACTCGGGTCACCTGATCTGCCCGGGCTTTGTCGACGCACACGTGCATTATCCGCAAACCGCGATCATCGCGTCGTGGGGAAAACGCCTGATCGACTGGCTCAACACCTATACATTCCCCGAAGAGATGCGATTTGGAGACGCGGACTACGCCGCGTGCATCGCAGATCGTTATCTGGATCTCGCGCTTGATCACGGCACAACGTCGCTGGCCAGCTACGCAACGATCCACCCCGAAAGCGTGGATGCACTTTTTAATGCCGCTGCCGCGCGCAATATGGCTGTTGTTGCAGGCAAGACGTGCATGGATCGCAACGCCCCTGAAGGGCTGCGTGACAGTGCCCAAAGTGCGTATGACGACAGTAAGGCCCTGCTGGAACGATGGGACGGACAGGGGCGCGCGCGCTACGCTATCACGCCGCGGTTTTCCCCGACCTCCAGCCCGGAACAATTGGCAGCACTTGGCGCTTTGTGGGGCGAATACCCGCAGGCTTTGATGCAGACCCATATCAGCGAACAGCTCGACGAAATCGCTTGGGTGCGCTCCCTTTATCCCGATGCGCGCGATTATCTTGATACCTATGAACAGCACGGATTGTTGGGCGAACGGGGTATTTACGGGCACGCCATTCATCTTGAGCCTCGCGAAATTGATCGATTGGCCGAGGTTGGCGCAGGGCTGGTGCATTGCCCGACATCCAACACGTTCATCGGCTCCGGTCTGTTTGATCTGATGGGGCTCGCGCAGGCAGGACAACATGTAGGTTTGGCAACTGACACAGGGGGCGGGTCGTCCTTTTCGATGCTGCGCACAATGGCTGCCGCATACGAGGTCGCACAGCTGCGCGGCACAGCCCTGCATCCGTCCCAAATGCTCTGGCTGGCCACTGCCGGATCAGCGCAGGTGCTGCACCGGGCCGACGAGCTCGGGTCGCTGGCCACAGGGTTGGCTGCAGATATCACGGTGCTTGACCTTGCCTCGACACCCGCAATTGCGCAGCGCGTCGCTGGCGCCAAGGACATGTGGGACACGGTGTTTCCAACGCTGATGATGGGGGATGACCGCGCCATCGCCGCCGTTTGGGTGGGTGGCACCTGTCAGCGCGGCGCATCCTGCGGTTGATACTGGCGTGAGCGGCTCCGCAATTGTGACGGGGTCAGCTATTCGGCCAATGCCATAGCCAGACTGCGCTGGCGCTCGAGCGTAGCGCCCAAATCAATAGTTGTCAGGTGACCGTCTCGCACCACCTGACGCCCTTCAACAAACAGATCACGCACCGTCGTGGGCCCCGCCAACAGCAACGCCGCCGGATCCCAGGACCCGGCCGAGGCGACACCTGACACGTCCCACACAGCGATGTCCGCGCGCGCCCCTAAGGCAATCCGGCCACAATCAGAACGACCCAACACCTCTGCACCGCCACGGGTCGCAATCCACAACGCCTCTTGCGCGCTCATCGCATCTGCACCCTGCGCAACCCGTTGCAGCAACATGGCCTGACGGGCCTCTGCCACCAGATTGCCCGCATCATTGCTGGCAGATCCGTCCACCCCCAACGCGACAGGCACTCCCGCATCCCGCATCGCCCGTACAGGCGCGATGCCAGATCCAAGGCGGCAGTTCGAGCACGGGCAATGGGCAACGCCCGTCCCGGTCTTTGCAAACAGCGCAATCTCGGACGCATCCAGCTTGACGCAGTGGGCATGCCACACATCCCGGCCAACCCAGCCAAGATCTTCGGCATATTGACCCGGACGGCAGCCAAATTGCGCAAGTGAATAGGCGATATCCTCGTCGTTCTCGGCCAGATGCGTGTGCATCATCACGCCCTTGTCACGTGCCAGCACCGCAGCATCACGCATCAAATCACGGCTGACGGAGAACGGAGAACAGGGCGCAACGCCCACGCGGCACATGGACCCTTCTGACGGGTCATGAAATGCATCAATCACACGAATGCAGTCTTCAAGGATAGCGGCCTCGTCCTCGACCAGATGATCAGGGGGCAAACCACCCGCGCTTTCACCGATGCTCATCGACCCGCGGGTGGGATGAAACCGCAAACCCACCTCGGCTGCGGCGGCAATGGTGTCTTCGAGACGCACGGCCCCGGGGTAGAGATACAGGTGATCCGAACTGAGGGTACAGCCAGACAAGGCCAATTCCGCCAAGCCGACCTGCGCCGAGACAAACATGTGATCCGGCGTAAAGCGGGACCAGATCGGGTAGAGCGTCTGCAACCACCCAAACAGCAAAGCATCCTGCGCGGCAGGCACGGCACGGGTCAGCGACTGATACAGGTGGTGATGCGTGTTCACGAGGCCCGGCGTCACAACGCACATCCGCGCGTCCACACACGTGATCCCGTCGGCGGGCAGGTTGTGTCCAATGGCGGCCACAACACCGTCGCGGATCAGGATATCGTGGTCCTCCAAGGTGCGCGCACTGTCGTCCATGGTCACGATGTGACCAGCATGCCGAATGAGCACGGCGCTCACGACGCGCTCCGCAAGAGGGCCAGCGCCTCAGCATGGATCTGGGGATTGGCCGCGGCCAATGCGCGGCCCCCGGCGTGAACCGGGCCACCTTCCCAGTCCGTCACGATCCCGCCTGCCGCCTCGATCAACGCGATGGGGGCCTGAATGTCATAGCTGTTCAAGCCAGCCTCGATGACCAGATCCGCCTGCCCCGCCGCAACCAGCGCATAGGCGTAGCAATCCATCCCGTACCGCACCAAACGGGCCTTGGCTGCCACGGCCTCAAAGGCGGCACGGTCTTGCGGTGTGCCAACCTCGGGGAATGTCGTGAACAGGACCGCCTCGGACAAAGGGCGCGGGGCGCGGGTGTGCAGCGTTGACGTGCCTTTGGGGCCGTGCAACTGCGCCCCACCGCCATAACCGACAAAACGCTCGCCAATATAGGGCTGGTCGATCACACCCAGAACAGGACCGGAATCGGGGCCAACAGCAATCAGCACCCCCCAAGTGGGCGTGCCCGCTACAAAGCCACGGGTGCCATCAATCGGGTCCAACACCCATGTCAGGCCACTACTGCCAGTTTGCGCGCCATATTCCTCTCCCAGAATTGCATCATTCGGGCGGCGTTCTGACAAAATAGCCCGCATGGCTGCCTCTGCGGCACGATCCGCCACGGTCACCGGGTCATAATCGCCCGATGTGCCCTTGTTTTCGGTATCAAGCACAGTGCCGCGGAAATACGGCAGGATCGCAGCACGCGCTGCGTCTGCCAACGCATTGGCGACATCGGCAAGGTCACTCAGATCACTATCCATTTCTATCGGTTGCCAGAGCACCAGATAACTTGCAAGTCTCGACCTAACCCGGACAGCAAAAGTCCATCCCGGCGCAACCGCAATTCAAGATGAAAGAGTGAGGTTCAGGCGACGTCGCTCAGGACGCGGGCCAATTCAAACAATCGGCGGCGCTGCGTTTCCGGGATTGCGTAGTATGTGCGCACCAGATCCATCGCTTCCTTGTCGGCCAGCATATCAGTGGGCACGTTGCCTGCCGTATCGATATCTGTTTCGACGTTTTCCTTGATACCATCAAAGAAAAAGGCCACCGGCACACCCATCGCTTCGCCGATATCCCAAAGACGGGAGGCGCTGACTCGGTTCGCACCAGTCTCGTACTTCTGGATCTGCTGGAATTTGATCCCAACCATATCGGCCAGTTTCTGCTGGGTCATACCAATCAACCATCGCCGCTGGCGAATACGTTTACCGACATGAATGTCCACAAGATGTGCCATCGTTGAGGCCCCATTCCTTTGTTCCGCAGCGCCAGTCAAAGCGAGTGCACAGTTCACAAGCCATGCTCGATACAGGCGATCAAGGTCTACGGTAGGGTGCAAGCTACGCCGCTTAGACGTTAATTTCAACGAAAACCACTCGGATGACGCGAGTTCGGCAACACGACAAGTGGCGCAATCACCCTGTAAGACAGGGCAGTATGCCAAAAATTAGCGCGATATTTCAGACACTTGGGAACGTACAAAAGGCGGGCAAACCGGGTTTGTGTGCTTTGTATCAATGCCTTAGCAATTTTAACGGGAAATTTTCCATCACTATACACCCACCGGGATGTTTCCGCTGCGTCACCGTACGGTGGGTGTGTCAGTTTTGGGCGAAAAATCGCCCCGAACGGACCGAAAACAGACGAATCGACCGAATCGAAGCACTGATTTCACCTCAGACAGCGCGCAATTGCATCATGTCCGTGCCACTGAAAGCGCGGCGCAACATGTCCACCAATGCCTGATGCACTTCGC
The DNA here is from genome assembly GCA_947501275.1 of uncultured Tateyamaria sp. GTDB lineage: Bacteria > Pseudomonadota > Alphaproteobacteria > Rhodobacterales > Rhodobacteraceae > Tateyamaria. The sequence continues at coordinate 607,089 of CANMVD010000002.1, forward strand.
CCGTGGCGCCGCCTGCGCCATAAAGGTTAATCTTCTGGGCTGGCAGGTCGGGCAAAGCGCCACCGTGATCTATCCGATCCAGGTGCGGCGGCTCTGTACCCTCAATCATGGTATGCACGGCAAGGTCTGCGCTCACTGTCGCTTCGATGGTTCGGTCACTTTCTGTCTCAACGACCACGTCCCAAGGGATCTCTGCATCATCAAGCCGTTCGACCACACGGGGCCGGAACGTGCATTGCCGTCCAAATGCCAACTTGAGAGGGCGCTGCCGCCACGCAGAACCACCCGGCGCACCAACCCATGTCAGCGGTTTGGTGCACAGCTCTTCTCCTCCGGTGTCGGTGGTGACTTCGGTTGTCAGGATCAGATCGCACGCGCCTTTTGCAAATTGGTCCTTGAGCCATAACGTATACGAGCTTTCCAATTGCACCTTCACGCGCGGATACGCCGCGTGGAATTGCTTCAGAACACGCGGGATCGCCGGATAGACAATGTCATGCGGCACGCCCAGCGTGATCTCGCCCTCATAGGCCTGATCGGTCAGACGGGTGATCACCTCGTCATTCAGGGCCACCATGCGCCGGGCATAGACCAGCAACTGCTCTCCGGACGAGGTCAGGGCAATCGTGCGCCCTGAGCGGTCCAACAGATCAAGCCCCAGTAACTCCTCAAGCCGCTTGAGCTGCATTGACACGGCAGACTGCGTCAAATGCAGAAACCCTGCTGCCCGAGTCACGCCGCCGCTTTCGGCAACCGCTACGAAGGAACGCAACGTGGTGATGTCCAGATTTCGCATATCACAATCCCTGATGGTTCAGATCAAAAACATTCGTTTTCCAAATGTGCCATGGTCAGCCATATAGATCAAGAGATTTGATGAAACACACCAAATACATCACCAACGCAACTAGGAGACACGATATGGCACTGCTTGACATCACCATCGCCCAACACGCCCGCCGGGCCACATCACCCAAGGCGCGCTTTTCGCTGATGCGGGCGCTGGATGTATGGCGCTCACGGCGTGCATTGGCGCGGCTGGACAGCGCGGCACTTGAAGATATCGGAATTGATCGTGCGCGTGCCGTACGCGAAGCGGCCAAGCCCATTTGGGACGTCCCAGCGACCTGGCGGCAGTAAGCACGCACCACACTCTTTCGGATTGAAAAGCCGCGTCAAAGCCTGTGTCTTTGGCGCGGCTTTGCGCATTTATGACAAAAAGAGTCGGAAGATGGGGGTTTGAGGCCCGATTGACCCGGAAAAGCCCTTGAAAGACGGGGGCTCTGACACGATATTTGGACACGATGCGGGCGCAAATCCGCGACCTGTGGGTTTCGCCCGTGGGGTAACGTTTCAATTTGGAGGTCAAATATGGCTGAGTTGAATACAATCCGGAGTACATCCGGTGTCAGCGCCGCGCAGATCGATGAGGGCCTGCGCTCCCATATGAATAAAGTATACGGCACAATGTCCGTGGGCATGCTGATCACAGCACTCGCGGCGTGGGCCATTTCGGGGCTGTCGATCACGGCAACACCCACAGAATATCAGATCGGTGCAGACCGCTACCTGACGCAACTGGGCTACACGCTCTATGTCTCGCCCCTGAAGTGGGTGCTGATGTTTGCGCCTCTGGCGTTCATCTTCTTTGGTTGGGGCACACTGATGCGGCGCGGTTCCGCGGCCACGGTGCAATTGGGCTTCTTCGCCTTTGCCGCTGTGATCGGGATTTCGATGGGTACGGTCTTTATGATCTACACGCCCTACTCCATTGCACAGACCTTCCTTGTGACGGCGATTGCTTTCGCGGGCCTGAGCCTGTGGGGCTACACCACCAAGAAGAACCTGAGCGGTATGGGCACCTTCCTGATGATGGGCGTGATTGGCCTGATCATCGCGATGGTCATCAACATCTTCCTGCAGTCCCCTGCAATGATGTTCGCCATCTCCGCCCTTGGTATCCTGATCTTTGCAGGCCTCACAGCCTACTACACGCAGGACATCAAGAACACGTATGTGGCACACGCCGCGCATGGAGATCAGGACTGGTTGGACAAGGCCGCCTATGACGGCGCGCTGAGCCTCTACATCTCTTTCCTGAACATGTTCCAGTTCCTGCTGATGTTCATGGGTCAACAAGAATAAGGCGTCTTTCAAGGACACCTGAGCGACAAGGCCGGTCCCTGCGACCGGCCTTTTTTTATGAACACCCTTTTGATCTGCAGAGGAGAAATGCGCCATGAGCCTTGTCAAACGCGGCACCGCCAAAACGGATACAGGGGGCGCAGATGACCCGCTTGGCGCTTTCTCTGCGGAACTCATCAGTGATACCGTCGGCCTGACACAGTTCGGCGCTTTCATCGAGGAATTGCCACCCGGCTCAGCCTCTTCCTTTGCCCATTGGCACGCAGAGGAAGACGAGATGGTTCTGGTCCTGTCCGGCACTCCCACACTTGTGGAGGGGGACAGTGAAACCGTGCTGGCGCCCGGAGATGCCGCGTGCTGGAAGGCGGGCGAGGCTGTCGGTCACTGCCTGCAAAATCACAGCGACCACCCCGTGCGCTACCTCGTGATCGGCACGCGCAGTCCTAAGGATATTGTCACCTATCCCGGGCTTGAACGGATCCTGCACTATGATCGCAAAGCCGATACGCGGGTTTTCACAACACTGGACGGACAACCCGCCGAGGCCCCCTACTAAGGGCTGCAAAGCCCGCGCGCAGGCAGGCTCATAGATCCCGCAACATTCGGATCGATGGAAAGATCACGCCCTCGGCCATCGGCACATCAATCGGGCCGATGGTTTGAAACCCAAGGGCCTGATAAAACGTCTCTGCCGTGCGGGTCGCCCAGCATTCCATTTGGCTCACGCCAGACGCGCGGGCGACGTCAAGGCAATGGGCAATCACCATCCGCCCCACGCCACGGCGCAAGGCGCGATCATCCGTGACCACATGGCGGATATGCCCGAGGCTCTGATCCTTGCGATCCGGCGTCCAACCGCCGGCCCCGAGAACCACACCATCCTCTTCGACCACGTAATAGGTCCCGCAACTGAGCAGCTCAGGACGCGCACGGCTGATGACAGGCAAAGCTGTGACTAACACCGAAGGCGGGTAATCCGCCTTCAGCAGCTTGGGGTACGTCCGGGCGAGCAAGGCGTCCACAACGGCTAGATCCGCCAGTGTCGTGGGCCTGATCTGCATGGCATGAGCGGTCATATCGCACCCGGTGCGGTCGGTGACGACACATGCACCAAATCGTAGACATAAGACTTGGCCCCCTTGCAGGACACCCAAGGCCCTTCAGGCGGGCATCTGCCCTGCGCATAGGGCGGAACGCCCCAGACCATGCCAGCCACATCCGCCGTCTCAGGGTCCAGCGCAATCCAGCCAAAGCCAGGATCCCATTGGATCGTCAACGCCGGACGATCCGCCCGGCGATAGACGCCAACCTTGTCACTGGCGAAACGGTACACAAGCCCATCCGCGCGACGGTGCAGTTCAAAAGCATGTTGCATGGGTTTTCCCTCCAGAAACGAAAAAGGGCCGCGACCTTGCGGCGCGACCCTTGGAAAATGCTGAGGTTGGCGATCTTACTTGATCTTGCCTTCCTTGTATTCCACGTGCTTGCGCGCCACAGGGTCGTACTTACGGACGACCATTTTTTCGGTCATCGTACGTGCGTTTTTCTTGGTCACATAAAAGTGGCCTGTGCCTGCACTCGAGTTCAGGCGGATCTTGATCGTGGTTGGCTTAGCCATCTGGTCTCTCCTGCATCGCCGCATGGGCCAAAACGGGCCACGGGCGGGAAATTCGTGTGAGGGCCGCTTTTACCCGGCGCAGGGCGCGAGTCAACCCCGCTTGGTCCGGTTTTCCCCCATCAGCGCAGAAAGCGCGGTTTCTGCCCCCTCCACGGGGCAAAAGGACAAACAACTTGCGACCACTGGCGCGGCTCACGGGGGCGTCATCGCGTGTGATTTGATTTGGAACCGAATGGTTCCTATTATCTCAACACGCAGCTTTCACACCTCCAAAAGGAACACCATAATGTCCATCCGCTTCATCAGCAAAGACATCCACGCTTACCTTGACTACCCCGTCGCACTGGGGTTGATCGCAATGCCGTTCATTCTCGGGCTCGGTCAATCCGCACCTTTGGCATTTCTGCTGTCAGTTGTAACGGGGATCGCGGCCTTTGCATTGACCGTTCTGACAGATCACCACCTCGGACTGTTCCGCGTCCTACCCTACAAGTTGCACCTCGCCGTTGACGGTGCCGTGGGCGCTTTGTTCCTCGCTGCGCCCTTCCTGTTGGGCTTTTCCGGATTGGACGCCGCCTATTACTGGGTTATCGGCGCCACTGTGATCGCAGTGGTCGGGTTGCACAGAGGGGACGACGAGGTGCCACGCCACGCCTGAGCGCCTTCCCAGACAGGTCTTGAGAATGGCCGGGCCCCTTCCGCGCGCCCGGCCACCACGAATCTAGCAGACACGCCCTGAACCAGTGCCCCACCTTCAGATGCGGGAGATCAGGTAATCGCTTGATAAGCCAGATCCCGAGATGGATGCACACCCCAACAGCCTGCGGCCTTACCCCCAAGAAGTGCTGCCGGAGATCAGGTAAAGCAGGCATGAACCACCGACCCACAATCCAGCTGATACCGTGCAAGACGTATTGCAAAACCAAAAAGTGCGCGGAGGGGCTGTAAGCCGGATTCTGTCTAGGACGGTTGCCCGCCCCGAGATGACCATTCCTCTTGAGACCGCGTTGCCACGGCCCCTCTAGCTGCCAACCCGGACCTGCTGGGGCAAAAGCAGCCCCGCCGCTTGCGCGACACGCGGTCCCTATTTGGCATTGCTCCCGGTGGGGCTTGCCATGCCCGGACTGTTGCCAGCCCGGCGGTGGGCTCTTACCCCACCGTTTCACCCTTACCCTGCGCTGCAAGAGGCGAACCTCAAAACCCCGCAGGGCGGTCTGTTTTCTGTGGCGCTGTCCGTCGGGTTGCCCCGCCCGGGCGTTACCCGGCACCGTTGCTCTTGGGAGTCCGGACTTTCCTCCAGCGAGGCGAAGCATGCTTCGTGCCCGCTGGCGGCCATCCGCCCCTCCGCGCGCATTGCCCATACGTGGGGCAAAGGGGGCGCGTCAATGGGATGTGGCGCGCCTTGTGTGTGCGGGAGCCTCCGGCGGAAGTTTATTTTGCAAGATGAAGTTGGATCCTTTGCCCCTAGGTCCAAAGCGCAGCACGCCCGATCGCAGAGAAATCTTCGGCCTCAACGGGTCCGTCCTTGAAGGGGCGGTAGCGCAGGCGTACGGCAGAAAGCAGGGTTTGGGGATCTGTGGGTGCTGTGTACCCGGCACCGTGTGCAACGCGCGCAAAATGATCCAGCGTCGGCTCTGCCGGGCCCGTGTCATGGCCCCGTTGTCCTGCCAACCCTTGCGCCTCAAGTCGCGGCCAGTCGAACCATGGGCCGGGATCGAACTTGCGCCCCGGGGCCATATCGGAATGGCCGATCACGTTGTGCGCCGGAATCTGCCAACCTGTCAAAATGCGTTTCAGCAGATGTTCCAGACTGCGCATCAAGCTGTCGCTGAATGGTCCCTGCCCGTCATTGTCCAATTCGATCCCGATGGAGCGCGAGTTCATGTCATCAAGGCCCGCCCATTGCCCCACTCCCGCATGCCAGGCCCGCAACCCTTCGCTGACCAACTGGGTGATGCGCCCGGACTTGCAGATGACATAGTGCGCGGACACTTCGGCAGCCGGATCACACAGGCGCGCAATGGCCGCCTCTGCCGACACCATGGCCGTATAATGCACAACAACATGGGTGGGGGTCAGCCCATCGCGCCGCGGTCCGCAATTGGGCGACGGATGCTGGAGGATCACCACTGCGTTGCGATCAGTTGCCTGCAGCGCGCCGGAATGGCGCCGGATCCCATCCGCAGGCATAGCCGTCCCCGTCTGGGTCCAGCCCCTTGCGGTCGCGTTGTGGACCGCCCAAGGCAAGGAACTCGATCTGTGCCTCGTCCGCAGAGTTATAGACTGCGCAGTTGCGCTGGAACTTGGCCGCCGAAGAGACGCTGAAGCGACGATGCACCCGGGTGCCACGCGGGTGGCTCGTGGACAACGCATATTGCACGACGTTTGGTTGCGCCGCGCCGCGCCGCGATGGCAGAGCAGTAGGCTGAACCACCTGATATTGTTGGCGGTTTGCTTCGCGCCGTGCAGCGTCGCTTTCGATGGACTGGCGCGAAGATACCGCACCAAAGTCGTTTTCGTCCGAGATGCCGGGATTGTTTAAAATCACGGGAGCGGCGTTGGACGGGCTGGCATTCAGCACGTTCTGGCCCGAATTCGCATTGGCCGCAGCCGCGTCATTCTGGGCGGCGATCTGGGCCAACTCCGCATCAAGGCCTTGCGGGTCTGACACGGCACGTGCGGTTTGCGGCTGTGTTGCTGCGCTCCCGACAGGGCGCGGCTGCGTTGATGTGCGCGTGTTGCCGACCAGCGGTGCAGCCGACCGAGGCGCTGCCGAAGGTGGCAGGGTCTGCGCCGCGACGCCGCGGGCTGCAGGCACCCCTTCCAGTTGCGCCTGACGGGCTTCGCGCGCGGCAAGTGTCGATGGATCGTCAAATCCGACACCGCGACCCGGGTTCACAATTCCGGCGCCGCTGTCAGGCACAGCAGGTTGGCACGCCGCAACAGCGACCACTGCCCCCAGCATGAAGAAGGTGCGGAAAATCATATCTGCTCAGCCTTTGTCAGGTCTCATTGAAGGCGAAGTTTACCACCATTTTTGCGGCTTGGCCACAAACCCGGCGCGTGCCTCCAGTGCATAAGCGGTGTTCAGCAAATCGCCTTCTTCCCACGGACGCCCGATGAGTTGCAGCCCCAGAGGCAGACCCTGGGCATCCACACCTGCAGGTACGGAGATCCCCGGCAGGCCCGCCATGTTGACGGTCACGGTAAAGACGTCGTTAAGGTACATCTGCACTGGGTCGTCCCACTCTTCGCCCAAGCCGAAAGCGGCGGACGGGGTCGCAGGGGTCAGGATCGCGTCGATGCCATCGGCAAAGACTTTCTCGAAGTCCTGCTTGATCAATGTGCGTACCTTGCGCGCGCGGTTGTAATAGGCGTCATAAAAGCCCGCAGACAGCACATAGGTGCCGATCATCACACGGCGCTTGACCTCATCACCAAATCCTTCGGCGCGGGTCTTTTCATACATCTCTGTGATGCCGTCGCCAGCCGCCAGAGCGGCCCGGTGACCGTAACGCACCCCGTCATAGCGCGCGAGATTCGAAGACGCCTCGGCCGGCGCGATCACGTAATACGCGGGCAGCGCATATTTGGTGTGGGGCAACGTTATATCGACAATCTCGGCGCCTGCATCGCGCAGCATCTCGGCGCCTTGGGTCCAAAGGGTTTCGATCTCGCCCGGCATACCGTCCATACGGTATTCCTTGGGGATGCCGATCTTTTTGCCCGCAATGTTCCCTGTCAGCATGGCCTCGAAATTCGGGACAGGCAGATCGGCGGAGGTTGAATCCTTGGGGTCGTGGCTGCACATCGCCTCGAGCATGATGGCCGCGTCGCGCACATTCTTGGTCATAGGACCGGCCTGATCCAGTGACGAGGCAAAAGCGACAACTCCCCACCGCGAGCATCGACCGTAAGTGGGTTTGATGCCCGTGATACCTGTAAAGGCGGCAGGCTGGCGGATCGACCCGCCCGTGTCTGTACCCGTCGCCGCGAGACACAAATCTGCGGCCACAGCGGCAGCGGACCCGCCCGAAGAACCGCCCGGCGTCAGATCACGATCATCGACCTTCCACGGATTGACGACGTTGCCATAAACGGAGGTCTCGTTGGAGGACCCCATCGCGAATTCGTCCATGTTCAGCTTGCCCAGCATCACCGCCCCAGAGTCGAGTAGGTTCTGCGAGACGGTGGATTCGTATTCCGGCAGGAAGCCTTCCAGAATGCGTGACCCGGCCTGAGACGGCACGCCCTTGGTGCAGAACAGATCCTTGATCCCGATGGGCAGGCCGCACATTGCTGGGGCGTCACCCGCCTTGATACGGGTGTCCGCAGCTGCTGCGCGTTCGCGGGCAATCTCGGGCGTGTGGTGCACAAAGGCGTTCAATGCACCTGCCCCGTCGATGGCACTCAGGCAGGCATCCGTCAGCTCAACACTTGTCACATCTCCCGCGCGCAACGCGTCACGCGCCTCGGCCAGACCCAATTTGTTCAGATCAGTCATTATTCAACCACCTTCGGCACCGCAAAAAAGCCCTCTCGGGCATCGGGCGCATTGGCCAGCACCTTCTTGGGCTGCGCGCCATCCGTGACTTCGTCCACACGGCGCTTCAATCGTTGTGGGGTAACAGATGTCATCGGTTCGACCCCGTCCACATCGACTTCGCTCAGCTGTTCGATAAAGCCGAGGATCGTATTGAATTCAGCGGCAAGGGCAGGCAACGCGTCGTCTTCCACCTTGATGCGGGCCAATTTGGCCACGCGGGCGGCTGTGCTTTGGTCGATGGACATCGAACACCTCGTTTTCGTGATCTCGAAAGCGGCTTTACCGCGCCACCCTTCGGCCTTCAAGCCTGCGCCACACGATAGCGGCGATAGACCTCAATCATCCAGCCCAACATCACCCCGTTGAGCAGGTGCCACAGGAAATGCGTGCCAAGCGGAAAAAGCGCGCACAAGGTCTCGTCAATGCTGCGCGACGCGAGCGACACGAACAGGAGCCCCGCCCCGAGCACAAATCCGCGCACCAGACCCGGCGCGCGGTGGCGCAAGGCCCACGCATAGATCAGGATCAGCACAGGCACGGGGATGTATCCTGCGGAAACACCTAGAACGGGTAGTTGTGCATAAATGGGAATCGTCAATGCGGCGTAGGGTATGAACAGCGCCGTTGCCCCCAGTGCTACACCCCATTGCAGCCCCCAGACATCCCGGTTTATCGCAAACAGGTAAACCAGAATGAACAGGGCAATCGGCGCCACATCTGCAATCGCGGCCCAAACCTGTGCGTGGGTGTGAAACAGGTAACTGCCGATTCCGATGGCCCCAAGGATCAATGCCAGCACACGCCCCATTGGCACATCCTTACAGCGCCGCCACATGATCAGTGCGGCGATGACAAACGCCAGATTGGTCACCGCATTGACCGGCTCGGCCCAATATCCCGGGCCCATCCGTTCACAATATCCATCAATCTCGCGTAGCAGTTCCATGTGCTACAGCTAGTGCACGCGAGTCCGCATGAACAGGGCTGTGACGTTGCCGCGTGCGCACCGCGCCTTTGGCTGGAACAAGACACCTTGGCGCAGTTCGGCAAATGAGGTGTCATGAGTTACAATAGACCGCCGCTCACTGCGGGTTGAACGTGCGGCGGGACAACAGGTGGCGATCGCTCCGATACATCCCAGGCGGGTCAAGGTACGCCACAGAACATGTTGATGTCACAGCTTCGCTGTGCTTTCCATCACATTGATTTAGAATTACTTTATGAGGTCTTTGATGTTCCGGTCCGTTCTGAAATCCGTTGCGATTTGCGCGGTGATGTTGGCGCCCATTCCGGCCTATGCATTTGATCACGCGCAATTCACATCCTTGCTGCAAGAATATCAAAGCCTGTGCAGCCGCATGATCTCGGCCCCATTGGCATTCCACAATGATCCAAGCGGGAACTTTGGGATCAACGGAGAGGAAGAGCTATACGGCACAGACGACCGGGCCAATGTGGATTACTACGTCGAAACTTCACCCCCGGGTCAGGTCGGCACACGCAGCTATGGCATTGTCAGTGTGCAGGTTTCGAACTTGCTGGAACAGTCTTGCCAAGTCATCGATGAGCGGCGCGCTGCTGCGTCGGACGCTGACATCGCGCAACTTGCAAATACTGTTCACACCGGGTTCAGCAATGCGCCCGGGTTCGAGATAACAGGCGGTCCGCGCGTCAGCGATGAATACTCAGGCTACTTTTTTGCCGTGACGGGGCTGTTTCTGGATGTCGATGTGATTTCGCTGATCACTTTGAGCGGGAATTTTATGTCCATTGAACATATTCACATCTCAACATTCCCGAAATGATTGCAGTGGAACGCTGGCACGGCGTGCCCAGGATACCTGTATCCGGTTCCAAATGAGGGAAAACCGTAAATCGCAGGCTAAGGCATAGCAAAACGCTGTTTCAATCTTTCGAGCGCCGCGCAGCAAAGAAATCCTTGAGCAGCGCCTCGGCCTCTGACGCTGCGATCCCTTCATAAATTTCAGGCACGTGATGCGATTGTGCATGGGCAAACACCCGCGCACCATGGGCGACGCCACCAGATTTCGGATCAGACGCCCCGTAATAAAGCCGCGCAATGCGTGCCGCAGCAATAGTGGCCGCGCACATCGCGCACGGCTCAAGCGTCACATAAAGATCATGACCCACAAGCCTTTCCGATCCCAGAGCGGCGCAGGCAGCGCGAATGGCAAGCACTTCTGCATGGGCTGTCGGATCAGACAACGCCCGCATCCGGTTGCCAGCACGCGCCACGACAGTGCCGTCAGGCGCGACAACCACTGCCCCTACAGGCACTTCGCCGCGTGGGCCTGCCAACCGGGCCTGTTCCAGCGCTTCTTGCATGAACGACTTGAATTCCATTCCGATCCCACTGCCATATCAGCAGGCCACAGCGCAAACCCCTTTCGCAATGCACGCGCACAGGCTAGAGGCAGGCCATGTCCAGTGAATCCCCCAAAGGCGACCGCATCGCCAAAGTCCTCGCCCGTGCAGGGCTTGCCAGCCGGCGTGGCGCGGAAGAGATCATTGCCGCAGGCCGCATCGCCGTGAACGGCAAGACAATCGACAGCCCAGCGCTCAATGTCACCGACAACGACAGGATCACTGTGGATGGCAAGGCGCTGCAAGCCGCCGAACCTGAACGGCTGTGGCTGTATCACAAGCCCACGGGCCTTGTGACAACAAACAAGGACGAACAGGGCCGCCCCACCATCTATGACGCACTGCCCGAAGACATGCCACGGGTGATGAGTGTCGGCAGGCTCGACCTCAATTCCGAAGGGTTATTGCTGCTGACCAACGACGGCGGGATCAAACGCAAGCTCGAGTTGCCCTCTACAGGCTGGATGCGACGCTATCGGGTGCGGATCAATGGACGGCCCAGTGATGTCAGCCTCGAGCCGTTGCGCAAGGGCATCACGGTAGATGGCGAACGCTTTCAACCGATGCAGATCACGTTGGATCGCCAGCAAGGCGCCAATGCGTGGCTCACTGTCGGGCTGCGCGAGGGCAAGAACCGCGAAATCAGACGCGCGATGGCGCATATCGGGTTGACGGTGAACCGACTGATCCGCATCAGCTATGGCCCGTTCCAACTGGGCGAACTCAAGGCAGGTGCCGTAGAAGAAGTGCGGCGCAAGACAATGCGCGATCAATTGGGGCTGGCCACCGAAACGCCCACCGGCACTGCCAAGGCGAAGAGCGCAGACAAAGGCAGGGGCCGGGGCCAAGTTAAAGGCCAGGGCAAAGGCAAACCCGTCCCCCATAGGCAGCGAAAACCCAAGTAAAGCCAAAGACAGGCCATGATCCTGCCCGACTTGGCGGATGTTATTCGGATATGGTTTTATTGACGATCCTTGTGACCCTCTTGGGTATCTTCCTGTCGCTGTGCTTTCTGGCATGGCAGTTCAAAACCACGTTTCGTGCTTTTGGCGAGGTGCTGCACATCAACCTCGCAGGTGACGGGCCAACCAAACGGCTGTTTCCGAACCTCGCCTTCTTTGCGCTGTTCCTGCTGCTGATCAACCTCACCTGGTTCTGAAGAGGTCTGCCGATGCTGTTGCAACTTTTGTCCATGACCAACAAATCTGCGGATGGCACCAACGACGACATCCCCAAGGACCCGCGCAATCAAGAGGCCGTGGGCATCCTGTTTCTGGCAACAGTGCCTCTGGCCTTTTCGATGCTGGACAAGCCCGATGCGACCAACCTTGCCACTTGCGGGGGGCTTCTGGGGCTGTTTGGTGGATCGCTTTACTGCATCTCGATGGGATTGAAGGACGCCAAGCGCTATGATGGCAAGGCTGTGGCCAAGGCCGCTCGGTTCAAGGGGCGGATCATCGGATCCGCAGGGCTGGGACTGGCCACGGGACTGACTGCGGCAATGCGCGGGGCCGATTACGGGCAGATCGCAATGCTGGCGCTGATCGCAAGCGCGTTGTCACTGATCGCCTTTGGGATCGACCCGCTGAAACACAAAGGTTTGGACACGCTGGAAGATCGCCTTGATCACAAGGCCAGCCAATTGCGCCGAAGTGCCGAAGCGCGGGTGGACAAGATCCGCGCCAATGTCGCGCCACTTGGGGATGCGGAACTGATGCCGCACCTGAGCAAGCTGCAATCCTCCGTCCAGCGGATGTTGCAAGCGGTCGAAGATGACCCGACCCGCGCTCGCAGTCTGAAAAAGCACCTCGGGGTGTACCTCGACGGAGCCGTTGAAGCCTCAGACCGGTTCCTGGCTGTCTATCGCGGCACGGGCGACCCTGAAACACATGCTCGTTTTCGGGACCTGATGCGTGATCTGGGCAATGCCTTTGACCGCAAGGCTACCGAATATGCGGATCAGGGGCGCAGCAAACTGGACGTCCAGATGGATGTGCTTAGCGAAAGCCTTGCGCGGGAAACAGCCCGCAGCTGAGGGGGTTTAGCCCATTTTTGCTGCTGCCTGCGCAGATTTCCCCCTTGCCCCGGCGGTTTGTCTGTCACATTCCTGAACCAGAACTGTGACTTAGGCGGCTTGCCGCTGACTTGGGGGACGACACGTGGCCGATTTACTGACAATCGAAAATCTGGGCAACCTGCTGATGCTTTGCTTTTTGCAGGCGGTGCTGGGCTTTGACAATCTGCTTTATATCTCCATCGAAAGCCAACGCGCGCCCGTCGCGCAACAGGCTGCCGTGCGACGGTGGGGGATCATCCTGGCCGTGATCCTGCGGATCGTTCTGTTGTTTGCAATGCTGCGCCTGATCGGAGCCTTGGCTGAACCCTTCTATATCTTCCCCAGCGGTGGCTGGATCGAAGGCGGCATCAACTTTGCAACATGCGTCTTCGTATTCGGCGGCATCTTCATCATGTACACAGCCGTCAAAGAAATCGGGCACATGCTCACGATCCATGATCTCAACACGGATGTAGAACACAAGTCCGGCAAGACGGCGACGCAGGTGATCATGCTGATCGTTTTGATGAACCTGATCTTCTCGTTTGACTCCGTCCTTTCGGCCATCGCCATTACAGATGTGTTCTGGGTACTGGCCACGGCTATTGGGCTGTCCGGTCTGGCCATGCTGCTCTTGGCCGATGGGGTGACCCGCTTTCTGGAAAAGAACCGCATGTATGAGGTGCTTGGCCTGTTCATCCTGCTGATCGTCGGAGTGGTTCTGCTTGGCGAAGCAGGGCAGGCCGCTGTGCACGGCGCCGAAAGCATGGGGATGTCTCATGACGAGGCGCACAAGCTGGCGCTCAAGATCTTTGGATACGAAGTCATTCCGATGTCCAAAACGACCTTCTATTTCAGCGTGCTTGTGCTGGTGGCAGTCGAGGTGATCCAGTCCGGCTACACCCGCAAACTGAACGCCGAACGACGCACGGGCGCCAAGCACTAGTTAATGAACGGCAAAATGCCTATAGTTACCTCCAAGCCAAAGGTGGGGACCTTGATGCAACCAACAGCTTTTCAGAAGATCGCTTTTGCGGTGCTCATCGTGCTGATGTTCGGGGTCACGCTTGGCCTCCTTGGGGGGCTGTGACGCAATGAGGCTGAACACCCTGCGCGGCACTGTTTTGTGTGCCATGGCTCTCGAAGCCATGGTCACCCACGGGGCGACCTATTCCGCCGGCACGCTCGCTTATCCTGTCCGCTGTATGGATGGCTCCTGAGACAATGATGGACGGAACACTCACAACGATTTCAGCTTGGACAGCGCGCATCCGCACCGCGCTGCCGCAACGGGAGCACTAGGACCATGGCCAAACGTTTTGGCGGCAAATACAGCCCCGATGACCGGGCCGAGGTGACGTCTGACACACCACGCCCGGCCTTTGACCGGGCGCGGGTGAATCCTGTGGGCGCGCGGGCAAATCTGATGTTCCTGCCCGCAGTCCCGATGGTGTTTCTTGCGCTCAATGACGGAGCCATAGGATTGGCGCTCGGGCTGGTGTCGGCGGGGGTGCTAACGCTTGGCGCTATCCTGCTGCGCGAAGGGATCAAAGCAGAAGCCGCCTATCACGAACGCAAAGTGGCGCGCCGCCCCGCCCTGCCACGCAAGATTCTGGCCGCTGGATTGTCAGGGATCGGCATTGCCATCGCCGCCTATCGCTCAGAGCCCGGGCTGGTTGCGCCCATCCTGTTCGGGATCGCCACTGCGGGTCTGCATCTGGCGGCTTTCGGGTTCGATCCAATGCGGGACAAGGGCATGGAAGGTGTTGACACTTTCCAACAGGACCGCGTGGCGCGCGTGGTGGACGAGGCTGAGGCACATCTGCAAGCCATGAGTGACGCAATGAAACGAGCCGAGGACCGGCCCATGGAACTCAAACTCGACCAATTCCAGACCATCGCCCGCGATCTTATCCGCACAGTGGAAGAAGACCCGCGCGACCTGACAGCCGCCCGCAAATACCTTGGCGTTTACCTGCTGGGTGCGCGGGATGCGACGGTCAAATTCGCAGACATCTACGCCCGGACACGCGACACGCAGGCGCGCGCTGACTATTCCGACCTGCTGGACGATCTGGGCCAGGGCTTTGCCCAACGCACGCAAAAGCTGCTGGTGGACGACCGCAGCGATCTCAACATCGAAATCGACGTGTTGCGGGACCGACTGCAACGCGAAGGGGTGCGGATAGCACCCGACACCAATTCATAAGAACCAAAGGGGACACCCATGTCTGACACCATCCGCCAAAAGGCCGAAAGCGCACTGGCGCAAGTCGAAGAAGTCACCGCCGTGGTGCTCGCCGAGCCAACGGAGGCCAACGCAATTGTGCCACTGGCCGAAGCTGATGCGCCCTTGGGCGCCGAAATCCGCGCCCGTATGGACGAGATCGACATGGAAGACACGAATTCCATCGTCTCTTTCGGCTCTGCCGCGCAGTCTGAGTTGCAGGAAATCAGCCAGGCCATGTTGCAAGACGTGCGCAACAAGGATCTGGGCCCCGCAGGCGACGGCTTGCGCGATATCGTGACCACGATCCGTGGCTTTTCCGTTTCCGAACTCGACGTGCGGCGCGAACGGTCATGGTGGGAGAAACTGATCGGTCGGGCGGCGCCTTTTGCCAAGTTCACGGCCAAGTTCGAAAATGTGCAGGGCCAGATCGACAGGATCACGGACAACCTGCTGGAACACGAGCACACGCTGCTCAAAGACATCAAGTCGCTCGATCTGCTGTATGAAAAGACGCTGCAGTTTTACGATGAACTCGCCCTCTATATCTCGGCGGGTGAGGCCAAGCTGGCCGAACTGGATGGTACGCAAATTCCCGCCGCCGAAGCTGCGGTGCAGGCGGCCCCGGAAGGCGAGCAGGTGATGAAAGCGCAGGAGCTGCGTGATCTGCGCGCCGCGCGCGACGATCTGGAACGTCGGGTGCATGATCTTAAACTGACGCGTCAGGTGACCATGCAATCCCTGCCCTCGATCCGTCTGGTGCAGGAAAATGACAAGTCGCTGGTGACCAAGATCAACTCGACATTGGTCAACACTGTGCCGCTTTGGGAAACGCAACTGGCGCAGGCCGTCACGATCCAACGCAGCGCCGAAGCCGCTGCCGCAGTGCGCGATGCCAACGATCTGACCAACGAATTGCTGACCGCCAACGCCGAAAACCTGCGTGACGCCAACAAGATGATCCGCACCGAAATGGAGCGCGGTGTCTTTGACATCGAAGCGGTGAAAGAGGCCAACGCGGCCCTGATCGGGACCATTCAGGATAGCCTGCAAATCGCGGATGAAGGCAAGGCCAAACGCGCCGCCGCCGAAGAGGACCTGAAGAAAATGGAAGCCGAATTGCGCGACACTCTGGCCGCTGCCAAGGCGCGCAAGGACGGTGTGGGCGACACGGCCGCCACATCCGTCACAGACTAAGGAAAGGCAGGCGCGTGGCACGCAGCATGGCGCAAAGACTGAGGGCATGGGGGGGCGGCATTGCCGCACTTGCCTGTCTGGCTGCTTGCGAAATGCCGGGAACGGTTGATCCCGTGTTGACACCGCGCGCACGCCCCGAGACGGTACCCGCTCCCGCGCCACCTCCCGTTGTGCGCGCCACCTCAACCGAAAGCGCCGCCCTACGCAGTTATCTGGGGGCGGTGCAATCCAGCCAACTGACCCAAGGGTTGCTGCGGCGCGATGGTGGGGGACCGGACACCCCTTTTACAGCGTCGATGCTGGCGCGGAATTTCGAGCAGATCGCGTTCTTCAACGAATATGCAACGTCGGGTCTGCGGGGCGGTGGTGCACAACCGCTACGACGCTGGACTGGACCCGTTCGGATGGGCGTCGCCTTTGGGCCGTCTGTCCCGCCTAGCCAACGGGCGCGCGACATGGATGATGTGCGGGCCTATGCACGTCGGCTGTCACGGGCCACTGGGCACCCGATCTCGGTAGCGCCCAACCCCAACTTTCTGGTGCTTTTTGCCGGCGAGGATGATCGCGCCGATCTGGTCAACTCCATGGGTCCACGCCTGCCCGGAGTGACGCAACAGAACCTGCGGGCTATCCGCGATCTGGATGACAACACTTACTGTGCGGTAGCCGCCTATGAAACCGGCCCTACCCCCGCAGTCTACACCGCTGCAGTCGCTATCATCCGGGCCGAAAACCCCGATCTGCTGCGGTTGTCATGCATCCACGAAGAATTGGCCCAAGGGTTAGGGC
The DNA here is from genome assembly GCA_947501275.1 of uncultured Tateyamaria sp. GTDB lineage: Bacteria > Pseudomonadota > Alphaproteobacteria > Rhodobacterales > Rhodobacteraceae > Tateyamaria. Next base: position 624,052 of record CANMVD010000002.1, read on the forward strand.
TGGCCAATGACAGCCCCAATGCCCGGCCCAGCATCTTTAACGACGATGACGAGTTTGCACTGCTGACAGATCACGACGAACACCTGTTGGGGATGCTGTACGACCCGCGCCTGACCCCCGGTGTCACGCGCGAAAGCGCCCGCGCAACCGTGCAGCAACTCGCGCGCGAACGCATCGACGGGCCCGAGGCCAGCTGATGGACGCACAGCGGCGCGCTGACGCGCCCCTTCCCCTCACATCCCTGCACATGCCACACTCATATCCAACACGGATCATCCAAAAACGAGGACCACACCATGGGCATTTTTGACTTCCTCTCAGGCGAATTCATCGACGTCATCCACTGGGTCGATGACAGCCGCGACACGATGGTCTGGCGCTTCGAACGCGAAGGCCACGAGATCAAATACGGCGCCAAGTTGACGGTACGGGAAGGCCAGGCAGCCGTGTTCGTGCACGAAGGACAATTGGCAGACGTGTTCACGCCCGGGCTCTACATGCTCGAAACCAACAACATGCCGATCATGACGACGTTGCAGCACTGGGATCACGGCTTCAAAAGCCCGTTCAAATCCGAAGTCTACTTTGTCAACACAACCCGCTTCAGCGATCTGAAATGGGGCACCAAGAACCCGATCATCTGCCGTGACCCCGAATTTGGCCCCGTCCGGTTGCGCGCCTTCGGGACCTATTCGGTCAAGGTCGCGGATCCGGCCAGGTTCCTTGTGGAAATTGTCGGCACCGATGGCGAATTCACCATGGACGAGATCAGTTTCCAGATCCGCAACATCATTGTGCAGGAAATGTCACGCAGCCTTGCCAAATCCGGGATACCGGTGCTCGATATGGCGGCCAACACCCGCGAGTTGGGGCAGATCGTGGCCAAGGAGATCAGCGCGCAAATCGCTGAATACGGGCTGACGCTGCCCGAGCTTTATATCGAAAACATCTCCTTGCCCCCGGCCGTCGAAGAAGTGATGGACAAACGCTCGTCAATGGGGGTGATCGGAAATCTCAACGAATACATGCAGTTCCAAGCGGCCGAAGCGATTGGGCGCGGTGGAGCTGCAGGGGCTGCAATGGAAACCGGTATGGGTGCAGGCTTGGGTATGCAGATGGGGGCCGCCATGGCCAATCCATGGGCGCAACAGCAGCCCGCTGCGGCCGCTCCACCGCCTCCCCCTGTTGAGCATGTCTGGCACGTGGCCGAAAACGGACAAACCACCGGACCATTCTCAAAGGCGCAGCTGGGACGCATGGCCGCCAGCGGCGATCTCAGCCGCGAAAGCTATGTCTGGACGGCTGGGCAAGACGGCTGGATGAAGGCAGAAGATGTGACGGAACTGGCACAACTGTTCACCATCATGCCACCGCCGCCACCGCCCGGGGTCTGACACCTTTCCAACCTAACCACAAAAAAGCCGCGCAGAAGGAACTCTGCGCGGCTTTCTCTTTGGGAGTGGTGCAGGCTTAACGACGAATGACTGTAGACATCCCAAGAACCTGGGACAGAGAAAAACCCTTGCTCGGTGTATGGGATTTCGCCTTGTCACTGTCCTTGATAACCAAAGGCAGGATCATGTCCGCCATCCGCGCGTGACGGGGGAAGGCAAAGTTATCCTTGGGTTGCCGTTTGGAAATCAACGGAATGGGGAAGTTCGCCATCCGACCGTGCCGGGGCAAGGCGTGCTTGTCCTTGGGTACGCGGCGCGACAGCAGCGGAATGGGGAAGTTCGCCATGCGCGTGCCATGCGGCATCAGTGTGTTTTCGGTGCTGCGCTTACCATTGATCAGATGCGGGAAAGGCCAATTGGCCATCCGGGCATGACGTGGGAACGCAAAGCGGTCCTTGGGCACCCGGCGCGAGATCAGCGGCAGCGGGAAGTTCGCCATACGCGCGTGGCGCGGGAATGCAAACCTGTCCTTCGGAACACGTTTGGAGATCAACGGGATGGGGAAATTCGCCATCCGGCCGTGGCGCGGAATGGCAAAATTGTCCTTCGGTACACGCTTGCTCAGCAACGGGATCGGCCAATTTGCCATATGCGCGCCCGGCTCAAACAGCATCTCGCGGAATGGTTTGCGACGGCTGATCAGCGGGATCGGCCAATCGGCCATGTGGTAGTCGTTGGAATAGCGATCCGGCCCGCGGGTCATGATGCGCGGATGGTCCTGCAACACGCTCAGTGTCGGCTTGAAGGTCTCGGGAACAGTGACTTCCTCGACAAGGTTGACCATATCGGCCGCCCCCATCTCTGCCATCACATCGCGGGTGGTCTGCGCTACGCTGAGCGGCTTGTGACCTGCGCGGACCAGCAGAACCGCGCCGTTCTTTTTCATGTGCTTTTGGTAGGCGGTGGCCGTTTCAGGCGCGACCTGTTGCGCGGTCAGCGCGTCCACCAGACCGTCGGCCTGCTCATAAATATCGACGATGCGCGATGAAAAGCGGCGGCGCTGAACAAGCTCCCGCCGCACAAGACGCGCCTGCGCTGCGCTTTCGAAATACCGTGTAATGACCTGTGTCATGGTGCCTCCACCAGATTGGTTAGTCGACTCGCCTGAACTCAGACGAAGGGCTGCGCGCACCGCATATGTTTGTTCGAACACGGAAAAACAGGATTTCCGCCTTCGAGGTTACACTGAATTTACGGCGTAACCTGAGCTGCAATTTGTCAATTTTTTATTACATTTTCAAGTGTAATAGATGTCTGACACCTTGCGGCATGGCGGATCATGGACACGCCTTGATGTGCAAAATGGTGCACGGCGCTGAAATGGCAAGGTTGAGTGCTTGTGATTCCGCGCCGGTGCCATGCGCATGGCACCGGCGCAGTGGCGTAGTATTCACACCAGACGCCACCCGAAACGAACGCACAGCCCACGCCGCACGCAACTTACCGCCCGGACCTTGACAGCGCGACGCCCAGACGCACCATCTGGCGCATGTCCCTGCGCAGCCGACTTCCCCCGCGTCGTACAGCCCTCAAGTGGCTGCACTGGACAATGGTGCCCTTGTTCATCTGGTTCCTGCTGGTCCAGCCCAAAGATGTCACCCCTTTTGGACCACGCGCATTCCAAGCGCATTCCATGCTCGCCCTGGTCTTTGTGTCCCTGTCATTGCTGTGGTTTGCGGATCTGATGCGGCGTGGGCTGGCCAGCCGTCCGGGGCCCAAGCTGACGGGGCGCCTGCGCACCGTGCACCGCGCCATGCACTTGACGCTGATCTGGGGGCTGTTCTTTGTGGCCTTCACGGGGTTTCTGTTGGGTCTGACATCGGCCACGCTGCTCAAGGCGGGTGGTGTGCTGCCCATTGCGCCGCCCTTGGGTCTGCACGCGGCCAATGAGATCGTTGGCATTGTGCATATCATCGAATTCTATGCGCTTGGCGCGGTGGTGGCGGGACACGCCGGATTTCACATCTGGCGGCACTATCGCCTGCGTGACAACGCCTTGCGGATCATGGTGCCACAGCGTTTTCACCGATTTCTATAGGCCTTAGGCCAAAGGTTTATGGCACCGCGCCGCCTCACCCCATAGCTCTGCGCAACCACAGCAGAACGGAGGGGTCATGACCCATCGAACACGTCTTAAATGGCTGCATTGGCTGAGCTTTTTCATCATTCTTTGGTTCTGGACGGTCGAGCCCGAGAACGTGGAGCGCATGGGGGGCGCGGCACTTGGGGTGCACGCGGGCATGGGCGTGGTGCTGGCTGTGCTGAGCGCGATGTGGATGGGGATGTATCTGCGCCGTGGCCTTGCCAGTCGGCCCGGTCCCAAGTTGCCGGGATGGGCACGGTGGGTGCACCCGTGGATGCACAAGGGCCTGATATGGGGCCTGCCCACCATGGTGCTCAGCGGTGGGCTGGCCGGTTTTGCAGCACCTTATGCAATCAAACTGTTCGGGGTCGTCCCGTTCTTTCCCGGTGTCGGCCATGACCGCCTACACGGCGCGCTGCAAGATCTGCACGAACTCTGTTTCGACGCCATGTTGATCGCGCTTTTTGCACATGTAGGCTTTCACCTCTGGCGGCATTACGTGGTAAAGGATAACGCATTACGGATCATGGCACCAAAACGGGTGCACAAGTATCTCTGAGGGAGACCGGCACATATGCACTGGCCCACGCTGCGCCGCAAAGCCACAATCGCTCTGCATTGGGCGGTTCTGGTGCTTTTGGTGTTACTGGTTGCGGGCGGGCCGGTGCCTCTGCTGGGGTGGGCCTTTGGGCTATGTGGCCTCGGCATGGGCGGTCTCGCGCTGATGTTCGGATTGCTGAACGGCCCCGGCCCGAAACTCAGCGGAACACTGCGGCATGCACACCCATGGCTCAGCCGCGGGATGTACATCGCACTGGCCTGGGTCAGCGCAAACACGCTGTGGTCATTGCTGGGTGGCGACGTCTATGGGCCACCTCTGGCATCGCTTTACTTTTACCTCATGGCTGGTGTTGCGCTGCACGCCATCTCTCACCTCTGGCGGCACACCGCATTGATGGACGGTGCCTTGCGCCGCATCACACCCGCCTCATTGCACGGAATGTTATGAGCCAAACGCCCCCTTTCGCCGGGCCCGCCCCCGTCGCCGATCACCGTTTTCCCTGCGACAACTGCGGGGCGGATTTCCGATTTGACCCTGATACCAACGGGCTGACCTGCGATCACTGCGGGAACAAGGGACTGATTGAGGGTACCGAAACAACTGCCATCGCCATTGCCGAGCTTGACTACCGCACTGCCATGGCCGCTGAACTGCCCGAAACCGAGATCGAGGAAACGCGGGTCTCCAAATGCCCCAACTGCGCGGCTGAGGTCGAATTCGACGCCGATATTCACGCCACGGAATGCCCCTTCTGTGCCACCCCGGTGGTCACGGACACAGGCGCACATCGACATATCAAACCCAAAGGGGTGTTGCCTTTTGCGCTGGCTGAACGCGATGCGCGCAAATCCATGACCGACTGGCTTGGCTCGCTCTGGTTCGCGCCTAACGGGCTCAAGGATTATGCCCGCAAAGGGCGCGCCATGCAGGGCATATACGTGCCCTACTGGACCTTTGACGCAGACACACGGTCTGCCTATGCAGGCGAGCGCGGAACGGTCTATTACGAAACCAAAACTGTCGTGCGCGACGGCAAGCGCCAACAGGTGCGCGTGCCCAAAGTCCGCTGGCGGCGCACGAGTGGCAAGGTTGCGCGGTTCTTTGATGATGTGCTGGTGCTGGCGTCGACATCGCTGCCAAAACGCTACACCGACGCGCTGGAACCATGGGATCTGAGCCAGATGGAACCCTACACGCCGGAATTCCTCGCCGGGTTCCGGGCCGAAGGCTACAGCGTCGAGTTGGACGACGGATTTGTCGAGGCCCGCGCCTATATGGACCGCATTATCACCCGTGATATCAAATTCGACATCGGTGGGGATCGCCAGCGCATCCACACCGTTGATACCAAGCTGGGACGGGTCACATTCAAACATGTGCTGCTGCCGGTCTGGTTGGCCGCCTACAAGTACCGTGGACAGACATACCGCTTTGTCGTCAATGGGCGCACGGGTCGGGTGCAGGGCGAACGGCCCTACTCTGCCGTGAAGATTGCGATTGCAGTTGTGGTGGGCTTGATTGTGGCTGCCGGTATCGGCTTTGTCGTGGCCTCCCAACAATGAGCGATCCAGACACCCTCTCTCGCCTGATGCGCGAACGCTTTTCCTGCCGCGCTTTTCTGCCCGATCCCATTGAAACGGAAACGGTGGACAGCATCGTCGCTACGGCCCAACAGGCGCCAAGCTGGTGCAACGCGCAGCCATGGCAATTGATTGTTACGCGCGGCGCAGAAACCGACCGTTTCCGCGATGCGCTGTACGCCGTGGCCAGCACCAGCCCACCTGCCCCCGATCTGCCATGGCCCCAAGGCTACCCCGGCATCTACGGGGACCGACGGCGCGCCTGCGGCTTCCAGCTCTATGATGCAGTGGGCATCGAGAAAGGAGACCGCACCGCCAGCGGCGCACAAATGATGGAAAACTACCGCCTGTTTGGCGCACCGCATGTGGCAATCGTGACAAGCGCGCGTGTTCTTGGGTCTTACGGGGCCATGGACACCGGCGGCTTTGTCACGGCCTTTTGCCTCGCAGCGGTGGCGCACGATGTCGCGACCATCCCCCAAGCAGCGATCGCGGCCCAAGCGCCCTTTGTGCGGGCGCATTTTGACATTCCAGATGACCAGATGATCCTGTGCGCCATCTCCTTTGGCCGCGCAGATCCCGATCATCCCGCCAACAGCTTCCGCACTGATCGGGCCTCCCCATCACAGGTCATAGACTGGCGCGGCACATGAGAGCGTTGTTGCAACGCGTGCATGAGGCCTCTGTGACGGTGGATGCAGAGGTGGTCGGGCAAACCGGTCCCGGGCTGTTGATCTTTGTCTGCGCGATGCCCGGAGACGATCTGGATACGGTGCGCGCGCTTGCCACCAAGATCTCGAAATTGCGCCTGTTCAAGGACGAGGCGGGCAAAATGAACCTGTCTCTTGTGCAGACCGGAGGCAGCGCTTTGGTGGTCAGCCAATTCACGCTTGCCGCTGACACATCACGTGGCAATCGCCCCGGATTCTCGGGCGCGGCCAAGCCTGATGACGCAGAGACGCTGTATTTGCAATTTGCCCACATGCTGAAGACCCTCGGAATCGAAACGCAAACCGGCAAGTTCGGCGCGGACATGGACGTCAGCCTGACAAATGACGGCCCCGTGACAATCTGGCTGGACACAGACACGCACTAAAGGTCTGCCCAACTTCACGCTCAGCGGCGTTTCGATGAACGGCATTGGGCCGTTCAGACACCCTGTCTGCGTGGCCCATGAACCACGTGCGCTGTGCAGCTACTCTCCGACGAGGATCTGTGTGATAAGGACAAGCGTTGCCTGCGCCCGGACAGGATTGGTGTCGTAGCGATTGACCAGAACGACAGCGCCATTGCCGCGCCGCACTGCAAATCAGGTTGCACCGCCGCTTCGGGCAGTGTGGCGGCAACTCCGGGAGGTCTAGGGTTCCCGGAATGCTTCACGCGATTTGTACAAAGGCTTCATCAGGTACTGCAATATGGTCTTGGACCCTGTATGCAATTCCACCTCGGCCAGCATGCCGGGACGGATGGCAATACTGCGCTGACGGTCGCTGAGACCCGCCAGATCCACGCTGACGGTAACCTTGTAGTGCGGATCGCCGCCCTCTTTGTGCTCGTCCTTGAACGTGTCCGCAGACACCAACCCAACCTTGCCCTTTAAAGCGCCATAAACCGTGTAGTCATACGCACTCAATTTGATTGTCGCTTCTTGGCCGGGGCGAACACCGGCGATGTCTTCGGGGGCAATCTGGGCCTCGACGAACAGTTCCTCGTCCAGAGGAACGATTTGCAGGATTTCCTCACCCGGGCGAACAACACCGCCAATGGTTGTCACCGACAGATTGTTCACAATGCCACGCACAGGCGACACAAGAACCGTGCGATTCAACTGGTCCTGAGCAGCCTTGTAGTTTTGTCGCAACGTGTTGAGTTCCTTCAGAGTATCCGAGTATTCCTGCGCGCGTTCCAGCTCGGTCGAAGTGATGATTTCATCCATCCGGATACGGGCATCTGCATAGGCCTTGCGGGCGCGTGTGACCTCGATCAGGGCAACGATCTGACGGTCCAGCAGGTTCTCCAGCAGCGTCTTTTCCTGATCAGCCTGATCCAGCACCGCAATGGCCCCTTCCCGGCGGCTGACAAAATCGGTCTGGCGCGCCTTCAAAAGGGCGCGTTCACTTGCCACCACGCCAGGCATCCGCACTTCCAAATCCAATGGGACTTCAAAGTCAAACTGACCTGCAAGCTCCGCTTCCAAACGCAATTGGCGCACTTTCAGCGTGGTAATCTGATCCAGCAAGTCATCTGCCTGCGCCTGAAACTGGGTTGATTGCAAACGGGCCAGAACCGTACCGGGGCTGACGATATCACCCTCGGCGACCGCCAGTTCCGCCAAAATTCCACCCTCAAGATTCTGGATGATCTGCGGGCGTGAGGAGGAGATCATGGACCCCGATCCGCGCACGATTTCATCAACCCATGCCCAGGCCGCCCAGACCACAAAAACGAGAACAGCCAGAGCCGTCAGCCAGATCATGCGCGAAGGCCCACGCATCTGGTCGCCCAATTGGTCGTTTAAATGAACAGTGGCCATGGTCATGCGATTTTGCCTTTCAGGGGCACGGGCGCACCCGCGACATGTGAGAGCACCTGATCACGCGGGCCATCCACGGCCATTCGGCCATTTTGCAGGATCAACGTCCGCTGGGTCAGAGACAAAATGGGGACACGGTGCGTGGCAATGATGGCCGTGCGCCCTTGCAGCCAATGCTCCAACCGGCTGACAAGCGTGCTTTCCAGCATCTGATCCAACGCGGCCGTTGGTTCATCCAGCAGGCAAATCTTGGGGTCTTGCAACCACAGGCGCGCCCAACCAATCGACTGACGCTGCCCGATGCTCAGCCCCTGCCCGCCATCCAGAATTTCCAGATCCAGACCCTTGTGGTGCCCTTTGACAAATTGCCCAAGGCCCGCGAAATCCAGCGCGGCCATCAGGCGCGCGTCGTCCCGCTCCAGCAGGTTGAGGTTCAGATTGTCGCGCAATGTGCCTGTGAACAACCGCACATCCTGTCCCAGATAGCCGATCAGGCGGCGCAAGTCGCGAGGCTCGATCTGCCCCATCTCGGTCCCGTCGATCAGCACACGCCCGGATGTTGGCGCATAAAGCCCCGACAACACCTTGAGCAAGGAAGACTTGCCCGCACCGTTTGAGCCCAGCACAGCCACGTGTTGTCCAGGTGTGATCTGAACGGCCGGAATATCCAGCGTTGGCGAACCATCCGCCTCGTACTGAAACTTCACTTCGCGCAGCTCGTAGTGCCCCTCAAGCGCATCGCGGCGCAGGTAGCTGCGCGTTTCGTCCGCATCCTGAGGCGCCGCAACAAGGCCCTCAAGCCCATCAAGGGCCGCCTTCACATTGCCCCATCGCGCCATGGTCCCGGCCAGCTGGGTCAACGGCGCCAAGGTGCGCGACGTCAGAATGCCAACCGCAATGATGGAACCCACGGTGAATTGTCCGGCAAAGACCAGATACGTCCCTGCGATCACAGCGGCCACATATGTCATCTGCTGCATCCCCTGGCTCCAGAACGTCAGGGCAGAGGCGAGGCGACGCTGCTCGGAAGACTTCAGCGCGCTCAGTGTGGTCAATTCTTGCCACAAACGCATCACACGGTCTTCGCCGCGTTGGGTCTTGACCGTATCACGCTCAAAGATCGTTTCATGCAACAGACGGGTTGATTTGGCGGATGCACCCTGGGTCTCTTGTGTCAGGCGCAACATCTTCTTTTGCATGAGAAATCCGGGGATCAGCATCAGAACACCGCCCAGGATCAGCACCCACACAACCGGCCCGGCAATGGAGGCCACAAGCAGCAGGAACACGAAAATAAACGGGATGTCCGCCAGTGTACCGATGGTCGAGGCTGTAAAGAATTCGCGCACCGACCCAAATTCGCGCATGGCCGAAAATGTCATCGAAGGCGACTGATCCCGCAGATCGGACCGCATTCCCATAACCCGCCCCATCAACAGGCGCAGCACGTTCAATTCGACCTGACGACCGGCCCCGTCCATCAAACGGGCGCGGGCAATTTTCAGGAACGCTTCAAACAGCAATGCCAGACAGGCGCCAGCCGCCAGCACCCACAACGTCGCTTCGGACTGGTGCGGGATGACCCGGTCATAGACCTGCAAGGAAAACAGGGCCACAGCGACGGCCAACAGGTTAGCCACAAGGGACCCCAAGGCGATCTCGCCCATTGCGCCCTTGAACTTTACAAATTCGCCCCAGAACCAGTGCGGCGCTCGGCTTTCGGTCTTGTGGGTGGCAGCGATGCGGGCCAGTGGCGCTTCGGCCTTGACCAGAAGACCGGCAAACACCGGGGTGAAATCAGACACCGCAACAAAGGCGCGGTTGTCCGGGCATGTCTTGTCAAAAACTACCAGATCACCGCGCGTCTGGCCAAGGACAAGCACCACCTGACCGCTGGTCATATAGGCCAGTGCAGGCCAATGCGTGTCATTCAGCTCGGTGACAGATTGCACATTTGCCCGCAGGCCCAACGCCGTCAGGCTGTGAGCGATGGCCCCCGCTTCATCGCGGTCGCTTGTGCCGCGCGCAGTGGTTCCGCGCAGCGCATCCAGAATGTCACTGCGTGCCGTTTCGATCCCGAGAAGCCCGGCATAAGTCACCGATAGATCCGCACGTGTGCGCAGACGGTCGTCAAAGCGGTCCGTGTTATCGGCCCTTGGGGGCTTGGGCACGGCAGGTGCCTTGGCCCCGCCCTTGATCAGGGAGGCCGTTAGCTTCTTGGCGCGTGCTGGTGGTTCTGGGATGTATTCCGGTTTTGGGTCCGTGTTGCGCACAATCCGGGAAGGCTTTTGTTCGCCAACTCCGGTTCCAGCGCCCATTTCGGCAACGATGCGAGAGCGATCACCGTTGCTGACGGTCATCGTAAATGGTCGGCGGTTGGTCAAATCTTGTCTCCGTCCGCCAGCACGCCTTGGACGCGGGCCAGTTCGATCTGCAATCGCAGAGCATCATATTTCAACGTCACTTCAGCCTCTTGGCGGGCGGCAAACGTTTCATACACGCCAACCACATCCATCACCTGGCGTTGACCTGCGCGGTACTGCTCCTGAAACAGGTCCAGATTGCGCCGCGCCGTTGCGGTCAACCCTTGTGCCTCATGTGCCTGACGCGAGGTCGAGGCGACGTCACCCTCCAAACGGCGCAAGGTGCGGTTGGAATCCTCGTTGGCTTGCGCCACTTGACGGCCTGCAGCCTCCTTGGCGGCCTCAAGCGCGCGCAGGCGTGCCTTGGTGCCAAATCCGATGGAAGCACCGCCCGCCGTAACCCCAACGCCGCCATTTTCGCCAATCGTGGCCTGCGCCCCGATACCGGGTAACTGGCTGGCGCGATCAATCTGAGACTGGGCGATACTGCGTTCTTTCTCCGCCTCTGCGCGGGTCACGGCAAGAGGCTGCGCCGCTGCCGCACTGATGCGCAACGTGTCAGCACCACGTACATCGTCAAGCGGGGAAATGGACATCGCGTTCAATTCGGCAATCGCAGTGGCCGCCATTTCCTCACTAGCGGAGACAGCCGCGCGGATCTCGGCGACTTTGCCCGCAATCACGTTGAGATCGGACATGTCGGACACGCCGCCACGCACCCGTTCGGACATTATGTAGTCAAAATGCTCCATGTCGCTGAGGGTGGCACGATGCAAGGCAGCCTGCTCACGACCCTGCGCAGCCGTTAGATACAGATCAAGCGCGGTTGCGACGCGATCATTGGTATCTTCGGCCAGTGCAACGGCCGCCACTTCCACATCTGCCTTGGCAAAGGCGCGCTCACCCTTCTTGCGGCCATTATCGAAAATCACCTGATCCACAACGATCTGTGTGATGATATCACCCAGTGAATTCAGCGAGATGTTGGGCCCGATCGTGGGCAGCCAGTTCTTTGATGCGGCCTCGGCGCGCAGGCGGGCTGCGCGCAATTCGGTTTCTGCGGCGCGCGCGTTGGCGGCAAGAACGGCGGTGCTGACGCGATCATAGGCGCTGCCAGCAGGCAGAACCGATTGTCGGGTCAGCAAATTGGCCAAGACCACGCTTTCGGCGTTCAGCTTTTCGTCGTTCTTGTTGGGTGTCTCGGTGAGGGCGGCGAACCGCCGGCCCTTGTTGACGCTTGGCCCGACCGACGTATCAACGCCCGTGTCCAACCGTGCCACCACCGGATTGTCTGTCAGCGCCCCATCACACCCTGCCTGTAGTGCGATTGCAGCGCAAAGTGCTGCTACTTTAACTGTACCATGCCCCATCGTACGGTCCCCATTCGGGTTTATCGTTTTTGGAGATGGGCGCGGTTACGGAACCCGGTCCGCGCCTCTTATCATTCTGGAAGTGTTGCTCGATTTGTTTTTATTGCTCTTGCCCAGTGAAAATTACTTTTGTGGTCTTCGGATTGGCCCTCTGGCGGGGCCTTAGCCGATGACGGTGTTTACATTGATGTCGTCGTCTACAATGACCGTGGCATCCGCACCAAGGCTGTAGACGTCGTAGGTTTGGCCATCGACGCTGGTTGTACCCGTGCGGGATGCACCCGCAATGGTAACCGTATCGTCGCTGCCGCCATGAATAGTCAGCGTGTCAGAGTTGTCCGACAGCGCGACCAGTTGGGCTTCTGTGATCGTCAGGTTGGCTTCTTCTGCAAATTGCAGATCCACCTGTTCGATCTGGTAGTTGCCCAAGGAAGGGTTGCCGAGGTTGATGGTGGAATTTGCGCTTTCATCATCCAAAGCGACATATGTTCCTGTCGTGTTGCCTGCGCTGTCGGTAGCGTTGACCACAAGATCAGATCCGTCCGGAACGTTGTTGTTGAATTGGAACACCGTCTCGCCCAGCACGTCCACGTCCACCTGCGTTGCGGCGACATCCGAAATGGAGCCGTTGTCGCTGACTTGCGCCACGCTAAGGTCACCGTCGCTCTGTTCGGTCGAGATCCCGCGGATGCCGTCCCCATCACGAGTGAAGGACGCGATGACCGGACCATCTGGTGCGTCCGTATCAATGGCCAGCATGTCACTGAGGGTTTCGGTATTGCCCACCGCATCGGTTGCCATGACAACCACTTCGGCAGTGTAGGTGCCGGGGGTCACGGCGCTGGACGGAATCTCCAGCGACCAGTTGCCACTGCCATCCACGACGGCGGCCAGCACTGTGCCATTGAAGTCGACCAGAACCGAAGAGCCAACCTCGACCTGCCCACCAAGTGTGATGCCTTCGCGCGCCTCGGCGCCGCTGACCACATCATCCGCAGTGACCTGATCCTGAATGGTCAGCTGGTTCACCAGCGTGTCCACAAGGACTGTATCTGACACCGTTGCCACATTGCCCGCCAGATCGGTCGCGGTCACTGTGATCGTTGTCGTGTTTTCGCCCGGCGGGATCTGACTTGCGCTGAAGGGCGCGCTCCAGTTGCCATTCGCATCAACAATCGCCTGCGCGGTATATTCGCCAAAGGTGACCATCACTGATGAGCCGGGCTCGGTTGTGCCAGTCAATACGACCCCGTCTGCGGCTTCTGCTCCCGAGATAATATCGTCGCCTTCAATCGGTGTGGTGATCCCAAGGTTATCTACACGCGTGTCGACCTGAACGGTATCGCTGGCCGTCGCCGTGTTGCCAGCCGCATCGGTTGTGGTCGCTGTAATCTGCGCCTCGTAGGTACCCTGCTGGATCTCGTTGGAAGCATAGAACGCCTGCCAGACACCGTTGCCATTGGCGACAGCCTGATGGGTCACACCCTGCAGGGTGACACTGACCAGCGCACCGGGATCGGCATTGCCCGACAACAGCACGCCGTCGCTGGCCTCTGCGCCGTTGATGATGTCGTCGCCCTCGATAGGGCCCGCAATCGTCAGAATGCTCGCTTCGGTGTCAACATTTACGGCCTGTGTGACAGAGCGGGTGTTGCCCGCAGCATCCGTCGCGGTGGCTGTCATGTCAGCGGTATAGGTACCTGTAGCAATCTGGTCGCTGGCAAAGCTGGCCGTCCAGTTGCCGTTGGCATCCACAATCGCGTTCACGGTGGATGCACCCAGTTGGACAACGACGCTGGAGCCCGGCTCGGCCACGCCAGTGACAACCATTCCGTTGGTGTGTTCGGATGCGTTGATCACGCCATCCGTGCCACCCGACGTCGACGTAAAGCCAAGGCTGTTGACCAATGTATCCACTGTCACGGTGCCCGTTGCAGTAGATGTGTTGCCCGCGCTGTCTGTGGCCACGGCTGTGACCGGGGCGTCATATTCACCCGACTGAATTTCAGAGCCGAGATAGCTGACCGTCCAGTTGCCGTTGCCATCCACGGTCGCTGCACGAGTGATGCCTTGGAACGTGACCTCAACGCTTGAACCCGTCTGCGCTGTCCCCGTTAGGGTCACGCCGTCGCTGGCTTCTTCTGCGTTGATAACACCGTCGCCTTCAACACTACTTGTTTCGATGGAAACGTTGGCAATGGTGTCAACCACCAGATTGTCGCTGATGGTTGTCGTGTTGCCAAAGCTGTCCGTGGCAACAATCGTGATGCCTGTAGTGTATTCACCTGTGGTGAGGGTGCCGGACTGCCATGTGGCGCTCCAGGTGCCGTCATCTCCGACAACTGTAGTGCGCGTGACGCCATCAATTGTGATCTCTAGGCTGGCTCCTGCTTCGCCCGTGCCGGTCAGCGTGACGCCACCCGACAACTCGTCGCCGTTCACAGTATGTCCAACACTTTCAGAGCCTTGCGTGATCGCAACATCCGGGCCAACCGTGTCGATCACAAATGTAGGACCGTCGAGATCAGTTGTGTCCCCGGTGACGACATGGGTAAATGTGACTTCGGTCTCTACAGTGCCATCTGTTGGGAAATCATCTCCAACAAAAACAACTTCCCACGTGCCATCTTCGCCAATGACTGTGTCCAGCACGACGGTTCCGGCAGTCACTTCGACGGTATCGCCGGGCTCGCCTGTTCCGGTAACGGTAAAGGTATGGGTTGTGTCGTCATCGCCGCCAATGTTTGTCGATGTATCGGCATCATCAACCGTTGGTGCTGCAGGACCGGCAGGCGTATCAGGTGACGTGTCATCGTCACCGGTTGTCAGCAATGCCGCACCACCTACGGCTGCCGCGGCACCACCAAGACCCAAAAGGCCGGGCCCGCCAAGCAAGGCCGCGCCCAGCATCGAGACCTCTTCGTCCGCGCCAACACCAGCCTGCGCAATCTCGGAACGGCCCAGATAGATCAGGTCGTCAGATGGGCTCCATTTGCCCCACTGCTCGGTCGGGCCGAACTGCGCGAACAACTCGCCGTCTGTCGTTTCGACAAACGCCACCTCGTTCAGATATCCATCCGCCGAAATGAACAGGCGGTTCGCGTCACCGGCATCGTTGAAATAGTTTTCCAGCGTGATCGTGCGCCCGTCCACAAGCGTGATGACCAGGTTGTCACCGCTACGCAGCTGGCCCGCCATATCGATCTGCCGCAAGTTAAGAGAAATTTCCTGTCCGCTGGACAAGGTCACCGCTGTATCGCCGTCCGCCGGAACGACACCACGTTGCAAAGCGCCCGCGCCATCGCGGACCACGAAATCAATCGCCTTCATTACACCACCACTCTTCGCCTCGGTGCGGCTGAATTTTGCCGCCCATTTTTGTACGTGCCGCCGACCTTGTTTGCCGTGCTGACAATTCTTATGCGTACAGTGATACGCGAATCGCGAATCAAGGGCTAGAGTCTTTTTGCTGCTCGATCACAATTTCCTGAGGCATCAAGTACATATTGTGGCCAATCCGACTCAAATCAAAGGCAGGAGCTGAGGGCAGAATGACAACAAACATTGATCTATTGGCGCTCTGGCACGCCGGAGTTGCGGCTGTGGGCGGCGACGCATCCGTGCGCATTGCGCTGGAAAATTCCCCCCTCCCAGCGCCGGATCGCATCATCGCTGTGGGCAAAGCCGCAGCCGCAATGGCCCGCCCTGCCGTCGAACGCTGGCCCGATAAGCCCTGCCTGATTGTCACCAAATACGGCCACGGCGCAACGGCGCCCGTAGGCGTCGAGGTCATCGAAGCCGCCCATCCGGTGCCGGATGCTGCTTCGCTGCGGGCGGGACAGGCCTTGTACGATGCGGTTGCGGCCTGCGGACCGCGCGATCACTTGCTGATGCTGGTGTCTGGCGGCGCGTCGTCCCTCGCAGAACTTCCAGAAGGTGGGATGTCCCTTGAGGATCTGCAACAGCGCACCCAAGCCATGCTGGCATCCGGGGCGGACATCGCAGCCATGAATGCAGAGCGCCGAGCCTTGTCGCAGATCAAGGGCGGCAAATTACTGGCCGGGTTCCGCGGCGCACGGGTCAGCACGCTGGCCTTGTCGGATGTGGAAGGAGATGCGCTGTCGGTCATTGGATCAGGCATTGCAGATGCACCACAGGAACGGGACTTTCACTTTGTCCCGAGTATCGTGGCCAGCAACGCTATTGCCCGTGAGGCATCTGCTGCGGCCTGCCCTGTTGCGGTCGTTGAAAACTCGGAAACGCTTTATGCAGAGGTGAACACGCTTGCCCCACGCATTGCAGCCAACATCATGGCCGCGCCGGCTGGCGTTCACGTGCTGGGAGGCGAGCCTGTGGTTGTGCTGCCGGATACACCCGGGATGGGCGGACGCAACATGGCACTTGCGCTTGGTTTGGCGCGCGAAATTGCTGGCACACGTGGCCTGCGCATTCTGGTGGCGGGCACGGACGGAACGGATGGCCCGACAGATGCGGCTGGTGCCCTGGTTGATGGCACAACATGGGATGAAACGGGCGAAGCAGCCTTGGCGAACGCTGACGCCTATCCGTGGCTTGCGGCAAAAGGTGCCCTGATCAAGACTGGCCCGACCGGAACAAACGTCATGGATCTCTTGATCGCCCACAAAGACGCCTAAAACTGCAATCGGGTGTGCGCCCCCTTGGGTTGCCCGCCCGAAACGTCAAATCTGATGGTGGGTCCGGGCTCTGCGCCATTCTGATGGACCTCACGTCTCACATCGCTTGACATGGGCGCACATGATCGCAAGCGTTGGCACCATGCGAAATACCCTCCGAGACATCGAAGAAGATCCCGACCTTGGCATCATTATGGCCGATGGCACCAGACTGTCCGTCCGCATGTGGCGCCCCAAGGACGCTCTTGACGACCCCGTTCCCGTCATTCTTGAGCATCTGCCCTACCGCAAACGCGATGGCACCTGCGCGCGTGACGCGCTGACCCACCCGTATTTTGCAGCGCGCGGATATGCCTGCCTGCGCGTGGACATGCGTGGCAACGGCGACAGCCATGGGCTGATGGAAGATGAATACACCCAGCAAGAGCTGGACGATGCGGTGGCCGTCATCGCATGGGCGGCAGCGCAGCCGTGGTGCAACGGCAATGTCGGTATGATGGGGATCAGCTGGGGCGGCTTTAACGGCTTGCAGGTCGCGGCCATGGCCCCTGAGGCACTCAAGGCCGTCATTACGCTGTGTTCAACCGTGGACCGCTTTGCCGACGACATCCACTATAAAGGCGGCTGCCTTTTGAACGAAAATCTCGGCTGGGGGGCAACGATGTGGAGCTATTCTTCACGTGCGCCCGATCCGGCCTTGCGCGCGGACTGGCGCGAGATGTGGATGCAGCGGCTGGAGAATGAGCCGTTCCTTCCCGCAACGTGGCTGCGCCACCAAACCCGCGATTCCTATTGGCAGCACGGGTCGGTGTGCGAAGATTTCAACGCGATCAAGGCCAAGGTCCTCGCGGTCGGTGGCTGGGGGGATGCGTACAAGAACACGGTCGCGCATGTCGTCGAGAACATCCCCGGTTCCAAAGGCATCATCGGGCCATGGGTGCACAAATACCCGCACTTCGCCGTTCCCGAGCCCCGCATCGGCTTTTTGCAAGAGGCATTGCGCTGGTGGGATACGTGGCTCAGGGGCGAGGATGCCGGCGTTGGATCTGATCCGGACATGCGCACCTACCTCATGGAAGGGGTGCGACCGTCCACATGGTATGAGGAACGTAGCGGGCGCTGGTTGGCCGACCCTGCCAGCCATACGCAAACCTTTTTCCTCGGAGAGACCGGCTTGTCTGACACGCAGGGCGCGGTGGAAACCACAATCCGCTCTCCGCAGGATACCGGCAAGGATGCTGGAGAATATTGCGCAATTTGGCTCGGTCCCGAACTGCCCGGCGATCAGCGACATGATGATGCCAACAGCGCGTGTTTCGACACGTCTCCACTGGCATCAGATCTCAACATCATAAAAGCGCCGCGTGTTCGGCTGAACATCGCCGTGGACACACCGCGCGCGCAGATTGCCGTGCGCCTGAATCACGTGCACCCGGATGGAGCCTCGACCCGTATTACGTATGGGGTGCTGAACTTGGCCGAACATCTTGGCGGAACGTGCACGCCACACCAACGCGAGGCAGTGATGCTTGATCTTGACCATGTTGCCTACACCGTACCTGCCGGGCATCGTTTGCGGGTTGCGATTTCGACCAGCTACTGGCCGCTGGTCTGGCCCAGCCCGTCCCCGACCACTGCCACACTTTTTGGCGGCAGCGTGTCGGTCCAGCACACCGATTCAACCGATGGGTGGACCTTTGCCGCGCCGGACACCGCACCGCCATGGCAGACCGAAGAGCTCAGACCCGAGCATCACACCCGCCGACAAGAAACCGACATGGTCACTGGCATCACGTCACTGATCATCGAGGACGACTTTGGCAAGGTGCGCGATTCCGATCACGGGTTGATTTCTGGCTCGGTCGCACGCGAACGGTGGGAGATTCACCCTGACGAGCCGCTGTCGGCCCGCGGATCCTGCCATTGGAGTGACGAATTGGAACGCGACGGAATCGCTCTGAGGACAGAAACACACTGCGCGATGCACTCCGATGCGACCCACTTTTACCTGACAGCGCGCCTTGAGGCCTATGAGAACGGCACGCTTGTCTATGAGCGGGATGTCGAGGACACGATTGCGAGAGATCACGTATGACAGCACACCTATGGCGTGTGATCCTGTCAGAAAGCGGCATTAATCCTTGCGGCCCACGGCCAAATCCTTAGGCTTTGGCGCAGGGAACCAACATCCGCGCAAAAGACGCGGTATAGACCAACCGGGAGAACTGTATGTCTAAAGAGCTAGAAACCCTGTCCGCACGCGTTGCGGCAGGCACCCTGACACGTCGTGATTTCATGGCCAAGGCCGCCGCATTGGGCGTCACCGCCGCAGTAGCATCGACCATGCTGGCCGATGCGGCACGCGCGGACGGACATGCGACACCCGTCGCAGGCGGCACATTCAAAATGGGTGTTCAAGGTGGCGAATCCACCAACAGTCAAGACCCCGCCACATGGGCCTCTGACGTGCCGATCGCGGGTGGTCAGCTTTGGGGCGAAGGTCTGGTCGAGGTCGAGGCAGATGGCTCCCTCACGGGCCTTGTTGCAGAAAGCTGGGAAGGTTCGGCGGATGCAAAAACGTGGCGCTTCAAACTGCGTCAGGGCATCACCTTCTCGAACGGCCAGCCCGTCACAACGGAAGACATCATGCAGACCATGGCGCGTCACTCGAACGAGGACTCCAAGTCCGGCGCTCTGGGCATCGTGCAAGGTATTGAAAGCATGCGCACTGATGGCGACGTGTTCGAAGTCACGCTGGCCGTTGGCAACGCTGACCTGCCCTACCTGATGGCCGACTATCACCTGATGATCCAACCAAATGGTGGTTTTGATGATCCAACTGCGGCTATCGGTACCGGCGCATACACGCTGGAAAGCGATGAACCGGGCGTACGCATGGTCGGCAAACGCCGTTCTGATTACTGGGGTGGCGATCAATCCGTTACGGCCCACTATGACACTGTCGAAGTTATCGTTCTGAACGACGCCACAGCGCGCACAGCGGCCCTGCAATCGGGTCAGGTCGACACGATCAACCGGGTTGAACCCAAGATCGCAAAGCTGCTGGATCGCGCACCGAACATCGACGTGCTGTCAACAGCAGGTCGTGGCCACTACGTCTTCATTGCCCACATCGACACGGCACCTTTTGACAACCAGGAACTGCGTCTGGCACTGAAACATGCCCTCAACCGCGAGGAAATGGTCGAGAAAATCCTGCAAGGCTTTGGTTCGGTCGGCAACGACATGCCCATCAACGCAGCCTACCCGCTGTTTGATGAGACAATCCCGCAGCGCGAGTTCAACCTCGAAAAAGCGGCCGAGCACTACAAGAAATCCGGCCACGATGGCTCGCCCATTATCCTGCGCACAGCAGACGGTGCCTTCCCCGGTGCGGTCGACGCCGCAGCGCTCTTCCAACAGTCGGCGCAGGCCGCCGGCATCCCGCTGGAAATCAAGCGCGAGCCCAACGATGGCTACTGGTCCGAAGTGTGGAACGTCCAACCTTTCTGCTGCTCTTATTGGGGCGGTCGTCCCGTGCAGGATCAGATGTACACCACGGCCTATCTGTCCACAGCCGACTGGAACGACACACGCTGGAAACGCCCCGAGTTCGACGAAATGCTTCTGGCAGCCCGCGCCGAACTGGACGAAGCCAAGCGCAAGGAGATCTACTCCAAGATGGGTCGCATGTTGAACGAAGAGGGTGGCCTGATGGTGCCCATGTTCAATGACTTTGTGGATGCGGTCTCGACCAACGTCAAAGGTTGGACAAGCGATCCAAACGGTCCGCAAATGAACTGGTACGCCTTCAAGAAAACCTGGAAAGCGTAAATCGGTCAGATGCACCCGATTTTAAAACTGGTGGCCCAACGCCTGGCGTTGGGCGCCCTTCTCCTCCTCGCCGCGTCTGCGCTGATCTTTGGCCTGACCGAGATCCTGCCCGGTGACGCTGCACAAGCCATTCTTGGTCAATCCGCCACACCCGAAAGCCTTGCGAACCTACGCGAGGAAATGGGACTGAACCGGCCTGCCTTCACACGCTACTTCGAGTGGTTGGGCGGTATCCTCACAGGCGACATGGGCACCGCCCTGACCAACAAGCTCCCCATTGGCGAACAGATCGCCCGCCGGATGAGCTCAACCCTGTTTCTGGCCTTCTGGGCCGCCATCATCTCTGTCCCCTTGGCCATTTTGCTGGGACTGATCGCCGTGCGCTATCAGAACCGCTGGCCGGACAAGCTGATCTCCGGCGTAACGTTGGCCTCGATCTCGCTGCCCGAATTCATGATCGCCTACATTCTGGTGTTCTTCTTCGCAGTAAAATTGTTCTGGGCACCGTCCTTTGCTTCGGTCTCGCCCGGTATGCCGCTCCTTGCGCAACTGCATGCAATCTCGCTGCCCGTGGCGGTGCTGACGCTGGTGGTGCTGGCGCACATGATGCGCATGACGCGCGCTGCGATCCTTAACGTAATGCAGTCAGCCTATATTGAGACAGCAGAACTCAAAGGGCTGACCACCTTTGCCGTGATCCGCAAACACGCGTTCCCCAACGCCATCGCCCCGATCGTCAACGTCGTGATGATCAACCTCGCCTATCTGGTGGTCGGTGTGGTGGTGGTCGAGGTCGTGTTCGCCTATCCCGGCATGGGCCAATATCTCGTGGATGCTGTGGTAAAACGCGACGTGCCCGTGGTGCTGGCCTGCGGCGTGATCTTCGCGGCTGTGTACATCATCCTCAATATCGTGGCGGACGTGGTGTCGATCCTGGCAAACCCCCGGCTGAGGCACCCCAAATGAATTTTTCAGCGAGAAAATTCGTTTCGTGCGACGAAGCGTATGCGCCAGTATGCGCAGGGATGCACCCCGCAGCCAGCCCGCGCACCGACGAATGCCAAGGCAAAGGCGCAACACCATGCTGAAAAACATCCCCCTCTCTGCCGCCATTGGCCTTATCATCACCGGCACCTATTTCATCGCAGCCATTTTCGCCGGTTGGATTGCTCCCTATGGCATGGCCGAAGCCGTGGGCGACGTATGGGAACCGTCCTCTGCCAAACACTGGCTCGGCACAGACCAAATTGGGCGCGATCTGCTGACTCGGATGATATTTGGCGGCCAGACAACGATCTTTATCGCCACCGCCGCGACAATCCTCAGCTTCGCCACAGGATCTGTCCTTGGCTTCATAGCCGCTGTCTCCGGAGGCTGGGTTGATCAGGTGATGAGCCGCCTTGTCGACCTCTTCATGTCGATCCCTTCACTGATCCTCGCATTGGTCATCCTCAGCAGCATCGAGGCGACCGTCCTTACCCTTATCGTCATCATGGGCCTGCTGGATTCAACCCGTGTTTACCGACTGGCCCGCGCTGTCGCGGTCGACATCTCAGTCATGGACTTCGTCGAAGCCGCACGACTGCGCGGAGAAAAACTCGGCTGGATCATCTTCCGGGAAATCCTTCCCAATGCGCTCTCGCCACTGGTTGCTGAAATGGGCCTGCGGTTCATCTTCATGGTGCTCTTTATTTCAACCTTGTCCTTCCTCGGGATTGGCGTTCAACCACCTTTGGCTGACTGGGGCGGGATCGTGAAAGAGAACAAGGAAGGCATCAACTTCGGCATCGGTGCGGCCCTCTACCCGGCGGTCGCCATTGCCACATTGGCCATCAGCGTGAACCTGATCGCCGATTGGATCCTAAACCGCACCACCTCGCTGAAAGGCGGCCGCGGATGATGCAGCAGTGCAAATGGGTCGGTGGGTGGGCGCCTTTGGCGCAGCCAAACAGAGCACCCAACGACGCCAAGGAATTCCTGACATGACGACATCCTTGCTCAAAGTCCGCGGCCTCAAGATCGGCGCAACGGTATACCCGCCGGGCGAAAAACCACACGATATCGAAATCGTGCACGGCGTCGATTTTGACGTGGAACCCGGCAAGGTGCTGGGTCTGATCGGAGAATCCGGAGCGGGGAAATCCACCATTGGCCTCGCGTCCATGGCCTATGGACGCGGCGGCGTCGAACTCACTGGCGGCAGCGTTGAGGTCAACGGGCGCGACGTGCTCAAATCCAAACTCAGCGATATCCGCAAACTGCGCGGGGCCGAGGTCACCTACGTCTCGCAATCCGCCGCCGCATCATTCAACCCTGCCAAGCAGATCATGGAACAGGTGATCGAAGCCGCCGTGGGCCAAGGTAAATTCTCCAAGGCGGATGCTCAAAAACGCGCAGTGGAACTGTTCACCAAACTCGGCCTGCCAGATCCTGAAAACATCGGCTCCCGCTACCCGCACCAGGTCTCGGGCGGACAGCTGCAACGCTGCATGACTGCGCTTGCCCTCTGCCCTGAACCGGATCTGGTGGTCTTTGACGAACCCACAACCGCGCTGGACGTCACGACCCAGATCGACGTGCTCAAGGCGATCAAAGACGCCATCCGCGACACCGGCGTTGCCGCCCTCTATATTACGCACGACCTCGCAGTTGTGGCGCAGGTCAGCGATCACATCATGGTGCTGCGCATGGGGCAAATGGTCGAATACGGCACCACCGATCAGATCATCAACAACCCACGCGAGGAATACACCCAAGCTCTCGTTTCCGTACGCTCCATCGAGCACAAGGAAAAGCAACCCACCGAACCTATTCTGCGCGTTGAAAACATCACGGCGCGTTACAAAGGCACCAACTTTGACGTCTTGCACAACGTCAGCGTTGATATCTCACCCGGCCAAACGCTGGCTGTGGTGGGCGAGTCCGGATCCGGCAAGTCGACCCTCGCCCGTGTCATCACCGGCCTTCTGCCGCCGCGGGATGGCAAGATCACCTTTGCCGGTCGCACCCTGACCCCGGATCAACCCTCGCGCCCCCTCGAAGACCTGCGTGAGTTGCAGATGATATACCAGATGGCCGACACGGCGATGAACCCGCGCCAGACGGTCGGCACCATCATCGGGCGTCCCCTCGAATTCTACTTCGGGCTCAAGGGCTTGGAAAAACAGAAACGGATTCAGGAACTGCTGGACGAAATTGAGCTCGGCACCGGGTTTCAGGATCGTTACCCTGCAGAACTGTCTGGCGGGCAAAAGCAGCGGGTCTGCATCGCGCGCGCGCTAGCCGCCAAGCCCAAGCTCATTATCTGTGACGAGGTCACGTCCGCTCTCGATCCACTGGTCGCGGACGGCATTCTCAAACTGCTGCTGAACCTGCAAAAAGTCGAGGACGTCGCCTATCTCTTCATCACCCACGATCTGGCGACCGTCAAAGCGATCTCAGACAGCATTGCCGTCATGTATCAGGGGCGCGTGCAACGCTATGGCACCAAATCCGAAGTGCTGACACCGCCATTTGACGACTATACCGACCTGTTGCTGAGCTCAGTGCCAGAGATGAAACTGGGCTGGCTCGAAGAGGTGATCGCGAACCGCAAAATGGAAAGCGCCGGGAACTGAACCAAATGGCGCGTGGCAGCACGCAACAAGCCGTCTGTTCCCGCATCTGCGCGCGCCCTCCAAAGCCGAAACGACAACGCAGTTCAACGGTGCGCCCAAGCCACCGCAACTTCTAACATCCGACAAGGTTATGCCGTCGCAATTTTCGCCTTGTGAGCGGCAAAAGCCTGCGCCAATTGCGCGCTTTGGTGCATGCCCTGGATCGTTTCGTGCAATTCGCCCTCTCCGTCAAACAGCAGCAGCGTCACATGAGAGACGTTGTACTTGCGGGCAAAGGCCGCGCCTTCTGGCGTTTTGATGTCTGCAATCAGGTAGGTCAGGCCGCAATCATCAAAGTCACGCAATGCGGCACGGGTTTGTTTCTGCAATGCCGTGCATGTCGGGCACTGCGGATCGTGGATCTGCACAACTGTTGGATTGCCTTGCCCGACCTGCCCAAGGTCATGTTCCGCCGCGTATGTCCGGAACGAAGACACTGACCAGAAACCACCCGCGGCAACGACGCCAGCGCCCAAAGCTCCATAGCCCAAAAAGGTACGCCGCGACGGCGCACCGCTGTTTTGTTGGGCTTGTGTTTTTTTCACACGGGCAGATTTGCGGGATTTTGGCACGGGAATGCTCCTGTTGACGTGGCGATACCCTAGCTTGCGCCGGAGTATCAAACCAATTCACGTTCCCGTCAGATCACCTCTTGCCGCAATCCAAGGATCACTCCGCTGCAATTGCGTCCTTGGACACTTCCCACGGGCGGATGAAGTCACCTAATACCGTCTGGATTGCCTGCTCTCCAGCGGTGCCTGCATCAACCTGCGCGACAAGGCCGCGCTTTTTGTCGTCGATGACGGATACCACTTTGGCGTCCAGTCCAGCTGCGGCAAGCGACTCGTTGTAAATGCGGGCAATGGCCTCTTTGCGCAGGTCCGGCTTGAAAATCTTGCCCACGGCTGTCTTGGGCAATTCATCCATAATGGTCATGTGCTTGGGACGGGCAGCGCGTTCGTGCACGTGTTCCTGACAGAACGCCATCAACTCGTCCGGCGTCACAGATGCACCGTCCACCAGTTCGACATAGGCGCAGGGCACTTCACCGGAATGTTTGTCCGGTTGACCGATGGCCCCGGCAAAGGCGACAGCCTCATGGGCGGCCAAGGCTTCTTCGATCTCGGCGGGATCAATATTGTGGCCTCCGCGAATGATCAGATCCTTGGCGCGACCGGTGATCCAGAGATAGCCATCACTGTCAAAGCGACCCAGGTCGCCAGTGCGCAGATAGGTATCCAGAAAGTAGAGGTCTTTATTCTTGTCGGCCTCTGTGTAGGTGTTGCCGGGCCAGACTCCGGGATTGCTGACGCAGATCTCGCCAACCTCGTCCACACCCAACTCGACCGGGCCGTCCGGGCTGCCCTTGAGGATCTTGATGTCTGTGTAGGGGAACGGAATTCCAACCGAGCCGACTTTCTTTTCACCGTCGATTGGGTTGCCAGAGACAAGGCAGGTTGCCTCGGTCATACCGTAACCTTCGACGATTTCGACGCCCGTGGCGGCCTCGTAGCGTTTGAACAACTCTTGGGGCAGCGGCGCGGACCCTGAGAAGGTGGATTTCACGGTGCTGATGTCACCATCCACAGCACGCTGCATCATGGCCGAGATGGCAGTGGGCACGCCGACAAGAAAGGTCACCTTCCAGCGTTCCGTCAGCTTCCAGATGTTATCAAGCACACCCTCGCCCCGGAACCCTTGTGGTGTGGGGAAGATGCAATGCGCACCAGAAGCCACAGCGCCCATGACCATCACTTGCGCCGCCATCACGTGAAACAGAGGCAGCGGGACAAGCATGTTGTCATTTTCGTCCAGCAACACAGTTGCGCCGACCCAACCGTTGTAGATCATGCCCGAATATTTGTGCTGCGCGACCTTGGGCATGCCCGTGGTGCCACCTGTGTGGAAGTAACAGGCCACCCGGTCCGCCTGCACGTCCTCGAATTGCAGCGTTGTGGGTTGCTTGGCACATTCGGCGTTGAAGTTCAGGTACGTGACACCGGGCGCAGGCTGCATCTTGGGGCGGATGAGCGGAATGATAAAGGACTTCAGGCCGGACACATGGCCCAGCAGATCAACCTCGAGAACTGTTTTGACATTCGGCGCAAGCGCAACAGCCTCGGCCGTCTTTTCCGCCACGTCTGTTTTGGGGAACGCGCGCAGGGTCACGACGGCCTTGGCCTTGGTTTCGCGCAGGATGGATCCGATTTGTTCGGGGTCAAGTAGCGGGTTGATCGGGTTGACGATCCCCGCGACAGCCCCGCCCAGCAAAGTCACGACGGTCTCGGTCGCGTTGGGCAGGATAAATGCGACAACGTCCTGTTCACCGATCCCGATGCTGCGCAGCATGTTGGCGCATTGCGTCACGCGATCTTTCAAAGCCGCCCAAGTCAGGGTTTCGGCCTTGGCCTTGGGATCAGAAAAGATCTGATAACTCATGGCATTGTGGTTGGGAAACTTGCGTGTCGTTTCGCTCAGCATCCCGTAGAGGGTTTTGGCGACATCGCGCTGTTCCCACGGCATTTCGTTTTCAATAGCCTTAGCGTCCGCGATCCCGGCAAAAGTCATCGTTTTCCTCCCTAAAGCGCCAACGCTTTTTTATAGTTCGTGCGGCGCAAGTATCCCTCTAACATCAAGATGCGGTGGATTACTTCAATGATCAAGTATGGCAAGGCGCCGAGCCCATTCGGACGCCGCGTCAAAACATATGACCTTGGGTCATTGTTGCCAGCAGGTGCGCAGCGACGCGCTTTTACTCTGCGGCCATTCCATCGGTGAACTGCAACCGCGCAAGGCGCGCATAGAGCCCCCCTTCGGCGACCAACTGGTCATGTGGGCCTTGCGCAACCACACGTCCCTGATCCAGCACGATTATGCGATCCGCCTTTTTCACGGTCGCAAGGCGGTGCGCAACAATCAGCGTTGTCCGGCCTTTGGCCAGCCTGTCGACAGCGCTTTGCACGGCCCGTTCGCTTTCGGCATCCAGCGCGCTTGTCGCCTCATCCAGCAGCAAAATCGGTGCATCACGCAAAATCGCGCGCGCAATGGCAATGCGCTGCTTTTGGCCACCCGACAGCATCACGCCCCGCTCGCCCAGTTGGCTGTCATATCCATCCGGCAAGGACTGGATAAAGTCGTCAGCCGCTGCCGCGCGGGCGGCATCCTTGATGTCGTCCATGCTAGCGCCCGGACGACCAAAGGCGATGTTTTCCGCGGCACTGGCCGCAAAGATCATCGGGTCCTGGGGTACGAGGGCCAGATGGCGGCGATACTGCTCGCGCGACAGTTGGGCGACATTCACCCCATCGATTTCGATATGACCGGACTGCGGATCGTAAAACCGCAACAGCGTCTGGATGATCGTTGTCTTGCCCGCGCCCGATGGACCGACAAAGGCAACGGTTTCCCCAGGTTTCACCTCAAAGGACACTCCATCAAGGGCAGGCGTTGCCGGGCGCGCCGGATAAGCAAAGCGCACATCGCGGAATGCAATGCGCCCGGCCACAGGCAATGCAAGCGCCTCAGGATTGGCCACATCGCGTACGCTGTCTTCGGTGTTGAGCAATTCAACCAAACGCTCCGTCGCACCAGCCGCACGCTGCAATTCGCCAATGATCTCGGACAGGGCTGCCACGCCACCGGCCACCATCACCGCATAGATGACGAACTGAATGAGGCTGCCCAGCGACATCTGCCCGCTGCGCACATCGTTTGCCCCGATCCACAGCACACCGACAATCCCCGAGAACACGAGGAAAATGACAATCACCGTCATCAGCGCCCGTGTTGTCACTCGCCGCTTGGCTGAACCATAGCTTGCCTCGGTCACATCAGAGAACATTTTGCGGCTGGCAGTTTCGTGAGTGAAGGCCTGCACCGTCTGCACCGCGCTCAACTGCTCGGATGCGCTGCCCGACGAGGCGGCAATCCAGTCCTGATTTTCGCGGCTCAGCACCCGCAAGCGTCGCCCCAGAACGAGGATCGGAACGACGACTGCGGGCACAATCAACAACACCAACCCCGTCAGCTTGGCCGAGGTCAGCAGCATCAACACAAGGCCTCCGATAAAGATCAGGATGTTGCGCAACGCGATGGATACGGACGAACCGATCACGCTCAGGATCAGGGTTGTGTCCGTTGTGATCCGACTGAGGACCTCACCCGTCATGATGTTTTCATAGAAACTGGGTGACATGCCGATGATGCGGTCAAACACGGCCTTGCGGATGTCCGCGACAACCCGCTCGCCCAACCGGGTGACAAGCGCATAGCGCAAGCCCGTTCCGATCGCGAGCAACCCGGCGATGCCCATGGCTGCCAGAAAGTACTGGTCCAGAACGGCCGGATCCGCGACGCGGAAGTTGTCGACCACCCGGCGCACGGCCAAAGGAAGGGTCAATGAAATAATAGCGGTGACGATCAGCGCAGCAATCGCTGCAGCTAACAACGGCTTGTACGGCAGAATGAACGGAAGCAGCGCCCGCAGAGCGCCGATTTGCTTTGATTTTTTGCGTTCTTCGCTTCCCGCGCTCGGCGGGGGGGCGACGGGTTTGTGATCCGCCATGCGCTCTCCGGCATTTTCCGTGTCGCTGTGCACATGCCCGTATTGCGCAGCCAAGGTCAAGCGGACGGGCGCAAGGTGCGGCGATATGGAGAAGAGTTGGAGCGGGCGGCGGGAATCGAACCCGCGTCATTAGCTTGGAAGGCTAAGGTCTTACCACTACACAACGCCCGCGTAGACCATCGCTCGGATACGGCATCGCCGCGCGGGGGTCAAGATCACGACCGCGCCTTTCCGCCTGTTTAAAGCGGGCGCTGTGCCAGCCCGTCTGGCAACGTCGTTTCAACCATGTCGCGTGCAAGCTGCACAAAGCCTGCCGCCTGATGTGCCGCCAGTGCGTGCCCTTTTTCAGCAGTGGCCAGATGTGCCTGCCCAACAACGCCGCTGTCAGACAGGTCTGACGCGATCCAGCCATATGACACGGGCCCGGTTGGTTTGATCAGGGACGTCTCTGCACTTGAACGGAAATCCACGGCGGCACTCATGTCAACTGTATGCGGTGCAAAGGCCAACATCAGTGATGTTTCACTGTCCCCACCGTGAAGTCCGTACGTGTTTTCCTGCGCACCAAACATACCCTCAGGCGCGCCAAAGGCGCCCCATTGCGCCTTGACCGCCAACATGCCCGTCGCGATGCGCAACTCGCGCGCCAGAATGGAAACCAGATCCAGATTGCCGCCATGGCTGTTGATGATGACGATCTTTTTCAGGCCAGCGCGGGCCACCGAAAGGCTAATCTCGGTCCATGCAGCAAGCGCTGTCTGCGCGTTCAGTGTCAGCGTGCCTTGTGCCCATAGATGTTCGTTGGATTTCCCAACTGCCTGAATGGGCAGGATCAGCAGATCCAGATCCTCGGGACAAGCCAGACGCACCGCGTCAAGCATACCTTGTGCGATCATTGCGTCCGTACCCACGGGCAAATGCGGGCCATGCTGTTCGATCGCGGCTGTGGGCAGAACAACGATTGTGCGCTCGGCGTCCAACGCATCAAACTCCGGCATGCGCAGGTCGGCCCAGTCACGCGCGCTCATGGTGCCTCTTTCGCGGCATAGGTCGCATCCAGTCTCGAGGCCAGATAATCCGCTGCTCGGATCGGCGGATACTTGGGTTCTCCGGTGCCCGGCAGCGCCGCGACTACGGTGTCCGGATGGGCCTCACAAAAAAATGCAACCGAACGCCGTCGTCGCTTGGGTGGCAGCACCCGGTGCGGCGTGGATACGTAGATGTCATTGGTCCAGCGCATCATGCAGTCCCCGATGTTCACAACAAAAGCGCCCGCCACGTGGGGCACATCCATCCAGTCACCATCACGCGGTTTGACTTGCAGGCCCGGCTCTCCGTCCGTCAACAGAAGGGTAATGGCCCCATAGTCGGTATGCGCGCCCGCCCCGATTTCATTCTGCTGGCCGCTGGCCGCAGGGTAGTGCAGTAACCGCATTGCGGACAGCGGATCTACAAACAACGCATCGAAATGATCCCTCGGAAGGCCCAGATCCTCGGCCATCACACTGAGCAATCCCAAGGCCTGAACATGACAGGCATTGTAATAGGCCAACATCGTGTCGGCAAAACCGGGAATATCGGGCCAGCGATTGACTCCGCGAAATGGTTCGCCCGCAAGCACACGCGGATCATCAGCGGACAGATCAAGGCCAATATTGAAGGTCTCTTTGCTGTCGACTTCGGGCCGGGTCTCATCCAGAGATTCGTCTCCCGGCTTGCCCCACCCGCGAAAATGAGGTGTGTCCAGAATGGACAGTCGCGCCTTGGCATCCTCAGGCTGCCCAAAGAACGCATCCCCCAAAACAAACACCTTGCCGCGCAGGTCTTCGGAAACAGCGGCGTTTGCCAGCAAAAAGAAACCCGTTTCACGCACCGCACGACCCAGATCAGCGGTGAATTTCGATCTGTCAGTGGCAGCGTGGTTCCAATCGAGTACGGGTATCATCCGGTCTGCCCTTTCCACCTGCTTTACGTTGGCAACACTATGTTGCTCAACATGCCTGTTGCACCGTCAAAACAGCGACGCAGCGCCCCCCGCAATCAGTGGGAAGGGCAGCGTGACTGCCACACGGCTCACGATAAACCGCCCGCCCAGAAACGCCAGTTCTTCTGCAATCAGTTTGGTGAGCGCAAAAAGTCCCCACGCAGTGACATATGCAACCATCGCAGGCGCAGCCGCCCCTGCATTCATGGCCCCCGCCGCAAGGGCAAATGCGACAAAGGCACCCCCCGGTGTGACAATCCCAAGAGCCATTCCAACAAGAACGCCAGGCAGCCCGGACGTGTCACCGAGGTATTGGCGCACCAGGCTGTCCGGCAACAACTCTGCAAACAGGCCCGCGCTGATCAACGCCACAACAAGACGCGGCAGCGTGCTCAGCAACATTCGTAGAACCTCGTCATAGGCTTTGCGCCGATTGTCCTGGGTTTCCAGCCGCTGCCAGACCCATCCTGCCAGTAGCATCAGGACAATTGTGCCAATGACGATGTTCATCGCATCACTCTCTGTGCGATCAGCCCAGCCACGACCGGCAAAGGCAAGCACACAAGCACGCGCATCAGCACGAAATCCGCGGGAAGAAACGACATCTCCCAGATGATGGTGCGGTTCAGCCCAAACAGGCTCCAGGCCGATACAAAACTGATGATCGTGGGTGTCCCTGCCCCGGCCAGTCGAAAACTGGCCGCCAATGGAAAGATCATCATCGGCCCGCCGGGCACCAAGGCCCCCGCCACACTGGCCACAAGCAGCCCGCGCACACCACTTTCCCGCCCCACCCACGCGGCAAGCATTTCACGCGGGACGAGGATGGGCACAGCAGCCGCAATGAAAAAGCCACACAAGATCTTGGGGCTCAAAACGATGAGAAAACCGAGGTAGTTCAGCGAAATCTCAAACACGCGCATGGCGCCGCTTTGCCATGCCACGCCAAGACCAGCGGCGCAGGCGATTCCGGCGAGAATGAAGAAAGACATATCGAACGTCTTGTGCCGCCCCAGCGGAGGTTCCTTTGGATGATCATCAGGCGCGCGCACCGATGTCACCGATCAAAAGAGGAGCGTTGCAAACACAATCGCCTTGTCGCGCGCCTGCGCTGAAACAGCAACGTCTTTAACAGCCAAGTGTGCGCACAAACCGGTTAAAGTCGCGGGTGCTGCGAAAGTGCTGTTTCCTAAGGCGGGCCGCGGCAAAAAACGTCGCTTGATTGCGACGGCTGCGGCGGCGCGTGCTCACTATGAAATGCAGGAACGCGGGCAGCATCCGTATGTCTTCGACACATCCTTCGGCCATATCGCTGCGCGTTTGCCCGCGCTGCGAAATCGAACGTCGGATGACGCGCAAAATGCGCAGCCACACCGGGATATCCAACCAGATCAACAGGTCTGCCCGATCCGCGCGCAACTGGAACGTACTGGAATTGTTGCCGTCAATCACCCAGCGGTCCTGCGCCACGATCCTCTGCACCTGCCTGAGCTTGTCTGCCTTATCGCGCTCCTGCCAGCCGGGCAGCCAGAACACGTCGCGGTCCATATGAAAGACCGGCACATTCAGCGCAGCACCAATCATCCTCGCACCGGTGCTTTTGCCAGAGCCGGGATTGCCGATGATCATGATGCGTTTGGGTGTGCTCATAAGGCGATCAGCGATACTCCGTTTTTCGCTGCACGTTCAATCCCGCGTCGGCCAGTCTTGCCAGGAGTGATGGACCGGGTCGGCACTGGTTGTGCGACGCCGGCCATCATTGTGCGGAATTTGGCCTACCTCAGTGAATCAAGAAGAGTGTTGGTGACCGCGTGTGTGCCCATGTCACCACCGAATTCCATCGGGCGCAAAGCGTTCGCTGCAAATCCCTTCTCAACCGCCTGTTCGATCAGCGTGGCCGCATCTGCCAACTGTGCGATCCCGGCCTTGTCAGCAAGGTAGTCCAGCATCAGCGCGCCGGACAGGATCGCGGCCAACGGGTTCGCCTTGTCCTGTCCCATGATATCCGGCGCAGATCCGTGGGCGGGCTGGAACAGGCCGATGTCGTCTCCGATCTCAGCACAAGAGGCCATACCCATTCCGCCGACAAGGCCCCCTGCCAGATCCGACAGAATGTCGCCAAACATATTCTCCATCACCATAACATCAAAATCCCAAGGCGCGCGGATCAGGTCGAGCGCCTGAGCGTCCACATAGTTGTAGCCTGTTTCGATGTCCGGATATTGCGGCGCGATTTCGTCATAGATCTTGCGAAAGAACGCCATCGAGGTGAAGACATTGGCCTTGTCCACACATGTCAAACGGCCCGGATGCCCACGATCCTTGCGCCGCTGCGCCAGTTTGAATCCAAAATGGTGCAACTTCTCGGTCGTGGCACGCGTGATACGCAGCGTGTCGCGTACCTCTTCATCCCCGCGCACGTCAGCACGACCATGGGCGGCCGCAGAATAAAACAGCCCCTCCGTCGATTCCCTCAGGATGACAAGGTCGATTCCTGCGGCTCGCGGATCCGCCAGACGCTGTGGCGCGTTCGGATACGCTTTCACCGGGCGCACCCCCGCATAAAGGCCAAAACGGTCGCGCAGACGCAGGTGCGGCGAGATTTCGGTGCCGTCAGGGTGACGTATGGCAGGCAGACCAATGGCCCCGAGAAAAATCGCATCCATCTGCCCGGCACGCTCCTCGCCACCCGGTTCGATATCAATTGCAGCGTCGGCAAAATACGCCGCACCGGCGTCGATATCTTCATAGATCAGGTTCGGTTGACCGACTTTTGCCACGGCTGCATCGACAACTGCCACAGCGGCATTGGCAACATCGACACCGATTCCATCGCCGCGAATGAGGGCAACGCGCAAATTTCCTGCCATAGTCTTTTCCTTTTTTGGGGCGGTCGGGCGCTGTAATCAAAGATGGCCCAATTTGTATGTCTCGAGAATGTCCAGCAGTTCGGTCGCGGCGCGCTGGCGATGTTGGCGAAAAACCGTGCGCGTCGCATCGACGTTTCCGGCGCGCAAATGATCGACAATAGCGCGGTGGTCTTGCGTGGATTGATGCGGTGGTGCACGCAAACGCATTGTAAAGACGCGCGCCCGGTGGGCCTGATCGTAAAGTGCTGTCACGATCCCCGTCAAACGACGGTTGCCCTGCAACTCAAGCAGAGTGAGATGAAAGCGATCATCGGCCTCGGCCCACATATCCAGATCCGACTTTGCCAGCGCGGCTTCCATGTCGCGGGTTGCAGCCTCAAGGGGCGCAAGATCCGCCTCTGACGGGCCGCGGGCGGCAACTTGCGCTGCGGCTTCTGGTTCGAGCGCGGTGAGAATGTCATATATCTCGCGCATATCGTCCGCGCGGATGGGCAGCACGCGCGCGCCATGTCGTGGGATCAGCTCGACCAGTCCCTCAGCTTCCAATCTGATCAGTGCCTCGCGGACGGGTGTCCGGCTCATTCCTAAACGCAACGCGATCTCGGGTTCTGTTGCTTGAAAGCCGGGAGGCATACGATTTGCACGTATTTCATCGCGCAGACGATCATGGGCATCTTCGGCGCGCGACGGCTTGGTGACGGGAGACATCAACGGCATGTCCTGTATTGGCAGCAGGTAACTGGCTCCCATTAATGCATACATTAACGGATACATTAAAGAGGGCGCATGTTAAAAATTGAGAATCGCCCCCTAGATCGGTCCACAAATCTGCTCTGGCGAAACAAAATCGCCAAATGCATATACTTTTACGACTCTCTCAGGCGAGTTCATTAGGCCCACATCGCGCGGAAACGCTCATAATGCAAAAATTGTATGCTTTTTTGCAGAATTCTTGTTAGCCGAGACATCCCAGATCCGTCAGGTTCGCTGCCACAGACAAAAAGATAATCTGTGATTTCTGGGAGGATACACATGAAATCTCTACTGAACTCGGCTCTCGGCCTGACTCTGGGCGTTGCCGGTGCTTCCTTTGCCTTGGCTGATGGCCACGCAAAAGAATTGACGATTGCGATCGTGAACAACGGTCACATGATCAACATGCAAAAAGTGGCAGAAGCCTACACCGAAGAAACCGGCGTAAAGCTGAACTGGGTGTCGCTGGAAGAAGGCGTTCTGCGCGAGCAGGTCACATCGGACACGGCCACAGGTGGCGGCCAGTACGACATCATCAACATCGGCATGCAAGAAGCACCCATCTGGGGCGCGGCGGGCTGGATCGAACCACTTGAGTTCGGCGCCGAGTACGACGTGGACGACATGCTGCCAGCGATGCGCAACGGTCTGTCCCACGAAGGCACGCTCTACGCGGCCCCCTTCTACGGCGAATCCTCGATGGTTATGTACCGCAAGGACCTGACCGACGCGGCTGGCGTGAACATTGCTGACAACGACAGCTGGGACAACGTGAAAGCGGCAGCCGCTGCAATCCACGATCCTGACAACGGCGTTTACGGCGCATGTCTGCGCGGCAAGCCAGGTTGGGGTGACAACATGGCGTTCGTCACGACTGTCGTGAACTCCTTTGGCGGTGCTTGGTTCGATGCGGACTACAAACCAACACTGGAATCCGACGAGTGGAAAGCAGCCATCAACTTCTACGTTGACCTGCTGGGCACATACGGCCCTCCCGGATCCGAAGGCAACTCCTTCAACGAGATCCTGGCTCTGTACAACGAAGGCAAGTGCGGCATGTGGATCGACGCCACAATCGCGGCGTCCTTCCTCGAAGTTGACGGTGTAGCATACGCTCAGTCGCCAAACGCGGGTAACCCTGTCGGCGCGAACTGGCTGTGGGCATGGGCGATGGCTGTTCCAGCCGGTACCGAAAACACCGCAGAAGCCAAAGCCTTCATCGAGTGGGCAACGTCCAAAGAGTACATCAAAGCCGTTGCTGATCACCCAGAGTTCGGTTGGGGCTCCGTGCCAACAGGTACACGTGCATCCACATATGCCTACTCTGAGTTCCAGGCAGCCGCACCATTCGCCGCAGCTGAAATGGCCGCGATCGAATCCGCAGCTCCTGAAGCGACAGACATCAAGCCTTATGTTGGCGTACAGTTCGCAGCGATCCCCGAATTCCCAGAAGTCGGCTCTGCCGTCGCTCAGGAAATCGCGGCCGCTCTGTCTGGTGCCAAGTCGGTTGACGAAGCTCTGGCGGCCAGTCAGGCGGCAGCAGATGCCATCATGAAAGAAGCGGGTTACTACTAACTCCTCTTACTGAACGTAAGGCCCGACGAGTGCGTGTCGGGCCTTACACCCCCACCAACTGCAGCCCATTGATCTGACGCATATTGCGCGCAATGCTGGCCCAGTTGGCCGATATTCGACCGTTCCTGTTCAACACGCCTCGCGACACTTTCGCTCTGCTAGGGATCTATAGACATGTCTAATCGAACGCTGCCCCGCTTGCTCCAAACGCCCGCCGTTGTGCTGCTGTTGATCTGGATGCTCGTCCCCCTCAGCATGACGATCTACTTCTCTCTTATCCGCTACGTGCTCAACAGCCTGCGGCGCCCCGAGTGGACGACGCCCAGCCTCAGCAACTGGCGCGGTCTTGGGAATTACGAATATGTTCTCAATGCCAAGGACTTCTGGTTTGCAATCCAGAATTCGGTTTTCATCGTCACCAGCATCCTCGTGCTGACAGTCGTACTCGGCCTCGCCATCGCCGTCTTGGTGAACCGCTCGTTCCCCGGTCGGGGCGTCGTCAGGGTGCTGCTGATCTCTCCTTTCTTCGTGATGCCAGCGGTGAATGCGGTCCTATGGATCAACATGATCCTCGACCCTGTCTTGGGCCTGCAAGGCATCGCCGTGGGTGGCATCAATGATCTTGTAAATGGCTTGCGCGACTTCCCGGTCTTGGGGTGGTTCTTCTCGCTCTGGCCCGAATTGCAGCCGATTTCGTTCCGCGCCACGCAAACGTCAGCCTATGCGGTTGTGATGATGGTGACATGGCAATGGACACCCTTCGCTGTCCTGATTTTCATGACTTCGCTGCAATCCGAAGACGAAAGCCAGAAAGAGGCGGCGACGCTTGATGGAGCGAGCCCATGGTCGCAGTTCATTAACCTGACTGTGCCCCACCTGGCCCGGCCTATCGCGATTGTAGTGATGATCCAGTCGATCTTTCACCTGTCGCTTTATGCCGAGATCGAGATCGTCAGCCGCGGCAACGGGAACAAGAACCTGCCCTATCTGATTGGCGAGTTCACTTCGAATAACATTGGCGCAGCGAGCGCCACCGGCATCTTCGCCGTAATTCTCGCCAACATCATCGCAATCTTCCTGTTGCGTATGGTTGGCAAGAGCTTGATGGACTGAGGGGAAAGACAATGGCAGCTGTTACCGAGCGTTCCAATTTCGGCAAGATCGCATGGCCCGTCGTGGCATGGGTTGTTGCACTGATCTTCTTTTTCCCGATCTTCTGGCTGGTCTTCACCAGCTTCAAGACAGATGCCGACGCGGTGAAGCCGGAATACCTGTTCTTCTTCACGCCTACGCTGGAAAACTACACGAACATGACCGAGAACTATGACTATTGGCGCTTCGCCATCAACTCGGTCATCACCTCGACCTTCGCCACGTTGTTCGCACTGGCCGTCGGTGTGCCTTGTGCCTACGCGATGGCCTTCAATCCAAGCCGTGGCACCAAAGACATCCTGATGTGGATGTTGTCGACCAAGATGCTGCCAGCCGCGGCCGTGCTGTATCCGATGACGTTTCTGACCAAGAACTTCCTTGGCATCTTCGACACGCATTTCCTTGTGATCGTGGTTCTGTGTCTCATCAACTTGCCCATCGTCATTTGGATGCTGTTCACCTACTTCAAGGAAATCCCCAAAGAGATCATTGAAGCCAGCCAGATGGATGGCGTGACCACCTGGGGTGAGATCAAGGACATCCTGATCCCGCTGGCATGGGGCGGTGTCGCGTCTACGGCTCTGCTTTGCTTCATTTTCTGCTGGAACGAGGCCTATTGGACCGTACGCCTGACCACGACCGAAGCTGCGACCCTGTCCAAGCTGATCGAAGGAAACCGCGCTCCTGAGGGGCTGTTCTTTGGCCGCCTGTCGGCTGTGTCGACGGCCGCTGTTGGCCCGATCGTTGTCTTGGGCTGGTTCTGTCAGAAACAGCTTGTGCAGGGCCTGACATTCGGAGCGGTGAAGTAATGATGCGGCACGCCACTCTTACGGATGACAACGGCGCAAACGCACGCATTGCAGGTGCCAAGAGTGCATCCCTGCGCGCGCTTTGCGCCAACCCGAGGGGGATGGTTTCTGCGCCGCGCCGTGGCCTGAACCCGGGGTCTGTGCGCCCTATGGTCAAGGTCGACGGTAATAGGGTTCTGAGGTAGCGGCATGTCGATCATTGAACCAGAAATCGAGATGGTGGACCGGTCGACCCGGTCGATACGCTACCTTCAGCACGGTTGGCCTACGGATCTGTGCCGCTGGCATGCCCATGAAGAATACGAACTGCATCTTGTCGTCGAGACACGGGGCAAGGCATTTGTCGGTGACTATATCGGTGACTTCAAGGCGGGCGATCTGTTCATGACGGGCCCCAACCTGCCGCACAACTGGGTCACCGATCAGGTCTGGGCCGAACCCGTCGCCACGCGCGACATGCTGGTTCAGTTCAGCCATGACAGTGTTCAGAAACTGGCCGAAGGATTCCCCGAATTTGCTCAGGTGTTGCAACTGCTGCAACTGGCCCAATCTGGCATTCAGTTCGAGGGTTTCAACCCGACCTTTGCCCGTGGCCACATGGAATCGATCCGCGACAACAAAGGGGCGGAACGCATCCTCGCCTTTATCCGCTTTCTGGTGCGCCTCAATGAACATGCCGAGAAAAAGACGCTGTCGGCCGCCAAACTGATCCAGCCCAAGGGCGGCAGTAAACATGCCCGCATCGGGCACGTGGTCGATCACGTGGTAAACAGCTTTCGCGATGAGATTTCTGTCGCTCAGGCCGCGGATATGGCAGGCATGACCCAAGTGACGTTCAGCAGGAACTTTCAGGCTGTCACGGGTCATGGGTTCGTTGAGTTTCTGAACCGTGTGCGGATCGGGCAGGCCTGTGGGATGCTCTATGCCTCCGACGATCAGATCACCGCGATCTGCCACAAGGCGGGCTTCAAAAACCTCGCCAACTTCAACCGCCATTTCCTCAAGGTCAAAGGCATGACGCCGTCCGAATACCGCGAAACTGCGCGCAAGGATCTCGCACCGAAAATGGAGACCACCCAATGAACAGCGCGCTACGGCAAGCCAACATCAGCGCCACCCGATACGATCGTACCGCCTGTCAGGTCGGTGTCGTTCACTTGGGGTTCGGAGCGTTCCATCGTGCCCATCAGGCCGTCTACATCGATGACTACATGGAATTGTCTGGCGATTTGCGTTGGGGCATTGCCGCCGTCAATCTGCGCGCCTCCGAAGCGGAACACTTCCAAACAGCCGCCGAAGACGTTGCACGCCATGACGGGTACTTTCTGAAATCCCACGCCGCAGATGGTGACGTGTCGTTGCGCCGCGTGCGCAGCCATGTCGCCTTTTTGGATTGGAGCGTCGATGCCCCCGCCGCCGAGGCGCTGTTGACGTCCGAACATGTGCATCTGGTCACAATCACCGTGACCGAAAGTGGCTATTACACAGACCCCAACGGCAACTTGGATCTGTCCGACAGCGTGATCAGCGCGGAAACCGATGGCGCTGCCCCCCAAAGCGTTTATGGCTACCTTCGAGCAGGCCTGCGGATGCGGATGGAGCACACGGCTGCCCCCCTGACAATCGCGTGCTGCGACAACATCCGCCAGAACGGCAAGATGCTTGAGCGGAATCTGATGGCCTATGTACAGGCGTGCAAGGATGCGGAGCTTGCCGCGTGGATCAAATCCAACGTGGCATTCCCCTGTTCCATGGTCGATCGGATCACTCCCCGCAGCCCAGCGACGCTTGGCGAAGAACTGAGTATGCTGGTTGGCGCAGACGTAACATCGCCCATCATGGCCGAAGACTTCACGCAGTGGGTTCTGCAAGACAAAGCTGCCGCCGCGATGCCGGATCTGGCCAAGGCCGACGTGACCGTCACGGCAAATGTGGACCCTTATGAAGAAACCAAAATCCGTGTTCTGAACGGCGGGCACACAGCACTTTGTTACCTCGCGGCTCTGGAAGGGGTCGAAACCTTTGATGAAGCGATGCGCGTCCCGCATCTATATGACCATTTTCGTGCATTCGAGACGCAAGAGGTGCTGCCCGCTATTACGCTCACCCTGCCCTTTTCCAAGGCGGACTACCTCGAAAGCATCGACCGCCGTTTTGGCAACGCTGCAATTGGCGACACGGTTGCGCGCATCTGCGCGGATGGCATGGCAAAGTTTCCGATCTTTATCCGCCCAACCCTCGAAGGGTGCCTGGCCAAAGACATCATCCCGGTGTTCGCGATCCGCTCGATTGCCAGCTGGTACGTCTTTGCGCGCCACGTGGCTGCCGGGAAAATCCCATTCGACTATGTCGAGCCTGGTTGGGCAGATCTGCACGCCATGCTTGGCAACGACACGTTTCTCACCAATCCCCAATTGTGGGGAAATATTCCGCAAACCTATCCCGTTTTCGCAGAGACCCTGCGGCACGAAATCTCTGAATTGGAGCTGACATGGCCGGTTTAACACTTCGCGACGTAAAAAAGAGATATGGCGACACGCAAGTAATGCATGGCGTCGATCTGGACATCGAAGACGGAGAATTCGTGGTCTTTGTCGGGCCATCGGGCTGTGGCAAATCCACGTTGCTGCGCATGATCGCAGGACTTGAAGAAATCTCCGACGGATCCGTTGCGATTGGCGAAAATCGCGTCAACGAGGTTGCGGCCTCAAAACGCGGTGTGGCGATGGTTTTTCAGACCTACGCGCTTTATCCGCATATGACGGTCTACAAGAACATGGCGTTTGGTCTCAAACAGGCCAAGACCGACCCGGCGGAGATCGACAAACGGGTGAAGGCCGCTGCCGAAATCTTGCAAATCAACGACTATCTCGACCGCAGCCCGCGCAATCTGTCAGGTGGTCAGCGTCAGCGCGTCGCCATTGGACGTGCCATCGTACGTGACCCCGAAGTCTTCCTGTTTGACGAACCTCTCTCGAACCTTGACGCGGCTTTGCGCGTGCAGACCCGTCTGGAGATTGCCCGCCTGCACGAACGTCTGAAGACCACGATGATCTACGTGACACACGATCAGGTCGAAGCGATGACATTGGCGGACAAGATTGTCGTGCTGCGCGATGGGCGGATCGAACAGGTCGGCTCACCGATTGAGCTTTATGACAATCCGGCCAATGCGTTTGTTGCGCAGTTCATTGGCAGTCCGAAAATGAACTTCTTCAGCGCCAGCGACGTAACCTCGGGTGCCGCTGGCCTTTTGGGGCGCACCATCGAAGCCAATCATGAAGTCGGTCTGCGTCCCGAGCACCTTACCCCCACCGACAGTGCGAATGCCGTAGTCGAAGGGACCTTGGAACTGGTGGAGAACCTTGGAGAATACGCTCTTGTTCATATGATCACGCAGTCCGGCGTCGAATTCATTGCCAAGACGGAAAAGCCGCCCGCCCAATCCAAGGGAGAAGTCATCAGCTTTGGGATCAAGCCGGATCTGGTGCACGTCTTTGCCAAAGACACCGGGTTGCGGGTCTAGGGATCCGATTTACTGACATCAGTTGAAGCCATCTGCGGCTTTATCTGTCACTTGCGGTCGCCAGTTCCTCCTAATGGCGGCCGCTTTTGCGTTTCTGCACACGCGGAAACATGTGTGCGAGCAGGCCACTCAGGGGCACGGACGAAACGGGTGCAACGGGTCATTCAGATGTTTGAGCCTTGTTTCATGGCTGATCCCGCTCGGGGAAGCGGGGCGATACACAGTCTGTTTCCAAACGACACCTCTTTTGGTCAAAGCCACACGTCCAGACGCGAAAATCTGGGCAAATCAACCACCTATCTAAGTAGATGACTTCAAGACCTCGCGAGTGGGTGCGCAGCCAGACTCCACATTAAGTTTGAAATCCTGAGTTCTTTCCGTCATCATTCTCTCATCCCGAGTGTTTTTTTGGATGATTTTTTATGCCAGCGCATTTTACGCAAAAGGACCGCCAAGGCCGCCTTACCACCACTTTGGGCGAAGACACGCTTGTCCTGTTGCGCATGGACGGTGTCGAGGAACTCTCTGGCGATTTCGAGTGGCGCGTCGAGGCGCTGTCCGAAGACGCAACCCTGAACATCGAGGCCCTGCTGGGCACACATGCCACTGTAGAAATCGACATGATGCAAGGCACGCGCGCCTTTGACGGCATCGTTTGCGAGGCGTCCCACCGCGGTGCGTTCGAAAACGGCTGGCGCTACGACCTTGTGCTGCGCCCTTGGCTGCACGTGGCAAGCTTGCGCCGCAACATGCGGATCTTTCACCAGAAAACCGTTGTTCAGATCGTTGAGGAAGTGCTTGCCACCTATGCCGATCTGGGCTCTCCCCACATCGAAACGCAATTGACCGCGGACTACCCAAAGCTAGAATACACAGTGCAATATGGCGAAAGCGATGCGCAGTTTATCCGTCGCCAGCTGGAACGCTTTGGGATCACTTGGTCGTGGCGGCACGAGGCAGGATCACACACGTTGTTGCTCAGCGATGCAACCTTCAGCCTACCCGAAGTACCCGGTGGCAAGCGCCCCTTCTTTGGCGTGGACGGGCACCATCAGGCGGATGAGGAACATTTCCGCCGCTGGACCGCATCCCAGCGTATCACCACGGGCGCAGTGCGGCTGACGGAATACAATTTCAAAACCCCATCAGCGGCCCAAGAAGTGGACCAGCTTGGGGATGCGGCGCACCCGCATGGTGATGTTGAAAGCTATGATTGGCCGGGTGACTACCTTGATCAGGGCGAGGGGCGCGGCGTTCTGGACAAGCGGCTGGAGGCTGAGCGTGGACAAGCGCCGCGCCACTACGCCCAAGGCGACGTCATCTCGCTGGGTGCAGGATGGCGGGTCACCTTGTCAGGCGATGAGGTGCAGGGCGCAACGGGAGACAGCTTCGTCTGCCTGAAGGCTGAACACCGCTACCGCGCGCAGGCCTACGGATCCGGCGACACCGGAGGCGACGAGCGCGCTTATGACGGCAGCTATGTTCTGATGCCCGAAGACACGCCGATGCGCCCGGAACGCCGCACGCCCGGCGCCAAGGTACAGGGACCCGAAACGGCCGTTGTTGTTGGCGAGGGCGAGATTGATTGTGACGAACACGGGCGCATTCTTGTCCGTTTTCACTGGGATCTCGAAGGCGCACATTCCATGCGCGTCCGCGTCAGCCAGAATTGGGCCAGCAAGGGCTGGGGGGGCATGGTCATTCCGCGCATCGGGATGGAAGTAATCGTCGAACATCTGCGCGGTGACCCCGACAAACCCATCGTGACGGGCTGTGTCTATAACGGCAAGAACGTCCCACCTAACCAGCTGCCGACCTACAAGACCCGTTCGATCTTTCAGACGGACAGCCATCAGGGGTCAGGCTACAAC
Organism: uncultured Tateyamaria sp.; assembly: GCA_947501275.1. Classification (GTDB taxonomy): domain Bacteria; phylum Pseudomonadota; class Alphaproteobacteria; order Rhodobacterales; family Rhodobacteraceae; genus Tateyamaria. The sequence goes on from CANMVD010000002.1 coordinate 667,246, forward strand.
GAGCTGCGCTTTGAAGATGAATCCGGTCAGGAAGAGATCTGGATGCAGGCGCAAAAGTACCTCAATGTCTTTATCAAGGACAATGAGACGTGGAAGACCGAAGGCAGTCAGGACTTCCACGTATCCGGTTCGTCTTCGCAAGACATTGACGGCGACAAGGATATGAAAGTGCAGGGCGATCACCGTGAGCAGGTCACAGGGTCGCGCCATATTGAAGTGACCGGCTCGCGGATCACACACACCAAAATATCGGATCTTGCGACAATCAACGGTGATCGCGCCACGCAGATCGATTCAACCGATGACACGTACATCGGCGAAAGCATGCGCCTCGAGACAGGCGGCGCACAGTATAACAAAGTTGGCACAACGCATTTCATCGATGCTGGCAGTGACATCGTTCTGACAGCAGGTGCGACGATATCCCTCAACGTGGGTGGCAACTTTATCAAGATTGACGCGATGGGCGTGACCATCAATGGCACCCTGACCAAGATCAACAGCGGCGGCAGCGCCAAGAAGGGAAAGAAGGTCAGCCGCGCCAAGCCAACCAAGCCCAAGAAATATGCAGGGCCCCATGCCACACGCTATGGCCGGTCGTTCAAGGAGTAAGTGTCATGTCTGGTAAACCTGCTGCCCGTATAGGGGACATCGGATCTGGCCATGGCTGCCACTTTCCACCGACACCTGCTATTCAGGGCTCGCCCAACACGCTGATCAACAACCGCCCCGCCGTACGGCAAGGCGACATGTATGCCCCCCATCCCTGTCCGGCCTGCCCGCAGCCGCCACATCCGCGCAATCTGTCCGCGGGCTCGCCCACCGTGCTGATCAACAACAAGCAGGCAGGCCGCATTGGCGACCCGATCAACTGCGGCGGGGCCAACTCCACCGGATCAGGCAATGTGCTGATCGGCGGCAATGCACCTGCGGGCCTGACCCGCGCGCCCTTCGCCGAAAGCTGCGAGGACGCGGCCACCAAGGACGCCTGATCGATGGCCGGTCCAGCCGCTCCAGCCGCGTGGTGGCTGCTGCGTGAAGCTGCGCGTCGATTGTTGACACCGCGCCGCGTACCGATTCCGGTTCCGGGCCCAAGGCCAGTACCCGCCCCACCGATTCCTCGCCCGATACCTCCCGCGCCGCCGATCCCTGTGCCCCCGGGCCCAGTTCCCGGACCGACGCCCGGCACCACCCCGACCCCCGGTACCGTGCCCGGCAATCCGCCTGTGGCAGGCCCCGAAGCGATCCCGCAACCCGAGACCATGCCCGGCTATGAGGCTCCCGCCTGGGAAGGCACCGAAACCAACATGGGCGACATGGTGCGGGCCGAAAACCGCACGCGACGGCGCGAACGATCCTGCTGTAACCCGTTCATCTTTCGTCATGTCTGGATTCAGCCCGGCACCAACATCTCCAGCCAACTCGATCCGCGCATCCGCTTCGAAGACGGGGACTTTTCGCGGATTCTGCCTTCGAACCTCGTACCGCTTAAACGCGGGTGGTATTATCAGGCCTATATTTGCGGTGTGCAGGAGTGGGTGGCGAGATCCGCCGCCGGGGATCGTCAGGAAGCGGACGGCGAAATGCACGCACGCTGCTGGCTTCAGGAAGCAAAGTACCAGATGCCTTTGCAGTCCTCACCGCCCGGCACACCTTATGTGCCATCACCCACGCTGGCTGCGCGCACAACGGCACAGTTTGCCCGATATGGGCGCGTCTGCAACAATCCCGCCCCTCCTGCCAGACCGTGCTGGCACATAGGGCTCGACGTTGTTTGCAGTAGGCGCGGTGGTCCAGTGATGTATTATCTGGGCTTGCTGCGCACAAATAACATCGAAGGCATTGTGCGCTGGCGCGGCGTTCCCCAAGAAGTTCAGGCAGAGCTCGACCGCGCCTACAGAAACCTCCAGGACTAGGCCAAATACAGGAGAAAGCATGCAAGACGCATCCCCAGAAGATCTTGAATACCTGCGCGGCTTATTCGATCAACCAAACAACTTTGCCCTTGCGGCCTGGGACACTGCCGCGCAGTCCGAAGGCACGCTGCGTTTCGAGATTAAAGACCTGCTCGAGATCGTCGCCCGCACCTTCACGGTCCTGAACACACGCGAGGACACGGATTCGCTTGAAATGGACCTTGCTCCGATTGAACAATTTCGGATTCTCAGCATTTTCAAGGATCGCCGCTTTCTGATGGCAGAAGGGGTCACTCCGCGCGAATTTTATCGCCTTGTCAAAGACTTCACAGACACAGTTCAACAGCCACATAAACTCTACGTAGTGACGGGGGACGTTTCCTATGCTTGGCTGCGCACGGATCTGCCCGAAGACGACGCTGTTTTGCATATGCTGACGCATTCCGATGCCGTGCGCGCAGATCTGGGGCTGCCTGCCTATGATCACTCCCAGTGGTAGAAAGCCGCAAATGGAACAACAGATCCCCCATGACCAGTTCGAGGCCTTCCTCACTATGTGGATCGACTCCTACAAGGCGCGCGGGGTGGGCAGTTACCTCGCGCTGGATGGCAGTTGGCAGCAGGATCTGGTGCAACTGGTGAGATCACGCGATGACGGGTGGCTGCCGCTAACGGGCCTGCCGCAGGACGACAAGCACGAGGCCCATATGCGCGCGCCGCTGCTGGTCGATCTCATTGTTCGCCCCGACACGATACCGCTGTGGCTGGGCACCGGGATAGATGAGCGCCTTGGCCTTGCAATTTTCAGCTCACTGGACATCTCCGATCTGCGTCTCAGCCTCAAACGGTTCCAATCCGTGATGCTGCCGGACGCTGAGGCCCCCGCCTTCTTTCGCTATTTCGACGGGCGCACCTTTGATTGCTTTGTGCGCACAGGGTTTCCCGAACAATGGGAAGACTTCTTTGAGGGGATCGAAGGGATCGCTGCCGTCACAGATGTATCGGTGGGGTGGACCAACTACGTTTGTCGCAATGGCGGGGTTCAGATCGGTGTCCTCAATGGGGAGAGCATGGCAACCGAGTGGCATGACATTCCCTTTGAGCCCCCGCAGGACGACACCTACGCCATTGCCAAGCCGTTTCGCACCATCGGCGCACATCAGTACGAACGCTTGATGGCCTGTTGCAAGAACGCGTTTCACATCGAGATCACCAACTTTATTCTCAAGGCCTTTCCCGAAATGCCGGAATGCGAGAACCCGGATGCAATCTTGGTCTTTGTCGCTGAGGCGGAAAAGCAGGCCATCGCGCTGGAGCATGACACCGAGGGTGCCATTTTCCTGTGGTGTGTCTGCGCGTTCCTGTTTGGTGAGTTGTTCTTTGAGGACCCGGACCTCGAGAGCCACATGAAGAACCAGAACCTCGACATCGTGGCACGATTGGAACAACTGCTTGAGGCAGCCAATGCCGACATGCAGAACCCACATGTTCTGGACCTGATCGACACGCAAGAGACCTATCTTGAGGATGTCGACGGGAAAAAGGTCGCGTTTCGAAACAGATCCGGCAAGCAATTGCCGGTGTGAGCCTAGGCAGGCCAAACAGGGGTTCCGATCCGCCTTCGCTCTGCCAAGCTCCATCTGTGCGCCATATACACGTTTGCTCCCAACCGGGCCTTGATGGCCCCTCCACACAAAAGGAAATGGCATTTTGCACTCCCATGACCCCGCAGAACCGAACGGCGTCAATCTAAGCCTGAACATTGCCATTTCCGAGGACGGATCAGCGAAAACGGGGCGACGCTACACCGTTCCTGCCCGTTGTGGCATGGCCGTGCGCCTGAATAAGGGGCAGACCTTGTGCATCATCAATCCAAGTGGCCACCAGGTTTGTGATTTCTGGGCATTTGCAGCCCAAGACCTGCACAAACATCTGTCGATGGCGCATCTGCACACCTCCTTGGGCTCGATCTTTCCCAAGGTCGGTGACGGGCTGGTCACTCAGATGCGCACCCCGTTGATGACCATCATAGAAGACACATCAGCGGGCGTGCATGACACGATTGTCGCGTGCTGTGATCATGCGCGCTACCGCGAGCTTGGATGCAAGGAGTATCACGACAACTGTGCAGATAACCTGCGCATGGCGCTCAGGGCCATCGGTCTTCAAGCACCGTGTGTCCCTGCCCCGTTCAACATCTGGATGAACGTGCCCGTAGCGTCCGACGGGTCTACGCACTTCGCTCCACCCCTGTCCAAGCCGGGCGATCGCATATTGCTGCGGGCCGAGGCCGATGCAATTGCGGTCATGTCTGCCTGCCCCCAAGACATCACCGCCGTAAACGGAGACGGTGTCGCGCCCGGCCCTTTGCAATTTGAGGTGATGGATCAGTAGGGAAAGGCGAGTTCAGGGCGATAACTGTCAAAACTGGACAATGTCTGGGTGTTGCACTCGGCCTGCCAACGCGAACCGGGCATGACCGCTGATACACACGGGAAGGTCTTGCGATATCCCATGGTGCGGTCATTGTCCTCGATGGCGATGGCAACCAGTCCGGCAACCACGCCCTTTTGGCGCTGAACAAGGCGAATGGCCCCGTCCATGGTGCCCCCTGTTTCAACCCATTGATCAGCCAGCAAAACCCGTGTTCCGGCTGCAAAGGCGGGTAAGCGCATTTCCATGTCCTGCGTGCGCCCCGAATAGTTGTCGAACTCAACCTTGTCAGTGTCCACGCACAGTTTGCCTGCTTTGCGGATGGGCAAAAAACCGACCCCACGGCGCGCAGCCAGCGCTGCCCCCAGCACAAATCCCATCGCGTCCAGACCGGCAACAACGTCAAACTCAACGCCATCCAGATCCGCCATTAGGTCATCCAGCAAATCGTTGAACGCCTTTGCGTTGATGTAAATGGACGTCGGATCAAGCCAGGCAAATTGCGCGCCCTTGGTGTTGGGGGCCATGATGTTGAGGTACCAGCGATCGTCGCGCGGGCCTTTTTCCTGTGGGGTCATGATGTCTCTCTTTGTCCAAGGGACCGCGTCGCGCGCATGAGCGCCTCAAGGCGCGCAGGGTCAATATCGTAAAAATTGCCGGGTTCATTGATGCCGGTGGCAACCATAAAGCAGTCCACATCGCCATATGTGTCTGCGTTTTGCGGTGTGACGCCCGACGCGAGCGCCAAGGGCTTGTCGCCGATCGCGCCGCGAAAGGTATCTATTTTGCCCAGCTCCGCCTCGTGCCCTGTTGCCACGCCAGAGGTTGTCACCACATCCATAAAACCGCAGGCCTCGCGCGCGGCATCGCCGTAGCGCGCAGGGTCGATAGGGCGCTGTTTTTTGAAACACGTCCCACCAAAGTAAAGCCCCCGCCAGCCGCTCTCTTGGTATGCGCGCGCAATCTCTTTGGCTTGCGTGTTCTCACCGTCCTCGTCAATGCAGGCGTCGTCAGCCCAATAGGCGTCAACCGTGACACCATCCCGCGCCAAGTCACCCAACATCGGAAAGGCGTCACGCCCTGTCACGCCAAGAAAATTCACCCCCATCCACAATGATGGATAGGCCGCGCGCACGTCGCGGATGATCGGCAGGAACTGAGCAGGTTCAAAATCATGATTGATCAAAAAGCAACCCGCGGCGCCCGCGGCAATAACTTCGCGCACATTGCGCAAAGTGCGCGGCGTGTCCAAAACGTGGATCACCGGTAGCACAACAGGCCCTGCGGACTTGAAGAACTTGTGGAATTCATCGCGCTGCATGGGCGCAGCTTAGGGTGGCCCCCAAAATTAACAAAATTTATTGTTGCAATGCATCGATTGTATTTCGAAATTGAACGCTATGCGTATCGTGAACTTACCCACCGACCTGCTGCGGACCTTCGTCACTGTAATTGAGGTCAAAAGTCATACCCGGGCCGCCGACTTGCTGAACCGGTCTCAACCTGCGGTCAGCCTGCAGATCAAGCGCCTTGAAACGCTGGTCGGATACAAGCTGATTCAGCAAAAGGGGCGCTCGATGCATGTCAGCGAAAAGGGCGAGGCATTGGCCATGCATGCGCGGCAGATCTTGCGGTTGAACGACATGGCGGTGGGCTTGTTTGAACGCACGGACATGGAAACCGATCTGCGCATCGGTCTTCCGCTGGATTACGGCGTGCGCCTGCTGCAACAGGAGGTAACCGCACTGATGCAGGAAAACGCAGCGCTGAAACTGACGATGAGCTGTGATCTGTCGCAAAACCTGCACGACGCCCTTCTGCGCGATGAGCTTGATATCATTGTTGCGCTTTATCAGGACGGCGACCCACAATTCCTTGTTCAAAAGTGGCGCGAACAACCGGTGTGGGTGGCCGCCCAAAACATGCGCCCTACGCAATTTGAGGAGCTGCCTTTGGTGGCGCATCCCGTAGGTTGCGTATACCGCCACCGGATGACAGACGCCCTGAGGTCAGTGGAACGGAACTGGAAGGTGATCTTTTCCAGCCCAGACATTGATGCGGTCCAAGAGGCCGTGCGCGGAGGGTTGGGCTTTACCATCCTGACCGCGCCCACCACTCAGAATGGGATGCGGCAAGTGCCGACCAGTGAAGGATTACCCCCCTTGGAGCCGCTGCGGATTGGTTTGTTTTACAGACAGACCAGGCTGGGCAGTTGGGGCAACATTGTCGCTGAACGCCTGACGCAAACCATCGAAAATGTCCTGTCGTCCCATGCTGAAAATAGCAGCACTCATAACGGACCTTAATGCATTTATATCCGCCATAAATTTCCTTTGATGGGTGATTATGGCTAACCTGAAGTCAATGGGCTTTGGCTGTGTCAGAACACGTCGATCAAAGTCGATAAGAAGCATTTCAACAGCGGAGTATGATCAATGATGAAAACCGGAAAAAAGGCAAAAAATCAACTTCTTAGACGGGATGTTCTGCGTATTGGGGGCGGGGTTGCGCTCTCCGCACCCTTTGTGGGCCGAGCTTGGGCTCAGACCACGGATATCAACATGCTAGCGTGGTACGGGCACGGAGAACCGGATATGGTTGGCGCATTCGAAGAAGCCAACAACGTCAAGTTTGTGCCTAAATATTATGCAGGCGGGGACAATATGTTGGCGTTGATCGCGCAATCGCCTCCGGGGACCTATGACATCATCCTGTCGGACGGCGAGTTTGTGCAGCAGTTGAATGCCGCAGGTTACATCGAACCGCTGGAGGCCAGCGATTACCCGTTTGACGACATGCTGCACGAGGATTTCACGAAGTTTCCCGGCCACTGGGACGGTGACACGCTTTACTCGATGATCCTGCGGGGTGGTCATCTGGGCGTGTCCTACAACACAACCGCAATGAGCGCAGAAGAGGCCTCCAGCTACGCAGGCTTCTGGAAGCCTGAGCTTGCCGGCAAAGTGGGCCATTTCGACTGGCATCTGCCGACCCTCGGAATGATGAGCCTCAAGAACGGAAATGGCGCCGGTCTGTGGGATCTGTCGGACGACCAGTGGTCAGCCGTGCAAGAGACCACGATGAGCCTGCGCCCGCAGGTTGGCGGCTTTTTCGACTATGGTGGTACATTCAACGGCCTCAAGAACGGCGAAATGCTGGCCATGTGCGGGATTGGCGACTGGATCACCGGTGTATTGGAACGCGACGGTGCGCCCGTGGCGTCGGTGATTCCTAAGGAAGGCGGCATCCAGTTCACCGAAAGCTATTGCATCGGCAAGGGCAGCTCCAAGGCGGACCTCGTCAAGTCCTTCATCCAGTACATGATGTCCCCCGAAGGGCAGGTGAAGTCGGCGCAGATGTTGGCCTATCCCGGCTTTTGCGTGACCAAGGCGGGGCGCAAGCTGTTGCAAGAGGTCGACCCCGCCGAAGCCAAGCGCAGCCACCAGATCGAGGGGATGGCCAACGATCCCATCGCCCTCATCAACGAAGGGCGCATCCACTATCGCGACATTCCTCAGCAGCAAAGCCTTGAGGACTGGAACGACTTCTGGTCGGAATACAAGAACGCCTGATGCGTTATGCGAAAAACCTGAACCACCTGACGCTGCCTGAAATCCATGATTTCAACGCGTCAGGTGATACGTGATATCTCAGGTATTTCGTCAAATGCTATAACGGCACCTTACGGACAGCCCTATGCGGGGCCGTCCGATGACAGGCAAGGACAACAGGCTTGAGCGCGCGTCGCAAAATCGACTTTTACGCCCTGACATGGCGGCTGCCCATCATCGTGTGGCAGCTGGTCTTCTTTGTCGGGCCTGTCCTGTTCATGGTCGCGCTGTCATTTTTCCTCGTCAAAAACTACCGCATGACCGAAGCGTTTGAGTTCGTGAACTGGCAACGGATGCTGACGCGCGGCTTTTTCTGGGACAGCTACTGGTACACGCTTTTCATCGCCTCACTCAGCGGAACAATTGCGATGTCGGTTGCGTTTCCTGCCGCGTGGGCACTGGCATTTCGCGCCTCGGACACCCTGCGGCGATGGGCGGTGTTTCTGCTGATCATCCCGTTTTTCACATCCTACCTTGTGCGAACGTTCTCGTGGTATGTCATTTTGGCCGAAAGCGGCGTGCTCAATGCCATGCTGGGCTATATCGGGCTTGGCCCGTTTCGGATGCTGAACAGCCATTTCGGCACAGTTGTCGGATATCTGACGCTGACACTGCCGCTGGCCGTGATCCTGCAAACCGTGACAATGGCCAATATCGACAAGACCTTGATCGAGGCTGCGCGCAATCTGGGCTGCAAGCCGCTGGCGACGATCTGGCGTGTGGTTCTGCCACTGTCAAAAACGGGGTTTATCGTGGCGGCCCTGTTCTGTTTCATCCTCGCGTTCGGGGATTTTGTAGCCCCTTTCTATCTTGGGGGATCGCAGGAACCGACGCTGCCGATCCTGATCCTTGACACTACCAAATCCGGTCAACAGTGGCCCCGCGCCGCCGTTGTCGCGATCATGATGATGCTGACACTGTTCACGGTCGCCTTCACGGCCATCGCGCTTGCATATCGCAAACCCAAAGGCGTGCGGTGATGCAGGGGCGCGGATTGAACATCGCATTGACGCTGTATGTCGGACTGGTTTTTGTCTTCATCTTCTCTCCGATTGTGTTCAGCCTGATCTTTTCCTTCAATTCGCAGCGTTTTCCGACAATCCCGCTGGGTGGGTTTTCGACCGAATGGTATGTGAAAATCCTGAACGATCCCGATGTGTGGCAAGCTGTGCGCAACTCGGTGATCGTCTCCTCCAGCACAGCGGCGATTGCGACGGTGCTGGGATTCTGCACGGCCTATTCCGATTTTCGCTACAATTTCCGCTTCAAGGGCCCCTACCTGGCGTTGATCCTGTTGCCGCCAACCATCCCGCTGATCATCATGGCACTGGCCATGCTGGCATGGCTGTCACGGCTGGGCCTGTCGGGGCAGCTCTGGTCCATCATTCTGGCGCATTCCGTGCTGACAGCCCCCTTTGCCATGGCCATCATCCGGCTGCGCCTGCACCAAATGGATCCCGACCTTGAGGCGGCCGCATGGAACCTAGGGGGCAGCGAATGGCAGGCGATGCGCCATGTGATTGTACCGTTTTGCGCCCCGGCGATCGTGTCGTCGCTGTGTCTGACGGCGGCTGTGTCCTTTGACGAATTTGCGGTTGCTTGGTTTGTGTCCGGGCTGAACAAAACGGTGCCCATCGTGATCCTCGAAATTGTGCAAGGCAACATCGACCCGCAGGTCAATGCTATCGGCACGTTTGTCTTCCTGACCTCCATGACGCTGGTGATCCTTGCTCAGCTCATCTTTATCAGTCGCCAAATCAAGAGCCATTCCTGACATGACAGAACCCCTTGTGACCTTTCGCAATGTCGAAAAACGCTTTGACGACTTTGTCGCTGTGCGGGACATGACGCTTGATATCCACGAGGGCGAGTTTCTGGCCATCATGGGGTCTTCGGGGTGTGGCAAGACCACTACTTTGCGCATGCTGGCCGGGCTTGAGACGCCGACCGGCGGAGAAATCCATATCGCCGGGCGTCTGATGAACGATGTCAAACCACACGAGCGCGACACGCCGCTTGTCTGGCAGTCGCTCGCCCTGTTTCCTTTCCTGACAGCGCGAGAGAACGTCGAATTTGGTTTGAAAATGCGCGGCGTGGGCAAGGACGAACGCAAGCGCCGGGCACTGGACTGGCTGGAGCGGATGCAGATATCCGAATTCGCAGAACGCAACGTGGCCACCTTGTCGGGCGGGCAGAAACAGCGCGTTGCGCTGGCGCGCAGTCTGGTCATGGAACCGCGCATGTTGCTGCTGGATGAACCACTTTCCGCATTGGACGCCAATCTGGTGATCCGGATGCAGGGTGTGCTGACGAGGTTGCAAAAGGAACTTGGGATTACCTTTGTCTACGTGACCCATTCCCAATCCGAAGCCTTTGCCATGGCGGATCGTGTTGTCATCATGAGCCAGGGCGATATCGCCCAGATCGGCGCTCCCAAAGACATCTACCGCGCCCCCGCCAACCGGTTTGTGGCCGAGTTTGTGGGGCGCAACAACATCCTGTCAGGCAAGGTGCAGGCGGTCGACGGCGACGGCACCCACATCCTGACGCCGCAAGGGGCATTCACAGCGCAGACACCCCAGACCGCGCTCAGCACCGGGCAATCCGTCAGCTTTACGGTGTCGGCGGATCTGGTGTCGCTGTCGACCACAGAGCCCGATGCCGTGAACAAGGCGCAAGCGACTCTGATCTCGGAAGAGTTCATCGGCTCTGTTGTCACGCTGTTCTGCGAAGGTGTCGATGATCTGGAGTTCAAGGTGCAAATGCAGGAGCGTGCCTTGATGGCGCTGGATCTGGAACCCGGTGCGCCGCTTTGGCTCAGCTGGGAGACGCAGAACGCCAATATACTGGGAGAACGCTGACATGATCCGCAACCCGATCCCTTGGCCCGACGGTGCAAAATGCGCTGTGGCAATCTCGTTTGATATGGATGCGGACAGCTTGATCCACGTCGCGCGTCCGCAAGACAGCCATCGCAGACTCTACCCCATTTCCATGGGCCGCTACGGGCCCAATGTCGCCCTGCCCCGCATTCTGGACACCTATGCGCGCTTTGGCATCAAACAGTCGTTCTTCATTCCCGGCTGGTGTCTTGAGCAGTATCCCGAAACCGCCGAAGCGATCCTGCAGGGCGGTCACGAAATAGGCCACCATGGCTGGATTCACGAGGACCCGATCACCACATATGGCAACCAACGCGAACCGTTCGAACGCGCAATCGAGGCCCACATGCGCATCTGCGGGAAAAAGCCCGAAGGCTACCGCGCACCGGTCTACAACATCACGGATGAGGTCGTGGATCTGATGCTGGAACACGGGATGCGTTTTGACAGTTCCCTGATGGGTGATGACATCCCCCATGTGCTCAAGACCGACAAGGGTCAACTCTATGAAATGCCGGTGCATTGGGGGACAGACGACTGGCCCCCCTTCGCCCACTATGACGAGATCGGATACATGATGCCGGTCAAATCCCCTTCCGACGGGTTGTCCGGCTTTTGGGACGAGTTTGACGCACAATACGAGGCGGGCGGTTTTTTTATGCTGATTGTGCACCCATTTCTGACCGGGCGTCTGGCACGCTGGCGCTTGGTGGAACGCTGGATCGAACAGACGCTTAACACCAAGGACGTGTGGTTCACCACTCTGGGCGGCATTGCCGATCACATGGATGCCCTGTCGGCTGCGGGGACGTGGTCTCCCTCCATCGAACCCCTGCCCTATTTCAACGCACCGCCCGCAACTCAATGAGGCCCCAATATGATGACAGACACAGACGCTAGATTGCTGCGGATCGCCTATGACGAGGCCAAGGCCGGATTTGACGAAGGCGGGTGCCCGATTGGATCGGTACTGGCGCGTGGGGGCGAAGTTGTAGCCAGCGGCCGAAACCAGCGGGTGCAAGGCGGTGATCCGATTGCACACGGAGAAATGGACGCCTTGCGCAAGGCCGGGCGCCAAAAAACGTACCGCGACACAGTGCTTTACACGTCGCTCTCGCCTTGCATGATGTGCTCGGGCACCATTGTGCAGTTCGGTATTCCCCGCGTGGTCATAGGTGACACGACAAACTTTGGGGGCAACGAGGCGTTTCTGAGATCGCGCGGTGTCGAAGTGGTGATTGCCGAAGATCCCGATTGCGTTGCCCTCATGAAGCGTTTCATCGACGAAAAGCCCGAATTGTGGGCCGAAGATATCGCGGAATAGATCCGTGCGCTTTGAGGGCCCCGAGACATCATGACAGATACGTTTTTCCACCCGGTCTCCGGGTTTGACCTGCCGCGATTTGCGGGCATTCCGACCTTCATGCGCCTGCCGCATGTGGATCTTGATCATGCCCGTTTGGGTGACGTCGACATCGGCTTGATCGGTGTGCCCTGGGACAGTGGCACCACCAACCGCGCAGGCCCACGCCATGGTCCACGCCAGTTGCGCGATATGTCCACGATGATCCGCGCGCAAAACGGTGCGACAGGCGTGCGCCCGTTTGAGCGCGCGAATTGTGCCGATCTGGGGGATGTTTCGACAAACCCGGCGGACATCTTCGACAGCATGGACAGGATCACCGCATTCTACGAGCGTGTCACAGCCGCAGGTATCCTGCCACTGACGGCGGGAGGCGATCATTTGTCATCCCTGCCGATCCTGCGGGCTCTGGCCAAGACCGCACCATTGGGCATGATCCATTTTGACAGCCACACGGACCTGTTCGACAGCTACTTTGGGGGAACCAAATACACCCATGGCACCCCGTTTCGCCGCGCCGTCGAAGAGGGGTTGCTGGACCCCAGGCGCGTCGTTCAGATCGGCATTCGCGGCACGGCCTACGACATGGAAGATCGCGATTTCGCCGCGTCTGTAGGCATCCGCATCATCCCGATCGAGGAGTATTTCGCGCGCGGGAGCGAGGATGTCATGGCAGAGGCCCGCGACATTGTTGGCACCGCCCCGACCTACGTGTCCTATGACATCGACTTTGTAGACCCATCCGTCGCACCCGGCACAGGCACACCCGAAGTTGGCGGTCCAAATGCGTTTGAGGCGTTGCGGGTTGCCAGATTGCTGGCAGGTGTGGACATCGTGGGCGCAGATCTTGTCGAGGTCTCTCCTCCATTTGACGCATCGGGCGGGACGGCGTTCTTGGGCGTGTCCATCATGTTCGAGATGCTGTGTTGCATGGCGGATGCAACACCCGGCCCGTCAGCCGCCTGACCCCACCGAGGCATCGCAACCAAGATGACCAAAGCCAGCCCTCAGACTAGATCAGAAATGTCGACAGGCTGGGGATGTAGCTGAGCAGGACAAGCACCACCGCGACAGCCAGCAGGAAGGGCCATAACGACCGCAGGATGGTGCCGGGCTTGGCCCCGCTCATGGTGGAGGTGATGTACAAACCGATCCCAACTGGCGGCGTCAGCAGCCCAAGAACAAGGTTCAGGCACGCCACAATGCCGAATTGATACGGGCTGATGTCATACGAGCCGGTGGCGATCGGGAGCAGGATCGGCGTGATCAGAATGATGGCCGCAATCCCGTCGATCACCATCCCAACCAGCAGCAAAGCGGCATTCACGATCAATAGAAACACAAACGGATCGGACGTGATCGAGGTGATCAATCCCGCCAGCTTTTGGGGCAGCTCCTCATAGATGATCACCCACCCAAATACGCTGGCCGCGGCGATCATGAACAGGATCATCGACGCATTGACGGCCGTGCGTTTGAACATCTCTCCCAAGGTGCGCGGGTTCAGATCACGATAGACAAGCCACCCCACAAGAAATGCAATCAACGACGCGATGGCCGCGCTTTCGGTCGGGGTCGCCACGCCAAACAGGATCCCGCCGATGATGGCCAGTGGAACCAACATCGCAGGCAACGCCGCAACAAGGGCCCGCACCGCTTCGGCCTTGGTCATCCAATCGCTTTTGGGAAAGTCCCGCGTCCAGCCGATGGCCGTGATCACAAGGGCAAAGGCAACCACCAGCAAAAGCCCCGGAATGATGCCCGCGATGAACATGTCCCCAATCGGAACCTGCGCGAGCACACCGAAAATCACGAACATCATGGAGGGCGGGATCACTGGCGCCAAAAGTCCCCCAGCCGCAGTGGTCGCGGCGGCAAAGCCACGGTCGTAGCCTTCCTCCTCCATGGCCGGAACAATAGCCCGTGACATTACTGCAATCTGCGCGGTGGCAGAGCCGATGATGGCAGCCATGAACATGTTGGCCAGCAGATTGATATAGGCCAACCCACCGCGAAACCCGCCCACAAAAATACGGGCCAATGCGATCAGGCGCCGGGTCATGCCACCCTCGTTCATCAACTCACCGGTCAGCATGAACAGTGGAATGGCCAGCAGACCGTAGTTTTCCAGCCCCCCGAACATCTTCTGCGCAAAGCTGTCATAAAGAACGGTATTGCCGCTTTCCCACACGTACCAGATCGCCGTCACTCCAAGCACAATGGCGACGGGCACCGACAAAAACAGCGCGACAAGGAAGACAGTTGCGCTCATGGGGTTGGATCTTTCGCAAAGAGATGCATCGCGGAATGCACAGTCGCGCCCAGAGCAAACAGCCACATCACCATCCAGAACAGATATTTTGGCACCCCAAGCGTCGATGTGGGTTCAGCATAAATGAAGTTGAAGGTGGCCCCTTGAAAGGCCTGCGTATCAAAACCTGCGCGTGCAATGTCCAGCGGCAGAAACCAGCGCCAGCAGAACCACAACATGGCCAGAGCAAAGACAAATACAATGACATCGACGGTTTTCAGGATGGCCCGTTTGGTGCCCTGTGGCACCGCATCCGCCAATAGCGTGATCGAAATCGCACTACGATGATGCAAGGCGGCAGAGGCCCCGAGAAACGTCATCCAGACCATCGCGTAAATCGCCAGCTCGTCCACCCAGAACAGGGCCGCGCCGAAATAGCGTGTCACGATATTGAGCAGGATCAACAGCGTCACGCACAACGCCATCAGGGCCGCCAGCCACAGCTCCAACCACGCAAGGCCCGCTGAAAACCGCCTCAGCATTTTCGGTCAGGTCCGTGACCGTGCAGGTCTGTCCACAAGTCGCAAGACATCAGGGCGCGTTATCCATCAAGAGATCATATTTGGGTTTGGCCAAAAGGTTCTGCCTTGAAGCGCATGGCAAAACCTCCGTTTCAGCATGACAAAGGCAGCCAGTCGCCCGGCTGCCTCCATGCCGGTTGGACGCGATCACTCAGCCGTGTCAGCCGCCACAGCGCGCAAACCTTCCAGAGCAGTTGATTTCTCCGACCACTTGGCATTCCACGCATCAACCGCATCACCAAAGAACGCCGGATCAACTTGGGTATAGGTTTTGCCGGTGTCTTTCACCTGGCCCAACCATACCGGGTCTTTCTCTACGTAAGAGCCGACAACGCTGGCGAGATGTTTGTTCATCAACTCAGAGATAGAGGCGCGGTCATCCTCGGACAGACCCGCCCAGACTTTGGCAGACACAAGCCCCACCATCGGGAACATCATGTGGTTGGATTCGATGATCGTGTCTGCGTGCTCGTAGTATTTCAGCACCCAGATCAGCTCCGCGTCCATGTCGATGGCGTCCACCTGCCCATTGGCAAGCGCTTCGTAGACGGCAGGCAAAGGCATTGGGGTGGGTGCCGCGCCAAGGGCGGAATAGAAGTCGAGAATCGGCTCGAACGGTGTGATGCGCAACTTTTTGCCCGCCAGATCGCCGGCCGAGGACACATCGCCACGCGACACGATCTGCCTGAGACCGGCCATGCCATACCCGAGGCCAACAACGCCCACTTTGCCGGGCAATTGATCCAGCATCCCACGGGCATAATCCGACTGGATGATCCGCGCCGCGTGCCCGATATCATTCGCAAGGAACGGTGCATAGAACGCTCCAAAGTCAGGTGCGCGGTTGGACACTTCGGCCACCGTCATAAAGGCCATGTCCAGAGCGCCGGTTTGCAATTGCTGCAACATCTCGGCTTCGTTGCCCAATTGGCGGGCTGGAAAAACGGAAACGCTGTGCGCGCCACCGCTGGCTTCGGCCAGATCGGCGCCAAAGGCTTCGGCAGCCTTGGTCCAGATATGTGGCGGCGGCGTGATCAGGCCAAGGCGGAAATCTTCGGCATGGGCAGCAAAGGCACTGGCAACGGCCAAGGCTCCAGAGGCAAGCAATCGAAGTGTGTGTTTCATGGTAACTCCCGTTTTTATGTCCCGCGTCATGCGCGCGGATTTGATAATGCGCCCGGCCCTTTTGGCAGGGGTGTTGGAAACCTCTATCCACCGCAACGTGCGATGCTAAGTCATCGCCAATGTAGGCTGCGGTTTTTTCAGATCATAGCCGGTTTTTTCGCCGCCTTCTCACTGCCCTATGGTTTAAAGGCACCCTGTCAACGGCACATCCCGCTTACAGCTGAACCCAGCCTTCCGGTGGCTCCTTGCCCGGGTGCAATGCAGCACAGTTCGGGCAGGTGCGGTCCTCTTCGGAGGCATAGAACTTCTCATAAACCGGCGGTAGATCCTTCACCAACGACTGCAATTGGAACTCCGCCCTGAACACGCGATGCTGGCATTCAAAACAGTACCATTCGATTGCATCATGCTGCCCCTGCTGCCGCTTTGGCTCAATCACCAGGCCAACAGATCCTTCCTGCGGGCGTTGGGGCGAGTGGCGCACATGTGGCGGCAACAGAAAGACCTCGCCCTCCCGGATCGGCACATCATAGAAGTCTTCACCATCATACAGCTTGAGCAGCATGTCCCCCTCAAGCTGGTAAAAGAACTCCTCAACCGGATCGTCATGATAGTCGGTGCGCTTGTTTGGGCCGCCCACAACGGTCACCATCATGTCGGAATCCTCAAATACCATCTTGTTGCCCACCGGGGGTTTGAGAAGGTGGCGATGCGCGTCAATCCACGATTTGAAGTTGAAGGCTTTGAGTTTCGACATGTCACGCTCCGCTTTTGCCCCATACCGTTGGCGGTTTCGACCATAACCGCAAAGAAATTCTACAGATGTCGCTATCGCAATAGGTTATACCGATTTGCGTCAAGTCCTGAGGCCGCATTCGTCGAATGCCCGTGCGATGATGTCCTTTTCCGCCTGCGTCAGCTCCAGCATCGGGGCCCGCACGCGCCCGCCTGTCTGACCCAGCAATTCCTGCCAGTATTTCCCAAATGCGGTGGGCTTGCCGTCCGGGCGGCTGCGCTTCATCGCATCGCGCACCGGGTTCAAACTGTCAAAGACACGTCGCGCCGCATCCGCCTTTCCGGCAAAGGCCAGGTCGGTGTATTCGTTCATGCGCTGATCCACCTTGGATTGCAGTTGATAGGGCGGTGACGAGCACAGATACAGTTTCCAGTCGAGTTCCAGAATGTTGTCCAGCCACTCATGCTCTGCCGAGGTCGAGACATGGATCTTGTCCCCCACCATATGCGTCAGCCGCACATACATGTCCCGCGGAACCGAATACTTGATGGCCACGATGTTGGGCAGCTCAGCAATCCGGGCGCACTCCTCGGGCTGCATCAGATATCCGCTGTCGGGATGGCTCCACATGGCGATGCCGATGCCCAACTCGTCGCAGAAGCGTTTGTAATACTGATACAAAACCTCGCTGCGGTCATGGCAAAAGCTGAGCATCGGGGCGTGAATAACAACATAGTCCGCCCCGCATTCCTGCGCGTGGTGGCCCAGTTCCATCACGGTGTCGATATTCTGGTCCGAAATCGACATGATCGTCCCGGCCTTGCCCGCGCACTCTTGCACCGCGATGGTCATGTTGCGCTTGCGCTCTTCCAGGCTCATGGCCCAGAATTCGCCCTGCTTGCCCGCCACGAACAGCCCCTGGATGGCCAGGTCGTCGATCCAGTGCCGGATGTTGGCGCGCAGCCCGTCCTCGTCCAGCGACAGATCCTCCCGAAACGGGTTCAGTGCCGCGGCCCAGATCCCACGCATATGCTCACGGGCATAGGCCTTGGCCTCGTGTTTGGTGTACTGCATCGGCTGGATATCCCGTTGTGTTGCGCCCTGACCATTCCAGATTTCACCCGTGATCCAATGGCCAAGGGGGCAACTGGTTATCAAAAATACAGATATCCAAGGCCGATCAATTTCGTTTCCCTGCGAACCTGCTAGGGTAATCCTATGAAACTCGCCTTGATCGGAAAAGGGGCCATTGCCCGCTATGTGCAAACCGCAGCCGCTGCGCGCGGCCACAAAATCACCGCCGTCCTTGTGCGCCCAGATGCAGTTGGTGCACAGCCGCATTACATTGCCTCACCCAAGGATCTGCCCCCGGGCACGGAGATAGTCATCGACTGTGCGGGGCATCAGGCGCTGGCGGCATTTGGGCCCGACATCCTGCGCGCGGGTTTGCAACTGATCACCGTGTCGTTGGGCGCGTTGGCCGATCAACACCTGACGGATCGACTGCACGCGGCTGCCGTCGCAGGCAATGGCAGATTGCATCTGGCCAGCGGCGCAATTGGGGCGCTGGATTGTTTGCGCGCGGCGGGTGTCGGCAAACTCGACAGCGTGACGTATACCGGGCGCAAGCCGCCCAAAGGGTGGATTGGATCACCTGCCGAAACCAAACTGTCACTGAAAGCGTTGACCAAGGCAGCCCTTCATTTCGATGGCACAGCGCGTGACGCGGCGCTCGCCTACCCCAAGAATGCCAATGTCGCCGCAGCCGTCGCCTTTGCGGGCGTCGGATTCGATCGCACCACAGTGCGCCTGATAGCTGATCCCGACATCACCCAAAACATCCACGAAATCGAAGCCGCCGGGGCATTTGGGGCATTCAGCTTTCGGATCGTAGGTAACGCGCTGCCCGACAATCCGCGTAGCTCGGCGCTGGCGGCCATGAGCGTACTGGCCAAACTGGACCAGATCACAGCCCCGGTGTCGATCTGATGGCGAACCGGCATTCGCGGATTCTCGACCGGGCGCTGACGCGGCTGAAATTGCGCCAACTGCGCCTTCTGGTGGCGGTCGGCACACATGGCAACATTCAAAACGCCGCGCGCGAACTGGGCATTTCGCAACCCGCAGCTACCAAGATGATCCAGGATCTGGAGCTTGATTTCGAGGTCAAACTGTTCAACCGCACCAATCGGGGTGTCGTGCCCACCGTGTTTGGTGAGACACTGATCCGTCACGGAAAGCTGATTTTTGCGCAGGTGTCCAATGCGGCACAGGAACTGGACGATCTGAACGAAGGCAACGCCGGTCGCGTGGTCATCGGCACACTTTTGGCCGCTTCGACCAGCCTGATCCCGGCGGCCATCAAAATCCTACTCGAAGATCGTCCCAACGTGGCCGTAAAAATCAGCGAAGGCACCAACGAAGTGCTGATGCCCGGCCTGCTGTCCGCCGAGATTGACATGGTTGTTGGTCGCCTGCCTGCACACCGCCACAGAGACAAGATCATTCAGGAAAAGCTGTTCGAAGACCGCATCCTCGCTGTTGTTGGCACGCAGCATCCGTTGGCGGCGCGTCGCGATGTCAGCTTTGCCCAGACCAAACCGTTTGGCTGGATACTGCCCCCACTGGAAACAACATTGCGGCGGCAAATTGACCACTTCTTTGTCGGGCAACAGCAATATGCGCCTCCGGTCATGATCGAATCCGTGTCTTATCTGGCCAACCGGACGCTACTACAATCCCGCAACCTGATTGGCCTGCTGCCCGCCGAAGTGGTCGCGCAGGACATTGCCAACGGCCACATCACGCCGCTTGACTGGACGGTGCCGTTTGGAACCGGGTCGATTGGCGTGTCTTTCCGGGCCGAGGGCGCGCTGTCGCCAGCTGGTCGCGCCTTCAAGGCCGCGCTGCACCGCGCCGCTGCCGCGCGACCGATATCCAGCCCCTGATCCGATATTCGTCATTGTGATATCAGTATTCCCTCAATTCCCTTGAAGCGATGGCAGCGGATGCGTGATCTGAAACCGACCCCAAAGGAGCGTGACACATGTATCCAGACCTGAACCTTTTTATTGCGGGTCATTGGCGCAAGAGTGATACGGACATGCCTGTCCTTAACCCTGCGACCGAAGAGGAATTGGGGCGTCTGCCATGCGCATCAGCGCAGGACCTCAACGATGCAGTGGACGCCGCCGTCAAGGGATTTGACATCTGGCGCAAGACCGCCCCACGCGACCGCGCTGACACGATTTTGCGGGCGGCCAAGTTGATGCGGGACCGTCAGGAAGACATCGCTACCTCTATCACGCTCGAACATGGAAAACCTCTGGCGCAAGCACGTCTCGAAGTCATTCGGGGTGCTGAGTTTTTTGAATGGGACGCGGGCGAAGCCATGCGCACCTATGGGCGGGTCATTCCTGCTGCACCGGGTCACAAGTTTGCAGTGCATCATCATCCGGTTGGTGTCGTTGCGGCGTTCTCACCCTGGAATTTCCCGATGAGCCAACCCGCACGCAAAATTGCCGGCGCTCTGGCCTCGGGGTGTTCTGTAATTCTGAAGGCGGCCGAGGAAACGCCCGCCGGTGCCATCCACATCGCCAAGGCTTTTGAGGATGCAGGCCTGCCCGCGGGCGTGCTCAACCTTGTCTTTGGCAATCCCGCAGAGATTTCCAACCACCTGATCCCGCAGGATCCGGTGCGCCTTGTTGCCTTTACCGGTTCGACCACGGTGGGGCGGCAGCTGACGGCGCTGGCCGCGCAACATGACACGCGCGTGTTGATGGAACTGGGCGGACATGCTCCGGTGATTGTGTGCGAAGACACGGATGTGGCAAAGGCCGCGCAATCCGGAGCTGTGCGAAAGATGCGCAACACAGGACAGGTGTGCACGTCTCCGACCCGGTTTTTCGTTCACGAACAGGTATTTGACGCCTTTGCCGAGGCATTTGTGGAATGCGCTACGGCAACGGTGGTGGGCGACGGAATGGTGGATGGCGTCCACATGGGTCCCACGGCCAATGCCCGTCGCGTTCCCACGCTCACCGCACTGGTCGAAGATGCCTGCGCCAAGGGGGCGACCCTCGCAACAGGCGGCGCCCGGCTTGGCGACACCGGGTACTTTTTCCAGCCAACTGTTTTGCTCAACGTCCCCGACACGGCCCGCATCATGCACGAAGAACCCTTTGGCCCTATCGCCATCATTAACCCGGTCGCATCGCTTGATGACGCCATCGCAAGGGCCAATGCGGTTCCATACGGCTTGGCGGGATACGCATTTACCAACCGCGCCGACTATATCGACCGGTTGGTGGACGAGGTCGAAGTCGGAAATCTGTCAATCAACACGCTGGAGGCGTCAATGCCCGAAACCCCGTTTGGGGGCGTCAAATCCAGCGGTTACGGACGCGAAGGCGGCACCGAAGGGTTGGACAATTACATGACCGTGAAAAATGTGTGGTATGCTGCGTGCATCACCTGACTGTCCTGTCGAGCAAACAGGCTGACGGGCAAGACGTGCATTTACGCGCTGCGCAGCGCGAGCGTCGGATGCATTCGACGGGCCCCAAAACGCAAAACCACCACCAGAACATGTCTGGCGGTGGCCTCATACGTGGTTACATCGCGAGACTTAGATCGCGTTGAGGATGTCATCCACAGCAGCGCGGGCCTCGTCTTTGGTTTTACCCAGCTTTTGCTGCATCATACCTTCCAACTGTGCGCGGTCGCCCTTGGCCTCTTCGATTTCGTCATTGGTGAGATCGCCGTAAGCTTCTTGGATGCGGCCCTTGATCTCGGTCCATTTGCCTTCGATGCGGTCCTTGTCCATAACAGATCTCCTTTTTGTTGCTCTCTTTGGTAACAACGTCTCAGGAGCCGCATCGTTCCAATAATTCCCACTCAATCTGGGCGATCGCTAAGATATCGGCTCAGACCATGTCATTCGTGACCAAGGGCAACGATGCGCCGTGGCGCTCGTGCAGGGTCGGGTCATGGGACACAAGGAACCCCGCTCGCTTTTCGGGGTGGCGCACGTCATTGCGACGGATCTCGGCCTGCCAGAGCGGCTGCATACGCTCCGGATCGGCCCAGTCGCCGGTCAGGTCCTTGCGCCACCAGTGTCTGTGAACGACGCGGCGCAAATGTGCGATCCGATCAGACTGCGTGATTGTCAGACCTGCCTCTGTGTCCCATCGCAATGAGCGGCCGTTCATGTTGGCAGATCCGACAAAGGCAAGGTCGCCGTCCCGCACCAGCACCTTGTTGTGGACATAGATCATGGGCGACCCGGCGCTGCTGGATGTATCATCACGCGGGGCCATGATCGGTTGCACCGGGGCGGCAATTGTGGCGCGGTCCCCAAAACCTTCACGGATCTTAGCCAATGCGTCCCGTTCCAGACCAAGGCCATAGCGCGTCTCAAATCCAATATCGTCTTCGGGTGCAAAAGCGGCAGGTTCGGGCAGGGCTGGCAAGATCAGGATCAGCGACAAAGCACTTTGCGCGGCACTTGCCTCAGCCAACGCATCTGCAATGCGGGGCGACCGCATAAACTGCGTTTCAATATAGATCAGATGACGCGCCTGCCCGATAGCTTCCAGATGCAACTGTTCGATCTCGGATACCAATGTGCGCGGCGACAGGAACGGCAGTTTGAGCAGGCGATCCACCGAAAGCGTGCGCTTGATGTGGGTCATTGCAGGCGGCTTGGTCTGCCCGCGCACCACGGCGTCAAAGGATTTGATATGCGTTGCCGCTTCGGCCACCGCCGGATCATTGCGCACGATCACTTGCACATCGGACCACGTTTGCGGCGCAGGGCGATCATGATCCGCCGTATCGAACCGCCGCGCATTGAGGTCAAGACCGCCGATATACAGCGTGTCATCGTCGATCACGGCGAGTTTTTGGTGATGGGTTACCGGATGCAACTGCGGCGTCCCGGCCAGGCCCGGTGCGGCGCGCAAGGCGCTGTCGCTCATCCGGGCCCGCTGCGCCCGCGCCTTGCGCAATGTCGGCGGCAAGAACGCCAACCACGGCACAAGACCGGGCGTTGCCGGATGCAGTGCCTGACGAACCTGCACCTGCTGCTCAGAAGCGCCTGTGACTTCGCGCAAGGCCGCCGCCTGTTTCAGCGTACCCCATGTCAACGCATGCAGTTCTGTGGCGTAAACTGGATCAAAATCGCTAATCGTCAGATCCACCCGCACCCCACGCGCGACCACATGCGCCAGCAAATCAAACCACGTCTCTCCAATTGCGCGCCCCGCCTCGCTGACCAGACGGGTGCGCATGTCAAAAATGCGAAACCCGCCCAGAAACGAGAAACGCGCATCCAGAACCGCCTGCTCAAAAGCAGCAAAGGCTGCATCCGCAGCCACAAACACTTCGAAATCAGGCCGCGACATTCGGAGGCGTTCCGCTGTCATCAGACACGCCATCCGCCGCTTCGGGGTCAAATCCCTGCACCCTGAACCGCAAGACATGCACATACTGTTCGTCAGTTTCTTCGGTTTCGACCTGGCCGTCCAACTGGCGACAGAAGGCCAACATCAGCTTGGCCCCCAACCCGGTGCTTTCGATTGTATTGCCGCTGGCGACAAGTGGAGTGCCCAGCGTGTTGACGATCTCAAGCGCCACCTCACCTGCCCCGTCATGGTGCATGTTGACCGAAATTTTTGCCGTCCCGTCAGACGTGCGCCCAACGTATTTGACAGCGTTGGTCAATGCTTCGGTCACCCACATGGACAAGGGTACGGCCTGATCAGGGTAAAGCAGCGCCGAATGAAGATCTGTTTCGATCTTCAATTCCTGATCCGGCAAGATGGCAGATGTATCGGAAATGACGGTCGACACCAGATCCCGGGCATCGACCTGACTGGTTTCAGGCTGCGTGTAAAGTGACCGGTGCAGCATGGCGAGACCGCGCACGCGACGTTGCAGACTTGCCAGCACATCCCGCACGTCATCTGTCCGAGCCGCACGGGCTTGCAAGTTCATAATCGACGCGATCATTTGAAGGTTGTTTTTGACGCGGTGATGAACCTCCCGGAGCAAGACTTCCTTGTCGTGCAAGTCGGTGAGGCGCGCAGCCTCAGCTTCGGTAATAAGCAACGCCATGCGGTTAAAGGCCCGTTCAGCGTCCTTGAATTCGTTGGGCGCGTTGTTCAGGGTCAGACCGTCTGAATTGCGCTCTCCCAAAGCAAACTGGCGCATTGCAGAGCGCAGATCTGCCAAGTGGCGCAGCACCAACCGATCAAGACCGAAGGAAGCAACAGACATGCTTGCCACCCACATCAGAAAGGCAAAAAGCACTGGCGTAAGCGACTGTTTCCATTGATCGTTTCCAAACACAACGGAACGTGGCCAACTGCCCACGATGAAAAAGCTGTCGGCCACAGTTTCGGTTACAGAAAATGCCCTTCTGTCTCCGCTAAAGTCATTGGCATAGAAAATACTACCTTTTCTGTCATTCAGGTCTTCAAAGGACATCCCCTGCGGAAGTAGCTGTTCTGCGTCTATGGATTCCTCTGTCATGGAAAATGCGTTGCCCGACGTTGCTACCGCGACAAGAGCAAGGCCATTATCGTCGAGTGATGATGCAGCGTCGGTGACTATGGTTTGAGGCATCGACAATGACACAAAACCCATCAGTTCACCGGCTTTTTGCACGGGCACATTCACAATCATTACAGATTTGCCGCTTACAGCCCCGTCCGTATTTACCTCGACGAACGTGTCAGCGCGCTCGACAGCCACGCTCCAGGATGGAAAATTTGAAAAATCCATCACGAAATCGCCTGAGCTGCTGCACTCCAGCAAACCATCAATTCTGATAAAGCCCGCGAACGCGTAAGACGGGTTGTTTTCCAACAGCTGCGCCATCGCCGTGCGGCACGCATCAATGTCCATTGACGATACAACAGTGGCGAGGCCTTGTCCGGCGCCGATGGCTTGATTGATCTTGGCGCTTTGATCGACGGCGGCGATGCTGGTTGCGTCCATAAGTGACTGCTCAATCCGCTCGCGGTTTAAATCCGCAGAGCGAACCGCCTGCCCCAAGGCGATCACACCTAAAGGCAGCAGCGCGAGCAACGTCAGCACCACCAATCTGACGCGCAACTTGCCGACAAACGGCATGGCCATCACGCGATGCTCTGGTTCATCGCCACGATGCCTTGGGTCACAGCGGCCGTAACCTCCATAGGTTCATCGTCGGACACGCCCATCAATTCGACCAATCGCGCACGTCCCCGGTTAACCCGGCTTTTGATTGTACCGACAGCGACACCACAGGTTTCTGCGGCCTCTTCATAGGAAAACCCACCCGCACCAACAAGAACCAGCGCCTCACGTTGATCTTCTGGCAAAGTCGCAAAAGCAACAGCAAAATCGCGCATCTGAAGGCGACCATCATGGTCGGGTTTTTGCGCAAGACTGTCAGACAACACGCCTTCCACGTCTTCCACCTCGCGGCTGCGTTTGCGGTGATGCGAATAATAGGTGTTGCGGAGGATCGTGAACAGCCACGCGCGCATGTTTGTGCCTGCCTGAAAGCTCTCGATGTTACTCCACGCTTTGACCAGCGCCTCTTGCACCATGTCATCGGCCAAAGATCCGTTGCGGGTGAGACTGATGGCAAAGGCACGCATCGGGCCGATATGCGTCACGAGTTCTTCACGCGGATCACTTGTCATGACTGCCCTCCGACCCTGTACTGCTCTGCGCGCGCAGTTGGTCCAAAAGATCCGTGAACCGAGATGGCAACTCTTGGTTGGCGACGTCATCAAAGGCGCGCTTGATATTTTTGTCGATCTCGTCTGCAACACTTGATGTCTCGCGTGTGCGGTTCATTTTCCGGGTCATGAGCACAAAAACCTGTAACTATTTGGGAACTAAATGCACCACAGCGGCATTAGTTCCATGAAAATCGCAAAAAATATGGGAGTGACAACAAATGTCGCAGTCAAGCACGCCGACACTGGCAGACAAAATCGGACCAAACCTGCCCTTCCTGCGCAGATACGCGCGTGCCCTCACGGGCAGTCAGCCTCGCGGTGATGCGTATGCCGCCACAGCCCTCGAGGCAATCCTGTCGGACCCGGATCTGTTTTCCGACGATGTACCGCCAAAAGTCGCTCTGTTTGCAGTGTTTCACACGATTTGGGTGTCGAGCGGCGCGCAACTGAACGACGCGGAAGATGGGCCGGCGGCACGTGCTCAACACCACCTTGCCACACTGACCGAGGGCACCCGCGAAGTACTGCTGCTGCGCACGCTTGAAGAATTCACACCGGATCAAACCGCGCACATCATGCAAACCGATGCTGATGAAGTCGCCGAATTATTGGACATCGCCTATGGCGAAATGGCCAAGTCCGTAAGCGGCAAAGTGATGATCATTGAAGATGAGGCTATCATCGCCGTAGATCTTGAGAACATCGCGGCAGACCTTGGCCATCAGGTCACAGGCGTCGCACGCACCGAAACAAATGCAATCGAATTGTTCAATCGCCAGCATCCCGATCTTATCCTGTCGGACATCCAATTGGCCGATGGCTCCAGCGGGATCGACGCCGTCAATCGCATTACAGAGAATGCAGGGGACATTCCTGTCATCTTCATCACAGCTTATCCCGAGCGTTTGCTGACCGGTGAAGGGCCAGAGCCTGCGTTCCTGATTTCAAAACCTTACACGGAAGAGCAAGTCAGGTCGGCCATCAGCCAGGCGATGTTCTTTGCCTCGTCCGCGATCCTGAAGGCCTGAGACAAAAACCCCCGCGGTGTGCACCGCGGGGGCCACTCGTCACCCACTCACTGGTTAAGGGTTAGCTGGACTTGGCCAGCGCACGCAGCATCCACGCGGCTTTCTCGTGAAACGCGCTGCGTTCTGTTGCCATGTCCTCGGTCACCGGATCCTTGCGGTCTTCCAGCATCTCGATCAGGGCGTGCAGACGGTGAGCCAGACGCTCGTGATCGGCGGCAAGGTCCAAAACCATTTCTTCTGTGCTCAGCGGACCGTGTTTGTCCTCGATGCGCGAGCGACCCACGATATCCGCCATCGATGTCGGGGCCAGATGCCCCAAGGCACGGATGCGTTCGGCCAAATCATCGGCCGCGCCAAACATGTCTTCGTAGTGCTCTTCTGTCAGGTTGTGGACCGAATAGAACAGCGGGCCTTCCACGTTCCAGTGATAGGCGTGGGACTTAAATACAAGGCGATACGTGTCTGCCAGAACATCTGCGAGACCTTCGGCAATGGTGGCGGTGTCCCGCACGCCAGTGTTCACGGAATCTTCGGACGGGACGACGTTCAATGCATTTGACATGATGTCTCTCCTTTCGTTGTTTGTTTCACTAACTCAACTGCTCAGCCCGCAGAATGGTTCCCCAAAATCGGTGCGGCTTTGGCTGGCATGTGCCCTGCCGCGTCATAAGCGACCGGCACAGTGACCAAAGTTGGCCCTTCTGCGCTTAGTGCTGCGTTCAACAGATCGGGCAGATCGCCAAGGCCGCGGACATCGGCATGCGTCCAACCAAAGGCAGAGGCCAAACGATCCCACATCGGGTTTCCAAACGGAAAGTTGGGCCCGTCTTTGCCTTGATGAGCGTCGATCAGCCCAAGGCCTCCGTCGACCCAGACCATCACCGTGACGCGCGCGCCCAAACGGGTGATCGTTTCCATCTCCTGAACGTTCATCATGACGTCGCCGTCACCACAAATCGCCAGAACCCGCCCCTCTTCCTGCAAACGCGCCGCGGCAAGCGCCCCGGGCAAGGCCAACCCCATACCAGCCAGCCCGTTTGGCACGATCAGCTGTCCGGCGCGTTGAGGTTGAACATGGCGTGCAATCCAGAGCTTGTGCATGCCCACACCCGACAGAACCGTGTCTTCGACGCGCAGGCTCTTTGTGACGACGCGGCAAATGTCACTTGGCGCAATTGGCCCGGTGTCATCTTGGGTCAGACGCCGTTCGAGCGCGAGGCGCATACCGTCGCGGGCGGCGTCAAATGCAGACACCGACGCCCAAGTCTGCCCCTTCAAGCGTAACCGTATGTCAGTGAGGGCATGACCAATATCGCCCACAGCCTCAGCGGCGATCACCAGTCCCGTATCCGCCCGTGGCGGATCAGTGTCGATCACGCAAACGGGCACGTCCTTGCCCCGCGTCAATCCAAGTGGCGCATATTCGACAGCATCAAACCCGACCAGCAGGATGAGATCGGCAGCTTGCAGCGCAAGGTCGACCCAGTCTTCCTCGTTTTGACCCACCGAAAACAAGGTCTGGCTATGTTCGGATGGCAAAATGCCTTTGGCCATAAAGGTCGTCGCCACAGGGATATGGGTTGTTTCGGCAAACATGCGCACCGCTTCGGCGGCTCCGTCACGCACCACGCCTGCGCCAGCCACCAGAACCGGACGCTCGGCTGCAGCTAGCCGGTCGGCAAGGGTCTGCAGATCGTCCTGACCGGCACGGGTTTGCGGCGGTTCGCGCACGGGCAACGGAGATGTGTTGCATTCCGCTGCGGCCACATCTTCGGGAAGACACAAGTGCACCGCACCCGGGCGCCCGACCTGTGCAAGGCGCATCGCCTCGGCAAAACTGGCCGGAATGTCGTCTGCCACCAGCAAGGTGCGGCTGAGCTTGGTGACCGGGGCAAACAGCGCCTCAAGATCAATCATCTGATGGCTCATCCGCCCCAAGCGGCCCCGCCCGCCCTGACCGGTGATCGCGATCAGAGGCACGTGATCCAGTTGAGCATCCGCAACACCTGTCACAAGATTTGTCGCCCCGGGTCCAAGCGTGGCAAGACAGACACCCGGCGTACCCGCCAATCGGCCATGCACCGACGCCATGTAGGCCGCGCCCTGCTCGTTGCGGCACAGTACAAATTCAATGTCGGACGCGCTCAGCGCCTCCATTAGCGCGGTTGTCTCTTCACCCGGCACGCCGAAAACAGTGTCGATCCCCGCAGATACAAGGCAATCCACCAGCACCTGCGCGCCAGATTTCGTTGTTGTGTCGCGCATCAGATAACTCCTTGTGCTGTGATGGCCTTTGCCAAGCGGCGGTATCCGGCTAAATTTGCGCCACGCGCATAGTCGACGCCATTGCGCCCTTGCCCTTCGTCGGCAACCCGGTCGTGAATGTCCGCCATCAGGGTGCGCAATGCACTGTCCACTTCCTGGGCGGACATGAACCGTCGGTGGCTCATCTGACTCATCTCTAGCCCGCTCACCGCGACACCACCTGCATTGGCCGCCTTGCCCGGCGCGTAGGTCACCTTCGCCTTGCGCAGAACGCGTAGGCCGTCTTTTGTGGTGGGCATATTTGCGCCCTCGGCGACGAGGCGCACACCGTTGTCGACAAGGGATTGCGCTGCAGTTTCATCAATTTCGTTTTGCGTCGCACAGGGCAAGGCGATGTCTGCCTCCTGCGTCCAAGGCTGCGTACCTTCGCAAAACGTTGCACCAAATGCGGCAGGTGGGGTGCTGATGTCTCCACCTTCGGCCTTACGCTGTGACACCCAATCGACAGCATCATGATCCAGCCCATCCGGTGCGTAGAGCGTGCCAGAGGTGTCTGACAGGGTAACTACCTGCGCCCCTTCCTGAATGGCTTTGCGCGCGGCGTGAATCGCGACGTTGCCTTTGCCTGAAATGGCCACACGCTGCCCATCAAGCGAGATATGCAACCGCTCCAACATGGCCTGAACGAAATAGATCAGCCCATAGCCGGTCGCCTCGGTCCTGATGTGAGACCCGCCATATGAGGGCGCCTTCCCTGTCAGGGCACCTGCGTAGATGCCGGCGGATTGGCGCCAGGCACCAAACAGATACCCGATCTCGCGTGCGCCCACGTTGATATCGCCCGCAGGCACGTCCCGATCCGGGCCGATATGGGGGGCAAGCTGGTGCATGAAGGCCTGACAAAAGCGCATGATCTCTGCATCGCTACGGCCTGTCGGATCAAAGTCCGAGCCCCCTTTCGCGCCACCAAGGGGCAGAGCGGTCAGTGCATTCTTGAAGCACTGCTCAAACGCCAGAAACCGCAAGTCATCCAAGGTGACGGCAGGGTGAAACCGCAGCCCGCCCTTGTAAGGACCAATGGCGTTTGAGGCCTGCACACGCCAACCGCGGTTCAGCTGGACATCACCCGCATCATCCACCCAAGTGACACCGAAACTGATCACCCGATCCGGCTCAACCAGTCGGCGTAAAACCCGCGCTGCAGCCCAGTCGGGATTGTTCTTTTCCACCGTGATGACGTCTTGGGCGACCTCTTCAACTGCTTGTCTGAGATTGACCATCCGCGCGTCTTCTGGCGCAAGGGAGGCCAAGAATGCTTCGGTCAGTGCTGTGGCGCGGTCCATGTATTGCCCTCGGATCCTGAATGTAAAAGAGCCGGCACCGCAAGAATGGGCGCCGGCAAAAGCATGTCGAATGTTGGGGTTAGGACCGTCCGCGTAACAAGCGCACAACCAGCGTAACGGCGAACAGGACGATGAACAGCACAAACAGGATTTGTGCGACGCCTGTGGACGCAGCGGCGATGCCGCCAAAGCCGAACACTGCGGCAACCAGCGCGATAACGAGAAACATCAGTGACCAGTACAGCATGGGTTTTCCTTTCATCTAGGTTCACCAAACCAACTTGGTCGCCCAACAAAAGGTTCCAAAAAATGCCGTGGAACAAATTCCGCGCTTGGACAGTTAGATATGTAACGCAACCATGAAAGGACACATCATGTCGAACGCTCAAAGCACTTCTACTGTGCCAACATCGAACGGGTCTGACAGCGCTATCGGCGCAACAGCGTCCGAATGGGCTGAAGCCGCCCGCGAACAGGCCGAAACACTCCGCGAGACGGTTGGAGTAGCGGCGAAGGAAGGGCGCGAAGTTCTTCAAGCGGCGGCTCATGACCTTGAAAACAAGGCCAAACATGCGCAGGACACCGTGCTGTCTACAGTCCGCCGCAATCCAGGCCTCGCCGTTGCTGGCGCTGTTGGCTTTGGTGTGCTGCTTGGCATGGCCCTGTCGCGTCGCGGCTAAGCGATCGCAAGACCCAACGCCTCAAGCGCATCATCAAGATCGGTGTCAACGAACGGGCGGGCCAGCATAATGACCTGGCCCGCCAACACGGTCGTGCGCGCGCCATTCATGATGATCAAGCCAATTTCCTTGTTCATGCACGTGCGCACAAACGCCGCTGCATCCGGGTGGGCCTGAGGCAACAGCATTATGACGAGGTGGATCGCGCCGCTAGCCGTATCCAACAGGTGTTCCGCCTCTCCAAAAGATCGCGCGATCGCGGGGCTAACCCATCCGCACAAAGTAAGATACTCTTCGATATCCATGATTTCGACCGCGTTGGTTCCAACAACCAACGCCGCCCGTCGGCTTAGATCACGAGGGGTCATTTGAATGTCCTGTGGCTACAAGTGTCTGTCATGCCACAGCTACGATCGCCGCGAATTAAACTGTGACATAGAAGACGGAAAAAATGTCGACCAATTGTTCAAACTGCCCGCTGCGCAAACTTGATGCGTTCCTCCCCATGTCCACGTCCGAAATTTCCTTTATGGAAAGGTTCAAAACGGGCGAGCTCGAGGCGCAGCCCGGCACCGAAATCATGGCGCAGGGCCAATCCTCGACGCATTTGTTTACATGCCTGCGGGGCATGGGCCTGCGTTACAAGACATTGCAGGATGGCCGGCGCCAAGTGATCGGTTTTGTTTTGCCCGGCGACTTCATTGGCTTACAGGCCGGAGTGATGTCAGAAATGGGCCACTCTGTGGAAGCATCAACGCGGATGCAGCTGTGCACGTTTAACCGCTCTGAACTCTGGACGCTGTTCAAGTCACATCCTGAGAGGGCTTACGATCTGACACGCATCGCAGCGGTTGAGGAACAGTTCCTGGGCGAAGCGCTGGCCGTCGTGGGCCAACTCGATGCCCGTGCAAAACTCGCCTGGGCGCTTCATCGGTTTTTCACACGCCTAAGCCAAGTCAATCTGGGATCGGGCAATTCCGTGCCCCTGCCCTATCGGCAGCAGGATCTTGCGGACGCCTTGGGTCTGTCGTTGGTGCATACAAACAAAACGCTCGCCAGTCTGCGCGAGGATCAGGTTGTGACTTGGTCTGAGGATCAACTGATTGTGCATGATCTGGAGCGTTTGGGCGACATTGCACGTATCGAGGAGGACCGCTTCGCCAAACGTCCACTGATTTAAACCAAGCGGCGTCGTTTTATTGTGCGCCTGCTTCATTTCTGAAGGCTGCTTGGCCCCAAAGTGTGGCCTTGGAGCACTAAGTCTGGCGACGGGTGTAGACCGGCACAGTCGAGATGCAAACCAGCCGATCACCCTACCCTAAAAACACAAAAAGGCCCGTCGCGAGGGAAAGCGACGGGCCGTCCGATGCGCGAGACTGGCAGATTGCACGCGCGTCAGGATTACTCAGATCAGATAGCGGCGCGACCGCGGCCACGTGGCCCTGCAATCAGCCAGACAATGAATCCAATCAGTGGCAGCAGCAGAACCAACAGGACCCACAAGACTTTGCCGCCCGTGCTTGCCCCGGAGCCAACGATGGAAATGATGGCCCAGATGTTGAGGATGAGAAGGATAAAACCGCCGATGCCGGCAACTTCGATACCCATGATGTGATCTCCTTTTGATGGGTTATGCAGCGTCGACTTCCGAGCTGCTTTTGAGGACGCGATCTCCGTCTTTCTGTTCGATCAGATAGGCTGGATCGTCGTCGGTGGCGTTGCGGGTGACATCCGTGCCCTTGATCGTCTTGGTCACGGTGTCAGTGTAGATCTGTTTGATGATGCCGGTCCCGGTGCCATTGCCCCAGGACCACGCGACGCGGTCTCCCGTGGACAGGCTCATGACGCACTCCTTTGAGCATGCAAAGCGGCAATCAGGTCATCTTTTGTCATGTCTGAACGACCGTCGATGCCGCGCTCCTGAGCAAGGTCATAGAGGTCGGCCTTGGATCGGTCTTCGTAGGATTTGGACGCGTGATTGATGTCGTCGCTTGCCTGCGCATTTGCAATGCGCGCCGCGGCTTCCTTGGAATAGCCATCATCGCGCATGGCTTCGTAGGCGTCTTCATCCTTGATGCTGGGGCGCAGGTCAGCGGCCATAGTCCCGTCTCCGTCTTAGTATTCAACGGGTTAACGCGGCCAAGTCCAAAAGGTTCCAAACTTTACAATTCAAAACAGCTTTCCAGTGCCTTGACCTTGTTGCAATCGACGGCAAACAGAATGTGCATGCCTGCGCGCAAGGTCGCCTGACTGTCTGCAAGGCTCTCGGTGTCCCCGTCGATGATGGCAACGGCGCGTGCCTCTTTTGGTGTCTCCAGATCAGCAAGGGTTTTTCCATCCAGGGTATCCGGCACCTCAACCCGTTTGAGACGCAGGGCCCCCGTCAGGTTCAGATCCTCGGTGACTTCCGTGTCTTCTTCCAATGCGCGGCACAACGACTTGGCGACGGTCGCATGCGGCGTGATCGTGTCATTCAATTCCAACTCGCTGCACACTTCGAGCAGCTCGGGTGAGATGATTTGCGGTATGACGCGCCCGAACCCAACGGATCGCGCAACAAGGGCGGTGAGGATGTTGTCATCAGATGCGTTGGTGAGCGCGATCAGTACGTCGCTCTTATCGCGGAAGGCTTCACGCAGTACCGACGGCGACGACCCGTCCCCTTCGATCAGACCGCAATCCAGTTGCTCACTCAGCCGTTCCAGCCGGTCGCGATCCTTATCAACCAGAACCACCTCGTGACCGTGCTCGATCATCTGTTCGGCAGTGGCGATTCCAAACTTGGAGCCGCCGACAATAACGATACGCATGTTTTTATCCTTTTCCAAAACGGCGGCGGGCCCATGTGCCGGGCAGCACAAGAACAAGTACCGCGATGAATTCGAGACGTCCTAGCCACATGCCAATTGCGACGGCAATCTGGGCCGCCGGGGGCAAGTCCGGGCCAATCACGCCAGCAGACAGCCCCACGGTCGACAGGGCCGACACCGTGTCAAACAGTGACGCCAAAGGAGGATGCCCAAGCGTCACAAACATCGTCCACATCGCGGTCGCACTCAGGCTGTAGAGAACAAGCAGTCCCAGCATCGCCACCAGAAACGTATCTTTCACAGGGTTGCCGTGGTGACGCAGGGGGCTGACGGCGCGATCCGGCAGCCGCGGCAATGTCAGGGCGTGGCGCATTGCGCGCCCCAGGATGCTGATGCGCCACAGCTTGATCCCGCCTGCAGTTGATCCACGGTCTCCGCCGATTAACATCACGATCACAAACAGTCCCAGCAGCGCGGGCGCCACGGGCATCGCGCCAGTCGAAAAGCCCGCTGTGGAAAATGCGCTCAGCAAGTTCAGAAAAGTGTCCAGGTATGCGGCCTCCGGCGCTGCGATAGGTCGAAGCACGGCCAAAAGGACCGCACATAACAAGGTCATGACCGCAACCCGGCGCACAGACGGTGCGGCCCAGATCGGCGTTCCGCCCCGACGTGCCGACTGGGCAAAGGCCAACAGCGAGATCGCCCCGCAAACACAGGCCAGAACTACAAGGCTTTGCACCGACGGGTCGTAACTGGCCAAACTATCAGAGCGCGGCGCAAAGCCACCCGTGGACACAGCAGACATTGCCAGCACCAGCCCCTCTGCACCGCGCCCAAGTGCGAGGGAGATCACAACCGCAAATCCCAAGGTCAGGATCGTGTAAGCGCCAAGCAGTTCGCGTGCCTGTGCCCGGGCAGACTGGATGCGGTTGCGTTGATCAAGCCCAGCTTTACCCATAGTGCGCGCCGCGGGCCCCGGCCCGAGAACCAGCGCCAGAACGGCCGTTGCCATGGCCAGCCCGCCAATCCACTGCATCCAGGAACGCAGGAAATGTGCTGCGAACGGCCAACTGTCAGGATCACGCGCCACGGACAGGCCCGTGGTTGTGATGGCGCTCATCCCCTCAAACAAGGCTGCCGGAACGGACATACCCAGTGCTACAAAGGCGGGAACGGACAGGATCGCAGCCAGCAGAAACAGCAATGCGATGGAGGCCATGGCCTCGACCCCCCGCAAGTCTCCCGGCAATTGTATGCGCCAGACCAACAGCGTCGACGCGAGCCCAAACACCACAGGCAGTGCCAGCATGAGGGCGAGATCGGCCTCGCCCTCCCAGAGCGCCCATAGCATCGGCGGTGCAAACAGCAATGCCGCCAGCCCACCATGTTTCGCCATGACAAGCGCCAAGGTGGCAGGACGTGCGCGCTGCAACAGCGTGTCGCTGCCATGGCCTGAGCGGTGCGCCAACTGTGCTTACTCGGCGGCTTCGGAGACGGCACGCACAGGCAGCGGGCCATTGACAGTCAGCGTGCGATACGGAAACGGGATCTCGATGCCCGCATCGTCAAGGGCACGCTTGATGGCAGCAACCACCTTGTCCCGGCTCGCGCGGATGTCAACGGGTTCAGAGCCCGTCCACCACGCCACCTCGAAGTCAATCGAGCTGGCTCCAAAGGATTTGGCAAACACCTGAATATCGCGCACATCGTCGCGCACCATATCTACGGCGCGCACCGCTTTGGCGATGACGTCGCGCGCTTCGTCAACGTCCTCTCCATAGGCCACGCCAACGATAATCTCGGTGCGCCGGAACGCTTTGTCGGTGCGCACGGTGACGGGGTTGTGAAACAGCTGCGCATTGGGGACGACAACCAGTTGGCCATCTGTCTGGCGAATATGCGTGTCGCGGATCGTGATGGCCTCCGCCTTACCTTCTGCACCGTCACATTCAACATGATCGCCAATCTGGAACGGTTCGCGCAGCAGGATCAGAATACCGGCAAGAAAATTTTCAAACGTGTCTTTGAACGCAAATCCAATAGCGACAGACCCCAACCCAAGCGTGGTGAGCGCACGCCCCGGTGTGATCGTTGGAAACACGACGGTCAGCGCAATCAGGATACCCGCCAACCAAATCGCAGTGCCAGAAAGCAGTTGCAATACATCAATCAGGTTACGCCGCAGTTTTGCGCGCGTCCCGATCCGCCGTACGATGGCGCGAAAGCCGTAGGCGACAAGCGCCGTCATCACGATGACAAGCAGAGCAACACCAACACGCGGCACGGCCGCGACGCTGGCGTCAAACCAGCCCGACAATTGTTCCAAAAGCGGGGCGGTCACGGCGGCGGGGAGAATGGTTTCGATTTGTTCCATGTGTGCAGAACGCCGATGCAAGCCCAATGGTTCCGCATGATCTGGGAACAAACCGACCTCTGCGCGCGTTCTCACCGTGACAGTGCACCACGCACCTACAACCGGAGACATACATGTCCGCTCGCACAGACCGCGCTGATCCATCAGATCTTATTGACGATATTGAAGAGGCTGACGCCGTGGAAGAGGTGGCGCCGCTATCTCCCAAACTGATTTTTGAAGCGATCCGTCGCAACGGCGAAGAAGAGCTGGAACGCCCCAACCGAGCGCTTTGGTTTTCTGGCATCGCGGCGGGCATCCTGATTTCCTTTTCCGTGCTGGGTGAGGCGCTGTTGCGGGCGCGCCTGCCCGACGCCCAATGGGGCTATATCATCGAAAACATGGGATACACCTTTGGCTTCATGCTGGTGATCCTCGGGCGGATGCAACTCTTCACCGAAAACACAATCACCACTGTGGCTCCGGTTTTAATTGAACGATCCAGGGCGTGCTTGGTGCGCACAGTCGAATTATGGAGCATCGTCATGGCCGCCAACGTCATTGGCGCTTTCGCTGTGGCCTCATTTCTGGCCTATACACCGGTTCTGGCCCCTGACGTTGCTGCAGCGTTCAAGGAATTGAGCCAGCACGCGACGGGTATGGACGCTGGCGAAGGATTTATGCGCGGCATCCCGGCTGGTGTGCTGATTGCGGCCCTCGTCTGGATGATGCCAACCGCCAAGGGTAGCGAAGTCGCCCTGATCTTCTTGTTCACTTGGCTGATCGCCTTGGGTGATTTCACGCACATTGTCGCCGGTTCGGTCGAAATGGCCTATCTGTTGGTTCAGGGGGAACTGGGCGTCATGCAAGCGGTGTTCGGTTTCTTCCTGCCGGTGCTGTCAGGCAACGTCGTGGGCGGGACAGTGATCTTTACGTTGCTCGTTTGGGCTCAAATCATGCCAGAGGTTAAAACCGACACCTAAGCGTTCACCCGCAATTAAAAAAAGGCCGCGACACAGATCCGTGTCGCGGCCTTTTTCGTTATCAGCGCTGCCATCAGTGGTCTGGCGCGTCCTTGGCCAGGGTCGATTTCGACGCATCAGGGTCGTTCATCTTTTTCTCGGCAGCCCGCTTGCTGGCAAAAGCCCAGATAAGGACAGCCGCCGCCGTCAGGCCAAACAGAATCGGGAGGATGGGGAAGTCCATGGCAGTCTCCATTATTCTGTTGCTGTGACAGGTGCTTCGGTCAGTGCGGCGTCGTCATCCGGCGCTATCTGCGCCACGAAGATGAAAGCAAGAGCGCCCACCAGTACGAGCGCAATCCCCGCCAATGGTGGACGGTGATACCAGGCTTGCACTTTGACATTTGTATCGGGTGCGGACATTTTTGATCGCTCCTTTTGTATGTGCATAGATAACGAACCAACCCGACCGGGCTGCAATCGTTCCAATTTCGAAAATCCGTGAAAAAAATGCCGTCGGGTGGGAACCTTTTTTCAGGTCACCGGTTGTCCATACAGGCAGCACGATGCTGCGCTAACACTATGATTAAATTGGAGGATATACCATGACACGCATTCTTGCGTCCGTACTCGCTTTGACTGTTGCCACGCCGCTGATCGCCGGTGACACGGCCACATTGAAAAGCTCAGAGTCAGCTTATGCCGATGGTCCCATCGTCATGGATGACAAGTGGAATTCCGAAGATCTGGCAACATTCGATGCCCCGCAAATCGAGCGTGAAGGTTGGGTTGTGGCCGCCGCTACCGAGATGACAACAGAAGATCTGACCGGCATGCGCGTATACGATGCAAATGACGAATGGATCGGTGAAATCGACAATGTCATTGTCTCGACAGATGGCACAATCGAAGGCGCTGTTCTGGGTGTCGGTGGCTTCCTCGCGATTGGTGAGAAAGACGTGTTGGTCGACTTCGACAGCCTGACAATCAAGAAGGAAACCGACGGCGACGACATGCGCGTGTACGCCGCCATGACAGAAGAGCAACTGGAAGCTCTGCCTGCCTACGAGTCCTAAACTCAAAGAAGAGGTCCGGCCTCACCGGGCCGGCCTCTCTCCCTTTCTATCGGACACATCCTTCCCATGTCCGACACTCGGCGCGCTGTTCCTTCCCTGGCAGCGCGCCTTTTTCATGCGCAAGTCACGGGCGCGCGACATTTCGGAACAAATCTGGCCTTCGTTGCGGCAAATCCAAAACGCTCGGCAGGTCGCAACCGAACGCCCCCGAACGATGCTCCGGATCACGCTTCCTGAATTTTCTAAGGAACAAAACTGCCCAACCATTCGTTAACCGACTGAACGGCCCGCGCGGCCGTACTTAGTTTAGTGCAAGAGGAGATCCACCATGAGCGAACCCGGCACACAGACAGCCTTGAAAAACGAAATCGCGTCAGCGCGACAGCAAATGACAGACGGTGTCAAAAACGCAGCCGACACAGTGAAAGCAGATGCAGCGAACGAAGTATCCAATGTCGCTGAAGCTGCCGAAGCGGCACGCGATACGCTTCCAGAGGATCACGTTGCAGATCCGATGCTTGACCACGCCGTTCAGGCACTTGGTCAGGTCGCAGAGCACCTCAAGTCGACAGACATTGACGCGCTGGCACATCAAGCCAGCGATTTTGCACGCCGTAACCCCGCTCTTGTACTGGGTGGTGCTGCATTGCTTGGCTTTGCCGCCGCACGGTTCCTGAAGGCTGGTCCTCAACGCGCGGTCGCCACTGCGCCGCAGGACCCATGGACAGACCATCTGGAGCGATCGTGATGCAAGCCAACCCTTCCCCCTTTGTTCAGATCGAGAACGTCACAGCGCATTTGCGCGGACTTTTGGTCAGCGAGTGGCGCTTGGCACGCAAGGAAATGGCGCAGAATCTGCGCGCCGCCCGCACCGGGCTGATCCTTGCCGTGATCGGTATGGCGACGGCCTTCAGCGCCCTCTTTGCATTGACGGCAGCGCTTTATCTCGGACTTGCCACCGCTGGTCTGCCCGAATGGCTCGCCGCTCTTGCAACGGGTCTGGGTCTGTTGATCGTCTCAGCCCTTGCGATGTGGGTTGGCCTGCGCCGCCTGTCACCACAGGCCCTTGCACCGACACAAACCGCAGCCCACGCCGC
Organism: uncultured Tateyamaria sp.; assembly: GCA_947501275.1. Classification (GTDB taxonomy): domain Bacteria; phylum Pseudomonadota; class Alphaproteobacteria; order Rhodobacterales; family Rhodobacteraceae; genus Tateyamaria. Next base: position 706,493 of record CANMVD010000002.1, read on the forward strand.
AGAAACCATACGCTTAGTAACGGAGAAAACGCATGTCTCGTAACTCTATCGAAGCTGCCCGCGCCGAAGCCGATGGGCACCGCGAAGGTCTGACGATGGCGCTGAGTGCGCTGCTGAGCAATCGTGCACCAGACGCGGCAGGTCACTCTGCCGCGGCACAACTGGGCGACGTGGCGCGCATGGTCACGACACGCGCACGTGCCAATCCACTCAGTGTTGCATTTATCGGCGCGGGGCTTGCCATGCTCGCCATGCCACGGCGCAAACCTGCGCCGTCCCAGCATCAGCCCGGTCCCTCGTCTCCCCTGAGCGGAGAAGCAGACAGGCGCATCAAAGCCGCCGCCACCCGCCACCAGCAAGAGGCGCGCATCCGCGCGGACAAAGTGGACGTCAGCCCCGGTCGCGCTCAAGCCCTCCGCATCAAGCTGGACGCCGGGCTGGACCGCCTTAGCCCTGACGCACGCGCCAAGGTCCGTGCCGCCCGCCTCCATGCCATCGCCGCACAGGACAAACTGGAGCAACACGCCGCCAAGCTCGCGGCTTCCGCGCAAAAGACCCACGAGGAACGCCCACTGGTCACTGTTCTGGCAGCAGCCGGCATCGGCGCCCTGATCGGTGCTGCTCTGCCCGGCACCCGCCGCGAAGCGCAACTGTTGGGTGCCAAACGCGATCAGTTGCTGCGTGAGGCAGAGGCTGTGCTGCGCGACGAAATCGCGACGCTTGAAGCGCGGGGAAAATCAGCAGTCGATTCCGGTATGGCGGCAGCACGCAAGGCGCTTGATGGCAACACCAGTGGGCACGGCGCCGCCCATGGGTGAGCGCATCCAATACGATCGGGCGGATTTGCGTACGATCTGCCTGATCGTTATTGCCGTTATCGCTTGCGTCAGCGCGCTTAAATTTGGGCAAGCGGTGCTGGCACCTGTTGTGCTTGGCCTGACCCTGGCCACAGTATTGACGCCAGCAATGCGCGTGATGGCGCGGCTTAACCTGCCGCACGTTGTGGGTGCGCTTGGCGCGCTGGTATTTGCCATTATTGCCATTGGTTTGATCGCCTTCTGGGCTGGGCCGATCATGATGGAACTGGTCAATGCCCTGCCCCGTGTCTCTGATCATCTGCGCGAATGGATGTCAGACCTGACACTTGCCCTGCGTGGCCTCGAGGCGCTGGAAGGGCAACTGGCCGAAAGCGGCGAAGAGGCTATGGAAGAAGCGATGCCAACCGTGATTGACGCGCTGTGGCTTGCCCCCAACATCATGGCACAGGCGTTGATTGCCCTTGGTACTTTGTTCTTTTGCCTGCTGACACGCAGCGACATTTACGCGTGGCTCGGGCGCAGCACCAGCCGCCGGCTCAGCGTTGCGGATCGCGCGGTGTCCCATTACTTCGTTACCATTGCTGCTGTGAATGCGAGCCTTGGCGCGGCTGTCGCCATGGCCCTGATGGTCATGGGCGTGCCCGACCCCATGATCTGGGGAGCGGCAGCGTTCTTGTTGAACTTTATCCTCTATCTCGGGCCAGCCGTTATGGTGGTGTCCCTCCTGATCGCTGGAATGACACAGTTTTCCGGCGGCATGGTGTTGTTGCCCCCCGCGGTCTTCCTTCTCCTCAACCTGATCGAGGCGCAGTTCGTTACGCCCACATTTGTCGGGCGCAGATTGTCCCTGAACCCTTTGGCTGTGTTTCTGGCCATTGTGTTTGGTCTTTGGCTTTGGGGGCCTGTCGGCGGGATCGTCGCGCTGCCCATTCTGGTGTGGAGTTATGTTTTGTTGACCCAATCCCATGAAGAAGAACAGGTCTTTGAAGAACGCGTGGCATAAGGTCTCTCTGGCTACGGCGAACAGGCAGGGCGCATTGCCTGCCCGTTCACAACGCGCCGATGCGAAGAAGGATGGGTGCGATCAAACTGCTCTGATGCGAAGGAAACACCATCGCGTCAGAGACTTTCCAGCAGATCAGATCATCTTTCAAGTCATGCGCTTTCCCCGCTTTTCAAAGAACCCGCGCCGTCCTAGTCTGTTTGAAACCGTAGGTTCGCCGGTTTTTTTCGGCATGCAAAGAGGGTTCAACATGTCGCTTCACTCCACCCCGGATCAATTCACCGTAAAAATCCGCGACGAAAGCGTGCCCCGATCTGATGTGGTGGAGGCTTTGCTGATTTTGTCCAATGCAAGGCTGACGGCCCGCGATTTAATAGCAGAGCGGGTGCGGACAGAAGTTGATCGCAGGCTGACAGATCAAAACGGACATGCAACTTCTGCCCTGATCACACCCAGCAAAGCGGAAACAGAGGTCAACTGGGTCAAAGACAAGACCATTGACGCCGATGCGCAGGTACACGTTGTTTTACAGGCTTTCGATAACAACGGCTTCGTGTTGTTGGTGGACGATGTGCAAGTCGAGACCCTTGATACACAGATTGAAATGACACACGAAACGGTTGTGACATTCCTTAAATTGACACCTTTGGTGGGTGGTTGAAGATGGAACGTCCAGGCAAGCTGCGCGGCCTGTCAAAAAACACTTCATCTTCCCCGAACGAAAGCGCCAAAGACGATGAACTCCGCGAAATCGTGGCGCAAATCCAAGATGAGATCATCGCTGCAGAAGCGGAACACCACCAACTCAAGCCGAGTTTGAGCCAAACGCTGAACGGTTTGAAAAAGCAGCCAGCGCAGCAGGCCGACGTGGCTCGGTTTCTGTTTCGCAACCGTCACCAAATGATCGTGCCGCATAAAGAGGGGCTGCAATGGTACCCGGACCGCTGGCCAACTTTTGTGACCTTCACCAGCTTGATGCGCGCCAACTTGCGCCTTAGGCCGGAAGAACTGCTCGACTGGATCGAAGAACTTTGGATGGACAAGCATCTCAGGGAGAGGCGAAGCAGGATCCAGTTCCACGAGTGGCCAATTGGATTCATGATGCAACAAGTCGAGCGGAAGTCGAAGAAAGCACCGCTCTCCCCGAAAGCGCTTGGGAAACTTGCCGAAATGGCAAAATGGCCTGAAATGCAGAACGTCCAACAGACCGGTGGCTTTGGTGTGGACTTTGCCAAAGTGGGCGCACGGATTCAGTCGATCCTGCACGCCCATGACGACACCGGCCCGACTGTTGTGCCTTACAAGAAGTTGTCGGGGGATGCGTTTGGCGACAAAATCATGTCGCAGCTTGATTTCATGGATGTGGAATCGGCCAACAAGCGCCATCGCGTTTTCAACCACGCGGCCACAGCGCGCTCTAGCAAGCCAACCAAGACATTTATGGACGTGTCTGAAACGCTCAAGACCGATTTGGGCAAGGAATGGCTGCGGACGGAGATACAGGATTGGCTGACCCTCGCCGCACGCACAAAGGTGGTCGAAACCGTCAAGCAACACACATGGCAAGCCCAAACCCAAAACTGGGTTGAGCCGGTTCTGTTCACCAATTCAAATACGACGTTGCTCAAGGGCCTTGTCTGGATGGCCGAGGGTTTTCGTGACGCCAAGACGATAAATCTGGTTGCAGATTTGTGCGAAACCTCGATGCGCAAAATACCCGGTGTGGGTCCGGCGGCCCAAGCCGTCGCCAATGCCTGCTTGCGCTACCTCGAACTCACGCCGGGTGGCGAAGCGACGGCACGTCTTGCGCGCCTGTCGACTGCAATCAAGCAGAAAAACGTACAGAAACGGGTCGCTGATATCGTCGCCAAAAAGGCCGAAGCCGCAGGTGTCACCACAATCCAGCTCGAGGAGAGTGTGGTGCCGACCTATGGGCTGAGCGCTGGCGAAAAGACGGTTGCCTTTGATGATTACACGTTACGCATTCGCGTTGAAGGGCAGTCGCGGGTTTCCCTGACATGGCTCAAGCCCGACGGCACACCGCAAAAGACAAAACCGAGCTTTATTACAAAGAAAGCAGTCCTGAAAGCCAAGTTGGACAAGGCGAAAGCAGAGGTGCTCAACCTCAAGAAAGTGTTGAGCGCGCGGCGAGACCACATCGACCGCTACTTTGCCGAAGACATCGAATGGCCGCTTGAGGATGTACAACAATACTATGTGTGCCATGATCTTTTATGTGTCGTCGCGACCCGTCTGATCTGGGTTTTGCATACTGGAGGTGTGGCCACCCCCGCCCTGTATCGGAATGGCGGTTGGGAGGATGTTTCGGGCCATTCCGTGACATATGACACTACGACCACGGCGCGTTTGTGGCATCCGGTTGATCACGGCACGGACGAGATCATGGCGTGGCGGGCACGCATCGAAGACCTCGGCATCGTGCAGCCCACCAAACAGGCCCACCGCGAGATTTATCTGCTGACCGATGCGGAACGCAGAACCGACACCTATTCTAACCGCATGGCGGCTCACATACTCAAGCAACACCAAATGGCGACGTTGATGCTGGCACGCGGGTGGCGATACCAGCTAATGGGTGCGTTCGATGACGGGCTGGACGAACAGTGGGCGCACAAAAGCTTTGTGTCCACGGATCTGTCAGCCGAATATTTCATTCGGACCAATTCGGATGTTGAGAGTTACAACGACACAGGCATCTACACTTATGTCGGGACCGATCAGGTAAGGTTTGTGCGCGCCGGGGTTCCGGTGAGACTGGACACCGTCCCTGCCCGCCTGTTGTCGGAAACCATGAGAGAGGCGGACCTTTTTGTCGGTGTTTCGTCAGTTGGCAATGACCCGGCCTGGCACGATCAAGGCCCCACACCCGAAGCATACGCCTACTGGCAAAGCTATGCCTTTGGCGGTCTCGATACATTCGCTGCCACCCGCAAGGAAATCCTGACTGGCCTGCTGCCGCGCCTCAAAATCCGCGACAAAGCTCGAATTGATGGTGATTTCCTGTACGTCACTGGCGCGCTCAACACATACAAGATCCACTTGCGCAGCTCTAACATCCTGATGTCGCCGGGCGATCGCTATCTTTGCATTGTTCCGGGCAACGTATCCAAAAGCGCCCCTGTCACCCTGCCCTTTGAAGGCGACAACCGTTTATCTGTCATTCTGTCCAAGGCGTTGATGCTGGCCGAGGATGACAAGATCACAGCGCCCGATATTGTCAGTCAATTCAGGCGCTAAAGCGGGGTTTCCAAGACGCCCTGCACGCTCTGCAACATCCCGATTGGCAACTATTAGGATTTACGCCCGACGCCGCTCGATGGTGCCAGATCTCTCTTGAAACCTGCGCCTCAGGATCTCTCCGAAAGCCGGTGCGGAGTGCTCTGACATCTGTCGCTCAGCCACAAAATATCCAAACTCAATGCTCAATTCCCGCTCCCACGGCACCAGCGTGATACCTGTCATCAGTTCTGGATCAACAGACACAGGATCCGCAAACGCAAAGCCCAAACCGCGGTGCACCAGACGATAGGCAGCCGTTCCTACGGAAACCTCATAAGCGGGGTTTCGCAGACCGGAAACTTCACGATCAATCAAGCGGCGCACCACGGTGGAATCGTCCAGCGCGATATAGGGCACATCGCGCAGGTCTTGAGGCCCAAGACTGCTGCGACGCGCCAACGGATGCCCTTGTGCCAAGGCAATGCAAAGCCTGGTCGCCCCCAACGGAACCGGATCCAGCTTTTCGACGGGTAACGGCAGCGCAGAAACACACAAATCAAATCGCTGGTGCATGATCCGACGCCCCAGATCGCGCCGCAGCATGATTTCAAGTTTCACAGGTTGCTCGGGATAGGCCGCCGCGAACTCGGCGATGGCAGGCAAGACAAGACCATTTGCGATCCGTGTCTGAGAAACGATCCGAAGCGGGCTGAGCACCTCACGCTTCATCTGGTCAAACACAGCGGGCAGATCGTCGATCTGGGCCAGCAGGCTCAAAGCCTCGGGATAAAAGCTTTCCGCCTGCGGGGTCGGGATCAGGCGCTTTTGGTCACGGCTGAACAAGGTGATGTCAAATTCCTGCTCCAACAGGCCCAGCTGTCGGCTGGCCGCAGATTGGCTCAGGTGCATGCGCTCTGCTGCACGGGCAAGCGTACCCTCTTCCATTACGTAAACAAAAATGCGCAGCGATCGTATGTTCATCATTCCAAATTTTCGATTTATATGTGCGTTAATTGCGTTTTTTATACGAAATCTCTTTTGCTAAGGTCCACCCAGAATAAAAACGATGCCGCACACAGGCGTCGCCGTCTGTGGGAGGACATCATGCAAAGACGCACATTCATCAAAACCGGCCTATCGGCCTCTGCCATGCTGGCGGCTGGCCCTGCCTTGGCCGAGTGGGTACCACGCCGTCCGATCAATGCCATTCTGCCTTACTCAGCCGGTGGCGGCACGGATGCACTGGCGCGCGCGGCTGCGGCTTCTGCAGACGGAATTCTGCCGGTGCCACTGGTCATTGTGAACAAACCCGGCTCTTCCGGCATCACAGGCGCGACAGAAGCAGCGGCAGCACGGCCAGACGGAAACACGGTCATGGTGACCTCGGCGGGGTCCTTCCTGTTGACCTCCATGCTGCGCGACACAGATGTAAACCCGTTTGACAGCTTTGAAACCATTGCCCAAATCGGGAACCTGACTCCGGCAGTGATTGTCCCCGCCAACAGCCCATTCCAAAGCGTACAGGATCTGGTCGATGCCGCTCGCGACGCGCCCGGCGCACTCCGCTGGGCGCATAATGGGCGGGGCGGATTTCATCAGGTTGCGGGTCAAAGTTTCCTGGATCGCAATGAGCTGGTCGCACAGGACGTACCGTTCAAGGGCGGTGGCCCGACACGGGCTGCGGTGATCGGAGAGCAGGTTGATTTTGCCTTTGTCGGCATTCAACAGGCCGCCGGATTTGAAAACGAGCTGCGCGTGTTGGCCCTGGCCGCGCCGGAACGGGACGCGATCCGTAACGACGTACCAACCTTGGCCGAGCTTGGGTTTGATTACGTGGCCGTATCCTCGCCCATCGTGTTCTTTGCCCCAAAGGGAACAGATCCCGAGGTGGTGAGTGGCATGGAAGCCGCCCTGAAAGCCATCACCGAAACCGACCAATTCGCGGCCCTCATGCGCGAACGCGGCAACGTGCCTGCATTCCTTGGCGGTGCCGATACCACGGCACGTCTGCGCCAGATGCAGCAAGAGACGCAGCCCGTCATTGATGCCCTGAAGTCGCAGGGCTAGGTCGATGTCCTCAGAGGCAGCTCCCGCCTCGCGGGGCGTCGGTGTGGCGCTGATCCTCATCGGGATCGGCGCCTTCGCGACCAGCATGAACATCGGATTGGACCAATACGGACGATGGGGGGCGCGGCTCTTTCCACTGGGTGGGTCGATTGCGCTGCTTGGGCTCGGGATTGCGGAGATTTGGGGCGCACGCCCTACGCCCCAATCCAACAAGCAGCATCTGCCCGCCATTCTGGCGCTTCTTGCGCTGTCGCTAGGCTACGTCTGGGCCATTTCAGCGTTTGGATACCTGATCAGTACCGCCTTTGCGGCGCCAGTGGCGCTCTATATCTTCGGCCTGCGCAATCCGTTGGGCTTGGGCGCGGCAGCGGTCCTGTGCCCAGCAATCTATCATGGCACCTTCTTTGTCGCCCTGGGCGTATTTCCTCCACTTGGGAAATGGTTCGACCTGCTTGACGTCATCGGGGGCTACTGAAGATGGATATCTTTGTCGGCCTTGCCTCTGTGCTCAGTGATCCCGTGTTGCTGGGATGGGTGTTTCTGGCCGCCATCGTCGGCATGATCGTTGGCGCCATCCCCGGCCTGACCGCATCCGCAGCCATCGCGATGCTGCTGCCCCTGACGTTCTACATGGAGCCGCTGCCCGCCCTCGCATTCCTTTATGTGATCGGGAAATCGGGGCGATATGGCGGGTCTATCGCAGCGATCCTGTTCAACACGCCCGGCACAGCGGCTTCAGCGGCCACGCAATTGGACGGCTACCCGCTGGCACAGCGCGGCATGGCCGGCAAGGCGATGAAAGTCGCAACGATTTCGTCTGTCATCGGAGACTTCGTGGGGGAGATCCTGCTGATCCTTGGCGTGGCATGGATTGCGTCTATTGCGCTGAGGCTCGGACCACCCGAACTTTTTGCCGTCTACTTTGCCGCCTTCATCGTCATCGGCTCCGTGATCGGAAAATCTGTCACGCGCGGGCTGGCATCTGCAGCGTTGGGAATCCTTGTGGCCATGATCGGGTTGGACCCGATCAGCTCGACCGAACGCTTTACCTTTGGCAGCTTTGATCTGACCAATGGGATCTCTCTTGTCCCCCTGATGATCGGAATTTTTGTTCTGGGAGAGGTCTTTACCCAAATCGAAAGCCGCGGGGCCAAGACCGAAATGGTGGCAAACGATCAGGGCGATGCAGCGCGCAACAGGCTGAGTTGGGCGGAATACAAACCCTGTCTGCCCCATGTGATCCGGTCATCATTTATCGGTGCCTTTATCGGCATGTTACCCGGTCTTGGATCTGCAATTGCGGCGTTCGTCGCTTACGGAGAAGGCAAGCGGCGCGCAAAAAACCCGGAGGCCTGGGGGAGCGGTGCACTGGAAGGAATCGCTGCACCCGAAGCGGCAAATAACGCGGTCAGCGGGCCTTCAATGGCGCCTCTGCTCACGCTCGGCATCCCCGGTTCGACCATCGGTGCGATCCTGATCGGTGTGTTCCTGATCCATGGTATTCAGATCGGACCAACGATGTTTCTCACCAGTCGTGACTTGGTGTTCGCGCTATTTGCCTGCGGGCTGATCGGCATTGTGATGTATGGTGTGATCGGATATTTCGGCGCAGCTTTTGTCGGACGGTTCATCACCCGCATTCCAACGCATGTACTTTATCCGATTATCTTTCTGACATCTTTTGTGGCGGCTTACACGTCTCGCGGAAATCTCTTTGATGTGTATGTCATGGTTGCAGCTGGTTTTGCCGGATGGGCGATGCGCAAATTGCACTTCAATCCGGCTGCCTTCGTGATCTCTTTTGTCCTTGCTGGTGGAGCAGAAGAAACATTCCGCCAGACCATGCTGATGAGCGACAACGGGATGATGATCTTTGTCACCCGCCCCATTGCGCTGGTGTTCTTGTTGATCGGCATTGCGGCGATGGCTGCCCGGGTGCGCAGCGTCAACAGACAAGCGCGCGCCCTTGCCGCGGGGACCTCGGGATGACGCCTCCGCTAAAAGGCATCCGCGTCATTGACTGGACGCATGTTCTGGCGGGTCCCGCCTGTGCCTACTATCTCGGGCAACTGGGTGCGGAGGTGATCAAAGTTGAACACCCCGAACGCGGAGATGCCATGCGCCACCGTGGTGGCAGCGATCCCGAACGTGCTAGCGTCGGGATGAGCACGGCGTTTCTGACACAAGGGGCCGGGAAACGGTATCTCGCCCTCGATCTGGAACACCCAGAGGGTCGGGACGTGTTCACACGCTTACTTGGCACAGCTGACGTTTTGGTCGAAAATCACCGCCCTTCCACGCTGGAACGCCTGAATCTGACGGAACGCCACACACAAGCGATAAACCCTCGGCTCATCCATTGCGCAATGACAGGATACGGGCGCAACACCCCCATGGCCGATGCGCCAGCCTACGACGTCAATATACAAGCCATCAGTGGCCTCATGGCACTGACCGGCACGCAAGAGAGCGGACCGATCCGAACAGGAGCACCGATCATCGATTACGCAACGGGCTTGGCCGGTGCCTTGGGTATCATGTCAGCTCTGATGACGCGCAATCACACCGGCACGGGCGGTTTTGTCGATGTGTCCATGCTCGAAACCGCGTTTGCGCTGATGTCCTCAACGATCACCGACTTTCGCCTGACAGGAAACGAACCACAACCACGCGGCAACGCAGCCAACAGCCGCTCCCCCTCTGCCGGGACATTCCCCTGCCGCGAGGGTCATATCAGCCTTGGCGTGAACGAAGCGGCACAGTTTGACGCACTTGCAGTTGCGATTGGCAGGGCCGACTGGCTTGGCAACGCGCAATTTGCATCATCCGAGGCCCGCACCAAGAACCGCGCGGTACTCGGCCAAGAACTCTCTGCCGTCCTGCTGACAAAATCCGCATGTGAATGGGAAGAAATCTTGCTTGGTGCAGGAGTGCCCTGCGCGCGGCTGCGCAGCTTAGCCGAAGCTCTCGATTTACCTGCGGCATCCGGCAGGCAATTCGAGCGCCGCGGTCCAGCGGGTTATCCTGGATTGCCTTTTACACTCAAGACCGCGTTCGACAACACGCCCCCAAGGGCCATTGGTGCGGACACACGGGTGGTTTTGGAATCCCTTGGCCTCGATCACACCAAGATCAACAGCTTGTCCGCAAAAGGCATCGTCGGCCCCGCCGCCTGACACGTACAGATTGGTGCTTGGTTCTTGTCGGGCGGATTTTGTAGCCGCACGTCACGCAGTACGCAGCCTTCAGGACCACTTCCAGGCAACGGCACCCAGGTAATTGCCCGTTTCAACAGAATTCACAGTGATACGCTCCGGTCCGTAGCCATCCGCGCGCCGCACGCGCCGATAAGTACGTCGGTTCCTTGCCCGTCTGATCAGGCCGGACAAGGTCAGTACAATAAAGTCGCCCTCGCCTTTCAATGGAATGGAATGAACGTCGTTCCAACCTTGCTCAAGAGCTTCGGCAACCATGTCATGTGGGTTCCGTCGTTTCGGAACAGAGTGTTTCAAACCAAGGCCTCATCGCAATTTCGCGTTGTGCATATGGGCAACACTGCAATTGTGCAATACGACTCCCACTGTGCCAGTCGCCCGTCAGGCACCGTCACCTCGTGCAATGCGCCATGTTCTACACTGAATCTCAGCAAAGTACCGGTGGTCGATTTGCAGGCAGAATGCCAGATCACTTTGCATCTTGAACAAAAGCGCAAAGGATTTTCCCAGAGATATTTCAATGCATTCCGCAAGATATTCAGTGCAAGATCCCAGAAAGGCCAGGGCATTACAGTGTCTCAGGTCTATGTCACAAACATCAGTGAACCTGCCTGTCGCCCCCAACACACGCGACCATTGACGGTATCGGTTCAAATAACCGGATAAAATAACTGTTACCCAAGCATTGTGGCGTTCAGAGGCAGCTTGTGAGCGGAGTGGATAACAGCGACCAAATGCCACCACGCAGCAGCTTCAAAACACTCTTGGGGTTTGGCGGCGGAGACGAAGGGAGTATCTTTATCCTTATAGGAACATGAATTATATATAAAATAATTCTAATGATAAAACATACCACACTTCATACCCCGCCACTCTTCAAACATTAGGGCTACAAGAATACCAAACGCGCTGATTGAACATGCTCACCTAGACGATTTGCCTGTCTTTATTTTACCTCGCTGCGAGCCATCAACTCTGCTTGAGCGATGATAAGTTGCGTAGCCGCTTCTTGAGCATCCGGTGGGTAACCATATTTTGCGAGCAATCGGCGTACGGTCCTCCTCATATCGGCCCTAACAGTATCGCGTTGGGTCCAATCTATAGTAGACTTCCGTTTGATACTCTCCGCCAACTCCCTAGCAATCTGCTTCAACGTGTCATCCTGCAACACATCCCGTGCTGAAGCGTTCTCAGCTAAGGCTTGGTAGAACGCAATTTCCTTTTCACTAAGGCCAGTTTGTTGACCTTCAGCGATAGCCGTAGAAATCGTCCGCGCTAGGCCGATCAGTTCTTCGATAACCTGAGCAGTAGAAATCGCTCGGTTTGAATAACGCCTCAAAACACTTTCTAAAGACTCCCTGAAAGATCGTGACTGCACAATGTTAATCTGCTCTCTTGATCGAATTTGATCGTTGAGCAGTTTCTTCAACGTTTCCAAGGCAAGGTTTTTCTGAGGCAGCGCTGCCAGGCGGTTCAAAAAGTCATCTGAAAGAATGCCGACATTGGCGTCCGGTAGGCCAGCAACCTGAAACAAGTCGATGACTCCGTCAGTGCGGATGGCACCTGAGATTACCTGCTTTACTGCATGAGAGTCTTCATTTCCCTGGCGCTTGTTTTCCTCCCCAAACCGCTTGCTGAGCGCAGCTCTAACATTTTGAAAGTAGGATAGGCTATCTCGGACGCCTTCGGTCTCTACCCGTGGAACAGCAAGAGCGAAAGCTTTTGACAGTCGCGCTGTCATTTCCAAGAAACGCTTTTTTCCGTTCTCACGCTGCAGAACATAGTTGGCACCATCAACAATTGAACGAAGCTGATCCGCCTCCGTTCCTACAAGTAGAGATTTGTAGTCGAACTCGCCAAAAAAAATTTCCAGTTCTTCTGCATGGCGCATCATCAGTGGAACAGCCTGATCCTGAATGTTCTCGACCGGTCGCCCCGCGCCACCAGCTTGCGTGTACGTTTGAATTGCGTCACGCAATTGATCTGCAATTCCCAGATAGTCGACTATGACGCCGCCAGGCTTATCGCCAAATACGCGGTTCACACGCGCTATGGCTTGCATAAGGTTGTGGCCTGCAAGCGGTTTGTCGAGATACATTGTATGGAGTGATGGGCAGTCGAAACCAGTCAGCCACATATCGCAAACAATCACCAATTCAAGCGGATCCCCACTGTCCTTAACCCGAGATGCCAACAGCTCCCGTCGAGACTTTGTGCGGCCGTGATACTTGGTTCGAGCTGATCGCTGCTCAAACCGTTCCAAAGTTTCCAGGTAGACAGGTTGACCTTGACTATCACGGACGGTGCTGCCGGTTCTGTCCTTTTTCAGCTTTCGGGGTGATACGTTCGAGTCCATCACAACTTTGATAGACCCAGCATCGTCTTCGTCTGCATGCCATTGAGGGCGCAGCGCCACTATCTCATCGTACAAATCCATGCAGATACTGCGGCTCATGCAGACGATCATCGCCTTGCCATTGATCACCTCTGATCGCTTATCGTAATGGTCGACAATCTGCTCCGCTAGCATTTTGACACGTGCCTTAGCTCCCGCGAGCTCTTCTAGCGGAACCGTAGTGTCTGACCGGTTGATCGCACCAATATCTTCATCATCAGCCGCATCGGATATTAATAGTTCAGCTTCTGCAATCCCCACATCATCTGGCAGAAGCTTAATGAGCTGCATCTCGTAATAGATTGGCACTGTAGCGTTATCGTCGATTGCCTGGCGGATATCGTAAATGTCAGCATCGCTGCCAAACACGCCTCGTGTTGATCGATCATCACTCTCAACCGGTGTACCCGTGAAGCCAACAAAAGTTGCCTTTGGAAGGTTTTCACGCATCCAACGCGCTCCCCCTTTCAAAAAGCCATATTGGCTGCGGTGTGCCTCATCGGCAAGAACCACAATATTCGTTCGCTCGCTTATGGGTTCCGCACGCTCTTCGAACTTTTGGATAGTCGTGAAAATCACGCCACCCGAAGCTCGGTTCAGTTTATCGGAAAGGTCTGCCCGATCCGCCGCTTGCTCTGGGTCTTGGCGCAGGAGGGCTCGCCCCTCGGCAAAGGTACTGAATAGCTGGCCATCTAGGTCGTTTCGGTCAGTGACGACAACAATCGTGGGGTTTCGTAGCGCAGTTTCACGTATCAGCGCGCCCGACAGCATCAGCATTGTCAGGCTCTTGCCCGATCCTTGCGTGTGCCAAATGATGCCTCCCCGTCCATCACCCTCTGGCTTCAGCGCGAGGTCAATTCGTTCGCGTGCTTTTCGAACTGCACGGAACTGGTGATAGCCACCTATCTTTTTAAGAATTCGACCGGTCCGATCATCTTCCTCAAAGACGATACAGTGAGCGAGGTAGTCTAGTAGCGCATCTCGACGGAACAGCCCGTCGATGACAGCTTCCAGCGTTGGCTCGCCAGGAAAATTATCATCCTTTATCGAGCGCCACGGGGTAAAGCGATCCTGATCGGCGGTGAGGGATCCAACACGTGACTGATCACCGTCGCTAACAATCAGGATTTCATTGTACGCAAAGAGCGACGGGATAACGGTCTTGTAGTCTTGGAGCTGATCGAATGCTGCCCACAAGCTCGCCTCTTCATTGGTAGGGTCTTTGAGCTCTATCACGGCCACTGGGAGACCATTCAGAAACACAACGAGGTCAGGACGGCGAGTATACTCACCACTCTTGATCGTTAGCTGGCGAACAACCAGGAAGTCGTTTGCAGAAAGGTCTTGCCAATCGAAAAGCTTCGCCTTGTCACCACGTGTTTCACCATCGGCTGTCCGATAATCCACGTCTACGCCATCCGTCAGGAGGCGATGAAACCAGCGGTTGTTCTGTTCAAGCGTGGGTTCCGGCGGGCGAGAGGCAATCGTCGCCGCCTGTGTCCGTCGTCAGGGGTTTTGGGACCAATGGCGGCCTGAACTAAGCAAGAGTTTGGCTCATCTTGTTGGATTGATTA